>CAWBXN010000003.1:0-139368 GCA_963792805.1 uncultured Actinomycetota bacterium | reverse complement strand
CAACCGATCACGGTCGGGGCTGGCCTCGCGCATCATGGTCTCGACCTTGTGCAGTTGGCCAAGCCCCACCCGTCTTCGGCGGAGAGCGAGCGTAGGAAACGCCACGCGCCACCCACTGCTGGAGCTCGCGGTCGGCGAGGTCACCGACGACACGGAGTCAGCCGTCCATCTCGCGGTCCGCGCCTGACCATGCGCAGCACTTCCTCCTCCTTGGTCCACGCCCATCAAGGCCGCCGGGTGACCGCAGGCCCTCGGAGACGTCGGTGACTCTGTCGCTGAGCGCTCCGCCCAAGCGCCGAATCCGCCTGCACGAAGACTGAGATCCGCGCCAAGTGCCGGCATCAGCGAGCGATGCCGCGCAACCCGCCTGGCTACGCTGGGACCCTTTGACACCCGTGTCACTCCGCCGCGAGCTGGGCGCCCTTCCGGATAGCAGGACCAATGTGATGCAGCCGGGGAGGCTCAAGCCGCTGGGCTTCACCCCTCAGGGCCGCGGAAGGCTGTACGCGTAGAGGTCCCTGAGCAGCGATGCGGGTCTGCTCACGGTCCCGGTTCCCCCGCCGACCCGGGAGTTTCCGGCGTAGGCTTGAGAGACGTGGATGCGGTCATCGACATCGCCGGGCTGACCAAGACCTTCGGCAGAACTCGGGCCCTCGACGAGCTCGACCTACAGGTCGCCAAGGGCGAGATCCACGGCTACCTGGGCCCCAACGGCGCCGGCAAGTCGACCACCATCCGGGTGCTGCTGGGGATGCTGCGGGCCGACGCAGGATCGGTGCGGCTGTTCGGCGGCAATCCTTGGCATGACGCGGCCGCGCTGCACCAGCGGCTTGCCTACGTCCCTGGTGACGTGAACCTCTGGCCCAACATGACCGGGGGCCAGATGATCGACCTGCTGGCCCGGCTGCGGGGTGGCATCGATGAGCGCCGCCGCGCCCGGCTGCTGGATGAGTTCCATCTCGACCCGACGAAGAAGGGTCGCGCCTACTCCAAGGGCAATCGCCAGAAGGTGGCCCTGGTCGCCGCACTCGCGTCGAACGTCGAGCTGCTGGTCCTCGACGAGCCGACGGCCGGGCTCGACCCGGTGATGGAGTCGGTGTTCACCGCGTGGGTGGATCGGTTCCGTGACGAGGGAGGCACGGTGCTGCTCTCCAGCCACATCCTCGCCGAGGTTGAGCGCCTGTGCGATCGGGTCAGCATCCTGCGCCAGGGTCGGGTGGTCGAGTCCGGCACGCTCGCGCAGCTGCGCCACCTCACCCGCACCTCGGTGCACGCCGAGCTGGCCCGCCCGCCCGAGGGGCTGGCCGGGTGGCCGGGCGTGCACGACCTGCTCGTCGACGGCCACCGCGTCGAGTTCGAGGTCGACTCCGACCAGCTCGGTGACGTGCTCGCGCACCTGGGCCAGTTCGGCATCCGCGCGCTCACCAGCCAGCCGCCGACGCTGGAGGAGCTGTTCCTGCGCCACTACGGCGACCAGCTCAGCGAGCTGGAGGACCTCAAGCCGTGACCGGGCAGAGGATCCTCCTGCGCCACTACCTGCGGCGGGACAGCTGGGTGGCCCTCTGGTACTCCGTCGGCGCGGCTGTGTTGTACGCGTCTCAGGCGGTGTCGATCGATGGCCTCTACACGACCAAGGAGGCCTTCGACGAGGCCGCGGCGGCGATGGCCGCCAACACCGCCTTCATCGCGATGGCCGGCCCGGCCCGGGCACTGAACACCACCGGCGGGCAGGTCGCCTGGCAGGCGACCGCGTTCGGCGCGATCACCGCCGGGCTGGTGAGCATGTTCGTGATCGGCCGCCACACCCGCGCCGCGGAGGAGACCGGCCGCGAGGAGCTGGTGCGTGGGGCACCGGTGGACCGGCGCGCGGGCATGACCGCTGCCCTGCTTACCGCCGTGATCCTCAACGCCCTGGCCGGCGTGGCCGTGAGTGCGAGCCTGATCGGGTACGGGCTAGCGGTGCCGGGCTCGCTCATCATGGGCGTGGGCCTGATGCTCAGCGGCTGGTTCTTCAGCGGCGTCGCGCTGCTGGCCATGCAGCTGACGGAGAGCACCCGCGCCGCCTACGGGATCACCTCGATCGTGATCGGCGCCTCGTACGCGCTGCGCGCCGCCGGCGACGTCACGGCGGGTTGGTTGTCCTGGCTGTCCCCGATCGGCTGGTACCAGGCGATGTGGGGGTACTCGGGGGACCGGTGGTGGCCGGGTCTGCTGCTCCTGGTCGGCGCCTCCGCCCTGGTGGCCGCGGCCTTCGCGGTGTTCGACCGGCGTGACTTCGCCGCTGGGGTCATCCAGGCCCGACCGGGCCCGGACCGTGCCCGCGACGGCATGGTCGGTGCGCTCGGGTTCGCCTGGCACCTGCAGCGCCCGACCGCCCTGGCATGGCTGGTGGGGATGTTCCTGCTCGGCCTCACGTTCGGCACGTTCGGCGAGGACGTCTCGATCCTGGGCGACTCGGACTTCACCGACGTCTTCGCGCCCGACCCGGGTGCGCTCGTCGACTCCTTCTACGCGGTCATGGCGGTCCTCGCCGCTCTCATCGGCGCGGCCTTCACGGTGTCATCCGCGCTGCGGCCCCGGGGCGAGGAGGACGACCGCCGGGTCGAGGCCCTGCTGGCGACCGGCCTGCCGCGCCGCCGCTGGCTGCTTGGCCACCTGACGGTCACCGGGCTGGTGACCGTGACGCTGCTGGCGGTGACCGGTGCCGGGATGGGCCTGGCCTTCGCAGCGCTCACCGGTGACTGGGCCGCACTGTGGCGCCTCACCGGGGCGGTGCTGGCCGTCCTGCCGGGGGTGCTGCTGTTCGGTGGCGTGGCCGTGCTGCTCTACGGGCTGGCGATGCGTTGGGCCGGGTTGGCCTGGTTGTTTCTCGTGTTCTGCGTCGTGATGCTGCTCTTCGGCGAGCTGCTGCGCCTCCCGCAGTGGCTGCGCGACCTCTCCCCGTTCACCCACTTCGCCCTCGTGCCCGCCCAGTCGATGGCGTGGGGGCCGTTCCTGGCTGTGCTGTCGCTCGCCCTCGCCGCGGGCACGGTCGGTGTGCTCGCGTTCCAGCGCCGCGACCTGCGCTGCTGACCCCACCAAGGTGGTGGCCGAAGTGTTCCGGGTGCTGCGCCCCGGCGGCCGGGCAGTGCTGACGTCCGGCGGCCTGCCTCGCGGGGTCTAGCTGCGCGGCTGGCTGCCTGTTCGGAGGCTGTCGGCGATGGTCTGGAGGTCATCGAGCTCCCCGGATGCGACGGCGACAACGAGTTCGTAGGCCTCGTCGTTGGTCAAGGTGAGCCGCCAGCCGTTGATCCCAAGGAACCCGATCGTGGCCGCCAGCGCCAGCCGCTTGTTGCCGTCGACCAGCCCGTGGTTGCTGGCAATGGAGTGCAGCAGCGCTGCTGCCTTGGTGTGCAGCTCGGGGTAGGCGTCCGAGCCGAAGGCGCTGGCCTGGGGTCGGGCCAGTGCCGACTCCAGCAGCCCGACATCTCGCACGTCGACCGAAGGCAGCACCGCGCCGGCGATATGGACCAGGTCGTCTAGGTCGAGGTAGATCACTCTCCGAGTCGCCGCAGCGCCTCGGCATAGCGCGGGATCTCCTCGCCGAGGACGTCGTCGAGAAGCTCACGCTTGCTGGTCCGGTCGATGTAGTCCCGCACGGCCTGGCGCGCCACGTCCTGCATCGACCGCCCCTCCCGTGCAGCCCGCTGCCGCAGTGCGTCGGTCTCCTGCTCATCAAGGCGCAGCGTCATGGCCATGACCACAATGATACCGCGCACGATACCAACCTAGCGACCTCGGCTAGTAGCCGCGAAGGGGCCACGACGTCGACATGACCGCCCCACCCGACCCACGAGATCAGGGTCGTGCCGTAGTCGGTTCTGCGTCGGGTTGGGCCCGATCGACACAGTCAGCTCCGAGGATCTGGTTGTGACCTCAAGGGCCTTCGTTTGCGTTGGCGGTTTGTCAGAATCGATGCCCCGTGTGCCAGAATCCGCGGCTCCCGTACAGGTTGATGCCACCGTGTGACGTAGTCGCGAGTATTTGTCATTTTTCGGCCGCGCCGGACACCGGCGCCTAAGGGCGCGGGACTCGCTCTCGAAGGAACGCCCCGAAGTGGGGCACCGTGAAGGCAATCGTCCCCCGCTCGGCGCTGAAGACCAGGCCCTTCTTCAGCAGAGCGTCCCGCGCCGGCGACAACGAGGACGGCTTGCGCCCGAGCTGCGCCGCGACCTCCGTCGTGCTGATGGCGCGATCACCATCGCCGAGCGAGGCCATCGCGAGCAGGTAGTCACGTTCGCCGGGAGTTGCCCGTTCGAACCGTGAGCCGAAGAAGCCCACGGCCAGCTCCCGCTCGGCCAACGGCGCCGCAACCGCCACGTCCGCCGCGGAGATCGGGTCGTTCGGCGCAACGTCCCAGACGGTCTTGCCGTAGGCCTGGACGAAGTAGGGGTAGCCGTCGGTGGCGGCGTACATCGCCGCCAGCGCCCCCGGGGTGAAGACGACGCCCTCTTCGGCGGCCGGGGCGCTCAGCGCCTCGTCGGCCGAGGACCGATCGAGCCGGTCGATCCTGACGTACCGAAACAGCCGCTCGGAGTAGGACTTCGCGGCCGACAGCGTCGCTGGGACGTGCGGGAGCCCGGCACCGACCAGCACCAGCGGGAGTCCGAGCTGGGAGACCTCATGGAAGGCCGCGCAGAGAGCAGCCACGTCATCAGGGGCGAGGTCCTGCATCTCGTCGAGGAACAGCGCCACCCCCGTGCCGACGTCCCGCGCCAGCTCGCCCGCGTCGACGAGCACCTCCACGAGGTCGATCTCGATGTCGCCGGTGTCGGCCCGGCCGGTGGCGGCTGGGCCGTCGATGCCTGGCTGCCAACGATCACGGAGCTTCGCCTGACCTGCGTCGCGCAGCGCGAATGCCTTGAGGACGCCGAGGAACTCCTGCACCCGCTCGGGGTTACGGTGCCTGACGCCGAGGTCGCGGACGGCAAGGTGCAGCGCCGAGGCAATCGGGCGTCGGAAGGAGTGCCCTGGACGTGCCTCGAGCTTCGCCGTCCCCCACAGCCGCTCGATGGCCCGGGATCGCAAGGCGTTGAGCAGCACGGTCTTCCCGACGCCGCGCAGCCCGACGAGGACCACACTGCGCTCGGGGCGTCCGCGTGCCGCCCGCTCGATCGCCACGTCGAAGGCAGCCAGCTCCGCGCCGCGGCCGGACAGCTGGGGGGGGCGCTGGCCGGCTCCGGGGGCGTAGGGGTTGCGCACCGGGTCCATGGGATCGGACTGTATCCGGCCGTCTAGTGAATCTCGTAGAGGCACGCAGACATCGCGATGAACCGCCGCCGGCTGCGTGCGCCTGCTCGCGACGACCGGGACGACGACCCACTCGCGTCCTGCGGCCCGCACCTGCGGGGATGGCGCTATCGGAGCAGGCGCGACATCCGCCGATCGGCCAGCGGCTGGCCGCCAGTCTGGCAGGTCGCGCAGTACTGCAGGCTGGAGTCGGCGAAGGACACCTCGCGTACGGCGTCACCGCACTCGGGGCAGGCCTGACCGGTCCTGCCGTGCACGCGCATGCCAGCCCGCTTGGAGTCCTTGAGGTCCGAGGCGGGCAGTCCGGCCGAGCGCTCGACAGCCCCGCGCAAGGTCTGGACGAGCGCCAGGTGGAGCCGGCTCGTCTCCTCCTGGTCCAACCCGGAGGCCGGCTTGAACGGCGAGAGCCGAGCCACGTGCAGCACCTCGTCGGAGTAGGCGTTGCCCACGCCGGCCAGCCGCGCTTGGTCACGCAGGACGCCTTTGAGCTGGCCTCGGCCGGCCGAGGCCAGCACGTGAGCGAGCGCCTCGACGTCGAAGTCCTCGGCCAGCGGGTCCGGGCCGAGTCGTGCCACCCCAGGGACCTGGTCAGGGTCGGTGACCAGCGACACCGACAGGCTCTTCTTCGTCCCGGCCTCGGTGACGTCCAGTCTCGCGCCGCTGGCCAGGCGCAGGCGCAGCGCCAAGGGCCCCTTGCCGGGCCGGGCCGGCTTCGGCGGGGTGGCGCCCGCGTCGTACCAGCGGACCCAGCCGGCGCGGGCAAGGTGCAGCACCAGATGAAGCCCGTCGACGTCGAGGTCCAGGAACTTGCCGTGCCGGCCGACTCCGGTGACCGCGAGCCCGCCCAGGGCGCTCAACGGCGGGTCGAACGTCTTGAGGACGTTGATGGCAGCGACGTCGACCCCTGCCACCACCTCGCCCAGCAGGTGCTCACGCAGGAAGGCCGCCAGGGCCTCGACCTCGGGCAGCTCAGGCACAGAGCCAAGCGTGGCACGTCACAGCGCTGGTGGCAGCCGCAACGCCTCGGTGATCGCGGCGAGGTAGGACTCCCGCGGGATCTCCACGGCGCCGAGCGTGCGCAGGTGGGGGGTGGCCCACTGCACGTCCAGCACCCGACGCCCGGTGTCGCCGGCGTCGACACCCGCCGAGCGCAGTCGCTCGACGAGCCGGAGCAGGGCAACCTTGGAGGCGTCGCGCGCCCACGGGTCCCGCTCGTGCCACATCGACTCACCGGCGAACAGCCCACCCACCTCGACGCCGTACAACCCACCGGCCAGGCGCCCGTCGGGCGTCCAGGCCTCCACCGAGTGCGCGTGCCCCAGCCGGTGCAGCCTCGCGTACGCATCGGCCACCTCGGCGGTGATCCAGCCGTCCGCCCGCGAGGGGTCCCCACAGCGCCGCACGACCTCGTCGAAGGCGGTGTCCACGCGGACCAGGAACCGCCGGGCGGAGGATCGGAGCGACCGCGAGACCCGCAGCGCGGAGAGCGGAAGGACGCCGCGCGGGTCGGGGGAGAACCACCCGAGGACGGACTCCTGCCGACGCACCAGGGCAGCGAGCCGGCCCAGGGCGCGCCTGTCCAGCGGCATCGGGAAGACACCTTCGACGTACGCGGCCAGCAGCGTGTCGGGCTCCAGGTCGGCACCGATGGCCACGAGATCGCCCGGCGGCCAGTCCTGGGGCCGTCCGAACCTCGGGGAAGCCCTCGGAACCGGTTCCACGCCAGCAGCATCCCGTACCGTGGTCCAGTGGGCATCCGGCGGACGGTGACGGCCGCTGCCGCCGCCGAGGCGGGCAGGCGGGCTGCCCCGCTGGCAGCCACGGCCACGGGTCGAACCTTCCTCGCCAAGGCCATCGAGGGCATCAAGGGCTTCCCCGGCTCGCGGGAGGTGGCCGCCCGCCAGCTGCGGCTGACCGGCGATACCGACCAAGCCGTCAAGGGCCTCATCGAGCAGCACGTCCGACTGGCCGGCATGCAGGGGTTCCTGACGCAGTTCGGTGGTGCCTTGGCGCTGCCGGTGACCCTGCCGGCGAACATCGCCGGGCTCGCCGCCCTGCAGCTGCGGATGACGGCCGGGGTGGCGCACCTGCGCGGGCATGACGTCTCCGCGCCCCGTGTACGGACCGCCGCCTTGGCCACGTTGCTCGGGGAGCAGGAAGCGAACCGCATGGTCGAGGACGGCGAGCTGACGGGCACGCCGCGGGATCTCGCGTTCGGACCACCGCTGGTGGACCCGCAGGTGCAGGACCAGCTCACGACCGCTGTGCTTCGCCAGCTGCTGAGCCAGGTGACCGGCAAGCGCGCCACCCTGACGCTCACCCGCTCGATCCCGGTCCTCGGCGGCGGGATCGGCGGTGCCGTGGACGCTTACCAGACCTGGTCGGTCGGCCGCTACGCCGACCGGGAACTCATCCCCGCCCTGTCGGTGAGCCAGGGCGACACGCTGGCGATCTGAGCCGATCAGCGCAGATCGGCTGCCGGGAACGGGGGGCGCTCGTCGAGCCGGATCGAGGCTCGTCCTGCGGTTCGCCAGGCCCGAGCAAGCAGGTCCTGGTCCTCCTCGAGGACGAGGTTCCCCATGAGGCGCAGGGCCAACGTCATGAGCCCGCGAGAGCGCATGCCGACCGGGCCGGCAGCGGGCAGCAGCCCCGGCACCGTCAGCAACCCGGCCAGCCGGCGGGCGATGGAGAACGCCAGACCGTAGTGACGCCGTAGCTCCGCCGGCCAGGCCAGCGAGAGGTCGGCGCCGTCCTCGTCGATCATGGCGGCGACGAGTCGCCCGGTCTCCAAGCCGTAGTCGATCCCTTCACCGTTGAGGGGGTTCACGCAGCCGGCAGCATCACCGATCAGCGCCCAGTTTCGGCCGGCGACCCCGGAGACGGCGCCACCCATCGGGAGCAACGCCGACGACGGCGCCCGCAAGTCCCCGTCGAGCTCCCACTCGGCCTGCTGACCGTGGGCGTAGTGCACCATCAGCCCACGCAGGTTCAGCTCTGCCGGCCGACGGGCGGTGGCCAGCGTTCCCACGCCGATGTTCACCTCGCCATCACCGAGCGGGAAGACCCACCCGTAGCCGCTGAGCAGCTCCCCAGAGTCGCCCCGCAGCTCCAGGTGCGAGGAGATCCACGGGTCCTCGCTGCGGGCGGACTTCACGTAGGCGCGTGCGGCAACGCCGAACGCGGTGTCGCGGTGCCAGGTGCGGCCCAGCACTCGACCGAGCTGCGAGCGAGCACCGTCGGCGACCACCAGGTGCTCGCACTGGACCTCGACCTGCTCAGGGCTCCTGCCCGGGAAGCGACGTTGGAAGAGGACCGATCGGACGCGATCACCGTCGCGGCGCACGTCCACGGCTCGCGCACGCTCCAACGGGGCCGCACCGGCCGCCAGCGCAATGGAGCGGATGGCGTCGTCCAGCTCCAGACGCGGCACGGCTGCTCCCTGCGCCGGCAGCGACCCACCCGGCCACGGCAGGTACAGGAGCTGACCGAAGCCTGCGGCCCGCAGTCCCCAGTTGACCGAGCGCCCGTGCAACCACCCGCCCATCCCCAGGTGCCGCAGCTCGGCCACAGCTCGCGGCGTCAGGCCGTCCCCGCAGGCCTTGTCCCGGGGGAAGCCGGCGGCATCGGCGAGGAGCACGTCCTGGCCGGACCTCGCCGCCCAGGCAGCGGCTGAGGCGCCCGCCGGGCCGGCACCCACGACCAGGGTCTGGGTCCGCAGGGCTGTCACCGTCCTAGTGTCGCCTGTCCGCCTTGCGCGTGCACGATCGGCCGTCGCGGGTGTTCACTGGACCCATGACCGGCGACGTGGCGGGGGAGAGCCCGCGGGGTGAGGGGCCGGGCATGAGTGCCCTGCTCCCGGGCCGAGTGGGCATGTTCGTTCGACTCGTGGCGCAGCCGGGCGCGCGTGCGGGTCTGCTGGACGCCCTGCATCGCTACATGGATGAGCTGGACGCCGAACAGGGGACCGAGGCGTTCCTCGTGGCGCTCGACCCGGACGAGGAGGACATCGTCTGGCTCTTCGAGTGGTTCACCGACGAGCCCGCGATGGAGGCCCACCGGTCCACCGCCGCCTTCGACGTCATGATGCGCGAGCTCGCGGGGGTGTTGGCGGCCCCGCCCGCCCTCGTCCGCATCGACCCCCTCCGCGTGCACCTGCAACGGGTGGTGACCGAGGGCCGGACCGTGAGCAGCGTCTTCGACTCCTGAGGCGCCTAGCCCGACAGCCCGACGAACATCATCACCGCCACCATCGCACCGAGGCCGGCCCAGAGCACGAGGTCGGTGCCTCCACGGACCAGCCAGTGGCCGGCGCGAGCGGCAGCGGAGCCACCGTCCAGCCGACCGTCCACGAACCCGATCCGCCAGACCGAGGCGTTGACCACCAGGACCGATGCCCCGATGAACAGGCACCACAGGCAGACCCGTTCGATCACGAAGGCCGTCTGGGCGAGGAACCAGACCGTGAAGCCGGCCATGAAGGTTGCCAGGAAGGCCACGACGCCGAAGGTTGCCGGGCTCCACCGAGTCCCCAGCAGCCCCGCCAGCGACATGAACATCATGATCGTGAACACGACAAGGCCGATGGCGGCATTCGGTACCGGCCCGAAGACGCTGGACTGGGGCGCGGTGATGACCGCCCCGCACGAGAACGTGTCGTTCAGGTCGCACACGAGCACCGTGCTCGGTCGCTCCGCGACCGTGATCCGCTCGACGATCTGAACGACGGTCGCCGCCATCCCGGTGAGGCCGGCGACGAGCATCGCGATGAGCCAACCGGAGGCCCGCGGCGCGGTGCTCACTCCTTGGAGGTGGCCTCCGCCGCGGCGTCCTTCGCCTCGTCGACAGCGTCCTTGGCGTCCTCGGCTGCGTCCTCAGCCGCGTCCTCAGCATCTTCTGCGACGGCCTTCGCCTTCTCGGCGGCCTTGTCAGCGACGTCTGCGACGGACTCAGCAGGGCTGGCCGGCGGTGCGGACGGCGGCGCCGGGGGCTCCCACCCGCCCGCGCTCTCCCACGCGTTGTCGGCCGACTCGCCCATGAACTTCTTTGCGGCAACGGCACCGGCGGCGGCAAGTGCCCCGACGAACACCAGCTTCTTGAACGCACCCATCGTTGGCTCCCTCTGGGCCCGACGTCTGGGCCCGTGCTCTCGGCCATGTCGCACGGCCTTCGTTGACGCCTAGATCCTGCCACCTTCGGGTTCGTCCGCGCAGGCTGGGGCGGGCAACTCGTACAGCTGCGTGCGAGGATGGGACCGAACCACGACGAACCCCACGACGAGAGGCGCACTTGTGAGCGACCTGCAGGCCGTGCTGTCCACCAACCACGGGGACATCACCGTGAAGCTGTTCCCCGACCACGCCCCCAAGACGGTGGCCAACTTCGTCGGCCTGGCCGAGGGCGAGAGGGAATGGCGCGACCCGGCGAGCGGGCAGCAGCGCACCGAGCGCTTCTACGACGGGCTGATCTTCCACCGCATCATCCCCGGCTTCATGATCCAGGGCGGCTGCCCGCTCGGCACCGGCACCGGAGGGCCTGGCTACCAGTTCGCCGACGAGCCGCACCCCGAGCTCACCTTCGACCGCCCGTACCTGCTGGCCATGGCCAACGCCGGTCCGAACACCAACGGCTCGCAGTTCTTCATCACGGTCGGGCCGACCACCTGGCTCAACTTCAAGCACACGATCTTCGGTGAGGTGGCCGACGCCGCCGGCCGGACCGTGGTGGACGAGATCGCGGCCGTGCCGACGGGACCGCAGGACCGTCCGGTCGAGCCCGTCGTGCTCACCGAGGTCCGCGTCCAGCACGGCGAGTGACCGAGCAGCCCCCACGTCCCCCGGAGCCGCCAGCGGGACCCCCAGCGGCGACCTGCTACCGCCATCCGAACCGGGGCACCGGGGTCCGCTGCGCCCGGTGCCAGAAGCCGATCTGCCCGGAGTGCATGGTACCGGCGCCGGTCGGCTTCCAGTGCCCGGGTTGCGTGGCCGCCGCGGCTCAGGGCGCGCGGGCACCCGTCACCAGCTTCGGCGGGCGGACGGGGCGCTCGGAAGCGCCGGTGACGAAGGCCCTCGTCGTGGCCAACCTGGCCGTCTACGGGCTCGGGGTCCTCGCAGGTCTGGCGGGCGCAAGCATCGTGCCCGCCTACGGGATGGTCGGCGCGGCCGTGGCGACGGGCGAGTGGTGGCGACTGCTGACTGCCCCGTTCCTGCACGCCGGGCTGTGGCACGTCGGCCTCAACATGTTCGCGCTGTGGGTGCTCGGCGGTGTCGTCGAGCCGCTGCTCGGTCGCGGCCGCTTCCTGGCCCTCTACGTGCTGTCGGCGCTCGGTGGCACGGTGGCGTCCTACCTGTTCAACTCGCCGCTCATCGTCTCGGTCGGCGCCTCTGGCGCGGTCTTCGGGCTGCTCGGGGCCACACTCGTGCTGCTGCGCCGCCTCGACCGCGACGTGTCCGGGGTCGTGGTCATCCTGCTGCTCAACGTGGTACTCGGGTTCGTCCTACCGGGCATCGACTGGCGAGCCCACCTCGGGGGTCTGCTCGTGGGTGCCGTGGTCGCGGCCGGCTTCGCCTACCCACCGAGGGGGTCCAGAACCCTCGTGGGCGCGCTGACGTGTGCGGCCGTGGCCCTGGCGATGGCCTGGCTGGTCTCGGGTCGAACGGACCAGATCATCCAGGCCGTCCTCGGCTGAGACTCGTCATCCACAGGGTCTGTCCACACTGGGGATGAATCACAGCCGTGTAATCCTCTCCCTGGCCGCCGGGTCCGCTACTCCCAGCGAGTGAAGACCAGGAAGCCCGCGACGATGAAGCCCATGCCGATGAGCAGGTTCCAGTTCCCGACGTCGCTCATGATCGGGATGCTGCTGCCGGCGACGTAGAACGTCACGATCCAGGCGATCCCGATGATCGACAGCGCCGACCCGGTGATCGGCACCCATTGGCCGCTGCCGCTGCTCCTGGACTCCCCGGCCCAGGCCTGCGGTGGCGGAGGGGTCTGCTTGCGGCGACGACGACGCGACTCTGGCACGACGCCTAGCCTACGGGAGCCTAGCCTTGACCCCCATGGAGCGGAGCCGGCAGCGACCGGTGCCGGGCAGCACCGCCGGCTCTGACGCCCCCGGACGCGCGTGGCGGGTCGCAACGGTGCTCGTGCTCGCGCTGCTCGGGGCCGTCGTCGCCGACGCCTGGGGCTCGAGCAGCACGGCGGCTGTCGGCCGCGCCGACGGGCTCAGCGTGGCCATCGCTGCTCGCAGCGACCGTGTCGACCAGCTCGAGCGCGAGCGCGACGAGCTCGCGCAGCAGGTCAACGCGGCCGAGTCCGCGCCGGGCGACGCGACGACTCGAGACGCTGCAGCTCGAGTGGGGATGCTGGCCGCCTCCGCAGGCAGCCTCGCGGTACGGGGCCCAGGGGTCGAGGTGACCCTCGAGGACGCCCCGCCGCCGAACAGCGAGCGCGACCTCCCGGACGGGGTCAGCCTCGACGACTACGTGGTCCACCAGCAGGACGTCGACGCCGTGATCAACGCGCTGTGGGCCGGGGGGGCCGAGGCGGTGGCCGTGATGGACCGGCGGATCATCGCCACCTCCAGCGTGCGCTGCGTCGGCAACGTGGTGATCGTCGACGGACAGGTGTTCTCCCCACCCTTCGTCATCACCGCGATCGGGAGCCCCGAGTCGATGCTGGCCGCCCTGGACGGTGACGAGGGCGTCCAGGTCTTCCGCGACTGGGCCGACTTCCTCGGGCTGGGCTACGCGGCGGTGTCCGCCGACGAGCTGCTGGTCCCGGCCGCCACCGGCCCCCCCGACCTGCAGTTCGCCGAACCAGTACCAGGCACACTGGACCCGTGAGCCGCATCCTCGTCGTGGACAACTACGACAGCTTCGTCTTCAACCTCGTGCAGTACCTCGGGCAGCTCGGAGCCGAGTGCACCGTGCTGCGCAACGACGAGGTCTCGCCCGCCGACGCCGCCGGGCACGACGGCGTGCTCCTCAGCCCCGGCCCCGGCACCCCCGAAGACGCCGGAGTGTGCGTGTCGCTGATCGGTGACCTGGCTGGGCGGGTGCCCGTGTTCGGCGTCTGTCTTGGGTTGCAGGCCATCGGCGTCGCCTACGGGGCGACGGTCGACCGGGCACCCGAGCTGCTGCACGGCAAGACCAGCCTCGTCCACCACGACGGCGAAGGGGTCCTGGCCGGGTTGCCGAGTCCGTTCGTGGCCACCCGCTACCACTCGCTGGCCGTGACGGCCGATACCGTTCCCGCCGAGCTTGCGGTGACGGCCAGGACTGCCGGCGGCGTCGTGATGGCCATGCGCCACCGCCATCTGGCCGTCGAGGGCGTCCAGTTCCACCCGGAGTCGGTCCTCACCGAGCACGGCCACCGCATGCTGGCCACCTGGCTGGCGAGCTGCGGGGACCCGCAGGCGCCGGCTCGAGCCGAGGGGCTGCGCCCCGTGGTCACGCGGGGCTCGAACCCCTTCCCCGCGCCGGTGCCGTCCGGCTAGCCGCCGCCACCACCGCCACCACCGCCACCACCGCCACCACCGCCACCACCGCCACCGTCAGCGGCGTCAGCACCGTCAGCCGCGGTGTCCGGCGAGCTGGTCGGGGACGGGGTGGGCGTGGGCGTGGGCGTGGGTGGTGGCTCGACTGCCACCGTCAACCCGACGGTGGAGCCACGGGGGGCGGTGGTGCCCCCGTCGGGGGACTGGAAGTTCACCGTCCCCGGGGGGTACTCGTCGGTCGGATCGTCGGACTTGCGGACCTTGAAGCCCATGGACTTCAAGGTCGCCTCCGCCTCGCCGATCGTCATCCCGAGGACGTTCGGCACGGTGACCTCCCCGCTGGAGATCGTCACGTCCACGGCGCTGTCGAGCGCCACGAGCGAGCCTGGCGGCGGGTCGGCGGACAGCACCACCCCTGGTGCCCGGTCGCTCTCCACCTGCTCCTGGGAGCCGACCCGAAGTCCCTCCTCCTCGAGCGCCGACCTGGCGTCGGCGATGTCCTGGCCGACGATCTTGGGGACGGTCACCTGCTCGGGTCCGCTGGAGAGCACGAGATCGACCGCCGAGCCCTCGTCGACGAAGGTCCCTGAGTCCGGCTGCTGGTCGATCACGGTGCCGGGCTCGGCGTCCGGGTCGGGCGCCTCGGTGACGTCGCCCACCTCGAGGTTTCGCTCGGCCAGGGTCTGCGTGGCGACCTGCTCGGTCTGCGTGATCACCGATGGCACCCGCACCTGCTCGGCGCCGTCGTCACGGAACAGCGCCCAGCCGGCCAGGACGGCAAGGCCGAGCACGGCCAGGACCCCCAGCGCGACCAGCGCCCACCTCCCGGAGCGTGAGCGCGCCTGCGGCTCCTCATCGGTCAGCCCCGGGACCAGCTGGGTGGCGCCCGTATCCGGGACGGTCTGGGTCGCCATGGCTCCGGCAGCCGGCGCGGCCACCGGGCGCCCGGCGCGGGCATGCTCGATGTCCGCACGCATCTCGGCCGCACTCTGGTAGCGCTGGGTCCGGTCCTTGGCCAGTGCCTGCAGGACGATGGAGTCGACCTCGGCCGAGACGTTGGGGTTCAAGGCCGAGGGCGGGACGGGCTGCTCCTTCACGTGTGCCATCGCCACCGACACCAGCGAGTCACCGACGAACGGCGGCCGGTCGGTGAGCAGCTCGTACAGGACGCACCCGGTGGCGTACAGGTCGCTTCGGGCATCGGCGGTCTCGCCGCGCGCCTGCTCTGGCGAGAGGTACTGCGCGGTCCCGACCACCATCGACGTCTGCGTCATCGTCTGCCCGGCCTCGCCCATGGTCCGAGCGATACCGAAGTCCATGACCTTCACGTCGCCGGCGTCGGTCACCATGATGTTGCCCGGCTTGATGTCGCGATGCACGATGCCGGCGCGGTGGCTGTAGTCGAGGGCCTCGAGGACCTCGCTGATGATCTCCAGCGATCGCTCGGTGGTGATCCGTTCGTCCGAGCGCAGGACCTCACGCAGCGTCCGGCCGCTCACGTACTCCATGACGATGTACGGCGTGTGCGTCCCGGCGATGTCGTCCTCGCCGGTGTCGTAGACCGCGACGATGTGCGGGTGGTTGAGTGAGGCCGAGGACTGCGCCTCCCGCCGGAAGCGGGCCTGGAAGGTCGAGTCCGTGGTGAAGTCCGTCCGGAGCGTCTTGATCGCGACCGTACGACCCAGCCGGCGGTCCATGCCCCGGCGCACCTCGGCCATGCCGCCGCGGCCGATGACGTCACCGAGCTCGTAGCGACCCCCGAGCAGCGTGGGCTCGTTGGTTGGCTCGCTCATCGTGTCTCCTCGTCTCCGGCCCCGACGGTACGGGACGTTGTTCGGTCCTGACATGTCGACCGGGGCCCGGCGTGGCTCACTGGGCGAGCACCGCCTCCATCACGCCGCGGGCGACCGGAGCGCCAAGGGCGCCACCGGAGATCGAGGCGGCCTCACCGGCGTCCTCGACCACGACCGCGACCGCGACCTCCGGATCCTCGGCGGGTGCGAAGGAGGTGAACCAGGCGTACGGCGGACGGTCGGGCGCGCTCTCCGCCGTCCCGGTCTTTCCGGCCACCGCGACACCCGGGATGGCCGCGTTCCGTCCGGTGCCGTCGGCGACCACTGTCACCATCATGTCGGTGAGGTCGGCGGCGACGTCGCTCGACACGGCGACCGACTGCTCGCTCGGCTCGGTGACCTCGATCGGTGCCAGGTCCGGTGCCAGCGTTTCCGCCACGAGGTACGGCGTCATCAGCACGCCGTCGTTGGCCACGGCGGCCGAGACCATGGCCACCTGCAGCGCCGTCGCCCGCACGTCGAACTGTCCGATCGCCGCCTGCCCCGTCTGGGCCTCGTCGAGGTCGGCGGGGAACACGCTGGTGGCGCCGTTGAGCTCGGGCAGCGGTTGGCTGTTGAAGCCGAACCGCTCGGCGACATCGCGCATCGTGTCGTCGCCGAGCTCGATCCCGATGCTGGCGAACGCGGTGTTGCAGGAGATGCGCAGAGCGTTGGTGAGCGTCGTCTGGCCGTCGGGGCCGCAGGCCTGGCCGTCGAGGTTGCGGATCTCGGCGGTGCTGCCAGGCAGCGGCAAGGTCGCCGGGCCAGGCACCACCGACTCGGGGGTGTAGCCGTTCTCCAGCGCTGCGGCTGCCGTGACGATCTTGAACACCGACCCCGGCGGGAGGGTTCGGGCGATCGAACGGTTCAGCAGAGGCTCGGCCGGGTCGGAGGTGTAGGCCCGCCAGGCCTCCTGCTGCTCCTCGACCCTGGGACTGGCCAGCCGGTTCGGGTCGTAGGACGGCAGGGAGACCATCGCCAGGATGGCGCCGGTCGATGGCTCGATGGCCACGACCGCGCCTCGGTACGTCGCCATGCCGGCAGCCGCGGCCTCCTGCGCCGGTGCCTCGAGCGTCAGCCGAACGGTCCCGCCCTCCTCGTCGCGCCCGGTCACCAGGTCGACCACTCGCCGGACGAAGAGCTGGTTGTCGGTCCCGGAGAGGATCGCGTTCTCGGCCTGCTCGACCGAGGTCCTGCCGTACACGAAGGAGTCGTAGCCGGTGGCATGGGCATAGAGCTCCTCGGTCGGGTAGCTGCGCTGATACTCGAACTCTCCCCGGGAGGGACGTGACCGGGCGGCCGGGTCGGTGCCCACCAGGATCGGCCCACGAGGCCGCGCGTACTCGTCCAGCAGCACCCGCCGGTTGTCCGGCGCGGCGTTGAGCTCGTCGGCCTGGATGCCCTGGATGAAGGTCAGGTTGACCAGCAGGGCGGCGAACAGCAGGCCCATGAACACCGACCAACGCCGGATCGCGGCGTTCATCGGAGCCTCACGGCCTGGGTCTCGGCGTCGGCGAGGGGGCCCGGGACCGGCGGCGGTGGCCGACGGCCGGCGTCGCTGATCCGCACGAGCAGGGCCAGCAGGATCCAGTTCATCACCAGGGACGAACCACCGAGGCTCAGGAAAGGAGTGGTGAGACCGGTCAGCGGGATGAGGCGAGTGACGCCGCCGATGATGACGAAGACCTGCAGGCCGACGGTCGTCGCCAGCCCCGCCGCCAGCAACGTCCCGAAGGCATCCCTGGCACCGAGGGCGGCCCGCAGCCCACGCGCCACCAGGATCCCGTACAGGATGATGACGGCCATCAACCCGGTGAGGCCGAGCTCTTCACCCAGCGCCGCGGTGATGAAGTCGCTGGCCGCGAACGGCACCAGGTCCGGACGCCCCTGACCCAGACCCGTACCGAGGATGCCCCCGTAGGCCAGGCCGTAGAGGCTCTGGATGATCTGGTAGTTCGCGTCGGGGTCCGCGAAGGGGTCCAGCCACGCCTGGACACGCACCCGGACATGGCCGAACATCGCGTAGGCGGCGAACCCGCCGAGGGCTGCGAGGAAGGCGCCGACGAACAGCCAGCCGGTGCGCTCGGTCGCGACGAACAGCAGCACCACGAAGGCCCCGAAGAGCATGACCGCCGCGCCCAGGTCACGCTCGAAGACGAGGATCGCCAACGCGAGCAGCCAGACGCTCACGATCGGGCCCAGGTCGCGGCCGCGCGGAAGGTCGATCCCGAGCACTCGGCGCCCGGCCAGCGCCAGCGCATCCCGGTGCACGACCAGGTAGGACGCGAACGCGATCACCAGCGCGATCTTGGCCGCCTCGCCCGGCTGGAAGGACTGACCGAGCACGCTGATCCAGATCCTGGCCCCATTGATCTCGATCCCGAGCCCGGGCACGAGCGGGAGCAGCAGCAGGACGACCCCGACGAGGAAGGTCAGGTAGGTGAAGCGCGCCAGCATCCGGTGGTCGTGCACGAACCACACGACCCCGGCGAAGAGCAGGAGGCCGAGCGCCGTCCACAGGAGCTGCCCCGTCGCCTGGCCGGTCGGCACCCGGGTCCCGTTGGCGACGGCACGTTCGACGGCGGCCAGGTCGAGCCTGGCGATCATCGCGATCCCCAGGCCGTTGAGTGCCACCGCAGCCGGCAGCATGACCGGGTCGGCGTAGGCCGCACGGGAACGGATGACCACGTGCGCGCCCAGCGCAGCCAGCACGAAGACCAGGATCGGCCCGAGCAGGTCTGCCGGCAGCCCCCCGCTGGCGCCGAGGTGGACGTTCACGATCGCCGCGACGGACATGCCCAGGGCGAGCAACGTCAGCCCCAGCTCGGCCCCACGCCCGGTCCGTTGGACCGGAGGGTGCCGGGGGTCCTGGCTCACGCGCCGGCCCCGTCGTCCTTGGCCGTCTGTTGACCCTTGTCGGGCTTCTCGCGCGGATCGGGCTCCGGCTCGGGAGGCTCTGGGCAGGTCAGGCCAGGGTAGGGATCCGCCGGCGGGTGCTCGTCGCAGGCGGCCACGCGAAGCCGATCCACGATGATCTCGGCATCCGTGAGGTCATCAGCCCGGATGCCGTCGTTGACCTGCTCGGCCAGGAAGTCCGGCAGCGCCCCGGTGGGCAGGTCCTCGACGACGCGACTGGCCTGGCTGCCCGGCAGCCCGGGGACCCCGGCCCGCACCGCGACGCTGGGCTCCTCGACGCCGACGTAGATCTGCTCAGCCACCCAGGACTGGGCCTGCCGGACCCCGAGCACCAGCAGAAGGACGAGGGCGATCCCGGCCAGCGTCGGCAGCATCCAGGGAAATCGCCGGGGCTGGCGCAGTCGGTACCGCTCGCGCTCGTCGGCACCCTTGGCGTCCTCGTCCTCCGCGGACTCCCCGGCGCCGACGGCGGCATCTGGGTGGGCCGCTCCTCCGGCCGCAGCGCCCACGAGGTGCGCCTCGGTGGTGTCGTCGGACTGGTCAAGGGCCACCGGGGCGGTGCCTGGGGTCGGGTCCGGGGCAGCGAGGACGTCGGCGACCACGCAGGTGATGTTGTCCGGCCCGCCACCGCCCAGCGCGAGCTCGACGAGCTGAGCTGCGGTGGTCTCCAGGTCCAGGTGCTGGGCGAGGACTTCGCTCAGGACCTCGTCGGGCACCACACCGCACAGGCCGTCGCTGCACAGCAGCACCCGATCCTCGGCCTGCAGCGTGACCTGGAGGATGTCGGGGTTGGGCTCGTCACCCCCGAGGGCCCGCAGCAGCAGCGACCGTGCCGGGTGCCGGGTGGCCTCCTCCTCGGTGATCCGACCGTCGTCGATGAGGGCCTGCACGTAGGTGTGATCGTGGGTGAGCCGTTGGAGGGAGTCCTCACGCCACAGGTACGCGCGGGAGTCACCGATGTGGGCGAGGGTGGCTCGCTCGTTCTCCAGCAGCATGGCCGTCACCGTCGTCCCCATCCCGGAGCGACCAGGATCATCGGCGACCAGCTCCCGCAGGCGGCGGTTGGCCTTCTCGATCGCCTCCCTCAGCAGCAGCCCGGGACCGGAGGAATCCGACGATGCCTCCTGCGTCAGCGGCCCGTCCAACGCTGCCAGCTGCTCCACGGCGACGGCACTGGCCACCTCTCCGGCGGCGTGCCCACCCATGCCGTCGGCGACGACCAGGAGGCGAGGGCCGGCATAGCCGGAGTCCTCGTTGGCCTCACGGACGAGACCGACGTCGGACTTCGCGACGGAGCGGATACGCACGGTCATCGCCGGGCTCCTACTTCCGGAGCTCGAGGACGGTCCGGCCCACGCGGACGGTGGAGCGGTCCGACACCGGGGTGGGGGTGGTGATGCGAGCCCCGCCGACGTAGGTGCCATTCGTGGAGCCCAAGTCCTCCACGTACCAGCGGCCCTCGTGCAGCAGCAGTCGGGCATGCCGGGTGGAGACGTACTCGTCCACCAGCGGGATGCCGTTGCCCGGACCGCGGCCGATGGTGAGCTGGTCGGCGACGTTGGCCTGCTTGCCCCGATCGGCACCCTCGCTCACCCGGATGGTGCGAGGAGCCCCCTTGGCCGGCTTCTTCGGCTTCGCGAGCTTGCCGGACTTGGCCGCTGCGCCGGCGCCCGCCGTGGCGGCCGCACCACGGGTCTTGGGTCGCACCCCGAAGAGGTCGGCCCGGATCGCCGCCACGATGGAGAAGGCCAGCACCCACAGCAGGATCAGGAATCCGGCCTTGATGAGCGCCAGCGTCAGCTCGGACATCGGCGCCTACCCCCCCACCGACGGAGCCGCAGACCCGTGCGGACCGCGCGGGTCGTCGCGGTGCACGCGAATCGTGGTCGACCCCAGGGTGACCTGGCTGCCGTCGCTGAGGCGGGCCTGCACGACCCGCTCGCCGTCGACCAACGTGCCGTTCATCGACCCCAGGTCGACGATCACGACGTCGGCGTCGCGCCCCTGACCGATCACGCGGAGCTCGGCGTGCCGTCGAGAGACCCCTTGGTCGTCCAGGCGCAGGTCGCACTCGGAGGTTCGGCCGACCAGCAAGCCGGGGGGCGTGACCGGCACCACGGTCCCGTCCACGCTGAGGTAGGCGGGGGTGCCGTGGTCGGGTGGTCGGGGTCGCTGCACCCCCGGGCTGCTGACGCCGGCACGGGCCGCGCTGTCGACCTGGAACTGCCCGCTGCGCAACGCGTCGTCTCGGGCCAGCCGGATGCGGATGTCCCCGGGGAAGGCGTACCGCTGCATCTGGGAATGCTCGAGCAGGAGGGTGGTCATCTCCGACACCAAGGTGTCCTCGTAGGCAGCGAGCCGGTCGTAGTCCTTCGCGGACAGGCGGATCACGAACTGGTTCGGGGCCAAGGCGCTGGACCGCGAGATCGTCTGCGCAGAGCGATCGACCTCGCGCTGAAGGGCAGCGAAGAGCTCGACCGGCTGGACGTCGGAGCGGAACAACCGGGAGAACGTGCCGTTCACGGCGGACTCCAAGCGCTGCTCGATGCGCTCCAGCCTGCCCATGCGCACTGATCGTAGCCATGCCTCGCGTGCTAGCCTCGGCACCGCTGTCAGCAGCGCGCGAGTGGCGGAATAGGCAGACGCGCACGGTTCAGGTCCGTGTGTCCGCAAGGACGTGGGGGTTCAACTCCCCCCTCGCGCACCATGACGCATCATGTTCCACCACCTCCTGGCACCTCACCGGTCCACGTGGGGGTCGACCTGGCCTGGAGCCCGCGCCATCGCTCGGGCGTCGCCGTCGTGGACCTGGCCGGCGCACTCCTCACCTCAGGGTGCGTGGGTCCCGACGAGGAGCTGGACGGATGGCTCGCCCAGCATGCGCCGAGACCGATCACGGTGGCCGTCGACGCCCCGCTCCTGGTGCCCAACCCGACCGGGATGCGGCTGTGCGAGCGGCAGATCACCGCCGTGTTCGGCCGCTTCGACGCCGGCGCCTACCCGAGCAACCGTGGCCGGCCCCTCTTCGACCCGCCGAGGGCGCAGGCGCTGGCCCGGCGGCACGGCTGGTCGGTGGACCCAGACTTCCGGGGGACCCCAGCACGGGCGGTCTGTGTCGAGGTGTACCCACATCCGGCCACGATCGGCCTCTTCAAGCTGGGCCGGACACTGAAGTACAAGCGAGGCCCCGTCGAGGACCGCCGGGCCGCCCTGCTGACCTTGTGCGCCCACCTGGAAGGGGCCTCCACGCTGGCGCTCCATCCCCACGCCGGCTGGGCGACGCTACGCGATCGGGTCCGTACCGCCCGCCGACCAGCTGACCTCAAGCGTGCCGAGGACGAGGTCGATGCCGTGCTCTGTGCGCACCTCGCCTGGCGCTGGCACCGGCGCGCCGGGCTGCAGGTATACGGCGACGCCGAGTCCGGCGCCATCGTCGCACCGCCGCCACCTGACCATTCACCGTCCCGCCGACGCAGCGACCCGGCAGACTCCCCTGATGGCGAGGGGCCCGGGTAGGAACGAGCCCACGACGTGACGTTGCGCGACGTGCTCGGGGTCCACAGCCTGCGTTCGGCGGTGTCGGCCTGGGGCCTGTCGGTCGTCGCCGAGACGGCGGCACTCGTCGTGCTCCTCGTCGTCGCCAACGACATCGGCGGCCCGGCCCTGGTCGCCGGCTTCGCCGTCGTGCGATCACTGCCGGCGCTGGTGGTCGCACCCGTCGTCATCGGATGGTCCGACCGGGGTCGCCGAGAACGCTGGCTGCTTGCCGTCCTCGGGGGGCGCTCGGCGCTGCTGTTCCTTGCCGCCGCGCTGCTCACCGCAGGCGCGTCGCTGGCCGGGCTGCTCGCCGGCGGCCTGGCATCCCTGCTGTTCTCCACCCATCGCCCGATGAGCAGTGCACTACTCCCGCACCTGGCCACCAGCCCTTCACAGCTCACGGGCGCGAACGCCGCCTCCTCGTTCGCCGAGAGTGCGGGAATGCTGGTCGGACCACTGATGGCAGGCGCCCTCCTCCTGCTCGGCCCTCCCTCGCTCACGCTCTTCCTTGCCGCGGGCCTGGTCGGTCTTGCGGCCCTTGCCGTCGGGCGCATCCGCGACGTCGCGGCGTCGAACCGGCCCGGAAGCGTCCTGACGCTGCGCTCCGCCGTGGGCGAGCTCGGGAGCGGCATGGCGGCGTTGGTGAGGCAACGTCCCCTGGTCGCCCTGGTCGCCGGCCAGACCTTTGCTCGCGGCGTCCTGCTCGTCTGCGTCGTGGTGCTGGCAGTCGACGTCTTCGACCACGGCGACCCCGGGGTTGGCTGGCTGAGCGCCATGCTCGGGATCGGGGGCCTGGCCGGCAGCGTGACCGCAGCCGCCCTGGTCACCTCGACACGCCTGAGCAGGGCCGTCCCGACAGGCGTCGCCCTGTGGGGGCTGCCGATGGTGGCCATCGGGGCGCTGACGGTGCCGACGATGGGCTACCTCGGCTTCGTCGTCATCGGGATCGGCAACGCGGTCCTGGATGTGGGGGCCTTCACCTTGGTCGCCAGGCTGATCCCCCCCGGCATGCTCGGACGAGCCTTCGCGGCCCTGGAAGTCATCATCGTCCTCAGTGTCACGGCCGGGTCCCTGGCGGCCGGCGTGGCCGTCCCCGCCCTTGGCGTCTCGGCGCCGCTGCTGGTCACCGGGGCGGTCATCGCCCTGGTGGCCGTCGGCTGCGTCCCGTGGGCGCGGCGGCTCGACGCTGGGCTGGTCCCGGGGGAGCACGTGGCGACCTTGCGCAGCTGCCGGGAGCTCGAGGCACTGTCGGTGGCAGCGGTCGACCACCTCGCCGCGGTCGGGTCCGAACGGAGCTTCGCCGACGGCGTCGACGTGCTCGTGCAGGGGGAGGCCGGCGACGAGTTCCACGTGATCGTCGCCGGGCACGCCAGGATCACCCGCGACGGCGAAGTGGTAGCCGAGCTTGGACCCGGGAGCGGCTTCGGCGAGATCGCCCTGCTGCGCAACGTCCCACGAACGGCCACGGCGACCGCGGCCGGCGAGCTGCGAACCTTCGTGGTGACTCGCCCGGACTTCACGACCTTCGTGGCTGGGCACCCCGCAGCAGCGGCGGCCGTCGCCAGCGTTGCGCAGGAACGCTCGCGGGACAACGAGCGCCGTCGGGCGCACTGAGGAACTCGGTGGAGACGAGGGGACTCGAACCCCTAACCCCCGCCTTGCAAAGGCGGTGCTCTGCCAGTTGAGCTACGTCCCCTGGGCGGGCTAGCGCAGGTCGCGCCCGGCCGGCTGGGATGCCTCGGCCCACAGCTCGTTCTCGGCCTGGGATGCGGCGAGGCGCCGGTAGACGGCGAGGCCTGCGAGCGCCAGCGCCACGACGACCAGGATCCTCTTCATGCACTCGCCTCTCGCCGGGGCCACCGAAGTGGGCCTAACTGGACTTGAACCAGTGACCTCTTCCTTATCAGGGAAGCGCTCTAACCGTCTGAGCTATAGGCCCGTGACCGGTCGCTCAGGGTACCCCACAGCAGTGGGGTCAGTCGTCCTCGGCGAGGGTGATCTCGAACCCGCCCAGCAGCGACGCCGAGAGGTTGTAGAGGAAGGCGAAGAGGGTGGCCAAGGCCGTGAGCAGCACGACGTCGACGACCGCCACGATGGTGGCCGCCCCGACCACTCGGTCGAAGCCGACGTAGTCGGTGATGACGATGCCGGCGGACTGGTTGTTGGAGGTGAGGTCCTGCAGCACGCCACCGACCGTGTCCAGGACACCGGCGGCGTCCACCACGGACCACAGGGCGGCCACCGCGACGACCAGCGTGATCCCGAACGCGATCGACAGCACGAAGGCGGTCTTCATCACCGACCACGGCTCGACGCGAAGCAGCCGCAGCCTCGCCTTGCGGACCTTGCCGATGCGGCGGCCAGCAGCCGAGACCGGGCGGGCCGGCATCTTCGGGAGCTCTTCGTCGGACGCCGCGGCCGAGGCGGGCCGCTGGACGAAGGGCTTGGAGTCGGTGGAGGCGGTGGAGGGGCTCGTCGGTCCGGCCGGGCCGGAGGTCATGGTCCCGGAGGCAACCGACGCCGCTGCGAGGGCTGAGGCTGGCCCGCTCGGAGGTGGCTCGTCCACGCCGTCCTGAGGCGCCACGTCGTCCGGACCCTCTGGTGCTTCTGGTGCTGCCGGTGCTGCTGGGGCTGCTGGGGCGTCCGAGGCTCGGGGGGCCGACGGCGGCGGGGCGACGCTGTGCAGCTCGGTGGCCGCCTCGTCCAGCGGATCCGTCCCAGCGCCTGCCTCGGTCGAGGTGTGCTCGCTCGACGTCACTCCCGCTCCCCTCCATCCTCGTCGCCGGCGGCTTCGCTGGGGGCGTCGTCCTCGGCGCTTCGGGCAATCGCGACGATCGGGTCCTCCTCGGTCGACGTCACGAACTTGACCCCCATGGTGTCACGTCCGGTGGGCCGGACCTCGGCAGCAGCGCTGCGCGTCACCGCCCCGGACCGCCGGATCGCCAGCACGTGGTCGTCCTCGCCGACGACCACGGCACCCACGAGCGACCCACGCTCGTCGGACAGCCGCGCTGCCTTGATGCCGACACCGCCACGGTACTGGCGGCGGTACTCGGCTACCGGGGTGCGCTTGGCGAACCCAGCGTCGGTCACGGTGAAGAGGTCCTGCGCCTCCCCCTTGGTGTCGCGACGGATCACCGTTGTGGCCAGCAAGGCGTCATCACCCCGGAACCGCATCCCGATGACGCCGCCGGTGACCCGACCCAGGGGTCGTAGCTGCTCGTCGTCGGCCACGAAGCGAATCGCCTGGGCTCGCCTGGACACCAGCAGGATCTCGTCCTCGGCGGTGAGGAGGTCGGCTGCCACCAGCTCGTCGTCGGGTTCCCGGAACGCGATGGCCTTGATGCCACGGCTCAGCGGCGAGTCGAACTCCGACAGCCTTGTCTTCTTCACGTACCCGCGCCGGGTGGTCAGCACCAGGTAGGGGGCCACGTCGTAGGTGCGCAACGTCAGCATGGCCGCGATCCGCTCCGCCGGCTGGAAGGACAGCAGGTTCGCCACGTGCATGCCTTTGGCGTCGCGCGCAGCGTCCGGGAGCTGGTAGGCCTTCGTCCGGTAGACCCGGCCCTGATCGGTGAAGAAGAGCAGCCAGTCGTGCGTCGAGGTGAGGAAGAAGTGCTCGACCAGGTCGTCGCCGCGCAGGCTCGCTCCCCGCACACCGCGACCCCCGCGTCGTTGCTGGCGGTAGAGGTCACGCCTGGTCCGCTTGGCGTAGCCACCGCGAGTGATGGTGACGACCACCTCTTCCTCGGGGATGAAGTCCTCTGCCCCGAGGTCGCCCTCGGCCGGCACCAGCCGCGTCCGCCGATCGTCCCCGTACTTCACCACGATCTCAGCAAGCTCATCGGCCGCGATCTGCCGCTTGCGCTCGTCCCTGGCAAGGATGTCCTCCAGGTCGGCGATCTGCGCGACGAGAGCATCGTGCTCGTCCTGCAGCTCCTGTCGCTCCAGGGCCGCCAGCTTTCGCAGCTGCAGGTCGAGGATGGCTCGGGCCTGCAGCTCGTCGATGAGGAGGAACTCCTGAAGCGCGGCCGAGGCTGCCGCTGCCGAGGCGCTGGAGCGGATGAGAGCGATCACCTCGTCGATGACGTCGATCGCCTTGAGGAGGGCGAGCAGGATGTGCAGCCGCTCCTGGCGCTTGCGCAGGCGGTACTCGGTGCGGCGGCGGATGACCTCGAGCTGGTGGGTGATCCAGTGCCGCACGAAGGCGTCGAGCGGCAGTGTGCGCGGCACCCCGTCGACCAGGGCGACCATGTTGGCCCCGAAGGTCTCCTGGAGCTGGGTGTGCTTGTAGAGCTGGTTGAGCACCACCTGTGGGATGGCGTCCCGCCTGAGCACGATCTCCAGACGCATGGTGTCGCCGGCGGACTGGTCGATCACGTCGGCGATCCCGGCCACCTTGCCGCCGTTGTGCAGCTCGACGATCTTGCCGAGGAGGTTGTCCGGGTTGACCTGGTAGGGCAGCTCGGTGATCGCCAGCAGCGTCCGACCCTTGGTGTCCTCCTCGACCGACACCACCGCGCGCATGGTGATGAGTCCGCGACCGGTGCGGTAGGCCTGCTCGATCCCGCCGCGGCCGACCACGAGCGCACCGGTCGGGAAGTCGGGTCCGGGGACTCGCTCGACCAGGGCGTCGAGCAGCTCGGCCCGGCTGGCCTGCGGGTTGGCCAATGCCCAGGCGATGCCGTCGGCCACCTCGCGCAGGTTGTGCGGTGGGATGTTCGTCGCCATCCCGACGGCGATGCCGGCACTGCCGTTGACGAGGAGGTTCGGGAACCGGCTCGGCAGCACGGTCGGTTCGGCCGTGCGCCCGTCGTAGTTCGGCTGGAAGTCGACGGTCTCCTCGTCGATGTCCCGGACGATCTCCATCGCCATCGGAGCCATCCGGCACTCGGTGTACCGCGCGGCCGCCGCCCCGTCGTTGCCGGGTGAGCCGAAGTTGCCCTGGCCCTGGACCAGGGGGTAGCGCAGCACCCACGCCTGGGTGAGCCGCACGAGGGTGTCGTAGATCGCCGAGTCGCCGTGCGGGTGGTAGCTCCCCATGACGTCACCGACGACGCGCGCAGACTTGGAGAAGTTGCGGTCGGGCCGGTAGCCACCGTCGTACATGGCGTAGAGCACGCGCCGGTGCACGGGCTTCAGGCCGTCGCGGACGTCGGGCAGCGCGCGCGAGACGATGACGCTCATCGCGTAGTCCAAGTAGGACCGCTGCATCTCGACCTGCAGGTCGACCGGCGAGATGACGGGCTCGGGTGCGTCCAGACTCACGAAGGCTTCCTCGTCTGCTCGGTTGGGTCAGGCACGCGGTTCCTCAGATGTCGAGGAACCGGACGTCCTTGGCGTTGTGCTGGATGAAGGCGCGGCGACTGGCCACGTCCTCCCCCATGAGGGTGGAGAAGACCTCGTCGGCCTGTGCGGCGTCGTCGAGCTCCACTCGCAGCAGGACCCGGCGCTCCGCGTCCATCGTGGTGTCGCGCAGCTCCTCCCAGTTCATCTCCCCCAGACCCTTGTATCGCTGCACGGCCTCCTCCTTGGGGAGCCGCTTGCCGGCGTCGCGCCCGGCGGCCAGCAGCGCGTCGCGCTCCCGGTCGGAGAAGGCGTACTCCGGCTCCTCGCGCATCCACTTGATCTTGAACAAGGGTGGCTGGCCCAGGAAGACCCGACCCTCCTCGATCAGCGGGCGCATGAAGCGGAAGAGCAGCGTGAGCAGCAGCGTCCGGATGTGCTGGCCGTCCACGTCGGCGTCGGCCATGAGCACGAGCTTGTGGTACCGCAGCTTGTCGAGGTCGAAGTCGTCCTGGACGCCGGTGCCCAGAGCCGAGATGAGGGCCTGGACCTCGGTGTTCTGCAGGACCCGGTCGATGCGGGCCTTCTCGACGTTGAGGATCTTGCCGCGGATGGGCAGGATCGCCTGCGTCCGGGGGTCCCGGGCCCGGCGCGCCGAGCCGCCGGCGCTGTCGCCCTCGACGATGAACAGCTCGGACTCCTCCGGCTCGCGGGAGGAGCAGTCGACGAGCTTGCCCGGCAGCCCGGCCCCGCCGAGCAGGCCCTTCCGGCTGCGAGCGAGGTCTCGGGCCTTGCGGGCGGCCATCCTGGCCGCCATCGCCGACTGCGCCTTGCGGACGATGACCTTGCCCTCGTTCGGGTGCTGCTCGAACCAGGCGGTGAGCTGGTCGTGCATCGCCGTCTGCACGAAGGACTTCGCCTCGGTGTTGCCGAGCTTCGTCTTCGTCTGGCCCTCGAACTGGGGCTCGGTGAGCTTGAGGCTGAGGATCGCCACCAGGCCCTCCCGGACGTCGTCACCGCCGAGACGGTCCGCCGGCTTCTTGATCAGGCCGGCGTCCTCCCCGAACCGGTTCACCAGTGAGGTCAGCGCCGCTCGGAAGCCCTCCTCGTGGGCACCCCCCTCGTGGGTGTTGATGGTGTTGGCGAAGGTGTGCACCGAACCGGCGAAGCCGGCGTTCCACTGCATCGCCACCTCCAGCGACATCCCACCGCCCGCCTTCTCCGTCTCGAAGGAGATGATGTCGGCGTGCAGCGCCTGCTTGCTGCCCATGAGGTGCTGGACGTAGTCGACGAGTCCGTCCTCGTAGCGGTACTCGACCGATCGCTCGGCGCTGGCGGGCCGGGCCTCGGCCTCCGGCAGGTCCAGCGGGGCGTCGAGCTCCTCGGGTGCCTCCGGCTCAACGACCGAGCGTTCGTCCCGCAACGCGATGGTGAGGCCCTTGTTCAGGAACGCCATCTCCCGGAACCGCGTCGCCAAGGTGTCGAAGGAGTAGTGCGTGGCGTCGAAGACCTCGGGGTCGGCCCAGTAGGTGATCGTGGTGCCGGTCTCGGCGGACTCGCCGAGGTCACGCAACGGGGCTTCGGGGACGCCTCGGACGTAGGCCTGGCGGTGGGTGCGGCCGTCTCGGCGGACCTCGACGACCAGCCGCTCGGACAGGGCGTTCACCACCGAGACGCCGACTCCGTGCAGGCCGCCGGACACCTTGTAGCCGGCCCCCCCGAACTTGCCACCGGCGTGCAGCACGGTGAGCACGACCTCGACGGCTGGGCGGCGCTCGACCGGGTGCTCGTCGACCGGGATACCTCGGCCGTTGTCCCACACCCGGACGCCACCGTCGTCCTGCAGGACCACCTCGACCCGGTCGCAGTGCCCCGCGAGCGCCTCGTCGACAGCGTTGTCCACCACCTCGTAGACCAGATGGTGCAGGCCTCGTTCCCCGGTGGACCCGATGTACATGCCAGGCCGCTTGCGGACCGCCTCGAGGCCCTCCAGGACGGTGATCGCCGAGGCGTCGTACTCGGGTGCAACCTGCGTCACGGCAGCAGGACTCCTTCGCGGGGCAGGGGGCACGCCGCCGGGGGCAGATGGGTTCCGGCGACCTGGGGACGTGCTGCTCATCCTACCTGTTCACGGCCCCTGAGCAGGTCAGGCGATCTGGAGGGCCCGGCCGGGGGGAGTGGCCTCGCGCGCCGCTCGGGTGCGGCTCACCCGTAGGTGTCTCGGGGCCCTCGACCACGCACCCGGCGAGGCCCCTTCGACCAGGACACCGGGCGCGGCCCGGTGATCTCCAGAGCGACGACGACCCCCGGGTGGGACTCCTGGAGTCGGGCCATCACCTGCCCGGCGAGCAGGCGTAGCTGGGTCGCCCACGTGGTGGTGTCGCAACGCACCTGGAGCACCCCGTCGGTGATCGCCTCAGCCCGGCTGTGCTCAGCCAGGACAGGGCCGACGAGGCCCGCCCAGCCGGCCAGGACGACTCGCTCACGCATCTCGCTCGACCACCCGCGCTCCGCGCTCAGCTGCGCTAGTACCCGGCCCAGGGGTTGGGGGTCGCGCGGATCGGCGCGAGCACCACTCCAGGCCGCGCTGCCTGCCGCACGGCTCATCCATCCTCGAGCAGCGCCACCGGACGTGGCGGACCCCGAGACGCGGCGACGGCGAGCTCCCGGGGTGCCGGCCGGGCGGCTGGCCCCCGCTCGCGCCCGCGCCAGGAACTTGCGACCCAGCTCGGTGCCGTCGTGAGCGCCGCCCTGGGGTTCCTCGGGCCTCATCGCGGCACCCTCGAGGAAGCAGGCCGTACCATCCCGTCCTCGACCTCGTACCGGTTCCCCTGCAGCTCGGGCGGGACGTCGTCGGCAACGGCTGCCGTCACGAGGACCTGCTCGGCGTCGCGCACCCGGGCCACGAGGTGGTCCCGACGACGGTCGTCGAGCTCGGCGAAGACGTCGTCGAGGAGCAGGACCGGTGATCCGTCCTGGCTGCCCAAGCGCTGGTCCTCCTCGAGCAGGTCGTAGGAGGCCAGCCGCATCGCCAAGGCGAGCGACCAGCACTCACCCTGACTCGCGTAGCCCTTGGCCGGCAAGTCGCAGATGCCCAGCACCAGGTCGTCGCGGTGCGGGCCCACCAGGCAGACCCCACGGTCCAGCTCGTCGCCGCGCACCTGGGCCAACGCCTCGAGTATCTCCTCGCGCCAGGCCTCGGCGGTGGCCGGCAGCGCATCCACAGGCCAGCCACCGCTGGCGTGCTCGGCCTCGGCCCGCAGAGCGGAGCGAACCGAGGACCGGAACCACCAGGAGGCACCGTCGGCGGACGTCGAGACCGCGGCCAGCTCGGCGTAGATGTCACGCACGCCGTCCTCGAGGTCACTCAGCAGCCCGACGCGACCGGCCATCAGCTCGGCACCGGTGGCGGCGAGCTGCTCGTCCCAGACGGCGAGGGTGGCCAGCATCCCTTCCGGCGGGGTCCGACCCCCGCCGGAACGGCGCACCGCCGCCGCGGAACGAAGCAGGGCGGTGCGCTGACGAAGCACCCGTTCGTAGTCAGCCCGCACCCCGGCGAACCGTGGGGCACGGCTGCTCAGCAGGTCGTCGACGAAGCGACGTCGATCGCTTGGGTCACCCTTGACCAGCGCGAGGTCCTCGGGCGCGAACAGCACCGTGCGCAGCATCCCGAGGATCTCGCTCGGCCGCGGCACCGGCGAGCGATTGACCCGGGCCTTGTTCACCCTGCCGGGGACGATCTCGACGTCCAGCGTCGCCGTCCGCCCAGCTCGGACAACTTGCCCGGCCACCACGGCGCGGGCGGCGCCCCGGCGCACCAGCGGTGCGTCGGTGGCCACCCGGTGGCTGGAGAGCGTGGACAGGTACCCGATCGCCTCGAGCAGGTTGGTCTTGCCCTGCCCGTTGCGCCCGAGCAGCGTGCTCACCCCGGGCACCAGCCGGAGCTCTGCCCGCTCGTAGCTGCGGAAGTCGTCGACAGTGAGGACGGCGAGGTGCATACAACGCGGCCCGGGCAGCGAGCGGGTCAGCCGCTGAGACGGACCGGCATGAGGAGGTAGCGGTAGTCCGCAGCGGGAGGGGAGGTGTCGTCGGCAGCTCCCTGGAGCACCGCGGGCTTCCCCGGCTCGGTGAAGGCCATGACCGCCACCGACGAGTCGATCGCCCCGAGCCCGTCGAGCAGGTAGCCGGGGTTGAACCCGATGCCCAGCCCCACCCCGACGACATCGGCAGGCATGGTCTCCTCGGCCTCGGCGTCCTCGCCGCGACCGGCCTGGAGCAGGACCTCGCCCTCGTTGAACGTGAGTCGCACCGGGGTGTTGCGCTCCGCCACCAGGGAGACCCGGCGCACCGAGGAGGCCAGCGCGGCCGCATCGAGGCGAACGGTGGTCATCGGGGCGTCAGGAAAGAGTGTCCGGTACTTCGGGAACTCACCGTCCAGCAGGCGCGTGGTCGCGCGACGGTCGGCCGAGGCGATCCCGAGCAGTCCGGCCTCGCCCAGACCCAGCTCGACCGGCCCCGTCCCCAGGGACCTGGTGGCGTCGACCAGCGTCCGGGCCGGCACCAGGGCGACGGAGGAGACCCCCGGGTTGCGGGGGGCCCAGCTCAGCTCTCGGACAGCCAGGCGATAGCGGTCGGTCGCGGCCAGCGTGAGTCGGTCACCCTCCATCTCCAGGCGGATCCCGGTGAGCACCGGCAGCATGTCGTCGCGCAGAGCAGCGACGGCGACCTGCGCGACCGCCTCGGCCAAGGCCTCACCGTCGACCTCGCCCACCACGTCAGGCTGCTCGGGCAAGGGTGGGAAGTCCTCCAACGGCATGGCCGGCAGGCTGAACTTCGAGGTGCCGCACGTCAGCAGCACGCGTCCGGACTCGGCCACCAGGGTGACGGGGCGGTCGGGCAGGGCCTTGCTGATCTCGGCGAGCAGCTTGCCCGACACCACCGTCGAGCCGGCAGCCGGCACCTCTGCGGCCAAGGTGACAGAGCCGAAGACCTCTTGGTCATAGGCGGCGACGGTCACAGTGCCATCCTCGGCGTGCAACCGCAGACCGGCCATGACCGGCGTGGCCGGACGGCTCGGCACCGTGCGCGCAGCCCAGGCCACGCCATCGGCGAGCACGTCCTTGGAGAGCGCGAACTTCACGTCGGCATCCTTCCACAGCGGCCTTCGCCGCCGACTACATCAGTGGTGCACCAAGTGGCCGTCCACAGCGGGCCGGGGCGCCATGGCTCTTGGTGATCCCGTGCTGAAGAAGTGTTCGTCGTCATCATCACTGGTGTGGACGGTGTGGACAACACGCCTCGCCGCAGGTCGTGGCGCGTGTCGTGATCCACACGGCCGGTGGAGCAGGCGTGGATCAGCTGCGGTCGGCTGGGGAGGGCTGCCCGGCATGTGGAGACCGTCCTGGCGTGTCCCAAGGTTGTCCACAGGCTGTCCGCAGGGTATGCACGGCGCGCTCGGAACGGCGAAGGAGTGGGCGGAGCGGTGGTCACTGCGGGCGGGACTGCTGCTTGATGCGGTTCGTCAGCTCGGTGACCTGGTTGTAGACGCTGCGCCGTTCGCCCATCTGCTCGCGGATCTTGCGGTCGGCATGCATGACTGTGGTGTGGTCCCGGTTGCCGAACTCCCGCCCGATGGCGGGCAGCGACAGGTCGGTGAGCTCACGGCACAGGTACATGGCGATCTGGCGGGCCAGCACCAGGGAGCGGCTGCGGTTCGGGCCGGTGATCTCCTCCAGGGTGATCCCGAAGTAGCTCGCCGTCTGGGCCATGATCGTCGCCGCGGTGACGTCCGGCCGTTCGTCGGAGGCCACGAGGTCCTTGAGCACGACCTCGGCCAGGTGTCCGTCGACCGGTTGCCGGTTGAGGCTGGCGAAGGCAGCCACGCGGACCAGGGCCCCTTCCAGCTCCCGGATGTTCGAGTCGATCCTCGAGGCGATGAAGGCGAGCACGTCTCCAGGGATGGCCATGTTCTCGGCCTTGGCCTTCTTGGACAGGATGGCGATCCGGGTCTCGAGGTCCGGAGGCTGGACGTCGGTCAGCAGCCCCCACGTGAATCGGTTGCGTAGGCGTTCCTCCAGCGCCGACAGGTGCTTGGGGTGGCGGTCGGAGGTGATGACGATCTGCTTGCTGGCGTTGTGCAGGACGTTGAAGGTGTGGAAGAACTCTTCCTGGGTCTGGGTCTTGCCCTCCAGGAACTGGATGTCGTCGATGAGGAGCACGTCGACGTCGCGGTAGCGCCGGTGGAACGTCGGGGCCCGGTCGTCACGGATCGAGTTGATGAAGTCGTTGGTGAACTCCTCGCTGGAGACGTAGCGGACCCGGGTGCCGGTGTACATCTCCGTCGTGTAGTGGCCGATGGCATGCAGGAGATGGGTCTTGCCGAGCCCCGACTCGCCGTAGATGAGCAGCGGGTTGTACGCCTTGCCGGGAGCCTCTGCCACGGCGACCGCGGCCGCGTGCGCGAACCTGTTGCCGGCGCCGATCACCCATCGCGCGAAGGTGTAGCGGTCGTTGAGGCGGACGGCCTCCGTCGTCGGGGTCGTCGGCGTCGTCGGGGCGCTGACTCGTGCGTGGCCGTTCAGGGGATGACCGTCGGCTCCGGTGGGGTGGGTCGGCTCCGACTGGACATCGGTCTGGAGGTCCGTCTGCACGTCGGTCTGCGCGACCTCAGGCCGCGACCCGCTCTCCTCGGCCATGACCTGGAGGTGGACCCCCATCTGCCGACCGAAGGCGGCGGTGAGCTCCTCGCAGACCTCGGGGAGGACCCGGCCCTCCAGCTGCGTCCGCGCGTAGTGCGTCGGGACCGTGACCACGGCGGCGTCACCGACGACCGTGATGGCGCGTGCCTGCCCGAGGATGGCGTTGAGGTGAGGACCGTGACGGTCGCCGATCGTTCGGATGGCACTCGCCCACGCGGCCCCGAGGTCGACGCTGTCCACAGTATCCACAGGCTTACCCACACTCCCCGCTCAGCCGACCGCCCGGTACCCGACAGGAGGCCCCGCCACGCAGCGCACGTGATCAGCGTCCTCGGGCGGTAGCCCACGACCCACGGTCCACAGCCCCGTCCACAGGATGGGGACAGGCTGTGACCGCATCGTGACCCGGGAACGGCAGCTCCGGCCGGCCCGGGGACAGTGTCGTCCTCTTCGTCCTGGTGGTAGGTCGTGATCAGGTGGTGCTTGGGTCAATCGGCCTCTTCTGCCGTGGGGCGAGACGCTAGTGCTGGCCGACTGGCCGCCGCAAGGGAGATCCGGAGGGAAAACTGAAACCACAGGTAACGGCGGCGTGTCGGAGCTGTTTCGGGCGAACGACCGCGAGACGATTCCGAGTTGGCCCGACGAGCCGGTGCGCACGCCAGGTTTGCTCGTGGCCGCGGCGCTGCCGTAGTGTTGGTGCTCGCCCGCCGGTCACACCCGACCCGCTCGTCCGCTGTCCGCGGCACGTCCCTGGACGGTGTCGGCCTGACGTCAGCTCGACTCTCTGGAGACCCACCGTGAAGCGCACGTTCCAGCCCAACAACCGGAAGCGCGCCAAGACGCACGGTTTCCGCGTCCGGATGCGTACCCGGGCAGGGCGTTCGGTGGTCCGCAACCGACGTAGCAAGGGTCGCGCTCGGCTCACGGCCTGAGCGCCTCGATCGGCTCGTGCTTCCCGCAGACTCGCGTGTCCGGCACCGGGCTGAGTTCACGGCGATCACCCGCCGCGGTAGCAGTGCTGCCGCTGGTCCCGTGGTGGTCCACGTGCTGGGACCCGACCCTGCGGCTGGGAGGACCCGTGCCGGGTTCGTCGTGGGCCGACAGGTCGGGTCCGCTGTGCACCGCAACCAGGTCCGTCGCCGGCTTCGCCACCTGATGGCAACGAGGCTCACCCACCTGCCCGAGGGGAGCCTCGTGGTCGTGCGAGCTCGTCCGGGTGCCGCTGCCGCCGGCTTCGACGAGACGGGTCGCGCGTTGGACACGGCCCTGTCCCGTGCTCTGTCCCGTGCCCCGTCCCGTGCCCCGTCGTCTCCTCCCCGCGGTGCGCTGCGGTGACCGTGACTGCCCCGCCAGCAGTACCCTCGAAGCGGTCGGTCCTGCAGGTCGTGCTGCTGGCCTTCCTCCGGGCCTACCGCGCCGTCATCAGCCCGCTGTACGGCCAGGTGTGCCGCTACTACCCGTCATGCTCGGCCTACGCCGTCGGGGCGGTCGAGCAGCACGGCGGCCTGAAGGGCTCGTGGCTGGCAGCCAGGCGTCTGGGTCGCTGCCACCCCTGGGCTGCGGGCGGTGTCGACCTGGTCCCAGCCTCTGAGCACTACCGCTGGTGGGGGCGATGCGAGGGGTCTGACCCGGATGAGACCATCGACGATGACACGGGGCGTCGCGAGCCGGACGTGCCCGCTGGGAGCGCCGTCGAAGAATCCGACAAGAATGACGAAACGGGCTACCCGGGCACGAAGACCCCGGCAGCAGCGGACGCACACGTCACGACGCGAGGACGCGAGGGAGCCTGATGGACACCGTTCTGGCGCCGCTGACCTGGGTGGTCTCCTGGATCATGATCGGCTGGCACAACCTGTTCAGCCTGTTCATGGATCCGGACGGCGGCTGGACCTGGGTCCTGTCCATCATCGGGCTCGTCGTCCTCATCCGGATCCTGCTGATCCCGCTGTTCGTGCGCCAGATCAAGAGCACCCGGAACATGCAGCTGCTGCAGCCGCAGGTCCGCGAGGTGCAGAAGAAGTACGCCAACGACAAGGAGCGCCAGAGCCAGGAGCTCATGAAGCTCTACAAGGACACCGGGACGAACCCGTTCGCGTCCTGCCTGCCGATCCTGGCGCAGGCGCCGATCTTCTTCGCCCTGTTCCGCGTCCTGAACGGCATCGCCGTGGAGCCGCCCAAGCTCTACGGCGCCTTCGCCCAGTACCCCGAGCTGCACGACTCGCTGGCCAACGCCACCATCTTCGGGGCCCCGCTGTCGGCGAGCTTCCAGACCGCGCCGAACGTCCAGACGCAGATCATCGCCGGCGTCATGGTCCTGATCATGTCGGCGACGACGTTCCTGACGCAGCGCCAGCTGGTCTTCAAGAACATGCCGCCTTCGGCGCTGGAGGGACAGTTCGCGCAGACCCAGAAGATCATGCTCTACGTCCTGCCACTGATGTTCCTCTTCAGCGGCTACATCTTCCCGCTGGGCGTGGTCCTCTACTGGCTCGTGTCGAACGTCTGGACCATGGGTCAGCAGTTCTACGTCATCCGGCGAATGCCGGCCCCCGGGTCGCAGGCCGAGCGGGACCACCTGCGGCGTCAGCAGGAGAAGGCCAAGCGCAAGGGGCTGCCGGACCCAGGCGAGCCCGGCGGGGGCTCGTCGACGGGGGTGGCGACCACCGAGATGACCCCGCCGCCGGCCCCGGCGCGCCAGCAGCCGAAGCGGACCACGCGCAGCCAGCGCAAGAAGACCGGGACCTAGAGGCCGACGACCAGTGTTGGGATGTGCGATGTGATGGAGGACGCCATGGAGGCGAGTGAGGCTGGCGACACGCTGGAGGCTTCGGGAGAGGCCCCTGCGCCACCTGAGGGTCCGGATGCTCCGGTCGCCGACCTCGAGCACGAGGGCGATGTCGCCGCGGACTACCTCGAGGGTCTGCTCGACATCCTGGACCTCGACGGGGACATCGACCTGGACGTCGAGGGCGACCGTGCTCAGGTGGCCGTCGTCCCAGACCCAGAGGACCCACGGTCGTTGGACGCCCTCGTCGGGGGTGACGGGTCCGTGCTGGAGGCCCTGCAGGACCTCACGCGTCTGGCGGTTGCGCGGGAGACCGGCGAGCGCAGCCGACTGATGCTGGACGTCGCCGGGTTCCGGCTCGCCCGTCGGGCCGAGCTCGCCGAGCAGGCGCGGCGAACCGTGGAGCAGGTGAAGGCCGACGGAGCACCGGTCGCACTGGCCCCCATGAGCCCGTTCGAGCGCAAGGTCGTGCACGACGCCGTCGCCGCCGAAGGGCTGCGCAGTGCGTCCGAAGGCGCTGGGCCGACGCGCCACGTCGTCGTTCACCTCGCCTGACCCACGTCGGGACGGTCATCGACATCCCCGCCGTGGCTGCCCCCCCGCCGCCGGCGGTCGCCGAGCAGGTCTTCGGTACCCGGCTGCGGGCCGCCCTCCGCTATGCCGAGCTGCTGGCTGACCAGGGGGTGCTGCGGGGCGTCATCGGCCCGCGTGAGGTCGAGCGGCTCTGGGACCGGCACCTGCTCAACAGCGCTGCCGTTGCCGAGGTGGTGCCGACGGACGCCGACGTCCTCGACGTCGGTGCCGGTGCCGGTCTGCCCGGGATCCCGCTGGCGCTGGCCCGCCCGGACCTGTCCGTCACGCTGCTCGAGCCGCTGCTGCGACGAACCACATTCCTCGAGGACGTGATCGTTGAGCTCTCGCCGAGTCGTCTGCAGGTCCGACGTGGACGCGCCGAGCAGGAGCTGCCGTCCTCGGTCGACGTCGTCGTGGCGCGGGCCGTGGCACCGCTGAGGCGGCTGCTCCCGTTGACGCTGCCGCTGCTGCGGCCGGGTGGACGCCTCGTCGCGTTGAAGGGGAGCTCGGCGCAGCGCGAGGTCGAGGAGGCGGCCGAGGTCCTGCGGCGGCTGGGTGACCCGCAGGTGCGGGTACAGCTGGTCGATCTCGGCGTGGTGGTCCCGGCCAGCACGGTGGTCGTCGTGGATGCTGCTCGGTGATGACGAATGTTTCACGTGAAACGAACCCGTTCCGGGCACTGAACCAGGCGGTGGGGGTGCCTGCCGACGCCGGCGACACCGGGCCCGGCGCCGATCTCCCGCTGGCGAAGGCCTCCCTTGCCGCGGCACGGCTGCGTCGCGCCTGGCAGGAGCCTTGGCCTCGACCCTCGGAGCCACGTGTCATCACCGTGGCGAACCAGAAGGGCGGCGTGGCGAAGACCACCACCGTCGTCAACCTGGCGGTCGCGCTGGCTGGTCACGGCCAACGAGTGCTCGTGGTCGATGTCGACCCGCAGGCGAACGCCTCCAGCGCGCTCGGGATCGAGCCGGATCCGCGTCGGCCCGACGTCTACGACGCTCTGGTGGACGGCGTGCCCCTCGCCGCGCTGGCGGTTGCCTCGCCTGAGCTGGGACCTGGGTCGGCACCTGCCGGCGGTGCGCCGGGTCCGGGCCGGCTGGACGTCGTCCCCGCCAGCCTCGACCTGGCCGGGGCGGAGATCGAGCTCGTCACGGCAACCCGGCGCGAGTACCGGCTGGCCGAGGCCGTGTCCGCCCTGCTGGCCGGCGCGACCGCGTCCAGACCGGACTACGTGCTCGTCGACAGCCCGCCGTCGCTGGGCCTGCTCACGCTGAACGCCCTGGTGGCCGCGCACGAGGTGGTCGTCCCGGTGCAGTGCGAGTACTACGCGTTGGAGGGGCTCTCGGCCCTGCTGCAGACCCTCGACCTGGTGTCGGACTCGCTCAACCCGCGGCTGCACGTGGCCGCGGTCCTGCTCACCATGTACGACGCCCGGACCCGCCTGTCGTCCCAGGTGGCCCATGAGGTCCGCGAGCACTTCGGCCCCTTGGTGCTGCGGACGCCGGTGCCCAGGAACGTGCGCGTCAGCGAGGCGCCGAGCTTCGGACGTTCGGTGATGACCTACGACCCCGGCTCCCCGGGGGCCATGTCCTACCACGATGCCGCCGTCGAGATCGCCCGCCGGGACCCGGCGCTGGCAGGGAGGAGTACTGCATGAGGATCGAGGAGCCGACTCGCACGGAGCGCACCGAGCGCCCGGAGCGCCGCCGGCTGGGCCGCGGCCTGGGGGCGCTCATCCCCAGCGGACCGCGCGACGTCGACGGGCCCTCGCCGATGGACGTCTACTTCGAGCCGACTGCACCGGTGGAGCCACCGGTGGGGGTCGACCCGGTGGTGTCGCCGGACCTGGTCGAGGTCGTCGGGGTGACCTTCCGGGAGATCCCGATCCAGGCCATCCGGGCGAACCCGCGCCAGCCGCGGCAGGTCTTCGACGAGGACGAGCACGCCGAGCTGGTCGCCTCGATCACCGAGATCGGCTTGCTGCAGCCGGTGGTGGTGCGACCCCTGGGATCGGCGGACCCGGTGGGCTTCGAGCTGGTCGTGGGGGAGCGTCGCTGGCGGGCGTGCCGCGACGCGGGCCTCCAGCTGATCCCGGCGATCGTCCGGGAGACCGACGACGACGCCATGCTGCGAGACGCTCTGCTGGAGAACCTGCACCGCAGCCAGCTGAACCCGCTGGAGGAGGCGGCGGCCTACCAGCAGCTCATGAACGACTTCGACTGCACCCAGGACGAGCTCGCCGAGCGGGTACGTCGCTCTCGCCCCCAGGTGTCCAACACCCTGCGGCTGCTGCGGCTGCCTCCGCTCGTGCAGCGGCGGGTGGCTGCCGGCGTCCTGTCGGCCGGGCATGCGCGAGCCCTCCTCGGGGTGTCTGACCCACTGGAGCAAGAGCTGCTGGCCCAGCGAGTCGTGGCCGAGGGGCTGTCGGTCCGAGCGGTGGAGGAGCTGGTGTCCTTGGGCACCACGACCAGGCCGGCCAGGCGTCCCCGTTCCCGGGCCGAGGTGCCCGGTGAGGTGTCAGCGTTGGTGAGGGCGCTGGGGGATCGCCTGGACACTCGCGTCTGCGTCGATCTGGGCAAGCGCAAGGGCCGGATGACGATCGAGTTCGCCGGGATCGACGACCTGCGACGGATCATCGCGACGATGGATCGTCTGCCGCGGCCCGAGTGACGGCGCCGGCCACGAGGCCGGCCAGCAGTCGGCCGAGGTCCAACCCCGCGGCCTCGACGGCCTGCGGGAACGTCGAGGTCTCGGTCAGGCCGGGGGCCACGTTGGCCTCGAGGAACCATGGGACCCCTCGCCCGTCCACGAGCAGGTCGATGCGGGACAGATCACGCAGGCGCAGGGCCCGGTGCGCGGTGGTCCCGGCCGCGACTGCCTCGGCCAGCGTGTCCTCGGCCAGTCGTGCCGGGACGAAGAACTCGGTCGTGCCCGCGGTGTACCGGGCGGTGTAGTCGTAGGTGCCGCCGTCGGCCACGATCTCCACCACCGGCAGGGCCTGCACGTCCGGCGACTCTTCCGGGGTCACCCGCTCGACCAGCGACACGGCGACCTCGGTCCCGGTGATGAACTGCTGGAGCATCGCGTCGTCGCCGTAGGCGAAGCACGAGACCATGGCCGAGGGCAGCTCGGCCGGCTCGCGAACCACGGTGCAGCCCAGGGAGGAGCCGCCGCGCGCGGGCTGGACCACGAGCGGGAAGCCCAGGCGGTCGGCGACCGCGCGCAGCAGGCGGTCGGCGCCGAGGTCACGGAAGGTGCTCTCCGGCAGGGTGATCGTCTCGGGGACGGCGACGCCGGTGGCTGCGACCAGGGCGTTCGCGGTCGGCTTGTCGTAAGCGAGCCGACTCGGCGTCGGGCGGGTCCCGACGTACGGCAGGTGCAGCAGCTCGAGCACCGCCCGCAAGGATCCGTCCTCTCCCGGCCCCCCGTGCAGCAGCGGGATCACCGCGCCCGGGGCGGCGGCCATCATCGCGGGGAGCAGGCTGGCATCGACGTCGCGCAGCTCCACCTCGAGACCGGCCGCGCGCAGCGCCTCGGCGGCCCGGCGCCCGGAGCGCAGGGACACGTCGCGCTCGTGGGACAACCCTCCCGCCAGCACCAGCACCGGTTGCAGACTCTCCGGCAGCGAACTCATCGCAGGACCTCCACGGTGGCGTGCGGAACGAGCGGGCGAGGGCACGGACCCGGGCTCATGTGAGGTCCGGGGCCGGCGTGCCCAGGCCCGGGCGCCCGGCGGCGTGCATGGGTCCGAACGTGGCCAGCAGGTCCAGCTCCGCCTCGACCACACCGGCCAGTCGGCGCACGCCTTCGCGGATGCGCTCTGGTGTCGGGTGGCAGTAGGACAGACGCATCGCCCGGCTGCCGAGGCCGTCGGCGTAGAACGCCGTGCCGGGGACATAGGCCACGCGTTCGGTGACCGCGCGCGGAAGCATCGCCCGGGCGTCGACGCCTTCGGGCAGCGTCAGCCAGACGTAGAAGCCGCCGTCCGGATGGGTCCAGCGGCTCCCGGGTGGGAACAGGTCCGCCAGGCCTTCGAGCATCGCGTCGCGGCGCTCCCGGTACATCTGCCGAAACGTCTTGACCTGCCCGAGCCAGTCGTGGTGCTCCAAGTAGGTGGAGACCAGCCGCTGACTGAAGGCGGGCGGGCACAGGACGCTCGCCTCCGCCGCCAGCACGAGCTTCTCGCGGACCGCGTGCGGGGCCAGCGCCCAGCCCACCCGGAGGCCGGGGGCGAACGTCTTGGAGAAGGACCCCAGGTAGATGACCTGTTCCTCGTCTGCGCGCAGGGCTCTCGGCGGGTCGACGTCGAAGCCGAGCAGACCGTAGGGGTCGTCCTCGAGGATCAGGACGTCGTGGCGTCGACACACCTCGAGCACACGCGCGCGGCGTGGAGCGCTCAGCGTCACACCGGAGGGGTTCTGGAAGTTCGGGATCGTGTACAGCAGCTTCACCCGCCGACCCTCGGCTGCCAGGGACGTCAGCGCGACGTCCAGCGCGTCGGGGTCCAACCCGTCGTCGTCGAGGGCGACGTGGACGACCTCAGCCTGATATGCCCTGAATGTCCCGAGCGCGCCGACGTACGACGGCGCTTCGGCCACCACGACGTCGCCAGGGTCGATGAACACACGGGTCACCAGGTCGAGGGCGTGCTGGGAGCCCACGGTGACGACGACGTCGTCGGGGTGGGCGACGACCCCCACCGGCCGCATCACCTCGACGATCTGCTCGCGAAGCCGCTCCTCCCCCTGCCCGGAGCCGTACTGCAGCGCCACGTGACCCTGCTCCAGCACCATCCGAGCGGCCAGGCTGCTGACGACGTCCAGCGGGAGCTGGTCCAGGCCGGGCATGCCCCCGGCGAGCGAGACCACCTCAGGGCGGGACGCCACCGCGAACAGCGATCGGATCTCCGAGGCGCTCATCCCCGCGGTCCGCGCGGCGTAGCGGTGGACCGAGGAGTCCAGGCGGGAACCTTGGCCGGCGGCGAGGACCGCAGGCTGCGACCCTCGGGCGGACGCGTCCTCTGGTGGCTCGGTCATCCGCATACGATGCCTGATGCGACCCCGGACTGGGGAATCGGCCGGGTGGCGCGGCTCGAGGACGGCACCGCGATCACCCGGCGCTGACAGGAGGCGACATGGGGCATTGGCTGCGGCTGGCGGCGCTCGGGTTGCTCGCGCTTGGCATCGGGATGCTGCTCGGCATCCTCATCGGGCTGCTCCGACGACGGGTCACCCCCGAGCAGTCGGTGTACGTCGCCCCGGAACCGGCGAGCTCACCGAGGGCCGTGGGCCCGCACCGTGGACGGCTCGCACCGCCGGCAGCGCACTGAGGGCCACTCACTCGGCCGCCAGCACGTCCTCCCAGCGCAGCGTCCCGGTGTCCGGGTCGACGTCGGCCGGCAGGTAGAGGCGCTGGAAGCCGATCGCGATCGACTCGGCGACGGCATCGCGGAACGCCGGGTCGCCCAGCCGCGCGGCGTCGTGCGGGTTGGTCAGGTACCCAGCCTCGACTCGGATCGCGGGCATCCTGGTGTAGCGCAGCAGGTCCCACGTCTTCGGAGACGTGCGGCAGTCGACCAGGTCGGTACGGGCAGCGATCTCGCGCTGGACGAGTGATGCAGCCATGGCGCCGAGGGCACTGCCCATCTGCTCGTTGCGCCCGAAGTAGAAGGTGGCGGCGCCGTTGGCGCGTGGACTGGGATGGCTCTCGCAGTGCAGGGACAGGACCAGGTCGGCGTTGGTGGCATTGGCGAAGGTTGCCCGGCTGCGTTCGTCGACCACATGGTCCAGCCCCGGCCCCCGCGTCAGCCAGACCCGGACCCCGGTGGCGGCCAGCCGACCCTCCACCCGGTTGGCGATGTCAGCCACGATGTCGGCCTCGACCAGGCCGTTCGCCTCGACCCCGCGATCCGGCCCCCCGTGGCCAGGGTCCAGCACGAGCCCCTTGCCGCTGAGCCTCGGCCCAGCCTTGCGAAGCTCCTCGGCCGCGCGCAGCGAGTCCGAGGACCCCCCTGTCACCATCGGCGCGAGCCGGCGCAGGGCCTTGAATGTGCCGGGCCCGCAGGTGCCGTCCGGCGGGAGCCCCACGTTGCGCTGGAACTCCCGGACGGCTGCCTCGGTGGTCGGCCCGAAGACCCCGTCCACGCGGTTCACGTCGAACCCGAGCTCGGCGAGACGTCGCTGCAGGTCGAGGATGTCGTCGCCGACGAGTCGTCGGGTGGCGTCGTGGTAGAGCAGCCGGTCTCCGAGTCGCCAGCGTGCCTCGTCGAGGACTCGGTAGGTGGCCGGTCCGACGATGCCGTCCGCGGTCAGGCCTCGTTCCTGCTGAAACTGCCGCACAGCGCGCTCGGTGGCCGCGGTGAACTCGTCCAGCGCCGCGGGGGCGTCCTGGTCGGCACCCAGGAGCCCGATGATGACCAGCTTGCGGCGGATCTCGGCAACTGCCGCGCCGCGGTCACCCAACCGGAAGGCGGGGCGAGGGGATGACATGCGGGCGGCACCTCAACAGGTCTGCTCAGCGACCGGGTCTCGTGCGCCCGACCGGGTGGCCGACCCTGCGGGCGGCCGAGGACAGTGGCCTCATCGTAGGGCCACGGTTCACTCAGCCCAGGTAGGGCTGGAGCTCGGCCAGGATCGCGGCCTTCGGTCGGGCACCGACGATCTGCTTGACCACCTGTCCGGCCTGGTAGACGTTGAGCGTTGGGATCGAGGTGACGCGGTAGGCCGCGGCCGTCTGCGGGTTCTCGTCCACGTTCAGCTTGACGAACGCCATCTTCTCGCCGTGGCTGTTCGACAGCTCGTCGAGCACTGGGGACACCATCCGACAGGGCGCGCACCACTCGGCCCAGAAGTCGACGAGCACGGGCTTGTCGCTCTGCAGGACGACGTTGGTGAAGTCCTGGTCGGTGACGGCGTTCACGGTCATGCGATGGCTCCTCGGGTCAGGCGTGGCAGGCGATCGAACAGGCGTGGTGTCGAAGGGACGTGTCAGGCGTGCGTGGCGACGAGCGCGGCGTCGGTCTGGGCGGCAAGATACCGCTCGGCATCCAGGGCAGCCTGGCAGCCAGTGCCGGCGGCCGTGACCGCCTGGCGGTAGGTGTGGTCCACCAGGTCACCGGCGGCGAACACCCCGGGGACGTTCGTTCGCGTCGACCCGGCCTGCACGAGCACGTAGCCCTCGGCGTCCAGGTCGACCTGCCCGCGGACGAGCTCGGAACGGGGGTCGTGGCCGATCGCGACGAACAGGCCGGTGACCGCCAGGTCGCGCTCGGCCCCGGTGGTGGTGTCGAGGAGGCGTAGGCCGGTCACGGCGTCCTCACCCTGGATCGCGGCCACCGCGGTGTTCCAGTGCATCTGGATCTTCGGGTCGTTGAAGGCACGTTCCTGCATGACCTTCGAGGCCCGAAGCTCCTCGCGCCGGTGGATGAGGTGGACCCGGCTGGCGAAGCGGGTCAGGAAGGTGGCCTCCTCGATCGCGGAGTCCCCGCCTCCGACCACGGCGATCTCCTGCTCCCGGAAGAAGAAGCCGTCGCAGGTGGCGCACCAGGACACGCCATGCCCGGACAGGCGCTTCTCGTCGGCCAGTCCCAGCTCGCGGTAGCCGGACCCCATGGCCAGGATGACCGACCTGGCTCTGTAGGTGTGCCCGGACCCGTCGCGGACCACCTTGACCGCTCCGGTGAGATCGACCTCGACCGCGTCGTCGGTGACGAGCTGGGCGCCGAAGCGCTCGGCCTGCTCGCGCATGGCGTCCATGAGCTGCGGTCCCATGATGCCCTCGGCGAACCCGGGGAAGTTCTCCACCTCGGTGGTGTTCATCAAGGCGCCGCCCGCGGTGACGCTGCCCTCGAGCAGCACCGGTGCCAGCCGAGCTCGCGCGGCGTAGACCGCGGCGGTGTAGCCCGCTGGGCCGGAGCCGACGATGACCACCTCGTGCACGGCGTCGTCCTGGGGTGCGCCCGCGTCCAGCTCCGCCGGGGCCGAGCTCGTGGCGATCAGGGAGCCGGGCAGGACGATGTTGCCGGCGTTCAGCTCGGGCACGGTTCCTCCGCAGGGTGTCGCTCGCTCGTTCGTTCTCGTGGTCGCCAGGTCAACCCATGCGAGCAGCCGCTGATTCCCGCATCAGCCCCGGCCCAGCGCCTCGGTGGTCCCGGACGTACAGCTCGGCAGCCACCAGACCTCACCAGGCGTCCTCGGCTCGTCCGGGGACGCCAGCAGGACCAGTATCCCGCCACCGTCGGCGGCCGGGACGGCCTCGACCAGCATCACCGTGGCATCCAGCTCTTCGGCCAGGGGAGCGCCGCAGGTTCCGGCGCGCTTCGTCGTGGTGGCTGCCTCTGCTTGTGCTGCCGCCCCCTCCGAGTCCTTACCGGAGGCGGTGAACGACCCGAGGTCGTCGGCGCGCTGCTGGACCGCCGGCGGCAGGGCCGTCGCGGCCGGCGGGGCGGCCAGTGCATCGGCTGCGGTGGTCCCGACGGTCCCGCCGGAGCTGGACTCGGCCTGACCCTGGGTGGCGGGGTACAGACGACCGAGCTGGGGGCCCACGAGCAGCCCGAGGCCGGCGAGGAGGGCGACGCTCGCGGCGACCGGGAGCGTCATGGCCCGCCAGCGCGCACTCCGCAACGGGATCACGTCGGCGTCCGGCCGCCCCTCCTGCTCCTGCGGCGAGCCTGGGTTCCGTGCCTCCTCGAGTGCCGCGTCCAACCGAGCGGCCAGTGCATCGGGCATCGGCGGCGCCGGAGGCAACCCGCGCAGCAGCTCGGACACGGCGCGGTCCTGCTCCCGCAGGCGGGTGAGCCGGGAGCGGCACGACTCGCAGGCGAGGAGGTGCTGGGCGAGGACCGCGTCTCCCGGTCGTTCCGGCCAGTCGAGGCAGGAGTCCAGCAGCGCCTCGTCGGAGAGGTGGTTGAGCGGCTCTTCCTCGCCGCTGTCGGCACGGTTCACCGGTTCCTCCTCTCCGGCTGCGGCGATGGACCCTCTTCACCTTCGACGTCCGAAGCCGCGGATCGGTTCCGAGCGCGCGGCCCGTCGGACGCCTGCGCCGGGCCGTAGGCGGCCAGCATGGGCCGCAGCGCGGCACGGCCACGCGCGCAGCGGCTCTTCACCGTGCCGGGTGGGCACTCCAGGATCGTCGCGGCATCCTGGACCGAGAAGCCCTGCAGGTCCACGAGGACCAAGGCGGCCTGCTGCTCGGGCGGCAGGGCCGACAGCGCTTGCTGCACGTCGATCGCTCGAGCCCCGTCGCTGATGGCGTCCCGCGGGTCGGCTACCGCCTGGGCCACCTCGGGGTCCAGGAGCGCTCGCGGTCGGCTGCCTTCGCGGCGGACCCGGTCCAGGCAGGCATTGACCACCACTCGGTGCAGCCAGGTGGTCACCGCCGCCTCGCCCCGGAAGCCCGCCGCCCTGCGCATCGCGTTGAGCAGCCCGTCCTGCAGGGCATCGGCGGCGTCCTCGGGGTTGCCCAACGTCTGGAGCGCCACGGCCCACAGCCGGTCACGGTGGCGTTGGACCAGCAGGCCGAACGCGTCGCGGTCACCGGCGACGTGCGCCGCCAGCAGGTCGGCGTCGTCGAGCGACTCGACGCGCTGCCGGCTCAGGGTCGGACCACCAGCTCGCGGACACCGCCCTGCCAGCCGGCTTCCACCGCCGGGAGTCGGGTGAACCAGACCAGGACGTACCGGGTCTGGACCGAATCCCCGAGGACGGCGACCTCCTCTGGCGCGTCCTCCTGGGTCTTCCCGAAGGGGCTCAGCACGCTCAGGCTCGCCGGCAGCCGCACCTGCGTCGGTGAGCCGACGTAGACCTGCACGTCGCTGCCGTCGCCGAGCAGGGAGAGGTCGACCTCGGAGACCTGGGTGACGGAGCCGAGGTCAGCGATGAGGCCGACGCCGTCCTTCTGGAGCTCCATCGGGTCGAAGTAGGTCTGCGTGGGCCAGGCGGTGCTCACGTCGCCGTCGATGGCGTCCTCGACGCGGGCGAGGTTCTCGCGGCCGTCGCCCAACGGGTCGAAGTCCAGGGCGTCGACCGGCGACACCGGGTCACCGATCCCCGGCTCCAGCCCGGCGCCAGGTCCGCCCACTCGGGTCTGCGGTTCCGGCGGGTCCAGCAGCTGCCACGCCAGCAGTGCGAGCCCGGCGACCACGAGCGCCGCGGCGCCGACGGCGACGACCTTCACCGTCCAGGGCAGACGTGCCTGCCCCACGGCAACCGGGGCGGTAGGTCCACCGGGGGCACCGAGCTCCGGACCCGTCAGCGAACCGGGCGGGTCCTTCGGGCCGGCACTCGTCGGCGTCGGCGCCGACCCGGCGACGCGGGTCTGGGTGTCGGTCAAGGCGTCCGGGTCCAGAGCGGGGCGCAGGATGGCAGCTGTGCGGGCGGGCTGGGCGGTGATCGACCGGTGCCCGACCTCGGGGCGACTCTGGGTGGCGACGCGGCGCAGCCCATCGCGCCGGCGCAGGCTCACCAGTGCGGTGGCGACCTGCTCCGGGCTCGTGAACGCGCCGATCCGTCGTGAGCGGGCCGTCCCGAGCGCGCGCACCGTCACCCCGTCCAGGAGCGGGTCCACGCCGGCCTTGACCTGGCGTGGGGCCATCCGAGCCGTCCCCGGCGCCTGTGGCAGCCCGCTTCCGACCTGGTCGGGCAGGAGCCCGGTGAGCATGGCGAACAGGAGCCGACCGAGCCCTACGGCGTCGTCCTTGGCCGGTCCTTCCGGCGAGGCCACCACGCCGCGAAGTACCTGCGAGGTTCCCGTGCCCCGCAGGTGCAGGGCACCGTCGTCACTGAACAGCACGCAGGAGGGATCCAGGCACAGGTGCGAGAGCCCGTGCTCGTGGACCTTGGCCACCACCTCGGCGATGTCGGTACCCAGGGAGAGCACCGTCTGCTCCGGAAGAGGACCGGAGCTCAGGAGGTCCGTGAGCGTCCGGGAGCCGACCCACTCCCGCACGATGTAGCAGGAGTCGCCGTCCAGATGGGCGTCCAGCACGCGCATGAGGCGGTGGTCGTCCACCCGGGCCGCGGCGCGGGCCGCTTCCACCAGCGCGGGGGCTCGTGGGTCGTTGGGGTGGCACGTGGTGAGCAGGACGTCGCGAGCCAGCAGCTCGTCGCGCGCCCGCCAGCCACGCACCCCCCAGTTGTCGTCGACCTGTACCCCGACCTGGTACCGGTCGACGACGAGGTGGCCTGGCTCCACGCGCACCGACGTCGTCACTCCTCCTGCGCCGAGCCTCGAGCGAGGTTCGACCCGAGGCTCTATGGTAAGTGGCTTCTGGTTCAGACCTCGCCGCTGCCGCTGGACGCGCCGAGACGGTGGAGCACCCCGTCGGCCAACCGGCGGATCTCCTCGATCCGCAGCAGCATCGCCGCGCCGGCGTACACCGCGGCGCTGACCATGCCGGCGATGGTCAACGACACGATCGCGTCGACGCCGCCGGCCTCCTGCAGGGTCGTGCTCCCGAGCAGCACGAGCACGAACACGCTGACCTGCCAGGCGACCAACGCGCTGAGTCCGGCGGCCAGCAGGCTTCTGGCCAGCAGCCACAGGAGCGAGCCGACGGGCAGGCGCCCGATCCGCCTGGACACCACTGCGACGCTCACCCCGGCTCCGGCAAGGTAGGCCACCGACCAGGCGGCTGCGAGGGCACCTGCGACGAACGTCGTCTCCACCGTCGGCACGACCGCCCAGGCAAGCAGGATCTGCACGGCGGCGATGGCGAGCTGGATGAAGACCGGCGTCCGGGTGTCCTCGTAGGCGTAGAACCCCCGTTGCAGCACGTAGTGGATCGTCAGCCCGATCAGCCCGGGGGCGAACAGCCACAGCGCCACCACGAGCAGGTCCTGGTCGGCGGCGGCTGCGCCGTAGCCGAAGAGCGCCGCCATGGCCGTCGGGCCGAGCGCTACCAGCAGCGCGGCGCACGGGACGATGAGCGCCAGGGCAAGACGCAGCGCGCGCACCACGGTGGCGTTGGCCTCCCACCGCCGGTCCTGCGACGCCAGCTCGGACAGGTCCGGCAGCACCGCCGTCGCCACCGACACCGTGATGATCGAGTGCGGAACCATCACCACGAGGAACGCGTTGGTGTAGACCGAGAAGCCGGCTCCCTCCGGGTCCTGGGCCACGGCGCTCGTGGCCAGGCGGGTCACCACGATGTTCGTGACCTGCAGGACCGCGATCAGCCCCAGCGTCCAGGCACCCAGGCGCGCGGCCTTGCCCAGCCCGACCCCGCGCAGGTCGCGACGCAGCCGGAGCCGCACGCCGACACGGCGCAGCACCGGCAGCAGGACGAGAGCCTGGGCGATGATCCCGACGGTCGAACCGAGGCCGAACCAGGCGATCTGTGCGTCGCTGTACTCGCCCGAGTACGGGTCCAACGGGCCGTAGACGAAGAAGTAGCCGCCGAAGATGGCGATGGCGATGAGGTTGTTCACGATCGGGGCGAACATCATCGGCCCGAAGCGGTGGTGAGCGTTGAGGATCTGCCCGAGCAGGGTGTAGAGCCCGTAGAAGAACACCTGCGGGAGGCAGTAGCGGGCGAAGTCCACCGTGGCCTGGTACTGGTCGGCCAGGTCGGGTTCCAGGAAACGTGGGTCCAGGAAGAGGCGGACCACCAATGGCGCGGCGATGACCAGCGCGATCGTCGCCACGAACAGCACGAGCAGCACGGCCGTGGACAACCGCTGGGCGTAGGCCCGCCCGCCGTCTGCGTCGTTGCGGATCGATCGCACTAGCTGAGGCACCAGGACCGCGTTCAGGACGCCGCCGGCCACCAGCAGGTAGATCGTGGTGGGGATGCCGTTGGCGATGTTGAACAGGTCGGCGGTGAGCCCGACACCCAAGGTGGCGGCGATCACCGCGGCCCGGACGAATCCCGTCCCACGCGAGATGACCGTGCCCACCGCCATCACCAGCGTCGCGCGACCCAGTCGGCCGGCGCGCTCGCCGTCGGGCGTCTCGGCGTTCTCCTCCATGTCAGTCGCCCGAAGCGCGCCGCGATGAACCGGTGGGGACCGGAGCCAGCTCGTCGGCGTCGTGGCCGCGGCTGCTCTTCGCGCGGAACCGGACCCCGGCCACCAGCAGGAGCAGGCCAGCCGAGCCGACCAGTGCCCAGCCGATGAAGCCGGCATCGGTGACGTCGACGGTGGTCGGCACCGGGCTCCCGATCAGCACACCGCTGGCGGTGACGAGCTGAGCCTGGACGGGCACCCGCCCACCGGCGGCCGCCTCGGCCCGCACCGTGACCGTGCGCTTCTCCCCGGCATCGAGGTTCAGGGGCCCAGTGCTGATGATGCTGAGTCGGTCGGCGTTGGCTGAGTCGAGCCGCACCGTGACCTGCACGGGTTCGGTGAGGTCGTTGACGACGGTGAGCGGAAGTCGGCCCGTGCGTCCCGACAACGTGATCGAGGCCGGCAGCACGACTCGCACGCGTGCCTCCTGCTCGGCAAGGACGGCGTCGGCGGCCGCCCCGAACCGCCGGCCGGCCCCGGGCGCGTCGATCCACGCGGTCGAACCCGCTCGCCAGCCCAACGCGAGGTAGCCCGCGGCCAGGCCGGCGGGATCCGGGAAGAGCGTGCTCAGCCGTTGCGCGTCGAGGGTGACCGCCTTGCTGGTGGCGGCGACCGTGGCATCGAGGCGATCCGGTGGGGGCCCACCACCGATCGGCGAGAACGTCGGCGCAGCGCTCTCGTCACCGCTGCGCAGCGCCGTCAGCGGCTCCGGCTCGATCCACGGGGTCTCCTGCCAGGTCCTCAGCACCTCGTCGGTGATGGAGGTCCGCGGTGACCACCGCAGCGGCGGGGCGATCACAGCGCGTGGGTCGTCCTCGGCCAGGGCCAGCATCGCCGCCTCGGCGAGCAGCCGCTGCCGCATGGACAGCGCGCGGGTGGCATCCCTCGACTTCGCCGTCACGGCGCTCGAGAGACCGGGATCGGTGCGGACGAGGTCGCCGGCCACGGCACCACTCCGACTGAGCAGCGTGCCGGAGACCCCCGGCAGGGCCGGGTCGACGCCGTCGGCCGAGCCCATCACCAGGGGCGCACCGCTCTGCTCGATCGCTCGAACCACCCTCGGGGTCAGGCTGCCCGAGGCGGGTGCGACCAGCGCCGGGCTGAGGTCCAGGAGAGGGTCCTCCGGTGAGGTCAGCGCCTGCTCGAGCAGGTCCCCGGCGGCTCGTGGGGAGGTGTCTGCAGCCACCAGGCCGGCCAGGTCGGGGTCAGCGGTCGGCAGGCGCCAGACGTCGCCTCGGCCCACCGCGCTGCCCAGCTCGGTCAGGAATCGCTGCGCGTCCTCGGTCCCGGTCCCCGGGCCGGGCGGGAGCCGCACCTGGTAGCCCGCTGCCATGACCTGGGCGGTCGCGAGCAGGTCCGGGTCGATGAGCCAGGAGACCGGGGACCCGCCGGGAGCGGTGACCAGCCGCTGCAGGCGTCGGCCCTCTTCCAGTGCCCGCGCGAGCCGGTCATCGGCGAGCTCGTCGCCGATGAGCAGTGACGGGGCGGCGCTCAGGGGCCACATGAGTGCCAGCCTGGCCGGCTCCTGGTCCTTGTCGATGACCGGCACGGTGGTGCGGGCCGAGCCGACGAAGGTGCGGACGCCGCTGGGCAAGGTCGCCAGCAGGTCCACGCCTATGACGTAGACGCCCGGGGCCACCAGGCCGAGGTCCTTCATCGGGACCCGAAGGCGGAAGTCCTGGGCCTCGCCCAGGCGCAGGGGGTCCTTCACCGCGGCGGTGATGTCGAAGCCGGCCACCCCGTACCGGAACAGCGGTTCCTCGGCGACCCTGGCGACGTCGGCGCGAAGCTCCAACGGGTCGCCACTCGTGCGGAGCACGAGCAACGGGTCGAGGAGCTCGTCGGTCCCGAGCTCGGAGGCGACGCCCGGGAGCATGCGGACCTTGCCCGACAGCACCACCGCCTGTCCGGGCCGAGGCGAGGCCGGGGCGACGTCCTGCAGGAGCACGCGGGCCGCAGTGGGGTCACCGGAAGGGTCCTGCGAGGGCTCCAGTGCCGTCACCGGCCAGGGCTGGACGAGGCAGGTCCCGAGGAAGGCGGCGAGGAAGGCCAGCACGGTCCGGGTGGGGGCCTTCATGGCGCCACCCCATGGAGCACCTCGGGGAGCCGGGCCAGCAGGGTGCGTTCGTTCCGATAGCTCATCCGGGCGTCCAGGTCCGCCAGCGGCACCCAGGCGACCTCGTGCACCTCGACGTCGTCGGTGGACAGCTCGCCACCGATGTAGGTGAGCAGGAAGTGCTGCACGTGCTTGCGGACCCGCACGCCACCGGCGACGAACCAGTAGTCGATCCCACCGAGCGGCGCCATGACCCGCGCCCGCACGCCGGTCTCTTCGCGGACCTCTCGCACGGCAGCGTCCTCGGCGTGCTCGGCCTCCTCGAGGTGGCCCTTGGGCAGGGTCCACGACAGCGCTCCCGCTCGGTCGAGTCGACCGATGAGCAGACCCGCTGTCGGGGAGTCCAGGCGGTCGACCACCAGACCACCGGCCGAGGTCTCCCGCCGCACGGGGAGGCGCCGTGCCGGGCCAGCCATGGCGGCCAGGGTAGTGCGCTTCTCCGGCCCTGCGCGGTTGCGCTCTACCCTTCTCGCCTGTGAGTGATGTCGCTGTCCGTCGGGCCCGCGAGCGCGCCGTGGGCCACCTGCTGGCGCTCGAGCCGGTGCTGGGCCCGCTCGCGCGCCGCTTCGGTGATGCCGGTCACGAGCTGGCCATCGTGGGCGGGTCCGTACGGGACATGCTGCTGGACCGCGTCGAGGTCGACCCGGTGCACCCGGAGCGCGACATCGACCTCACGACCTCTGCTCGCCCGGCGCAGACCGAGGCCGTGCTGAGTGAGTGGGCCGATGCCACGTGGGACGTGGGGCAGGCCTTCGGCACGATCGGGGCCCGCAAGGACAGCCTGGTCCTGGAGGTGACGACTTACCGGGCCGATCGCTACCACCCCACCTCCCGCAAGCCGGAGGTGGTGTTCGGCGAGTCGCTGCACGGCGATCTCCACCGCCGTGACTTCAGTGTGAACGCGATGGCGATCACCATGCCCGACGCGGTGTTCGTCGACCCGTTCGACGGGCTCCGCGACCTGGCCGCCGGCCTGCTTCGGCCACCCGCTCCTGCCCAGGAGTCCTTCAGCGACGACCCGCTCCGCATGCTGCGTGCGGCGAGATTCGTCTCGCAGCTGGGATTCGACGTCGACCCGGCGGCGGTGCAGGCCATGGTGTCGATGGCCTCGCGGCTGGAGATCGTCTCGGCCGAGCGCGTCCGCGACGAGCTGTCCCGGCTGCTTATGGGCCGCCATCCCCGGGCGGCGATCGATCTGCTCGTCGAGAGCGGACTGGCTGCCGTGGTGCTGCCCGAGCTCCCTGCCCTTCGGCTGGAGATCGACGAGCACCATCGGCACAAGGACGTCTATCAGCACAGCCTCACGGTGCTGGAGCAGGCCATCGCGCTTGAGGGGCGCGTCGGGACCGGCGGCCCGGATCTCGTGACCCGGCTCGCGGCGCTGCTGCACGACGTCGGCAAGCCCCGGACCAGGCGGTTCGCCGATGGCGGGCGCGTGACGTTCCACCACCACGAGGTCGTGGGCGCCAGGATGGTGCGCAAGCGGCTCAGCGAGCTGCGGTTCCCGACCAAGGTCGTCGACGACGTGGCCACCCTGGTCGAGCTCCACCTGCGCTTCCACGGCTACGGCAGCGGGGAGTGGACGGACTCGGCGGTCCGACGCTACGTCCGCGACGCCGGCCCGCTGCTGTCCCGGCTTCATGTGCTCACCCGCGCCGACAGCACGACGCGAAACGTGCGCAAGGCCGCAGCGCTCCAGCGCTCGTACGACGGCCTCGAGCTGCGCATCGCCGAGCTGCAGGGACGCGAAGAGCTCGCCGCCCTGCGCCCGGCGCTGGACGGCAACGCCATCATGGCGATCCTGGGGATCGGCCCGGGCCCGGAGGTGGGCCGGGCCTATCGATACCTCATGGAGCTGCGGCTGGAGGCCGGGCCGATGGAGCCGGGGGCAGCCGAGCAGGCGCTGCGGGCGTGGTGGGCCGCGCAGGCCCGCTCAGCCGATGACGCCCGGGGACAGTGAGAGCGTGGCCGACGGCTCGCGGCGTCGGTAGACCACGGCGGTGACCACGAGCAGGACGCTGACGCCGGCCAGTGCTGCTGGCGCGACCTCGGCCAGGCGTTCCCCGGTGGGCAGGACGGCCGCTGCGACGCCGGCGCTGGCCACGATCGCCAGGTTGAACAGCATGTCGTAGATGGCGAACACCCGGCCGCGGTAGCCGTCGTCGACCCATCGCTGCACGATCGCGTCCACGCAGATCTTCACTCCCTGGACCGAAACGCCGAGGAGGAAGGCCGCCAGGGCGACGGTGGTCTGAGCCAGACTGGCCGCCGGGATGGCCACCGCGGCACCTCCCAGCAGCAGCAGAGAGACCATCCAGGTTCGGACCGGCAACCTGCGCGTGGCGACGGGGGTGAGCACGGCGGCCAGCCCGAAGCCCACCCCAGACGCGGTGAAGGCGACGGCCAGCCCCGCCAGCGCTGCACCTACCTGCGCCTCGGCGGACCCGGGGAGGAAGACGTTGCGGTAGAGCACGATGGTGGTCACCGACACGAAGCCGAAGGCGGCGCGGTGGGCGGCCATCACCGCCAGCCCTCGAGCCGCGGCAGGCCGATCCCGAAGGTGGGTCAGGGCGGCGAGCAGCCCGAGCACCACGGTTCGGGCGGCGCCGCCGAGCGGTGGCTGGGCGGCGACCTCGTCTGGGTCCGGTCCGAGGCGGTCCCGGTCCAGTCGGAGGGTGAGCAGCCCCGCCAGCGCGAACAGGGCCGCTGCCAGGGCGAGTGCCGGCGACTGCCCCGCGCTGACCAGGCGGGCCAGCCCGAAGGCCAGCACACCGCCGACCATCGCGGCCACGGTCCCCAGCGTTGGAGTCACGGCGTTGGCCATCACCAGCTCGTCGCCCGGGACGACCCGAGGCAGGCTTGCCCCCTGGCCGGCGAGGAAGAAGCGGTTGAGCCCGACCACCGTGAGGACCATGACGGCGAACCCGCCGTCGCCCAAGCCACCGGCCACCAGGGACGCCAGCAGACCGGTGACGGTCGCTCGGGTGACGGCGGCGGCGAGCAGCACCTGGCGGCGCGGGAACCGGTCCAGGACGATGCCGGCGAAGGGGCCGATCAGCGAGTACGGCAGCAGCAGCACCGCGAACGCGACGGCTGCGCCGGCGGCCGTGGCTTGCCGTTCCGGGGAGAAGAAGACGTAGGAGGCCAGCGCGACGTTGAGCACGCCGTCGCCGGTCTGGCTGGTGAGACGACCCGCCAGCAACCGCCGGTAGGACTGCCCGCGCAGCACCACCCGGAGCCCGGCGACGAACCCCCGAGGCTCGATCTGGGGCGTCACCGCCTCGGCCATCACGCCAGGTTACGCAACCGTGGTGGCCGGGGGTCAGGGCGTGGCGCGGCGGACGTCCCGGTCGGGGGCGTGTCACGAGTCGGTGACTTGACCCGAAGTCCGGCGAATCGGTCCACACTCTCGCTATCTTCTCCCGAGCAGCGCACCGTCGCGCCACGGAAGGAGCACGTCATGGGGAGAATCTGGGCCTTGACCGGGGCCCTCGTCGTCGCCTATCTCGTCATCTTCGCCCTGCAGGACCTTGTCCAGGCAGGGACGTTGCTGACGATGAGCATCGGCGTCGGAGGGGGTGCGGCGGCTGCCTACCTGCCCGGGACGAAGCTCGTGGGGCGGGGCTTGTACATCGTGGCCGGCGTCCTGATCGGTGCCCTCGGATTCGTCCTGGGCGCAGCGGCGTTCACCGACAACAACTTCGGCCTGATGCTCGGTGCGGTCGTCCCCACCATCCTGATCGCGCTCGCCACCATGTGGACAGGGCGGACCTCGGACTTCCTCGCTGCGGTCATCGGCGCCGGGACCATGGGTGGCGTCTACGCCAACGTCTTCAACCTGGACCCACAGGGCATCAACATCAGCGCCCCGATCGCGATCGGCCAGTCGCTGCTGCCGCTTGGCTTCGGGTTCCTCGTCGGCGTGCTCATGAAGACCTTCCTGGCCAGCGACGAGGAAGCGGCGGAGAAGAAGGCCGCCAAGAAGGCGGCCAAGAAGGCCGCCAAAGAGGCCGATACCGATGCCGGCACCGAGCAGATGGAGGCCTCCCAGTGAGCAGCAACCTCTTCACACGCCGCCGGGGCACTCAGGCAGCCGTTGCGAGCATCACCGCACTCGGCCTTGCTGCTGCCCCGCTCGCCGCGTTCGCCAACGACGGTGACGCCCCGCTGCCGGAGCCGAGCGACCGGGAGTTCTCCCTCGGTCAGAGCATGCAGATCCGCGTGAACGCGGACGCGGAGCCGAACTCCGAGCTGGCCGACTTCCGCTGGACGGTGAATCAGCTGGTCGTGCAGGGCCCCGAGGACGGCGATGCTGAGGTCCCGATCCCGGAGGACGGCGACCTTCTGCGCAGCCTCATCACCTTCGACCAACCGCCGCAGGAGGACGGCATCGCCACGCTCACGGCGGACGTCCAGGACGGCGTCGGGGTGGCTCGGACCGTGTCGCTGTTCCCTCAGGACGGGGAGCCGCCGGTCACGCTCGATGCCGAGTTCACCCTGGACGGCGAGCCCATCAGCGCGGACGACCTGGTGGGCAAGTCGGGCGTGGTCACCGCCACGTACACCTTGACGAACCTCTCCACCGAGGAGAAGACGGTCAAGGTCGAGAACCTGGCGGGCAAGAAGGTCAAGACGAAGGTCGAGGCCGACGTCCCGATGGTGGGGCTCGGCAAGCAGCTCGTCCCCCAGTCGTGGGGCGGCCTGAGCGTCAAGGGCGGCGCCATCGGCGCCGACGGTCGTGGGAACACCCAGATCCAGTTCATCACCCTGCCCTTCCGGCCACTGTCCGCAGACGGGACGGCGACATTCGGCTGGGCGGCCCGCGTCCAGGACGCGATCGTCCCGAGCATGCTCATGCAGGTCGCGCCGATCTACATCCCCAAGCCAGATGACAAGAACAAGGAGAAGCAGGAAGAGGGGGGTACCGGGCTCGGGGTTCAAGGTCCGAACCTGGACCCCGCGGTCGCACAGATCCAGGCCGGAGTTGCGCAGCTGATCCAGGGCATCGAGCAGCTGACGGCCGATGACGGCTCACCCGATCCGCTCACGGTGCTCCAGGGCAACATCAACGACTTCTTCAACGAGTTCGGGACCAACCTCCAGACGACGGCCGAGCTCGTGGACCCGAACAACCCCGAAGGCGCCACGGCACTGGTCAACGAGTTGTCCAAGCTGCTCAGCGACCTGAACACGGAGCTGCAGACGATCCAGGACAGCGACGCCCTGGACAGGCTCGACGCGGCCGCCAAGAGGTTCACGCCAGAGCAGGCGGCTCAGCTGGCCGAGCTGGCCCCCTACCTGCAGCGCATCGTGGACAACATCGTGATCCTCTCGGGCGCGATCAACACCTACTGCGCGATCCCGGAGAAACTCAGGCCGTCACTCCCGCCGCCGTTGGGCCGCCCGCTGACGAACGCGGAGTGCAATCAGGTCAAGCAGGTGGTCCAGCTGTTCCAGGACCCGCAGATCCAGGACGCCATCGGGCAGCTGAACCAGTATGCGGAGCAGCTGGTCCCCGCAGCGGAGGCGTTGGCGACCCTCAACCGGCAGCTGCCAGGGGTGATCACCACGCTGATCCCGGTGACCAACAGCCTCGTCGGCGTGCTGGACTCGCTCTCCGGCGCACTGGAGGGGCTGTCGGCCGAGCTCAAGATCATCGGGAAGGGACTGGCGGACAGCAACGTGGAGCTGCCGACCTTGGACGAAGTGATCTCGGCGGTGGTGACGGCGGTGCTGGAGTCACCCGGCGGGCAGAACATCACGGGGGGCCTGGACCAGATCGGGGCCGGCATCGGTGATGCCAAGAGCGTCCTCGGTGACTTCCTGGCCGAGGTGGTCGTGTCTGTCACCGCTGCGGCGGAGAAGGGCAAGAAGGCCATCAAGAACGCCGACGAGGCGTTGATCAAGGTCAAGGCAAGCGTGGTGGGCCTCGTGGAGATGGCGCACACCTCGCCGTTGCCCTACGGCGGTGACCCGCAGGACGCTCCTGAGGGGACCGTCCTCGCCGGTGCCTACGAGTTCCGGGTCGACGCCGCCGACGGCAACCTGCCGCAGACGCTGCCGCGGGTGCTCATCGGCATCGCCCTGATCGTCGTCGCCGGGGTGATCGGCGTCGTTGCCGCTCGCCGTGACGAGGGCGACGAGGGCGGCGAGGGTGACCAGAGCGGAGAGGGCGGCGAGGGTGGCAGCGGCGCCGAGGAGGTCGCACCCACCAGCACCGGCTAGCACCACCGGCGAACGATCACGTCAAGTAGGTGAGTGGGGGCTTTGCGAGGCTTCCAGGCCTTGCAGAGCCCCCACTCACCTCGTCGAGCACCCCGTCGGGTCGACTGCTCACGACGCGTCCGACTGCTGGCGACGGCTCACGGCGCCTCCCCACCGCATGCCGCCCGCCCACCGCTTGCCGCCCGCACACGACAACGGCCGCCCGGCGGGGTCTCCCCTCCAGGCGGCCGTGGGCCGGGCGTGCCAGCTGACCCGCGTGAGGCGCCCCTCAGCGCTCGGTCGTACCAGCGATGAAGTCCTCGACGGCCTGGTAGGCCTCACCGTCGCTGTACTGCACCGGCGGGGACTTCATGAAGTAGGACGAGGCCGACAGGATGGGCCCGCCGATCCCACGGTCCTTGGCGATCTTGGCCGCACGCAGGGCGTCGATGATGACGCCGGCCGAGTTCGGTGAGTCCCAGACCTCGAGCTTGTACTCCAGGCTCAGCGGCACGTCGCCGAAGGCGCGACCTTCCAGGCGGACGAACGCCCACTTGCGGTCATCCAGCCAGGCCACGTAGTCGCTCGGCCCGATGTGCACGTTGCGCGCACCGATGTCTCGGGTGAGCTGGGACGTCACCGACTGCGTCTTGGAGATCTTCTTCGACTCCAGACGCTCGCGCTCCAGCATGTTCATGAAGTCCATGTTGCCGCCGACGTTGAGCTGGTAGGTCCGGTCGACGGTGACGCCCCGGTCCTCGAACAGCTTCGCCAGCACCCGGTGGGTGATGGTCGCGCCGACCTGTGACTTGATGTCGTCGCCCACGATCGGCACCCCCGCGTCGGTGAACTTCTGCGCCCACTCGGGGGTGCCGGCGATGAAGACCGGGAGCGCGTTGACGAAGGCGACACCGGCGTCGATGGCGCACTGGGCGTAGAACTTCGCTGCGTTCTCGGAGCCCACCGGCAGGTAGCACACGAGGACGTCGGCGCGGGAGGCCTTGAGCTCGGCGACGATGTCGACCGGCTCGTCGTCGGACTCCACGATCATGTCGCGGTAGTACTTGCCGAGGCCGTCGTAGGTGTGGCCGCGCTGCACGGAGACGCCGGTCGGCGGCACGTCGCAGATCTTGATGGTGTTGTTCTCGCTGGCTCCGATGGCCTCGGCGAGGTCCTGTCCGACCTTCTTCGCGTCGACGTCGAAGGCGGCCACGAAGTCGATGTCGCCGACGTGGTACTCGCCGAACTGGACGTGCATCAGGCCGGGGACGGTCTCGCTGGCGTCGGCGTCGCGGTAGTAGTGCACGCCCTGAACGAGCGACGCTGCACAGTTCCCGACGCCGACGACGGCGACTCGGACCCGGCGGTCCGTCGTGCTGCCCATTGGTTCCTCCTCTAGTGGTCGGTGCCGGAAGGCCCGGCCACCTGGTGGTGCTCGCCGGCGTCTCCGGCGGTGCTCTGGGGGGTCGTGCCCCGTGGGCCCTCGGCCCAGGGGGTCGTGCTCGCGGTCGTGCCGGCTTGCTCGTGGTCGATGAGCTCCTCGAGCCAGCGGACCTCTCGCTCCACCGACTCCAGCCCGTGGCGGTGCAGCTCCAGGGTGTAGCTGTCCACTCGTTCACGAGTCCGAGCCAGGGAGGCCCGGAAGAGGTCCAGGCGCTCCTGGAGCCGGGTCCGCCTGCCCTGCAGGATGGCCATCCGGGTGGCAGCGTCGGTGCGGGAGAAGAACGCGAAGTGCACGCCGAACTGGTCGTCCTCCCAGGCCGCGGGGCCCGCGTCGGCGATGAGCTCGGCGAAGTGGTCCTTGCCGTCGGCGGTCAGCTCGTACACGATGCGCGCCCGCTTCCCGGCTCGGTTCCCCGGGGCCGAGACCGGCCCACCCGGTGCGGCCTGGACGATGAGCCCACGGTCGGTGAGGCCGCGCAGGCAGGGATAGAGCGTCCCGTAGGAGAAGGCCCGACCCCAGCCGAGCATCGCGTTGAGGCGCTTGCGAAGCTCGTATCCGTGCATCGGGGAGTCGTGGAGCAGGCCGAGCACGGCCAGCTCCAGGACGTCCGAGCGCTTGGACATCGGCGACGTTCCCTCCGCATCGATCGGGCTCCGGGCCACGACGAGCGTGCCCGGCGGCCACCTGCGGGCCGACCCGAAGTGTAGCACCAAGATGTATCATCACGATACATCGCAACGAGACACGGCGGTTCGCCCCCACTCCCCACCGGGACGGATACGCCACACTGGGCTTCGGGCCGACCGACCGGCGCCCTCGAGGAGGATCTCTACCGTGGCAAGCCGTTCTGGCGCTCCGGCGAAGGCAAAGCCGTCGCGCACCCGCCGTGCGCTGCGCTGGTTCGGGTGGTTCCTCGGTGCGCTCGTGTTGCTCGGCGCGGGCCTGATGGCCTACTTCTGGTTCACCATCGACGTTCCCGAGGCCAACGACTTCGCGACCAGCGAGACGACGATCGTCACCTTCGCCGGCGGGAGGAGCGAGCTCGGCCAGTTCAGCACCGAGAACCGCATCCCCGTCACGATCGACCAGATTCCCGACCACGTCGAGGCCGCGGTCGTCGCTGCGGAGGACCGCAGCTTCTACGAGAACGCCGGGGTCTCCGTCACCGGGATCGCCCGTGCTGCCTGGAACAACCTGACCGGTGGTGCGACCCAGGGTGGCTCGACCATCACCCAGCAGTACGTCAAGAACTACTACCTCACCCAGGACCAGACCGTCGTCCGCAAGGTCCGCGAGATCGTGCTGGCCATCAAGATCGACGCGACGGTGAGCAAGGACCAGATCCTCGAGGACTACCTGAACACCATCTACTTCGGTCGCGGCGCCTACGGGGTCCAGACCGGCGCTCAGGCCTGGTTCGACGAGGACATCGAGGACATCTCGGTCCGTGAGGGCGCTGTCTTGGCTGCCGTGATCCAGAGCCCGACCAGCTACGACCCCGCCACTGGTGGCAAGGAGGCCAAGCAGCGTCTTCAGGACCGGTTCGAGTACGTCCTGGACGGGATGGTCGAGATCGGTGAGCTGGATTCGGACAAGGCCGCGACGATGCGCTTGCCGAAGCTGGCCGACCCGCCAACCGGCAACACCCTCGGGGGCACCGACGGCTACCTGCTGGCCACCGTGCGAGAGGAGCTCCTCGCGCTCGGCTTCACCGACGCCGAGATCGACTCCGGCGGGCTGCGGGTCGAGTCGACATTCGAGCGGGCCGCCCAGCGAGCCGCTGTGCAGGCGGTGCGGGACCAGTTCCCGACCATCGACACCGACGGCGTTCACGTCGGGCTGTCCTCGGTCCGCCCGGGCACCGGCGAGGTCGTGGCGATGTACGGGGGGCCGAACTACGTCAAGCAGCCCTTCAACTACGCCACCCAGGGATGGATGCAGGCGGGCTCCACGATGAAGGCGTTCACCCTGGTCGCCGGGCTGCAGGACGGCATCAGTCTCAGCAGTGGCTTCCAGGGCAACTCGCCCTACGTCGTCCCCGGCGACACCAACCCAGAGACGAACACCATTCGCAACGAGTTCGGGCAGAGCTACGGCGCGATCGTCGACATGCGCTACGCCACCGCCCAGTCGATCAACACCGCCTTCGCCGACCTCGCGATGACGGTGGGGCCGGACCAGGTACGCCGGGCTGCCATCGACTCCGGCATCCCGACCAAGCGCCCCGATGGTCAGCCGACGGGCTTGTACCCCGACGTGCGCATCACGCTGGGGACCTCGGTCGTCACTCCGACGGTCATGGCCGGCTCCTACGCGGCGTTCCCGGCCGGTGGGGTGCTTGCTCAGCCCTACACCGTGAGCCGCGTCGCCGACTCCGGCGGCAAGGTGCTGCTCCGGGCTCGACCGGACACCGAGCAGGCTTTCGAGGCCGACGTGGCCGCCGACGTCACCAGCGCGCTGCAGGGCGTGGTCACGAACGGGACCGGTGGCGCGGCGCTGGCGCTCGGTCGACCCGCCGCCGGCAAGACCGGGACTGCGGGCGAGGACGGGGTCACCGGGTCCAGCTGGTTCGTCGGCTTCACCCCCCAGCTCTCGACCGCAGTCGGCTTCTGCCGGTACGAGTGCACCCCGAGCGATGACCTCGACGGCGTCGGTGGCCTCTCGACGTTCTTCGGCGGCGAGTACCCGACCCGGACGTGGACGGCGTTCATGCTCGCGGCGCTGGCCGACGAGCCCATCGAGCAGTTCGCTCCCCCGGCCGGGGTCGGGACGACGACGAGCCCGTCGGTCACGCCGACGAGCACGCCCAGCCCGACCTTCACCGAGACCCCTGAGCCGACGCAGACCCCCGAGCCGACACAGACCCCCGAGCCGACACAGACCCCCGAGCCGACACAGACCCCCGAGCCGACCGATACCCCGCCGCCGACCGACGGGCCCGAGGACCCGCCGGCGCAAGCGCCGGGTGACGGCGATGCCGTTGTTCCCGGCGGCACCGGCAGCGATGGACCGTCCACGGGTGAGCAGCAGGCCCAGGCCACGGGTTTCGCCAGGGCCGGGCCGGGGGCCTAGAGCAGCTGGACCTCGTCCACGAGGACGGTGGTGTAGCGCACCTGGGCACGCAGCCAGTCCCCGACCTTCGGGGGCCTGGAGGCGTGGGGCAGCCAGACCATCGAGCACTGCATGTGTGGTGGCTCGGCGAACCAAGCGTGCCGGCCGTCGACGACGAACGGCGAGCGGGCGAGCCCAACCGCGTCCAGGCCGCCTCGGGCCAAGGCGACGCCCCGTTGCCGCAGGCCGACACTGGGGCTGGGGGCGCTGAGGGCGATCCCGTGGGACGTGCCTCCGGCGACCACCAGCAGCGTCCCCGCGCTCCGTGCGCGCCGTTGTCGGTACCCGAACCGGTCCCCTCGGGCCAGGGGGTGTGCGTCGAGCACCTGGGCCTGGACCTCCATCGCGCCAGGGTCACCCAGCCAGGGACGGGTCCCGGCGCGGAGCCGGGCCCGCGGGCTCACCTCCCAGACGCGTTCCGGAGGGACGTGGCTGAGGAGGACCGGTGCGGGCCGGACGTGCTCGGCCTCGGCGGTCAGCAACGAGGCCATCGCGGTGGTCTCCCCGGCGAGCGGCAGGTGCAAGGACCAGCCCTCGAAGGTCACCCGGTCGAGCAGGTCGGCCGTGGCCGGGAGGTCCTCCACCGGGATGCCGTGCCGGCGCATCTCCGTCTGCACCTCGACGACCACCCGGATCGGTCCGCTGTGCGCCGCCAGGAGCCTCAGGTCCGACAGCCGGCTCACGGTGTGCACGACGCGCCGGTCGTCCAAGGGGGCGCTCAGGAAGGGCCGCCAGGGCGTGAGGACCAGCAGCGAGCCGGCGAACACCTCAGCCACACTCCTCAGCTCGGGGTAGGTGCCGACGGCCAGCAGGTCGGCGCCGTGCTGCTGGGCCTGCTCGGCCAGCAGCGTGCGACCGAAGCCGTAGCCGTTGCCCTTCACCACCGGGATCGTCGCCGGAGCGGCGGCAAGCGCCTCGGCCACGTGCGTCCGCCAGCGGGCAGCGTCGACGCGCAGGCGGACGCTCACGCCGAGCTCGAACCGCGACGGGACAGGTAGAACTCGAATGCGCGGTACAGCAGAGGGTTGACCGGCAGCGTCCACTCGCCGAGGTACTCCACGGCCTCCCCGCCGGTGCCGACCTTGAACTGCAGCAGGCCGACGTGGGGGTCGCTGGCCGAGAGGGTGTCGGTGATCCCCCGGAGGTCGTAGCGCCGGCACCCGGCGCCACGGGCGTCGCGCATCATCTGCCACTGGACGGCGTTGGAGCCGCGGACGTCGCGCTTGGCCGTCGAGGACGCGCCGTAGGAGTACCAGGCGTGCTCGCCCACCCGCGTCATCGTGGTCGCCGCGACCAGATCGCCCTCGTGTCGAGCCAGGTAGAGGGCGAGCCGTTCGGGGGCCTCGGACTGCATCGCGGCGAACATCTGCTCGAAGTAGGACAGCGGGCGTGGAGCGAAACCGTCCCGCGCGGCAGTCTCGACGTAGAGCGAGTGGAACTCGGGGAGGTCCGCAGTCGTCCCTCTCTCGACGCTCACGCCCTCTCGTTCCGCGCGGCGGATGTTCCGCCGCCACAGCTGGTTGAACCCGGCCATGAGCTCGGCCTCGGTGCGCTCGGCGAGGTCCACCCAGAACACGTGCTGAGGCTGCCCGACGGCGAAGCCAGTGGCGAGAGTGGGGGGCTGCCAGCCCTGGTCGGCGAGGACCTCGCCGACCGCGAGAACCGCCGGGTCCTCGGTGTCGGGCGGCACTGCCCCGAGGTGATCCACCGAGGCGTCGGCCAGCGCGGCCTTCACCGTCGCCGCCGACCAACGTCGCGCGACCGCCGTCGGCCCAAGCCGGATGGCGAAGGCGCCCCGAGAGGCGAGGTACTCGCGCAGGGCCTCCAGCCACCGCTCGAGCTCGCCGGCCTCGGCCAGCTTGGCCCACGGCAGGTCGGGCCCCTCGGGCAGGTAGGCCAGGTAGCGACGTACCCGCGGCACCTTGCGGTAGAGCACGAGCCCGGCGCCCCGGACCTCGGTGTCGCCGGGGGTGTCGAACCAGCCGACGGACTCGCTGCGCCAGTCGGACTTCACCTTCCCCCATGCGGGGGTCTGCAGGAAGCTCACCGACGGCCGGCTGCCGATGTAGGCCAGATGGTCTGAGTCGGAGATCTTCCGCACGATGGGCACGTCGGGCAGGGTAGTGGCCTCGGTCGGGACGTGAGCGCGATGCGACCCCCGGCATCGAAGGGGGACGAGGCCGGGGGTCGCGACGCGGGCAGACTAGTCCTGGCGGACGGCCTGTGCCTCGATCTCCAGCCTGACCTTCTTGCTGACGAGCACCCCGCCGCCCTCGACGGCGACGTTCCAGGTCAGACCGTAGTCCTCGCGGTCGATCTCGCCGTAGGCAGAGACGGCCAGCCGCTCCCCACCCCACGGGTCTGGGGTGACGCCGTCGATCTCCACCTGGAGCTCGATCTCGCGGGTGACCCCGCGGATGCTCAGCTCGCCGAGCACGGTGAACGTGGAGCCCGAGTGCCCGGTGATCCTCACGGTGCGGAAGTCCACGGTCGGGTGCTCGTCGATGAGCAGGAAGTCACCGGAGCGCAGGTGCGCGTCGCGGTCCTGCGAGCCGGTCGTGATGGAGGCCGCCTGCATGGTTGCCTCCGCCGTGGTGGCCAGGGCGTCCTCGGCAACCGTGATCGAGCCGGTGAGCTCGGCGAAGCGGCCTCGCACCTTCGTGACCATGAGGTGCCTGGCGACGAAGCCGACCGTGGTGTGCGACGCGTCGATCACGTAGGTGCCCGGTCGGGGCAGGGCAACGCCATCCCAGGTGCGCGTCATCGGGCTGCCCTCTCGGCCGCTCTCCTGCTCGCTGTCGTGGGTGTTGTCGGTGATGGTCAAGTCGGGACCTCCTAGGAGAAGTGTTTGCTTGCGCTTGGGATATTTGTACGCAAAGACAGTTGCGCTGTCAACTACCTGATATGCTTGGCTCATGGCTGATGTCCGCTTCGACGACCCCAGGCTCACCGCCATGGGGCTACTCGCCGAGACGACAGCCGGCCTGCTGGCGGTGACGGCCCCGCAGATCGCCGAGCACGGACTCACCGGCAGCGAGTTCGAGGTGCTGATCCGGCTGGTGCGCAGCGACGGCCACCGGCTCCGGATGTCCGACCTGGCGCTGCAGACCGGGCTGTCGACCAGTGGGGTCACCCGCCTCATCGACCGGCTCGAGGCCGACGGTCTCGTGCAGCGCGAGGTGTGCCAGAGCGATCGGCGCGGCTACTGGGCCGCGCTCTCTGTGGCCGGCGAGGCCAAGATCACCGACGTCCTCGACGGGCACGTCGCGCTGCTCGACGAGTGGTTCACCGGGCGGCTCAGCCCAGAGCAGCTGCGCGCGCTCACCGACGCGCTGCGGGTCGTGCGAGACGCCGTCCGCCCGGAGTCCCTCGCCGGCGCCTGACGCGTGTGGCCATCGCTCTCGCTGGTATCCTCCCCGGAGCGCCGCCGGCAAGACGTCGGCGGCCTCGCCCTGCCACGGTCGTTCGTCACCGGGGGCAGCCCTCCTGCTGCGGATCGCCCGCGGCCGCCTGAGTCCACAGGAGGTGGAATTCAGCATGCGTCACTACGAGGTCATGGTGATCCTCGATCCCGACCTGGAAGAGCGCACTGTCGCGCCAAGCCTCGACACCTTCCTCAACGTCATCCGCCAGTCCGGTGGTTCCGTGGAGAAGGTCGACGTCTGGGGACGCCGCCGGCTCGCCTATGAGATCGCCAAGCGCAGCGAGGGCATCTATGCCGTCCTCGACGTGCAGTGCGACCCTGATGCGGTGGCCGAGCTCGATCGCCAGCTCTCCCTCAACGAGTCCGTGCTGCGCACGAAGGTGCTGCGGCCCGAGATCCGCTGAGAAGCCCACGAGTAGCGAGGAGACCTGCAGATGGCCGGTGAGACCACGATCACGATCGTCGGAAACCTGACCGACGACCCAGAGCTTCGGTTCACGCCCAGCGGAGCGGCCGTGGCCAACTTCACCGTGGCGTCAACGCCGCGGATCATGAACCGTCAGACCCAGCAGTGGGAGGACGGCGACACCTTGTTCATGCGCTGCTCGGCATGGCGCAACGTTGCCGAGAACATCGCCGAGTCGCTGCACCGCGGCAACCGCGTCGTGGTGACCGGTCGACTCAAGCAGCGCTCCTACGAGACCCGTGAGGGTCAGCAGCGCACGGTTGTCGAGCTCGACGTGGACGAGGTCGGCGCTTCGCTGCGCTATGCCACTGCCAAGGTCCAGCGCACCCAGCGCTCCGGTCCCGGCGCCTCCGGGGGCGGCCAGAGCGGCGGTTCCGGTGGCGGCCAGGGCGGGGACTCGTGGGGGTCCTCGACCGGATCCGGCGGCAACGCCGGTGGCGGCGCCGCCGACCCGTGGGCTGCGCCCCCTGCCGACGAACCCCCGTTCTGATCGCGCGCTCGCCCTCGAGCTGCCGACCTTCATTTCCCATCACTGGAGCACCCCATGGCCAAGCCACCTGTTCGCAAGATCAAGAAGAAGCCCAACCCGCTCAAGGCCGCCAAGGTCGAGTACATCGACTACAAGGACGTCGCCCTGCTGCGCAAGTTCATCTCCGACCGGGGGAAGATCCGGGCCCGGCGGGTGACGGGCGTGACCGTCCAGCAGCAGCGCCAGATCGCTCGCGCGGTGAAGAACGCCCGCGAGATGGCGCTGCTGCCCTACATCTCGACTAGCCGCTGAGGAGGGTGACGTGAAGATCATCCTGACGCAGGAGGTCAGTGGCGTCGGCTCGGCCGGCGACGTGGTCGAGGTCAAGGACGGCTACGCGCGCAACTACCTCGTCCCGCGCGGCCTCGGCATGCGCTGGACCAAGGGCGCTGAGCGTCAGATCGACTCGTTGCGCAAGAGGCGTGAGGTGCGCGAGATCCGAGACCTCGAGACCGCCGAGGAGGTGGCCGCACGCATCGAGGGCACGCCCGTGGTGCTCACCGCTCGGGCCGGCGACGGGGGCCGGCTGTTCGGTGCGGTCACCCCCGCGGACATCACCGCCGCCCTTGCGTCCGCCGGTGGACCGGCGATCGACAAGCGCAAGGTCGAGGTCTCGGCGCCGATCAAGGCCGTCGGCGTGCACACCGTCTCGGTGCGCCTGCACCCCGAGCTCTCGGCGACGATCACCCTGGACGTCCAGCCCGCCTAGAGGTCGTTCTCCCAAGCGTGCGCCAGCATCGCGTCGACCAGGTCGCCGGAGAGCCGGAGCACGGATGGCCCAGCGTAGGCGCCGCATCCGGCAGCACCGACGCCCGGGGCATCCGCGGGCGCCGAGGGTTCCTCGAAAACCGATTCAGAACCGACTCAAGGGGCGGTTCAGGGCTGTGCGGCGGATAGTCACGTACAGCTTCGGGCGCACCCTCACGTTCAACAGGAGGCATCATGGTGGGAGTAGAAGAACTGACCAAGGGTCAGTTCGACCTCGTCTACAACTCGTTCTCGTTCGTCGTCGCGAGCATGCTGTTCGCGACGCTCTTCCTGCTCGTCTCCCTGCCCAGGGTCCTTCCCCGCTACCGCCAGGCAGTCGCGATCTCGGCCATGGTGACCGGCATCGCCGCCTACCACTACCTGCGGATCTTCGCCAACTTCCAGGAGGCGTACGTCACCGACGCCGTCGGTGGGCAGGGCAGCTATCGCCTGGCGGAGGGGGTGGCATTCAACGAGCTCTACCGCTACGTCGACTGGTTCCTGACGGTCCCGCTGCTGCTCGTCGAGACCGTCGCCATCCTCGCACTCGCCCGCCAGGACGCCAACCGACTCTTGATCCGGCTCGTCCCCGCCTCGGCGCTGATGATCGCGCTGGGCTACCCGGGCGAGATCGCCACCGACAACCTCACCCGCGGCATCTGGGGGGCCCTGTCCACCATTCCCTTCCTCTACATCCTCTGGGTCCTCTTCGGCGAGCTCACCCGGTCGATCGAGCGCCAGCCCGCCCCGGTCGTGCGCAACATCAAGAACCTGCGCTGGGTGCTCGTGGCCACGTGGGGCGTCTACCCGATCGCCTACCTGTTCCCGATGGTCGGGTTCGACGGGGCGGACGCGTTCGTCCTGCGCAACGTTGGCTACGCCATCGCGGACGTCGTCGCCAAGGCCGTGTTCGGCCTGCTCATCTACAAGATCGCGCGTAAGAAGAGCTTCTTCTACGACGCGGCGTTCGAAGCCTCGGAGATGGGTTCGGCTGTCGACCCGGCACCGGCAGGTCAGCGTCAGGACCAGCCCGTCGCCTGAGCTCGACGAGCGTCTGCTGCAGCCAGCCCAACCAGTCGAAGGTCTTCGCTCAGGGTGACCTCGCGCGACCCTCGGCGAGACCCTTCTTCGGCAGCGGTGAGCGTGGCCAGGACCACCTCGGCGGTGCGGCGCTTTGGCTCGCGCAGCCCGCGCTCGGTGTAGCGGCTGAAGTCGGCCGCGGCGTCGAGGTCGTCCCCGTAGGCGTCGGGGAACAACCGGTGGAGCACCGGGTCTGCCCGCGGGCCGGCGGGGCCATGTCGAGGGCCGCCGCGAGCAGATCGTCCTCGCCAAGGGCACGGCCGGAGGCGAGAGGCCCGAGGCGCCCCTGCGGAGGCGACGACTCGGGCTTCTCGCATCCTGAGATGGCCTTGACCGGGCAGTTGTCCACACCGAGCGGCCACGTCCTCGCTGGTCTGTCGGCCACACGGCGGTCGTCGTCGGCGGCCGTCGGCGCGTCGTCCCCAGTCCCTGTGGATGGCTGACCTGGGCCGACACCGCGTTTTCCCCATGTCGTCCACACCTGCTGTGGACGACGTCCTCGCCTGCAGGCGAGCGTCGCCATAGCCTCACCCTCGCTTCTCGTCCACGGTTGTGTCGGACCCGCTGGGCACGATGACCGATGACGGCACGCGAGCAGAGTCGGCTACGGAGCGTGCAGCGCGGCCCGCGTTCGTGGACGAACCGACGAGAGGGGGTGGACGCCATCAGCCTTGCCGAGCTCTCGTCGCAGCGGCAGTCACCGGCGGGTGCGACCGGTCCGACTGGTGGGCCTACGGGTGGGCCCACCTTTGACCGGATGCCGCCGCAGGACGTCGCCGCTGAGCAGTCCGTGCTTGGGGCGATGCTGCTGTCGAAGGACGCCATTGCCGACGTGGTCGAGGTCTTGCGAGGGGGGGACTTCTACCGACCGGCGCACGAGACGATCTACGACACCGTCCTCGAGCTCTACGGCCGCGGCGAGCCGGCTGACCCGGTGACCCTGTGCGCCGAGCTCACCAAGCTCGGTGAGCTGACGCGAATCGGCGGAGCTCCCTACGTCCACACCCTGGTGTCCGGCGTACCGACCGCCGCCAACGCTGCCTACTACGCCGAGATCGTCCACGACCAGGCGGTGCTGCGACGCCTCGTCGAGGCCGGTACCCGGATCACCCAGATGGGCTACTCCGGGGAGGGGGAGGTCGATGCCGTGGTCGACCGGGCCCAGGCCGAGGTGTACGCCGTCACCGAGCGTCGCACGGCCGAGGACTACTTGCCGATCGCGGAGATCATTGAGGGCACGCTCAACGAGATCGAGCTCATCGGCTCGCGCGGTGGCGAGATGGTGGGCGTGCCCACCGGCTTCGACGACCTGGACTCCCTGACCAACGGCCTGCACCCCGGCCAGCTCGTGATCATCGCCGCCCGCCCGGCCATCGGGAAGTCCACGCTCGCACTCGACATCGCTCGGGCCGCCGCCATCACGGCCGGTCAGACCTCGGTGATGTTCTCCTTGGAGATGGGCCGCTCGGAGATCACCATGCGGATGCTCTCGGCGGAGTCGAAGGTGCCGCTGCACCACATGCGTAGCGGCACGATGAGCGAGGCTGACTGGGATCGCATCGCGCGCACGGTCGGCAGAGTCGAGAGCGCGCCGTTCTTCGTCGACGACTCACCGAACATGACCATGATGGAGATTCGGGCGAAGTGCCGCCGGCTCAAGCAGCGCAACGAGCTCCGCCTTGTCATCATCGACTACCTGCAGCTCATGACCTCGGGTAAGCGGGTGGAGTCCCGCCAGGTCGAGGTGAGCGAGTTCTCGCGGTCGCTGAAGCTGTTGGCCAAGGAGCTCCAGGTGCCGGTGGTGGCGCTCTCGCAGCTCAACCGTGGCCCGGAGCAACGCACCGACAAGAAGCCGATGCTCTCGGACCTCCGCGAGTCGGGCTCGCTGGAGCAGGACGCCGACATGGTCATCCTTCTCCACCGTGAGGACGCCTACGAGCGGGAGTCTCCCCGGGCCGGCGAGGCGGACTTCATCGTCGCCAAGCACCGCAACGGCCCGACGAGCACCGTGACGGTCGCCTTCCAGGGGCACTACAGCCGATTCGTGAATATGGCGAGAGACTGAGCAGCTGCTGTTGTCGAGATGCACGGAGCATGGCTGGAATCGCTCCTGCGAGCAGCTCTCATTAGGCGGGCTTCTCGACCCTGGTCAGTCGCGCCATGTACCTATGACGAGACGTGCGTGCTGGTCCGGACCGGGCTCCTCGATGTGAGTCCTTTCGCCCAGAAGGGGCTACGCCTCCCGGGAGCGTCCGCGACATTCCTTGACGTCCCGAGTTGGCGGACTAGGAGGCCTTGACCGTGCGGGTCACGAGGATGCAGTGCAACTGCAAGCAGTGCGGTTGCACTGCCATGGAAGCCAGGTGACCCACTGTTGCCTTGAGCGGATAGGCGAAGGTCCCACTGAATGTTGGCATGCGATTCAACGATGCGACCTGGTTCGGCTTGTACCGCTTGGTCGGTATACCAATTGGCGATGAAGAAACACGCCAAAAGGCGCCCGTGGCCGGCAGGACAGAATTGTCACTCCCGGCCTGTCAAGATACCGTGAACCGCAGCATGTTCGAGACGGTGGGCTCCAGCCGCCACTGAACTGTGTGCACACCTGGCTCACTGAATTGGTACTGGGTGACCTCGTAGTTGCCATCAATTCCCGGTCCGGGCAGCACGCGTCCGTCGTAGGAGGCCAGCTCGAACGGATTGCTCGGCGTCGGCGACGGATCGGTGGCCAGCACGCCGTCGACGTACTCACCCCAGACCGGCTTCGGGCCCATCACATACAAAGGTGCATCGTCCGAGACCGACTCGCACACATGCACGATCCCGACCACCTCGTTGACCGCGATCGAGGGCGTCGCGGTCAACAGCGTGATGCGATACCCGTTCGCGGGTACTCCCCTGTCGTCGAACGAGTCGTACGTCGCGAGCAGCTGCTCGTCCTCTGGTCGTAGTGACAGCAACGGGGCGACCTTGCGAAATGAGGCTCCGTCCTGCATCGTGCCCTCCTCAGAGTCCGAGCCACTTCAGGAACCTCTTCCACTTGCCGGGGCTGGCGGCTTTCGGCGCAGCCGGTGCCGGGGCGGCTGCGGGTGGCCTGACCTCGACCTCCTCCGCCTGCACCGGCGAAGGCCCCGCGGTGCTGCTGAACCCGTTCGCAGAGACCGCGCGAGGACCCTTCTCGGTCCGGTATCGGATTCCCGTGCCGTTCGTGATGATGCTCCGCTTGATGAAATATCCGGAATTCGGAATTGCGGCCTCTGCGCCCGCTGCGTTCGGTTTCCAGGTGTCGAGCTGGAGCCGTTCGAAGCTCCCGTTCCCGCCGTGATTGTCCGCAGTGTCGATGATATCGGCTTTGGACTCACTGTGGCGGTCGGCGGGGATGGGGTGGCCGGGCATATACCCGCTGTTGTTGCTGCGACGGGACGGGACCTTGGAATACGAACCCGTGTGATTGACCGACGAACTGACCTGCTCGCTGTCGAGGATGGCGGCCATGTCCGCATCCACGCCGGTCGAGGAGGTCAAGGTGATGTCGATCGCCATCCCGGCAGCGGCCGCGGTGTCGATCGGCACGTGGCCTGGGCCGTTGCGTACCGCAATCGGAGTCGTTGGTCCGGCAGGCGCGCCACCGCCCTGGCGCTGAACAAGCTGACGACTGTCCGCGATCTCGTCGTCCACGCCGCGCCCGTCAGTTGAAACGGCGCGGCGGGCAGCCGATGCCGCGCGACCGGTTTCCACACCAACATCTCGCGGCGCTGGTGACGGCTGGGCGTCCGCATCCGGCCGCCCTCGCTCGTCGGTCGACTCGGTTCTCAGCAGACTCGCCACCGCCCGGTTGCCGGCCAGGCGCTGCATCGACACGATGGACGCGGCCACCAGAGCATTGTTGTCGACGCGCTCCGGGTGAGTCGGAAGCACCCGAGGGCGAGCAGCCTCCGGGGTGTCGGCAGGGTCATGCGCAAATGTGCGCAATCTCACCATCTCCACTCTATTCGTGCCCGACGTCACTCAAACCTCTGATCGTCAGCATCGATTGCGTCGCCGCCTGACGCTCGCGATAGCCGCGCATTCGTGTGCCGAAGCCTAGCCTCAAGGCCGCGGGATGTGGTCGGCCGGAGTCATTTGTGCCCAATCGAGTACTGGGGCGTGCCCGAACGGACCAACGCCCACTCGAGTGGCTCTGCCTGGATATCGCAAAGCCGATCACGACCGTTCCTTCTGTCAACGACGGCCGAAATCGGGTCTGTCCGACGAACGGTGTAACCGGTGTTGATCATTACAGGGTCTCCGCGGCCGGCATGCGGTCGGCGAAGGTGATGGCGAAGGCGTTGAGTGCTGGCTTCCACCGGGTAACCCATCGTGCCTGTCCGAGGCCCTTTGGGTCCAGGGATCGGGTGACCAGGTACAGGGTCTTGAGTGCGGCCTGCTCGGTGGGGAAGTGTCCTTTGGTGTTCACGGCCCGCCGGTAGCGGGCGTTGAGCGACTCGATCGCGTTCGTCGAGCACAGCACGCGTCTGATCTCCACGTCGTAGTCGAGGAAGGGAATGAACTCGTTCCAGGCGTTGCGCCACAGCTTGGGGATGGCCGGGTAGGCCTTGCCCCATTTCTCCTCCAGCTCCTCGAACGCCGCCCACGCGGCCTCAGCGTTCGGGGCGGTGTAGATGGGTCGCAGGTCCTTGGCGAGCTGGTCCCAGTAGCGCTTGGAGGCGTAGCGGAACGTCCCGCGGATCAGGTGGATGATGCATGCCTGCACGATCGCTGCCGGGAAGACGGCGCTCACGCTGTCGGGCAGGCCCTTCAGCCCGTCGCACACGATGAAGAACACGTCGTGCACGCCGCGGTTCTTGATGTCGGTGAGCACGTTCATCCAGAACTTTGCCGACTCTCCGCCACCATTTCCGGACCACAGGCCGAGCACGTCGCGGTGACCACGCAGATCGACCCCGATGGCGGCGTAGAACGGCTGGTTGCCGACCTGGCCGTCGCGGACCTTCACCATGATTGCGTCGATGAAGATCACCGCGTACACGCCCTGCAGCGGCCGCGAGGACCAGACCTGCATGTCCTCGATCACCCGGTCGGTGATCCGCGAGACCGTGTCTTTGCACACCGACGCCCCGTACACCTCGGCGAAGTGCGCCGAGATCTCCCCCGTGGTGAGCCCACGGGCGTACAGCGACAGCACCACCGCGTCGACGTCGGACAACCGACGCTGCCGTTTCCTGACGATCACCGGTGCGAAGGTGCCGTCACGGTCCCGCGGCACCTGCACCTGCACCTCGCCGGCGTTGTCGGTCAGCACCGTCTTGGTCCTCGTGCCGTTGCGGGAGTTGCCGCTGTTGTGTCCCTGAACGGCATGCTTGTCATACCCGACGTGCTCGGTCATCTCCTCCTCGAGCGCGGCCTCCAAGACCTGTTTGGTGATCCCCTTCAACAGGCCGTCAGGCCCGGTCAGATCCTCACCACGCGCGCGGGCCGACCTGACCAGCTCCCGCACCGCGGCACGCTCAGCATCCGCCGGCGTGGCCGTCTTCGTCATGGCCTTCTTCAGCGAGCTCATGCCCGCCAGTGTCTCGGTCATCACAACCGACCTTCCTGCCGACCACCGGTCGGCGAGTTGGGCCAGTTACACCGTTGTTCCGGACAGTCTCGGCCGTGACGAACTCGACCGGTTGGCTGCGCCCGACTAGCGAGTCGTTCGCCCCTGGTCCGCCTCGACTCGTCGGCGTACCGGTGAGGATGTGGAGGAATCGGGGGTAGCGGGATGACGCCTGCGACCCGTGGCTGTGAGGTGTCACGGACCTCACGGCGGCGATGCTGGTTCGCTGTGGCGATCAGTCCGGTCGTCGCGGCGGCAGTCGCGTACACGGCGGGAATGGCGTACGCGATATGGCGGGAGCCCTATGTGGCACAAGGGGGGTGGGAGGAGGGCGCAGCAGGCTGGACGTTCGTCGCCGAGCCGGGAACGGTGCTGACGTACCCCGACAGTGTCCTCGGATGGATGTGGGTGGCGCCGGTCGGCGTCGTTGCGGGCCTGGCAGTCGCTCGAGTAGCCGGAGTGCGGGCCTGGCCGGTGATGCTGCTGGTCGGTGTAGCAGCGGCTGGGGCGGTGATGGTCACCGCCGTGTGGCTGCAGGTGCTGATCGTCGCGGCGGCGACGGTGCTTGGTGTGTGGGGCGCAGGCTCGCTGGAGCCACCAAATCCTGCGACAAGGCGGCTCGACCTGGTGCTTCTGCTGGGGATCCCGGTGTCGGTGGCGGCGTCGATGCTGGTGTCCGGCATCGTCGGGGTCGACCTGCTGGGCCCCGTCGATGACGCGCTCGGTTGGGTAGTCCCGACGATGTTCGCGGGTCTGCTGACCGGGCTGGTGCTGGCATCGGTGGCAGGCGTCGAGCGTCGACGGTCGTGGATCGTTGCGGTCGCCTCAGCGCTCGTCCCGGCTGTGGTTGTGCTCGTCGGTGTGTCACCAGCCTGGCCGGCGGTGCAGGTAGTGATGGCCGCGGCGGCCGCCCTCAGCGGGTGGCACCTGCAGCGGCCTGACCTTGCCCCCGATCCGCAGACAGGACTCGCGCAGACTCAAAGCTGAGCGACCCGGGTTCTCCGATATCCACGACGTCGGCGTCGCCCTCACCCCAGGAACGCCCAGCACAGCGAGTACTCGCCGGTGACTACCGGATCAGGGGCACCATCGCCGACGACGGGCTTCCGATCAACACTCGCACGGAATGCGGCGAGTCGGGCGTTCTCCTGTGAGTCCTACCGCCGCCTGCGGACGCAGTTCACGGGGATGCGGACCGGGGCTAGCGTCGGTGGGTCCGGGTGCCTGGCCGTGTCGGCGGCGGGCTCGGTGTGGGCCTTGTGTGAGGTCGCCACGTGAGGTGACCCATGTCCGGTGCGACGACCTTGCTGCCGTTCCAGCCGTCGCGGATGTCGACCGCCCAGTTGGCGGCGGAGTCGTTCTTGGCCCGCTACTCCGGGCGGACCCACGCCTTGTACGCCTTCCAGCTGCGGGAGTGGTTCGCCTGGTGCGAGCGCCATGGGCTGGACCCGCTGGTCGGGATCCAACGTGCCCACGTCGAGCTGTACATCCGTGGCCTGGGAGAGCGGGGGCTGATGGACTCCTCCGTGGTGACGATGTTGCACGGGGTGCGGGGGTTCTTCCGCTTCGCCCACGTCGACGGGCTGATCACCGCCGACCCGGTTGTGTAGGCGCGGCTGCCGAGGGTGCAGCGGGACGAGTCGCGCACCCAGGGACTGGACCGACTCGAGCTGATCCGCTTCCTGCAGGTAGCCCAGACGGTGAGCGTGCACCACGGCGCCCTGGCCTTCCTGCTCGGGATCAATGCCTTGCGCGCGTCGGAGGCCGCCGCCGTCCACATCGAGCACGACGCCGACACCCTGCGCGGGCACCGGGTGCTCCTTCTGGTCGGCAAGGGCAACAAGCCGGCCACCATGCCCCTCACCGTGCCGGTGCTGCGGGTCCTGGAAGCCTGCCGGGGCCAGCGCACCTCCGGGCCGCTGGTGCTTCGACCGGTGTCCGGGAAGCCGATCACCCGCCGTGACGCCTACCGCATGGTCACCCCGATCGCGACGACCGCGGGTATCCCGCGGCACATCAGTCCTCACTCGCTGCGCCATGCCGCGGTCACCAACGCCTTGGACGCGGGCGTCCCCCAGCGTGATGCGCAGATCCTGGCCCGACACGCCGACCCCCGTACCACCGAGCACGACGACCGCGCCCGCGGGAACCTGGACCGGCACGGCGTCCACTTCCTCACCGCCTACGTCGCCGGCGTGTGAGCGAGAACGGCCGGGACGCATGTCCAGGATCGTGTACTACATCGTCCGACGCGGAGTAGGCTGCGAGTGTGGGCGAATCGATGCAGTGGAGCAACGACGCCATCGCCTACATCCGCTCCCGCGGCGACCGGTACCCCGACGGCGTCGGCATCGAACCGACATGGGCTCAGGAGGTGATGGACGACATGGACCTCCTCGCGTTCGAACCCGACCCCAAGTCTCGGATGGGAGCGTCACGGTTCATCGGCCACTCCCGATCCGCCGGTCGGGTGCTGGTCGTGATCGCCTACCGCGACCTCGACGGCGACTTGCACGGCATCAACGCCTGGTCCGCGACCGGAGCGGACATCAGACTGTATGAGCAAGGAGACGACGATGGCCAAGACGATTGACCCAGCACGTGCCGAGCAGCTCCGCCGCGAATCCGAACAGACCAAGGACGCGGCCTACCCGGCCGGCACGACCGGCCGCCGACCGAACCGCCAGAAGGTGTACTCCGTCCGACTCAGCGCCGACGAAGAGGCCGAGGTGCAAAGGGTTGCCGCCGCCAAGCACCTGCCCGCCTCGACGCTCGTCCGTGCCTGGATCCTGGAACGACTCGACCACGAACGATCCGCCTAACCTGCCCCACTCAGCCGCGATCGGACCCGCGGTTCCCAGCGTCCTTCTGGCCCCCACTGTGGGGCACCTCTCAATGGGCATCCTGGCGACTCGGCCAGGTCGGTACCGCGGTAGTACCGTTGGTCCCATGGCGATGAATCTCCGACTCACCGACGCCGAGAGCGACGCCCTGCGCGCGAAGGCCGAGCAGGAAGGGCGCTCGATGCAGGAGGTCGCCCGCACCGCCATCGCCCAGTACGTCTCGGACCGCCCGCAGCGACTGCTGGGTGCCATCCAGCGTGTCCGCACCGAGGATCGCGAGCTGCTTGAGCGCCTGAGCGAGTGAACGCTGCGGAGATCGACTACCTCTCGGTCGAGGACCTCCTCGAGATCGCCGCCGGAGTGATCGAGCACGTGGTGGTCAGGGACGCCGGCCTTCTGGAGGCAGCCACGGCCCGCCCCCAGATCACCGTCTTCGGTGACGACGCCTACCCGACCTTCGAGGACAAGGCCGCGGCCCTGCTGCACTCATCGGTCCGCAATCGCGCGCTCGTGGATGGGAACAAGCGACTGGCATGGTCGGCAGCACGCGTCTTCTGCCTGCTCAACGGACGGGACCTGACCTACACCGTCGACGAGGCCGAGGACCTGATGCTCAGTGCGGCGTCCGGCCAACTCGACGTGCCACAGATCGCTGCGTGGATCGTTGCTCACTCAGCCACCGCGTCCTAGCGCCGCGAGTGGGGCGTCCGGAACAGGCCCCTGCACCGGCAATGATCGGGGCGAGGGCACCGGTGTTGGCATGCCCTTGGTCATCGACCACCTGTCAGAGCTCCTGACCCAGCGGGTGATCTGCCCACTGGCGTCGAACTCCCCGACACCGAGCAAGGGGACGCTGTAGGTGGTGGCAGGCGCCACTGGATGACGCGCTCATCGCAGCCATCGCCCAGAGCACCGGAATGACCATCGCCACCCGCAACATCAGACACTTCGAACGCCTCGGTGTCAGCATCGTCAACCCCTGGGGCCGCCCCGAGTAGACGTTGGAGGCCGCGGCAACCATGGGGCCCAGCACACGGGTCCGCACGGACTCATGATGGTCCAACAGCGCGCCACCCGGCACCATGCACCGACGTGGCCGGCAGCCACTTGCGGGACATCCACCGGGCTGAGCTGGTACCAGGTTGCCGCTCGCCAATGTGCCCCCTTCGTCCGCGCCTGGGCCGGCGATAGACGTTCAGGACGCGTTGGCGGGTTCGATCGCGGGCTCCTTCCTCGAGGACGATCGGCCCCAGGCGTGGGTAAGCACACGTGGCGTCGTGGCCATGCTGGGGTGCTCGAGAGGGTGCAGTCGGTGATCAGGTGCGCAGTCTTCGCGGGCACGTGGCAGGACTGGCTGCTGGCCGCCCGCTGGCACGAGGACCCCCCGCTCGACCTCGTCGCTGGTCTTGCGAGGGCGTCGGGTGCAGTGAGAGTGCCTGGTGGCCCATGCTTGCAGGCCAACGCGTATCCGCCAGCCCGGCACGGAATGCCCGGCAGGGGCCAGGGGTTGCCGCTGTCATGACGACGGTGGGGCTCATCGGCAGCGGCAACATCGGGGCAACGGTCGCACGGCTGGCGGTGACCGCCGGGCACGAGGTGGTCCTGAGCAACAGCCGCGGTCCCGACACGCTCGTCGGTTTGGTCGCCGAGCTCGGCGCCCGTGCCCGCGCGGCAACACCGGCCAAGGCGGCGTCGGCCGGGGACGTCGTCGTGGTGACCATCCCGCTGGGTCGTGTGGCCGACCTGCCGTTCGAGGAACTGACTGGCGCGGTGATCATCGACACCATGAACTACTACCCGGCCCGCGACGGCACCATCGACGCGCTCGAGGACGAGTCCACCACCACGTCGGAGCTGCTGCAGGCACGGCTCCCGGACTCTTCCGTGGTGAAGGCCTTCAACAACATCTTCTTCCAGCACCTGGCGGCGCTGCCCCGGGCTGCCGGTGCTGAGGACCGCAGCGCTCTGCCGATCGCCGGTGACCATGCCGCCGCCAAGGCAACCGTAGGGGCCCTGCTCGACTCGATCGGCTACGACGTCCTGGACGTGGGTCCGCTCGCCGAAGGCTGGCGGTTCCAGCGCGACACAGCTGCCTACGGCAGCCCATACGCCGCGGATCCGGAGAACTGGTCCGCCGGCGCTCGTCCGGCTGGGGTGGACGACCTGGAGCGGGCGCTCATCGCCGCGCGACGCTACCGCGACTCCTGAGGGCACCTCGGACGGGCCTGACGGGAGGGGGCAGCCGCCGAATCGTGTCTCCCAGGCAGTAGGGGTATCCAGTGATGGTGGACCGCTGGCACGGTACCGGCGCTCACCGGCTGCAGACCGAACCGTTCGTTCGGGTGCGGCCGGTCCGGCGGGTCCGGCGGGTGTGGCGGGACGGACTGCGCGGGACCGCGCGAGCGCCACTGGACGGCCCGCCCGACGACGGCTCTCGCCGTGGCGCTCAGCTCGTGCGGAAGCCAGTCGCGGGGGCCCCACCAGGATCGGGGCTCCCCGGACCGCGATCTGGTCTCGCAGGATCCGGCGATGCCGCCAACCCGGCCGGAGGAGCGCGATTACCGGCGTGCTGGGCCGGCTGCGTGCGTCCGTGGCGATCGGTGACCTCGAAGCCCTCGCCGTCGGCGACCGGCCTCACCACCCAGTGGCCCTGATGCAGGGCTCGGTGATGGTGGCCACACAGCAGCACGAGGTTGTTCAGGTCTGTCGGCCCACCGTCCGCCCAGTGCTGCACGTGGTGGGCGTGGGTGAAGGCATAGGTCCGGCTGCATCCGGGGATCACGCAGCCACCGTCACGCACGCGGAGGGCCGCTGCCTGCGACGGCGTCACCGTTCGACTGGAACGACCCACGGCGATCGGCAGCCACGCGCCCGCGCCGCCGGTCCCGGAGCCGTGGAGCCGGGTGAGGACCGGGGTCAGCCGCGCGTCGCAGGACAGCCTTCGCAGCGACCCCCATCCGATCGCAGCCGACGTCCACGGCAGCACACCAACCCCGCCCCCGCCGGCCAAGGTCGAGGCCTCGACGACCACCGAGACGTGCGGACGTTGTCCGGTTCCCGTCACGGCTGGCAGGTCTCCCACATCCAGGGCACGCCTGGCCAGGTCGACCAGGGCATCGGCCCGACGCTGCGTGGCCGTGCGGGTGTCACCGGGCGTCGGAGCCATGAGCGGCATCAATGCTGCCTGCAGCTGCTCAGCCGACTCCGGGTCCAGCACGCCCTCCAGGTACCCGCGGCCTCCAGAGCCGGAGCCAGAGATGGAGAAGGAGACCCCGCGGCGCTCGTACTCACGCGAGCAGGCCCGCTCCGCTCCGGCAGGATCCAAGACCTCATGCAGGTAGCGGCCGGCTGCCCGCACCGCGCCGGGCTCCGCCCGCCGCGCCAGATCCAGGAGCAGAGGCTCGGCTGCTTGAGCGTGACGTGCGCCGACCCGCCCCACGACGGCGACGACGGCGTTGGCATGCCGACCCGAGATGTCGCCAGCAGCGAGGGCGGCTCGGGTAGCGGGCAGATGCTCGTGGAGTACCCGGGCTGAGCGGACCATGCCGGCGGCCTGCGCCGGGGACGTGGTCGTGGCACGCGACAGCCAGACCGCGGTCGACCCGTCCCCGGACGCCGTCGCACCGTCGACCGCATCGAATGCCGCCAGCGCCGTCAACGTCACCGCCTCGAGGCGAGCCTGCGCTCGGAGCAGTCTCGCCACGACATCGCCTCGCGATTCCGTCGCGGCCGCCGGTGCAGCCAACAAGCGGCCCAGCGTGGTGTGCAGCTCCCCAATGAGCCCGTCGACGATGTCCGACGCCGGGCACCTGACCCCCGGGTCGCCGTGGAGGACGGCGTCCGGACGGCTGATCGAACTCATGTTCGAATGATGGCGGAACCCTCCGACGGAACGCGTGAAGGGACCGAGCCTGCCTGACTGCGCTGCCAGGCACTGCGCCACGTCCAGGGTGTTGGGTCGTGGCCCCTCGGCGACGGTCCATCCCAACCTGGTCAGGTGTTCCCGCAGCTCGCCTCCTGTCCGGGGGGTTCCGCCATCGAGCAGGAGGCCCCGAGCCAGCCGGCCCTTGGTCGCCTTGTTCTGGTGGCTCACGGCGCTGCCTGCCCCGGAGGACAGGTCGTGCACGACCCGCACCGTCACCGTGCGCTCAGCCATCGACTGGCTCGGCCGCCGCATCGGGGCATAGGCGCTGGAGCGGAGGTCGAGGACCAGCCCCGACCGCGTGGAGTGCGGCAAGGTGCTGAACGCCCGGGCCGGTGGACCCTGCCAGGACCGCGCGAGCGGGCCGATGCCCGGCAGGACCGTCGAGCCGGGGAGCCGGTGGGCCGGGATGCGGTCAGCCGGACGGACCGCCCCCCACAGGCCCGAGCAGACCAGGAGCCAGGCGGAGGCCCGGCGAGCAGCGGTAGCTGGGAGGCGAGTCAGCCCCAACGCCTCGTCGAGCACTCCGCGGTCGACCTCGCGAGCCGGTCGGGTCGGCGCCGAGGGCAGCCCGGCGTTGCCAAGCAGGGCGTCGTGCTGCGTCGGGCCAGGGCCTAGGACGCGGCGTGCCTCGGCCGCGGGTCCCAGTGAGAGCTGCACGAGGGCGGCGAGGACGGCGGTGCGGTGCTCGTGCAGCGCGGGCAGGCGCAGCCGGTCGAGGTCCAGCGGACGGCCGCGGCTGGGCGAAGCCTTGGCCTGCGACGGCGGCAGCAGGATGAGCACGATGCCATCGTGCTCCGGCCGTCGGGGGCGCCCACCGGAGCCATCGCCAAGGTGCCGGCGCCGGGCCGCTCCGCTAGCGTCCTCGGACGAGGGGAGTACTCCGGGGCCGCCGTGGCGGCCCTCGCTCGGGTCGTCAGCACAGTGCCCCGGCACTCGGTCCGAGCCCGCCACCGGATGGCATGGGAGGAGACCTCGAGGCCCGTCCACTTGTCCTCGAGGAGGAACCCGTGCCCCAGCTTCGTGTCCATCCGCTCGACCCCGCAGCGGTCATGCAGCTGCAGTCCGTCCGCGGCTACCCCTGCGTCAGCCTGCTGCTTCCCACCACACCAGGGGACCGGCTCACCGAGGATGACCGGGCGATGCTCGAGACCCTCGCTGCCGAAGCCGCGACCAGGCTGCGCCAGGAACCGACCGAGCATCTCGAGCAGACGCTGGCCCGGCTCGACGCGGCCCTCGCCGAGCTCGCCGACCGCCCGGTTCGCGACGGGCTGGCGGTCTTCGTGAACCGTGATGTCAGCGACGTGGTGGATCTGCCGATCCTGGTTCGGGCCCGGTGCGTGGTGGACCCGACCTTCGCGACCCGCGACCTCGTCCGTGCCCTGCACCGGACCCCTCGTCATCTGCTGCTCGTCCTCGCCGCCGATGAGGCGAAGCTCTTCGATGCGGCCCTCGGCCACCTGACGCCGGTGCGGACCGCGGGTTTCCCGTTGGCCTCGGACGGGGGCAGCAGCGCGGAGACGTTCCTGCGGACGGTCGACACGTCGCTCGGGACCTACGCTCGGCTGCGTCCCGCGCCACTCGTGGTGGCTGCTGCCGACCCGACGTTGTCGACGTTCCTCGGCCTGTCGAACAACCTGCGGCGCCTTGCCGGGACCATCCACGTCAACCACCCGGAGGCGCCGCTGAGCGAGCTGTCCCGGCGCTGCGCCCCCCTCCTGGAGGAGTACCTGCGGGGCCGTGAGAGAGAGGCCCTGGCACTGGTGGAGGAGCGAGCGGGCCAGCGTCGCGCCGTGCTGGGGATCGACGACTGCTGGCGGGCTGCAGCGTGGGATCGACCGGAGATGCTGGCGGTGGAAGAGGGGTTCTTCTACCCGGCGCGCCTGGACCCGCAGACCGAGGCGCTCGAACCGGCGGCAGACCCGGCCGAGCCGGGCGTGATCGACGACGCCGTCGACGAGCTCATCGAGCAGGTGCTCTCGCGGGGCGGTTGGGTCGCACTGGTCTCCGACGGGACGATCCCCAATGCGGCTCGTGTCGCCATGACGGTCTACCAGTGAGCGAAGGCTCGCGGCGCGCCACCGGGTCGAGTGCCGCCAGGATCATCGGGATCTGCAGGGGGACCCGCAGCCAGGCCGCGGCCCGCAGCATCGGCGGAGACGTGGGCTGGCGCTGCAGCTCGATGGCCATCCACCAGTTGCCCGGCCAGACCGCGAGCAGGGTGGCAACGCTGGCCGCCGGGGCCCAGCGGGCACCACGCCCGAGGCCGATGGCGCAGGCGAGCTCGGCGACGCCGGTGACCAGGATGAGCTCGTCCTTGGCCGGCAGGGCCGGGGGGACGAGCGGGCGGAACACCGAAGGACGGACGAGGTGGACGGTGCCACTGGCCAGGAACGCCAGCGCGACCGCGCGCGCCCCGGGCCGGAGCCCTGCGATCCTCTCCATGGGCCCATCATGGAGGATTCCCTGACCTCCCGCCCGCTTGCCGGAATAGGCTCATGAGTCGGTAGGGAGGTACCCGATGCGCCAGCCGCGGCGGCGAGATGACGAGGTCCTTGCAGGTGCGACCACGTTGCACCCTCACGCCTCCGTCCCAGGTCCAGCGCCGATGCACCAGCTGCAGCGCCTGCAGCAGCAGGCCGGCAACCGAGCCGTGGCGGGCCTGCTGAAGGTGCAGCGCGGCTTCGATCCGAACGCACCGGCCTTCGTCCCGGGCGGGGCCGTCCGGGCGGTACCTGTGCTCCCGGCCATCGGGGAAGCGGGGTTCCAGGAGCTGCACACGGCCGGTCGTGTGGTCCTCCAGCCGGTCAAGTGGTGGCGCTCCGCCAACTTCCCCCACCACAACATCGAGATGCGGGTACTGGCCGACGGGCGTCCGTGGGCGGTCGTGCACATCAAGTGGAAGGACCGAAGCGGACCAACGAGCGCGAACGTGCAGATGATGACCTTCAAGGGGGCTGACGGGGCGTCCATCTACGGCGGCAACATCTGGGGCGGCGCCACGTACCAGACGCTTCTCGACGCGGCCCTGCAGCACGCGGCGAGTGCCCCGCCGACCCAGACCGGGGACGTCCTGATCGCCGCCTGACCCGGCGACGGGCCCAGGAGAGGAGCCACCGATCCGCGTCGAGCTGGCGACGCCCGACCCGCGCTGGCCCGCGCTGGCGGCCGCAGAGCTGGCCGGGCTGGCGGAGGCCCTCGGGCCTGCTGTCGGTCGGCTCGAGCACGTCGGCTCTACCAGCGTGCCGGGGCTCGCGGCGAAGCCGGTGCTCGACCTCGTGGTGGAGGTGGCTGACCCGGCGCTCGAGGGTGCCTATGTCCCGAGACTGGCTGTGCTCGGCTACTCCGTGTCGATCCGCGAGCCTGAGTGGTACGAGCATCGGCTGCTGCGCCGGACCTCCCCCGACGTGCACCTGCACGTCTTCCCGCACGGCTGCCTCGAGACCGACCGGATGGTGCGCTTCGCTGACCGTCTGCGTTCCAGCCCACCCGCGCGGGCGCGCTACGCCCAGACCAAGCGTGAGCTCGCGGCCCGGGACTGGGCCAGCGCGCAGGAGTACGCCGACGCGAAGTCCGTGGTGGTCGAGGGAATCCTGCGCACGTGATCGCGCGATCCGCGGTGACGGCTCGGCAGCCTCGCGGGGAGCTCCGCCGGCTGCGCCACTCGGGACTGCGCCCGATTCGGACCTGACCGCCTCCTCGGGCATCCTGGGGGCGTGATCACTGCCGCCGACCTCGAGGTTCGAGCCGGCAGCCAGCTGTTGCTCGTCGACGCCAGCTTCCGCATCGGACCCGGGGACAAGATCGGCCTGGTCGGGCGAAACGGTGCGGGGAAGACCACGATGACGCGCATCCTCGCCGGCCAGGCTCAGCCGGCCGCGGGCACAGTGACCCGAACGGGCACGATCGGCTACCTCCCGCAGGACCCCCGGACGTCGGACCCTGAGCTGCTGGCCCGCGACCGGATCCTGGCCGCCCGCGGACTGCACGAGGTGGTGGCCGACATGCACAGCACCGAGGAACGGCTGGGGATGCTGGACGGCGCGGAGCAGGAGCGTGAGATGCGCCGATACGCCCGCCTGGAGGGTGAGTTCCTCGCTCGCGGGGGCTACGCCGCCGAGAGCGAGGCCGCCTCGATCGCGGCGAGCCTCGGGCTGGCCAGCCGCGTGCTGGAGCAGCCGTTGGGCACGCTGTCGGGGGGGCAGCGTCGCCGGGTGGAGCTGGCGCGCATCCTGTTCTCCCAGGCCGATGTCCTGCTGCTCGACGAGCCCACGAACCACCTCGACGCCGACTCGATCCTCTGGCTGCGGGACTTCCTGCGAGGCTTCCGCGGTGGGCTGGTGGTCATCAGCCACGACACCGCGCTGCTGGAGCGAACCGTCAACGGCGTGTTCCACCTGGACGCCACCCGGACCACGCTCGACGTGTACGCGATGGGGTGGACGCGCTACCTGCAGCAGCGGGAGACGGACGAGCGCCGTCGCCGGCGCGAGCGGGTGGGCGCCGAGCGCAAGGCGGCGGCTCTGAAGTCCCAGGCTGACCGGATGCGCGCCAAGGCGACCAAGGCCTCGGCAGCGCAGAGCATGGACAAGCGCGCCCAACGACTGCTGGCCGGGCTGGAGGAGACACGCAAGGCCGACCGAGTGGCGAAGCTGCGCCTGCCCGAGCCGGCCCCCTGCGGGAAGACGCCGCTGATGGCCCACGAGCTGTCGAAGTCCTACGGCTCGGAGGAGGTCTTCACCGACGTGGACCTCGCGATCGACCGCGGGTCCAGAGTGGTGGTGCTCGGCCTCAACGGTGCTGGGAAGACGACGCTGCTACGCCTGCTGGCCGGCCTGGAGCCGACCGACACCGGGCAGGTCGAGCCTGGGCACGGGCTCAAGCTCGGCTACTTCGCCCAGGAGCACGAGACGCTGGACATGGGCCGCACGGTGCTGGAGAACCTGCGTTCGGCGGCCCCGGACCTCGACGACACGGGCGTGCGTACCGTCTTGGGGTCGTTCCTCTTCGTCGGAGACGACGTGCACAAGCCGGCCAGCGTCCTCTCCGGCGGGGAACGGGCCAGGCTCGCGTTGGCCACGCTCGTGGTCTCCAGCGCGAACGTCCTGCTCCTCGACGAGCCGACGAACAACCTCGACCCAGCCTCGCGCGTGGAGGTGCTCGACGCGCTGCACCGCTACCGGGGCGCGATCGTGATGGTCACCCACGACGAGGGCGCGGTCCAGGCGCTGGCGCCCGAGCGGGTGCTGCTGCTGCCGGACGGCGACGAGGACCTCTGGGGCGCGGACTACCTGGATCTGGTCTCGCTGGCCTGAGCGCTGCTCACCGCGGCGGGTCGAACGTCCCTGGCGGTCCGCCGCGCGGCCCGCCAGGCTGCCCTCCACGTGATCGGAGGAGGAGCGCGCGTGCACCATGATCTCGGGCGGCACCCGATCGGGCCGGTGGACACCCTCTGGCTGCGGATGGACCGGCCGAACAACCTCATGGTCGTCGAGTCGGTGATGTGGTTCGACGAGCCGGTCGACTGGGAGCGTCTCCTCGCCGTCTACCGCCGGCGCGTGACGGAGCAGTTCCCGGTGTTCCGTCGCCGGCCGGTCACACCGCTGATGCCGATGACGCAGTCCTACTGGGAGGACGACCCTGACTACGACTTCGACCGGCACGTCGTGCGGGCCACGCTCCCCGCGCCCGGAGGGGAGGCCGAGCTCCAGGCGTACGCGGCCGCCCAGGCGTCCGTGCCGATCTCGCACGAGCGACCGATGTGGGAGCTGCACCTCATCGACGGCTACGCCAGCGGCAGCGCCATCGTCACGCGGATGCACCACGCGATCGCGGACGGGATCGCCCTGGCACACCTGCTCCTCTCCTTGACCGACGAAGCCCCCGAGGACGACCTGCGCGACCTCGACCACGACGTCCACGAGGTCCCCGACGCTCGGGGCAGAACCGGCCTGCTCGGCAGCGCGGTGCACCTGGGTCAGGCGGCTGGGCATGCCGCCGGCGCAACCGTTCGAGGCGGGCTGCACCTCATGAGCCATCTGCCGGCGATGGCTGACCCGAGCCACGTCACCGAGGCCATGCGGCAGGCGGCGGAGACGGTGAAGATCCTCGACAAGCAGTTCCTCGGAGAGCACCCGGCCGGGCCGCTGTCCGGAACCCCAGGGGTACCCAAGCAGCTGGTCTGGTCCCAGGCGTTGCCGCTGGACGGGATCAAGCAGGTTGCCCGCCTCAGCGACGCCACCGTCAACGACGTCCTGGTGGCCGCGCTGTCGGCGGGGATCTACGAGTACCACCGGGCCTTCGACGCCGACCCCCGAGACCTCATGACGATGGTGCCGGTGAATCTGCGCGACCCGGCCAAGCCGCTTCCCCGGCACCTGGGCAACTACTTCGCGCTCGTGATGCTCGAGCTGCCCTCCGGGCACGCGGCGCCGCTGGACCGACTGGCCGAGAGCAAGCGGCGGATGGACCACATCAAGCACACCCCGGAGGCGATGATCGCCCTGGGCCTCATCACCGGGCTGGGCCTGACGGCCGCTGAGGTCGAACGGCGGATGGTGGACTTCTTCGGCGGCAAGGCCATCGGGGTGACCACGAACGTGCCAGGGCCCAGGCAGGTCCGCTACATCGCCGGCACGCCGTTGGCCGGCGTCCTCGGCTGGGCGCCGTGCTCAGGAGACCAGACCCTGGTGTCGGCGATCTTCAGCTACGACGGCACGGTGCGGGTCGGCTTCAAGACCGACAAGACCGTCATCGCCAAGCCGGCGCTCCTCGTCGAGGCGTTCGAGGCAGAGGTGGCGGAGCTGGTGCGGATCGCTCGCGCCGCCTGAGCCACCGAGCGGCCACCCCGGGGCTCAGACCCTGGCCCTTGCCTCGGGAGGCGTATCCTCTGCGCCGTGGACGAGCACCACCCCCGCCCCGCCTCCGGGGCAGCGCGCTGGCTGCGGGGCGCACTGCTGGCGCTGTCGGCGCTGGTCGTCTCGGTTGCCGGGCATGTGCTCGGTGGCGGCTCGGTCCACGTCTCCGGCGGGTTGGTGCTGGGCGGGCTCGTGCTCGCCGGGATCTGCGTCGCGATCGCGGAGAGCCGTCGAGACCTGCCGACGGTGCTCGTGACGGTGCTCCTGGCGCAGCCGGCCTTCCACCTGCTGGCCTCCCTCGGCGGCCACGGGCACACCGGCCACGGCCGCTCCACGGCGCCCGCCCTCGCCGTGCTCGAGCCGACGGCAGCGGGCTTCCTCGACGTCACGATGCTGGCCGGCCACCTGGTCGGCGCGGTCCTCGTCAGCGTCGTCCTGGCTGAGGGCGAGCGGGTGTGGTGGACACTGCGCAGCCTGGCCTGGCGACTGGTCCTGAGGCCGTGGTACCCACCGAGGCCGGTACCTGCGGCCACGGTGCTGCATCCTCGTCACGAGCCCCGGCCGATGCGTCTGGCCTGGGCAGGTCACCACGTCCCCTTCCGGCGTGGGCCTCCGGTGGGGCTTCCGGCGCACTGAGCGTCCGCACGTCTCGGCGCCGTCTGCGCGCGCTGGGACCAACCCCCGACCGACGAGGCCGACTCGCCGAACCGGTGAGACCTCGCCTTCACGAGAGGCACCCTGCGATGCGTATCAACCGAACGATTCTGACCCTGTCAGCCGGTCTCCTGCTGGCTGCTCCTGTGAGCGCCTGCGGGAGCCAGGACTCCGAGCCGGCCGGTGCCGCTCCCGACGGCACCGGCACCGCGTGCGAGGCCATCGCTGCCGAGGACGCCTGGACCAAGGCAGCCGAGGAAGGGATGACGGCGACCTTCGGCATGCTCAAGAACAGCAGCGATGCCGAGGTCAACGTGGTCGCTGCCAGCTCGGACTCGGCCGCCTTCATGGAGCTGCACGAGGTCGTCGACAGCGACGGCGAGATGGTCATGCAGGCGAAGGAAGGCGGCTTCGTCATCCCGGCTGGGGGTGCGGCCATGCTGGAGCCAGGTGCTGACCACCTCATGATGATGGAGATCCCCGCCCCGATCGCCGCTGGCGACGACGTCACCGTCACGCTCGAGTGCTCCGACGGCTCGACCACGCAGTTCACGGCGCAGGCCAAGGACTTCGCCGGCGGCGAGGAGGAGTACCAGCCCGGCATGGACGGTGAGGACGCCTGATCCGGTGAGCGGTACTCGTGCGGATGGGCTGTCCCGGCGGCGCTTCCTCACCGGGAGTGCCGCCCTGGGCGGGGCAGCCGCCGCGGGCGGCTTGGTCCTCGGGCGGGCATCGGCGGGCCAGGCCCCGGCGTCCCCGGCGAGCGCTCCGGCGGACCTCGGGCAGGCCAGGCTGCCCTTCTTCGGCGTGCACCAGAGCGGGCTGGAGCAGCCCCCGCAGGCCGTCGCCGCTTTCTTGGCCTTCGACCTGCGAGACGACACCGATCGGGACGGCCTCGTCGGCTGGATGCGTCTGTGGACCGATGACGCCGCGCGGCTCACCCAGGGCAGGGCGGCCCTGGCCGACACCGAGCCCGAGCTCGCCGAGATCCCGGCGAGGCTCTCGGCCACCGTCGGGTTCGGCCCGAAGGTCCTGGACGCTGCTGGGCTGCCCGATCAGCGCCCGGACTGGCTCGCGCCGCTGCCGGCGTTCCCGATCGACCGTCTGCAGCCGAGCCACAGCGACGGCGACGTGCTGCTGGCGCTGGCCGGCGACGACCCGGTGACGCTGGCGCACGCCCAGCGCATGATGGTCAAGGACGCCCGGGCCTTCGCCGACGTCCGGTGGATCCAGTCCGGCTTCCACCGAGCCGCCGGGACGACGCCGAGCGGGACGACCGGACGCAACCTCATGGGCCAGGTGGACGGGACGGTCAACCCGCAACCGGGCACCCCCGCCTTCGCCGAGGCGGTGTGGGTGAGCGATGGACCTGAGTGGATGATCGGCGGGACCGGGCTGGCGTTTCGGCGGATCCGGATGGAGCTGGACACCTGGGACGCGCTGGACCGCTCGGCCAAGGAGCAGGTGATCGGTCGACGCCTCGACTCCGGTGCACCACTGACCGGGAGCACCGAGCAGGATGTGCCGGACCTGGCCGCCACCGGACCCGACGGTCTGCTCGTCATCCCCGAGTTCGCCCACATCCGCCAGGCCCACGCAGAAGCCCCGTCCGGACAGATCCTCCGCCGCCCGTACAACTACGACGACGGCGTGCTGGCCGACGGCAGGTCCGACACGGGGCTGCTCTTCACCGCGTACGCCGCCGACCTGGATCGGCAGTTCGTCCCCATGCAGCGCCGGCTGGCCGAGGTGGACCTGCTCAACCAGTGGACCACTCCAGTTGGCTCCGCGGTCTTTGCGATCCTTCCTGGGGTGGCGGAGGGCAGCTACTTCGCCGAGGCCCTGCTGGGCTGAGCGCCGCGCACAGCGAGGAGCGGCTTCAGTCCTCGAGGTCGATCGGGTCCTCGGCCAAGGCGCGGCGAACCTGGACCGCGGCCTCCACCAGGCCCTGCCGCAGGTCGTCCAGCTCCACGCTCAGCGCGCCGAGGTCCTCTGCGGCGGTGCTCACCTCGCCCTGGCTTGCTGAGAGCGCGGCGATCTCACCCCAGCGCACCGAGACGCTCTCCAGGCCCACGGCGGTGGCGCGCATGCGCTCGAGGAGCACGGCTCGCTGCTGGACGATCCGGTTGACCGTGGCGAGCTGCCCGGCCAGGCCGGCCTCGGTGCGCCGGCGTTCGTGGACGAGGTCCTCGGCTGCGTCGGGTTGGCCGAGCGCGCGGCGGACCTCGGTGAGCTCGTGCTGCAGCCGCTCGAGGTCGACGCTGGCGAGCGCCGCGCTCAGCCGGTCGACCTGCAGGCCGGTGTGGTGCAGCTCGGCCAGCGTCTGCTCCGAGCGCACCCCGATGTCCAGCTCGCCGCTCAGGCCGTTCGCCGGTGCCTGCTGCTGGCGAGCAACGGCTGCGTCGGCCCGGGCGATCTGGCGCAGCGCGTCCGGGTCGCGCACCTTCCCGGACAGCGGCTGCCCGCGCCTGGCGCCATCGGTGATCCCCCGGGCCTGCTTGGCCGAGTGCCAGTCCGAGGCACCCTGGGCGAACGCCCCGCCCAGCAGCACGGTCGCGCCGGCGCCGACCGCCAGCGCCGCAGGCTGGCCGAGGGCGAGCAGGGCCACGGCGGCGAAGGCGCTGAAGAGCCAGATCCAGCGGTTCCCCAGCGCCGCCAGGACCATCCACCACATGGCTGGACCCTACGGGTCGGCTCAGAAGTTGCTCAGCACGTCCACCATCACCGCGTCGATGGTCGTGGGGTCGGTGACGTCGTAGGAGCGGGCTCGGGAGGCTTCGGCGATCGCGCTCAACGTCTGCTGGTCGGCGTCCTCGCCGTAGCCGATGGTGAACACCCGGACGCCCGTCGCGGTGCCCTCGACGGAGAGCTGGTCCAGCACCGTGGACAAGTCGTTGTCCGGGTGCTCGTTCATGCCGTCGGTGAGCAGGACGACGCCGACGATCGTGTCCTCGGACTCCCGCGCGGACATCTCGGCGTGCGCGCCCTTGGTCGTCGCGTAGAGCGCGGTCCCACCGCCGGGCACGAGACGTGGGACCACGTCCTGGATCTGCGGCACCGCGCGTTGCACCGGCCCGATCTCCACCAGCGGGGTCCACGGGTCGCTGCCGAGCTGTGCGGACTCGTCGGAGAAGGCCCAGAGGCCGACCTCGTCCTGCGGAGCCAGCTCGTCGACGGCGGTGACCACGGCCTGCTGCGCGAGCTCGAGACGGCTCTGCCCGGAGTCGCCGGCGAACTCGGCCATCGACCCGGAGACGTCGAGCACCATGAGGACGTCCGCGGGCTTGCGGACTTCTTCCCAAGCGGCGGTGATCGCCTCGAGCACGGTGCCGCTGGGGGCCCCGAGCACTGTGCTCGGCTCCTCGGGCAGGACCCCGTTGGCCTCGGTGATCACCTCGCCGACACTCCCGTCGGCACCGCGGAAGCCCTCGGCCAGGAACAGCTCCTGGGCCTGAGGCTCCAGCGCGAACGCGGTGAAGCCCTCGGCGGCGGTGCGCTGCGTGGGGCTCACCCAGTCGGCCTCGAGGACGAAGAAGGGGTTGTCCGAGGCCAACGTTCCCTGGCTCGGGTAGACGGCCACCAGCGGGACGTTCGGTGGGCTCGGGCTGGTCAGGGTCGGGTCGGCCGCGGGGTTCCCGGCGTTGTAGTCCAGGACGCTCTTCTCCTCGACGGTGACGGCGGAGATGTAGGAGAGGGCGACCCCGTCGGCGTCAGCACGCAGCAGGTTCTCCAGGAAGGTCAGCGTCGTGTCGCCGTAGTGCACGACGGCGTCCTCGACCCGCGAGACGTAACGCTGTGCCTTGGGGGACTCCACCTGGGCGACGGTCAGGTCGCTGGCGACGCCGGTGGCGGCGAAGTAGCTGCCCACCGTGGCATTGAGGCCGCTGGTGGACAGGTTGGGGTTCGTCTTGCCGAGCTTGAAGCGACCCCACTCCGGGTGACCCGCACGTGCCCAGCCCTGCGGGTCCTGCGACAGGGCGATGACGTCGTCCCACCCGATCTGGTCCTGGGGCCAACCAAGTGCCTCGGCCATCGGTCGGGGCATGGCGATGACCAGCGGGCTGTTGGCCACCGAGGTGAACGTGCCGGGTACGCCGGCGTCGCGGTCGAGGGCCTGTGCCCGCACGGTGGCCAGCTCACCCCAGGCGGAGGAGGCCGGGCTCCAGATCACCGGCGCCGGACCGTCGGTCGTGGGGTCCCAGCCCTCGACGAGTGCCTGGGCTGCGGTGCCGGAGCCCTTGCGGCTGACGGTCACCACGACGCACCCACCGTCGGCCTCGGGCCCGGTCGCGTTGTAGCGCTCGGCCACCGCCTCGAGCACACCGGCCTTCTCCGGGGAGGCCGCGACCGCGACCTCGGTGCAGTCGCCGACGTCGACGGGAGTGCCGGCCGACTCCGCGCCCTGCCCGGCGGCTTGCTCGTCGCCGGCCCCGGGGCGCAGCACCAGCCAGATGGCGGCCACCACCAGGACTGCTGCCAGCGCTGCCGCGACGAAGGCGCCAGTGCTGCCGGCGCCGCCCTCGCGTTGCCGCCACGTGGACGGCCCGCCCACCCGTGTCATGCTCGCCTCATGTGGTCAGGGTAGATCGTGCCCCCGGACGAGCATGCGCGCCGAGGCCCCGCTCCCAGCGTAGGTTCAGCCCCGTGACCGACGCCGTCCTGAGCGCAGCCGGTCTGATCGCCGCCGAGGACGCGGTGCTGGCCCACAACTACCGGCCGCTGCCCGTGGTGCTGACCGAGGGGGATGGCGTCTGGGTCACCGACGTTGAGGGGCGGCGCTACCTCGATGCGCTCGCTGGCTACTCCGCGCTCAACTTCGGCCACCGCCATCCCGCTCTGGTGGCCGCAGCCAAGGCCCAGCTCGACCGGCTGACGCTCACCAGCCGCGCCTTCCACCACGACCGCCTGCAGCCGTTCGCGGCGGGCCTGCTCGACCTCACCGGCTTCCCGGCCGGGCTGGTGCTGCCGATGAACTCCGGTGCAGAGGCCGTCGAGTCGGCCCTGAAGGTGGCGCGCAAGTGGGGCTACGAGGTGAAGGGGGTGCCTGCGGGGCAGGCCACCGTCATCGTCGCGGGTGGCAACTTCCATGGCCGGACGATCACGGTGGTGTCCTTCTCCGACGACCCTGACGCACGCGACGGCTTCGGCCCGTACACGCCCGGCTTCCGAACCGTCCCGTACGGCGATGCGGCGGCGGTCGCGTCGGCGATCGACGAGTCCACCGTGGCGGTACTGCTCGAACCGATCCAGGGAGAGGCCGGCGTCGTCGTACCACCGGTCGACTACCTCCCGGCGGTGCGCGCGACGTGCGACCGTCATGGCGTGCTGCTGGTGGCCGACGAGATCCAGTCCGGACTCGGCCGGGCGGGCGCGACGCTGGCCTGTGACCTCGTCGGTGTCCAGCCCGACCTGGTCACGCTCGGCAAGGCACTCGGCGGCGGGCTGCTGCCGGTCTCCGCCGTGGTGGGGCGCGCTGACGTGATCGGCGTGCTGCGCCCCGGGCAGCATGGGAGCACCTTCGGCGGCAACGCCTTGGCCTGCGCGATCGGCGAGGCCGTGGTCGACCTGCTGGCCACCGGGGAGTACCAGGAGCGGGCCGGCACGCTCGGGGCGGTACTGCGGGAACGGCTCCTCGGGCTGCGTGGTCACGGGGTCGTCGGGCTGCGGACGGCAGGGCTCTGGGCAGGCCTCGACGTCGACCCGAGTGTGGGTACCGGGCGCGCGGTCTGCGAACGCCTGGCCGAGCAGGGAGTTCTGGCCAAGGACACCCACGGCCAGACGTTGCGGCTGGCGCCGCCCCTCGTCATCACCGAGGACGAGATCCACTGGCTCGTCGACCGGCTGGCGGCGGCGCTGTCCTGAGGGCCGACCCCGGTGGCCTCGTCCCAAGTGACGAGTGCCACGATGTGGCCATGCGTCTGGACCACCTCGTCTACGCAGCCGAGCACGACGGGCTCGACGCCACGGCTGATCGGCTGGGCAAGCTCCTCGGCATCGAGCTTGCACCCGGTGGGGTCCACCCCCAGTTCGGCACCCGCAATCGCGTGCTGGCCATGAGCGGCGGCCACTACCTCGAGGTCGTCGGGGTCCTGGACCACCCGGCGGCTGACAAGATGCCGTTCGGTCAGGCCGTGCGGGCTCGTACGGTCGCTGGAGGCGGATGGCTCGGCTGGGTCGTCGCCGTCGAGAACCTGTCTGGGGTGGAGGATCGGCTCGGGCGTGAGGCCTACGAAGGCCACCGGACCCGACCGGACGGCACCACGCTGCGGTGGCAGCAGATCGGCGTCACCGGGATGCAGAGCGACCCGCAGCTGCCGTTCTTCATCCGCTGGATCAGCCCGCCGGAGGAGCACCCCAGCCGGGGTGGCAACGGAGCGGTCGACCTGGCGCGCATCGAGATCGCCGGCGACCCCCAGCGGGTCGCGGACTGGCTCGGCGAGCCGGCCTCGCACCCGCTCGACGACGTGGAGGTCGACTGGATCGCGCCGCACGGCACGCCTGGCATCGTCGCGGTGCAGTTCCAGACCCCCGAAGGGGTCGTGCGCATCTGAGGCCGCGGCACTCTCAGTGCTCGGCGAGCACTCGCGCTGCCAGCCGTCGAGCCTGCTGCACGTACCCGCCGCCGAAGAGCACGGCATGGACGAGGACGGGGTGCAGCTGGTGCAGGGGGATCCGCTCCCGCCACCCCGGTGCCAACGGACTCGCCTCGTCGTAGGCCGCCAGCGCCACATCGAGCATGGGTAGCCCGAAGAGCTCCAGCATCGCCAGGTCACTCTCGCGGTGCCCACCATGGGCCGCCGCGGCATCGATCAGCACCGCCCCCTCCGGGGTCCACAGCACGTTGCCCGACCACAGGTCCCCGTGGATGCGAGCCGGGCGGTCGGTCTCGGGCACATGCGGCGCGGCCTGGGAGACCGCTCGCTCCATCAGGCGCGCGTCGCCGTCGATCAGCGTGCCCGCCTGCTGTGCAGCCCTCAGGTAGGGCTCGACGCGTCCTTCCCACCACAGGGTCGGCCAGTCGCTGAACGGCCCGTTCGGCAGCGGCAGCGGGCCGATGAAGCCGTCGCCGTCGCGTCGACCCCAGCAGTCCGTGCCCAAGGCGTGGGTGCGCGCCAACCGCCGGCCGAGCTCGTCGGCCGACTGGGCGTCCGGGCGGGTGCGGGTGAGCCGGACGAGGTTCAGGAAGCCGGGCCCGACGTCGAGCACCTCGGCCACCGGGACTCCCCCGTGCGCTGTCGCCTCGCCGAGCCACGCCAGGCCTTCGGCCTCGCGCTCGAAGAAGCCTGCCGGGGCGCGGGGGTCGGACTTGCCGAACGTCTCGCGCGGCGTCGCGCTCACCGGCCCAGCTGCTGCTGCAGGCGTTCGAGCAGGCCGTCGACCGCCAGCTCCACCAGGGTGAGCGCGTGGTCGAAGTCGGCATCGGTGCCGTAGTAGGGGTCTGGGACGTTCAGCGATCGCGGGTCGCTCGGGTCTGCCCGCCTCGCGTACTCGCCGAGCAGGCGAAGCTCGGTCGTCGCACCGCGGGCGCCCTGCAGCCGACGCAACGTGGCCAGGTTCTGCTCGTCCATCGCCAGCACGAGGTCGCTCGTGTCGAAGTCCGTGGCCTGGAACTGCTCGGCCCGGTGGGCCTCCCCGTCGTAGCCACGACGGCGCAGGGCAGCCCGGGCGCGGTGGTCGGCCGGCTCCCCCCGGTGCCAGTCGCCCGTCCCGGCCGAGGTGACCCGGACGCGCTCGGCCAGCCCGGCCTCGCGCACGCGCCGGCTCAGCACCACCTCGGCCATCGGTGAGCGGCAGATGTTGCCGAGGCACACCATGCGCACATGCAGGGGCCTGGATGCCTCGCTCACCTGGCTCGGCCCTGCCGCAGGACCTCGTCGATCGGTCGTCGCGGTGTCTGCTCGGTCGTCGTGCCGTACCCGAGTCGCAGGACCATCTGCGGGTGGCCGTGCCCCGTGGTGGCATCTCGGATGCGCCAGCGGTGCTCGAGCATCTCCAGCGGCTCGTTGCGGAACGACGCCGACAACCCCAGGACGGTCGCGCTGAGCAGGACGCGCTCCAGCGCCTGGCCGGCCCGCAACCAGTCCGACCGGGTGTCGCCGTAGGTGAGCAGCACCGCGATGGTCGGGTCCGGCTCGTCGGTGTGCTGCGTGCTCGCGCTCTGACTGCTGCCGGGCCCGCCTGGGCGGTAGTCCCGGCCGAGGTGCGGCCAGGGCCCCGTCTCGGGCGTGGTGGGTCCGCCGACCTCACCCACCCACTGGGAGACCTCCGCGGTGCGTCGCGGGTCTCGGCCGATGGCGGCGGCGGCCTCCTCGGCGATCTCGAGCACGCGCCGGGCGGCCGCCGTGTCCAGCGCGGCCAGCAGTGCGCCCTCGGCCGCGGCGGCGTCGACCAGGCTGGCACGCGTGGCCGCGTCGATCGCTCGGGCCTGGAAGGGGCCGCGGTTCGTGCGTCGACGGGGGATGGCGTCCACCAGCTCCCGCACGTCCGCACTGGGCTCGGGACCGGGCCGCACCGTCACGCGGGCGAGGACTCGCGGGTCCTCGGTGTCCGGCAGCATCCGCACCGTGGGCTCCAGCGCGTGGGCGCGCAGCGCCAGCCGGGCGTTCAGCAGCGCGGCCCCGCAGGAGATCACCATGAACCGGCCCATCGGGTCGGTCAGGCGCAGCACGCGCGCGGAGTCGGCGACGAGCTCGAGCACGCTGCCGTGCTCGGCACCCGCACCCTCGTCCGGCGGCTGCACCACCCAGCGCCACGGCTGCGTGTTCAGCACGCTCGGCGCCCGAGTGGCCGCTTCGACGACGTCTCGGGCGGCGCGCTCGGAGATCAGCGTGGACACACCAAGAACGATCCGGTGGTCCCTGCACCCCGGCGAGGGTCGAAGGTCCCTGACCGGGTCGGCCGGTGGCCACGGTCGTCGGCGGACCCCGTGCGTGCATCGCGCGCGCGGTGCAGGCAGAGTGAGCCCGTGGACGAGACTGCGACGGCCGGCGAGAAGACGACTGACGAGTCGGTGATCGGGGTGTTCCTCCTCGATGACCACGAGGTGGTGCGCCGCGGTCTGCACGACCTGCTGGAAGCCGAGGACGACATCTCCGTGGTGGGGGAGTCCGGGCTGGCCGACGAGGCGATCCGGCGGATCCCGGCCCTGCGTCCGCAGGTGGCCATCCTCGACGCCCGCCTTCCCGACGGCAGCGGCATCGACGTGTGCCGGGAGGTCCGTTCGGTCGACCCAAGCATCCGGGCGCTGATCCTCACGTCCTACGACGACGACGAGGCGCTGTTCGCGGCAATCCTGGCCGGGGCGTCCGGCTACATCCTCAAGCAGGTCCGCGGGGCAGACCTGGTGGAGGCCGTCCGGACGGTCGCATCCGGGCACAGCCTGCTCGACCCGGCAGTCACCGCCCGAGTGCTCGACCGAGTGCGCCACGGTCGCACGATGCCGCCAGAGCTGGAGAGCCTCACCGAGCAGGAGCGTCGCATCCTCGCGCTCATCGCCGAAGGCCTGACGAACCGGCAGATCGCCGAGCGGATGTTCCTGGCCGAGAAGACGGTGAAGAACTACGTGTCCAGCCTGCTTGCCAAGCTCGGCCTGGAGCGGCGCACGCAGGCTGCCGTGCTTGCCAGCAAGCTGCTCGGGAGCAGCTGAGGGCTACAGGGGCGCCCGCCAGCGCAGCTCGGTCCCACCTGACTCCACCGCGCGCACGTCCATCGCCCCGCCGACCTCCTCGGCCCGATCTCGCAGGTTGCGCAGGCCGCTCTCGTGCACCGAGCCCGCCATCCCGCTGCCGTCGTCGCGGACCCGGATCTCGCACCAGCCGTCCCGAACCGCCAGATAGACGTCGACCCGGTTGGCCTGCCCGTGCCGAGCCGCGTTGGACAAGGCCTCGCGAACCACCGCGACCACGTGCGGGCGCACCTGCTCGGGCACGAGGGTGTCGACGGGGCCTTCGACGGCCAGCGCGGGGACCACCCCGAGCTTGGCCGCTGCCTCCTCGACCAGCTCGAGCACCTGCCCGCGGATGTCGTCCTGGTCGTGCCGGTGGTGCAGGGCGAAGATCGTTGCGCGGATGTCGCGGATGGTGACGTCGAGGTCGTCGACGGCTGCTTCGAGCCGTTCGGCCACCGCCGGCCGCTCGGCCATCCGGGCGGCGCCCTGCAACCCCAGCCCGGTGGCGAACAACCGCTGGATCACCAGGTCGTGCAGGTCGCGGGCGATCCGGTCCCGGTCGGCGAAGACCGCCAACGACGCCCGGTCCTCCTGGGCCTGCACCCGGTCGAGGGCCAGGGCGGCCTGGTCGGCGAATCCTCGGATCGCGCGCTCGTTGATGCCGGCGTCGTCGCGGGCCCTCTGGTGGCGCCACGCCACCACGAGGCGTCCCTCGGCGCCGGCCGGGGCGGTGAACGGCACCGACACCGAGGGCTGCCCGCCTGGGGTTCCGTGCGCCGGCAGGATCGTCCCGACGTCCAGGCCGGACAGCTCCCCGTCGCGGACCGCGACCCTCAGGTGGCCCTCGTCGTCCTCCACGGCGATGGCGGCGATGTCGGCGCGGGCCATCTCCCGGGCCTTGCGGACGACGAGCCCGAGGGCGTGCTGCGGCGAGGAGGGGCCGAGCAGGGCGGTGGTGATCTCGGCACTGGCCTGCACCCACCGCCGCCGGTGCTCGGACTCCTCGAACAGCCGCGCGTTGGCGATCGAGGCTCCGGCGGCCACCGAGAGCGCCTTGACGACCTGTTCGTCGGCGACGGTGAACCCGCCTGGCTTCTCGGTCAGGTAGAGGTTGCCGAACACGGCCCCGCGGACCCTGAGGGGGGCGCCGAGGAACGACGCCATGGGCGGATGGCCGTCGGGGAACCCGACCGAGCGAGGGTGCGCTGACAGCTCGTCAAGGCGCAGCACCCGGGGGCGTTCGGTGAGGAGCCCGAGCAGGCCTCGCCCCTTCGGCCAGTGACTGATCCCGGCGACCTGCTCCTCGGTCATCCCGTGGACGACGAAGTCGGCGAGGGTGCGATCGGCCGAGAGCACGCCGAGCGCGCCGTAGCGGGCACCGGTCAGCCGGCAGGCCGCGGCCACGATGCGGCGGAGGACATGGTCCAGGTCGAGGTCCTCGCCGATCAGCGAGAGCTCTTCGACCAGCTCGGCGGTACGGGCGCCGTCCTCGACCATGCCCGCCATCGTAGGCAGCCGAGGGCCTGGCCAGCAGGCGGGACGAAGGTCCCCATGCATGGGGGCTCAGCGCGGTTGAGTCGGGGCTCCGGGACGCCCACGCTGAGGGTGTATCCGGCGCGGGAGGGTGTGATGGTGCGATGACAACACTGGCAGGTCGCCCGGTCGTGGTGGGCGTCGACGGGTCCCAGGAGTCCTGGCGCGGGCTGGCCTGGGCCTCCCGCGAGGCGCAGGCGCAGCAGCGTCCGTTGCGTGTCGTCCATGCCTGGGAGGTCCCCGTCCCCGGATACGTGCCGATGCCCGAGTCCACCGAGCTCGTCCGCGACGCCGCCCAGTCCGTCCTGGACGATGCGCTGGAGAAGGTGGCGGAGTGGGCTCCGCGGGTCCAGGTCACCGGCGGACTCGTGCTCGGGCCGGCCGCGCGCGTGCTGATCGAGGAGGGGCGCGACGCCGCGCTCGTGGTCTCGGCCAGCCATGGTCGTGGCGGTTTCGCCCGGATCATGCTCGGCTCCACCTCGGCGGCAGCCGCGGCACACGCCAAGGTGCCGACGGTGGTCGTGCGTGGGGAGGGCCACGCGGCCGCTTGGCGGGAGGGTCCGGTCGTCGTCGGCGTCGACGGCTCTGCCGTGTCCGAGGCAGCGGTGGCGTTCGCCTTCGACGCTGCCTGCCGACGCGGCAAGCGGCTCTGGGCAGTGCACGCCTGGACGAAGCCGGACCCGTTGGTGGACGAGGCCTACGCGGTCCTCGCCGAGCCGGAGACGCGCAGCACCGAGGCAAGGCTGGCCCTGTCGGAGAGCCTCGCCGGCTGGCAGGACAAGTACCCCGACGTCACCGTCAACCACGTCGTCTCCAGCAGCCACCCGGTGGAGGCCCTGCTGGCAGAGGCGCACGAGTCCGACGCGGCACTGCTGGTCGTCGGTTCCCGTGGGCGCGGCGGATTCACCGGTCTGCTGCTGGGCTCGGTGAGTCGCGGCGTGGTGCATCACGCGCCTTGCCCGGTGGCGGTGGTGCGCCCGGCGGCCGACGGCTGAGCAACCCCAGCACGATCCCGGTCACGACGCTGAGGACTCCCAGGAGCTGCCAGGCGTCCAACGACTCGTCGAACCACCACCAGGCGAGCAGGGCTGCCCCGATCGGCTCGAGGGTGGCGATGACGGTCACGATGGTCGCCGGGATGTGGCGCAGCGCGGCAGTCTCCAGGGCGAACGGGAACAGCGTCCCGAGCAGGACCACCCAACCGATGAGCACCAGGATCGGCACTGTGCCGGCGCCGATCGCCGCTGGCAGGACGACGTCGACGCCCATGTTCTGCCCCAGGACCGGCCAGAACGGTACTGCGGCTGTCCAGGCCACCGCGGCGATGGCGAATCCCCAGAAGGTGGTGGAGACCGGGTCGCGCCCGCGGACCAGGTGCTCACCGACGAGGAAGTAGACGGCGAAGGACACGGCTGCAGCGAGCCCGGCCAGCACCCCGAGGCCGTCGAGGTCTGCGCCGCTGCCGAACACGTCGGCGACGAGCGCGAGCCCGAGCAGGCTCAACGCCAGTGCCGGCCAGAGCGTGGCGCGGACCTGCTCGCGCATCACGAGTCGGGCCCACATGGCCACCAGCAGCGGAGCCAGGTACTCCAGCAGCAGGGCCAGCCCGATGGGCAGGCGTTCGATGGCGGCGAAGTAGGAGACCTGCAGCGACCCGACCCCGACGAGCCCGTAGAGCAGCAGCCAGCCGATCTCGTGGCGGCGCACCCGAAGCAGTCTCAGGCGGCCGGTGAGCACGAAGAAGGCCAGCAGGAGCAGTGCGGTGCCGGCGGCGCGTACGGAGGCGAGCTCGACCGGACCCACCCCGTTGGTGAGCACCACGCGGGAGACGCCGGCGTTGACGACGAACCCGGCAACCCCCAGCAGGACGAAGACGTAGGAGCGCCGAACCTGGTGCCCCGGGTCGACCGGGGTCGACGGCAGGGGTGGAAGGGGGTCGGCCACGGAGGCGGACGCTACGGGACCAGGGCTAGCCTCCAGGTCCGTGACTCCGCCACGGCTGCGTCCCCGACTCGCCCAGCTGTCCGGCTACCAGGCCGGCGCCGCGCCGTCGCCGGTCGGTGGCCGCGCCTTCAAGCTGTCCTCCAACGAGAACCCCTTCGCACCCCTGCCCGGTGTCCTGGACGCCGTCGCGCAGGCGGCTGCGGCGATGAACCGCTACCCCGACCCCGCGTCCTCCGCCCTCACCTCCGCCCTGGCCCTCCACCTCGGCGTGGGCATCGACCGACTCGCGCTCGGCACCGGCAGCGTCGGGGTGCTCCAGCAGGTGTTGCAGGCCGTGGCCGAGCCGGGGGACGAGGTGCTCTACGCCTGGCGGTCCTTCGAGGCCTACCCCATCGTCACCGCCGTGGTCGGGGCTGAGGCCGTCCAGGTCCCACTGCGACCGGACGGGACGCACGACCTGGCGGCCATGGTCGCCGGCGTGACCGACCGCACTCGCGCCATGCTGCTGTGCACGCCGAACAACCCGACCGGGACCGTGCTCGAGGACGTAGCGGTGCGCGACCTCCTCGGCGCGGTGCCTGCGGACGTGCTCGTGGTCATCGACGAGGCCTACGCGGAGTTCGTCCGCCGCCCGGACGCCGTCGATGGTCTGGCGCTGGCACGCGAGTACGACAACATCGTCGTGCTGCGGACCTTCTCCAAGGCCTACGGGCTGGCCGGGTTGCGGGTCGGGTACGCCGTGGCCCACCCGACGGTCGCGGCGGCCCTGCGGATGACCGCCGTGCCCTTCGGGGTGAGCTCGCTCGGGCAGGCTGCCGCGGTGGCCTCGCTGTCGCAGGCGGCGGCCCTGCTCGAGCGGGTGCAGGCACTGGTCGTGGAGCGGGAGCGGGTCGCGACCGTCCTGCGCGGGCAGGGGTGGGCGCCCAGCGACAGCGAAGCCAACTTCCTCTGGCTTCGGCTTGACGAGCAGACCGCGGCCTTCGCCGCTGCCTGCCAGGAGTCCGGGATCAGCGTGCGTGCGTTCGCCGGGGAGGGCGTCCGGGTGAGCATCGGTGAGCCCGCCGCCAACGATGCCTTCCTCGAGGTCGCCGCCGGGCAGGTCCGGTGATACCGAGTCGGTCGTGACCCGAGCCTGGGTGCATGCTGTCGCGCTACGGTGAGGCGGAGCCCGCTCCGGCCCGTTGGCGGCGATCCCGTGGGGTGTCGAGGGTGGGTCGTGCGAGCGAAGGGCCACGCCATGAGCGACCTCGTCCGACTGCTCACCCCCGAGGGTGAACGCATCCACCACCAGGGTGGGCAGGAGTACGACCGTTGGGTCGCCGACGTCGACGCCGAGCCCGTGGAGTGGTTCCGACGCCTCTACCGGGACCTCGTTCTCGTGCGCCGCTTCGATGCCGAGGCGGTGGCGTTGCAGCGCCAGGGCGAGCTCGGGCTCTGGGCCAGCTCCCTGGGGCAGGAGGCCGCTCAGGTCGGGGCTGGCCGGGCGCTTCGGGCGAGCGACCACGCCTTCCCGACCTACCGAGAGCATGGCGTTGCCTGGTGCCGGGGGGTGGACCTGGTCGGCCTGCTCGGGCTCTTCCGTGGCACCACCATGGGCGGCTGGGACCCGAACGATCATGGGCTGCACCTGCCGACGATCGTGGTGGGAGCCCAGACCCTGCACGCCACTGGCTACGCCATGGGGATTCAGCGCGACGGCCTCGTCGGCTCGGGCGACGCCGAGCGCGACGCGGCGGTGGTGGCCTTCCTGGGCGACGGTGCGATGAGCCAGGGCGACGTCAACGAGGCGTTCGTCTGGGCCGGCGTCATGCAGGCGCCCGTGGTCTTCTTCTGCCAGAACAACCAATGGGCGATCTCGGAGCCGACCGAGCGCCAGACCCGGATCCCGCCCTACCGACGGGCGCAGGGGTTCGGCTTCCCCGGGGTCCAGGTGGACGGCAACGACGTGCTGGCCTGCCTCGCGGTCACCCGGGCGGCGCTCGCCCGGGCGCGGGAGGGCAGCGGGCCCACGCTGATCGAGGCCTACACCTATCGGATGGGCGCGCACACCACCTCGGACGACCCGTCCCGCTACCGGGTCGCCGCCGAGCTCGAGCAGTGGCGGCTGAAGGACCCGGTCGAGCGGGTGAAGGCGATGCTGCTGCGTGGGCAGACGCCGGCCCAGGCCGCGGACTCCTCGGCCTTCGTCGTCGCGGTCGACGCCGAGGCCGACGCCCTGGCTGCCGATGTCCGGGCACGCTGCCTGGCCCTGCCCGATCCCGAGCCGCTGGGGCTCTTCGAGCACGTCCATGCGGCGATGGCGCCGGGCCTCCGGGCCCAGCAGGAGGCCTTGGCCGCGGAGCTGCGGGCCGAGGAGGTGTCCCCATGAGCCACGACACGAGCGGCGCGCAGCACGCGACGCCGGAACCGATGTCCATGGTCGCCGCGCTCAACGCCGGGCTGCGACGGGCGTTGGAGGCCGACCCGAAGGTGCTCGTCCTGGGCGAGGACGTCGGCCGCCTGGGCGGGGTCTTCCGCGTCACCGACGGCCTGGCCAAAGACTTCGGCGAGGACCGGGTGGTCGACACGCCGCTGGCCGAGAGCGGCATCCTCGGCGCCGCCGTCGGGCTGTGCCTGCGGGGCTACCGACCGGTGTGTGAGATCCAGTTCGACGGCTTCGTCTACCCGGCCTTCGACCAGATCGTCAGTCAGGTCGCCAAGCTACGGTTCCGGTCGCAGGGCCTGCTGTCGATCCCGCTCGTGGTGCGTATCCCCTACGGCGGCGGCATCGGGGCGGTGGAGCACCACAGCGAGAGCCCCGAGGCCTACTTCGTGCACACGGCGGGTCTGCGCGTGGTGACCCCGTCGACGCCGCAGGACGCGTACTGGATGGTCCAGCAGGCCGTGGCGACCGAGGACCCGGTGATCTTCCTCGAGCCGAAGCGCCGTTACTGGCAGAGCGGGGAGGTCGAGCGCGAGCAGACCCCAGGCCCGCTCTTCGCCGCCGCTGTCCGTCGGGCGGGCACCGACGTCACGCTCGTCACCTACGGGCCCACCGTGAAGACCTGTCTGGACGCCGCCGAGGTGGCCGAGTCCGAGGGGCACGCGGTGGAGGTGCTCGATCTGCGCACGCTGTCCCCGATCGACTGGGCCAGTGTCCTGGGCTCGGCCCGCCGGACCGGCCGCGTGGTGGTGGTGCACGAGGCGCCACGCACGCTCGGGGTCGGTGCGGAGATCGCCGCGCAGGTCACCGAGTCATGCTTCACCGACCTGCTGGCGCCGGTGCTGCGGGTCACCGGGTGGGACACGCCGTACCCGCCGTCGCGGGTGGAGAGCCTGTGGCTGCCGGACGTGGACCGGGTGCTGGACGCGATCGACACGGTGCTGGAGGGCTGAGCGATGGCCGAGCAGCAGGGGTCCGCAGCGAGTGGGGCGGAGTCGACGTTCGCGCTGCCGGACGTCGGCGAAGGACTCACCGAGGCCGAGGTGCTGCGCTGGCACGTCGGCGTCGGTGACACCGTCGCGGTGAACGACGTCCTGCTGGAGATCGAGACGGCCAAGTCCGTGGTCGAGCTTCCCTCGCCATTCGCCGGGGTCATCAGCGACGTGCTGGTGGGTGAGGACATCACCGTGCCGGTGGGCACGCCGTTGGTGCGGATCGCCACCGGGCAGCCGGCCTACGGGGCGGCTGAGCCTTCGCCGTCTGAGGAGGCTGGACCGCCCGAGGATGGGGTGCCTGAGGACGAGGCCCCGCCTGTGCTGGTGGGCTACGGGCCGACCCGAGCCACCAGACCGCACCGACGCCGGGCACGACGGGAGCCGGCCGCCACCCAGGCCGTGCACGGGGCCTTCGCTGCTGCTCCCGAGATGCCGCCGACCTCTCTCGAGATGCCGCCATCGCCCGCGCCCACCCCGACCCCCTCGCACCCGACAGCGGGTGCCGATCTGCCCTCGGTGGGTGGTTTCGGTCCGGCGCGGCCGAGTGCGCCACCGCCGCTGCCGGCACGACCCAGGGCCACGCCGCCGGTCCGCCGCCTGGCTCGCGAGCTCAGGGTCGACCTGTCCGGGGTCGTCGGCACCGGGCCGGGAGGACTCATCTCCCGCGACGACGTGCGAGTGGCTGCGCTCGGGGGCGCGGCGGACGGCGACCAGGGCCACCCTCGCGCAGCGCTTGGGGGCACCGGCCGGCACCTGGCCAGGTCCGCTCGAGTACCCGTCCGCTCACTTCGTCGCGCCACTGCCGACGCGGTGACCCGCTCGGCGTTCACCGCACCGCACGTCACCGAGTTCCTCAGCGTCGACGCGAGCGCCGGGGTCGCGTTGCTGCAGCGGCTGCCGGCATCGAGCGACGACGCGGCCGGAGCGGCTGCCCGTCCCACCATCCTGACCTTGGTGGCACGCGCCATGGTGCTGGCAGTCGATCGCACGCCGGAGGTGAACGCCCACTGGGAGGACGGCTCGGAGCCGGGCCAGGCCGCCATCGTGCACGCCGCTGCGGTGCACCTCGGTGTCGCCACCAGCACCGAGCGCGGGCTGATCGTGCCCGTCGTCCGAGACGCCGAGCGGCTGGGGCTCCACGGGCTCGCGGCGGCGATCAGCGCTGTCGTGCAGCGCACCCGGGCCGGTCGAGCGGGCCCGGAGGACACCACGGGTGGGACGGTCTCGGTGACGAACGTCGGCACCTTCGGCGTGGACTCCGGGACGCCGATCATCGTGCCGGGCCAGTCGGCGATCCTGGCCCTCGGGCGGCTCGCGCGGCGTCCGTGGGTGCTCCCCGAGGACGAGCACGGACCCGAGCGCGTCGCCGCGCGGTGGGTCCTGCCACTGGCGTTGTCCTTCGACCACCGAGTGCTCGACGGACGTGGCGCCAGCCGGTTCCTCACCGACGTCGGGATGCTGGTCTCTGACCCGGCGCTGGCGATCGGGTGGTGAGGGCGAGGCTCGACGGTTGACGCGCTTCCCGGACCCGCAGCCACCCGCCGTCCGGCCGACGCGTCCGAATTCCGATGGTTTAGGGGAATATCAACGTCACATTCCCGTAACACGCTCAACGAGAAGTCGAAGGTCACTGGCCCGGGCGGGCGGGGTTGGGGCAAGGTACGGCGTAGGTCGCGGGGCAACCGTCCCGCGGCGTCTGTGTGCATCGGAAGGAGTCGCTCCATGAGCGTCCGCATCGGACGACGGTCGGCTGCCCTTGGTGCGGCGGTGAGCCTCTCGCTCATCCTCGCCGCCTGCGGCAGCGACGGAGAAGAAGCAGGCACGGAGTCGCCCGACTCCGGTGGCGCTGCCAGCAGCAGCATCGACTGTGCGCCTTACGAGGAGTTCGGCGACCTGCAGGGCACGACCGTCAGCGTCTACACGTCCATCGTGGCGCCCGAGGACCAGCCCCACATCGACTCGTGGGTGCCCTTCGAGGAGTGCACCGGTGTCGACGTCACCTACGAGGGCTCGAAGGAGTTCGAGGCCCAGCTGCTCGTCCGCGTGCAGTCCGGCAACCCGCCCGACATCGCCTACCTACCGCAGCCCGGACTGCTCGGGACGCTGGTCAGCCAGACCGGCTCCGTCGTGCCGGCCCCTGACTCGGTGGCCACGCTGACCGACGAGTACTTCGACGAGGGCTGGAAGGGCTACGGCTCCGTCGACGGCACGTTCTATGCCGCGCCGCTCGGGGCCAACTCGAAGTCCTTCGTCTGGTACTCGCCGAGCGCCTTCGCTGAAGCCGGCTACGAGGTGCCGCAGACGTGGGACGAGATGATCGCCCTGTCCGACCAGATCTTGGCGGACAACCCAGACGGCGCCTCGAAGCCGTGGTGTGCGGGCATCGGCTCCGGCGACGCGACCGGCTGGACGGCCACGGACTGGATGGAAGACGTCATGCTCCGCGAGGTCGGCGCCGACGTCTACGACCAGTGGGTGAACCACGAGATCCCGTTCAACGACCCACAGGTGCTCACCGTCCTCGAGAAGGTCGGGACCATCCTGAAGAACGAGGACTACGTCAACGGTGGTCTGGGCGGCGTGCAGAGCATCGCCTCGACCGAGTTCACCGACGGTGGCCTGCCGATCCTGGACGGTGCGTGCTGGATGCACCGCCAGGCGTCGTTCTACCAGGCGAACTGGCCTGAGGGCACGACGGTGGCCGAGGACGGCGACGTGTTCGCCTTCTACTTCCCCGCCAACGATGCCGACGGCGACAAGCCGATCCTCGGCGGCGGCGAGTTCGTGGCAGCGTTCGCCGACCGTCCGGAGGTCCAGGCCTTCCAGACCTACCTGGCCTCGCCGGAGTGGGCCAACGAGAAGGCCAAGGTCTCTGGTCCCGGCTGGCTGTCGGCCAACACCGGGCTCGACGTGGCGCTCCTGCAGTCCCCGATCGACCAGCTCGCAGCAGAGCAGTTCCAGGACGACGCGGCGATCTTCCGCTTCGACGGTTCTGACCTGATGCCGGGTGAGGTCGGTGCCGGATCGTTCTGGACCGAGATGACCGAGTGGATCGCCTCGGACAAGGACGACCAGGCAGTCCTGGACGCCATCGAGGCGTCGTGGCCGTAAGCGCTCTGTCGGCCGAGCCAGCACGATGATCGCCGGGCCGGGACTCCTCCCCGATCGGGGAGGGGGCCCGGCCCGCGTCGCGCCCCGGGATCGCAATCGATCCGCCCGGGTCCTGCGTGTCCCTTCCCCCGCCCGGGCCGGAGCCGTAGGCTCCGCGAGACGGGTACTCGTCAACGAGGACTGAGGTGAGCTGCGTGTCGACCACCAGCCAAGACCCCGATCTGAAGGTCGGGCTGAGCGACGAAGAGGTCGAGGCCATCAAGGCCCGCGACGCCAAGCTGAGTGTCCCGGCGGTCATCGTCGGCTGCTTCATGGTGCTGGTCTTCCTCACCGCGTTCGCGATGATCGTGCTGAGTCTGTTCGACGCGATCCCGGAGATCCCGTGGCCGGACTTCCTCATCCAGTCGGAGACCGCCACCCAGAAGCTCGGCCTGATGTTCTTCGTCATCGGGCTCTTCGTCGCGGTGATGGGAGCACTGCTGCTTGCGGTGGACCGTCCCGGGCGCACGCCGAACTGGACGGTTTCGATCACCTTCGTGGGCCCGGCGATCGCGCTGCTCGTCTTCGGCCTGGTGTGGCCTGGCATCAGCACCATCATCCAGTCCTTCTTCGGTCGTGCCGACTGGCTCGACCCCGAGCGGCGCGAGTTCGTCGGCGTGGACAACTTCGCCACGCTCTTCACCGAGCCGCCGTTCCAGATCGTGCTCCGGAACACCTTCATCTGGGTGATCCTGGTGCCGTTCTTCGCCGTCCTCATCGGGCTGATCTACGCCGTGCTGGTCGACCGGACGCGTGGGGAGAACCTGGCCAAGGGCCTGGTCTTCCTCCCGATGGCCATCTCGTTGGTGGGCGCCGGCATCATCTGGCGGTTCGTCTACGAGTTCCGGCCGGCCGGATCCGCGCAGATCGGCCTGGCCAACCAGGTCCTTGTCCTGCTCGGCCTCGAGCCGTATCAGTTCCTCATCGTGTCCCCGTGGAACACGATCTTCCTGATCGTGGTGATGGTGTGGATCCAGACCGGGTTCGCCATGACCATCATCTCCGCAGCCATCAAGGCGATCCCGGACGACATCATCGAGGCCGCGCGCCTGGACGGCGTCTCCGGCCTCGGGATGTTCCGGTACGTCACCATCCCGAGCATCCGGCCGGCGTTGCTCGTCGTCCTCGTGACGATCACGATGACGACGCTGAAGGTGTTCGACATCGTGCGGACCATGACCGGCGGGAACTTCCAGACCAGCGTCGTGGCCAACGAGTTCTACACGCAGGCGTTCCGGCAGTTCAACGCCGGGCTCGGCGCCAGCCTGGCCGTCCTGCTCTTCATCCTCGTCATCCCGGTCGTGATCTATCAGGTCCGGCAGCTGCGGCTCTCGGAGGAGATTCGATGACCACCACGCCCAACCCCTCTCCGGCCCTGGCCGAAGACGTCGCTGCGCCGAAGAAGCCCAGGAAGATCTCCAAGGCCGAGCAGCGGGCGGCGGACGCCAAGACGAAGCTCTCCTCGCCCTGGGCATCTGCCGTCGCGATCATCATCGCGGTGTTCTGGACGATCCCCACCCTCGGCCTGCTCATCACCTCCTTCCGTCCAGAGGCTTCCATCAAGACCTCCGGCTGGTGGACGTGGTTCTCCAATCCCGAGGTCACCCTGGAGAACTACGACGAGGTGCTGTTCGGCTCCACGACGTCGTTCTCCACCTTCTTCCTCAACTCGTTGGTGATCACGCTGCCGGCCGTGGCCATCCCGATCACGCTGGCACTGCTGGCGGCCTACGCGTTCGCGTGGATCGAGTTCCGCGGGCGCGACATCCTCTTCGTCGCCGTGTTCGCGCTGCAGATCGTCCCGCTGCAGGTGACCCTCATCCCGCTGCTGTCGATCTACGTGGATCTCGGGCTGGCCGGCTCGTTCTGGACGGTGTGGCTCAGCCACTCGATCTTCGCGTTGCCGTTGGCCATCTTCCTGCTGCACAACTTCATGAAGGAAATCCCTCCCTCGCTGGTGGAAGCCGCCCGAGTGGATGGCGCCGGGCACGTGAAGATCTTCTTCACGATCCTGATGCCGCTGCTCGTGCCGGCGCTGGCTGCGTTCGGCGTGTTCCAGTTCCTGTGGGTGTGGAACGACCTGCTGGTGGCACTGACCTTCGCCGGTGGCACTCCGAACGTCGCGCCGCTGACCGTGCGCCTGGCCGAGCTGTCCGGTACGCGTGGCGCGGACTGGCACCTGCTCTCTGCCGGAGCCTTCATCTCGATGATCGTGCCGCTCGTCGTGTTCCTCTTCGGCCAGCGCTTCTTCGTCCGCGGCCTGCTGGCCGGTGGCGTGAAGGGCTGATGCGCCCGCAGGAATGATCACGTCAAGTGGGTGAGTTGGGGCTTTGCGTGGACTGCAGTCCTCGCAAAGCCCCAACTCGCCTCGTCAGGTGAAGCGCCCCCCGTCAGGTGAAGCGCCCCCTCGTCGGGCGACCGGCCGGATCGCTGCCCTACGGCGTGATGGCCATGGCGGCCAGGAGGGCCCGCGCCAGGTCGGCATCCCCGGAGACCTCGACGTCGAGCCGGTCCGGCGCCCGGCGACCACCGGTCGCGATGAGCAAGTCCTCGGTGCTCAGCGTGAGCGTCGTCAGAGGTGGCACCCCGTGGTCACCAGACTCCGCCGGTGGCGCCTCGTCCAGCACGCGGGCGCGGCCGTCCTCGCCGACCGCGACGGTCCTCTCGCCTGCCATCGGCCCGTGCCAGCGCCACCGCACCACGGTGCCGGCGCCGGGGCGCAGCCTCTTGCCGAGCACGAACGGGAGCGAGCTGCGCGCCATCGCCACGCAGACCGCCGCGCCGGCGCTGTCCCAGCCACCGGGACGGCCCAGGGCGCGGCGGATGTCCTGCTCGTGCATCCACATGTCGACCACCCGGTTGTGCAGCAGCCGTCCCCATCCCCAGCTCGTGCCGGGCGGTGACGGGGCCGGCGCATCAGGGTCCACGGGGGGGTCGGCCAGCAGACGGTCGTGCCGGAGGGCTGCCGCCTCCCGCAGCTCGGCCAGTACCTCGGGCAGCGGCCAGCCGCGTCGTGCCGCGACACCCCGTTCGGTGTAGGCCCGGAACGGATCCTCCACGGCGTCCGGCGGGATCGCCTCGATCGGGCTCAGGAGTGGGTCGGCCCCGGTGAGATCATGCTCCAGCGCACCCAGGTGCGCCAAGACGTCGCGCACGTTCCATCCCGACAGGTCCGTCGGCCGCTCGGCCTGGTCCTCGGGGAGGCCGTCCACCAACGCCAGCACCGATGCCGTGGACTGCCACCACGCGCCCACGAGGGTGAGCAGACCGGAGGCGGCGTCTTCGTCGGGCATCGAGGCCATGACGTCAGTGTGCCGCAGCGCTGCTGATGGGCGCGAGCGCCAGCCGTCCTACCCGCCGCTGGCGTCTTCTGCGCCGGGAGGGCCTCCGTACTGCAGAGCGACCATCGCCATGGCGGCCAGCACCCACCCGATGATCACCATGCCGGGGATGAAGTCGCCCAGCACGAAGGCGGTGAACAACCCGACAGCGAGGAGGATCACGCTGAAGGCTTGCGTCGACATGGCTCAGGTCTACCGTGCCCGGACCCGCCGCGCCAGTCGGCGCCCTCAGGCGTCCAGCAGGGCGACCAAGCGCTGCACCTGGGTGGACCAGCGCCATCGCTCGGCCACCCAGGCCCGCCCGGCTTCCCCCATCCGCGCCCGCCGTTGCGGGTCTTGCAGCAGACCGACGATCGCCTCGGCCACGGCGTCCGTCTCGGTGCCGTCCACCACGAGGCCGGTGCGTCCTGCCAGCACGGCGTCCGGTGCACCTCCGGAGTCACCGGCCACCACAGGCAGCCCGGTGGCCGAGGCCTCCAGGAACACGATGCCGAGGCCCTCCACGTCCAGTCCTCGGAGCCGGGTCCGACAGGGCATGGCGAAGACGTCGCCGGCGGCGAAGTGGGCCGGTAGGTCCGCCCAGGGCACCGTTCCGGTGAGGTGGACGTCTGCCGTCAATCCGAGCTCGTCCACCCGTCGTGCCAGCGCGTCCCTGCTTGGCCCGCCCCCGACCAGGAGCAGGGCAGCGTCGGGAACAGCGGCCCGGATCGCGGGCATCGCCTCCACCAGGACGTCCTGCCCCTTGCGCGGCATGAGTCGGGAGACACACACCACCACCGGCCTCGTCCGCCAGCCCAGCACCGCCCGGAGAGGCGCCCCGTCGGCGGCCGGGGAGAACATGTCGTCGTCGACGCCGGGGGTCAGCTGGGTCATCCTGGCGGCCGCGGCGGGGCTCAGGGCGTCGCCGATCCGCGATCGTGTGTACTCGCCCAGGTAGGTGAGCACGTCAACGCGTTCACCGACCCCGCGCAGGACCGACCGCATCCCTGGGATGCCGGCCCAGCCGGCCTCGTGGCCGTGGGTGAGGGCCACCACGCGTTGCGCGCCGGCAGCGCGCAAGACCGGACTCATGAGTCCCAGGGGAGCCGCAGCCCCGTACAGGACCCCTGTGCAGCCGTGCTGCTCGAGCAGCACGGCGGCGCGACGCGACGCCGCCGGAGTCGGCAGCAGGACTCGGGTGCTCGCCCGGACGACCGTGAACGCCTGCTCGGCATCGAAGGCCTCGGCGCCCTTCCAGCTCGAGGTGTAGACGACCACGTCGTCCGGGTCCAGGCGCCGCAGCAGCTCGTGTACGAAGGTCTGGATGCCGCCGGGCCGGGGCGGGAAGTCGTTGGTGACGACCAGCGTGCGACGCATCGGTGGCGGGGACCTCAGCGGTACTCGGGGTTCGCTTGCACTGCGCCATCCGTGGCACCAGGGTGGTCGAACCGTTCGCCGTCGTCCCAAGCAGTGCGCGAGTTGCCGTGGGCTGGGATCCCCCCGCCACGCTTGAGCATGGCCGCGAGGTGAAGGAGGTTCCACGTCATGAACGTGGTGTTCCGCTGGGTGAAGTCGTTCTCCTGACCGCCGGAGCCTTCGTCGAGGTAGGACGGACCGGGGCCGGCCTCGCCGATCCAGCCGGCGTCGGCCTGGGGCGGAATGGTGTAGCCGAGGTGCTGCAAGGAGTAGAGCACGTTCATCGCGACGTGCTTGATGCCATCCTCGTTCCCGGTGACCAGCACCCCGCCGACCTTGCCGTAGTAGCCGTACTGGCCGCGTTCGTTGAGCTGCCCGGACATGGCGTAGAGACGCTCCACCAGGCGCGAGCACACGCTGGACTTGTCCCCGAGCCAGATGGGCGTGCCGACCACGAGGATGTCCGCGGCCTCGATGCGTGGCCACAGCCTTGGCCAGTCGTCGTGGCGCAAGGCCGGCACCCCCCCGCCGGGGTTGGTCATGTCCGGGTAGACCCCGGGTGCCAGGTCGTGGTCGACGGCTCGGATCTCGTCCACCTCGACGCCGTGCGCCCGCATGATGGCCGCACTCACGGCCATCAGCCCGGCCGTGTGCGACACCTGTGGGGACGGCTTGAGCGTGCAGTTGACGAAGCAGGCTCGCACGTCGGCGAAGTCGTGCCGGACTCGGGCCCCGGGGGTGCTCGTGGTCATGCTTGGACCGTAGCGCCAGGACTCACGAACCGCCCTGCTCCGCCGAGCCCTCCGACGACTCGCCCGGTGCTCGGTCCGGGTCGATGGGTGGGTAGATGCGGCCCGTCGCCTCGCCCGACTCATAGATCTGCGTGGGCGGGCCGACGATGTTGGGGTCCGGGACACCGACGATGTCGTCGTCCTTGTCGGGGTAGTCGAGCTTGTCCAGCAGGAATCGCATGGCTTCCAGCCGACCCCGCTTCTTGTCGTTGCTGCGGACCACCATCCAGGGTGCCCACTTCGTGTCCGTGTAGGCGAACATCGCCTCCTTGGCGTCGGTGTACTTCTCCCAACGGTCCAGCGATGCCAGGTCCATCGGGCTCAGCTTCCACTGCCGCACCGGGTCGATGCGCCGGATGGTGAAGCGGGTGATCTGCTCGCGGCGGGACACCGAGAACCAGAACTTGATGAGGGTGATGCCGTCGCGGACGAGCATCCGCTCGAACTCCGGCGCCTGCAGCATGAACTCCTCGTACTCGTCCTGGCTGCAGAAGCCCATGACGCGTTCCACCACGGCGCGGTTGTACCAGGATCGGTCGAACATCACGATGTCGCCCGCACTCGGCAGGTGCTGGATGTACCGCTGGAAGTACCACTGCGTGCGTTCTCGCTCACTGGGCTTCTCCAGCGCGATGACCTGCGCCCCTCGGGGGTTGAGGTGCTCCATGAACCGCTTGATGGTGCCCCCCTTGCCAGCGGCGTCGCGACCCTCGAACACGATCACCACGCGCTGGCCGGTGTCCTTGACCCACTGCTGCATCTTCAACAGCTCGATCTGCAGGAGGCGCTTCTCGATCTCGTACTCGCGGCGGGTGAAGCGCTCGTCGTACGGGTAGCCCTCGCGCCAGGTCTGCACCGGGATGCCGTCCGGGCCGATGAGGACCGGGTCGTCGACCTCGTCCCACGTCCCCTCGACGGTGAGACCGTGCCGTTCGATGCGGTCGTCCTCGAGGTCCTGCAGGGACGAGATGATGTCGGCGAGGTCCATCACCGCCTCGACATCGAAGGTGTGGGACGGGTTCTGCTGACTCATCGGTCCTCCGCGGCGACTGCCTGGTCGTGAGTGATCATGGCATGCTCGCCGCGTGAGTGGGTGGCGTGAGGTCCACAAGCCGGAGGAACACTGGGCGCCTTCTGGCTTGCCCGGGTGGATGCGCGGCCTGCCGGGCTGGGCCGCGCGCGGCCTGGGCGAAGCCAGGTTGCCGTGGGAGGCACTGGAGCACGTGCGTCACCTCGATCTGGACGCGGTCGGCGACCCGGTCCCGCGCGGGGACGGCTCGCCCGTGCTCGTCGTCCCCGGGTTCGGCTTCGGCGACGTCTCGGTGCTGCCCCTCATCCTCACGCTGCACCGCTACGGCTGGCGCCCGATCTCTTCGCGCATCCTCGCCAACGTCGCGTGCTCGGACCGCACGGTGGACCGCCTCATCGCGCGCCTCGAGCCGTTGGTGGCCGAGCGCGGGCGCCGGGTGGCGGTGATCGGGCAGAGCCGGGGCGGCATGCTCGCTCGCGGGGTGATGGCCAGGCGGCCGGACCTGGCCCATCGGGCGGTCAGCCTGGGTGGTGCGCTCAACGACGAGTTCGCGTTCTACGAGATCCCACGACCGCTGGTGGGCGTGCTCAAGGCGGTCCACAGCCTGGACCCCGAGCTGCGCGAGCGACGGTGCGTCACGCCGCAGTGCGACTGCCCCTACATGCAGGCGGTGCACCGCCCGCTGCCGGGCGACGTCGAGCTGGTGTCGATCTACTCCAAGCAGGACGGTGTGCTGGACTGGCGGTCGTGCGTGGTGGCGGGCGCCGTCAACGTCGAGGTCCCCGGTTCGCACCTCGGGATGGGCGTCAACCCGCACTACCTGCGTGCGGCGCTTGCTGGGCTCGCGCGTCCCACCGTGGAGCCCTAGCGTCGGGCACATGAGCACGCTCGATGGGGCCAGTGTCCTGGTCGTCGGGGCCGCCGGCGGCCTCGGTTCGCCGATCGCCCACGCGCTGGACCACGCCGGCGCCCGACTGACGCTGACGAGCAGGAGCCCCAACCGGCTGGGGGCCCTCGGACTGCCAGGGGAGCAGGTGCTGGTGGACCTGCGCCAGCCGGGCGCTGCCGAGACGGCCGTTGCCGCGGCGGTGCAGGCGCACGGGTCCCTTGACGGTCTGGTCTACGCGGCGGGCGTCGTCGGCTTCGGGGCGATCGGCGAGGTGGACGACCATGCGCTCGTCCGACTGTTCACGCTGAACACCCTGGCCCCGATCCGTGTCCTTCGGGCCGCGCTGCCGCACCTGCAGGCAGCCGCCGGCAACGGTCGCGAACCGTTCGCCGCGATGCTGAGTGCCGTGGTCGCCGAGCAACCGATGGTGGGGATGGCCGCCTACTCGGCCAGCAAGGCTGCGCTCACTGCGTTCGATGCCGCCGCTGCGCGCGAGCTGCGGCGCCAGGGCATCCGCCTCATCGACGTGCGCCCCCCGCACACCGAGACAGGTCTGGCCGAGCGTCCGATCTGTGGCCGACCCCCGCGGCTGCCGCAGGGCCTGGCCCCACGCGCCGTCGCCGATCGAATCGTCCAAGCGATCCTGGCCGGCGAGCGCGACCTGCCGGCGGCGGCCTTCGGCTGAGCCTCGCCACTACACCGCGAGCCGATCTGCCAGCGCCTGCAACGTGGCCACGATGCCGGCCGGGCCGGGTACGCGCAGGTCCGCGCGGTCCCGCAGCGCCGCCGGCGTCTCCTCGGAGTCGCTGCAGAGCACCACGGTCGAGAGCCCCTCGGAGCGCAGCGCATCCAGGGCGTCCAACGCCGGCAGGTCGCCGAGGTCGTCGCCACCGAACAGCACTGCCGTCGCTCCAAGCTCGGTGACGACGCTGCGCAGCGCCGCTCCCTTGTCGATCCCCGGGGGTCGGAGCTCGAGCACGAACCGGCCAGGGACCACCTCGAGCCCTGCCTCGGTGGCGATCTGGTCCACCTGGGCCCGGACCGCGTCCAGCGTTGCCTGCGGCTCGGCGGCGTTCCGCGTGTGCACCGCGACGGAGTGGCCCTTGTCCTCCAACCAGGTCCCCGCTGGTGCCGCGGCCACCAGGTCGGCGATCTGCTCGCGCGCACGGTCGACCCCGTCGGCGGAGTCCGGCGACTCCAGGACGCCGTCGTGCCAGCGTTCGAGCCCGTAGTGCCCGTGCACGACGAGGCGTGGGACGTCCTGGAGCCCGCCGAGGCGGACGGCCACGGCTGCGGGTCGTCCGGTGATGATGACCACGGCGCCGATCCGCTCGGCCAGGCGAGCCAGCACGCCGGCCGCCTCCGGGTGGGCGACGGCCCGCTCGGGGTCGGCGACGATGGGCGCCAGCGTGCCGTCGAAGTCCAGGGCCACCACCGTGCGGGCCGGATCGGTCAGCAGGGGAGCAAGGGCATCCTCAGGAGGGCTCATGACCTGTCAGCCTAGGAACCTCGACGGTACGGTGACAGGGCAAGTGCCGGGAAACTTCTCGGCGCGGGAGGGTAGCAGCGGCATGTCCCAGCAGGAGCGGCCCGAACAGCTCAGCGACTTCGTGGTGGTGGCGAACCGGCTCCCGGTGGACCGTGTCATCGACGCCGAGGGCACCCAGCGGTGGGAGCGCAGCCCCGGCGGGCTCGTCACCGCTCTGGCGCCGGTCATGCGCGAGCACGGCGGGACCTGGGTCGGGTGGGTCGGCGCCCCCGACGAGGCTCCGGAACCGTTCACCTCCGGGGGGATGAACCTGGTGGCCGTCCCGCTCTCGACCGAGGACATCGCCGACTTCTACGAGGGCTTCTCCAACGCCACCATCTGGCCGCTCTACCACGACGTCATCGTGCCGGCGGAGTTCCATCGGGAGTGGTGGGACTCCTACAAGGCCGTGAACCGGCGATTCGCCGAGTACGCCGCACAGCACGCCGCCGAGGGCGCCACGGTCTGGATCCAGGACTACCAGCTGCAGCTGGTTCCGGAGATCCTGCGCGAGCTGCGACCGGACCTCAAGATCGGCTTCTTCCTGCACATCCCGTTCCCGCCGCTGGAGCTGTTCGCGCAGCTCCCCTGGCGAAGCCAGCTGCTGGAGGGGCTGCTGGGGGCCGACCTCATCGGCTTCCAGCGTGAGGGCGCGGTGCAGAACTTCGTCGACATGGCCGCCCGGTACACCCCGGCGCAACGGATCGGGAGTCAGGAGCTGGCCATCGGGGACCGGCGGGTCCAGGCGGGCGCGTTCCCCATCAGCATCGAGGTGGCCGAGCTCGAGGAGCTCGCGATGTCCCAGTCGGTGCGCGACCGGGCGCAGCAGATCCGCCAGGAGCTCGGCAACCCCCGTCGCATCCTGCTCGGAGTGGACCGGCTGGACTACACCAAGGGCATCCGCCACCGGCTCAAGGCATTCGGCGAGCTGCTGGCCGTCGGCGAGCTCACCCCGGAGGAAGCGGTGTTCGTCCAGGTCGCCACCCCGAGTCGGGAACGCGTCTCGGCGTATCGGGCGCTGCGCGACGAGATCGAGCTCGACGTCGGGCGGATGAACGGCGACCACGCGCGCATCGGCATGCCGGTGGTGCACTACCTGCATCACTCCATCGGCCGACCCGAGCTCGTCGCCACCCTGCTGGCTGCCGACGTCATGGTGGTCACCCCGCTCCGAGACGGGATGAACCTGGTGGCCAAGGAGTACGTGGCGGCCAGACTGCACGACGACGGCGTCCTGGTGCTCTCGGAGTTCGCCGGTGCCGCCGACCAGCTCACCGACTCGTTGCTGGTGAACCCGCACGACATCGACGGGCTGAAGTGGACGCTGCTCGCCGCCATCCGGATGGACGAGGAGGAGGAGCAGCGCCGGATGCGCTCGATGCGGGCCCAGGTCACGACCTACGACATCCAGCACTGGGCCGACGTCTTCCTCAACTCCCTGGGCGTGGGCTGACCGCCACGCCACCGCCTGACTCAACACTGCGACTGGAGCCGCCATGAATCTGGAACGCACCCCGCCGCCGAACCCCTACGACTTCCTTCCCGCCCTCCCGTCCTTCACGCTCGGCAGCCACGACGTCGCCCAGGACAAGACCGTTGCGCTGGACTTCGTCCACGACAGCGCCGGCGGGGCGAACCTGTCCCCGCACCTTCGCTGGTCGGGGTTCCCGGCTGAGACCAAGGGCTTCGCCGTCACCTGCTACGACCCGGACGCTCCGACCGCCTCCGGGTGGTGGCACCTGCTCCTCATGGACGTGCCGGCCGCGGTCACCGAGCTCGATCGGGGGGCGCTGGCCGCGAACGCCGACCTTCCGGGCAACGCCTTCACCCTGAGGACCGACTACGGGACGCCCGGCTACCAAGGCTGCTCGCCGCCGCCGGGGGACTACCCGCACCGGTACTTCTTCGTCGTGCACGCGCTGGACACCGAGTCGCTCGGGATCGACGCTGAGGTGACCCCGGCGATCGGCGGATTCCACCTGACTGCCCACGCGATTGCGCGAGCCACGCTGGTGCCCGTCTACGCTCACTGACCGTGACCGGACAAGCCCCCGCCCCGCATCAGGAGTCCGTCGTCTACAAGGCCTCGGTGCCGCTGGCATTGCGCGGTCTCGGCTATGCCGCGGCACTGCTCGGGGTTGCGCTCGTGCTGGTGGTCCTGGCCACGGCCGTGCTCGACGGAACCGGACGCACCCTGCTGCTCATCGCCGCCGGTGTGCTGGCGCTGCCAGCGGTCGGCGGGACGCTGACCGGGTTGGCCCGCATCGGCGGCTTCGGGGCTCGCCTGGAGGTGAGTCCGGCGGGGTTCCGCAACCGCACCGGCCTCATCGGGATCGGGGCCCGATCGGCAGCCTGGACCCAGGTGAGCCGGCTCAGCGCCCACGGCGACGTGCTGGCGATCGAGCTGGGGGAGCGCGGGAGCAGCCTGGTCGACGCGAAGGTGCTCGGCTACTCGCCGAGCGCGTTGGGGGAGCAGCTGCGTCCCCACGTCGGGCGGCCGCTCACCTGAGCCGCCGGAGTGCGTCGTGGCTGGCGGCGGTAGCATGACAGCGTCTGGAGGCGTCGCCTAGTCCGGTCGATGGCGCCCGCCTGCTAAGCGGGTTGGGGTCTCAAAGCCCCTCGAGGGTTCGAATCCCTCCGCCTCCGCCACAGCGATGTCCCGGGGCCCCGGTGGGGCTTCTCGGGACATCGCTTGCCCGTGGGCCGCTGGCTGCGAAGCTCGCAGCACCCCTGGGTTGCACAGCCCGGTCGGGTCCAGCGCCTGCTGGGCTGCTCGCAGGACCTCCAGGCCGAGCCCGCCGATCTCGTCGCCGAGCCACGGCTGGTGATCACGCCCGACGGCATGGTGGTGCGTGATGGTGGCTCCGCTGCCGGCCATCGCCTCGGCGGCGGCGGACTTCGCTGCCTGCCACTGGGTGATGGCCGCGGTGGTCCCCCCAGAGGCTCGGCGCGCGAGGACGGTGAAGTACAGCGAGGCCCCGCTGGGGTAGCAGTGCGAGACGTGGCAGAGCACGAGCGCAGGCGTGCCCTGGTTCGCCAGCGACTGCTCCAGGGCCGTACGGACCGCGGTCCGCACCTCCTGCAGCCGCGACCAGGTGGTGGCGGTCTCGACGGTCTCCACCAGGACGCCGCTGCTCATGAGGGCGTCTCGCTGTGCCGGGGCGGCGAACCGGTGACGTCGCCAAGCCTCGCCGGCAGCGGTGCCCAGGCTGAGGGCCCCGTGCTGGCGGAGGACGGCCACTGCCTCTGAGCGGCGCTCTCGGAGGACCTTCGTGGCGCGCTCCGTCGGCCCGGCGGCCTCCCACCCGAGCACCATGAGGCACCCGCCGCCGCGTCCCCGGACTCGGAGGTAGGCCTGCAGGGCGCGCTGGGTCCAGCCGCCCCGAAGTGCGAGCGACACCTCGGTCTCGTCCGCGTCCGAGAGCCTGGCGACGTCCGGCGTCGAGTCGGCGCGGCGACCGTCCTGGCGCAGCGTGCGCAGGACATCGAGGCCTTCGGCCAGCGTCGGGACGACCCAGCCCTCGTAGCGCGTGGCGACGGGCAGCGGCCGGACTCGCACCGTCAGGGCCGTGATGACGCCGAGCGTCCCCTCGGAGCCCAGCACGAGCTGACGCAGGTCCGGCCCGGCGGCGTTGGGGGTCCCGGTGCCGAGCACGAGCATCCCCCGTGGCGTCGCCACGCGGAGGGCGACGACGAGGTCGTCGAAGCGGCCGTAGCCGGTCGAGGACTGCCCGGCCGAACGGGTCGCCGCGTAGCCGCCGAGGGTGGCGCGCTCGAAGGACTGGGGGACGTGGCCGAGGACCAGGCCGTGCTCGGAGAGGTCGGCCTCGGCGTCCGGGCCGATGGTGCCGGCGCCGAACGTGGCGAGCCGGTCCACCGGGTCGAGGTGCGTGAGTCCGTGCAGGTGTCGCAGGTCCAGCACGACGGTCGCCCCGTCGGTGCGGACGGGCTCCACGCCGCCGACCACGCTGGTGCCGCCACCTCGTGCCACGACCCTCAGCCCGTGCTCCCCCGCGAGCCTCAAGGCCGTGAGGACCTGCTCCTCGTCCGCCGGCTGCAGCACCGCGTCCGGGAAGTTGAGGTCGGTGCCTTCGCGCTGTCGGAGCAGGTCGACGTAGGACGAACCGGCGCTGGCGGCCAGCCGGGCCGTGCGCTCGGTCCGCATTGCCTGCTCCCCGAGGGCAGCCCGCAGGGCCACCAAGGCCTGATCGGTCAGCCGGCTCGGCGGCAGCTCGAGGTCGGCGGGGCTTCGCCGCCGCGCCGGGGTCAGCGCTCCCAGCCTCCTGGAGAGCCAGGCCGCCGCGTGCGGCTCCAAGGGGGCGATCGGGGCGGCGGTCCATTGGCCGAAGGCGGTCGTCGTTCCCACCGCGACAGTGTGACAGATAGCGCCACTCTGTAACACCCGGGCTCCCTCCGGATTGATCACGTCAAGTGGGTGAACCCGGCCTTTGTGAGGGCCGCAGTCCTCGCAACTGACCAGATCGCCTCGTCGAGCCGGCGTGGTGGGTGCTGGCCCGCCATGCTCCTGAGGTCAAGGAGGGATCCGCCACAGCGCGGACCGCTGGCACCGGGGGCCCGGAGTTGGCAGAGTGCGTCCATGGGCGCCGGAGCCCCACATGCACCGGAGCCCCGATCGACGACACGGAGGCACACGAATGACCCAGTGGGGTGGAGCGACCGCGGTCGTCACCGGCGCGGCACGGGGGCTCGGGCGGGGCATCACCCTGGAGGCCATCCGTCGAGGCGGGAAGGTGGTCGCCTGGGACGTCGACGAGGTGGGGCTCGCGGAGCTGCGGGCTGCCGCCGAGCAGCTGCGCCCCGGCGCTGTTCGGACCGACGTCGTCGACGTGACCGATGAGCACGCCGTCGCCGAGGCTGGTGCGTTGGCCCTGGCGGCCGGGCCGGTCGACATCGTGGTCAACAACGCCGGTGTGGTGAGCGGCCAGGACATCACCGACCTGCGGCCAGAGGCCGTTCGCCGGACGATGGGCGTCAACGTCTTCAGCCTGTTCTGGACCGCGCGCGTGTTCCTCCCGCCCATGGTTGCCCGGAACTCGGGGCACGTCGTGACCGTCGCCTCGCTCGCGGGCATCACCGGCTCGCGCCGCCTCACCGACTACAGCGCGAGCAAGCATGCTGCCGTCGGCTTCGACGCAGCGTTGCGGGCCGAGCTGCACGTCGTCGCGCCGAAGGTCCGGACGACCGTGGTCAACCCGTTCTTCATCGACACCGGCATGTTCCAGGGGGTTCAAGCGAAGTCACCATGGCTCCTGCCCTTGCTCGAGCCCGACGACGTCATCGACCGGGTGATCCGCGCGGTGGAGGACGACGACCGCCGTGTCTTCATCCCGCCGGTCGCCCGGGCGATGTATCTGGCACTCGTGCTGCCGACCGCGGTGGGCGACAAGATCCTGGACCTGCTCGGCGTCCACGAGTCGATGGACGACTTCCAGGGACATGCACGGAAGCCGGTGGACGATGGCGCCGGTGACACGGCGAAGGCCCAGGGCCGCCACTAGCCCGTCGCCGATGATGGTGGGCGCGTGGTATCCAGTCCGGTTCGGGCCCGCTGTGGCGCCCGGCGGCCGGGGAGTGGTCAACTGCGGGCATGCGCCACACCCGGACAGCCCTGCTGACGACGCTCGTGCTGCTCGGCGCGCTGCTAAGCGGCTGCGGGGCCGATGGGCCAGCCGGGGTCACCCCGAGCACTGAGTCGCTCATCGGGGAGGAGGTCACCACCGGACCGGACGCCGAGCTGCCCAGCCAGTGGCCCAGCGACTTCCCGCTCCCCGCCCAGTACCGGGTGGCTGCGGGGGTCACCACCCCCGAGGTGCACTCGGCCATCCTGGTCAGCGAGCTGCCCTACTCGGACGTGGTCGCGTTCTACGATGCTGAGCTCGCGGCTCCCTATCGGGTGGCGAACCGGGAGCAGGGGACGAGCGGGACTCGGTGGACGCTCGCCGACGGGGGGCTCGTGGAGGTCTTCGACGCCGGTAGCGACGACGTCACTCGGACGGACGTCGGGATCGAGCTGCCGCGCTGAGGGTGGGCACTGGTGGGTCCTCAGACGTTGCCGAGGACCAGGCCGATCCCGCCGGCGCCGGCCACACCCAGGACGGCGAGGCGGGCGGTGGCGTTCGGTACCCGTGACGCCAGCCACGTGCCGAACGCGGTGCCGACAGCCAGAGCGACGAGCAGGTCGACCGCGGGCATCACGAACCCCAGCACGGCTGCCGTCACGACGTTCTGGACCAGGAAGAACGACTGCAGGTTGGCGCGGGTGTTCTCGGCCGGCCACTCGGCGTTGGCCGCGTAGAGCCCGATGGGTGGGCCGCCGACCCCACCGACGACGTTCAACGCTGCGCTGGTGACCCCGGTCCCGACAGCAGCCACGGGTCCGCGCAGCCGGGCCGAGCGCACGCCCATCCCGAGGGCAACGACGCCACCCAGCACCGCGATGCCGGCAAGCACCGCCAGCACGCTGGTGTCCGCGCCGGCGATGACGGCCGCGATCAGCGGCGTCGCGGCCAGGGTGGGGACGAGCAGCAGCGAGGTCTCCTTGACCTGCACATGACGCCAGCCGCGGCTCAGCGGCAGGAGCGAGGACAGGGCGGCCAGGACGACGACGACCGCCACCCCCTCCCGCGGGCCCAGCAGCAGGATGAGCGCCGGCGCGGCGACGAGGGAGAACCCCATCCCGGTGACAGCCTGCGCCAGAGCGCCGGCGAAGACGGCGACCAGGGCGATCGCCTCGAGGACGACGGGATCCACGTCAAGCTGCCGGATGGGTGGCGCCCGCGGCGCTGCGGCGCTGGGCGGCCTCGTGTCGGGCGACCATGCCGGCAGCCGGGGCGGCACCGGCGAACTCGCCGGCGGCCAGGCGCGCCTCCACCTTGCGCTTCACGAGCTCGTCCACCAGCGCCGGGAGGTGCCGGGCGAGCAGGATCTCGACCATGCCTCGTGGGCTGGTCGCGACGTCGCGCGGTGCGACCGCAGCCAGGCTGGCCGAGACGATCGCGTCGACGACCCCCTCGAGCGGCTCGAAGACCGAGACACCCTCCAGCGAGAGCCCGGAGGCCTTGGTCGAGTCGTGGATCGGGCTGCGGACCATCGACGGGTAGACGTTGCTCACGGTCACGAAGGGCGCCAGCTCGAGGCGAAGCGCGTCGCCGTAGGCGACCACGGCGCGCTTGCTGACGCCGTAGGCGGCGGCGATCGGTAGCTGGAACACCGAGGCCCGGGAGGCGACGTTCACCACCCGACCACGCGAGGCCACGAGGGCGTCCTTGGCCGCCGCCGTGACGCGCCACGTCCCGAGCAGGTTGATCTCGAGCTGGCGGTACACCGGCGTTCCGGGCGCCTCCTCAGCCGGGGCCGGCCCACCGATCCCGGCGTTGTTGATGACCACGTCGAGCCCGCCGAGCATGGCGATCCCCTCGGCCACTGCCGCCACCACGCTGTCGTCGTCGGTGATGTCACAGGCAAGGACGGGGAACCCCTCGTCGCCGCGGGGCGCCACATCCAGTCCCACCACGACCGAGCCGCGGCTGGTGAGCTCGGTGGCAACGGCCCGGCCGAACGTGCCGGAGGCGCCGGTCAGCAGGACGCGCCGGCCGCGGGCGGGCAGGTCGTTCCCGGCGATGACGCCGGGAACCAGGTCACGCACGACGGGGGGGAGCGGGAAGGGGAGGCGGAACACCATGGGGACTCCTGTGGACTCGAGGCTGAGCTCAGGCGCTGAGCGCGAGCCCGTCGGCTGGGACGGTCGTGGGGGTGAACGTGGACGCTCCGGAGCGGGCTCGGGAGCGACCACGGCGGATCTCCTCGGCAGTGCCAGCCAGGTAGGCGTCGAAGTCGATGCGCATCATGGGCCGCTTGCGCGAACCCCAGCGCTCGACCGCGGCGTCGAAGGCCGCCCGAACGCTACGCCGCATGTGCTCCGGCTTCGGCAGGGCGTACCCGCCACCGAGGTAGGCAGCGGCCAGCTTGGCCTGTGCCTCGACGACCGGCAGGGCAGCACCGGTGGACTGCATGAGGCCGGTGAACACCAGCGTGGGGTCCTCGAGGTGGAACACTCGCTGGTACAGCGGCATGGCCTCGGCGTCCTCGCCGAGCACGTCGTCGGACAGGAACGGGATCGTGACGCGGTAGCCGGTCGCCCACACGATGATGTCCACGTCCTCGACGGTGCCGTCGGTGAAGACGACCCGCTCGCCGTCGAACCGCTCGATGCCGGTCACCGGACGAACCTCGCCGTGGGTGATGCGGTGCAGGATGGTGTCGCTGATCGTCGGGTGGTTCTGGAACAGGCCCTGCGACGGCGTCGGCAGCCCGTAGGAGTCGGGGCGCCCGACCGCCAGGGTGAGCATCTTCTCGGCGAGGAGCTGGCGGACCTTCCACGGCAGGACCGAGAGGAGCCCGTTGGTTGCGTCGGCCGGCTTGCCGAACAGGTACTTGGGGACGATCCAGGAGCCTGAGCGGGCCGAGAGCAGCACGTCGGTGGCGACGTAGGAGGCGTCCACGGCGATGTCCATGGCCGAGTTGCCCATTCCCACGACGAGGACCCGCTTGCCCCGGAAGGTCTCGGCGCTGCGGTAGTCGTGGGCGTGCATCTGCCGACCGGCGAAGACGCCGGGGTACTCGGGGCTGGGCCACTTCGGGTCCCAGTTGTGCCCGTTGGACACCACGACGGCGTCGTAGCGCTCGACGCTGACCGTACCGTCGGCGTCACGGGCGCTCACGTGCCAGCTGCCGTCCTGCTTCGTGACGCCGTCGACGGTGGTGCTGAATCGGATGTGCTCGGTGACGCCGAAGGCGTCGGCGTAATCGGCCAGGTACTGGGCGACCTTGGTGGCCGCCGGGTAGTCCTCCCACTCGTCCGGCATGGGGTAGTCGGCGAACTCGGTCCGGCCCTTGCTCGTGTTCAGGTGCAGGGACCGGTACGCCGGGGAGAGGCCGTTGGAGTTCTCGTAGACCCACAGGCCGCCGACGCGGTCGCCCTTCTCGTAGCCGACGATGGCCACACCCTCGTCGAGCATGGCCTTCATCGCGGTGATCCCGGCTGCGCCGGCTCCGATGACGGCGACACGGGCGGGGGCGGTAGTGGGCTTCGACATCTGTTGACCTCTCGGCTTGGGCGGTGCGTTCACGGCATCCGGCCACCTCGGCCCGTGGGCTGGCGGCTCGTTCATGGGTACCCGCGGCAGCAGCCCACCAAACCTCACAGGCGAAGCAGGCGGTGGGCAACCTCAGGCGGGAGGGGCTTGACCGCCTTGGTGAGCGTCACTCGGGCCGCCCGTGCCGCCCGCGGCTCGAGCCAGGACTGCACGAGGACCGGCCGTCGGCGTCCGGTGTCGCGCAGGACCCAGCCGATGGCCTTGGCGACGAAGGACTCCCGGTCATCCAGGAGGGCGTCAGCATGTCGGGCGAAGCGCTCCCAGTCCCCGCCGTCCGAACCGGCTGCCCGCTCCCCTCGTGCAACGGGCCCATCACCCGTGGGGCCAGCGCGTCGACGAGTGCCCAGGTCTTGGCCTGGCGCAGCATCTGCTCGACGAGGTCGAGCACGCTGCTCAGCTCGCCGTGGCCAGCGAGCGCCTCGGCCCGAGTGGTCAGCAGCTCGGCAGCGGCGTTCCTGCTCGGCCCTTCGCGGACTCCCGGCGGCGGCCAGCTGGGCGTCCAGGCCGGCAGCCGTCATCGGTCCTGGCTCATCCTGGCGACAGCGTCGTGCGCACCGTCTCGGCGATCTTCGCGTGCCCGGAACGGCTTGGGTGCAGGCAGTCCAGGCCGCCGACGAAGTCCGACGCGCCATCGCTCGCGCCGGCCGACCAGGTCGTAGCGCTCCACGAGCCTGACCTTGCCACGGGCGGCTGCCACATCGGCGACGCGAGCACCGGCGGCCAGTGCGCTGCGCCGGATCCGGTCGTTGAGTCCGTTGGCCAGCCGGATGCCGTTGGTGGCGCCCCCCTCGAGTACGACCGCACCGATGTCGGACCAGGCGAAGAGCAGGCAGTGCGGGGTCGGGTTGGCGTAGGTCGTGACGACGTTCGAAGGAGCGCAGCGCAGCCTGCACGCTGGGTTGGCACTCGGGGCCACGGGCCAGGCAGGCGTCCAGGGCCGGACGGAAGACGTCGTTGCCGCCGACAGTCAGCGTGATGGTGCGCACGTCGTTGCCGCGTCGGTCGTCGGCACGGCGTTCAGCGATGAGTGCCAGCGCAGGCTCGAGCTGCGCCGGCAGGTCCGAGGAGCCCTTGATGAGGCTGGCCAACGTCGCCCCACCGTTGGCCAGGCTGACTAGGTGCAGGCGTCGAGGTGCGACGGTCTGCCTCCGGTCGTCGGCGACCCGCTGGACATAACCCCGGCGCGACTGCCCGGCGACGGGGTCCAGGGTGCCGTCGATGCCGCGGATGACACCGGCACCCCAGCCTCGAGCGACCGAGTCGCCGAGCGCCAGCATGACCTGACCGCGCTCGGGAAGGGCGCCCGGATCCCGAAGTCGTGCCGCGTCGGCGGCGACCAGGCTCAGGCTGCCAGGACGGAGAGTGCCGCTCCGACGGCGGCAAACGAACGAGCGCGCATGCCACCGGCGTAGGTGGCCGAGGATCGACGCTGTCGTTACGATGTGACACATGACGTCGAGTCGTAACACCTCGCCTCGCGGAGGCTCGCCGCCGGAGTTCGAGCCCCCGGGCGCCGTCCGCGACGACGCCGTCCTGATGGCCGCACGCTCCTTGGCGCTCGACGTGGGCTACCGCCGCACCACCATCGCCGATGTCGCCCGACGTGCCGGCCTCAGTCGGATGACGGTCTACCGCCAGTACGAGGACCTCAACGCCATCTGGTCCGCGCTGCTGACCACTGAGCTGGTCGCGATGCTGCAGGCTGAGGCCACACGGGCGGCCACGTTGCCGACCGGTCGGGAGCGGCTCGTGGCGGCGGCGTCTGCGCTGCCGTCCGGGATCGCCGCGCACCCGCTCTTCCGGCGCGCCCTCGACCTCGACCCGGAGATGCTGCTGCCGCTCGTGGTAGACCGGTTGGGCTCCTCGCAGCGAGCCGTGCTCGTGATCGTCGAGGAGCAGATCACCTTGGGTCAGGCGGACGGTTCAGTCAGGCCGATGGAGCCGACGACGGGTGCTCTGGCCGTCCTGCTGGCCGCGCAGTCCTTCGTCTTCTCCGCCCGCGTGATCGCCGGTTCGACGCAGGGGGACGCCGTGTGGGTCGAGCTCCCCGAGTTCATCGACCGATACCTACGGCCGTGAGCAGGTCGTCGGCATCGGGGGCCGGGGCGCAGGTGCCGGTGGGCTCCTTGAACGCCGAGCAGCGCGCCCGTGACCTGGACGCGCTCGCCGCCGGCGAGGTGTTCGACGTGCTTGTCGTCGGCGGTGGGATCACCGGGGCCGGCGTGGCCCTGGAGGCGGCCACCCGCGGTCTCCGTGTCGCGCTGCTCGAGCGCGGCGACCTGGCCGCCGGGACGAGCCGGTGGTCGAGCAAGCTCGTGCACGGCGGGTTGCGCTACCTCGCCACCGGCGACGTCGGCGTGGCGGCCGAGTCGGCTCGCGAACGACACGTGCTGGCCACCGTGATGGCGCCACACCTCGTGCGTCCGCTGCCGTTCGTGATGCCGTTCGGTTCCGGGTGGGGCCCCACTGCGTCTGCGGCTGCCAGCTTCGTCGGGATGGAGGCGGCCGACGCCTTGCGTCGCTGGGCCCGCACCCCTGACAGCGTGGTGCCGGCGCCGCGGTCCATCGACGCCACGCAGACGCTGGCCATGGTCCCGGGGCTGGCATCGGCCGGGCTCGCCCGCGCGCTCGTCAGCACAGACCTGCAGCTGGAGGACGACGTCCGGCTTGTCGTCACGGTTGCCCGGACCGCGGCCTCGCACGGAGCCCGCATCCTCACCGATGTCGACGTCCAGGAGGTCGGACCCGGTGGCGTGCTCGCTCACGACCGCCGGGGTGGCGGGCGCTTCGAGGCGCGGGCCCGCACGGTGGTCAACGCCACCGGAGTGTGGGCGGCCGAGCTGGACCACCGGGTTGCGCTGCGACCCTCGCGCGGGAGCCACGTGGTGCTCGCCCCTGAGGCGCTCGGCCACCCGACAGGTGCGTTGACGGTGCCGATGGAGTTCGGTCGGTTCCTGTTCGCGCTGCCGACCGCCCTGGGGCCGATCCTGCTCGGGATCACCGACGTCCCCCACGTCGGCTCGCTCGAGGACGTACAGCCGTCGGAGTCGGAGGTGGGGTTCCTGCTCGGCCGACTGTCCACGGTGCTCGACCGGCCCGTCGAGCCGGGGCACGTGCTGGGTTCCTTCGCCGGACTACGGCCGTTGGTCGCGGGCGAGGGGGAGTCGGCTGACCTGTCTCGCCGGCATGCCGTGCTGGCAGGTGACGGGTTGGTGACGGTGGTGGGCGGGAAGCTGACCACCTTCCGGAGGATGGCGCAGGACGCTGTCGACCTGCTCACCGATGTGCCCTCGGTCACCGCCGACCTGCCGCTCATCGGCGCCGGTCCCCGTCTGAAGCCCGTGGCGCGGGCGACGCTCCCGCCCCGCTTGCTCCGCCGCTTCGGCAGCGAGGCCTCGATGGTGGCGGCCCTGGACCCGGACCCCAGGATCGCCGAGATCGCCTGGGCGATCCGGCACGAGGGGGCGCCCGACGAGGTCTGCGCCCGGCGGGATCGGCTTCGGGAGGACATCTTCCCCGGCGCTGGTCAACCGGTGGGGAGTGCGTCGATCACCCCGGCCACGCGTTCGGCCCGCTCGGCGTCGGAGAGCCACCTCGTCACGTAGGCGACGCCGATCCCGTGGCGAGCGTCGGCGTAGGCGAGGCTGCCACCGACGCCGCCCATCCCGGCCCAGCGCAGCGCGCCCTCCTCGTCGGTCTCCACGGGCATGCCGAGGCCCCACGAGGCGCCCAGCGCGAAGAACGCGTCTGGTCCGAGGACCTGCGGCGTACGAACCTGCTCGAGCATCGTCGGCCCCAGCATCGTGGCCAGACGACCGGCGTCGTCGAGCAGGTCGGCGAAGAGCGCGGCGAGTGCGAAGGCGCTGGTGTGCACGCCGATCGCCCCCAGCTCTGCCCGCCGGACGTCGTCGCGGTTCATCACCGCGGGATCGAGTGCCCCGGCGGGGATGCTCAGGGCGCGGTACCAGTCCGAGCCTGCTGGCCCGGTCGTGCGCGCCGCCCAACCAGCGTCGATCGCCTGGAGCTCGGCGGTCCGGGCGAGGTCCCGGGGGCCAACGCCGAGCAGCAGGTCGGGGATGCCGACGTGCTGGCCGAAGTCGGCCATCCAGGTGCCCAGGCCGACGCCGGTGGCCCGTCGAAGCACCGCCCCGAGCAGCGTCCCGTACGTCAGCGCATGCTCGGCGTGGGCGCTGCCGGGCGGCCACTCGGGCTCGGCTGCAGCGAGCACGGCTTCCAGGCCGTCACGGTCGGTGAGGCGCAGACCTGCTGCGGCCGTGGGGAAGGCCGGCAACCCACCCTGGTGGCAGAGGAGGTGCCGCAGCGTCGTGGTGTCTTTGCCGTGCCCGCCATACTCCGGCCACCACGCCACGATCGGCTGGTCGAGGTCCAGGCCCGCCCGGGTGACGGCATGCAGGGTCGTCAACGCGGAGACGGGTTTCGACACCGAGTACACCATCGTCAGGGTGTCTGGCTCCCAACGTCGTTCGTGGGCGGCGTCGACCCATCCCACCTGCAGGTCGACGACGGCCTTGCCGTCGCGCACGACCGCCACGCCGGCTCCGCGCTCGCTCCCGGCGGCGGCCAGCTCGGCGACCGCAGCCCGTACCGGCTCGAAGCCCTCCGCGACCTGCCCGCGCACCGGGACCTCCCTCACCGGGTCACTCCCCATCTCGACGTGGACCGGCCCCCGGTCGGGTCCGACGCAGCCACCAGAGGCCGACCATCGGCAGCACCAGGGGGACGAAGCCGTAGCCCACGCCGAAGCCTGACCACACGGTCGCCTTGGGGAAGGCGTCGGGGGCCAGCAGGCTGAGCGCGCCGACGCCGACCACGCCGATGAGCTCGATGAGCACCGCCACGGTGGCCACCCGATGGGAGGCGGGCGTAGAGCGGGCCAGGGCCACGGTGGCGATCACGTAGACGATCGCGGCGAACGCCGACAGGCTGTAGGCCACCGGAGCGGCTTCGAAGTCGCGCAGGATCTGAACGCTTGCACGCACGGTCGCCGAGAGGGCGAAGACGGCGTAGACGACGACGAGGAGTCGACCGAAGCCACTGGCGGTCCCGGTCCGCGGCCGGGGATCCCTGCTGTCGCCGTTCGTGGCGTCGTGCTGCGTCCGCATGCTCACACCCCAGCCCACACCTGGTCCAAGCGCACCACGAGCACAGCCAGCGTCAGGCACACCCCGGCCAGCACCGCGACGCTCCATCGTGACGGCTCCGCCATCGCCCAGAGCACGCCGAGCGGCAGCAGCGCCACGGTGACCAGCAGGTAGAGCAGGAACGTGGTCGCCGAGCCGTCGAGCTCGCCTTGCGCGAGCCCGATGCCGGCGACGATCGCCAGCGCCAGCAGCAGGCCCTCGACGGCCATGGCCAGCCACAGGTGCCACTGCATCGGACGTTGCCCGCGCGCTGCCGAGACGGCGTAGACCGCAGCGGCCAGCAGCGTGCCACCGATGCAGATGGCGACCACGACGTCGTTCACTGCAGGGAGGCTACCGGGGAGAGATCTGGCGTGGTTGGGCGTCAAGCAGCGTCCGTGACGTCCTGCCGCCATGATGGTCGCCGTGAGCGACACCCCGGGTTCCCGTCACCGCGTCGTCATCATCGGGTCCGGCTTCGGTGGGCTGTTCGCGGCCCGCCGGCTGCGCAAGGTGCCGGTCGACGTCACCGTGATCTCCGCCTCGACGCACCACCTCTTCCAGCCGCTGCTCTACCAGGTGGCGACAGGGATCCTGTCCTCGGGCGAGATCGCACCGCCGACCAGGGAGATCCTCAACAACCAGGACAACGCCACCGTCCTGGCTGGCGTCGTGACGAACATCGACCTCGAGCAGCAACGGGTGACGGCCGAGGCGTTCGGGCGGGTCGCGTACGAGACGCCCTACGACACCCTCATCGTCGCGGCCGGCGCGGGGCAGTCCTACTTCGGCAACGACCAGTTCGCCGAGTTCGCCCCAGGGATGAAGACCATCGACGACGCCCTCGAGCTTCGCGGGCGAATCTTCGGATCCTTCGAGATGGCTGAGGTCGAGACCGACCCGGAGATGCTTGACACGTGGCTCACCTTCGTCGTCGTCGGTGCTGGCCCGACCGGCGTCGAGATGGCGGGGCAGATCGCGGAGCTGGCCCGGCACACATTGCGGCGCGACTTCCGGAGGATCGACCCGACCAAGGCCCGCATCGTGCTGATGGACGCGGCACCCCAGGTGCTCCCGCCGTTTGGGGAGAAGCTCGGGCTGAAGACCAAGGAGAAGCTGGAGCGACTCGGCGTCGAGGTGCTCCTGAACACGCGCGTCGTGGACGTGGATCGGATGGGGGTGGAGGTCGAGGACGACTCCGGCCGGCACCGGATCCCGTCACGGTGCAAGGTGTGGGCCGCAGGCGTCTCGGCGTCGCCGTTGGCGGCGATGCTCGCGGAGCAGTCCGGCGCAGCGGTGGACCGGGCGGGGCGGATCGGCGTCCGTCCGGACCTCACGGTGCCGGGTCACCCTGAGGTCTTCGTCCTCGGGGACATGATCGCTCTCGACGGCCTCCCTGGTGTCGCGCAGGTCGCCATGCAGGGGGGCGAGTATGCCGCGGACACCATCAAGGCGCGCATCGCGGGGAAGCCTGAGCCTGAGGCCTTCTCCTACCGAGACAAGGGCAGCATGGCCACGATCAGCCGCTTCCAGGCGGTCACGAAGGTCGGCAACGTCGAGCTCGCCGGGTTCACGGCGTGGCTGATGTGGCTCGTCGTGCACCTGTTCTATCTGGTGGGCTTCAAGAACCGCTTCACCACGCTGGTCAACTGGTTCGTGACGTTCATTGGCAACGACCGGTCCCAGCGGGCGGTCACCGTGCAGCAGATCGTCGGCCGGCGAGCCATCGAGCGAGTGGCTCAGGATGACCCTAGGGCCGTCGGCCTACCGAACGCGAGCCTGCCCGCGAAGCGGCCACCGCCGACTCCGTGAACGGCCGGTACACTCATCGGCTGCAGCACCAGCGCCCGTAGCTCAACGGATAGAGCATCTGACTACGGATCAGAAGGTTAGGGGTTCGAATCCCTTCGGGCGCGCCCCTCTGACCAGCACAAACACCAACCAGCGGACACGAGATCTCACTATGTGGACCGAATCCGGTCCCCGCGCTAACACCTCGCTAGGAAATGCACCTGCAGATGTGAGCGCCGTACCTTCCAGAAGCCCCGATCGAGGCCACACTCCGTCCCGAATGTCCGGTTCTGCAGAACGCCACGCGAACCATGACGGACCAGCCGGCACAGGCCGACACCGCAGGCGTCTGACATTCCGTCAGATGCCTCTCGCCGAGCCATCGGCGCAGTCAATGCCCCACTTGCGGCGAAGTGGGTCACGTCGGCTCGCGGTCTGCCGTCAACGGCCGAAGGACCGGTTCTGCCCGTCTCATCCGGAGGGACCCGGAGCACCAACTCGGCCGATCCTGGGTTGGCACAGCCCCCGGAGAGCCACCTGGACACGGTGAGCGGTCGCAGACACGGCGGGGTGCGCAGGGGCCAACGCCTCTGGCGACCCCAAGGGCCCGGCGACGACGCGACTCTGCCGCACGGATCCCACGCGCGGCCAGTCGAGGCCAGCGCGACGTCATCTGACAGACCCCATGCACGACACCCAGCGACGTCTCCGCACCGCAGAACGCACACCTTGCCGATGCATGCGGCATACCGGTCATGAAGCTGGTCGGTCGCCCCCCCCGACCCGCGGGCGGTGCGCCCCTGGTCGAGCTCGGTCCTCCGGTGTAATTGTGGATCGAGGCCGTGCGACCGTCACTGATGCGAGCGTGCGGCAGGAGGGGTTGGTCATGACACCGCCCGTGGTGCGTGTCCGTTCCGATCAGCTGGACGAGCTGGCGGTCATGTTTGCCCGCGCCTTCGCCGACGAGCCGACCCTGCGGGCGATGTTCCCCGACCCTCGCCGACGTGCAGCAATCGTGCCGCCCTGGGCCGCAGTGTCCCTGCACCTGTCCTACCTGGACGGCAAGACAATGGAGACCACACCATCGGGCCGCTGCACGATCATCTGGATCGGCCCAGGGCAGGCCACCTCCTGGCAATCGTTCGTGCGCGCGGCCCCGTACGTATGGCAGATGCTGCGCCGGGCCTCCCCCGGCGACGTTCGCCGCTTCCTCACCTACTTCACCCGGTACGAGAAACGACGCCACGAACTGCTGCCGGAGCCGCACTGGTTCCTCGAGGCACTGGCCGTGGACCCGCAGCGGCAGCGGTTCGGGCTGGGCGGGGTGCTGGTACGGCACGGACTCGCACGCGCCGACGCCGACCGCGTGCCGGCCTACGTCGAAACCGACACCGAAGACAACGTCGTCTTCTACAGCAAGCTCGGCTTCGAACTCGCCGAATACGTCGTGGACTACCCCCCAATGAACATCCCCACCTGGAGGATGGTGCGCCAACCCGCGTGAACCGACGCTCCGGTGGGCGGGTCGCAGACCGTGTCCGGTCATCCCGCGAGCAGCGCGTTCGTGCTCGTGCCGAGAGTCGGGCGACACGCGGCGAAGTGGGGCAGGTCCCCGTTGTTGTCGCTCGGGTTGCGCGGCAATGCTCGCTCATGCCCCGGACGTGAGGGCGCGTGCTGCGGCGCTCGTCCGGCGCCAGGGCTCCACGGCTTTGGTGACAGCGTCGTGCGGTTCCGGACGACGGGCGAGAGCGGCCACGTTGATGAAGGCCGCCCCGTGGGGGTCTGCCGAGACGCCGGATGGCTACCGCTCGCGGTTCGCACTTGTAGGCTCAGCACGGTCCTTGAGTCTCTGGCCCTGGGATTCCAGAGCCAGCGGCTGCTCGCTTGGCCCCCGACACGAAGGAGCCATCCTTGCCCAGGATCGCCGACATCGACCAGAGGCGTCGATGGCTAGCACCGTCCGCCGCATGTCTGCTTGTTCTCGCCGGCTGTTCCAGCGGTGACGACGATGCCTCCGACAACGCCGAGGCGACGACGTCGGAGGCATCCCTGACGGTCACGTGGGACGGCGACGCGTGTGCCTACGACGGGCCCACCGAGTTCGCTCCGGGCGCTGTCACTGTCGAGTTCGTGAACAACAGCGACGTCGAAGCGGACATGTCGATGGTCCTACTGGACGAGGACGCGACGTTCGCGGATTTCGTCGAGTACCACCAGCCCGAGCCCCATCTCAGCGGACTGCCGGACTTCGTGACTCCCGACATACTCACCGGGTTCGCCGAGGCCGGCGGTGTCGACACGATCAGCACCGACCTGGGAGAAGGGGCGTACGCACTGCTCTGCCTGCAGCAGCTTCCGGGAGGTTCGGACGTCGGAGCGTGGGTAGCGCAACCCGGCGGCCTGGCTGTCGTCGGCTAGCTGCCTGGCTGGCATGGACACCTAGCCCACCCTCCGGCAGCTGGTCGCTCCAACCCACGAACAACCAGCTTGCGCATCACCCGACAAGGGATGCAGCCGATGTCACGGAGGGCTTGACCGCTGGCGCATGCCGCGGGTGTGCGCTCAGGGTCGTGCCGCGAGCAGGGCGACACGCGGAGTGACGCGGGTTCCCGGCGTGTTCATTCGGGTTGCACCGCAGCGCTGGCATACCAGTTGCCCGACGGACGCCCGCCCGCCCCTAGACCCGGGACGCCGCAGCAGCGTCATCTCGCGGTTCCGCACCCACCGACACCCGTCCGGAAGGAGAATCACCTCATGGCTGACACGACGTCCCCGACCCCGCAGCTCCGCTTCGACGACACGGCTGACTTCGACGACGCACGGCGCGGTCTGATCGGCCGTCTGGAGCCGTGCATCGTGACCGACGCCGAGGGGCGGGTGGTGTGGGACAACACCAGCTACGCGTTCCTGGACGGGCCGGCGCCGGACACGGTGAACCCAAGCCTGTGGCGCCAGTCGCAGCTGGTGGCCATGGACGGGCTGTTCGAGGTCGTATCGGGCATCTACCAGGTGCGGGGGATGGACCTGTCGAACATGACCATCGTCGAGGGCGACACCGGGGTTCTGGTCATCGACCCGCTGATCAGCACCGAGACGGCCGCGGCGGCGCTGGCGCTGTACCGGCAGCACCGCGGGGACCGCCCGGTGGTCGGGGTGATCTACACCCACAGCCACGTGGACCACTTCGGTGGCGTGAAAGGGGTGACCACCCAGGCTGACGTGGACGCGGGCCGCTGCGTGATCATCGCCCCGGAGCACATGGTCGAGCACGCCGTGGCCGAGAACGTCTACGCCGGGCCGGCGATGGCCCGTCGCGCCGGGTACATGTACGGGGCGGTGCTGGACCGCGGCCCGCGCGGCCAGGTCGGGGCGGGGCTGGGCCAGACGACCTCGACCGGCACGGTGAGCCTGATCACCCCGACCCACTCGGTGACGGAGACGGGACAGACCCTGGTGGTGGACGGTATCCGGATGGAGTTCCAGCTCACCCCGGGCACCGAGGCGCCGGCGGAGATGAACTTCCTGTTCCGCGACCACGACGCGATGTGCATGGCCGAGAACGCCACCCACAACCTGCACAACCTGCTCACCCTCCGCGGAGCGGTGGTGCGCAACCCACGCATCTGGGCCCGCTACCTGACCGAGGCCATCGACCATTTCGCGGGCCGGTTCGAGGTGGTGTTCGCCTCCCACCACTGGCCTACCTGGGGCCGGGACCAGGCGGTGGAGTTCCTCGAGCAGCAGCGCGACCTCTATGCCTACCTGCACGACCAGACCCTGCGGATGCTCAACGCCGGGCTGACCGGCCCGGAGGCTGCTGAGGCGATGGTGCTGCCGCCGGTGCTGGAGCAGGCCTGGCATGCCCGCGGCTACTACGGCTCGGTCAGCCACAACGTCAAGGCGATCTACCAGCTCTACCTCGGCTGGTACGAGGGCAACCCGGCCCGGCTGTGGCGCCACATCCCTACCGAGGCCGCCAAGCGCTACGTCGCCGCGATGGGGGGCGCGGACGCTGTGGTCGCCCAGGCCCGGCGGGCCTTCGACGAACGGGACTACCGGTGGGCCGCGGAGATCCTCGACCACGTCCTGTTCGCCGACCCCACGCACGAGGCCGCCCGGGCGTTGCAGGCCGACACCTTCGAGCAGCTCGGCTTCGGCGCGGAGAACGGCACCTGGCGCAGCGCGTTCCTGGCCGGGGCCACCGAGCTACGACAGGGCAACTTCGGCACCCCTGCCGTGACTGCCTCCCCGGACATGCTCGCAGCCCTCACCCCCGGCCAGGTGTTCGACGCTATCGCGATCCGGGTGAACGGTCCGCAGGCGTGGGACGAGCAGCTGTCCATCGGGATCCTGCTGTCCGACAGCGGCGAGTCGTACCGGCTGGACCTGCGCAACGGCGTGCTCGTGCACCGTGCCACCACGGTCGACGGGGCCGACCTCGTGCTGCGCATGCCCAAGGCGGCACTCCCCGGACTCCTGGCAGGCAGCACCGAGGGGATACAGAGTGACGGCGACCCGGCCGTGCTCGCACGGCTGACCGCCGTTCTTGAATCGCCGAACCCGGCATTCGACATCGTCACGCCGTAGACGCCAGGACATGACATGCCTCGACGCGGTGATCGCTGGCGAGGCCACACCAGCCGAAAGGAGTAGCCCATGATCGAGGCGTTGCCAGGCAGCCACGACGCGGTGCTGGGGTTCCGGGTCGCAGGCGACGTCACCGCCGATGACTACGCCGTGCTCACCCCGGCAGTTCGAACCGCGGTGGACAAGCACGGATCGGTGCGCGTGCTGCTGGACCTGACCGACTTCCACTGGGAGAAGGCCGAGGCGTGGGGTGCGGACCTCCACTTCGGTGAACAGTTCCGGCACGCCATCGAGCGCATGGCGATCGTCGGAGATCACGCCTGGGAACGGTGGCTAGCTCACCTCGCCGAGCCGTTCTATGCCCGGGATGCCCAGTACTTCACCGACCCAGACCAAGCCTGGAACTGGCTGGAGGAGTAGACGACGACACGCCTGGATCTGGGCGGCGAAAACGAAGAGACCAACACAAGCCCCACCACACCGACGACTAGGAACGACCGGATCTTCCGCTGTGAGGGCGATTCTCAGTTGGCGGCCAGACACTGGCTGAGCTCATCTCGAACCACGTCGCTGAC
>CAWBXN010000002.1:0-150577 GCA_963792805.1 uncultured Actinomycetota bacterium | reverse complement strand
CCTGGCCCGGCGGCTCAGACCGCGAGCTTCTTCGGCTGCTCGATGACCTCGTGCGTAGTCGCGGTCCGTTCCGGGGCCTTCCGGCGGAGCGCAGCGGCGCTGAGGCCGGCGATCAGGAACGCGATGAGGCTGGTGGCCACGCTGACCAGCATGGACGCGTTGAACGCGGCGCCGTCCGCGATGGCGGCTCCCAGGTCGACGTAGGTCCAGGCGCCGAGCACCAGGCCTGCGATCAGGTTCGTGTATCGCGTGCCCCGGTTGTCGAACTGCAGCGTCATGACGGCCAGCGCTAGCGGGACGATTCCTGAGAGCGCCATGTAGTACCCGACGCCGCCGTCGGAGGCGAAGCCCTCCATCTCCCCGGCCAGCGCCTCCTCCAGTGCGACCGGCTCGACGAGCAGCCACAACACCACCGAGAAGGTTGCTGCCGCGGCCCACAGCGCCCACAGGATCGCGATCCGGATTCTCGCATCGATCGTCTTCATGACGTCCACTCCCTTCAACGTGCGACACCCGGTCTGACACTTCGTGCGTATCGCAGGGTGCATGCCGGGGGAAGAGTCGGATGTCCCGTGAACCCTGCCCACCGGTCACCCGGCGGTGGGCAGAGTCACCCCCAGATGGCTGCTGCCTACGGCTGCCGTGGAAGGGCCCGCTTGGGCACCTGGCCTGCCGGCAAGGAAGCCGGCCGGAGAAGCTGCCCGATCGGATGGGCGAACGACTCGTTCGGCTGATTCCGCGGTGGTAAAGCTCAGGCGCGGTAGGTGATGTTGACCGACGAAGCGCCACGCAGCACCGCCATCTGGTCGGCCTCGTCTTCGAGTGACTGCCTGGCTCGTGCGGGCAGCGAGTCGAACGCCGTGATGGTGATGGTCAGCGTGTGGCCGGACTTGCGGCGGCGCCAGGTGCCGGTGATCCCGCCATCGGCTAGCACGGTGCCCGGTTGGCTGGGCGTCTGCCAGACCTGGCGGTGGTGGACTGGGTCGACGATCGTGTCGCGGTCGCGCATCTGCGTGTAAGGGTCGTGCGGTGGGAGCAACCGCACCCCCGTCGCGGACGGTGCTGATCGCAGGGTGTCGAGGTCCTCGGTGAGGATCCAGGAGCGGCCGCGGAAGGCGACCGGGGTCAGCTCGTCCTCGACCGGCGTCCACCAGGGGTCGATGTCTGCGGCCCGGACCCCGACCCACGCTCGAAGTCGCCTCGTGTGGACGGCCCGTAGCAGCGCAGGTAGCGGCGAAGGAGCTCGCCGCGAGCTTCCTCGGGGTCGATGGACGAGACCGGATGGCCCAGCCACTCCTCCACCAGCACGAACGGTGCGGTGTTCTGCGTGCGCGGGGCGAAGCAGACCACACCCTGCAGTGTGAGGACCCGCAGACAGAAGTGAACGACAGCCTCACCGAGCGGCTGGCCGGGGTCGAATGGACCAGTCGACTCCCAGCGGCGGCGCTGGTCCGCCGGCAGGTGGTCGGCGACCCGATCGGCCAGTTCGGCACCCAACGTGTGGATGGCCAGCCGGCGCCCGGCCAGCACCGCACCGATCTCGCAGGTGGGGATGCGCCGAAGCAACGTGGCCTCGGGGCTTCATAGCATCTGCTATTGTCTCTCTTGTGGTGGTCGACGTAGCGGCGGTGGCCCGACGCAGCGACGAGGCGGTTCGCGACGCCCGCGCCGAGTTGGTGCACGCCGTTCGCGAGGCCTCGAGGCAGGGCCTCACCCAGGCGCAGATCGCGCAGCTGATCGGGCGCAGCCAGCCCGAGGTGTCCCGGCTGCTGCGCTTCCACGGCCGGGGCCTGCTGGCACGGCGGTTGCGGCGGCATGCCCGCGAGGTCCGTGAACTGATCGATCAGGTCGGAGGCAGCAACGTTCGCGTGTTCGGCTCGGTGGCCACGGGCACCGAGCACGCGGGGTCCGACATCGACCTGCTGTTCGACATGGGTACTCCGATGGGCCTGATGGAGCTCGGCACGCTGGAACGACGCCTGTCCGAACTGCTCGGCGCTGACGTCGACCTGATCCCCGCAGCGACCCTGCGACCAGACCTGCGCGATCGCGTTCTCACCGAGGCGGTGGCCCTGTGACCCGGACCCCCGAAGAAGTCCTGCGGGAAGCCCAGACCCACTTCGCCCTGATGGTCCAGCACGCCCAGGGCAACCTGGATGACCAGCTGGTGATCGACGCGATCTGCATGCGGCTGTCCGCCGGGGTGGAGGCGCTGGCCCGACTCGACACCGCAACCAGGGATCGCTTGTTCGGCGACGCGTGGCCCCTCATGTGGGGGATGCGCAACCGCATCGCACACGGCTACCTGCTCGTCGACACAGACATCGTGCGCCGGACCTTGGAGCACGACATCCCACCGATCCTGACCGGCATCGAGGCCGAACTGACTGACGCCGGCTGAACCACCCAGCACCAGGACCACCGCGGCACTCGCATTCCGGGCCGCAAGCAGCGGGCTGGAAGCGACACCCGGTCGTCGTGCGTCCAGAGGCGGCGCAAAGACGCACTCGGAACTCGACCGGATAGCGGCTCGCTGGGAAGGTCAGGCTCGGTAGACGTCTCGGCGGTGCTCGATGCGGATGACGATGACCTCTCCGAGGTCTTCGTTGATGCGGTAGAGGACCCGGTAGGTGCCCTTGCGGGCGGACCAGAGGCCAGCCAGGTCCCCGCGCAGCGGCTTGCCAAGGCGGTGCGGGTTCGTGATCAGGGCAGTGGTCAGGAAGTCGACGACGGCAGCGGCGACTTGTTCGGGGAGACGCTGCTCGATAGCGCGCCGCGCTGGTGGGGTGACAACGAGTTCGTAGACCGGGTCGGTCACCGGCGGAGCCGGCGCACCGCGTCGACACCTCGGACGACTTCTCCGCGCGCGTATGCCTCGTCAGCCTCACGGATGTCCGCCAGAGCGGCGTTGTCGCTGAGCACCTCAATAGTCTCTTCGAGCTCGGCCAGGTCATCCGGGCTAAGAATGACCGCTGCGGCGTGCCCGTTGCGGGTCACGACGACGCGGTCGTGATGATGCTCGACCCGATCGACGACCTCGGACAGGTGGTCACGTACCTCACGCAACGGCTGAGTAGTCACGCCACAATTGTGGCGCCTGTTGGGCTTGATGTCCACATCCAGCCGGGTTGGGAAGAACCCGCTACTCGCGCGAGAGCGAGGAGGAACGTGCTCCCCCAGTAGCCCCTTCTGGGCGCAGTGACGCACCATCGATGAGTTGGTCCGGACCAGTGCGCGAGCCGTCTGACGAGCACCGCTGTGACAGATTCATCGGTGCTTGCAGGTGCGTGTGCCATCTTCGTCAGTAGCGGACAGCCGCTGGGACGCACTCGAGAGCCGACGACGGCAGCGGCGACCGGCTCGGGGAGACGCTGCTCGACGGCGCGCTCTCGTCGGGTCGGGTGAACGCGCTACTCGCGCCTCGGAGCGAAGATGCTTGGTGTCGCGGTGGTCTGGTCTCAGGTGGTGGCGCTGGGGGTGCGGTTGCCCTTGCGGTGGGCAAGGAGTGCGAAGCCGATGACGGCTGCGGTGAGCCATGCGGCGGCGATCCACAGGTTGGCGGTGGCGGGCTGTCCCAGTTGAGCTGGTGCCGGCCGACTGGGCCCAGGCCGGTGGTCGGCTCGTCGAGGAAGACGATCTGCGGCTCGCCGATCAGGGACATGGCGATGTCGAGGCGGCGTGTCATGCCCGGCGACCAGAGCAGTGCCCGAATCCGGGGCCAGCAGGGTCGTCAGGATCGAGATGGTGGTGGTCTTGCCCGCCCCGTTGGGGCCCAGCAGCGTGAGGTCGTGGACACCGATGGCGGTGCTGGTCACGGCTGCCCTTGGCCAAGCTTGGCGTGGATGCGGGCGTTGAGTTGGACGGCCGTGTCCCCAGCCCAGGTCTTGGCCTGCATCTCGGCCAGGACGTTCTGGGCGAAGCCGGCCACATCCTCACCGGTCACCTCCAGGACGGGCCGCCCGGTGGCGGCTCCTTCCTCCATCAGGTCCAAGATGCCCTCCAGGGTCGCGACCATCGACGCATCCGTGGCGAAGTTCCACATGAACGTCTCGATCTCTTCGGTCACCAACCGGTAGTCCGGCGGCAGGGCATGGACGCGGGCCGTATGCGTACGCCAGTCGCGCTTCTCACGCAGCATCTTCTTCCATGCCTGCAGTGGGCTGATCGTCATGACGGGTTCTCCTTGATCGAGTGCAAGCGTGAGTCGATGAAGTCCCACCGCGTCCAGAACGAGTCCAGTGCGGCGTGGCCGTCGGCGTTGAGGGTGTAGACCTTGCGTGGCGGCCCCAGCTCCGAGCGGACCTTGGCGACCTCGACCAGGCCCTTCTTCTCCAGGCGCACCAGGATCGGATAGACCGTGCCCTCGGCCACCGAGGTGAACCCGACCTGGTTCAGGGCCTTCACGATCTCGTAGCCGTGGTTCGGCCCACGCGACAGGATCTGCAGCACAGCCCCTTCCAGCGCTCCCTTCAACAGCTCCGTCAGGTCGTCCATCACACCCGGCCCCCAGTACCTAGCATCACCGACAACCGCTACACAGTAACTCTAGGTACTGCTCCGCTGCAACACCCCGTGATCCCGACAAGCCGAACGTCGTCGCCGGCGCAGCGAAGTAGTGTCACGGGCGGGGCCACGTGATCGAGCATCGATGGGATGGCGAGGCTGCGCGGCAGGGCGGTCAGTCGTCGATGTGCGCCGCAACGCCGGGACGGCAAGGCCCTGCGACCGGACGAGGGAGACGCCGATGAGCGGCAGCGGGACCTCCGACGACCCATGGGTGCTGACGACAGCCCCGGGAACGTCGCGGTACACGATGCACCGCGACCCAGACGCCGACCCCCCATGCCTGGTCTGCCAGGTGGGCTCCACCACGCTGAGGTATCACCTTCGTGCGATCGACGACCTGCACGGCATGCTCCGTCGAGCCGGTGACTGGGTTCCGCTCGGCGCCGCCGATGAGAAGAAGCTCGCCCCAGATGGCTCGATCGAAGCCTGGGGGCGATCGCCGGAGAACCCCATCGGCGGCTGGTACGGCCTGCGAAAGGGCTACCGGGGACGCTTCGGCATGTACCTGCCGCCGCTCCTGGAGGAGCTCGGGCTCATTGAGCTGGAGCACAACGCTCGCAACAACCGCGCCCGCGCGGTGCAGCACGGCTGAGCGTGCCCGGGGGGTCGGGCCGATCGGGGCTCGCCTGTGTCGAACCAGACGTCCGGGCCCCCCGGGGGGCCCAGCCCATGGCTGACGCCTCCGGCTGATGCGACGATGGTTCCAGGTCCGCGGCACCCGTCACCCGCTCGCGGGCCCGGCGGCGGCCATGTGCGACGCCCACGCGGGGAGGGATGCTCGTGGACGCTCTTGGCGACGTGCTGGCGACGGTTCGTGCCGCGGGTGTCGAAGTGGTGACCGACGCCGACGTGCTCGAGAGCTATGGGACCGACTGGACGCGCCGCTGGCGTCACCCACCCTTGGCGGTGCTTCGCCCGCGCAGCACCGTCGACGTGGCTCGCGCGCTGCTCGCCTGCGCCGAGCGGGGGATGCCGGTGGTCACCCAGGGGGGCAACACCGGGCTGGTCGGGGGATCGGTCCCGCACGGCGACGCAGTCGTGCTCTCCACGCGTGCGCTGGACTCGATGCAGCTCGACCAGGACTCGGGCAGAGCGCTGGTGGGTGCTGGCGTGCTGCTCGGCGACCTGCAGCGCGCGGCGGGCGCTGCCGGGTGGTCCTACGGGGTGGACCTGGCCGCTCGCGAGAGCGCCACCGTGGGCGGGACGGTGGCTACGAACGCCGGAGGGCTGTACGTCGTCCGCCACGGCGACACGAAGGCGCAGGTGCTCGGGGCGGAGGCGGTGCTGGCCGACGGGTCGGTCGTGCGCCGACTCGACGGCCTGCCGAAGGACGGCGCCGGCTACGACCTCACGGGCCTGCTGGTCGGGAGCGAGGGAACGCTGGCGGTGATCACCCGGGTGCTGGTTCGGCTGGTGCGGCCGGACCCACCCGGGGCGATGACGCTGGTGGGTTGTCAGGACGCCGCGGCCGCGCTCGCGCTGCTCCCGAGGCTGCGCACCGCGGGGCTTCGGCTGGCTGAGCTGATGCTCGAGGACGGGATGGCGCTGGTCTGCGAGGTCACCGGCCTGAGGCGGCCGATGCCGGTGCATCCGGTGTACGTGCTGGCCGAGACCGACGAGCTGCCGAGCCTGCCCGAGGATGCCGACGCCGTGGTTGGGGACGGCCTGCTGGCCTACCGGGAGCGTCAGACCGAGGCGGTGGCGACGCTGGGTGAGCAGGTGAAGCTGGACGTGGCGGTACCACTGGCAAGGCTCGCCCAGGTCCTCGGACGGCTCGACGACGCGGCGTCCCCGCACCGCGTCGTCGTCTTCGGTCACCTGGCTGAGGGGAACCTGCACCTCCAGCTGGTCGGCGCCGGGGCCGCGGCCGCTACCGAGCCGGTGTTGCGACTCGTGGCAGAGGCCGGGGGGTCGGTCGCCAGCGAGCACGGGGTGGGGGTGGCGAAGACCGACTGGCTCGGGCTGACGCGCTCGCGTGCAGACCTGACGGCGATGGCAGCCCTCAAGCGGGCACTGGACCCGACCGGGATCCTCAACCCCGGAGTGCTGATCCGGCCCGGTCCGGCGACCGATGCCACGATGGATGGCTGAGATGTGCGCCGAATCGCCTACCGGGTTGCGAGGATGGATTCGTGCGCGTGGTGGCCCATCGAGGAGCGTCTGAGGAGCAGCCGGAGCACACCCTCGCGGCGTATCGGCGGGCGATGGATCTCGGCGCGGACGGGCTGGAAGCCGATGTCCGGCTCACCGCCGACGGCCACCTCGTCTGTGTGCACGACCGCACGGTGGACCGGACCTCCGACGGCAGCGGCGTCGTCTCGACGCTGGAGCTGGCACGGCTGGAAGAGCTGGACTTCGCAGCACAGCGTCGGCAGTGGGACATCTTCGAGGAGGGTGAGGTGCCCGGGCGTGCGCTGACGGGCATCCTCACCCTACGGCGACTGCTGGACGCCGTGTCCGATGCCGGACGACCGATCGAGCTGGCCATCGAGACCAAGCACCCAACCCGCTACGGCGGCCTCGTCGAGCGGGCTCTGGTGCACCGCATCGAGCAGTCCGGCTCGCCGCCTACGACCCGGATCATGTCGTTCTCGTGGCTGTCCCTTCGTCGAGTCCGTCGCCTCGCGCCCACCCTGCGCACGGTGTTCCTGCTCGACCGGCTCTCCGCTCGCAGCCTTGACGGTCATCTCCCCCACGGGGTCGCTGTCGCCGGCCCATCGATCGAGGTCATCCGAGCGAACCCGGAGGTGGTGCGCCGGTTCCACCGCCAGGGCTACGAGGTCCATGTCTGGACCGTCAACGACCCGGCCGATGTCGAGCTGTGCGCGGAGCTTGGCGTCGAGGTGGTCATCACCGACCGCCCGGCAGCGGTGCTACGGCACCTCGGACGTTGAGGGCCGTCCCGACGAGGGTGCGGGCCGCTCTGCCACGATGAGCCCATGGCGCATCGGCGGGGACCGCAGGGCAAGGGTCGGCACGGCAGGGTCACGGTCGGCGAGGAGGAGCTGGCCGGCCTGGGCCTGCGCGAGCCGTGCCCCTGCGGATCGGGCAAGCGGGTGAAGAACTGCCACGGCCGAACGACCGGTCGGGCGGCGCGGTCTGAGCTCGTGGGCAGGCCGTTCCAGGGTCTGCCCAGCGAGGTGGAGTGGGTTGCGATGCGCGAGTTCGTGCCGGCGGCGACTGCGACGGTGCGCCTGGCCGCCGAGGTCGTCGGCGCTGACCCGGAGGTGGCGGTGACCCTGACGACGGTGCTTCCGCTGGCGGCCCCGGCAAGCAGGGCTGCCGACGGAGGGATCTGGGTCGCCCTGCAGACATCGATGTCCTCGGGAGACGCCTCCCGGGACCTCGCGGCCGCGCTGGAGGCGGCGCTGGCCCAGGACGAGCCGGGACTGGTGACGATGGCCGGTCTCCCCGCGCCGGGACCGCGGCTGCAGGACCTGCTCGACGTTGCCCCGGACCGCGCGGGGGACACCCTTGACGTCGAGCTCTTCGGCGACTTCGCCTACTGGGAACGGGCAGTGGGCGCCGAGGCAGGTGATGCCCTGGTTCGGGCCTCTCGGGAACGGGCCGAGGCGGCGATCGTTGCGACCCGGCGCGTGCCCGGGGTGTCCGGGGCATATGTGGCGACGATGGCTGAGCGCACCTACCTGCGTTGGGCGCAGCCCTACGAAGAGGCGTCCCTGCTCGACGAGCTGGCGCGCCTGAAGACGGCCGGCCAGGTCGAGCTGAGCGAGCAGAGCCGCCTGCTCGGCACCTTCCGGGCGCACGGGTTGCTGGTGCCGGTGTGGGAGCTGCCGGTCGGTACCCGGGCCGAAGACCTGGCCGAGCCGGTCGCCCTGCTGGCGGGCGTCCTGGACGACAGGCTGGGCCAGGCAGCGGGCTCGGGTGGTGAAGAGCCGCTGACGCCCGAGGAGCGCCGGAGTCGAGAGGGTCTGGTGAACCGACAGCTGACGCTGCGCTGAGGCGCCCGCCGGGGCCCCCGGTATTGGACGACCCCGGCCACCGCCGCCTCGTGAGCCGCGATACCGGGGTCCTGACCCCCACGATACGGCCGGATCGTCAGAAGACCTCCCGGACGCCCACGTTTCTGGTGAGTGGTGTGTCACAGCCGCCCGACGGCCCCGGGTTCAGGGGTCGCGCTGGAGCGGGCAGGACATGCAGCGTGGCCCACCTCGACCCGACCCGAGCTCGCTGCCCGGGATCGTGATGACCTCGACGCCGTGCTCGGCCAGGCGGGCGTTGGTCGCCACGTTGCGCTCGTAGGCAACGGCGACGCCGGGTGCCAGCGCGAGGGTGTTGTTGCCGTCGTCCCACTGCTCGCGTTCGGCGGTGACCGGGTCCAGCCGGGTGTCGATGACGCGAAGCCGATCGATGCCGAGCGCGTCGGCGGCCGCTTCCAGGAACGGTCTCGTGGGACCAACGGCGACCTCGGCGTCGTCGCGGTGCAGCGCGATGGCCTGCAGGGTAGCTGCGGCGTGCGGCCACATCACCAGCTCGTCGCGGTCCACCATCGTGCAGACGGTGTCCAGGTGCATGGTGGCCCTCGTCTGGGAGATGGGCACGGCGAGCACGGTGTGGGCCAGGCCGGCGGCGAAGACGCGTCCGGCAAGGCGCTCGACGCCGCCGGGGACGGTCCGCTCCCCGGTCCCCACAGCCAGGACGCCGGGTCCCAGCAGCAGGATGTCACCGCCTTCGAGTGGCTCGAGCGTGGGGTCGTACAGCCAGGGGGTGCCGGCGAAGCGTGGGTGGTGCCGGTAGATCGCGCCGGTGAGCGTCGTCTCGCGCAGCCGAGCGGGCATCGCCAGGCTGGTGACCGCGACGGCATCGCCGATCCAGACGCTGGAGTCCCGGGTGAAGAGCACGTTGGGCAGCGGCGAGAGGACGAAGTCATCCAGGCCGAGCAGGGCGTGGCCCAGCCCGGCCGCGCGCGGGAGCTCGCCGTGGGCGAGCCCGGCGATGAGGGCCTCGGTGAGGTCCTGCGGGTGCAGGCTGTGCAGGTGCTCGGACAGCCGGGCTCGTAGCGTGTGGCCGTGCGGGACATCGGTGCACGCTGCCTCGATGCACTCGGTGCGGGCGGGTTCTACGCGCAGCACCTCGGTCAGCAGATCCGTGAGCAGCAGCACCTCGACGTCCCGGGAGCGCAGCACGTCGGCGAACGCGTCGTGCTCCTCCTGCGCCCGGGCCAACCACGGGATGCCGTCGAAGAGCAGGCTGGCGTTGTTTCGCGGCGTGAGTCGGGCGAGCTCGCGACCGGGGCGGTGCAGCATCACGCTGCGCAGGCGGCCGACCTCGCTGTCCATGTCCCGACCGTAGCGGGCCTACGCTGCTGCAGGTGACAGGCGTGGCGGTGGTGGTACCGGCCAAGGATGAGCAGGCGCGCATCGGGGCGACCGTGCGCGCCAGCCGGCTGCTGCCAGCTGTTCGTGAGGTGATCGTCGTCGACGACGGGTCCAGCGACCGCACGGCTGCTGTGGCAGCGGCCGCCGGGGCGCGGGTCCTGCGACACGACCGCAACCGTGGCAAGGCCGCCGCGATGACCACCGGTGGGCTCGGGACGGATGCCGACGTCCTGCTGTTCCTCGACGCCGACCTCACCGACACCGCCGGCGCCGCGGCGCCGCTCGTCGAAGCCGTCGTCGACGGTCGGGCGGACATGACCATCGCCGTCCTGCCGGGGCAACGCACCCCCGACGGCGCGCCCGCCGGTGGGCGCGGCCTGGTCGTCAACCTGGCCCGGGCCGGTACCGAGCGGGCGCTGGGCTGGAGCCCGCTGCAGCCGTTGTCCGGGCAGCGATGCCTGACTCGCGTGGCGTTCCGAGCGGCGTTGCCCCTGGCGGACGGCTTCGGGGTGGAGACCGGCCTCACCATCGATCTGGCCCGCGCCGGCTTCACCGTGCTGGAGGTCCCGATCGACCTGGCTCACCGGGCCAGCGGCGGTGACTGGCGGTCGCAGGTCCACCGGGCTCGGCAGTGGCGGGACGTCGCCCGAGCGCTCATCGCGCGTCGGGCGTTCCCGTTCCCGGGGCGGCCGGGCTCGGCTGGCGGTCCGACGAGCGGCGCACGTCCACCAGTGCGATGACGGCCAGCGGGATGCTGGTGCTGGCCATCATGGCCGGCACGATCATCCCGGAGTCGTTCACGGCGAACCCGATGGCACCGGTGACCATCAAGGCGATCACGAGCTGCCGGAATGCCGGCCAGCGGTGCTCGAGCTCCACCACGGCCGGGGGTCGCGGTCGGGACCGCGTGAGCATGAGTCGCCACACCACCAGGTACGCCAACGGGACCAGCCATGCGTACCCGCTGTCGAGCGTGCCGAGGGCGGCGTCGGCCTTGCGCGAGACGGTGGTCCAGGCACTGCCGTCCACGACGGTGGCCACGAAGTCCCCGAAGTGGCTGCGCTGGGCCTGGGGCCGCAGGTAGTCCAGGACCGAGACGAGTGCGACGACGACAAGGGTCCCGACGCCGACGATCAGGACCCGCCGCCAGGTGATGGCGACCTGGGCCAGGCCCGCCGCCAGCACGAGGACCCCTGGCAGCATGCTGAGCAGCCCGCCGAAGTCGGCGCCGCCGCTCGGGGCACCGACCACCATCACCCCGACGAGCCCGATGAGCAGCGCGACCCCGGCGCTGGCCGTCGCCGTGGCGCCGCGGCGGCGGGCCTGGTCGGCGGCTGCGGCGGCGAGGAACATCACGGAGGAGGCGAAGATCGCGAACGGGATGTTGCCGAACCCGTAGAAGCGACCGGCCACCGTCGGCGACAGCCCGAGCAGGCTGAGGTTCTGCAGCCGCGAACCCGTGAGGACGTCGACGGCCAGGACGACGGCGGTCAGGGCGGCGATCATGGTGGGTGGGCCCGCAACCCAGCGCCGCCATGGCCCGCGAGCTGCCAGCACGGCGACCGCCGAGGCGACCCCGAGCAGCCCCAACCACAGCATGAGCTCGGGCCGGTCGGCACGCCACCAGGCCGTCAGGTTGGTCAGGAAGGAGGAGACTGGGATCGCGGCGGCCAGGTACGCCAGTGTCTGGGCCGGCCACAGGGCTGGCCCACGGCGTCCGCGGGGCTCCCGCCAGCCGATGAGCAGCAGCGTTAGGCCGTAGACGGTGGCCTGGACATATCCGAGCAGGCGGTAGAACGGCGAGTAGCGCTTGCGGAAGATCTGCTCGGCCTGGTCGAGGTCGGTGAGCTCCTCGACGGTGGTCGCGGCGTCGTTGGGATGGGCCTGGCCTGCCTCCCAGGGCGCGCCGGCCAAGCCGCCGCTGGTGTCGGCGCCGGCGGCGGCCAGCAGCGTGGGCGTGAGGTCGGTGAGCTGCACCATGCCCGTCCAACGCGTGCTGCCGGAGGTGAGCCAGTCGGCCTCCCAGCCATCGCCGGTGGCCATGGCCAGACGAAGCGCCGGGGTCGGCAGGGTGCTGGGCGCGTCCTCGGCGGGCACCGAGGTGGGGCCGCTGTCGGCGATCCCGGCGACCAGGACCGTCGCCGTGGGCGGTAGGACCGCGCGCAACGCGGCCAGCGCGGTGTCGATGGCGGTCAAGCCCTCCGCCCGGTCGCCGGGGTAGTCCGCGCCCGGCACCGAGCCGAGGTCGATGACCGTGACCTGGCACTGCGTCACCACGGCCGCCAGGGCCTGGGGTGCCGCCGGATCGAGCAGCGCCCCGGGGGGCAGGTACCGCTCGACGGCTCCGGTCGGGCTTGCCAGGGCGAGGGCGGCGCCCGGCCCGATGGCCGTCGCGCAGGCGTCGGCCTGCTCGAGCCGGTCGTGCAGCAGGCCGAGCTCGGCCCCGTAGATGTCCTGGACGGAGTCGTCCCGCAGTGCGGGCCAGCCGGGGATCCGGGCCGTGCCCGGCCGGGTCGGGTCCACCCCCGGCTCGGCCGACACGGCCAGGCGAGGCTCCGGCGCGGGGGCGCAGTACCGCTCGGCCGGGCTGCCGGCGCGGCGGCCGGCGCCGATGGTGAGCCAGCCGTCGATGGGGCAGGTCCGAGTTCGCACGGTGCGGACGGACAGGTTGGCCACCGACTCACCCCCGGTGGCCGCGAACAGCGTCGGCGTCACCGCTGGGTCCACGTCGGCCCAGGCGAGCCCGGCCACGCCGACCAGCACCATGGGTGCCGACGCTGGCTCATCCTCCGTGGGCGGCGCGGCGGCCAGCGGCGGCAGAGCCACGGCCAGCACGGCCGTGACCGCCAGTGCGAGTGTCGCCGTCACCGACCGGGGTTGCACGGCCACGACGGTAGACCGTGGCGCCGTACCCTGTGGCCGGTGGGGACGAGCGAGCGATTCGGTTACCTGGGGCCGGCGGGCACGTTCAGCGACGCCGCGCGTCGAGTGCTGCCGCGAAGCGCCGCCGGGGAGGCCGTGCCCTTCACGACGGTGTCATCCTGCCTGGCGGCGGTCCGGGCCGGGAAGGTGGACGGGGCCGTGGTCCCCATGGAGAACAGCCTCGAGGGCTCGGTGAACGCGACCCTCGACGAGCTCTCCCGTGGCCAGCCCCTGGTCATCAGCCACGAGGTGGTCCTGCCGGTCTCCTTCGCCATGCTCGTGCGCCCAGGTACGGTGACCTCCGACGTCCGTCGGGTCACCACCCATCCACACGCCGAGGCTCAGTGCCGTGCCTGGCTGGCGGCCAACCTCCCGGAGGCGCTGGTCGTGCCGGCGACGTCGACCGCGGCTGCGGCCGCGGCCGTGGCCGACCCCGGCTCCGGGTTCGACGCGGCCGTGTCCAGCGCCGTCGCCGGCGAGCACTACGGGCTGGTCCCGCTGGCCACGGGGATCCAGGACGCCGACGCCCACACCCGGTTCGTCCTGGTCACCCGACCCGGGAGCCCGCCCGCACCGACCGGGGCCGACAAGACCTCGTTGGTCGTCTACCTGGCCGAAGACCGCACCGGGGCACTGCTGGAGATCCTCGAGCAGTTCGCCACTCGCGGCGTCAACCTCACCAGGATCGAGTCGCGACCGGTCGGCAGCCGGCTCGGGCAGTACACGTTCTCCATCGACTGCGAGGGTCACGTGGCCGACGCCCGGGTGGGCGAGGCTCTCATGGGGCTGCACCGCGTGTCCGGCGGGGTGCGCTTCCTCGGCTCCTACGCGCGCGCCGACGGTGCGCCAGCGGTGCTCGCCGAGTTCACCACCAACGCCGACTTCGCCGAGGCGGCCTCGTGGTTGGCGGTGCTCCGGGGTCAGTCGTCCAGCCCGCCGTGAGGACGGGTCGGGATCTCGCGCACGTAGCGGTGGGCCACCGTCAGGAACCCCTGCGCCGGCCAGAACCGGGCGGCCTCGAGGTTCGTCGTGCGCCAGTCGGCGACCGCTGAGGAGTGACCGTTGAACGCCATGTCGCGGATCCCCGTGGAGATGAGCACCCGCCCGACCCGGCGGCCACGAGCCTTCGGGTGCACGGCGAGCAGCACCATCTCGGCGCTGTCTGGTGCGTAGATGGGCCGTGGGCTGCGTGGCTCCCAGATCAGGACCCCGACCGGCTCGTCGTCGATGCGAGCGACGACGACGCCGGCCCCCTGGACGTCGATGAGCTGCTGGTAGGCCTCGGGCAGCCCGGAGAAGAAGTCGTCGGACCGCCGGTCGAACACCGGAGAACCCTCGTGGTGCAGGGCCAGGAGGTTCCCGAGTCGGACGACGTCCTCCAGCGCCTCGACTCCGACCCGTTCGACGACGACGTCGCCCGGGTCCAGCTTCTCCCCTCCATGGTCCCCCAGCGGGCGCACGGCGTAGGCCTGCTGGCGGCCGAAGGACAAGTCCACCAGCCGGTCGCCCAGGGGTCGGTCGACGCTGGGCACGGTGACGGCGTGGGTGGTGTAGCCGGCCGCGACCCACTCGCCGGCGGCCACCGCGTAGATCTGGGTGAAGGCTTCGGCGTCGCCCACCGAGGCGGCCAGCGGGCAGAAGGCCCGGCCGTGGTCGTCGTGCCAGAGCATGGCCGCGATCACCTGGCCGTCACGCTCGGCGACCCACCCTTGGGGCTCCTCGGGCAGGAGCTGGCGCACGTGCGTGGGGTCGCCGAACGCTGGGTTGAGCAGCCGCTCGGCGGCCAGTGACCGGGCGTGCCGGGCCGCGGTGAGGCTCGCGATGTCGTCCAGGTCGGTCACGCGGGCTTCTCGGATCACAGCACCAGACGCTACCCGGGTCCTCGGTAGTCTCGGGCCATGATCGACCTCGCGGTACTGCGCGCCGACCCGGATCGGGTGCGCGAGTCCCAGCGCGTGCGCGGCGAGTCCGTCGACCTGGTGGACGAGGTGCTCGCCGCCGACGAGCAGCGGCGCTCGGCACTCGTGGCGTTCGAGGCCTTGCGCGCGGAGCAGAAGCGCATCGGCAAGCAGGTCGCGAGGACCTCGCCGGATGAACGAGCGAAGGTCCTGGCCGAGGCCAAGTCGCTGGCCGAGAAGGTCAAGGCTGCCGATGCAGGCGCCACTGCCGCGAGCGCCGCGTTGCACGGGCTGCAGCTGCGACTTTCGAACGTCGTGGCCGAAGGAGTCCCGGTCGGCGGCGAGGAGGACTTCCGCCTTCGGGAGCAGGTCGGCAGCCGGCGTGACTTCGCGGCGGAGGGTTTCGTCCCCCGGGATCACGTCGACCTGGGCCGACTGCTGGCCGCGATCGACGTGGAACGGGCAGCCAAGGTCTCCGGGGCCCGCTTCTACTACCTCACCGGGGTTGGCGCGATGCTCGAGCTGGCCTTGGTGAACCTGGCGATGGCCCAGGCCAGCGAGGCGGGGTTCGTGCCGATGATCCCGCCGGCGTTGGTGCGGCCCGAGGCGATGGAGGGCACGGGATTCCTGGGGCAGGCCGCGGAGAACGTCTTCCACCTCGAGGCCGACGACGTGTACCTGGTCGGGACCGCCGAAGTCCCGCTCGCGGCCTACCACGCCGACGAGATCCTCGACGCGGAGTCCTTGCCGTTGCGCTACGTGGGCTTCTCCCCGTGCTTCCGTCGGGAGGCCGGCAGCCACGGGAAGGACACCCGGGGCATCATCCGCGTCCACCAGTTCGACAAGGTCGAGATGTTCACCTTCTGCGCACTCGAGGACGCCGAGGCCGAGCACGAACGTCTGCTCGACTTCGAGCGGCGGTTCTTCGATGCCCTCGAGGTGCCGTACCGAGTGATCGAGGTGGCCTCCGGTGACCTCGGTGCCTCCGCCGCCCGCAAGTACGACATCGAGGCCTGGGTGCCGACGCAGGAGCGTTACCGCGAGGTGACCTCGACGTCGAACTGCACGGACTTCCAGGCGCGGCGGTTGGCGGTGCGTACCCGGGCGGCGGGGACGACCGGCGGCAGCACGCGGCCGGTGGCGACACTGAACGGAACCCTGGTGGCGATCCCCCGGGCGATCGTCGCGCTGCTGGAGAACCACCAGGAGCCCGACGGCTCGGTCCGCGTCCCCCTCGCCTTGCAGCCGTACCTCGCTGGACGGACGATGCTTCCTGTGGTGAACATGCCGGGCTCGCCCGCGTGAGTCGAGGCGACAGCGGACGGGCACCGGTCCAGGAGTGGGTGCCACGGCTGGCCGCGCTCGACGTCGACGGGACCCTGCTGCCCTACGGCGACTTCTTCGCCGACCCCAACGACCGAGTCCGGGCTGCCGTCGCGCGTGCGCGCGACGCCGGGATCACGGTGGTCATCGCGACCGGTCGATCGCTGCACTCCACGCACACGGTCTTCGACGCCCTCGATATGGATACCGGCTACGCCGTCTGCTCCAACGGGGCCGTCGTGGTGGACCTCGCTGAGCGCGCCCCGGTCGACGTGGTCACGTTCGACGCCCTCGAGCCGGTCAGGTACTTCGCCGAGGAGGTGCCGGATGCGATCCTGGCCGTCGAGGAGCTCGGCGTCGGCTTCCGGATCACCGGTGACAACGTCGACTTCGAGTTCGACGGTGAGGTGGAGGTCGTCCCCCACGACGAGCTGGTCCGCGGCCCGGTGACGCGTCTCGTCGTTCGCTGGCACGAGGGCGACCGGGACCGGCTCCGGGCCCTGGCCGCGGAGATGGGCCTGCCGTCGGTGGACTACGCCATCGGGTACACGGCCTGGTTGGACATCATGCCGGCCGGGGTGACGAAGGCGGCCGGCCTGGACAAGGTGGGCTTCCGGCTCGGCATCGGCCCGGCCGACGTGCTCGCTGTGGGCGACGGTCACAACGACATGGACATGCTGGCGTGGGCCGGCTGGGGGGTGGCGATGGGCAACGCCCCCGCCGACGTGCAGGCGGTCGCCGACGAGGTCGGGCCGTCGGTGATGGCCGACGGTGTGGCGGTGCTGCTGGACCGATACGTCGACCGGGCGGTGTGCCGGGCTCGATGAAGGGGTGACGTAGGTCACCGACGCTGCCATACTCGCGAGGTCCCTTCGACGTAGCGGTACTGGAGCCTCGATGGCCTCCCGCCAGACCCGACCCCCTCTCGCTCGGATGAGCGTGCCGGTCGCCGCCGGACTGCGTCGCCCGCGGGTGCTGGACAAGGTCCTGGCCAAGCTCGTCGCTGGCGGGGGCCCAGCCCTGGTGATCGCCCCGGCGGGCACGGGCAAGACCACCCTGCTCGCCGCCGTCGCCGAGCGCTGGACCGGGCCGGTGGCCTGGTACCGGGCCGACACCCGCACGGATGCGGCCGCCCTGGTGGGGCACCTCCGTCTCTGCCTCGAACCGGGCTCACAGTCCGGGGAGGACGTCGAGGCCCTCCTGCTGGACCTGGAGGGCCTGCCGCCGGACCCGCCGGTCCTGCTCGTCATCGACGACGTCCACACCCTGGCCGACGCCGTCGTGCTGGGGGTGCTCGAGCCGTTGCTCATGAGCCTTCCCGCGAACGTACGGGTGCTGCTGGGGTCACGGCGTGACCCGCCGATCGACCTCACCAGGGCGGAGCTGTCGCCGTCCCCCCTGACGGTCTCCGCCGACGACCTGCGCTTCCGGACCTGGGAGGTGGAGGCCCTCTTCCGGGACGCCTACCAGGTGCCGCTACGCCCCGGCGACGCTGCCGCGCTCACCCGGCTCACCGAGGGGTGGGCCGCGGCACTGCACCTGTTCCACCTCGCGACTCGCGACAGCTCCAGCCAGGAGCGGCACCGGGCTATCGGGACGCTCGCCTCCCACCACCGCTATGCCCGCGGGTTCCTGTCGCGGCTGCTGCTCGCCGGGCTGCCGCCCGAGCTCGGCGACTTCCTGCGAAGGACCTCGGTGCTCGAGGTGCTGTCCGGTGAGCGATGTGACGCGCTGCTGGGAAGGACCGACAGCCAGAGCCAGCTCGAGAGGCTCGTGCAGCGAACCGCCCTGACGTCGACCGACGACGGCGGTCAGACCTTCCGCTACCACGAGGTCCTTCGCCACCACCTGGAGAGCCAGCTGCACGAGCAGCTGGGGTCGACCTCGGCGCGGGCGTGGTACCGACGGGCAGCGGAGGTGCTCGACGCCGAGGGTGCGACTGCGGAGTCGATCAGGGTCCGGGCACTGGCACACGACTGGGACGGGGTCCACCGCCTGCTCATGACGCACGAGGACGTCCCCCTTGCCGGTGCACCGGCATGGACCGGCGTGCTTCCGGAGACGCTGGTGCGCGAGGACCCCCTGCTGGCCGTGGCGCAGGGCAAGCGGCTGCTGCGCGACGGGCGCCTGCGTGCTGCCGAGCGGGTGTCCGCCGACGCGGCCCGGGCCACCGATGACAGCCGTGCCCGTGAGGAGGCCCGCCGCGTCGTGCGCCGGGTGCAGGCCTGGTCCCGACCGCCACCGTTCCCGGTCACCGACTGGGTCGATGCGGCGGCGTGCGTCCTTCGCGGGATCGTGCGCGAGCCGTCGGGGCCTGCCGGCGTGGGGCCCGCTGACGGGCGATCCGGCGCTTGGTCGCTGGTCCGGGCGCTGGAGGGTCTGGTCGAGGGCAACCGCGGGTTGGCCGAAGAGCGCCTGGCGCAGGCCTTGGCCGAGGTCGAGGTCGGCTCGAGCGAAGAGCTGGCAGCCCGCCTCACGCTCGTGGGGATGAACGTGCTGCTCGACGACGTGCACGCGTTCACCGATGCCGACCACCTGGCGACCGACGCCGAACGCGCCGGCTGGCCGTGGTTCTCCCGAGCGGCTCGCGTGCTGGCGGTCGCGGCACTCGGGCACCGGGCGTCCAGCCCGGCGGCCCGAGCGGTCCTGGAGGAGTGCCGCGCGGCGGGGGACGACTGGGGTGCCCTGCTGGCCGGTCTGGCCGAGTGCGTGCTGGAGCTGCGCCGCGACGACCCTGACCTGCGGTTGTTCGAGCTGGTGATGGCGCGGGCGCAGGCCGTCGGCGCCGCACCGTGTGCGGCCTGGGTTGCCGCGGCCGGAGTCCTGGCGCGTGCCCGCATCGGTGTGCCCGTCACGTCGGAATGGCTGGCCCGGAGCGAGCAGGTTGCGCTCTCGGGCGGAAGCTCGGGTGCCGAGGCCGTGTTCGCCTGGGCTGCCGCCACGCTGGACGCAGCCGGCCGAGCGTCCGGAGCGCGTCGTGCCCAGACGGTGGCCGCCGCGCTCGGGTGGTCGCTGCCACCGCTGACCGGGGATGCTGGTGGCGAGGCGACGCCCAGCGCCGCCGTGGACGGACCGCCCAGCCTGCAGGTCCAGCTGCTCGGTGGGCTGGTCGTCGTCGTCGGCGGTCACTCGGTCGACCTGTCCTCGGTCCGTCCGAAGGCACGGTCGGTGCTGCGCCTGCTCGCCCTGGACGTCGGTCACCCCGTCCATCGAGACCGCCTGGCCCAGGCGTTCTGGCCGTCGCTGGCATCGACGACGGCGACGCACAACCTGCAGGTGTCGGTGTCGTCGCTGCGGGCACTGCTGGAGGGGACGTCACCGGGTGGCGGAGGCTTGCTGACTCGTCAGGGCTCGTCCTACCGCCTCGGTCGCCCCGGAGCCAGCAGCGACCTCACGCAGCTGGGCGAGGCGATGCGCCGGGGGCGTGATGCCCTGGCAGCTCGGCGACCGGTGGCCGCGCTGGCGGCGCTGCGAGAGGCCGCCGAGCTCACTCAGCACGACCTCCTGCCGGAGGAGGGCACTGCCGAGTGGGTCGAGGAGCACCGCGAGCGTCTCAAGCTGCGGCTCGCCGACCTCGGGGAGGGAGTCGCGCGGGCGTTGGCGGACGTGGACCCGATGGCCGCCGACGAGGCAGCGGTCACGTGCGTCGAGGCCGACCCGTATCGGGAGGGGTGCTGGCGGCTGCTGCTGCGAGTCCGCCGGGAGCGCGGTGACCGAGCATCGCTGCGCCGAGCCGAGGAGGGGTACCGAGCCAGGATGGCCGAGCTGGGCGTCTCGACCTAGGGAGCGACGTCGGTGGCCCGGGTCAAGATGCCACCCCGACGCGTCAGAACGACCCGCGGGTGTAGAACTCCACCTCGCTGACGGCGACGAGCGAACCGGGGGCGGCGCCGTAGGCGTCCCGGATCACCAGCCGAACCGCCTTCACGTCCTCGAAGCTCACGTTGGTGGTCTGCTGGCCGGGCTCGTCGCGAAGCTCCCAGTCGGCCGTCTCGGAGGAGCCATCGGCTGAGGTCGCCACGACCCGCAACGATCGCGGCCGCGCCTGCTGGAGGAACTCCTCCTGGTCCCGTGAGGTGCCAGGGAAGATCAGCAGCGCGGTGAGGCGGGTCGGCTCCTCGAAGCGGTAGGTGATGCTCTCTCCGCTGGCGGCGCCATCGGCGGGTGCCCACCAGGTCCCGACGAGACCGTCGATGGTGAGGTTCGCGGGGTGGCCCGGCGCCGAGGTGGAGGACCGCGCATTGGTGGCGGTGACGGGCGCCGGGTCCCCGACGTTGTCGCCGACCCATTCGACACCCTGCTCGATGAGGCCCCAGCTCAAGTAGATGCCGACGCCGAGGAGTGCTGCGACGAGGATGAGCCACCGCCACAGGTGGCTGCGATCCTTGTGCGCCTTGGCGACCGTTGGCCTGCTTCCCGCAGCGACCGGTGCGGCTGCCTTGCGCCGGAAGATCCGCTTGTACCAAGGCGGCTTCTTCGCGACCGGCGCATCGGCGAGCGAGGTCCCGCATCGGCGGCAGAACTTCCTGGCGGCGTCGTTACCGGCCCCGCAGTTGCCGCAGATGAGGTCCCCCGGCTCCGGGGGGGCCTCCTCCTCCTCGGGCAGCGGCGTACGGCGGGGCTTGTGGACCTCGCCGGGCTTCACAGCCGCGGGTGTGCGTGGGGCGGGCTGTGCGGGCGCAGGCTTGGCCGGGGCCGGTTGGGGGGCGGCCGGTTGGGCCGGAGCCGGCGCCTCAGCGGTGGGCTCCGCGATGCGCTCGGCCGCTGCAGGGGAGGGCTCCTGCGGCTCGTGCTCGGCCTCGTGCCGCGGCAGGTGCCAGCGCCTGGGCTCGGGAGCCGGTTGCTCCTGCTGCGCCGGTTCCTCCTGCTGCGGCGGTTCCTCCGGCCCTTCCTCGGGTGTCGACTCGGGTGCCGGCAACTCGTCCGGGGCTCCGTCCGTCGTCGTCGACGGCTGCCGGTCCTCGGCGGGCGACTCCTCTTCCCACTCCAGGTAGGAGCCGCAGTTGCCGCAGAAGGACACACCCTGCTCGTTGCGTGCGCCGCAGACGTCGCAGATGATCACGGTCGACCTCTCTTGGCGGTGGGGGCCCTACGCCTCGGACGATTCTGCCTGCTCCGGACCGTCTGCCGGGGCCTTCGGCGCGGAATAGCCGACGTACTCGATCCGGTGCGGGATGTGGGCCGGCTTCACCGCGGCGAGGAGCCGGTCCAGCCGGCGGGTGTCCAGCGCCGAGGCTTCGGCCGCACGGACCTGCACCACGAGCTCGCCGACCGGCCTGCCGGGCATCGCCGCGCCGGGGTCGCTCGAGGAGGCCATCGCGCCGGTCTCCACGACGGTGCACTCCGCGTCGAGGACGGCGCGGACCGTGTCCCGAACCCCCTGCACCGTCCCCCGCCGCCGATGCACGTCCACGGCGGCGGCCACCATGGTCCGCCGTCGAGCCTCGTCCCAGTCCTCCTCGAGCTCGACGCCGACCCACCCGGCGAGCCATTCGAGGAAGTCCGCCGGGCTGAGGGAGACGTCGACGTAGGCGTGCAGGTTGTCCAGCGTGGACTGGACGGGCGCCAGGGCGTCGTCGAGGGCGGCCACGAAGCGTTGGGCGAAGTCGTCCTCCTGGTAGAGCCCGGGCAGCAGTCGCCCGAGCGGGTGCGGGGTCGCCAGGCCGGGAACGGTGCCGCGCACGTCAGCCGCCCGCCACGACGCGTACCTGGTGCTCGTAGGAGAACACCAGCGCCTGCGCGTCCAAGGCGATCCGCTGGACCGGATCCCCTCGCTCACCGGTGATGGGGTCCGCGGCGAAGAGCTTCACGTCCTCGACGAGCTCGGTCCCGGGGAGCCGCTGCAGCGCGGCGTAGACCTCCCCGGCCTGCACCGGTCGGCCGAAGGGCCAGCCTTGGCCCTGCGGGCCGCCGGTGAGCGGGGAGAAGTACTCGTTGAGCGCCCGCAACGCGGCGGTCTTGAGGCGGTCCGGATCGGTGCGTGGGCGCGCCTGGACCCGCGCCACCACCGTCACTCCCTGGTAGAACGGCGGCTCCACGACCACACGCGTGCCGATGACCCGCCGAGGCTCGAGGTGCTCGGTGATGGCGGCCAGCATCGACTCCGGCGGGACCAGGTCGGCGAACATGAGGGTCCCGGACTCCTCGTCGGTGACCGCGTCGGGGACCACCAGCACTCGTACCCCACCGGCGTCCTCGGCCGTGGTGGCCGCCAGGCAGCGCACCCGGGCCAGGTTGGGCGCGGCATCGTGGGCCAGCATCTCGTAGTCCTCGGTGGTGACCGCGCGGTCTCGGGTGCGCAGCACCAGCGGCCCGCGCACCTTGGCGTCCTCCACCGACTCCCCGTCCACCCCGCCGTGGGCGGCTCGGCGGTTCCGGACGTCGCTGATGAACGGGATGCTGGTGGTCAAGGTGTTGAGCGTCCCGGCCGAGAGGTTGCCGTGTGCCCCGCCCCCGGTCCGGTATGCGCGGACGCGGATCACGGCGTCCTTGGGCGGCACGGCACCGAAGGACTGGACCGTGCCGTCGGCCAACCGCACGGCTGGTCCGAACGTGACCTCACCGGTGGTCGCGTCGAGCAGGACGTGCCGGTCACGCTCGCTCGAACCGGCGAAGGACGACACCGCGGTCCAGGGGTGCCACCCGTCCTCCTCGGCGACCTCGACCTCGAGCGGGATGTCCCGCAGCACGGGGGTGCGTGCCAGCGCGAATCGCTGACCGGGGACGCCCTCGGAGACGCCGAGGGTCTCGTTGGTGACCGTCTCGCCGTGCACGGCCTCCACGGTTCCGCCCATCGTGGCGGCGGCCGAGGAGTGCACGACAGGGGACGAGGAGTAGTAGGGCTGTCCCTGCTCCGGTGGGATCACTCGGCAGCGCACCCAGCCGGCCCGACGGCGCCCGAGCACCGAGGCGATGTGACCGGCCGGGACGTGCAGCGTCACGGCACCGGCCTTGTTCAGGCCGCCGGTCTCGTCGGACTCCACCTCGCACCGCACCCAGCCCTGCTCGCTCCAGGCCTCCCAGACCAGCGGTGGGTCGGTCGGGTCGACGCCGACGCCCTCGACGGTGCAGTCCAGGTCGAGCACGAGGACGCAGGACGGGACGGCGGTGTCCAGGCCGAACAGCAGCGCGTCGTCGTAGGCCGGCTGGGCCTGGAAGGCGATGAGCGGCGTGCCGGCGAGCCGCTCCTGCTCCCTCAGCCGCACCTCGCTCGCGGCGGTCGAGGTCGCCAGCAGCTCGAGGCTGCAGGGCGGGATTTCCAGGCGGCCCGTGGTGGCGAACACCACCGGCTCCTCGTGCTCGGTCCGTGGGGTGGCGACCGAGGTGCCGAGCGGGATGGTGATGGCGGAGTCCTGGGCGGCCGAGAGCCGGAAGGTCACCTGGGTCCTCGCCGCCGTCGGGGGCAGGAGCTGAACCCCGATGAGGTCGAGGAAGGCGAGGTAGACGCGGTCGGGGACCTGGTTCAGGCGGTAGAGGAGCTGGTCGGTCATGAAGGCGAACGTCTCGATCAGCGTGACGCCCGGGTCGTGGACGTTGTGATCGGTCCACTCGGGGCAGCGCTGCTGCACCATGCGCTTGGCGTCGTCGACGAGGTCCTGGAACCGTCGGTCGTCGAGGTTCGGGCTCGGCAGGGTCATGGCGTGCCTGCCTCGTCCTGCCCCTCGGAGGGGATCACGTAGAAGGGGAAGACCAGGTTGCGGGGGTCGTTCGTGCCGCGGACGGCGTAGTCGATGGCGATGTAGAGCACGCCTTCGTCGGCGCGGTCGAAGCGGACCGCCACCGACACGACGTCGATGCGTGGTTCCCAGCGGGCGAGCGCGAGGCGGACCTCGTAGGCGATCTGCCCGCCGGTCGCCCCGTCGATGGGGGCGAACACGTACTCGTGCATGCCGCAGCCGAAGTCCGGCCGCATCGGCCGCTCGCCGGGTGCGGTGGCCAGGATGAGCCGGATGCTCTCCTCGATCTCGCGCTCGCGGTGGACCAGGGCGATCCCGCCGGTGGCGTCGGTGCGCAGCGGGAACGCCAGACCGGCGCCGACGAACTGCTCAGCCATCCCTCAGCCTCCGATCAGCACGGTCGGTGCCCCCATGACGATCACGGCTCCGCAGGTGAGCGGGTCACCTAGCCGCATGGCCGGGGCGCCCCCGATGAGGACGGTCGGGAAGCCCGCTCCGGCCGGCATCGGTGGATGCACGACCGGTGGGGTGCCGGGGATGGTGCACACATGCATGGTCATCGCGTTCGCCGCCGGTTGGCCGGCGATGAGGACGGTCGGTGCCCCCGGGGGCATGAGGGTGCCTCCGAAGGAGGTCGGGTCCCCGACTCGCGCGGCGGGTGGCACAGTCGTCGTCCTCTCGTCCTCAGTTGATCTTCACGATGGAGCCCTGGATCTGGGTCATGGCGGTGCCCTTCACCTCGGTCGTTGCGGCCTCCAGCGAGGCCTTCGCCTGTCCCTTGACGGTGGCCTGGACCCCCTCGACCGCGACGTCGCCCTTGGCCTTCACCGAGACGTTGCCCTGGGCCTCGATCGTGATGTTCGTGCCCTTGAGCGTGAGGTCACCGGCTCCGGCGTCCACGGTGATGCCGACGCCCGTGACGGCCATGGTGTCGCTGGTGTCGGCGGCGAGCTTGCCGTCCTCGTCCAGGAAGAGGGTCGCCTTCTCACTCGCCGTCTTCAGCTCGATCCCCTTGCGGGAGCCCCCGTCGAGCAGGGCCACCTGGTGACCGGAGCGCGACCGGATGGTGCGGTAGGAGGACTTGCCGCCCTCCACAGCGGCACCGGCCTTGTCCGACGGGCGGTCCTTGCCGTTGTAGAGGCCGCCGATCACGTAGGGGTGGTCGAAAGAGCCGTGCTCGAAGCCGACGAGCACCTCGTCGTTCACCTCCGGCAGCAGCAGCCCGCCGGACCCGCTGCCGGCGGTCGTCTGCACGGTGCGGGCCCAGTGGCTGGCCTGTGAGTCGTCCAGCCAGGGGTACTTCACCTTGACCCGTCCGAGCTTGTCCGGGTCGTTGATGTCGGTCACGATCGCCGGGACGAGCCCGGGCATCCGGGTGGGGTCACGCTGGGGGACCTGACCGAGCAGGGAGCGTTCCTCCTGCCCGGACATCGTGACATAGGTGCGATACCCGTCGGTCGGGGTGAACACGTGCCGACTGCTCGTGCAGAAGTACCCTCCTGCGTACTTGCGGCCGATGCCGCTGACCTTCACCTTGGTCCCGGTGAGGACGGCCGGGTTTCCCTCGAGGGTGGCGTCGGCGTCCATCGCTGCGCCGGCGGTCCGCCGCATCAGGGACTCGGCGAGCAGCCTGGCCTCGGCCTGGTCGCGGCCTGACTCCGTCGCGGTGGTGTAGGTGGTGGCCCCGAACGTCGACTTCAAGGCTGCCACCCCGGCATTGACGCTTGGTGTCGCCGTCGCCGCCAGGGTGCTGCTGCCCTGGACGCGCGTCTTGGATGCCGGGTCCCAACCACCGACGGTGACTTCACCGACGAGGCCGGCGGCTGACTGCGTCATCCGGAAGGCGATGAGGTCGGTCCCCCACGTCACCTCCACCTCCGACCCGATCGCGGTCTCGGGCTTGCCGAAGTGCAGCGTGCCGCCGCGGACCCGAGCGACGTACCCGGCGCGCGCTGCCAGCAGCTGGAGGAAGTCCCAGTCGGTCTGGTTGGCCTGCCAGAGGTGGTCGTAGACCTTCGTCGTGGCGGCGACCTGCGACCCGAGCCCGGCCCGACCGGCGATCTCCTGGGCCACGTCGCTGATCTTCTTCTTGACGTACGTCTTGGTCTGGGTCCCGCGTTGGAGTCGGTGGGCCTTGTCGTAGCCGCGGACGACGAGGAAGGAGCGCATCCCTTCCTCGAGCTGGAGCTCGATCGCGGTGATCTCCCCCTTCGCCAGCGAGGTCGGGGAGCTCGAGTCGCCGGCTTGCACGGTGATCTCCAGCTCGGCTCCGATCGAGAACGTGTTCCCGTCCGCGAGGGTCAGGTCGTCGTCGGGGATGCGGATCTCCATCATGGTCGGGCGTCCTGGCCCGTCCTCCACCACGACGTGCGTCACGGTGTGCATGACGGCGTCCTCGAGCGGGGAGCCCCTGACCTTGATGACGGCCTCGTTGGTGAAGGTCAGGGCCTCGGTCGTCATGTCGGACCTCCCTGCCCAGGCCGGCTCCCCTGGTCGAGCTTCGGCAGCAGCAGCGTCGCACCGGGGCGCAGCCGTAGCGGGTCCTCGATGCGGTTGGCGTCCGCGATCGCCCGCCAGCGGTTCGGGTCTCCGTACTCGCTCCAGGCCAAGCCGGCGAGCGTGTCCCCTTGCGTGACCCGGTGCGTGCCGGTTGCGGCCAGCGACCCGGAGGTGGGGTTCTGTCGCGGGATGTCGCCGGAGATCTCTTCCATGCTCACCTGCGCCTCAGCCCGGATCGGGGTGCCGCCGGGGCTGAAGAGCGAGTAGGTGACCTGGACCTGCTTGACGTAGGCGACGAAGCCGGTGAGCGAGCCCCAGTGGAAGATCACCCAGGGGGGCGAGGGCTTCTGCGTCCCGCGGCTGTCCTTCGTCGGCACGCAGCAGGCCAGCAGCAGCTCGACGGCCTTCACCACCCGGTCGTCGTGGGAGTCGGTGGCGTCGAAGAACATGTCGACGCTCAGCGAGCTCGGTCCTGCTCCGGTGAACTCGGGCACCCCGCTGCTGGGCTGGTTGCGCTGGTTCTCCCGCTTCCAGTTGGCGCTCTTGGACACCTTCAGCGACTTGGGGTTGAACGCGAAGGTGATGTCGCCGAGCCGTGAGCCCGGCGCGGACGGGCTGCCGCTGGCCGGGGGGTTGCGGATCTCCAGATAGGCACGCTCCAGCTTGGTGCTGGAGCTGGAGCTCGCGGCGGTGAAGGCGACCGGGTCGGGCCGCCAGCTGCTCGTCGGCATCGTCGTCATGGCATCACCCCCCGGAGACCTCGGTGAAGCCGTGGTGGGCGATCTCGATCGTCTCGATCGCCACCTTGGCCGAGTCGGGGTTGAACGACGGCCCGCTCCAGCGAACCGGGACGACGTCGGCCAGGCCCCAGCGGGCGATCACCTGTCCTTCCGGTGCCAGCGCCACGATCTGCGCCGTCTTACGAGTGACCCCGGTGGTCATGCTGATGAACCACTGCGCCACCTTCTCCGTCTCCTTCGTCAGCGGCCGGCTCAGCTTCACGTTCGGGTACTTCAGCCGGCTCGGGAGCTGCCAGACGAAGGTGTTGTTGCCGCCCTCCTCGCGCGTCTCGAGGACGACCTCGACGCCGAGCCCCTCGCAGGTGTTGAACGTCCCGAGCTCGATGTCGTCCACGGTGACGGTGAAGTACACGGTGGTTGCCGGGTCCGTGTCGGCCATGCGTCGTCCTCCTCCCTGCTCGTCTCGCTACCAGCGCAGCTCGGCCGGTCGACCGAGGCGGTCTCGTTCCAGCCTGAGCTCGTCCTTGATCATCTTGGAGAGCCTCGGGTAGAGGTCGCGAAGGTCGAGCTCGCCGGGAGCTTCCCCGTGCGTGGTCTGCGAGCCGACGTCTCCGACGAGGTCGTCGACCCCGAGGGCTCGTTGGACGACGGCGGCGGGGCCGCTCGCCATGCCGTGGTGCGGCTCGGGCGTCGATATCTCCTGTCGTTGGAGTGTGGGTACCGCGGTGCCTCCGGTGCCTCCGGTGCTCCCGGTGCTCCCGGCGCCAGGGTGCGCGTTGGTCCAGCCCGGGCGAGCTGGGCCCGGCAGTGGTGCGGGGGGGCCGAACACGACGCCGCCACCGGAAGGGTCGGGGGAGGCCAGGCCGAGCGCGAGGGCAACAGCGCCCGCGGCCGTGACGCTGCTGGCCGCGCTCGGGGTGTGGAGGCTGGGTCCGGTGCTGGTGCGGGCAACGGCGCCCACGCTGCGCTGCAGCACAGCCGGGCTCGACGTGCCGGGTCTCCCGGACACCGCCGCGGGGGTCAACGGAGGTGGGGCCGACACGGTGACCGGGGCCTCGGCTCCGGGCCGGGGCGCGTCGTCCTTGGGCAGTGGCGAGTGCGGCTGGGCGACCGGCTCGCCGGGCGGCGTCGAACCCGTGGCAGCAGCTGCCGGCGGACCGGTGAGGGCTGAGGACTGGGTTGTCGGGCGGGGGTCGCGGGAGGACCCGACGCCCGTGGTTGGGCCGGAGCTCCCTCGGGGTGGCCCCGAGCTCGGGGCCGGTGTCTGCTGCTTCGATCCCCACTGGAGCCGTTGGACGCGCGGTTGACCCGCAGGTGCGGCGAGAGCCGGGCCGAACCCGGCGTCTGTCGGCATGGTGGTGGACCCGACGCCCGTCGTGGCCTCGTGCTGTCGGCTGGGACCCCACGGGTCGGGCACGAGAGAGCCCAGGCTGGGCATGACGTCCGTCGTGGGGGCGGCCTGCGGGATCTCCGCCTGGCTCGGGCGGGCCTGGACGCCGGTTCTCGGTCCGGGCTCTGGGCCGGGCTCTGGGCCGGACGGTGGTGCCGGCGGAGCACCCGGCTGGTCGCTGTGCTCGCGACGGGCGTGCCCGGCTGCCGGGGGAGCATCGGAGCGCCCGGATGGTCCAACCCGGCGCTGCAGGCTCGGGCGCACCGTGACCTCGGCTGATCCTGCCGAAGCCTCCGGCAGCGTCGAGGTGCCAGGCAGGACCGACGGCTGCCACGTCACGACGCGCTCGACCTGGCTCGCGGCTCGGGCGAAGGCGTGCCCCGGACGATCAGCAGGCGCCGAGGCGGCCGCCGACTCGGCCGGGGACGTCGGGGAGAGCGCCGGGGAGAGCGCCCGTGCTCCCACCAGCGAGCGCTGCAGGGGTGGGAGGAGGGGCGGTGGCAGGGCAGCGGCCTGTTCGAGGGCCTCGATGCGTGCGTGAGCACTCGCAGGGGGGACCGAGCCTGCTGCGTCGGTCAGCCGATGCCGGCCGGGCGACACCGCGACCGGCCGGGCCCTCGAAGGCGTTGGCCTGGTCGGTGTCCCGGTCATGCCGGCGGGAGCACTGGCGGGCTCGCGGGCGGGTGCGACGGTGGGTTCGGGGATGGGGTGGGTGGTGCCGGGCGATCGTTGCACCGTTGGGCCCATGGACGGCGTGCTGCCGGGCTTGGGGCTGGCCGTGGGAGGCAGCTCGTGCATGGGCTCGCCGACGGCGAAGCGCGCCGTTCGGCTGGTTCGCCCTGGCTGTGGGTCGGCTCCCGGGAGGCTGCCGATGGGAGGGTTCAGCCCCACCGTGGGGCGGAGGTCCCCAGCCTCCGGGCCGGCTTCCTCCCGGGCGTCCTCCGGCGGTGCCGTTGGCTCGAGGGCGGTTGGCTCGGCCGCTGGTGGTGCGGCGGAGGACGCCTCCGGCGCCTCCGGGGGAGACCCGAAGGGGCCTTCCCCTGAAGTGTCCCCGGCAGTGTCCCCGGGAGTGACCCGGGGGGACCCCGGGGATGTCCGGAGTGCCACTGGGGATGTCCCCGGGAGCTGACCCTGACGCCACTGGTGGTGGTTCAGGTGCAGGCTCGGGGTGCAGGGTGCGCGAGAGTGCCGGGGCGTGCTCGGCGAAGGTGAGGGACTGGCGTTGGAGCCGACGGACCGGGACCGCGGGCGTCCTGCGGTCGTGCTCGGAACGCGGCTCGGGCAGGTTCGCGGTCCAGGCTTGCACGGGCAGCCCCGCAGGTCGCAGAAGTCCCGCCGTGGCGCCGGCGGGCGCCGACGCGGACACCACGTGGCCCAGCTCTCGGCGCAGGCCCGGGTTGTCCCAAGCGGCGAGTCCCTGGGCGAACGCGCCGGAGCGCAGCAGCACCGGAGGTGCTCCCACGGAGCGTTGCAGCGGTGGGGAGAGCTGCCAGGCCTGTTCCCGAGGTCGCCGCGGAGCAGACGGCGGGAGGCTCCGCTCGCCGGATGAGCCGGCCGGTGAGCCGGCCTGGGTGGTGTCAGCGGAGGCACCGGACAAGCGGCTTCGCCACCGTTCCCACCACGACACCTTCACTCACCGCCCGTCGTCACTCGTTGCCCATGGCGGCCTGGTTCAGCCGGCCGATCTCGTGGATGTAGCGCTGCCGGTCCGCATGCTCGAGGTCGAGGATCTCGTCGTGGGACCAGTGGAAGTGGTAGGCCACGTACGCGACCTCCGCCTGCAGGCGCTCGGCCGCGTACGTCACGATTCCCCCAGGCGACCACCCGCCACGTCGACGGCGAACTCGTGCTGGCAGTTGGGGCAGGCCACCGTGGCAAGGGTGTGCCCCTCGGCATTGATGCGCCGGTAGAAGTCCTGCAGGAACGCCAGGTCCGAGGCGAACAGGTCCTCCACGATGCTGGCGTGCACGTCGGTGATGGACCCCAGCCTGGTGAGCACCCTGGCGATGAGCACGACGCTGAGGTAGGCGGGGTTGTCCCGGACCCGGTCGTCGCGCAGCGGCACGAGCTCGTCGCGCGCGGTCGCGAGTCGCATGACGCCGTCCCGGTGCACCGTGCCGGCGTCGTCGACGTAGCCGCGCGGCAACGTGAACGCGAACTCGGTGTCGATCCGTTCCGACGCCTCCTGGGTCGAGGCTGCAGCTCCCTCGACCGCAGCCAGCGACGTGCGCCTCATTCGGGCTCCATCGTCTCGTAGGTGATGACGAGCTTCTCCGTCAGCGAGCTGGTGTCGCCGGCCTTGAGGTTGCCCACCTCGAGCGACTTCGGCCACGCGCCGGTCAGCTTGTACCGCTTGATGGCCGAGCCCTCGTAGTCGAAGATCGTGACCGAGGCGCTCTTGCGGACGGTCGTCATCTTCCCGAACCGGGAGTCCTTGATCCATTGCTCGAAGCTGGTGTCCTCGGTCAGGGGACGAGTCACCGTCAGCTCGCCGGCCTTGTAGCGGCCGGGCAACTTCTTGATGGAGTACTTGCCGTCCGCCATGTTCTGCTTCAGCTCGATGACGTCCTGCTCCATCTTGAGACCGGAGATCTCCGTGATGGCCTTGATCTGGATCCCGTCGAACTCCACCCCGAAGGAATGGCCGACTGCGGCGTCGAGATCGGGCAGTGGCATGGTCGCGCTCCTTAGTGCTCAGATTGGGTGGGTTACTCGCTGACGAGGCTGGTGCCGCCGGAGAACTGCGCGACCTGGAAGATCACGAACTCCGCCGGCTTGACCGGTGCGACCCCGATCAGACAGGTGACCTGGCCGGCGTCGATGGCTTCGGCCGGGTTGGTCTCCCGGTCGCACTTGACGTAGAACGCCTCGTCCGGCGTGACGCCGAACAGCGCGCCCTTGCGCCACTCGTTGACCAGGAAGGCACTGATGGTGCGTCGGATCCGGGCCCAGAGCGCGTCGTCGTTGGGCTCGAACACGACCCACTGCGTCCCGTTGAGGATCGACTCCTCGAGGTAGTTGAACAGCCGCCGCACGTTGACGTAGCGCCACGCCGGGTCGCTGGAGAGCGTCCTCGCGCCCCACACGCGCACGCCACGACCGGGGAAGGTCCTGATGCAGTTCACGCCCACGGGGTTGAGCTGGTCGTGCTCGCCCTTGGTCAGGCCGCTGGCCAGCGTGATGGCGCCCCGGACGACCTCGTTCGCCGGCGCCTTGTGCACGCCGCGGGTGTCGTCGTTGCGGGCCCAGATCCCGGCCATGTGCCCGCTCGGCGGGACGAAGATGTTCGTCCCGGTCGCCGGGTCGGCCACCTTCACCCAGGGGTAGTACAGCGTGGCGAAGTGCGAGTCGTAGCCCGCGCTGTCCACGCGCCACTCCTTGACCTGCTGGGGCGAGAGCCCCGGTGGGGGGTCCAGGATCGCCATCCGGTCACCCATGAGCTCGCAGTGGGCGATCATCGCGAGCTGGACGGCCTGCACTGTCTCCAGGTCGATCGCGCCCTGCTCGTAGGCGGCCATGAGGTCGGGGACCGCCAGCATGGTGACCTCGTCGACGGCCTCCAGGCCGCCGAAACCGGTCCGGTCGGACACGTCGCCGACGTAGTCGCTGGCGTCCAGCGCGTCCACCGCCACGGGCTCGGGGGCGGCGGCAGCCGGGGCGCTGAGGCTCACGGAGGTGTTCGCCGGACGGTCGAGGGCGGCTCTGGAGGCCTCCTCGACGGTGACGACCTTGCTGCGCCGGTTGACCTGCGTGACGACGTAGTCCTTGCCCTTCTTCGGCGAGACCGCGTCGAAGGTCTCGGTCTCCTTCCCGCCCACCTTGATGATGAGCTTGAAGGCGTCCTCAGGCAGGTCCTCGCCGCTGGCGTCGGCAACCTCCACACTGATCGGCGGACCGTCCGCGGCGCCCTCGACGGCCTTGAAGGTGAGCCCACCGAGCTGGCCCTCGGGTGGTGGTGGCAGGGCGGGCTGGGCCGGCTCGGCCTCGGCGTCGCCGTTCGCGCCGATGCGCACCACGTAGGCCGAGCCGCCGCCGTTGAGGAAGTAGCCGTAGACCGCGTGGGCCAGGTAGGACCCGGGGACGAACTCACCGAACGTGGCGGTGAACTGCGACCAGTTCGTCACCAGGGTGGGTTCGTTGACCGGTCCCTGCTGGGCCAGGCCGACGAAGGCGGCCACGGCGGTACCGACTCCTTCGATCGGTCGCGAACCGGACGCGACCTCCTCGACGTAGACGCCGGGCGACAGATAGGTGGGCATCGGGCCTCCTCCTCGTACGGACCTTGCGAGGGTGAGCCTGTCTGCGTGGGGTCGGCTGCGGTACCGATGGAGGGGCCGTCAAGCGGGAAGGGTCGCTGGCCCGAACGGGCAGCGGGCCCGACTACATCGCCAGCTCTTCCTCGGGCTCCTCCTGGCGCTGGACGACGGCGCCGGCGGAGTCCACGGCCTGTGTCTGCAACGCCTCCTCCTCTTCCTCCTGACGCTGCACCGCGGCCGGCTGGCCCATGACCTGCTTGGCCACGCTGCTGGCCTCGCGCTCGTGCCGATCACCAGGGTCGCTCATCGCGTACCCGCCGTCGGTGGTGGTGCCGTCCACCGGGCCCTGTCGCTGCTGCACCACATGGTGCAGCTCGTGGGCAAGGGTCTCGGCACCACCCGGCGAGCCGGGGTCGTAGGCGTCGCGCTGGAACACCACGTGCGACCCGACCGTGTAGGCGTTGGCCTGCACCGAGCGGGCAGCACCGTCGGCCTGTGCATCGCGGTGGACGCGGACGTCGGAGAAGTCCTGCCCCATACGCTGCTCCATGTCCTGGCGGACCTCGCCGGGCAACGGTTCGCCGGACTTCTCCAGGACGCCCAGCACGTCTGGCTCGGACGCCGGTGACTGCGCGGCGGTGAGGCCCTCGTTGCCGACGAGGCGTTGCACGCGCAGGGCGCCGGATGTCCCGAGGACGTCGGGGCGCCCGGCTGCGGCTGCCCGCAGCAGCGTGGCGTCGTCGTGCTCGCCGGCTCGAACGGTTGGACGTCGCTCCGGCTCGGCTCCACTGAGGTCGTGCTCGTAGTCGCGCATGCCAAGAGCCTGCCACCAGCGCAGGCGGACCGAAAGGCCCCGGATGCGTCGAGGAGGGCAGGCGTGGCTGCCCCCTCGGGCACTGCTCAGCGCAGCAGGCTCGCGTAGGAGCCGAACTCCGAGGGCAGGCACAGCCGACCGAGCTTGCGGTACTCCCGCTGGATCGCCGCGATGAGGGTCGCCATGCTCACCGGTTCCTGGGACTCCGCGGCCAGGTATGCGGCGGTCACGGCGATCGAGCGGATCGACCCGCCGGTCAGCTCGAAGGCCTTCGCGCAGAAGTCCAGGTCCAGGTCCTCGGCCCGGGGGAGCGCGGTGACCAGGCAGCGGTCCCAGAGCTGGCGGCGGAACTCCGGGCTCGGCAACGGGAAGTCGACGATGACGTCGAAACGACGGGTGAACGCCTCGTCGAGGTTGGAGCGCAGGTTGGTGGCCAGCACGGCGAGGCCGTCGAAGGTCTCCAGCCGTTGCAGCAGGTACGCGCTCTCGATGTTCGAGTACCGGTCGTGGGCGTCGCGGACCTCCGATCGCTTGCCGAAGATGGCGTCGGCCTCGTCGAAGAAGAGCACGCCGTTGACGCCTTCGGCCTCGGCGAAGATCCGCTCGAGGTTCTTCTCCGTCTCCCCGATGTACTTGTCGACGACGGTCGCGAGGTTCACCGAGTACAGGTCGAGCCCGAGGTCCCCGGCGATGACCTCGGCCGACATCGTCTTCCCGGTGCCGGAGTCCCCGGCGAACAGGGCGATCACGCCACGCCCCCGGCTCCCCCCCGGACGCAGCCGCCACTCGCCGAGCACCTGGTCGCGATGCTTGGCGCGCAGCGCGATCTCGGCCAGCTGCTCGGCGACCACCGGTGACACAACGAGGTCCTGCCAGGTGACGTCGGGCGGGGTGCGCCGCGCGAGACGCTCCAGCCCGGCGGCGTTCTGCGCCCGGGCAGCTTGGCGGATGTGATCGGCGCGCACGGCCGTGTCGTCCAGGTCCGCAAGCTTGGTGGCAACTGCCGCGGCTCGGGCGACGCCCTCGGGCGGGAGCCGGAAGGCGGTGGTGGTCTCGGCGGCCAGCTCGGCCAGGCTCGGGTCCAGGTGCGCCTGCCAGACGGCGACCCGGTCATCCGTGGGCAGCGGTTGGACCTCGGCGAGGACTGGGTCTGCGTAGGACAGGGCCGGGTCCCAGGTCTGGGTCCCGACCAGGATCGTGACCACCGGGTGCGCCGTGAGTCGGCGGACGAGGTCCACCTGGGCGGCCTCCAGGGTGCTGGGAAGCTCGGCGACGATGCCTCCCCCGACGAGCCTGGCCTCGCGCCGCACGGCGTCGACCAACGTCGCGGCCTGTCGGTCGACGAGCAGGCGCGGCAGGTCGACGCAGAGCGGCACCGCCCCGCCCGCCCGCAGCGACTGGACGGCGATGGAGCGACCGGCTCCCCCGGCCAGCTCCTGGAGGTAGGCCAGCTGGTGGGCAAGGATCGTGCGGCCGAGCGCGGCAACCAAGGTGGACTCGACCGCGGGTGGTTCCGGCATCAGCACGTCGGCCAGCGCAGGGTCGCCCCGGGCGGCATCCTCGCCTTCGCCCAGCAGATGTGCGCTCACCCGGTCCGGCACGCGGAGCCCACGGCTCAGGAAGGGCCGGTCGGTGTCCTCCAGGACGAGCAGACCGCCGCCCTGCAGAGGGGCGTCGGCGAACAGTCGCGCGCGCGCCGGCCCACTGGCGACCGGCAGGCCGCACAGCTCCAGCGCCAGCCCGACGGTCGGGCGTCGGCGGGTGACGTCGTCGTTGAGGTAGGCGAAGAGATGCTCGAACCGGGCGTCCAGCTCTGGCGTGAGGGCGATCAGCAGCAGCTCGACGTCCAGCGGGGAGAGCTCGAAGGCCTCGGCCAGCGCCCGCAGGGGGACCACAGCGCCGCCGGCCTCGGCCTCGTCGGCGGCATCCTCCACCCGGGTCAGCGCATCGCGGACCCCTGGTTCCTCGAGGCTCACCAGGGACGGACGCTCCAGCAGCCGCATCACCGCCGCCTCGGAGAGGTACAGACCACGGAACGGGTCGTTCGGGGCCGGGTCGTCGGCAGATCGCAGCGCCACGGCGTGGCGCAGGCGGGCCTCGACCACGCGCAGCCGGCCGAGCAGGTGGGTGAGGTCCGTGCGGCTCGGAGCCTGGCTTCTGGCCTGGATTCGGGCCTGGCGAGGGGCCGGTTGCTGGGCCTGCGTCGCGGCTGTGCTCACGCCGCGCTCACTCCGCACCTTCTGCACGGTCGCGCTGCGTCGTGTCCTCCTGGCTGAGCTTCAGGCCCGGCTTGCCGGCCCGCTTGGCCGGTGGCTTGCGGCCGGTCTTCTTCGCCGGTGGCTGCTTGGCGGCAGCCGGCCCTTCAGCGGGGGATACCTCGCCGACGGAGGCACCAGTCGCGGCCCCAGTCGACCCGGCAGCGGCGTCGGGCACGCGGTGCTTGCGGCGACCCAGGTCGGCCGCGGGCCCGGTCGTGTCACGCAGCGAGACGACGGTTCCGTCGGAGACCGGCGGTCCGGCCGGCAGCTGCCGGGCAGGCAGCAGCGGTGTCGAGATCACCAGGTCGATCGAGGGCTTGAGCTCGCCGCCCAGCGCCGACCAGACGTCGGCGAACGAGCGGTCCTCCGGCGGCGGCAGCGCGACCCGGATCTCCACCGGCAGCCCGAGCTCGGCGAGCGCGCCGCCCAGGCGTGCCGGTGGCAGCGCCTCGTACTGGATCAGGCAGCCGAGCATCTGCGCCAGCAGCCGGTGCTCGTCCTCCGGCCGTTGCGTCCAGGCAGTGAGGAGGTAGGAGAGGTTGAAGTACCGCGGGGGCAGGGAGCGGCCGACCACGATGCCGTCCTCGTAGCTGTTGACCAACCCCCTGGTGCGTTTGCGCACGTCCTCGCGGATGTCGTAGAGGTAGGCGTTGATCGTCGGGGCGTTGCGCCGAGCCGACCACTCCGTGGTCGGAGCCTCGAAGACCACCTCGAGGTCGGCGCCGTCCAGCGCTTCCTCCTTGAGGAGACCGCGAACAGCCTCGTCGATCTCGTGGATCATGGCGCCCAGCTCCTGCCGTCCTGATCAGCCTCGGCCTACGAACGTCGGCGGCCCCTGCGTTCGCGGGACCACCAGGTACTCCGCCTCGAGCGGGAGGAAGGCCCGACCGCTGAGCGACTCGACCACGAGCTCGCGCTCGCCCAGCTGGTCAAGCCGGACGATGACCATGCCGTGGTCGAAGGTGCCGTCGCGACGGACCCGCACGGGCACGTCGACGTGCTTGATGCCCGGTTCCCAGGCGAGGCCGACGCGGCTGCCGGGCGGGAAGTCCGTCCCGGTGACGGTGGTCACGCTGCCCGTGGTGCCGAGCGGCGGGAACAGCTCGACCGTCGGCTCGAGCACCCGCACGCGGGCCCGGTCGGTGTCGTTCCTCGCCACGGGGTCCCGGTTGCTGCCCTCGACCCGGGCCCGTACGGCTCCGGTGAGCGCGCGGGTCGGGGTCCCGGTGAGCTCCTCCACCACCCGATCGCCAGGGTCGAGCTGACCCAGTCCGCAGCCGGGTGCGCTCAGGCAGGGCTCGCTCTCGTCGAGCCCCAGCGCCTTCGGTGCCGTGCCGCGGAGGGTGACGTCGCTCGAGCGCGGTCCGTCGTTGCGCACGATGAACCGGACGCGCACGTCCTCGCCGAGGTAGGCGGGCACGGGTGCCGCCGTGACCCGGACGGAGACGTCGGCCTTGGGGACCACGCGCCTGCTGTCGACCTGCACGTCGGCCTCGTCGGTGTTGTCGGCCGGGTCGGAGTCGCGAGTGTCGCTGGTGACACTCGCCTCAGCCGTCCAGGTACCCGCGGTGGTGCCGATCACCTTCACCGTCCGGGTGAGCGTGGACCCGGCTTCGAGGTCTCCTAGGTCGCACGTGATGGGAGGGCCGGCGGTGCACGACGGCGGGAGCGAGCCCGGCTGCAGCTCGCCGGGCAGGATCAGGGTCACGGTGGCGTCCAGTGCCCGGCCACGGCCCTCGTTCTCCACCTCGACGGCGAGCCTGCTGCGCTTGCCCAGACCGATGAGGTCGGGGTCCGCCGTGACGGTGACGGCCAGGTCGGCGACCGGCTGCCAGTCCGGCTGGGTCTCAGGCGCCGGCTGCTGGCTCAGGGTTCGTAGTCCCTCGCCCGACGAGCTTCGGAGGTCGTACACGCCGTGCAGGTCCGGTTGCCCGTTGGGAGACCCGGAGAACACGACCCGTTCCCCGTCGGGTGAGTAGGCGGGATCCTGTGCCCACTCGATCACGTGGCGGGTATCGGTGCCGGGGCCGGTCAGCGGCGGTCGCGAGGTGCCGTCCGGACGCACCCGGTGCAACCAGCCGGTGTGCTCGTAGACGATGACGTCCCCGTCCGGTGACCAGTCCGGGTGGCGGTCGTCGCCCGCGTCGTCGACGAGGACCTGCTCGTTCCCAGTGCCGAGATCGACGGTCCAGAGGTCGAGCTCGTAGTCCCGGGGAGGTGGGAACTCGAACGCCTCGCCGTCGAAGCCAACCGGGGCGGTGCCGCGACTGAACACCAGCGTCCGGGAGTCCGGCGACCACGCCGGCTCGCGGTCGAACTGGTCGAACTCGTCGTCCGGGTCGGGGAGGTCGCCGGGCTCGTGCGGGTCGGTCACCGGTGTCGCATCGCCGGTGGCGAGGTCGGCGACCCAGATCCGCAGCGGTTGACCCGAGCGAGTCCGGCTGAACGCGACCATGGTCCCGTCCGGGGAGAAGGCGGGGTCTCGGTCGACGTCGTCCTCGCGTCGATCGTTGACCAACGGGCTCGGGGGGCCGCCGTCGGCATCGAGCTGGGCGATCTGGAGCCCGCGGTCGGTGCAGGCTTCGTCACCGCGGGGGCAGACCTGCTGGACGAAGGCCATCCGCTCACCGTCGGGGGCGTAGTCCGGGTCGAACGCCGCCAACGCTGCCTCGTCCAGCAGGGTGCGGCGCCCCGCGGCGTCCTCGGCGCCGACGTCGGCGACCCCCGGGCGGCGTGGGCGGACTGTCGCGCCCACCGCGCCCCCCTCGTTCTGGCCGTAGCTGAACAGCCAGGTCGGGTGGCTCTCGGCGACGTCGTACTCGCCCAGGACGACGCCCTCGTCCTGGACGCCCAGACGGTCGTCGACGGGCGGCTTGCTCGGCGGGGGCACCGCCCGCGGGGCCGTCACGAGGCCCAGGCCTTGCCCGATCGCGTCGGCCAAGGACTGCACGAGACCGTAGGCCATGAGGGCGATCGGCGTGGTGCTCAGCGTGACGTCAGTGGTGCCGCTGTTGTTGGTCAGGTCTGGGTCCACCAGCGGCGAGTCGATCGTCACGGTCGCGGCGATGCTCACCTCGGCGTCCACGGACTGAGCCAGCAACGGGATGGACACGGTGGTGCTCTCGCCCGGGGCCAACGACACCGAGCGATTGCAGAAGTCGTCGGTGCAGCCAAGCTGCGGCCGGTCGTAGTCGAAGACCACGGTGCCGCTAGCAGACCGCCGGCCGTTGTTGACCACGGTGGCCATGACCTCGAGCGAGCCGCCGTCGGTGATGCCGTCGGGTTGGGCCACCACCGAGGTGACCTCCAGGTCGGCGCTGGGCTGCACAGCGGTCAGGACGGCCGTCGAGCTGTCGTTGCCGGAACGGGGGTCCGGCAACGACCCCGTGACGGTGGCGGTGATGTCGTTCGCCCGGCCACCGACGGTCCCGTCGAGCACGGTCAGGTCGACGGTGCGGGTGGTCTGCTCGAACGGCCGAAGGCGCCCCAGCTCGCAGCCGGTGTCGCAGGCCCACGAGGCCTCGGCCTCGACGTCCGGGGCGTCCGCGCCGAGCGAGGTGGTGAGCGTCGCGTCGGTGGCCCGGGGGCCGAAGTTCGTCACGCGGATGCTCGCGGTCACCGTCTCGCCGATGTCGGCGGTGCTCGCCGGGATCAGGAAGACCGAGACGTCCAGGTCGGCCTCCGGGCACTCCCGGACGAAGTCGCCAACCAGGACGTCGCCGTCGGGGTCCTCGGCCGTGCTCGTCCACGCCAGCGCGTCGCCGTACGGTGACCAGCTGGCCTCGGTCGCGGCGTCCACGCCGAGGTCCACGACTCCGCCGCCGGGGTCGTCCAGGTCGAGCGCGACCAGCCCACCGCGATCGTCGAACCGGGTCGAGGTGAAGACGACCCACCTGGGTGGGATCGGTGCACCCGTGACGCTGATCGGGTCCGCCTGGCAGGTGTCGGTCGGCTCCGGCTGGACGTCGGGCCGCGTCTCGTCGGCGGCGCCGTCGGTGAGCTGGACCACGTCGTCCGGGTCCGTCGGCAGGGACCCCAGCGTCGGGTCGACGGGGACGAAGAACAGGTCCCCACCGCGGTCGTCACGGGTGCTGCTGAACACCAGCCCGGTTCCGTCGCTGTTCCAGGCCGGCCACAGGTCGCGAGCGGGGTCCTCGGTGATCTGGACGAGCTCGACGTCGAGCTCGGCGCAGCCGAAGTCTGACGCGGTGAGGCGGGCAACGTAGATGTCGGTGTTGCCGTCCACCTCCCAGGAGAAGGCCACGAGGGCCTCGAAGCTCGCTTCCCGTGAGTACGCGCAGTCCGCTTCGTAGACGTAGGAGACGGGGTGTGACGAGGGCCCGACGTCGCGGTCGGACGTCAGCTCGGGGTTCACCTGCATGACCCGCTCGACGTCCTCCTCTGCCTCGATGTCGTAGTAGCTCCAGGAGAAGAACACTCGTCCTTCGTCCTGCTCACCCCCCGGCGGTTCCGTCCTCGTGCTCACGAAGGCGAAGGAACGCACGTCCTCGTTCGAGCCCGGTCCTCGGCTCATCCCCATCTCGCCCTCGTGCCGGGCCCCGACGGAATCGATGACGGGCACCGATGACCCGCCGACGTAGGACGCCGTGTCACTGGCGTCGTCGAAGTCCTGATACGCCTCGACCCCGACGAGGCGGTCGGTCGCGTCGGTGAAGGCCACGCGGCTGGGCCCGGGAGCCGGGGGCGCTGCTTGCGCGCTCGACCCGGCGTCTGGGGCAGAGGCGACGGGGACGATCAGTGGCACAGCAAGCACCGCTGCCAGCAGCATGACTGGCAGCGGGGGCGTCAGCCGCTTCCCCACGGTTTCCTCCGCACGTTCATCCTGGGTCTGTCGACCCAGCTTGAGTGTCCCGCTCAGGACGCCCCGGGTCTACCCCCAGGACGGTCCGATCGAGCGTGACCGACCGATCGGGCAGGCCCCGAGGACGCGGCGGCTGCCTCAGATGAGTCCTTCGCGCAGGGCGTAGGCGACGGCCTGCGACCGGTTGCGGAGCTGCAGACGACTGGTGACGTCGTGCAGGACGTTCTTGACCGTGCGCTCGGAGTAGGCCAGACGCCCGGCGATCTCAGCCGTGTCGTACCCGTCGGCGACGAGCCGGAGCACCTCGATCTCGCGTTGGGCCAGCCCGGCGAACGAGAGCCCGCGGGGGGCCAGGACCTGGCGCTGCAGCCGCCCGACCTGGACGAGCAGGCGGCCGAGGAGGTCACCTGGCAGTCGTCCTTCGCCGTTGGCGGCCGCCTGAATCACCTCTGCCAGCTGATCGGCGGTTCCGTCGCAGCGACGTACCACGCCGACCACCCCGGCCTCCACTGCCTTGACCAGCCCACCGTCGTCGATCCTGGTCGGCACCAGCACCACGGTGGACTCCGGCCGGCGGGCCAGCGAGCGCAGCAGCCGGAGCGCGACGTCGTCCATCTCGTCGACGACGACCAGAAGGACGTCGGCTGACTCCTGCTCGGTGAGCACGCGCACCTCCTGCCGAGGGCGCAGGCAGGCCTCGACGCCCTGCTGGGAGATGGGGTCGGTGGCCAGCACCGTGACGCTCACTCGGTCCACGGCGCGACGGTCGCACAGGGGCCTCATCGTGCAGTCAACGTCGCCTCAACGCGCAGGGAGATCGGCCCGAATCGTGATCCGCGTGTGGCTGACGTGACCAGGATGGGGTCCTACTATCCGCACATGCGCACTGTCGCGACGCTGCAAGGGGTGCCCGATGCGGTCACTCCCGGTGAGGCACCGGTCGAGGTCCCGCTGGAGATCCGCAACACCGGGGACACTGTGCAGGCGTACGAGATCGAGGTGCTCGGTGTCCCGGCCGGGTTCGCCAGCGTGGACCCGCCGACCGTCAACTTGTACCCGGGCACCAGCGAGACGGTCGCCGTTCGGTTCCAGGCTCCCCGCAGCGGAGGGGTTCCGGCCGGCGACTACCCGTTCGGCGTGCGTGTCCTGCCCACCGAGCACCCGGATGACGCCGTCGTCCCGGAGTCCTCGGTCCAGGTGCTGCCCTTCCTGGAGACCACGGCAGAGCTGATCCCGCGCACGTCGCGCGGGCGGCGGGGGGCCAGCCACGACCTGGCGGTGGACAACCGCGGGAACGCGCCGATGCGCTGCGTGGTCGCGGCCAGCGACGCGAACAACCTCTTGGAGCTGGACGAGAAGCCCCAGGTGATCGAGATCCCGGCCGGTGAGGCGCGCTTCGGCACGATCGCGGTCAAGCCCAAGGAGAGGTTCTGGCGGGGCAACGCCCGGACGCACCCCTTCCAGGTGCTCCTCACGCCCGACACCGGCGAGCCCGTCACGCTCGACGGCACCCACGTCCAGGAGCCGCGCCTGCCGTCGTGGTTCTTCAAGGCCCTGCTCGCGCTGCTGGCCCTGCTCCTGCTGCTACTCGCCCTGTGGTTCCTGCTCCTACGGCCGGTGATCGAGTCCGCGGCCCAGGACGCGGTGGCCGACGAGGTGGAGGCCGTGGCCGAGCAGGAGGAGGCGGCAGCCGAGGCTGCGGAGAAGGCCACCGACAGTGCCGGCGCGGCGCAGTCCGCGGCCGGTGACGCCGCCGAAGCCGCTGATGACGCCGCCAAGTCGGCCGGCAAGGGCGGAGGCAAGTCGGACGTGGTCGTGCTGCCACTGACGCGACGCCTCACGGTCACCACCTCCCCGGGCGGCGTCCCGGACCCGCCGACGTTCACCGCTTCGGACAACCAGACGGTGGAGATCACCGACCTTGTGTTCGAGAACCCGCAGGGCGACATCGGGACGCTGGAGCTGCGCGTGGAGGGCGACACCCTCCTCGAGCTCGCGCTGGAGAACTTCCGCGCCGTCGACTACCACTTCGTCTCCCCGATCACGGTGAACGGCGGGGAGACCATCGACCTGCTCGTGGACTGCCAGCGTCCGGGGCGACCTCCGGCGCCTTCACCGAGACCGACCTCCTGCGAGACCTCGGTGTTCGTCGGCGGTGAGATCACCGAGGAGACGTAGGCACCGAGGAGACCTAGCGGGGCTGACCGTGGGCGGCGTCCAGGCCGAGGACGTGCAGGGCCAGCCGAGCCGCCGGGCCGCCGGCGTCGATCGCGGCGTCGACGCCGGCGCTCACCGCGAGGTCGTTGCGCAGGAGCTCGACGACCCTGGTGGCCGCCTGTTCCTCGCCCGGCCTGCCGCCCGCGGCGTAGAGGGCCTCGAGCCGGTGCTCGGCCTGCACGATGTGCTCGCGTTGGTAGTCCCAGGGCTCCTGCCAGGGACGATCCAGGATGGCCAGGCGCACGGCCGCCGCGGGGTGCTCGCGCAGCAGGGTGCCCAGCAGCACCAGGTTCCCGGTCGACTTCGCCATCTTCTCCCCCGCCAGGCTCACGACGCCCGGCCGCAGCCAGTGCCGGACGAACGGGGCGACCCCGGTGGCCGACTCCGCCAGCGCCGCCTCGTAGGCGTGGTGCGGGAAGGCGAGGTCGGCACCACCTGCATGCAGGTCCACCGATGAGCCCAGGTTGCACAAGGCCATGGCCGTGCACTCGGCGTGCCACCCCGGACGACCGGGGCCCCAGGGTGACGGCCACGACGGCTGTCCCTCGCCAGAGGCCCGCCAGACCGGCGAGTCGAACGGGTGTTCCTTGGCCGGGTCCTCGAGGTCTTCGCCGAACTCGCCCAGGGCCGCGGCGGCCTGCACGTCGTCGAGCCCGGCCCCACCTGGGACCGCGGACCCACGGAAGAAGACGGTCCCGGCGACCTCGTAGGCCAGGCCGCGGTCCAGCAGCACGGCCGCGAGCTCGATGACTTGGGGGATGAATGCGTGCGCGCGGGGCTGGTGCTGTGCGGGGGTGACGCCGATCGCGGCGATGTCGTGCTCGAAGGCGAACTGCTGGATCGCGGCGAACTCGTCGTAGGGGGTGTCGGCCCGTCGGGCCGCCTCGGTGAGCACGTCGTCGACGTCAGTGATGTTCTGGCAGTGCTCCACCGTCACCCCGAGGGCGCGCAGGACGCGGATCACGGTGTCGACGCGGACGTAGGTGGCAGCGTGCCCGAGGTGTGTGACGTCGTAGGGGGTGATGCCGCAGGTGTAGATCCGCGCTCGCCCCACCAGGTGCAGCGGGCTGCCCTCCAGCACGAGCGGACGGGGGGCGAGGCCGCGGCTGCTCACGACGGCAACCCTAGCCGCGTGAGCCGCCGGGCTCTTCGTCCGGAAGGAGGCGCTGGGCTGTCGCGACGCTGCGCTGGTACCGGGCGAGCTGGTCGGCGGCGTCGGGTGCTTGCGGGTCTGCGGCCAGCAGCCTCGCCCGGTACTCGGCCTCTCGCAGCGCCTGCCGGACGGCTTGCAGACGTTCGTGCAGCGCACGGGCCGCGGGGTCGGCCGGGACGTCCATGTCGGACGAGGGCGACAGGCGATGCCCGGTGGCGGCCAGGACACGCACTGGCGGGAGGAGCCCCACCAGGGAGGGCTCCCGCCGGGCGATGCTCTCGCAGTCGAGGACGACCCGCCGCCACAGCCCGTCGCCGACGTCGACGTCCGGGCGGCGCCGGCGGGTCGGTCGCCTCACAGGTACATGCCGCTGCCCAGGTGTGGGCGCTGGTCGTCGGCGTCCTGGCCGGCGGGGGTCCCCGGGCCGGCGACCCCGCCGGGGACTGCTCCGGGAGGCAGGGCCCGGCGCATCTGCTCCAGCTGGGCTCGCGCCGCCATCTGCTGGGCGAACAGCGCCGTCTGGATGCCGTGGAACAACCCCTCGAGCCAGCCCACGAGCTGGGCCTGGGCGATGCGCAGCTCAGCCTCGCTCGGGACCGACTCGTCACCGAACGGCAGGGACAGCCGCTCCAGCTCCTGGATGAGCTCAGGGGCCAGGCCGTCCTCGAGCTCGTTCAGCGAGGCACGATGGATGTCGACCAGACGACGACGGCTCGCCTCGTCCAGCGGGCTTGCCCGGACCTCGTCGAGCAGCTGCTTGATCATGGTGCCGATCCGCATGACCTTGGCCGGCTGCTCGACCTGCTCGACCAGGCCGGGGGAGTCCTCGGGTCGGTCCGCCTCGGCACCTGGCGTCGCGCGCTCGTCGACGACGACCACAGGCGGGCGCTCCTGAGAAGCCTGGGCATCGGGTGCAGGTGCGTGCTCGTCGTGCTCCATGCGCCCATCTTCACCCAGGCAGGGGACCGGGCACCTCTCGGGGGTGAGCGCCGCCGCCGTCTCCGTCCCTGGTGAGGACGACCTTGCCGACGACTGCTCCGTCCTCGAGCAGCCGGTGAGCGGTGGCGGCCTCGGCCATCGGCAGGACCCGACCCACCACCGGTGCGACCCGGTGCTCGGCGATCATCGGCCACACCTGCTCGCGGACCGCAGCCACGATCCGTGCCTTCTCAGCCGCTGGGCGTGAGCGCAGTGTGGTCCCGATGATGCGGGTCCGCCGGGCGAGCATCCGACCGAGGTCGACGGTGCCGCCTCGTCCGCCCTGCAACCCGATCACGACCAGCCGCCCTCCGACCGCCAACGCGGCCAAGTTGCGCTCCAGGTAGCTGGCCCCCATCACGTCGAGGACGACGTCGACCCCGGCACCGTCAGTCGCCCGCTCGACCTCGGTGAGGAAGTCCTGGCTCCGGTGGTCGACGGCGACGTCGGCCCCCAGCTCCAGGCAGCGAGCCACCTTCTCGGGCCCCCCCGCGGTGGTGATCACCCTGGCTCCGAGCGCTGCGGCCACCTGGATCGCCATCGAGCCGACCCCACCGGACCCGCCGTGCACGAGCACCGTCTCGCCGCGTTCGAGGCCGGCCTCCATCACCAGGTTCGACCAAACGGTGCAGGCGACCTCTGGCAGCGCGGCGGCACTGACCAGGTCGACACCCGGGGGTACCGGGAGCAGCTGCCCCACCGGTACCTTCACGAGCTCGGCGTAGCCGCCGCCGGACAGCAACGCGCAGGCCGGCGTCCCGACCGGCCACTCCTCGTCGCTGGTGACCGTGACCACGCCGGAGCACTCCAGGCCGAGCACCGGGCTCGCCCCGGGCGGCGGTGGGTAGTGCCCGGCCCGCTGCAGCAGGTCGGCACGGTTGACGGCGCTGGCCCGCACCGAGAGCAGCACCTCCTCGGGTCCGGCCACGGGGTCCTGCACCGTCGTCCAGGCCAGGACGTCCGGGCCTCCCGGCTCGGTGGCCAGCACTGCGTGCACGAGTCGGCTCCTCCCGCTCAGATCGGCTGCTCGTCGTCCTCACGCTCGGCGGCCTTGCGGGCCCAGGGCAGCTCCTCGGCGGGGCGCACCACCACCACCCGATCGGTGCGGATGAGCTGGCCGACCGACGGCTCGTAGTAGGGCAGCACCTGGTTGTCGCGGACGACCGCCAGCACCGGCTCGGACAGCTGGGAGGGGGTCCGGCCCTCCTCCCGGTACAGCACGTCTCGTTCGGCCACCTCCAGCCCCTGCTCGGCCGAGAGCAGGTCCTCCAGCACGTCGGAGAGGGCAGGGCTCACCGAGGCCAGGCCGAGCAGCCGACCGACCGAGTCCGAGGAGGTGATGACGCTGCTGGCCCCGCTGCTGCGGAGCAGCGCGGCGTTCTCCTCCTCGCGGACGCTGGCGACGATGGTGGCGTGGGGGTTCAGGTTGCGAGCGGTGAGGGTCACCAGCACGGCGGTGTCGTCTCGCTGGGTGGAGATGACGATCTTGGCCGCGTCCTTCAGCCCGGCTCGCTCCAGCACCTCCGAGCGGGTGGCATCCCCGACGACGCCGATGAGCCCCTCCTCGTTGGCCTCGGAGACGTTGGCCTGCAGCGGGTCGACGACGACGATCGAGGTCCGGGGTGCGCCGGCGCTGATCAGCGTCTTCACCGCACTACGACCCTTGACGCCGTAGCCGACCACGACGATGTGGTTCTGCAACGAGTTCCTCCAACGGGTGATCCGCCACGCCTCTCGGCTGCGGTAGGTGAGGGCTTCCAGGGTGGTGCCGACCAGGACGATGAGGAACATGATCCGGAGCGGCGTGATGAGCAGGACGTTGATGATGCGCGCCGACTCCGAGACGGGCGTGATGTCGCCGTAGCCGGTGGTCGACAGGGAGACGGTGGAGTAGTAGAGCGCGTCCAGCAGGGACACCTCGCCGTCGGAGGTGTCGGTGTAGCCCTCGCGATCCAGGTAGACGACGAAGACGACGGCCGTGAGCACGAGCAGCGCGATGCCCACCCGGGTGCCGATCGCGCGCAGCGGCCCGCGATCCTGGCGTGGGAGCATGACCGAGCCCGCCCGTGTGAGCGGAGCTCCTGGCAGGCTCTGGCTCAACGGGCACCACGAAGGCGACGACGCACGGAAGGCAGCGTATGGAACAGCGGGGCGATCGGGTAGCACCCTTGCGGCTGGTCGCGATCCAGCTCGGGTCGGGAACCGATCCGGCGGCCAACCGCGAGCGGCTCGAGCGCGCCGTGCGCGACGGGGTGGCCTCGGCCCGCGCCAACGGTATCGACCCCCAGCTCGTGGTGCTGCCCGAGGCCAGCCAGTGCGACTTCGGCGACGCGGGTCTCGACTTGCGAAAGGTGGCCGAGCCGTTGGACGGCCCGTTCGTCACGCTGCTCACCGACCTCGCGAGCAGCCACGAGGTCACCCTGGTGGCGGGGATGTTCGAGCAGGCCCCTGAGGGCCCCGGTGCGCGCCCGTTCAACACCCTGGTGGTGGTGAGCCCCCAGGGACTCGGAGACACCTATCGCAAGGTGCACCTCTACGACGCGTTCGGCTACGCCGAGTCCGAGCGGATGTGTGCTGGCGAGGCGCGAGCGTGTGTTCCCCAGGTCGCCGGCGTCGCGGTTGGGCTGATGACCTGCTACGACCTGCGCTTCCCCGAGCAGGCCAGGGCCGTCGTCGACGCCGGCGCAGAGCTGGTGGTGGTACCGGCGGCTTGGCTGGCCGGCGAGCACAAGCTGGCGCACTGGCAGACGTTGCTGCGGGCCCGCGCGATCGAGAACACCGTCAGCGTGCTCGGGGTCGCCAAGCCGGGGCCGCGCTACTGCGGCTCGACGATGCTGGTGGACCCGATGGGAGCGGTACGGGCCGAGCTGGGCACCGAGGAGGCCGGTCACCTGGCCGCGTCCGTGGAACGTTCGTGGGTGCAGCAGGCACGGGCGCTCAACCCGTCGCTGGCGAACCGGCGCTGGCAGGTGCTGCCAGGTCCCACACCCGCACCCCCCCGAGCAGCCCCTTGAGGTTCGGGACGACGAGGACGTCGGCGGCGGGGGTGCGCCGCAGGTGCTTGGTCCCGCCGCCGCCGAGGAAGCAGGCGTCCCACCACAGCACCGGGCGCAGGGCGTCGATCGCCCGTGCGACCCGCTTGGCCCACTTGGCGTTGCCGACCTGCTTGCGGGCGTGGTTGCCGAGGTGCTCGTCGAAGGTCTCGCCCTTGCGGAACGGTGCGTGGGAGAGCTCGATCTTCGGCAGCGGAGCCCCGTCCAGGAAGTGCGCGAAGCCCATGCCGGTCCCCAACGTCAGCATCACCTCATAGCCGCGCCCGGAGATGACCGCGAGCCCGGCGAGCTCGGCGTCGTTGAACACCAGCGTGGGGCGATCGAAAGCCTCCTGGAGCTGGGCCCGGATGTCGAGGTGGCCCCAGGCGCGCACGAGGTCCTTGCGCCGCGGGGTGAAGGGGCCGGACTCGGTGACGTAGTGCGGGGTGGCCAGCACGACGCCGCCACGGACCGCCCCGGGCATCCCCACGGTGACGCGGTCGAACGGCTGGCCGGTCGCTCGGGCCAGTCCCAGGAGGGACTCGACGAACACCGCTGGTGGGCAGGGGTAGGGCGTCGGGACCCGGACGCGTTCGCTCGTCGGCTGGGCGTCGGGGTCCAGGACGAGGGCCTTGAGCCCGGTGCCGCCGCAGTCCACGGAGAGCGTGTGCATGGTGGGAGGACCGTAGCGGGCACCGGGCTGCTCCCGCTTCGGAGTACGGGCATGATGGAGGCCTCGGAGGGCTGCCGGAGTGGCCGATCGGGGAACTCTTGAAAAGTTCTAGGACGTGGACCTCCCCGTCCTCGTGGGTTCGAATCCCACGCCCTCCGCGTGAGCTCGGTCCCTGCTCGGCGGTCTGGCACCACGTCCTCGGTGCTGGTCGTGGTCTGGCTGGGCGCGGCCATGTGGGTCGCGGAGGTCCTCGACGCGCTGCTCGGCGGTTCGCTGGACCGTTTCGGGATCATCCCGCGCACGGTGGAGGGCCTGGTCGGTGTCGTCGTGTCCCCGTTGCTGCACGGCGGGTTCGGGCACCTGATGGCCAACACCGTGCCCTTCCTCCTGCTCGGGGGCCTGGTCGCCTGGCGGTCCGGGCCGAGGTTCGTCGAGGTCCTCGCGACGATCTGGCTCATCAGTGGGGCGGTCGTCTGGTTGTTGGCCCCGGCCGGGACGGTGACGGTGGGGGCCAGCGGGCTGATCTTCGGCTTCCTGACCTTCCTGGTGGTGAACGGAGTGGTCACCCGTCACTGGACCGACATCCTCGTCGGCGTCGGCGTCTTCCTGATCTACGGCCCGCTGCTGTGGGGTGCGGTGCCGTTGCTCGTGCCCGCCGGCGTCTCGTGGTTGGCCCATCTCGGCGGGGCCGGGGCCGGGGTGCTGGCTGCCCTCGGCTCGACTCGGGCGGGTCAGTCCCGGTAGGCCACGGTCACCGATCCGGCACTCGTACGCGCGGTGATCGCCCGCGGGCCACCCGGGTCGGTGGGCACGTCGACGCGGGTGCTCCCGGCATTGGTGCTCGCGTCCACCCGGTAGGCCGCGTCGTCGTCCGGGACGAGCACCTCGACCCCACCGGCTTGGCTCGTGGCCCGCACCTGCTCGGGGGCGACGGCGAAGTCGAGCCGGACCCGTCCGGCCGCGGTCGAGGCGTCGACGTCCGTCGTGCGCAGGTCGGAACCGGTGATCGACCCAGCCTGGCTGCTGAGCTGCAGGTCACCGGTGAGCTGCTCCGCCCGCACGCTGCCTGCGGCGCTCTTGGCCTCGACGTCCATGCCGGTGGGGACCTCGACGGTGAGCTCGGTCCCGCTGGCCAGGCCGAGCGGACCGCTGCTGCAGAGCGCCTCGACCACGACGGCATCCCCGCTGCGCTCGCTGCGCACGACCGGCGCGCGCAGCGTCCACGTGGTCTCGGCCGAGGAGCGCACCGTGTCTGACTCAGCGGGCAGCAAGGCGATGGAGCCGCACTCGTTGGCCACCACCACGACGCTCGCTCCGGCGCGGTCCGTGCTCAGCGACTGGGAGTCCGCCGAGCCCGAGAGGGCCAGGCTGAGGCCGAGCGCGCCGAACCCGATGGTGGCCAGGGCGATCAGCAGCCCGGTGATGAGCGTGAGGATGGCGAACGTGCGCTTCATGAGGTGGCCTCCGTGCCTTCCAGGTAGCGGAGCACCGCGAGGACGCGGCGGTGGTCGGTGTCGGCGGGCAGCAGCCCGAGTCGGGTGAAGATGTTGCTCACGTGCTTCTCCACGGCGCCCTCGGTGACGACCAGCTCGGCGGCGATGGCGGCGTTGGTGCGTCCCTCGGCCATGAGGGCGAGCACCTCGCGCTCGCGGGCGGTGAGGGCGGCGAGCGGGTCGCGCCGCCGGGACCGGGCGAACAGCTGGGAGACGACCTCGGGGTCCAGCACCGTGCCGCCGTCGAACACCCGGTTCAGGTCCGCGATGAAGTCACCGACGTCGGCCACCCGGTCCTTCAGGAGGTACCCGACGCCGCTCGTCTCACCAGCGAGCAGCTCGGTGGCGTAGCGCTCCTCGACGTACTGGCTCAGGACGAGGACGCCGACCTGTGGCCAGGTGGCGCGGATCACCAGTGCCGCGCGCAGGCCCTCGTCGGTGTTCGTCGGCGGCATCCGGACGTCGGTGATGACGACGTCGGGGCGATGCTCGCCCACCGCCCGAAGGAGTGTCTCGGCATCTTCGACGGCGGCGAGCACCTCGTGTCCCTCGTCCTCCAGCAGGCGGACCAGCCCGGCGCGCAGCAGGGCGAAGTCCTCGGCGATCACGATGCGCATGGGAGCTCCACGGTGATGGTCGTGCCCTGGCCGGCCGGGCTCTGGACCCACAGGCGCCCGTCGACCGCGACGATGCGGCCCTCGAGGCCTGACAACCCGGATCCGGGTCTGGCGACGGCCCCCCCGCGCCCGTCGTCCTGCACGCAGAGCAGCAGGCGTCGAGGTGCGCTGGTGTCGGCCGGCAGCTGCCAGACGATGACCCGTGCTCGGGTGGCACCGGCGTGTCGGGCCACGTTGGTGAGGGCTTCGGCGACGCAGAAGTACGCCACCGCCTCCACCGCGGGATCGAACCGGCTGGCGGACACGGTCGGGTCCACCTGGACCCAGACCGGGACAGGCGATCGAGCCGCCAGTGCCGACAGGGCAGGGTCCAAGCCGCGCTCGGAGAGCACCGCCGGGTGCACGCCGCGGATGATGTGGCGAAGCTCGACGATCGCTTGCTTGGCCTGCTCGTGCGCCTCGTCGACCAGCACCCGGGCGCCCGCGGGGTCGGTGTCGAGCTTGCGTTGGGCGCGGCCCAGGTTCATCGCCAGCGAGACCAGCTGGGGCTGGACCCCGTCGTGCAGGTCGCGCTCGATCCGGCGACGCTCGTCGTCGGCGCTGCGGACCGCAGCCTCCCGAGTGGTCTGCAGGGTGCTCACGCGGGAGCGCAGGATCTCCGCCTCGCTGGGGGCGAGCATCCCACGGGCCAGCGCATCGTCGGCCCGAGCACCGAGCTCGGCGAACCAGGCGGCGACGAACAACCCGACCAGGCCGACGAGGCCGATGGCGATGCTCGGCCCGAGCTCGCGGTAGTCGAAGCCGAGCCCCTCGACGAGGGGAGGCGTGCCAGGGATGCTGGAGGCGTAGAAGGGGAAGGCGACGGCGGCGAGGGCGAGGGTCCAGGAGACGCTGACCAGGCCGAACCAGATCGGACCCAGGATGAGCATGAGGATGGCGTGCAGCGTCTCGAGCCACAGCCCGGGGTTGCTGAGCACGCGCCACGCTCGCTGCCAGGAGCCCCAGCTCGGGTCGCTCGTGCTGGGCCAGGGACGGCCGGGGATCACTGAGCCCAGCACGGCCTCCTGCTTGAACCGGTAGGCCATCGCCCCCCCGCGGCCGAGCACGGGAGTGATCGCGATGAACAGGATCCCGACGAGGACGACGAGAAGGCTCACTCCGGTGCTCAGCAGGCCGAGCAGGGTGCCGCCGACCACCAAGCCGTAGACCATGGCGAGCGCCGCGCTGGCAGTGGCCCGCCAGACCCGCGGCGACCACGGCAGCACGCGCCCGGCCGCCGGCAGCGAGGGGCTCTGGACCTTGTCGGGGACCGGGGCGGCTGGGGCGGGCTGGGCCACGGGGACGGTGCTCGTACTCATGGCCCCGAATCTACGGAGCCGGCCCGGCGCGGTCAGTGGCGCGAGCCGGTCGGACCTCAGGGGGGTTACCCCCACACCCTGCCGTTGCGCAGGAGGAACGAGCGGGCCTGCTCGACGTACCAGGGTGGGCGGTTGCCACGCTGGTGGAAGCCCACATGACCGCCGCGGGCGGTGATGGCCCGCTGGACATGGCCTCGCACGGCCAGGGCTGCCCAGTCGACCGCGCGGTAGGGCCCGCTGGGGACCATCGGGTCGTCGAGGGCGTGGATGACGAGGGTGGGCACCTCGATGCGGTCGAGGTACTGGAGCGAGGAGTTCACCGCGTAGTACTCGGCCGCGTCCCGCCAGCCGTTGCGTCGGGCCGTGAAGACGGTGTCGAACTCCTCGATCCGCCGGGCCGAGCGGACCTCTGCGCGTTCGGTGGCGCTCATCGCCCCGCCGAAGCGCTCGACGTCGGCGCGCAGCCCGCGCAGCAGGTACCGCTCGTAGAGGCCGAAGGCGACATGGTGCAGGTGCTCGGCGCCGGCGCCGAGGTCCAGCGGCGCCGACACGGCGATACCGGCGACGACCGGCAGCCCCTCGAGTGGTTCGCCGAGGAGCTTGAGGGTGAGGTTGCCGCCGAGCGAGAAGCCGACGAGCGCGAGTCGCGGCTCGGTGCCGCCGCCGTCAGGGCCTGCCGGGGCTGCCTCGGACTGCCGTGCCAGCGCGCGCAGCACCGTGCGCAGGTCGCTCGTGCGACCCGCGTGGTAGAGCTCGCTGCTGGTCGGGCCGGCCCGACCGGCGCCACGGAGGTCGACCCGGGCCACGGCGAAGCCGACTGCCACGAGGGCGGCCGTCGTCCGCAGGACGTAGCTCGACTCGGCCGAGCCGCCCAGGCCGTGGACCACCGCCACCATGGTGGCGGGCGCCGCGGCCGAGCTGCTCGCGATGACTGGTCCAGGCGTCGAGGCCCTCGGCCGGTGCACCATCACCGACAGGCGGTCTCCTGACCCGTCGTCGACGTCGACGCGCAGCAGTCGGGCCTCCCCGAGGGCAGTGGCCGGTACGCGGACCGGGCGAACCCGCGAGCGGATCGTCTGCAGGTGTGCCGAGGACCAGCCCCACGGGGCGTCGACGCGCCCGTTCACGAGCGGCTGGCCCACGGCTGACTCCTCTGCTGGCGTGGCCCCTACCCTCCCACCCGCCGCTCCCCCACGAATGATCACGTCAAGTGGGTGAGTTGGGGCGTTGCGAGGGTTGCAGACCTCGCAACGCCCCAACTCGCCTCGTCAAGCAGGCTGCCTCGCCCGGGGCCGCCACGATCCGCCAGCGAGCCCACCCCCTCGGCAGCCTCCCGCCGTCGACGCGCGTCCTGCAGGTCGTGGTTGGCTTGCCTGATGGACGACCTCGAGCGCCTCGCGGGCGGCAAGTACGTCTCGCTCACGACCTTCCGTCGTGACGGCACCCCGGTGGCCACCCCGGTGTGGGTGGTGCGTGACGGGGAGCACCTCGGCGTCATCACGAAGGCCGAGACCGGGAAGGTCAAGCGGCTGCGGCACACCACGGCCGTCCGGGTGGCGCCGTGCACGGTGCGCGGCCAGGTCACCGGCCCGGCCGTCGACGGCGTCGCCGAGCTGATGGACGAGATCGGCTCGGCGCGCGTGCGGGACTTCGTCGGCGCCAAGTACGGGCTGACGGCCAAGGCGATGGGGTGGCTCGACGTCGCCGTCCACAACCGCGGCAAGTCCCAGGCTGACATCGGGGTGCGGATTGCACTGGGAGCGTCCCGATGAGCGACCTGACGTCCAAGGCCGCCCTCCTGCGCTACCTGCAGGCCGCCAGGGACGCGATGCTGTGGAAGCTGGACGGGCTGTCGGAGTACGACGTGCGTCGCCCGATCACGCCGACCGGGACCAACCTGCTCGGGCTGGTGAAGCACCTCACCGGCGTCGAGCTGGGCTACTTCGGAGTGGCCTTCGATCGGCTGCCCATCGACCCCCCGGGCTTCTGGGCCGAGGACGCCGAGGACAACGCCGACATGTGGGCCACGGCCGAGGAGTCGCGCCGTGACGTGGTTGGGCGATACCGGCAGGCTTGGGGGCACGCCGACGCCACCATCGCCGCCGTGGCGCTCGAGGCCGAAGGCACCGTCCCCTGGTGGCCGGCCGAGCGCCGCCAGGCGAGCCTGCACACGCTGCTCGTCCACGTGGTGGCGGAGACCCATCGCCATGCCGGTCACGCCGACATCGTGCGAGAGCTCATCGACGGACATGTCGGGCTGCGAGCGGGCAGCACGAATATCCCGCGGCACGACGCAGCGTGGTGGCAGCGATACCGAGCCCGCCTCGAGGAGGCGGCGCACGCCTGGCGCTGACGACAGAGGCGGCGACGACCGAGGCGTCGCCTGGCCTACCGGCCTCGCGATGCCAGCGCGCCCAGGGCCCAACGGCGACCGACGAGTCCGAGGGTGAGCACCGCCGCGGCGACGACCAGGAACGCCGGCGCGAGGCCGACGTCGAGCAGCGCACGAAGCAGGATGCCGCCGCCCATGGTCCACGCCAGCAGCCACCAGCCGAAGCGGACCGTGCGAGCGCGTTCGGCTGTGGGCATCCCCGCGCACGGCGCGCGCAGCCATCCCGCAAGCAGGCCGAGCAGGAACGGGGCGCTGGTAGCGAACGTGCCCGCGACGAGGTCCCCCTCCTCGTGCGCAATCCGGCCGAGGAAGGCGAACGCCACCACGACGGCGAGGTCGGCGGCGAGCGGGGCCGCCCAGGGTCGGGTCCGGGTCGCCTCGCCTGAGTCGGCGCCGAGGTCGCACGAGCTGGTCACCACCTGAGCATTCTCGCCCAGGCCGTGTCCGCCTCGTCACTGGAGGCGACCGCCACCGTGACGACAACCTGAGGCGCGGCGGCTCTTCCGCTCGGGCCGGCTCCTCATGAGGGAGAACAGCCGCTCCCCGGGACGTGCGCCGAAGTGGGGCGGTCCGTTCCGCCGCGCCGGCACTCGAGGAACTGGGAGTCCTCGCCCCTGGCGTCGCTCCCGAATCCGGCCCGCTCGGGCCGCACTTCGCAGGGTCAGGGCAGCACGACGTCACGCCGGTGGTCGTCGTCCGGGAGGTCCGGGTCGACGGTCACCGTGACGTGGGTCATGGGCGCCTCGATCGCCGCTCCGACTGGGGACAGCAGGGCGGTGTCGACCGCGTCGCGCCCCGTGGCGATCCGGACGAGGCTGTGCCGGGGGGCGAGCATGGTCCCATCGAAGACCAGCCAACGACCGTCGACCGCAGCCTCGAACACCGCGTGGAAGTCCATCGGATCGAGTCCGGGCGCGTAGACCGAGACGTACCGGGCGGGCACACCGAGGGATCGGCAGAACGCGATCGCGAGGTGCGCGAAGTCGCGGCAGACCCCGTGTCTGGTGGTGAGCGGAGCAAGGGCGTCGTCCTCGACGTCGGTCGAGCCGGCGGTGTAGGAGACGTGCTCGTAGAGCCATCGCGCCGTGGCGTGCGCGATCTCGCCCGCTGACCCGCCTGCCCCGATCTCGGCTGCGGCGATCCCGCCGAGCCGGTCCGACGGGCAGTATCGGCTGGGACGGCGGTAGAGCAGCTCGTCCTCGGGCGTCAGACGCTCCCCAGCGTGCTCGCTCAGCGTGACCGTAGCGTCGTAGCCGATGTGGAGCTCGCCCTCGGACGCGTCGATGACGTGCATCCGCCCTTGGCGATGGACGGCAACCTCGGTGTAGGGCTGCGGCCTGCCGTCGCGATCGGTGACCCGCAACGAGTCGGTCGCTGCCACGGAGCCAGCCACTGCGACCGACATGGCCAGGCGACCGGGTGTCGTCACCGGGACGGTCAGCTCGGTGTGCACGTTGACGCGAGTCGTCACACGGGGGCTCCGCTCGAGGGTGGATGCCTCGCGTCGTTCTGGCACGAGCGCTTGAGACCTGCAGATGCTGGTGGAAGGGAGCCTAGCCGAGCGCGACGTTGCTGACCTCCAGCGACGGTGCTTCTCCTGGCTGCTCGACGTCGCGCCGTCGGGATCCGGCGACGTAGGCCGCAGCGCCCACGACGAGGCCTGTAGCGGCCGCCACCAGCAGGAAGAGCCACAGCGGAGACGCGCCCGTCGTGCCTTGGTCGATGACCGACGCGGGGAGGCTGTCGGGGACGGGGTCGCCGGGCCACGGTCGCGCCGCCGCCGAGGCGGCCGTCGCCGCGCTGATGGCGACCATGAGGAGAAGGACCACGGGGGTGCGTGGGATCGGGGACATCGGATGCTCCCTTGTCGTTGGGGGGTTGACGAGTCCCATGCTTCGGCGGAACGTGGATCCCGTCGATACGACGAAGTGCGTAGGGGTGACCGAAGGGCTTCGACGTAGCCGCGTCGTCGTATCCCCGTCGGCCCACGGCCGTCACCAGGGTCCAACCTCGGCCAGAAGGGGTGTCACCGGATGGCACTGAGCAGCCTCACTGAGCACGACCTGCGCCGAATGCTCGACGTCGTGGCGCCTGACGCCACCGCATCGACAGGGCCAGAGCTGCCCGTCACGGTGCTGGGTGGCCTGGCCGAGCTGATCCCGTGCTCGTCGGTGACGTTCTGCGTCGAGGACCCCGACCACGTCGAGCAGCACCTCGGCATCCAGGACTTCAACCTTCGTGAGATCCCCCCAGACGATCAGGACTCCCTGGCACTGCACGACCTGGCCTACCCCGACTTCGCGCCCTGCAGCGAACCTGAGCGCGTACGGGGACCGGGGGTCGCGAGCATGTGGCAGGACTACTTCGGTGACCGCGAGTTCGAGCGCACCCTGATGGCCCAGTTCTACCGACTCGGCGGGTTCCGACACCACCTGATCGTCCTGCTGCCATCCAGCGACGGGCTGCGGCGAAAGGTGATCCTGTGGCGCGACGAGGGCGACACCCCGTTCAGCGAGCGCGACCGCCTGCTGCTGACCTTGCTGCGGCCCCACCTCGGCGCGATCCGCCAACGCATCGAGGCCGAGCGCCACAGTGCACCCTCGTTGACTCCCCGCCAGCTCGAGCTGATGCGCCGTGTCGCTCGTGGGGACACCAACCGGCGCATCGCCCGCGACCTCGGCCTTTCCGAGGCAACGGTGCGCAAGCACCTGGAGAACGCGTACGCCCGCCTCGACGTCCACAGTCGCACCGAGGCCCTCGCTCGGGTCGGTCCCCTCCTGGGCGCGGCATAGCAGCGTCCGCCAGGGCAGCCGACATGAGGCCGGGTCTGCAGCAACCACAGGTCACAACCCCTCCCCTTTGCTCACGGCGCCGCATGCCGGTCACCTGACGAGCGGGACGTGACCCCGGCCACGAGTGGGCCTGGACCGGACCGCGTGGGGGCGCATCTGATGGGGCACCTGAGCCAGATCTGGGGGAAGGCTGTTCCCGATGGTCAAGGCACCTCGGAACCGGCAGGCAACGGCCGACACACCCCCGCTGGCTTGCGACGACACCACGACCGCTGATCACCCATCAGATGGTGCGGGGTGCGAGGGCACCACCCGGCGGGGCAGCCGGTGACTCAAGGAGCGCTGCGGTGGACGGTGATCCTGCGTCTCTGGGAAGCTCACCGGTCATGGGGGAGCTCGCCGAAGGCGTCTACGAGTCCCTCCATACGGCTGGCCTGTCCCGCGAGCTGGCGGATGTCGGGCTGACTGCTCGCTTCGAGGTCATCGACCCGGCCGATGCGCCTGAAGTCCTGGCCCGCCACGTGGCCGACGCGGTCCGACGCACCTTGTCGGGCGTGCGCGAGGAGTCGGCACGAGTGGCGTTGGTGAACGAGCTCGTCTCCTTCCTCGGGGACGAGGACGCAGATGTGGTCGAGCGGCTGGAGCACCTGATCGCGCTCACCCGGCAGGTCTCGCCCGGGAGCCGCGACATGGTCCGTCCGGTCACGCCCCTGTCCGACGCCGCACTGCTGACCAGCGCGCCGGAGGAGCCCACCCTCGGGGCGGAGCTGCGGTCAGAGCTGGCCAGCGCAGACCGGGTAGATCTGCTGTGTGCGTTCGTTCGCTGGCACGGGCTGCGCGTGATCGAGCAACCGCTGCTGGCCCTGCGGGATCGAGGCGTGCCGTTCCGGGTCGTCACGACGACCTACATGGGCGCCACCGAACGCCGAGCGCTGGACGAGCTGGTGCGCAGGTTCGGCGCCGAGGTGCGGATCTCGTATGAGACGCAGTCGACCCGGCTGCACGCGAAAGCGTGGCTGTTCCGCCGCCAGTCGGGTTTCGACACGGCCTTCGTCGGCAGCTCGAACCTATCGAGGGCGGCACTCGTGGACGGGCTGGAATGGAACGTGCGGCTGTCGGGCGTGGCGACACCGCAGCTGATCCGCAAGTTCGCGGCGACGTTCGACACCTACTGGTCCGACTCTGCCTTCACCGCGTATGACCCCGAAACTGACTCCGAGCAGCTCGACGTGGCTCTCGCCCGGGCCGGTGGTGCTCCAACCCTCGGGGGACGGACGATCAGCCTCGCCGGGCTGGAGGTCCGTCCGTTCCCGCATCAAGAGCAGATCCTGGAGGCACTTGAGGCTGAGCGGGAGATCCACGGCCGGCACCGCAACCTTGTCGTCGCGGCCACCGGCACCGGAAAGACCGTCGTGGCGGCGCTGGACTACCGACGGCTGGCACCCGATTCGTCCCGCCGCCCGAGTCTTCTGTTCGTCGCTCACCGCAAGGAGATCCTCGACCAGTCGCTGCGCACCTACCGGGAGGTGCTCGCCGACGGTGCGTTCGGGGAGACCTACGTGGCGGGAGCACGTCCGGAGCGGTGGCGGCACGTCTTCGCCAGCATCCAGTCGCTTTCGTCCTACGGGGTCGACAGGATCCCAGCCGACCACTTCGACATCGTCGTGGTGGATGAGTTCCACCATGCGGAGGCAGCCACCTACCGCAAGCTGCTCGATCACCTGTGCCCGCGCGAGTTGCTGGGGCTTACGGCGACACCGGAGCGCGCCGACGGGGTCGATGTCCGGTCGTTCTTCGACGGTCGGACCGCCTTCGAGCAGAGGCTGTGGGACGCCCTCGCCGACGACCTGCTCGTCCCCTTCCACTACTTCGGCGTGGCCGACGACGTCGACCTGCGCGGCATCGAGTGGAAGCGTGGCGCCTACGACGTCGTGGGCCTGGACCGGCTCTACACCGGCAACGACGCCCGCGCCGCGAAGGTGCTGCGCGAGCTCCGGGACAAGGTGACCGACGTCCGCCGGATGCGGGCGTTGGGGTTCTGTGTGTCGGTCGCGCACGCCGAGTACATGGCCCGGGTGTTCCGTGAGGCCGGTATCCCTGCGCTCGCAGTGTCGGGGCAGACACCCGGTGATGAGCGCGAGGACGCGCTCGCTGCGCTGCGGTCGCGCGAGCTCAACGCGCTGTTTGCGGCGGACCTGTTCAACGAGGGTGTCGACCTGCCCGAGGTCGACACCGTGCTGTTCCTACGACCCACGCAAAGCTCCACCGTCTTCCTCCAGCAGCTCGGCCGCGGCCTGCGCCGCGCGCCCGGCAAGGCCGTGCTGACGGCCCTGGACTTCATCGGTCAGCACCGCCGGGAGTACCGCTTCGATGTCCGCTACCGCGCCCTCACCGGGGTCGGGCGCACCGCGCTGGAGCGACAGGTCGAGCAGGGCTTCCCCTTCCTCCCGTCCGGCTCGCAGCTCGTACTCGACCGGGTCGCCCAACAGATCGTGCTCGACAGCGTGCGCCAGCAGCTTCGGCTGACTCGTAAGGGCTTGGCGGCGGAAGTCAGGTCCTACGGTGACCTGCCCCTCGCTGGCTTCCTCGTCGAGTCCGGACGCGACCTCGTCGACATCTACCGCGGTACCAGCTCCTGGACCGACCTGCGTCGCCTCGCCGGCCTTCCCGCCGCGCCCGCCGGGCCGGACGAGGCGCACCTGCTGCGCCGGCTGCCCAGCCTGCTCCACGTCGACGACCCCGAGCGCGCCGAGACCTACGCACTGCTCATGGCCCCCGATGCTCCGCACTACGACGATCTCACCCCGCGCCAGCAGCGGCTCGCGCGGATGCTGTTCTTCACCCTCTGGCCGAACAAGAGTGACTTCGCCTCATACCAGGCGGGTCTCGAGCACCTGCGCCGGCACCCGGCCGTGTGCGCCGAAGCCTGCGAGGTCATGGCCTACGGACTGGACCGGGCACGGCTCAGCCCACGTCCCCTCGGTGAGGGCCTGCAGGGCATCCCCGTCTTCAGCCACGCCCGCTACCGCCGCGAGGAGATCCTCGCCGCGCTTGACTGGGCCACCTGGGACCGCGTCGCCCGCGGCCACTTCACCGGAGTCGCCTGGGCCGAGACCACCCAGATCGACGCACTGCTGGTCAACCTGCGCAAGAGCGAGGCCGAGTTCTCCCCGACCACGATGTACCGCGACTACGCCATCTCACCCGAGCTGTTCCACTGGGAGTCCCAGAACACCACCCGCGTCGCCTCGCCCACGGGTCAGCGCTACCTCCACCATGCCGAGCGTGGAAGCCACATCGTTCTGTTCGTCCGCGAGACACCCACCGACGACCTCGGCGCCGCGCCGTTCCTCTGCCTCGGGCCAGCCACCTACGTCGAGCACCGGGGCGAACGACCGATCGCCGTCACCTGGAGGCTGCACCGCCGCATGCCCGGCGAGGTCTTCCACGTCGCCTCCGTGGTCGCCAGATGAGCCGCGATTCTTCTATCGCTCGTACCGCCTACAGGTCCGTGCCAGGACGTCCGTCTCACTCCACCCACGTCCGCGACCTGCGGAGATAGACGGTGGTAGACCCCCTGGACACCCCAGGGGCGCCTACGGATCAGAAGGCTCTCAGCTGGCACCCAGGCCAAGATCGCCGTGGGCTGATCGTTTGCCAAACGGTGGTGGTCAAGGGTTCTCAGTGGTCAGGACGGGTCCAGCCCTCCGACAGCAGGCATGAAGAACCCCCTGCTAGCAGGGGGTTCTTGGTGGAGCGGGTGACGAGAATCGAACTCGCACTGTCAGCTTGGGAAGCTGATGTTCTACCATTGAACTACACCCGCAGGCGGGCCCCATTATGCCTCACGGATCCGTCTGGGTGACCTTCGACGGGCCTCTCGTTGCGTCAGGTCCAGGCCAAGAGCGACTGCCAGACCCTCCACCACCATCTGCGATGCGGCGATGTAGCTCATCGCCGATGGCGTGCACGTGGACCCGGCCGTGGTCGCCATGGTGCGCCAGGCAGTCCCGGCCACGCGCCTGCTGCTGGTGACCGACGCGATGGCGGCAGCGGGCGCTGCCGACGGGGAGTACCTCCTCGGCGAGGTGGCGGTGCAGGTACGAGCGGGGGTTGCGCGACGACGCGACGGGAACGCGCTGGCTGGGAGCACCTTGACGATGGACGCCGCCGTGCGCCGCGCGGTTGTCGAGTGCGGCTTCAGCGTCCCCGACGCGGTGCTGGCCGCCGCCACCACCCCGGCCCGACTGCTCGGCCTCGGCGACCGCGGAGCGCTCGAGGTGGGCCGGCGTGGCGATCTCGTGCTGCTGGACGACGACCTGGAGCTCCAGGAGGTGTGGCAAGCCGGGGCCGCCGTCCTTCCGCGGGGCGGTGACTCTAGCTGACGTTGACCACAGTGCCGTGCATCGGCAGGCGCAGCAGCCCCGGAGCGTCGATCACCCGGGCCACCGCCGAACGAGGCAGGTTCCCGGCGTCGGTCGGCGGCTCGTGGCCGAACCGCAGCTGCATGTCCCGGGCGAGCGCACCGACGACGTGGGGTGCGGCGAACGACGTCCCGGACCAGGATGCCCAGCCGTCGAAAGGCTGACCGTCGTCGGTACTGACCTGCTCGAAGAAGGTGCTCACCACGTCGGAACCCGGGGCGCAGGCGCTCACCCAGGGCCCGAAGTTGGAGAACGAGGCGGGGCCGTCGCGGTCGAGCGCGGCCACCGAGATCACGCCGGGCAGCCCGGCCGGCAGGGGCACCGCCCAGGTGGCGTCGTTGCCCGCGGAGGCAACCACGACAGCAGGGCGCCGGGCAGCGCCATCGCCCTGGTCGGCGCCGTCTCCCCGCTGGATGGAGCGAACGGCCCGTTCCAGGACGCGCGGGGCGATCGGGGTGTAGGTGCCGAAGGAGAGATTGACCAGGTCGACGCGCCCGGCGTACCGGCGGAGGACGCGCGCCACTTCCTTCTCCTCACCGTCGCCGAAGGTCGACAGCACCGGCTCGACGATGATGCGGCAGCCGGGGGCAATGCGACTGATGATCCCGGCGATGAACGCGCCGTGCCCGGCCACCGGGTCCAGCCGGGCGTCGGCGTCGGTGTCCGGCTCGTCGGCGGGCGCTCTGGACTCGGCTCGCTGCAGGGACGCCGGCCGATGGGTCCCCTGCGGGAGCCCGGTGTCGAGGACGAGAACCACGGGCCAGCCTTCGACGTCCGGGGCGGGCCCGGGGCCACCGAGGGCGTGGGCGGGGCGCGCGGAGCTGGGACGCTCGCCAGTGCTTGCCTGCGGGCCCTGTGGCCAGCCGTTCCCGGTGAAGGGGTTCCCGGTGAACGGGTTCCCGGTGAAGGGGTTGCCGGTGAAGGGGTTGCCGGTGAAGGGGTTGCCGGTGAAGGGGTTCGCGTCGATGCCGTCGTCGGCGAACACCACGTGGTTCGGCTGGGCTGCCAGACCCTGAGCCCGCAGGTCGTCGATGAGGTCCAGGGTGTCGGCCGACACCTCGTCAAGCATGTCGTCGTCGGTCTCGGGACCGAAGCCGAGCGTTCCCGCGGCGTCGAGGCCCAGCTCGACGAAGCCCTCGAACTCCTCCCGAGCCCCCCAGCCGGGGCGCTCGGCCTCGTCCGCCTGCTCGGCCGGGACGAGGACTGCGCCGGGGCGGAACGCGATCGGTCGCTCAGGTCGGCCGAAGGCCACCCGAGCCCGCCAGCCCGGTGCGCCGTCTCGGTAGGCCATGACGTCTCCTCCTCGCATCAGCCGGACGAGGCCCTCAGCTGTTCGCGGGTCAGCGCCAACGCCACGTCCAGGGTCATCGCGGCCCCTTCGGCCTCGGCCCGACGATAGGCCTCGTCAGGCACGGACGCCCGGGCTTCGGCGATGAGCTCGCTCAGTCGACGCTCGTCGGCCTGGTACAGACGGTGGCCAGCCTCGTCGAGCAATGCGGTCGCCTTGGCCAGCAGCTGGAGCTGCAGTTTGGCCGGCGGGGCTGCGACCTGCACGGCAACGATCATCGCGTAGGCAAGGAACACCGGTTGCCCCAGCGCCGCCGCCAGCTCCAGGGAGGCTGCCTGGTGTCGCGCCGCCTCGAGCGGCTTGCCGCGTCGCAGCGCCAGCTCCGCGGAGTTGGCCTCGCTGAGGGTGAGCAACAACTCGTCACCAAGCACACGGGTGACTCGCAGCTCGCCGGCGAAGGCGTCGGCAGCCGCGTCGAGGTCGTCGAGCTGGACAGAGGCGTTGCCGAGCATGTTGTACAGCCGAGCCTGGGCGCGCAGGTCCCCGGCGACCGGTGAAGCAGGGTCGGCCAGGGCAGCGTTGGCCAGCGCGACCGTGCGTTCTGGGCGCCCGGCCCGGTTCGCGATCTCGCCGAGGGCGCGCTCGACCCCGACGACGTCCCACGAGGGCGCCCCGTGCGTCGTGCGTAGCTCGGTCGCCTCGGCCACCAGTCCCTCGGCCTGCGCCGTGTCGTCCATCCGCAGGGCGAGGTCGGCAAGCGCGGTGAGCACGCCCACCTTGGCTCGGCTCGAGGGCAGCCGCCGACACCAACGGCTGCCCTCTGCCACCCCGGGGGCGTACCGCTGGAGCGCCTGGCGGTAGCGCAGGACCGACACCGCCAGCTCGGCCGCAGCCTCCCCGGCCGGCGGCTCGAGCTCGCTCGTCAGCCCGTCGAGCACCCCGCGGACGTTGTCGAGGTCGACCGCCACTCGCCCCATCCAGGTGCGGTCCCCGAGGTGCTGGGGACCCAGCTCGGTGCGGAACGCGTCGGCGGCGCGGGTCAGCGCCGCATGCGCCTCGGTGGGGCTCAAGCGCCCCCGAGCGAAGTGGCGGACCAGACTCAGCATCCGGTACCGGGTGCCTCCCCCGGAGTTGTCCGCGACCAGCAAGGAGCGCTCGACCAGCGACCAGATCTGCTCGGGCACCTCCGGTGCGTCCAGGGGCGCGGCTGCGACCACGGCTTGGGCGGTCCTGACCGTGAAGCTGCCCTCCAGGACGGACAGCCGAAGGAAGGCGGCGCGCTCGGCCGGCGTCAGCAGCTCTTCGCTCCAGGTCAGCAGAGCGTCCAGGGAACGATGCCGAGCCGGCAACGTCTGGTCGCGGCTCCGCAGCAGGGACAGGCTGGCCTCGAATCCGTCGAGCAGCTGCTCGACGGAGTATGTCGAGACCAGGCCGGCGGCGACCTCGAGCGCCAGCGGCAGGCCGTCGAGGCGGCGGGCCAGGGCTGTGATCGCGGACGCGTTGGCATCGGTGAGCCGGAAGTCCGGACGCACCTCCTCGGCCCGGGCGACGAAGAGCTCGACGGCGTCCATCTTCGTGGCGTCGGCAGCCGTGTCCGCATCACCGACAGCCAGCGGCGCGAGCCGCCAGATGACCTCCCCGCGCAGGTGCAGACCCTCCTGGCTGGTGGCGAGGACGCCTACGTCGGGGCAGGTGCCGAGCAGCTCGGCGACCAGGGCGGCGACCGCCCCGAGCGCGTGCTCGCAGCCGTCCAGGATGATCAAGGCACGCCGATCGGCCAGTGCCTCGGCAAGCTCGCGGGGGTCGGCCGCGCTCTGCAGGCGGACCCCCGTCACGTCGGCGAGCCCGCTCAACAGGTGCGCCGTCTCGGGCAGGTCGTCGACCGACAGCCGCCAGGCTCCGTCGGGCCAGGCCGGGGCCAGGCGCAGCCCGACCTCCAGCGCCAGCCGACTCTTGCCGACACCGCCGGGGCCGACGATGGTCAGGACCCGACCGGGGTGCAACGCCGCGCTCACGGCGGCCAGGTCGTCCTGACGGCCGATCAGGCCAGTGGGCGGCCGCCGGAGGTTGTGCCCCTCGGCCGGGGTCGCCCGCACCTGTTGTGGGGGATCTGTCAGCCCGGGCGCCTCGGCGAGGGCCAGCTCGGTCGGCCCGTCGAAGTCGCGAACTCGGAAGCGGCCGAGGGCCCGCAGGTGGACCCCCGAAAGATCCGCAGCCCGACGTACGAGGTCGGCGGTGGCGCCGGAGAGCACCACCTGCCCACCGTTCGCCGTGGACGCCACCCGCGCAGCCTGGTGCACGGCCATCGCGACGTAGTCGCCGTCCAGTGGCTCAGCCAACCCGCTGTGCATGCCGATCCGGACCCGCACGCCGATGCCGTCCGGCCACGGCTCGGCGGCGAAAGCCATCTGTGCCTCGGTGCTGGCCAGGACCGCCTCGACCGGGTCGGCGAAGGCGATGAGCGTGCCGTCCCCCTCGGTGCTCACCACGACGCCGTGGTGTCGGCGCACCGCCTCGGCCAGCAGGACCCGGTGGCGGGCCAGCAGGGCCGGGTAGTGCAGCGGGTGTGCGCGGAACAGCCGGGTGGAGCCCTCGATGTCGGTGAAGACGAAGGTCACGATCCCGGACGGGAGCGGCTGGGCTTGGCGCGTCACCGCTCGTCCCTGCTCAACGCGTCGCGCGGATGCCGGTGGCGCCCTCGCCGCCGGTGTCGGAGACGAGCAGTACCTCGAGGGTGCGCGGCCCGTGGACGCCCTCGACGCGGACGAGCTCGATGTCGGAGGTGGCCGAGCCGCCGGAGATGAACGTGATCGGCTTGAGCCGTCTGGGTCCGAGCCGGTCCATCGCCTCCGGGACGGTGGCGACCACCTGCTCGGTACGGATCACGCAGACGTGCACGTCCGGGAGCAGGCTCATCACCCGAGTCCCCATGCCAGGACCCGACACGAGCACCAGCGTGCCCGTCTCGGCGATGCCGACCTCGGCGGTGGTGATCACCCCGCCCGCGGAGTCCAGCGTCGACGTCCGCATCCCCTGCTCCCCGCGGATCACCGCGAGCCCCGCGGCGGTGACCCACTGCTCGGGGAACCCGGGCGGGACCAGGATGGAGCCAAGCCCGTGGCGCACGGCCACCTCGCGCAGGGCCAGGGCGATGGCGTCCTGGCTCACGACAGTCACCCCCGCGCCGTAGTCCCGGACGTTCTCGACGAACAGTTCGAGGACGGCGCCAGGGTCCAGCGGGCTCGAGCGCGCGTAGTCCCGGGGGACCTCGACGTCCTCGGGGTGCTCCTCGGCGGGCACGTCGGCCAGCGCCTCGCGGACTCGGCCGAGGATGGCCTCACGGGCGTTCACGACGGGGCTCCCTGCGAGTCCGGGGACGCCTCGTCGGGTGTCTGGTTGCGTGACCACCAGTGCCGGAAGGACTCCTTGGGTGGTGGCAGCAGGTTGCGCGACTGGGTCCACTTCGCGCCGATGAGTGGCAGCCGACCGAAGCCGTCGGCACCGGCCAGCGCGTGTCCGACCGGGAGGCCGAGGCGCAACCCGGCCTCGTAGAGCGGCACATTGTCGAAGCCGGCAGTGATCGCCTGGAACGACGCGCGCTCGAAGGGGTGGTGGTGGCTCTTGCGATCGGCTTCCACCGCCTTGGCGCGCAGGTGCGTGAGCACCTCGGGGATGTTGATGCGGACCGGGCAGACCTCGTAGCAGGCGCCGCACAGCGACGACGCGAACGGGAGCGAGCGGTCCGTGCGATCGTCCATGCCGCGCAGCTGGGGGGTGAGGATCGCGCCGATCGGGCCCGGGTAGACCGAGGAGTAGGCGTGCCCGCCGGTGCGTTCGTAGACGGGGCACACGTTCAGGCAGGCCGAGCAGCGGATGCAGCGGAGCGCCTGGCGCCCGATGGTGTCGGCGAGCGCCTTCGTGCGGCCGTTGTCGAGCAGCACGACGTGCTGGGTGCTGGGTCCGTCGCCCGGCGTCACGCCCGTCCACAGCGAGGTATAGGGGTTCATCCGCTCACCGGTGCTCGAGCGAGGCAGCAGCTGGAGGAACACCTCGAGGTCTGACCACGTCGGCACCAGCTTCTCGATGCCGATGACGGAGATGAGCGTGTCCGGCAGGGTCAGGCACATCCGCCCGTTGCCCTCGGACTCCACGATGCTCCACGTGCCCGTCTCGGCGACGAGGAAGTTCCCGCCCGAGATGGCGACCTTCATCCGCAGGAACCGCTCACGCAGGTGGCGGCGTGCCTGGGCGGCGAGCTCGGCCGGGTCGTCGCTGAGGTCGCTCGGTGTCCCGGGCATCCGGTTGAGGAAGAGGTTGCGGATCTCCGAGCGGTTGCGGTGGATGGCCGGCACCACGATGTGGCTCGGGAGGTCCTCACCCATCTGGACGATGAGCTCGGCCAGGTCGGACTCCAGCGCGGTGATGCCCTGCTCGGCGAGGTACTCGTTGAGGCCGATCTCGGCCGTCACCATCGACTTGATCTTCAGGATCTCCGTCTGGCCGGTCTCGACCAGCAGCCCGTGCACGATGCGGCAGGCCTCGGCAGCGTCCTGGGCCCAGTGCACGGTGACACCTCGGGCCGTCAGCGCGGCCTCCGCCTGCTCGAGGTAGGTGTCGAGGTGGCGCAAGGTGCGGTTCTTGATCTGCTCTCCGGCGCGCCGAAGGGCCTCCCAGTCCTGGCGCTCCTGCACCACCGAGCCCCGTTTGGCCCGGATCTGATGGGTCACCCGGTCCAGCGTGGCGCGTTGGGCGTCCTTGGCCAGCTGACGCTTGGCGGCCTTCGGGAAGGGTTCGGCGCCGGGCCAGCGCACCGGGCCGGTCTGCCCAGGGACCGGGGTCTTCTGCAACGCGCTCATCGGGCCGTGCCCACGGGGAGCCGTCGTTCGCGCCACTGCTCTCCGGTGGCCTGGGTGCAGGCCAGGATCTCCGCGACGTGCATCCACCGAGGTGGGTCGGCGCGGCGGCTCAGGGCTCCGGCGATGTTGAGCAGGCACGAGTTGTCCGTCGTCGTCATCACCTCGGCCCCGGTCCCCAGCACCGCCTCCGCCTTCGCCTGCACCATCGCCGAGGAGACGTCGGCGTTCTTCACCGCGAAGGTGCCACCGAAGCCGCAGCACTCCTCGGCTCGGGGCAGGTCGAGGAGCTCCAGGCCGCCGGTGCTGGCCAGCAGGCGCTGGTAGCGGTCACCCAGGTGGACCATCCGCAGGCCGTGGCAGGCCGGGTGGTAGGTGACGGTGTGCGCGAAGTGGGACCCGACGTCGTCCACGCCCAGGACGTCGACGATGAACTGGCTCAGCTCGAGCACGCGCGGGCGCAGCGTGGCCACCTCACGGCCGAGCGCGTCGTCCTCGGCCACCTCGGCGACCCGTTCGTGGTACTCGTGGACCATGCTGACGCAGGAGGCCGAGGGGCTCACGACGTAGTCGAACTCGGCGAACGTCTCGGTGAAGCGCCGGACCAGCGGGATGGTCTCCTGCTGGTAGCCGGAGTTGAAGTGCGGCTGCCCGCAGCACGTCTGCGCCCGGGGGAACTCGACCGGGACCCCGAGCCGGTCCAGGATGGCCACTGCCGCCTTCCCGGTGTCGGGGAACATGGCGTCGTTGACGCACGTGACGAAGAGGGCAACCCGCATGGTGCCTCATCGTGCCGCACTCACCCATCGCTCGGCAGGGCCTCCGGCCCTACAGGTCGTGGACGACTACCCTGCGGGCGTGCTGCTGTCCGACCGAGACATCCGAGCCGAGATCGACGCTGCCCGGGTGGTGCTCGAGCCATTCGAGGCCGACATGGTGCAGCCGTCCAGCGTGGACGTGCGCCTGGACAAGTACTTCCGTGTCTTCGAGAACCACCGCTACCCGCACATCGACCCGGCTGTGGACCAGCCGGACCTCACCCGGCTGGTGGAGACGGCGGCGGGCGAACCGTTCGTGCTGCACCCTGGCGAGTTCGTGCTTGCCTCGACCTACGAGGTCATCACCCTGCCCGACGACCTCGCCGCTCGGCTGGAGGGCAAGTCGTCGCTGGGTCGGCTGGGCCTGCTCACGCACTCCACCGCCGGTTTCATCGACCCGGGCTTCTCCGGCCACGTGACGCTGGAGCTCTCCAACGTGGCGACGCTGCCCATCACCCTGTGGCCGGGTATGAAGATCGGCCAGCTCTGCTTCTTCCGGCTGTCCAGCCCCGCCGAGCACCCCTACGGCTCGCAACGCTACGGCTCTCGCTACCAGGGGCAGCGCGGGCCGACGCCGAGCCGCAGCCACCTCAGCTTCCACCGCTCCGACGTGTAGTCCGGCGCGGGGGAGCCACCACCCCGGATACGGGCGGTCTGCTGTCGCGCTGGCAGCAGTGATCCATCCGTATCGACGGGAGGGGCTGCCTCAGGCGTGCTCGACGGTGATGTCACCCGACAGGGTGGTGATCTCGATGAGGGTGTCGGCGCCAGCCGTGCTGGGTACCCGCACGTCGAGGCGCCCGGTACGCGTGCTGGCCTCGATCCGGACCGCCAGGCCGGTGGGGACGCCGATGCGGATGTTCCCGGTGGTCGATCGTGCCTGCACACCGGCGTGGGCGTGCCAGAGGTGCAGCTCGCCGGAGCCAGTCACGAGGTCGGCGGCGCCGTGGGTGTCGCGAACGATGGCCGTCCCTCGCTCGGTCTGCAGGCTGAGCGGGCCGTCGACGCGGAACAGGGTCACCGGGCCGGACGCGGTGCGCACCGACGCGCGCGCTGCATGGTCGACATGGACGGACCCGGACGAGGCGGCCACGTCGACCTCCCCCAACGACCCTCGGCACAGCGTGTCGGCGTGACCGGTCTCGGCGAGCAGGCGGCTACCCGCAGGTACCTGCAGCTGCACCTCGACCTGCGGGATGCGCCGACCGGTCCACGGCGGGACCTCGACGCGCACGCCCCCGTCGGCCGACGCCTCCACGCGGGTCGCGTCGGCAAGCACGGCGGCCTCACGCTCATGCTTGAGGCGGGGCCGAACCGTGGCGGCAGCGGCTCGCCGGCCATCGGGCCCCTCGGCATCGACGACGAGTCGCCCGTCCTCCATACGGACCTCGGCGAGCACGTCGTTGTCGCGGTTGCCCATGGGTCTCAGCCGACCGGCGCCGGTTCCTCGGCACTGTCCTCACCGGGCTTCGGCCCGTCGTCGGCGATCCCCTGCCCGCGGTGCACGGCCGCCAGCAGCAGCTGGGCCACGTCGGCCACGACAACCGCTTCCCCGCGCCCGTCGTGCTGGGCGGCAGCGAGGCCGTCGGAGAGCATCACCCGGCAGAAGGGGCACCCGACCGCGACGGTGGTGGCGCCGGTCTCCAGCGCCTCCTCCGTCCGGTTGCCGTTGATCCGGGTTCCCAGCCGCTCCTCCATCCACATCCGGGCACCGCCCGCGCCGCAGCAGAAGGAGCGCTCGCTGTTGCGTGGCATCTCGGTCAGCGACATGCCGGTCGCACCGATGAGCTCGCGCGGTGGCGCGTAGACCTGGTTGTGTCGACCGAGGTAGCAGGGGTCGTGGTACGTCACCTGGCGCTCGGCGACCGTGCCCTGGGTGGGGGCCACCGGGGTGAGTCGTCCCTCTCGCACGAGTGCGTTCAGCAGCTGCGTGTGGTGCACCACGTCGAGCCTCACCCCGACCTGCGAGTACTCGTTGTGCAGGGTGTTGAAGCAGTGCGCGCAGGTGACGACGACTTTGTGGGCTTTCGTCTCGCGCAGCACCTCGGCGTTCTGCATCGCCAGCTGCTGGAAGAGGAACTCGTGCCCGGAGCGGCGGGCCGCGTCCCCGGTGCAGGTCTCGCCGTCGCCGAGGACCGCGAAGGAGACGCCCGCGGTGTCGAGCAGCTCGGCCACTGCTTGCGTCGTCTTCTTCGCACGGTCCTCGAACGCGCCGGCGCAGCCCACCCAGAACAAGTAGTCGACCTCGGAGAGGTCCTCCACATCGACGCCGACCTGCTTCACCGGGAAGTCGAGCTTGCTCGCCCAGTCCATCCGCTTGCTGGCGTTGACCCCCCAGGGGTTGCCGGCCTTCTCGAGGTTCTTGTAGAGGCCGTTGAGCTCGGTGGGGTAGGCGGTCTCCATGAGGACCTGGTACCGACGCATGTCGACGATGTGGTCCACGTGCTCGATGTCGACCGGGCACTGCTGGACGCAGGCGCCGCAGGTGGTGCAGGACCACAGCACGTCTGGGTCGATGACGCCGCCACTGCCGTTGTACCCGTCCTCGGCCTTGCCGATCAGCGGGCGTTCGTGGGCCGCGCGCACGGCTTCGTCGAAGGACTCGATGTCGACCGGCACCGGCTTGAGCGCTTCCCCTGGCACGGCGGCGGCCAGGTAGGCCGGCTTCTTCTCCGCCAGCAGGTACGGCGCCTGCGCGTGGGTGGCGTCACGCAGTGCGGTGATGACCAGCTTGGGGCTCAGTGGCTTGTCCGTGTTCCAGGCTGGGCACTGCGACTGGCAGCGGCCGCACTCGGTGCACGTGGTGAAGTCGAGCAGGTTCTTCCAGGTGAAGTCCTGCACCTTGCCGACGCCGAGCGCGTCGTCCTCGCCCAGCTCGTCGAGGTCCTCGAAGTCCAGCTCCTGGCCATGGACGTGGATTGGCTGCAGGGCTCCCAAGGAGGTGGCGCCGTCGGCGTGGCGCTTGAAGAAGATGTTGAACCAGGCGGTGAACCGGTGCCAGGCGACGCCCATCGTGGTGTTCAGCGAGACCACCACGAACCACAGCATCGACACGATGATCTTGATGGTCGCCACCACGAGGACCGCGGCTTCCAGCGACTCGACGGACAGGCCGGAGAAGGCCTGGACGAGCGGGAAGGAGAACGCGAAGGCCGGCGACCAGGTCTCCTCGCCGAGCAGCGCACCCTCCAGCCCGCGCAGGGTGAGGATGGCCACGGCGACGATGACGATGGTCCACTCGACGTAGTAGCCCTGCCACATGGTCGAGCGGTAGAAGCGGCTGCTGCGGCCCTTGACGCTGGGGCGGTTCCGCAGCCGGACCACCACGAGCAGCGCGATGCCGAGCAGCGTGGCCAGCGCGATGAGCTCGGTGAGGAACTCGTACGGCGTCCAGCCGCCGATGATCGGCAGGCGGAACTCCGGGTCGAAGAGCTGTCCGTAGGCGGTCAGCAGGGTGAAGAACAGGAAGGTGAAGCCCACCAGGACGAACCAGTGCGCGGCGCCCACATGGCTGACCTGCAGCATCCGGGTGTGCGCGCCCACCTCTTTGGCCAGCGTCAGCGTTCGCGCGCCTTTGGCATTCGTCCGCTGGTGGTCGGGCTGCCCGAGCCGGATCACGGAGACGATGTGCGCGGCGGCGCGGGCGATGAGCGCGACGCCGACGAGCGTGATGAGCAGGGACAGGGTGACCGCGACGGCCTGCACGCGGCACCTCCTCAGTGGCTGGGGTCAGACTTCCCGCCCCTCAAGGGTATGCGGGGTGGCCCCGAGGACAGGTCATCGGATCGGTGTGAGACTCCCGACGCTGCCGAGTCAGGGGCGCCCGGTTCGCCCTACCGGTCGATCGGCGCTTGCTGGGAAGCCCGCTGCAGCAGGGCGGCGTTCAGCGCGATGGAGGCGTCCAGCAGCTCGCGCGTGGTGACCTCGTCCGGATGGCGGCCCGGCTGTTGGTCGGTGGTGCTCGTCAGGTCGGAGAGGCTGCCGACGATCCGGTAGCCGCCGGCCTCCAGGCGCCGGGCCATGCGCGCTGAGCGTTCGGCGATGGCCACGGCGTCTGCAGTCCGCAGCGCGATCGGCTCGGGATGCCCGCCGGCGATGAGGGTGTGGGCCAGGTACTCCTGGATCCAGGTGTAGGCGGCCTGCTCGTGCTCCTCGGCGTTCACTGCGGATCGCAGTGCCGGTCCGGCCACCTGCAGCAGCTTCGCGGCCACGACCCCGACCGAGGACCGGGAGAACGCCGACGTGGTGTCACAGTGACCCGACGGGATGCCGGCGGCAGCCTCGAAGCGTTGCCAGAGCAGCGTGGGTGCCGCGCCGGGCGGTGGGACGGTCACCACGCTCACCTGGTCTGCAGGGACGATCCCGTCCAGGCGGCTCAGGGCGGTGGAGACGTCCAGAGCCGCCCACTTCCATCGACGGTTGCCACCGTCCTCCAGCGCCTCGACGAAGGCGTCGAGCGGCTGGGCGACGCCGAGCTTGGCCTGCTCCTGCCAGGCGGCGCTGGCCTGGCGTACCAAATCGCGGGCGGTGAAGACCAGGTGGAGCTCGACTCCTTGGGCGCTTTCGGTCAGCGCACGCCAGTGTGCGCGCGTCAGCCGGGTGAACCACTCGTTGCTCAGCAGGACGGGCACCGGCGATGCATGCACCAGCTGCACCAGGGTCGTCCACCGCTCATAGCCCTCGTGTCCCGGGCCGGCGCGTATCGCGGCTCGAATCCGGGCGTGCTCGCGCCTGCTCGTGCCGGGGACGAGGACGCCCGCCTCCCGAAGGGCCTGCTGGTTCGCGAAGAGCACCGACTGCACGTAGCTGGTGGCGGCCTTGGGCACCCCGGCATGGATCACGAGCTTTGGCACGGAAGGACCCCCGGCCGCGGGCTCCACCACCGGTGCCGAACCCGCCGAGGACATGCGCACCGCCCTCTCCGAGACCGTCGACCGTGGGTCGGCGCCGGTCTCTTGGCGCCCGGTTGGCCCTGGGGCACGGTCCCCGCGCCACTGGCTGGGTGAGGCTAGCGCTGCCGTGACGAGGCGAGTGCGGGGTTTGTGCGGACTGCGGGCCTCGCCAACGCTCGACTCACCCACTTGACGTGATCATTGCCGAGGAGCACCTCGGAGGTCAGCCGCGCAGGTCGCCGAGCAGCGACCCCACCAGCGAGATGACGACCGGCGCCGCGGCCAGGACCAGGCCGAGGACGAGCAGCAGCGCGACGAGGCGGTAGCGGACCCGTGGTCCGCCGGTCTGGTCGCGCATCTGTCGCAGCACAGACGTCAGCGTAGGTCGCGACGTCGACCGTCGGCGAGTCCAGCCGCGGGCCCGCCGGGCTCTTCCTCGGCCGAGGTGTGGACTCGCCGACGGCCCACTACGTTCTTCGCCCGTGACCGAGATCATGAACCACCTGGGTCGTCGCCTGACCGACCCGGACGAGTTCGCCCAGGCATTCCTCCAAGAGCTGCGCTTCGGCCAGGGCGTCGACCTTGCCCGCGCCACTCCCAACGACCTCTACTTCGCGCTGGCCAAGACGGTGCGGCGCGCGCTCATGGCGCGCTGGATCGACTCGGTGCAGACCCAGATGGCCCGCGGCACCAAGGTGGTCGCCTACCTCTCCGCCGAGTACCTGCTGGGCCGCCAGCTGGACAACGCCATGCTCGCCACCGGCCTCGTGCCGAGTGCTCGGGCCGCACTGACCTCCCTCGGGCTCGACCTGGACACGCTGCGGGAGGAGGAGATCGAGCCGGGGCTGGGCAACGGTGGCCTCGGGCGCCTGGCCGCCTGCTTCATGGACTCCCTGGCCGGCAAGGACATCCCGGCCGTGGGCTACGGCATCCGCTACGAGTACGGCATCTTCCGGCAGACCTTCGTCGACGGCCGCCAGGTCGAGCGGCCCGACACCTGGCTGGAGCAGGGCTACCCGTGGGAGTTCCCGCACCCGGAGATGGCGGTCCAGGTGGGTTTCGGTGGCCGTACCGAGGAGTACGTCGACGATGCCGGCGTCACCCGCCACCGCTGGTTCCCGGAGACGAGGGTGTCGGGAATCCCGTACAACATCATGGTGCCTGGCTACGACACGGGGACGGTCAACACGCTTCGGCTGTGGAGCTCTCGCGCCACCAACGCCTTCGACCTGGCGATCTTCAACGCCGGGGACTACACCGCCGCCGTCCGGGCGCAGACGGCTGCGGAGAACATCTCCAAGGTGCTCTACCCGGAGGACTCCACGCCGCAGGGCAAGGAGCTGCGCCTGCAGCAGCAGTACTTCTTCGTGGCCTGCTCGATCCGCGACTTCATCGACAACGTCCTGCCCGGCACGTTCGACCTGCGCGAGCTTGCCGATCGGGTGATCTTCCAGCTCAACGACACCCACCCGGTCATCGCCGTGCCCGAGCTCATGCGCCTGCTGATGGACGAGCGCGGGCTGACCTACGAGGAGGCCTGGGAGGTCACGCGGGCCTGCTTCGCCTACACCTGCCACACCCTGCTCCCCGAGGCCCTGGAGGTCTGGTCGGTGGAGCTGCTGCAGCGGCTGCTGCCGCGGCACATGGAGATCATCTACGAGATCAACGCCCGCTTCCTCACCTCGCTCCGCACCGACGGCGTGGACGAGCTGCAGATCCGGCGGATGTCGATCATCCAGGAGCACCCGGAGCGAGCCGTCCGGATGGCGCACCTGGCCACGGTGGCAGCCACGAAGGTGAACGGGGTCGCCGAGCTGCACAGTCAGCTGCTTCGCCAGAACGTGCTCGCTGACTTCGCCCGGCACGACCCGGAGAAGTTCACCAACGTGACCAATGGCGTCACCCCGCGGCGCTTCATCAAGCTGGCCAACCCGGGGCTGGCGGCCCTCATCACGAGCCGGATCGGCAAGGGCTGGCTGGCCAACCTGGACCGGCTGCGTGAGCTGGAGCCCTACGCCGAGGACGAGCAGTTCCGTGCCGACTTCCGGGCCGTGAAGGCCGCGAACAAGGACCGCCTGCAGCGAGTGCTGCGCGAGCGCGACTCCCTCGAGCTGGACTCGGGCACGATGCTCGACGTCATGGTCAAGCGGCTGCACGAGTACAAGCGCCAGACGTTGAAGATCCTGCACGTGGTGACGCTGCACCAGCAGCTGCTGGCCGGCGAGCGCCGCGCCGGCGACCTCGTGCCACGCACCGTGGTCTTCGGGGCGAAGGCTGCCCCGGGGTACCGGATGGCCAAGGACACCATCGCCCTCATCAACGCCGTGGCCGATGTCGTCAACCACGACCCCGTCACCGAGGGTCGTCTGCGCGTCCTGTTCCCGGCCAACTACAACGTCACGCTCGCCGAGACGCTCATCCCGGCCGCTGACCTGTCCGAGCAGATCTCGTTGGCCGGCAAGGAGGCCTCGGGGACGGGCAACATGAAGTTCGCGCTCAACGGGGCCCTGACGGTGGGGACCCTGGACGGGGCGAACGTGGAGATCCGCGAGCTCGTCGGGCCGGAGCACTTCTTCCTCTTCGGCCTCACCGAGCAGGAGGTCGCCGCGGAACAGGCCAGGGGGTACCAGCCGTGGCAGTACTACGAGCAGGACTCGCGTCTGCGTACGGCGCTCGGCGCGGTCGCCGGCGGGGAGTACTCCGCCGGGGACCACTCGGCGTTCGGTCCGGTGGTGGACTCCCTGCTCAACGAGGACCGATTCCTCGTCCTGGCCGACTTCGCCGCCTACCTCGATGCTCAGGACCGGGTCGAGGCCGCCTACGCCGACGAGGAGGCCTGGACCCGCTCGGCCATCCTCAACGTCGCCCGGACGGGCTTCTTCTCCTCCGACCGATCGATCCAGGACTACCTGGACCGGATCTGGCACGTGGAGCCTTCCCCCGTGCCGCTGGAGCCGTAGCAGGCCGAGCTGGCCGAGGTCATCGAGTGGCTCGCCGCGCGACTGAACCCGGGCCTGCTTGATCGCCGGGGCCGTGTGCGGGGTCCTGGAGGTCGACCGCCCACCGGCGGGCGCGGGAATGGCGATGGCTGGCGTAGTGTTGAGCCAAGCAGACTCAACTCATTGAACATGAAGCCGATCAGGTCGATCCTGACCTGGTCATTCCGGCAGAGAGAGGAATCCCAGTATGTCCCGAGCCGTCGGTATCGACCTCGGCACCACGAACTCCGTCGTGGCCGTCCTCGAGGGTGGGGAACCCACCGTCATCGCGAACGCCGAGGGCGCCCGCACCACCCCGTCGATCGTCGCCTTCGCCAAGAACGGCGAGGTCCTGGTCGGTGAGGTCGCCAAGCGCCAGGCCGTCACGAACGTCGACCGCACCATCCGCTCGGTCAAGCGCCACATGGGTACTGACTGGTCCGTCGAGATCGACGGCAAGGGCTACACGCCTCAGGAGATCTCGGCTCGCGTCCTGCAGAAGCTCAAGCGAGACGCCGAGGCGTACCTCGGCGAGACCATCACCGACGCGGTCATCACCGTGCCGGCCTACTTCAGCGACGCCCAGCGCCAGGCCACCAAGGAGGCTGGGGAGATCGCCGGGCTCAACGTCTCGCGCATCATCAACGAGCCGACCGCGGCCGCGCTGGCCTACGGGCTGGACAAGGGGGCGGCCGAGCAGACCATCCTCGTCTTCGACCTCGGTGGGGGCACCTTCGACGTCTCCCTGCTCGAAATCGGCGACGGCGTCGTCGAGGTCAAGGCGACCTCCGGCGACAACCACCTCGGTGGTGACGACTGGGACGACCGCGTGGTCGACTGGCTCGTCGACTCCATCCGCAAGACGCAGGGCGTGGACCTGGCCAAGGACAAGATCGCGATGCAGCGGGTCCGTGAGGCCGCCGAGCGCGCCAAGATCGAGCTCTCCAGCGCCACCCAGACGTCGATCTCCCTGCCCTACATCGCTCAGGACGCGGACAAGAACCCCATCCACGTCGACCAGACGCTCACCAGGGCCCAGTTCCAGTCCATGACCCAGGAGCTGCTGGACCGGACCAAGCAGCCGTTCCGGCAGGTCATCAAGGACGCCGGGGTCGACGTCGCCACGATCGACCACGTCGTGCTCGTGGGTGGTTCCACCCGGATGCCGGCCGTGGTCGACGTGGTACGTGACCTCACCGGCGGCAAGGAGCCGAACAAGGGCGTCAACCCGGACGAGGTCGTGGCCGTCGGCGCGTCCCTGCAGGCAGGGGTACTCAAGGGCGAGGTCAAGGACGTCCTGCTCCTCGACGTGACGCCGCTGTCGCTCGGCATCGAGACCAAGGGCGGCATCATGACGAAGATCATCGAGCGAAACACGACGATCCCGACCAAGCGTTCGGAGGTGTTCACCACCGCCGACGACAACCAGCCGTCCGTGCAGATCCAGGTGTACCAGGGCGAGCGGGAGATGGCCCGGAACAACAAGTCACTCGGGAACTTCGACCTCACCGGGATCGCACCAGCGCCGCGGGGCATCCCGCAGATCGAGGTCACCTTCGACATCGACGCGAACGGCATCGTGCACGTCTCGGCGAAGGACCGAGGCACCGGCAAGGAGCAGTCGATGACGATCACCGGCGGCTCTGCGCTGCCGAAGGACGACATCGACCGGATGATGCGCGACGCCGAGGCCCACGCCGAGGAGGACCGCAAGCGTCGTGAGGAGGTCGAGGTTCGCAACCAGGCCGAGTCGCTCGTCTACCAGACGGAGAAGTTCCTCGCCGACAACACCGAGGCGCTGGAGAACGTCCCGGCCGAGGCCAAGGCCGACGTCGACGCTGCGCTGGCGGACACGAAGCAGTCGCTGGAGGGGGCCGACCACGACGCCATCAAGTCCACCAGCGAGCGGTTGAGCACTGCGTTCCAGGGACTGGGCACCGCCATGTATGCGGCCGGTGCCGCGGCTGCCGGTGAGGGCGCGGACTTCGCCGGGGCGGGGTTCGACCCTGGCGCGGCAGGCGGCGGAACCGCTGACGCCGGGGCCGGCCAGGACGAGGACGTCGTCGACGCGGAGATCGTGGACGAGCCGGGCGAGCAGGCCACGTGATGTCGGCCTGGGGCGAGGCCGAGGAGCCGCGCGAGCCACCGGTCGTGCGCGACAAGCGCCGTCTCGACCCGCTCACCGGTGAGCTTCGCGACGCCGGGGCCGGGGCGCCCGCCGACCCGGCCGCGGCGACCAAGGCCGAGGGTGCGGCCCTGGAGCGCGAGCTCGCCGATGACGTCGGCCGGGCCCAAGCCCTGCAGGCCGAGCTGGACGAGACCCGCGACAAGGAGTCGGTGCTGGTAAACGACCTGCGTCGGCTTCAGGCCGAGTACGTCAACTACCGCAAGCGGGTCGACCGCGACCGGGACGTGGCGCGTGAGGTCGCCGTCGCCGGGGTCCTGCAGCAGCTGCTGCCAGTCCTCGACGACATCGGTCGAGCGCGGGACCACGGTGACCTGGAGGGCGCGTTCCGCACCGTCGCGGAGGCGTTGGAGGCCACGGTCGCCAAGCTCGGGCTCGAGCGCTACGGCCAGGAGGGTGAGCCCTTCGACCCGTCGGTGCACGAGGCACTCATGCACGCCTACGACGAGTCGGTCACGGAGGCCACCTGCGCGCAGGTGCTCTTCCCGGGCTACCGGCTGGGCGAGCGGGTGCTGCGCCCAGCCAGGGTGGCCGTGTCCGAGCCGCCGGCCTGAGCGGCCGCAGCAGGATCGAGCGAGACGAGGAGGTGACGCCGAGTGGGGATGCAGGAGTGGCTTGAGAAGGACTACTACGCCGCGCTCGGCGTGCCCAAGACGGCGGACGCCACCGAGATCAAGAAGGCGTACCGCAAGCTCGCCCGTGAGCTGCACCCGGACCGGAACAAGGACAACAAGGCTGCCGAGGACCGCTTCAAGGAGGTCTCCGAGGCCTACGACGTCCTGTCCGACCCGGAGGAACGGCGCAAGTACGACGAGACCCGGAGCACGTTCGCCGGTGGCCGCAACCCGTTCGGAGCCGGCGGCGCGGGCGGTCATGCCCCGGGCGGTGCCACCTTCGACATGGGCGACCTGTTCGGCCAGGCCGGTGGGGGCGGTGGGCTGGGGGACCTCTTCGGCACGGTGTTCGGGGGCGGCGGCCGGACGCGTACCCGGGGCACCGGCCCTCGGCGCGGGGCCGACATCGAGTCCGAGGTGACGCTCGACTTCACCGAGGCCGTCAGTGGGGTCACGGTGCCGCTTCGACTGGCCAGCGCCGCCCCGTGCGCAGACTGCCGGGGCACCGGCGCCAAGGCCGGCACCGTGCCGCGCGTCTGCCCGGACTGCGAGGGCACGGGACACGTCTCCCGCAGCGCCGGGCAGTTCGGCATCGCCGAGCCCTGCCGCGCCTGCTTCGGGAGGGGCCTCGTCGTGGACGACCCGTGCCCCAGCTGTCAGGGTTCAGGACGCGGTCGCTCCCAACGCACGATCCAGGCCCGGATCCCCGCCGGGGTCCGTGATGGCCAACGGATCCGGCTCAAGGGCAAGGGAGCGCCCGGGGAGCGCGGCGGCCCGGCGGGTGACCTCAACCTGGCCGTCCACGTCAGCGCGCACCCGGTGTTCGGTCGCTCGGCGGACAACCTCACGGTGACGGTGCCGGTGACCTTCCCAGAGGCCGCCCTCGGGGGCGAGATCACCGTCCCTACGCTGGACGGGCAGACGGTGCGGCTCAAGATCCCGGACGGCACCCCGAGCGGGCGAACGTTCCGGGTGCGGGGCAAGGGGGTGCAGCGCAAGGACGGCACGACAGGCGACCTGCTGGTCACGGTCGACGTGGCGGTACCCCAGCGGTTGCCGGCCGAGGCGCGGGAGGCCCTGAGCGCCTTCGCCGAGCACAGCGATCCCGACGTCCGGTCCGAGCTCATCGCCCGGGCGCGGGCGGCGGCCACGGCCGGTTCGAGGGGGTCTCCATGACGAGTCCGGCGTTCGAGGTGCCGGTCGAGGCACCCGTGTACGTCATCTCCGTCGCCGCCGAGATGGCCGGGATGCATGCCCAGACCCTGCGCCAGTACGACCGCCTCGGCCTGGTGAGCCCAACCCGTACTGCCGGCGGGGGGCGCCGCTACTCCCTACGCGACGTCCTGCGCCTGCGTGAGGTGCAGCGACTGAGCCAGGACGAGGGGATCAACCTCGCCGGGATCAAGCGCATCCTCTCCCTGGAGAGCGAGGTGGACGTGCTGCGGGAAGAGCTGCAGGCCCTCGCGGACGCGCTGCAGGAGATGCGGTCCACGCTGGCTGCCGGCGGCTACCGCAAGACCTACCTGCCGGCCCGGATCGAGGACGGCTCGGCCATGGTGAGCGAGTCCACCGCGCTGGTCCTGTGGCGGGCCGGACGCCGGCCCCGTCGATGACACCCGGCGGGCGCCATGCCCCAGGCACAAACTTGAGCGGAACAGACTCAACTCTCGAGGCGTTGGACTGCACATGAGCGACCAGTACACGACGAAGACCCAGGAGGCGCTCTCGACCGCCGTGCGGGCCGCTGCAGCAGCGGGCAACCCCAACGTGGAGCCTGTCCACCTGCTGCTGGCCATGATCGGCCAGGTCGAGGGCACCACCCAGCCGCTGCTGGCCGAGGTGGGGGTCGACCCGGCCCAGCTGGCGCGCGAGGCCGCCGGGCTGGTGGACCGGCTGCCCTCGGCCAGCGGGCCCAGCGTCTCGGCACCGGGGCTCTCCGGGCCGGCCTACCGGGTGCTCAGCCACGCCGGCGAGCTGGCCAAACAGCTGACCGACGAGTACCTCTCCACCGAGCACCTGCTCGTGGCGCTCGCCTCGGTGGAGTCCTCGGCCAAGGACGCACTCAACCGGGCCGGTGCCACGCCGGAACGCCTGCGCGAGGCCTTCGGCAAGATCCGGGGCTCAGCGCGGGTCACCAGTCCCGACCCGGAGGGCCAGTACCAGGCCCTGGAGAAGTACGGCATCGACCTCACCGCCCGGGCCCGCGACGGCAAGACCGACCCCGTCATCGGCCGTGACAGCGAGATCCGCCGGGTCGTCCAGGTCCTGTCTCGCCGGACGAAGAACAACCCGGTGCTCATCGGGGAGCCTGGTGTCGGCAAGACCGCCGTCGTCGAAGGGCTCGCGCAGCGCATCGTGGCCGGCGACGTGCCCGAGTCGCTGCGCAACAAGCGACTCATCGCCCTGGACCTCGCCGCGATGGTGGCCGGGGCGAAGTACCGCGGCGAGTTCGAGGAGCGCCTGAAGGCCGTCCTCACCGAGATCAAGGACGCCGAGGGTCAGGTGGTGACCTTCATCGACGAGCTGCACACCGTCGTCGGCGCCGGGGCCGCCGAGGGTGCCATGGACGCCGGCAACATGCTGAAGCCGATGCTGGCCCGCGGCGAGCTGCGGATGATCGGCGCCACCACCTTGGACGAGTACCGCGAGCGCATCGAGAAGGACCCCGCGCTGGAGCGTCGATTCCAGCAGGTCTTCGTCGGTGAGCCGAGCGTCGAGGACACCGTGGCCATCCTGCGTGGGCTCAAGGGCCGCTACGAGGCGCACCACAAGGTCGCCATCGCCGACGCCGCGCTGGTCGCCGCCGCCTCGCTGTCCAACCGGTTCATCCCGGGCCGCCAGCTCCCCGACAAGGCCATCGACCTCGTCGACGAGGCTGCATCCCGGCTGCGGATGGAGATCGACTCCTCCCCGGTGGAGATCGACGAGCTGCGTCGCGCCGTCGACCGGCTCCGGATGGAGGAGCTGGCACTGGCCAACGAGGAGGACGAGGCCTCCCGCGAGCGGCTGGCCGCGTTGCGCGCCCGCCTCGCCGACGAGCAGGAGCGACTCACCGCGCTGACCGCGCGCTGGGAGCAGGAGAAGAGCGGGCTCAACCGCGTCGGGCAGCTCAAGGAACGCCTCGACGAGCTGGCGATGCAGGCCGAGGTCGCCCAGCGCGAGGGTGACTACGAGCTGGCCTCGCGCCTGCTCTACGGGGAGATCCCGGCGGTGGAGAAGGAGCTCGCCGAGGCGGCGAGCGCCTCGGCCTCGGCGAGTGCCGCGGCCAGCACCGACGCCGAGCAGGCACCGATGGTCTCCGACGAGGTCACGGCCGACGATGTGGCCGACGTGGTGTCGGCGTGGACGGGTATCCCGGCGGGCCGGCTGCTAGAGGGCGAGACCGCCAAGCTCCTGCGGATGGAGGACGAGCTGGGTCGGCGGGTGATCGGGCAGGAGGCGGCCGTCGGTGCCGTCTCCGATGCCGTGCGTCGCGCACGTGCCGGGATTTCCGACCCCGATCGACCCACCGGCTCCTTCCTCTTCCTCGGCCCGACCGGGGTCGGCAAGACCGAGCTGGTCAAGGCCTTGGCGGAGTTCCTGTTCGACGACGAGCGGGCCATGGTCCGCATCGACATGAGCGAGTACGGCGAGAAGCACTCGGTGGCCCGCCTGGTCGGCGCACCACCCGGGTACGTCGGCTACGAGGAGGGCGGTCAGCTCACCGAGGCCGTGCGCCGGCGCCCCTACAGCGTGGTGCTGCTCGACGAGGTGGAGAAGGCCCACCCAGAGGTCTTCGACGTGCTGCTGCAGGTGCTCGACGACGGTCGCCTCACCGACGGCCAAGGCCGCACCGTGGACTTCCGCAACACCATCCTCGTGCTCACCTCGAACCTCGGCTCGACCTACCTGGCCGACACCAGTCTCGACGAGCGCGCCAAGGGCGAGGCCGTGATGAACGTCGTGCGCTCCTCGTTCAAGCCGGAGTTCCTCAACCGGCTGGACGAGACCGTGATGTTCGCCCCGCTCGGCACCGCCGAGCTCGAGCGCATCGTGGCGCTGCAGGTCGACCTGCTCGCCGGACGCCTGGCCGAGCGGCGGCTGACGCTGACGGCGACCCAGGCCGCGCAGGACTGGCTGGCACTCACCGGCTACGACCCGGTCTACGGGGCCCGTCCGCTGCGCCGGCTCATCCAGTCGGCGATCGGGGACCAGCTGGCGCGGGCACTGCTGGGCGGCCAGGTCAAGGACGGTGACCGGGTGGTCGTCGACGTCTCGCCGGACCGCGCCGGACTCGTGCTCACCGGAGGGTCCGAGCACGACGACGGGGTGTCGTCGGCGCCCCGGCCCGACGAGGACGAGATGGAGATCGTCGACGCCGAGCTGGTCGAGGACTGATCCCCCCGCCGGGCGCTCAACCCCACTGGCACGACACGTCGGCGGCCACGAACCTCTCGACGTAGGCGCGAGGCCCGGCCAGCACGAGGTCCACGGTGCCGTCCCCGCCCGGCAGGATCGCGTAGCCACCTGTTCCCTCGAGCACGACGTACCAGACATGCCCCTGGTCCCGGCGTCGCTCCAGTCCTTCGCCGAACATCGCGCGGAGGTCCTGGACCGTCGTCACGTCGGTGATCCCGGGCTCCACCCGGACTCGGGACGGGAATCGCACCGTCAGCTCGTACAGGCCATGCCCGGGGGTCGCGCAGCCACGCAACCGTCCGTAGCCGAAGACGTCCACCGACCATCGGTGCCACGTAGGCGGAGGCTCCCTGCTCACCAGGACGCCGCCGATCTCCATGAGCGCCGCGCGCGACATCCCCCACCTGAGTGGGTCCAGCCCTCCTGTGCTCAAGGTCGGCGGCGTCTCGGACCGGTCCATGCAGACGCCGGTGTTCGGCAGCGAGGCGTCGACGAAGTCCCGGAGTCCGGCCAGGATGATCAGCTGATCCTTGCCCTGGGGGAAGAAGGCCATCCCGCCGTGGTCCTCGAGCAGGACGTACCAGACAGCTCCGGAGCCTCGTCCGTCGTCACGGCTCCGGCGCTCCAGCCGGTTGCCGTAGGCGGCGGTGAGCTCGGCGACCGAGCTGCGCACCCCGATCCCCTCGGGTGTCCTCGTGGGGGCGGGGGACTTGACCAGCACGCCGTAGAAGGTGTCGGGGGTGTAGCACCCGCTCCCCACCGGCTCCTGGAAGTCCACCCGCCAGAAGGGCTCGACCCACGTCGGCTCGACCACGGTCGCGACGCCTGTGGCCTCGACCTGCGCTCGGCTCATCCCGAAGACCAGTGGCCCGATCCCGTCCGGTCGCACCGCGTCGAGGGCAGTCGGCTGCACCGGCGGCACCTCGAGGGTGCCTGGGGCCGGGGCTGGCCGCTCGCACGAGTCCCCGCACCGCTGCCCGCAGGCCGTCACTCGATCTGCCAGGACCGACGTCAGGCGGGCGCGGCCGAGCAGGCCGATGCTCATCCCGGCTCCGGCTCCGGTCCTCGCCCCCTGCGCAACCGTCGGGACGAACACGTGGGCGTTCCGGCCTCCCACCCGGACCCACCAGAACCCTGGGTCACCGGCGACCCGGCGGACGGGCGCCGCGTAGGCGGCCTTGACCTCGGTGATGGTGCTCTCGGTCCCGATGCTCGTCGTCGTCCGCACAGGCGAGCCGGGGCCGACCCAGATGGCGGTGATCCGATCGGTGGCTGGGTCCCAGCAGGCACGTGCATGCGGCAGATCGATCTCCGCTCGCACGGGCCGCCGGCCGGCGGGGACCGGATTCGGCAGCGTGAGGAGCCCGGTCGCCTCCGCCTCGTCCCCTCGCATGCCGAGCCAGACGGGCCCGAGGCCGCGCGCGCTCAGGCGTACCAGCGGAGGGGCTTCCTGCTCCGGATCCGGGCCTGCCACCTCGACGCTCGGCTCGCCGTCGGATCCCTGGCGACCGAGCAGCACGACCCCCAGGCCGAGCACCAGCACGAGCACGAGCACCAGCAGGGCCGCGCCTCGTCGCGTCCTCATGGCCTTCACCCACCTTCGACGCTAGGCCCCGCCCGGGCCCAGCGGGAAGGGCCTTGGCCCTCACAACCCCTGGGTCGCCGCACCTCGGGAACCCGCGAGCCGCTCCAGGGCCTCCTGCAGCACGCTCGCTTGCTTGCCGAACGTCCAGCGCACGAGTGGGCTGGGCAGCGACGGGTCCGCAGTGAACGCCTGGCAACCGATCGTGGCAACCCCGGCGGAGCGGACCAGGTCCTCGCTGAAGGCCATGCCGTCTCGGTGCCCCCAGGATGCCGCGTCGGACACGACGAAGGAGGTGCCCGCGGAGTCGAAGGTGGTGAGCCCGAGCCCTCGAAGGCCGTTGATCAGGAGGTCGCGCTGGTCCTGCATGCGCCGCGTCTGCTCGGCCACCCAGGCGTCCTCGGTGTCCAGGGCCAGGGCGACGGCCGGCTGCAGCGGCCCGGCGGAGACGTAGGTGAGGTACTGCTTGACCGCGCGCACGGCGGCGATGAGGTCGGCCGGCCCGCTCGCCCAGCCGACCTTCCAGCCGGTCACGGAGAACTGCTTGCCGGCCGAGCCCACGGTGACGGTGCGTTCGAACATCCCCGGCTCCGCGGCGATCGGGTGGTGACGACGACCGTCGAAGACGAGGTGCTCGTAGACCTCGTCGGCCACCACCAGCAGGTCCCGCTCCAGGCAGACGCGGGCGATCGCCTCGGTCTCCGGCGACGTGAGCACCAGGCCGGTCGGGTTGTGCGGCGTGTTGAGGATGATCAGCCGGGTCCGCGCGGTGACGGCGGCGGCCAGCCGCTCCGGGTCCGGCCTGAAGTCCGGCGGCTGCAGCGGGATCCCGACGAGGCGGCATCCGGCCAGCGTCGCGGCGGCCGGGTAGGAGTCGAACCACGGCTCGAGCGCGAGGATCTCGTCCCCCGGCTGGGTGAGGGCCAGCACAGCCGCGGTGATCGCCTCGGTGGCTCCGGTCGTCACGAGCGTGCCGGTGTCCGGGTCCGGCCGCAGCCCGTAGTGGCGCTCCTGGTGGGCGGCGACCGCTCGGCGCAGCTCGGGGATGCCGATCCCCGGGGGGTACTGGTTGCGGCCACCGAGGATGGCGTCCACGGCGGCCTGCAGCATCGCCGCAGGACCGTCGGTGTCCGGGTAGCCCTGCCCGAGGTTGATCGCGTCGTGCTCGGCGGCCAGCGCCGACATGACGGCGAACACGGTCGGGGTGCTCGGCAGGCGAGGGTGCACCGGTCCAGCCTAGGAACCCCGCCCCCACCTCGGGGCTCGCCGGCCTGCGTAGGCTCCGTGGCGATGGACGCCATCGACCGTGCCGAGGCTCGACATCTCGAGCCACCCGAGCCTGCCCGCACCACCGCACTGGTCACCGGCGCCAGCTCGGGGCTGGGGGCGGCCTTCGCCAGGCGGCTGGCCGCGCTCGGCTACGACGTGGTCCTGGTTGCGCGCAACGCCGAACGACTCAAGGCGATGGCCGACGAGCTCGAGCACGACTTCGGAGCAGCCTGCGAGGTGCTGGCCGCCGACCTTGCGGACCGCAGCGACGTCCAGCGAGTGGCCCGGCGCCTCGCCGACCAGCAGCGCCCTGTCGACCTGCTCGTGAACAACGCCGGCCTCGCCCTGGGCAAGCCCTTCCTGGCCAACGACGTGGCCGAGGAGGAGGCGATGCTGCACGTCCTCGTCACCGCGGTGCTGGTCCTCAGCCACGCGGCGGCTGGAGCCATGCAGGGGCGCGGACGGGGGGCGATCATCAACGTGTCCTCGATGGCCGGCTGGCTTCCGCGTGGCAGCTACAGCGCACACAAGGCCTGGGTGACCACCTTCAGCGAGGCCCTGGCTGGGCAGACGGCCGGACGAGGCGTTGCCGTGCTCGTGGTGTGCCCGGGGTACTTCCGTTCGGAGTTCCACCAGCGTGCTCAGATGGACGTCCGAGGGATCCCCGGGCCGGCATGGATCTCGGCCGACGAGGTCGTCGAGGACGCGATGGCGGCCTTGGCGAAGGGCAAGGTGGTCTGCGTCCCCAGCCGTCGCTACGCCGTGGCTGCCGGCGCTCTTCGTCACCTGCCCCAAGCGCTTCGCACTCCGAGAGGACGCCGCCGATGAGCCAGGACACCGAGGCGTGGACGGCGCTGCGCGAGCAGATCCAGACCAAGGCCGTGGTCCACGGAAGGGTCGTGCTGTCCTCCGGCAAGGAGGCTGACTCCTACGTCGACCTGCGGCGGGTGACGCTCGACGCGCAGGCCGCGCCGCTGGTGGGGCGGGTGATGCTGGATCTCACCGACCAGCTGGTGTTCGACGCCGTCGGTGGGCTCACGCTCGGCGCCGACCCAGTGGCCACTGCCATGCTGCACGCTGCGGCCGCGGGCGCTCGTCGCCTGGATGCCTTCGTGGTACGCAAGGAGGCCAAGGCGCACGGGTTGCAGCGGCGCGTCGAAGGGCCGGACGTCGCCGGTCGGCGCGTGCTGGCCGTGGAGGACACCTCCACCACGGGGGGCAGCGTGCTCACCGCAGTCGAGGCGTTGCGCGAGGCCGGCGCAGCCGTCGTCGCGGTAGCCGTCATCGTGGACCGGGACACCGGCGCTCGGGAGAAGGTCGAGGCGGCAGGTCTGCCGTACCTGGCGGCCTTCGGGCTCAGCGACCTCGGCCTGGCCTGAGGATGACCCGGGCTAGTCCCGGGTGGCCACCTCGGCGGCGTCCGCGCCCAGCAGCGGCGCCAGCCGGCGCTCGGCGGCCAGCAGGAGCAGGACGATCCCGGCCCCGGCACCGGCCAGCACGAGTGCGCCCAGCAGGTCGCTGAGGCTCTCCGGTGCCAGCAGGCCACGGTCGGCGTCCTGCCATGGCCACAGCGCTCGCAGCGACCCGACCATGAGGCCGGTCAGGAGAACCAGGGTCACCCGCGCGTGCTCGGCAAGCAGCCAGCGCAGCACCTGGACGAACAGCCCAAGCCCGATGAGGGCGCCGAGGGCGAACGTCGCCAGGTAGGCGAGGTCCCGGTCGTTCACCGCCGCGATCGTGAGCTCGTACATGCCCAGGCTGAGCAGCAGGAACGACCCGGACACCCCTGGCAGCACCAAGGCGCACACGGCCACGGCGGCCGAGGCCAGGATGACGATCGTGCTCGGGTCGCTGATCTCACCGGGCGGTAGCCCGACCAGCACGAAGGCGACCGCGGCGGCTGGGAGGAGCAGCAGCAGGTCGCGGCCGACCCACGGCGCGATGGCGCGCACCATCCGGGCGGGTACGGAGATCCCGACGAGCACGAGGCCGAGGAACACCGCCCGCGTCTGGGTCGGGTACTCCTCCAGCAGCGGCTCCAGGACGGCGGCCCCGAGGATGATCGCCGTGCCCATCCCGATCAGGACCGGGATCACCAGCCTCCAGCGGACCTCTCGGAGGCGCAGCCGGAAGGCTGCCGCAGCGGAGTCGATGAGCGCGCGGTAGATGCCGAGGATGAGCGCGATCGTCCCGCCGCTGACCCCGGGGACCACTTCTGCCAGGCCGATGAGGACCCCTCGGACCAGGTCGACGAGGGGGCGCACCATGGCGGGCAGCGTACGCAAGGGCCGAGGGGGTCGCGCCCGGCCCTCTAGGGTCGCGGGCGTGTCCGAGCACGAGCACGTCGGGGTGGGCCCGTGGCAGGGGCCCTGGCCGGAGGACGACCGGCTCGACGCCGACCTGCTGCGCGCGGGTGACCGCCGCAACGTCGTCGATCGCTACCGGTACTGGACTCGTGAGGCCATCGTCGCCGACCTCGACCGCGCGCGGCACCCGTTCCATGTCGCGGTCGAGAACCTCGTGCACGACTTCAACATCGGCTCGGTGGTCCGCACCGCGAACGCCTTCGGCGCCGCCGAGGTGCACATCGTCGGGCGACGGCGGTGGAACCGCCGCGGGGCGATGGTGACCGATCGCTACCAGCACCTGCGCTACCACGACACCGTCACCGACCTGGCGGGCTGGGCCCAGGGGGAGGGCCTGGCGCTGCTGGGCGTCGACAACCTGCCTGGCGCCCTCCCGCTGGAGACCTACCCCTTGCCTCGATCCTGCGTCCTGCTCCTCGGCCAGGAGGGTCCGGGCCTGTCCCACGGCGCGCGCGCAGCCTGTATCGACGTCCTCTCGATCGCGCAGTTCGGGTCCACCCGGTCGATCAACGCGGGTGCGGCGGCCGCCATCGCGATGCACGCCTGGGTTCGCGCCCACGTGTTCGGTCAGGTGGCTGCTTCGGGCGGCGAAGGAGCCGGACCCGCAGTGCGGGCCTGACCCGTCCAGACGCTGACTCCTGGTGTTCCTCGGGCACCACCATCGCAGCGTCCGTACGGTGCAGCACGTGACCAGACGCGTGGTGGTGATCGGCGGTGACGCCGCTGGCATGAGCTCGGCCAGCCAGGCCCTTCGAGTGGCCGAGCGACGAGGCCGGGAGCTCGAGGTCGTCGTCCTCGAGCGCGGGCACTGGACCTCCTACTCTGCCTGCGGCATCCCCTACTGGGTGGCCGGTGACGTGGACGAGGCCGCCGACCTGGTGGCCCGGACGCCGGAGCAGCACCGGGCCAACGGCCTCGACGTCCGGCTCGGGGTGGAGGCGACCGAGATCGACCTCGACGCGAAGGCCGTCCTCGCCCGCGACCTCGCCGACGGCAGCGAGACCCGGTTGGACTACGACGAGCTCGTCATCGCCACCGGCGCCGTCCCGAATCGTCCCCCGATCCCCGGCATCGACCTGCCGGGCGTCTACGGGCTGCAGACCATGGACGACGGAGCGGCGCTCATCGCCGCCCTGGAGCAGGAGGGCCGGCCGCCCCAGCGGGTCGTCGTCGTCGGTGCCGGCTACATCGGTGTCGAGGTGGCTGAGGCCATGTTCCGGCGAGGTCTGAGCACGACCGTGGTCGACGCCGCCTCGGAGCCGATGGCCACCCTGGACCGCGACATGGGCGCCATGGTGCGAGCGGCGATGGAGGCCAGCGGGATCGCGGTGTTCACCGGGCAGCCGGTCGAGCGCATCGAGGCTGGTCCGGACGGCCGGGCGGCGGCCGTCGTGGCCGGTGGTGCGCGCCACGAGGCCGACCTCGTCGTCCTCGGCCTGGGAGTTCGGCCGAACACCGAGCTGGCCAAGGCCGCCGGGCTGCCGGTGGGCGACTCCGGCGGGATCCGCGTCGACGTGCGCATGGCGGTGCACGGCCAGACGGATGTCTGGGCGGCCGGGGACTGTGTGGAGTCCTTCGATCGCGTGTCGCAGTCGTGGGTCCACATCGCGCTCGGCACGCATGCCAACAAGCAGGGCCGCGTCCTGGGGACCAACCTCGGCGGCGGCTACGCGACCTTCCCCGGGGTGGTGCGCACCGCCGTGAGCAAGGTCTGCGACCTGGAGATCGCCCGCACCGGCCTGCGCGAGCGCGATGCCCACGCCGTGGGCTTCCGGTACGTCGCAGCCACCGTGCGATCGACGACCGTCGCGGGCTACATGCCCGGGGCCAGCGCCATCTGGGTCAAGGTACTGGCCGAGCATGGGACGGGGCGCCTGCTCGGGGTGCAGATCGTCGGCACCGGCCCGGGCTCGGCCAAGCGGATCGATGCGTGTGCGCTCGCGCTGTGGAACGAGATGACCGCGCACGAGCTGGCGATGGCCGACCTGTCCTACGCGCCGCCGTTCAGCCCGCTGTGGGACCCGGTGGCCATCGCGGCGCGCAAGGCCGACGACGCGGTCCTGGCGCGCTAGGTGGTTCGAGCGGCTCAGCCCAGGCTGAAGACGCGGTCGCCGGCAGCCACGTCGCCGGACTCGACGAGGTCCTTGATGGCCTCCGGCGCTCCTTCGAGCGCGACCACGGGGCAGGCTGGTGACTTGCCGCCGGCCTCGACTGCAGCTGCGTCCCAGGTGACGATGTCCTGGCCCGCGCTCACGGTGTCGTTCTCGCTGACGTGCAGGGTGAAGCCCTCGCCCTTGAGCTGGACCGTGTCGATCCCGAGGTGGACGAGAACCGCGCCACCCTCGCCCGCGATGACGTAGGCGTGCGCGTGCAGCTTGGCCAGCGTCCCGGAGATCGGGGCGACGGCGGTGATCTGGCCACGGGTCGGGTCCACGGCCATACCGGGGCCGACCATCATGCCGGCGAACACCGGGTCGGGGACTTCGGTGAGGGGCATCGCGCGACCGGGAACGGGGGCAAGAACGTCCATGGTGACCTCTTCGAGTTGGACCGGCTGGGACTGAGGGTGACGGTATCGGCCTCCTGGATTCCGCGCGCGCGGAATCCAGGAGGCCGAAGGATCCGGTTCGGGACCCGGGGCTCCGCCAAAGGGGGGTTCGCCAAGGGGGGTTCGCCAAACGGGGGGCGCCATCCGAGCCGGTGACGCTACGGTCAGCGCCAGCACGCGAGTGTTGCTGCGTTGCCGGTGTCGGTCGATCGAGGAGGGACCAGCAGTGAGTGATCTTGTCGGAGTCGGGGTCAGCCCCGGTCGCGCGGTCGGCCCCTTGGTTCGGATGCCTGACCCGGTCTCGGAGCCCGAGGCGGGAGGTGCGCTGGCGGTCGGTGAACGTGAGGGCGCAGCCGGTCGCATCGCCACGGCCGCCGAGGAGGTCAAGGTCGACCTCGAGGGTCGGGCGAGCCGGGCAGACGGGGAGGCGAAGTCGCTGCTGGAGGCGACGGCCATGATGGCGAACGACCCCACGCTCGTGACCTCGGCCCAGAACAAGACGAAGAACGACGGCATGCCGCCGGCCAGGGCGGTCTGGGAGGCCGCCGACGAGGTGGCTGCGATGTTGACCTCGCTCGGGGGGTACATGGCCGAACGGGCTCGCGACGTGCAGGACGTCCGCGACCGAATCGTGGCGGTGCTGCAGGGGCGGCCGGCCCCGGGCGTCCCCACTCGCAGCGAGCCGTTCGTGCTGGCCGCCGTCGACCTGGCTCCCGCCGACACTGCGACCCTGAACCCCGAGACCTGCCTGGCCCTGGTCACGGAGGAGGGCGGCCCCACCTCGCACACCGCCATCCTGGCGAAGGCCCTCGGCCTGCCGGCCGTGGTGGCGACGAGCGGCATCCTGCAGGTCGCCGAGGGGACGACGGTGCTGGTCGACGGCTCGGGCGGCACCGTCGCCATCGACCCCAGCCCGGAGACCATCGCCAAGGTGCAGGCGGCCGGATCCGTCGAGCTCAGCTTCGACGGCGAGGGCGCCACCTCGGACGGGCACCGTGTGCAGCTGCTGGCCAACGTGGGTGACGCGAAGGACGTCGACGCCGCGGTGGCAGCCAAGGCCGAGGGTGTCGGGCTCTTCCGCACCGAGTTCTGCTTCCTCGACCGGCCGGAGGCCCCCTCGGTCGAGGAGCAGGTCGAGATGTACCGCGCGGTGCTTGCCGGCTTCCCCGGGAAGAAGGTCGTGGTCCGAACCCTGGACGCGGGCGCAGACAAGCCGCTGCCCTTCCTCACGAACATGGAGGAGGAGAACCCCGCCCTGGGGGTGCGCGGCAACCGCACGGCCAAGCGGTCTCCCGAGATCCTCGACGGCCAGCTCGAGGCCATCGCCAGGGCGGGCGAGGCCGAGAAGGCCGACGTCTGGGTGATGGCACCGATGATCTGCACCGTCGACGAGACCAAGACCTTCGTGGAGGCGTGCGAGAAGCACGGCCTGCTCATGGCCGGCGTCATGATCGAGACCCCGGCGGCCGCGGTGACGGCCGACCACATCCTCGAGCATGCCAAGTTCGCCAGCCTGGGGACGAACGACCTCGGTCAGTACACGATGGCCGCCGACCGCCTCATGGGAGAGCTCGCGGCGTTGAACGACCCGTGGCAGCCGGCGGTGCTGAAGATGGTGCAGGCCTCGGCTGACGCCGGCGTGCTGCGTGACCGACCGGTCGGGGTGTGCGGCGAGGCCGCCTCGGACCCCGCGCTGGCTGTCGTGCTCGTCGGCCTCGGCGTCACCAGCCTGTCGATGACGCCGCGGTCCATCGCGGCGGTCGCCAGCGTGCTGGCCCGCACCTCGCTGCCGGAGTGCCAGCGCCTGGCGCAGGTGGCAGTCGCAGCTCCGACGGCGGTGTCGGCCCGCTCGGCGGTGCGGGCCTCGCTCGGCGTGCTCGAGGAGCTTGGCCTCTGACCCCTGCACACGCGGGGGGACGGGGCTTGCCCGCAGGGTTCCTGCGGCGCCATCACCACCCCGCCCGAGCACGCCAGCCCGGCCGAGCGCCGGCCGACGTCCTGACGGCCGGGCGGACGGGGGACGCCTCCGGGGCTGGACGAGCGCCCCGATGTGAGACCCTGCCGCTCAGCGGGTGAGGAGGACGGATGGCGAAGCGCGCGTCGGGACAGGGCTCTGCCCGGCCCCCGGAGCCGGATCCGGAGCAGATGGCCGTCGACACGTTGATGACGTCGGTGTTCACCGGTATCAGCTTCATGGTCGCGATCGTGGTGTACGCCGTCACCGGCGGCGCCGCCCTGTTCCTCGTGGCCGACATCGGGCGGACCGCGGCGATGATCGCCTTCGGGCTTGGTCTGGCGGTGGGGTTCGGCCTGCTCGTGTACGTGCTGCGGACCAACGCGCTGCGGATCGAGTCCCGCAGCCGTAACCTCTACCGGGGTGCCTGGATCGGGCTGCTGTTCGGCCTGGCGATCATCATCGTCCTGTACTACCTGCCGTGGGTCGCCATCCCCACGTACTGCCCCCCTGGAGCGGTTTGCTCCTAGTGCTCCGATCGTGGCCGAGCTGTTATCGGCCGTCTTCGCCGAAATGCGTGCCATCGCCTCACCTGCAGCGGTAGTTTCGCGGCACGTACCCGTCGAGTGACCCACGCGGCGGGAGGACCTTGCTGGGACGGCCAGCGACGGCCAGGCACGAGGAGGCATTCATGTCCGCAAAGACCGCGGATGCCAAGGCGAACAAGATCTCCTTGTTCGGACAGCTGCAGCGCATCGGCAAGGCGCTCATGGTCCCGGTGGCGATCCTGCCCGCCGCTGGGCTGCTTCTCGGCTTGGGTGCCGGGGCGCAGAACATGTACAAGCAGCTCAACGACGTCGCTGAAGTGCCGGACGGCCTCTTCAAGCTGCTGACCGACACGATGAATGACGCCGGGAACATCGTCTTCGCCAACCTGGCGCTGCTGTTCGCCATCGGGGTCGCCATCGGGCTCACCGCCGACGCCGGGGTGTCTGCATTGGCGGGAACGGTCGGCTTCCTCGTCCTGAACCAGTCGGTCAGCACCTTCATGGGAATCACGAACGAGAACGTGGTGACGTGCGCGCCCCAAGGCGTGGATGGGGTGGTGCCGGACACGTGTCCGGTGACGGAGACAGTAGTCACCACACAACTCGGGGCCACGAATGATTTGCTCGGCTGGGAGCAGCTAGAGCCTTCGGCCTTCGCCAACATCCTGGGGATTCCGACCCTGCAGACAGGCGTGTTCGGGGGCATCATCGTGGGTGTCCTGGCCGCCTACTGCTACAACAAGTACTTCCGGATCGAGCTCCCGCCGTTCCTCGGGTTCTTCGCCGGCAAGCGCTTCGTGCCGATCGCGACGGCAGCGTTCGCGCTGCTGCTCGGCCTGGTGCTGTGCTTCATCTGGCCCCCCATCGGCAACGGCATCAACGCGTTCGCCGACGCCATCAAGGGGTTCGGCGCCATCGGCGTCTTCATCTTCGGCCTCATCGAGCGCTCGCTGATCCCGTTCGGACTGCACCACATCTGGTACAGCCCGTTCTGGTTCCAGTTCGGCGAGTGGACGAACGGCGCCGGTGAGATCATCACCGGCGACCAGCGGATGTGGTTCGGCCAGCTTGCCGAGGACGCGCCGTTCGTGGACAACGTCGGTGACGAGACCGGCCGCTACATGGCCGGCAAGTTCCCCTTCATGATGTTCGGGCTGCCGGCGGCGGCCTACGCGATGTACCGCCAGGCCAAGGACAGCCAGAAGAAGATCGCGGCTGGCATCCTGGCCTCCGCGGCGCTGACGTCCTTCCTCACCGGGATCACCGAGCCACTCGAGTTCACCTTCCTCTTCATCGCCCCGTGGCTGTTCGGCATCCACGCCGTCATCGCAGGCCTGTCGTTCATGCTCATGTACCTGTTCCAGGTGTCGATCGGCTTGACGTTCTCCGGTGGGCTCATCGACTTCTTCCTCTTCGGGATCCTTCCCGGACGAGAACCCTGGTGGATCGCCGTGGCCATCGGTTTGGTCATGGTGCCGATCTACTTCTTCCTGTTCACGTGGGCCATCAAGTGGAAGGACCTGCGGACACCGGGCCGTGAGCCGGACGAGGAGGCCATCGCGGACTACGGCGAGCACGAGGTCCAGCTGACCGACGAGCAGAAGGCAGCAGCGCTGGCCAAGGCCGACCACGCCGCCGACGAGTCGGAGATGTCGCAGGCGGAGAAGATCCTCGCGGCCTTCGGCGGGTTCGAGAACATCACCAGCGTCGACGCCTGCATCACGCGGCTGCGGATCTCGGTGGTGGACAAGGGCAAGGTCGACAAGGGCAAGCTCAAGGCCCTCGGTGCTGCAGGCGTCCTCGAGGTCGGGGACAACATGCAGGCGATCTTCGGACCGCGGGCCGAGACGATCAAGGGCGAGATGCTCGACCTGCCGGGGGCGCCGGCTCGGTAGGAGCTCGTTCGTAGCCAGCAGCCGACTGGGGCGGTCACCTTCGGGTGGCCGCCCCAGTCGTGGACCGCGGCCCCGACTCCCAGGCGAGTGGGGGTCGGGGCCGCGGCGCGCGATCGGGTTCTGGCTACTCCTCTGCGTCGAGGTCCTTCGCCAGCAGCTCAGCCAAGGCGTCCAGGGCGGCGTCGGCGCCGTCACCGTCGGCGGTGAGCACTACCTCGTCCTCGAACTCGGCGCCGAGCGTCATGATCCCGAGGATGCTCGAGGCGTCGACCGGGGCGGCGTCGGAGGTGACCTTTTTGATCATGACCTTGACGGGCTGCTCGGACGCGGCCTTGACGAACATCGCGGCCGGGCGGGCGTGAAGGCCGACCTTGCTCCCGATGATGGCGGTGCGCTCTGCCACTTTCTCCTCCTCGAAGACAGGGGGGACAGGTGCTCCGTCCCGCCTGGTGAGGCTACCGGCCTGGGTGCCGGCGTACCGGGCGATCCGAACATCGCGGCCAACCCGAGCGACCACGGGGCGACAACGGCGCCAACGTCTGCGAAACGGCTGACCGAGGCGACCGCTGGGCGCAATACTGCGAGCACCGGCACGGCCGCGTCGAGGTCGTGCCCACCGGGACCCAGTCGGAGGAGACACCATGCCCATCGCCACTCCTGAGGCGTACGTCGAGATGGTCAACCGCGCTCGGGAGGGCGGCTTCGCCTACCCGGCGATCAACGTGACCTCGTCGCAGACCTTGAACGCCGCGATCAAGGGCTTCGCAGACGCCGGCAGCGACGGCATCATCCAGGCCTCGACCGGTGGAGCCGCCTTCTGGTCCGGCCAGGCGGTCAAGAACATGGTCACCGGGGCCAAGGCCATGGCGGCCTTCGCCCACGAGGTGGCCGACTCCTACGACATCCAGGTCGCGCTGCACACCGACCACTGCCCGGCGGACAAGCTGGACTCCTACCTGGAGCCGCTGCTGGCCGAGTCCGTGGACCGCGTGCAGAACCAGGGCCTTCCGCCGTTGTTCAACAGCCACATGTGGGACGGCTCGGCGGTACCGCTGGAGGAGAACATCGAGATCGCCCAGCGCCTCTTCGAGGACTGCATCAAGGCCAACATCATCCTCGAGATCGAGATCGGCGTCGTCGGCGGCGAGGAGGACGGCGTCGTCGGGGAGATCAACGAGAAGCTGTACACGACGCCCGAGGACACCTGGAAGGTCATCGAGGCTCTCGGCGTCACCGGTGACCGCGGTCACTACCTCGTGGCGGCCACCTTCGGCAACGTGCACGGCGTCTACAAGCCCGGCTACGTGAAGCTCCGCCCGTCGGTGCTCAAGGAGTGCAACGACGCCGCGGCCGAGCAGCTGGGCCGCAGCGGCGACAAGGTGTTCAACTTCGTCTTCCACGGTGGATCAGGCTCGACCCCGGAGGAGATCTCCGAGGCCGTCTCCTACGGCGTCATGAAGATGAACATCGACACCGACACCCAGTACGCCTTCACCCGCCCGGTCGTCTCGCACATGTTCGAGAACTACGACGGCGTGCTCAAGGTCGACGGCAACGTGGGGAACAAGAAGGTCTACGACCCCCGTTCGTGGGGCAAGTCGGCCGAGGAGGGCATGAGTGCCCGCGTCGGCGAGGCCTGCGAGCAGCTCGGCTCCTCGGGCACGTCGATGGGCCGCTGAACCCGTAGCTCACGGCGGCCCAGCGTCGCCACTGTCGTCACCGACGCTGGATCGGCACCCCCGGGACGTCCCGGACGGGTGCCGATTCGGCGTTCCGGGTGGACACTGAGGGGGTGGGCGACACCTACGACGTCGAGATCCTCGACGGCGACGCGGACCTGACGCCCTCCGAGCGTGGCGCGGCAGGGTGGGCCCACGTCGACGCGGCCAGGCGCAAGACCGATGCGTCCAGCCCGGGTATCCAGGCGCAGGCCCCGGGGGACCCGCAACCTCGCTCCCGCCGCGTCGCCGCGCTCGTCACGGCGGTCCTGGTCGGACTCGTGGCATTGGCCTTCTGGCCGGTCGCCCCTGCTCCGGACCCGCCAGCCGAAGCCGACGCCGGCCCGACCACCCCGGCGCCTGAGGACGCTCGCCTGCTGCCCTGGCCCGGTCGGGGGCCGCTCGTCGGGGACCGAGCCTTGGTCGCTTCGGCCGTCGCGGCGTGGGAGCGTCCCTCCGATGCCCTCGGCGTGAGCGGGGGACCGGGTGGGGAGGTCTTCCCGCTCTGGGTGGGGGAGATGTTGGACTGGCGAGTCGCCCTGCTGCAGTCGATCGGCCCGGACGGCTCGCTGCGGGTGGCGCAGGTGGTGGAACCCGCTACCGACCCGCCTGGCAGCGGTTTCGTGCTCAGCAGCCAGGACAGGTTGGAGACCAGCAGGAACGGTCCCCCGGCCGCGCCGGAGCTGCTCGCCATGAGCGTGCCCTTCGAAGCGTTGCGAGGGACTTCCACAGCCATGCAGGTGCTGTTTTCGCCCGCAAGCGAGCCGGCGACGCTGTCCATCGTGGACTACTCGCGAACCCTGCAGCCGATCACGCTGTCCGCCGACGGCTCCAGCAAACCCTGGGCGCACGGACGAGCCGGCGAGGAGGACGACGCGTCCTGGCTCGTGACCGATGTCGACCGCCTAGGACCGGAGGGGACGTTGGCCAGGGTCGTGGCGGTGCGCCCCTACGAGGTCCTGCCGGACCCGACCCCGCTGGAGCTGGTGCCACCCGCCCTCGCTGGTGGTCGAGCACCGGTGGCCACCGACGTCGTCGTCGGCCACGCCCTCCTCCAGAGCCTGGGCGCCGAGCAGGCACAGCTCGCCGTGCTGGGATCGAAGCAGACTCGCTGGGGGCGGGTCGTCATGGTGCGGGCCCGGCTCGACGGCGGCGAGCCCGTGCAGACCGTGGGCGTCTTCAACGGGCCCGCTGTCGAGTGGAGCGAGCGTGTCCCGCGGCCTGGCGACGCGAGTGTCATGGCGGCGGCCGTGCCCTTGCCCGGTGGGGGCCTGCTGGCCGTCGGGGTCGGCGGCCCGCGGACGGCGACCGTCGTCCTGGGGATGGACGGGGAGTTCCTCGCGCAGGACCCGTGGATGGCGGTGGCGGTGGTCGATCGCGAGGCCGTCGGCTCACTCGTGCGGGTCCAGGCCTACGAGGCCGACGGGCAGCTGGAGGGTCGCGACGTGGTCCGGGTCCCCCGGGCGCTTCGTTCCTCCCCGGACGCTGCATGAGACCGAGCCCGCCGCGGGTGGTCGTGGTCGGCGGCGGCATCTCCGGCCTCTCCTGCGCACGTACGCTGCAGGAGGGGGGCGCGCGCGTCGTCGTGCTCGACCGCGGCCGCCGTCTCGGCGGGCGAATGGCTCGCTGGACCCGCGAGGGCCGCGCCGTCGACGTCGGGGCGGCCTACTGCACTGTGAGCGCTCCGGCCTTCGCCGACGTGGTCGCGGACTGGCAGCACCGGGGACTTGCCCGGAAGTGGACGTCGGTGCTCGGGGTGGCCGAGGGCGAGGTGGCCATGCAGGCGTGGGCCTCCACCCCCGTGGGTCCGACGCGCTGGGCGGCACCACAGGGACTGCGCTCGCTGGCCGAGGACCTTGGGAGCGGGCTGGAGCTGCGCTCCGAGCACGTCGTCCGGTCGGTGTCGGCCGGGGTGGGTGATGGGCCCCCCCGCGTGGACGGCGAACCGTTCGACGCCGTCGTCCTTGCCATGCCAGACCCGCAGGCCGCAGACCTCGTCGCCGACGGGGCGCGCCCGCAGATCAGCTCGTCCTGGACGACACGCCAGGAGTGGGACCCCGACGTCGTCGTGGTGACGCGATGGCCGTCGCGGAGCTGGCCGGACTTCGACGCCGTCTTCGTCAATGGCTCGGCCCGGCTGGAGCTCCTCGTCGACGACGGCCGCCGCCGCGGCGACGGCGCCCCGGTGCTCGTGGCCCGCACCGGAGCGGAGCTGGCGCGTCGGCACCTCGCCGACCCGGACGCAGCGATCCCCGAGGTGCTCGCGGCGATCCGCGCCATGCTGGGGATCGACGAGGAGCCCCGGTGGGCGCAGGCCAAGCGCTGGACGCTGGCCAGTCCCCGGCGCACGCACGACACCGAGTTCCTGCTCGGCGAGGACCTGGTCGGCTCGTGCGGGGACGCCCACTCGTCGCGACCACGCGTGGAGGGTGCTTTCCTGTCCGGGCGAGCGTTGGGTGAACGCCTGCTCGCCGTCCTGCGGTAGCCTCGCGCGCGCATGTTCGCCCAGGCCGGGCGCTCGTCCGGTGTGCCGAGGAGTCGTCGAGGGAGAGCCGATGCCCGCCGTCGTGCTCGTCGGCGCCCAGTGGGGCGACGAAGGCAAGGGCAAGGCGACCGACCTGCTCGGCGCCCAGGTCGACTACGTCGTCCGGTATCAGGGTGGCAACAACGCCGGGCACACCGTCGTCATCGACTCACCGGACGGCCCGCAGAAGTACGCGCTGCACCTGCTGCCCTCGGGCATCCTGACCCCGACCGTCACTCCGGTGATCGGGAACGGGGTCGTCATCGACCCGGGCGTGCTCATGGCGGAGCTGGCCGGCCTGCAGGCCCGGGGCATCGACACCTCACGGCTGCTCGTCTCCGCCTCGGCCCACCTCATCACCCCCTACAACGTGGCCCTGGACAAGGTGACCGAGCGATTCCTGGGCGCTCGCCGGATCGGGACCACGGGGCGGGGCATCGGCCCCACCTACGCCGACAAGGTGAACCGGATCGGCATCCGGGTCCAGGACCTGTTCGACGCCTCGATCCTGCGGCAGAAGGTCGAGGCGGCGCTGGCCGGCAAGAACCAGCTGCTCGTGAAGGTCTACAACCGACGGGCTGTCGACCCGCAGACGGTGGTCGAGGAGCTCCTCCCCTACGCCGAGGCGCTGGAGCCGTTCGTGGCCGATACCAGCCTCGTGCTCAACCAGGCGCTCGACGCGGGAGCCACCGTCCTGCTCGAGGGCTCGCAAGGGACCTTCCTCGACGTCGACCACGGCACCTACCCGTTCGTCACCTCCTCCAACCCGACCGCCGGTGGGGCATGTGCCGGTGCGGGGATCGGGCCGACCCGGCTGGACCGGGTGGTCGGGATCGTGAAGGCCTACACGACGCGGGTTGGCTCGGGGCCATTCCCCACCGAGCTGCACGATGCCGACGGGCATCGGCTGCGTGAGGTCGGTGGTGAGGTGGGCGTCACCACCGGGCGAGACCGGCGCTGCGGGTGGCTCGACGTCGTCCTGCTGCGCTACGCCGCGCGCGTCAACGGCCTGACCGACCTGTTCCTCACCAAGCTCGACGTGCTCTCCGGGTGGGAGCGGGTCCCCGTCTGCGTCGGCTACGACGTGGACGGCGTGCGTCACGACGAGATCCCCGTGAGCCAGTCGGACTTCCACCACGCGAGACCGATCTACACCGAGCTGGCGGGGTGGGAGGAAGACATCTCCGGGGTGCGCAGGCTTGATGCCCTGCCACGGGCGGCCCGCGAGTACGTCGACGCGGTCGCCGAGCTGAGTGGGGTGCCGGTGTCGGCCGTCGGGGTCGGCCAGGCACGAGACGCCACCATCCAGGTGCGCCCGCTCCTCTGAGCCCACGCCCGCGCCGCGGAATGATCACGTCAAGTGGGTTTCCTGGTGGTTTGTGCGGCCTGCAGACCTCGCCAACCCCCGAGAAGCCCACTTGACGTGATCATTCTCGGTTGGGGGGGGGGCGTCAGCTGTCGAGGTTGGCCATCACGTGCTTGATGCGCGTGTAGTCCTCCATGCCGTACATCGACAGGTCCTTGCCGTAGCCGGAGTGCTTGAAGCCACCGTGGGGCATCTCTGCCACCAGCGGGATGTGCGTGTTGATCCAGACGCACCCGAAGTCCAGGCGCTTGCTCATCCGCATGGCCCGGCCGAAGTCCTTCGTCCACACCGAGGAGGCCAGCCCGTACTGCACGCCGTTCGCCCAGGCCACGGCCTCGTCCTCGTCGCTGAAGCGCTGCACGGTGACGACCGGCCCGAACACCTCGTTCTGGATGATCTCGTCGTCCTGCTGCAGGTCGCAGACGACCGTGGCCGCGTAGTGGAAGCCGACCTCGCCAACGCGCGAGCCACCGGCGGCCACCCGGGCGTGGTCGGGCAGCCGGTCGATGAACCCGCTGACCTGCGCCAGCTGGTTGGCGTTGTTGACCGCCGGCAGCAGCGCGTCCTCGTGGCCCACCCCGACCGAGGCAGTGGCGACGGTGGAGCGTGCCTGCTCGGCGATCGCCTCCACGAGGTCGTCGTACACCCGCGGCGCGGCCAGCACGCGGTTGGAGGAGGTGCAGTCCTGCCCGGCGTTGAAGTAGCCGGCCCCCGCGATGCCCTCGGCCGCCGCCGCGATGTCGGCGTCGTCGAAGACCACCACCGGAGCCTTGCCGCCCAGCTCGAGGTGCACCCGCTTCACGTCCTTGGACGCTGCCTCGGCCACCGCCATCCCGGCGCGTACCGAACCGGTGATCGCCACCATCGCCGGCGTCGGGTGCGACACCAGCGCGGCCCCCGTCGCCCGGTCGCCGCAGATGACGTTGAGCACGCCCGGGGGCAGCACCTCGGCTGCCATCTCGGCCAGCAGCAACGTCGATGCCGGGGTGGTGTCGCTCGGCTTGAGGACGACGGTGTTGCCGGCGGCGATGGCGGGGGCGAACTTCCAGACCGCCATCATCATCGGGTAGTTCCACGGCGCGACCTGCCCGACCACGCCGACCGGCTCGCGGCGGACGAACGAGGTGTGCCCGGCCATGTACTCCCCGGCCGCCTTGCCTTCCAGGAGCCGCGCGGCGCCGGCGAAGAAGCGAACCTGGTCGGCCATCGGGCCGATCTCCTCCGAGTGGGTCAGGGCCGCCGGCTTCCCGCAGTTCTCGACCTCAGCGGCGACGAGCTCGTCCGCTCGCGCCTCGATCGCGTCGGCGAGGCCGAGCAACGCCTTCTGCCGCTCGCTCGGGGTCGAGTCCCGCCACCCCGGGAAGGCCTCGGCGGCGGCGGCGTAGGCGGCGTCGATGTCGGCGGGCGAGGAGACGGGTGCCTGGGCAAAGACCTCACCGTTGTCCGGGTTCACGAGGTCCGAGGTCGTCCCGTCGACCGTGTCCACGTACTCCCCGTTGACGAAGTTCCGCAGGCGGCGCAGGTCTGCCATTTCGGTGTGCTCCTCGAGGCCTCTGGGGCGGCCGGCCGATCCGGCTGCCGGTCGATGTGACCGCCCGACGCTACGCCCGCTCGGGCGTACTCTGCAGCCCCATGACGGACTTGCTCCCCGGTGTTCAACCTGCGGCCGAGCCGGCGCGCGGCCGCGACGTCCTTGCTGCCGACAGGGCCTACGTCTTCCACTCCTGGAGTGCGCAGGCCAAGCTCTCCCCGATGGCCATCGCCGCGGCGGCCGGCAGCTATGTCTGGGACTACGACGGCACCCGCTACCTGGACCTGTCCAGCCAGCTCGTCAACACCAACATCGGGCACCAGCACCCCAAGGTGGTCACCGCCATCCAGGAGCAGGCGGCTCGCCTGTGCACCATCGCCCCGCAGCACGCCAACGACGTCCGCAACGAGGCGGCCCGGCTCGTCGCCGAGCTCGCCCCCGAAGGCATGAACAAGGTCTTCTTCACCAACGGTGGCGCTGAGGCGGTGGAGAACGCCGTGCGAATGGCGCGTCTGCACACCGGCAAGCACAAGGTCCTGAGTCGCTACCGGTCCTACCACGGCGGCACCCAGACCGCCGTGACGCTCACCGGCGACCCGAGGCGTTGGCCCAACGACCCGTGGTCTGCCGGCACGGTGCACTTCTTCGGCCCGTTCCGCTACCGGTCCCCCTTCTTCAGCGAGAGCGAGGAGCAGGAGACCGAGCGTGCGCTGGCGCACCTGGAGGAGACGATCCGCTTCGAGGGGCCGGGCACGATCGCGGCCGTCATCCTGGAGACCGTGCCGGGCACCGCCGGGATCATGGTGCCGCCGCCCGGGTACCTGGCCGGCGTGCGTGCGCTGTGCGACCGTTACGGCCTCCTGCTCATCCTGGACGAGGTGATGGCCGGGTTCGGACGCACCGGTGCGTGGTTCGCCTTCGACCACTTCGACGTGCGGCCCGACCTCGTCACCTTCGCCAAGGGCGTGAACTCCGGCTACGTCCCGCTCGGTGGCGTCATCATCAGCGACGAGGTGGCGGCGACGTTCGACGAGCGGGTGTACCCCGGCGGGTTGACCTACTCTGGTCACCCGCTGGCCTGCGCGGCTGCGGTGGCCACGATCACCGCCATGCGCGAGGAGGGCATCGTCGAGAACGCCGCACGCATCGGGGAGCAGGTGCTGGGACCTGGGCTCCGGGCGTTGGCCGAGCGGCACCCGGTGATCGGCGAGGTGCGTGGCCTGGGTGTCTTCTGGGCGCTGGACCTGGTGAAGAACTCGGCGACGAAGGAGGAGCTCGCCCCCTACGGCGGGACCTCCGAGGCGATGGGCGTGCTGACGGCCGGCCTGAAGCGCCGCGGCGTGCTGCCGTTCACGAACTACCACCGGCTGCACGTCGTCCCGCCCTGCACGATCAGCACCGACGAAGCCGCGGAAGGCCTCGATGCCCTCGACGGTGCCCTCGGCGAGCTGGCGCCCTACCTGGAGGGCTAGCGCACCGGAGGCGCCCCCGGCATCCCTGGTGGACGCGCGTAGGCTCCAGCGCCTGTGAGGACCCTCGTGATCGGCTCCGGCGGACGCGAGCATGCCTTGGTCCGGGCCTTGCTCGCCGACCAGACGGTCCTCGAGGTGCACGCAGCCCCGGGCAACGCGGGCATCAGCGCCGACCTCGGCCCCGACCGGGTCCACCGAGTCGACGTCGGTGACGGCGCGGCGGTGGCAGCGCTGGCCCGACGGGTCGACGCCGACCTTGTCGTGATCGGGCCGGAGGCGCCCCTGGTCGCCGGCGTGGCCGACGCTGTCCGCGCCGCCGGTGTCGCCTGCTTCGGCCCGTCTGCGCAGGCCGCCCGGCTGGAGGGCAGCAAGGCCTTCGCCAAGTCGGTGATGGCGGCCGCGGGCGTCCCGACCGCGATGGCGCACATCTGCACGACGCAGGCTGAGGCGGCGGCTGCCCTCGACGCCTTCGGCCCCCCGTACGTGGTGAAGGACGACGGCCTGGCCGCCGGCAAGGGTGTCGTGGTGACCGAGGACCGCGAGGCGGCCCTGTCCCACGCCGCCGGGTGCGAGCAGGTGCTCGTCGAGGAGTACCTCGACGGCCCCGAGGTGTCGCTGTTCTGCGTCACCGACGGCACGACGGTCGTGCCCCTGCTGCCCGCCCAGGACTTCAAACGGATCGGCGACGGCGACACCGGGCCGAACACCGGCGGCATGGGCGCCTACAGCCCGCTGCCGTGGGCACCCGAAGGGCTCGTCGCCGACGTCGTGACCCGCGTCGTGGAACCCACGATCGACGAGATGCGCCATCGCGGGACGCCGTTCGCGGGGTTGCTCTATGCGGGGCTGGCGCTCACCTCGCGCGGCCTGCGCGTCGTGGAGTTCAACGCCCGCTTCGGCGACCCGGAGACCCAGGCCGTGCTGGCCCTGCTCGAGTCCCCGCTGGGCGGGCTGCTGCACGCGGCTGCCACTGGCTCGTTGGACGGGCAGGAGCCGCTGCGCTGGCGTCCCGGCTCTGCGCTCACCGTCGTGCTGGCCGCCCCCGGCTACCCGGGGCGTCCGCACGTGGGCGAGCCGATCAGCGGGATCACCGAAGCCGACGCCGGGCCGGGGGTCGACGTGCTGCACGCCGGCACGTCGGTCCGGATGGATGCCGACGAGGCAACCGGCCAGGCTCGCCCGGTGGTCGTCTCCAGCGGCGGGCGGGTGCTGTCGGTGACGGCGAGGGGCGAGACGTTGACCGAGGCGCGGTCCCTGGCCTACCAGGCGTTGTCGCGCATCGACCTTCCTGGCGGGCAGCACCGCTCCGACATCGCCGCGTCGGCAGCACGCGCTGCGGACGAGGCCCCGGCGTGACGTCGGAGCGGCCCGCCGGCCAGGCTCCGGCCGCGGTCCCCAACGTGCTGGCCGCTCGGTACGCCTCCGAGCAGATGCGACGGCTCTGGGCTCCGGCGAACAAGGTGATGGCTGAACGACGGCTGTGGCTGGCCGTCCTGGATGCGCAACGCACCCTCGGACGGCCGGTGCCGGAGGAGGCCCTCGAGGACTACCGCCGCGTGCTGGAGCAGGTCGACCTGGCCTCGATCGCCGAGCGCGAGCGCCGCACCCGGCACGACGTGAAGGCCCGCATCGAGGAGTTCAACGCGCTGGCCGGTCACGAGCTCATCCATCAGGGCATGACCTCGCGGGACCTCACCGAGAACGTCGAGCAGCTCCAGGTGCGCAGCGCATTGACGCTGGTGCGCGACCGCCTCGTCACGGTGTGCGTCCGGCTGGCCGAGCTTGCCGCCGAGCACGCCGACCTGGTGCTGGCTGGGCGTTCGCACAACGTCGCCGCGCAGGCCACCACCCTCGGCAAGCGGTTCGCCTCGGCTGCGGAGGAGACCATGCTGGCGCTGCAGCGGGTGGAGGACCTGCTGACGCGCTACCCGTTGCGCGGCGTGAAGGGTCCGGTCGGGACAGCGCAGGACATGCTGGACCTGCTCGGTGGCGACCCGAACCGCCTGGCGGCGCTGGAGGGCGCTGTCGCCGAGCACCTCGGGTTCTCGGCCGTCCTCACCAGCGTGGGGCAGGTCTACCCGCGGTCGCTGGACGCCGACGTCCTCAGCTCGCTCGTGCAGGCGGCAGCGGGGCCGTCCAGCCTGGCCGTGACCATCCGGCTCATGGCCGGCAACGAGCTGGTGACCGAGGGGTTCCAGGCTGGGCAGGTCGGCTCGAGCGCGATGCCGCACAAGATGAACACCCGCTCCTGCGAGCGCGTGAACGGGCTGGCGGTCGTGCTGCGCGGGTATGCCTCGATGGGTGCCGAGCTGGCGGGGGGTCAGTGGAACGAGGGCGACGTGTTCTGCTCGGTCGTGCGTCGCGTCGCGCTGCCGGATGCGTTCTTCGCCATCGACGGGCTCTTCGAGACCTTCCTCACCGTGCTCGAGGAGTTCGGGGTGTTCCCGGCGGTGGTGGCACGCGAGCTCGACCGCTACCTGCCGTTCCTGTCCACGACCGCGGTGCTGATGGCGGCGGTGAAGCGCGGCGTCGGCCGGGAGACGGCACACGAGGCGATCAAGGAGCACGCCGTGGCGGCCGCTCTGCGGCTGCGCGACGGCGCAGGGGACAACGACCTGCTGGACCGGCTCGCCGGCGACGAACGGCTGGGCCTGGACCGCGTCGCGCTCGACGAGCTGCTGGGCGACCCGACGCGCTTCGTCGGGGCCGCAGGTGCCCAGGTTGCCGAGGTGTGCCGGCGGGCCGGCGAGCTCGCTGTGGCCTTCCCCGATGCGGCGGCCTACCGGCCGGGGGCCATCCTCTAGCCCGGGGCGACCCAGCGGAACGTCCACGACGGGGACACCGCAACCGTGGTGGCCAGACCCCACAACGTTCGCGTCCCACGCAGGACGAGGTCCGGGCAGTAGGCGTACAGCTCGCGGGCGACGGCGTAGGCGTCCTCGTGGGTGCGTGGTCGTCGCGAGACCAGCACCTCCAGGCTGTCCTCGGTGAGCGCGACCGGCTCGGCGCCGAAGCGTTCGGCGAAGGAGCGCAGGATCCCGGTGTGCTCGGCAGCGCTCCAGGGCCCCGCACGGAAGCCGACGGCACCCGGGAGCTGCCAGGCCTGGGAGAGCCGGATCAGGGCCAGGTAGCCGGCCGGCGCGTCCGCTGCCACCACGGGTTCGGGGCCGGGCTCGAGGCGCATCCGCAGGCCGTCCTCCACCGCGACGGCCCGTCCGGCGGCCGTGAGCAGGAGCACCTCGCCGTCAGGGACCTCCTCGGGCTCCGGCTCGCTCAGGTCCCAGCTCGACGGCACGGCGGCATCGCCGGTGAGGACGGGGGTCAGCCCTGTCTGGGCGCTGATCGCTCGCATCTCCCGCCACAGCTGTAGTCCGGCGCCGTTGGCGACCGGTGAGGACCAGAGGTCCGCGCCGGCGCTGGTGGTGCCCACCCACACGAGCGGACGCGGTGGGGCAACACCGAACGAGGTGATGACGTCGGCCGGCGACGGCGGCGGGTCGAGCCCGGCCGGGACCGGGTCCGGCGGCACGAAGCGGTGGACCGACTTCACCCCGCCACGGGGACGTTTGGGCACCTTGGGTCCGTCGCGGCGCAGCCGGTCGATGAGCCCCATGGGGCTATCCCACCACGCGTGCGGACCGACTCAGAGCCGGCCGGCCTCGATGATGCGCCGCAAGAACCGCCGAGTCCGTTCTTCGACCGGGTCGCCGAGGACCTGCTCCGGCGGCCCGGACTCCAGCACCACACCCCCGTCGAGGAACACCACCCGATCGGCGACCTCGCGGGCGAAGCCCATCTCGTGCGTCGCCATGAGGATCGTCATGCCCTGCCCCTTGAGCTCGCGCACCAGCGTCAGCACCTCGCCGACCAGCTCCGGGTCCAGCGCGCTCGTCACCTCGTCGAGCAGCAGCAGCCGGGGGTCGTAGGCGAGCGCTCGCACGATGGCCGCCCGCTGCTGCTGGCCCCCGGAGAGCCGGTCGGGGAACTCGCGGGCCTTCTCGGCCAGGCCGACCCGGGCGAGCAGGCCCAGCGCCTTCTCCTCGGCCTCAGCCCGACCGGCCCCCTGGACCACCCGTGGGGCCAACGTGATGTTGTCGAGCACCGACATGTGCGGGAAGAGGTTGAATGCCTGGAAGACGATGCCGATCCGGCGGCGGACCTCGTCCGGCTGCACCCGCGGGTCGGTGATGTCCTGGCCGTCGAGGTGGATGGTGCCGTCGTCGACCACCTCCAGCAGGTTCACGCACCGCAGCAGCGTGGACTTGCCGGACCCGCTCGCCCCGATCAGCACCACGACGTCGTGCTCGGCGACGTCGAGGTCGACGCCGGCCAGCACGGTCGTGTCGTCGAAGCGCTTCACCACGCCGCGGCAGGACAGCACGGTCCCGGCGGCGGACGGCTGCGGCGTCGGGGGCATCAGGCGACTCCGCCGGCCTGCTCGCGCCGCGCGACCCGGGCCGAGGCCCAGTCGGCCAGCCGAGCCGACGGGATCGCCAGCGCGACGAAGCACAGGCCCGCCACGAGGTAAGGCGTGAAGTTGAAGGTCGCCGCCACCTCGATCTGGGCGGCTCGGACTGCGTCCACCGCGCCCAGCACCGAGATCAGGCCGACGTCCTTCTGCATCGCGACGAAGTCGTTCAGCAGCGGCGGCGTGACCTTGCGCACCGCCTGGGGCAGCACCACCAGCCGCATCGTCTGCCCGTGGCTGAGCCCGAGCGAGCGGGCGGCCGCTCGTTGGGAGGGGTGCACCGCCTCGATGCCAGCCCGGAACACCTCGGCCACGTAGGCGCTGTAGGAGATGGTGATGGCGATCGCACCGAGCACGGCTGGCGAGGTCGGTACCCCCTCCAGCCGGAGCCCCGGCAGCCCGAAGCCCACCACGTACAGCACGATGATGAGCGGTACCCCCCGGAAGAGGTCGGTGTAGACGGTCGAGGCCAGCCGGAGCGGGAACCAGATGGGCCCGCGCAACGAGCGCAGCGCCGCCAGCGTCAGCGCGATCGCGAGGGTCGCGACCGCAGCGAACACCAGCACGCGGAGGTTGAGCAGCAGGCCGTTGAGGATGGCCGGGAGCGAGTCGATGGCGACCTGTGGGTCCAGGAACTGCGCCTGCACCCGCGGCCAGCCCGGCGACCTCGTGATGACCACGAAGCAGACGGCGAGGAAGAGGACCGTGCTCAGCCCCGCCAATGCGCTGGATCGCACGCGTTGGCGTCGACGGAACGCCTCCCGGTCCAGCTGAACCTCGGTCGGGGTGAACGTCGTCCCCGGACCCGCCGGGAAGCTCACCCCAGCACGGGCGCGCCGGCCACGTCGGCCAGCCAGGTGTTCTCGAGCTCGGCCAGCGTCCCGTCCTCGCGCAGGCGGTCGACGGAGGCGCTCACGCACTCGGTGAGCGGGGAACCGAGATCCAGGACGAGGCCGAACTGCTCGGGCTCACCACCCGAGGGCGGGAGCTGCCCGACGATGACGCCCTTGGGGATCTGCACCGCGGTGACGAAGAACGCCGTGGGCAGGTCGACCACGAGGGCGTCGATCTGGCCGTTCTTGAGTGCCTCGACCGCGTCGGAGTTCGAGTTGTAGATCCGCTCCTCCACAGCCGGGTCGATCACCTCGGTGATCGCCTCTGCGGACGTGGTGCCGACCTGGGCGCCCAGGGTGAGGTTCGTCAGGTCTGCCACGCTGGTCGCCGCGGCTGCCGGCTCGCCCTTCACGGCCACGACCGTCTGGGTCACGTCGTAGTACGGCGAGGAGAAGTCCACCGCCTTTGCTCGCTTGGCGGTGATGGAGAACTGGTTGATGTCGAAGTCGAAGTTCTTCGGCCCGGGCTGGATGGCCGCGTTGAACGGCACGCGCACCCACTCGACCTCGTCCTCGGCGAAGCCCAGGTCCTCGGCGACGGCATAGGCCACGGCGCTCTCGAAGCCCTCGCCGTTGGTCGGGTCGTTGTCGACCATCCACGGCTCGAAGGCCGGCTCGTCGGTGGCGATGGTGAGGACGCCCGGCTCCAGCGTGGCCAGGTCCTCGGTGGCACAGGCGTCGGCGGCGACCGGCGACCCGCTCGGTTCGGCCGACGGGGTGGCCGTCTCCTCCTCGGCAGGGGCGCAGGCACTGAGGCCCGCTCCGAGCGCGAGGGCGGACAGCAGGACCATGGCTCGACGGGGCACGGCAGGACTCCTTCGGACGGGTGCACCAGGCCGGCGCGAGTAGGCGGCTCGGCGCATCGTACGGCCTGCTGGATAGCGTTCGGGTCGATGACTGCCTCCGACCCGCCGGCGCCGGGGCTGCCGGACGCACCGGTGATCCCTGGGTACACCCACCTGCACTCGGGCAAGGTGCGCGACCTCTACGTGCCCGAGGACGATCCCGGGGCCGTGCTCGTCGTGGCGAGCGACCGCATCTCCGCCTACGACCACGTGCTGAGCACCCGCATCCCCGACAAGGGGGTCGTGCTCACCCAGCTGTCGTTGTGGTGGTTCGACCAGCTCGCGGACCTGGTACCGAACCACGTGCTGTCCGCGGATGCCCCCGCGGTGCCCGAGTCCCTCCTGGGACGGGCCGTGCGGTGCCGTCGGCTGCACATGGTGCCGGTGGAGTGCGTGGCGCGCGGGTACCTCACCGGCTCGGGGTTGGTCGACTACCGCCGCTTCGGGCAGGTCTGCGGGGTCCCGCTCCCGGCCGGGCTCACCGATGGCTCGCGCCTGCCGAAGCCCATCTTCACCCCGGCGACGAAGGCGCAGCTCGGCGAGCACGACGAGAACGTGAGCCTGGCGCAGGTGGCCGAGACAGTCGGCGCCGAGCTGGCGCAGGAGCTGGCGCGGCTGACCCTGGCGATCTACGCCCGCGCCGAGGACGTGGCTGGGCAGCGGGGGGTGATCCTGGCCGACACGAAGCTGGAGCTCGGCCGGGATCCCGATGCCGACGGCGCGCTCGTCCTCGGTGACGAGGTGCTCACGCCCGACTCCTCGCGGTTCTGGCCGGCGGAGTCGTGGGTGCCCGGCGGTCGGCCGGAGTCCTTCGACAAGCAGATCGTGCGGGACTGGCTGGTCTCGAGCGAGTCCGGCTGGGACAGGGCCGCGGACGACCCGCCCCCGCCGTTGCCCGAGCACGTCGTTGCACGTACCCGAGAGCGCTACCTCGAGGTCTACGAACGACTGACGGGTCGGCGGCTGGGCGTCTGAGACGACCGAGCCGCCGACCCGTCGGGTCGTGCGTGCCTAGGCCAGGGCCTTGGCCTTCAGCGCGTCGAACTCCTCCTGGGAGATGGCGCCGGAGTCCAGCAGCTCCTTGGCAGCCTTGAGCTCGGCAGCCGGGCCGGCGCTACCGACGCCACCAGCCTTGTCCATGAGCTCCTTGGTGTAGGCCACCTGAGCCTCCTGGACCTTCGCGGCCTCCTCCACGTCACGCTCGGCCATGCCCTTGCCGCGAGCGATGAGGTAGATGAGGGACGTCAGCACCGGGACGAACAGCAGGGCGATCAGCCACACGGTCTTCGCGAAGCCACCGAGGCTGCTGTCCCGGAACACGTCCAGGATGATCCGGAACAGCACGAAGAGGTAGGCGACGAACAGGAAGATCCAGAGTGTCCAGAGCAGGATGTTGAGGAAGTTCTCGAGGAAGTCCATGGTGTCTCGTTCTGTCGAAGGAGTGAGGCCATCAGTGTAGGAGACGCTGGTGCGCCCGAGGACGCGCCACACCTGAGGGTCAACTACGCTCGCGACGTGCCAGTGGTCCTCGTCGACGTGATGCCCAAGTCCGAGATCCTCGACCCTCAGGGCCAAGCCGTGCAGGCGGCGCTGGCCCGGTTGGGGTTCAGCGCGACCGAGGTGCGCCAGGGCAAGGTCTTCGAGCTCGTCGTCGACGGCGAGCTCACCGATGACCTGCTCGCGCAGGTCGACCACGTCGCGGAGACGTTGCTGTCCAACCCGGTGATCGAGGACTACCGGGTCCGCGTCCGGCAGGCGCGGGCCTGAGCGCGTGCGCATCGGCGTCGTCACCTTCCCTGGGTCGCTGGACGACCGGGATGCGTCGCGCGCGGTCCGGCTGGCCGGCGGCGAGCCGGTGTCGTTGTGGCACGCAGATGCGGACCTGCGCGCGGTTGACGCCGTCGTGCTCCCCGGCGGCTTCTCCTACGGCGACTACCTGCGCTGCGGTGCCATCGCCCGTTTCGCCCCCGCGATGACGACGGTCATCGAGCGGGCTCGGGCCGGTATGCCGGTGCTCGGGATCTGCAACGGCTTCCAGATCCTGTGCGAGAGCCACCTACTCCCCGGCGCGCTCATCCGCAACGACCGGCGCGTCTTCGCCTGCCGCGAGCAGCGGCTGCGGGTCGAGCGTGCGGACACCGCCTGGACCTCGGCGTACGCCCAGGACGAGGAGATCGTCATCCCGGTGAAGAACGGCGAGGGCGGCTTCGTGGCCGACGAGGCGACGCTTGACCGGCTCGAGGGCGACGGGCGGGTCCTCGTGCGCTACCTGCGTGACAACCCCAACGGCTCGGCCCGGGACATCGCCGGCATCACCGACGACGGCGGCCGGGTAGTCGGGCTGATGCCGCACCCGGAGCACGCCGTCGACCCGCTCACCGGCCCGAAGGGCCACTCGACGGACGGGCTGCGGTTCTTCGCATCCGTCCTGGAGTCGGTGCTGGTCTGACGTACCGTGAGCCGGGTGGCCCGTTCCGCCCGCTCGGACCGACGCGGTGATCTGGTGCGTCGCAGGGCTGCGGGTGCCACCATGGCGGCGGCGGCCGCCCTGGTGCTGGCCGCGTGTCACTCGCACGGCAACCCGGCCGCGTGGCAGGACCCCCACGACCACGACGACGCCGTGGCCACCGCCGGGCAGGACACCTCGTCGACGCCCACCGCGGCCGATCTGTCGGTCCCTGCCGGCCAAGCCCCGTTCCCGGCCCGCGACCGGGAGTGGTTCCTCACGATGCCCGCCGCCGAGGGTGGCTACCTCCCGAAGCCGCCGTCGGGCGCCCAGGACGACTACCGCTGCTTCCTCCTGGACCCCGAGCTCACCGAGGCGGCCTTCCTCACCGGCACCCGCGTCGAACCTGGTCCGGGGGCCCACCACGCGATCCTCTACCGCGTTCCGCCTGACCAGGCAGCGGTGGCAGCCGCGATGGACGCCGGTGACGAGGGCCCCGGGTGGCGCTGCTTCGGCGGCAGCGGCCTTCCGCAGCGCGAGGATGCGGTCTCGTCGTTGAACGCGGCGCCCTGGCTGGGCGGGTGGGGACCGGGCCGGCCGGAGACGGTGCTTCCCGCAGGCTTCGGCATCGAGATGCCGCCGGGCACGCAGGTGGTGCTGCAGATGCACTACAGCGAGCTGGCGGGGTCGGGGCTCGACGAGACCCAGCTGCGGCTTCGGCTGGCCCCGTACCGACCGAAGCAGGTGCAGGCGCTGCAGACCACGCTGCTGGCTGCCCCCGTCGAGCTGCCGTGCGCGACGGGGCAAGAGGGCCCGCTGTGCGACCGCGACCTCGCCGTCCTCAACCTCATCTCTCGCTTCGGCGAGGAGTCCGGGGCCCGGGTGGCCGGCCTGCACCTGCTCTGCGGCGGCGACCCCGTCGAGCCCGAGCCCGGGCCCACCCAGTCCTGCGACCGGCGCATCACCGAGCCGATGACGATCCGGTCCGCGGCCTCGCACATGCACCTGCTCGGAAGCGCCATGACCATCCAGACCAATCCCGGGACGGCACGCGCCCGGACGGTCCTGGACGTGCCGGTCTACGACTTCGACGACCAGGGCGGCCGGTGGTTGCGGCGCCCGGAGCGACTCGAGCCCGGCGACGTCGTCCGCGTCACCTGCACCCACGACGCGCTGCTGCGGGACCGGATCCCCGCTCTGGCCGACGAGCAGGACCGATACGTCGTCTGGGGTGAAGGGACGGCCGACGAGATGTGTCTGGGCATCCTGTCGGTCACCGGCTGAGCCTCGCCGACTAGCGTTGCCCAACGTGAGCGTGGACACCGTCGAGCGGGCCGCCGACACCCCCGACGAGCCGCAGCCATGGGCTGAGCTCGGCCTCGAGGCCGAGGAGTACCAGCGCATCCGGGAGCACCTCGGGCGCCGCCCCACCAGCAGCGAGCTGGCGATGTACTCGGTGATGTGGAGTGAGCACTGCTCCTACAAGTCGAGCAAGGTGCACCTGCGTCAGTTCGGCGAGAAGGCCCCGCCGAGCGAGGCGCTGCTCGTCGGGATCGGTGAGAACGCCGGCGTGGTCGACGTCGGCCAGGGCTATGCCGTCACCTTCAAGATCGAGTCGCACAACCACCCGTCGTTCGTCGAGCCGCACCAGGGTGCCGCGACCGGCGTCGGCGGGATCGTCCGCGACATCCTCTCGATGGGCGCGCGTCCGGTCGCGGTCATGGACCCGCTGCGATTCGGCCCGGCCGACGCCGAGGACACCGCCCGGGTGCTGCCCGGCGTGGTGGCCGGCGTCGGTGGCTACGGGAACTGCCTCGGTCTGCCGAACATCGGTGGCGAGGTCGTCTTCGACCCCTCCTACGCGGGCAACCCGCTGGTCAACGCGCTGTGCGTCGGGGTCATGCGCCACGAGGACATCCACCTGGCTTCGGCCCGAGGGGTGGGCAACCTCGTCGTCCTCTACGGCGCCAAGACCGGTGGTGACGGTATCGGCGGGGTCTCGGTCCTCGCCTCGGAGACCTTCGAGGACGCCGGGCCCGCCAAGCGACCCTCGGTGCAGGTCGGGGACCCCTTCACCGAGAAGCTGCTCATCGAGTGCACGCTGGAGCTGTTCGCGGCCGGCGTGGTGGAGGGCATCCAGGACCTCGGTGGAGCCGGGCTCTCCTGCGCCACCTCCGAGCTCGCCTCCGCCGGTGACGGCGGCATGCACGTCGAGCTGGACCGCGTCCCGCTGCGCGACGCGACCCTCGCCCCGGAGGAGATCCTCATGAGCGAGTCGCAGGAACGGATGATGGCCATCGTCAGTCCGGCACACCTGGACGCGTTCCTGCAGATCTGCGCCAAGTGGGACGTGCTGGCCACCGTGCTCGGCGAGGTCACCGACTCGGGTCGGCTGGTGATCGAGTGGCACGGGGAGACGATCGTCGACGCCCCGCCGCGCACCGTCGCCCACGAGGGACCGGTCTACGAGCGTCCGTACGCCCGCCCGGCCGAGCAGGATGCCCTGCAGGCCGACGCCCCGACGCCACAGCGTCTGGCTCGGCCCGGCACCGGTGAGGAGCTGGCCGAGACGTTGCTCACGCTGGTCGGCTCGCCGAACCTCGCCTCCAAGGCGTGGGTGACCGACCAGTACGACCGCTTCGTCCTCGGCAACACCGTGCTGGCCCAGCCGGAGGACGCCGGTGTCGTCCGCATCGACGAGTCCAGCGGCCTGGGGGTGGCGCTGGCCACCGACTGCAACGGGCGGTTCGCCCGGCTGGACCCGTACGCCGGCGCGCAGCTGGCCTTGGCCGAGGCCTACCGCAACGTGGCGACCGTCGGGGCCCGACCGTTGGCCGTGACCAACTGCCTGAACTTCGGCTCGCCGGAGGACCCGGGGGTGATGTGGCAGTTCGCCGAGGCGGTCCGCGGCCTCGCCGACGGATGTCAGCAGCTGGGGATCCCGGTCACCGGCGGGAACGTGTCCTTCTACAACCAGACCGGGCAGACCCCGATCCTGCCGACCCCGGTGGTGGGGGTGCTGGGCGTCCTCGACGACGTCGCCCGCCGCACGCCGCATGCGTTCGTCGAACCCGGCCAGGTGCTGTACCTGCTCGGCGAGACCCGGGACGAGCTGGCCGGGTCGGAGTGGGCCCACACCGTCCACGGCCACCTCGGTGGGGCGCCGCCGGTGTGCGACCTGGAGGCCGAGCGGGCCTTGGCCGACATCCTCGTCAACGCTTCGCGCGACGGGCTCATCGACGCAGCCCACGACGTGTCCGACGGGGGCGTCGCGATGGCGTTGGTGGAGTCGTGCCTGCGCTCCGGGCTCGGTGCGCGGGTATGGGTGCCCGACGAGCTGGAGCCCTTCGTCTTCCTCTTCAGCGAGTCCGCGGGGCGGGCGATCCTCGCCGTGCCCCGGTCGGAGGAGGTCCGCCTCGCGGACATGTGCACGGCCCGACGCTTCCCCCACCGGCGGATCGGCGTCGTCGACGACGGGGCCGGCTCCCCGACGCTGGACGTCCAGGAGCAGTTCAGCCTGACCCTGGCCGAGCTGGAGGCCCGGCACTCCGCGACGTTGCCCGGCTTGTTCGAGCAGGCCAGGTGAGTCGTGGCCCGGCGTGACGTCGGGAGGGTACGGGCGGTCCTGGACTCGGCCGTGGCGAGGCTGCGTCCGTGGCTGGCCGACCTGCGCACCGAGGACCTCTTCCGCCCGAGCGTGCTGACCGGCTGGAGCGTCGGGGACCTGGCCGCCCACCTGGTGCTGGTCGCCGACTCGGTGGTGGCGTTGCGCCCGGCCGAGCGGGGGACGGTTGCGCTCGGCGTCGCCGACTACGTGGGCAGCTACGCCGCCGGCGCGGACGTGATCGCGGACCGCACGCGCGCAGCTGCCGGTGGGCCGCGGCGCTCGACGTCGGTGCTGCTGGCGGCCTTCGAGGACGGTTGGTCCTCGGCCGCCGCTCACCTGGACGAGCTCGGCGACCACGACCAGGCGGTGGCGGCGCGCCGCGGCCCCATCCTGCTGACCGACTTCCTGGCCACGCGCGTGCTCGAGTGCGTCGTCCACGGCGACGACCTGGCTCGGTCGGTGCCCGAGCGCGAGCCGCCCGACCTCGCCGTCGACGCCACTCGTGTCGCCGTCCGGCTGCTGCTCGACGTGCTGGCTGAACGGGCCCCCGGGCGGAGCGTGGAGATGCGAGTGCCACCGTTGGCGGCGGTCCAGTGCGTGCCCGGGCCGGTGCACACCCGGGGCACCCCTGCCAACGTCGTCGAGACCGACCCCAGGACGTGGTTGCAGGTGGCGGCGGGCCGGCTCGACCTGGCCGAGGCGCAGCGGCAGGGCCGCTGGTCGGCCAGCGGGGACAAGTCCGACCTGGCGGCCTGGCTGCCGGTGCTGTGAGGCGCTCAGCCGCTGGTGGTACCGATGTCGAGCATCAGACGCCCCTCGGCCCAGCCGAAGCCCATCTTGGTGAAGTAGTCGTCGAAGCCGTCCATGTCCTCGTTGGCGAGCAGGCGGCGGATCCCGTGCTCGGCGAACCAGGTGGTCCGGTAGAGGAACCGCCCAGGGGCGAAGTCGCGGTAGCGGCGGGTGACGTAGTCCAGCTCGACCCGGGCGACGGTGGCCCCCAGCTGGCGGAGCAGGACGACGCCGACGGTCTCGTTGCCACGCAGGAGAAGCAGCGCGTAGCCGCCTCCGGCGGGGTCCCAGAGGAAGCCCGGGTTGAAGCGGAGGATGTCCTCCTCGTGCACGCGCAGCACGTGCCGCAGGTAGTCGTCCTGCGGGTCCACCTCGAGCAGGTCGTAGCCGGTCGCGGTGATCGGGCCCCGCAGCCGCCAGATGTGCCAGAGGTTGATCGCGACGATGACCGCGTTCAGCGTCACCATCGGCCAGACCTCGATGATGGCGTTGAACACGAGCAGGAGCAGTGCCCCGATGGTGTTGAGCACCCGCAGGCGCAGGACCTGGGTCTGCAGCAGCGACCAGACGAGCACCGCGGTGCCCACCCAACCGAGCACCTGGACCCAGGCTGCCATCGGGCGAGCCTACGACGCGTCTGGGGACGGCGCCGTCGATCGGCCCCCTACGATCTGGGTGGTGAACGTTCCCACGTCCTCCTTCTCCCCCGACGCGGCCGACCTCGAGACGCTGCTGGTCGCTGGGCTGGACCAGACCGTCGACGAGCTTCGCCGGCTGGTCGCCATCCCGTCCGTCTCGGCCGAGCCTGATCGCTCCGGTGACGTGCAGGCCAGCGCCGAGCTGGTCGCGGCGTTGGCGGCAGAGGCCGGGGCCGCGCAGGTCGACGTCATCACCGCTGACGGGGGCGCCCCGGCGGTGCTGGCCAGCTGGCCCGTCCCGGCGGGTGCGTCCGAGGGCACCCCGACCGTCCTGCTCTACGCCCACCACGACGTGCAGCCGGTGGGGGAGGGTTCGGCCTGGCGCTCGGACCCGTTCGAGCTCCAGGAGCGAGAGGGGCGGCTGTACGGGCGCGGTGCCGCCGACGACAAGGCGGGGGTGGCCGCGCACCTGGCGGCGATCCGGGCGCTGGGGACCCCGCCGTGCGGGGTGAAGCTGCTGGTGGAGGGCGAGGAGGAGATCGGCAGCCCGACGATGCAGGCGCTGCTGGCCGAGCATGCGCAGGCACTGCGCGCCGACGTGGTCGTCGTCGCCGACAGCGGCAACCCGTCGGTGGACGTCCCCGGGTTCACGGCCACCCTGCGCGGCCTGGTGCAGTGCACGGTCACGGTGCGCACCCTGGCCGCCCCGCAGCACTCGGGCCTCTACGGCGGGGCGGTCCCGGACGCCCTGACGACCCTGTGCCGGCTGCTGGCGACGCTGCACGACGAGCACGGTGACGTCGCGATCGCCGGGCTCGCCGGCGGCGGCCAGGCACCCGAGACCGGCCCGGACGACGCCGGCCTACGCGCCGAGGCCGGCGTCCTGGATGGTGTGCAGCTCGTCGGGACCGGACCCATCCCCGGCCGGGTGGCCACCAAGGCGGCCCTGTCGGTGCTGGCCATGGACGCCCCACGGGTCGCCGACGTCGCGAACGTCCTCCTCCCGGCCGCCTCGGCCGTCCTCAGCCTGCGCATCCCGCCCGGCCAGGACCCCGAGCAGGCCCAGGACGCACTCGCGGCGCACCTGTACCGGCAGGTCCCTTGGGGAGCCCAGGTCGAGGTCGAACGCGGTCCCACCGCAGCACCTACGGCGCTGACCGCGGAGGGATCGGTGCTCGACCTCGCGCGCCTCGCCTTCACCCGCGCGTGGGACGGAGCGGCGCCGGAGCGGATGGGGGTGGGCGGCTCGATCCCGATCATCGCGATGCTGGCCGAGCAGTACCCGGAGGCGACCATTCTCTGCGTCGGCCCGGGGGACCCGGCTTCGGCCTGGCACGGCATCGACGAGAGCGTCAGCTCGCTGGTGCTGCGACGCCTCAGCCTGGCGGTCGCGCTGCTGCTGGACGCCCTGGGTCGCTGAGGCCCGAGCGTCCGGCGGCACTGGATACGGACGGCCTACGGTCGCCCTGGCGACAGCAGACCCGCCATATGCACCTTGCCCACCGCGCCGGCGTCGCCCGTCAGGGCGAAGCGGACCTCCTCGCCGGTGTGCGGCTCGTCGAAGCGCAGGCGTGGGCTCGAGGGCAGCAGGACCGGGCGGCGGAAGCTGGCGTCGAGGGTGATCGTGCGGCCCGGCCCGGGTGGGTCGTCGAGGGTCATCAGCGCCAGCGCACGCGCGAGCACCCACCAGCCGTGGGCGATCGCGCGGGCGAAGCCGAGCGGCTTGGCGGTCAGCGCGTGCAGGTGGATCGGGTTGTAGTCGCCGCTGACCCGGGCGTAGGCGCGGCCGGTGCGCTCTTCGGCCGCCAGCGTGGCCTGCTCTGGGTAGGCGGCCACCTCCTGAGCGTCGGGCTCGGCCCGCGCGACGCTCGTCTCCTGCCCGGCGGCCGTCCTGGACCGGGCCAGGGTCACGGCTCGCGTCAGCCACTCGGCGTCGCCGGCGCGGCACCGGGCCCACAGGTCGAACTCGAGCCCGGAGCGGACCCGCCGGCCACCCTCTGCCCACGCGGTGACGTCCCAGGGCCGGTCGGTCGGCAGCGAGCCGGTGACCCAGATCTGCGAGCCGACGTGGACGAGGCCGACCGCCGGAGCGGGGATCCCACCGGCGCCCACAAGGGCCCGGTGCAGCTGCATCGCCGGCAGCGCTGGGAAGAGCAGCGGGGCTCGGGCGGTGGACGCGACGACGTCCCGGTACCGCCCGAGCTGTTCCTCGCCCGGCATCCAGGACGCCATGCGGAGCCCGTGCGGGGCGATGCTGGCATCGGAGCCGGGTGGGGGCGGACGGTGCCTGGCCGCGTCCAGCAGCGACGGCAGCGTCCTCGGGGGGCTGGTCAGCAGTGTGAGGTCCGGTGGTTCGCTGGCGTGCTCCACGTGGGCAACCCTAGGGCCCGGCCGGGCCACCGGCGCTCGCCCTGCGTCTAAGCGATCTGGATAGACTTCCTGCTAGCCTCCGCCGGTGGACCCGGTCGTCAACCCCTACCGTCCCGGGGCGGGCCGCCGACCGCTGCTGCTCGCCGGTCGTGAACCCCTGCTGCAGGCCTTCGACGTGGTCCGACGCCGAGCCGAGGAGCACGGGGAGGGCGATCGCAGCTGGGCGCTCACCGGGCTCCGTGGCGTGGGGAAGACCGCGCTGCTGGGCGAGCTGCTCAGCCGGGTCAGTGGGCGGGGCTGGGTCACGGCCAAGGTGGAGGTCACCCGCACCACGCCGTTGCCCCAGGCGCTCAGCCAGGCGTTGCTGCGCGCGATGCGCACGGCCACCGGTCGCCACCCCGAGCGACGGCTGCGACGCCTGCTGGGGGTGTTCAAGGCGTTCTCGATGCAGGTCGATCCTGGTACCGGGTTGGTCTCGCTCGGCGTCGACGTGGAACCCGTGGCTGGCGTGGCCGACTCCGGCCGATTCGCGGCGGACCTGGTGGCGTTGTTCGAGGTCCTGGGAGAGACCTCGCGCGAGCTCGGGGTCGGCACCCTCGTCCAGGTCGACGAGCTGCAGGAGGCGCGCGCGGAGGATCTGCTGGCACTGAACACGGCGGTCCATGCCCTCGGGCAGGCCGAGGTCCCGTTGCCGCTCGTCGTCATCGGTGCCGGGCTGCCCTCCCTGCCCGCCCAGCTGGCCGACGCCACCAGCTACGCCGAGCGACTCTGGGAGTTCCGGACCCTCGGGCTGCTGGAGGCGACCGCGGCCAGGGCGGCCCTCGTCGGACCAGCCCGCGAGCGAGGGGTCAGCTGGCGGCGGGACGCCCTGGCCGAGGCGGTGACGGCGGCGGGTGGATCCCCGTACGTGCTCCAGGTGGTGGGCAAGCACGTCTGGGACGTGGCCCGGCGCTCGCCGATCAGCCTCGACGACGTCGCGGTCGGCCTCGCCTTCGCCCGCCGGGAGGTGGACGACGGCTGGTACCGGTCCCGGTGGGACCGGGCAACCCCGGCGCAGCAGGCCATGCTGCGGGCGGTGGCGTCCCTGGGCGGCGGGCACAGCGTCGGCGTTGCCGATCTTGTCCCCGCGCTCGGCAAGCGGCGCGCCTCGGACCTCTCGGTCGCTCGCGGGGAGCTGATCCGCAAGGGGCTGCTGTATGTGCCCGAACGCGGGGCGCTGGCCTTCACGGTCCCGGGGATGCACGCCTTCGTCGCCCGTCAGGACTGAAGCGACCGCCAGGGGCGGGCAGGGCCGTAGACTCCGCGACGTGCCGGGTGGTGATGGTCGTCTGACGCACGAGGTCGACCAGCAGGACCGAGCGCCCCAGGACGCGTGTGGCGTCATGGGGGTCTGGGCCCCCGGCGAGGACGTTGCCAAGCTCACCTACTTCGGCCTGTTCGCCCTGCAGCACCGTGGCCAGGAGTCCGCCGGTATCGCCGTTGGCAACGGCGAGGCCATCCTCGTGTACAAGGACATGGGCCTGGTGTCCCAGGTCTTCGACGAGGGCACGCTCTCCTCGCTGCAGGGCCACGTGGCCATCGGGCACACCCGGTACTCCACGACGGGGTCGAGCCGCTGGGAGAACGCCCAGCCGACGCTGGGGGCGACGGCCGACGGGACGGTCGCCCTGGCCCACAACGGCAACCTCACCAACACCGACGTGCTGTTCCGTTCCTTGGCCAGCCCGAACGGTTCCGGCGACCTGCGCTACGGCGCCACCACGGACACCGCCATCGTCACCGCGATGCTCGGTGCCCACCCGCACCAGCACCTGGCCGAGGCGGCGATGGAGGTGCTGGGCGAGCTGGAGGGCGCCTTCTCCTTCGTCTTCGCCGACGAGACCACCCTGTACGCCGCCCGCGACCGCCACGGCATTCGCCCACTCGTGCTCGGCAAGCTCGAGCGAGGCTTCGTGGTGGCCAGCGAAACCGCCGCCCTGGACATCGTCGGCGCCTCCTACGTGCGCGAGATCGCACCAGGGGAGATGGTCGTCATCGACGCCGACGGGCCGCGCTCGCGGACCTTCGCCCACCCCGAGCCCAAGGGCTGCCTCTTCGAGTTCGTCTACCTCGCGCGTCCCGACACCACGATCAGCGATCGGTCGGTGCACGAGACCCGGGTCGAGGTCGGTCGGCGCCTGGCCGTGGAGCACCCCGCCGAGGCCGACCTGGTGATCCCCGTGCCGGAGTCCGGGACGCCGGCCGCGGTCGGCTACGCCGAGGCCAGCGGTATCCCTTTCGGCGTCGGGCTGGTGAAGAACGCCTACGTCGGGCGGACGTTCATCCAGCCGAGCCAGACGATCCGCCAGCTCGGGATCCGGCTCAAGCTCAACCCGCTGCGGGAGGTGATCCGCGGCAAGCGCCTCGTCGTGGTGGACGACTCCATCGTTCGCGGCAACACCCAGCGGGCGCTGGTGCGGATGCTCCGGGAGGCGGGCGCCCACGAGGTGCACGTGCGGATCTCCAGCCCGCCGGTGCAGTGGCCGTGCTTCTACGGGATCGACTTCGCCAGCCGAGCCGAGCTCATCGCCGCCGGGATGGACGTGGAGGAGATCCGACGATCCATCGACGCGGACTCCCTGGCCTACATCGACCTGGACTCCCTCGTCGCGGCCACCCGAGTGCCGCGGGACCACCTGTGCCGTGCCTGCTTCGACGGGGTGTACCCGGTCCCGCTCCCGGCGGAGGTCATGCTCGGCAAGCAGCTGCTGGAGCAGCCGACGCTCCCGTTGGCCTGAGCGCTCGCTAGGCTCACCGCCCGTGCAGCCCGAGCCGGTTCAGCCTGGTCCTGGCCAGCCTGGTCTTGGGCACGTCGCCGAGGCGCCCGGCAGCGCCGTCACCTACGCCAGCGCCGGGGTCGACATCGACGCCGCGGACCGGGCCGTGGAGCTCATGAAGGCCTCGGTGGCCAGGGCGAGCAGGCCGGAGGTCATCGGCTCCTTGGGCGGCTTCGCCGGCCTCTTCGACGCCTCGGCGCTGCGCGACTACCGACGCCCGGTGCTGGCCACCTCCACCGACGGCGTGGGGACGAAGGTCGAGATCGCCCGGCGCATGGACGTGCACGACACCATCGGGCGCGACCTCATCGGCATGGTCGTGGACGACCTGGTCGTGGTCGGGGCACAGCCGCTGTTCGTCACCGACTACATCGCGTGCGGGCGACTCGTCCCCGAGCGCGTCGCGGCCATCGTCGCCGGCGTCGCCGAGGGCTGCCGACTGGCAGGAGCTGCCCTCGTCGGCGGGGAGACGGCCGAGCACCCCGGGCTGATGGAGCCGGACGAGTACGACCTGGCCGGCGCCACCACCGGCGTCGTCGAGGCCGCAGAGATGCTCGGACCGCACCGCGTGCGGGCCGGCGACGTGCTGGTCGCCATGGCCAGCAGCGGCCTGCACAGCAACGGGTACTCCCTGGCCCGACACGTGCTGCTCGAGCGCGCCGGGTGGTCGCTGGAGCGCGAGGTGCCCGAGCTGGGCCGAACCCTCGGCGAGGAGCTGCTCGAGCCGACGCGCATCTACGCCAAGGACTGCTTGGACCTGGTCCGTGCCCTCGGCGGCGGCCAGGCCGGGGAGGTCCACGCCTTCTCCCACGTCACCGGCGGTGGCGTGGCGGCCAACCTGGCGCGCGTGCTGCCGAGGGGTGTGCAGGCTGTCCTACATCGGGACACCTGGACGCCGCCACCGATCTTCGGTCTCGTGGGCGAGCTGGGTGGGGTGGCTCGCGACGACGTCGAGGCGGCCCTCAACATGGGGATCGGGATGATCGCGGTGCTCACGCCGGGCTGCGCACGTGAGGCTGTGGACCTGCTGCAGACCCGCGGGGTCCCCGCCTGGGTGGCCGGGGCGATCGAGGTCGCAGACCAGGCCGGAGACGAGGGCGAGGCCGGTTCGGGGACGGCGGCCTTGGTCGGCGACTACCGAGGGTGAGACGACGGGTGCTCAGCCGACGTTGCGGTCCTCGCCGTCATCGCCGTAACGGCGGGCCAGCTCGGCGTAGTCGTCCTGCGTCATCTCGTCCCCGGAGTCCGAGGACCCGGCGAGCTCCTGCTCAAGTTCGTTGAAGTTGGTCTCGAAGCTCTGGTACTTGAGCTGCCGGGCAACCTTCGTCTGCTTCGCCTTCGCGCGTCCTCGGCCCACGGTCTGGACTCCCTCGCACCCATGCGGGGCGGCCACGCATGGACGCCCTCAGTCGTCGTTCTGTGTCGTGGGGACAACGTTACCCGGTCCTGGCCTGTTCCGTCGTGCTCGCCAGCGCCAAGTCCCGGTGGCCATCCGCTCCTCGGCGATGGCGTCGGCCGCCTGACGTGGGGTGATGCCGGCCGCGGTAGCGCGCGAGAGCACGGCCAGCGTGGTGTCGAAGATCCCCTCGACCTTGGCCCGCGCCCGCTGCATGTCGAACCCGTGCAGCTCCTCTGCCACCTGGATGACGCCGCCGGCGTTCACCAGGTAGTCCGGGGCGTAGAGGATGCCGCGCTCGGCGAGCAGCAGGTCGGTGCCTTCCCCGGCGAGCTGGGTGTTGGCGCCACCGCAGACCACCTGGGCGGCCAGCGTCGCCACGGTGCTCGGGCTGAGCACGCCGCCGAGGGCGTTCGGTGAGTAGACGTCCAGCTCAGTGCTGAGCAGCCGATCCGGGTCCTGCTCGAGCCCGACCCGCCTCCCATGGGCGTCGGCCAGGCGCTGCAGGGGTTCAGGGCGCACGTCGCTGGCGATGACCTGGGCGCCGGCCTCCAGCAGGTGGGTCACCAGCCGTGCCCCGACCTTGCCGATGCCGGCCACGCCGACCCGTCGGTCGATCAGCTCGGGTGAGCCCCACCGATGCTGGGCGCAGGCTCGGATGCCTTGGAAGACGCCGAAGGCGGTCAGCACCCCCGAGTCGCCGGCCCCGCCGCGGGCCTCGGACCGGCCGGTCACGTAGTCGCTGGTCTCGGCGATGACGTCCATGTCGGCGACGTAGGTCCCCACGTCGCACGCGGTCACGTACCGACCGTCGAGGGACTGCACGAGCTCGCCGTAGGCGCGCAGCAGCGCCGGCGACTTGTCCCGGTCCGGGTCGCCGACGATGACCGCCTTGGCCCCACCGTGGGCAAGCCCGGCCAAGGCGTTCTTGTAGGCCATGGCCTTGCTCAGGCCGAGCACGTCGGCCAGCGCGGCCTCCTCGCTGGGGTAGGGCAGCATGCGCGTGCCGCCCAGCCCCGGTCCCAGGCGAGTGTCGTAGACCGCGACGATCGCGCGCAGGCCGCTGTCGCGGTCCTGGTGCAGGACGACGTCCTCGTGGCCCTCGGCCAACGGCTCCATGGCCGAAACCCTAGTGCTGCTCAGCGACGCGACGAGCATCCGGAATCAGGGTGGCGCAACCGGCCCGGGAGTGGGAGGATCTGTCCGTACGGTCCAGTTCGTCCCCCGGACGACGTGGGCCGTGAAGGGTCGAGCAAGACACTTGCGACATTCGTGACACCAGTGTGCGAGACCCCCGATCGCAACGACGCGAAGGGATGGTGGGTCCATGGCAACGAAGCCCGTCGACGAGGCTGAGGCCCTGTTGACCCCAGCGGAGGTCGCTGCCCTCTTCCGGGTGGATCCGAAGACCGTCACCCGCTGGGCCAAGGCAGGCAAGCTGTCCTCGATCCGCACGCTCGGCGGTCACCGCCGGTACCGGGAGGCTGAGGTCAAGGCGCTCCTGGCCGGCCAGCTGCCTCGGCCGCGGGCCGCCGAGGCGGGCCAGCCGAGCTCGTTGCCGCGAGAGACGGCGTCCTAGCGCCTCGAGTGAGGTGGGCAGGGGCGGGATCGAACCGCCGACCTTCCGCTTTTCAGGCGGACGCTCGTACCAGCTGAGCTACCTGCCCGAGGAGGGGCTGCCCCCCGTCGGTGCCGAGCCGAGTGTACCCGAGGGCGCCTGCGTGGATTCGCGCCCGGAGGCTTCCCGCGGGACCTCCCCGGACCGTTCGGCCAGCCCCGCGAGGTGCGCGTTGTAGCGGTCCAGCTCGTCGTCGTTGGCTCGACGGTCTCGTCGGGCGGCCGCCCGTTCGTCCGAGCGAGCCCACTGGGCCAGCAGGGCGAGCAGCACCAGCAACGCCGGAAGCTCCCCGAAGCCCCAGGTGATCTGTGCGGCGACCTGCTGGTCGGCCAGCGGCTCCGGGAGCCAGGCGATGTCACGCCCCAGTGTCCGGTACCAGTCGCCGGCAACCAGGTTGGTCGCCATCAGGAGCGCGACGCCGAAGAAGGCGTGGAAGCCGGCCGCAGCCAGCACCATGACCACGCGGACGACGTGCGGCGGACGCTTGGGTAGTGGGTCGATCCCGATGACGACCTCGTAGAAGAGGTACCCGCCGAGCAGGAAGTGCAGCGCCATCAGCAGGTGGCCGGTGTGGTGGAACATCGCGAACTCGAACAGGCCGCTGAAGTACACCATCGGGGCGGCGGTCACGAAGACCGCGAAGGCGACGACCGGATGGGTGAGCACCCGGACCAGCCGGCTGTGCAGCACGCTGAGGATCCGTTCTCGGGCGCCACGCTCGCCGCGGCGGGCCGGTCGAATCGCCCGCAGCGCCAGCGTGATCGGCCCACCGAGGACGAGCAGCGGCGGGATCGCCATCGCGGTGATCATGTGCTGACCCATGTGGACCGAGAGCATCGTCATCCCGTAGGTCATGAGCCCGGAGACCATCACGAGCAGCAGCAGCCCGGTCCCGGCGAGCCAGGACACCGTACGACCGATCGGCCAGGAGTCCCCGCGTCGGCGCAGCCGCCACACCGCGGCCAGGTAGGTCCCCGCCATCGCCAGGCACAGGAGGGCGAAGAACGCGTCGGGGTAGGTCTCGGTGAGCAGTCGGGCTGCGGTCGGCTCCGGCGGGATGGGGTACCCGAGCAGCTCGCGGGCGCGGCTGGCGTCCGGGAACACCTCCGGAACGGGTGGTGGCGTCCGCGACAGGCCCACCGCCAGCCCCATCGTGGCCGCCATCACCACGATCTCGCCGGCGGCGAGCTGCCGGAACGCTGATCGGTGCCCGTCGTCCAGGCGTCGCAGGCTGGCACGGCGGTGGCGCGCGCCGAAGCCCGCGAGCACCACGATCGCGCAGATCTTGAGCAGCACCATCCGCCCGTAGGGGGTACTGGCGAGCTGGCTGAGGGAGTCCATCCGGACGACGGCGTTGAGGATGCCGCTGGCGCCGACCGCGACCAGGGACGCCAACGCGATGGGGCTGAAGGCGTGGGCGACCCGGGACAGCTCGCGCCCGCGCCCGCCGGCGTAGGTGGCCAGCGCCACCAGCCCACCGACCCAGATGGCGATCGCGACCACGTGCACGACGAGGCTCGTGGCGGCGCTGTGGTGGTAGTCGCCGGAGGAGGAGTGGCCGGTCAGGGCCGGTGGGACAAGGGCCGCCAGGCCGAGCACCAGCATCGCCAGCGCGCCGCCGCCGCGCAGTGTGAAGCGGGCGAGCACGACGAGCACCAGCGTCAGCATGAGGACGAGGGCGTAGGCCTGTCCTTGCTCGACGCTGAAGGTGAAGGAGGCCAGCGATCGACCTCCCAGCGACTGCACCAGCGGCAGCCCGATGAGGTCACTCAGGGTGAGGACGTGGGCCGCGGCAGCAGCGGCTGCCCAGGCCAGCGCCGACAGCGAGGCGACCCGGAGCGCCCGCAGGGCGTCGGCGGACAAGTTGCCCTTCGGTGCCGGCAGCAGCACGGCGAGCAGCAGGAACCCGACGGTCACGGTGGCGGCGGCGTCGAGCACGAGGCGGGCCAGCGGGAGCCCCCACCGGGTGAGGGGACCCGGGTCGGTGAGGCCTGGGAGCACGTAGCCGAGCGCGCCGCCACCGGTCGCCAGGGCGGCGGCAAGGGTGAGGACGGCGGCCAGGCAGGCCAGCAGTGCCCAGGTCGGTGTCCGGACCGCCGCGCTCGGCGTCCGGGTCTCGACCTGGGTCACCCCGTGCCGCCCTGCTCCGTCCGGCCCGCGTCGCGGCGGTTGCGCACCGCCACCGCTGCCACGGTCGCGGCGATGCCGATGATGCCGATGGCCGAGGCCGCCAGCATCGCGGTGGACGGGCCGGCGTCCTCGCTCGTCTCGGTTGACGTCGGCGTCGTCTCGGCCGCTGCGACGGCCTCGGGGCTGGGCTCGGGCGTCGGGCTGGGCTCGGGCGTCGGGCTGGGCTTGGATGACGGGCTGGGCTCGGGCGTCGGGCTGGCCGCCGTAGCCACGGTGAACCCGAACGACCCGCCGATGGGGTGTCCGTCGGCGGAGACGACCCGGTAGGACACGGTGTAGCTGCCAGGGTCGAGGTCGGAGACGCGCTGCGTGAGCGTGCTGGCGTCGGTGCTCGGCTCGCCCTGCGCGTGGCCCTTCCCGTCCTCGTCCAGCACGGCGACCTGGGCGAACTGCTGCTGGACGGGCGCGCTGAACTCCAGCGACACCTCCCGCGGCGGGCTGTCGACCGTCGCGCCGTCCTTGGGGGTGGTGGAGACGAGGCTGTCGTGCGCGTGGGCGGTGGTCGTCGGCAGCAGCAGGGTCAGCAGACCGAGAAGCACGACCGCGCCGAGGCGGGTCGGGATGGCGGACGGCGTCGTGCGCATGACCTCAGCGTACGTCTGCCGGGACGGGGTCGGCCGCTCGGCCGGGCTGGCGGTCCTGACGGGACTTGAACCCGCGACCTCCGCCTTGACAGGGCGGCGAGCACTCCGAACTGCTCCACAGGACCTTGCGTGCCCCCAACGGGATTCGAACCCGCGCTGCCGCCTTGAAAGGGCGGAGTCCTAGGCCGCTAGACGATGGGGACGACGTTGCGGCCGCCATTCTCGCAGAGCGCCCTCAGTGGGACGCGATGAGTGTACGGGGAGCCGCGGGGTTCGCCCAAACCGCCTCTGGGCGGGACACTGACCTCGTGGTGGAGGTATCCGTCGAGGAGTTCGAGGTGCTCGTGGCCGAGGCGCTCGACACGATCCCGCCGGCGCTGGCCGAGCTGGTGGACAATGCCGTCGTGCTGGTGGAGGAGGAGTCCCCCGCCGACGGTGCCGAGCTGCTCGGCCTCTACGACGGCATCCCGCTGACCGAACGGGGGTCCTGGTACGCCGGAGTGCTCCCGGACCGGATCTTCATCTATCGCAGGCCGATCCTGCGCATCTGCGCCACCCACGCCGAGGTGGTCGACGAGGTGCGCACGACGGTCGTGCACGAGGTGGCCCACCACTTCGGCATCGACGACGATCGGCTGCACGAGCTCGGCTGGGGCTGATGCGTGCGAGGGATGCCCTCAGCGGTGGCCGACGTCGACGAGGTGGTGGACGGGGTCGTGGCAGAGGTAGCGCCCGAGGGTCTCCACGGTGAAGCGGGCTCCGTCGCTGCGGCCTCCGGTGCGGCTCCACTGCTCGTCGCCGACGGCCTCGAATGCCTGCGCCAGCCGTTCGCCGGCCTCGGCCAGCTCGCGGGACACGACGGCCGGGTCCTGCTCGCCGTAGCGCTCCTGCACCGCGGTGGCGTCCTGGTCCCAGTTCTCGAACGGCGGGTCGTCCTCGGCCAGCATGAGCGCGAGGCGCTCACCGAAGAGGCGGTAGACGTCGCGGACGTGGCAGGCGTACTCCAGCGGGGACCACACGGTGGGTGCGGGGCGCTCGGTGACGTCCTGGCGGTGGAGCACCTCGACGAATCCGGCGGCGGTGGACCGAAGCAGGTCGGCGACCTCGTCGCGGCCGACGTTCGGGCCGTCGTAGCCGCACTCCGGGCACGGGCGCACCAGCACCCAGGTCCAGTCCTTGGTGTCCGGCTCGATGGCCGCGGGTCGCGGTGGTTCGCTCACCTGCTCGAGGCTAGCGGTGCGAGGCGCTCAGGAGGCGACGCCGGCCGCGCGACGCAGCAGGAGCGGCCAGGTGAGCAGCGCGGACAAGGCGATGAGGACGAGCGAGGCGATGCCGACCTCGGCGTAGAAGCCGTCCTGGGCCGCGTTCCAGATGGTGGTCGCCAGCGTCCGGTACCCGGTGGGGGCGAGCAGCAACGTGGCGGGGAGCTCTTTGAGGACCGACAGCAGGACCAGGCCGCCGCCGGCCAGGAGGCCGGGGAGCACCAGGGGCAGGTCGATGTCGCGGAACCGCCGCGAGGGGCCGGCACCGAGCAACGCGGCCGCCTCGTCGAGTCGGTTCGGGACAGCGGCCAGGGCGGCCTGCGCCGACCCGAGGGCCTGGGCGCCGAAGTGCAGCAGGTAGCCGAGCACGAGCAGGGCGAAGCTCTGGTAGAGCACCGAGAGCCCGGCCGGTGCCCGCACCGCCCAGGACGCCAGCGCAAGGGCGACGACCAGGCCCGGCAGCGCGAATACCGACGAGACCACCGCGGCAGCCACCCCCGGCAGACGCCCGGTACGGCGCACGGAGGCGAAGGCCACCGGCAGGATCACCAGCACCGTCGCGGCGGCGGCCGTCACCGCGGCCAGCACCGAGCCGGCCAGCGGCTCGAGCAGGAACGTCAGGTCATCGCCCAGCCCGGAGTAGCCCACGCCCACGACGGTCGAGCCCCGCCCGACCCAGACGGCGAAGACCAGCACGGGGGCCACCAGGCCCAGCATCACCGGGGTGGCGACGAGCAGCAGGGCCGGGACGCGCAGCCGGCCGAGCCGGTACCGATGCGGCGGGGAGCCTCGCATCGGTGGTGGTGCGGAGCGCACGGACCTGCGCATGGCGTAGGCCACGAGGAGGGCGAGCACGCCCAGCACGAGGCCGAGGGTGAGCGACAGCTCCCGGTCCAGCAGGCGGGAGCCGTACATGACGCGGGTGATGGTGTCGTAGCGCAGCAGCGCGACGGCGCCGAAGTCGCTGAGGACGTAGAGGAAGACGAGCAGTGCCCCGGCGAGGACGGCAGTGCGCAGCTGGGGCAGCAGCACGGTGGCCGCGGTGCGCACCCGACCCCGCCCGAGCAGCCGCGAGGCCTCCTCCAGGGCGGCCGGCGTGGCCGAGAGCCGAGCCAGCACGGGCAGCAGCACGTAGGGGTAGCAGAGCAACGTCAGCACGGCGAAGGACCCGGCGAATCCTTCCAGTGCCGGCAGCCACGGCAGCAGGGCGCCGGGCCCGGTGGCGGCCAGGAGTGCCGTGGCGCCGACGAAGGACGGGATCACCAGCGGGAGCGGGAGCAGCAGTCGCCACCCCTGCCGCCACGGCAGGTCGGTACGCGCGATCAGGACGGCCAGACCTGTCCCGATGACGGCGGTGGCGCCGGCCGTCGCCGTGGCCAGCGCCAGGGAGTTGGCCAACGGACGCAGCAGCCGCCGTGAGGTCAGCGCGTCGAGCACGGCTGGTGGGTCCCCACCGACGGCGAGCAGCAGGTAGACGAACGGCCCGAGGAACACCGCGGCGATGAGCAGGACCGCCGCGCCCAGCCGCCAGCCCAGCCGCGACACCTGGGCCTCAGGCGCGCGGTGGCGGCGTCGCGCCTCAGCCCGCCAAGCCACTTGCCTCGATCAGCTCGAGCGTGCGACCGAGACCGCCTCCGAGGGCGTCCAGGTCGTAGGTGGCGTACTCCAGGGAGTCCAGCGGTGGCAGGACGTCGGCCGCCGAGGCGTCCGAGGCCAGCGGGTACTCGAACGTCTCCTCGCTGAAGAAGGTCTGCGCCTGCTCGCTCAGGAGGAAGTCGACGAGGGTCTGGGCGTCGTCGCTGCGATCGCTGGCGACCGGGATCGCTGCACCGGTGGCGATGAGCAGCGACCCGATGTCGCCGTCGGGGAAGAAGAAGTTCTGCGAGCTGAGGCTCGGGTCCTCGGCCAGGGCGCGTTCGTTGTAGTAGTGGTTCACCAGTCCCATCGGGACCTCGCCGCGAGCCACCGCCTGCACGATGGAGGTGTTGTCGGCGTAGGGCCGGGCGTTGTTGGCGGCCATCCCGTCGAGCCAGTCGCCGGCCACGTCGTCGCCGTACTGCTCGCGCATGGCGGTGACGAAGTCCTGGAAGGACCCGTTCGTCGGAGCCAACGCGACGCGACCGGCATAGGCCCGATCGGTCAGGTCGAACACCGAGTCCGGGAGCTCCTCGGTCAGGACCAGGTCGGTGTTGTAGACGAGCGTGCGTACGCGCCCACTCATGCCCACCCACTGCCCGTCGGCGTTGCGGAACCCCGGCGCCACCCGCTCCAGCGTGGTGTCGGGCAGCGTGGCGAGCAGCCCGAGGTCGGTGAGGTAGCCGAGCGCGCCGGGGCTCTGGGAGATCACCACGTCGGCCGGCGTGCCCTCGCCCTCCTCCTGGACGAGCAGCGCCATCTCGGCGGAGTCGAGGTAGCGCACCTTGACGTCGAGGCCGGTGGTGGCGGTGAAGTCGTCGATGATCGGCCCGACGAGGTTCTCCGTGCGGCCGGAGTAGACGGTCAGCGCCTCCTCGCCGCCGCAGCCGGCCAGCGCCGGAAGCGCGAGCGCCGAGAGGCTCAGCGTGACGACGAGGGGGCGCAGTCGCATGGGTGCTCCAATGAGTTAGGCAAGGCTAACCTAATCCATGACCGATGCCAGGTCGTCGCCGGGGTGGCGGGAGGGCCGCGCAGTGCGCTCAGGCGCTGGCGAAAGCCACCGAGTCGGGCCCGTCGTAGCGAAGGCTCACCCGGTCGCCGGTGCGGAAGCGGGGCGCGGACATCGAGCGGACGAGCACGCTGCCGGGCTCGCCACGTACCCCGATCGCGCCGTCGCCGACCGAGACCCGGTAGGACGTGTCGTGGCCGTAGAACTCCACCCCGGTCACCGTCCCGGCGGCACCAGGTCCGCTCGTCGAGCCCGCCGGCTCGGCGGCGATGTGCAGGTGCTCCGGGCGCACCAGGACCTGGCAGGCGCCCTGGAGCGCGGCCTTGAGCCGGATGGCGCCGACCGCGGTACGGGCGTGCTCGGCACCGGCCACGGCCGGGAACAGGTTCGCCTCGCCGACGAAGGAGGCCACCCATGGGTCGACGGGGTGCTCGTAGAGCTCGGCCGGGGTGTCGGCCTGCACGAGGCGCCCGCCGCGCATGACGGCGACCCGATCGCCCAGGACGAACGCCTCCTCCTGGTCGTGGGTGACGAAGACGGCGGTCAGCCGCAGCGCTCGCAGGATCTCGGTCACCTCGCTGCGCACGGCGACTCGCAGCTCGGTGTCGAGGTTGGAGAACGCCTCGTCGAAGAGCATCACCCGCGGGCGTGGCGCGAGCGAGCGAGCGAGTGCGACCCGTTGGGCCTGGCCGCCGGAGAGCTCGTGCGGCTTGCGCTCGCTCAGGTGACGCAGGTGGACCAGGTCCAGCGTCGCGTCCACGAGCCCGGCCGCGGCCTGCTCGCGGCTCAGGCCGAAGGCCACGTTGCCGGCCACGGTGAGGTGCGGGAACAGCGCCCAGTCCTGGAACACCATGCCCAGGCGCCGCCGCTCTGGTGGCACCAGGCGACCCGGGGCCGAGAGGAGGTCCCCGCCGACCGTGACGGTCCCGGCGTCCGGGGCCTCCAGCCCCGCGAGGATCCGCAGCAACGTGGTCTTGCCGCAGCCACTCGGACCGAGCAGCGCGACGATCTCGCCGGGGGTGACGTCGAGGCTGACGTCGTCGACCGCCTGGGTGGCGCCGAACCGCTTGCTGACGCCGTCGATCACCACCGGCGCGCCGGTGTCGGCGCGGACCGCGCCGAGCGCATCGGCAGCCTCGGTGGCAGTCGTCGGCACGTCGTCTCCAGTCGTCGGGGCAAAGGTGAGGCTAACCTCACCCCCCCGGGCCAGTCGAGTCGCTGCTACCCCGGCTGCTCGCCCAGGCGCGCCTCGGCCACCATCTCGAGCAGGTCGTCGCGCTCGGGGTCGTCGGTCCTGACGAACGCTGCCGGGGTGCCCAGCGGCGCCGGCACCGACACGGTCCCGCCGCCCTTGGCTCCGCGGTAGCGCTCCCCGGTGAGCAGGTGGACCCACTGCCCCGGCGGGAAGGCCACGTCCACACGGTCCTGGCCCTCGCCGAGCACCGGTGCCACCAGGATCGAGCCGCCGAAGAAGAACTGCCGGTCCGCCTGCGGTTCCTGAGCAGCCGCGCTGCGCGGGTACTGCAACCAGGTGTGCCGCAGGGCTGGCACGCCGTCCTCGACGGCCTCGGCCAGGACCGCTTCCCGGTACGGTGCCAGGGCCGCGTGCAAGCGGGTCATGGCCGCGAACGCCGGCGCCCCATCAGGGTCGTACACCTGCGGGTTCTCAGCCGGCCGATTGGTCTCATGCGTTCGCATGAAGGCGCCGAAGGCCTCCATCTCGGCCCACCGCTGATTCATCTCCGGCGGGCGTACGTAGTCGCGGACCTTGGCGTCGGCGGAGGTGTAGCCGCCGACGTCGCTGTGCACGAGTGGCCAGCCGGACACCCCGGCGCTGAGCATCCCGAGCAGCGCCGAGGCCATGCCGTCCTCGGGACCGTAGGTGACCAGCTGGTCACCAGCCCAGAACAGCGGGGCGTCGGCCTCCATGCCGGCGCTCCCCGAACGGAACCACACCAGGCACTCCGGCTCGCCCGCCCGCAGGCACCCCTCCCGGACGGTCTCGGCCCAGCGGGCCGGCCAGCGGTTGTGCTCGAGCTCGGCCTGGCCCCGGGCCAGCACGGCGTCGAAGGGCAACCCCTCGCCGAAGTCGGCCATGAAGCCGGCCACGTCGCCGACTCCCAGTCCCAGCACCTCCTGCGCGACGACGTCGGCGTACCAGTCCTGGGCGGCCGGGTTGGTCAGGTCGACCAGCGCGGCGTCGAAGCCGACGAGCTCCACCTGGTAGGGCTGCCCGTCGGCGTCCTTGACCAGGTAGCCCGCCTCGGCCGCCTCGGCGTAGAGGTTACGCGCCGCCTCGGCCTCGGCGGCGGCCTTGGGCTTGGTGGGCAACGGCTTGTCGGCCAGGTCCACCAGGAACGGGTTCATGTAGGTCAGGACGTCGATGTCCTGCAGCGCAAGGTCGGCGACGAGGCGGTCCCAGCCCGGGTAGCGCTCGGCGTCGAGCTGCCAGGTCCACCAGAGCTGCTCACCGAAGGTGGTGGTGCGTCGGCCGGTCCAGTCCTGCAGCCACACGGCCGACAGCACCCCGTCGGCGCGTCGGACCTCGCGGACGGCCTGACGGACGGCCTTCGTCCCCCCCTGCACGGCAAGGACCGCCCCCGGCAGCACCGGGATGCTGGGGCGCTGCGTGTCGTCGCCCCGGGCCGCCAGGAGGTCCAAGGGCCGCTCGGCCGCGGTGAGGCGTGCGGTCATCCGGGGGTCCCAGGAGGCGAGCACCACCGAGCCCGGGTCGCGCAGGTCGGCGACGCCGAAGGCGTGGGTGCCGGCCTCGCCCGGCTCGAGCGCCAAGCCGCGCACGTCCTCGGTGACGAAGCTCGGCCAGGCGGCGTAGGTCGTGGCCTCGGTGCCGCCGGCGCCGCCTCGGGTGAGGTCGGCCAGCACCGTGATCGGTTGCTCGCCACGGCCCACCCCCTGCTCTCGCACCACGATCGGCAGCACCCGTCCGGACAGGTCGAAGGGCGCGAACTGCTCGCCGAAGCCATGCACCCCGGCGCCGTCGCTCCGACCGCTCACCAGGGCGGTGCCGTCCACCAGGGCGATGGAGACCTCCATCCGCACGTCCCCGCGACCGGCCGAGCCCACCTCCACGAGCACCTCACGCTCCTCGCCGCCACAACCGGTGACGAAGCCGGAGATCTCCACCCGGCCGCTGTCGTCGGTCACCGAGCGCACCTCCTGGTCAGCCAGCACGCAGTCGGGCCGGCTGTCCGGCCAGAAGGAGCCGAGCGACTCCTCCCACTCGACCTCGCCGAGGATGCCGAGGGCGAAGGCAGCACCGGGCTGGGACTGCCAGACGAGCAGGTCCCGTTCGACGTCGACGACGCGCAGCTGCTCGCTGTCCAGGGTGACCTCGATGACGCCGACCCGCCAGGAGCCGACGGCGGAGTCCGCCACGCTCAAGCGTCCGGGCGTCAGGCCGGCCACGCGGTCGCGCGGGACCTGCCCGAAGATCCAGCCGGTGCCGACGACGAGGACGAGCAGCACGAGGAGGACACCGGCGAGCAGGACGCGACGCCAGCCGCGCGGGGGATTCACAACCGAATCATGCCCTCACCGCAGCGGGGAGCCTGCTCACGACGCGGACGGAAGTGCGCCGCGGCGGCAGTGGGGCAGTGCGTCGGGCCGGGAGCGCCTCGCGGCGCGTGGCCGCTCGTAGCGGCAGTTGTGTGGAGCCCAGGGCTGCACCGACCCGACGCACAGCGAGGACCCCGAAGGGTTGTCGCCGAGAGGAACGGTACTCCTTCGACGCCTCCGGCACACCTGGGAACCGACTGGCGAGCACACTGGGGGCCCACTGGGGCCGGGTGGAGTCGGTCGGGCCGAGGTCCCCGGCCGGCCTCGTACGCGCCGCTCAGACCAGGACGCCGGCCCGCCACAGCCGGGCGGCCACCGTGAGCTGGTCGGCGAGACGCACGTTGCCCGCGGCGAGCGTCGTCATCCGCGCTGCCTGCTCGCCGTCGGCCGCCTCGTCGGCGTCGTCGGCCGCCACCAGGCGCCCCACCGAGACCACTCGGGCGAAGGCGGCGGCACGCTCCAGAGCGACGGCGAGGTCGCCGTCGAACACCGACGTGAGGATGGCGTCGGCGGCCCCGGCGACCTCCTGCGGCCCGGGCGGCTCGGCCACCCCGGCCACGACGTCGGAAACCTCCGCACGGGCCCGCCCCAGCTGGTAGAGCCGGGCGGTCTCCTCACCGTCCCGCCGCACCCAGGTACGCAGCAGGTACAGCGCCCACAGCGTGCCTGGCAGGGTGTCGGGGCCGCTGTCGCGCCAGAGCTCGGCGAGCGCCTCGATCCCCACGTCCTCGGACAGCTCGACGAAGCGCGCCGTCTCGGCATCGGCCTGCCGACCTGCCCGCACGATCACCGCTGCCGTCTCGTGTGCCAGCGCGGTGCGGGTGGCCGGGTCGAGGTCTCCCTCGACGTCGTCGAAGCCCCATCGCAGCTCGGGTCGCCTCGTCCGTCGTCGGCCGTCACGGCGTCCAGCCTCGGGTGGCTCCGGGGTGCTCACTCCGCCATTGTGCGTGACTGGGCCCCGGGTGTCTGCGTGGCAGTGTCCGGGGCCGACACATGCGGGTCGGACCGCCGCCGACGCAGCAGCACGCCCGCGGTCCCGATGGTCACCAGCCCGAGGAGGACCGCGGCAGCCGCCCAGGGGTCGATACCGGTGACGAACCGGGTGACGGCCCCCTGGATGCCGGTGGCGGTGGAGATGATCGGGTCCTCGACCTCCCCGCCGTTGAAGAGCTGCACCTCGTACCAGCCGTAGTAGGCGACGTAGGCACCGGCGAGCACGAGCAGCGCGCCGCTGAAGCGCCCGATGTAGGGCATCGCCCGCCGGAAGCTGGTCACCAGGCCGGTTCGGGCCAGGGCTACGGCCACGGCCAGGATGCCGACCACCAGACCCATGCCCAGGGCGTAGAGGACGAAGACGGCCACGCCGTCGAGCAGCGTCCCGGACCGGAACGTGGTCGAGGTCACCGCCAGGAACGGCCCGATCGTGCAGGACAGGCTGGCCACCGCGTAGGCCACCCCGTAGAGGACCATCGACGCGAACGACCTGCTCGGCGCCGCACCGTGCAGCTTCGGTGTGGCCAGCAGCAGCTCGCGCCCGGCGAGCAGGGCGATCCCGAGGCCGACCAAGGCGATCCCGATGACGATGGTCGCCCACGGCAGGAAGCGCTCCAACGAGAGCGCCAGCGGGACCACGAGCAGGCCGAACGCGCCGAAGACCGCGACGAACCCGGCAGTCATGGCGCCAGTCATGCCGAGGGCACGACCGACCGCGTTCGTCCGCCCGCTGCCTCCCTCACCCTGGGTGTCCGCGACGATCATCGTCAGGTAGGCCGGCAGCATCGCGAAGCCGCACGGGTTGAGGGCGGCGACCATGCCGGCGGTGAGCGCCAGCAGCACCGGGACGTCGGTCATCGACTCAGCCCTCGACCAGCTGCTGCACGCGCTGGTCCAGCTGGTCCTTCGGCAGCGGACCGGGCACGACCTCGACGGTGCCGTCGTCGTCGAGGAAGGCGTAGGTGGTCTGCGCGGCGACACCGAAGGCGGTGTAGACCTCGCCGCCGCTGTCCTGCAGGTGGGTGATCGAGCCGGTGCCGGTCGCGGAGACGAACTCGCTCATGGCCGCGACGTCGTCGGACAGCCCGGCCACGCCGAGGACCGCCACATCCTCGCCGTAGGCAGACTCGACGTCGTCGAGGACGGGGGCTTCCCCGCGGCAGATCGGGCACCAGGGTGCCCAGAAGTAGAGGACGGCGTCCTGACCGGCCAGTGAGGCCCCTTCGACCGTCTGGCCGTCGAGGGCCTTGACGGTCCAGTCCAGCTCCTTGGGCACGTCCACCGGCTCCGGCTTGGCCGGCTTCGCCTTCTTGGCGGCGTCGGGGCTCGCGACGTCGGACTCCTCGGCCGGCTCGGGCGGCTCGGACGGGGCCTCGGCGCTCGGCGAGGTGCCGGCGGACGCCTCGTCCTCTGCAGCGGTGGAACAGGCGGTGAGGCTCAGTGCAGCGACCATGCCGGCAGCGACCAGGCCGAGGCGTCGGGACATCGGGTGCTCCTTGGCGTCTCGTCCCGGGTGGTCCACCCGGGTGTTCTCCAGCGTCCCCGACATCAGCGAGGCTCGCACGGGCAACCCGGGCCAGCGCTCGGGTGATTCCCCCGATCCGGGCAACTCGACGGGTTCACCGATCGTTAGCCTGGCGTTCATGAGGATGCGTGGTGACGTCGTCGCCGGGATGACGGTGGCGGCCTACGCGATCCCGCAGGTCATGGCCTACGCCGGGCTGGCCGGGCTCTCGCCGGTGACGGGGCTCTACGCGCTCGTCGCTGCCCTGGCGGTCTACGCCTTCCTCGGCTCCTCCCGTCAGCTGTCGGTGGGCCCCGAGTCCACGACGGCGCTGCTCACCGCCGCCGCCCTGGCCCCGCTGGCCGGCGGCGACCCTGCTCGCTACGCGGCGCTGGCCGGCGCGTTGGCCCTGCTGGTCGGGGGGATCTGCCTGGCCGGGTGGGCCCTTCGGTTGGGAGTGCTGGCCGAGCTGTTCTCCCGTCCCGTCCTGGTGGGCTACCTGGCCGGCGTGGCGATCACGATGATCGTCAGCCAGCTCGGGACCCTGACGGGGGTCCCGGCCACCGGTAGCAGCGTGGCCGACCGGCTGGCCTCGTTCCTCAGCCAGCTCGACCAGGTCGACCCGACCACGACGGCCGTGTCCACCGGCGTGCTGGTGTCGCTGCTGGTCCTGCAGTGGCGTTGGCCGCCGGTGCCGTGGCCGCTCGTCCTCGTGGTCACCGCGGCGGTCGTGGTGTGGGTGCTGGAGCTGGAGGGCTCCGGCGACGGTGACGGCCTTCAGGTGGTGGGCAGCATCCCGGTCGGTGTGCCGGTGCCCCAGGTCCCCGCGGTGGGCGTCTCCGACCTCGGCCTGCTGCTCGCCCCCGCGCTGGGCGTCGCCGTCGTCGGCTACACCGACAACGTCCTCACTGGGCGCTCCTTCGCCGAGCGTCGTGGCGAGACGGTCGACCCGCATCGAGAGCTGTTCTCGCTGGGCGTGGCCAACGCCGGCAGCGGACTCGTGCAGGGCTTCCCGGTCTCCAGCAGCGGCAGCCGGACGGCGCTCGGGGCCGCGGCCGGCAGCAGCAGCCAGCGTCACTCGTTGGTGGTGATCGCTGCGATCCTGGTGGCGCTGCTCGCCTTCCGCCCCGTGCTCGAGCGCTTCCCGCTGGCGGCGTTGGGTGCCCTCATCGTCTACGCCGCCATCCAGCTCGTCGATCTCCCCGCGTTCCTCGCGCTCTGGCGCATCCGGCGTCGGGAGTTCGTGCTGGCGGTCCTCACGACCGTCGGCGTGCTTGCCCTCGACATCCTCACCGGCATCCTCGTGGCGGTGGGTCTCTCGGTGCTCGAGCTGCTCGCGCGGGTGGCACGTCCGCACGACGCGGTCCAGGGCCTGGTGCCGGGGATGGCCGGCATGCACGACGTGGACGACTACCCGCTGGCTCGCACCGTGCCCGGCCTGGTCGTCTACCGCTACGACGCGCCCTTGTGCTTCGCCAACGCCGCGGACTTCAGCCGCCGGGTGCTGGCGGCGCTGGACGCCGAGCAGGAGCGCGCTGGGCCGGTCCGATGGCTGCTGCTCAACGTCGAGGCGAACGTGGAGATCGACAGCACCGGCGTCGCTGCGCTGGAGCGCCTGGCCGACGGGTGCCGGGCGCGGGGTGTGGTGCTGGCGCTGGCGCGCGTGAAGCAGGACCTGGCCGCGGTGCTGGAGCGCGCCGGCTTCCTGGGCCGACTCGGGGAGGACCGGGTGTTCCCGACCTTGCCGACCGCGCGGGAGGGGTTCGAGGCCTGGCAGGCCGAGCAGCAGGCGGACGAGCGGGGCTGACCTACGGCGCTGCCTGGCCGCCGCCTGTGGATGGCGGCATGCACGGCGTCGGGGGTACGGGGCATGCTCTGCGGCGTGACGAGCCGCCCCCGCGACGCGAGTCCGCGGCGTGAGGGCGGGAGTCCGCCCCGGGACACCGGGCGGTCGCTCGTCTACGCCGTGGAGGACCAGGTGGCTCGCGCCTTGGACCGAGCCGCCGCAGGTGCCCCCACCACCCAGTTCTACGGCTCGGCGCTGACGATGCCGACCGAGCGCCGCTTCGCCGACCTCGCCTCGGTGCGTCGCTGGGTGCACGCCGTCCTGGCGCTGCCGGTGGTGACGGCACGGTGGCCGGGCACGCCTGCGTGCGACGTCCGTGCCCGCCGGGGGAGCCGGGCGGCCCACTACGAAGCGCCCGGCACGATCGCGGTCCCGGTCGATGGTCGCTGGGCGATGCGCGAGCTCGTCCTGTGCCACGAGCTGGCCCACCACCTCGTCCTGCACGAGCACTCCGGGCACCGGCATCCTGGGCATGAGCACACCCCCGGGCATGGGCCGGCCTTCCGCGAGGCCTACGCCGAGCTGGTGACGATGGTCATCGGCCCCGAGGTGGCGCTGCTGCTGCGAGCGGGCTTCGACCAGGCACTCGCCCGCGACGCACCATGAGCACCACGAGACCCACCACGAGGAAGGGCGGTCGGTCCTGATGGGGACTTTGGAGACGGTGAGCGCGCTGCTGAGCAAGGCCGAGCGCACCGACAACGCCCACGAGGCCGAGGCCTACCTGGCCAAGGCCCAGCAGCTGGCGACGCTCGCCTCGATCGACCTGGCGGTGGCCCGCTCCCACCGGTCCGGGCAGGGACGACCGGAGCGGCCGGTGTCGCGGACGGTCACGATCGGGGAGCCGCGTCGCCGCGCCAACACCCACCTCGTCGAGCTCTTCGCGGCGGTGGGGGCCGCCAACGACGTCGTCGTCGACGTCGGCGCCGGCTCCACCTACGTCATCGCCTACGGCATGCCGTCGGACCTCGACCTCGTCGCCACCATGTGGGGCTCGTTGGCCCACCAGATGGTGACGGCGGCCAACGCCTACCTGCGGGCCGGGATGTGGCGCGGGGAGTCCTACCAGCGGGTCCTGCGCTACCGCGGCGCGGAGTTCCTGTCGCGCGAGCGCCGCCCGCACACCGCCCAGACCGCCCGGGCGGCCTTCTACCAGGCCTTCATCGCCCGGATGCGCGAGCGGCTGCAGACCGCCCGGGAGGAGGCGATCGCCGAGCACGACGTCGTCGGGGACAGCCTCGACGCGACCGGCACCGAGGGAGCCGGGCGTCGGCGGCCGGCCAGGGGCGAGTCCGGTGCGCTCGTGCTCGCCGCCAAGCACGAGGAGGTGCAGGCCTTCCACCGCTCCACCACGAAGGCGCGGGGCAACTGGGGCGGGTACCGCGGCTCGGGGCGGGGTGATGCGGGCTCGGCCTCCCGAGCCGGCCGGCGGGCAGCCTCCGACGCCCAGCTGCGCCCGCCACGCGGCATCGGCGGGTCCGGCCCGTCGCTGTCGGCCTGAGGCGCTGATCCGGCGCCGCCCGCGAGGGCGTCCGAACCCGCTCCGCGGTCTCAGGTCGTGGTGGCCGGCCAGGTACTCATGTGGATGTCCTGCACCGCGTGCAGCAGCTGGACCGCTTCGTCGTGCGGGCGCTGGAAGGAGTTGCGGCCCATGATGGTGCCGAACCCACCGCCGAGCGCGGTCTGACGGTTCTCCTCGAGCACCGCCTCGGTGCCCTTGGCGGCCCCACCGCTGAAGATGACGATCCGCCTCCCGTCGAAGGCCCCCTGGATCACGTGGCGCACCCGCTCGGCCAGCGTGCCCAGCGGGACATCGGCGGCCTCCAGCGCAGCCCGGGCCTTCTCGTGCTCGATGTGCGCCGTCGGTGGTTTCACCTTGATGATGTGCGCGCCCAGCTGGGCCGCGATCTGCGCGGCGTAGGCGACGACGTCGACGGCCGTCTGTCCCTCGCGGGAGATGCCCGACCCGCGCGGGTAGGACCAGATCACTACGACGAGCCCGGCCGCCTTCGCCTCGGCCGCCATCGCGCGGATCTGCTCGTACATCGCGTTGCGTGCCGTCGAGCCCGGGTAGATGGTGAAGCCGATCGCCGCGGCCCCGATGCGCAGGGCGTCGGCCACGCTCGCGGTGACCGCCGGGATCGGGTCGGCCGAGGGCAGCAGGGAGTCGGCGTTGTTCGCCTTGAGGATGAGCGGCAGCTGCCCGGCGAACTCGGCCGCACCGGTCTGCAGGGAGCCGAGCGGCGCGGCGTGCGCGCTGCAGCCGGCGTCCAGGGCGAGCTGGAAGTGGTAGCGCGGGTCGTAACCGGCGGGGTTGGGCGCGAAGCTGCGGCCCGGCCCGTGCTCGAAGCCCTGGTCCACCGGCAGCACGACGAGGGTGCCGGTGTCACCGGTCCGCCCGTGCATGAGGATGCGGTACAGGTTGGCCAAGGTTCCGGGGGTCTCACCGGCGTACCAGGACAAGATCTCCTGCACTCGTGTGCTCGCCATGGGGTGCCTCCTTGTCGATCGGTGCACCCCCAGCCTGCGCCGGTCGGCACCGTCCGTCAGCAGGCTTTCGTCCCCTGCACCTCCAGGATGGTGCGGAAGGCCGCCGCGATCCCGACGGTGGCGTCGTAGGAGGCTTGGTTGATGCCGGTGGTGTTCATGAAGGCGTGGATCACCCGCGGCACCCGTCGGAGCACCACCGGGGTGCCGGCGTCCCGCATGGCCGCCGCGTAGGCCTCGCCCTCGTCGCGCAGCAGGTCGAACGCCGCGGTGACCAGGAGCGCCGGCGGCAGACCGCTGAGGTCCTCGGCCAGCAACGGTGAGAGCCGTGGGTCGCTCAGGTCAGCCCCGTCGCAGTAGTGGTCGGCGAACCACGAGGCCTCGGCCGCGGTGAGGAAGTAGCCGTCGGCGAAGCGGTCCTTGGACGGGTGCTCGCTGGCCATGTCGGTCGGCGGGTAGACGAGGAGCTGGGCAGCCGGCACCGGCCCGCCCGCGTCGCGCAGCAGCCGGCTGGCCACCGTGGCGAGGTTCGCGCCCGCGCTGTCACCGCCGATGGCGACCCGCTCGGGATCGGCGCCGAGCTGCTCGGCGTTGGCCACCGCCCATCGGAAGGCCGCCATCGCGTCCTCCAGCGGCGCCGGGAACGGGTGCTCGGGGGCGAGCCGGTAGTCCACCGACAGCACGTTGAGATCGGCATGCCGGCAGAGCATCCGGGCCGGCTGGTCCGCGGTGTCCAGGTCGCCGATGACGTAGCCGCCGCCGTGCAACCAGACGAGCAGCGGGTCGGGACGTCGGGTCGCGGACGTCGAGTGGGTGGCCGGACGCGGGCGGTACAGGCGCGCCGCCAACGGGCCGTCGGCCCCCTCGACCCACAGCTCCTCCACCGCCGCAACCGGCAGCGGGGGTCCGCTGGTGATGCGTGCGTCCCGCCGAGTCTGCTGCCGACGACCCTCGACGTCCTCGGCTCGGGGTGGGGTGATCTTCTCCCGCACGATCAGCCCCAGGTGGACCTGGTCGTCCAGCACCGAGCCGTCGATCTCGCCGGGCGGCCCGCCGGCCAGCAGGTGCAGCAGCCGCGGCGGCAGTCGCCCGGCGAGGCGGGCCAGGTGGTACTGCACCCGGTCGACGACGGGCATCGTGTCGGTGGGCATGGGGGGCAGGCTAGTCAGCCGACCGCTCGGCGCTGCAGCGTGTGGCGCTCGGCCGCGGTCGGGGCGAGCCGGGCTGCCTGCTCGTAGGCCGCCGCTGCCTCCAGCGTCCGACCGAGGCGTCCCAGCAGGTCTGCGCGGGCGGCGTGCCAGGCGTGGTAGTCCGCCAGGGCCGAGTCCGGCCCGCCCAGCTCCTCCAGCGCGTCGAGGCCGGCCGCCGCGCCGCGTACCTCCGCGAGCGCGATGGCGCGGTTCAGGGCGACCACCGGTGTGGGAGCCAGCGTCATGAGCAGGTCGTACAGGGTGAGGATCTGGGACCAGTCGGTGGCGGCGAAGGTGGTGGCATCGGTGTGCACGGCGCCGATGGCCGCCTGCACCTGGTAGGGGCCTGGTTGGTCGCGACCCAGGCACGTCCGCACCAGGTCGTGCCCCTCGGCGATGAGCTCGCCCCGCCACCGACTGCGGTCCTGCTCCCGCAGCAGCACGAGCGAGCCGTCGGCAGAGAACCTCGTCGGCCGCCGTGCTTCGGTCAGCACCAGGAGCGCGAGCAGCCCGGTGGCCTCTGGCTCGTCGGGCAGCAGCAGGACGAGGAGCCGTGCCAGGCGCAGCGCCTCGGCCCGCAGCTCCTCGACGCCCGGGCGCTCCTCGTCGGGGGCGTCGGCCCCGGCGTTGTAGATGAGCGACACGACGCTGAGCACGGCGGGCAGCCGATTCGGCAGCTCCTCGGCGCTCGGCACCCGGTAGGGGATCCGCGCGACGGCGATCTTCCGCTTCGCCCGCACGATCCGCTGGGCCATCGTCGTCTCGGAAACCAGGAACGCGCGGGCGACCTCGGCGGTGCCCAGGCCCCCCAGCAGCCGCAGCGTCAGGGCGACCTGGGCCTGCTGCGACAGCGCCGGGTGGCAGCAGGTGAAGACGAGGCGAAGCCGGTCGTCGAGCATCGGTCCCACCTCGTCTGCGTCGGCCTCCGACGGCTCGACGGCCTCCTCCGGTTCCAGGCGTGCCCGCTCGGCCAGCAGCTCACGTCCGCGTGCCTCGCGACGCCACCGATCGATCGCCCGGTTGCGTGCGGTGGTGGTGATCCACCCGGCCGGGTTCGGTGGCAGTCCCTGGGTCGGCCACGTGCTGAGCGCAGCGGCGAAGGCCTCCTGCACCGCGTCCTCGGCGGCGTCGATGTCGCCGACCACCCGGATCAGCGTGGCGAGGACGCGGCCGTACTCCGCCCGGAACACCCGAGCCACGTCGGTGGCCGTCGGGGTCACCGTGGTCGGCTCATGCGGTGGCGGTGAACGGCCAGACCTCGATGGGGGCCCGCACGCACGCCGTGACTCGCGACGCCCACGCGAGCGCCGCGTCCAGGTCCTCGGCCTCGATGATGTAGAAGCCGGCCATGTGCTCCTTGGACTCGGCGAACGGGCCGTCGGTCATGATGACGTCTCCACCGCCCGCGTCCACCACGGTCGCGTCGCCCGGCTCGGCCAGGCGCCCCGAGAACACCCAGGCACCGCTGGACTGCAGGTCGGCCTCCAGGGCCTGCATCTCCTGCCACGAGCGGGCCTGCTCCTCCTCGGACATCGGCTCGCGGGCATCGCCGTCGCTGGTGTGGACGGACAGCAGGTACTTGGCCATGGGTCTGCCTCTCGGTCTGGTGGCGAGCATCCCTCGCCGCTCACTGGTGCTACGAACGGGCCTTGGCGATCTCGACAGGTCCGCTCAGCCCACTGCTCACTTCCTGGGTGGCTTGGGTGGCTTGGGAGCCTCCGACTGGGCGAAGGCCACCGCCTCGCGCACCCAGGAGGCCAGGACGTCGTCCTCGAGCGCCTCGCCCGGCACGGTCACCATGCCGCGCATGGGCCGCCCGGTGAGCTCCATCTCCCGAGCACCGCGCGCCAGTGCCGCGGCGTGGCCCTGCTTGCCCACCCGAACCATGAGGTCATCGCCCATGATGCCGCAGGCCATGTGGGTGTTCACCAGGAAGGCCAGGCCGCCGAACATCTTGCGTTCTTCGAACGCGGCCTGCGGGATCAGCTCGTCGCGGATCCGGGCGGCCAGGGCCTCGTCGAACGCCATCGGCCCATCATGACCGGTCCGCCACCGTCCCGCGCAGGACCAGCTTCTTCGGCCACGACGCCTTCGGCCACGCGCCATCCAGGCGCAGCCGAACCTGCTCCGTCGACTCGGTGCGGCTGTCGCGAGCGGTGGGGAGGGTGATCGAGGCCGTGCGCCTCCCGGGGCGCAAGCCCACCCAGGTGCATTCCCCCGGCCCGGCCTCGGAGAGCGGCTGCTTGTCCTTCGGCCGATAGAGGCAACGCCGGTGCCAGCGCTTCTTCGTGTCGTTGACCTGCAGCTCGGTCCCCGTCGGAGCGACGAAGGCGAACCACCCGCCGACGTCCCGGTTGCTGGCCTTGCTCAGGCGCAGCGTCCAGCTCAGGGTGCCGCCCTCCTTCGTGCTCGCCCTGGTGCTCACCGCTCGGACCTTCGGCGTTGGGTCGTCGTCGCGGATGAGGAGCCGACCCCGGTAGTCGCTGGTGGTCGCCTCGCTGGCCGCGCGGACGGCAACGATCCGACGCTTGGCGTCGTCGTCGCGGGCGTTCGCGCGGACCGTGAACGGCACCCGCAGCGAGGTGTCCCCCGGGTGCACGGTCAGAGTGCTCGTCTTGCCTCGCCTGCCCTCCTCACTGATCCGAGCGAGCACCGTGCCGGGCACGCTCACCGGCTGGTCCAGCGTGAGCTCGACCTCCTCGGTGCGCTTGCCGCCGTCGCCCTCGACGATGCTGAGGTCGACGACGCTCAGTGTGGGCAGGCGCGCCTCGCTGGTGGCCGGCAAGCCGGGAGCACGCCCAGCGGCGTCGAGCACCCAGACCTCCCCCCGCCTGGCCTTCGGCAGGATCTCGATGGCGGTGACCTCGGTGAGGTCGACGTCGTCGTCGCCGCCGAGCGGGAACCGCACAACCCTGGCCACGACCTTCTCGGACGTCCGCGCCGCCGGCATGGCCGCCACCGTGCGCGTACCGAGGACCTCCCGACCCCCGTCGTCGTCGAGCAGCCGCACGGCGAAGCGGGCCTGTGTGCCGGGCTCGGTGGCCGCCCGCAGCTCCAGCTCGTCGAAGCCGGTCAGGTCGACCGGAGCGGGCAGGCTCACCGTGGCCGAGCCGTCCCGCTCGTCCCAGCGGACCTCCCACGCCTGGGCCGGCAGCTCGGGCAGCTCCCACATCGGCAGCCAGTGCGGCGAGAGCGTCCACGCGCACGCGTCGGTCGGGTTGCTGCCGTCACAGATCCGGGTGGTGGTGGCCTTGCGGTCGCTGACGGTCAACGACGGGTCCGGGCGCAGCACCACGGTCCGCTCGGCGCCGACTGCCGCGGTGTGCACGACGGCGTCGCCGATGGAGGTGGGGACAACCGGGCTGCCGTCGAGCAGTGGCAGGGCGGAGGCGTCGTCGGCGAGGAACACAGCGGCGGCGGTGGAGATGTAGGTGGCGCCGACGGTGCGTTGCTGGCCGGCCTTCAGACGCACGTCACTGCCCTTGCCACACACGGCGTCCTGGCGGTCGGACCAGTCGTCGAAGGCTGGCGCAGTGGCGGTGGCCGGCGTCCACTCGGCGTTGAAGAAGTTGTGGTTCGCCCCGGCCACCAGCACGCTCGAACGCAGCACGCGGGTGAAAGCGGGTTGGCTGCTGAGGTCGCGGCTGTCGTCGACGTAGCCCTGGCCCTGCAGATCGAACACGTCGCCGTCGCAGTAGGGGAGCAGCACGGCCGTGGGCGTTCCGGCGGCGACCTGGCGACCGAAGTTGGTGGGGCCGATGAGGACCTGCCCGGCGACGTCCCAGTCGGCGTCGAGCTGCCTGTCGATCGCGGCGCGGTTCACGCCCTCGCCGCCCCGGGAGTGGCCCACCAGCATCACGCTGGTGAGCTCGACCGCCCCGGTGACCGGCTCGTCCAGCGGGCTCGGGGCGCCGCCGGCCCACTGGGCCCACAGCCTCAGGTGGTGGCGCACCAAGCGGGATCGGGTGCCCGCCCCCCCGTCGTCGTCGTTGAAGTCCTGGGCGTTGATGCCGTTGGCGCTGATCGACACGGTGAGGTAGCCGCGGGAGGCCAACAGCTCCTGGGCCTGCAGGTAGCCGAGGTGGCTGGGGATCGGTTGCCAGCCTGCTCGGCACGGCCACGAGCCGTCGACCTTCGTGCCCTTGAAGCAGGTGGCGTGCCGCCCGTGCAGGAACAGCACCAGCGGGCGAGCGCCCGGAGCGCCGCTGGGACGCACCACCTCGCCGAGCACCTCGACATCGGCCTCGTAGCCCTTGACCGGCAGGTCGGCGAGCTCGTAGGAGTCCCGGGTGGTGGCGTAGGGGCCGGCGTCGCCGGGGTCGGCGGCCAGCGTCCTGGCTCGGCGCTGATCGCCGAGCAGGTCGGCCACCTCGGCCGGGCTGGGCTGAGGGGCATCGGAGGTGGGCAGGTCCAGTCGGCGGCCGGCGGCCAGGACGGCGAGGCCGTCGAGCCGGGTGTCGGTCAGCGCCTGCTCCAGGCGGAGTCGGAACGTGCGCTGGTTGCGGGTGCCCGGGTAGCCGAGCAGAGCGTCGTCGAGGCGGAACTCGACGCGGGCGGACCCGAACGGGACCGGGTCCGGGCTCCTCCAGGTGAGGGTGTCGCCGTCGAGCGCCCAGCCGTCCGGTGTGGGGTCCAGTGCTGTGGTGGCCGCTTCGGCGGCGGGCGGCTGCAGGTCGGGCTGGTCGACGGCGAATCCGGCACCGGTGCTGACCACCAGCCCCCCAGCGGTGATGGTCCCGGCCAGCAGGAGCATCCCGAGCGTGCGACGGCGGCCCACGGCCCCCACCCTCCCCGCCAGGTGCGCCCTAGCTTCGTCGCGATCGTCCCACCAGCAGGATGGTTTTGGTATCGGGTGAAAGCCCCTTTTCGGTCACGATCTGGTCACTGCTGCTGCAGGCCGGCCAGCAGATCGACGGTCGCCTCGACGATCTGGGCCTGGGCGACCTCGCGGTCCACCGTCGGCGTCCCGTCCCCGGCCTGCTCGCCGTAGTCGCCGAAGAAGGCGTGCACGGCGCCGTCGATCGGGACGTAGGTGGTGCTCGCCGGCAGCAGATCCCTGCGCTCATCGATGTCGGCCGGGGTGCTCAGGCCGTCCTGCGTCCCGGAGATGGACGCCACCTGCAGGCCGTCCTGCCCGGAGAGGTCGTCGAGCGGGTAGGAGGCCCAGAAGACGAGGCCGACCCCGTCGGCGGCGTTGGCTCCGACGTAGCTGCTGGCCATCACCCCACCGAGGCTGTGCCCCCCGACGGCCCAGGGGGTCTCGACCGGGAGCTTGTCGGTGGGGTCCTGGCAGAGGAAGGCGATGTCGTAGGGGCACTTCAGCACCGTCGCTGGCGCGCCGGCCTCGGCGATGCCGCGGGCAAGGACGGCGTAGGCGCGCGGGTCGATCAGCGCGCCCGGGTAGAGCACGAACGGCGGCAGCGTCGGGCTGGCGGGGGTGTAGGTGGTGCTCGTGCGGGTGTCGGTGACCTCGACCCGGGCATCGCTCGCGAGGGCGTCGATGGCTGGTTCCTCGGCGCTGGCGGGGGCGAGCCAGAGCAGGGTCAGGGCGAGGCCGATGGCGGCGGTGGCGCCGAGGACGCGGAAGGTGGTGCGCACGACGCCCGGCTTCGCGGGGGTGGCGCGAGTGGCGGTGAGCAGCAGCAGCGTTCCCAGGATCAGGGTGGACGCGAGCGTGACCGGGTAGGCGGGGTGGTTGGCCAGCAGGGCGTCCCAGCGTGGGACGGCCAGGAAGAGGGGCGCGGCGACGAGTGCGGCTCCGGCCACCAGCCGCGGCCAACGGACGTGGCGTCCCTCGCTCATGCGTGCTCCTTGTTCTTGCGGTGCCGGGGTGCGAGCTCCGGGGTGCGTGTGCGTGCCAGCCCGACGGTAGTCGGGGGGTTGGCTTGGGTAGCGTGGCGGTCAGTTCAGGGGCCTCTAGCTCAACTGGCAGAGCAGCGGACTTTTAATCCGCGGGTTGTGGGTTCGAGTCCCACGGGGCCCAC
>CAWBXN010000001.1:0-2638849 GCA_963792805.1 uncultured Actinomycetota bacterium | reverse complement strand
GAGGTGGCGGCGACGACGGGTTCGTCGGAGCGCCTGCGGCACCTGTCGTCTGAGGCTCACCTGCTCTGGGCCGACGACGGCGCAGCCACGCGCTTCCGGATGAACCCGTTGCTGGCCGATGCCCTGAGCGAGACGTTGCGAGCGCACGACTCCACGGCCTGGCGGGCTGCGCACGTCGCCGCGAGTCGCGTCGACCAACGGCGAGGAGACCACGACGGCGCCGTCCACCACTCCAAGCTCGGCATGGACGACGCCCGACTCGCTGAGCTGGTCTGGTCGCGTGCCCCGTTCCTGCTAGCCGGAGGGCAGTACGCCGTGCTGCAGCGGTGGCTCGACGGCCTGGACGAGACCCGGCTGAGGGAGCACTGCGGGCTCGCGCTGAGCGCTGCCTGGGCCGCCTCCCACTCCGGCGACATGCCGCGGATGAGCCGGTTCGCGCTCGCGGCCGCAGAGCGTGCGACGCATGAAGACCCGGGGTTCCGTCTGGACGCCGACTTGCTGGCCGCAACGATCGGGGCGAACGGCCTGGATCACATCGAAGCCGCATCACGTGCTTTCGTCGGCGGCAAGCCCCGCGACGACCCCTGGCAGACGCTGTCGCACTTCCTGCTGGGGGTGGCCCTGCTGCTGAGGGACGAGCCTGCGCAGGCCGCCGTGGCCCTCGCCGAGGGACGCCGCCTGGCCGTCGCGCATGAGCTACCTCTGATGGTTGCCCATTGCCTGGCTGCCCTTGCCGATGCGGCGATGGCTGCGGGCGAGGAGCCCAAGGCCCTGGCGTTCATCCGGGAGTCGCGGGAGTTGGCGGTGCGCTACCGGCTGGACTCGATCACGACGACGGCCCCCATTTTCACGACGTCGGCAGCCGGCTACGTGCAGGAGGGGCGATTCGCCGATGCGCGGCGTGAGGCGGCTCGGGCGCTGCGGCTCATCGCCCTGATGCGCACCATCGCGCCGTGGCACGCAGTGCAGGGCCGTCTCGTGCTCGCCCAAGTCAACCTGGCGCTGGGTGATACCGAGCGTGCGAGGGTGCTCACCGAAGAAGCCGCGGATGCAGGTGGACCCGCCACCTCATCGGTTGTGCTGGATCGCCTGCTGAGGCAGACGACGGAGCGGCTCGCCACCGTCTCGAGCAGCCTGGCTGACTCCTCGGCACTGACCACGGCGGAGGTCCGGGTTCTGCAGTACCTGCCGACGCACCTGTCCTTCCCACAGATCGCCGACGAGCTCTTCGTCTCGCGCCACACGGTCAAGACGCAGGCGATGGCGGCCTACCGCAAGCTCGGGGTGCACACCCGAACCGAAGCGATCCTTCGGGCTCGCAGCGCAGGCCTGCTTCCGCCGACCTAGTGGGGGCGGGGTGACCCGTGGCAGTCGGCGAAGGTGCGAGGTCGCCCGCAGGGGCATGGGCTGTCGGGCTCTCGACGTCCGTCCTCGATCGAGACCAGCCTGCGGATGGGCTGGCGTCGCTTCCACCTCGTAGCAGCATGCTCATCTGGCGAACGCGCTGGTCGATGTGGGTGAAGAACAGCGTGTAGCCGGGGCACAGGTGGTTCAGACCGGGGTGGTCCCACCGGTCGCGGGTGAACCGGGGTCACCGAGGCGGCACCAACACCGTCAGCGTCGCCGGCCGCCACGGTCGTCCCGCCGGTCGAGACGACGATCCTGACGCCGGTTCACTCCGTGCACCACCACCGCGGCTGTGCCGACGGTCGCGATGCTGCGAGCCACTGGGGCGGCCACGACGCCGCGGCGGGCTGCTCGTGCTGGTCTCAACGCCATCTCACTCATCCTCCTTGTCGGCCTCGAGGGAGGCAGCGATCGCCTGGAGCGGAATGCGGCCGGTGGCGATGAGCTGGCCGCCGGCTCGTCGTGCTGCCAAGGCGAAGGGCGTCGCCCAGAGGTTCTCCCACACGACGACGCCGGCCACGCTGCCCGGCTCCATCGCTGCGGCCAGGTGCTCTACGTCGCGTGCGGCGAGTATCTCGGCAAGCTCGGCCTCCATCGAGCGAAGATCGCCCAGGTCGACGTCGTCGATCTCGAACCCTTCGACGGTGCCGTCGGCGGCCTTCTGCATGACCAGCAGGTCGAGCACGCGGATGAGCCCCTCATGGGAGAGGCGGGACAGCTCGGCCGCCATCTCGCCGGTGAAGGTGCTCTGCCCCTGGGGGAACTCCACGACCAGGTAGTCGACCGGCCCCATCTCGTCAAGTTCGGCAACGGTACTGCTCATCGCGCCTCCCAGGGGCGTGAGGGATGTGCCCAGACTGCGACCTGCGACTCCACCCCGCGTCACCCGGATCGAATGAAGTCAGAACGATGCTGCCGTGCAGACGGCACGCCGGAGCGACATCGCGTCCAGTCCGACAGCGAGCTCTCGGACTGGACGCCTCAGATGGTCCCATCGGGGTGATTCGGCACAGACGTTCGACGGGGCAGTGTGGTGACAACACACCTACTCGAGAACGGAGACGCTGGTGGACTTCTGGGAGTTCTTCTGGCTGATCGTCGCGTCGTTCATCTTCTTCGCCTACCTCATGATGCTGTTCTCCATCTTCGCGGACATCTTCCGCGACCACGAGCTCGGTGGCTGGGGCAAGGCGCTGTGGAGCATCTTCCTCATCCTGCTTCCCGTGTTCGGGGCGCTCGTGTACCTGATCGCCCGCGGCGACGGGATGGCGCAGCGCTCGGCCAAGCAGGCGCAGGAGTACCAGCAGGCGCAGGCCGACTACGTCCGGTCGGTGGCACAGACCGCGTCCACCTCGCCAGCAGAGCAGGTGGCGCAGGCGAAGCAGCTCCTCGACTCCGGGGCGATCTCGCCTGCTGAGTTCGACTCCATCAAGGCCAAGGCGCTGGCCTGAGCGCCACTGCCGGCCCAATCCTCGGCGAAGGGAATCACCAATGACGAGCACGTACGACCTCCCCAGGGACGCCGCTGATGAGACCGGCCCGATCGATTACCTGGTGATCGAGTTCCCGGGCAACAAGCTGAGCGGCGAGGGATGGCCGCTTCTGGTCGACCTGGTCGACCGCGGCATCATCCGCCTGCTCGACCTGGTGTTCATCCGCAAGGATCTCGACGGGTCTGTCGTCGGGCTCAGCCTCCAGGACCTCGGCGAGCAAGGCGTGGACCTCACGATCTTCGAAGGGGTCAGCTCGGGGTTGCTCGACGACGACGACATCGCGGAGGCGGCCAGCGCACTCGAGGCAGGTTGCTCCGCTGGACTCCTTGTCTACGAGAACGTGTGGGCAGCGCCGTTCGCCGCAGCGATGCGGCGGGCGGGAGGGCAGCTGGTGGCGTCCGGCAGGATTCCCATCCAAGCCATCCTCTCAGCGCTCGACGCCGAGCTCGACGACTGACCACCCCTCAGGGACAGGAGAACCACCATGCCAGGACTCATTCGTGGCGTCGCCCGAACGGCTGCCGTCGCCGGCACCGCGACCGCGGTGTCCAATCGCGTCTCGCGGCGTCAGGCCAACCGCTGGGCCGACCAGGCCGCAGCCCAGGCCCCGCCACCCCAGCAGGTCTACGCGGCTCCGCCGCCGCCATCGCCTGCCCCCGCGCCGAGCGCACCCGACGACATGTTCGCCCAGCTCGAGAAGCTCGGGCAGCTGCACGAGGCGGGTGTCCTCACCGACGAGGAGTTCGCTGCGCAGAAGGCGCGCATCCTCAGCGCCTGACCGATCGACACCGACCCCGCCTGACGCCGCCTCCAGGTAGCGCCGGGTGGGGTCGTCGTGTTCCGCGCGGCGCGTGGCCCAGTGGTGTCGGTCGGGTGCCCGAGGGTCGTCGGGGAGTCTCCGCTGCGGAAGCAGAGTCGTTCGCTTCGGGTCATGCCCACCACCCCGTCGGGCCGCACGGTCAGCGTCAAACCAGTCATCGCGGGCCAGCCACGGTGCAGGGCCGGCTGAGTAGACATGGACGCCGCGTGTGAACCCACGGAGCTCGCCGTCGCCGCCGTCCGTCGCTCGCATCTGGTACAGACGCACCGCTCCGTCCGCGGTCCTCGACCCAGCCGATCCCGACCGGCGACGTGCGCCTCACCATGCTGTTCGAGGCGGACGAGCCGAAGCCCGGCACCGGGGGTGACGTGACGACACGGTGGTGTTCGACCTCAAGCCGCACGCTCTCGAGGACGAGGCCGAGCTGCACCGGACCAACGCCCAGGTCGGCTTGGCCCATCGGGCAGCAGGCTGACGGGGACAGAACCACCCTCGGCACTAGCGTCGTCGGAGTTGCCCAGGCGGCGGGGAGGCATCTCGCCGACTGGCCTCCCTCACTGGACCTTGGTCGCTCGGGCCTGGCCTAGCGCCGGCCGTCAGTCAGCGCACGACCCTGCTCCTCGTGCACTGACCTTGTCGAGGCCAGGTCCCCTATCGGAGGGCCCGACAACAAGCATGCGAGGGTGTGTCCTTCTGGGCGGAAGGGGTCACTCTCGCTTACCGGGTCCGGTGCCCTGTGGGCTGGCAACGCACGACCTGAGTTGTGACCTACCTGCGTTCTACTGGGCGTCGCGTAGGCGAGTCTGTACGGCGTGGGCCAGGGCGGTGAGGTCGTTGTCGATGATGTCCTTGATCAGGGTGGGGTCGACTCGGAAGTATTCCTGGACGACGACGTTGCGTAGCCCGGCGATGGATGCCCATGGCAGGTCAGGCTGTCGGGTCTTGACCTGATCGGGTAGTGCCCGGACGGCTTCACCGATCACTGCCAGGTTACGCAGCACGGCGTCGTAGGCCATCGCAGCGATGGAGGGGTCCGGGTCGTCCAGCCGTGGCCGGTAGGTCAGCGTTCGGTCGATCGCGGCGAGGATGTCGGTCAGGCGCTCGTTGGCGGAACGCTTCACATCGCGACCGCGTCGGCGTGGGCGCTGGTGGCGACCTGGTCGCGCAGCAGGACGTCGGTGACGACGTCGACCTGCCCGCCGAGCAGGGTGCTGAGTTCTTCGGCGATCCCGGCGACCCGCAGGAGCGGGTTGCCGTCGGCTGCCGGGTCGAGGTCGACCAGCAGGTCGATATCGCTGCCTTCTGTGGCGTCGCCGCGGGCTACTGATCCGAACAGTCGTGGGTTCGATGCCCCGTATCGGGCCAGGATGGCGTTGACGCGTGCGCGGTGCTGCTCGATCACCTGCCGCACGGACCGGCTCGTCGACGTAGGCACCGCCATGCCTCCCAGCGTAGCCAGCGGCCCCACGACGACGTCGCGTCCTGGGGACACACAGCGAGTTGGCTGTCCTCGTGGCACATCCTCGGAGTGAACCCGTCCCTGGGTGGTCATGCGGCGTCTCCGCGGGTGCGGTGCAGGATCTGGACGGCGCGGGCGACGACGGTGGTTCGGGTGAGGGGGAAGTGTTCGGCGGTGAGCTCGGTGCGCGCTTGGGCTTGCAGGGCGGGTCGGTGTTCGGCGACGTCGTCGAGTTCGGCTTCCAGCGCGGCCAGGTCGACGTCGTCGGGGCCGGGCGCTGGGTCGTGCGGCCTCGGGTGGGTGTCCCACCAGGGGCCGGCTTCGGCCAGGCGCATCGGTGAGCGGGTGTCGGGGTCCGCGGCGACTGTCAGCAGAGCCGACTCGATGAGATCCGGTGGCCAGCCGCGGGTGAGGGTGAGGTGGAGGGCGGCGTGCAGGGTGTGGCGGGTCCAGCGCCCGGTCGGCTTGTCCAGTGCCTGCCGGGCGTGGCGGCAGCGTTCGACCAGGGCGTCGAGGTCGGTGATGCCGCAGCGGGTGAGGACCTCCTCCTCTCGCCAGCCCGCCGTCGTTCCGGACGGGCGTGAGGGGGTGGGGGGAGGAGGGTTATGGGTCTTCTTCTCTGGGTCGGGCCGCAGTTCTGCGGCCACCCTCCCCGCGGATCTGCGGCCACCAGACGCGTCGGGGGTGGCCGCAGATGTGCGGCTACCCGCAGAACCACGGCCCTCCCCGTCCCGGTTGTCCGGGCTGGCCTGCGACGTGGTGTCGAGGGCGGGGGCAGTTCTGCGGCCACTCCCGCTGCGGGGGCCGTTGGGGTCGGTGGTGGTGAGGTGGTAGCGGTTGGTGAGGTTCCGCCGTCCGTCCCGGCGGTGCTCGATGCGGACGAGGCCGGTGTCGGCGAGCTCGCGGACAGCCCGGTCCACAGCGTCAACAGAACGGTGCAGCCGGACAGCCAACAGTTTCCGGCTGGGCATGCGTTGCCCGGAGGTATTGCCGTACCTGAGCAGGAGGGAGTAGACACGGAAGGCGGCGTCGGAGATGTCGGTGTCGATGACCCACTCGGGGACGAGCGCGAAGGGTTGGTCCTCGACGTGCAGGCTTCCCGGCCCGGAGAAGTCGTCGGAAGGGACGGTGGTTGTTTGATCGGAGAATTGGCTCATGGGTGTCTGTCCAGGGGTGAGAAATGCCGGTTCAGGGACTGCCCCAGACGAGCGGTGTCGGGTGTCGCTACGGACCTCATCCGACACAAGCTCCGAGGGGCCGGGACCAACCCGAGACACCCGGTACGGCGAGGGGGTTGGCGCTAACACGGCGCTAGGAAACGCAACGGCACTGCCCGCAGAAGACCGGACCAGCCGGACCAACCAGCACCAGCCTGAGGGACGAAGACACTGGTCAGCGCACTAACCCGCACCAGCCGACACCAACGCAAGAACCGGGGAGGCGCCTACGGATCAGAAGGTTAGGGGTTCGAATCCCTTCGGGCGCGCCCATCGTTCTCGCAGGTCAGGGCAGGTTTCCAGGCCCCTCGATGATCGCTCCGGAATCGTCGGAAGGTCCAGTACCGCCATTCGTACCGCCTAGAGATCTGCTCCGAGAGGGCCAGATGGCCGATCTCTGTCCTCGAAGCGGGCGGGCACGCGAGCACAATCTCGATCAGGCGTAGGACACCGGGGCATCGATCACTTCGTACAGATCTCGCGCAACCCAGTACATCCTTCCGCCGCGACCCATCGAACCGATCTCCTCAACCCAGCCACGACGAGCAGCCTCCTTGATCAGGTTCCTCGCGCCTTGATTGGTGAGGCCGGTTGCGCGTTCCACTCGGCCGACTGTCACGAACGGATTCGTGAAGAGGAGACCCACAAGTGCGGTCAGGTTCGACCGGGTCTTCGAGGCTTCCGCCAGATAGGCCTCACGTAGCCCCACCAGTCTCTCGGCTCGGTTGACTGCATCGTCGCTCGATCGACGTACAGCGGTCAGGAAGAACTGGAGCCACTCCTGGATGCTGGCCTGTTCTCTGACCTCCTGCAGGCGGTTGTAGTAGTCCTTGCGGTGCCGCTCGAGGTAGCCAGAGATGTAGAGCAAGGGGGTGGACAGACGGCCCTCTTCCATGAGGAGCAGGTTGATGAGTAGGCGACCTATCCGCCCGTTCCCGTCAAGAAAGGGGTGGATGGTCTCGAACTGATAGTGCATGAGCCCGCAGCGGATCAGCGTCGGCATTCGATCCGGCGTGTTGACGAAGTCCTCCCAGTCGGACATCAAGCCAGGGATCTCAGCAGGGAGAGGTGGAACGTAGATCGCCGTATCCGGACTGTCAGTCGGCGACGCCACCCAGACGGGGCTTCGTCGGAACTCACCCGGCAGCTTGTCCTGCCCCCTGACGCCTGACATCAGGGTGCTGTGTAGATCCAAGATCAGCCGCTGCGTTATCGGCAGCTGCTTGACCAACTCGTACCCGCGCCTTGTTGCGGCGACGTAGCGCTCGACCTCAGCGATGTCCTCATTGGGCGATGGCGATCCACTGGCTTCCGCTTGAAGGACGTCCGACAGCGATGCATGGGTCCCCTCGATCCTCGAACTGGCCACCGCCTCCTGAGTCAAGTAGGGGCCTAGAAGAAGTTCAGGATCGCGCACAAGCGTCCCAAGCCCCTGTAGACGACCCAAGGAGGCGTCCGCATCCGAGAGTGCTTTGATCGTGGGGCCGACGAGTTGAAGATCGCGGGGGATTGCACGTGGACTGAAGTACCAGAACGCCCACCGGTTCCCCGGCTCCCGGGTGACCTCCCCGTAGGCGTTGTCGGTGAAGCGATGCGGGTCCATGAGCCGCAATAATACCAAGTCAAGGCTGCCTTGAGTTGGAATTTGACCAGGCATGGAGTCTCGAACTTGGATCGTCGCCGCTAGGTCCCAACCGCCGCTGCGCCTCGCTTGGATCGCAGTAGCCAGGCTGCAAGTGCACTTGGGGTCGGGACGGCGTCATCCAAGCCAGCGACCCAGTGAGTAGGAAGTTGCGCGCGGTCAGGCGAGGGAAGTTGGACCGTGGCAGCGATCCTCCAAGTCTGGATCCACTCATGACTAAGCGAGGTAGCGGTTGAGCGCGTCTCGGACGAGGTCGCTGACGGCTCGGTCTTGGCTTCTGGAGAGTTTCTGCAGAGCGTTCAGGGTGTCGTCGTCGACTCGGACGTCGAGTCGGCGGGATCGCCCGGCTCGTCCAGAACAGGGACGGCCGGCCGGGGCGTCGCCGCTGCAGCGTCGCGGGGTCGAAACCGGCCTCGGCCTCCCGTTGGAGCTCAAACCCCACCACTCCACGGGACTCTCCTCCTGCAGGCCGATCCGCGCGTCAACCAGACTCCTCATCCCCGGGCTGCGCCCACGGCAGGTCCCGCGGCCTCATCCAAGCACGCCAACGCCAGTGGGTACCCGCGATCCTGCCTGACCCCAGCCTGAGCAACGCCCTCAACCACCGGCCAACACTTGCGCAACGCCCGCTTCTGGCAAGTAGTGCGTCTTGCGCGGCAGCGCGAGCACGTTCCTGATGAGCGGATGTCACAGGTCCGGCAGTGCGTCGTCCCACCATTCGGGCGGGGTCTCTCCGCTGCGGCGCTCATGTTCCTCACCGGTCGCTTGTCGGCGTCGGATCGCAGCCGCAACGTCGTGGCCCGCACGCCCTCGCTTGCCGCGACCCACCGCGGGGCGTTCCTCGCTGGCGGCTTCGCGGTGGTCCTCGTCGTCATGGCTTTCGTCCCGGGGCAGAGCTGGGGCCAACTCGGTTTCGGGCTGCTGCTTTGCGCCGGCTACGCCCTCGCCGTCGTGCTTCCCCGGCCTCTCGAACTGCCGAGTCTGCGCAGTTCCAGGAATCCTGAGCGGTCACGTCAACCGGCCGACCGCCCGTTGCGGCGCTCAGCCGTCCCATCAGCGCGGGCTGTGCGCCTGGACGATGCAACTGCCCGATAGGGGGCGTGGTGCTGCTGTCCGACGACCGCTCCGCTTCTTCCTGTGGCGCGTCCACAGGCGGCGGGGTGACATGGCCGCGTGCGCACGCGACGCGGCGGAGTGGGGCGCCCAAGTTGGCGGCCTACGCAGAGTGTGTGCATGGCGCGATCGCGCTGTCGACCGCCACCGGCTTCCGGCTCGTCACGTTCTGCCTGCCTCAACTGTGGGGATCGCTCGCCATGCGGTGGCTCCGCAAGCGCGCCTACGTCTGAGCGGGTGCCGGCAGCCAGTTCCGTGTCACCAACGGGCATCACCCCCATCGGGCGATGAAGGCGAGGCCAGCGGCGCGGATAGTCTCCAGCGGGGAACGCCCGTTCCCCGGCACCCGCTGCTCAGGACAAGGACGACGCCATGGCCACCCCGACCAACCTCGCTCTCTACGTCGCTACGTACTCCGACGCTGGTTCCGCCAGGCAGGACTTCGACGTCCTCAAGGCGGCAGAAGGGGCCGATCTGCAGGTGCTGGCCGCCGTTGTGATGAGCCGCGACACGGACGGGCAGGTCGACGTGCTCTCCGAAGGGGACGGCATGACCGGTGGAGGCGCCGTCCTCGGCGGAGGCGTTGGGCTCGTGGTGGGCCTCTTCGCTCCTCCGTTGCTCGCCGCGACTGCCGTCGGGGCCGGGATCGGCGCACTCCTGGGCCACCTGACCAAGAAGCACGCGGAGAAGGAGCTGGGGGTGGAGCTGGAGGAGTATCTCCCGCCCAACTCGTCCGCCGTGGTCGTCGTCATCGACGACGTCTACCTCGACCGAATCGAGGCAGCGCTGACCACGGCGGACAAGCGGATCAGCAAGGCCATCGACTCCGGCGACTACGACCAGCTTGAGAAGGCTCTGGCGAAGTCGGAGGACCAGGTGTCCAAGGCAGTCGAGGGCTAGGCACGACACAACCCAAGGAGCAAGCATGGGGCTCAGGGACAGGCGCGAAGAACGTCAGGCCGAGCGCCGCGGCGCGGGCGCCGAGGTCTACCAGATGCAGGCCAGGCTGATCTCGGTCGGCGACGACTACTGGATCGAGACGACCGGTGGCCGCCGCGCGTTCAAGGTCGATGGGAAGGCGCTGCGGGTCCGCGATACCTTCAAGATCAAGGACACCGAGGGCCACGTCGTCGCGGAGATGCAGGAGCGGGTCGCACGTGTTCGCGACACGATGAAGATTGACCGTCCGGGGCGCCCGTCGGCGACCATCAAGAAGGCCATGATCACGCCGCTGCGGGACCGATTCGTCCTCGAGGCCGATGACGTCGGGGAGATCTCCATCCAGGGCAACCTCGTCGACCACGAGTACACCTTCGAGCACGACGGGGCGAAGGTCGCCGAGGTCTCGAAGCGCTGGGTGCGGGTGCGCGACACGTTCGGCGTGAGCATCGAGCCGGGCGCCGACGTCGTGCTCATCCTTGCGGCAACGGCGGCGATCGACAGCATGACGTGATCCACGAGCGATGGCTGGGCGCGGTGACATCAGGTTCGGTGGTATGGCTGGGACGATCCGCGTCATGATGCCGAGGAAGAATGGCTGAGCGCCAGGGCACAGATCTTGTGCGCGCGCTCGCAGTGGCCAGTGCTGTAGCGATACCGATCTCGTTGGTCGCCCTGGCGTTCCTCGCGCTGGTCGAGCAGCTCACAACGTGGCTGTGGAGCGACATCCCGTCAGCGGCCGGCTTTGCCGGCGACGTGTGGTGGTGGGTTCTGCTGGTCCCGACCGTCGGTGGGGTGCTGGCCGGCCTCGCCGTCAGGCATCTGCCTGGGGCTGGGGGGCACGACCCCATCAACGGTTTCTCCGCCAAGCCGGTGTCCCCTGACGCCATCCCTGGTGTCGTGCTGGCCGCTCTCGCGTCCTTGGCGTTCGGGGCCGTCATCGGCCCTGAAGCCCCGCTGGTGGCGTTGGGCAGTGCGCTGGGCCTGTGGGGTGCCCACCTGTTCCGACAGACGGGCAACGTCGCTGCTCTGGCGGCGTCGGCGGGCCTGTTCGCGGCCATCTCGGCGCTGTTCGGCAACCCCCTGCTTGCGGCGCTCCTCGTCCTCGAGGCGGTCGGTGCCACCGCGCTGGCTGCTCCCCTGACGGTGGTGGTGCTGCCGGGCCTGCTGGCGGCCGGACTCGGCTACATCGTCTTCACGGGCGTCGGGGATCTCGCCGGGGTGACGCCCACCTCGCTGGCCATCGATGGACTCGCCTCCTACCCTGCCCTGCGGCTGGCGGACGTGCTGTGGGCCGTGGTCATCGGCGTGGCCATGGCTGCCGTCGGTTTCGGCGTGCGCGGCGTCGCCGCTCGCACTCATGCGCTCGCCGTGCCCCGGCCCGCGGTTGTCGGGGCGATGGGTGGCCTGACGGTCGGCGGCCTTGCCCTGGTGTTCGGGCTCTCCGGTGAGAGCCCGCTGAACGTGCTGTTCTCCGGCCAGTCCGACCTGTCCACGTTCGTAGGCCAAGGTTCGGCGTGGGGGGCCGGGATCGTGGCACTTCTCATCCTGACGAAGGCAGCCGGCTACGGGGTGTCGCTCGGCAGCGGGTTCCGCGGGGGTCCGGTCTTTCCGGCCTTGTTCCTGGGGGCGGCGGTGGGCACCTTCTTCTCGCTCGTCGTACCTGGGCTGGAGCTGACACCGGCCGTGGTCGCCGGCATGGCGGCGGGGGCAGCGGCGATGCTCAAGCTGCCTGTCTCCTCGGTCATGCTCGCCGTGGTCGTCGCCGGCAGCGCGGGCCTGCAGGCGTCGACCCTGGCCATCGTCGGCTCTGTCGTGGCCGTAGTCCTCACGCTGGCGGGCTCCTCCCGGCAGGCCAACCAGCCCCAGAAGCAAGGAGCACCCTGACATGTTCGAGCTGTTGCGCGGGTACCGCATCGCCTGGTTGCGAACCGACCTCGTGGCCGGGGTGACCGTTGCAGCCATCGCCATCCCCGAGTCACTCGGCTACGCCAACATCGCCGGGCTGCCGGTTCAGACGGGCCTGTACTGCGCGCTGCTTCCGGCAGTGCTGTTCGCGCTGATCGCCTCCTCCCGGCAGCTCGTCGTGGGAGCCGACTCGGCGACGGCGGCCATCGTAGCGGCCGGGGCCGGCGCGATCGCCGCCTCGGGCACATCGCAGTACACCGGGGCGGTTGCCATTCTGACCATGCTGGCCGGGCTCATGCTCGGGCTGATGGCCATCGCCCGACTGGGGTTTCTCGCCGACCTCATCTCCAAGCCGGTCCTCGCGGGGTTCCTCAGCGGCGTGGGCGTCTCCCTGGTGATCAGCAAGCTGCCGGCAATGCTGGGCATCGACGCGAGCGGCACCACCTGGGACAAGCTGGTCGCCACCGTCCAAGGCCTGGGCGACATCAACGCTGCGTCGGCGGTGCTGGCCACCGGAGTCGTCGTCATCATGCTCCTCGGTGAACGCCTGGTACCGAAGCTCCCTGCGGCACTTCTTGCTCTTGTGACGATGTCGCTGGTGGGGGTCGCGATCGGCGCCGACGCTCGGGGAGTGGCAGAGATCGGCGCGCTCCCGGCGGGGCTGCCCGAGTTCTCCTTCCCATCCGTCAGCGCGGGCGAGATCCCGCGCCTGGCAGCATCCGCCGCCTCCATCGCGATCGTCGTCCTCGCCCAGAGCGCGGCGGTGAGCCGCTCGTTCGCCGGCAAGAACCGCTATCCCGTGAACGTGAACGCCGACCTGGTGGGGTTGGCGGCCGCCAACGCCGCGAGCTCGGTCACCGGCGGCTTCGCCATCAACGGGAGCCCCCCTCGCACCGCCGCCGGCGATGCGGCAGGCAGCCGGTCGCAGATGGTGAACCTCGTCATGGCGGCGACGATCGCGCTCATCCTGCTCTTCGCCACCGGCCTGTTCGCCTATGTTCCGTCGCCGGTGCTCGACGCGGTGGTGTTCGCGATCGGCATCGGCCTGATCAAGGTGGCCGAGCTGCGCGAGATCGTTCGTACGCGACCCGGCGAGGCCGTGAGCGCGTTCGTCGCGGTTGTGGTCGTGGCCTTCGTCGGCGTCGAGCAGGGAGTTCTCCTCGCCGTCGTCATCTCGGTGATCGACGTCCTGCGTCGGCAGTACAGCCCGGACGAGTCGGTGCTGCTCCGAGACGGCCAGCTGGACGAGCGGTTGCAGGGCCGTGTGCCGACACCTCACGGGCTCGAGGGCGTGCTCGTCTACCGCTTCGGCGCCGAGCTCTTCTTCGAGAACGCCTCCCACTTCGCCGATCGAGTCCGCAGCCTCGTGGCTGGCGCGAGCACACCGGTGACGCTGCTCGTGCTGGACTGCGCGGCGATGTCAGACATCGACTACAGCGGAGCGGCCACGCTCCGACAGCTCAGCGAGGAGCTCGCTCCCACGGGCACCAGGATCGTGCTCACCGAGCTGTCGGCGAACGCGCGTGCCACCGTCGAGGCCATGACGCTCGAGCCTGACGTCGCCGTCGTTGCCCGACTCGAGGACGCCGTGCGCAGCGGCACCGACGCAGGGGACGGCACCACTGCCTGACCGCCCCGGCTCAGCCGGACGCCACCTCGATGAGACCGTCGTCGGCCGCGCGACGCACTCGCCGGTAGTCCGCCTCGTTCTGGTCGGCGTAGGACTCGGCGAAGTCCGCCATCGATGTGGCGAATGTGCGGCCAGAACCCAGGTAGCCTGAGATTGCTTTGCGGTCTCCGGTTCTGGCGTGGGCCCGCGCCAGCGTCCACCCGCAGGTCTGGGCGTACGCCTGATAGCCGTCGAGGGGGAGCCGAGCCAGGTCAGCCGAGGCCTTGCCGTCCCACATCTGGCGGACGTAGAAGTCATAGGTCTGGCCGGAGGGGTGGGTGACCTGCTCCCAGCCGAGCAGCATGTCGGAGGCCGCCTGCATCAGCCGCTGGCCCTCCACGACGCGACGCCCATGCGTCGCGTACTCGCTGGCACCGAGGTAAGGCTCCAGCACGGACGGGACGGCCTCCTTGATCTGAAGCACGAGGTCGTCCAGGGAGTCGTGCTCGCCGACCAGCAGCAAGATCCAGCAGCGGGTACCGACACTGCCGACGCCGACGACCTTGCGAGCCGCTCCGACGACGCGGTAGGCGCGCAGCAGGTGCTGCTTGTCATCGGACAGGGAGGCCAGGTAGCGCTCGAAGAAGTCGGTGACCAATGCGTGCGCCGTGTCCAGGTCATCCCCGCTGAACAACTCGTCGAGCGGGACGACCAGCGGTGGGTCGCTTACCGGGCGCAAGGTCCCGTCCGGCCCCGTCGTGGTGTAGCGGGAGAATGCCCGAGCGCTGGTCTTGCGTCGTGCCTTGGCCACGTTCTTGCGGAACGTCATGAGCGTCGATGCGCCCAACGCCTGGCCCCACCGCTGCTGGAGCGCCTCGGCGTCGAGCCGGGCGTACCAGACGTCGAGCCTGCCCATGTCGGCGAACTCGGCGATCGCGTCGCGGTAGCTGGCCACCACGTTCTCGGTGAGCCCGCGGCTGACTGTGCCAGGGAAGCCTCGGTCTCTGCTGGCCACGGCGAAGCTGGCCACGAGCCTCTTGAGGTCCCACTCGAACGGCCCCGGAAGGGTCTCGTCGAAGTCGTTGAGGTCGAACACCATCTCGCGATCGGGTGCGGCGAACCCTCCGAAGTTCGCCAGGTGTGCGTCTCCGCAGAGCTGGACGGTGAGATCCGTCGTCGGCGTCGTTGCCAGGTCGTCGGCCATGATGGCCGCAGCCCCGCGGTAGAACGTGAACGCGGAGGCGAGCATGCGGCCGTACCGGATCGGCACGAGCTCCGGCACCCTGGCCTCTGCCTGGGCCTGCAAGATCTCGAGCGGGTCGCGGTCAGCGACCGAGCGCAGGTTCCAGGCGGCGTGCGTGCTGCGCGGCACCTGCTTGCGGACCGCGCGCCCGCGTTCGCGCGCCGTCTGAGCTGCTTGCGTGGCCGTGCCTGAGGTCGTGCGGTACTCATCCATGTCGGGGCAAGAATGACGCTCCCCTGAGAGGCCTGCCATCATCCTCATCGGGTGATGCCTGAGCGCCGGTCGTCACGACCCCTTGCCTTCGCCCATCGTCAGGAACGAGGCGATCAAGAAGAACACCGCCCCGACGAACGTCCCGCCGTTGGCCCAGGTGGCGTTGGTCAGCTCCCCTGACGGCTGGACGTAGGCGCCCACGGCGGAGATGCCGAAGAAAACCGATCCCCACATGTTGAGCGCGGTGATGTGCCAGTCGCGCTCGCCGGGCCGCCACGACCACCACCGGTGCCCGGCCTCGGCGAAGGCCAGGGCGGAGGCGACGAGGAAGCACACCGAGCCGATCGCGTCGGCCCGCCAGATGACGCGGTCAACAGCGTCCGGCGGCACGCCCAGCAGCGCTGCAAACGTGGTGACGTTGAAGTACAGCGCGCAGCGATGTGGGCAACGCCTGGCAGAACATCCAGCGACTACCCGGGGGGCGCACCCTCCCGGGCCTGGTCGTCGTGCGGTGGGAGAGTGCCCTCTTCTTCGGCAAGGCCCAAGGGTTCGCCGACCAGCTCAAGGCGATGCTTGAGGCGACCGACGATCCGGTCAACTGGGTGGTGCTCGACGCGGAGGCAACCGCCTACGCGGACTTCACGGGAACCTCCACGTTGCTCGACCTCATCAGCTACCTGCACGATCGCGAGATCACTTTCGTCGTGGCGGAACCGAACGGGAGGCTCAGGGAGGTTCTGCAGGTCTCCGGAGTCGAGTCCGGGTTGGGCGCCGGACACGTGTATCCGTCGGTGGACGAGGCGGCCAAGGCCTACCTGACCGCCCATCCGCAGGTGGCCCCGGCCCAACCGGAGACGCCGAAAACCGGCCCAGAATCCTGAGCCCGATTCGCTCCTCAGGGGTCGCCGCCCGGGTTGTGCGCCGAGCTGGCCGACTGCTCACATGCGGCCCGAAGCTACGGGCGGTGGCGCGGCGGCGGTAGCAGGGGCGGGGCGGGGCAGGCTCAGGTTGCCGCCAGCAGTTGATCGATCTCCTTGGCGAGCACGTGCTCAGGTTGGGCGCCAACCGCCCGACCCACGGTCCGGCCGTCCCTCATCATCACCAGGGTCGGGATGCTTCGTGCATCGAAGCGAGTCGCTGCCGCCGGGCTGTCGTCGACATTGACCTTCACCACCTTGACCTTGCCCGCATAGCGACTGGCCAGTCTCTCCAGGACGGGTGCCACCATCCGGCAAGGGCCGCACCACGGGGCCCACAGGTCGATGAGCACCAGCTGGCTTGTGCTCAGAGCCGCTGCGAGGTCGGCATCCCGGGCGTCGACGATCCAGGGCAGTGCCGCGGAGCACGCTGCGCATGCGGGGCGCCCGGCAGCCGACGCGGGGACCCGGTTCTTCCTGCCGCAACCCGGGCACGTGACAATCTGCGGGCTCATCGTCTGGTCCCTCCAGCCGGATCCGGTTCGCGGCGCCGGCGGCGCTGCCTCGCGGCCATGCCCAGCCAGTGAGGTGTCTGATCAGGCCGGGTCGATCTCCTCGACCACGTCAACGATGATCTCCCCGGCACCGGAATCGTCGACCGCGGCGACTGTCTCCTCGACCGTCGCCGATCCGTCCGGTGCCACCGAGACGATCAAGTCATCGACCAGCGCGTCACCGGTCTCGGTATCGACCGCCGTCACGATGTCCTCCACGACCTCGCTCCCATCGGGTGTCATGCCCTGTCGAATCTCCTCGGTGTACTCGATCCCGGAATCCTCGCTCATGCCCTCACCCTCCTGGAACGCCGTGGCTCGTCGCGAATCGCGAACCACGTGAACGTACCGCTCGAAACTGAGTGCCGCGCGGCGAGGACGACTGGCGGTTGACCTTCCATGCAGTGCCGAGCGTTCGACCAGGGCGTCGAGGTCGGTGACGCCGCAGCGGATGAGGACGTCCTCCTCCCGCCGCGTCGTCGCCCTGCCGGATGTCGGCGGGGGGTTGGGGGGGAGGCGGGTCAGGGAGCCGTCCCAACAACGATCCCAACAGCAGCCCCACGACTGTTGGGATGGCCTTACATTCCGGCCGGTGCCGGCGGGCTGGTTCTACGGTGGTGCATGACTGGGTCGCGTGGGTTGGGGGCGATTCGGCAGCGCCCGGCTGGCGTGACGCCGCCGTTCGGTGATTCGTCGTCATGGTGTCGCTCCCGTACCTCGGTGCCTCAGGATGATTTGATACTATGTTCTAGCACAACGACGAACAGGAGGCAATGGTTCTCCCATGGATATCTCCCGCTTCCTGAGGATTGATCGTGACGGCGCGCTCCCACTCACCGTCCAGCTCGTCCAACAGCTGCGATGGCTCATCGTGCGCGGCCAGGCCGGGGTGGGTGACCGGCTTCCGCCGGTGCGTGACCTCGCCGACGAGCTCGGCATCAACATGCACACCGTCCGCGCTGCCTACCAGGAACTGTCCCGCGCGGGCCTGGTCACCAGCCGCCCCGGGGCGGGGACCACCGTGGCGGCCTACGACCCGGAACGGCTGGCCGGCAACGTCGCCAGGATCCCCAGCTTCAGCATCGGGGTGATCGTCCCCTCGCTCGAGGAGTTCTACACCCCCATGCTCGAAGCCATCGACGACGCACTCGAGCACGAACCCACCATGGTGGTGGTGTGCAACACCCGTGAGGACCCCGCCAAGGCAGCCTGGTTCGTCGACCAGCTCGTCGCCCGGGGAACCGACGGCATCATCCTCGTCGCCCACGATCCACACGACCCCTCCGGCGCACCGATGTCTCGAATACCGGCGCTCCTGCCGACCGTGGTCGTCGACTGGCCCACCGCTGCAGGCCCCGTCGTCGTGTTCGACATGCACGGTGCCGGACACCAGGCCGCTGCTCATCTCATCGAGCACGGCCATGAACGGATCGGGGTGATCACCCCGCCTATGGCAGCACCCAGCGTCGCCGAAACCCACGCCGGCATCCAGCAGGCCCTCAGCGACGCCTCGCTCGACCTTCAGCCCGAGAACGTCGCGCACGTCTCCGACTTCGCCACCCCATCGGGAATCGACGGCGCCGAACACCTCCTCGCACTCGATCCACCCCCAACCGCGATCCTCGCCCTCGGCGACCAGCTCGCCATCGGAGTCCTCCACGCCGCACACAGCCACGGCCTGACCATCCCCACCGACCTCGCCCTGGTCAGCATCGGAGACATCGCCGTCGCCCCCTACCTCGACCCGCCCCTGACCACCGTCCACCAAGACACCGCCGCCGCCGGAACCGCAGCCACCCAGGCGCTCCTCCACCTCATCAACGGCGAACCACCCGAGAGCACCCGACTCTCCCTCCCCACCCACCTCGTCATCCGACGCAGCTGCGGCTGCTCACCAGAACCGATCCCGTCGAACCAACAGCACCACCAACACGCCTGAGACCCGACCCCTCCCACAGCATGGACACGGCCTTTGGGACGCGTATGTCACGGCGCCGCGAAGGACGCTCCATCCAGAGCCTGATCGAACGCGCGCACGGCCGCGACGAGTGAGGATCTCGACCTCCTCATGAGCAGCCATGAGGGAGCCATTGCCTCCGTCAGGTAATTGTGCTAGAACATAGTATCAAGTTGCATCTGCAGAGGGGAGGGCCTGCCATGCACGCCACCACCGAGGACCTCACCATTCTGCTCCAGGACGAGGGCGGCACCGATGTGCGCAGCATCGACTTCGACGAGATGGCCGCCAACATCAACCGCTTCGCGCCGGGTACGGACCTTGGTCCGCTGCTGGCCCAGCTCCCCGGTGGTGACTGCTCGGTTCCGCACTGGGGGTACGTCATCGACGGCGCCTGCACGGTGCACTACTCCGACGGGCAGCAGGAGACCGTCACCGCCGGGCAGCTGTTCTACATGCAGCCCCACCACGACCGCCTCACCACCAACGACGGCGTCGTCCTGGCCGAGTTCAGCCCCGCTGACGACGCCCGCCAGCTGTTCGGCCACATCGCCTCCATCATGCAGGCCTCAGGCTGACCCCTGACACCTCCCCACCCAGGTCTTTCTCACCGCAAGCCCCCGCTAGAAGGAGGATCGAATGACCAGTACCCAAGGGCTTCGTACCGAGCCGCGGGAGTCGGCGCCAACAGCACCATCGCAGGGCCGCCGGTTGCCGTGGTGGGCCGGGGCGCTGGCCCTCGCGGTCGCGGTCGCGGTCGCGGTCGGCGTCGGGGTCGGGTTCCTCGCCTCAGGTCGAGACTCGGTCACGTCATCGGCAGTAGACCCGCAGGTCGAGCAGCTCCTCGACGACCTCATGGCCGGCTGGAACGCCTACGACGCCGACGCGATCCGCGCCACCGCCACGGACGACGCCGTCCTGAACACGCACGACCTGACCGCCACCGGCGCGCTGAGCCTCGAGGCGGCGGTGGAGCGCAACCAGCAGAACGGCGTGTCCTTCGAGCGGGTCGGCGACCTGATAGTCCGAGACGCCGGCGCGGCGATCGACGTCGTCCAACTCGGCCGCGGCGGCAGCTCCGCCTCGAGCAGTGACTTCGTCCTCGTCCTTCGTCTGGTCAGGGAGGACGGCACGCTCAAGGTCGCGTGGGACAGGATCTACGACTACCAGACGTGGCGCTCACTCGGGCTGTAGCCGCCCAGCGCCACGTGGGTGGGCGGCGGAGTCACTCGGCTGCCACACGATCACTCGATGCGTGTGCACGCCACGGACTCCTCGGCCCACCCGGGGCGGGATCGTCGCTGCCTCGACGCGGTCGCCGACCTTCGAACAGTGACCCGCGCCAGCAGGATCGCACGATCGGCCGTTCAGAACCTCGCCGACCAGCCGCCTTGAGGGCCAGGCTCGGCTGGCGGCGAGGTAACGGCTGAGCGCATCTCGAACGACGTCGCTGACGGCGCGGTCCTGACTCCTGGCGAGATGCCGTAGGGCGTTCAGGGTGTCGTCGTCGGCTCATCCGCCCACATGTCGTACGAACTCAGACGCAATGCAGCACCCTGAAGTACGAGCGGCTCTCCCTCGACGAGATCGACGACGCCCTCACCCTCGCCGAGCGAGCCGAGGACTGCCGAGTCGAGTACAACGAGATCCGCCCTTACGAGGCCATCGCCTTCAACCGGCCCAAGGAGGTGCACCTGGGCCTGGCCGACCCCACCACCCCGACACTCGAGACCAACGAAACCCTGCCAGCTCCTTGACGCGGGACAGTGGCTAGCCTGACGAGCGCCGTGGTCGGTTCGTCCTGGGGGCGCGGCCGTGCGGGATCGGAGGCGGGCTGTGCTGGCTGCGGTGTGTCCGAGGTATGGGCCGCCGGAGGTGCTGCAGGTGGCCGAGGTGCCCATGCCGGCGTTGGGGCGGGGCGACGTCCGGGTGAAGATGCACGCGGCTGCGGTGACCTCCAGTGACTGCTTCGTTCGGGGGTTCCAGATGAGGCCGTCGATGTGGATCCCGGGCCGCCTCGTGCTCGGGGTCACCCGTCCCCGCAAGCCGATCCTCGGGATGGTGCTGGCGGGGGACGTCGACGCGGTTGGTGCGGACGTCACCACGTTCGAGGTGGGGCAGTCGGTGTTCGGGTTCGACCGGTTCGGCTTCGGCACCTACGCCGAGTACAAGAGGATGCCTGCCGGGGGTGTGCTGGCTCCGAAGCCGACGACCCTGACCTACGAGCAGGCGGCGGCGATCCCGTATGGCGGGCTACTGGCTTGGTACTTCCTCAGGGAGGCGCTCGCGCCGGGGCAACGGGTGATGGTCTACGGCGCGTCCGGCGCGGTGGGCTGCGCGGCAGTGCAGATCGCCAAGCACGCCGGGGCGCACGTCACCGGGGTGTGCGGGCCGACCAACCTCGGTCTGGTCACCTCCCTGGGGGCCGATGAGGTGGTCGACTACACCAGCGAGCACGTCGGCAGCCGCGGCGGGCGCTACGACGTGGTCTTCGTCGCCGTCGGCAACCGGGTCGGCCCGCCGTCGCGTCGGGACTGCCGTGACGTGCTGGTCGACGGCGGGGTCTACCGGGCGGTCGACCGCGGACGACCGGTCGTCACCGCGGCAGACCTGACGTTGCTCGCTGAGCTGGCCGAGACCGGCCAGCTGACCCCGGTCATCGACCGCACCTACCCGCTGGCCGAGATCGCCGACGCCCACCGCTACGTCGAGACCGGGCACAAGAAGGGCAACGTCGTCCTCACCATCGCCGGTGCCCGGTAGGAGCGCCCGTGGTCGGCGTTTCCCGTAGTCACGCTGCGGAGTCCGACGTCCCAGCATCGCGACGCGAGTGGCTCGTAGGCAACGGGCTGTGGTTGGTGCTTCCGGTGCTGGTGGCCAACATCGTGTTCGCGGGGGCTCTCCCGGGGGGCTACGGCAGTGACGAGGGCATGCCGGGCTGGTTGCTGGCCGTCGAGGGGGTGCTGCGGTTCGTCGTGTTCGTCACGCCCGCGCTGCTGACGGTGAGGCTGAGCGGCCGGGCGGGCCGGATCGGGGCCGTCGGGTACGTGCTGGGTCTGGCGGCGTACGCGGCGTCCTGGGTGGCGGTGATCGCGGCGGGTGATGCCGGTGTCGGCCACCCCGTCCTTGCGACGGCTCCCTACTGGACGCCCGCGGTGTTCCTCGGCGGAGTCGCGCTCTTGTGTCGGGCTCGCTGGTACCTCGTCCCGGTTCGACTGTTCGTCGCGGCTCACACCGCCCACGGACTCCTGGCTCTGGGCCTGGCCTGACATGCAGCCCATCGTCACGGAGAGCAGCGCTCAGGCCGTCTACACGGCCGGGGGTGGTCCGGCGGTGCTGGTGCTGCCGACCCGCCCGGCGCGTACCGGTCGACACGCCCGATTTGCTGCGACATGGCAGAGATGGCCGAGTGCGCCCTCGGGGCGCTCCGGGTTGCGGGGGTCTCGCCACCGGTCGACGTGGTCGGGCCCAGCATGGGCGCGCTGTGCGCGCTCGCCCTCGCCGTCGAGCGTCCCGAGACGGTGCGGGAACCCGTGCTGGTGGGCGGGTACTCCGGGTTCACTGCCGTGCGGCGGTGGAGCGTCCCGCACACCTGGAGCCCGTGGCGCGATCGCGAGTGGTGGGTATGCACCTGGCTGAGCCAAGAGCTCGTCGACGGCATGACCGAGGTCCATATGGCGGTCTTCGAGCGCAGCGGGCACGGAACCTTCGGGGTCCCGGGCAACCGCCCTGAGCGACGGAGCATCACGTCGTACGCCGACACCCCGGCCGCCCGTACCGCCACCCGCGCCTGCTCTGACCCGGCTCGGGCATCGCGTCCTGGACCATCGCCAGCACCTCGGTCCCGCCGTGCCGGGTCACCACGACTCCATGGTGGGCGTGCATGCGGCGCTCCATGCGGTCGGGCCCTGCGATGCCGGGCGTCCCCTCGGCTACCCCTCCATCCGGCGTCCCTCGCCAGGGTCCAGGGTCCGTGTGCCACGGCGTGCGAGGTCTCCGGCCCTCCGCCGGGGGACGACCTGCTCCCGGACGTCGATCTGGTGGCGACCCGCGCCATCAGCATCGACGCCCCGGTTCAGGACGTGTGGCCATGGCTGGCCCAGATGGGGCAGGGCCGCGGCGGAGGGCTGATCACGTCACCGCGAGGGCTGGGCCGTCATCCACTCGCGCATCCGGACCCAGTTGCCCCGCTCCCAGCGTCCGCCGGCGAGCGCGAACAGTGGCGTGAGCAGTCTGCTCGCTCCGCGCAGGTGGTACTCCCAGTCCCAGCGCAGCAACGTCCCTGCGCCGTCCGGGACGAACGTCACGGACCCGTCAGTGGTCATCATCGCGCTGGAGGTGAGGGTGGTGATGCGGTGCGGCCGGTCGACCTCGGTGAGCTCGACCATCATGGGGAGCCGGCCCCCCATGAGGGCCCGGAACCTGGTGCCGGTGCCGACCGGTGGCGGGGTGAGCCACTCCACGGAGGTCATCGCCGGGTTCCACGTCGGCTCGTCGAGGGCAGCGTCGAACACCTGGTCCGGAGGCTGCCGGAACACCAGAGAGCCGCGAATGGTCCCCACGAGGCCACGCTAGCCATCCGGCCCCCAGGTCGGTCCGGTGAGGTGGCGGGTGAAGAAGGCCGTGATGCGGGCCCGGGCGTCGGTGGCGCTCGGCTCGTGGTAGCGGGTGTGGACGGTGGCACCGAGAAGCTGGAAGATGAACGGGACCTCGCCGGGGGCATGGTCGTTCATGAATCCGTGCCCGGCATCGCGGTACTCCCTGACCTCGTGCTCGACCCCCGCGGCGTCGAGCGCCTCGTCCAGCCGCCGTGCCGCGTGGCGAAGCGAGCGGTCCCGCCTGCCGTAGCTGCCGATGATCGGGCAGGCGCCGACGAAGAACCGCTGGGCGTCGCGGGGCAGGGCCCCGTAGTTCGCGCTCGCCGCCGCGAATCCATGACCGGGGGCCAGCGCGAGCGCGAACCCGCCGCCCATGCAGAACCCGATCACCCCCACCCGTCCGGTGCAGTCCTCCCGCTCGGCCAGATATCGGCGCACAGCCTCGATCCGCTCGAACGTGGTGCCCTGCCAGGCTGCGTAGTCCCGCACGATCTCGCGCAGGCAGCGTGCGATCGTGCCACCACCGAGCAGGTCAGGTGCTGCAGCCAGGAACCCTGCGTCAGCCAGCCAACGGGTGTGCGCGACGAGGTCGCTGGTCATCCCGCCGGCGTCGTGGAGCACCACGACCCCCGGCCACGGCCCGTTCCCGTCGGGCACCGACACGTGCGTCGGCAAGGGGGCGCCAGGGGCCGGGACACGCAGCGCCGGGACCGGCCGCCCGGACATCAGGAGGAGACCGGGTGGTGTCGCTGCCACGCGGCGCCAGCCTGGGCCGCGCGGATCCCGCCGTCCCCCTGGGTGGCGACCCAGCACCGGCCACACAGCCCATCCAGGACCGCCGAATGGGTGCGACGACTCTGGCAGGAATGATCAGCAGACGACGTCTGTCCGTCGACCGGAGCCCCGGCTAGCGAGGCCCGGCGGGTCAAGGGTGATCGCATCACCTGCGCATGGTTGCAGTCGGGTACCCGCTGCTGGCAAGAGGCCCGTACCCCCTTCTGGCCTGAAAGGGCGTGCCCTGCGTCACGGCGGAGCCAGCCGGCGTTGACGGGGGTGGGGACCTAGCCCTTCACATCTGAGGCGTACGTCGCCACGTCGTCGGAGATCCGCGGGTCGGTGCGGGGCCATCCGTGGCCGCTGCCCAGGCAGGACGGCCGGAGGCCGGCCAGGGTGCGAAGCGACGAAGCAGCCGCTGCCGGGTCCCAGGTGGTGTACCAGGGAGGTCCGGACAGGGCCTGCCGTTGCCTCAGCAGCCCCGCCCAGGTGTTGACCTGCAGCGTGAGCAGAGCGTCGCCGCTGAGCAGCACGCGGTCCGCGGGGCGGTAGAACGCCAGGTGCCCGGGGGTGTGTCCGGGTGTCGGCACGCACGTCCACCCCGGCATTCCGGGCACCGGGTCACGGGGGTCGAGCGTTTCGGCGACGCTGGCGAGACGCGCACGCGCGAGCAGGGCGTCTCGGCGTCGCTGGCTCAGGGCGCGCATGGCCGGGAGGATGACCCACCGGTCCAGGGGACCGGCCCAGGCGGTCATCGCGGCCAGGTCACCGGTGGCGATGGGCAGCTCGTCCGGGTGCATGGCGACCGGGCATCCCCACGTACGGGCAAGGGTGAGCGCCGCGCCGGAGTGGTCGGGGTGGCAGTGGGTGAGCACGATCACCGCCGGGCGAGCAGACGGGCCGGCCACGGACCGTACGGCGGCGACAATCCGGTCGGCGTCGCGCTCCCAGCCCGCATCGACCAGCGCCCATCCGTCGTTGGAGTGGACGAGGAACACGTTGGTCTGGGTGCGACCCCACGGGCCCAGGCTGCAGACGTCGGGGGCGATCCACCGCGGTCGGTCCTGATCGTGCATGCGCATCTGTGTCGGCTCCGGTCCCATCCTTGCGGTCCCCGGATCAGCGGTCAGGGCCGGACGTCCCGGGGTCGAGCGCCGGGCAGCGGCGAGGGTGCGCCAACCCGGGGAGGGTGAGCGGACCACATGGGAGGCCGTGACTCGGCGCAAGGGCCTCGGCATGATCGGCGCATGACGCTGCTCCTGGCCGTGCCCCGACCCGAGCGGGCACAGTCCCGTGGGACGTGCCAGTCGCCGAACCAGCCGGTCGGGGGCCCGGTGACCGGGGCGGGGACGGCGCCGCCTGGGTCCGTGCGGGGCTGAGGTTGGATGGGGTGGTGAGCTTGCTGCGGGGTGCACTGCTGGCGCTGGATGGCGCTGTGGCGCTGACCGCTGTTCCAGGCGGGGTCGCCCTCGCTGTCGGGGCGGAGGACGAGCGCTACCCAACCGACTGGTTGCGTCGCACCCCTTGTCAGACCTATCGCGTCCCGGGTGTGGTGTTGAGCGGGCTGGTGGGCGGCAGCGCGGCACTGGCAGCGGCCCAGCTGCTGCGCCACGGGGACGCCGGGGCGGCCTGGTCGGTCCCGGCAGGGGTGGTCCTCGTGGGCTGGATCGGCACCGAGATCGTGCTCCTGGACCAGCCTGACCGTGGCTCGCCCGTCGAGGTCGCCTACCTGGCCGCTGGCTGCGCGATGGTCGGCCTGGGCCTGTGGGCCAGCCTCAGGGGCGCCAGGGCAGGAGCGAGGCGTGGGTCTCGATGAACGTTGCGATCCCCACGACCCGTGGCCCTATGCCCGGCTACCTGGCCACGCCCGCAGGTGCGAAAGCGACGGCCGGCGTGGTGCTCGTCCATGACGTGGTCGGCATGAGCTCCGACCTGAGACGACAAGCGGACTGGCTCGCCGGCGAGGGCTTCCTCACTGTGGCACCGGACCTGTTCCACTGGGGCGGTCACGCGCGCTGCCTGCTGGCCTCGGCGCGGGACTACCTGCGGCGTCAAGGACGGATCTTCGACGACATCGAGGCCACCCGCAGGTGGCTGGACGGTCAGCCGAGCTGCTCGGGCAGGGTCGCCGTGCTGGGCTTCTGCTTCGGCGGCGGCTTCGCCGTTCTGCTGGCCGCGCACGGCTCGTATGCGGCGAGCAGTGTCAACTACGGGCTGGTCCCCCGCGACGTCGACGCCGTGCTGGCCAGCGCCTGCCCGATCATCGGCTCGTTCGGGGAGAACGATCGTGGGATGGCAGCCTCCGCCCGGAGGCTGGCTGACCTGGCCGTCCGGGACCCGCGTCACGAGGTCACCGTCTACGCCGATGCGGGCCACGCGTTTCTCAACGACCACGACCCCGCCGACGTCCCGGTGGTGCTAAGGCTCACCGACCGGGTGGCGGGAGGGTCGACGGCCTACCAGCCTGACGCGGCCGACCAGGCGAGGAAGCGCATCGTCTCGTTCCTGCGTCGTCATCTCGAGCAGCCGGAGCCGACCTAGCTTCTTGTCCGCTACCCGAGTCAGCCGGTGGTGCCCACACCGTTCTGGGCTGGCCATGTGCTGTCGGTGCGTACCACCATGCGGCGCGCCGCGGCGGAGATGAGCCGGCGGGTCGCCAGCGGCGCCACCCGCGACGCGACCGCAAGCGCGCGGGCGTCGGCACCCACGTAGATCCGGCGCTTGTCGCTCTCGATGCCGCGCACGATGAGACGAGCGGCGCGCTGCGGGCTGGTGAGGGCCCGGCGGGTGAACGCCTCGTCCTGCTCTGGCGTCGTGTAGCGGGCATGGCGGGAGGCGTTCGTAGCCACGCCTCCTGGGTAGACCATGCTGACCGACACGTTCGTACCGTCGAGCTCCTGAGCCAGTGAGCCGGTGAAGCCCTCCACGCCGTACTTGGCGGCGGTGTAGGCGCTGTCGCGCGGAAACGGAACGTAGGAGTTGACCGACCCGACGGTGACGATGTGTCCCTGGGGACGGGCCAGCAGGTGCGGGAGGAACGCCTTCACTCCGTGGATCACCCCCCACAGGTTCACGCCGAGCACCCAGGTGAAGTCGTCGAGGGTCAACTGGTCCACGGTGGCCGCGGCGTTGACACCGGCGTTGTTGACCAGGACGTCGACGCCACCATGGTGCCCGACGGCCTCAGCGCAGAACTCCTGGACGGCCTCGGGGTCGGCCACGTCCACGAGATGGGTGCTGACCCGCAGTGCACGGCATGCCCGGGCCGTCTCATGCAGGGCGTCGCCGTCCACGTCGGCGAGGGCCAGGGCGGCGCCGCGTGAGGACAGCTCGACGGTCAGCGCACGTCCGATACCCGATCCTGCGCCCGTCACCACCGCTGTGCGCCCGCGCACGTGGGTCATGACGTGTCCTCTCGGCACGTGCCATGCGAAGACCCGCAGGGCACGCCGGCGGCGAGCCCGATCTGGAGCACTGCCGCCCCAGCGGCCACGGTGCTACCGGGCGGGCGGGCGGTCCGGGCGGTCCGGGCGGTCCGGGCGGTGAGCATGCTCGGCACGCTACCGGCGGACGGCCCACTCGAAGCCGGGACCACCAGACCTTCGGCACTGTCGGCGCCCGCTCGGCCGTCCGCACTCTGGTCGGATGGGCCGCAGCCAGCGGAGTGCTACCCGGGTGGTGTCGTCCACGGCGGGTGTGCTGGCCGCCTACGCCGGACTGGAGCACGGCATCGGGGAGCTACGCCAGGGGCCGACCGAGCTGCCCGGCACGGTCGTCGAGTCCTGGCCGGATGACCCGGCGTTCGAGGCGCTCAGTGGAGAACCGGCGATGTCCCTCCTTCCCACCTACCAGGCGGCCGGAATCGCGACGGTCGCCGTCGCGGTCCTCCTGGGTGTGTGGTCGATCTGGTTCGTCCATCGCCGGTTCGGTGGCCTCGTCCTGGTAGCCATGTCGGCAGCGCTGCTCCTCGTCGGCGGCGGCTTCGGTCCTCCCCTGCTCGGGACGATCGCCGGAGTGACGGCGATGCGCATCGGCGTGCGACCACCACGTGATCCGGGACCTGTTCTACGCACCCTCGGCCACGTCTGGGGGTGGTGCCTGGGTGTAGCCGTTGCCGCGTACCTGGCCCTCGTGCCCGGCATGCCGCTGCTCTACACCGCCACCGGCACGTCCGAACCGGCACTCGTGGTGGTGGTGACGGTGGCCGCGTTCGGGGCGCTGTGCCTGGCCATCCTCGGGGCTCGGGGCCACGACCGCCGCAGAAGTCCTTCCGGCCATGAAGGTGATCCACGCGAAGACATCGCGAACCACGGCCAGTGAGGACGTCCCCCTTGCGCGGGTCACCGGGCGGCGTCAGGCCCTCGGCGGCGGAACGACCCCACGACGGCGACACTCTGACACCCTGCGAGGATCAGGGGGTCACTTCGTCGCGATTGAGGAATGCCAGCGCTTCCTCTGCCACCGGCTTCCAGTTGGAGTCGATGATGAGGGAGTGTCGGACTCCTCCTCCGCCGCCACCTCGCCGATACCAGCTGACCGTTGCCGCAGGATGCTCGTCCCGCACCCGCCCTCAGATCAATCCTGGTCGCCCGGGATCTCGAGTCTGGTGGCCAGGTCGTCCACGAGTAGCGTCAGCTGGTCGCGGATCGAACGCAACTCTGCGGGGGTGCGCGCTGGGGTGTCGGGGACATCCCAGACCACGTGCTCGGTTCCGGTGGGAACCTGAACGTCGTGCCCACCGATGAAGGTCACGACGACATCGGCGGCCTGCAGGATCTCCGGGGTGTAGGGCTTGGGGAACGACTCGGTGGTCTGGATGCCGACCTCCTGCATCACCGCGTGCACCTCCCCGTCCAACGCTGCGTTGGGGTCGGTGCCGGCGGCGAAGGCCAGCCCCTGAGATCCGACCCGGTCCACGAACAAGGCTTTGGCCATGCGGGCTCGTCCCGAGTCATGGGTGTCGATGAACAGCACAGCTGGAACCCCCTCGTGGTGGCCACGCATGCGAGCCACGGCCCACAGCTGCGCCCGGGCGAACCGCTCGGCCAGCAAGGGGACGTGTGCCTTGAGATGTGCGACCGCGTCGAGGTGCTCCCAGCTGGCGTCGAGCACCGCGTCGATGGTCTCGGTGTCGAGCCGGTCAGAGAACTCCCGGAGCAAACGGTCGCGAGCCGCGCGAACCGCAAGCTGCTCATCCAGTGGCATGGATTCCAGATCACCGAGCACCAGGACCTCCCACGGAGGGAACGTCCCTCCCCACCACGCACGGTAGATCCCAGGTCGCTGGGGTGTCTCGAGGAAGTGGTCGTCGCCCGACACTCAGGCCCGCTTCGTGAACGACATCGGGTGGCGCCCGAGGTGGGTGTGCATCACCACGACGCGGCCGGTGGCGTCACGGCCGAACACGACCGGCACCGTGCCTGCGGTGTCTGCGACCAGCCCCGACAGGTCAACCCGGAAGGCGTCGTGATCACCGGGCTCCGGGTGCAGCGTGAGACGCCGCGGCACGAGCGGGAGTCCGATGGTGAGCCGCTCCCCGGCGCGGACCTGCACGCCGGCACCGAAGGCCATGCGCGGCTGCGGGTCGACGAGCAGCCCCGGGCCGAGCGAGTACCGCCCGCAGAAGTCCGCCCACGCCGCCGGGTGCTGCGGCACGCCTCGGCTCACCTCGTCATGGGCAGCGCCGAGCAGGTGACGCAGCAGCGCTTCGGCGGCCTCGTCGGGAGCACCACCGGGCCGGAAGCGCCCGGTGTTGGCCAGGGCCAACACACCGAGGGTGTCGTCCGGGGCAAGCAGCATCGTGGACAGGAACCCCTTCCAGATGCCGTCATGGGCCGCGACCCGGTGCCCGGCGACCGTGTCGCGGAAGAACGCCAGCCCGATGCCCGGCAGCCGGGCGTCGGGCTGGTAGTGCGGCTCGAACATCGTCGCCAGCGTCTCGGCGCGCAGCACCCTGCCGTGCTCGCCCGCCCCGCCGGCCAGCAGGGCTGTGAGGTAGCGGACCATGTCGCGGGTCGAGGAGTAGACGTTGCCCGCGCCGAGCGCGACGTCCTCGAGGTCGACGACCCGCTCCAACCCGCGTCGGCCCGGTTCGTAGCCGGTGGCCAGCCGGGCCCGGACCCGGTCGGAGCGCACCAGGTCGCTGTGCTCCATTCCCAGCGGATCGAACACCCACTCCCGCAGGTATCGATCGAACGGCATGCCGGTGACGTCCTCGACGACCTGGCCGAGCACCGCGAACCCGTGGTTGGAGTAGGCGAACCGAGTCCCCGGCTCGACGTCGACGCGTAACCCCGACCCGTAGTACTGCGCCAGCGACGGCAGCGGCAACCCCGCAGGCGACCCCCAGCCGAGAGCTGGCCGGAGCAAGTCGCTGGCGCGGCGCACCGCCCGGACCCCGGCGGTATGGGTCAGCAGGTGCCGGGACGTCACCGGCCCGAACCCCCGGTCCGCCGGCAGCAGGCGAAACGAGCGTAGGTACCTTTCCACCGGTGCGTCCAGGTCGAGGAGTCCCCGCTCCACCAGCTGCATGACGGCGACCGCCGTCATCGTCTTGGTGATCGACCCGATCCGGAACACGGTGTGCTCATCGACCGTGACACGCCGCCCCACATCGGCCAGGCCGTACGCCTGCAGCCACACCGGGGCACCGCCACGGACCACCGCCACCGTCAGACCGGCCACCGGACGGCGATTGAGCACCTCCGCCACCACGGCACGCAGCCCCGCTTGCTCCGCCGCTGACACCATTCCGCACCCCCTGCTCGCCGTGTCGAACTCGCCCAGACATGCTCAGGACCAGAGTGGAATCGGTGATCGAAGCCGATACCCCGTCTCGAAGGAGGCATACACCAGAGCGTGATCGAACGCGCGCACATGCCGCCGACGGGCGCTTCCAGGAGGGCGTGGCTCGGCCGCGTAGTATGCTGGCATACATGCAGAGGACGACGGTCAAGCTGTCTGACGATCTCGACGCTCGACTTCGGCACGAGGCCCAGCGCCGAGGCCTCACCGTGTCGGAGCTGACCCGCGAGGCCATCGAGACGCTGCTCGATGCCCCACGCGGTGAGCGTCGTCTGCTGGCCGCAGCCGCCGGGGCAAGCGGCCGGTCCGACGTCTCGGAGCGGATCGAGGAGATCCTGGCGGCCGAGGTCGGCTCATCGCACTGATCGTCGATGCAGGTCCGCTGTACGCCTATGTCGACCGCGACGACGCCCACCACCGGGAGTGTCTGGACCTGCTGCAGTCCCACCCCGGTCCGCTGCTCGTGCCCACCCTGGTCATCACCGAGGTGACCTACCTGCTCGGCACCCGTCTCGGTGTGGACGCCGAGGTGCGGTTCCTCGGCGATCTTGCCGCGGGCAACCTCATCGCCGAGCCCGTCGCCGCTGCCGACTGGCTGCGCATCGCCGAGCTCGTGGCCAGTCACCGGAACCTAGCCCTGGGAACAGCAGACGCCTCGGTGGTCGCGGCTGCAGAACGGCTTCATCACCGGCAGATCGCCACACTGGACCGTCGACACTTCGGCGTGGTCCGTTCTCGGCTTGGTGCGCTGACCCTGCTGCCCTGAGCCGTTCGCGTTCATCCGACCTCGCTGCTCTGCGGGTGGCGACGATCGCTCGACCATGGCTCCCCTCTTGGGAGCTGGTTGTCACGTGCTGGCGTGCTCGAGCGGGGGCGCGGGACGGCGGCTGTCGAGCCCGCGGCGGGGTCTGGTCGCCGGCCTGTGGCGCGAGGAGGGAAGGCCTGACTCGTTGCGGGCCATCACTTCTGACTCCCAACCGGCGATGATCTTGCGCATCATCGCCGGGCCGGTGGCGGCGAGGGCGCTGGCGAATGCCCGCCCTGCCGCCCCACGTCGAGGCAGCACCTCGAAGCGCATGGTCACGAGTGTCCGGCCGGGGCCGGATGCTGTGAGGGACCACGTCCCGCGCATCTCGTCGAGCGGGTAGGGATAGCTGTCGGCACGAGTGTCGACCTCGACGGAGAAGGCCCGACCGGGTTCCCAGGAGGTGAGCGTCTCGTCCCAGTACCGGCCGCGGACGTCCCAGCACCTGCGCCCGGTCTGCGCGGTGCCCTGGGTGGGCACGAAGGGGCCCACCCTTGACAGGTTCGGGGCCAGCCGCGCGTAGAGGTCGTGGTCGGTCATCACGGCCCAGGTCGCGTCGGGCGCGGCGTCGATGGTGGTGTGCACCTCGATCGTCCTCAGGCGCGGGTCCTGCAGGCGCAGTGCGGACAGTGCCTGCAGGATGGCGAAGGCGGCGACCGGCGCTGTGGTGGCGACCACGAGGGCGATGCCGCTCGTCGGCGTGGTGGACACGGCCAGGAACATGACCATCGACACGACCCAGGCGGTGTCCGCTCCCGCAATGATCAGCCCCGCCGTTGGTGTCGCCCGCGTTCCTGTGCTGAGCCAGGCGACTCCCACCCCGAAGGCGACGAGTGCGACTCCGACCGCGATGAGGAGCGCAGCAGGCACGGCCAGTGACCGGGCTGCGGCCTCGTGCGTGGCGACGGCGAGGCCACCGGTGACCATCGAGTAGGCCGCATTCGACCGAAGGAGGCCGGGAAGAGCAGGGAGGTTCATGCCCGCAACCTAGAGCACGATCGTTCACTTTGTCAATGACCGTTCACTCGATTATGGTGAGGCTGTGAGCGGGTCCCGGGTTGATCAGCGCCGTGTCCGAGGAGCGAAGACGCGCACCGACGTGCTGAGGGCCGCAGCGGATCTGGCGAGCCGCCGAGGCATCGAGGCACTGACGCTGGGTGCACTCAGTGAGCAGCTGCAGATGTCGAAGAGCGGGATCGTGAAGCACTTCGGATCCCGCGAGAAGCTCCAGCTGGCGACGGTCGACTACGCCTCAGAGGTCTTCGCCGGGGTCGTGCTCGGTCCTGCCGCGGACCAGGTGCCAGGACTCGATCGGCTGCGCGAGATCACCGCACGTTGGCTGGACTACCTCACCGGCCCAACCTTCAGCGGAGGCTGCTTCTTCTACGCGGCTGCAGCCGAGCTCGACCGGCAACCCGGCCCTCTTCGGGACTCGGTCGAGGCGAACGTCCGAGCCGGCCTCGCGCTCGTTCGCGACGACCTGAGCGCAGCTGTCGACCAGGGCGAACTCGCCGCAGACACCGACATCGACCAGGTCCTCTTCGAGCTGCACGCGTTCCTTCAGGAGGTCAGCCTCACTCACCTGCTCCTCGAGGACCCCACAGGTCGTGTCAGGGGCGAACGAGCGATCGAGCACGTCCTCGAACGCCACCGGGCCAGGCCCTCCAAGTGACCGACGCCCGTAGCCCTGCCGAAGGTGGGCGGCTGGCCATCGACCACGGCACGAAGCGATCTCCGCCGCCGACTGCACGCCGGAGAAGGACGAATGCGATCTGAGAACCTGACGATGACCTTGGCCGACGGCCGGACCCTGGCATGGGCCGAGTACGGAGTGCCCGACGGCAGACCTGTCCTGTTCTTCCACGGCGGCAACGACTCCCGCCTCGCCGGACGACTGCTGGCCGACGCTGCCACGCAAGCCAAGGTCCGCCTGATCTGCCCCGACCGTCCCGGATACGGGGCGTCCACCTTCTCAGACGGCCGAACCTTCCTGGACTGGGCAACCGACGTCAGCCGCCTCGCTGACGACCTTGGGATCACCGGGTACCGGGTCGTGGGCCACTCCGGCGGAGGCCCCCATGCCCTCGCCTGCGCACACTCGAATGCAGGGCGTGCCCACTCCGTGGCGACCGTGTCGTCGCCCGCACCGCCCGCCGCCCCCAACCGAGGGCTTCACCCGGCGTTCCGAGTCATGAACCTGCTGTTCCAGTCACCAGCGCTCTACCGGCCGATGGCGAAGAACCAGCTCAAGCAGATGGCCACATCTCCGCAGCGGTGGCTGTCGGTGTGGGGTCGAATGCAGCCGGCAGACGGTGAACTCTTCGACCGACAGCCCGAGGTGGCCGCCGAGATCATCGCGGAGATGACCGAAGGCGCCCGACAGGGCGTTCCCGGGATCGTGCACGAGGCGAGCCTCTACCACGCCGACTGGGGATTCCACCTACGCGACGTGTCCACGACCGCGCAGATCTGGCACGGTGGCCGAGACCGGCAGGCGGCGTTGGGCTGGAGCGAGTTCCTCGCCGAGGAACTGCCCCACGCAAGCCTGCTCATCGACGAGAAGGGAGGACACTTCTCCACCCTCATCAACAACGCTGCCCAGATCCTCACCGGTACCGCCCCCGATTCGTAGCCAGCGCTCCGCCATCCAGGCCGACTCGGGACGTCCAGCGAGGAGACCTCCTCACATACTGGACCCCCGGGGAGAGATCGTGATGCTGACACCGACCGGTCAAGGCAACCCGAGCGACGTTCTGCACGACCTCCCACCCCGACGCCGCGGGCGGGTCCGCAACGCCACCCTGTTTGTCTGGCACCGCGCGACCACCCCAGCAGGGCGACGCTGGCAAGCACAGCGACCCTGCCAGCCCACGCAGACCGGCATCGCCTGACCCATCATGACGACAACGCGATGCACGGCCTGGCCACCCGAGAACGACTGCGCCACTGCCGTCCCTAGCAGCCTCACGGTCCTCGCCTGCGGGCCGGACCGAGCAAGGCAAGGGTCTCGATCGGTCCCAGGACGCGCGCCGGCGGGGCCGACCATCGGCTACGAGCGACCACTGAGGGCACCGTGCCCCACTTCGCCGACCGCATGCCCGAGGCGGAGACCGAACGACGAACGCCACTTACCGGGAGTCGTATTGTCGCTCGCTCCCCGAGCCTCACGTTGCGGCGCTGCGCTGCGTGACCCGTACCCCACTCTCCGGGGGCGGCCTCGGCTCAGTTGCGCTACGAGCCGAGGCGCAGGAGGAGCTTGCGGGCCGTGGACGCAACGGACTTGCGCGGATCGTCGGCGAGCGCTTGGGCGTGGGGCGTGAGCCACTGCCTGAGGTCGTCGTCGTCCTCGGCCCATGAACCCAGGACCTTCATCGAGTTGTTCAGCACGATCCAGTCGTGGTGACAGGTGAGGTTGCGTTGCATGATCTCTACGGCCCGCGCCCGCTGCGGGGGGCTCAGCAGGGCACGCGTCAGGTCGAACAGCAGGGCCAGCGTCCACTGGGTCGACGCTTGGTCGATGGCGGCGACCTGGTGCTGCAACCGGTCCATGTAGTCCATGGTCCAGTCGGGGTGGGCGGTGGTGACCCGCTTCATGGCGCTGGAGACGCGGAGCCGGACGACTTCGTCGGTGCTGAAGTAGCACTCATAGAGCTCGGCAAGCCTCGTTCGATCCGCCAGGACCAAGTCCACGACATCGACCGTGCGGCCCAGCGAATTGGGATGCCCTCCGCTCAGCATCCCCTCGAACGGCTCGTCCACCGAGTGGCAGCTGCTGGGACCCAGTGGAGACGCCATCACCGCACGCTAGCCACCCGCCCGGAAGTCCTTACGATCGCGCGGCTCGCGTGCATCACACCGCCGCGTAGGGACGCGGCGCGGAGCGGGCTCTGTTGGGGGCGCCATCGTGCGCGTGACAGAGGGTCACGCGTCCCCGGTGGGTGGGATGGGGATCTGGTCGGCGTGGGCGGCGAGCCAGTCTCGGAACGTCATGAGTTCGGGGTTGAGCTGCCGGACCAGGGTCAGGTCGCGTGCGCCGACGAAGTAGTCGTTGAAGTCCCGGTAGAACTGGAACATGTTCCCGAGGTCCTCCGCGCCGGGGAACCCCATTCCCCGGTAGGCGTCTGGCTCGACCGCGACGTAGGTCACCGTCTCGCCGATCGCGTCACTGAGCTGGGCGGCCATCTCGGCGACGGTCAGGTGCTCCCCGGCGATCGACACGGTCTGGCCGATGTAGGTGTCCCCGGCGGCGAAGATCCCCGCCGCGACCTTGCCGATGTCTTCGGCGGCGATACCGGACAGGGGTGCGTCTCCCATGGGGAACACCAGGACCAGGGAGCCGTCCTCGCCGCGCTGCGGGCCGCTGCCGAAGCCGATCATGTTGTCCCAGTAGAACGCGGTCTGCAGGAACGTGGTGGGCACCCCGGCGTCGGGGAAGAAGTGGTTGGCCGACCCCTTCGCGTCGAAGTGCGGCACCTTGTACTCGCCCATCAGGGTGGGCATCCGGTCGTCCTCCAGCGGGATGAACCGGCGGGTGTCTTCGAGGGTGGACCAGATGGCGTGCTGGATGCCGGCGGTCTTGGCTGCGCGGGCCATCCGCTGGGCCTGCGCCTGCTCGACGTCGGGGGAGAAGTGGGCCCAGAAGAACGTCACGAAGAACGCCCCGTACGCCCCCTCCAACGCCGCGAGCAGGCTCGCCTCGTCGTCGATATCGGCCTTCACCACCTCGGCGCCGGCCTCGGCCAAGGCCCGGGCGGCATCGGAGTCCGGGTCCCGGGTCACCGCGCGCACCGCGAAGTCTGGGTCTCGCAGCAGGGCACGCGCCGTCGCCCCGCCCTGTGCTCCGGTCGCACCGACCACCGTGATCAGCTTCTTGTCGGCCATGCCAGCCCCGCATCCCTCGTATCCACGCCGCGCCAGTCGGCCCGACGTGGCAGGTCTAGCAGAGCCCGCCCAGGTCCGCCCCCCGACCGCACCGCCGAGGCGCAGTTCGGGCAGCCGTCAGACCGCCCGCCGCCCGCGCACCACATCGCTCGTGCGCGCCCTTGGGGCTTCGCCGGGCGTCTGCCCGGGACGGAGGACGCGACCGGCAACGCCGCAACGCCACCGGTCGCGGGCCGGTCAGGACGATCACGAGGTCGCCGACAATGACGCAGCCGGGACCACGGGGGTCCGTCGCGGATAGTGTGCCCGGCATGGACCGCTTCGAGGCGCGGGCACTGACGCACATGCTGGTCGTGGCCGACGCGGCCGCGAGCCGTGACTGGTACGTCGATGTGCTGGATGCCTCGGTCTCCAGCGAGTACGGCGGCACATCGGTGGTGCTGGACCTGATGGGGAACTGGCTGCTGCTGGTGACCGGGGGCGAACCCAGCCCGGACAAGCCGACCGTCACGCTGGCCGTGCCCAACGACCCCGATCGGGTCAGCGCCGAGATCATCTTCCGGGTCGATGACTGCCCCAGCACCTACGGACTGCTCCACTCCCGGGGCGCGCAGTTCCTGACCGCCCCCGTCGATCGTGGTGGCGAGATCCGGGCGTTCTTCCGCGACCCCGACGGTCACCTCTTCGAGATCTCACAACTGACCTGATCGGCGAGACCCGGCAGCCGCGGCCAGTCCGACCGACAGGTTCGCCTCGCGCCGCAGTTGACAGCGCCGAGCGGTCTTCGCCGCATCAGGGTCGATTCCGCCCACAGGTACTCAGCGGGAGGGGGCCTGTCGAGGAGTCGCTGCTCGGGCAGCTCCGGGATGAACCGATGGGACCGCGTGCGTCGCCGAGTTCCAGGTGCAGGTCGATGTCGTGCCGGGGGCGGAGTACGAGCTCCGCGCCTCCACGACGACGGGCCACGCGTCGGATCAGCGATCGCCATCCGGTCCGAGCCCTGCTCGGGGGAGGATCGGCTCATGCCTGGACATCCCGCTGCCCTGCCGTCTCGTGTCGCCGTCACCGGTAGCCAGGGCAAGCTCGGCCGCGCCGTCGTGGGACACCTGCGAGCTATCGGCGTCGACGTGCTGGCGATGGACCGCGCCGGAGGTGACCCGCGCGAGGTTGCTGGCGAGTTCCTGCTCGTCGACGTCGCCGACTTCGGGCAGGTGGTCGAGGCCCTCACGGGTCACGTGGACGAGCACCGGCCTGTTGAGGCGGTCGTGCATCTCGCGGCCATCCCGGCCCCGGGGCTCACCTCGAACGCGGTGACATACGCGAACAACGCCGCGTCGACCTACAACGTGTTCGCCGCGTGCCGCGCCGCCGGCATCACCACGATCGTGTGGGCCTCGAGCGAGACGGTCCTGGGCCTGCCTTTCGACGATCCGCCGCCCTACGCCCCGGTCGATGAGGGCTACCCGCCGCGGCCGGAGTCGACGTACGCGTTGAACAAGACGCTCGAGGAGGAGCTGGCCCGCCAGTTCTGTCGGTGGCAGCCGAGTCTGGTCGCCGTTGGACTGCGCTTCTCCAACGTCATGGACGTCGCCGACTACGCCGAGTTCCCCTCCTTCGACGCCGACCCGTACCTGCGCAAGTGGAATCTGTGGGGCTACATCGACGCGCGCGACGCCGCCCACGCCGTCGAGTGCGCACTGGCCTACGACGTGCCGGGGGCGGACGCGTTCATCATCGCCAGTCCCGACACGGTGATGACCCGCTCCAGCGCCGACCTGATGGCGCAGGTGTATCCCCACGTCCCACTGACCAAGACCCTGGGTGAGCATGAGACGCTGCTGAGCATCGACAAGGCTCGTCGCCTGCTCGGCTACCAGCCGGTCCACTCCTGGCGCGCACACGTCGACCCACCGGTGTAGTCCCCGCCGGCCCGACCTCGTCGCCAGTCAGGAGAAGCCATGAACATCGCCCTGTGGATCGCCCAAGGGGTGCTGGCGGCAGCCTTCCTCGCTGCCGGTCTCACCAAGCTCAAGGACGACCGGCTCACCTATGCCGCCACCCGACCGCCCAGCACGTCCTTCGCCGAGGACCTCACCGACCCGGTGTTCAAGACCATCGGCGTCCTGGAGATCCTCGGCGCTGTGGGCGTCGTGCTGCCGTGGCTCCTCGACATCGCCCCCATCCTCACCCCGCTCGCCGCGGCAGGCCTTGCCGTGGTCATGGTCGGCGCCATCGCCACTCACCTCCGGCGCAAGGAGCATCAGCCCATCGTCGTCAACGTCGTGCTGTTGTCCCTCGCCCTCGCGGTCTCCGTGGGGCGAGGCATCGACCTGCTCGGCTGAGGGCAGAGGCCGCGTACCCCCGGCCCTCGGGAAGTCGGCAGTCTGGGCCGGGCCGCTGATCTCGATCTCCGCCGTGGGGTTCCAGGCGACGAGCGCCAAGTCCGACGGCGGCCCCGGCGACCACGCGCAAAGGAGGAGGTGCCTGGCTCGCCGGCTCCCACGCCGATCCCCTCCGCCGCCAAGGCGGGTCCAGGCCAACCTCGAACCGGATGCCGAGGGAACAGCTGTGTCGTAGGGCTGGGACGGGCCGAAGCCGCTCAAGAAGGTGGATGCGATGGTCGCACACACGGACAGGCTTGTGGAGCGGGCACTGCCAATCACCAGCAGGGGATCGAGGCCTCGCGTTGACGCGCTCTCCACCTGTCGACCAGGCCCGCCGAATCCCGCCCTGGACTCACCCAGCGCGGTGGCGGCGTTGCCAGGACAGGGTGTGGGTCTAGGTGGGCGTCGAGCGCAGCTGTGATACCGCCGGAAGCGTCACCGTCGCGATCACGCCGCCGCCAGCACGACCACCGACGTCCAGTCGCCCTCCGTGGGCTTCGGCGATCGACCGTGCGATGGCAAGTCCCAGACCGGTGCCGGAAGCCTCGCCCTGCGCTGCGCGAGCCCGGTAGAACGGCTCCCCGAGGCGTGCCACGGTGGCCTCGTCGAGCACCGCGCCGGTGTTGACGATTCTCGTGACCACGTCGTCGCCGTGCGCATGAGACTCGATCTCGATCCACCCGCCGGACTTGTTGTGGATGGCGGCATTGTCGATGAGGTTGCGCAGCATCCGTTCGATGAGCACCGGGTCACAGGGGACGAACGCTCCGCGGTCGATCGCGTGGCGCACCGTGAGGCCTCGGTCGGCGATGACGCTGTCCGCTCCGACGAGGCCACGGCTGATGAGCTCGGCGATGTCGGTCGCCGCCGTCCGCTCCACGATGCCGCTGCGAGTGAGCAGCAGAAGGCCGTCGATGACCCGCTCGCTACGGCCGATGGCGTAGCGCACGCCGTCGGCCATGACGTCGAGCTCCTCCCTCGTCGGGTCGGGCGTGTCCAAGGCGACATCGAGCTCTGTGCGGATGAGCGCGAGCGGGGTGCGCATCTCGTGCGAGGCGGCTGCAGCAAAGTGCTGCTGTGCGTCGAAGGCGTGCTCGAGACGACCCATCATGGCGTCGAACGCCTCCGCCAATGCGTGCAGTTCGTCGTTCGGTCCGTTGTGGCCGATCCGGGCATCGAGCCGCTCGGAGGACACGTGACGGACCTGTTCGGTCATGGCCACGATCGGGCGCATGGTGCGACCGGCCAGCCACCACCCTGCCAGGGCGGCCGTGACCGCCAAGGCCGGCAGAAGAAGCCACAGCGCTCGGGCGATATCCGCCCTGGTGCCGGCCGCGAGCTCTAGGAGGATGGGGCCGATCTGTCCGGCGCTCACGCTGTTGCCGGCAGGATCAGACACGGTGAGCTCGTCGACGTCGCGGGCCTCGAGGCCGAGGTCGGTGACGATCAAGTCGATGGCGACGTCGGGGTAGTCGGCCAGGCTGCTGCGGAAGTAGGAGGCCAGGATGACCATGAGGATGCCGCCGAGGATGAAGAAGCCAAGGCCCCATGCCAGCGCCATCCGCGCGCGGAGGCCGAGACGGTCGACCATCAGATGCGGTATCCCTTCCCGACAACGGTGTGGATGATGGGAGGGTCGCCCAGCTCCTTTCGCAGTGTGCCGATGGTCACGCGGACCACTGTTGTGAAGGGGTTGGCGTACTCGTCCCAGACCCGCTCCAGCAGTTCTTCGGACGAGACCACACGCCTGTCGGCCTGGAGCAGCACCTCCAGGATGCCGAACTCCTTGTTCGTCAGGTGGAGAGGGCGATCGCCGCGGCGCACTTCACGCCGCGACGAGTCGAGCACGACGCCGTCCCTGGACAGGATGGGCGCAGCGGTCGGCTGCGAGCGTCGCGCCAGGGCCTCGACTCGGGCCACCAGCTCCTCGAAGGCGAACGGTTTGCCCAGGTAGTCGTCGGCGCCGAGCCGGAGCCCCTCGATCCTCGCGTCGACCTGCCCGGAGGCGGTGAGCATGATCACCCCGGCGCGGCGGCCCTCGCGTCGCAGCTGGCGGCAGATCTCGTCGCCGTGCCGGACGGGCAGATCCCGGTCGAGCACCACGACGTCGTAGTCGTTGACGGTGGCCTTCTCGAGGCCGTCCTCACCGTCGAGCGCGACGTCGACGGCGATGCCGTAGCGCCGCATCCCCCGGGCAATGGCGTGGGCCAGCCGTTCCTCGTCCTCGACGACGAGCACACGCATCTCAGTCGTGCTCCCGAGGCATGGCCGCACCGGCGCCTGCCCCCACGCGGGAACGGACCGGAGCGCTACGGACCGTTGGCATGGCTGTCCTTCCAGATCGAGGTTCTCGGAGCGTAGGGCAGTGTGTGTGAAGTCTCTGTGAGTCGCGGCTTCACCGTCGTTTCACATCGTCGTTCCTAGCGTGTAAACGCGACATCGGACCTGGGTTGCTACGCCTGCGACAACGGGGCCTCTCCCACCGATGCAGACGACAGGAGGGTCGACGTGAGGAAGAGATGGAAGATCGTTGTGGGCGCGCTCGGCGGCGTCCTTGCTTGCGGCCTGGTGATCGTGCTGGCGGCGCCGGCGGTGATGCACGCCCTGGGCCTGCACCCGGACTACAACGGTCAGCGGTATCTGTTGCCTGAGGGCAAGGCGCTCGTCGTCGCGACCAGCCACGACCAGCTAGGTGAGGACGGGCGAGAGACGGGCGTGTTCGGGTCTGAGCTCACCGCTCCGTACTACGAGTTCCTCGACGCCAGGATGCAGGTGGACGTGGCCAGCATCGAAGGTGGCGAGATCCCCATCGATCCTTGGTCCCTTCAGCGGGCGTTCAAGACCGAGTACGACGACCGCTACCTGTCCGACCCGGTACTGCTGTCGAAGGCCGAGAACTCGCTGCCCATCGACGACGTCGACTTCACCGAGTACGACATCGTCTACCTGGCGGGCGGCTGGGGGGCGGCGTATGACCTGGGGTACTCAGACGACCTCGGCCGCAGGGTGTCGGACGCCTACGCAGAGGGCGCCATCGTCGGCGGTGTCTGCCATGGCCTGCTGGGTCTGTTGCTCGCCACCGATGAGAACGGTGAGCCGCTCGTCGAGGGACGCCGGATCACGGCCGTCACCGACAAGCAGGTGGAAGAACTGAACATCGACATCACGCCGATGCACCCGGAGCGAGAGCTTCGTGCGGCTGGCGCGGACTTCGAGAGCGAGACCGCGTTTCGCGACATGTTCGCCAACCACGTCGTCGTCGATGGTCAGATCGTCTCCGGGCAGAACCAGAACGCTGGTGCCGAGGTCGCGAACCTCATGATCGAGGGCGCCGGAGGCACGCCACGATGAAGCGGCTGCTCGGACACCGCGCGGTCGTGACCGGAACACGAATCATGGCAGGTGTTGTCGGAGTCATGCTGCTTGGCATCGGACTCGCGACCCTGATCATGCCGGAAGTGGTGTCGACCGTCCTGCTGTCCTTGACCACCGCCACGGGTGCAGGCATCAACTCGCTGCGGGGCGATATCGGCGCGCTGTTCATGGGGATGGGCGGCTTCACCCTGCTCGGTGTCCTCTCGCGACAGCGCTGGCTGCTGCTGGTTCCGATCGTGTTCCTGGGCCTGGTGGTGCTGGGTCGGCTCATCAGCGTCGCGGTGGACGACTTCGCTGCGGCGACGAGCGTGGCCCTGGTGATCGAGCTCCTGTTCATCCTCGTGCTGTCGTTGGCCCTCGGCTCTCATGTGCTGTCTTCGGAGTCCGCGCCGCGTCCAGACGCTCTGGCCTCGGTCGCGAGTCGCGGGTTCGTGGTCACCACGGGGCTCCTGGTCGCGCTGTTGGCCGGCGGGTTCATGCTGCGGTCCGAGATCGGAGCCGTCCTGTGGGAGCGGGCGACCGGACCCGCCCTGGCGAGCTCTCCGATCGAGGACCTTCCAGACGGTCTCCATGTCGGCTTTGCTGGCACCGGCGCTCCACTGCCGGACGCGAGGCGGGCGGGCTCGAGTGTCTTCGTGGTTGCAGGGGAGCACCTGTTCGTCGTCGACTCAGGGCCTGGAAGCACGGTCAATCTCGAAGCCATGAAGGTGCCTCTTGAGAAGACGGACGCGGTGCTGCTGACGCACCATCACTCCGACCACATCGGCGGGCTCGGCGAGCTGATGCTCAAGGCCTGGACCAACGGCGCGAGGACCGAGCCCCTGCCGGTGGTGGGTCCAGAGGGCGTGGAGACCGTGGTGGAGGGATTCAACATGGCCTTCGGTCCCGATGCCCAGCACAGGTACGACCATCACGGCGACGCGGTGGCGCCGTTGCCGGGTTTCGGTGGCTCGCCTGAGACCATCACAGGCTTCGGTGAGGACGACAGCACCGTGGTCTTCCAGGACGACGGAGTGACGGTCACCGCCTTCCTGGTCGACCACCGTCCGATCGACCCTGCCCTGGGATACCGCTTCGACTACAGGGGACGCTCCGTGGTGATCAGTGGCGACACCCTGCCGGACGAGACGTTGATACGTGAGGCCGAGGGCGTGGACCTGCTGGTGCACGAGGCGCAGAGCCCGGAGATGCTGTCTGTGATGGACCGGGCGTCCACGGCCAGTGGTGAGGACATCGCTGCGACGGTTGCGCACGACATCCTCGACTATCACACGTTCCCGGAGGAAGCAGCGCGCATCGCACGCGACGCCGACGTGGGGCACCTGGTCATGACCCACGTCCTGCCGCCGCTGCCGGTGTCAGTCCTGAAGCCGACGTTCCTCGGGGACTCCCGCGACATCTACCCCGGGCCGATCACCGTCGCCAACGACGGCATGCTCTTCAGCATGCCTGCTGGCTCAACAGACATCCAGGAGCAGTGGCTCCTCACATGAACCAGCGCGCGAAGCCCCGCATTTGTGGGGAGCCAGAGATGACGCATCCGGCCACGAGACGTCACCCTGGTCGGCGACGAGGAAGCAGGTAGCGGGACTGTCGTCGGACAGACCCTGGATATCAGGCGAGCGCGGGACTCGACGAGCGTCAGCAGGACGCCTCCTGAGTGACTGAGGACCAGCGTCACTTCGGTAGCCGCCTGCGGACGCGATCACGCCGGATGCCCTCTGAGCCGGATCAGCCCTGCTACTGCTGGAGGTGGGCCCGAAGGGCTTGGTTCAGTCGTTCCATGACGTGGGGTGGGACGCGCCCGATGACCGTGCCCAACCGATGCACCGACACCGAACGGATCTGTTCGCACTGTGCTTTGGAGTCCACCCGCAGGCCGGTCTCGTCGGCTGTCAGCAGGGCCTGGAACGGGAAGACACTGGTGACGTCGCTGGTGACTGGGACAACGGTCACCACACCGCGGCCCAGCCGGGCTGCCGTGGCATTGGCGCGGTCGTTGCTGACCAGGACCGCGGGGCGCCGCTTGCCGGCTTCGCTTCCCTGTGCGGGGTCGAGGTCGGTCAGCCGGATCTCACCGCGCAGCATCGGCGAGTCCGTCCGCGAGAGTTCTCTCCCACGCGGCGGCGTCGCCGGAGGCTTCCCACTCGTCCCATGCGGCCGCGTACGCGTCGTCGAGGGCGGGGTCACCCAGCATTCGGATGGCGCGCTGGATCGCTGCAGATCGTGAGGTGAGTCCCGCCGCTTCGGCGTAGCGGTCCAGGGTGGCGACGTCTTCCTCGGACAAGCTCACGCTCAGCTTCATCAGGTAATCCTACTCTGGTAGGAACGGCGATGCTACCAAGGGCTCCTCGGTGTCGACCACGGCGAGGCGTCTCGTGCCTCGACCTGACCCTGCGCGTGGCTCCTGCGGGCCGCCCTGGTCACGCGTGCGGTGTGGGGCGGCACGCTTCGAGTCACGCCTCCCGTCGAAGCATGTTCTTGACAGCCAGGGCTTCGGCGAGAAGCGTCGGCTGGAGCGGGGTGCGTCGGCCGACCTGGGCGTTTCTCGACTCGGCGTGGGGCAGGTGCGATGAGACCAGCGCAGACAGCGTCCGCGGCGTCCCCCGGGTCCGTGGGCGTCGCCGACCGGGTCGCGGGCTTGGCCTTCGTCGGCGTGGTTGTGCTGGCCAGCGGGAACGCGGTGGCGATCCGGTTCAGCAACCGAGAGCTCGAGTGGCTGTGGGGGGCTGCGCTTCGCTTCGTACTGGCGTCGGTGGTGCTGGTCGGGGTGATGCTGGTGCTCCGCCGGCGCTGGCCTCGAGGCCCGGAGCTGCAGGGGGCGCTCGCGTTCGGAGTGCTGGGGCTGGCAGCGCCCTTCGCGTTGGCGTACTGGGCGCTGCTCACCATCCAGGCGGGGTTGGGGCAGACCCTGCTGGCTTTGGCGCCGCTGATCACGCTGCTGCTCGCGGTGGCGCTTCGGCAGGAGCGAATGACCCGTGCGGCCCTCGCGGGTTCTGTCGTGTCGGCAGTTGGCGTTGCGCTGGTCGCCTGGCGTCCCGAGGGCGACCCGGTACCGCCGGGCCCGCTGGCGGCCGGGCTGGGCGCCACCACCTGCATGGCACTGGCCACGATCCTCGTGCGCCGGGCCCCCAAGGTTGACCCGATCGCCATGAACGCGGTGGCTGCACTGACCGCCGCCGGCCTCCTCTCCGCTGGGGCGCTGGTGGCGGGGCAGTCACCGGCGGTGCCACAGCGAGCCGACACGTGGACGGCCGTGCTCTACGTCGCTGTCGCCGGCTCGGTCGGCGTCTTCACCCTTCAGCTCTTGGTCATCAAGCACTGGCCGGCGAGCCGCGCAACCTACGTGTTCGTGCTGATCCCGTTCCTGACCATCGTCTTGTCAGCGTGGCTCGACGACGAGGCAGTTGGCGTCGGGCTGATCGGTGGCGGCACCCTCGTCGTGGTGGGGGTCTACTTGGGCGTCCTGCGCGGGTCGTGGCATCGGCATCGACAGGCCCCCTGACGCTGCGGTACCCGGTCCCTTCCCACCGCCATGCTCCCGGACCGAGTGCAGCAGCCTCGCCGTGCTTCGCAAAGGTCGTGTGTTGAGATGGTGCGGTGGCGGGGCTGGTGACGTGGTCGCAGTACCGGGAGTCGATCGGGGACCGTTCGGCCTTGTTCGCTCTGCTGGCCGACACCTGGCCGATCGAGCGAGCGCTGTACCCGGGAAGCTATGTCGATCTGTCACCGTCGACGGCGATCCGATCGGTGACCTATGTCGACACCGATCGCAGGGCCGCGACGTTCTTCTCCGACCCCGACCGCGTGTACGCCGAGCTGGCTGGGCGGGCCGGTCCTGGCGCCGGTCAGGACGTGCGTTTCCTCGCCGCCGACTACACCCAGCCGCTGGAGCTGCCGGACGAGAGCGTGGATCTGCTCATCTCGCTGTTCGCAGGACCGGTGTGGGAGCACTGCCGCCGCTACCTGCGCCCGGGTGGCTGGCTGCTGGCCAACACCAGCCACGGCGACGCCAGCCTTGCCGCCCTCGACCCGAGCGTGCGGCTCGCGGCGGCGGTGCACCACCGGGACGGCCACGACCGCGTGGCGACCGACGCCCTCTGGGAGTACCTGGTCCCCAAGCGCCCAGAGACTGCCGAGGCCGATCGGATCCGTTCGTCCGGCCGTGGTATCGCCTACACCCGAACCGCCTTCGCCTATCTCTTCCAGACTCCCTGACCGCCGCTTCGCCGCGACGGCGACGGCATGCCGTCCGCGGTCATGATCGGTGCGGTGGGCGCGGAGGGACCTGCTCGGCCCCGCTGGGCCCGAATCCGTCGGCGGCCCCACAGGAGGATGATCGGGCCATGGCTCCTCGACTCGGCATCGTGATCTTGCCCGAGCACCGGTGGCCGGAGGCCCGTCCGCTCTGGGTCGCCGCCGAGGAGCTCGGCTTCGCGCAGGCCTGGACCTATGACCACCTCGCCTGGCGGACGCTGGCCGACGGGCCGTGGTTCGGTACGGTGCCGACGCTCACCGCCGCGGCGACGGTGACGCGACGGATGCGGCTCGGCACGATGGTGGTCTCCCCGAACTACCGGCACCCAGTGGTCTTCGCCAAGGACGCCATGACCCTCGACGACGTGTCCGGCGGGCGGTTGACGCTCGGTATGGGGGCCGGAGGGGTCGGCGTCGACGCCCAAGTCCTGGGCGAAGCGGTGTTGTCGCCGGCCGCGCGGGCGGCGCGCTTCGAGGAGTTCGCCGTGTGCCTGGACCTGCTCCTCCGCCAGGACGTCACGGACTTCGAGGGCGCCTCCTACCGGGCCGTCGAGGCGCGGATGCTGCCCGGTTGCCTGCAGCGGCCCCGGCCTCCCTTCGTGGTCGCAGCGAACGGGCCGCGGCTGATGCGGCTGGCGGCCCGACTGGGCCAGGGGTGGGTGACTACGGGCGCCACGGCACCCGCCGACGGGCTGGAGCGGTGGTGGGCGGGGGTGGCTGAGCTGGCCGCCAGGTTCTCCGAAGTGCTCGATGCCCAAGGCCTGCCACCGGACGCCCTGGCGCGCCACCTCATGGTGGACTCCTGCGGGCAGCCCGCCTTGACGTCGGAGCACTTCTTCGCGGACTGCCTCGGTCGGGCCGAGGAGCTGGGGTTCACCGACATGATCGTGCACTGGCCGCGACCGGATGGCATCCATGCGGCGAGCCGCGCGGTGCTGGAGGCGGTTGCGCCGGGCTGATCAGTCGCCCAGCCGACGGCCGTCCTCGACGTGCTGCGGGGAACCGGTGTCGGGGAGCTCGACCGAGCCCGTCACCACGACGTCGGCCCCGAACCGCCAGTCACCGCGGACGGTCAGCCGCTCGGCGCCTCGCAAGGACGGCGGACCGGCCGGGAAGCGCTGCTCGAGCTGCGGGACGAGCTTGTAGTGGCGCGGGTCCAGGTCGACGAGGGGAGCGTGCATGGTCCGCAGCCGGACGGTGGAGTCGGCAGCGACCTCGTAGGCGTCCGAGCGCAGCAGCAGGAGGTCGTTGGTGGTCTTCACCGGGAGGAACCGTTCCCGCCCGACCACGATGGCTCGGGCTCCTTCGAAGACCTCGATCGCCGCTCCCATGGCGGTCTCGATCTGGAAGACCTCCGGGGACGTGGGGTCGCTCGGGTCGACGGTCTTCACGTTGCGGATGAGCGGCAGCCCCAGGACGGCCCCGCGTTCGGTCAGCGTTGCCTGGAGCTGCTCGAGGTCGAACCACAGGTTGTTCGTGTTGAAGTAGCGGTGGCGGTGCTCGTCGGTGAAGAACGCCAGATCCTCCGGCGCGGTCTGCGCGGTCTCGCGCAGCACCAGCCGTCGGTCGGACTTGCGCACGGCCAGGTGGCCACCCTTGCGGTCCGCCGGCGTGCGCCGACACAGCTCAGCGGCGAACGGGGCTCCCGAAGCCGCGAACCAGCCGGCCAGCGCGGGGCTTGGCGCCGCGCCGAGGTTGTCGGAGTTGGACACCGACGCGTAGCGATACCCCTGCTCCAGCAGGCTGGCCAGCACACCGGAGGCCAGGATGGCGGTGTAGAGGTCCCCGTGCCCGGGTGGGCACCACTGCAGCGACGGGTCCGCCGGCCAGGACACCGGGGTCAGGTCTCCGACGAGGAGCTTCGGCTCCTTGTTCTGCAGGAAGTCCGCGGGGAGCCCCTCGACGGCGATGTCGGGATGGTGGGCGAGGGCAGCGAGGGAGTCGGCGCGGGTGCGGAAGGAGTTCATGAGCACCAGCGGGAGCGTGACGTCGTAGGCGCCTCGGACGTGACGGACCTGCTGGGCGATGAGGTCGAGGAACGTCTCGTCGCCGCGGACCGGGAGCAGGGACTTGGCCCGGTCCATACCCATCGAGGTGCCGAGCCCTCCGTTGAGCTTGATGACCACAGTCCGGGCCAAGGCCGCCCGTGCGGCGTCCTCGTCCGGGGTGACCTGGCTCAGTTCCGGCGGGTCGGCCAGCGGCTCCAGCGTCTCCTCTGGCACGAGCCCCGTGTGCCCGGCCTCCAGCTGTGCGTAGTAGTGCGAGAAGACCTCGACGGCCGCCTCGCTGACACCCTCGGACCGCATGAGTTCTTGGGCGGATCGCAGACCCTCAGTGCTCATCGCCTCTGCTCCCACTCCTTCGGCTGGTGGCGGTTCAGCCGCCGACCACCGCGGCGTACATGGCGTCGAACTCCTCGCGGTAGATCTCCCCGAGGCGGTCACCGTCGGGCACCAGCGTCTTGTCGGTGCCGAACCCGATCGCGACCTGGTCGTTGTAGGTGAAGATGCAGATCGTCAGCGGCTGGTTCCCCGAGCACGGTGCCCAGCCCATCACGCCGGTCACCTCGGTGCCCGCAAGCGTCATCGCCTCGCGGGGCCCGGGGACGTTGGTGAGCACCCCCACGCCCTTGTTGGCGAGAAGGTTCGTCAGGGCCGTCGCGGCCTTGCGGGGCGCCTGGGAGATCCCGCGCTGCACGCCGAAGGTGAGCAGCGCCTCGTCGCTGTTCTTGATCCGCTCCATCCGATCGTGCACCTCGCTGAGCCGCTCGTGGACGTCGTCGATCCCCAAGGGCATCCGGAATCCCACGAGGGCGAAGTGGTTCCCGAGTTCCTTGGGCAGCTCGGCGTCCAGCGGCTTGATGCTCACCGGGATCATCCACAGGACCTCATCCACCGAGTCGTCGCCGTGCTCACGCAGGTAGCGGGTCAGGGTGGCCGAGACCGCGGCCAGGAGCACGTCGTTCACCGTCGTGCCCGTCTGCTTGCGGATCTCCTTCACGTGTGCGAGCGAGAAGACCGGTGCGAAGGATGCGCCCTTCTCCACACCGGGCACGCCGCTCCACACCGTGGAGACGCTCGTGCCGGCTAGGGCGAGCTTGCTCACGCTGGCGAGATCGTTGACGACGCGGTTGTCCGAGGAGCTGGTGAGGCGGGCCAGGTCGGAGATCCGCTCGGGGTTGCGGATCACCGACAAACCCTGGCGGAACAGATCCGTGCTGCCCGCAGCTGCCTGGGCAGCGGCTCCGGCGATGTCGCCGGTGGCGGCGGTTCTCACGGTCTGCAGGGTCTCTCCCACAGCGCCAACCACCGTCCCCGCGGACGTCCGAGCGACGTCGGCGATGCTGCGGCCCACGTTCGTCGTCGCCGACGCCGCGATCGCGGTGGGCGTGGTCGACTTCCTCAGCGTCTTGCCGACCTTGGTCGGAGTGGCCGTCTCGGCCTGGTCACACAACCCGAGGGTCACCTGCACCAGCCGCACACCGTCGGCGATCGCGTGGTGGAACCGGCCCATCACGGCCGCACCGGGGCTGCCGTCGCGGAACGTTGCGTTGTCGATGAGGTAGATCGACCAGAGTGGCTTGGTCTTGTCGAAGGGCACGCTGCGTTGGTCGGCGACGAAGGACTGCAGCTCGTCAAGGGAGTCGGAGTCCGGCAGCGTCACACGCTGGACGTGGTGGCGCAGGTCGAAGTCTGGGTCGTCCTCCCACACCCACCCCGACCCGTCCTGCACCGGGCGACGGGCGAAGACCGGGAACCGGGTCACCAGCCTCTCCTGGATCACCTGCTCGACGGCGTCCCAGTCCGGGACCTCCCGGAACCACATGACGGTGTCGATCACCATCAGGCTGTTCGGTCGGTCCATGGTCAGCCACAGCGCGTCCTGGACGTTCACGGGCACACGGGCCACGACGACCCCCTTCCCTCGGATCAGGCGAACCTAGCGCGTGCGCTCGGCTCACACGTCATGGCGTCGGGGAGGGATCGTCCCGCCACTGCTCCGCGGTGATGGCGTGGACCACTGCATCGAACTCGTCGTCGCCATCGACCACTCGGGCGGTGTGGTCCAGGGTCATCCCCAGCCGGCGCATCACCGCCAGGCTCCGCTCGTTCCCCGGGTCCGTGATCGAGATGACGCGGCTCAGCCCGAGCGGGCCGAAGGCCTGCTCGAGCCAGCCGGTGGCGGCCTCCGTCGCGTAGCCGTGACCCCAGTGCTCGGGCGCCAGCCGCCAGGCCAGCTCGACCTCGTCCGGGTAGGAGCGCTGATGGTGCAGGCCACACATGCCGAGGAAGGCGCCGTCGCGGCGACGTTCGACGGCCAGCAGGCCGATGTGCTCGCGCCGGTACAGCTCGTTGCCCCAAGCGGCCAAGGCGTCAGAGTCCTCTCGGCTCAGCGGGGAGCCCCCCAGCATCGAGAAGACCGCCGGGTGGGCGTTGAGGGCGGCGTAGTGGTGCAGGTCCGCATGGCGGAAGGTTCGCAAGAGCAGTCGTGGGGTCCTGGCGATCGGGCTGCCGTCCCAGTCGTGCTCGGCTGGTCTGTCCATCGGCCCATTGAACGAGGTGCGGCGGGCTCGGGTGGGCTCTCTGGATGCGAGGGGGTCGGTAGGTTGCTGCGATGCGCGCGGTCATGCTGGTCGGCACTGGTGGACCCGAGATGCTCCAGGTCCGTGACGACGTGCCCGACCCTGTGTGCGGTCCTGGGGACGTCGTCGTGGAGGTCGCTGCTTGCGGCGTGAACAACACCGACATCAACACCCGGATCGGTTGGTACGGCGGGCCCGCGGGATGGGGCGGCGGCCTGCGTCTCCCGCGGATCCAAGGGGCCGACGTCTGCGGTCGGGTCGTCGAGGCCGGGGCCGGCGTGGACGCGGCGCTCCTTGGACGCCGTGTCCTCGTGGACCCGTGGATCCGGCCGGTGATCGGCCCGCAGTGGCGTGAGCACGTCGCCTACCTGGGCAGCGAGTGCGACGGCGGCTTTGCCGAGCGGTGCGTCGTGCCGGCGGTGAACGCCCACCCGGTGGAGTCCGACCTGAGCGACGTCGAGCTTGCGACGTTCCCGTGCTCCTGGTCGACGGCCGAGCACATGCTCACCCGGGCGGACCTGCGGGCCGGCCAGCGCGTGGTCGTCACCGGCGCCTCCGGTGGCGTCGGATCCGCCCTCGTCCAGCTCGCGAAGCTTCGCGGCGCGCACGTCACGGCGATCACCTCGATGTCCAAGCGCGCTGCGGTGGCTGCCCTCGGCGCCGACGACCTGGTGGTTCGAGACCAGCCCGGCGCCGCTCCGGGGCAACGTCTGCGCGGGGCTGGGTTCGACGTCGTCGCCGACGTCGTGGGCGGCCACGATGCCCCGCACTGGTGGGCGACGTTGCGCCGAGGCGGGCGGTACGTGGTCGCTGGCGCGCTGGCGGGTCCCGAGGTCGAGCTGGACCTGCGCCATCTGTACCTCAACGATCTCGAGCTCATCGGTGCGACGGCGTTCGGCCCGGACGTGTTCGCCTCCTTGCTGCGGCACATCGAGTCGGGACGGCTCCGGCCACAGGTGGCGGCGACCTTCAGCCTGGAGGAGATCCGGCAAGCTCAGGAGGCGTTCGTGAGCCATGCCGCGGCCGGCAGCGTCGTGGTGACCCCCTCGCCCCGGGACCACCCGACTCGGGCCCTACGTCCCTACCCCCAGGGGTATTCGGCTTCCTAGGTTCGACACGAGCCACCCACCGTGACCGAGAGGGAACCTGATGGCCCGCGTCGTCGTGCTGGGAGCCGGGATCGCCGGCCACACCGCTGCCCTGCACCTGCGTCGACGGCTGGCCAGGACGCACGAGGTGGTCGTCGTCTCCCCCAACGCTGACTGGAACTGGATCCCGTCGAACATCTGGGTCGGGGTAGGCAGGATGTCGACCGGCCAGGTCACCTTCCCGTTGGCGCCGGTCTACCGTCGCAAGGGGATCGTCTTCCACCAGGCGCTGGCCACCGCGATCCACCCGCAGGGCGATGCCGGGGACGGCCCATCCACCACGCCGTACGTGGAGATCACCGCCACCTCGCCGGACCTGGCCGGATCCACCATGCGGCTGAGCTATGACTTCCTGGTCAACGCCACCGGCCCGAAGCTGGACTTCGCCGCGACGCCCGGGCTCGGCCCTGACGGCCACACCGTGTCGGTCTGCACCGCTGGACACGCCGTGCAGGCGGCCCACGCGCTGGACCACGCCATCGCCGCGATGCGGCGGGGGGAACGCCAGAGGCTCGTGGTCGGGGTCGGGCACGGCACCTGCACCTGCGAGGGCGCTGCCTTCGAGTATGTCTTCAACGTCGAGCACGAGCTCCGCCAGGCGGGCGTTCGCGACCTGGCGGACCTCGTCTACCTCACCAACGAGCACACGCTCGGGGACTTCGGTGTCGGCGGGATGACGTTCACCCAGCGCGGTTTCGAGACGACGAGCAAGACCTGGACCGAGTCGCTGTTCCGGGAGCGGGGGGTGCGGGCGATCGTCGGCGCCCACGTCGAGCAGGTCGAGCCGGGACGCATCCACTACGAGCAGCTCGACGGCACCCGCCGAACCCTGGACTACGACTTCGCGATGCTGCTGCCGCCCTTCCGCGGCGCTGACCTGAAGGCCTACGACGCCGACGGCAACGACATCTCCGCCGAGGTCTTCGCCCCCAGCGGATTCATGAAGGTCGACGCCGACTACACGCCGAAGCCGTTCGAGGAGTGGCGGGCCAAGGACTGGCCGAGTACCTACCAGGCACCCGGATACCCGAACGTCTTCGCCGTCGGCATCGCCTTCGCCCCCCCGCACCAGATCTCCCGGCCGCGCACGAGTGCGAATGGCACGGCGATCGCTCCGGCGCCCCCGCGCACCGGCATGCCGTCGGGCATCATGGGCCGCACCGCCGCCGAGACGATCGTGGACATGGTCGAGCACCCGGCCGCGCATGCCCACGAGGCGTCGATGGCCCGGATGGGAGCCGCCTGCATCGCCTCGGCCGGCACCGGGCTCCGGGAAGGGACTGCGGCGGCGATGACGATGTACCCGGTCGTGCCGGACTACCAGCGCTTCCCCGGCTCCGGACGCAGCTCCACGGACACCTCGGGCGAGATCGGGCTCAGCGCCCATTGGATCAAGACGATGCTGCACTACCTGTTCATCTTCAAGGCCAAGGCCTACCCGGGCTGGCACCTGATCCCCGAGTGAGAGGCAGGCTCATGAGCGAGCGCACGAGCGACGAGGCGAGTGATGTGGACACCAGCATCGCCCACGCACCACTCCCCACCGCGGAGACGGTGCGTGCGCGGACCAGCCTGCCCACGCAGGCCTTGCGCTTCGCGGTCATCAACACGCGCATGATCAGGGTCATCCTGAAGGGCCACCAGGAGGGGAACCACCTGCTGAGGCGATGACCGAGCGCTTCGGCGCGACAGCTGCCGACGAGCACCGATATGGCGGGGTTGCTGTCGCCCTGGCGACAGCGATCCCCCCGTATTGCGTGGGGATCGGTCAGAGGGCCCCGACGTCGAGCTCGACGCCGGCGGACCGCAGCCGCTCGACGAGCACGCCCCCCATGGGGACCAGGGCGCTCCCGGTGCTGACTGCCGCCGCCGCGAGCGCACCCACCGGCCCGCTGGGTAGGCCCAGTGCTCGGCGTAGGCCCCTCGTCGCGGTTCCCGCCCATCCGCGGCATCCAAGGTATTCCAGGTATTCCAGGTATTCCAGGTATCTCAGGCATCCCGCTGGTCCCGGGCAACCGGGACCTTTGTCCCTGCAGGAGGCGGCACGAGCGGCATAGCGTGCAGAGCATGCAGGACAGGCAGGGAGCCGGAGCAGCGCCTTCGTCGGCGTCGCCCGAGCCGTCGAGTCGTCGCCTGCTCACGGCCCACCAGGTCCAGGACCGCCTGGGCGTCGACGCGTCGACGATCTACCGGATGGCGGCCGACGGCCGACTGCGTGCGGTGAAGGTCGGTCGTCAATGGCGCTTCCCCGCCGAGGGCGTCGAGCTCCTGCTCTCCGGCTCGCCCCTGGCGTCGTCGGGCCCGTCCTCGACGCCCGGACCTCCGGTGAGCGAGGGCCGGGGGCGGCCCACCGCCCTGGCGGCGGCTCAGGCCGTCATCGATGTCGCCGCCGACCTGCTGGGCGTGATGATGGTGGTGACCGACATGGCTGGTCGGCCTGTCTCGGACGTCGCCAACCCCTGCCCGTGGTTCGCCCAGCGCGCCGAGGACGAGGGGACCGTCGCCGCCTGCGTGCAGGAGTGGCGGGCGATGGCCGACGACGTCGACTTCGTCCCCCGCTTCGAGCTCGGCGCGCTCGGGTTCGAGTGTGCGCGCGCCCTCATCCGCTCGGGTTCACAGCTCGTCGGGATGGTGCTCGCCGGTGGCGTGGCTCCCGCGGGGACCGAGACGCCCGGCCTGTACCACCTCGACGAGGACCAGCGGCGGGCCGTCCTGGCCACCCTGCCGAAGGTGTCGGCCGCGCTCACTGCCGCCGGGCACTCCCGGCCGTCGGATTGACGCTCACCCAGACCATCCCTACGCGAAGGAGCATCACATGAAGAGGCTGCTGGTCCTCGGCGCCGGAACCGCCGGCACGATGGCCGTGAACAAGCTGCGCCCACGACTGGCCCGCGACGAGTGGAAGATCACCGTCGTCGACCAGCGGGACGTGCACTACTACCAGCCGGGCTACCTCTTCATCCCGTTCGGCACCTATCAGCCCGACGAGGTGGTCAAGCCCGCCAAGCGGTTCATCCCGTCCGGGGTCGAGTTCCTCGAGGGCGAGATCGACCGCGTCGAGGCCGATGCCAACCGGGTGCTCCTCGCCGACGGGACCGAGCTCCGCTACGACTACCTCATCATCGCCACCGGGACCACGCCACGGCCCGAGGAGACGCCGGGGATGGCGGAGGACCTCGGCGGCAGCGTCCACGAGTTCTACACCTTCGAGGGTGCCTCCCGGCTGGCGGAGGTGCTCCGAGGCTGGGGGGGCGGCCGGTTCGTCGTCCACCTCACGGAGATGCCGATCAAGTGCCCGGTCGCCCCGCTGGAGTTCACCTTCCTGGCCGACGCCTTCTTCGCCGAGCAGGGCTTGCGCGACAAGGTCGACATCACCTACGTCACCCCGCTGGAGGGTGCGTTCACCAAGCCGGTGTCCAGCCGCTACCTCGGCTCGATGCTCGCCGATCGCAAGATCGCCCTGGAACCGGACTTCATGGTCGAGTCCATCGATCCCGAGGCCAAGAAGCTCGTGTCCTTCGACGAGCGCGAGATCGAGTACGACCTGCTCGTGACGGTCCCGGTGAACATGGGCGCGGACTACGTCGAGCGCTCCGGCCTCGGTGACGAGCTGAACTACGTCCCGGTCGACAAGGAGACGCTGCTCTGCGACGACTACGACAACATCTTCGCCATCGGCGACGCCTCGAACATCCCGGCCTCGAAAGCGGGCTCGGTCGCGCACTTCTCCATGGACCTGTTCCCGGAGAACTTCCTGCGCCACGTGGCCGGGCTGCAGATGACGGAGAAGTTCGACGGGCACGCCAACTGCTTCATCGAGACCGGCCACGGCAAGGGCCTGCTCATCGACTTCAACTACGAGACCGAGCCCCTGCCCGGCAAGTACCCCCTGCCCGGGGTCGGCCCGTTCAGCCTGCTGGCCGAGACCGAGATGAACCACTGGGGCAAGGTGATGTTCCGGTGGATGTACTGGAACATCCTGCTTCCCGGCAAGGAGCTCCCGCTGCCGGCGCTCATGTCGATGGCGGGCAAGCAGACCGAGGACGTCGCATGACGGCCGTCGACACCTCGGCACCATCGCTGGGCTCGGACGCCAGCGTCGAGGCCCGGTTGGACCACCTCACCAGCCAGGTCGACGAGCTCGTGCTGGAGATGCGGCGCCAGCGTCAGTCCCGCGAGCAGTGGACCGAGCTGACGCACGAGCTGGTCCCGGTCACCCGGAGCGCCATGGAGCTGGCCGGGCGCGAGCTCGAGGACCTGAGCCGCGACGTCGACGTCGAGGACGTCGCCGAGCTGGCTCGCACGCTGGCCCGCTCGGTGCCGAAGCTGCAGGCGATGCTCGTCCAGCTGGACAGCATGGCCGAGCTGACCGGGGAGGTCACGAGCATCACCGGGGCAGGCGTGGCCAAGCTGTCGGACACCCTGGCCCAGGCGGAGCGCAAGGGGTACTTCGCCTTCGCCCGCCACGGCGCCGAGATGGTCGACGAGGTGGTCACGACGTTCACCGAGGAGGATGTGGTGGCGCTGCGCGACAACCTCGTCCTGATCCTCAGCACCGTCAAGGAGCTCACCCAGCCCGAGGTGATGACGCTGCTCAACCGGACCGGCCTCTCGCTGCAGCACTTGACCGATGACGTCGGCACCGAGCCGCCGTCCACCCTCGCCCTGCTCAAGCAGATGCGTGACCCGCAGGTGCGCCGCGGCCTCGGCCGCACGCTGGCGCTGCTGCGCACCGTCGGTGAGCAGGACCCGAACCACCCCAACAGAAAGGTGACCTGACCATGCCCGTGACCGCGATCGCCGGGAAGGACGTCCACGTCAACGACGAGGGCTTCTTGACCGAGTACGACGAGTGGAGCCGCGAGATCGCCGAGGCGCTCGCCGCCAACATCGGCATCGAGATGACCGAGGACCACTGGAAGGTGATCAGCTTCCTGCGGGATGACTTCCAGGCCCAGGGCGAGACGGCCACCACCCGACGCGTCCAGAAGGTCGGCGGCATCCCCACCAAGGAGCAGTTCGCGCTGTTCCCGAAGAAGCCCGCCCGCAAGATGGCCTACGTCGCCGGCCTGCCCAAGCCGAAGGGATGCGTGTGATGACGACCGACACCATGACGACCGAGGCCGCCGCAGCGCCGATGATCGTGCCGGACTTCGGTGATGACGACAGCGACCGCAAGATCGCCTTCATCTGCTCGAAGGCGAACCTCGACATGGCCTACCCCGCGCTCATCCTGGCCAACGCAGCGCTGGGCGAGGGGGTGGAGGTGCACATCTTCTTCACCTTCTGGGGCATGGACATGATCCTCAAGGACCGGATGCACGACCTGGCGTTCACGCCAGTGGGCAACACCGGGAAGATGCCGATGGGCAGTGGGGTACGGATGCCGCAGCTGGCGACGGCCGTCCCGGGAGTGCAGCAGTTCTCCACGAAGATGCTCAAGGACCAGTTCGAGGCGATGGGCGTGCCCGAGGTCCCGGAGTTCCTCGAGCAGATCGTCGACTCCGGTGGGCACCTGTGGGCCTGCCAGATGTCGGCCGACATGAACCACGCCACGCTGGACGAGCTCTTCGACGGGGTGGAGGACATCCTGAACGCTTCGGACTTCATCGCGCTCACCGAGGGCGCCCAGCTGCTCTTCATCTGAGCCGGCATCACCCTGGGCACGTCTCCGGTGCCGATACGGCGGGATTGCTGTCGCCCCGGCGACCGAGATCCCGCCGTATCGGCTGTGCCGAGCTAGGGCTCGGTCGGCGGCGTGCCCGTCTCGGTCTGGGTCCCATCGGTGTCCAGCTCCACGACAGTCCGTGGCGTCAGCTCGAGAACGACCTCGACGGGGCGTTCGAGCGCCTCGGTGAGTGCGGTCTGCAGCGCCCTGGGTGAGGGAGGCCGGACCGGGCCGCCCAGGTAGACCTCGACGACGCGGCCCTCGACCGTCACGCTGTCCAGCTGCAGCTCGGAGTCCTCGCCGAGCCACTCCGTCACGACGTCCTGCGCTGCCCGCTGCTCGGTCGACGTCACCAGGATGCCCTCCACCGTGAACACCAGTGGGACGAGAACGACCAGGGCGATGGCGCCGAAGGGGGCGAGCGTGGACAGCACCTGGCGACGTTGACGGCGCAGGCGGTCGGCCGCGGCCAGCCCGTTGAGCACGAACACCAGCGCGGCGGCCAGCACGATCGAGACGAAGTTCGTCATGAAGAGCAGGAAGGCCCCGGATGCGTCGGAGAAGCGCCCCGCCTCCAGGGCTATCCCGACCACCGACAGCGGCGGTACCAGGGCCACGGCGATGGCCACGCCGGCGATCGAGTTCGCCACCCGGACGTTCACCGTCGCGAACGCCCCGGCTGCGCCGGCGGCCAGCGCGACGAGCATGTCGATGAACGTCGGCGTCACCCGCGAGCTGATCTGGCTGTTGCTGTCGAAGGAGACCAGCGCGGGCACCCATCGGGCGAGCAGCACCGAGAGCCCGATGGCGGCCGTCACGCCCATGATCACGAGCAGGGCCGAGGACAGAGCCCTCGTGCGCCAGCCGTTCACGAGTGCGGCGGCCAGTCCGAGGATCGGCGTCATGAGCGGTGCGACGAGCATCGCGCCGATCACGACCGCCGTGGAGTCCTGCAGGACGGCGAAGGTGGCGATCGATGAGCTCAGGATGAGCATCACCCACCAGGCGACGTACTTGTCGATCTTGCTCGGCTCCTCGAAGTAGAGCCCGTCGGCGATCTCCTCTCGTCGACGTGGGCCGACGTCGGCCTGGCGCGTCCAGTCCCAGAGGACCTCCCCGACCGACGCCTTCTCCACGTCGATGCTCTGCTGGTCGGTCGGGCCGCCTGACCGTAGCCCGTAGACGAGCATGACGCCGCCGAGGACGGCCGCAGCCACGCCACCGGTCACGACCAAGCCCTCGGCCAGCGACTCCGGCACGGCCAGCGCGAGCAGTCCGAGCGCGATCGATGCCGAGCCGAACGTCAGTCGCTGGGTCATCTGACCCGAACGCACGCCCACCAGCGCCCGAACCACGTTGAAGGCACCGCGGACGACGAGGTACAGCCCGCCGAAGAACATGACGAGGGCGAAGCTCGGGGTCGGGTTCAGCAGCGCCCAGACGCCGATGACGATCGCGGCCAGCCCCCGTAGCGCCACCAGGACGGGTGCTCGGACCGATGCCTTCCGTCGACGGGCGCCTGTGACCTGCCACAAGTCCAGGAGGCCGGAGACGGTGATGCCGACGGCCACGGCGGCGACGAGCAGGCGTGCGCTCGCCGCCGGCAGCACCACCACGGCCAGCCCGGCCAGGATCGCGACGGTGCCCTTGATCGTCGCGGCGTTGTTCACGTCGTGGAGCACCTCGCGGGCGGTGCGGTCCTCGGCTGCATCCGCCGAGGCCTCGGGAGGCTCCGGCCACCTGCGGGGGTCTTGGGCCGTCATGGCGGGCACGGTAGCCGCCTAGGCTCCAGCGATGCAGGACCGAGTACCGCCGGCGCCGGGACTACCCGAGGGCCTGGCATGGCGCCCGATGACGAGGGCCGACACCGCGACGGTGACCTCGGTCGTGGCCGCGCTGGACGAAGCGCACCTCGCACAGCCCGACGTCACCGAGCCCCAGGTGGCGGCCTTGCTCGGCGAACGAACGGTGGATCTGCCCGCCCGTTCGTGGCTGGTGCTGGACAGGTCGCCCGGCCGTGAGGAGGCCGTCGCGGCCGGCCTGCTGCTCGTCGACGTCGAGACGGGGGAGGCTGAGCTCGACGTCCACCACCGGCCCGGCGCCGGCCGGGCCGAGCCTGCGGTTCGCTGGGTGCTGCGCCAGGGCGTGCGCGCGTGGCGTGCGGGTGCGTCGGGTATGCCGGTCTACGCCGGCACGCACCAGGGCGACGGGCTGCTGGCGCGGGCGCTGGGAGAGGCCGGCTTCACGGTCGTTCGCGAGTTCTGGCGGATGGGCCTGGTGCTGCCCGAGGCGCTGCCGCCGGTGGCTGTCCCGGCGGGCTACACCGTCCGACCGGTCACCGGGGACGAGGCGGACCTGCGCGAGGTCCATCGGGTCACCGACGAGGCCTTCGCCGACCACTGGGAGCACCACCCGATCGCGTTCGACCTGTGGTGGCAGGACCAGCGGGCTCAGCCCGGCTTCGACGTCGGGCTGTGGCACGTCGCCGAGAGCGCTCCTGGATCGGTGGCGGCCGCCCTCCTCGGCAGTCACCGCATGGCCGATCTCGGCATCGGCTACGTGAACGACCTCGCGGTTCTTCGCCCCCACCGGCGTCGTGGGCTCGGTGCCGCCCTCCTGCGGACAGCCATGCTCGACGCGGCCGGCGCCGGCTACTCGGCGCTGCGCCTCAACGTCGATGCCACGAACCCGACCGGCGCCACCCACCTCTACGAGTCCGTCGGCATGCGTCGCCAGGCCAGGTACACGATCTTCCGGCTTCAGGACCCGCAGACCCCCGGCCGCGGGGCGGACTGACACCGCTCGGCAACACGCGGGTCCACAGACCTGGCCGGAGTGCCGTTCCTCATACGATGCAGGGATGTCGAGCGCGCCCGTGATGCGGGCGAGGCTCACCAGGGCCTCCTCCGCCAGCATCGAGGTCGAGGTGAGCACGTCGGGCGACGCGCGGACGCTGTGGTACCGCAGCCCCGACCCGGTGTGGCGTCGACCGCCCGACACCCAGGACTTCATCGCGGTCGCGTTGGCGCAGACGGCCGCTGCCGCGGGCAGCGACCTCTGCGTCGAGGGACCGGTCCGTTCCAGCCAGCTGCAGCGCCTCGACGAGCTGCTTCGGATCTGGTCGCTGTGGCGCCCTGACGTGTACCGGCACGTCGAGCTCAGGGCCGAGGAGGAGGTGGCCGACGACGCCGACACCGTCGCCCATGACCGCAGCGGTGCAGTCATGGGCTTCAGCGGTGGTGTGGACGCCGGGTTCGCACTGGCGGCGCACTCGACCGGTGCCCTTGGGCGGGGGAGCCGAAGGATCGACCTGGGCGTGCTCGTGGTCGGCTGGGACCTCGGGCACGACGACGAGGATGGCCAGACGCGCGCGATCACCTCGGTGCGGCACAAGCTCGGCGCCTACGGCGCCGATACGGCCGTCGTGGCCACCAACTGGCAGCAGGAGTTCTGCCCGGACTGGTTCCTGTCGTTCAACGCGGGACTGCTGGCGGTCTTGCACACCTTCTCGGCTACCCATGACGCGGCCGTCCACGCCACCGACCAGACCTACCGCCAAGAGCTGGGGATGCGGCCCTACGGCAGCCACATGATGATCAACCACCTGCTCGGCAACCCCACCTTCCCGGTGCTCAGCACGGGAGGCACGCATTCGCGCCTGGAACGCGTCGAGTTCCTGGCCGCCCATCCGGTGCTGCTCGGCGAGCTTCGCGTCTGCTACCAGCAGGACGCGGCGGGGACGAACTGTGGCCGGTGCGAGAAGTGCGTCCGTACCCAGCTGGAGATGCGGACGGCCGGGATCGCCGGTGACCTCGTGGCCAGGGCGTTTCCCACGCCGATGACCCCGGGGGACCTCGAGGCAGCGACCGTCACGAACGCCACGGTCCTCCGGCACTTCGAAGACATCCTCCAGCGGCTCGACGCCGAGGACTCCTCGGACCCGTATCGGGCCTTGGTCCGGCGCTGGGTCCGGCGTGAGCGACTGGCAGAAGCGCGTCGTCGTGGGTTGCCGGCCGCCCGGGTCGCCGATCTGGAGGCGCAGGTTGCCGAGCTCCGGACCCAGATCGACGAGCTGCGCTCGTCCCGGTCATGGCGCCTGACCCAGCCGCTGCGGTCGGTGCCGGACCGGCTGCGCGCACAGTGATGCGCGCTCGGCTCGTCGAGGCCGGGCATGACCGGCTCGAGGTCGCGGTTCGTTCCGGGGGCGAGGCGCCGAGGACACTCTGGTACCGCAGCCGGCGCCCGGTGTGGGACGAGGTGCCGTCGACGCACGAGTTCGTGGCGGTGGCGTTGGCTCAGTGCGCGGCGGCGTCGGGTGAGGACCTGCTGGTCGAGGGCCCGGTCCGGACCGGTCTGCTGGACCAGCTGCAGGAGTACCTGTCGATCTGGGCCTCCTGGCGGCCCGATCGGTTCGCGGCCGTGCGCGTCGCTGCCAGCGAGGAAGTGCCCGACGACGTGCCGGCACCGGCCGGACGCGCTCGTGCGGTGATGGGCTTCAGCGGAGGCGTGGATGCCTCCTTCGCGCTGGCGGCGCACGCCTCGGGTGCCCCCGGACGGCTCACCAGTCCCATCGGCCTCGGCGTCCTCGTCATCGGCTGGGACGTCCGGCACGCCGACGAGGTCGGACGCAGGGTGGCCGCCGAGACGGCGAGTCGATCCCTGCGTGCCTACGGCGCCTCGTGCGCGGTGGTGGCCACGAACTGGCAGCAGGACTTCTGCCCGGCCTGGTTCCTGATGTTCAACGCCGGACTGGTCGGGCTGCTGCACACCTTTGCCGCCACGCATGCTGGGGCCGTCTACGCGAACGACCTCGCCTACGAGGAGGAGCTGGGACGCGGGCCGTACGGAGGTCGTTTCGCCACCAACCGCCTGCTGGGTCATCCGTCGTTCCCGGTGCGCACCACCGGCGGCAGCCATCGGCGCATCGAGCGAGTCGCCTTCCTTGCCGACCACCCGGCCCTGGTTGCCAACCTCCGCGTGTGCTTCCAGGAAGGCGCCGCGGGGAAGAACTGCGGGCGCTGCGAGAAGTGCGTGCGCACGCAGCTGGAGCTGCGGGCCGCTGGGATCGTCGGGCCGGAGCTCGCCGCGGCGTTCCCCACCCCGATGGGGATGGCAGACCTGCACTCGGCGAGCACGACCAACACTGCAGTCATGAGCCACTACGAGGACATCGCTGCTGCGCTTCCGCCCGGTGACGAGTACGTCCAGCCCACGCGGGCCTGGGCGCGTCGGCATCGCCAGGCGCACGCGGAGCGGTTGGGGCTGCCGATGGCACGAGTCGCTGCCCTCGAGCGGCAGCGCAGGGACCTCCGTGCCGAGCTCGACGACCTTCGGGCCTCGACCTCCTGGCGGGTGAGCAAGCCGATACGGACGGCAGCGCGGACGCTGCGGACTACTCGACGCGCAGGCCAGTGACCGCGCGGCCGATGATGAGCCGCTGCATCTCCGACGTGCCCTCGAAGATCGTGTAGATCTTCGCGTCTCGGTGCCAGCGCTCGACCGGGTAGTCGCGCGTGTAGCCGTTGCCCCCGAGGATCTGGATGGCCTTCTCGGTCACGTCCACCGCAGCCTCGCCCGCGAACAGCTTGGCCATCGATCCCTCTCCGTTGCTGAACTCCACGCCGTTGCGACCCATCCAGGAGGCGCGCCAGGTGAGCAGCCGGGCAGCGTCGATACGGGTCTTCATGTCGGCGAGCATGAAGCCGATGGCCTGGGTGCTGCCGATGGGGCGGCCGAACTGCTTGCGCGTGCGCGAGTACTCCAGCGCGTACTCGTAGGCCGCGCGGGCGATGCCGACGGCGTGCGCGGCGACGGTGGGCCTGGATGCCTCGAACGTCTTCATCGCAGCCTGGCCGCGCGCGCTGCTGCCGGACCGGGCCCGGGCAAGTCGCTCGTCGAGCGCGTCCTTGCCGCCGAGCAGGGCCGAGCCGGGGAGCCGCAGGTCGTCGAGGACCACCTCGGCGGTGTGCGAGGCGCGGATGCCGTGCTTGGCGAACTTCTGCCCCATCGACAGGCCCTTGCCCTTGAACTCCGGGCCGACGACGAAGGAGGCCTGCCCTCGGGCCTTCAGTGCGGGCTCGACGCTGGCGACGACGACGTGGATGTCGGCGATGCCGCCGTTGGTGATCCACGTCTTCGTCCCGTCGAGCACCCACTCGTCGGTCTTCTCGTCATACACGGCGCGGGTCTTCATGCTGGACACGTCGCTGCCGGCATCGGGCTCGGAGACACACAGCGCCCCGAGGGCGATGTCGTCCGGCGTGCCGAACATGGCTGGGCCCCACTCCAGGATCTGCTCGGGAGTGCCGTTGCCGATGACGGCCGCGGCCGGCAGCAACGTGCCGACGATGGACAGCGCGATCCCGGCATCGCCCCAGAAGAGCTCTTCCATGGCGATCGGCATGGACAGCCCGGACTCGTCGGTGTTGAGCTGCATGAAGAACTCGGGGGTGTAGATGCCGATCCGGGCCGCCTCCTCCACCAGCGGTCGGGGGTACTCCTCCCGCTCGTCCCACTCCGAGGCGGCCGGGCGGATCACGTCGGCGGCGAAGCCGTGCACCCACTTCTGCAGCTGCTGCTGGTCCTCGTCGAGGGAGAAGGCGAAGTCGGTCACGGCGGTCCTCCTGGTCGCTGGTCGCCTCTTCGGCGGTGGGTCGGGTGCTCGCATCCCGACCCAGCCAAAGGTTACCAGCGGTAACATGAGCCGCACCATGGGCGACACGGCTTCGAGTCCCGACGTGGCGGCGGACCATCCTCGGCGCGAGCAGCTGCTCGACGCCGCCGAACGTCTCATCGGCCGGGTGGGCCCGGACGTGTCCGTGGCAGCGATCGCCGCGGAGGCCGGCATCACCAAGCCCATCGTGTACCGGGCCTTCGGCAGCAAGGGCGGCCTGTGCCAGGCGCTGCTGGAGCGGCACACCGACGTGCTGCTCGCCGACCTCCGGCGGGCACTGCGCACCAGAGGCACCTGGCGCGACCGGACCTACGCTGCCGTGGACGCCTACCTCGGCTTCCTGGCCGACCGGCTGGCGCTGTACGAGTTCCTGCGCCGGAGCGAGGAGGCCGGCGAGGTCGACCTCATGCGCCAGGTGGTCACCTTCGAGCAGGTCGTCGTCGGCGTCCTCGACGACGGGTTGCGTCGGGACCTGGACGTCCCCGACGCGCAGGCTCAGCTGCCCGCGGTGTGGGCCAACGCCATCGTCGGCATGGTGCACCAGACGAGCATGTGGTGGCTCGCCGACGAGACGCCCATCCCGAGACATGTGCTGACGGCCGAGCTGACGACCATCGTCACTGCCGGAGTGGGGGCTGCGCTGGCGGCCTGGCGAACGACCTGACAGGGTCTTGCCGTGGGGCCGGGCAGCGTCGAAGCGGTGAGCATCCCGGGGTCGGCAGGCAATGCCCTGGCCGGACGGCTGGAGGCCGGTGGCGCAGGCGCTCATGGCGTCGTCTTCGCACACTGCTTCACCTGCGGCAAGGAGTCGCGGGCCGCTACCGGCATCTCCCGTGCACTGGCCCGCGCGGGGTTCAGCGTCCTGCGCTACGACATGCCGGGTGTCGGGCAGTCCGACGGTGCGTTCGCCGACTCCCGGTTCACCACCCGGGTCGACAGCGTGGTGGATGCTGCGGACTGGTTGCGGGCACGGGGTCACCCTCCCTCCCTGCTGGTCGGACACAGCCTCGGCGGCGCCACCGTCATCGCAGCGGCCGAGCGCGTGCCGGACGCGCTTGGGGTGGCCACCATCGGGGCGCCTGTCGACCCCGCCCACGTCGGCGGACTGATCTCGGCAGCTCTCGGCGACCGGGACGAGGCGGTGGTCCGGATCGGGAGCCGTGAGTTCGGCGTCAGTCGGGACCTGCTCGAGGACCTCGCCGAGCAGCCGCAGCTGCGCCGTCTGGCCCGTCTCGGCCGGGCCCTGCTGGTCCTGCACTCACCGGTGGACACCGTGGTCGGGATCGAGCACGCGACCGAGATCTTCACCGCCGCCCGTCACCCCAAGTCGTTCATCTCCCTGGACGACGCCGACCACCTGCTGACGAGCCGAGCCGATGCCGAGTACGTGGCGGCGCTCATCGCCGCGTGGGCCACCCGGTACCTGAACGCGCAGACGGACCTCGCCAACCAGCCGGCCGAGCGGCCCTCCGCCTAGGCTCCGAGTCGATGCCCGACACCCTGGACCTGACCTACCTCGTCGCCGGAGTGGTCCTGCTGCTGGCCGCTGCCCTGCCACGGCTTGCCGAGGGGCGCGCCTTCTCCGCCCCCATGGTGTTCCTCGCTGGCGGGATCCTGCTGGGGGTCCTGCCGATCGGCATCCCCGACTTCACGCTGGTGGCGCGCTCGGAAGCGGTGCTCCCGGTGGTCGAGCACGTGACCGAGCTCGTGGTCATCATCGCGCTGTTCGGCGTCGGCCTCGCCATCGACCGTCCCTTCGGCTTGCGCCGGTGGGCCAGCACCTGGCGGCTGCTCGGTCTCGCCATGCCGCTGTGCATCGCCTCGGTCGCCCTGCTCGGTTGGTCGCTGGTCGGGCTGGCCCCAGCAGCCGCCCTTCTCCTGGGAGCCGCGCTGGCTCCCACCGATCCGGTGCTGGCATCGGAGGTACAGGTCGGCAAGCCATCGGGGGAGGCCTCCGACGAGGACGAGGTGCGCTTCGCCCTGACCTCCGAGGCGGGCCTGAACGACGGCTTGGCGTTCCCGTTCGTCTACGCCGCCATCTTCCTGGCGGCCGCGCCGTTCGCCGAGTGGGGCTGGGGCTGGCTCGGCTGGGAGGTCGTCGGGAAGGTGGTCCTCGGCGTCGCGCTCGGCGCGGCTGCCGGCTTCCTCATCGCGCGGCTGGCCTTCGCCCGCGCTGCCAAGGTGCTGCGCTTCGCCGAGACGGCCGAGGCGTTGGTGGCGTTGGCGGCGGTGTTCCTCGCCTACGGCTTCGCCGAGGTACTCGGCGGCTACGGCTTCATCGCGGTGTTCGTGGCGGCGCTCGTGCTCCGCGGCTACGAGCGCGACCACGAGTACCACGAGGTGCTGCACGAGTTCATCGAGCAGGTCGAGCGCATCCTCACCTTGATGGTGCTGCTCGTGCTCGGCTGGGCGGTGGCCGACGGCCTGCTCGCAGCGCTCAGCTGGCAGGCAGCGCTCGTCGCTGTCGGACTCGTCGTGCTGGTGCGTCCGGTGCTGGCCTGGCTCTGCCTGGCGGGGCTGCCGATGCTGTCCTCCGAGCGAGTGGCCATCGCGTTCTTCGGCGTCCGCGGGATCGGCTCGTTCTACTACCTCGCCTACGCCATGGGGCAGGAGACCTTCGAGGGATCCGACGTCGTCTGGGCCACTGCCGCCTTCGCGGTGCTCTTCTCGGTGGTGCTGCACGGCGCGAGTGCCGGGCCGATCATGGACCGAGTCGATGCCCGCCGAGCTGAGGTGGGTTCGGGGTGAGCCAACGTGCACGGGTTCGGGCACCGGCACTCGTCGGTCGCGGTGGCTGGCTCAACACCGACGGCCCGCTGGGCCTCGAGGACTTTGCCGGGCGGTTCGTGCTGCTGGACTTCTGGACCTTCTGCTGCATCAACTGCCTGCACGTAATCGAGGAGCTGCGGGAGGTCGAGGCTCGATTCGCCGACGTGCTCACCGTCGTGGGGGTGCACTCGCCGAAGTTCCCGCACGAGGCCGACCACGAAGCGGTTGCGGACGCCGTCACCCGCCATGGGATCACCCACCCGGTGCTGGACGACCCGGAGCTGCTCACCTGGCGCGCCTATGCCGCGCGTGCCTGGCCCACCCTGGTGCTCATCGACCCCACGGGGCGCATCATCTGGACTGCCGCGGGCGAGGGCCATGCCCACGCACTGGCCGCCCAGCTGGAGGTGGGCATCGCCGAGCATGAGGCCGCCGGGACGCTGCGGCGCGGCGTCGGTGGGTCGGGCCCGATCGACGGCTCGCGTCCGCCGGCGCGGGATCGGCTCCGCTTCCCGGCCAAGGCCGTGCGGCTCCCGGACGGGCGGCTGCTCGTCGCCGATGCCGGGAGTCACCGCCTGGCCATCCTCGACCGGGCGTCCGGGTCAGGGTCCGGCTCAGGCTTCGACGTGGCCGGGTGGGTCGGCTCCGGGACCCGCGGGCGACGCGACGGGTTCGGCGACCGGGCCCGCTTCCACGGCCCGAACGGGCTGTGCGTGCTGCCGAGCGAGGTGGCCGAGGCGATCGGCTCGGACGTCGTGGTCGCCGACACCGTCAACGGGGCCCTGCGCGGGGTGCGCCTCGACGGCCAGGCTGCAACCGTCAGCACGCTGGCCGAGGGCATCCGGAGCCCATGGGACGTGGCGTGGTGGCGGGGGCGCGTCTGGGTGGCGGTTGCCGGCACCCATCAGCTGGGTGTGCTCGAGGTGGCCGGAGAAGCGACCGCCTTCAGTGTGGTCGGCGGCACGGGCGTCGAGGGCCTGCGTGACGGCCCGCTGGAGGAGGCCTGGTTCGCTCAGCCTTCCGGGTTGGCTGCCGCCGGCCAGCAGCTATGGGTGGCCGACGCCGAGACCTCCGCGGTTCGCGTCGTGGAGCCAGTGCCCGCCGGCGCGGGGGCGCCATCGGTCCCGCCCGCTGCGCGTGGGCTGCGTGTTCGGACCGTCATCGGCCAAGGCCTGTTCGACTTCGGCCACCGCGACGGGGACGGGCAGCAGGCGTTGCTCCAGCACCCGCTCGGCATCGCCGTGCTGGCGGCGGGTGCCGGCGAGGTCCCCAGCGTCCTCGTCGCTGACACCTACAACGGAGCCGTCCGCCGCTTCGAGGGTGGCCGGGTGCTCACCGTGGCCAGCGACCTCGCTGAGCCGAGCGGCTTCGTGGTCTCCTCGGCCGGAGGTGGCCAGGCTGAGGAGGTCCTGGTCGTGGAGTCCACCGCCCATCGCCTCACCCCGCTCGTGCCCGAGGCACGGGAGATCATCGGCATGGCCACGCGCCTGGCACGCCCACCGACCGACCTTGCCCCCGGTGCCGTCGAGCTGGTGGTGGACTTCACCCCGCCGCCCGGGCAGGAGCTCGACGAGCGCTACGGCCCGGCGACGCGCCTGTCGGTGACGGCCACGCCGCCGGCCTTGCTCCTGGCCGGGCAGGGGCGCTCGGAGTCGCTGCGGCGAACCATCTCCTTGGACGCAGCAGTCGCCGAGGGCGTCCTGCACGTGAGCGCGTCCGCGGCCAGCTGTGCCGACGGAGGGGTCTGCCACCTGCACCAGCAGGACTGGGGGATCCCGGTGCGGGTCCGCGTCGACGGGGCCAGCACGCTGCCGATCGCGCTGGCGGCGGCGTCGTGACCCGCCGGGCCACCTGGCAGCGCAGTGCGCTGAGCGAGCTGCTGGCCGAGCTGGCGGACTTCCACGGCGCCAAGGAGCTGCACGCGATGCTGCGTGCACGCGGCGAGCAGGTCGGCCTGTCCACCGTCTACCGCATCCTGCAGACCATGGCCGAGGACGCCGAGGTGGACACCTTGCAGCAGGTCGGCGAGGTCCTCTACCGGCGCTGCAGCCCGGCCCACCACCACCATGTGGTGTGTCGCCGGTGTGGGCGGACCATCGAGGTGGAAGGGGCAGAGGTCGAGCGTTGGGCGGCGACCGTGGCGGCCCAGCACGGCTTCGTCGACGTCATCCACCAGCTCGAGGTGTTCGGGACCTGCCCGGGGTGTGCCGTGCCCTCACCCTGAGGCCAGGGCACGCAGACCGCCCACGATTCCTTCGGCCAGCACGTGGACGTCGGAGGCGAAGACACCGTCGCCGGTGACCCCCACGTGGAGCGCGCCGTCGTAGGAGAGCACGCCGACGATGATTCGCAGGTGCCCGTCGATCGGGATGATCGGGTGCAACGTCTGCACCCGGTGCCCGAGCAGGTAGAGCGGGAACTGTGGCCCCGGGACGTTCGTCACCAGCGTGTCGGCGATCCATGCCGGCAGCCAGCCGCTGTGGCCGACGACGAGCCCCTGGACGGCGTCTGGCACCAGGCGGTCGGCGAGCCCGAGCAGGACGGCACCGATCACCGGGGTTCGCTGCTGCTTCTGGAAGTCGGTGAGCTCGACCACGTGGCGCAGGCGTTGCCGCAGGTCGGCGTCACCGGTGTGTTGCCCGATGGGCAGATCCACCACCGCCAGGCTGACTTGGTTGTCTGCGTGCAGGTCGTGCCGGTCGCGGGTGGAGACCGGGATCAGCGTGCGTACCGAGGCCGGCAGGCGCAGGCCAGGGCGGCGGCGCAGCAGGTGCCCGAAGCCCTCGCCGACGGCGGTGAGGACGATGTCGTTGACGGTGACCTCGTGGCGGTGAGCGGCTTCCTTGGCGGTGGCGAGGTCGGTGCTCAGGCGGACGTAGCGGCGGAGGTCGGACAGCTCGCCGGTCAGCGGACCTGGGGGGCGCGGCGCGAGGTCGGCCGCCACGCGGGCAGCCGTGGGCAGCTGGCGCGCCAGGGTGGCCAGTCGGCTCATGCCGGTCTCGACGGTGTGCGTCGCAGAGGTCAGCCAGTGGTCGCTCGGGGAGGACCCGGCTTCACCGGCCTGCGCTTCGGTCGCCATCGCGATGACCTCAGCCAAGGTCGAGCCGCCGGTGGGCTCGGTGTCGTAGGTGTGTCCCAGCAACGCCAAGGAGGACATCCCGTCGCAGACGGTGTGATGGACGCGCCAGACCAGTGCCCAGCGGTCATCCGCCAGACCCCGCACCACGTGCACTGACCACAGCGGCCGGTCGGGCGGCATCGGCTCGGTCATCAGCCCGGACACCAGCGCGTCCAGCGCCCCGTCGGCAGCCGAGACCCGACGGGACTGGACGTGCCACCGCAGGTCCGGTTCGACCTGCTCCCAGCCTGGTCGGCGGACGCGCCCGCCCCCGGTCAGGCGCTGGGTGAGTCGTTGCATCCGCCCCAACCTGGCGGCGAGCAGCGTTCGGACCTCAGTGACCGAGGGAGCCGGTCCGGCCGAGACGCTGACGGAGCCGATGGCGATCGGCGGCCCCGGCTGCTCGAGCTCCAGCCAAGCCGCGTCGAGGGCGTGCAGGTGCTCCATGGGGACACGGTGCCGCATCGGAGTCGGGGCCGCGCCGATTCGGGCCGGGCGACCGTGCTCGCGTACCGTCCTGCCATGCCTCATCAGCAGGAGCCGTCTGCGATGCCCGAGCCGTCCCGGGTGCCGCCAGCAGGCCCGGCGGCAGAGTCTGCTGGGTCGCCTGACACGAAGCAGGCACCGGAGTCGGCGGAGCTGCCCGAGCCGCAACCGGCACCCGGTCCGCGTTCGGTCAGCATGCCGCTCTCGCTGGTTGTGACCGCGTCCTTGGTCGTCGGGCTCCTGGTCGGGCTTCTCGTCGGATGGCTCATCCCGCGTCCGGGCGACAGCGCCCAGGCCGCCGGGGCTGCCTCGGCCTCGCCGAGCGCCACCGACGCGACGCCGGTGGCTCCCGGCGAGAGTGACGCGCCGAGCGGCGACTCCTCCGCCGTGGACGCCCGACCGACGACGCTGACCCCGGCACAGCCGCAGCCGTTGGCGGGCGGTCCCGCGGGGACCGAGGAGTTCGGTGGGTACGCCTTCGGCTCTGGAGAACAGCTCGTGGAGCTGTTTGAGGACTACGTCTGCCCCTTCTGCGCCCGCCTCGAGCAGAACGCCGGCGCGGACCTGAGGGCGGCGGCGGAGGAGGGCCAGTACCGGTTCGTCCTGCATCCGATGGCCTTCCTCACCGAGGACTCCGCCCGGGCGGCCAACGCATCCGCGTGCGTGTACGAGTACGCCGGAGCCGAGGACTGGGTCGGCTTCCACGAAGCGCTCTACGAGGCGCAGGACCCCACGGAGGCGCTGGGGCAGTTCTCGGTCCCGAACCTCGAAGACATCGCCGAGCAGACCGGCGTGGACAGCCGCGAGGTGAGTACGTGCATCGAGGACGATGCCTTCGGGGAATGGGTGGCCGCGCTCACCCAGGCCGCCTCGACCCGCGGGGTTCGCGGGACGCCCACGCTCGCCGTCGACGGCTCCATCGCCGACACCTCGGGGCTCCTGCAGCCATGAGGCCGCGGCTCTTCCTGGACGTCGACGGGGTACTCAACGCGTTCGGTGCGTGGCGGGACGTGGACACCACCGCCGCCGGCACCAGCGACGGGGTGTCCATCCCCGACGGCTACCGGCTGGCCCGCGCCGACGGGTACCTCCTCCTGCTGGTCGATGAGCACGTGGGCTGGCTGGCCGAGCTGGCGGAGCGGTACGACGTCATCTGGGCCACCATGTGGCAGGCCCGGGCGCCGGTCGCGCTGGCGCCGGTGCTGGGGATCGGGCAGGACTGGGACTACCTGGACTTCGACGCAGACCCGGGCCTGGACGCGGGGCTGTCCGCGGGTCAGCGCGTCGGCGACGGTATCGGGTCCTACAAGTTCCCCTCTATCGTGCGGGCGGCCGGCGACGGCCCCGCGGTCTGGATCGACGACGACCTCGACGAGGGCATCCGGGCGTGGGCCTCGGCGCGCGACGCGGCCGGGGTCCCGACGCTGCTGGTCGAGCCGCATCCAGCGCAGGGATGGACCTACGAGCAGTACCGCGAGGTGGTGGCCTTCGCCGAGCGCCTCGGTGCCGGGAGCTGAGGTCGGACCCTCGCCGAAGCGTGTCGCTCAGTACACAATGCCCCGCGATTCGGTGCTCGGCGTCAGGGGGGCCCAGCATCGTCCCAGGTCAGGGACTCGCGACGCGCGCCTGGAGGATCGAGGCGGGCCGATGGTGTGTTGAGCGGTACACCCGGCGGCTCAGGGAGCCCTCCTGGCCGGCACTCAGCCGGTCGCAGCCTCGAGCAGGTCCTTGATGTTCTCCAGGCCGTTCCGGACGGTGCGGCGCATCATCGCGGCGAACACGGGGTCGGTGACCTTGCCGACCAGCCCGGGCCGGAGCCCGTCGACCTCGTACTCCACCCGCGTTCCCTCGTCCACGTCGCTGAACCGGAAGGACTGCACCGCGGGATTCCTCGGGTCGGTGCTCGACCACTCGCTGAGCTCCAGGTCGGTGAAGCTGGTGATGACGTGCTGCAGCTCCACAGTCACTCCGGCGAAGCGGGTCTTGCCCGCCATGGTGGTGCCGACCCCGTAGGGCGCCGGCGAGGTCGCCTCGTACTCGATCATGCCCGGCCAGTAGACCGCGGTGTTGCTGGGATCGGTCAGGTACTGCCAAACCCGGCTGCGGGGCTGGTGGATGACGATGCTGTCGACGATGTTCATGCCAGGTCCCTCCCGTGGGGTTGCTCGGCTGCTCCATTCCTGGCCCCCGGTGACCACTCCGGTCAATCGGCGGCGGCGGTCTTCTTCGCGGCGGCGGTCTTCTTCGCGGCGGCGGTCTTCTTCGCGGCGGCGGTCTTCTTGGCGGGGGTCTTCTTGGCGGCGGTCTTCTTCGCGGGGTCTTCTTGGCGGCGGTCTTCTTCGCGGCCGCTCGCTTCGCTGCGGGCTGCTCCACCGGGTCCGAGCCGCCGGGCCCCGGTGCGGCGCCCACCTCGGCGAACCCGGCGGCCAAAGCCGACATCATCGTGTCCGGGTCGGCCACGGCCGCGTCGTCCATGCTCACGCCGATCGAGGCCCATGTGCCTGCGTAGGACAGCAGCGTGACGTTGACGGCCGCCCCGATGGTGGCCACCAACGGGTAGAGCCGCTCGGCCTTCGCGCCCCCCACCCACACCGGCACGGGAGGGCCGGGCACGTTCGACCCGGTGAAGTCGCTCGTCTGCGCCACCCTGGCCAGGAGCGAGGCCGGGACGAACCGCTGCAGCTCGGCGATGTCATCCATCATCTGGTGGGCCGGCTCGGCGCGTGCCTCGCCCACATGCTCAGCGGCGTCCTTCATCCGCGCCTCGGGGTTGGGCTCGGCCACGGCCAGCTCCATGCGGGCGAGGCTGACCGCGTTCGTACTGGCATCCTGCCCGGCGCTTCGTGTGCTGATCGGCACGTTCACGCGCAGCGTGGCCGGCACCTCGCCGAAGCGCTCGTGGTAGATCCGCATCCCACCTGTGAGGGCAGCGAGGAAGACGTCGTTGATGCTGTGCCCACGCTCCTTGGAGGCGGCCTTCAGGGGGGCGAAGGGCACGTCGAGGGTACGGAAGCTGTAGGTGGTGCTCCGCGCACGCATGACTGGCGACAGCGGCCGGCGGTGAGGCGCGGCGAGCCGCTGCAGCGACGACGCGTTCGTGATGGCTGCTGCGATGCTGCCGCGGGGGTCGGCCGCGAAGGAGGCCGCAACTGACGGCAGGGTCATCACCGACTCGAGGCCCTGCTCAGCAAGTCGTTGACCGCCGCTGCGCAACGCGTGCCAGGTCATCGAGAGTGGGTCCACCTCGCCTGGCGCCGGCGCTGGGGGCAGCGGCTCGTCGGCCGGGCGCTCGGCGGTCCAGTCCACGAGGCTGGCCATCAGCATCACCATGCCCTGGCCGTCGGCGATGGCGTGGTGCAGCACGATCACGAGGGCGGCCTTGCCGCCGGCGAGGTCCTCGATGAGGACCGCACGCCACAGGGCGCGGTCGCGGTCCAGGTCGAGCAGGCTGTTGCGCCGGGCGGTGTTGAGGACGTACGCCCACGTCCCCGGCTTCGGTGCGCGAATCCGGGCGATGTGCAGGCTGACGTCGAAGTAGGGGTCGACCACCAGTCGGGGGCTGTTGAGGATGAACCCCGGCTCGACGAGTCGCTGGCGCAGGACGGGGAACTGCCTGCTCAGGCGTTCGAATCGCTCGGCCAGCGCGGCGACGTCCGGCTCTCGCTCGAGCAGGAAGACACCGACGATCGGCGAGCGCAGCGTCGGATCACCGGCGGCGGTACGCCAGGTGGCCGCGTTGAACCCGGTGAGCTTGCGCCCCTTCGGGTGGGGTTTGGCGAACGGTTGCTCGGACACGGGTGCAGTCTGCCCTACCCCTGTCTCACCCGGCAGGCTCCAGGTGCATCTCCTTGAACGTCAGCAGGCTGGGCGCGAACTTGTGCGCGTTGGCGTCGACGTCGACGTGGACCACCACCACCCGTCCGGCCTCGAGGCCCTCCTTGGCCGTGCGCAGCGTCGGCACGAGGTCCTCCGTCGCCGAGACGTGAAGCCCGAGCGCGCCCATGCTCTCGGCCATCGCGTCGTAGCGGATCTCGCCGAGGTCGGTGTTGATGTGCTCGTCGTCGTCGAGCGACCCTTGTGCGACGAGCTTCTCGGGGTTGATGGCGAACTCCTGGTTCACCTTCACCATGCCCCATGCGCGGTCGACGGTGACGATGGCGACCATCGGGAGCCCGTTGCGCACAGCGGTCTCGATCTCCTGCGGGTGGAAGCCGAAGGCGCCGTCGCCGGTGAGGCACACGACGTGCTTGCCCGGGTGGGCCACCTTCGCGCCGAGCGCCTGCGGGACCCCGGCCCCCAGCATCCCGAACTTGAACGTCGACAGCACCGAGTGCGGCGCGCGGACCTCGTAGTACAGGTTGCCCCACACGGCCGTGTTGCCGCCGTCGAAGACCACCACGATGTCGTCGCCGAAGACCTCCTGCATCCCAGGTGCGAGGTGGGCCGAGTGCAGGGGTGCGCCGGTGGCCTGACGGGCCATGTCGAGCTGTCCGCGGGCCGAGTCCTTCTGCTCGTGGTAGGCGGCCAGGCGGGCGCGCCGATCCCCGCTCACCTCGGCGAGCAACGGTGCCAGGTCGTCCTGTGCCAGCCGGTCGGCCAGCCGGCGAAGGAACACCTTGGCGTCGCCGAGAACCGCCAGCGTGACCGGCTTGTTCAGGCCGAGCAGCTCCTCGTCGTTGTCCACCTGGATCACCTGCTGCGAGCGGTCCCAGTAGGGCGCCTTGCCCCACCAGTCGGTCTCCCCGAGGCGGCTGCCGAGGACGAGCACGACATCGGCGGCGCGGCGGGCCTCGTTGTTGAGCTCGGTGTAGGGCATCGGGATGCTCACCTCGGCGCGCTCGTCGATGACGTCGCGAGCCGCCCACGAGGTCGTCACCGGCGCGGTGAGCCGGTCAGCCACCTCCCGCAGCTCGTCGGTCGCGGATGCGTGCAGCACCCCAGAGCCAGCGTGCAGCAATGGTGCGTCGGCCTCGGTGAGCATGCGGGCGGCCTGCTCGACGAGCTCGGCGGGGGGTTCCACCGGCGCGGTGCGCCGGTAGCCCTCCGGCGCGATGTCGGGTCGCGGCGTCTCCCCGGCCGCGGGGTCCGGCGCGGGGGTGTTCATCACGTCCTCGGCGACCGTGAGGTGCACGACACCGGGCCGTCCGCGCCACGAGATCCGCAGTGCTCGGTGGAACAGCTCGGGGAGCCGGTCGAAGGACAGCGCAGCCCCGCTCCACTTGGCCATCGGCTTGATCACCGCGGGCTGGTCGAAGTACTGGTAGGCACCGCCACGGTCCGGTCCGACGATCTGGTGGCGACGCCAGCTGGTCAGCAGCAGCACCCGGTTCCCCTCACCGTTCTCCACCGCGACGCCGGGCAGCGCGTTGGCGACGCCCGGGCCGTTGCTCGCGATCGCCACGCCGAGCCGTCCGGTCAGCCGCGCGTAGGCGCCGGCCATGTGCAGGGCGCTGGTCTCGTGCCGGGGCGTGATGAGGCGGATCCCGTGGTCGCGCAGGTGCGAGTACAGCCCGAAGTACGTCCCGTCGATGATCCCGAACACGACCTCCACGCCTTCCCGCGCCAGCATCCGTGCCAGGAGCTGGCCTCCGCTGATCGTTGGTAGAGGGGCCTGTTCCGCCGGGTGCTCAGCCATGGCGCCAGTCAACCGCAGCCGCGCGCACTAGGGTGCCCGGACGGCGAAGGCAGGATGACCAGGGAGGAGAACCGGCGTGGAGCCGATCGACGAGGTCATGCTCAACTTCAACCCCACGACGTTGACGCTGCTGAACGTTCTCATCGGCCTCATCATGTTCGGTGTCGCCCTGGACATCAGGGTGGAGGACTTCCGCCGGATCCTGCGCGACCCACGGGGCCCGGTCATCGGGCTCGTCGCGCAGTTCCTGCTGCTCCCCGCGATCACCTTCCTGCTCGTGCAGGTCCTGGACCCGTTGCCATCCATCGGCCTCGGCATGATCCTGGTGGCCTCCTGCCCGGGGGGGAACTTCTCGAACTTCATCACGCACTACTCGACCGGCAACGCGGCGCTCAGCGTGAGCATGACCGCGGTGTCCACCGTGTTCGCGATCGTCATGACGCCGTTCAACCTGCAGTTCTGGGGCTCGCGCGATGCCGACGCGGCGGAGATCCTCACGGCCGTCGACCTGGACCCGCTGGACCTGCTCGTGACCATCGTGCTCATCCTCGGCGTGCCGCTGCTGCTCGGCATGCTGGTCGCCCAGCGCGCGCCGGGGGCGGCGGCCCGGCTGCGCCGCCCGATGCGCATCCTGTCCCTGACGCTGTTCTTCGCCTTCATCGCCTTCGCGCTGATCGGGAACTGGTCGTTCTTCCTCGAGTTCGTCGGCGCGGTGGCCATCGTGGTCGCGATCCAGAATGCGACGGCCTTCCTGCTGGGCTACTTCAGCGCCCGCGCCGCTCGGCTCCCCGAGTACGACGCTCGGGCGATCTCCGTCGAGGTGGGGATCCAGAACTCCGCCCTGGGCCTCATCATCGTCTTCACCTTCTTCGACGGGCTCGGCGGGATGGCTGTCGTGGCCGCCTGGTGGGGTGTCTGGCACCTGGTCGCGGGACTGACGGTCGGCACGTTCTGGTCCCGGCGGCCCGCGCCGAAGCCGGCCGAGCTGCTGAGCGAGGGGGCCTGAGTGGACGTGTCAGCCTTGCGCCCGCAAGCCCCGTCGCTGGCCGGGCGTCGGTTCCTCGTCACCGGCGCGGCCGGCGGGATCGGGGTGGCCGTCTGCGACCGGCTGGCGCGCGAGGGAGCCACGGTGCTCGCGGCGGACCTCGCGAATGCTCCGATCGAGCTTGACGTCACCGACGACCAGCAGGTGGACAACACGATCGCCGAGCTGTGCGCACAAGGCCCGCTCGACGGCCTGGTGCTCAGCCATGGGGTGACGGCGCTCGGTCCCGCGGTCGACGTGCCGATGTCGGCGGTCGATCGCGTGCTCGACGTGAACCTCCGCGGGGCGATCCTGGTGACGCTGGCGGCGCTGCCGGCCCTGCTGGAGAGCCGCGGGCGGATCGCGGTGCTGTCCTCGGTGGCCGGGTTCGGCCCGTTGGTGAACCGGACGGCGTACGCGGCCAGCAAGCATGGTCTGCACGGGTTCTTCGACAGCCTGCGAGCCGAGGTGAGCGAGTCGGGGGTCTCGGTCACCATGGTGGCGCCGTCGTTCACTGCGACGGGGATCGAGCACCGGGCGGCGTTCCGGTCCGGCGGGCAGGAGGGTTCTTGGTCGACGACGGGGGCCGTTCTCGGTCCGGAGGAGGTCGCCGCCCAGCTGGTCGACGGGATGGCTCGTCGGCGCCGGCTGGTGCTGCCGTCGCGGACGGCTCGGCTCTCCCACGTCGTCTCCCGAGCGGCCCCGGCCCGCTACGAGGCCATGATGCGCCGCAGCGTGCTCGGCCCCTCCTCCGCCTCGCACCGGCCCCAGTAGCGGCCCCAGTAGCGGCCCCTGCGGCCCTGGTAGCGGCCCTGCTCGCGCTCCTGGTCCCGGCCGGGGTGCTGGCCGGCTGCACGGGTGGGCAGAAGGGTCCGGCAGCCGGCGCGACGGCCCCGTCGTCGCCGAGCGCGCCACGGCCCTCCCCGAGCGTGACCACGCCTGCCGAGCCGCAGCCACCGAAGCCGCGACCGAACCGACGCGAGCAGCCGGGCGCCGGTTCTGCTGCCGCGCTGCTCACCACCCTGGCGGTCAAGGGCCGCGCTCCGCAGACCGGCTACGACCGGGACCGTTTCGGCCCGGCATGGGCCGATGCCGACCGCAACGGTTGCGACACCCGCAACGACATGCTGGCGCGGGACCTGCGCGCGGTGCGTACCGATCCGGCGACCCGCGGCTGCGTGGTGCTCTCCGGGGTGCTGGCCGACCCGTACTCGGCCCGGCAGGTCCCCTTCCGCCGTGGTGAGCTCACCAGCAGTGCTGTGCAGGTCGACCATGTGGTGGCGCTGTCGGACGCCTGGCAGAAGGGCGCCCAGCGGCTGTCAGGACGGGAGCGCCTGGCACTGGCCAACGACCCGTTGAACCTGCTGGCCGTCGACGGCCCGCTGAACCTGCAGAAGGGTGACGGCGACGCGGCGACCTGGCTGCCCCCGGCCAAGGGGTACCGGTGCGAGTACGTGGCTCGCCAGGTCGCGGTCAAGGCCAAGTACGACCTCTGGGTGACGGCGGCCGAGCAGGCGGCCATGGCGCGGGTGCTGCGTCGGTGCCCCCAGGAGGTCGTGCCGACCTCGGACGCGCCCCGCGTCGCGCCCATCGCATGCCCTACCTGCGGGGGTGGCGGCCGTGGGGATGGACGTGGGCAGGAGTCGGCTCCTTCCGGTGAGGGGACGGACCCACGCTTCGCCACCTGCGGCGACGCGTTGGCCGCCGGCTACGGCGAGTACCGGCGCGGGCGGGATCGTGAGTACCGGTGGTACGTCGACGGCGACAGCGACGGCGTGGCCTGCGAGCGCTGAACCCGCACGTCCGCACTACCCTGACCCGGTGCTGGTGGCGCGGCTGGGATCCCTGCTCTTCTGGGGCTTCGTCCTGGTCTCGTCGGTCCTCATGTTTCCCGTCGCGCTGCTGACGTGGGCGCTCACCCGCCCCTTCGACCATCGCACGCGTGCGCTGCACCAGCTCACCTGCTTCTGGGGTTCGCTCTACACCTGGGTGAACCCGCTCTGGAAGGTCCGCATCACCGGGCGTGAGCACCTTCGGCGCGGCGAGACCTACGTACTGGTGGCCAACCACCTCTCGTTGATCGACATCCTCGTGTTGTTCCGGCTGTTCGCGCCGTTCACGTGGGTGTCCAAGGTGGAGAACTTCAAGGTGCCCTTCGTCGGCTGGAACATGCGGCTCAACAACTACATCCCGCTTCGGCGGGGCGACAAGTCCAGCGCGGCGGCGATGCTCGAGCAGTGCCGGGCGCGGCTGGCCGACGGGGTGTCGGTGATGATGTTCCCTGAGGGCACCCGCTCACGCGACGGCAACCTGCAGGCCTTCAAGCCGGGGGCCTTCCAGCTCGCTGCCGACACCGGGCGGTCCGTGCTGCCGATCGCGATGCATGGCTCGGCGCAGGCCCTGCCGAGGCGTGGCTTCGTGCTGCGCGGCCACCAAGCCATCCAGGTCGAGATCCTGCCGCAGGTCCCCGTCGAGGTCGGCGCCGACGTGGCCGAGCTGACGGCTCGGGTGCACCACATCATCGGCGAACGCGTCGAACTGCTGCGCGCGCGAGCCCAGGCTCAGCCAGACTCCACGGCATGAGCCTGCCCTCCCGCTCCATCGGCGACCGCGACGTGTCCTGCCTCGGTCTCGGCTGCATGCCGCTGTCGCCGAGTTCCGCCCGGCCGGTGATCCACGAGGCGTTGGACTCCGGTGTCACCCTGCTGGACACCGCGAACATCTACGCGCCGGCATGGGACCAGGTCGGGGCGAACGAGCACCTGGTCTCAGACGCGTTGCGCGCGTGGGGGGCCTCGGCGGCAGACCGGGACCGGGTCCTGGTCACCACGAAGGGCGGCATCACCCGCTCGGCGGGGGAGGTGTGGGGCCGCGACGCCTCGGCAGGCGGGTTGCGGCGCGCCGCGGAGGCTTCGCTGACCGCGCTCGGGGTCGACGTGATCGAGCTCTACCAGCTGCACCGCCTCGACCCCGCGCTCTCGGTGCTGGCACAGGTGGAGTCGCTTGCCACGATCCAGCAGGCGGGGCTGGCGCGCATGGTCGGGCTCTCCAACGTGACTCTCCAGGAGCTCGAGGTGGCGATCGAGGTCCTCGGTCCACCGGACTCGGCGACCGGGGCCGGCATCGTCTCGGTGCAGAACGAGTTCTCCCCGCGGTTCCGGGCCGACGCCGACGTCCCGGTCCGGTGCGAGGAGCTGGGGATCGCCTTCCTCCCGTGGTCACCGCTGGGTGGCGCGGGCCAGGCCGGCGAGGTCGGCTCTCGCTACGCCGCCTTCGCCGAGGTGGCCGCCCGTCATGGCGTCAGTCCGCAACGGGTCGCGCTGGCGTGGCACCTCGCTCGGTCGGACGTGACGATCCCGATCCCCGGCAGCACCCGTTCACAGACGCTGCAGGACTCGCTGGCAGCAGCGGTACTGGTCCTCGACGGCGAGGAGCTCGCTGCGTTGGAGGCCAGCGAGCCGGCCGGCGACTCGGTGTTCCCGGACGACATCCCCAGGCCGCCGCTGCGGCCGTAGCCGGGGGCTGCGGCGGTGGTGGCTCAGCGCCTCCGGCGACTGAGCACGACGAGGATGACGATCGCCACGCCGACGCCGGCGACGGCGCCGATGAACTGGGGAGAGGGCCCGTCGGGGGCGGGCTCACCCTCGACCTGCAGGCCGGCGGATCGCTTCAGCGACTTGACCTTGTTGTCGACGCCTTCCTTGGCCTGGTCCGAGGCCTTCTTGGCGATGGCCTTGGGCTCCAGCTGCCCGGCGAGCTCGCTGACGTTGGAGACGAGGCGTTCCCGGGTGAGGTCGAGGTCTGCCTGGATCTCCTCGGGAGTGCGCGGCTTCGGCATGCGGGGCACTCTAGCGGCAGGGCCTTGGACCCTTGCCGGGTGGCGGACCAACCCGACACGCTGGCCGGCATGCGGCGGGCTCGTGCGGTCGGCGACGCGCTGACGTTTGCTGACCGGGTCGACGCGGGACGACGCCTGGCGGAGGTGGTCCGCCAGTACTCGTTGCCTCCTCCGTCGCCTCCCGTGGTGCTCGGCCTGCCCCGCGGTGGCGTGGTCGTCGCTGCCGAGGTGGCCCGAGCGCTGGATGCCCCGCTCGACGTCGTGGTGGTCCGCAAGCTGGGCGTCCCCCACCAACCTGAGCTCGCGATGGGGGCGGTGGCCTTGGTGGAGGACGGCCGACTCGTCGAGGTGCTGGACGAGCACGTCGTCAGGATGGCCGGCGTCACCGCGTCACAGCTCGCGGCGATCCGGGCGACCGAGGAGGCCGAGGCCCGGCGCCGTGCGCTGGACCTGCGTGGTCACCGGCGCCCAGTCGCCCTGCAGGGGCGGACCGTGATCGTCGTCGACGACGGGATCGCGACCGGATCCACCGCCCGAGCCGCGTGTCGGGTCGTGCGTGCGGCCGGAGCCCGCCATGTTGTGCTGGCAGTCCCGGTTGCCCCGGCACGGATCGGCCGTGGGGAGGACTGCATCGAGGAGGCGGACGCATTGCTGAGCGTGGCTCGCCCGTCGGCGTTCGGTGCGATCGGGGCGTTCTACCGGGACTTCACCCAGGTCCCGACCCGAACGGTCGGTGCGCTGCTCGAGGAGGCGGCGCGGTGAGCGAGCTGGCGGTGGGGGTGGTGGCCGGGACCGCGATCCAGGGAGTGGCGGCGCACCTGATGTTCCGTCGGGTGCTGGAGCGTCACCCCAATGCCTTCCTCGTCACGCTCGAGCACTGGGGCGTGACGATTCGCATCCGGGACTCGCAGTCCTTCGTCAGCGAGCATCTCGCCGACGGGCTGACCAGGCTCGGGCGTGACCCGGAGGAACCGATCGCCCTCGTCGGGCACTCCCAAGGGGGGCTTGCGGTGCTGCGCTATGCCCTGGACCAGCCCGAACGCGTGCCCGTCGTCATCTCGGTCGGCGTGCCCTGGCTGGGCGCGTCGCTCGCCGGGACGGTGAACACGTGGACCCGACGAATCCTGCGCCGCAGCGTCCCGGCCTTGGCCGACATGCAGCCGGGTTCGGCGTTCCTGACCCGCCTGCACCGTGACTTCGAGGCGGCTCCAGAGGTGGCCCAGCGCACCACGAACATCTACAGCGTCCACGAGATGCTCATCAACCCCTACTACTTCGCGCACGTGGATGTCCCGGGCGTGCGGAACGTGCTCATCGCCACCGCCGACGAGTACGACCGTCACGTGGTCGAGATGGGGATCAGTCACCCCATCGACGAGCATGTGGAGGCACGCGTGAACCACCTCGAGGAGATGAACGAGCCGAAGGTCCGATCGGTGATCTGGCGGACCATCGACGAGGCGCAGCAGCCCTCGACCTGAACCTCAGAGCACGTCGTGCCCGGGTCGGTCCTCGGCTGGGATGGTTCCGAGCCGGCCTGCCTGGAAGTCCTCGAACGCCTGGATGAGCTCGTCGCGCGTGTTCATCACGAACGGGCCGTAGGCGGCGACCGGCTCGCGGATGGGTTGTCCGCCGAGCACGAGGACGTCCAACGCGGGGCTCCTTGACTCCTGCGCCGCGTCGGCCTGGACCGTGACGGTGTCCCCGGCTCCGAGCACGGCGAGCTGGCCCATCCGCAGCCGGCGTCGGGACTCGCTCACCGTGCCGGACCCAGCCAGGACGTAGACCAGGGCGTTGAAGTCGGGCCGCCACGGCAGCCGAAGCTGGCCGTCGGGGGAGATGGTCGCGTGGACGAGCGTGATGGGGGTGTGGGTGACGCCGGGCCCGGCAACCGCGTGCTCGCCGGTGCCGACCTCCCCAGCGATGACCCGGACGAGGGCGCCGCCGTCGGCCGAGCGCGCCAGCCCGACGTTGCCGGCCCGGATGTCCTGGTAGCGGGGTGGGGCGAACTTCTTCGCGGCCGGCAGGTTCACCCAGAGCTGGAACCCATGGAAGAGCCCGCCACTCATGACGACGTGCTCGGGCGGTGCCTCGATGTGCAGCAGGCCGGAGCCGGCGGTCATCCACTGGGTGTCACCGTCGCTGATGAGTCCGCCCCCGCCGTGGCTGTCCTGGTGCCGCAGCAGGCCGTCGATCATGTAGGTGACGGTCTCGAACCCGCGGTGCGGGTGCCACGGCGTTCCCTTGGGCTCGCCGGGGGCGTAGTCGACCTCGCCCATCTGGTCCAGGTGCACGAACGGGTCCAGGAGGCCCAGGTCCACTCCGGCGAACGCCCGGCGCACCGGGAAGCCTTCGCCCTCGTAGCCGGTGGGGGCCGTGGTGAGGGAGAGCACCCCTCGGTCGCGAGCCGCAGCGGTCGGGGTGACGGCCGGGACCGCGAGGACGTCGTCGACGGTGATGGCGGGCATGGCGACCTCCGGCGTGCTCGTGGTGAAGTAGTTGACCAGTCAACCAACTCTCGCGGCACGAGTATTCCCCGACGTAGGCTCGGGCGCCAGGCGAGAGGGGGCTGCCGTGTCGCGAGGGTTGGTCACGGCCACCATCGCGACCGTTGCGATGGTGCTCGCCGTGCTCACGCCGGGGGCATCGGCCGGAGGCGAGGAGGAGCGACGCCCCGGACCGGCACCAGACCGACCGAACATCGTCGTGATCCTCACCGACGACGAACGGGTCGGCCTCACCGACGCCATGCCGATCCTGCGCTCACGGGTCAAGCGCCAGGGGACGACGTTCACGAACGCCATGGTGCCGACGGCGTTGTGCTGTCCCTCCCGCGCATCGCTGCTGACCGGGAAGTTCGCACCCGGGACTGGCGTCTGGGGGAACGGAGTTGCGGCCGACCCTCCGCTCAGCGGTGGTCAGGAGGCCTTCGTGGCCAACGGGAACGAGGCTCAGACGCTGGCGGTCGCACTGGGTGGGGCCGGCTACCGGACGGTGCTGGTCGGGAAGTACCTGAACGGGTACACCGAGTCCGAGCCGCGGCCGCCCGGCTGGGACGTCTTCGAGCCGTTCCTCCCGAACCCCGGGTACTACGAGTACCGACTCGGTGGGGTCTCCCACGGGGTGGAGCCGGAGGACTACTCCACCGATGTCCTCGCTCAGCGCGCCGTCGACCTGATCTCCGGGACGCCGGCCGAGAAGCCCCTGTTGCTGCTCGTGGCCCCGTTCGGGCCCCACTTCCCCATGACGCCCGCGCCGAGGCACGTTGGTGCGGACGTCGCTGCGCTCCTCAAGGACGAGGACCTCGGCGCGGGCAACGAGCCCGACATCATCGACAAGCCCGAGTGGGTGCAGGACCGAGGTCGGGTGGCCAGCTCTCGGATGCGGCGGGTTGCCCTGGAGCAGCATCGGGTGATGCTGTCGATCGACGAGCTGGTCGGGCGGCTGCTGGACGAGCTCGAGGCGCAGGCCCGGATGGACAACACCCTCGTGGTCTACACGTCGGACAACGGGTACCTCTGGGGCGAGCACCGGGTGGTCGGCAAGGGGGTCCCCTACGCGAGGTCCACCGAGGTGCCGTTGTTCATGCGCTGGGACGGGCGGGTCGAACCGGGAGCGAGCGACGCCCGGGTGACGCTCAACGTCGACGTGACGGCCACGATCGCGGACGCGGCCGGTGTCGCGATGCCGTGGAGCGAAGGTCGTTCGGTCCTGCAGCCCGGGGCCCGGCGTGGGTTCGTGCTGGAGTCCATCGCCCGCACGACGAGGCTGCCCCACCCTGCCGACTGCGGGTGGCGCAAGACCGGCCAGCTCTTCGTCCGCTACGCCACCGGCGAGGAAGAGCTGTCCCGATACCGCCGCGACCCGCTGGAGCTCACCAACCTGGCCGACCGGCGCAGGCAACGCCCCCTCGTGCGGACGCTGCGGGCCAAGACCAAGGCCGCGTGCGTACCGACGCCGCCCGGCTTCTCCTGGCGCCCGTCGGGCTGATCGACGTCGAGGTCCCACAACCGGGTCGATCGGCTGGCTAGGGTCGCCCGCGTGCGAGTCCTCGTCGTCGGGGCCACCGGTCGAACCGGTGGCCGAGTGGTGGAGCTGCTGCGATCCGCCGGGCATGAGGTGACCGGCGTCGTGCGCTCGGAGGCGGCCGGTCGCCGGCTGGTCGAGGTGGGTGTGCGCCCGGCGCTGCTCGACGTGGTCGACGCCTCAGCCGCCGAGCTCGACGAGCTGCTGGGCGCCAACGGCGGCTACGACGCAGCGGTGTGGGCCGCCGGCGCAGGAGCCGGGGACGACCCGAACCAGGTGGACGATCGGGCCTGCCGGGCGATGCAGGGGGCGGCGGACCGCGCGGGTGTCCAGCGGTGGGTGCAGATCTCCTCCTTGTTCGCCGACCGGCCCGAGCAGGGCCCCCCGTTCATGCAGGCCGTCCTGAAGGCCAAGCAGGCCTCGGACGCCGCCCTTGCCGGGACTGGGTTGGACTGGACGGTGATCAGGGCCGGCGGGCTCACAGACGAGTCCGGGACGGGCCTGGTCGAGGTGGGGACCGGCCTGCGGCCCGGCACGATCACCCGTTCCGACGTCGCGCTGGTCGTCCTCGGCTGCCTCGACGAGCCGGCCACCGACCGGACGGGCTTCGACCTCGTCGGTGGTTTCACGCCGGTCGCCAAGGCCCTGGCCTGCCTGCGCGCCACCTGAGGAAGCCCTGTCGCCGGGCACGGCGAGCTAGCGTCGGATGATCCCCAGCAGGAGGCTGATGAGGCCGCCGATCCCCAGCAGCGTCCCGGTGACCAGGGCGGCCCAGCCGATCGGTGCCAGCCGGAAGCCTGCCCAGCCCAGCTCGGCCTCCACCGACACGACCCGGGCGCCGTCCTCGTTGGCGACGAGCACCGCCCAGTCGCCGTCGGTGGCGGTCCACTCCACCTGCTGCGTCCCCGCACCCGAGCTGGCGGCCACCCAGGCGACGTCGGCCGTGGCCGGTGGCGGCAGCGGGTCGCGGCCCCGAACCGTTCGCAGCTCCCACCCCTCGCTCAGCCGCGCGTGCGGTACGTCCCGGAGCAGGTCTGCGACCTCATCGGCCGGCCCGACTCCCACGAAGACGAGGCCGTCGCTGCTGGTCGGGGTCACGGTGATCCGGAAGGTCAGCAGCCGGTCGACGAATGCCGGCTGCGGCCCCTCGCGGGTGACGTCGAACGGCTCCGTGGTGATCGCCGCCGTCTGGGTCGCGAGCCGTCCGGTCGGCGTGGTGAAGAACCCGTCGTCACGGGCCTGGTCCACCAGCAGCAGCCCCGCGCCGCCGAGGACCATCGGCAGGGCTGCCACGGTGGCGACGATGCCGAGCACGATGGCCACGATCGATCCAGCCGAACGCGGTGGTCGAGTCACGTCCGCCACCCTCCCGGAACCAGCCGCAGATGGCTTGAGGCGAAGGACCCGACAGCAGCGCGGCTCATCGGCATGGGATGCAGCGTCCCAGCCAGCCACGCCTGCAGGTTGTCGGCGTAGTGCGGGCTGGCCGGATGCCCGGACTGCCCGGGGAGCAGGATCCCGGCGCTCGCGTCGGGGTCACCGAGGTCGGTGACGAAGCGGAACGGGGGGCCGACCATGGCGGCCTCGCCGGGGCCGAACGGGTCGTGCCAGGACACCGAGGAGTTCCACACCGTGGTGCCGTCGCCACCCATCGGGATCGGGCCCCGGTTGAGCGCCCGGTCCAGCCCAGGGGCGGCCGCGAGCACGTGACGCAAGGAGAGCGTGTGCAAGCGCCCCCAGGTCCAGCGTGCAGGGTTGGGGCCCAGCCGCTCGCCCAGCAGCTGGGCCGCCGTGCGGACGGCCGCACGCAGGTGCTCCTCGTCCACGGCGTCGGCGGCCAGTCGGCCCTCCAGCCAGACGCGGACGTGCTCGCCGAACACGCTGCTCTCGGCCAGCACCGGGGTGATGCCGCGACCCAGCACGTGCTCGGTCAGCTCGCCGAGGTCCGGGGCGAGCAGTGCTCGCCCCAGCTCGACGATGGCGACCTGGTAGACGGCCGCCGGCACCGAGTCGGCCGCCAAGGTGCCGTCCCAGTCGGCGAAGCGCTCGAACAGCTCGGCGAGGACGGGTTCGGCGACCAGGTCGTTGGGTCGGGCCGCCCGGGCGAAGGCCCCGGCAGCGACGGCGGCAGGGATCGAACGCTGGTCCAGCTGCATCGCTCGGACGTCCTCGAGGGTGATCGGCCGGCCCTGGGCGATGGCCTGCTCCAACAGCTCGGCGATGCGCCGGTGGCGAGCGTCGGAGAGGAAGTCGTTGCCCAGCCAGGCCGTCGAGGGCACCCGCTCGTTCGCGCTGGCGAGCCAGCCGGCGTCTGGGTCTTCCTGGTGCGGCATCGAGGGAACCGTGCCGGCCCACTCGTAGGTGCCGGTCCATCCCGGCACCGGGAGCCGGCCGTCGCCGGCGGTGCGGACCGGCACGGCTCCGATCATCGCCGATCCGATCGACCCGTCCACGTCGGCGTACACGACGTTGAGCGCGGGGCAGCGCCAGGCGCCCATCGCCTCGCGCAGCTCGGCGGCGGAGCCGGCGGCGTTGACCGTCGCGATGGCGGAGATGGTGGCGTTCGGCTCGTGGGCCACCCACTGCAGGGCGAGCGCCTCCTGCCCGGCCATCCGCGGTGAGAGCCCGTTGATGACCGGTCCGTGCCGCGTGGTGAGGACGAGCTCCCGCACGGTGGGCGCCCCTCGTACCTCGATGAGCTCGGTCCTGGCCTGCACCGGCTCCCAGGCGCCGGCGAACTCCGACTCCCAGGCGGGCTGGCCGTCAGGGCCATGGACGCCGCGGAGGTGCTCGACGTAGAGGTCCTGGACGTCCACGCAGGCATTGGTGAAGCCCCAGGCCACCCGGCGGTTGCGTCCAGCGACGATGCCGGGGACTCCTGGGAGGCTGACCCCCACGACGTCGAGGTCGCCGGCGCTCAGGTGCTGCTGGACCCACGGCGCCGGGATCGTCAGCGTGAGGTGCATGTCGTTGGCGAGCAGGGGTCGGCCGCTGGCCGTGTGCTGCCCCCCGATCACCCAGGCGTTGCTGCCGATGCCTTCGCCGGACAGCGGGCCGCTGACCTCCTCGGCCGCTCCCTGGCGTGCCAGGGCGTCGGCGCCGAGCGCCAGACCCGCCGTCCCCGCGAGCTCCGGCGCGAGCTGCAGTGCTCGATCGGCGCCCGGCGGCTCGAGTGCCTGCGCCGCCTCGATGCCGATGGCCTCGACCAGGCGGGCGCGCAGGATCTCCGCCTCCCAGTTCTTGCCCAGCGTCCAGGCCATCATCTTGACCCAGGCCAGCGAGTCCACCGGCGTCCACGGCTCCGGCCGCACCCGCAGCGCCACGAGCTCCAGCGGGAGCCGGCCCTGGTCGATACGGGCGTTGACCCCGTCTGCGTAGGCCTGAAGCAATCGTCGGGTGTCCTCCTCGAGCAGGTCGGGTTCCTGCTCGGCCACGTGTCGCACGCTCAGGGTGCGCATCCACCGGTCCAGCGGCACCGACCTGGCGCCGAGGATCTCGGCCGTGCGGCCGGCGGCGAGTCGTCGGTTGAACTCCATCTGCCACAGTCGGTCCTGGGCGTGGACGTACCCCTGGGCACGGTAGAGGTCCAGCGGCGAGGTGGCGCTCAGGTGCGGCACGCCGAGGCGGTCACGAGTCACCTCGACCTCGGCAGCCAGGCCCGGCAGCCGCAGGACCCCGGCCTCCGGCGGCAGGGCACGACCGAAGGCAGCCCGGCGCAGTCGGTCCTTCACTGCTCCTCGTGCAGGTCACGGGCGAACGTGCGCAGCCGCTCGAGGGCCTCGGTGTCGGCCTCCACTGCCGCGCCGCTGGCGTCGGCGGCGGCGATCGCGGTCTTGATCGACAGGAAGGTGCGTTCGTCCAGCCCACAGCGCCGGCACACGTCCAGGTGGGCACGCACCCAGTCGGCGTCGGGCAGCTCGGCGTCGAGGTAGGCCTGCAGCACCTTGCCCACGCGTCGGCACTCGGCGGGGACACGCATCCGCGTCAGCAGGGTCATCTGCGCGCCCTCCCCTCGTCGCGGGCCAACGCCTCGGTGAAGCTCGGCACGACGCCGTCGTCGAGCAGGGCCGTCCGGACCCGGGCTCGGGCACGGTGCAGCCGGCTCATGATGGTGCCCTTGGGCACGTCGAGGGCTTCGGCGGCCTGCTGATAGCTCAGGCCCTGGAGGTCCACCAGGGTGAGGACCTCGCGGTACTTCCGCGGCAGGGCCTCCAGTGCCACCTGGACCTGCGCCTCGAGCTCGGCCGAGACCACCACGTCCTCTGCCGAGGGCGCCCGCTCGCCGCGGTTGGCCAGCACGTGCTCCGGTGCCTGCCCGTCCTCCTGCTCGGGCAGCAGGACGGGGAGCTTCTTGCGGAGCCGGTTCAGGTGGGTGTTGCGCACGATGGTGAGCAGCCACGCCCGTGGGTAGCGGCCGTCGAAGCGGTCCACCGCCCGGTAGGCGCGCATCAGCGCGTCCTGCACGAGGTCCTCGGCATCGGCGGGCTGACCGGTGAGGCCGAGTGCCACGCGATACATCACAGGGATCTCCGGCACGACGTAGGAGTCGAAGGCCGCGTCGCGGCCCGGGTGCTGTGGCAACCCCTCAGCCGCCGGCTCGATTCCACCGGGCTCCGGTGCGGTCATCGAGCCTTCACCAGTGCACGGTAGCTCGCGCGCAGCTCCTCGTAGCGCTCGGCCAGCACAGCGACGCCTGCGGGCTCCGGGAGGAACGTCCGCTCCAGGGGCACCAGCTCGGCTGCCTCCGTGAGCGTCAGCTGGCTGAGGCTGACCAGCGCCATCAGTGCGGCCCCGCGCAGCTGGGCGTGCATCGGGTCGGCCACCCGCTCGATCGGCCGGTCCAGGACGTCGGCGTAGATCTGGCACCACAGGTCCGACTGGGCCCCGCCGCCGAGGATGCGCACCGTCTCGAACCGCTGCCGGTGCAGGCGCTGGACGGCCTCCAGCATCCAGCGCCCGTTGAGCGCCACGCCCTCCAGGATCGCCCGGGTCAGGTGTGTCAGGTCGGCCCCCATGCCGACGTCGAGGAAGCCGGCTCGAGCCGCTGGGTCGTCCAGCGGCGTGTGCTCGCCGCGCAGCCACGGCAGGAAGCGAGCGCCGCCGGAGCCGACCGGTGCCTGCCCGGCCAGCGCCACCAACGCGGCGTACCCGCCGTCGCCGTCGCCGAGCAGGGCGGCCGAGCCGCCCGCACCCGGACCGTCGCCCGGCACCAGGGCGAGTGCTCGACGCCACCAGGTCAGACACGCCCCGGCAGCGGCCTGGTCGTCGACGACCAGCCACCAGTCGTCCTCCAGCCCACTGACGGTGCCGATGAGGTGGATGGGGTCCAGGCGACGGTCCGGGACACGGCAGGACAGCCAGGACGTCGTGCTCACCGCCAGGTGCGCCTGGTAGGGCTCGATGGCGCCGGAGCCGACGTAGGCCGCGTAGAGGTCCGGGGTCCCCGCTGCCACCGGGGTGCCCGGAGGAAGGCCGAGCTCGGCGCCGGCCTGATCGGTCAGCTCGCCGAGAACCGACAGGCTGGGCTGCAGCGGCGGCAGGCGGTCCGGGTCGCGTTGGTAGCGGCGCACGAGCGTGGGGGAGTAGTGCCGAGGCCGGTCCCGTCGGGTGTCGATCAGCCACGACGGGAACATCGAGGCCGGCGTGGCGGCCACCTTGCCGGTGAGCCGGGCGCCGAGGTAGTCCACCGGCTCGAGCAGTGCCGCGGTGCGGGCGTAGCGCTCGGCGTCGGCCTGCGGCAGGAACAGCGCATGGCCGAGGCCCTCGCCGCTGGCGACCGGCGGGGCGCCACCGTTGATCTGGACGGCGGTGGCGATGACGCCAGGTCGGTAGCCGGCAACCAGACCGCCGATGGCCTCGTGCACCAGCGGGGCGCCACGCTGGTCGCTCCACATGAGGCAGGGGCCCACGGCTCGGCCGTGCTCGTCGACCGGCACGGTCGAGCCCCACTGGCCGGTGATGCCGATGGCGACCAGGTCGTCGGCACGAACCGCGGCGGTCAGGAGCCTGGCGACGCCGTCGGTGATCCCGTCCCACCACGCACCGACGTCCTGGGTGCTGCTGCCGCCGGGGCCGGCGATGGTTCGTACCGTCTGAAACGCCGACCCCAGGACCCGGCCCTGCGGTGACACCGCGGCCACCTTCGGCCCACCCGAGCCGAGGTCGATGGCCAGCAGCCAAGGACGGCTCATCGCGGTGGCAGGGCGTACATGAGGTCCAGCCCCAGGCTGAGCATGCCGCCGAGGGCCTCCTGCCCCGCCGGCGTCCCGCCCATGCCGTAGAGGGCGCCGCTGCCAGCCTGGTCGCCGCTGTGGGCCCGGGCGTGCTCCACGGCCTGCGCCAGGTCGGCCAGGAACGCCTCGGCCACCCCCTGGGCCGAGTTGGGCCGGGTGAGGCAGAACCGCAGCGCGGGCGGCAGGTGCAGGGCGTTCAGTCGCCAGCCACGTTGCAGGAGGACGTCGTTGACGAGGTAGATGTCGCTCGGCTGCAGCGGCTCGCTGACGCCGAAGGAGGCCATGAACACCGAGTCGCCGAGGAGCTGAAGGCCCTCGATCCCGTCGTCGGTGCCGCCGATGCCGGCGCGGATCGTCTGGCAGGTCTCGGCGATGCCCTGGGCCGCCTCGAGGTAGCCCTGCTCACCGAGATTCACCATCGCGGCCCAGGTCGCCGCGATCAGGCCACCGGAGCGGCTGCCGGAGATCCCCGGCGACAGGTAGATGCCGCCGGGCCACGACGTCGCGGTGAAGTAGGAGTGACGTCGCAGCTCGGTGTCTCGGTAGGCCAGGACGGAGGTGCCCTTGAGCGCGTAGCCGTACTTGTGGGTGTCCGCCGAGATCGACGTGACCCCGGGCACGCGGAAGTCCCACGGGGGCACGGACCGACCGAGCCGCTCGATCCATGGCAGCAGGAACCCACCGAGGCAGCCGTCGACGTGCAGACCGATGCCGTGGCTGACGGCCAGCTCCCCCAGGGCCTCGATGTCGTCGACCGCACCGTAGGAGTAGCTTCCGGCAGAACCGACCAGGGCGATGGTGCGCTCGGTCACGTGCTCGCGCACCCAGTCGACGTCCACGCGGGTGTCGGCGAGGGTTGGCGCGTGCAGCAGCTCGATCCCGAAGTAGTGCGCGGCCTTGTCCATCGCCACGTGCCCGGTGACGGGCATGATCACCTGGGGGTCGCGGATGCCTCGCTCGGCGGCCGCCCACTCCCGGTAGGTGTAGAGCGCGTTGATGAGGCTCTCCGAGCCCCCTGAGGTCACCACCCCGCACGGCGTCGAGACGGTGACGGCCCCAGCGTTGAGCATGGCGAGCGTCATCGCGACGACCTCGGCCTCGAGCTTGTTGGCCGAGGGGTACATGTCGCGCTGCAGCACGTTGGCGTGGGCGAAGGCTTCGAATGCCTCGGTGAGGAAGTGGTAGTGCTCGTGGTCGCCGTGGTAGATCGACCCCGAGCAGCGTCCGGCGTCACCCAGGGCATCCTCCTCGCGGGCCATCGCCGTCAGCTCGGCCAGGATCTCGGCCCGCTCCCGGCCGGTGGGCTCGAGGCGGTCATGGATCGGGTACCGGTCACGGTAGGGGTAGAAGTCCTCGACGATCTTCGCCATCGGGTCCGGGGCTTGCGTTCCTACGCTCGACTCGGGGCTCATGCCCGGCAGTATTCCGCTTGGATGGGGTCATGTTCATCGTCCACGTCGACGTCCGGGTGGTGCCCGGACGACTCGAGGCGTTCCTCGAGGCCACCCGTCGAAACCACGAGGCGTCCCTCGCCGAGCCCGGGGTGCTGCGCTTCGACGTCGTGCAGGACCTCGCCGAGGACCATCACGTCGTGCTCGTCGAGGTCTACCGCGACGCCGATCAGGCCCCCGCTGCCCACAAGGCGACCGAGCACTACGCCGCCTGGAGGGACGCGGTCGCCGAGCTCATGGCCGTGCCCAGGTCCTCCACGAAGTTCCGGGTGGTCGCGCCCACCGACCCGGAGGCCTGGTGAGCGGCAGGGGACGCCGATGACCGGTGCCCTCCGGCTGGCCTTCCCGCCGCGGGTGACCTTCGGGCCCGGTGCGGCCGAGGCACTGCCGGAGCAGGTCGCAGGTCTCGGGGACGGACCGTTGCTCGTGGTCACCGGGTCGGACCCCAGCAGGCACCGGAGCCTCGTCGACCGGCTCCCCCCGGCTGCCGTGGTGAGTGTGCGGGGCGAGCCCACCGTCCAGGACGTGCGCACCGCGCTCGCCGAGGGCGCTCACGCCGGCGTCGTCGTCGCGATCGGCGGTGGCAGCGTGCTGGACCTCGGCAAGGCGGTGGCGATGGTGCTGGCCAACGGGGGGGACCCGTTGGACTACCTCGAGGTGGTCGGGGCCGGGCGACCGATCACGGAGCCGTCGGTGCCCTTCGTGGCCGTGCCGACCACGGCCGGCTCGGGCGCCGAGGCGACGGCGAACGCCGTGCTGGCGGTCCCCGAGCGTGGCGTCAAGGCGAGCCTGCGAAGCCCGCACATGATCCCCCGGCTGGCCGTGGTGGATCCCGTGCTGACGCTCGGATGCCCGCCGGCGGTGACGGCCGCGTCCGGCATGGATGCCCTCACGCAGTGCCTCGAGCCGTTCGTGTCGCCGATGGCCAACCCCGTCACCGACGGCTGGGCCCGCGAAGGGCTGCGCCTCGTCGGTCGATCGCTGCAGCAGGTCGTCGGCGACGGGGCGGACCTGCGGGCCCGAGAGGAGATGGCCATGGCCGCACTGCTGGGCGGGCTGTCGCTGGCCAACGCCAGGCTGGGAGCGGTGCACGGGTTCGCCGGGCCGCTGGGGGGGATGTGCCCGGCCTCGCACGGTGACCTGTGCGCCGCCCTTGCCGCGCCGGTGGTCGAGACCAACGTCGCGGCGCTCCCGGTCGGGCACCCGGCATTCGCTCGCTACGCCGAGGCTGCCGCCCTGCTCACCGGGAACCCCGAGGCGCAGCCAGGCGACCTCGTGCGCTGGCTGCACGAGACCACCAGGGAGCTGGGGGTGCCGGGCCTGTCGGCCGCCGGCCTGAGCGTGGCCGAGGCCGACGAGGCCGTGGCGAAGGCGGCGCAGGCCAGCAGCATGCGAGGCAACCCGGTCGAGCTGGATGCTGAGCAGCGCCGGGCGATCTACCTCTCGGCGCTCTAGCCTTCACCCATGCGGGACCCCGAGTCGTACTACCGGCTGCAGCCCGGCGTGGACGAGGCTGCGCTGACGGCGATCGCCGCTGAGGAGCCCGTGCTCCTGCACAGCCTCTCCGGGTTCGTCGACGCCGGCCAGGCAGGCCGTCTCGCGGTGGACGCGCTGCTCGCCGACTTGGAGCACCGGGTGCTGGCCTCCTTCGACCTGGACGACCTGTTCGACTACCGGGCGCGGCGGCCTCGGATGGCCTTCCTCAGCGACCACTTCGCCAGCGTGGACATGCCCGAGCTCGTGCTCCGGGAGGTCCACGATGCTGTCGGCACCCGCTTCCTGCTGCTGCACGGGATGGAGCCGGACCACGCCTGGCGCGGCCTGACCGCGGCTGTGGCCGGGCTGGTGGAGCGCCTGGGGGTGCGCCTGTCCGTGGGCATGCACGCCATCCCGTGGCCGGCCCCACACACTCGCCCGATCGGGGTCACCGCCCATGCCACCGACCCGGACCTGCTGCGCGATCGGGTGGAGCACCATCAGGCGTGGGTCGGCTCGCTGGAGGTGCCCGGGCACCTCGGGGGCGTGCTCGAGCTCACGCTCGGCGACCGGGGCCATGCGGCCATGGGCTTCGCCGCCCACGTCCCCCACTACCTCGTCAACGTGGAGTTCCCGCGCGCGGCGGCGGTCCTGCTCGAGCAGGTCTCCCGAGCGACCGGACTCGCGCTGCCGCTGGAGTCGGTGCTGGCCGCGGGGGATGCCGCTGACGCCGACGTCACCGCCCAGATCGCGTCGAGCCCGGAGAACCTCGAGGCCGTCGAGCAGCTCGAGGCCCAGTACGACGCCCTCCTGGCCAGTCGCCAGGAGACGTCCGAGGCCGAGCCGCTCCCGTCCGCGGAGGAGCTGGGTGCGCAGGTCGAGCAGTTCCTCGCCGACATGGACCCGGGCCGCCGAGACGAGCGTTGAGCGGTGCTTGCCCTGCGGGCGGCGCTGGCGGAGCCTGGCCTGAGGCTCGCGGTGCTCGCATTCCTCGCCTTCGTCGTCACCGAGGAGGCGATCTGGCTCGGCATCCTGCTCTACGCCCACGACGTCGGTGGAGCCAGCGCCGTCGGCCTCGTCGCGGTCGCGCAGCTCGTCCCGGCCATGGCGTTCGCGCCGGTCGGCGCGACGCTGCTGGACCGGCTCCAGGTCCGGTGGCGGCTCGTGCTGGCCTACGGTCTCATCGCGGGCAGCGTCGCGGTCCTGGGCGGGCTGTTGATGCTCGACGCCCCGGACTGGGCAGTCCTGCTGGCCGCCGTGGTCGCGACGGTGTGTGTGGCCCTCGGTCGTCCGGCGCACTACGGCTCGTTGCCCAGCCTCGCTGAGCTGCCCTCGCACCTGGTGGCCGCCAACGCGGTGACCGGTACGGCCGAGGCCCTCGGTGTCCTGCTCGGCCCGCTCGTGGTGGCGATCACGGTGACCGTCGGCGAGACCAGCCTGCTGTTCCTCGGGCTTGCGTCGATGCTGGCGGTGGCGGCGCTGGCCTCGACCCGGGTCCGCGTCCTCGGCGCCCTTGCTCGTGACGAGGACCAGCAGGCCGAGCCCTTCGTCCGCGCAGCGACCGAAGGCGTCCGTGAGATCCGCCGGATCCCCGGTGCGTTCCTGCTGCTCGTCCTGGTCGGGCTCGGTTTCGTGCTCCAGGGTTCGCTGGACGTGCTGGGGGTGGTGTTCGCCCTGGAGGTCCTGGATGCCGGTGACGCCGGGGCCAGCGGGCTGGCCGGCGCGAACGGGCTCGGTCTGCTGCTCGGCGCCGGCGCGGCGGTGGTGCTCGTCGGGGTGGTCCGGCTCTCACCGGTCTTCGTGGCCGGCGCCGGGCTCGGTGGGCTGGCGATGGCGTCCGTCGGGTTCGCCGACACCCTGCTCGTCGCCGCACTGCTCGTCGTGCTGTCCGGGGTGGCGCGGTCGTTCGCCGACGTCTCCGGCCGCACGCTGCTGCACCGCAACAGCGATGACCAGGTGATGGCACGAGTCTTCGGCGTGCAGGAGGCCGTGCTCAACGGCGGGCTGGCGCTGGGGGCCGCGTTGGCGCCGGCGTGGGTCTCGGTGATGGGCGTGCAAGGAGCCTTCGTGGCCACCGGGGCCCTGCTGGCGGTGCCGGCGTTCGCCTCGGCGCTGCGCCTGCGCCGGCTGGACGACGGCGGCATGGAGATCCGCCGTCGCCTCTCGGTGCTGAGCGCGACGTCGATCTTCCGTCCCTTGCCGGCACCGGACCTCGAGCGCCTCGCGGTGAACAGCAGGTGGATGCCGGCCTCGTCGGGGCAGGTGCTCATCATCCAGGGTGACGTCGGGGACCGGTTCTACGCGGTGGACTCCGGGGAGTTCCTGGTGGAGGTCGACGGCGAGGAGGTGGCCCGGCTCGGGTCGGGGCAGTTCTTCGGCGAGATCGCGCTCCTGCGGGGCGTGCCCCGGACGGCGACGGTGACCTGCGCGGAGCCCGGCGAGGTGGTCGTGCTGGACCGCGAGGTCTTCCTGTCCGCCATGACGCGAGCGGTACCGTCGGGGCGTGACTGAGTGGGTGTACGCGCCGGTGGTCGCCGGCTTCAAGCTGTGGTTCGTCGGCCAGGGGCTGCGCTTCCTCGAGCGCGGCTACGAGCACGTGCCGCATACCGGTGGAGCCGTGCTCGCGGCGAACCACCTCAGCTACTTCGACTTCGTCTTCGTCGGCAAGCCGGCCGACCCGATCGGGCGCTACGTGCGGTTCATGGCCAAGCAGCCAACGTTCGACCACAAGGTCTCCGGTCCGCTGATGCGGGGCATGCACCACATCCCGGTCGATCGCGAGGCCGGTGCCGGCGCCTACCAGTACGCAGTGCAGGCGCTGTCGGCCGGCGAGCTGGTGGGGGTGTTCCCGGAAGGGACGATGAGTCGGTCGTTCACCGTCAAGACCCTCAAGACCGGTGCTGCCCGCATGGCGCTGGAGACCGACGTCCCCATCGTGCCGGTCATCACCTGGGGCGGGCATCGGCTGTGGACCAAGGGCCGCCCTCGTGACCTGCGCCCCCGGGGACGAACGATCTCGATCTCGGTCGGCGAGCCCTTGGCGCCGGAGGGTGACCCGACCGCGCTGACGGCCCGGCTGCGTGGCGTGATGACGAAGCTGCTCGACGAGACCATCCGCGCCCACCCGGACGGCCCGGACACCGACGAGGACACCTGGTGGTTGCCACCGGAGTACGGCGGGACGGCCATGAGCCCCGCGCAGGCGGCGTCGATCGAGGAGTCCGAACGGCTGGAACGCCTGGCCAGGCGGGCTCAGTCCCCGGGAGGCTGAGCGTTCGAGCGCCCGCGCACGGTGAGGCCGTGCAGCAGCCGCTCGGTGGAGGCGGTGATCTCCGCGACCGCCACCTCGAAGACCTCGGCGTTGTGGGCGGCGGGCGTGCGGAACCCGCTCACCTTGCGGACGTACTGCACGGCGGCGGCCCTCATGTCCTCGCTGGTCGGGTCCTCGAGGTAGGGCGGGCGGAGCGTCTTGATGCTGCGGCACATGCGGCGAGGGTAGGCCGGCGAGGGGAGGTCGAGTGGGCGTCTCTCAGGCCCCGGCCGTCTCGTCCTCGGCGTAGGTGATCACCGGGATGGGCCGGATCCCGAGTGGGGCGCCGCGGTGCACCGCCCGGAAGGTGAGCTCTCCGCCGGAGAGCGTGCTCGCCTCGAAGCCCGCCTGGCGGAGGATCCGGTAGGCGAGGTAGGAGCGGAACCCGGAGCGGCAGTACACGAACACCGGTGCCCGGCTCGGCAGCTCGCCGAGGCGCTCGCGCAGGGCCTTCAGGGGGATGAGTGTCGAGCCGCGGATGTTCCAGCGCTCGTGCTCGCGGGTGGAGCGCACGTCCAGCAGCACGGCGTCGGCGGGCAGGGCCGGCCACTGCTCGGCGTACCAGAGGTGCAGGTCACCGCGCAGCAGGTTCGACGCCTGGAAGCCGGCCATGTTCACCGGGTCCTTCGCCGAGCCGTAGGGAGGGGCGTAGGCGAGCTCGACCTCCTCGAGGTCCTCCACCGTCATGCCGGCGCGGATGGCCATGGCGAGCACGTCGATCCGCTTGTCGACCCCGTCGTAGCCGGCTGCCTGGGCCCCGAGGACGCGGCCGTCGTCAGGGTCGAAGAGCACCTTGAGGTGCATGGGTGCGGTCCCGGGGTAGTACGACGCATGGCCGTTGGGGTGCAGGTAGACCTTGGCGTAGTCACGGCCCAGGCGCTGCAGCGTCCGCTCGGTCGCACCGGTGACACCGGCGGTCATGTCGAACACCTTGACCACCGACGTGCCCTGCGTGCTCGTGTATCGCGCGCTTCGCCCCTCACCGCGAACGATGTGGTCCGCGGCGATCCGACCCTGTCGGTTGGCCGGGCCGGCCAGCGGGACCACGGTCGGCTCGCCAGTCACGGTGTCGGTGACCACGACGGAGTCGCCGACCGCGTAGATGCTGGGGTCCGAGGTCTGCTGGTGCGCGTTGACGAGCACGGCGCCGCGTTCGGTGACCTCGAGCCCGGCATCCTTGGCCAGCGAGGACTCCGGCCGGACCCCGACGGCCATCACGACGAGGTCGGTGGCCACCGAGCCGGCCTCCCCGAGGTCGACGTCCACGCGCCCGTTCAGGTCGGAGAAGCCCTGCGCCGTGGTGCCCAGGTGCAGGTGCACGCCGTTGGCCTCGAGATGGTCCTCGACCTCGCGCGACATCTCGGTGTCCAGCACGGCCATGACGTGCTCGGCGGCTTCGACCAGCGTGACCTGCAGGCCGCGGTGCCGGAAGGCCTCGGCCACCTCCAGCCCGATGTAGCCACCACCGACGACGACGGCCGAGGTGGCCCCGGAGTCGACGACGGCCTTGATGGCGTCCATGTCCGGGATGCTGCGCAGGGTGAAGACCCGTGGGTGGTCGATCCCCGGGAGCGGCGGCTTGAGCGGCGTGGCCCCAGTCGCGAGCACCAACGTGTCGTAGGTCTCCTGGTACTCACGACCACCGGCCAGCTCGACCACGTCGATGGTCCCGGCGTGGCGGTCCACCCGGATGGCCTCGTGGCCCGTGCGGACCTCCAGCGCGAGCGAGGCCTCCAGGCTCTTGGGTGTCTGGAGCAGCAGCGACGCGCGGTCCTGGATCTCCCCACCGATGTGGTAGGGCAACCCGCAGTTGGCGAAGGAGACGTAGTCGTCGCGCTCCAGCACCACGATCTGGGCGGACTCGTCGAGGCGGCGCAGCCGTGCGGCCGCCGACATGCCACCGGCTACGCCGCCCACGACGAGGACCTTCCGAGGACGCTTCGCTGCTTCGGCCATGCGGGCCAAGATACCCCGCCGGGTATGCTTGGTTCGTGGAGACCGGCGAGATCGACGGACCCGCCTCCAGCCGGGTCGCCGCGCTGCACCCGGCCTGGTTCGCCTCGGTCATGGGGACCTCCGTGCTGGCGGTCTCGGCCGCCGGAAGCCTGCCCGGGCCCGCCGTCCTCGGGGATGTGCTGGCAGTGGTCCTGCTCCTGCTCGCCACCCTGCTCGCCCTCGGCTTCGGCATCGCAGTCTCCCGCCGATGGCTGGAGCATCGGGACGCCGCGCTCGGCGACCTGCGCAACCCCTTGCCGGGCCCACTGCTCGGAACCGTCCCGGGTGGGTTGCTCGTGCTCTCGGCCGCCTGGTCGGCCGCGGGTCCGATCCTGGTGCCCGAGGCTGCTTCGGGCACCATCGCCTGGGTCCTCCTCGGCGTCGGTGCTCCGCTGGCGGTCGTGCTCGGCGTGCTCTGGGCGGTCGAGGTGATCCACGCGGCGCCGATCGGGCTGGAGAAGGTCACCGGGACGTGGTTCCTGCCGCCGGTGGTGCTCGTGCTCATCCCGCTCGCGTCGACCCCGCTCACGCGTGAGCCCGCGATGCTCGCCCTCGGCTACGCGGCTGCGGGGGCGGGGCTGCTCCTGTTCGTGCTGATCGCCGGCCTCGTCGTGGCCCGGCTCGCCCTCGCCGGCAGCCCGCCACCCCCGATGGCGCCGGCCGTCTGGATCGCCATCGCTCCACCGTCGGCCGGTGGCGTGGCGCTGCTGGGGATGGCGGGCGCCACCGCGAGCCCGTCGGTCCTGGACGTGACGATCGTGGTGGCAACGGGCATGTGGGGGTTCGCCGCCTGGTGGGTGCTGCTGGCGATCGTGGTCCTGCGGCGCCAGCGCCGGGCCGGGCCGATCCCCTGGACGCCGGCCTGGTGGGGCTTCACGTTCCCACTCGGCGCCCTCGCGGCCCTGAGCCTGAAGATGGGTGAGGTCTGGGGATCGACGGCACTGGATGTCCTTGGAGTGGTGGTCTACGGTGCCGCGCTCGGGGTCTGGGCGCTGGTGGCGGCCCGCACGCTGGGCGCCGTCCGGGACGGTTCGGCGTGGCGCCGGTAGGCGCCGAGGCCGCGCGTGTGCCGCACTCCGGCTGATGCCTCGTACCCTGCTCTCATGGCCCGCGAGCCCCGAGCCGAGCTGAGCCCACCGCCGTCGCGGTCGCTGGGCCGCTACCGGGTGCTCGAGGTCCTCGGCGAGGGGGGGATGGGCACCGTCCACCTCGGTGTCGCACCGGACGGGTCGCTGGTGGCCTTGAAAGTCTTGCGAACCGGCGCCATCGATGGTGCGGTGGGGCGTGCGGGCTTGGCGGCCGAGGTCGCCGCGATCCAACGCGTCCGGAGCCCACGAGTGGCCGAGGTGCTGGACTTCGAGATCCCCGACGAGGCGGGCGCCGAGCCCTGGCTCGTGCTCCGCTACGTCCCCGGGCCCTCCCTGAGCGACGTCGTCACCCGCAACGGGCCGTTGGCACCGGAGGCCCTCACCCGCCTGGCCGACGGGCTCGCCGAGGCCTTGGCGGCGGTCCACGCGGCCGGCTTGGTTCACCGGGACGTCAAGCCCGGCAACGTGCTGCTCGCCCCGGACGGCCCCGTGCTCATCGACTTCGGCCTGGCGGAGGCCGGCGAGGTACGGGGCGTCACGGGGATCGGTGGGACCGTCTACGGGACGCCGGCGTTCATGGCACCAGAGACCCTCACCGGTGCCCCGGCGGTGCCGGCCACCGATGTGCACGGGTGGGCCGGCACCCTGGTCTTCGCTGCCACCGGTGCCCCGCCCTACGGGCGTGGGCAGGACGCCGACGTCCTGGATCGCATCCGTGCGGGCGCGTTGCGGCTGGCGCCCATGCCCCAGCTCGGCTCGCGCCTGGAGGCGCTCGTCCGTGCGGGTCTGGCCACCGAGCCAGGACGGCGCCCGGGTGTTCGCGAGCTTCGGGGCGCCGCCGCTGGGCGGCCCAGCGCACCCACACCCCCGCCACCACGCACGGTCACCACCGCGGCCGAGCCGCGGCTCGTCCCTCGAGGTGCCCCGCGGCCGCTGCTGCTGGCGCTGGCGCTGCTGCTCGTGGTCGGGGTCATGGCCGCACCGCTGGTGACGCTGCTCGGCGTCGGTGTCGGCGGACTCCTGGCCCGGACGTCGTGGCGGGTGCGGCTCGGGGTGGCCGAGCGCCGGCTGCGTCGCGGGGAACGGCGGGGTGACCTCACCATGGGCTGGCTGCGTGCGCCCGGCTACCTGCTGGCCTCGGTGCCGGTGACGGCCTGGCAGCTGCTGCTGGCCTCGGCGGCAGCAGCTGCCACCTGGGGGGTCGCGCAGGTGGTCGCCGACGAGCGCCTGGCGTGGCTCGCGGCCGGCGTCGTCGGGCTGCTCGTGGTCTGGCTCGGCCCAACCTCGAGACGGTTGCGGGCCGGGACCGGGGTGGTGCTGGGGAGCGTGGCCCGCCCCGGTTGGGCGACGTGGCTGCTCGTGCTGGCCACGCTGCTGGCCGGGTGGCTGCTGGGCGGTCGTTGGCTGGCTGACGGCACGACCTGGTGGCCGGCCTGATCCTCAGCCGAAGCGGCCGGAGATGTAGTCCTCGGTGGCCTTCTCGGTCGGGTTGCTGAAGATCTTCGTCGTCTCGTCGAACTCGATGAGACGGCCGGGCTTGCCGGTGCCCGCGATCGTGAAGAACGCTGTCTTGTCGCTCACCCGGGCGGCCTGCTGCATGTTGTGCGTGACGATGACGATGGTGTACTCGTTCTTCAGCTCCTCGATGAGGTCCTCGATCGCCAGCGTCGAGATCGGGTCGAGCGCCGAGCAGGGCTCGTCCATCAGCACGACGGCCGGGGAGATGGCGATCGCGCGGGCGATGCACAGCCGCTGCTGCTGCCCCCCGGACAGGCCGGCGCCGGGGTTGTCGAGGCGGTCCTTGACCTCTTCCCAGAGGTTCGCGCCGCGCAGCGAGCGCTCCACCACGTCGGCCAGCTCCGACTTCGAGAGCTTGGCGTTGTTCAGCGCCAGACCAGCAGCGACGTTCTCACGGATCGACATGGTCGGGAACGGGTTCGGCCGCTGGAACACCATGCCGATCTCGCGACGAACGCCCACCGGGTCGACGTCCTTGTCGTAGAGGTTCATCCCGTCGACGTTGATCTCTCCGGTGACATAAGCACCGGGGATCACCTCGTGCATGCGGTTCAGTGCCCGCAGGAAGGTGGACTTCCCGCAGCCGGAGGGGCCGATGAACGCGGTGACCGCCCGTGGCTCGATGTCGATGCTGACGTCCTCGACGGCCTTGAAGTCGCCGTAGAAGATGTCGACGTCGCGGGCTTCGATGCGCTTGGCCATGGTGTGGTCGGACTCCTGTTATCGCGTCTTGACAGAGAACTTGGCGGAGATGGCACGCGCGATGAGGTTGAGCCCCATCACGATGGCCATGAGGGTCAGCGCGCCGGTCCACGCCCGGTCGTAGGAGAACTGCGGGGGGACGCCCGGGGACTGGTACTGGTAGTAGACGTAGTTCGGTAGGGCGAGCATCCGGCCTTCGAAGGGGTTGGTGTTCACCGAGTCGGTGGCGCCCGCGGTGACCAGCAGGGGGGCCGTCTCGCCGATCACCCGGGCGATGGCGAGCATCGTCCCGGTGACGATTCCGGCCAGCGCGGTGGGGATCACCACGCGCAGGATCGTGCGGTACTTCGGCACCCCGAGCGCGTAGGAGGCCTCGCGTAGCTCGTTCGGGACGAGCTTGAGCATCTCCTCGGCCGAACGGATCACGGTCGGGATCATGAGCACGCTCAGCGCCACGGACCCGATGAAGCCGTTGCGGATGCCGGGGTCGCCGGTGATCGTGATGAACAGCCCGACGGCGAACAGGCCGGCCACGATGGAGGGGATCCCGGTCATCACGTCGACGAGGAAGGTCACCTGGCGGGCCAGGCGGCTCTTGCCGCCGTACTCGACGAGGTAGATCGCGCACATCAGCCCGATCGGCACCGAGATCAGCGTGGCCAACGCGGTGATGATCAGGGTGCCGAGGATGGCGTGCAGGGCGCCGCCGCCCTCGCCGACGACGTTGCGCATGTCGGAGGTGAAGAACGCGGCGTCGAGTCGGGCCAGGCCGTTCTGGACGACGGTCAGGATGAGCGAGACCAGCGGCAGCATGGCGGCGGCGAAGGCCGTGACCACCAGCCCGGTGACCAGCCGGTCCGTGGCCTGGCGACGCCCCTCGACGGAGCGCGCCGCCAGCCAGGTGACGAGGGTTCCGAGCAGCAGCCCACCGACGAGGCTGACGGCGATGACGCGCCCCCACGGGCGGCCACCGTCGGCACCGGGCCCGCCCAGCAGCATGAGGCCGGCCACGGCGCAGACGGCGATGGTGGTCGCGGCCGGGGCGAACCGTTTCGGCAGCCTCTTGTGGGTCAGTGACCGCTCGGCGGCGGCGCTGGGCCGAGGTGTGCTCGGCCGGGGGACGTCGGTCCGGGTGGCCATCAGTCTGCTCCGGAGAACTGGGCCCGGCGCGCGACGATGGCGCGGGCGGCGAAGTTGACGAGGAAGGTCAGGACGAAGAGCACCAGCCCGGTGAAGAAGAGGAGGTTGATGTTGAGCCCCGAGGACTCGGGGAACTTCAGCGCGATGTTGGCCGCGATCGTGCTCGGGTTGTTCGAGGAGATCAGGTTGAGGCTGAACACACCGCCGCCGGAGAGCACCATGGCCACCGCCATCGTCTCGCCGAGCGCCCGGCCGAGCCCGAGCATCGAGCCGGACACGATCCCCGAGCGGGCGTAGGGCAGCACCGCCTGCCTGATCATCTCCCATCGGGTCGCACCCAGGGCCAGCGACGCCTCCTCGTGCAGGCGCGGGGTCTGCAGGAAGATCTCTCGGTTGATGGCTGACATGATGGGTAGCACCATGACGGCCAGGACGAGCCCGGCGGTCAGGATGGTGCGTCCGGTCGACGAGGCGGGCCCGGCGAAGAACGGGATCCAGGACAGGTTGTCGGCCAACCAGGCGTAGAGCGGCTGGACCGCTGGGGCGAGCACGAAGATGCCCCAGAGGCCGTAGACCACGCTCGGCACCGCGGCCAGCAGGTCCACGACGTAGCCCAGGGTCTGGGCCATCGCGCGCGGTGCGTAGTGGGAGATGAACAGCCCGATCCCGATGGCCAGCGGCAACGCGACGACGAGGGCGATCAGGGCGGCCAGGATCGTGCCGCCCAGCAGCGTCGCCGTGTAGCCGGCCAGGTTCTCCTCGCCCAGCAGGCCGATGGAACCCGGCTCGGCGGTGATGGCCGGCACCGCCTCGAGGAAGAGGAAGATGGCGACGCCGGCCAGGATGACCAGGATCGACAGTCCAGCCGCGAGCGCCAGCCCGCTGAAGACGGCGTCACCTCGTCGGCTGACGCCCCTCACCGGCGTCTGCGACGGCTCGACGGTCCGCGTGCTCACGTGCGCTGCTCCCCCTCCGGTCGCTCGGGTTGCCTCGGTGCTGGTGACGGCCGGTGCGCCGGCGCCACTCTTGCCGAACCGCGCCCGTCCCAGGGTGCTGTTGGGGTGGAGTTCACCCTGGGCCGGGCGCGGTGGTGCTGCAAGCCTGCGACCTCAGCCGACGGTCATCGCGTCGAGCGCCGTCTGCGACTGCTCGCGCAGCCCGTCGCTGATGGGTGCCGAGCCGGCACCTGCGGCAGCGGCATCCTGGCCCTCCTCGCTGATGACGTACTCCATGAAGCCCTTGACCTTGTCCAGGGTGTCCTGGTCCGGGTAGGCCATGCACAGCATGTGGTAGGCCACCAGGACCACCGGGTAGTTCCCGGACTCGGTGGTGTCTCGTTCCAGCTCGATGGCGCCGTCGTACTCCGCGCGCCCCTCCACCTTTGGCGAGTTCTCCACGATGGCGGCAGCGGCTTCCGGCGAGAACGGCACGAACTGCTCGCCGACACCGACGGCCACCGTGCCCAGTCCGACCACCTGGCTGGCATCGGCGTAGCCGATGGTGCCCGTACCCTGGGTGATGGCGGCGACCACGCCCGAGGTGCCCTGGGCGGCCTCGCCACCCTTGACCGGCCAGTCACCACTGACCTCGTAGGGCCAGTCGTCGGGCGCGGCGGCGGCCAGGTACTCCACGAAGTTCTCGGTGGTGCCGGACTCGTCGGAGCGGTTCACCGGGGTGATCGTGGTGTCCGGCAGGTCGACGTCGGGGTTGTCCTCGGCGATCGCCGGGTCGTCCCAGGTGGTGATCTGCTGGTCGAAGATCTGGGCGATGGTCGAGGGCTTGAGGTTGAGCGACTCGATGCCGTCCAGGTTGAACGCGACCGCGATCGGCGAGATGTAGTGCGGCAGGTTGATGGCCTGGCCGCCGCAGCGCTCGTTCGCCTTGTCCAGCTCCTCGTCGACGAGGTAGGCGTCCGACCCGCCGAAGTCGGTGGCTCCGGCCGCGAACTGCTCACGGCCTGCGCCCGAGCCGGCGGGGTCGTAGTTGACGGTGATGTCCGGGTTGAGCTCCTGGAAGCCGGCCCGCCAGGCGGCCATGGCGGCTTCCATCGCAGAGGAGCCGGCGCCGTTGAGCTCACCGCTGAGGCCGCCGCCACCCGCGACGGGGCTCTCCTGGCTGCTCTCGCCGTCATCTCCACAGGCACCGAGGATGAGCGCGAGCGATGCCACGCCGGCGATGGGCGCCAGGCGTCGCATCCTGCGAGTCGTCTTCGTCGTCAAGGTTGGTTCCCCTTCTCAAGGTTCGGCGCGGCCGCTCGTGTTGTCGGCCCCGACAGGCGGAACGTAGGGGGAGCAGGTGACACGCTCTGCCGTCGTCGGTGAACGCGAGGCGAACGACAACCACACGTTTGGGCGCGCTGTCGGTGGCCTGACCTGACCAGAAGTCCGGCGAGCAGCCCTCGTTTCGGTCAGGCTGGCCTGCATGGCTCTCCCGCAGCGTGACCAGCCCTCGAAGAACTTCCTGGCCGAGACCACCAACCCCGCCTACGTCCGCCGAGACGCCTGGGAGCGGCTCGGCAGGCTCTGCGAGCGGATGGCGAAGGGACGCGCCGAAGGCGCCGACATCAGCCGGCTCGAGGAGCAGGTCGCCGATCGGTTCGCCTTCCTCCGCGGCGTCGAGCGGTTCTGGGTCTACCCCGGGGCGCAGGGGCTGGCCCAGCTCGAGCTGTGGGGGGAGCGCGGAGACTACGACGTCCTCGCCGAGGAGGTGCGGGTCGTGGCCTGGCAGCTGGGCCGGTGGAGCGACAAGGCGGTGCTCTTCGGTCGGCCGGGCGAGCAGGTGCGCCTGCCCAAGCCCGGTGAGCAGCTGCCTGGCTACTTCACCCTGCTCGTCGTCACCGACACCGACTCCGAGGTGCTGGCGGCCGGGCTGGCCGAGATCCGCCAGTACCGCCGCCCGGGCGACGACCTCGTCTACGAGATCATCGCGGTGGAGTCGTTCGAGGCTGCGTACGGCGCGATCCAGGCCAACCCAGACATCCAGGCGGTGCTGCTGCGCTACGACTTCCCGGCCCGCTCCGACGTCTCCTTCGGGTTCTACGCCCAGCGGATCACGGAGCTGGACGCCGAGCTGGGACTCACGGCCGCCGACGCCGCGCCGCGCTCCTTCGCCCTGGCCACGACGATCCGCCGCATGCGCCCGCACCTGGATCTGTACCTGCTGACCGACGAGTCGATGCCCGAGCAGCACGACACCACGGCCGAGGTGTTCGACCGGGTGTTCTACCGCTACGACGCCCGCAGCGAGCTGCACGTCACCGTCATGGCGGGCGTGCGTGCCCGGGTCGAGACACCCTTCTTCGACGCCCTCAAGAGCTACGCCGACCGACCGATCGGGAACTTCCATGCGCTCCCGATCGCCCGGGGCAACTCGCTGTTCAACTCGCAGTGGATCCGCGACATGGGGGAGTTCTACGGACGCAACATCTTCCTGGCGGAGACGTCCTCGACCTCAGGAGGCCTGGACTCGCTGCTGTCCCCGCACGGCAGCCTCAAGGAGGCCCAGGACAAGGCGGCCAAGGCGTGGGGGTCCCAGCGCACCTACTTCGCGACGAACGGGACCTCCACGTCGAACAAGATCGTCGTGCAGGCACTCACCCGGCCCGACGACATCGTCCTCATCGACCGCAACTGCCACAAGTCCCACCACTACGGGATGATCCTCGGCGGTGCGCACCCCGTGTACCTGGACGCCTACCCGGTGCCGGACTACGCCATGTACGGGGCGGTCTCGCTGCGAACCGTCAAGGAGACGCTGCTGCGGCTCAAGCGCGCAGGCCGGCTCGACGCGGTCAAGATGCTGCTGCTCACCAACTGCACCTTCGACGGGGTGAACTACCACCCGCAGGCGGTGATGGAGGAGGTCCTGGCGATCAAGCCGGACATCGTGTTCCTCTGGGACGAGGCCTGGTTCGCCTTCGCCAACGTCCACCCGCTCGTGCGGCACCGCACGGCGATGCCGTCGGCGGCGGCGTTGGCGGACAAGCTCAAGAGCCCGGCCTACCGGACCGAGTACGAGGCCTACTGCGACGCCCGGGCGTCGTTGGACCCCGACGACGACGCGACCTGGCTGGAGCACCGGCTGATGCCGGATCCCGACGCTGCCCGGGTCCGCGTCTACTCGACGCACTCCACCCACAAGTCGCTGTCCGCGCTGCGCCAGGGGTCCATGATCCACATCTGGGACCAGGACTACGAACGACTGGTGGTCGGCCAGTTCCACGAGGCCTACAACACCCACACCTCGACCTCGCCGAACTACCAGATCCTGGCCTCGCTGGACCTTGCCCGCCGGCAGTTCGAGCTCGAGGGGTACGGCATGGTGACGCGCGCCTACGAGATCGCGCTGACCCTGCGACGACGGATCGCCTCCGACGCGCTGCTGGCGCCCTACATGCGTGTGCTCGAGCCGTCCGACCTCATCCCGGCGGCCCATCGAAGCGAGGCCATGCGCTCCTTCATCGCCGCCAGCCCCGAGGAGTCCGGCCCCTTCCGGACGGCTCGCCTCGCCCTGGCGAACGACGAGTTCTTCCTCGACCCGACGCGGATCACCCTCGAGGTGGCCGGCACCGGCCTGAACGGCGACCAGTTCAAGAACGACGTACTCATGGACAAGTACGGCATCCAGGTGAACAAGACCTCGATCAACACAGTGCTCTTCATCGTGACCATCGGGGCGACGTGGGGAGCGGTGGACTACCTCGTCGACGTCCTGCGCCAGGTCGCCCGCTACCTCGAGCACCACCTGGCCGAGCTGAGCCCGGCCCAGCGGCGCGTGTTCGACCGCAAGGTCCATGGTCTGCGCTCCGAGCTCCCGCACCTGCCGGACTTCAGTGAGTTCCACGCCGCCTACGCCCCGCACCCGGGCAGTGACGAGGGCGACATGCGCGCGGCCTACTTCGACGGCTACGACGCCCGGAACGTCGACTACGTGACGCTCGAGGAGGCCCGAGCGATGATCGCCTCGGGTCGGTCCCTGGTGTCCACGACGCTGGTGGTGCCCTACCCGCCCGGCTTCCCGATCCTGGTGCCCGGCCAGGTGGTGAGCGACGAGATCGTCGAGTTCATGACCAAGCTGGACGTGAAGGAGATCCACGGCTACGACGCGGACCTCGGGCTGGCCGTCTTCACCCCGGAGGCTCTGGCAGCCCGGGTCGGCTGAGGCGGCCGACTCGCGCAGGTCACAGCTCGTGGCGCTCGACCGCCACGACGTGCGCCTGCCCGTCGACGAAGCGTCGATGCAGGACCACGAACCCCCCTGGAGGGAGCGTGTTGGCCGCGGTCTTGCCGAGCTGCTTGCGCAGCGACTTGGCCCCGGCGGCGACCCTGGTGGCCTTCAGAAGGGTGGGCAGCACGGGACGGTGGCTGCACACCACCGTGGGGGAGTCCTCGGCCAGCAGGGCGAGGACGGCGTCGGCCGCGGCACCCGGGTCTTGCTCGAAGCCCTCCTCCGAGAGGCGGTGGTCGGCCTGCACCGGCGTGCGGGCGCTGGCCCCGAAGGGATGGACGGTGTCCTGGCAGCGGCGGGCATCGGAGGAGACGATGCGGTCGGCGCCGAAGGCGCCGAGCAGCACGGCCAGCCGGTCGGCCTCGGCCAGCCCGCGTGCCTCCAGCGGGCGGTCGGCGTCGCGCTGCTTCTTCCACTGCCGGCGTGGCAGTGCCTTGGCGTGGCGGAGGACGACCAGGGGCGAGGTGGCCTGTGGCGGCGAGCCGAGCCTCGCCAGTGCCTGCTGGACCAGCTCGACGTCGTGGTGCTGGCTCAGCCGCTCGATCGCCTCGGCGGCCGGCAGGAAGGCGAGCTGGTCGATCTCCTCGGTCCCCGGCCAGGGGGGTGCCCGGTCGTCCGCGCGTGCCAGCCAGTAGTGGACCTGCTTCGTGGCCTTGCCGCCACCGGCTGCGCCGACCGGGTAGCGGATGGTGCTCAGCGGGATGCCGAGGCTGACCTTGTGACCCGTCTCCTCGACGACCTCGCGGACCGCGGTGGCGAGCAGGTGCTCACCCGGGTCCAGCTTGCCCTTCGGCAGGGACCAGTCGTCGTACTTCGGCCGGTGGACGAGGCACACCTCCACCTGCTCGCCGTCCTCGCCTGCCGCCCGCCACAGCACGGCGCCTGCGGCCCGGATGATCGGCGTGGACACGGCCTGCTCAGGTCTCCAGCCAGCGGCGCCAGCGCCGACGTCGCACGTCGGACCAGATGGTCGCGAAGTCGTCGCGGCAGCGATCGGCTGCCATCCGTTCCACGGCGAGCAGGGCGCCGAGGGCGAAGGCGGCCGAGGGAGAGGGCGCCGGCTCGGTGCTGCCGGTGGCGAGCTCGGAGATCCGGTCCTGGGCGATGGCGCAGTCCTGGTGGTCGCCGAGGACCTCGGTGACCCTCGCCAGCTGCCTGGCCATTGCGGCCGCTTCCGCGCCGAACACGGGCGCACAGGCTTCCACGGCGTAGCGGGCTTTCTTGGCGGTGATGCGGCTGCGGTGCCACTCCCGGTCCGGCGCTCCCCCCTCCTTGCTCCGTTCGTCGGCCAGCAGCCGCTCGGACTCGCGCGCCAGCGCGCCCCAGGCCTTGACCACCAGGGGTGGGAGCACGGCTCGGCTGGGGCGCTGGGCGGCGGGGAGCAGGTGCGGGTCGGCGGTGGCGAGCACGAGGCTGGCGTGCAGGTCGAGGTAGCGCTTGGACCCCAGCATCGCCATCGCGCGCGTTCGCGCGACCTGCAGCCGGGTGGTGAGCGCGTCGACGAGGAAGGCGCGGGCGTCGGTGTCGTCGATGACGATGTGCCCGCTCGGCACCGAGTCCAGGCGGGCGAGGTCCCCGATGAGGCGCTCGAGCAGGACCTCGGTGTCGCGGTAGTCACCCAGCTCGCCGGCCGCCCAGGAGAGCTCGGCCCGAAGCCGCTCGGCCCATTCCGTGTCCAGGAGGGGGCCGAAGACCTTGAGCCCGCTCCGCAACCGGCGGCAGGCCACTCGGGCCTGGTGCACGGCGTCGGGCAGGTCACGGCGCACCATGAGGTCCGCGGCTCGCAGCGCTCGTGTGTGCCGGGCCAGGTGGGCCTGGATAGCCTGGGCCGCGGGGTCGTCGGGAGTGGCGGCCGCCGGCTCGGGCACCTCGGGTGGCGCGGCGGCGAACGGGCCGAGTGCCCGGATGGCCTTGGAGACGAAGGCGCCACCGATGGCACCGGCGATGACGAGCACCTCGGAGACCGCTCGAGCCGTCTCGGCAGCGACCATGGCGTCCACGCCGGGCAGATCCTCCAGCTCCAGCTCGCGGAAGCGGGCGGCGAGGTCGCCGCCCGCGTCGAGCACGCTGACGACGTCGTCGGTGAGGAGGAGCACGGGTGCGGGTGGCTCGCCGGCGGCGTCCTCGGGTGCCGGGGCCGGCCGGTGCACCTTGGGGCTGAGCATGAGCACGCGACGCTCGGTGCGCAGGGTGGCGACCGGGCGGACGAGGTCGTCGCGGACGATGGCGCGCACCAGGTCGACCAGCGCGGGGATGGGGGTCTCGATGGGTGCCTGGTCCGGCAGGGCCGGGTCGTCGGCGGCGAGGGGTACGTGCAGCTCCTGCCGCGTCGCCTGGTTGCCACGGTCGGCCACGCCAGACGGGAGCTTGAGGTGCCAGCCCTCGTCGTCGCCGCCGAGCCGGCGACGAAGGGTGATGCCCTCCCGGGCCAGCCGGAGGTCGTCGGTGTCGTAGTAGGTGGCGTCGAGCTGCAGCAGGCCCTGGTCGCTCGCGGCGCCGACGCTGCCCGACTGCACGAGGTCCGGCAGGCGGTACAGCCCGTGGACCTTGAACTTCCGTTCGACCTCGAGGTGGCTGGATGGCGCTGCCGGTCCTGGTCGCTCGTCGGTCCGGTCCGGCTCCTGATGCCCGTTGTCCGTCTGGCTCATCGCTTCCGCTTCCGCTGCCGGCTCTTCACATCGATGAGGTGCTCCTGCAGGTCGGTCAGAGGCGCGTCATGCTCGTCGCGCTGCCGGCGGTCCCAGGCCCCGTCGGCTCCCAGGTGCCAGGAGGCCACACCCGGGTCGAACCCCAGGTCGATGAGGTCGATGAGCTCACGGATGTGCTCGGGGCGACGCAGGGCCACCAACGCCTCGACCCGGCGGTCCAGGTTGCGATGCATGATGTCGGCCGACCCGATCCAGCACTCGGGGTTGCCACCGTTGTCGAAGGCGAAGACGCGCGAGTGCTCCAGGAAACGTCCCAGCACGCTGCGGACCCGGATCGTCTCGCTCAGGCCCGGCACCCCGGGACGGATGGCGCAGATGCCGCGCACGAAGACGTCCACCGGGACCCCGGCCTGGCTCGCCCGGTACAGCGCGTCGATGAGCTTCTCGTCGACCAGGCTATTCACCTTGAAGCGGATGTGCGCCGGGCGTCCGGCGGCGTGGTGCGCCGCCTCCCGCTCGATGCGCGCGACCAGCCCGCTGCGGATCGAGTGCGGCGCGACCAGCAGACGTTCGTAGGCGGTCCGGTTCGAGTACCCGGACAGCGTGTTGAACAGGTGGTTGACGTCCTCGGCGACGGCCGCGTCGGCGGTGAGCAGGCCGAGGTCCTCGTAGAGGCGCGCGGTCTTCGGGTGGTAGTTGCCGGTGCCGATGTGGGCGTAGCGGCGAAGCCCACCGGCTTCCTCACGCACCACCAGGCACAGCTTGCAGTGCGTCTTGAGCCCGATGAGGCCGTAGACGACGTGGCAGCCGGCCTCCTCCAGCTTTCGTGCCCAGGAGATGTTGGCCTGCTCGTCGAAGCGCGCCTTGATCTCGACCAGGACCAGGACCTGCTTGCCGGCCTGGGCGGCATCCACCAGGGCGTCGACGATGGGCGAGTCCCCGGAGGTCCGGTAGAGCGTCTGCTTGATCGCCAGGACCTTCGGGTCGGCGGCGGCCTGCTCGACGAAACGCTGCACGCTGGTGGAGAAGGAGTCGTAGGGGTGGTGGACCAGCACGTCGTCGGCCTTGATGGCGGCGAACATGTCCGCCGGCGAGGCCGACTCGACGTGGTGCAGGTCTCGGTGGGTGGCCGGCAGGAACCGGCGGTACTTCAGCTCCTGGCGGTCGATGTCGGCGATGTCGTGCAGGCCGGTGAGGTCCAGCGGGGCCGGCAGGTAGAAGACCTCGTCGGCCGAGACCCCGAGCTCGCGCACGAGCAGCTCGAGCACCCGGGGGTCCACGGACTCCTCCACCTCCAGGCGCACCGGCGGGCCGAACCGCCGCCGGATGAGCTCGCGCTCCATCGCGGTGAGCAGGTTCTCGGCGTCGTCCTCCTCGACCTCGACGTCCTCGTTCCGGGTGACGCGGAAGGAGTGGTGCTGGAGGACCTCCATCCCGGGGAAGAGCTGGCCGAGGTGCTCGGCGATCACGTCCTCCACGGGGACGAACCGCCCGCTGCTCAGCGGCAGGAAGCGCGGCAGCAGTGGGGGCACCTTGACCCGGGCGAAGTGCTCGCTGGAGGTGCGCGGGTTGCGCACGACGACCGCGAGGTTGAGCGAGAGCCCCGAGATGTAGGGGAACGGGTGGCTGGGGTCGACGGCCAAGGGTGTCAGCACCGCGAAGATCCGGTCCCGGAAGAGGGTGGCGAGCTCCTTCTCCTCCGCCGGGAGCAGGTCGTCCCAACGGACGATCTCGATGCCTTCCTCACCCAGGGCGGGCAGCAGCTCGCCGGCGAAGCTGTGTGCATGACGAGACATCAGCCCACGGGCCTCGGCGTTGATGGCGTCGAGCACCTCGCGCGGAAGCATCCCGCTGGCCGCCCGCACCGCCACCCCAGCAGCCATCCGCCGGCGCAGGCCGGCGACCCGAACCATGAAGAACTCGTCGAGGTTGCTGGCGAAGATCGCGTAGAAGCGGGCTCGCTCCAGCATCGGGAGGTCGTGGTCCTCGGCCAGCTCCAGGACCCGGGTGTTGAAGGCCAACCACGACAGCTCGCGGTCGCTGAACCGGTCGTCCGGGAGCGCCTCGTCCGGTGTGGGCGCCTTGCCGGTGGTGTCGCCGGTGCTCCTGGCGTCGGCGGTGGTGAGACCGCTGGCGGCGGTGCCCGTGGGGGGTGGCAGCGCCTTGGCCGTGAGGGCTCCACGGCGTCGGCTCCGCCGGGGCGTGGTGGGGGTCGCGCTCACCTGCTCATCCTCGCACGCCTGACGTTGCGACGTACATGACGTCGGCCTCCCAGAGACGGAACCCGAGCGAGGCGTACAGCCTGCTCGCGGGGCTGGTGGCCTCGACGTAGAGCATCACCTCGGTGAGGCCGAGCCCACGCAGGTACTCCAGGCCGAGGACGGTGAGTGCGCGACCAAGGCCGAGGCCTCGCGCGGTGGGGTCGACGCCGAGCACGTACACCTCGCCGATCGGCTCGTGCCCGTGGCCGGTCCCGCCCCCGTGCACCTTGGTCCAGTGGAAGCCGAGCAGCTCAGGAGTGCCCGGTCCGGGTCCCTCCCGCTCGGCGAGCAGGAACCCTGACTCGTCGAACCAGGCCTCGGCCTGCCGGCGGTGCAGGTCCTCGACCGTCCAGGTGCCCTGCTCGGGGTGGGAGGCGAAGGCGCGGGCGTTCAGCGCCACCCAGGCCTCGTCGTCGGCGCCGGTCCGGAAGGAACGAACGCTGATCCCCGGGGGGAGCTGGGCGGAGGGGACCGCCGACAGCAGGGAACGGCGCAGCTGCCAGAGCTCACGGCTGACGCGCAGGCCGAGCTCGGCGGCCAGGGCGGCCGCGCCGGGGTGGTGTCCGTGCGCCCACAGGCGAAGCCTCGGCCCGGCGGCAGCCGTCACGTCGACCGCGAGTCGCCGTCCCAGCCCCTGCCCGCGCGCGGCCGGGTGGACGACGAGCTCGGCGACCGGGCCGAGCACCGTGTCGGTGGCGTCCAGGTGGGCATAGCCGAGCAGGGCTCGGGAGGTCCCAGCGGTGAGCAGGACGTGGCGGGAGTCGGCGTCGCCGCCGTGTCTCAGGTGCAGGAGGACGTGCTCGGACAGCGGGCCGGTGCCGTCGGCCTGGGAGGCGGCCGCGACGAGGGCCAGCACGTCGGTGGTCTGCTGTGGGTCGAGCCGGGCGAGCGTGGAGGTCTCCGGCGCGCTCACGAGCCCGACGGGGTCGTCGTCGGGTCGGGCGCCGCGGCTGGCGTCCTCTGGGCGGTCTGCTCCGAGGCGAGCTCGCGCGGCGGCCGTTGCTCCCGCCCCTGGACGAAGCGGTAGCCGACGTTGCGCACGGTCCCCACCAGCGCCTCGTGCTCGTTCCCCAGCTTGGCCCGCAGCCGCCGCACGTGCACGTCGACGGTGCGCGTGCCGCCGTAGTAGTCGTACCCCCAGACCTCCTGCAGCAGCTGAGCCCGGGTGAAGACGCGTCCTGGGTGCTGGGCGAGGTACTTCAGCAGCTCGAACTCCTTGAACGTGAGGTCCAGGGCGCGGGCACCGATCGTGACGCTGTAGGTGGCCTCGTCGATGTGCAGCTCGCCGCGGCGGATCTGCCCGTCGTCCTCGTCCGGGGCGGCACCACGGACTCGGCCGGCGTTGAGTCGCAGCCGGGCTTCCACCTCGGCCGGCCCGGCGGAGTCCAGCAGGACGTCGTCGATGCCCCAGTCCACCGCCACGGCGGCCAGCCCCCCCTCCGTGGTGACGAGGATGAGCGGCACGTCGATCCCGGTGGTGCGGATGAGTCTGGTGAGGTTGCGGGCAGCGGTCAGGTCGCGCCGCCCGTCCACCAGGACGGCATCGGCGGACGGTGCGTCCAGCAGGGTGGCGACCTCGGCGGGTGCGACCTTGACCGAGTGCAGGAGCAGGCCCAGCGCTGGCACGACCTCGGCGGCCGGCTGCAGCGCGTTCGTGAGCAGCAACAGGGAAGCGATGACCAGCAAGGATAGTGCGAGTTGTTCGGGGCTGCCGCATCCGTCACCATGGCTGCCATGACGGAGCTGCTCCTGCTCGTGGCCGTGCTGGCCGCGGCCACGGCGTTCGGCGCCTATCGGGTGGCGACCGAGGGCCGGCTCCGCCGGGCGGCCGATGCGGTCCCCCCGTCGGGCGAGGTCTCACCGGGCCCGGACCTGCCGGTGCCGGCCGAGCAGCTCGGCGAGCGCGCGACGCTGCTGCAGTTCTCCTCGGCGTTCTGCACCCCGTGCCGGGCGACCCGTCAGGTGCTGGCTACGGTGGCAGAGGTCGTGCCCGGGGTACGCCACGTCGAGCTGGACGTCGCCGAGCACGTGGCGCTCACCGAGCGGCTGAACATCCGGCGCACCCCGACCACGCTGGTGCTCGACGCGCAAGGCCTCGAGCGCACCCGAGCGGTCGGCGTTCCCCGCAACGACCAGGTGCTCGGCACCTTGGAGCAGCTCGCCTGAGCATCACGTCTCACGATGCGGACGCCCCGTTCGCCACGGCCTCGTGCATCGCCTACCTTCCCCCTCGTGACGAGCACCGCGTTGGTTCGGCGACGGGCAGTGGACCACTGCCGTGTCGCCACCATGCTGTGTCGTATGCGCTGAGGGGCTGCCGCCTCCCTGAGACCGCCGGGTGATCCCGCCCGCTGACGAGTCCGCGCAGCCCCGTCCCGAGGAATCGCTACCGATCCAGCACGCGCATCCCTGCGCGTCGGCCTCGAAGGACGCACCAGCTCATGAGCACCACTGCCATCCCCCACCCCGCCGGCTCCGCCCTCGGTGAGGGTCCTCGGCGCCAGGTCGACCCACGCGGCCAGCGCGTCGCGGCCGCCATCAGCGCCCTCGTGCTGGCGTCGGCACTCCTGGCCGGCCAGAGCAGCCTCGCGATCGTGCTGCTGGGCCTGCAGGCGGTGGTGTTCGCCGTCGGCGTCACCCGTGGCCCGGCCGCCACCCCCTACGCGTGGGTCTTCCGCGCCGTGGTGCGTCCCCGGTTGGCCCCGGCCGACGAGCTGGAGGACGCAGCGCCGCCCCGCTTCGCGCAGGGCTGCGGGCTGGCGTTCACCGTGGTCGGCCTCGTCGGGCTGCTGGCCGAGCTGCCCGTCGTGGCGTTCGCCGCAGTCGCCGGAGCGCTGGCCGCGGCCTTCCTCAACGCCGCCTTCGGCATCTGCCTGGGCTGCGAGATGTACCTGCGTGGCCTTCAGCTGCGCGCCCGCGTCGCTGCCTGAGCGCCCGGCCGCTCGGGCACCCCGCACGGACGAACCACCCCACTGCACGTCCATCACTCACCGGCCGCCCACCCGCGGCCCGTCCATCGAGAAGGAGCACCACGATGAGCACCACCACCAACCGCCGGGACGAGGTCCTCGTCTCCCCCGACTGGGCGCAGGCCCACCTGCAGGACCCGAACGTCGTCTTCGTCGAGGTCGACGAGGACGTCACCGCCTACGACAAGGGCCACCTCGCCGGGGCTGTCGCGCTCGACTGGCAGGCCGAGCTGCAGGACCCCGTCCGGCGCGACTTCCTCGGCAAGGCCCAGCTCGAGCGGCTGCTGAGCGCCAAGGGCATCGGCAACGACCACACCGTGGTGCTCTACGGCGGCAACAACAACTGGTTCGCCTCCTACGCCTACTGGTACTTCCGGCTCTACGGTCACCGCGACGTGCGCCTGCTCGACGGCGGTCGGAAGAAGTGGGAGCTGGACTCGCGCCCGCTCACCGACGAGGTGCCGCAGCGTCCGGCGACCACCTACACCGCCAGCGAGCAGGACCACTCGATCCGCGCCTTCCGCGACGAGGTCCTCGACGCGATCGGCACCCAGAACCTCGTCGACGTCCGGTCGCCGGACGAGTACGCCGGCCGGTTGCTGGCTCCGGCGCACTTGCCGCAGGAGCAGTCCCAGCGCCCGGGACACGTGCCGACCGCGGTGAACGTCCCCTGGAGCAAGGCGGCCAACGACGACGGCACCTTCCGCAGTGACGGCGAGCTGCTGGCCCTCTACGGCAGCGTCGGCCTGGACCTCGGGCGCGACACCATCGCCTACTGCCGCATCGGCGAGCGCTCCGCCCACACCTGGTTCGTGCTGCACGAGCTGCTCGGCGTCCAGCGGGTGAAGAACTACGACGGGTCGTGGACCGAGTACGGCTCGCTGGTCGGCGTGCCGGTCGCGGTCGGCGACGAGCCGGGCGTGGCCGAGGACGTCGCATGAGCTGCGGCGTCAGGCGCGGGGGCGCGGCCCTGCCGACCGGGCTGGACCTGCAGACGACGACGCTCATCGAGGGCGTCGTGCGCCGAGGTCAGGACGAGATCGAGGGCGCCTACGTGCGCCTGCTCGACGCCGGCGGGGAGTTCACCGCCGAGGTCCCGACCGACGCGGGGGGCGCGTTCCGCTTCTTCGCGGCCCCCGGGCACTGGACGGTGCGAACCTTGGCGCCAGGTGAGAAGCCGGCCGATCGGCGCGTGGTTGCCTCGGCGGGGGCGACGACCACCCTCGAGGTGGAGCTCGAGCGGGTCGGGTGAGCCGTATCCGACCCTGACGCCAGGTAGGCAGCCTCGAGCTCGGCGAGCACCACCGCCGGCTGCTCGCGCAGCCGGCGCGGCGAGACCGGGAAGGTGCGCCACCCCGCGGCGAGCAGCCGGGACTGGCGCTGGCGCGTTCGCTCCGGTCCTGCCCCACGGTCGTGGAACTCGGCCGAGTCGACCTCGCCGACCAGCTGCACCGCGTCCCACACGGCGTCGCCCACGACGCCGGCAACACCGGGGACCGGGGCGTTCCACCGTGGCTCGGGGATCCTCCTCGAGCCGAGGACCAGGTCTCGGAACTCGCACTCGGGGGCGCTGCGACATCCGGCCTGGATGTCGCGCAGGACCGTGCGGAGCAGGGCGCTTCCGCGCCGTGGCCCGAGCCGAACCTCCTCGGCCAGCGCATCCACGGTGGCGAGCCGCCGCTGGACCACCTCGCAGGCCAACGCCCGCACCTCGCGCAGCGTCGGCGGTCTGCCTGTGAGGGGCACGCAGGCGTCGACCACCGACCGCCACGGCGGGGCCACGACGAGCCCACGGAGCACCTGCACGTCCGGCAGCCGATCCGTGCGCCGCACGCGCACGAACCCCTGCGAGGTGCGGCTCCAGCTGCGGGGCACCAGCACCATGAGCGGCTGGCGCCGTGGTCGGTATCGCAGGCCGTGGAGGTCGCAGCCGGCGTCCCCGGACAGCATCGGCCGACCGGGGCCCATCGGCGGGGGCCACTCCAGCGGCGCGTCGACCAGCAGGAGTGCGGCCCGGCGTTGGTGCTGGCCGTCCAGCGGGCCGGTGAACGTCGCGTAGACCCTCGGGAGCACCCGTTGCCATCCGCCGCGTGGCCCGAGCGCGTGCCGTACCGCGCTCTCGCTGAGCCCGAGCCCGAGGGCCTGCCGTCGAGCGAGGAGGCCGTCCTGGTGCTGGAGGAGCAGACGCAGGAGTGGGGGGTCGTCGAGAAGCTGCCTCATCGCCCCAGGTTGGTGGACTGGTCTCCTCGCTCGGGTCCCGACCGCCGGGGAGGTGGACGACCCGCCGCGGGTGTCGATACGGGTGGACTGCTGCTGCCCTGACGACAGTGATCCGCCCGTATCCATGTCTGGGGGGCGCTGGGGCCGGCGCTCAGGTCAAGGACTGGTATGCGGCCAGCACCTCGCCCGCCACTGCGTCCCGGGTGTAGCGAGTGGCGGTCCGCAACCCACCCGAGGCCAACCGTTGGCGCAGCGCCGGGTCGGCGTCCAGGCGAGCGAGCGCGAACTCCAGGTCGCCCGGCTCGTCGGGGATGACGAGCAGCCCGTCCCGCTGGTCGGAGATCACCCCCCGATTGGCCTCCACGTCGGTGGCGACGACAGGAACACCGAGCGCCATCGCCTCGACGAGCTCGGGGCGGTAGGCGACGGGTGCCAGCGCCGAGGAGACCAGCACGTCGACCTGGGCGAGCTGAGCCAGGCTCGACGCACGCGGGCCGCTCACCACCTCGATCCGGTCGTGGACCCGCCACGCCCCGGCGCTGGAGCGCACCAGGTCCAGCGTCTGGTCCTGCGGTGCTCGCCGGCCGGCCGTCCCCGCTGGCTCCGGTTCGTCGTCGAAGAGCACGGCGTGGACGCGGGAAGGCGCCCGGAAGGCACGTGCGAACGCACCCACGAAGCCGGGCTGCCCGCCGGAGTGCCCGAGCGGCCCGAGCACCCCGACCGTGCGAATCGGCGCCCAGGGCTCGCGGGCCATCGACTCGGGAACGTCGATCGGGTCCGGGACGACGTGGTGGGCCACTCGCGCCTCCCGGCCGGTGAGGCCCTCGAGGGCTGCTGCGGAGGTCCCGAGCACGAGCCTCGGCGCGCCTAGGCGCCGGGCCGACATCACGGCCGGAGGCGGCAGGTCCAGCTCGCGCCGGTGGGCCACCACGGGCAGCCGGGCCAGCCGGCCGGCCAGCGCACCGGTCGTCCAGGCCTCGGCTGTCTGGCTGTGGATGACCTGTGCCCCGAAAGCTCGGGCGGCTCTGGCCACCCTGGACGCCAGCCCGAGGCGGCCCGTGGTCGGCACCCTGACCACCCGGACGTCTTCGGCGGCCTCCAAGGCTGCCACGCACGCGCTGATGGGGTCACGGGCCTGGAGGTCACCCAGGTCGCCGGGCAGCACGACCAGCAGGTCGACCCGCGGCGCCAACGTCGTCAGCAGGCGGGTCACCCCGTCGGCGACCCCCGGTGGCAGCGCCGAGCCGTCGCCCGGCGGCTGCACGAGCGCCAGGACTCGCAGCGGCTCCCGGGCGGCGAGCGGTGGCGACATCGCGGCGGTTCCCGGCGCCCTAGTAGACGATCGCCTGGGCGCCCTCGGCCAAGGACTCCGCCACGAACGTGGCGGCACCGGCCAGGCGGATGCCCTCGATCAGGTCACCCGGCTCGATGCCTCGCCGCTCGGCGCACTGGATGCACAACGTGACCAGGCCGGCCTCCAGCACGCCGGCCAACAGCTCGGCCAGGGGTGCCGAGTGCTCCAGCGTGACCTCGCCGGCTCGGCCCGGCAGCGCGAACCAGGCGGCCTCGCCGGTCAGCCACAAGGACACCGGGACACCGGCGGTGGCGGCGGTGGCGGCCACGGTCAAGGCCTGGGCACAACGCTCGAGCGCCTCGGCTCCCGCCGTGACCTTGACCACCAGCGACCGCGCCACGACGCCCAGCCTATGGGCACGCCGCTAGGCTGAGGGCGTGCTGGAAGTCGTGTTCACCTCGCTGCTCGTCATCTCCGGGCTCGCGATCACGTGGTTCGCCGTCTACGTGGTCTACAAGCTCTTCCAGGGCCAGTCCTGATCGAGATCCCCGCTGACCTGCATCCGGCCTGCGTCCCGCTGGCCTGGCTGCTGGGCACCTGGCGCGGCGTCGGGGTCGGCGGGTACCCGACCGTCGACAGCTTCCGCTTCGGCCAGGAGATCGTCTTCGACGCGCCGCCCGCCAAGGCGTTCCTGACCTACAGCTCGACGACGTGGGCGCTGGAGGACGACGGTGCTCTGGGCGAGCCGCTGGCCGCCGAGACCGGGTACTGGCGCATGGTCGGGCCCGGGCGCGAGCCAGGGGGGGAGCAGCCGGAAGAGCAGCCGGGCGAGCAGCAGGGCGAGCACGACGTCGAGGTCGTCCTCGCCCACCCCACCGGCATCGCCGAGATCTTCCTGGGCTCGGTGCAGCCAGCCCGCGTCGAGCTCGCCTCGCGTGGTGTTCTCAAGACCGAGTCGGCCAAGGACTACCGCGCCGCTCGCCGGATGTACGGCCTCGTCGAGGGCCGGCTCATGTGGGTGATGGAGATGGCCGCGATGGGGCACGAGCTCCAGGCCCACGTCAGCGCCGAGCTCCGCCGTGACTGACGAGGCCGCCTCGGCGGACCTGCGGGCAGACCTGCGGGCCCGAGGCCTCCGGCTCACCCCCCAGCGCCAGCTCGTCCTGGATGCCGTGCTGGCGCTCGACCACGCCACTCCCGAGCAGATCCTCGCGCACGTCGGCGGCGCGCTGAACCTCTCGACCGTCTACCGCACGCTCGAGCTGCTCGAGTCGATCGGGCTCGTGGCCCACACCCACCTGGGGCGGACGTCGGCCTACCACGCGACCAGCGAACCGCTCCACGTCCACGCGGTCTGCCGAGGCTGCGCGGCCGTCGCCGACGTGCCGGCAGCCGCCGCGGCCTCGCTGGTCGGAGCGCTGGAGGACGAGCTCGGCTTCGTCGCGGACCTGCGGCACCTCTCGGTCACCGGCTGGTGCCGGGACTGCCAGGCTGCCCAGGAGCGTTAGGCCCTCGTGACGGCACCACACCTCGGCGACCCGTTCGGCGAGCAGCGTCGCCTCGCGGCCGGTCGAGCGGTTGTCGACCTGTCCGACCGGGGCGTGCTGCGACTGAGCGGCCCCGAGCGGCTGAGCTGGCTGCACGCGCTCACCAGCCAGGCGCTGGACCAGCTCCTCCCTGGTGAGCGCACCGAGGCACTGCTGCTCTCACCCACCGGGCACGTCGAGCACCACCTGCGCGTGCAGGAGGACGGCGAGGCCACCTGGCTCATCGTGGAGCCGGGAACCAGCGCGGCGCTGGTGGACTTCCTCGAGCGCATGCGCTTCTTCACCCAGGTCGAGATCGCGGAGGTGAGCGACGCCGTCGCGGCGACGTTCTCTGTCGTGGACGGCGTACCGACGGAGACCCTCGTGCCGCGCACCGAGCTGGCGGACCTGCTCGCCGGTACTGCGCAGGCGGGGATGTGGGCCTACGAGGCGCTGCGGATCGCGCGCGGGGAGCCTCGGCTGGGGCTGGACACCGACGAGCGGACGATCCCCAACGAGGTCGGCTGGATCGGCACCGCGGTGCACCTGGACAAGGGCTGCTACCGAGGCCAGGAGACGGTGGCGCGCGTGCACACGCTGGGCCGCCCTCCGCGGCGGCTGGTGCGGCTGTGGCTGGACGGCTCGCCGGAGCATCTCCCGGCCCACGGTGACGAGGTGTGGCTGCTCGACGGCGAGCGGGTCCCGCTGCGCCCGGTGGGCGTGCTCGGCTCCGCGGCCCGGCACTACGTCGACGGGCCGATCGCGCTCTCGGTCGTCAAGCGCAACGTGCCCAGCCAGGCCGAGCTGCTCGTCCGCTCGGCCGATGGCCCGGACGTGCTGGCCACCCAGGAGGTGCTGGTCGACCCAGACGTCGGGCTGCATGTCCGCCCGGTGCTCTGACGGGACCCCCTCACGCCTCCAGCAGCAGCGTCACCGGGCCGTCGTTGGTGAGCGACACCTCCATCATCGCCCCGAAGACGCCGGTCTCCACCGCGGCACCGAGCTCGCGCAGGGCCTCGACGAAGGCGTCCACGAGTGGCTCGGCCACCGATCCGGGCGCGGCCGCCGACCAGGACGGGCGGCGCCCCTTGCGGGTGTCGGCGTAGAGCGTGAACTGCGACACCACGAGCACCGGGGCGCCGATGTCGGCGGCCGAGCGCTCATCGGCCAAGATGCGCAGCCGCCACACCTTGCCGGCCAGCTCGGCGGCCGTGCGCGCCTCGTCGTCGTGCGTCGCCCCCAGCAGCACGAGCAGGCCTTGCCCGGAGGCCGTCCCGGGCGCTCCCGGCGGCACGCAGCGCCCGACCACCTCCCCGTCGAGGACCACCTCGGCCCGACTCACCCGCTGCACCACCGCTCGCACGAGGCGATTCTGCTGGTGCGAAGCCACGGCTGAGGGTCTGTCTGGCGAGTCGCGGGTCCGGTGTTTCGGGACGATCACCTTCGGGCACTACCCTGTGCCGAACCCTGTTCCCGATCGAGGTGTCATCCGTGCTCATGACGCACCCTGACTACCGGCTGAGCCAGCTCGACGAGCTCGAGGCCGAATCCATCTTCATCATGCGTGAAGTCGTCGCCGAGTCCGAGCGGCCGGTGCTGATGTTCTCCGGCGGCAAGGACTCGATCGTGATGCTGCGCCTGGCCGAGAAGGCGTTCGCGCCGGCGCGCATCCCGTTCCCGGTGCTGCACGTCGACACCGGTCACAACTTCCCCGAGGTGATCGAGTTCCGCGACCGGCGGGTGTCCGAGCTCGGCGTCGACCTGGTGGTGGCCAGCGTGGCCGAGGCGATCGAGCGTGGTCTGGTGCACGAGGAGCCCGACGGGTCGCGGAACCGGGCCCAGACACCGGTCCTGCTGGAGGCCATCGAGCAGGGCGGGTACTCCGCGGCCTTCGGTGGGGCCCGCCGCGACGAGGAGAAGGCCCGGGCCAAGGAGCGCGTGTTCTCCTTCCGGGACGACTTCGGCCAGTGGGACCCGAAGAACCAGCGCCCTGAGCTGTGGAACCTCTACAACGCTCGCACGCACGCCGGTGAGCACATGCGGGTGTTCCCGCTGTCGAACTGGACCGAGCTGGACGTGTGGGCCTACATCGGCCACGAGGGCATCGAGATCCCGTCGATCTACTTCGCCCACGAGCGCGACGTCGTCGACCGCGGCTCGATGCTGTACGCGGTCAACGAGTTCATCCAGGCCAAGGACGGCGAGCCGGTGCTCACCGAGACGGTGCGCTACCGCACCGTGGGCGATGCCACCCTGACAGCGGCGGTGCGATCCGAGGCCGCCACCGTCGAGGCCATCATCGAAGAGGTCGCAGCCACCAGGCTCACCGAGCGCGGTGCCACCCGGGGCGACGACAAGTTCAGCGAAGCGGCCATGGAAGACCGCAAGCGGGAGGGGTACTTCTAACCGTGGACATGCTGCGATTTGCCACCGCTGGGTCGGTGGACGACGGCAAGAGCACGCTCATCGGGCGGCTGCTGTTCGACTCCAAGTCCATCTTCGAGGACCAGCTGGAGAGCGTCGAGGCGGCCAGCAAGAAGGCCGGTGACGAGTACACGAACCTGGCGTTGCTGACCGACGGCCTGCGCTCCGAGCGCGAGCAGGGCATCACGATCGACGTCGCCTACCGCTACTTCGCCACCCCCAAGCGCAAGTTCATCATCGCCGACACCCCCGGGCACATCCAGTACACCCGCAACATGGTGACCGGGGCCTCGACGGCCGACCTGGCGATCGTGCTGGTCGACGCCCGCAAGGGCATGGTCGAGCAGAGCCGGCGGCACGCCTTCATCACCTCGCTGCTGCGGGTGCCGCACCTCGTGCTCGCCATCAACAAGATGGACCTGGTCGACTACGACCAGGAGGTGTACGAGCGCATCCATGCGGAGTTCATCTCCTTCGCCACCAAGCTCGACATCCCCGACCTCACCGTCATCCCGATCTCGGCGCTGCACGGCGACAACGTCGTCACCCGCTCCGAGCAGATGCCCTGGTACGACGGTGCCTCGTTGCTGCACCACCTCGAGCACGTCCACGTCGCCAGCGACCGCAACATGGTCGACGCGCGCTTCCCGGTGCAGTACGTCATCCGCCCGCAGTCGAAGAAGACCACCGACTACCGCGGCTACGCCGGCACGGTGGCCGGCGGCGTCCTGAAGACGGGCGACGAGATCATGGTGCTGCCGAGCGGCTTCACCTCCACGATCCTGTCGATCGACACCGCCGACGGGCCCGTCCAGGAGGCCTTCCCGCCGATGGCGGTGACCGTGCGGCTGGCCGACGAGATCGACATCTCCCGGGGTGACCTCATCTGTCGTCCGCACAACAAGCCGCACGTCTCGCAGGACCTCGAGGCGATGGTGGCCTGGATGGACGAGCGGCAGGCGCTGCGGGCCGGGCGCAAGCTCGCGATCAAGCACACCACCCGCACGGCGCGCGTCATGGTGAAGGACCTGCACTACCGCCTCGACGTGAACACCCTGCACCGCGACGAGCACGCCCAGGAGCTGCGGCTGAACGACATCGGCCGGGTACGCCTGCGTACCACGCAGCCGTTGTTCGTCGACGAGTACCGCCGCAACCGGCTGACGGGTGGCTTCATCCTGGTGGACGAGGCGACGAACTTCACCGTGGGTGCTGGCATGGTGGTCGAGGCGGAGTGACGGCGCTGGAGGCGACGGGCGGGCTGGCCGGGCTGGACGACGCAGCCCTGGCGGTCGCGCTGGCCGAGGCCGCAGGGGCTCGCCTCCTTGCCGTCCGTGACGCGGCTCCCGGGGCGCAGCCGCCGCTGGAGGGCAGGGCGCTCAAGGACGCCGGGGACGCCGCGGCTCAGGAGTACCTGGCAGCCGCGCTGAGCGCGGCCCGCCCCGACGATGCGGTGCTCTCGGAGGAGGCTGCGGACTCGCCCGCCAGGCTGTCGGCGTCGCGGGTCTGGATCATCGACCCGCTGGACGGCACGCGGGAGTTCTCCGAGCACCGCCACGACTGGGCCGTGCACGTGGCGCTGTGGGTCGACGGCGAGCTGGCCGAAGGCGCGGTGGGACTCCCGGGACGCGGCATCACGTTGAGCACCGCCGCCACCCCGCGCGTGCCTGCCCGCAAGACCGACGCCCCGGTGCGGATCGCGGTGAGCCGGTCGAGGCCGCCGGCGGTCGTCCAGACGGTGGTCGAGGCGTTGGCAGCCGAGGGTCAGCAGGCCGAGCTGGTCCCGATGGGCTCGGCCGGCTACAAGTGCTCGGCCGTCGTGCTGGGCGAGGTGGACGCCTACGTCCATGCCGGCGGCCAGTACGAGTGGGACTCGGCCGCGCCGGTCGCCGTCGCTCGGGCGGCGGGCATCTTCACCAGCCGGTTGGACGGCTCGCCGCTGGTCTACAACCGGCCCGATCCGTCGCTGCCGGACCTCATCATCGCTCGCCCGGAGCTGGCCGAGACGATCGTGGCGGCGTGCCGAGGTGCGGCCTGAGGCGGGTGCCCGGACGGCTCGGTGCCGCCCTTCCGGTGCCGGATGAGGCGACTTCGCCCAGGATCGGCTACTCTCTCCCCGGAAATCGCTCTTCGGTGCCCACCAACTTCGTGCGTGGCTATCGCTGAGCCTCGACACACAGCAGGGAGCAAGTAGGTGGCCAACGGCACCGTCAAGTGGTTCAACGCCGAGAAGGGTTACGGGTTCATCGAGCGCCCGGACGGCCCGGACGTCTTCGTCCATTTCTCGGCCATCCAGGGCTCGGGATACCGCAGCCTCGAAGAAGGTGCGGCGGTCGAGTTCGAACTCGTCCAAGGACCGAAGGGGCTGCAGGCCGACCAGGTCCGCGCCGTCTGACGTTCGCGTCGCACGACTGCACCAGCGAGGCCCCGAACGGGTCCTGGGACTTCCCGGGACGCGATCGGGGCCTCGCGCATGTTCGTGCTGCCCCGGTGCCGGCACGACCAGTGCATCGGCTCAGGTCAGCCAGCCACCGTCGTGCAGGTAGCGCCACACCACGTCGACGGCCTCGGTGATGGACACGTCGGTGGTGTCGATGACCACGTCGGCGTCCTCCGGCTCCTCGTAGGGGCTGGAGATGCCGGTGAAGTCGGGGATCTCGCCACGACGGGCCTTGGCGTACAGGCCCTTGCGGTCCCGACGCTCGCACTCCTGCAGCGGGGTGGAGACCCAGACGAGGACGAGGTCGCCGGTGGCCTGCACCATCCGGCGGACCTCGGCGCGGGTCTCGGCGAACGGCGCGATCGGCGCACACACGGCAACACCGCCGTGGCGGGTCACCTCGGCCGCCACCCAGCCGATCCGGCGGATGTTGAGGTCGCGATCGGCTCGGCTGAAGCTCAGCCCGGCCGAGAGCATCCGACGCGCGGCATCGCCGTCCAGCACGGTGATGGTGCGCTCGGTCTCGTGCAGCCGATCGATGAGAGCCCGGGCGACGGTCGACTTCCCCGAGCCGGACAACCCGGTGAAGAAGACGGTCAGCCCCCGCCGGCTGCGTCGGGGGCGCCACTGCCGCAGCACGGCCAGGCTCGCCGGGTCGAGAGCCTCGGCGAGGGTGGCCTCGTCGTCGACGTCCAGCGCGGCGCGGACATCGTCCCAGGCCTCCGCCGGCTCCAGGACGTCCACCTGGGCGGCCCCGTAGGCCTCGACGATGGCGGCCGCCGCGGCCGAATCGAGTGCGTCCGTCTCCCGCCGAGCGAACGGCACAGCGACGACCTGGGCGGCCAGCACCTGCTCCGCGGCGGCCAGCGTGGCGCGGAGCAGGACGTCGGCCGGCAGCTGGGCGTCCAGCGTGCGGACCAGCAGGAGCACTTCGGCGCCGACGCCGACCTCGGCCAGGGCGGCCACCTCGGGCGCGAGCAGCGGACGGTCCAGCAGGACAGCCATCCGCTCCCCCTGCGGGACTTCCAGCTCGGCCGGTGCGAGAGAGAGGTGGCGGAAGGCCCCGGTCGCGACGTGACCCACGGCCTCGGGCAGGCCGGTGAGTCGGACGAGGCCGTCGCCGAAGGGCTCGCGCTCCGGCGCCGGCAGGGCTGCCACGGGGGCGCCCTCCTCGTCGACGATGAGCACCCCGCCGCGGACCGCCACCCGGTCGGCCACGTCCGCGGGGACCTCCACCGACAGTGGTGCGTCCGGGAGGGCACCCAGGATCAGGAGCTCGGCGTCCCCGATCGTCCGGGCGTCTGGATGGACGTGGGGCCAGTGGTCGATGGCGCTGCTCATGCCGGGTTCGGTCACGACGTGGGAGTCTGGCAGATCCCGGCCCGCTGGCTCAGCGAGCCAGGCCGCAGCGCGCGGCCAGGGCCGTCAACCCGGGGAGCCCGAACGCCTCCAACGGACCCACGACGCCGGTGACGGGGTCCTGGCCGGGCACGTCGCGGGGCGCGAGCGCAGCCTCGGCCAGCAAGGCTGCGGTCAGCTCGTAGGGGTCCGGGCCCGTCACCGCCACCTCGTGCAGGACGTCTCCGGCGTCGTCCAGCGCCTGGGCGAGGACCACACAACGGGCGCTGACGCGTTCCTCGGCGGACGGGCCGTCGGGGACCGGCAGACGATCCACCAGAGCAGCGACCCCGGCCTCGATGAGGTCTCGCGCGCCTGGGAGCTGCAACGCCGCGGTGAGCAGCGGGCTCGTACGGGCCAGCAGCGGGGCGTAGCGCCCGAGGAGCCACCCCAGGTAGACGTCGACGTCGGCCAGCTGTGGGTGGGTGCGTGGCAGGAAGAGGTGCTCGCTGCCCGCGATGCTCAGGCCGTTGAGCGTGGTGCCGTCGACCGGGAACGCCGCGGCCCGGGCGCCGCCGTTGTCGGGCTCGAGCCGTCCGCCGTGCCAACGGAAACCTGGGGCGACCAGGACGCCGGCGGCCGAGGCCATGGTGCCACGGCTCACGCCGCCACCGAAGCCGAAGTAGCCGATCCGGATGCCGAGTGCTTCCGGTGCCTCGGCGAGGGCGAGCCCCGCGGCCAGGTGGCCCGGCACGTAGTCGTAGCCGAAGGCCGGCAGGAGCTGGGCGCCGCTGCTCCGGGCCTGCTCGTGGAGCTCGTCCTGCAGCCATCGCACGAACGGTGGCTCGCCGGTGGAGTCCAGGTAGCGGGCTCCGGTGGCAGCGGCCGCGCGTGCGGCCGGTCGCCCATGGCGCAGGAAGGGACCAACGGTCGTGAGCAAGGTGTCCTCGGCGCCGACGAGGGCGGCGACCGAGGCCTCGTCGGCGGCATCGGCGACGGCGACGTCGGCGTCCAACGCCTCAGCAGCAAGCCCGCTGCTCGCCAGCACGGCCTCCAGCCGCTCCCGCGAACGCCCGGCCAGGACGACGTCCGGGACCGGGTCACCGCTCGCGGCGACGGCCTGGAGCCGCTCGGCCAGCGCCGAAGCGGTCAGGGTTCCGGTGAAGCCACTCGCTCCGAACAGGATGATCGTCATCGGGCCAGCGTAGGCGCGGTGCTACCGCATGCATGCACGCTGCGTCCCTTGAGCGTGCGCTGGACCGTCCGGGTGCATACCGTCCTGCCATGGCCCGCTACGTCGCACGCATCCGCAGCCCGCTTCCGGCCGCCGAGGCCTTCGCGATCATGGCCGACATGCGGACCTACGCCGAGTGGGACCCCGGGGTGTCCGCCGTCGAGCAGGTCGACGGGCACGGCCCCGGGCTGCGGGCCGCCTTCGACCTGGACGTCGCCACGACCGGCACCCCGCTGGACCGACTCTCCCTCGACGCGACGCTGCGCTACGTCACGACGACCTACGTGGAGCCTCGCGAGGTCCACCTGGTGGCCGACGGTCGGCTGCTGCGGTCGGTCGACGTGATCACGGTGCGGCCTGTGGCGGGCGGCTGCGTGGTCACCTACGACGCCGACCTGCAGCTGAAGCCACCGCTGCGGGTGGGGCCCCTGAACCCGGCGGACCTGGCGCTGCGGCCGGTCTTCAGGGTGATCGGTGGGCGGGCCGAGGCCGGGATGCGAGCCGCCCTGCAGGGCTCCTCGATGGCGCCCGGCGAGCTGGACCGAGTCGTCAAGGCGGTGGCGTGATCGCCGGGCTGGCAGATCACGCCGCTCGGGTCGTCGACGTCGCGCTCGAGGTGCCGGTCGGGCCGTCCTTCACCCGGGTCGGCTACGACGTGCGGTCCCGCGTCGAGGGGTGGCAGGCGTTGTCGTCCTACGACCTGCGGGGGCGAGTGGTCGTCATCACCGGGGCCACCTCCGGGCTGGGGCTCAGCGCCTCGAGCACGCTGGCCGCCTCCGGAGCACAGGTGCTCACGGTCGGGCGTGACTCGGCCCGGGTATCGGTGGCCGCCGACGTCGGGGACCTGGACGCGGTGCGTCGCGCCGGCGCGCAGCTGCTGGAACGGGCGCCCCGGGTCGACGTGCTGATCCACAACGCCGGTGCGCTGAGTGCCGAGCGGCGGACCTCCCCGGACGGGATCGAGCAGACGGTGGCGGCACAGGTCTTCGGCCCGTTCCTGCTCACGTCGATCCTGCTGCCGGCGCTGCGGGCGGCGGCCGAGGTGAGCGGTCGGCCCTCGCGCGTGCTCACCATGAGCTCCGGCGGGATGTACGCGGTGGGACTTCCCGACCCGGCGAGGCTGCAGCTGTCGGTGGCGGACTACGACGGCACGCAGCAGTACGCGTTGGCCAAGCGCGCCCAGGTGACGCTGAACGAGGAATGGGCGCGCCGGCACCCGGACCTGCCCGTGCGCTTCCACGCGCTGCACCCCGGGTGGGCGGACACCCCGGGTGTGGCCACCTCGCTGCCCACGTTCCGCCGGGTCCTCGGGCGGCTGCTGCGGACGCCGGGGCAGGGCGCGGACACGATGGTGTGGCTCGCGGCCGACGACGGGAGCGCGCCAGGGGAACCCTTGGGAGGCAACGGGCAGTTCTGGCACGACCGGCGCGTTCGGTCCATCCACAAGCTGCCGACGACGTCGGCCAGCGACACCCCGGCTCGGCGCGACGCGCTGTGGGCCGAGTGCGAGCGGGTGACCGGCCGGGACTGAGGGTTCTCGACCGAGGAACGGGCGACGCTAGAGCAGCACGCTCGGCCGCGTCGCTCGGCCGCTCCAGCCCTTGCCCGAGCTGGGCCGTTCGCAGCTGGCGTCCCGGTAGTCAGCGGCGCCCGTGCCGGCCTTGCACACGTCCTCGCCCTGGCTGCCGACGAGCACGTCGGTGCCCGGGCCGCCCTTGATGATGTCGTCCCCGCGCCCACCGTCGCCGTCGTCGGCTCCCCGGCCGAGCACGAGCAGGTCGGCGCCGTCGGGGTTGGCGAGCCTCAGGACCAGCGGCTCGGCCTTGGTCGACCGCGGCAGGGGCCCGAAGGCGACGCTGGCCCGCTGCCGCAGCGGCTCCCCGCTGGCGTTGCCGAGCAGCACGTCCCGCCCACCACGTCCCCGCAGCACGTCCGCGCCCCCACCGCCGCAGATGACGTCGTCGTTCGTGGTGCCGGCGAGCACGTCGTCGCCCGGCCCACCCCACAGGGTGCAGTCCTGCACACCGACCACCGTGAGGTTCACCGTGCGGGAGGCCCCGCGCGCCAGCGTGCCGAACGAGCAGGTGGCGTCGGCGCCGCGGCCCCGCTTCGCCGAGCAGTCCGCAGGGGCACCGAGCAGCACGTGGCTGGAGCTGATCGGGACCTCCAGGGTGACGTCGGTCGCCGGGGCACCGCCGGTGCTGGCGAGCTTGACTCGGTAGCGGAACTCCTCGCCGAGGCGCGGACGCTTGAGCTTCTCCCCGGTGGTGGTCCTCGCCGACACGCTCACGCTGATGTCTGGGTCCCCGTCCCGCACGGCGAGGCGTACCTGGCCGGCGACCGGCTCCGGCCCGACGACCTGGCTGCTCGAGCCGTCGACGGCGAGGGCGTAGGTGGTGCCCGCCGTCACGGCGAGGTTGCGCAGGACGGCACGGCTCTCGTCCGGTCCGCTGCCGCCGTCGTCGTCCCGACCGACCAGCTCGAGGTCGCCGACGCCGGTGCCGGTGTAGACGGCCAGTGCCGTGTTGAAGTCGCTGCCGGCGGTGTCGAAGGAGGCGAGCCCGTCCTTGCTCGCCGTCCAGGAGAACCAGACGGTTCGGCCGACGCCGGTGGAGACGTGCTCGGCCTCGCCCGCCTCGGTCGTGGCACCGAAGGTGAAGCACGGGTCCGCCGCCGAGCAGGTGCCATCGGTCAGCTCGCGGGCAGCGGCGAGGCTGTCGTTGGCCGGTGCCCTCAGGCACTGCGGGGACTGACCCGGGCCGCCCTCGAGGAGGCAGGCGGGCAGCAGCAGCCGGGGCGTGGTGACCGTGGGCGTCTGAGCATTGGGCCTGGTGTCGGACACCGGGATGCCGGCCTCGAGCAGGAACGCCAGCCGGGCGGCGACGTCGTCGGCAGCATCACCGGGCAGTCCTGGGTCGGGCTGGACATCGGCGAGCAGCGCGAACGCGGCCGCGACCTGGGGTGCGGCGAAGGAGGTGCCCTGCTCGTCCTTCGACGTGGCGCCGTCGAGCCCCAGCAGTGCCAGGTCTTCTCCCGGTGCCAGCAGGTCCAGGCCCGTGTCGACGCTGCTGAACGAGGACACCGTCTCGCTCGAGCCCTCCAGGCTCGTGGAGCCGACGGCGATCACCTCCGACACGCAGGCGGGTGCCATCAGGGCGTCGCGCTGCGAGCCGTTGCCGGCGGCCGCCACCGTGGCGACGCCGACCGAGCCCAGCTGCTGGGTGGCGTTGGCGTACAGCGGGAACTGCACGTCGCAGGCGGTGCTGAACGAGCCCCCGCCGAGGCTGAGGTTGACGGCCACCAGCGGGGCGCCCTGGTCGGCGAAGGCGGCGCGGTTGGTGAAGGCGTGCTCCATCGCCTTGACCACATCGGTGTCCCAGGCGCCGATGCCGCTGCTGGGGTTGCCGGGGGTGTTGAGGCCGAACACCTGGTAGGCGGCGATCGAGGCGCCGTTGGCGATGCCCTGCAGCGGCTGTGGCGAACCGTTGACGCTGCCGTTGCGTCCGGCGACGATGCCGGCCACGAGCGTGCCGTGGTCGCAGCCGGAGAAGGCGCATGGTGCGGCGGAGCCGACTCCCTCCTCCGACAGCAGGCCGTTGGGGCAGTCCCCCTCGGGGGTGCTCGCGTCGTCGTCGGGGTCGGCGAAGCAGGCCTCACGGATCACCTTGCCGGCCAGGAAGGGCGAGCCGCTGTCGACCCCGGTGTCCACGACGGCCACGGTGGCACCGCTGCCATCGAGGCCTCCCGCCCGCAGCGTCGTGGCCCCGACGGCCTCGGAGGCCTCGAGGAGGGCGGGCGGGACCCGGCGGTCGTAGCGGACCGAGGCCACCTGCGGATCGTCCAGCAGCGCTCGAACCTCCTCCGGGGTGGCCTCGACGGTGATGAACGGCAGGGTCTCGAACTCGGTGACGACCTCGCCGTCCTGCAGCCCGTCGGCCACCTCCTGGCCCACCTCGGCGATGGCCTCTCGTTGACGCAGGACTCCGCCGGGGTTCCGGTCGCCCTCGGGCTGCCACGCGGTGTCCAGCTCCACGATGACGCGCAGCGCCTCTCCGGCCGCCGGGGACGGTTCCTGGCCGGACGCGGGAAGGGCGATCGGCAGCGTCGCGACGAGCGTCACGGCAGCGAGCAGCGCTGCTGGGAGGACTCGTCGCATGTCACCAGGGTAGGTGGCGGTCCGACAAATGGGAATTGGCCGATCAGCCGCTGTGGACGGGGCGCCGCCGGCTCACGGCTCGGGCTCGATCTCGTCGAAGACCAGCCCGCTGTCCCCGAGTGGCCTACCCGGACCCTTGCGGCGCCCGACCCACGTGGACAGCGACCCGTCGGTGTCGCGCGTGGACTGGAACCTGCGGACCACGCGGATCCCGGTGGACAGGACCTCCTCCTCGCGCAGCAGCAGCCGGCGGTGGGGCTCGAGCACCCGGCCACGTGCCCCAGCCTCTGCCCCGTCTGCCATCCGGCCGCGCTGGAATGCGATCGAGGCGTCGTCCGGGGTGGCGTCGTCCGGGGTGGCGTCGATCAGGCGTACCGGCAGCAGCGGGACCCAGCTCGACGGGACCTGGGTGGCCGGGCGGAACGCCCACGCGCCGCCGTCCGACAGCTCGGCGGCGGCCCGCGGGCCCCGCGCTGGCGTGCCTCGGCCGGTGAGGTCGATCGGGTTGCCCGCGACGGACTCGACCTGCGTCTCCACTGCCCAGGCGAGGTTCGCCCCGTCGTCGCGGTGGAACCGGACATCCTCCAAGGCGCGGCCCGCGTCGCTGACCTCCACGGTGGCCGCCAGGAACAACGCGGGCGCACCGTCCTGCTCCGGCCCGGGGTCGCCGGTGGACTCGAAGAACCGGAACGTTCGACCAGGCCCGTCGAGCGTCGCGGTCGCTGGGACCTCGGTGCGCCCGCCGAAGTCGTCCAGGATCTGCAGGCTCGTGACCTGCGTGAGGGTGCCGACCTCGAGGACCAACGGGACGACCAGCCAGTCGTCGCCGTACACCGTCGCGTAGGTGGCCAGTGCCGCTCGGGCCAGGTCGGCCGCGTCGGTGGCCAGCCCACCCAGGAAGACCTCGGCCTCCTCCATCTCCCAGAACCTCGCCGCCGGCATCCCGCGGAAGCGCAACGGTGTCGGCAGGACCTCGACGTCCCGGCTGCTGCGCGGTGAGTCGCCGCGGTCGCGGCCGCCCTTCCCGGCCTCCTTCCCGGCGGGCTCGTCCGCCGCCGCGTCGACGCGGTCGAAGGACCACCAGCTCAAGCGGCCGCCGGGGTACTCCGGCGCCTCCAGGACCAGGTCGCCTCCCTGAGCCCCGACGCGCGCGCGCAGCGAGCAGGAGTACTCCAGCCTGGAGCGCCGCCACGCCGGGGGGGTCGGCGGACCGGCCCCGGGCTGGGCGTCCTCGGGTTGGGCGTCCTCGGGCTCGCTGAAGGCCGCTGAGCACTGCTCGGCCCACGCCTGCAGCAGCGCCCGCAGGCCCGGTGAGCCGGCGAGGCGTCTGGGCAACCCAGCGGCCGTCAGCGCCGCGAGCGCCGCCCGCGGATCGCGCTGCCACTGACGGAGCAACGCCGACCCGTCGAAGCCGGCCGAGGCCAGCAGCCGCAGTCGTCGACGACCCGGCTCGTCGGGGACCCCTGGCTCCGGACCCGCGGTGCCCCCGGCCGTCGGCGGGAAGGCTGCCTGCAGGGCCGCGACCACGCGACCGGCGTCCTGGTCCCCGGCGTCCTGGTCCCCGGCATCCTGGTCCCCGGCATGCTGCAGCGCCCGCACCAGGAGGCGGGCCAGGTCGGTGCTGTGCCGCGGCGCCGCGGGGCCGCGCCGGACGGACTCTCGCTCCACCAGTGGCTCGGCAGCCTGGTGCGGGGACAGGTCATGGCTCGTCCCGTCCGCCAGGGTGAGGCGGTCCAGGTGCACGGACCGGGCGCTCATCGACACGAGCAGCGGGTTGGCGGCGTCCTCGCCGGTGAACTCCCCGGCCTGCCACTGCCGGGCCAGCAGCCACAGCGGGTCGGCCACCCGGGCCGCCAGTCCCTCGGTGAGGTCCGGGTCGATCGTGCTGGACTCCACCCGGAGCCAGCTCCCGCGGGTCTTCGTCACGCGGTGTCCCCCTCCGGCGGGTCGGCCACCGTTGCCGCGGGCTCGTCGACCACGACCGTGGCGTCAGGTGGCAGCAGCACTGCCGGCAGCGCGTGGCCCTGACCGGCAAGGGTGCGCGGCCCGACGGCACGGATCTGGGCCAGCTCGAGGGTCTGGCTCAGGATCGTGTCGAGCTCCTCCTCGGTCCAGGGACCCTCTCGTGGGCCGCAGGCGAGCAGCACCGCCTGCGGGGCCTGGCTGGACGGGCGGTCGAAGTGCACGGCCACGCCGCTGGTGACCGTGGCCTCGGGGATCGGCTCGGTCCAGGTGTCGAGTACGAGGCCGCTCAGCTGCCGGTCGGCGCTGCTCGTCTCGACGTCGCCGAGGGCACCGGGGCCGACGTCGAGCAGGTGGAGCCGGGACTGACGATCCTCGCGGTCGCTCGGCGCGGCCACGGCCACCCACGGCTCGCCGCCGGCGTCCGGGAGCTGGGCCGTGCGGGGTCGGCAGGGGGCTGATGGGCGCAGCACCTCGACGAGGTCGAGCGCCTCGGCGAGACGACCCGCGCCCTCGTGCACCAGTCCCGCCTGCAGCAGCCATCGCAGGGCGCCGACCGGTCCGGTGCGCGCGGCGGACCGGCCCAGGCTCTCGCCGATGCTGGTGGCCAGCGCTGGGGCGAGGTGCATCCGAGGCAGCACCGGGAAGCCGGAGCACAGCTGCTCGAGCAGCGCCGGAAGCTGCTTGGGGGTGGCCCGCTCCAGGCGACGAGCGGCCGAACGTGCGCGGCGCTGCAGGGCGGCGGCGTCGCCACCGAGCACGCCGGCGAGCCCGTCGCTGAGGTCCAGGACCGCGAGGTCACCGATGTGGGGTTCGGGGCCGCGGAGGTCCAGCAAAGCGCGCCGGGGCGTCTCGGCGAGCCCGGCCAGCCGGGTCAGCGCTTCGGCTCGCCGCTGCTCGAGGTCCGCCGGGTCCCAGGCGTGCAGGCCGGTGGCCGAGCTCGACGAGCCGGTCGGGTCCAGCTGCCCGAGGTCGGCGGGGCGCAGCGCACGCGCGGTGCCGATCACGCCCCGCAGCGCACCGGTGACCACCAGGGTGTCGCCAAGCCCCCGGGTGGATGCCCCGAGCGCTCGCAGCAGCCGCCAGAGCGGGCTGGCGGCCGGCTCACCGCTGGGGTTCGAGAGCAGCACCACCTCGGCGGCACCCAAGCCCAGCTCGCGCAGGTGCTCGGGGACCTCGACGAGGTCGTCCAGCCAGCGGCACAGGGCCGGCTCGATCGCCCGCAGCAGGGAGCCGGGTGCGCCCGGTGCCCCCGGTGCGGAGTCGCCGGTGCCGACGGCGTCGAGGGAATTCGCCGGCAGCATGGCCACGACCCGATGGGTGACGAGCGTGCTGCCCCGGGGCACGTCCAGCACGCGCGCCGTCGGCGGGGCGCCGCCGGTGGTGGCGGCGGCCAGGGCCGCAGCGGCCTCGGCCAGGTTGCCGGTGACGAGGGCGTGCACGCTCTGCGCGGTGAGCAGGTCGGCGGTGGCGTCGAGGTCGGCGTTGGACTCGCCGAACGCCTCGGTCAGCGCCGCGGCCCGCTCGCCCGGCTGGGCGTCCACGATGGCCATCAGGGCGGGGCGGAGGTTGGCGTCGGTGAGGGCGAGCAGCCCGTCGACGATGCCGGCGGACGAGCCGGAGACAGCGGTGCGGATGTCGTCGACGAGATCGTCCAGGTGAGCCTCGTGCAGCCGTCGCTCGAGCCGTGCCCCGAGCAGCTCCCCGAGCGGCACCCCGTCGCGAACCCCGTCGAGCAGCCAGGTCGCTCGGCGGACTCGGTCCGAGGACAGGTCGGTGCCCGCGAGCCACGAGCTGCGCAGGACCGCTGCGGTGGCCGCGTGGTCCAGGGTCGGGGCGTGCACGAAGCCCAGCGTGCCGGGGTCGCCCACCTCGTCGGGGACGAGGTTGACCAACCAGCCGAACCCGCCGACCTGCACGCCGGTGGGGCTGGCGGCCCGCAGCTCGGCGAGGCGGTGGTGGGCGAGGCTGCTCGCCCAGGCGTCGTAGCGGTGGGTCGCCAGGCCGAGCGTCTCGCGCAGGAGCAGCTCGAGGGTCTCCGGTGGGGTGTCGGCCAGGAGGTCCAGCCCGTCGGCGACGTCGCCGGCGTGCTCGACCCCGACCACGGCGATGGCGTGCCGGACCAGCTGCTGCAGCAGCGAGGTGGGTCTCGAGACGTCGTAGGCCGGCCGCGGCCCCCCGTCGGCGACGGCCCGCGCGTCGGCCGCCAGCTCGCGCAGTCCGGCCTCGACCGCTGCTCGGTCGGTCTCCGGGCCCGCCACGAGCCGAACCGGGGGGATGGTGCCGTCCGGGCTGTCGGTGGTGACGTTGTCCTCCCCGAAGACGAGGTACCAGAGCGGGGGGTCGGTGGCGTCGGGCAGCGTGGCGTCGGAGAACCCGTCGTCGAGGTGCCGGGTCGCCGAGCGGTCCCGGTGGGCGTCGACCAGCGGTCGCAGCACGGTGTCGAGGTGCTCGACGACGAGGGTGAGCGCATCTCGTTCGGGCTGCAGGACCGGGAAGTCGTCGCGGCGGGTCAGGGCGATGTCTCGCAGTCCGGACAGGTCTCGGGACTGGTCGGTGATCGAGCCGCTGGCCAGCACCTCCTGCCGCGAGCGGGTGTCGGCCTGGCCGATCCGGGCGCCCTCGTACTCCTGGAGCATCGTGTAGGAGGTGTCGCCGAGCAGCTCCTCCAGGGTGGCCACGCCGTCCCGCCACTGGCGCTCGAGGTCGTCGAAGGCGTCCTCGGCCGGGCGCAGGCGGAACGCCAGGGGATGCGGGACGGCGCCGAGCACGTCGGCGGTGCGCAGCGCCAGCGTCTCGGCCTCCTGCGGCTCCTCGACGGTGGCCGAGGCGTAGGAGGCCACGGCGTAGGTCCCCGACAGCCAGGCGGTCTCGTCGCGCAGCAGCTCGCCCAGCCGCCCGCGTCGAGCGCTGCCGAGCACGGCCTGGCCCGACTCGCCGTGGGTGGGCCGCCGCGCGACCGGGAGCACCCCGTAGGGCTGGTTGCCGACCCGGAACGCCGGCAGGAAGCCCGGTCCACGGACCCAGTCGTGGAACCACTCGCGAGCCCAGTCCAGGTCACGCTCGGAGAGCAGGGCGTCCGCCCCGGGCCGCCCGCCGCGCAGGTCCAGCAGGGAGGTGAGCGTCAGCCCCCAGGTGGTCGGCCACAGCACGCGGTTCATCGCCCGTGCCAGGCGCCCGTGGCGGTCCTCGGCGTGCTCGGCGTGGTCGAAGACGGTCGCTCCGTCCAGGCCGAAGGCGACCGCGAGCGCGTCGGCGGCGGCGGCGGTGCCGAGGCGAGCGGGCTGGTCGAGTGTCGGCCGCTCCACCTGCGGCGTGGTGCGCATCCGGGTCAGGTAGGCGTCCAGGTCGGCCGGGACTGCCCGGTAGCCAGACTCAGAACTGCCGGGGCTGCCGGTGCTGCCGGGGCTGCCGGTGGTGTTCGTGGCCGTGCCCTGCGGCAGCACCTCGACGGCGTTGGTCCAGCGATGCGCCTGCAGCAGGTCGGCCAGCTCGGCGTCGTCGGCCTGGGCCGTGGTGTCCTCGCGGGGTGCGCTGGCCGGCTGCTCGCGGACACCGACGACCAGGAGCTCGGTGATGAGCGACTGCATCGGGCCCTGCAGTCGGATACGCAGCGCCATGCCGGCATCCACAGCGGCCTGGAAGTCCACCAGCCAGTCCATCCCCTGCTGGAGCAGCAGGTCGCGAGCGGAGGTGATCTCCGGGACCGTCCCGGACCCCGCGGGTTCCTGGTCTCGGGGTTCCTGGTCTCGGGGGCCCTTGCCTTCGGGGCCCTTGCCTTCGGGGCCCAGCGCCTCGGTGAGGTTCGGGGCGAGCACGAGGTCGCGACGCACCGGCGAGGACCAGGCACTGGTCTCGAACTCCACCGAGCTGCGCAGCCGGACGCGCCAACGGTCCGGCAGCAGGCGCGCGCGCAGGGCGTGGGCCTGACGGTCCGCGTCCGCCCGATCGGGCGTCGGTGCGTCCGGGTCGGTCTGGGTGATCACCCAGGCGGCACGGGGGGCCCCGAGTCGGCCCACGAGCCAGGCGTGCACCGACGCGGCGGCTGCCGGGTCACCCCCGACCCTTCCCAGCCGGGTCCAGTAGGTGCGCGCCAGCACGCGTTCCTCTCGGGTCAGGCGCGGGCGATGGCCGTCGGCGTGGACGAGGTCCGGGAAGATTCGCAGCCACAGCTCGGTGGGCGGCTTGCGGTCCCCGGCCCCGCGGTGGAACCGGGTGGCCAGCCGGACGGGGAAGAGGGCCAGCGGTAGCTCGGTGCTCAGGCCGGCCACCAGGTCCGGTCCGCGGGGGACCTTGCGGCTGCTCTCGGGACTCATCTCGGGCGCTCCGTCGGGGCCACCGCGGGCGGCAGCAGCAGTCGTGCCGGGACGAGCAGCCGGAACGGCTGCTGGGTGGTGATGCCGGCCTGGTGGGCGCTGTTGCGCCCCCACGTCATCCGCCCCTGCCCCGCGAAGCCGGGTAGCTCGAGCCCATCGAGCCAGCCGGGGGCGGCCACGGGGGCGTGGGAGAGCGTGTCGAGGTCGCGACGGCCGCCGACGACGTGGCCCCAGGACAGGTTCGACCAGCGGTTCGGGGCGGTGCCGTAGTCGCCGCGGCTCGCGTCGTCGAGGCCGAACCGCGGCCCGGTCATGGGTTCCTGCAGGCCCAGGAGCCGGTCCTGGCCGAGGACCACGTCCGGGTCGACGTCGAAGCCGACCAGCATGGTCTCGCGGTCCAGGCCGACGACGAAGATCGGCCACGTCACGCGCTCGTCCGGCATCGTCCCGTCCGGCTCGAGCACCGCACCGTCAGCGGCTCGCTCCACGAGGAGGAACTCCGTCCCCGGGAAGGCCCGTACCACGTCGCCGCGCACGACGAGCACGGTGCTCGTGCCCTCGCCGCCGACCGTGGCGCCCAGCGCGTCGGCTGCTGCCCAGTCCCGGATCTCCGGCACCGCCATCCCGGGGAAGAGGGTCGTGAACGCCGTGCTGCGTGGGTCGGTCGGGAACTCGTGGAAGACCGCCTCGCGCGACCACTCGTGGTTGGCCGCCACCAGGAAGGCGGCGACCCAGGCCTCGTTGACCTCGAGCATGACGACGCGGTTGTTCGTCAGGTCGTCCAGGCCGGGGCTCGCCAGCTCGGGGGAGCCTCGGACGAGCCAGTCGAGCAACGGGGCGTCGAAGAGCGGTCGCGCGGCCAGCGGTGCCGGGATGTCGGGTACCAGCGCGGAGCGCAGCTGCTCGGCCAGGCCGCTGAGGTCGTCGGCCTCGCTGGGGACGACGGTGGACCGCGGCTGGACGACGACCAGGTCCTCACCCGGCACTGGGTCCCCGACCAACGGCTTGTCGAAGCGGAACCGAGGGTCCTCGGGGAGCCGCGGGTCGAACCGGTCGAAGCCGGGGCGGCGCTGGGCTCGGAGGAGGCGGCCGGGCAGGGTCGGGATGCGGGGGCTGCTGCTGATGACGTAGCGCGTCTCGGTGGTCACGCAGCCGGTGGGGACGAAGCCGGTGCGGAACTCCGCCACCCGGGGCTCGCCGCCCGCGGCCGGTGCGGACGACGACGCAGCAACGAACGGGTCGACGGAGGCTGCGGCCAGCGGCATCTCCTCGGCGTTGCCGAGCACGCTCGTGGCACCGGGTTCCTGGCCGGCCTGCCGGGCCCGCCGACCGATCACCCCGCCGGCGCGGGCGGCGCGGGCGAAGGCGGGGGAGACCAGGCCGGTCGGGGCCATCGCGCTCTCGGCCACCGGGGCGTTGCCCAGGACGGCGGGGTGCATCCCGACGCTCACCTGCAGCAGCGATCCGTCGTCGAGCGTTGCCAGCCGGCGGGCGTGGGAGCGTCCGACCGCGGCGGCGAGCTGGGTTCGGTTCGTCTCCTCGGCGGTCGCGCCGGCGGCTGCGGCGTTCCAGGCTGCCTGCAGCAGCTCCTCGGCATGCTCACGGATGAGGCGCGCCCCGACCCCGGCGGCGGCGCGGTGGTCCACCCGCAGGTTCACCTGCTCCAGCCAGCCCTTCGGGGCGGCCGCCGGGTCCCGGGTGGGGGGAAGCCCGTCGACCCCGGCGTGGATCGACCCGTACACCGGGGGACCCACGACCGGGTCGTCGCGGCCCGGGTCGTAGTCGGCCGGCTCCTGGCGCGGTACCGAGAGCCGCCGGTCCTCCAGCAGCGTGCGCAGCGCGGTGCGCCAGGCGTCCCGCGCCTGCGGCGGCAGACCCGCCCCCGTGCTCCCGGGGCTGACGAGTGCGCCGGCGTAGTCGAAGGTGGCCTCGTCCTCTGCCGACGGCTCGCCGTCGATCACCGCAGGGTGGTACCCGATGCGAGCCACGTCGTCCGCCAGCGCCGGCTCCAGGCGTCGTGCCAGCGTCTCGAAGCTGCCGGGCGCTGGGCTGGTGGTGAACGTCCAGGTCTCGTAGACCGCGAGCGCCAGGTCGCTGCCGCCGGATTGCGCGGTGTCCCACGCCGGGGTGAGCCGGCCGTCGGGGTCTGCGACGAACGCCGGCACCAGGGCGCACCGGTAGGTGGTGCCGGGCTCGAGCCGACGGGGGCAGAGCAGGCGCGCCACGGCCAGGCCTGGGTCGGCCATCCAGGCCTCCCCGAGCGTGGCGAGCTCGGCGGCGGGCACGAGGGCCTGGACGTGGGCCCAGGCCCAGGACTCGTCGAGGTCCGGCAGCTCGTCGGCCACCAGCTCGGCCGGCACGTGCAGCACCGGCAGCGGCTGGGCGGCGTCGTCGAGGCGGATCGCCGGCTGCTCGCGCACGCAGACGAGCACGAGCCAGGGCCGCAGCGCCTGCTCGGCGTCCGGCTGGGCCGGGGTGAGCCGCCACGGCAGGTCGGCCGCGGCCAGCTCGACGTAGGGGAAGAAGCCCGCCTCGGCCTCGACGCTGCCGGGGCTGGGCCAGCGCTGCACCACCTGCCCGGGCTCGAGCTGCACCACCGCACCGGGGCCGAACAGGTGGACGGGGCGCTCGGCCACGTGCTGGTCACCGTCGTCGGCCAGCACGGTGATGCTGGCGGTGAGCTCGGTGCTCCCGTCCAGCGGACCACGGCGGGAGTCGGTCGCGCCGACCTCGGCGGCCAGGCCTCGTCGCAGCCAGGGCAGGAACAGCGGGGCGCTCATCGCAGGCTCACCCCGACCGGATGGGTGGCCCGGGTGGCGGCGACCACGGGCGAGCCGGTCAGGACGGTGTCCAGCGTGCGCGGCACCGTGAGGACGCCGAGTGGGGTGAGGGCGCCGCCGGCCAGGCCGGCGCCCTCGGCTGTCTCGACGGTGTCGTCCTCGCCCCAGACGGCCGTCTCGTAGCCCTCGACCGCGTCCACGGCCTCGGCCTCCGGCACGGCCACCTGCTCGGTCCCGAAGCGCACGCCCGCAGGCATGAGCTCGTAGGAGGGGGCGGCCAGCCGGTCGGCCTCGTTCATCACCGCGTAGTGGGCGGGGGCGAACCAGTCGGTGACGTCGCTGCGCTGGACGCCGGGGACGAGGTCGACCTGGGTCACCCGCAGCATCGACTGGGCGGGGACGAGCTCGCCGAGGCGGGCGAGCGGCTGGTCGAACGGCACCACGGACTGCCGGACGACGAGGGTGTCCTGCGGGCGCAGCAGCACCGGGCCGGCGGGGTCGGCAGCTGTGTCGGCGGCTGGGTCGGCGGCAGCCGGGTCCTCCTCGGCCAGCACCAGGCCGTCGCCGGTGGCGGCCTGCTCGGCGCTCCAGGCGGCCGGTGAGTCCAGCTCGGCGGCGACGAGGGCCAGCACGTCGACCACCGGCGCCACCTCGGGGGCGGCTCGGCTGCCCACCTCGACGTCGAAGCTGACGTCGAAGCCGAGCATCCGGAACGACGCGGTGGCGGTGGCGAACCAGGGTTCCGGGCCCTCCAGGTGGGCTCGGACGTCGACGCCGAGCAGCTCGGTCTTCTTCGCCATGACCGCACAGCCGGCCTCGGCGTCGATGATGAGCAGGAACGGCGTGAACTGGACGAGGATGTCGAAGCCGAACCAGCCACGCGCCGTGAACGTGATGCCGGCGATCTTCGTCGCGGCCTCGAGCTCGAAGCGCCCGCCGGCCTGGACGGTGTTGGAGGTGACGGCGAGGTAGGCCTGCAGGCTCGCGCTGACGCCGACGGCTACCTGGACGTCGGCCCGGATGCGCCGCAGCTCCTCGAGCACCGCTGGCGCGCTGCTGGGCGGGGAGAAGCCGGGGTGGAAGCCACCGACGGAGAGCAGGAAGTAGGGCGTGCCCTGGGTGGCGAGGTAGGCCGCGGCATCCCCGGAGAGCTCGATGAAGCCCAGCAGCCAGGAGTCGTAGAGCGAGGCGGTGACGAGCAGGGTGCCGGCCGCGAGGTCGACCGCGCCCATCACGTCGAGGTGCAGGCTGACCAGCGGCACGTCCGGGGTGGGCAGGTCGACGGTGAAGGAGCCGAGGACGACCACCACGCCCTGCGGCAGCGAGAGGAAGACCCCGAGCTGCGCGGTGAGCACCGTGGGTGTGCCCCACCCCAGCTCGAGGACCGGGCCGACGACGAGGTTGTCGGCCATGAGCGGGAAGTAGGCATCCATCGCCTCGACGAGGTCGGCGACGCCACCGTTGCCGGCGGTCGCACCCGCGAGTGCGGCCAGGTCTGGGAAGAGGACGGCGTCGGCAGCGCCGGTGCGCAGGCCGAGGGCCAGGGCGTTGCTGTCGATGCCGCGGTTGAGGGCGAGCAGACCCCCCAGCCCGGTGAGCGTGAACCCGAACCCGAGGGGGATCCCGGGGAACCGGGCGGTGAGCGTGGCGAGCAGGGCGAAGCCGTCGGGCTGGCCGGGCAGCTCGGTGTCGATGATGGCGAAGGCGTCGATGCCGAGGCTCAGCACCTGCAGGCTCAGGCCCCCGACGTAGCGGGTGTCCTCGACGAGGAGCACGCCCGCACCCTGAACCGCGTCGGACTCCACCGCCAGCGCCACGGCACTGGGCGGGAGCAGCTGCAGGCTGAGGTCGAACGGGCCGAGGGTGCCCTCGCCGTCCGGGGCCGGGCGGGCGAGCAGCGCCAGGCCGACGCCCTCGACCGACAAGGACAGCGGCGGGATGGTGATGCCCACCGAGACGGTCGCCTCCAGCCGCAGCTCCTGGCTGCCCGGCTCGGTGCCGACCTGCAGCGAGAGCTCGAGCACCCCGAGGGTGACCGCGAGCCCGACCTGCCCGGCCACCCGCAGCCCGTCGGGGGAGACCTCGAGGTCGCCGTCGACGCTGAGCTCCAGCCCGTCACCGAGGAGCAGGCGGAGGAAGCCGTCTGGTGCGGCCAGGACGAGGGCCAGCCCGTCGCCGGCGGCCACCCGCAGGAAGGGCTGCGGCGCCTCGGGGGTGCCGCGGATCCCTAGGGCCACGTCCAGGCCGCGGACCTCCAGCCGGGTGCCCTCGCCGCCGAGGGCCCAGGTGCGTTCCGGCGCGCTGACCTCGACAGTGACGGCGAGGTCGGGCAGGGGGCCGGTCGGCGCGGCGGCGTGGCTCGGCTCGACGACGACACCCGCCACCCCCGACGGTCCGGGCGAGCCGGGGCGCAGCAGCAACCCCGCCGAGCCGTCGGTCTCGCCGGTCGCCGTCACCGCGACCGTCCAGCCGTCGGAGGTGCCGGGCGCACCGGCCGTCGCCGTCGTCGCGACCCCCGGGTCCACCACGGGGGCGAGCAGCACAGCGGTGGGCCAGCCGTCGGCGTCCGGCAGCACCGGGACGAGCAGGAAGGCGACCCCGTCGACGATCGGCAGCACGACCTGGTGCACCTCGGCCGGGGGGACCTGCCCGGCCGGCCAGTGGGCCGAGGCGACCGCCTCCTCGACCGGCTCGACCTGCAGCGGTTGGGGCCCCAGCGAGGCGATGGAGCGCAGCGCGGTGTCCAGCATCTCCAGGTGCAGCGCCCCACCCCAGCCGTAGGCCTCGGCCATCCAGGCGGCGGGCTCGGCGACGAGGTCGGTGAGGGCGGAGAAGCTGATCCGCTCGGGTGGGTGCTGCACCGGCGAGCCGCTCACCACGCCCAGCAGGCGCAGCAGGCCGTGCAGCGGAGCTGCGGTGTCGGCCAGCCACTGGGACACCAGCCCGTCCAGCAGGTCCCCGAGGGCAGCCACCAGGGCGTCGGCGTCGTCCAGCGGGGGTGGCATCGCGGTCAGGACGCCGGTCACGGCCTGCTCGCGTTCCTCCGGCGTGGCCAGGATCAGCGCGCGCAGCTCGTCCAGGCGGCGCACGACCCGGGCCCCGGCCTCGACCGCGCCTGCCACCTCGTCGAGGTCGGGGCTGGTGGCCGCCTCCAGCAGGGTGGCCAGGTCCTCGCTCACCCCGAGCAGGTCCTCCAGCGCCGCGCAGGCGGCCTCCTCGGGTGCCTCGGGCAGCGACCAGCCGAGAGAGCCGAGGAGCAGGTCGAGCTGGGCGGGGTCCGACAAGGCCCCCTGCAGCGGCCGCAGCGCGGCACGCAGGGCGGAAGCGAGCTGGGTGATCATCAGGACTGGAACCTCACCTGGCCGCCGAGGACCACGTCCACGCGTCGGTCCCACTCGGCGTCGGAGTCCGGGGCACCGGTGGACCGGCTGCTCCCGTACCCGTGGATCGTCACCGAGCCGATGGGGACGGCCAGCTGCGGCCCGAGGACGTCGACCAGTGCGGTGAGCACGCTCATGGCCCGGTCTCGGGAGAGCCGCACGTTGTAGTCCTCGGTGCTGGCCAACGGGCTGGCGTTGCCCTCGATCCGCAGGTCACCGAGCCGGGTCAGCAGCGGCAGGTTCCACATGGCGAAGCTGCGCACCCGGTCGCGGAACTCCGGGGTGAGCTCGTAGGCGTCGGTGTCGAAGCGGGCCCAGGCGTTCGCGCTGGTGACGTAGGCGTCGGCGGGGACCGGCTCAGGGTCGGGGGCCCTCGACTCGTCCTCGGCGGTGCGCAGCCACCCCTCGAGGTAGCTGGTCTTGAGCGTCACCGACGTCAGGAGCTTCTTGGCCCCGGCCTTGGCGCCGTTCTTCAGCAGCTCCTCGAGGACGTCCTTGCCCTTCTTCCGAAGGTCGTTCCCTCGCTTCGTGCGGTCCAGGGTGTCCTCGATGGCGGCGTCGTCGGCGAACGGGTTCAGGTCCATGACCTTCAGCAGCTCGCCCTCGACTCGCCCGTTCAGCGGCGGCTGGTCGTCGCTCGGCTGCAGCCACACCTCGGCGGTGCTGCTGGACTCCAGGACGAGGAACTCCGCCCCGAAGCTCATCATCGAGAACTCGGCCCCGTCCAGCGCCGTGGTGATGTCCCGGTGGGTGGGCAGGAAGGTGTTCCACTCGGTGAGGTCGCCCGGCCCGAACGAGGCGACGTCCTCCGGGCCGGAGGGGAGCTCGAGCACCGTGCCGACGTCGGTGTTCCGCAGGTCGATGGTGCGAGCGATGACGGGGCCGAGGGGGTTGCCGTCGTCGTCGACCCGCTGCAGCTCGAAGGTGCCGGTGCCGCTCGTCCGCGAGACCCCGAGCCCGAGGCCACCCATCCGGATGTCCCGGAGCCGCCACCGGTAGCGGAACACGTCGTCGGGGTCGGTCACGACGCGCAGGCCGAACACGTCCTGCAGGTACTCCGAGGGCGCGCTGGAGAACGTGAGCCGGAGCATGGCCTGCAGCAGGTCCCAGTAGCTGTCGCCGCCCACCGCCCGGGTCGAGCCGAGGACGCCGAGCAGCAGCCGGCGCACGGTGGGCATGAGGTCGGGGTCGCGCACGAAGGCGCCGGCCTGGGCCTGCACCTCCTGGAAGAACTCGTCGACGAGGGTGAGCAGCTGGGTGGCGGTCGGCTCGTCGGCGATGAAGGCGTCGACGTATCGGACCACCGCCTCGAGCAGGTAGGTGACCACCGAGGTCTCGTCGAGGTGCAGCGGTGCGTCGCGCTCGGCACGCAGGGCGTCCTGCACCGGGCGCGGCAGCCCGGTGAGGGTCCAGCGGGTGTGGTGCGCCTGGGGCCCCCGTCGCGAACGGGCGAGCTCACGGGTGCTCACGCCGTCGACGTCGGCCACGAGGGTGAGCTCGGTCGGGCCGACGGCCGGCTGGCCCACGGTGAGCGAGCCGAGGGCCCGGGGTGGCCCGAGCTCATCCTCGTCGTTGAGCAGGGGGTCGTTGCCGGGCTGGTCCCAGATCTTGACGTCGAACACCAAGGGGCCACCGTCGCGGTCGCCGCCGGTCATGGTGCCGTCGAGGGTGTAGCGGTGCAGCCCCTGGCCCGGGTTCCCGACGCGTCGCTGCCAGAAGCCGGACACCCGGGTGCCGGCCTGGTTGAGGATGATCGTGTCGAACGTGTCGGTGCCGTCCCACTGGCCGGTGAGGGCGGGCCTGGTCCACTCCGGCGTGCTCGCCCCCACCCCGGCGACCGACGAGGCCGTCTCCGGGTGCCCTGGCACCAGGTGGTGCAGGATGCCGGCCGCGCCGTGCTGCAGCATGGTGAAGGCGGCATCCACCCAGAGGTAGCGGCGGTCCAGGTCTTCGGCGGCGATCCGAGCGGCCTCGGGCGTGCCGTCGGCCAGTCCGCTCACCCGGGCGAGGTAGGCGGCGACCACCCCGTCGGGAGTTTGGGACGCCCATTCTCGGGTGAGCCGGCCGAAGCTGCCGGCCTGGTTGAGCAGGTGGGTGTCCTGGGTGCGGACCACCTGGTCGGTGAGGAAGTCGGCGAGGTCGGCATCCCCGGTGCTGAGCGCGAGCGAGGCGGCGCCGAACCCGGCCGCGACCTGGCGGGCGTCCTCGTCGAGGGGGTCCGGCCCCATCGGCGGGTACCACCAGTTCCTGGTGTCGAGCATCCAGCCGAGCCCGGCCGGGGGACCCAGCGGGGCAGGGTCGCGGAACCAGGCCGCCTGCAGCGCGTCGGCGAGGACCCGGGCGAGCGCCTCGGCCCGGGGCGAGATGCTCTGGACGGCCGGCCACAGGGTCGCGTCCTCGCAGCTGAAGCCGAGCCATCCCCGCCGGTCGGGGTGCAGGCTCGACACGACGCCCTCGGCGCCCGGCGCACCGGACAGCGCAGCGTCGTCCAGCTCGATCGCCAGCGGTGGACCCCCGGGGTCCTCGAACGGCCACAGCGGGTCGATGGTGAGCCCGACGAGGAGGGGGGCTCCGCCGGAGCGGGCGGCGTCGAGCTCGTCCGGTGCGGTGGGGACGGTGCCGACGCCGAGGGTCGCGGTGTCCAGGAGGAGACGATCGTTGGCCGAGATGGGGTTCTCCTCGACGAAGACCTCCACGACGCGGTACCCGGACAGGGTGAGGCCGCGCATGAGCCCCGAGCAGTGGCGCAGCAGGTAGTCCAGGTCGGACGTGCCGGCCTCCCCGGGCCAGAGCCGTTGGTTCGTGCTGCCGATGTCGCTGCTGGGCCGGACGTCGTTGCCGTGGTGGCCCAGTAGCCGAGGCGTGGTGAAGGCGGCTTGCCGCACCCGACTGGTTCTACTCCGGGTTGCGGCTCGGGGCCACCGGTTCGGGCCCTACAGGTAGCGCAGCGGGTCGAATTCCTCGATCGGGATGACCCGCACCCGCGGCAGCGGCTCGAGGAAGGCCTGGACGTCGAGCTCGAGGTCGAGGACCTCGACGCCGGCCATCTCGGCGAAGGCGAGGTTCATGAACTCGGGGAAGCCGAGGACGGCGAGGCGACGGCCTTCCTCGACCAGGCCCTGCATCGGCTCGAGGAAGTCGCCGTCGTGGCTGACCAGGGCGACGTCGCCGTGCGGGGACCCGGCGATGGCCCGCATCGTGCGCTCGATGGCCACGTCGACCACCTTCACGTCTGCCGGGCCGCTCAGCGGGACGGGCCGCCAGTCCATGGCCAGCAGCGCACTGACGAACGGCATCGCCTTCTCGAAGCCGTTGCGGGCGTTGAGGAAGAACAGCCCCTTCACCGGCTGGTCCCACTGCTCGGCCAGGTAGGCGAGTACCCGGTCCCAGCGGGGGCGCTCCTGCGGCTTGGGGGTGCGGCGCAGCAGGCTCACGCCGAGGGTCGCGTCGATGTTCTCCCCGTCGACCAGGACGTAGGTGGTGCGCCCGTCGGTCACATGTCCTCCTGTGGGCCTGGCGGTGGGCCTGGCTGTGTCGTCTTGCTGATCCTGGCACGGGAGCGGGTGCCATGCTCGGAGCATGGCCGGCATGGACCCGACCCGTCGGGTGAGGCGGGGCAGGCTGCGCGCGTCGGTGCCGCTGGTGGGGGAGACCTTCACCCCGCTGGCCGACCTGGGGGTCACCCGGGTCGGCACACCCGGGTCGAGCACACCCGGGTCGAGCACACCCGGGTCGAGCACACCCGGGTCGAGCACACCCGGGTCGAGCACACCCGGGTCGAGCACACCCGGGTCGAGCACATCGTCAGCTCGGCCTCACCCGAGCACGGTGAACAGGTGCAGGCGTGGGACGAGTGGGTGCTGGTGGTCGCCGGCGCCGCGACGCTCGAGGTGTCCGGCGAGCAGCTGCGGCTCACGGCAGGCGACTGGGTGCTGCTGCCGGCGGGGACACCGCATCGCGTGCTCACCACTGAGCACGGCACGCACTGGATCGCGGTGCACGCCGGCGCACCTCCCGCGCGACCCTGACGTCCATCAGGGTGCAGGCATCTGCGTGCATGGGGGTCACGCCGCCGGCGCCTGCCGATCAGGCGGCGCCCGGTCTCCGGCGTGCTGGGCCGGCAGGACGCGTCCGTCCGGGTGGCTCAGCCGGAACAGCCCCGGTCGCCGCGGGTCGGTGAGGACCCGGACGTCGGCGTGGTGGACCTGTCGGTGGTGATGCCGACACAGCAGGACGAGGTTCGCCAGGTCGGTCGGCCCTCCGTCGGCCCAGTGCCGGACGTGGTGGGCGTCGCACCAGTCGGGGCGGCGGCCGCAGCCGGGCCAGATGCAGCCGTCGTCACGAAGGCGCAGGGCGCGCAGCTGGGCGGGGGAGGCCAGGCGCGCTGCTCGCCCGACCTGCAAGGGCAACCACGTCGCGCCGCGCAGCCGCTTGGCCACGATCGGGATGAGCGTCGCGTCGCACACCAAGCGGCGTGCGTGCTCGGCTGGCAGCTCCGCGCCGCTCCACGACAGGCCGGCGCCAGCGGACGCTGCCGCAAGCGACGCCTCGTCGACGACCACGGACACATGGGGGCGCTCGCCGCCCGAGCCAGCCAGCCGACCGGAGTCGAGGGTGATCCTGGCCATCTCGGCGAGCGCGTCCAGGCGACGCTGTGGCGCCTTGCGCTCGTCGTCGGGACCGGCGGGCGACATGAGCGGCATCAGCGCGGCCATGACCAGCTCGGTGGACTCCGGGTCGAGGACGCCGTCGAGGAAGCCCATGCCGTCCTCGGCCACGCGTAGGTCCAGCCGCCGCCGCTCGATCCGGCGGCCGAGCTCGGACTCGGCGCCCGCGGGGTGCAGCCACTGGAACAGGCGCTGCCCGGCCCGGTGCACCCCGGCGGGGTCCCCCCGCTCGGCCACCCCGACGAGGAAGCCTTCTGCTGCGCCCGCCTCCCCCTCGCCCACCTTCTCGGCCACTCGCGCGATCGCGCTGGCGTGCCTCGCGGTGATGCGTCCGCTCCGCAGGGCGGCGCGGGTGTCGGGGAGGTGGTCCCGCAGCGCCCGCGCGGTCCGCATCGTCTCCCCGACTGCGGCCGCGTGCAGCCCGGTGTGGCGGTGCACCCAGTCGCGGGTCGCGCGCTCACCGGCCGGCTCGGAGCCGTGGCGACGGTCCAGCTCTGCCACGCTGTCGAGCACGGCCGCCTGGACCTGCTGGGCGACCCGATGCAGCTCAGCCACCCGTTCGCCGAGCTCACCCGCACCCAGCTGGTCGAGCCGCTCGTCCAGCGCCTGCGCCACCGCGGTGGCGAGCACTGCGACCGGGCCCTTCGAACTCATGTACGAATACTGCCACCGACCTCCGACACGAGCCCGACGATGTCAGCTCAGGTGCTGTCGACGCCGCCGGGGCCTCGGTCGAGCCGTGGCTGCTCGCCGTGGAGCCAGCCCGCACCGGCCGTCGGCAGCTCGCAGCGGGCACCCCGGAAGTCGGTGCGCCCAGGACCCCGCTGCGGGCCGAACGCACACTCGTCGCGGCCGCGGCCCCCGAGCAACCGGTTCCAGTGGTCCCGAGGTGCTTCGGTCCGCGATCCCCTCGCCTTGCCCCCGCGCAGCAGGTCGCCGTCGTCGCCGCCGCGGAGCATGTCTCGACCGAGCCCACCCAGCAGGACGTCTCGGCCGGCGTCGCCGTCGAGGTAGTCGTGGCCCGAGCCGCCCTCGAGCCGATCCCCGCTGAACCGGCTCGGCCCACCGAGGAGCACATCGGGCCCGGCCCCTCCACGCAGGTCCGTGGGTGGCAGCGGGATCCCGCTGCCGAGCGAGCCGTGGTCGATCAGCTGGCACCATCCCCTGTCCGCGCCGTCCTGAGGTTCGTAGGTGAGCACGGCCACGAGCCGTTGGCTGCTGATGCTGACGGGGTCGCCCGGTCCCACGCTGTGAAGGACGTCGGCCCCGCCGCGGCCACGAATCGGTCCCGTGGTGCCGCCCCCGCAGAGGACGTCGGGCCCTCGGGTGCCAACGAGGGCCTCCTCACCCGGCTCACCCCAGGCGGTGCAGTCCCAGACGAGCTCGAGCCGAAGGCGCACCTGCCGCTCGCTGCGCCCGGGGAGGTCCCCCAGCGGGCACCGGACGGACACGCCGCGACCCTGGGTGGGCGAGCACGTCGACGGCGTGTGCAGCAGGTTGACCGTCTCGGGGAACGTCTGCACCAGCGTGAGGTCGGTGGCGGTGCCCCGGCCGGCGTTCCTGATCACGGCCAGGACGACGACGTCCTCGCCGACCCGCACCGTCTGGTGATGTCGGCGTCCCCCCCAACCGGCAGGCAGGACGAGGTCCAGGTACACCTCAGGCTCGGCCACCGCTGCCACCGTGGTGCCCTGGGCGGTTGCGACCAGCCGATCGCCCGAGGGGGGCAACGGGGCCAACGTCCCCAGCGCGATCGCCGCAACGACCGCCACCAGGACACCACGCCGGGTCCGCACCGCACACCCCTTTCCTCATGAGCGTGTGCCCGAGCCGGTCCTCGGGCCAGGGGCGTTGGGCACGTCCTGTGGACGGCGGTCGTCTCCAGGCACCCCTTCGACCCGGGCTTCGGCTTGTCGAAGAGGGCCGATAAGTGCGATGACAGTCCCGCGACTTGCCTGGCTCACGCGGAACCTGCGCTGCAGGGCTCGTGCACCCGGAGACCGTCGTCCTCGCTGTCGGGACGCAGTTGCGCACATGCAGCAGGCTGCCGGGGGCGGCGGTCTTCGCCGACGACCCGCCGACGCTGTCAGTGGTCGGCGCCTGTGGTGGCTCCACGCTTGCGCGGCCTAGCGGGCTGGGAGCTCCCCGTCAGCGGGACCGGTCGGGCTTCGGCGGCGTGGCCGAGAACCACGGGTCGGCCCCCATCGTGGCGTACCCCTCGCGCGCCTGCGGGCTGCTGAGCACGTAGCTCGAGCAGTCCGCCTCGCTGTTGAACGAGACCACGGCCTTCAGCGACGGCATGGCGCGGATCTCCTCGATGCTGTCGACAAACCATTGCTGCTTCCGGGTCGGATCCGCCGGGTCCTCGCGCAGCCCGAACTCGGCCACCACCAGGGGCTTGGCCTTTGCGGCGGCGAAGTCGTGCGGAGCCTCGAAGACCTCCGTCCAGGTGCGCCAGCCCACATCCAGCCACGGACAGCCGATGTTCACGTAGCCGTCGACGCCGACCCAGTCCACGACGTCGTCGCCGGGGTACAGACGCTCAGGATCGCCCGTACGGAACTGGAACGAGGTCAACGTCCACACCCAGGCCACGTTGTCGGTGCCGGCGCGTTCGAACCGGTCCACGACGTGGCGGAACGCGGCGACGAAGTCCTCGACCGAGCCGCTGTCCCAGCTCTCGGTCCCAACCTGCGCCAAGGGCTCGTGGTCGAAGCTGAGGAGGACGGGGGTGTCGAGCCGGGCCACCGCTCGAGCGCGTTGGTCGATGAGCCGGTCGTAGCGGCCCGCCGCGATGTCCGACCAGCGCGCGTTCGGTTGGGGGGGACGGCGGCTGGACCAGCTGAGGAACAGCAGACGGCCCTCCTTGATGGTCGCCCGGTCGTAGTCGTTGGGGAACGGTGCGTCCCACCCGTGGTAGACGTGATCGATCGCCATCCGTCGGTCGATGTCGGCCTCGAGCTCGAGCAGGAGCGTCTCCCGGGAGGTCGACCTCGAGAAGTGGGTTCCGAAGTAGGCACCGTCGACGGGGACGGGAACCGGTCCGGACAACACCTCGGTGCCGGTCGAACCCAGGGCCGACTCGGAAGGGGCCGGGCGAGGCAGCAGCGCCCACGCCGCGATCCCCGCGACGACCGCGACCGCGAGTGCGAGCGCGAGCCCGGCAGGCCTCACCGGCGGTTGGCTGCGGGAAGGCTGGAGGCGCCTCGACGACGGGCTCTGGTCACCGAACCTTCACGGTCGACGACTGACCCGACACAATGCGCTGACCGCCGGCGATCGTCCGGATCTTGTAGCGCACGATCGCTCCTTCACGGCCAGGGTTGCGATCCACGAGGACGCGCCCGACCCGAGCCCACGGGACCTCGCTATGACGCACCGAGGCGACGGGCCGCTTTTTGCCGACGCGGAGCAGCTCGTACTTGAGCCTCGCCGTGTCCCGGTCTACACCGGAGGAGAAGCGAACCTTCACCGTGCCGTTCCGCTTGGCCTGCGCCGTCGGGAAGGAGGCGCCGGGCCGAGAACCTGGGGCATCGGCGTTGAATCGCATGAGGCTGGACTGCTGGGCACCGTTCGCGCGCGTCCAGCCCCCGCCGACGAACAGCTGCTTGCCGTCAGTGGCCAGCGCTCGCACGTTGTTCTGGCTCCCCGGGACCTTTGCCTCCCCGCCGACCTGCGGGAAGAGGAACTCCGCCCGGCCGTCGCTGGGTCGCTGGGCGATGAGGGCTGCGTAGAAGCGCGGCTTGCGCTCCGGGTGCCCTCCGATGGCGCTGCAGTCGTGTGCGTGAGAACCCGTGAAGACGCTGCCCCGCAGGTAGGCGAGGGCGAAGGAGTCGCCGAGGCAACGCTCGCCGTCGCGCCCCCAGAGCACGGCCCCGGTCGTGGCATTCATGGCCATGACGCCCTCGAGTCGAGTGGTGCTCTTGAGCACGTCGTCCCGTCCGGCGATGTACAGCACTCCCTTGTGCAGCATCGATGTCGTGACCGTTGACGAAGGCTGGATCGCGGGCTCGGTGAACCCGGAGGCGAACTTCCCGTTGCTGGGGTTCAGCACCGCAAGGCCGGGGCGTGCGTAGCCGTTGACGGTGCCGAACATTCCCCCGACGTACACGCGCTGGCTGGTCGCGCTGATGCTTCTGACTGCCGTGGCGTAGCCCGCGTAGGGCTTGGCGAGCTGAGGGGCGAACCCGGTGAGGCCGTTGGGGTCGACGGCGGCGACTCGGGAGCGGGCAGCCTGGTTGACCATGGTGAACGTCCCGCCGAAGTAGACCGTCTCGCCGGCCGTCGCCAGGGCGTTCACGGTGCCGTTCACGTCGTAGCGGAACTTCTTGTTGCCGAGCAGCTTGGGACGCGTCGGGTTGGAGATGTTGAACGCAGCGAGGTTGCTTCGCGGCTTGCCGTTGATGTGGGTGAACTGTCCGCCGACGTACAGGCGGCGCCCGTCGGGCGACACCGCCAGGGCGTAGACAACTCCGGCCTTGCCGCTCCCCCTACCGGCCTCCACCTTGGGCCGCCAGGACTTCAGCAGTGCGCCGGACTTCTTCTTGAAGGCTGCCAGTGCGGGCTGCTTGACCTCCTTGCGGCTGCCCTGGGCGGTTCCCGGCGGCCGAGCGGCGGAGAACCCGCCCCCGGCGTACAGGACGCTCTTCTCCAGCGCTAGGGCCCAGACGGTCGGGTCGGTCTGCCACATCTTGACGGCGCCCGCGTTCAGTGGGGCTCGCGGCGGCGTGCTGGAGGCTGGGGCAGCTGCGGCGACCAGGGGGCCACTGGTCCCCCCTGCGGCCTGGGCGCTCGGGGCCACCAACGCCAGGGACGCCGCAAGCGCCACAGCGAGCAGCGACGCAGCGCCCGACTTCCACGACAGCGACATGACTGAGTGCCTCCGAGTCCGAACCAGTTTCCCCTGCCCCAACTCGGGGCGATTCCGCCCCAACGGCGACGCTTGAATGGTAGAACATATTTGGCGACGGCTGTCCCTGGCGCCGGTTGTACGAGGTGGAGACCGCCCGAACGAACGATCGGCGACTCGGCGGAACGGTGGTCGATGAGGTCTCGCCGAGTCTCTCGCCGGGCATGGCGCGCACCTCGGGCCGGAGGCGCTGGGGGGCTGAAGGGGTGGTCCCAAGGGTTTGGGTCGCGGCTGGGTCCGCAGCCCTCACCTGCACAGACAAGGAGCCGACGGCGTCGGCCCGGGGAGCCGGTCCGTGGGAACCCGTGGCTCGGAGACGCTGGCCCTCTCGGCCCATCCTGGCCCCGGACCCAGGGTTGTGTGGGTCTTTGCAGGCAGGTGGGGCGGATACCGTATGTGCGGACGTTCGGGCGCCAGCCACGGGCGTGCGCCCTAGCGCGTGGGTGGTCGATGGCTCGCCTGGCGAGGCAGCGACACTGCGGCCGGACGCCGATGCAGGAGGAAGAGGCAGTTGGTGAGCACTACTGGCAGCGACCCGTCAGTCGCTGTGGATCTCGTCTCGCTTCGCCGCAGGCTGCGGGCCTCTTGGGCCCTGATCCTGGGCGCGGCCGTCGTCGGTGGGGTTCTCGGTGGCCTGTGGGCGGGGCAGAGCCCAGGGAACTACGCCGCTGATGCGACCGTCGCCGTCGGTCCGTCCTACGTGGCCGGGAACGAGGGCCTCACCACGACGAACGTGAACACGGCGACCGAGCGTCAGGTGGCGCTGTCGGCTGCCGTGATCGAACCCATGCTGCCCACCGCTGGAGGCAGCGAGACCGTGGGTGGCTTCCGGCAGCGGGCCGCCGTCGCGACGCCACCGGACTCCACCACGCTCATCCTGACCGTCGAAGGGAGCTCGGGGGAGCTGGCGGCCGAGGAGGTCCGGGCCTGGGCCGATGCCTACATGGGCTACCGGACCTCAGCCGCCCAGGCTGCGGTGGAGGACGCGGTCGGCAGGCTGGACGCGGCGATCGAAGAAGCCCAGGTCGACCTCGCCCGTGCCACCAGACGCGCGGCGGCCTCGTCCAGAGGGACGGTCAGCCAGCAGACTGCGGCGGCCGAACGCTCCTTGGCGCTGGCCGAGGTCACGAACCTCCAGGCCAAGCGCACGGCGCTGGCGACTGCCACGCCGCCGCAGGATCGGCTGCTGGGATCCCCGCAGGTGCCGAGCAGCCCGGAGGGGATCGGTTCGCTGGCCTGGGTCCTCATCGGGCTCATCCTCGGCGCCCTGGCCGGCATGCTGCTTGCCCTCGTGCGCCGGACCGAGGGCGGAGCGTTGGATGAGCACGAGGTCCCCGACGACATCAGCGCCCATGTCGCAGTCGACCTCACGACCGGCAGCTCCTTGGTGGAGCAGGAGATCGCCGCACTCATCGCCCGGACGAAAGGCCTCCCAGGCGTTCGTGAGCATGGAGTGACGCTCGGGTCGGGGACCCCCGGCGGGCAGGTGTTCGCCGCCGAGCTGGCGGCAGCGGGGCAACGCCAGGGCATGGACGTGGTCACCACGACGGACCTGAGCCAGGTCGACCACGACGCCGGTCCCGACTCGCGCCCGTTGGTGCTCGTGACGGCGGCCGAGGGACGAGACCCGTGGCTGCCGGCGCTGGCCCCCTCGACGGTGGCCTGCCTTCTCCTGGCCGAGCCCGGCCGGTCTCAACTGGCGACGTTGCGCTCGCTTGTGCGAACGGTCACCGACGCCGGGTCGCGGCCGTGGGTCGTCCTGCTCGACGCCGACGTCCTGGCCGAGGTGGCGACTCCGACCGGCGGAGACCGACCCGGCAGCAAGCGGACGGCGCAGCGATGAAGGCGCTGCTGGTCTCGAGCCAAGGCGGTCACCTGACGCAGCTTCTGGCCCTGCGCCCCTGGTGGTCGCGGCACGAGCGACTCTGGGTGGTTCCCCCGACGGCCGACGTCGAGGAGCGCTTGCTCGGGGAGGAGCTCGTCTGGTCCCACCACCCGACCACCCGCAACGTCGGCAACCTCGCTCGGAACGCGAACCTGGCCCGGAAGGTCCTGGACGAGTTCCGGCCCGACGTCGTGGTGAGTACCGGTGCCGGGGTCGCGGTCCCCTTCTTCTGGCAGGCGAGGAGAAGGGGAGCGGCGACGGTGTTCATCGAGGTCTACGACCGGGTCGACAGCAAGACCCTCACCGGGCGTCTCTGCCGCCCCGCCACCGACCTGTTCCTGACGCAGTGGGACGAGCAGCAGGCCATGTGGCCGGGCAGCGTCATGCTGGGGAGGCTCCTGTGACGCTCGTCCTGGCCACCGTGGGCACGGATCACCACCACTTCAACCGCCTCGCGTCCTGGGCCGGGCGACTTGCGGTGTCGCAGCCCGACCTCCACGTCGTCCTCCAGCACGGTGTCACCAGGCCGCCCGAAGGTGTGGAGGCCCATGTGATGCTCGGCCCGGAGGCGTTGCGATCGATGCTGGCCAGGGCAGACGCAGTCGTCACGCACGGAGGCCCGGGCTCGATCATGGACGCCAGAGCGGCGGGCCACGTCCCGGTAGTGGTCCCACGGGAACGGCAGCGCGGCGAGCACGTCGATGACCACCAGGTGAGGTTCTCGACCCGCCTTGCCAAGCTCGGGGAGGTCCGGCTCGCCCAGGACGAGTCGGCATTCCGCTGGGAGCTGGCCCAGGCCCTGAACGTTGGGCGTGACGAGAGCATCTGCGAGAATGACCTCGCTCGTGTCGCGGAGAGCGTCGGCTACTTCGACCGGCTGGTCCAGCAGGTCCTCGAGGGTCGCGGCGGTCCGCCATGACGGACGGCCCCTCGCAGGCGCTGGGGCAGCAGAAGCACGATCGAGCACAGGGTCTGCCCAGGGTCGCCTTCATCGGGGGGATCCCGCGCAGCGGTTCGACGTTGCTGGAGCTGCTGCTCGCCCAGGGTGGTGACTTCTGCTCCGTGGGCGAGACCGTCCACCTCTGGCAGCGCGGCATCCTGGACGACGAGCGATGCGCCTGCGGCGAACGGTTCGCCCAGTGCTCCTTCTGGTCCCCGGTGGGCCAGCGGGCTTTCGGCGGTTGGGACCCGGAGCTGGCAAGCCGGGTGCTGGCGCTGCAGCGTTCCGTGGACCGAGCCCGGTTCGTCCCGTTGACCGTGGCCGCTGACCACCGGGAGGGACGCGCCTCGCGCATCGCTAGGTACGGCGAGCACTACCGCCGCCTCTACCGGGCCGCCCTGGAGGAGTCTGGAGCCGTCACGGTCCTGGACTCGAGCAAGCACGTCTCGCTGGCGGCGGTCCTGGCGATGACGGAGGGCATCGACCTCCGCATCGTCCATCTCGTCCGCGCGCCACAGGCCGTCGCGCACTCGTGGAGCCGCGTCGTCGTCCGTCCTGAGGCCGGCGGGGAGGCGTTGATGCCGCAGGCCTCCTCGCTTCGGATCTCCGGTCGTTGGGTTGCCCAGAACGCGTTGTTCTCACTGGTGGCTGCTCGGGCGCCCGTCCTGCGAGTGCTCTACGAGGACCTCGTCCAAGACCCCGGGACGGTTGTCGGTCACGTGCGGGACTTCCTGGGCATGCCGTTGCCGACCACCGGCGCAGCCCACCGGTCGGCGCCCACGGGTAGCCCGGTGCACAGCGTGGCCGGCAACCCGATCCGCTTCAACGCCGGCCCCATCCGGGTGGCCGCGGACGAGGCGTGGCGCTCGGACATGGATCGCTGGGACCGTCGGATGGTGACCGCCGTCACCGCGCCGTTGGCGTGGAAGTACGGCCTGTTCCCCTAGAGGGGTGCTCGCTCCGAACGTGGATGAGGTGAGGCCGAGCACCACCCGACGGGTCGCGCAGCCCGGGGGACTTCGCTAAGGTCTCGCCGCGAACGACGTCCTCAAGGCTTGTCCGGTGCACGGCCGCTCCGGGCCCCTGCGAATGCGAAGGCCCCGATCACATGTCGCGTGGAACCGAACGACACCGCACCCTGCCAACCCTCTTGCGGCTGGCGGCTGCCCTCGTGGCAACCAGCCTGCTCGCCCTCACGCTCGTCGTAGGTCCCGCCTCGGCGGGTGAGAGCGTCTACCGGGACTGGTTCAACAAGGGGTTGGACACGACCCGCTGGCACGTCGACCAGACCGGCTTGAACCGGGTGGGGAACGTGACCGTGGAGGACAGCAAGCTGCGCGTGATCGCTCGACGTGCACCTGCCGGGTGGACGACCGGCTCCGCAGCTCTGGCCATCGACGGCTCGGCGACAGAGGTCACCGTTCGTCTGCGCATGGACACAGGACTGGGGATCCGAGGGGTTGTCGGTCTGCATGCTCCTGGAGAGGTCATCACCGAGGGCAACGCCGGTGTGTTCCTGGCCGATCTGCGGGCCAACGGGTCTCGGACGGCGAGCTACCCGGGTGTGCTGGGTGAAGGCGCGGCTGTGCTGGACCGGTTCTCGTCGACGGCGGACTTCACCGAGGTGCGTGAGGTCAGGGTGACTCGAAGCCCGGGCGAGGTCACGTACTCGGTGGACGGGGGTGCGCCGAGGACCATGGCTGCCGACACGCTCGGCGGCCCCATGGAGCTGGTCGTGGCGGTCGAGCTCGGCCGCTGGAAGGCCCAGCCTGCCTCGACCACGCCGGACTCCGTGGCGTTGGAGCTCGAGTCGATCGCCGTGACGTCGACCTCTGGCGCGAGCTCCCCGGGAGGGTCGACTGGCTCCCCGGAGGGGTCGACCGGTGGGGGCACGACTGGTGGGGGCACGACCAGTGATCTTGTCTTCAGCGACGACTTCAACGGCACCGAGCTGGACGCCTCGAAGTGGGGCAAGTACTACGGCACGAAGGGCGGCAGCATCCGCCGGGCAGCCAACGTCATGGTTCGAGACGGAGCCCTGGTGCTGAGGACCGAGCGCGACGCTGCCGGCCAGTGGACCTCGGCCGGGGTGTCCTCGGCCCGAGCCCTCACGCAGCAGTACGGCGAGTACGAGGTCCGCCTACGGATCGACAAGGGCGTCGGGATCAAGGGGGTGGCGCTGCTCTGGCCCAGTGCGGGTCCCTGGCCACCCGAGGTGGACTTCTTCGAGATCTCCAACCACGACCGGACGAAGAACGTCATCACGGTGCATCACGGCACGGCTGAGAACCGGAAGATGATCCATCGTGACTATGGCGCCGACTTCACGCAGTGGCAGGTGGTCGGCGTCCGGTGGTCCCCAGGCAAGCTCGAGTTCACGCTGAACGGTAGCGTCATGACCGTCGTCGAGTCCGGGGTGCCTGAGGAGCCGATGTGGCTCGGGTTGCAGAGCAACGTCGGGAAGTTCGTGACCCCGGACAATCGCACCCCGGACGTCGTGGACTTCGAGATCGACTGGGTTCGTGCCTACGCGTACGGCTGAACCACCCCTCGCCCCTGAGGTCTGCTGGCCATACGGGTGAGCAGACCCACCGCAACTCCACCGAGCACGAGTGGCATGGGGACCGAGGAGTAGAACGGCGACTGGATGAGCATCACGATGACGGCCACTTGAAGCCACATCCCGTCGTGGCCGACCCGCCGGGTCGCGATGAGCGCGGCCAGGAAGAACGCGAAGTAGCAGGCGGTGGCGATCGCGCCGTGGGAGACGAGCAGGGTCCACAGCTGGCCGTGGGTCCCGACCGACAACGAGTTGCTGTCCTGGACCAGCTCGTCTCGCACCGGGGCTCCCCAACCCACGAGTGGTGACTTGGCGGTGAGGGCGAGCGAGGCGTCGAGCAGGCTCTCCCGGGTGGACAAGTTCGGCGTCTCGAACAGCCGGCGCCGGACGAAGTCGCCAAGCGGCGTCACCCAGACGACCATCACGGCCGTGATGGCAGCGAGCAGGATGCGCACCGCCGCAACAAGGTGCCCACGCGCGGCCAGGAGCACCAAGCCGGCAGCGCCCGTGACGATGAGGCTGACCCAGAGCCCACGGTTCACCGACACGATCACCGGGACGATCGAAGACCCCAGGAGCAGCCAGAATGCCGCGCGTGCCCGCGTCGTGCTCAGGAAGCGGTAGGCGAACAAGGCGAGCGGCGTCGTGACGCCGAGCGCGGCGGCCCACGCGTTGGTGTAGGCGAACAGCGTGCTCGGCCGGCGGACACCCAGGAAGTCGGCCGTGTTCCCGAACTCGAGGTTCACGGACTCGGCCACCAGGCCGATCCCCTTGATACTGCCTGGCAGCACCAGGCTCAGCACGCTCGGGAAGGGGATGTCGGTGAAGACGATGCCGAGGTAGCCCCCGATGACGATGGCCGCGTACAGGCTCAGGAGCGCCATGGCCAGGCGCCGCGTGGGCAGGGCTCTGGCGGACACGCTGGCGACGAAGATGACGATGACGAGCACCGCGGCGTAGTGGCTCGTCCGATACAGCCAGGCGGCAGCCCGGTCCGCACCGGAGAGCAGGACGGCCGAGGCGACGGTCCACATGAGGAAGGCGACCCACAGCATCACCCCTCGAGGCGCCCGCAGCGGCTGGGGGCGGCGAATCAGTTCGAGCACCAGCAGCCCGGCGACGACCGGCCACACGACGAGCTCAAGGCCGATGAGCCACCAGACGGGGTAGGCGCCGATGGCGAGCACCAGTGGCCACCCCATGGTCACCGCGTCAGATCGACCCGGCTCATGGGTGGGCCGCGTCTGGGCCTCGAGCATGGCGGAGGAGGACACGCAGGCATGATGCCACCGTCAGGGGTCCCCCTCTGAGTCCCCGGGCGCGGGCAGTCAGCCAGCCTGGCGGGCATTCGGCGCCTACTGCCTGGCCAGGGCCTCGACCGAGGTCCGGCATCCTCCGATCGGCCGGTGCGAGATCCACCGGATCGGTTCGATCCCGTCGGGCGTCCGGCCGCCCGGACTTGGCACGGGTCGACGTCGTCGCCCGTCTGGGCGTCGCCAACGAGGCACGGACCAGCGGCTTCGTCGACTCGTCGCGAGGTACCTGGGCGGTGTACCTGGTTGGGCGCTGGTACCGGCCCACCCTTCTGTCGACGAGGCGGACGTCCTGGCTCACGTACCCTTGATCACGGCACGCGCCTGCGAGATCTCGCGGCGCCCGAGGCCTTCTGAGGAGACCAACGATGGTGACCGGACTTGCTCGACGCGCGGCCGTGGCGGCCGCCATGGTTGCGGTGACGTTCGGGGTGGCCCCGGCTTCTGCGGAGGTGGTGACCGGGCAGTTCGAACCCGCCCCGCTGAACGCCGACGTCGAGACCATGTGGCAGACCGACCCGACGGTGTGGGCACTGGCCGAGCAGAGCGGCGTCCTGTTCGCCGGCGGGAGCTTCTCCGCAGTCCGCCCACCGGGGGTGCCCGCTGGCGACCCGGCCGAGGTCGCACAGCCGGCCCTGGCCGCCTTCGAGTCCGCTTCCGGTGAGTTCGTGCCGACGTGGCGACCGTTCGTCGAGCAGGGCAAGAACTCCGGTGTACCGGGGAAGGTCTTCGCGCTGAACGTCTCCCCGGACGGGCAGACCCTCTACGTCGGCGGGCGGTTCACCCACGTCGACGGGTACCACCGTCCCAACCTGGCGGCCTTCGACATCTCCGACCCCGCGCAGCCCAAGCTCTTGCCGAGCTCGGACTTCTACTTTCGAGTGAACGGCAGCGTGGGCGCGCTGGACTCCGTCGGTGACGCGCTCTACCTCGGTGGGTCGTTCACGAAGGTGGACGGCGAGCCGCGGTCCAGGGTGGCGGCGGTGGACCCGGACGGGCTGCTGGCGTTCGCCCCTGGTCTGTCCGAGCCTTCCACCGGCTACGCCACCTCGGTGAACGCCATCACCGCCACGCCGCAGCGGATCTACGTCGGCGGCATGTTCGGCAAGGTCAACGGAGTCGCTCAGGTGGGGCTGGCCGTGCTCGACCCGGCGACCGGCCAGAGCGTGCCCGGCTTCGTCGTGCCGACGATCCAGCCGGCGTCGAAGGTGGTCACCTCGCTGGTGCACGACGGCGTCCTCTACATCGCCGGGCGGGACGACAAGACCAGGACGACGAACCGCCTCGAGGGCGTCATGGCGATGGATGCCGCGACCGGTGCCATCCTGTGGGGCGCGGACAACCAGCGATGCCTGGGGGACACGTTCGCGCTCCTGCACTTCCGGGGCACCTTGTTCACAGGTTCGCACGCGCACAACTGCTCGGCCGTTGGTGGCTTCCCGGAGCTGAAGCCGCGCTTCTACGGCGCCGTGCTCGCCCACGACCCGCTCGACGGCCGGATGCAGTTCTTCTTCCCTCAGGTCTACGGCAACAAGGCCGTGAAGGGCAGCCTCAACAACGTTCGAGCCCTGGCCACCGACGGCGACCAGGTCTTCGTCGGGGGAGGGTGGCTGAAGGCCAACGGCACCGCACAGTCCAGTCTCATGCGGTTCGACACCACCGGTACCGGTGACGCGCCGACGAAGTCCTTCCCCAAGCCCGTCGCCGACGCGGACGGGAACGTCACGGTGAGCTTCACGTCGGCCCTGGACCGTGACACCGAGGTCCTCACCTACGAGGTGCTGCGCGACGGTGAGGCGACGCCGGTCGCTACGATCGTCCAGCCAGACGTCCCGTGGGTCCGGCGCACCCTGAGCGTCGTCGACCAGGCCCCGGGTGCCCCCGGCACCACCGTCCAGTACCGGGTGCGGACGACTGATGGAGCGAACGTGGTGCTGTCCGCGAAGTCCGCACGCATCAGCGTGCGCTGAGCACGGCGCTGCCGCAGCCGGGCACCACAGGGGCGCGCCGGGCCTCATCGACTCGAGGCCGGCTGGAAGGACGCGACATGAGTATGGACGCCGAGCCTGAGATGGCCGACCCCGCCGTTGTCGGCGTGGTGATCTGCACGCTCGGCGGACGCCCGGAGATGCTCGCCGAAGCGGTCGCCAGCGTGCTGGAGCAGTCCTACCCGGGGAGGATCTCGCTCCTCGTGGTGATGGACGGTGAGGGACCGTTGCCGGCGGTGCCGGCGACTGCCACGCCAGGGCGAGACGTTCGGGTCCTGCGAAACACAGGTACACCGGGGCTCGCCGGCGCTCGCAACCTCGGCCTCGCCCGGACCCAGGCCGCGTGGTTGGCCACCCTGGACGACGACGACGTCTGGGAGCGGGACAAGCTCGAACGTCAGCTTGCTCGTGCCGCGGACACCGAGCGGACCGTGCTCGTCGGGTCGGGGATCACCGTCGTCGGCCGAGAAGGGGAGCTGGCCCGTCGACCTGCGCGGTTCGGGACCGTCACCCACGCAGACCTGCTGCACGACAGAATCTCCGAGGTCCATCCGTCGACGTTCCTCATGCGGACCCAAGCTGTCCGCGACGCCGGTGGGTGGGACGAGCAGATACCGGGCGCCTACGCCGAGGACTACGACCTCGTCCTTCGGCTGTCGACCATGGGTGAGCTGGTCATGGTGCGCGACCCGCTCGTGCAGGTGCGATGGAGTGGGGGGTCCTACTTCTTCAGCCGTTGGCTCACCATTGCTGATGCGCTGGAGTACCTGCTGGCCAAGCACCCGGACTTCGCCTCCGACCGGGGCGGCCATGCTCGTGTGCTCGGCCAGATCGCGTTCGCGCGAGCCGCTGCTGGTGAGCGCCGCGAGGCGACCCGGACGGCACTGAGGGCCCTGCGGCGAAACCCCGCGGAGCCTCGGGCGTACCTGGCGCTTGCCGTGGGCAGTGGGGCGACGTCAGCCGACAGGGTCCAGGCAGCCCTGCACCGGCGAGGGCGGGGGGTGTAGGCCGATGGTCGAGCCAGCACCCATCCCCGACGTCGAGACGAGCAGTGATGATGCCCCGACCGTCCTGGCAATCGTCGGGTCCGGTCGCTCGGGCAGCACACTGATCGAGCGAATCCTCGGGTCGATCCCGGGCGTCGTGAACGTCGGAGAGATGGTCGAGGTGTTCCGGCACCTGATGGACAACAACCGACCGTGCGGTTGCGGCCGTCCCCTCCGAGAGTGCCAGTTCTGGTCTCAGGTCGGTGAGCAGGCGTTCGGTGGCTGGTCCACCGAGCACGCGGCCCACGTGCGCAGCCTGGAGCGGCAGGTGGCTAGGAACCGGGACGTGCTCCTGCCGACCGTGAGCACGCCCGCGCATCGTCGGAAGCAGGCGGAGTACCGCCGTACCATGCGCTCGCTCTACGCTGCAGTGCTCGAGGTATCCGGCGCTCAAGTGGTGCTGGACGCCAGCAAGTGGCCGGCACACGCGGGCGCCCTCGCCGGGAGCGCGAGCATCGACCTGCGTCTGCTGCACCTCGTCCGGGACGCTCGCGGCGTTGCCTACTCCTGGTCGAAGGAGAACACTGGGCTGGCGGTGCACTCCACGAGAGCGACGGCGGTGCGATGGACGACGATGCAGGTCGCGTCGCGTCGCGTGCGGCGGATGGTCGAGCCCAACGCGCTGCTTCGGTACGAGGACTTCGCGGCCGACCCACGTCGGACGCTGGCGGACGTGATGGCGCGACTTGACCTGCCATGGGACGACAGCGTCTTCGTCGACGACACCACCGTCGAGCTGACGCAGAGCCACGGGGTTGGTGGGAATCCCATGCGACGCGCCAACGGACGCCTGCAGCTGCGGGCTGACGAGGACTGGCGTGCCGGGCTCCCCCGCACTCAGCGGTTCTTGGTGTCCTCGCTGAGTGCCCCGATGCTCTCCGCCCACGGGTACTCCGTCTGGGGGCCAGATCAGTGAGGGCGGTACGAACCGGTACGCCTTCCGAGCCGCGGACGGGCTCACTTCCCGAGCGTGCCAGGCAGATGGCCGTCTTGGTGATGTGGCGTGCCAGGTCGCAGGCTATTCGTGACCATGGCGGCCCGTCGGTCCCCACGTCGATGCTGCTCGGCAGTGCCCGCTCGGGTACGACCTGGCTCGGCGAGGTCCTCGACCGCCACCGCGACCATCGCATCCTCTTCGAGCCCCTGCGACCCGGCGTCACGCCTTCGCTCGACGTCCTGAAGCAGACCCCCAGCGTGGCCCTCGGCAGCAGCGCCGACGTGGCCGGGGAGGGGGCGTTTCGAGAGCTGGTCGAGGGGCGCCTGCGAGACCCGTGGACGGATCATCTGAACCGCGCGTGGCGGCCCCGCAGACGCCTGATCAAGGAGGTCCGTGGCAACGCCCTGGTCCCGTGGATGGCCGCACGGTTCCCGGAGGTTCCCATCGTCCTGGTCGTCCGTCACCCGGTGGCAGTGGTCGACAGCCGCACCACGCTCGGTTGGCCTGACCAGCTCGCCTGGTACCTCGACGACGAGCATCTGGTGCGGGCCGTGCCCGATGACGCGGTGGAGGCGGTCCGGGCGCTGAGGGACCCCTGGCGTCGCGCGGTCGCCCAGTGGATGTTCGAGACCTGGGTCCCGCTTGCGGCGACGGAGGCTCCCAACCTGTTCGTCGCGTCCTACGAGGTGCTGCAGGAGGATCGAGCTGCGGTCCGGCGGGTCCTGGAGCACGTGGGACAGCGGTGGGACGACGACGTCGAGGCGGCGCTGGCGCGACGGTCACGGACGACGGTCACGCGGTCTCCAACAGCGTCGCGGCGCCCGAGACCCGATCCTGACGCCTTGTCGTTCGTCGACGAGCTGCTGGTGGCGTTCGGCCTCTCCGGGCACTTCTCGGCGTCGGTCAGCAAGCCGCTCCGGCCACTGGGCGAGAGCCATCCGCCGGTGGCGAGCCCGTGAGCGTCCGGGGCGACGGCGACTCCGACGCGAGGGCAGGCTCTGGCGAGCGCGACCATCTCGCGCGGCTCGTCGACGCGGTGTGGGACCAGGACATCGTCGAGGAGTCAGCCAGGGGCCCTTCCACCGACACCCCCGAGTACCTCGCGCTGCCGAACCGAGACCGAGCACAAGTCCTGCTGCCGCGTGACCATGTCGCCGGGGCAGCGACCTACCTGACTGCGGGACGACGTCTGCGCAGCAGCCCGCAAGCGATCGTTCGTCGCTTCGCAAGGCTGGCGGTTCTCGCCGGTGCTCTCGGGCTCAGTGGGCCGAGCAGCGACGTCAAGCTCACCGATCGCCGCGAGGCGGTGGAGTCCTTCCACGCGGTCCTGGCAGAACACCTGGCACAGCCTGTCGGCTCGGTTGCGTTCTCGGTGCGCGGGTACACCCCGAACTGGAAGCCGACCTTCGCAGCCATGCGCCCGGACGGAACGCTGATCGGCTACGGCAAGGTTGGCTGGGACGTCGGCTCGAGGGCTCGAGTTGCTGCCGAGGCTCAGGCGCTTCGGCACTGGCGGGGACAACCGACGCCTGGCCTCGAGGTTCCTGCCTGCCTTGCGGACTACCCGTGGCGGAACCGCCGAATCATCGTGGTGAGCCCCATCCCGGACAGGGCCCGTCGATTCCGGCGATCACGCGCGGCGCCGACGCCGCTGGTGCGGGTTGAGCTCGAACGAGGCGGCGACGGCGCCAGGCCCGCCGACTCGCTGCTTCGTGGCTATCTTGAGACCGTCCCGACCGAGGTCCTCGGGCGCCGCGACGTCTCCGAGGCGGTGGATCGCTTCGGAGATCGGTATGGGGCGCGCGAGTTGGTCGTCGGCTACGGCCACGGTGACTGGGTCCCGTGGAACGTGGCGAAGCAAGGATCGGTCCTGTGGGCCTGGGACTGGGAGCATGCCCTCAGCGAGGCAGCCATCGGCATCGACATCGTGCACTGGCACGCCCTCGTGGCCACCCACGTCGCCGGCCGGGGGATCCACGACGCGGTGCGGGTGGGTCGGCAGGCCGCGCTCGCGCAGTTCCGTGACATGGGAGTGCCGGCCGGGGTAGCCGAAGCCGTGACCACGCTCGGGATGCTGCGGCTGGTCAGCCTCCGCCGTGAGTTCCTCAGCTGGGACGGCGGCATGGAGCCGCTGGCGGCCGTGGTCTGCGAGGCGATCGGGTGAGCAAGGACCTGATGGCGACGGCTGCTCGGTCGAGCGCGGCTGCTGCAGCCGGAGCCGTGGTGGCGGCGGGGGCCGGCTTCCTGCTGAACGTGCTGATCGGGCGGGCGCTGGGGGTGGAAGGGGCCGGCCTTGTCTTCACCGGGATCGCGATCACCTCGATCCTCATCTTCTTGTCGACCATGGGTGCCGAGACTGGCCTGGTCTGGGCGCTGCCGCGGGCACGGACGCTCGGGCGAGGGGGGGACACGCTACGGGTCATGCGCTGGGCCTTCGGGCCGATCGCGCTCCTGTCGCTGGCCCTGGGCGTGGTGCTGTGGACGTTGGCCCCGACAGTGGCGACCTGGATCGGCGACCCCGGTGGGGATGCCACCGCGATGGTGCGCACGTTCGCCCTGGGCGTCGTCGTCGGCGGCCCGACACTGGCTGCGGTCCAGGCAACACGTGCCCTGGGCGGCATTCTTCCCTTCGTCCTCCTGCAGCAGGTCTCCCTTCCCATCGCCCGAGTGGCAGGTGTCCTCGTCGTGGTGGTCGCGACTGCGGCCTCGGTGGAGGCAGTGGCATGGGGCTGGGTCGTGCCGCTCATGGCGGTCGGACTGGTCGCGGCCCTCACGGCTCGGAGCCGGGCGCGACGTGTGGTGGCCACCTCGCCGCCTTCGGCCGGCGAGCCGACCTCGGTGCGCGGGTTCTGGCGGTACTCGCTTCGGCGCTGGCTCGCCAGTGTGGGCTCGCAGGTCCTGACCTGGTCCGACGTCGTCATCGTGGCAGCGCTCACCTCACCGTCCGTGGCCGGGGTCTACGCGGCTGCCTCGCGCTTCGCAACGACCGGGAGGATCGCACTCGAGGCGACGCGTCTGGCCATCGGCCCGCAGGTCAGCCAGGCTTTCGCCCGTCGGTCCATCGGTGACGTGTCGGTGCTCGGCGAGATGAGCGCGGTCTGGGCCGTGGCGCTGTCCTGGCCGCTCTACCTGATCATGGCCACGTTCGGTCAGACGCTGCTCTCGGTGTTCGGTCCCGGCTTCAGCGCCGGTGCCGTCCCGTTGGCGATCGTCTCGACCGGCATGTTGTTCGCGGTCGGCACCGGTGCCATCGGGATGATCATCAACATGAGCGGCAGGAGCGGGCTGCTCGCCATCAACGTCTGGAGTGCGCTGGCCGTCAACGTCACGCTCAACCTGGTCCTCGTGCCCGCCTACGGGGCGACGGGTGCGGCCGTGGCCTGGGTTGCGGCCCTGGTGGTGGAGAACACCCTCGGGCTCGTGCAGACCCGAGGGATGGGGGTGCGGGCGCACGGCTCCTCCTTCTGGGTCGTCGCCGGAATCGTGCTCGCGGTCACCGCTGTCATCGCCGGGACGAGCCGCGCAGCGTTCGGCGACTCCTGGACCGGCCTGGCCGTCGCGGTCATCGGTGTGGTCGTCGTCCTCACGCCCACCTACGTCCGGCTGCGTGGGCGCCTGCACCTGGAAGGGATCCTCCGCCGACCCGCTCCGCCCGCGAAGGCAGAGGCAGCCTCCTCATGAGCGTGGACCACGCCACGCTGCAGCGTCGGCTCCGCGACGCGACCAAGGAGCAGGCCAGGAACCTGGGTGTTGCCACGGCACGTTGGCGCACACCGCCGGACTTCCTCGTGCTCGGGACCAAGCGCGGGGGCACCACCACCCTCTGGCGGGCACTGGCCGCTCACCCCGCCGTCTTCCGCCTGTGGCCGGGACCGCAGAAGCTGAAGAGCTCGCACTTCTTCACGATGCGATACCAGCGAGGCCCGGCCTACTACCGGTCCTACTTCCCGCTGCTCGCCACTCGCGCGCTGACCTCCCGGTGGTCCAACGGGCCAAGGCTGGCCGGCGAGGCCAGCCCGCTGTATCTCTACGACCCGCGCGTCCCTGAGCGAGTGGCCGAGGCGCTGCCCGGGGTCAAGGGGGTCGTCCTTCTGCGCAACCCGGTCGACCGGGCGTACTCTCACTACCAGGAGCGCCGCAAAGAAGGCGTCGAGCCGCTGGCGTTCGGTGCCGCCCTGGAGGCCGAGGAGGGTCGGACCGCTGGCGAGCTCGAGCGGATGACAGCCGATCCCGCCTACTATGGTCAGGCATTCGACTGGTTCTCGTACCGAGACCGCGGCGTCTACGCGCCGCAGCTCTCGAGGTGGCTCGGCGCGCTTCCCCCGGATGACCTGCTTGTCGTGCGAAGCGAGGACTTCTACCGATCGCCGGCGTCGTTGACGGCGCAGGTGCTCCGCTTCTTGGGGGTCTCGGCGGAGGTGCCGAAGGTCGATCGGTACAACGAGATCCCACGCAGCTCCATGGACCCCGGGATCCGACGCGAGCTTGCGGAGTTCTACCGGCCCCACGTCGCGGAGGTCGAGTCGTTGCTTGCCCGACGATTCGACTGGGACCTCGACCGCGGAGGTGCGGCAGTGGAACCCAGGTGAGCTCGGGACTGTGGTCAGACCTGCCTGTGGCGGTCTCGGTTCCCGTGCGCGGCGGGTGGCCTGTTGGTGGCGAGCGCCGGGACCCTCGCGATGACCTTGCGGGATGCCTCGTAGGCTCGGTCCCCGCCGATCGAGTAGACGATCCTGGCCCAGGTCCGGCGCCGCGTGGGGCGCGCGAGGAGAGCAACCGAGAAGTGCTGACGCGCCCGGTGCCAGTCGCCCCCCATGGCGAAGTGCCACGCAGCGGCGGCGTTGAGATCAGCACTCACGGTGGCGTCCGAGCCGTGGAGGGCATCGTGGACGTGAAGCGTCGTCAGGATGCCCTCGGCCCGGGCGAGGTAGAGCTTGCGGACCGAGGAGCGATCGGGATTCTCGTACATCACGTACATCTCGTCGTCGATGGCGACGAGGGCGACCTCGTTCACGAGTCGGAGGAACAGCTCGTCGTGCGTCCAGGAGCGGATGGTCGGGTTGAAGCCTCCGAGCTCACGGAGGCGTGCGGTCGAGACCACCAGGCTGTTGTGGGCGTGATGGCCGGAGAAGCGCGGGACGCGTAGCCAGTCCGAGCCTCGCTCGACCGAGATCGGCACATGCCGGTGGGTCGCGCCGGTTCGCTCGTCGATGGTGAGGACCGTCCCGAGCACGGCGACGTCATCGCCGTGCTCGCCCAACACCTGGAGCGCCCGCCCCAGCCCATCGACGATGAGCTCGTCGTCGTCGTCCAGGAAGGACACCCACCGCCCCTGCGCGGCCGCCAGGCCGTCGTTCCGGGCCTGGTTCGCGCCGGTCGAGAGCTCGTGGCGAAGAAGGCGGACGCGAGTGTCGTCCGGGAGGGCTGGAGGCTGGTCCGAGCCGTCGTCGACCACGACGACCTCGAGCCGGGGGTTCGGCGAAGTCAGGACCGAGGCCAGCGCCCGTTCCAGCAGCCGCGGGCGATTCTTCGTCGTGACGACGATGGTGACGTCGACGCCCTGCTCAGACGGCATGCCGGATGCTACCGCGGAGGGTATGGCCTGGTTGCCCTGCTCTTAGGCTCCGCGGAGGACAGCGACCGACGTACGCGCGAGGATGGCGAAGTCGAGCGGGATGGACCAGTTGTCGACGTAGGTGAGGTCGAGGCGCACGGCATCCTCCCAGTTCTGCTCCGACCGTGCCTCCACCTGCCAGAGCCCGGTGATGCCGGGTCGGACGAGGTGGCGACGGTGCTCGTGGTCCCCGAATGACGTCGGGTCCACGGCCAGCGGCCTGGGGCCCACCAGGGACATCTCGCCACGCAGCACGTTGATCAGCTGAGGGAACTCGTCGAGCGAGGTCTTGCGAAGAAACGCTCCGACTCGGGTGATACGAGGGTCGTTGTCCGCTTTCCAGAGCAGCCCGTTCGCGTGGCTCAGCCCAGCGAACTCGCCCTGGCGCTCGTGGGCGTCGACGACCATCGTCCGGAGCTTGAAGATGCGGAACATCTCCCCGTCCTTGCCCACCCGCCACTGGCGGAAGAAGACCGGCCCGGGGCTGGAGACCTTGATGGCCAGCGCACAGGCAGCCATCGGGACGGCCATCAGGAGCAGGCCAGTCAGCGAGCCCACGATGTCGAAGACGCGCTTGCTCAGTCGCGACGGCCCGGAGAGCCTGGGCTCGTCGATGTAGAGCAGCGGTGCTCCGCCGACCGGACGCACCCGGATCCGCGGGCCGGCGACGTTGAGCAACGCAGGGGAGATCACCAGGTCGACAGCCTTGCCCTCCAGCTGCCAGGCCAGGCGGTTGAGGTCCTCGTGGTGCATCTGCTCGGACGCAGCGATCGCCACGACGTCGACGTTGTCGGTGTCGACGGTCTCGACGACCCGGTCGATCTTGGTCAGCGGGTACGGCGAGTTGAGCGAACGGTGGACGGGTCCCTCGGGCACGGCCAGACCGACGACGTCGTAGCCGTTCGCCTCGTCCCGGACTAGGTTCTCCGCCACGGAGAATGCGGGCCCTGCGTCGCCGACGACCAGGACACGGGATCGGTACTGTCCCCGCCGCCGGCCGCGCAGCAGGGCCGATCGGTTGATCTGGCGCCCGACCAGCAGCAGCAGCAGCCCCAACGGCAGGACCACCAGGATGTAGGCCCGGCTCGACTCGACCCGCAGCAGGTAGGCGCCTGCCAGCAGGAGGCCGAAGAACTGGAGCGATGAGGTCAGGACGCGCTTGTACTCGGTGACGCCGGAGCCGAGGAACCGGTACTCGTAACTGTCGGCGAGCTGGAGGGTGGTCAGCCACCCCACGGTGATCGCGATGTCGGCGGTCACTGAGGTGACGATGCCGCCAGGGATACCCACCGGTGTGCGCACGACATGCGTGGTGACCAGTGCCAGGACGATCGCGAGGAGGTCTGTCGCCTGCAGCCGGAGCCGAAGGCGGGCGATCGCGTCGGCACCGGGCAGCGCGCCGTGCCGTGGCTCGGCCAGACGCTCATGGTCCGTGGCGTCGACAACCCGGTGGCCGGGATCTGCGACGACGTCGGTGGCCATGGAGTCTCCTTCGGTCACGGCTGCAGTTCCCCCAATGCTGGGAGCATCCGGGTTGCCCCGGATGCGAGATCACTCTCTGCTCATCAAGGTACGGAAGGGCTCCCCGCAGGAGCACCGTCGCTCGGTCCGTCCCGGTCAGCCGAACGGATGACCTCCGATGCGGCTGCCTGGCTCAGGAGGGGTGTCCGCGTCCCGGTCAGCGTGTCTCGCTGCCGTCGGACGCCGGCTCGGGGCCATGGTGGTGCGCGGTGCCGGAGGTCTCGGCCCGGCCCCGTAGGAATCGTCCGCCGAGCCAGACGCCAAGGGCCGCCCCGAGGCCTTGGACCACCAGATCTGCCGCTGAGAGATGCCTGCCGTTGAAGAGGAGCTTGCCCGCGGCGAGCAGCAGGGCCAGTCCCACGGCGAGGGGCACGGTCACCATGGCGCGTGGTGGTGGCCTTCTCGCCACGGTGAGGAGGAAGCCAAGGAGCACGAAGGACAGCAGGTGAGCGAGCAGGATCGCCCACTCGAGCCGTGTCGTCGGCGGGCTGGGCGCCAGGTGATCGGGGAACGAGAAGTACCTCGTTGGTATCGACAGGGCGCCGTCCTGCGCGTAGTCCACGGACTCCTGGCCGACCCGAACCTCGGCCCGGCGGATCTCGCCCTGCCAGGGCACGCCGCCGCGGATCTCATCGCCCATCGCGACCAGCCCATCGCCCCAGCCCTGCAAGGCGTCAGGGGGCAGCGCCTCAGCCAGGCGGAGACGTCCGTCGACGATGATCCGCAGCTCAGCGCCGACGCTCATCCGGACGTCGGTCCAGCGCCCCGGGAGCAGGACCGAGTCGACCACGAAGGGTGGGCTTCCGCTGATGCTCGCACCGGGTCGTTGCAGCCAGACGAACAGGTCCGAGCCGCGCTGTGACAAGGAGAAGGACAGGTGCCAGTAGTCGCTGGCCAGCATCATCATCGATGCCTCCGGCTCGGTCTGGTCCGCGGCCGGGCGAACCTGCAGTCGGACGTCCATGCCATCGGTGCGGGCGGTCTCGACCCACGTCGGTGTGGTCTCGGTCCTGGCCCGGTTCTGCTCACCGAAGCGCAGCCAACCCTCGCCGGTGCGAACGACGTCGTTCTGGACGAAGCGCGGCGGGTCCCAGGCGAACGGGTAGTACCGGACGAACGCCAGCAGCACGAGCAGCAGCACCAAGGCGGCAGCGGGCCACGCGAGCAAGCGGGACCGGTCTCGACCGTCGCTCGCCAATCCCGGCCACTCCCATCCGTCGCACCGCGCGTGTCGGGACTCTAGGCGGCGCCCAAGGCCGCCGCGCTGGACAGCGTGGCGGACGCCCGTTCGGCGAGGACAGCGAGCGCCGAACGGACGATCCCTGCGGATCCCGACGGATGATGTCATCTCGTGCACCGAAGCAGCACGCTGGGCTCATGCGGATCGACTCTGACCGGATCACCTGGCAGGAGCTGGACGGCGAGGCCGTCGTCCTTGACCTCGCAGGGTCTCGGTACTTCTCGCTGAACAGGACCGGGACGATCTTGCTCGAGCTCATGCGCGAGGACCGGGAACTGTCCGAGCTCGTCGATGCCCTCGTCTGCGAGTTCGGGGAGCAGGGAAGCTCCCGGATCACCGCCGACGTCTCACTGTTCCTCGACGACCTCCGCCGGCGGGGTCTCCTCGTCGAGTGAATCGTCCGAACGGGGGATCACCTGCACGTGGTCGAGCAGTATCCTCGGGGTCCGCGAATCGAGAGGAGTCGATGCATGGGCTACGAGCCACCGACCATCACGAAGGTGGGAAGCGTCCGTGACCTCACCCTGGGGCACTTGTTCTCCACGGGACAGGACAGCTTCAACACCATCCTCACCGACGCCGGCTACGGCGGGCCAAACCTGTTCGGGTCCTGACGCCGGCCCTCGTTCGGTCGTGCCGGGGGAAGTGACGCCGGCGACCGGGGGAGATGACGTGCGAGCAGGCGAGCTTCAGCGGTTGACGCCGCTGGAGGTCGCCTGCTCGTGGCTTCCCGGCCTCGGGAAGGCCCCAGCTCGGGAGCGCTCGGGTCGGTCACCCAGGGCAGCCCTCGAGGACCTCTTGCTCGAGCACAGTGTCCTGGGTGCAACGGTGGCGTTCTCGGGTGGGCGAGACTCCTCTGCTGTTCTGGCGCTTGCCGTTGACGTTGCCCGGCGTCACGGCCTGCCTGACCCGGTCCCGATCACCGAGGTGTACGAAGATGATCAGGCGTCGGAGGAGACCCAGTGGCAGGAGCTGGTGGTACGCCATCTGCGGCTTGACGACTGGTGTCGGCTCCGGATCGCGGAGGACGGCGATCTTCTGGGACCGCAGGCCCAGGAGAGCCTGCTGCACCACGGTCTTGCGTGGCCGCCTGCTGCCCATGTGAAGTCCCAGCTCTTCGCGGCGGCTGCGGGGCGAGTGCTGCTGACCGGCGAGGGTGGGGACGAGGTGTTGTCCGCAACCCGCAACGGGCCAGTCCGAGAGCTGGTCCGGGAGCATCGATGGGCTGGTCGTGGGCACGGCACGGCGCTGATCGAGTCGATCGCCCCGGTGGCGGCGCGTCGTTCGATGATGCTGAAGCGGCTCGGCGACCTGGACCACCAGCCATGGCTCACGACCGACGCGAAGCGCACCCACCTGGGTGCTCTGGCGTCCGACTTGGCGTCGGAGCCGTTCTCGCGGGCCTCGGCCATCGGCTGGCTGACAGCCCGCAGGGTCGTCCGGGTGTCAACCCGGACGCGCCAGTCCGTGGCGGCCAGCCATGGCGCAATGCTCGTCGACCCGTTGCTCAACCATGACGTCGTTGGTGCTCTCGCCGATCTCGCCGGTATTTGGGGTTGGCGCGGCCGTACGACCGCACTCCGGTCGCTCGTCGGTGACCTGCTTCCCGAACCCGTGCTCTCCCGGCAGTCGAAGGCCCTCTTCAACACGGCGTACTTCGGTCCACATGCACGGTCCTTCGCTCGCCAGTGGCACGGCGGAGGACTGGATCCTGGTCTCGTGCACGGTTCGGCCCTGCGGTCGGAGTGGCTGTCCCCCGTCCCGTCAGCGCTCAGCTTTCTCCCCTTGCACGCTGCGTGGTTGGCCAGCAGGCCGCAGGATCCACGAACCTCGGCTTCCGCATGAGGCAGCCTCTGCGGTTCCACGGGCACCGTGTCGACGACCTGGCGGCGGCAGCGGTGGCGGCGGTCCTGGTGGAGATCGGCCTACGCACGACCACCCTGCCACGCCTGGCTCGCTTCGTGGGTGCGCCGCTGCTGCTCGTTCACTCGACGCTCGAGGAGTCGTCGTCCGGAGGCATCTCGGCGCGCGCGGTCGCGATGGTCCAGACTGCCCGTGCGGTGATGCGACGCTGGCCCTTCGGCGACTCCTGCCTACGTGTTGCACTGGTCAGCGGTCGACTGCTGCGATCGCACGAGCCGAGCCTCGTCATCGGCGTCCGTCGCTTCGAGGGCCAGGTTGCCGCGCATGCGTGGCTTGTCGTGGACGGTCGGTCTCTGGACCCTGCGTCGGCATCCTTCCGGCCGATAGGTCGGACGGAGGGCGCGTGAGCGTGCCTCGACACCGAACGCGCTTGTATGGGCTGGGGATCGCGTCTGACCTGCCGATCTGTCGTGTCGGTGACGAGGGAGGCGCGTTCGGACCTCCCGACCTGACGGTCCTTCGGGGACCGGAGCTGGCGGAGCAGCGGGCGATCCGAGGCAGGACGATCTTGGACCTCACCCTCGATGGGGTCCCCTACCATCGCGCCACCATCCTGGAAGACGGCTCCTGCCAGGTGCGCTTCTGGGGGCTCTGCGACTTCACGCTCGACGCCTCCCTCCGACGCGCCGTCGTGAACCTCCTCCCCGGGGCGGACCCGGGTCTTGTCGCGATCTTGATCGAGGGTGCCATCCCGGCCCTGGTGCTCGTGCTGCGAGGCGAAGGCGTGCTGCACGCCAGCGCTGTGCACATGGACGAGCGCCGCGTCGCCTTCGTCGGCAGGTCGGGGATGGGGAAGTCGACACTGGCAGCACTCGTCTGCGGCCAAGGGGGCCGGTTGATGACCGACGACGTGCTGCGCTACGAGGTCGAAGGCAAGCGCGTGTTCGGCTATGCCGGGACGACCGAGCTGCGGCTGCGTCCCGCGTCGGCCGGTCTGGCCGAGGGGTACGAGCACTCCCGGCGCCGTCGAACCAGCGACGGACGGACGGCGTTGAGTCCAGGCTGGGCGGCGGTGGAGCGGGCGCCGCTGGACGCCGTGGTGCTCCCACGGCTGCTGCCGGATGCCGAGGCAGTCTCGCTGCGAGCATTGTCGGGAGCCGAGGCCCTGCTCGCACTGCTTCGGTTCCCGCGGTTCCCCGGAATGGTCGACGTTGACGTGCATCGGACCCAGCTGGCCAAGCTCACCGAGCTCGCGAGCCTGGTCCCCGTCGCGGTCCTCGACGTCCCCTGGGGTCAGCCCCCGTCGCCATCGCTGGCAGCGGCGGTCGTAGCCGCGATCGGCGACCTGGATCCGTCAGAGGCGGGGCGGTTGTAGGCAGCCGCCTGAAGTCGGAACAGCTCTGCGTACCGGCCGTTGGCTGCCATCAGCTGGTCGTGGTTCCCTTCCTCGATGAGTCGCCCCTCGTCCATCACGAGGATGCGATCGGCATCCCGAACCGTCGCGAAGCGGTGCGAGACGAAGAGCACGGTCCTGCCCGCAGCGAGGTCGCGCAGGGTCGAGAACAGGGCGTGCTCGGCGCGTGCGTCCAACGACGCGGCGGGCTCGTCCAGCAGCATGAAGGGGGCGTCCCGGAAGAACGCCCTCGCCAGGGCGATGCGCTGCCAGGTGCCGGTCGACAGGTCCACCCCCTCACCGAAGGCCTTGGACAGCACGGTGTCGACCCCCCCAGGCAGGTCCGCGAGTGCCTCGAAGGCGCCAGCCCGGCGGGCGGCCAGCTCCACCGCATCCTCACCTGCCGGTCGCCTGACGTCGCCAAGGCCGATGTTCTCCCGCCCGGACAGCTCATAGCGGATGAAGTCCTGGAACACCATGGCAGTGGACCGGCGGATCTGCGTGGCTGAGCCGTCGAGTGCAGAGCTCCCGTCGTACACGACTTCGCCATCAGTCGCCGGCAGCAGGCCGGTCATCACCTTCGACAGGGTGGTCTTGCCTGACCCGTTCTCGCCCACGAGTGCCACGATCTCCCCGCGGCGGAGGGTGAAGGAGACCCCGTCGACCGCTCGTCGGTGAGCACCTGGGTACTGGTAGCCGACATCTCGGACCTCGAGGACCTCGAATGGCTCGCCGCTCGTGCCCGGCTCCGCCGCTGCGGACGGACCCGGCTCGGCAGGGACCGGCTGGGCGTTGAGGAAGTCCTCCAGGTCGCTGAGAAACGGACCCGACTCGGCGATGGTCTGGACCCCAGAGACGAGGCTACCGACCTGCTGACCCAGCAGGCGAGCACCGACGATTGCTGCACCGGCCGCAGCGACGGTCATGCGGCCGCCGGCCACGAACGCGGCGACCGCCACGACCGCGGCGGCAAGTGCCACCGCACCCGCTGCCCCGCCAGCCGCCAGAATCACGGCCCGCCGCCGCAAGTAGCCGCGCAGGTTGCCGATGAAGGCTTCGTTGACCTCGCGGTAGCGCGCCACGAGGTACGGCGTCAGCTCGTACGCTCTGACCTCGGTGGCCTCGTCACGACCGGTGAGGAGCCGTGCGAAGTAGTCGCGGAGCCGGACCCGCGGGGTCTGGGCAACTGCGAAGGCGTACTCCAGGGAGCTGACACGACGCGCCGCGAGCAACGCCGGGATGGCGCCCAATGCCACGAGGGGCAGCAGCAGTGGCTCGAGGGCGATGAGGGCCACCGCTGCTCCGGCGGCGCCTGTCAGACCGCCGATGACGCCCACCAAGGAGTGCACCACCATGATCGGGCGGTTCACCGCCTGCGTCTCGACGCGCTGGAGGCGGTCGTAGAAGCTCGGGACCTCGAAGGCCTCCAGCCCCACCGAGCCGGTGACGCCGAGGATTCGCTCCCAGACCGATCGGACCGTGAGCTCTCCGAGGAGGCGCTGCTGTTCGGAGAGGACGGCTCCGACCGTGGCGATCAACGCGGTCAGCACGGTCATCGCGAGCAGCGACGTGACCAGGAGTCGACGATCAGGTGTCGACCCCTCGAGGGTGAGCAACGCCGTCAACAACCACTGGACGACCAGGACCTGGGAGGCGATTGCCGCAGCGCGCACCAGCTGCAGCGCGATCGTCGAGCGCAGCAGGCCTCGGTCGGCGGACCTGGCGAGCCGGAAGCTCGTCGCGACGAGCGCGGCCGGCCTCTTGCCCACGGCCGAGGGCACGACCCTCATCCCCTGCCCTCGCCAACGACGGTGGCGAAGTACCGCTGACGCGCGTGCTCGTCCCTCCGGTCGAGGCGAAGGGGATCGCCTGCAGAGTGCTCGGCGAGTCCCCTGCCCGAGGGCCGAAGTGCGTGCGCCCCACGCAGCGCCCGGCTCACCGATGCCCACGTCGAGGGGCCGGTCGAGGCGTACAGGTGCCCGACGGTTCGTTGCCCCCGTCTGGTGACCAGGACGCCGAAGCGCCGGTCCAGGGCTGTGGCCAGCTGCCCCCAGGGTCCTCGGGCGGCACAGACGGCCGCCTGGGGGACTCGCATCCCGGGGAGTACCCGCTCGGTCTTGGCGAGCATGAGCGACAGGGCCAGGCTCAGCCGCCGTTCCTTGGCTCGCCCCAGAACCTCCTCCCAGTCCAGGCTCGGGGAGCGCGTGCAGACGTAGACGTCGTGCATCCAGCTCAGGCGATGGGCGCCTGCAGCCAAGGCGTGATAGGCGGTGTGCAGCAGGGTGTCGGCTTCGTCGAAGGTACGAACGTTCGTCCCCTCCAACGAGACCGGGACGGCGTGGGCGAGCATCGCCTCGGGGGAGAACCCGACGGCGTGGCGGCGCTGTCGGTCCCAGACCGGGCTCCAGTGGAGGTCAAGCAGTGTCCCATGCGGGAGCCGGAAGGAGAGCTCAGCGATCTGCTGCTCGGCGATGAGTGGCCAGTTTCGGTCGAGGAGCTCGACGCCAGCAGCCTCCAAGGTCGCCACGGCATCGGAGAAGGCCAGCGGAGGAACGAGGACGTCGAGGTCGTGGAACTGTCGCATGCCCGGCTTCGGCCAGCGTCGGTCCAGCGCCAGCCCCTTGAAGACGGCCCAGCGGGCACCGAGAGGCCCAAGCGTGTGCGACAGCCATCGGAGGTCGGCGGCCATCCTCAGCCGGGTGACCACCTGGGCTGCCACATCGGTCCGCAGAGCCGTTCGCACGGGGTCGGGCACCTCGCTGACGTCGGCGAGGATGTCGTGGACGGCCGGCGCGATGCGGTGGTAGCGGGCGATCGCCGGCAGCTCGGGACCCACCGCACCGAGCCGCCGAGCGTCAGGGTCGTCACGGCCGGGGCTCAAGGAACCCACGAGCAGGGCGTCGACCGCATCGAGCGACACCTGTCTGTCCGGGCTCTGTTCCGTCCGCCTCGACATCAGTGTCGACACGTCCCCAGCCTAGGTCGCCGGGTCTCGGCTCTGAATCCTCCGAACGTGCCGACCTCGTGCCTGAAGTACTGGCACCTATCCGATCGTGCTTCGTCGGAGGGGCATCGAGCGCAGACGCCCTGCTCGGGTTTCATAATCCGCCACGGGCATTGCAGGGACATTGGCGCCGGTTCGTTGGCCACGACGCCCGTGGATGGACAACTGCCTCAGATAGCCTCGAGCGCCACTTGCTGGCGCAACTGCCCGTCCAACCGTCCCGCCTCCATCAGGGCCCTCACCCGTGCGAGCCGCACGAAACGCTCTCCCTGGAAGTCCGCCAGGCTCAGTCCACGGGTCGACATGTCCCCGGCGAGCTCCCGGATGCCGTCCAGGATCGTCCACCGAGGGACGTAGGACGGCAACGAGGCACGGATCTTCTCGAAGCTGACACGGTAGTCCCGCTTGTCCGGCCCGGCGCCGTCAGCCAACGTCACCGGCACATGGAACTCCTGGGCGACCCACTCGGCGATCGTCTTGATCTGGACGACGTCCTCGTCGCGACCGACGTTGAAGGCCTGGTTGTGGACGACGTCGCGCGGACCCTCCAGTGCTGCGAGGAACGCCGTCGAGATGTCGTCCACGTGGACGAGCGGTCGCCACGGGGACCCGTCGCTCTCCAGCCGCACCGCCCCCGTGGTGAACGCGTACCCGCAGAGGCTGTTGACCACGATGTCGGCGCGCCACCGGGGGGACGAGCCATAGGCGGTGGCGTTGCGCAGGTAGACCGGGCTGAAGTCCTGATCCGCCATCTCCGCGAGGCCGGCCTCCGCGAGGACCTTGCTCTCGCCGTAAGGGGTGACGGGATTGAACGCGGAGTCCTCGGTCACCGGCTCCAGCCCAGCCGATCCGTAGAGCGAGCAGGAGGAAGAGAACAGGAACCGCCCGACACCGGCAGCCTTGGCGGCCCTGGCGAGGTCCAGGGTGCCGTCGACGTTGACCGAGTAGGTCGCGTCGGCGATGAGATGCCCAACCGGGTCGTTCGAGATGGCCGCCAGATGGATGACGGCATCGAAGCCCTTGAGGTCATCGGCTGTCGCGTCCCGAACGTCACCCGTCCGCGACTCGTATGCGGTGGTGAAGTGACCGAAGTCGCCGCCGTCGTACCAGCCGGCGTCGAGGCCGACCACGTCGTGGCCGGCCTTCAGGAGCCGAGGGACCAGAACTGCGCCGATGTATCCACGGTCGCCACTGACAAGTACACGCATGTCGGCGAGAGTAGATGGCAAGACGCCGAGCTGTATCACCCGTTCGGCCGAGGCGATGTCGATCGGAGATCCACCAGGCACGACCGATCGACCCGGGGGTTGAGGCAGGAACCCCATCTAGGGTCGGGGTCGGCTTGAGGAGGGGTTCCCATAGAACGGATCTGTGTCGTCGGGGCCGGGATCGTTGGTCTTGCTGTGGCTCGCCAGCTGGCGCACAGCAGGCCTGGCGCAGAAGTGGTCGTCGTCGAGAAGGAAGCCGCTGTCGGCACGCACCAGACGGGGCACAACAGCGGGGTCGTCCACGCGGGGCTGTACTATCCCGCCGGTTCGCTGAAGGCGAGGCTGTGTCGTCGTGGCGTCGACCTGCTTCGCGACTACTGCTCTGAGCACGGGCTCCCGTACGAGGAGCTCGGCAAGCTGGTCGTGGCGGTCGACGAGGACGAGCTTCCACGCCTGGCTGAGATCGAGCGTCGGTCGGTGGCCAACCAGGTACCTGGCCTCAGCCGGCTCGACCGCGACGGGATCCGAGAGCTCGAGCCCCACGTCTCCGGCGTCGCCGCGCTGCACTCTCCCCATACCGCCGTGACAGACTTCGTCGCCGTGGCGAGGGCGCTCGCGGACGACGTCGTGGCGATGGGCGGCCAGGTCGTGCTGGGGGCGGAAGTGACGGCGATCGCCCGGCGTGGCGGTGGTGCAGCAGTTGAGACCACGGCGGGCACCTTCGTCGTGGACCGCGTCGTGCTGTGTGGCGGGCTGCACTCCGACAGGTTGGCCGAGCTGGCCGGGGGAGCACCTGACCCTGCGATCGTTCCGTTCCGCGGCGAGTACTTGGACCTCGTTCCGGACGCAAGGCACTTGGTCAGGGGCCTTGTCTACCCCGTCCCTGACCCCAGCTATCCATTCCTCGGGGTGCACCTGACGCGGCGGATCAACGGGACGGTGGACATCGGACCCAACGCCGTCCTGGCGTTGGCTCGGGAGGGCTACCGACGCCGGGACGTCAAGCCCGCGGAGGTGGTGGCCACCCTGAGGTGGCCGGGTTTCCGCTCCCTCGCCCGGCAACACTGGCGCATGGGACTGGCAGAGTTCGCTGGGTCCGCGAGCCGACGAGTCTTCGTTCGTCGTGCGCAGCGTTACCTGCCGGCCCTCGGCTGGGGCGATGTCGTCCCAGGCACGACAGGGGTCCGGGCCCAGGCCGTGGCCGCCGACGGTTCCCTCGTCGACGACTTCCAGCTCCACGAGCTCGGCCCCGTCCTGGCCCTCCGCAACGCGCCCTCGCCCGCGGCGACATCCTCGCTCGCCATCGCGGAGTACGTGGTGGACCGGCTGGCGACGACTCGCCGTTGAGCGGCAGCCGGGCCGCCAGGCCGGATCGGGCCGGAGGAGCTTCACGAATCAACCGATCGGGGGAGGTCTGAGTGCCGCATGGCAAGCACACTGGCCAGAAGCAGCGACGGGAACCGTCCGGACCGTCGGTAGGGCGGCGCTGCAGTCACGATGACGGAGCCGGCCCAGACGTGCCCGAACGGCTGCGGCCCAGCGGGCGGGGCCTGGATCGACAACAGGTGGGAGAGCCGTGAAGATCGTAGTGTTCGGCCTGGGCTATGTGGGCGCGGTGACCGCCGCTGGCCTCGCCGCCAAGGGCCACTCCGTGGTGGGTGTGGACGTGGATCCGTCGAAGGTGGAGCTGCTTGGCAGCGGCCAGTCCCCGGTCGTGGAACCGGGCTTGCCCGAACTCATCGCGGAGTCCGTCGCCTCAGGTCGCCTGACCGCGACCTCCGACGCTGCTCAGGCCTTGGACCAGGCCGACGCCAGTCTCATCTGTGTGGGGACTCCGTCCACCCCGCGGGGTAGCACCAACCTGGACTACCTCGAACGATGCCTCCTGGACATCGCCGAGGGCCTCGCGGTGGCACGACCACCTCTCTCCGGCCACCACGCCATCGTCGTGCGCTCGACCGTCCCCCCGGGCACGGTCGACTCGGTCGTCCAGCCCTTGCTGGAGGGGATGGCAACCGCGGGCAGGACGGTCGGGGCGGGCATGTGCCCCGAGTTCCTGCGTGAGGGGTCCGGGGTGGCGGACTTCTTCGCCCCCTCGCTGCTCGTGCTCGGCACCCTGGACGCCCGGACGGCCGAGGTGGTCGCCGAGATGCTGTCCTTCCTCGGCCCGCTCCAGGTGGTGGAGAGCAGGACCGCAGAGGCGCTCAAGTACGCGTGCAACGCCTTCCACGCGACGAAGGTCTCCTTCGCCAACGACATCGGTCGAGTGCTCCGCCCGTTGGGCGTCGACTCCCGCGAGGTGATGTCGCTGCTGTGCCAGGACACTGTGCTGAACATCAGCCCGGCGTACCTACGCCCCGGCTTCGCCTACGGTGGATCGTGCCTGCCCAAGGACCTGCGGTCGCTGATCGACCTGGCCCGCGTCAGCGCGACCGACATCCCGCTGCTGCTCGGCACCGTGGCCACCAACGAACTCGTCGTACGCGACGCCGTGGACCGGGTCGTGGCGACGAACCCACGATCGGTGGCCCTCCTGGGGCTCAGCTTCAAGTCCGACACCGACGACCTGCGAGAGAGCCCCAACCTTGAGCTCGCCGAGCGGCTGGTGGGGAAGGGGGTGGACCTTCGCATCTACGACCCGGTGGTCAACCCAGACGCCCTGGTCGGGGCGAACCGCCGGCACCTCGAGAGTCGGTTGCCGCACATCCGGCGCCTGCTGAATCGCACGCCTGAGGAGGCACTCGCTGACGTGGACCTGGCGGTGGTGTCCACGACGGACCCCGGGACGATGACCGCGCTGCGCTCCAACCCGCCGGCTCACGTGTTCGACGTTTCGGGAGGACTTCCGAGCGACCTCGAGGCGCTGGCGGGCTACCAGGGGATCAACTGGTGAGCAGGCCCAAGCCCCGTGTGCTGATCATCGTCCAGAATCTTCCGGTGCCGTTCGACCGCCGGGTCTGGCTCGAGAGCCTGGCGCTGGAGCGCCGGGGAGTGGACGTCACGGTGATCTGCCCCAAGGGCCCGGGCGATCCGGCGCACCAAGAGGTCGCCGGAGTCAAGATGCTCAAGTACCGACCCTATGCGCCCGGCGGAAACGGCATCGGATTCGTGATCGAGTACGCCTACTCCTTCGCGATGACCGCGTGGCTCGTCGGCAAGGCCCGCCGGATCGGGGCATTCGGCGTGATCCAGGCATGCAACCCTCCCGACGTCTTCTGGCCGATCGCCCGCGTCCTGAGGCGGCTGGACGGGACCAGCTCGGTCTTCGACCACCACGACCTGTGTCCCGAGCTCTTCGAGTCCCGCTTCCCTGGGGGGTCCCGATTGGCCTACCGAGGGCTTCGCTTGTTGGAGCGGAGCAGTCTCAGTACCGCTGATCGAGTGATCTCGACGAATGGGTCCTACGCCGAAGTGGCCCGTCGCAGGGGAGGCAAGCCTGCCAGCGACGTGACCGTGGTCCGGACCGGACCAGACGACCGTCGGCTCGTTGCAGTGCCTCCGGACGAGAGCCTTCGGCGGGGACGAAAGTACCTCGCGACGTACATCGGCGTGATGGGGCCACAAGATGGGGTCGACGTCGTCGTTCGAGCCGCCGATCACCTCGTGAACCGACTCGGCCGGAAGGACGTGTCGTTCTTGTTGATGGGTGCCGGCGACAGCTATGCGGAGCTGGTAGCGCTGCGTGACGCGCTAGGTCTGCAGGACTACGTCGAGATGCCGGGGAGGGTGTCGGACGAGCTAGTCAGCAGGGTGCTGTCGACTGCTGACGTCGGGCTCTCGCCGGATCCGTTGAACCCGCTGAACGACGTCTCCACGATGAACAAGACGATGGAGTACATGGCCTTCGGGCTGCCCGTGCTGGCGTTCGACCTGCGGGAGACTCGGGTCTCGGCCGGACCCGCTGCTCGCTACGTGCGACCCAACGACGTGGGCGAGTACGCGCAGGCGCTCGTGGAGCTCCTCGACGACGAGACCGCTCGCGCGCGGATGGGCCGTCAGGCACGTGAACGGGTGGAGCAGCACCTTGCGTGGCGCCACCAAGAACTCGCCTACGTCGAGGTCTACGAGGATCTGCTCGGCCGCCGACTGTCCTCACCGACACCACAGCGAGCGCCACAGGACGAGGACGTGGACGAGTCGTGTGCGGGATAGCGGGGTGCCTCGGGCAGCCGGACGGTCCTCGGGTGAGTGCGCACATGCTCGACCAGCTCCAGCACCGGGGGCCGGATGCTGCCGGCAGCGTGGATCTCACCGACGAGACGTCCTCGGTCCAGCTCGCACACGCCCGCTTGTCGATCATCGACCTGAGCACGGCCGCGGACCAACCCTTCACACGCGGGCCGCTGACCCTGGTCTACAACGGTGAGCTGTACAACTATCGAGAGCTTCGCCGCGAGCTGATCTCCTCTGGGTCCCGCTTCTCGACCTCGTCCGACACCGAGGTGGTGATCGAGGCTTGGGCCCGGTGGGGGAGCGCTGCCCTGAGCAGGTTTCGCGGCATGTTCGCCTTCGCGATCCACGACGCCGTCTCCGGGGAGACCACGCTCGTGCGCGACCCCCTCGGGATCAAGCCGCTCTACGTACTCCGTCGGGGTCGGGGCATCGTCTTCGCCTCCGAGCTGCGTGCGATCGTGTCGGCCGTGGGTGAGGAGCTCAGGTTCAGCACCGCTGGCCTGGCCGCTTCGGCGTTCTACTACTGGTTGCCGGACAGCGAGTGTGCGATCGAGGGCGTGCACAAGATCCAGCCCGGCACTTTCGAGTGCTATCGGCGTGACGGCTCGGTGGCCCGGCAGACGTACTGGTCGGCGACCCAGGTCGCATCCGACTCGGCACGTCAGCCTCGCCCGGACCTGGCTGAGGTGATCGAGAACAGCGTCGAGGCCCACCTCGTGGCCGACGTGCCGGTGGCTGCGTTCCTCAGCGGGGGGCTCGACTCCAGCATCATCACGGCGCTGGCTCGACGGCACAACCCGTCGCTCGAGGCGTACACCATCGCGTTTCGTGACACCGACCAGCGCCTGGAAGCCATGCCGGAGGATGCCGTGTACGCGCGACGCCTGGCCCAGTGGCTGGGAGTGCGTCTGCACGAGATCGAGCTGGACCCGGACGTGACCACACTGCTTCCTCGCCTGGTCCGTTCCCTCGACGAGCCCATCGGCGACCCTGCCGCGATCAACACGCTGATGATGTGCGAGGCGGCCAGGGAGTCGGGGGTGAAGGTCCTGCTGTCGGGAACGGGCGCAGACGAGCTCTTCGGGGGGTACCGAAAGCATTTGGCCTGTCTGATGGCGGCTCGCTACCGGCGCCTACCGTCGGGTATTCGGGCTGGCGTCGTGCAGCCCACAGTTGCGCGCCTGCCGGTCATGGCTGGGGGCCGCGGGCTTCGGTATGCGCGTTGGGCGAAACGCTTCGCCACGTTCGCCGACCTCGACGAGGAGTCGGCCTTCCGCCGAAGCTACACGCTCTACGAACCCGAGGAACTGGCGAGCCTGCTCCCGCCTGATGTCGGCCCAGACATCGACCACCTCGTGCAGGCGCATGCCGCCACCTACCATGACAGCGACCTCTCGGACCCAGTCAACAGGATGTGTTTGGCTGATGCGAGGCTGTTCATGAGTGGCCTCAACCTGGCCTACACCGATCGGGCCAGCATGGCTGCCTCCACCGAGGTCCGGGTGCCGTTCGTGGACGTCGAGGTCTTCGGTGCTGCTTTCGCGCTCTCGGGGACCGAGAAGATTCGTGGGCGTACCCAGAAGTATGCGTTGAAGAAGACCGCGGAGGCGTGGTTGCCCAAGGAGATCATCTACCGACCGAAGGCCGCTTTCGGGGCGCCACTCCGAGCATGGGTGACGAACGACCTCAGGGATGTCATCCACGACATCCTCGTCGGTGGCGACTTGGTGACTGCCGGCTTCCTGGACAAGGATGTGCTGCAGGCGATGGTCGAGGACCAGCAGACCGGCCGACGAGACGAGTCGAAGCAGCTGTGGCAGCTGCTGACCCTCGAGCTCTGGTACCGCGACATGCGAGGGCTCGGGGTGGCCTCCCTCTGAGGACGTCAGCCGACCACGCGATCATCACCACTCAGGAAGGCCATCCATGCGACAAGTAGCTCAGAACTACAGGTCCGGCGAGCTCGTCGTGCTCGAGACCCCGGAGCCGACCTGTCGGGCAGGCGGGATCCTCGTCCGAACTCTCTTCTCCCTCATCTCGACCGGGACCGAGCTCATGAAGGTCCGCGAGGCGAGCCTGTCCTTGGTGGGCAAGGCTCGGGCGCGGCCGGACCAGGTTCGCAAGCTCGTCGACTCGGTGGCCCAGCAGGGCGCTCGTGCGACGTACTCCAAGGCGATGGACCGCCTCGACTCGTACACGCCAATGGGGTACTCGACCTGCGGGGTCGTGGTCGAGGTTGGTGAGGGGGTGGACGAGTACGCCCCCGGGGACCTCGTGGCCTGTGCCGGCAACGAGTTCGCCCTGCACGCCGATGTGAACTGGGTGCCGAAGAACCTGTGCGTCCCGGTGCCCGCCGGCGTGGAGCCGGAGCATGCCGCCTTCGCCACCGTCGGCGCCATCGCCATGCAGGGCCTCAGGAGGGCGGAAGCACAGATCGGTGAGTCGGCCTGCGTGATCGGCCTCGGCCTCATCGGCCAGCTGCTGACACGGCTGCTCGTGGCGAACGGGGTCCGCGTTGTCGGCATCGACCCGGTCGAGTCTCGCCGCGACCTGGCGCTGAAGGCGGGCGCGGTCGCCTGCGGTGACGCCAGTGCCGACGGGCTTGCCGCGTTCGAGGCCGACGTGGCCAACCTGACTGGTGGGCTCGGTGTCGACCACGTCTTCCTGGTCGCCGGGAGCGACTCCAACGAGCCGGTGGAGACTGCCGTCCGGATCGCCCGTGACCGTGGACGGATCGTTGACATCGGCAAGACCAGACTCGACCTCCCCTGGAACGACTACTACGAGAAGGAGATCGAGGTCCGGTTCTCACGGTCCTACGGACCCGGTCGATACGACGATGCGTACGAGCTCGACGGCGTCGACTACCCGCCGGGGTACGTGCGCTGGACCGAACGACGGAACCTGGCCTGCTTCTTGGACCTGATCGCCACCGGAGACCTGGACCTGGCACCACTCGCATCTGGGACCTTCCCGGTGGGGGAGGCCGCGGAGGTCTACGAACGTCTGGGAAGTGGATCGCTGACCGGAGTGGGCTACCTCTTCGCCTATGGCGGCAACGAGGCGCCGCCAGCCCCGATCCGGACGGCCAACCCGCCGCTGACCGGGGCACGAGAGGGGACGCTCGGGCCTCGAGCTCGTACGCCCGTGCACGGTCCGGTCCGGCTCGGCTTCATCGGGGCGGGCAACTACGCAACCTCGATGCTCCTGCCGCACCTGGCCCGGGCCGACGACGTGACGCTGGCGCGGGTCGCGACCAGCCGGTCGCTGTCCAGCGTCAACGCGCAGCGGAAGTTCAACTTCGACGCCGCCGGCACGGACAGCCGTGCCGTTCTGGAGGACGAGTCGATCGACGCAGTCTTCGTCGTGACTCGGCACCACTCGCACGCCGACTTCGTCTGTCGTGCCCTGCGCGCCGGCAAGGCCGTGTTCGTGGAGAAGCCGCTTGCGCTGTCCGAGGTCGAGGTGGCACGGGTGCTCGAAACGGTGGCCGAGACCGGGAACGACCGGGTCATGGTGGGCTTCAATCGGCGCTTCGCGCCGCTGTTCGCCACCGTACGGGACGGCATCGCCGCCGGTGAGCAGCAGGCGATCGCGCGGTACCTCGTCAACGCCGGGCAGCTTGCCATCGGTAGCTGGTACTCGAACGAGGCGCTGGAGGGGACCCGATTCGCCGGCGAGGGTGGCCACTTCATCGATGCCCTGAGCGCGTTGGTCTCCGACCTGCCGACGCAGGTGTTCGCCAACGCTGCGGGCGGGGGTCAGGACCTGGACATCCAGCTGCGCTTCGGCCGCGGCTCCATCGGCAGCATCACGTACACGACGAACGGGAACGCCAGGTTCCCCAAGGAGACGCTCGACGTCTCCAGCGCCGGTCGGTCGGCCCGACTGGACAACTTCCAGCGGGCCTCGGTGTGGCACGGTCGACGCCGGACCGGCAAGCGCGCCATCGCTGGCCAGGACAAGGGGCAGGCGAGCATGCTCACGGCCTTCCTGAGGGCGGTTCGAGTCGGCGCGCCGATGCCGATCGCGTTGGAGTCCATCGTCGCGACCACCCGCGCGACCTTTGCCGTGGCCGAGAGCATCTCGTCCAGCCAGCCGGTGTCGCTGTGAACCCGGCGGGGGCGGCCTGGTACCTGCGCCGTCTCCGGCGGATGACCCCCCAGGAGGTCGCCTGGCGCACGGTCGACGTGGCCCGGCGTAGGGCCCTGGCGCCGGAGCAGGCAGTGCCAGGCGCGACCGTGGGGGTCCCTCCTGGCACGCTCGCCCGTCCCGCATTCCCCCGTGTCCTGCCGCCGGGCACCGCTGCCGCAGTGCCCGACGATGTGGCCAAGGCCGTCGTCGTCACTGCCGACGGGTTGCTCGAGGGTGACTGGGAGGTCCTCGGCCACCGCCGACCCGACATCGCCGCGCCGCACTGGTTCCTCGACGTCGTGACGGGCATCGAGGCTCCCTCGCGGTCGCTCGCCTTCTCGGTCAACCACCGTGACGAGGGAGCCGTCGGCAACATCAAGTCGCTCTGGGAGGTCTCGCGTCACCACCACCTGACGCTTCTCGCATCGGCGTGGTGGCTGACGGGCGACGATCGGTACGCGGAGGTCGTGGCCGAGCAGCTGAACGACTGGTGGGCAGAGAACCCCTTCCTCTCCGGGATCCACTGGACCAGCGGGATCGAGCTCGGCATCAGGCTGATCAGCTGGACCTGGATCCGTCGACTGCTCGAGGGATGGTCCGGCGCGCCGGCGCTGTTCGAGGAGAATGACGCGGCGAAGTGGCAGCTGTGGTGGCACCAGCGGTACTTGGCACAGTTCCCCAGCAGAGGTACGTCATCGAACAACCATGTGATCGCCGAAGCGGCAGGGTTGCTCGTGGCTGCCTCGGCCTTCCCCTGGTTCCGGGAGTCTGCTCGCTGGGCCGAGCGGTCCAAGGGCCTGCTGGAGCACGAGATGCAGCACAACACGTTCGAGAGTGGGCTCAACCGCGAGCTGGCAACGGACTATCATGCGTTCGTCACCGAGCTGGCGCTCGTTGCCGCCGTGGAGTCCTCCGCCGCCGGAATACCTCTTGCGGGCTCGACCTGGTCCCTGCTCGGTCGAAGTCTGGACACTGCGGCCGCGATCTTGGACTGCTCGGGACGCCCACCGAGACAGGGTGATGGCGACGACGGACTCGTGCTCCTGCTCGACGGACCCACCGGCAACCCCTGGCCGCGCCTGCTCGGCATCGGCCGAGCACTCGTGGGTGACGCAGCCTGGTGGCCCCGCGCCAGCGGGACCGTGGCCTCAGTCGCCCTGCGAGCCATGGCGGGCGAGCAACGCCCCCTGCCACACCTGGAGTCCAGGCCGGATGAGTTCCCGGACGCGGGGCTCACGATCCTGCGTTCCTCAGGCGACGGGTTGCCCGAGCTCTGGTGCCGATGCGACGCGGGTCCCCATGGGTTCCTCGCCATCGCTGCGCACGCACACGCGGACGCCCTCTCGATCGAGTTCCGGCACGACGGCATCGATGTCCTCGCGGACCCGGGCACGTACTGCTACCACGGCGAGACCGCTTGGCGAGAGTATTTCCGATCGACCTTGGGCCACAACACCCTGGAGCTCGACGGTGAGGACCAGTCGGAGTCCGGCGGGCCGTTCCTGTGGACCCGTCATGCCGACACCCGTGTGACGAGCCCGGGCGGGGCCCCCGACGGATCTGTCGTCTGGTCGGCGGCACACAACGGGTACGCGCGTCGTGGACGGGGCGTGGTCCACCACCGCCGGGTGACGCTCACCACCGAACCTCCGGAGGGGCGGACCCTCCTGGTGGAGGACCGGCTCAGCGCTGCCGCCGCGAAGCCGGCGAGGATGGCCTGGCACCTCGGGCCCGGGGTCGACGTCGCTCTGGTCGGTGCGCGCGCAACGCTGCAGTGGGACGGTCGGGGTGCCCGGTGGACGGCGACGATGGACCTTCCCGAGCAGCTCAGATGGACGAGTCATCGCGGCGAGACAGACCCTGTCCTGGGCTGGTACTCCCCTTCCTTCGGGGTCAGGGTCCCCAGCACCACCCTGATCGGATCCGGGAGGCTCGAGCCCCAGCGTGTCCATCGGACCCGACTTCGGCTCCACGGCGACGCGGTGCGCGCATCGTCCGATCGGCTGACCTCGACGGCTCCCTCGGCTGAGCCCGACGGCTCTTTCGACTGATCCTTGCTCGGCAGCAGCGACGCCGGACCCTCCGCCGTGCGAGCATGGTCGGATTGACGGCGAGCTGGTACGCCCGGCTGTGAGGCGGCGGTGAGCGGTGAGTGACCACGATCAACAGGCGATCGACCTTGGCCTGTTCAGGACGGCAGTGCGTCGCCGTCGACGACTCGTGCTGGCCTCGTCGATCGGAGGGGTCCTGCTCGGCGTGCTTCTCTCCCTGGCCTCCCCCCCCGCGCACTCGGCCACGAGCACCGTCCTTCTGGTGTCTTCCTCGTCGGGTTTGCCCGCGATCGACGCCGCGACGCAGGCGGAGATCGCGTTGAGCGAGCGGGTGCTCGGCGCTCTGGTCGAGAGCGACGACATGGGACTGACGGCGAGGGACCTCCGCGGCCGGCTGTCGGTGTCGACCCCGACCACGTCGTTGTTGGAGATCACGGCCCGAGCTCGCGACGGGGCCGAAGCCTCTCGCTTGTCGGCCGCAGTTGCCGATGCCTACGTCGCCTACACCGCTGAGTCCTCTGCCCCGCTGTCAGACCGGGGAGTCGCGCAGCTCGAGGTCCAGGTCCGGGAGCTGAGGGAGCAGACGAAGCGGCTCGATGGTGAGATCAAGGCCGCCGAGTCACGGCAAGAGGGTCAGAATTCCCTCGACGCGAGGGCACTTCGGGACGCCGAGCTTCTCGGGACCCTCGTCAGTCGCCGAGCCGAGCTCGCGGTCCAGCTGGGCGAGCTGGACCAGAAGCTCGCCCTGTCCGCAGAAGCTGGGTCGCCATTCGGCGCCACAGCGCGTGTCATCCAGGCAGGGGGCCTCCCGTCGAGACCGAGCGTCGTCCTCCACACGGGCACGCTCGCGCTCGTCGGCGGCCTGGCCGGAGCAGCAGCCGGAAGCCTGCTCGCGATTCGCCGGCAACGGCGAGACCCAACGATCTTCTCGCGGGAGGCGATCGGTGCCACCCTCGGGTTGCCCATCGTGGCTGCCATCGACTCCTCGGCGCGCACCCGCCCCGAGGAGTGGCGCCAGCTGCTCCACGAGTACGAGCCGTCGCCTGAAGACGCGTGGGCGGTGCGGCGCGCGCTGATGGCTCTGGGACTCGACGAGGGCTTCTGGGACCTCTCCGACGTCCCGGACGATCGCCTCGATCGTCTTGGCGTGCTGGGCGACGGTCCGGCGGGGGTTGGGCTCATCTGCCTCCCGTCGGACCCACGGGGCCAGTCCCTCGGGCCGCTGTTGGCGCGGATCACGGCAACCCTCGGGGTTCGGACGACGCTGCAGCCGGCGAGCGAGCCCGCGGATGCGGGCACGCTGTGGGCTGGTCTTGCCCTCTCCCGACAGACCCACGCACGAGGGCGGCAGCCTGGGCTGGCCATCATCCGCGACGAGTCCGAGGCTGCGGGTTCGGACGTCACCTATGGTCTTGCGGTGGTTCAGCCGGGCGAGGGCCTCCCGGCGGACCTCCCGCCGGCGAAGCACCACCTGCTGTGCATCGGTCCGAACGTCGCCACGGTTCAGGACCTTGCGAGAATCGCCCTTGATGCTGACACCGCGGGCAGGCCGCTGACCGGCATCGTGCTCGCCGACCCGGCACGGTGGGTCACCAGCCCGGGCGAGTCCCGCTTCATCGCGGCCACCCCCGCGCCGTTGCCGCCAGGTGCGGCCCGTGTGGCGAGCCCAGCTGCTGGGCAGGCCCGAGAGGTGGAGCGGCGTTCGTGAACGGAGCCGAATTCGGTCACGCCTTCTCTGGTCTCCGTCAGACCAGCCTCGGCGTGGAGGACCCCATGACGGTCAGCCTGCGTTCGTTGGCGGGGGATGTCAGGAGGTCCTGGCCTTTGGTTGCCCTCGTCACCTGTCTCGGAGCCGCCCTCGGGCTGGCTGCTGGACTGGTGCTGGGCGAGCGTCCGGTCGCGACGACCACGCTCATCCTGGCCCACGACCCCTCCGTCGAGGCTGACCAGGCGATGCAGACCGACATCGGACTGCTGAACACCCGTGTTCTGGCCGAGGCGGTGATCGAGGACCTGGGGTTGGACGCGACGGCACTGGACTTCCTGAGCTCAGTGACGGGCGAAGCGACCACCAGCGAGCTCTTGACGATCTCGGTCGCGGCCCCCTCATCGACCGAAGCCCTCCAGCGCGCCGAGGCGCTGGCAGCGATCTACCTCCGCACCCGCGCCGAGCAGCTGGGCGCCCAGGTGGAGTCCGTCGTGGCAGCGAACCAGGACCAGTTGCAGGCGCTGTCCCGCGAGATCGATGGGCTGGCCGAGGAGATCAAGGGTCTGGAGGGGGCATCAGGCGAGGCCTCGGCGCGACTCCTGAACGACCTCATCTCGACGCGGGCTGGTCTCACCACCCGGCAGACGGAGCTGCGCCAGACGATACAGTCCCAACAGATCGCGCTGGCGGGGGTGGTGGAAGGAAGTAGGGTCCTCGACCCCGTCGCGCTCGAGCCGTCCGGGGCGAAGAAGCGCGCCGCCCTGGGGATGGTCGCCGGCGGGTTCGGTGGCTTCATGCTGGCCAGTGCGCTGGTCCTGGGGGCGTCGCTGATGTCCACCAGACCTCGACGGCGGGACGAGATCGCCGAGGCGATCGGGTGCGAGATCACCACCAGCGTCGGCAGCATCTCGGGCCGCCGTCGCTCAGCCAGGCGAGCCCGCGACGTGCTGGCTGAGCGGCTTGCCGTCGACTTCAGCCGCGACGCAGGGCGGTGGGCGTTACTCGGCGTCACCGGCGATCGCGACGCCGTGCTGGTCGCTGCCGATCTGCTTCGCGAGCTGCTGGCGCGCAACCTCAGCGCGGTGGGGATCGATCTCACCGAGGGTGGCGCCTTGGCTGGTGCCCGAGGCCTCAGGTCGGTTGGGCTGACGGAATGGCTCGCCTCCTCGCCCGAGGGTCGAACCCATGTCGCCGATGGACAACCGGTCGTGCTGCGACCTTCGCGCGTTCCCTCCGCTGCACGACGCCCCGAGGGGCTGGACGTCCCGACCATGGTTGGTGCAGCCGTCAACTCGACTGCCGAGCCGGGCCAGCTGCGAACGGTCGTGGCCTCCGAGGTCTCGACCGCCATCGGTGCCGAGCACATCGCCACCTGGGCCGACACCGCCGTGCTCGTCATCGCCGCGGGGGCGGCCGATGTCGACCGCCTTCGTGCAGCGAGGTACGTGGTCGAGTCCGCCGGGTTCTCCCGGGTCTTCGCAGTGCTGTGCAACAGCGACCCGCACGACCACAGCGTGGGTGCTCCCCACGACATGCAGTCGGCTCCACGGCGAGCAGCCGGGCCCCACCGTCCACATGCGCATCCGCGGTCCGCGCGAAGCGTCCGGGCATGAGCGGCCCGATCGCGACGACGTCCGTCCCCCTGGGGATAGAGGATCGTCCGGCATCCGCCGAGCCGGCGCTCACGCGACGCCAACGGAGACTCGTGCTCGCCTGCTGGGCCGCACTGGTCTTCAACGGTCTCACCTTCTTCGAGTTCCCGATCCTCGTGCCCATCCCTGGTTCGCTGGCGCGCCTGATGACCCAGGGGGCGCTCGTGGCCTCGCTGGGTATTGCCGTGGCGCTCAACCGTCGGCTCCTCGTTCGACCGAACCTGCCGCTGCTGCTGCTGACCCTGCTCACCGTGGTTGCGTTCATGACGAGCCTGCACAACGAGTTCCTGGCGGGATCGGTGTACCGCGCGTCACGCTTCCTGGTGTTCGTGGGTGTCCTCTGGCTGCTGACGCCGCTGTGGGGCCGGTGGGACAAGCCGCTGCTCCGCGCCCACATCGTCTGCATAGCAGCCGTGGTCGCAAGCGTCGTGCTCGGCGCACTCCTGTCCCCGGGGGCGGCTTTCTCGTTCGGCGGGCGGTTGTCCGGTGCCCTGTGGCCGATCCCGCCGACTCAGGTGGCGCACTATGCCGCCGTGCTCCTCGGGTTGGTGGTCATCCAATGGCTCGTCGGCGAGACTCGGGCGCGATGGGCGCTCCTGGCCGCCGCAGCCTGTGGCGGTGTCCTCGTGGGGACGCACACGCGCACTGCGCTGATCGCGCTGTTGCTGGGGCTCCTCGTCGCGGTGGCGAGCCTCTTCCTCGGCTATGCCCGAGTCCGCCGGGCATCCTCGGCTGCGCTGGTCACTGTGGTCGTCGTGGTCGCCGCCTTCGCGCCGCTGCTCGGGTCGTGGCTGTTGCGGGACCAGTCCGCCGGCGAGGTCACCAACCTGACCGGACGGACGCTCGTGTGGGAGCAGGTCATCGCGCTCCGGCGTGGTCTTGCGGGCAGGCTCTTCGGGTCCGGGATGTCCAACGCCGAGTTCAACGGGCTGCCGATCGACAGCAGCTGGGTGGCCAGCTACCTCGACCTGGGCCTCTTCGGGATCACCCTGCAGGTGATCGCCATCAGCGCGCTCTTCATCACCGCGATCGTGCGTCCCCGGGGACACGCTCGGGCCGCGGCCCTGTTCCTCCTGGTGTACCTCGTGGTGGCCTCGTTCACCGAGACCGCACTGAACTCCCCCTCGCTGTACGTGCTTGAGCTCGTGGTGGCAGCCTCGCTGCTGGCTCGGGCACCGGGATCGGGGTAACGTTGAGAGTCCTGGTCGTCCACAACCACTACCGCGCCAACGCGCCCAGCGGGGAACGCACCGTCATCGAGCAGGAGACGGAGGGTCTGCGCTCGTACGGGCACGAGGTCCGGCTCTTCGAGCGGTTCAGTGACGAGGTGGACACATGGCATCCGGCGCGCCGGGCCGCGGTGCCGCTGGACGCCTTGTGGGGCTTCTCCTCGCGCCGCCCGTTGTCGGCGGTCCTCCGGGACTACGCCCCTGAGGTCGTCCATGTCCACAACCTGTTTCCCCTGGTCTCACCGCGCCTGCTCACCGCGTGTGCCGAGGTGGGGATACCAGTCGTCGCCACGATCCACAACTACCGCCTGCTCTGTGCACGTGGTGACTTCTACCGAGCCGGGTCGACCTGCCTGGAGTGCTCCGACGGCAGCTCAGCGGCAGCGTTGCGACACCGCTGCTTCCACGACTCGACCGCGCAGACGGCGACGGTTGTGGCAGGGACCCGCCTGCACCGACGGGCCTGGCAACGTCTGGTCTCTGCGTATGTCTTCATCTCCGATGCAGAGCGCAGCCAGCTCCAGGCGGCCGGCTTGCCGGGGCACCGATCGTTCGTCAAGTGGAACTTCGTCTCCGAGGGCTCGGCGGCCGAGGGGCCGCCCGCTGACCAAGTCGCCTATGTCGGACGCCTCGAGCAGGCCAAGGGCGTGGACATCCTCATGCGTGCGTGGGAACGCTTCCGAGCGGAGAGCCCTGGGTCGACCCTCCGCCTCGCAGTCGTCGGCGGCGGCCCGATGGCCCAAGAGGTGGCAACCTGGGCGGAGGGCCAGACGTTCGTGGACTACCACGGGCTGATGGAGCGAGACGAGGCGATGCAGGTCATGGGTCGGTCCCGCTGCGTCCTGCTGCCGTCCCAGTGGATGGAGACGTTCGGCCTGGTCGCGGTGGAGGCGATGTCTCGGGGAGTGCCTCCGGTCGCGGCGGCCAGCGGGGCCTTTCCCGAACTGATCGACGACGGACGCACCGGGTTGCTCGTCGCGCCGACGGATGTCGGCGGCTGGGCGAGGGCGATCGGCGCCGTGGACCGTGAGCGTGCGCGATTCGACGCGATGGGTGCCGCGGCGCGGCGGCTCTACCGGGAGCGCTTCAGTGCTGACCGCAACCTCGAGCAGCTGATCGACATCTATCGCTTCGCCATCCAGAACCCGGTGCAGCCCTCGACTCACCGGCGGCGTGGCTGATGCGCTCCGCGCTGTTGGTCGCCCCCCATGCGTCGGTGCGAAGCACGCCTGGGGTGTCGCCGTGACGGGCCGTCGGCGTCGGTCTCTGGCAGCCGCTGTCGGGGCACCCTCGGTGCGGCGCCTGGGGTGGGGAGTCGCCGACCAGGCCATGTCCAGCATCAGCAACTTCCTCCTCGGCATCTACGTTGCCAGGGAGCTCGGCGCCGCGGACCTGGGAGCCTTCGCACTGGCTTTCCTGACCTACTCCGTCGTGCTGAACGCGTCTCGAGGCCTGTCGACGGACCCCCTGGTGGTTCGATTCAGTGGCAGCGCCACCAGCGCCTGGCGTTCCGCCGTCGCCTCGGCGTCGGGTACTGCGGTGGTCGTCGGGATCGTGGCTGGGGTGCTGTGCGTCGTGAGTGGCCTTGCGTTGCAGGCGGCGGACAACGCCGTGCTCGGGCAGGTGTTCCTCGTGCTCGGGGTCGGTCTTCCTGGCTTGATGCTGCAGGACAGCTGGCGGTTCGCCTTCTTCTCCGTCGGCCGCGGGGCGCAAGCGTTTCTCAACGACACCGTGTGGACGGTGCTCATCGTGACCGGGCTGGTCCTTTCGCATGTGACCGGTGGCGCCAGCGTGACAAGGGCGGTCATGGTGTTCGGTATGGCCGCCGCGGTGGCCGCGGCGTTCGGGGTGGCGCAGACGCGCATCGCCCCACGCCCGAGGGATCTGGGGCCGTGGTTGCGTGCGAACCGGACCCTGGCTCCGAGATACCTCGTGGAGAACGTCAGCTCCAGTGGGGCAAGTCAGCTCCGCGCGATCATCCTCGGCGCTGTCGCAGGTCTTGCTGCCGTCGGCGACGTGCGAGCGGCGGAGATGCTCGTGGGTCCCTTTCTCGTCGTCCTGTTCGGCGTGGCCCAGGTCGCCGTCCCTGAGGCCCGAAGGTGGCTGGATCGTGGCAGGGCCGCCCTGCTGAGGTTCTGCCTCGGGCTCGGGCTTGTGCTCGCCGGAGCGGCCGCAGCGTGGGGCGTGGCCCTGATGCTGCTGCTTCCCCTCGGGCTTGGCGACCTGCTGCTCGGCACGGTCTGGCTCCGCGCCTACCCACTGGTGCCGGGTGTCGTCGTCTCCGCGGTGGCCGCGTGCCTCACGGTCGGGGCCATGTCAGGCCTGAGGGCCATGGGCCAGGCTCGCCGGAGCCTTCGGGCGCAGCTGATCGGGAGCTCGCTCTACCTGCTGGCGGGATCGGTCGGTGCCATCCTCTGGGCGGCGCCGGGTGCTGTGTGGGGCGCTGCGGTGGCCGGCGTTGCGGCGGCCGTGGTGTGGTGGGTCGAACTCAGCCGCGGACGCGACCGCGTTGCCGAGCTCGGCGAGTCCTCACCGTCGGGCTCGCACGACGGTGGCAACGGGCCTGAGCGGGAACCGCTGAGCAGGGTCGGGCCGCGAGCGTCGGCGTCAGCGAGCCGAGGAACCGCTTCGTAGCGCTCGCGACACCGACCGGGCAGGGCGGGCGGCTGATCGCGCCTCGTGCGCCAGCGCGAGGACTCCCTGAAGCTGCGCGCGAGCCTCTTCGCGGAACTCGTCGACTCGAGTCGCCACCGAGGCCTGCAGCGACGGCCACTGCGCCTCGACCTGCTCCAGCTGGTGGAGCAGGTGGGTGTGGTCCATCGAGACGAGGTCCTGGCAGTACGCCCCGAGGCCGACCGACCGCATGACCTCGGCGTTCTTGGGGCCGTAGCCGACCGAGACCGTCGGCCTCCCGGCGATCAGGCCGCTGACGACATTGTGGTACCGGGAAGCCACGACTGCATCGCATGCCGCCATCTCCTGCACCAATCCCTCGAGACCTCGGACGCCGGTGACGGACAGGCGGTCGAGCGGGAGGTCAGGCATGTTGTCCTCGAGGCGAGCGATGAGGGCATCGGCCGTGAGGAGGTCCACCGTGTCCCCTGGCATGAGCCGCACTTGCCGCCCGCTCCTGAGGAGCGCCTCGATGAACTGCGACATCTCCGTGACGTATCGAAGGTGGACCTCGCGGCCCTTGGAGGTGTCGTCGTCCGGCCCGAAGTAGGTCATGACTCCGACCGCGACCGTGCCGGGCCGGTGCGAGCCGCTGTCCTCGTGGCCGATGGCGAACGCCAAGTCCGCGAGCACCGGCCCCGGGAGCTCCCCTCGGAGGAATCCCCGAGCGCAGTCGCGCGAGTACTGGTCGCGGAAGGTCCGGTAGTCGGCGTTCTGCAGCGTCTTGCGGAACAGCGCCCGCGTCAACGGGTTCTTGACCTCGTCGGCGCCGACGCTGACAAGCGCGAACGGCCTTCGCCGGAGCTTGCAGCAGGCGCTGTAGAGCCCCAGCCAGTAGGGCAGGCCCCAGGGGCGTACCCCGATCTGCTCCTCCAGGACTCCCATGCCGGGCACCACCACGGCATCGTGGCGACCGACGATCCGGAAGGCTCGGGGGATGTCCACCAGCCGTAGGAGGACCTTCGCCAGCCGGGCCCAGGCACTCGTGCTCTCGGCCGCAGACACCAGGGTGAATCGCGTCCCGGGGAGCCCGTGCCTGCTGTAGGAATCCAGCGGATCCCAGCTCAGGAGGCTCAGGTCGACGCGGTCGGCGTCAGCGGCGAGCACCCTCACGGCGCTGGTCAAGGTGCCTTCGTTGCCGATGTTGCCGACGCCGAAGAGCCCCAGCAGGCCGATTCGCGTCGGCCGCGCAGATCCGTTCACCGGTGGCCTTGTGTGCTTGCGACGAGCTGCACCCGTTGGCGCGGTGTGGTCGCCACCGACGCCGTGGGCGAGCCGTCGCGCCCCCAGCCGTGTCGGTTCCAGGCTCGGACGAGGCGCGACTGCGATGCTCGGTCTCGAATCGCAGGGTCCTCACTCGATGCGTCGCCGAGGCGGTGCACTGGAACCGCACGGGAGACGACGAACGCGCCGAGGTTCAGGTAGCAGGCGGTCTTCTGTCGCCAGTCGAGCGGGGCCGTGCGGATGATCTCGAAGAAGGCGGCAACGTACTCCAGCATGAGCACGGCCCAGGGAGGTCCGTCGTCCCTTGCCGGACGATCGTCCGTGGGGCGACCGGTTGGGCGTTCGGATCGGTCCACATGATCGCGACGGAAGTAGAGCACCTCAGCGGAGTGGATGAAGCGGCCGTGGAGCGCGAGCTCGGCGACGATGGTGCGATCCGCGTTGTGGTAGCTGCCGTGCAGATGGGTCCTGCGGAGGACATCGCTGCGGATGACGCCGTAGAAGTCGTTGCCACCCCGACCGTAGAGCAGGCTCCGGAATCGTCGCACCGCGGACGGGGAGCTGGTCCTCAGCCGATAGGTCGTCTCGTTGAGGAGTCGGCTCTGGTCGTCGACGAAGGCGTCGTGAGCGTGCGCCACGACCGCGGTCGGGTCCCCGTCGAGGAGCTCCACGCACCGGGTCAGGAGGTCTTCATGGTAGAGGTCGTCGTCAGACGCCCACTTGAAGAACTCGCCTCGGGCCTGCTCCACGACGAAGTTGTGGTTCGCGGCGGCGCCGATGTTGGTGTCCTGCCGGAAGTAGCGGATGCGTGGGTCTGCTCGTGCGTAGCGCTCACAGATGGCTTGGGTGGCGTCGGTGGAGGCGTTGTCCGAGATGATCAGCTCGAAGTCCCGGTACGTCTGTCGAAGCAGCGAGTCGAGGGCCTCTGGCAGGAAGCGCTCGCCGTTGAAGGTCGGCAGACCCACGGTGAGGCGCGGGCTCATGGGTGCCCGGCTATCGGCGTGCTGATCCTGTCCCACGTGCCTGATTCCTCTCCTCGGCCTCGTCCGGCGCGCTCGTCCTTCATGACGGCGCCCCGATGACGTCGGTTCCTCGCACAGCCTGGCCGGTTGGACGACCGGGGGTTGCCGGTTGGCGGGGCAGCGCGCCGGTGCCTACTTCACCTCGGCGTGCACGCCCCAACCGCCGAACGTGCACGTCCGGACCCTAGGGAACTGCCAGGGGAGGCGCATCGGTCGTTCATCCGATCCGCAGCGGTCAACCGGCCTGCCTCACAGGCCCACGATCGCCTTGGCCACCCGGAAGCCCTCCGCATACGTGGTGCGGCTCTCCATCCCCCGAATCCGCATGAGACCGAAGAACATCTCACGGTCCCACCAGTCGCGGCTCGTCTGGGACGGGTAGGCCTCCTCGAGCAGGGCGAACTTCTGCGCGGCGGTGTCCTCGTCGAGCGCGACGTAGTGCGTCACCGGCAGGAGGTCACCATCCCACTTCGGGATCTCGTAGTGCAGCGCCAAAGCGTTCCGCCAGACCGTCGGGACGAGCTCGGCGAGGAGGCGGTGGTCCTGGTGGGCGTCCTCGGGTCGAGGTGCCAGCACGAGGTCAGGACGGATGTTGGTGGCCAGCTCCTCCAGCGTGGACTTGACGGCTCCCCAGTGCTCAGGGAGTCGTCCGTCGGGAAAGGCGAACAGATGTGTCTGCCGGCTGACGGCGCCGGCCAGGAAGTGGCCCACAGCAGTCTCGGCCTCGGCCCGACGCTCCCCGGTGCCCGTGAGGACGACAGTGTGGGAGTGCACGGCCCGCTCGCTCACCAGACGTAGGAGGGTGCCACCGCAGCCGATCTCGATGTCGTCTGGGTGGGCGCCCACCGCCAGAACGTTCAACTCCCCCGCCGGGAGTGAGAGCTCGATCATCGGCCGAGTGTAGACCGGCGGGGGTGACGGCTGGAGGGTCAGTCGAATGGCCGATCCTGCGGGCCTGCATGTCTCCATAGACTCATGGGTCGCCGAGCGGAAGGGCGATTCGGCGCGACTCGGCGACGAGACACCACACACTTGACAAGGGGATGACGTGACACCCGAGAGCACCGCTGAAGGCAGCACGACGAAGCAGCTCGACCCGGAATGGAAGTGCCGGTGGTGCACGAGCACTGACGGCTCGCTCGTGCTCGACGCGGGTTCGCAGCCTGCAGCCGACCACTTCCCACTCCCCTCGGACCCGCTCCCGGACGCTGAGCATCCGATGCGAATGGTGATCTGCACCGCCTGTGGGCTGGTGCAGCTCGAGAGCGACCCGACGACCCCGGAGGAGCCGCGCGGCGTCGAGCCGGCCGCCCTGGTCGCTCAGGCAGAGGAAGCCGTCCGCCTGGCTGCCGAGGCGGGCTTCATCAAGTCGGGGATGCGGGTGCTGGAGTACCCGAGCCCCCACGGGGGTTCTTGGGTCGACCCGTTGACGGCCCGCGGTCTGACTGACGTCGACGACGGAGAGGCGGAGGTCATCGTCGACATCTTCGGGATGATGCACGACGCCGATCAGCGGGCAGCTCTGGCGGAGCGCGTCTCCCACCTCGCCGACGACGGCGTCATGCTGCTGCAGTACCACACGGTGGCGGCGATCGTGCGTGGCGGGATCTGGAACGCCCTCCGACACGGTCACTTCGCCTACTACTCGACGCCAGTGCTCACCCAGATGGGCCGGGAGCTCGGCCTGGTACCGGTCGCGTGCTGGGAGTTCCCGCTGTACGGCGGCACGATCCTGCTGGGTCTGGCCAAGCAGGGCCAACCTTCGCAGGCAGCCCTGGAGATGGTCGAGCGGGAAGAGGCAGAGGGGATACGCCGGCCGAGCCATGTCGGGTCGCTGGACAAAGCGCTCAGCGACTCGGTGGCAGCCATCGCCGGCTACGTCGGTCAGGCAGCGGAGCAGGGCCTGACCGTTGCCGGCTACGGGGCAGCGTCTCGCACCTCGGCTCTCCTGCGCTCGGCGCACGTGGAGCAGCAGCACCTCGTGGCGATCGCTGATGCCTCCGAGGCCAAGCACGGGCGCACGATGCCCGGCAACCGAATCCCGATCATCTCGCCCGGGGCCCTCGTCGGTCTCAAGCCAGACCGCGTGTTGCTGTTCGTGCCGGATCTGCTCGACGAGGTTCGCGCGGCGCTCCCGGAGATCGAGGAGAACGGAGGCCGCTGGGTGGTGCTCGACCCGATGCCGCGTGAGGTGGAACCCGTCACCTGAGTGGCCACCGAACGCTCGGCGACACACCTCCCCGGGACGGTGCCTACCTGAGGCCGAGGCGGGCCTTGTAGTCAGCCCACGAGCCGGCGCCCTGGTCACGGTCACTGACGACCGTGACTGGGGCGGGCCACGGAACGGCCAGGTCGGGGTCGCGGTAGTGGACGGTGACGTCCTCGCCGGGGCTGTAGAAGTCGTCCATCCGGTAGACGAAGTCGGTTGTCGTCGTCAGCGCTTGGTATCCGTGGAGGAATCCGCGCGGGATGTAGACCTGCTCGCAACGCTGGTCATCGAGCAGGAACGTCTCCATCTGGCCGAAGGTCGGTGAGCCGGGCCGCGCGTCGATGGCCACGTCCAGCACGGCGCCGTGGGCGCAGCGGACCAGCTTGGCTTCACCGGAACCCGATCTCCCGTGAAGCCCCCGGACGACCCCTTGGTGGGACCGGGACTGGTTCTCCTGCTTGAACGACGCCGGATCGATGCCAGCGTCCGCCAGTACCTGAACATCGAGTGTGCGCGTGAAGTACCCGCGCGCGTCCCGATGCGGGGTCGGCCGGAAGACGATGAGTCCTTGGATCGACGTCTGCGATACGTCCATTCGGACGATGCTACTGCGCCGCACCTCGCTCATGCTGGGGGGTGCTGGCACGAGCCGGCCGCGTGGACGGGGCTCCGGCGTCCCTCACGGGAACATCTGAGAAGGGGTGGCATGACCAGCGCACCAGTGACAACGACGATCTCGGCACCTTCGCCACGGGTGTGGACCCGATCGGCGCAGGCCCAACGCGAGCTCCACGCCCTGGTCCCAGGAGGCGCGCACACCTACGCTCGCGGGTCGGACCAGTACCCGGAGAACATGGCCCCGGTGATCGCGCGCGGCGTCGGGGCGCGGGTGGAGGACGTCGACGGCAACTGGTTCGTCGAGTACGGCATGGGCCTGCGTGCCGTGACGCTGGGATACGGTTATGCACCCGTGGTCGAGGCAGTCAGCAAGGCCGCAGCACGCGGGACTGCCTTCTCCCGGCCGTCGATCCTCGAGCTCGAGGCCGCACGGGAGTTCCTGTCGCACGTACCGGGTGCCGACATGGTCAAGTTCGCCAAGAACGGGTCCGATGTGACCACCGCCGCGGTCAAGCTGGCCCGGGCGAAGACGCAGCGGGACATGGTCGCGGTGTGCGGGACCCAGCCCTTCTTCTCGGTCGATGACTGGTTCATCACCCTGTCGCAGATGGACGCAGGCGTGTCTGCCGGCTCGCGCGAGGCCACCGTCACTTTTCGCTACAACGACCTCGAGTCCGTCCAGGAGCTGCTGGAGCGCTACCCGGACAGGATCGCAGCGTTCATCCTCGAACCCGCCACGGCGACTGCCGAGCCGGCCCCCGGCTTCCTCGAAGGCCTTCGTCGGCTCACTCGCGAGCACGGCTGCGTCCTGATCTTCGACGAGATGATCACCGGGCTTCGGTGGTCCCTCAGCGGCGCTCAGTCCGTCTACGGTGTCACACCGGACCTGTCGACCTGGGGCAAGGCCATGGGGAACGGATTCCCGATCTCAGCGCTGGCTGGCCGGGGTGATCTCATGGAGCAGGGTGGGCTCAACACGGACGATCCTCGAGTCTTCCTGCTGTCCACGACCCACGGTTCGGAGACCACTGGCCTGGCCGCCTACCTCGCCGTCGCCGAGGCCTACGTGTCCCGTGACGTGGTCGGCATCATGGAGAGCCAGGGGCGCAAGCTGGCGGAAGGGATGACGCGCGCGGCCGAGGCTGCTGGTGTGCAGGAGCACGTCATCGTCATGGGCAGGCCGTCCTGCCTCGTCTTCGGCACCAAGGACCACGAGGGCAACCCCTCCCAGGCGTTCCGAACGCTCTTCATTCAGGAGATGCTGGAGCGGGGGGTCCTGGGCCAGTCGCTGGTGGTCTCCGCCGCGCATTCCGACGAGGACATCGCGGCAACCGTGGAGGCGGCTGCCGGATCCTTCGAGACCTATGCGCGCGCTCTCCGAGCGGGCAGCACCGACGGTCTGCTTCGTGGTCGGCCGGTCGCCCCAGCCATGCGAGCCCTCGCCCACCCGCGGCGACTGCCCGACTCACCCATCCAGGAGGCATGAGCATGAAGGTCGTTCTCTTCTCTGGCGGCTTCGGGCTGCGCATGCGCTCGGGCTCCGACTCGCTGCCGAAACCGATGCAGACGGTCGGGCACCGTCCTGTGCTTTGGCACGTGATGCGGTACTACGCGCACTTCGGCCACACGGACTTCATTCTCGCTCTCGGCCACGGCGCGCAGTCAGTGAAGGACTACTTCCTCAGCTACAACGAGGCGGCGTCGAACGACTTTGTGCTTCGCAAGGGTGGAGCCGAGGTCGTGCCCTTGACGAGCGACATCAGTGACTGGACGATCACGTTCGTCGATACCGGCATCGACACGCCCATCGGTGAGCGGCTGCGCCGCGTTCGTCCGTTTCTGGAGGACGACGAGGTGTTCCTGGCCAACTACGGCGACGTCCTCACCGACGCCCCGATGGACTCGCTGATCGAGGAGTTTCTGAGGACGGACGCTGTGGGGAGCCTCTTGGCGGTCAGGCCGCAGGACTCGTTCCACGTCGTGGAAATTGGTGACGGCCAACGGATCCGTTCGTTCACTCCCGTAGCTGACATGCAGATGCGAATCAACGGTGGCTACTTCATTCTCACTCAGGAGATCTTTGACTACCTTCACGAGGGAGAGGACCTCGTGATGCACGCTTGCGTGCGCGCAGCGGAGGAAGGGCGGATGCGAGCGGTGGCCTACGACGGGTTCTGGGCCCCGATGGACACCCTGAAGGAGCGTGCCGCCCTGGAAGAGATGCACCGGCGCCGCCAGTGCCCCTGGATGCTCTGGAGCGACAGGCACCGTGCCCCGCGAGAAGTCGTCGTCCGGGGCTAGGGATGGGGAGCGGCTCCGCGACGGGCGCTCGCGAAATCCTCGCGGGCGGCAATGCACAGTCGGTCTCGTCTGCCCGGGCGACCGCTCCCGTGTCCGTCCGGCACATGGCGAACATGCAGTCTGCCTCAGCCGTCGACGCGTTCCGTCTCACGCGGTTCGCGTCACGTGAAGTGGGCATCACCAGTCGTAGTGACAAGCAGCCTCAGCGGCCGCGGCCGGGATTCGCGTGTTTGGCAGGGCAACTATGTTGCGCTCTATGAAGGCATTGCTCGTAACGCCACTGGTGCTCGTCGGAGCCCTGTCCGGGTCAGGAGCGCTCCTCGGGGTTCATCCAGCCGAGGACGCCTCGCGGGTCGCCGCCACCTCGGTGAGCGACTGGGCCATTCCGCTGCAGATGAGCGCTGGCTCGAAGGAACAAGCCCAAGCGTCGGTGAGCGGCCCGATAGGGCGACGTGTGATCGTGGAGCGGAAAGTCGACGGCGGTCCTTGGAGGCGGGCCGCGGCTGCGCGTTCCAGCGCGGGTCACCGCGTACGGACCACGATTGGCGTCGCAAAGACAGAGGGCGGTTGGGCTTGGCGGGTCAGAACTGCAACATCTGGCTGGGGGACTGTAGCCAAGTCAGCCGATCCCGTCACTGAGTGGCGCCTGCGGATTCCCGCGGTGGCAAATTGGTCGGCCGCCGTGGGCCCGGTCCGTCCAGTCACTGCCATGCCCAGGACGGGCCATCGACGCCCGGTCTCTCCCCCCGCGCAGGTTTGTGGCAACAAGAAGATACTTCGGGGACCCGCAGTGCCCCCAAAGGGTGCTGTGGTCGTCCCGGCCGGTGACAACTCGCCCTTCACGAAGCCAGGGAATACCCCCAGCTTCCACCAGAGCGACACTGTGTTCTGGTTCGCACCGGGAATTCATACCCTGGGAGACGATCAGTACAGTCAGATCATTCCTGGTGATGGGTCGACCTATTTGGGTGGTCCCGGTGCCATTCTCGACGGGCGCAACATCAGCAGATTCGCCTTCACGCAGAGAGCCCGCGACGTGACGATTCAGCATCTCACCATCAGGGGCTTCGGAACCGGCCGCGACAACAACGACGAAGGCGTCGTGAATCATGACCGCGGTGATGGCTGGACCGTCTCGAACAACTCGATCGTCAACAACGACGGCGCGGGCCTGATGCTGGGGCCGAACAGCGAGTCGCGTCTCAACTGCCTGCGCAGCAATGGGCAGTACGGCTTCAGTGCTGTGCCTCCTTCCGGCGAGGAGACGATGTCAGGTCTGACGTTCGACCGAAATGAGGTCTCGGGGAACAACACGGACGACTGGGAGAAGCTCCGTGAGGGATGCGGGTGTACGGGTGGAGGCAAGGTCTGGGCGGTTTCGGGTGCGAAGATAACCCGCAACTACTTCCACCACAACATCGGCCCAGGGCTTTGGGCCGACTATAACAACACGGAACTCCTTGTGGCTGGGAATTGGTTCGCTCGTAACGACCGAGAGGCAATCATCTACGAGATCAGCTACAATTTCATGATCCGCCACAATGTCTTCGAAGGAAATGGTGTTGTAGCGGGAAAGAAGTCTCGAAACAGTCCATTCCCTATCCCCGCCATCTACATCTCCGAATCCGGCGGCGACGCGCGTGCAGGTGAACGATTCGCCGTGTCACGAGTCCGCGGGAATCTCTTTCAGGACAACTGGGACGGCGTGGCTCTTTGGGAGAACGCTGACCGGTTCTGCCGTCCCGGGGAGATTGGCGACACCACGAACACGTGCCCGTGGTTCGACGTCGAGTGGGGGGCGCGCTACCGAACTCAGAACATCCGCGTCTCCAAGAACATCTTTATCTTCTCGCCTGATCGGGTTGGATGCACGACCGAGCATTGTGGGAGAAACTCTCTCTTCTCGAACTGGGGCAGTTACCCACCGGATTCTCCCTACCTGGGGCCCGTTGTTCAACAGAGCATCACGTTCGAGCAGAACAACACCTGGGCGAGCAATCGGTATCTTGGCCCTTGGCGATTTCAGCCGTGGGATATGGGGACGTCGAAGTCTTACGCCCAGTGGACATCGTCGCCATACGGTCAAGACGGGGGCAGCACCTACCGTCCCTGAGTGCGTCGTTCGATTCGATCGCATCAACGGAATGAAGGAGTGATTCGCGTGCAGCCTGTGCGGCGCTCGCCGCGTCCCGTTGTTCCCCAGTCCCGGGTCCGGGCCAAGCCCGAAGGAGGTGCCGCGTGAAGAAGATCGTTCGCTTCGTCAGAGGGTTCTCAGACAGATCCCGTGCCAGGAGGGCCGAGGTGTTTCGTCGGACGTTCGATCTCGGTGCGAGCACCAGGGTCCTGGACCTCGGCTCGGAAGACGGTTCACACATCAACCACGTACTTCGGGGAACGCCAGTTGATCCATCGAACGTGTACATAGCTGACATCGCTGCGGAGAGGGACTCGCTTGAGTCGGGGGCGCACCAGTTCGGCTATCAACCCGTGGTCATCGGAGAGACCGCTCGGCTACCCTTCGAGGACGGGTATTTCGACATCGTCCACTGCTCTTCCGTGATCGAGCACGTCACCGTACCGAAGGATCAGGTGTGGGCACTCCGCTCGGGTGCCGAGTTCCGTAGGCGCTCACACGCTCGTCAGTTGGAGTTTGCGCAGGAAGTCATGCGTGTGGGCCGTCAATTCTTCGTCCAGACCCCGAACCGGCTGTTCCCTATCGAGAGCCACTCCTGGCTACCGCTGTTCGGATATCTTCCTCGCCGGCTACTTGTGCCGATGCTTGGCTTCACCAATCGCTTCTGGGTGAAGCAGACGTCGCCAGACTGGCGCCTGCTCACGGCGAGGGAGTTGTCGTCGATGTTCGAGGGCGCCTCCGTGTTGAGAGAACGGTTCCTGGGGATGACCAAGTCAGTCATCGCCGTGAGGGCAGAGGGGAGCCTATCGCGGACGGAGTCCCTCAACTCGGGAGCTGGCGATCGCGACCTCACGGCCTACGACACCGCTGAGGGCTGAGCCGACAGTCCGCCCCGTTGGGGAGCGGGGCATTCCCTGGCCCGATCTGCTCCTCAAGGGGCAGGCGGAATCACCTCTATCGTGGCCGCGTCCGATTCGTGACGAGCGCCGGTGGGTAACTCACGTTCCCGGTGGACAGACCTGGCAGGCGGCGACAGAGCCGGTCGTGCTCCCCATGGCGGTGAAGCGCAGAGTTGAGTCCCCGATACTGGTGTGGCGTGGGTCGGTGTGATCGACAGCGGTCGTTGGGGCAGCGGTAATCCCACCGTATGCGTATGATGAGGAGCGCAGCCCACCACGAGGCCGTCCGACGTCGAGCATTCGACGTCGGTTCGTAGCAGCGGTGAACCCACCGTGAACCTCTTGCGACGTCGTCGCGGACGAGCGTTCCGGTGTGTGAAGGTCACCGTGCAGGAAGGAGTGCCGATATGGACGGCGAGTACGGTCCCTGGGACGACTGAGGTCCCCCCGCGATCATGCAGAGGAGGCCGGACCCCTTGGGGGTCCGGCCTTCGTCACGTCCGGGCCCTGCGCGAGACTCATGGAGTGACCTCCCAGGGCGTGTTCTACCAACGACTCGACGAGCCAGAACCGGGCGGCCTCGCTCCTGCTCCCGCCCGGTACCGGGCCACCGAGCACACCGCCGGGCCGTGGGACCCGCGGCACCAGCACGGCGGACCGCCGACGGCGCTGCTCGCCCGTGCGGTGCAGCGCCTGGCTGCCGGCCCGAGCCGTGGACTCCTGGCGCGCATCAGCGCGGAGATCCTGGCTCCGGTGCCGGTCGCCGACGTCCTCGTCCAGGCCCGCGTCGAGCGCCCCGGCCGGAAGGTGGCCTGGTGCAGCGCCACCCTCAGCGCGGCGACGGCACCAGAGGTCCCGCTCGTGCGCCTGCACGCGTGGGTGCTGCGTCGACGCGAGGAAGCGGTCTCCCTCCCGCCTGGCGCGGTGGCATCAGCCCTGCCGCCCGGTCCCGGGCAGGTGCGCCCGCGTCCGGACGGGTCGATCCCCGGGTACCTCGACGCCGTCGAGTGGGCCTGGGTGGCCGGCGGCTTCCAGCAACCCGGCCCGGCCACCGTCTGGGCGCAGCTGAAGGTCGGTGTGGTGGAGGCAGAGGTCCCGGACGGGGTGCAGCGCATGGTGGCGGTTGCCGACTCCGGCAGCGGTATCTCCAGCGTGGCCGACCCACGCCGGCTGCGCTTCGTCAACACGGACCTGACCGTGCACCTGCACCGCGAGCCGATCGGCGAGGCCGTCTCGATGAGCAGCGTGAGCACGCTGGACCCACTCGGCGTCGGCATGGCGGTCACCCGGCTCGGTGACGCGCAGGGCGCCGTCGGGGTCGGGGCACAGACGCTGTTCGTGGAGCCGGTGGCTTGAGAGCCTCCCGCCGTTCGGTGGGTCCTGGTGGCCGCCGTGGCGCGTACGATCATGGGCCGGGCAGGGATTCCATTGGGTGGGGAGAACGCGCGTGGCAGGGCAGGATCGTGTCGTCGGGCACGCCACCAGAGCGGACGACGGGCTGACCAGGTTCTGCAGCAACTGCGGCACCACCGTCGAGGTGTCCGCGTGCTACTGCGCCACCTGCGGTTTCGAGCAGGATCCGGACACACCGGCCTTGCTGGCCGCGCCCAACGACGGTGCCCTTCGTCGCGGTCGGATGCCGCTGGTCATCGGCTCCATCGTGCTGGCCGTCGGTCTGGCGTCGCTGGCGGCAGCCTCGTTCGTCGTCGCCATGCAGCCCCCGAGCGGTCGCGAGACGCTCGCCGACTCCACCGAGGCGACGACCGAGCTCTTCGTCACGGTGTCCGCCGCCGAATCGACCGAGGACCTGCGATCGGTCGCGGCTCAGGCCGAGAGCACCCGGGCCGACCTGGCCGACACCCTGCCGACGCTCGGTGCTGAGGGGCCGACGGTCCGGATGCTGGCATCGGTGCATGACCTGCTGGTCGGGCTGGGCGAGATGAGCACCATCGACGGTGAGAACCTCGGCGCCTGGGCGTCGGTGCGCTCGACCCTGGACACCAGCCTGGCCGAGATGCCCGAACGGGCCGAGGTCGACGAGTTGGCGAGCGCGGCCACCGACGGGATCGCCGCCGTAGATGTGCTCGTGGCCGACGCCGAGACCGAGATCGCGGCCTGGGAGGCCTCGGTCGAGGCCGCCCAGGCTCAGTCCCTGGAGAACTCCCGTTCCCTCACCGTGGCCGGGGCCTACGAGGCGGCCGTCCGCAGCCACCTGAAGACCTTCTCGGATCTCGAGGCTGTCAGCAAACGCCTCATCTCGCAGGTCGTCGCTGGCACCGTGCTGCCCTACGACGACGCCCGCACTACGCTGACCACCGGCGCGCTGGCCCGGCGACAGCTGGCTCGTTCGCTCGACCTGGTTACCGTGCCGACTGGGCTGGAGGACGAGCACGATCGGCTCGTGGCCCTCATCGGACGCTCTGGGGAGTCTGCGACAGTGGCAGCAGCGCAGATCGAGGACCCATCGTCCGCGCTGGCCTCGGCCGATACGGCTCTGAGCAGCGCGTCGGCCTCGGAGGCAGACGCGGCAGCCCGTCTCTCCACCTCGGACAACGCGACCAACAGCGCAAGCTCACGGTTGGCGGCCGCCAACGCCGAGCTCCGCGACGCTCGGCGAGCGTTGGAGTCCGTGCCATCCTCCGGCGAACGTCGCGAAGACCTGGTCGCTCGTTCCGACGCATTGGCGGCTGTCGACGGCGCGCTCGAGGACCTGCTCACCGCGACCACTGCCGTGCAGGCGGCCGCCGCCGACACGAGCGCGGCCCAGGGCTCGCTCGACCGGTCGGCTTCGGCACTGTCCGGTGCACGCTCCGGGCTGTCGCGGGCGGCCAACTGCCTGGAAGTCTGTGCGGTGCTGGGCACCAGCGCGTGGACGACCTACACCGCCGAGGTCGCCGCGCAGGACGGTGCCCTCCAGCCGGCACGGGCAGCCTGGAAACGCGCGCTCGACGAGCTGCGGGTCGAGCTGCCGTTGGAGGTCGAGGTCGCCGACCGACCAGCCGTGTAGGCGGCGGCCCGAATTGGAGTGCACCATGGGTGTGAGGCACCATGGCATGAGGTCTCGACCCACCCGAAGGAGAACTCCCATGAATCGCCGACGTCCCGCCGCCGCTGTGTTCGCCGCCGTCGTCGCCGGCACGATGCTGCTGCCCGCAACGGCCCAGGCTGCCGGAGCGCTGACGGTGAACGCACCCAAGCGGGTCGTCGTCCCCGACTCCGGCTGCACGAAGATCAAGGGCTCGGTGAAGGTCAAGACGCGCCCCGGGGCCAAGGTGGTGTTCAAGGCCAAGGCCAAGGTAAGCGGGCTGGGGCAGACGTTCGACGCGCCGACGATGCGCCTCGGTGCCTCCAAGGACAAGAACCGGGACGGCGTCGTCCGCTTGGGTGGCAAGCAGCGACTGTGCGCCAAGGACCTGAAGCAGAGCCCGGCGGCACCGTTCCTGCCACTCCTGGAGGGTCAGACCCTGCGCGCCAAGGTAACCCTCGTCGCCAAGGAGCAGCGTCCGGGCAAGGACAAGGTCAGCCGGGACACCAGCAAGGTCAAGCTCGTCTTCTGACCCTTCTGACCCGTCGGAGTGCGGCTGGGTCGTGCCGGCACCGCCTCAGACGAAGAACTGCCCGTTCGACTCGTTGGACTCACCGAACATCATCGCTGCGCCACCGAGCTCCACCCCGTCGATGAGGTCGTCCTCGGAGATGCCGAGCAGGTCCATCGTCATGGTGCATGCGACCAGCCGGACACCGTTGGCCTGCGCCGATGCGATGAGCTCGGGCAGGCTCGGGACGTTGTTGTCCTTCATGATCCGCTTGATGAGGGCCGGCCCGCCGCCCAGCATGTTCATCGTCGACAGCGGCATCTTCTCCGGACCCGACGGCATCATGAGGCCGAAGGCCTTGTCCATCGCGGACTTCTCCCGTGCCGGTGGGCGCTCCTTGCGCAGGGCGTTCAGCCCCCAGAAGGTGAAGAAGATCGACACCTCGTCGCCCATCGACAGGGCCGCGTTGGCCAGGATGAACACCGCCAGCATCCGGTCGAAGTCGCCGGAGAAGGCGATGAGCGTCTTCTTGTCCTTGATCCGCGCTGCAGCGGCACCGGCGGCAACCGGGCCACCCTTGCGGAAGGTGGCGGCGTAGCCGGGGCCCTCCGGGACGATCGTCAGCAGCTCGTGCCCGTTCTTGCCCGCCCAGGCCGGCGCGTCCAGGCGGAAGCCCGGGTCCGAGACGTGCACCAGGATCTCGTCGCCCGGGTTCAGCTCGTCCACCCGAGCCTGCAGCTTCATGATCGGGCCCGGGCAGGCCAGGCCGGTGCAGTCGAGGTCGACCGAGACACCCGTGGGCACGATCGCGGCCATGACCCCGGTGCCTGCCGGGGCCAGCGTCGTGGTCCCGGCTCCGGTGTTCGCCCCGGTGGTGGCCTCGGCGTAGTTGACGGTCGGCTCGGGGGTGTCCACGCCCTCGGTGAGCGGCATGTCGTGGTAGGCACGGAACGTCGTGGACCCGCCCGAGAGCATGGCCACGTCGGTGAACCCGCGCTGCACCAGTGCCCGGTAGGCCAGGTAGGAACGGAACCCGACCGCGCAGTACACCCGCAGCGGGACGTCGCGGTCCCAGTCGCCGCAGGCGTCGCGGATCGTGGCGAGCGGGACGTTCTCGGCACCCGGCAGGTGCCAGACGGTGTACTCGTTGGGCTCGCGGACGTCGATGATCCGGGCGCCCTCGGTGGCGTCGGGGTACTCGCTGGGGTACCAGAGGTGGATGTCGCCCTGCAGCAGGTTGGCGCCGACGAAGCCGACCATGTTGATCGGGTCCTTGGCCGAGCCGAACGGCGGTGCGTACGCGAGCTCGAGCTCCTGCAGGTCGAAGACCGTCATGCCGGCCCGGATTGCCGTGGCCAGCACGTCGAGGCGCTTGTCGACGCCGTCGAAGCCCACGGCACCAGCGCCGAGCAGCTTCCCGGTGCCGGGCTCGAAGAGGACCTTCAGGTGCATCTTCGCGGTGCCGGGGTAGTACCCCGCGTGCCCGGACGGGTGGATCTGGACCCGCTCGAAGGGCACGCCGGCCTCGGTCAGCTGGCGCTGGTTGGCCCCGGTGGCCCCGGCGACCATGTCGAACATCTTCACGATGGAGGTGCCCTGGACCGCTCCGAAGGTCGTGTCGCGACCGCACATGTTCTCCGCGACCACGCGGCCCTGCCGGTTGGCCGGCCCGGCGAGGGGGATGAGGTGCTTGCCCTCGAGGACGAGGTGGTCGACCTCGACGGCGTCGCCGGCGGCCCAGACGTCGGGAGCGTTGGTCCGCATGTGCTCGTCGACCTTGATGCCGCCTCGCGGTCCCAGCTCGATGCCGGCCTCCTCGGCCAGCTCGGTCGCGGGTCGGACCCCAGCCGCCATCACCACGAGGTCGGTGTCGACGAGCTCGCCGGTCTTGAGCTCCACGCGGATCCGGTCGCCGGGGGCGTCGGTGAACGCCACCGCCTGCGAGCTCAGGTGCAGGGTGATGCCGTAGGCCCGGATGTAGCTCTCCATCTGAGTGGTGAGCTCACGATCCAGCGGCGGCATGATCTGGTCCAGCATCTCCACGACGGTGACCTCGACGCCCCGGTGGTGCAGGTTCTCGGCCATCTCCAGGCCGATGTAGCCGGCGCCGATCACCACGGCGCTGGCGATGCCGGGGCGCCCGTTGCCGTCGACCATCGCCTTGATCCGGTCCATGTCGCCGATCCGGCGCAGCACGTGGATCCGCGGGTGCTCGATGCCCGGGATCGGCGGGCGGACCGGGTTGGCACCGGGGCACAGGGCGAGCTTGTCGTAGGACTCGGAGTACTCCTCGCCGGTCTCCAGCCGACGGACCGTCACGGTCTTGGCGGCGGTGTCGATGGCGAGGGCCTCGGTGCCGTTGCGGACGTCGATGGCGAGGCTGGCGTCGAGGCTCTCCGGCGTCTGCAGCAGCAGCCGTTCGCGGTCCTTGATGACCTCGCCGACGTGGTAGGGGAGACCACAGTTGGCGAAGGACACGTGCTGGGCGCGCTCGAACACCACGATCTCGGCGTCCTCGTCGAGGCGTCGTGCCCGGGCGGCAGTGGACATGCCGGCAGCAACGCCCCCGATGACCACGATCTTCATGACGAGTCCCCTCCGATGGCCTGCGAGACCCGGCCAGCCTAGGGACGGCCTGCGGCGCCCGCAGGGGACTTCGGCGGTTCAGGCGCTGCGCTCGGTCCTCGCGGGGGCTCTGCGGCGCGCCGCCTGACGCTGGGCCCGCAGGGCTTGGGCCCGCAGCCTCGCCTCGCGGGCACGCACCGCCGCTCGGGCCATCGCCGGTGTCACCCTGGTGGTGGTCTCGGAGATGCGCTTGTCGATGGCCCGTTCGGCCGCTTTCTGGGTGACGACGCGCTCACCAGTCCTCGAGAACCCGGCGTAGCCGGCCTGCACCCGGGTGGGGAGGTCTCCCAGCCGGCCCAGCTGCTGCCGGGCAGCAGCGGCGGCGCCGATGGCCGCGTAGACCGGGCCGGGCACCTCCTGCTGGGCGAGCAACGCGCGCAGCTGCTGGCGGGCCTGCCGGGTCAGACCGGGGCGCTCCGGCTGTGGATCGGGAGTCGGCACGTGCACGATGATGCCCGCTGGCAGCACCCGGATCGCGTCACGACACCGCCTGCGCCGCGTCGGCTCGCTTCCGGTGGGCGTCGTACCGGCCCGCGGATCTAGGCTGGCCGGGTGCAGGGCGCGTCCCGCAGCCTGCACCCGGCAGCGCGCCGGACCGGGCAGCACCCAGGCAGGAGGAAGGACGCCGTGGACCTCACCCGGCGGCTGTACGTCCTCGGCGGCTGGTGCGCCCGGCACGGCTGGGTGGTCCTCCTGCTGTGGCTGGCCTTCCTCGTCGGCGTCAACGCCGCCGACCGCTTCCTGCCTCCCCCGGCCCGGGAGGCCTTCGTGCTTGCCGGCACGAACAGCGCCGAGGCGCAGACCTTGCTGAACCGGGCCTTCCCGGGTGCGGCCAGCCAGCCGGCCCCGGTGGTGGTGCACGCGCCGGACGGCCTGGTCGACGCCGAGGGAGAGCTGACGCCCACCTCCGTCGACCTGTTCGACGACGTGGCGGTCGCGGTCGCTGCGGCGCCGGACGTCAACGAGGTGACCACGCCGGTCCAGGACGCCACGCTGCTCGCCGAGGACGGCCGGACGGCACTGGTCCTCGTCCGCGTCGACGAGCGCGCCAGTGGCGCGGAGGTCACCGCCGAGGAGATCCAGGCATTCGGGCAGGAGGCGGCCGGCGATCGAGCCGAGGTGGCCCTCGGTGGATTCCTCGGCGAGGTGATCTCCGCGGCCGACACCCGCCCGAGCGAGGCCCTCGGCCTGATGATCGCCTTCGTCGTCCTGCTCACCACGCTGCGCCGAGGCTGGCCGGTGATCATCCCCTTCGCCACCGCGATCGCTGCCGTGGGGTCGGGCTTGGCCATCGTGGGCCTGCTCGAGCGGATCACCTTCATCCCGGCCGAGGCGACCATCCTCGGGACGATGCTCGGCCTCGGCGTCGGCATCGACTACGCGCTGTTCCTCGTCACCAAGCATCGCGTCCTCATGCGCCGAGGCTTCGAGGTGGAGGACTCCGCGGCGCGCACGGCCGGAACCGCGGGGGCAGGCATGGTGTTCGCCGGCGGCACCCTGATCGCCGCGGTCAGCGGCTTGGTGCTCACCGGCATCTCCTTCCTCGCCTGGCTGGGCTTCGCCGCCGCCGTGATCGTCGGCATCGCCGTGGCCGGTGCCCTCACGCTGGTGCCGGCGATGTTCGGGATCATGGGGCCGCGAGTGCTGCCCAAGCGGATGACCGACGCGGTCTTCACCGACGAGGACCTGGACACCGGTCGTTGGGCGCGCCTGTCCAACGCCGTGACGCGCCGGCCGTGGCGCTCGGCGACCGTCGCGACCGCACTGCTGCTTGCGCTGAGCGCGCCGTTGCTGAGCATGTCGTTCGGGCAGAACGACGGCACCGCGTACCCGCCGCAGAGCCCGGCCCACCGCTCGACCGTGCTCATCGACGAGGGCTTCGGGCCGGGGACCAACGGCCCGCTGGTGGTGGTGGCCCGGTTGAACGCTGCCGCGGTGTTCCCCGAGGAGGTCTCCGGCGACTCCGACGGCGACCCACGGACCGAGGACCAACGCCTGGTGGACCTGCACGCGGCGATCGCCGCTGATCCCGGCGTCGCCGAGGTGAGCGACCCGGTGGTGAGCACCGACGGCGGCGTGGCGATCTACGAGGTGACACCGGCCAGCGGCCCGGCCGACCCGGCCACCGAGGAGCTGGTCTTCCGGCTGCGAGCCGAGCTGCTGCCGGAGGCGACCTCCGGCCAGGGCATCGACGCCTTCGTCGGCGGCGTGACCGCCGCGGTCACGGACCTGTCCGAGCGGGTCGCAGAGCGACTGGTGCCGTTCATCGTCGGCGTGGTCGTGCTGGCCTTCCTGCTCATCATGGTGGCCTACCGCTCGCTGGTGATCCCGCTGAAGGCCGCGGCGATGAACCTGCTGTCCATCGGGGCTGCCTACGGCGTGATCGTCATGGTGTTCCAGTGGGGCTGGGGCGCGGAGCTCATCGGGCTGGAAGGCCCGGTCCCGATCGAGTCCTTCGTCCCGATGATGATGTTCGCCGTCCTGTTCGGGCTGTCGATGGACTACGAGGTGTTCCTGCTCACGTCCTTCCGGGAGCACTTCGAGCGTTCCGGCGACGTGGCGGTCGCGGTGCGGCGGGCGCTGGCCGACACCGGCCAGGTCATCACCTCGGCGGCGCTGATCATGGTCGGCGTCTTCGGCTCGTTCGTGCTCAACGACCAGACGATCGCGAAGATGTTCGGGCTCGGCCTGGCCACCGCGGTGCTCGTCGACGCGACCATCGTGCGGTGCGTGCTCGTGCCGGCGATCATGGTGCTGGCCGCCAAGCGGACGTTCTGGCTGCCGGGCTGGCTGGATCGCGCCATGCCACAGCTGCATGTCGAGGGCGACCCGTCGGCGCTGTCCTCGATCAACGATCGACGCCGCCCGAGTCCGGACCCGAGGGTGCCGGCAGTGATGATGAGTGCGGCCGTCCTGGCCGTGCTCGCGGCCTGGTTCGTCGGTCGTCGGGCCGGTGGGCTGGAGTCGGCTGATGCGATGGCCTCCTCGATGCGTTCCCTGGTCGCCGCTGCGCCCGGTGGGCAGGGCGTCTACGCAGACCTCGCCGTGGCCGTCTCGGCGGTGGCCGGGGGGCTGGTGGCCTGGCTCCCTCGAGGCATGCCCGGGGCCGGGCAGGGCATGGGCGTGCGCCTGCTGGCCTTCCTCGGGGGGGTGAGCGTGGTGGGCGTCGCCTACCCGGTCATCACCTCCTTCGTCCCGCCGGCGCAGGTCCAGGCCGGGCGGGTCGCCGGCTTGGCCCTGCTCGTCTGTGTCGCGGTGGCGGTGCTGCCGGGCGTTCGCCGCGCGGGGGTGCCGGTGGCCTTCGGCGGGGTGGCCATGGCTGTCTCGGTGGCCGTCGGCGGCTACGGCGTTCGTTCGACCGGGTCGCTGCTCCGGGACGCGGTGCTGCCGGCCGTCCTCGCGCTGGTGCTTGCCGTGGTGCTGAACGCGGTGGCCGGCGGGGTGCGTGGGCAGCGAGGTGCACGCCGGCGGGACCAGGACCCCACGGTGGACCCGCAGGAGCCGGTCGAGCCGGTCGAGCAGGAGCCGGTGGGGGCGACCAGATGAGCCGGACCCGACTGCGCTCGGGCGTCCTGGCGGTCGGGCTCGCCGGCGCGATGCTGCTCGTAGCCGTGGCTCCGTCGGCTGCGCTCGCGGCCCAGGGCGAGACACCGCCGGTGGGGCGGGCCGGTGAGGCCGAGCCGAGCCTGGAGAACGACGAGGTCGTGCTGGCCACGCTGGACCCCTCCGGGCTGCCGGAGGAAGCCGTGCTGCTCAGCCGAGTCCTGGTGACGTCCTCGGCTGACGGCGGCGGGCCCGCGCGCACCGTCGAGGACCCAGCCAGCACGGTCAACGTCGTCTACCGGGACCGTCGTGGGACGCCGGGAACCGGTGACGGGGTGGTGCTGCTCGCGCTCGGCGACGGGCGCACCGAGGCCGTGACGCAGGCAGCGTTCGACCAGCCCCTGCCGGTGGCCGTGCACGCCGAGTACCGGCTGGACGACGCGGTCGTGCCCGCCGCAGACGTGCCAGGGGCGCAGGGGGAGCTGGACATCCGGTACACCGTCACGAACACCACTGCCGAGACCCAGACGCTGCGGTGGCGCGACGCCGACGGCACCCGTCGCGAGCGCGAGGTGCCGGTGTTCGTCCCCTTCGCCGGCTCGATGACGCTGGTGCTGCCGCCCGGGCTCGACCTGGTGTCGGCACCTGGCGCGGTCCAGTCCACCGACCGCGACGGGCGCACCGTGCTGCAGTACCGCCTGCAGCTGGCGCCGCCGCTCGGGCAGTTCCAGACGCAGCTGGACGTGGCCCTGCGCAGCCGCGACGGCGGCCCCGGCGGTGCCACCCCCCAGCTGGCGCTGGAGGTGGCACCGACGACGAGCGAGGGCGATCCGGTCGTCGGCTTCACCGCCTCGGCGCTGGCGGGGACCGTGGAAGGCAACGCCGAGCTCGTCGACGGTCTAGGGGAGCTCTCGGACGGCCTCGGTGAGCTCGGGCAGGGGGCCGAAGCGCTTGCCGAGGGCAACGCCGAGCTCGCCGGGGGGGCCGCGATCCTGGCCGAGCAGATCGGCGGGCCGGTGCGTGCCGGTGGCGACGCGCTGGCCACCGGTGCCGAGGAGCTGGCGCGCGGCGTCGACGAGCTGGCCGCCGGGCTGCAGGGAGCAGGGGCGCCGGCGCAGGAGCTGGCCGACGGCGCCGAGGACCTCAGCCGGGGGCTGCGCCGGCTCTCCGCCGGCCTGGGCGAGCTGGCGGGTCCCGACGGTCTGGGCCAGGCCGGCGACGCGGCTCGGCAGCTTCGACGAGCCGCCGCGGCCATCGCCGATGCGGTCGGCTCGCCGCAGGACCCGCCCTGGCCCGGCCTCGGCACGAGCACGCCGGCCACCTGGGAGGCGTTCCTCACGGCCGTCGTCGGGACGATCCCGGACGACGCCCTGCCCGGGGGTATCACCCCGGACGACCTCGCCGATGCGCTCGCGTCGGTCCCGGACGAGGTCTGGGACAACGAGGTACTGGACCGGCTCGACCCCCCACCGCTGCCGGACCTGTCGGGGCTGCTCGACCCGGACGCCGGCATCGACCTCCCGACCCTCGTGCAGGCGCTGCGGCTGCTCACCGACGTGAGCGGCGCCCTCGCCGACGTGGGGCGAACGCTGACCGCGACCACCGCGGCCCAGCTCGAGCTGCTCGGCCAGGCCAAGCGGCAGGCCGGCCGAGCCGGGAGAGGTGCCCTGGCGGCCACCGTGCAGGCGGAGGCTCTGTACCGGCAGCTCTGCCTGCCGAGCCCCAGCATCACCCAGGCCCAGTGCGAGTCGCTGGCCGACGTGGTCGACGACGCGGCGGCCGCTGCTGCTGCGGCCGGGAACGCGGCCACCCTGCTGGTGACGGCCAAGGCCGCACAGCTGGTCCAGGCGTTGCTGGCCTTGGTGCTCACCGGCGGGGTCCAGGGGCTCCAGGCCGCGCTGGACCTGCTCACCGACCAGGTCGAGACGCTCGCGGTCGCGATTCGAAGCGGGGACCTGCAGGAGCCGGGCCTGGTCGAGGGTTTGCGGCTCCTGCAGGACGCGCTTGCCCTGGCCGAGCAGGGGGCTGAGGAGCTGGTCGAGGGGTCCGAGGCGGCGGTGGGTGGCTCGCGGTCGCTCGCCCGCGGCGTCGGCGAGCTGGCCGACGCCCTCGCGGCCGCGGGGGACGGGTCGCGATCGCTGGTGGACGGTGCCGACGAGTTCTCCGACGCGGCGGCGGCAGCAGCCGGTGGGATCTCGGACCTGGCCGAGGGCGCCGGCTCGCTGGCCACCGGGGCGGCCGCGGCGGCGGCCGGTGCCGATGGGGTGGCCGAGGGTGTGGTCGCCGCGCAGGAGCAGGGTGTGGACGAGGTGGCGGCATCGCTCGTGGCGGCCTCGGCGGAACCGGCCCTGGCCGAGGCCTGGCTGATCGCCACCGACGCTCGGGCGGTCGATGCACTCCCCTACGGCCCGCCCGAGGACGCGATCGGCTACGCCTCCTACCGATTCACCATGGCGGCGACCACGCCGTCGAGCCCCAGCGGGTGGGCCTGGGCGCTGTTCGGCGCGACCGGCCTGGCCGTGCTGCTCGGGCTCGGCCTTCGCCGGACCCGCCTGGGGCAGTAGCGGCCGCGCTTCGCGCGTCAGCTCCAGTCGAAGAACGTGGTCCGGGCTCGTGGACCGCTCGGCCACCAGTCCGTCATGGTCGCGAAGACGTCGCCGTTGCCGTCGATCTCGCGCCCGTCGCCGTCGACCACGCCCGGGGGCCCTTCGACCACCACCGCCCAGCCGCGGTGCACACCCGCCAGGGTGAAGCCATGGACCTGGGAGGTCTGTGGGTCGAGTGCCAGCAGGGTCGACCAGGTGCTGTGCGTGGTCGAGGTGATCCTCGGCGCCGCCACCAGCTCAGTCGGCGTGCGCAGCCACCGCTGCTTCCCGTCGTCGCGGTATCGGGCCAGCCACACCTGGGGTGGGCCGGGTGTCCAGGTCACGCCGCTCATCACGATCGTGTCGTCGACGACGGTGATGTCCTCGCTCTGCTGGACCTTCCCCGGGCTGCCCTTGATGGTGCGCGTCCAGCGCACGTCCCCGCGCCGTGAGTACGCCTGGACGTAGGCGTGCTTGAGCTTCGCGTCCCCGATGATGGCGAAGCCATCCCGGGTGGTAGCGATGCCCCAGGCGCCGTCCTCTCCGCCTCGACCGGTGCCGAGCACCCTGATGTCGTGGAACCAGGCCCTGCGACCGTTCGTCCGCCACGCCATGACGCGACCGTCGGACTGGTAGCCGCCGACCCCACTCGGCCGGCCGTGGACGAGCAGGCTGACCGCGACCCGGTGGTGGCCCACGGCGAGCCCGGTCACGAGCGGACCCCGCCAGAAGCTGGGCATGCTCCCCCGAGTCGTCTGCTGGGTGCTGCCGTCCGAGCGGCGCAGCTTGCGCCAGATGACCACGCGATCCTTCCAGGTCGGCCCGTCGGCGACTCCGGCCAGGTAGACCGAGCGGCCAGCAACGGCGACGTGGACGCGCGAGTCCGCGCCGCGCCAGCGTGCGGACCACTCCAGCGCTCCGGTCGAGTCCCGGTACTCCACCCTGACCGCACCGGTCATCGTCGACCTCGTGCTGACGACGTCGCCGTTGCCCGCCACGGCCACGGAGTGCGACATCCCGGTACCGGTTCGTTGCCAGCCCTCTTCCGGGGGGACGTCGGCCGCCGTGGCGGGCACTGCGAGCAGCCCCCCGAGCAGCGCGCCGGAGATCCCCATGGTCATCACTCGTCCTGCCATCCGCATGGCAGATCGCCTCCTTCCTCCTCCTCCACCTGCGCCCACCATCGGCCTCCACCATCGGCCTCCACCATCCGCTGTGGGCCGCTGCCGGGTAGAGGCCTTCGGGCCGAGTCGGCGGCCCCGTGCTCAGTCGAGCTCGAAGCGGTCGACCTGAGAGACCCAGGGCCCGACGATGTCGTCCCCCCAGCCGGTGAGCGTCACGACGTGCGGACCGACCGCGGTCAGGGTGGGCGCGTCCCACGGCATCGGGGTCAGGCCGACGGGACCGCCGATCGGGGTCGACCACGCCAACCGGCCCTTGCGGGTGTAGCTGTTCAGCCTCGGCTGCGCTCCGATGGTGTGGGCGGTGAACGCACTGGTGACGGTCAGGATGTCGCCGTCTGACCGCTGCGAGAGACCGCCCGGGATCGGGGCCCCCTCCCTGATCCGGGTCCGCCACATCGGCTTGCCGTCACGGTGGGTCGCGGCCAGCCATGCGCGGCCGTTCGGCTTGGTGCCCGACGTGATGATCCGGCCTGGCAGGTCGAGCGGCTTGAGCATGCTGTCGACGGTCTGGGCGTAGGCAGCCCCGGTCGTCCACGTGGTGCGTCCCTCGTTCGAGATCCCTTGGAGCCGGGTCGACCGGCGGGTGCCGACCAGGACCGCGAACCCCGTGCCCTTCGAGGCGATGTCACCGACAGGCCGAGGCGAGAACCGTGGCCGATCCCAGGAGGTGGGGCCCTTCACCGACCAGCCGATGAGGGCTCCCCGCCGCTTGCCGGCCTCGACGCCGTTGACGGCCAGCACGACCTGCGCGGGCGCACGTGAACACCGCGGGAGACATCTGGGCTGGCTGGAGACTGCCATCCCGGCGACCACGACCTCGTCCCACCCGGGCGCGAAGCCCCGAAGCCTCATCCGCTCGCCGGAGTCCCACGCCAGACGCAGCCACACCGCGCGAGGAGTCCGAGGGCCCTCGGTGGTCATCCGGGTGCGGGTCCCGGCGAGGATCACCCGGTCGTCGGTGACCTGGAGATGGGTGTAGCCGCCGCGGTCGACCTCGACACGCCACTGCAGGGCCCCGTTGCCGTCGCGACGCTCGACGACCTGGCCCCGGTCGCCCGGGAGCTCGCTGCGTCGGCACAGCGTGACCGTCCAGCCGTGCCGCCACCCGGCGGCCGCCATGCACCCGGGGTCGTGGACCTGAGTCCTGACGGGGGGTGGCGGCGGTGCTGCGACGGCGCTCGGTGCCGCACTCATGGGCAGCAGCAGTGCCACCGCCAGAACCCCGATCGTGCCCCTCGCCCAGTCGTCCGTCCCGGTCCGCCAGCCGTGTCGCCCCATCGCCACCGCCTCCGTCATCCCGAATGTCTTCCTTGGCTGGATTGCCCGGAAGAGGCCAAAGACCCCGCGCGGTAGCGTTCCGGCATTCGTGAGGGACGCAGGGAGCCGACCTCCTCGGTTCGGGAGCAGGGAGCGCCGCGATGCATCAGCTCGATCCACACCTGAGGCGACCGTGGGGGGCAGTGCTCACCCTCGTGCTGGCCGCCGTGTCGTTGACCGGGTGCCTGGACATCACCGGCGACGTGACCGTGGCCGCCGACGGCTCGAGCGACGCGAACCTCGTGGTGGCCGTCGACCGTGAGGTCGCCGACCTGCTGGGGGTGATCTCGACCGAAGGGCTGGCCGACCAGCTGCTCGCCGAGGACGACGTCTTCCCCGGAGCGCAGGTGAAGACCGACGTCACCGAGACCGAGGAGGCGTTCGTCGCCACGCTGGACGTCACCGGGTTCCCGGCCGCCGAGTCCCTCGATGCGGCGGCCGACCAGCTCTACGCCGTCACGGTCGAGGGCGATCAGGTGCTGTTCCGGCTCGTCAACGCGGGGGAGGGCACCGGCGCCGAGGTCGGCGGGGAGGACCTCGGCTCGACGCTGCCGTTCGTGAACGACCTCGGGACGGTCTCGCTCACCGTCGACTTCCCCGGCCCCATCGACTCCGTCGAGGGCACGGGGGTGTCCCAGGTCGACGACGACACGGTGCGCATCGCCCTGGGCCTGGCCGAGACGGACACCATCGAGGTCACGGCCGCGCAGGAGGGCGGGCTGGACGTGGCGTGGCAGTCGGTCCTGGCGGTGCTGGGACTGCTGGCCCTGGCGGTGCTCGCCGTGGTGCTGCTGCGTCGCCAGTCCCGAGCCGCGGCGGCATCGGCCGACGACGGGACCCAGGACGCACCGGTGCAGGACTGGCCGGAGCCGTCGGCGGACCAGACCCGACCCGTGCCGAGCGCAGCCGACGGGCAGGACCTCACGCGGCCGGTGGACGTGGGTCCCGGCCAGCCTGGCGAAGGCGCTGCCCCACCGAGCCCGGAGGAGCGAGACTGACCCCATGCTGAGCGTCGAGGTGGGCGGGTCGTCGCTACCGTTCTCCACGGCCGTCCTCGCCCGCTCGCTCGAAGGCGTCGGTCTGCCGACCTCGGCCGGCATCCTGGTGGCGGAGATGACCCAGGACGGTCTCCCCGCCTCGGGAGTGGTCACCGGGTCGGAGGTGCTCACCGCGACGCTGGCCGCGCTGGCCGAGGCCGATCACCCCCGGACCGCTCGTGCGCTGCGAACCCGCCACTGGATCCGACAGCACGATGGCCCACTCGTCATCGGGGTGGGCGGCACCTCCGGCGTGGGGAAGTCCACCGTCAGCGACGCGATCGCCCAACGGCTGGGGATCGGCTCCGTGATCAGCACCGACCTGGTCCGGGCGGTGATGCGCTCGACCTTCCACCCCGACCTGCTCCCGACCCTGCAGATGAGCTCGTTCTCGGCGAGCAAGATGCTGAGGTCGCACGTGGCCGGCAACATGCTGCTGCGGGCCTACGAGCAGCAGTCGAGCGTGGTGCTGCGGGGGACCTCCGCCCTGGTCAGGCGGGCGATCAAGGAGGGCCTCACGGTGATCCTGAACGGCGTGCACCTGGTGCCCGGGCTCATCGACGTGCCCGAGGACTGGCCGCTGTTCTTCTACGCCCTCACCGTCGCCGACCGCGACGAGCACCAGCAGCGCTTCGCTCGCCGCGTGGTCGGTGCCGACCGTGACCCGGCCGCCTACGTCGAGCAGCTCGACGCCATCCGCGACCTCGACGCCTACATCACCGCCAACGCCCTGGCGTCAGGGCGACCGGTGATCGAGAGCGTCGACTTCGACCAGACGGTGGCCGCCGTCGTCGACGCCATCGCGCTGGACCTGCAGGCCCGGTACGGCTTCAGCTGAGCAGGTCCAGCGCGTGGTCGCCGCCGTCGTGCCCCCGGGTGGCCTCAGGCGTCGGAGCCGCTCGCGGCGCGGTCCTCGGCGGACTCGGGCCCGGGGCCGCCGAAGCCGGGGCCACCGAAGCCGGGACCACCGAAGCCGGGACCACCGAAGCCGTGCTCACCATCCGGGCCACCGAAGCCGTGCCCGCCGCCCGGACCGCGGCCGGCCAGCTCGCTCCGGTCCTGCTCCAGCTCGGTGGCCACTCGCTCGGGCATCCCTTCGACGATGGTGTCGGCCTGCTCCTGGGTCAGTCGTCCGGCGTCGACGGCCTCCTGAACCCGCTCGCTGCGCTGGGCGACGACGGCGGCCACCAGCTCGTCGAGCGAGTCCCCGGCGATGTCGGCCATCGTCTCCCCGCCGGCCAGCCGCTCGCGAACCTCCTCGGCGCTCAGCCCCAGCACGTCCTGCAGCAGTGCGTCGCGCTCGGCCATCGCCTCCTCGCGGTGCTCGGCCAGCTGCTCACGCAGCTGCTCGTGGCGCTCGGTCAGACCGTCCAGGACGGCCTCGGCCTGCTGCTCCTCCAGCGTCCCGTCGGCCACCAGCTCCTCCAGCACGGACTCGGCCTGCGCGGCGGGTCCGTCCTCGCCCCAGCCGGTCATCACCCCGCTGGCGGCCGCCCCGGTCGCGGTGAGTGCGACCAGGGTCCCGGCGCCGACGGCCACGGCCACCTTTCGGGACCGCAGCCATCCCGGCCGGCCCGTCTCGGTGGTGCCGGTCTCGGGGTTGCTGGTCTCGGGGTTGCTGGTCTCGGGGTTGCGGATCTCGTCTGTCACGTCGTGCTCCTGTGCTCGTGGATGCCCCGTCCGGGGCGCCCGATCGATCTCGACGTCAGCACCGTCTCGTCCTCAGGTACGGATGAGACCAGAGACAGGTGAGGAGTCGGTAAGAATCTCCCGCCGATGGCACCCTTCGGGACCCAGCCGACCCGACGTGCTCCTGGGTCGGGACAGAATGCCGACGTGGATCAGCCGGAGCGGGGCTCGACGGTGCTGGTCGTCGACGACGACCGGGCGTTGCGTGACGCGGTCTCCCGGGCGCTCGCCCTCGAGGGCTACCGGGTGCTCGACGCGACCGACGGCGCCCAGGCCCTGCGGCTGCTGGAGCCGGAGGCCGCCAGCGGCGTCGACGTCGTCGTGCTCGACCTCGGGCTGCCCGTGCTGGACGGGCTCACGGTCTGCCAGGTGCTGCGGGCGCGCGGTGATCGCACGCCGATCCTCGTCCTCACCGCGCGCAGCGAGGTGCGGGACCGGGTGCGAGGCCTGGATGCCGGGGCTGACGACTTCCTCACCAAGCCCTTCGCCCTGGCCGAGCTGCTCGCCCGGCTGCGGGCACTGCTCCGCCGATCGGGGCCGCCGCAGGATGCGGCCGACGACTCACGCGTGGGCGCCGCGCGCGAGACGCTCGTCCTGGCCGACCTGCGGATCGATGTCGGCGCTCGGCGGGTCTGGCGGGGTGATCAGGAGATCGACCTGACGAAGACCGAGTTCGACCTGCTCGAGCTGCTGGTCCGCAACGCCGGCATCGTGCTGGACCGGGGGACCATCCACGACCGCATCTGGGGGTACGACTTCGGCCCCGAGTCCAAGAACCTCACCGTCTACCTGGGCTACCTCCGGGTCAAGACCGAGGCCGGCGGTGCTCCGCGGCTGCTGCACACCGTGCGAGGTGTCGGCTACGTGGCCCGCACGACGGACCAGGGCTGAGCGGCACGACATGGGCTTCCGTGGTCGGATCACGGTCGTGCTCGCTGTCACCGTGGCGCTGGCGACGGGCCTGGTGGCGTTGCTGGCGGTGCAGACCACCCGTGCCCAGCTGTTCGCCGAGCTCGACCGTGCGCTCGTCCAGCTCGCCGCACCCGGCCCGACCATCGGCGGCCAGGGGCCCGGGCGCCCACCGGTACGGGTGCGCGCCAACGACGTCGTCATCGCCCAGCTGCACACCGCTGACGGCCAGGTCCGCCCGTTGGCCGAGGGTGAGGTCCTCGCGGTCCCCCCGGAGCAGCTCGCGGCGGCCAGGGCGGGTTCCGTCGACCTCCGCACCGTTGGCGAGGACGGCACGCCCTACCGGGTGCTGGCCCGCCCGACGGTGGGCGACGCCGTGCTCGTCGTCGCCGTGGACGCCAGCGAGCAGCTGCGCGTGGTGCAGGGGCTGCGCTGGCGGTTCCTGCTGATCGGGCTGGTGGTGTCCGGGGTGGCGGCGCTGCTCGGGTGGGGGCTGGCGGGCAGGCTCGTCCAGCCGCTGCGGCGCCTGACGACGGCGGCCGAGGAGGTTGCGGCGACCGGTGACCCGGGCGTGCACGGCGAGATCCGCAGCGCCGCCCCCGACGAGGCCGGTCGGCTCTCGCGCGCCTTCGACGCCATGCTCGGGGCGTTGGCCGCCTCACGTGCCCAGCAGCAGCGACTGGTCGACGACGCCGGCCACGAGCTCCGCACCCCGATCAGCAGCATCCGCTCCAACGCCGAGGTCCTCATCCGCCACCCGGACGTCGACGAGGCGACGCGGTCGCAGATCGCCGCCGACATGCTGCTGGAGACCGAGGAGCTCACCGCCCTCGTGGGCGCCCTGGTCGACCTGGCCGGGGTGCCGGGAGACGAGGAGGACCCCGGCGAGGTGGACCTGGCCGCGACCGCGTGGGCCGCCACCCGGCGGCTGCCCCGCGAGCAGCGCGCGTTGGTCAGCGTGACGGGGCAGGCGGTGGCGGTGGCCCGGCCCGGGCAGGTGCATCGCGCGGTCCTCAACGTGCTGACGAACGCGACGAAGTTCGCCCCCGGATCCCCGGTGGAGGTGGCCGTGGGCAGCGAGCCGGCCGGAGCGCAGCAGCCCGGCGGCATCGCGTGGCTCACCGTGCGCGACCACGGACCTGGGATCCGTGCCGACGCCTTGGAGACGGTCTTCGAGCGGTTCGCGCGCACCGACGACGCCCGGTCGGTGCCGGGCTCCGGGCTCGGGCTGGCCATCGTGGCCGACATCGCCCATCGCAACGCCGGCAGCGTGAGCGCCGAGAACCATCCCGAGGGTGGGGCCGTCCTGACGCTCCGGCTGCCCAGCGCGTGAGGGAGGTATCGGTGCCACACCCCGACCCAGACCTGGATCCCGTTCTGGTCGAGCTGGTCCGCGACGGCGTCGTGGAGTCCCGGCACCGGGGCCGGGTCCTCGTGCTGGACGCGAGCGGAGCCGTGTCGCTGGCGCTCGGCGACGTTCAGGCACTCGTCCTGCCCCGCTCGGCGAGCAAGCCGGTGCAAGCCACCGCGATGCACGGGCTCGGGCTCGAGCTCGAGGGCGAGCTGTTGGCGCTGGCGGCCGCCAGCCACTCGGGCGAGCCCCGGCACCTGGACGGGGTCCGGCGCATCCTGGCCTCGGTGGGGCTGTCCGAGGACGACCTGACGTGTCCGGCCGCCTGGCCACTGGACGAGCAGGTGAGGCTCGCCTACGCGCGCCGGGGGTTGGAGCCGGCGCCGGTGGCGATGAACTGCTCGGGAAAGCACGCCGCGATGCTGGCGACCTGCCGGGCGAACGGGTTCAGCCTCGACGGCATCCTCCGGCCGGAGCACCCGCTGCAGCAGGCCGTGACTGCCACGATCGAGCAGCTCGCCGACGAGCGCGTGCGCCACGTCGGTACCGACGGGTGTGGTGCGCCGCTGCACGGCCTGTCCTTGCTGGGTGTGGCCCGGATGTACCGGACGATGGCGCTGGCCCCGGCCGGGGCGCCGGCGGCTGCCGTGCTCGGGGCGATGCGGGCACACCCGACGTGGGTGAGCGGCACCACTCGCGAGGAGGCCAGGCTCATGGCTGTCTTCCCTGGGCTCGTGCTCAAGCTCGGCGCGGAGGGGGTGTTCGCCGGGGTGCTGCCGGACGGACGGTCCTTCGCGCTCAAGGTCAGCGACGGTGCGACGCGGGCGGCCTCGGTGCTCATGGCTGGCGTCCTGACGGCGATGGGGCTGGCGCACCCGCTCCTGCACGAGGTGGCGAACCCGCCCGTGCTCGGTGGCGGAGCCGTCGTCGGCGAGCTGCGACCGCTCGGGGGATTACCCCGCTGCTAGCCGACGTCTCGCTGGCGCCAACGCGAAGTCTCAATGCTGGCTTCGGAACGGGCATGGTGATGAGGCCTGCTTGCTCACATTGCTAACTCTTGCTAGCATCTGCTCATGGCCAAGAACCTGGGTGAGTACTTGAAGGAGCAGCGACGCTCCGCCCAGCTCACCCTGCGCCAGCTGGCTGAGGAGGCCGAGGTGTCCAACCCCTACCTCAGCCAGATCGAGCGAGGCCTGCGCCGCCCGTCCGCCGATGTGCTGCAGCGCCTGGCGGGCGCCCTGGAGATCTCCTCGGAGGCGCTCTACGTGCGCGCGGGGCTGCTGGAGGAGGACCAGCGTCCCGGTGGTCGCGTCCTGGACGCCCTGCAGGCAGACGAGGCCATCACCTCGCGACAGCGCCGCATCCTCATGGACATCTACAGCACGTTCCTCCGCGACAACGCTCGCAGCGAGGACGTCCGAGGCGGCGACGTCTCGGACGGATCGACCACCAAGCACCACACCAACCAAGAGAAGGAGTGATCGTCGTGGCACTTGCCGACACCGTCACCAACCAGATCCCCGAGACCCTGCACCGTCCCGCGCTCGTCGTGGTCGGCGCCGCCGACACCGCCGTCGAGGCTGCCCGGCAGATGCCGGTCCGCCTGCAGAGCGTCCGCCGAGACGTCGTGACCGGCGCCGCCTCGCTCCGTGAGGAGACCGTCGGGCGCGTCGAGCACCTGCGCGCCAGCATCACCGAGCTGCCGAGCAAGGCCGGCACGTCGAGCGAGGAGCTGACCGCTCGCCTCGAGGCGCTGCCCGTCGACGTGAAGGCCGCCTACGACAAGGCCGTCACCGAGCTCATCGCGCAGTACGAGACCCTCGGTCGACGCGGTGACAGCCTGGTCTCCTCCGTTCGCTCGGCGGATGCCACCAAGCGGGCCGAGCACCAGGTCAAGTCCGCCACCACCAAGGTGAAGGCTGCCCGCACCTCGATCATGAGCGGCTCGGACCGGGCCACCCAGTCGGTCAAGGCCGCCGCCACCTCGGTCGAGCGCGCCGGCGAGCAGGTCATGGAGGCCGCCAAGGCCGCCATCGCGCAGGTCGGTCGCTGACCAACCCACCGCGCCAGCACGGCGCGGTCACTGACCCCGGTCCGGCGTCGTTCGACCCCGGCACCGGACCGGAGGACCCCTTTCCCAAGGGTGAGGCCCCCAGGGAACCCCTGGGGGCCTCAACATGTCCGGGCCACCGACCATGCGTACGCTGTTCGACGTGCTGGACATCTTCGGGACGGTGCAGAGCGTGGTCCTGTGGGGCCTGCTGCTCGTGGGCATCGGCGTCAAGGTGTTCGCCTTCGTCGACGCCCTGCGTACCGACACCGCCGCCTACCCCTACGCGGGCAAGCGCACGAAGGGGCTGTGGGTCGCCGTCACCGGGATCGCCCTCGCGGTGAACATCGTCGAGCTGAACCCGCTGTCGTTCCTCAACCTCATCGGCGTGGTCGGCGCACTGGTCTACCTCCTGGACGTGCGACCCGCGGTGAAGCAGTACCGCGGGGGCACGAGCAACGACCGGATGGGTCCCTACGGCCCGTGGTGAACCAGCACGACCGGCACGGGCGGACGCATCGCCTCGAGCTCGACGACCAGTCGCTGCGGGAGTGGGACGCGCTCGTCCTCGACGTCGACCAGCACGGGATCGTCCTGGACCGCTCGGCCTTCTACCCCGGTGGCGGCGGGCAACCCCCGGATGACGGCGTCCTGCTCTGGGGCGGTGTACGAACCCGCATCGTCGGGGTACGCAAGGGCGAGGACCTGCGGTTGGTGGCGTCGGAGGAGGACCCGGTCCCGCCGGTCGGCACGAGCGTGCGGGGCGCCATCGACGACGAGCGCCGCACCCGACTCATGCGGACGCACTCGGCGCTGCACCTGCTCGGTGGCGTCGTCTTCCGCGACCTCGGTGCCCTGGTCACCGGGGGGAACATGACCCCGGGTGAGGCCCGGATGGACTTCAACCTCACCGAGGTGCCCCCGGGTCTCAAGGACACCCTCGACGCCGCCTGCAACCTCGAGGTGCAGGCCGACCGGGCCATCGAGGTCAGCGTGCTCCCGCGGGAGCAGGCCTACGAGATCCCCACCCTGCTCCGCACGGCGACCGACCTGCTGCCGCCGGAGCTCGAGGTGGTGCGACTCGTCGACATCGTCGGGCTGGACCTGCAGGCCGACGGCGGCACGCACGTGGCCTCCACCCGCCAGATCGGCCGTATCGAGATCGCGAAGATCGAGAACAAGGGCCGAGGGTTCCGGCGAGTCCGGCTGCGCCTGCCCGACTGATCGTTCCGGCCGTTCGTCCTCGCCCCGGTGCCGGGAGCGGCACGATGGCGCCATGCCCGGACCCCGCCCCGAAGCACCGGAATTCCGGACCATCATCGAGCCCTTCCGCATCCACTCCGTCGAGCCGTTGCGGATGAGCACCCCGCAGCAACGGGCCGATGCGTTGCTCGACGCCGGGTTCAACCTGTTCGGGCTGCGGGCCCAGGACGTCCTCATCGACCTGCTCACCGACTCCGGGACCGGCGCGATGAGCCGGGACCAGTGGGCGGCCATCCAGCATGGCGACGAGTCCTACGCCGGTTCCCCGTCGTGGTTCGTCTTCCTCGACGCGGTGCGCGAGCTGTTCGACTTCGCCCACGTCATCCCCACCCACCAGGGCCGGGCGGCGGAGAAGATCCTCTTCAGCGCCGTCGGCGGCCCGGGCAAGGTCGTGCCGAACAACACCCACTTCGACACCACGCGGGCCAACGTCGAGTTCACCGGGGCGCAGGCCGTGGACCTGGTGATCCCCGAAGGTCGCGACCCTGCCAGCCGGCACCCCTTCAAGGGGAACATGGACGTGGCCGCCCTGGAGGCCCTGCTGGCCGAACGTGCTCGCGACGTCCCGCTCGTGATGGTCACCGTGACGAACAACTCCGGCGGTGGGCAACCGGTGAGCCTGAGCAACCTGCGCGCCGTCCGCGACGTCTGCGACCGCTACCGGGTCCCGCTGTTCCTCGACGCGTGCCGCTTCGCCGAGAACGCCTGGTTCATCCGGGAACGGGAGGAGGGGCAGGGCGAGCGTGCGGTCGCCGACATCGTGCGGGACATGGCTGTGCTCGCCGACGGCATGACGATGAGCGCGAAGAAGGACCCGCTGGGCAACATCGGTGGCTGGCTGGCGGTGCGCGACGACGCGCTGGCCGAGCAGTGCCGCACCCTGCTCATCCTCACCGAGGGGTTCCCGACCTACGGCGGGTTGGCCGGCCGCGACCTCGAGGCGCTGGCCCAAGGACTGCGGGAGGTGGTCCAGCACGACTACCTCCGCTACCGGGTCCGGTCCACGGCCTACCTCGGTGAGGCGCTCGCCGAGGCGGGGGTGCCGGTGGTGCTGCCGATCGGCGGGCACGCGGTCTACCTGGACGCGCGCGCGATGGCCGGGCACCTGGACCCGCTGCAGTACCCGGGGCAGGCGGTTGCCGTCGCGCTCTACGAGGCCGGAGGCGTCCGCGGCTGCGAGATCGGTACGGTCATGTTCGGCCGAGGGCCCGACGGCAGCGAGCAGCCGGCCGCGATGGACCTCGTCCGCCTGGCCATCCCGCGGCGCACCTACACCCAGTCGCACGTCGACTACGTCATCGAGGTGTGCAGCTGGGTGAACGAGCACGCCGGCGAGCTGCCTGGCTATCGGATCGTGCAGGAGCCGGCGTCGCTGCGGCACTTCACCGCGAGGTTCGAGCCGATCTGAGCGACCACCGGCTCAGCCCACCGGCTCCTCGAGCGCGGCTCGAAAGGCCTGCACGACGTCGCGGGAGAACAGCACGAAGCGTGCCTCGAGCAGGCTGGTGGCCTCGCCGAGCTCGGCGACGGTTGCCCGTACCGTGCGCACGGCGATGCGCGCCGCGTCCTGCAGCGGCCAGCCGTAGACCCCCGCCGACACTGCCGGCAGGGCGAGCGTGGCTGCGTCCAGCTCGTCGGCGATCCGCACCGCCCCGCGGTAGCAGGAGGCCAGCACCGCCGGGTCGCGCTCGCCGGCGGTGTAGTTCGGCCCTACGACGTGGATGACCCAGCGGGCCGGCAGCCGACCGGCGCTCGTCCAGCCGGCCCCGCCAGTGGGGAGCCCGTCCGGGAACCGGCGTACGCACTCGGCCAGAACCTCCGGTCCGCCCGCTCGGTGGATGGCCCCGTCGACCCCACCCCCGCCGCGCATGGCTCGGTTCGCCGCGTTCACGACCGCGTCCACCCGCTGGTCGGTGATGTCGCCCTGGGTGATGGAGACCCGCACGAGGCCCATGCTGGCGGGCTCGGGTCGTGCGGCGGGCGGGAATGGGCGATACGTCGACCACGTTCCCGTAGACGATCTGCGGCGCGCTGCGCCGCCGGCCGGCCCATCCGTCCCTGGCGCGCTGCGCCTGCACGACGTCAACGAGGTGCGCATGAGCGAGCTGCCGCGGCGCGACGCCGCTGGTCACCGTCGACCCGACCGAGTGGCGATGGTGAGCATGCACACCTCGCCGCTGGACCAGCCGGGTTCCGGGGACGCGGGCGGGATGAACGTCTACGTGCTCGAGGTTGCCAGGCGGTTGGCGGAGCTCGGTACCGAGGTCGAGGTGTTCACCCGGGCGACCTCCTCCGAGGTCGCGCCCCTGGCCGTGCCGTTCGGTGGCGTCACCGTGCACTCGTTGGCGGCCGGACCGTTCGAGGGTCTGGACAAGCACGACCTTCCTGCTCAGCTGTGTGCGTTCACCAGTGGGGTGCTGCGGGCGGAGGCCGCCCACCCACCGGGGTACTACGACCTCGTGCACAGCCACTACTGGCTGTCCGGGCAGGTCGGCTGGCTGGCCAAGGAGCGGTGGGGCGTCCCGCTGGTCCACACCATGCACACGTTGGCCAAGGTGAAGAACGCGCACCTGGCCGCCGGCGACGCCCCGGAGCCGTCCTCGCGCATCGCCGGTGAGGAGCAGGTGGTCGCGGTGGCCGATCGGCTGGTGGCCAACACCGCTGACGAGGCTGCTGACCTCGCCACCCGCTACGGTGCCTCGTTCGGCAACGTCGACGTGGTGCATCCCGGCGTCGACCTGGACGTGTTCGCCCCGGGGGACCGGGCTGCGGCGCGTGCTCGGCTCGACCTGCCACGCGAGGCGGCCGTGGTGCTGTTCGCCGGCCGGCTGCAGCCGCTGAAGTCCCCGGACGTGCTCGTACGGGCCCTCGGGCTGCTGGCGCAGGCCACGGGGACCGCGCGCCCCCTCGTGCTGGCGATGGTCGGCGGCCCGAGCGGGAGCGGCCGCGGCGCCCACGCGGGGGAGCCGGCCGCCTTGCGTGGCTTGGCCGAGCAGGTGGGCGTGGACGGGTCGCTGCTGCTCCGCCCGCCGGTGCCGCAGGCCGAGCTGGCCGACTGGTACCGGGCGGCCGACGTGGTCGCGGTGCCCTCGCGCAGCGAGTCCTTCGGGCTGGTCGCCGTCGAGGCTCAGGCCTGCGGGACGCCAGTGGTGGGGGCTGCCGTCGGCGGGCTGCGGACAGCGGTCCGGGACGGGGTCTCCGGGCTGCTCGTGCACGGGTACGAGCCGCAGCCGTGGGCCGACGCGATCGCGGCGGTGCTGCGCGATGGCGCCGCGGACAACCGCCTGGGGCGCGGCGCCCGGCGCCATGCCCGCCAGTTCGGCTGGCAGCACACCGCTGCCGGCCTGCTGGAGAGCTACGCCCGGGCGATGAGCGACGTGGCAGCACGCCGACTCGCCGTCGTCTCGGGGCTCTAGGTCCCGCGGGGGTCAGCCGCAGCGCAAGGCCCGGCGAGCGTGTCTACGCTGGCCCCCATGACTGCCGCCGAGGCCGCCGCGACCGCGGTGCGCGCCGCGCTCATCGGCACCGGGCTCGACTTCGACGACGACGGTGCCGGTCGGTTCAGCGTGGCCCTGCCCGGCGAGCGCAAGCAACGCACCCAGTGCAACCTTCGGGTCGGCGGGCACTCCTTGCAGGTTGACGCCTTCGTCGCCCGCCACCCGGACGAGCACGCCGACCGCGTCCACCGCTGGCTGCTCGAGCGCAATGCCAAGCTGTCCGGGATCGCCTTCACCATCGACGCCTCCGGCGACATCTACCTCGTCGGGCGCCTGCCGCTGGCGGCCGTCACCGAGCAAGAGGTCGACGCCCTGCTCGGGCGGGTGCTGGGCGCCGCCGACGGCTCGTTCAACACCATCCTCGAGCTGGGCTTCGCCCGGTCGATCCGCGAGGAGTGGGCCTGGCGACTGGCTCGGGGGGAGCCCACGGCCAACCTCGCCGCTTTCGAGCACCTTCGCCCGGCCGCCGAGCAGGCCTGAGCGGGCCATCCGGCGAGCAGCAGAACAGCCGGACGGGAGCGGGTCGCGTTCACTACGCTCCCGGGCATGACCGATGGAACGTACCGGCTTGTCCTGCTGCGGCACGGCGAGAGCGAGTGGAACGCCTTGAACCTGTTCACCGGCTGGGTGGACGTCGATCTCAACGACAAGGGCCGGGCCGAGGCCACCCGCGGCGGCACCCTCATGGCCGAGCGGGACATCCTGCCCGACGTCCTGCACACCTCGGTGCTGCGTCGGGCGATCCGCACCGCTCAGCTGGCGCTGCACGAGGCCGACCGGCACTGGATCCCGGTGCGACGGCACTGGCGCCTCAACGAGCGCCACTACGGCGGCCTGCAGGGCAAGGACAAGAAGGAGACGAAGGAGGAGTTCGGCGAGGAGCAGTTCATGCTCTGGCGGCGCTCCTACGACACCCCGCCGCCGCCGTTGGACAACGAGTCCGAGTTCGCCCAGTTCCACGACCCGCGCTACGCGTCGCTCCCGCCGGAGATCCGCCCCCAGACCGAGTGCCTCAAGGACGTGGTCGGGCGGATGCTTCCCTACTGGTACGACGCCATCGTCCCGGACCTGCTCACCGGGCAGACGGTGCTCGTGACCGCGCATGGCAACTCGCTGCGAGCGCTGGTCAAGCACTTGGACGACATCTCCGACGAGGACATCGTCGGGCTGAACATCCCAACCGGGATCCCGCTGGTGTACGAGCTGGACGCCGACCTGAGGCCGGTCACCCGCGGTGGGGAGTACCTCGACGCCGACGCGGCAGCCGCTGCCATCCAGGCGGTGGCGAACCAGGGACGCTGACGCCGCGGGGCGGCGGCACGAGCCGCGGCCCCCTGGCGTCGACGAGAGACGGCGGGTCACTCCACGGGGGGGCCCGCCGCTTCGCGTCGGGCCCCCAGCAAATGATCACGTCAAGTGGGTTTCCCGGGGGTTTGCCCGGCCTGCAAGCCGCACAAACCCCCGACTGGCCCACTTGACGTGATCATTCGGCGGGTGGGGCGGGGCGGCGGGCGGGGCGGGGCCTTAGCGGGGGGCGTCGCCCGTCAGCCGGGCGTAGTCGCCGCTGACCAGGAACGCCACATGTGCGGCGATGAGCACGGCGTGGTCGGCCAGCCGCTCGAAGTAGCGCCCGAGCAGGGCCAGGTCGACGGCCTGCTCGACGGTGCCGTCCCAGTCGTCGCGCAGCATCGTGGCGAACAGGCTGCGATGCAGCTCGTTCATCGCCTCGTCGTCGTGCTTGATCTCCTCGCAGAGGGCGACGTCGCGCTCTCGCATGGCCCGCTCGGCCTGGCGGGTCATGGTTGTCGCCAGTGCCGCCATCGAGGCGAACGTCTCCCGCAGGTCCGCGGGGACGGCCTGCTCCGGGTACCGCATCCGGGCCACTTTGGCCACGTGGGTGGCCAAGTCACCCATCCGCTCGAGGTCGGCGGTGATCCGCATCGCCGAGACGATCTGGCGCAGGTCGCCGGCCACAGGCTGCTGCAGGGCCATGAGCGCCAGGATCAGCTGGTCGGCGTCGTCCTGTGCCTGGTCCAGCGCCGAGTCGTCGGCGACCACCGTCTCCGCCAGCTCCAGGTCGGCCGCGAGCAGCGCCTGTCCAGCGCGCTCGGTGAGCGACGCTGTCAGCCCGGCCATGTCGACGAGTCGGCTCGAGACGTCGTCGAGTCGTTCGTGGAAGGCTTCGCGCACTTCGATGCTCCGGGTCTCGTGTCGTGCTCGGCGGGCGACACGCCCGGGGGCGGCGAGGCCCGGGCGTGGTCGTCTGAGGTCGCAGACGCTACGGACCTCCCCCGACCGGCAGGGCAGCCGCAAGTGAACCACCTGCGAAGACTGCGTGAACTCCGACGTCGGATCGGCGCAGGGTACGGGCTCGAGGCCGCCACCGCTCCGGAGAGGTCCCTACCATGATGGGGTGAGCAGCCAGGTGGGCGCGGCGCAGATCGGCGAGGTGGGCGTGGCCCTGGGCGTGCGGGCCCAAGATGCCCAAGCCTGGGACGGCGCCGGCGGGCTCGTGCTCGCGCTGGGCGGGGTTCTACTGGGGCTCCTCATCGCAGCAGCGACGGCCTCGTGGCGACGGCGCCGCACGCGTGAGCCTGGGGAACCAGCTGCACAGGGCGTCCCGTCGCTGAGCCAGGCTCTGTCCCCCGAGGTGGACACCGTGCTGGCGGCGCTTCGGGCGGTGCCCATCGTGCTCGACCGGGACCTGGCCGTGGTGAAGGCGCCAGGTTCGGCGACCGCGCTCGGCCTGGTCCGGGCCGGCCGGCTCGCCCTGGAGGACCTTGATCGGCTGGCCGAGGCGGCGCGTGCCGACAGCGGGGTGCACCAGGTCGAGCTCGAGGTGCCGCGTGGCCGCTCGGCGGAGCAGGTGCTGCACCTCACCGCACGGGTGGCGCCGCTGTCGGAGCAGCACCTCTTGCTCCTGGTCGAGGACAGCACCGCCGTGAAGCACGTGGACGAGGTCCGACGTGACTTCGTCGCGAACGTGTCCCATGAGCTGAAGACCCCGATCGGCGCCATCACGCTGCTCGCCGAGGCCATCCACGACGCGGCTGAGGACCCTGAGGCCGTCCGGCGCTTCTCGCTGCGCACCGAGGCCGAGGCCTCCAGGCTCGCCAGGCTCGTCACGGAGATCATCGAGCTGTCCCGGCTGCAGTACGACGACCCCGTGACCTCGCCGGAGGCCGTCGACGTCGAGGAGGTCGTCAACGACGCGATGGACCGCTGCCGCACCGACGCCGAGGCCAAGCACATCCGCCTCTACGCCGGAGGCGAGCTCGACCTGCGCGTCCTCGGCAGCACCGGCCAGCTCGCTCAGGCGTTGGGCAACCTGGTGGAGAACGCCGTGGCCTACAGCGCCGAGCACACCCGGGTCGCCGTCGGGGTGCGCCGTCGGGAGGAGATGGTGGAGATCAGCGTGACGGACCAGGGGATCGGGATCGCCGAGGCCGAGATGGGCCGCATCTTCGAGCGCTTCTACCGGGTCGACCCGGCGCGTTCGCGGGCCACCGGCGGGACCGGGCTCGGGCTCGCCATCGTGAAGCATGTGGCGGCCGCACATGGGGGCGAGGTTCGGGTGTGGAGCGTGGAGGGAGCTGGTTCCACGTTCACCCTGCGCCTGCCCCTGCTGCCGGAACCGTCCGAGCTCGGCACCGCTTCCGCGTTGCCGCCAGCCACCGGCGTCGCCGACGCCGGTACCGTCCCGACCCAGCCCCAGGAGGCCGCCAAGTGACGCGAGTGCTCGTCGTGGAGGACGAGGAGTCCATCAGCGAGGCGCTGTCCTTCCTGCTGAGCCGGGAGGGCTACGAGGTCTCGGTGGCCGGAGACGGCACTGCTGCGCTCGAGCAGTTCGAGCGATCCGGCGCCGACCTGGTCCTGCTGGACCTCATGCTGCCGGGCCTGTCCGGGACGGAGGTGTTCAAGGCGCTGCGCCGGCACTCCAGCGTCCCGGTGATCATGGTGACGGCGAAGGACTCCGAGGTCGACAAGGTCGTCGGGCTCGAGCTCGGGGCCGACGACTACGTGACCAAGCCGTACTCCTCCCGCGAGCTTCTCGCCCGGGTGCGGGCAGTCCTGCGTCGGCGGCAGGAGCCCACCGACTCGGACCTCTCGCCGGGGGTCCTCGAGGCGGGGCGGGTGCGCATGGACGTGGACCGTCACGTGGTGACCGTCGCCGGGCAGGCCGTCCGCCTGCCGCTGAAGGAGTTCGAGCTCCTGGAGCTCCTGCTCCGCAACGCCGGCCGGGTGCTGCCACGCAGCACCCTCATCGATCGGGTCTGGGGCGCGGACTACGTCGGGGACACCAAGACGCTCGACGTCCACGTCAAGCGGCTGCGAGCGAAGATCGAGCCGGACCCGTCCGAGCCGCGCTACCTCGTGACGGTGCGGGGCCTGGGCTACAAGCTCGAACCCTGAGGGCGGGCTAGGAGGCCGCCTCGGCCAATGCCTCGGCGTCCAGCACGATCGCGTCCAAGGTGGTGGCGGGCGCGTTGTCGAACTCGAACGAGAGCTCGGCCAGCAGCCCGACCTCGAACGGACCGCCGTTGATCGCGATGCTCGACTCACCGTCGTTGAACGTCACCGCCCGGCCGGGCTCGACCTCCCCGCCGGTGACCGTGGTCGGCGTCCCGTCGACGGTCACCGCCACCAGCCCGTCCGGCTCCTCGCCGCTGTTGACCAGCGTCACCCACACCTGGCTGGTGCTGCCGTCGGTCACGACGTTGGCGTTGCGGATCGCGATGTCACCCGCCTCCATGGCCGGGGTGGTATTCGCCCCGTCGGCGGGGTCGTACCACTCCTGGGTCTGGTCGCCGACCGGGATGCCGCAACCGCTCGCGGTCAGGGCGAGTGCGGCTGTGCCGAGCACCGCGACCGATCGGGGCAGGACTCGTGGGAACGCTCGTGGCAGGGCGCGAAGCATGGCCAGGAGGGTAGCGGCAGCGTGATGCCCCTCGTGGGAGGCCCCACCAGTTGGCTCCACTTGGCTCGTGGCTCCGGCTGGCCCCTCGGCGGCACGCAGGCGCACGTCGCAGGGGGGCCTTGGGGAGCTCGCCGCGGGGGAGTCCAAGGCCACCCTCAGCCGCTGATGACCACCGGGGTCTGGCCTTCGGCTGCCCGCCCCAGGAGGGGCTCCAGGCGAGGTGGGGCGGAGCCCTGCGCCAGCTGGTCAGCCGTCGTCGCGACGGCGACGTTGGCGTGGATGAGCCCGTCGGCACCCACCACGACAACAGCGAGGTCCTGGGCGCTGACAGGGATCGCGGCGCGGAGTGCAGCACCGTCGAGCAGCACGGCGGCACCGGTGTTGCCGGTCACCCGGTCCAGTGCCCGAAGCCCTGGCTCGGCCGAGGCCGAGCCCACCAGGGCGAGGTCGATGCCGTACGCCTTGGCCTGCAGGTAGAGCGCGTCCAGCAGGGGCTCGCAGTCGCAGGTCGGGGTGCCCTGGGCGTCCAGTGCCGCCAGCTCGTCGGGGACCGCCACGAGCAGCGCGGGTCGCAGGTCGCGGATCGCCAGCGCCCCGCCGGCCTGGGAGCCGCTGCGGACCTGCTCCACCACCACGTCCGGCAGCCGCCCCCCGACGGCGCCGACCGGCTGCTCGGTGGCGGCCAGCGGGCTCGAGGTGGCCGGCGGGGCCAGCCCCTGGGGGACCAGCGTGGAGGCCAGGCTGGCGAGCCCGGCGAACAGGATCACGAAGCCAAGGGCCACCGGGACTCCGAGTCCCCAGTGCCGCCAGCTGCGCCATGCCGCAGCCGCGGCCGGCGTCGGCCACGACGGCGCCGGCCCGCTGCGGGCGCGCTCGCGCCAGCGCAGGAGCTCGGACTGCAGCAACGGGACGGACCCGATGTCGTCGGGGATCTCGACGGTGTCCGGGTCGGGTAGCTGTGGCTTGGTGGCGAGCTGCTCGTCGTCCTCCGGGACTCGTTCGAACCACGCCCAGCGGCCGGAGCCGTCCGGGTCGCTGTCCTCGCGGCCGCGGTGCCTCATCGACCTCAGTCTGACCCACCCGAGGGGGATCGCCAAGGGGGTTCGGCGAACCTCGTGAAGTCCGTTGCAGGCAAGGGCGATCGGCCGGGTGGCGCGTCCCGATGGGCACCCTGCAGGCCCCCTGCGAGCGGGCCTGCTGCACACGTTCGGACCGTTGTCAAGCCCCTGACCTGCACGGATATCGAACCATCGGCGGGCGACCGGGACGAGCGCGTGTTACCCTTGCCACTGGGAAAGGGGCCGCTACTGATGTCTTTCACCGTTGGTGACACCGTCGTCTACCCGCACCATGGCGCTGCGCTCATCGAGTCGATCGAGACCCGGGTGATCAAGGGCCAGGAGCGGTTGTACCTGGTCCTGAAGGTCGCCCAGGGCGACCTGACGGTCCGTGTCCCGGCTGACAACGTCGACCTCGTGGGCGTCCGTGACGTCGTGAGCCAGGATGGGCTGGAGCGCGTGTTCGACGTGCTCCGCCTGGACTACGTCGAGGAACCGACCAACTGGTCCCGGCGCTACAAGGCCAACCTGGAGAAGCTCGCGTCGGGTGACGTGATCAAGGTCGCCGAGGTCGTCCGTGACCTGTGGCACCGCGAGCGTGACCGTGGACTCTCGGCCGGGGAGAAGCGGATGCTCGCCAAGGCGCGGCAGGTGCTCGTCAGCGAGGTAGCGCTGGCGGAGAAGACCAACGAGGACAAGGCCGACGCGATGCTCGACGAGGTGCTGGCCTCCTGAGCACTGCGGCCGTCGTCCCGGCGGCCGGTCGTGGCGAACGACTCGGGCCCGGGGCCCCGAAGGCGCTGCGCCACCTGGGAGGCGAGCCGCTGCTCGTGCGGGCCGTGGCTGCGCTGGCCTCGGCCAGCAACGTGCACGTCGTCGTCGTGGCCGCACCGGGTGACCAGGTCGAGCAGGTCAGCGACCTGCTGAGCCAGGCCCGGGCGCCGTGGACGCAGACCGCCGAGGTGGTCGTCGTCGCTGGTGGGGCGACCCGCACGGCGTCGGTGGCCGCCGCGCTGGACGCGCTCCCGGACGAGGTGGACGTGGTCCTCGTGCATGACGCTGCTCGTCCCCTGGTGCCAGTGGCCCTGGTGGAGGCCGTCGACGCCGCCGTGCGCTCTGGTCTCAGCGGGGTGGTACCGGCGCTCCCGGTGGTCGACACCGTGAAGGTGGTCGATCCCGAAGGCCGCGTGCTCAGCACTCCGGACCGAGCGACCTTGCGGGCGGTCCAGACCCCGCAGGGATTCCGGCGCGACGTGCTCGAACGGGCCTACCGTGCTGTGCATGACCTGGAGACCGACGGCGCGACCGACGACGCCGGGTTGCTGGAACGGCTCGGCGAGGCGGTCCACGTGATCGCGGGGTCCGAGGCAGCCTTCAAGATCACCACCCTGCCGGACCTCGTCCGGGCGGAGGCCTTGCTGGTCGAGGCCGCGCTGGCAGAGCGGCAACGCGATGGGTGACCTGCGAGTCCCGAGGGTCGGGCTGGGGGTCGACGTCCACCCCCTGGTCCCGGGACGAGCCTGCTGGGTGGCTGGGCTTCGCTGGCCCGAGGAGCCGGCTGGTTGCGGCGGGCACTCCGACGGTGACGTGGTGGCGCACGCCCTCTGTGACGCGCTGCTCTCGGCGGCCGCGCTGGGCGACCTGGGCGGCTTGTTCGGCACCGATCGTCCCGAGTACGCCGACGCCGCCGGGACCGCGCTCCTGGCCGCCACCGCCAACCACGTGCGATCGTCCGGCTTCAGCATCGTCAACGCTGCCGTGCAGCTCATCGGTGAACGTCCGCGGCTTGGCGACCGGCGGGCCGCGGCCCAGCAAGGGCTGAGCACGGCGATGGGTGCTCCGGTGTCGTTGTCGGCCACCACGACCGACGGGCTGGGTCTCAGTGGCCGCGGCGAGGGGCTGGCGGCGATCGCCACGGCACTGGTCGTGGAGCTCGACGCGAACTGACCGCAGCACAGCAGCAGGACAGAGGAGGACACATGCCGACAAGGAATCTGGACCGAGGGACGCGGCGGACCACCGGTGTCGCCGTCGTCGCGCTGGTGCTCGGTCTGGCCACCACGGCGCTCGCGCCGGCCGTGTGGGCGGACACGCTCAACCGCAAGGACCCGGCCGGGGATGCGGTCAAGGTGGTCGACGCCAGACGGATGAAGGCCGACAACGGCATCGACGCCGTGACCGTGTCGGTGAAGGTCCCCGGCTTCAAGCGCAGCAGGGTCGAGAACGTGACCTTCCCGATGCTCGGGGTCGCCGGCGGTGTGGCGAAGCCGTACACCGTCTTCACGTTCCGGAAGGGTGGCTCGCTGCGCGTGCAGCTCTACCCGGAGCCATTCCCCGTCGGCTACGGACCGGGTGAGACCCGGCCTGACCGGTTGCGCTGCCCCGGGTTGCAGGCCAGCTGGCAGAACGGTGTCGGTGCCAGCGTGCGGGTCCCGCAGGACTGCTTGCAGGGGGACAGCGAGGAGCTGCGCCTCGGCGTCTGGGTGAACCGCACCAACGCGCGCAAGGCGCGGCACAGCGACTGGGTGCCCGGGCGATACGCGACGCTGTCCAAGCCGCTGCCACGCCAGACGCCGACGCCGGAGTAGCCGGGGGCCCAGCGGCGGGCACTAGCCTGAGGCGGTGACCTTGCGCCTGTACGACACGGCCCGCCGGGGGGTGCTGGACTTCGAGCCACTGGAACCCGGCCGTGTCGGCATATACCTGTGCGGCGCCACGGTCCAGTCGCCGCCGCACATCGGTCACGTGCGTTCGGGGCTCGCCTTCGACGTGCTTCGGCGCTGGTTGACCGCGACCGGGCACGAGGTGACCTTCGTCCGCAACGTGACGGACATCGACGACAAGATCCTCACCAAGTCCGCCGAGGCCGGTCAGCCGTGGTGGGCCTGGGCGGCCGCCAACGAGCGGGCCTTCACCGAGGCTTACGACGTCCTGGGCTGCCTGCCACCGACCTACGAGCCGCGGGCCACCGGGCACGCCACTGAGATGGTGGAGCTCATCGAGCGCCTGGTCGAGGCCGGCCACGCCTACTCCTGCGGCGGCGGCAACGTCTACTTCGACGTCCGCTCATGGCCCCGCTACGGCGAGCTGACCCGTCAGCGCCTGGACGACCTCGAGCCCTCGCCCGACCCTGACCCGGCCGAGCTGTCGCAGCGCCCCGACCCCGACCCCGACACCGGCACGCCGCCGGGCAAGCGGGACCCCCGGGACTTCGCCCTGTGGAAGGGCGCCAAGCCCAGCGAGCCGGCCGACGCGTCCTGGCCGACACCGTGGGGGCGCGGCCGCCCCGGCTGGCACCTGGAGTGCTCGGCGATGGCCCGCCGCTACCTGGGCGCCACCTTCGACATCCACGGCGGCGGCATCGACCTGCGCTTCCCGCACCACGAGAACGAGCTGGCCCAGTCGGCGGCGGCGGGGGATGGCTTCGCCCGCTGGTGGCTGCACAACGGCTGGGTCACCACTGGTGGGGAGAAGATGAGCAAGTCGCTGGGCAACTCGCTGCTGGTCAGCGAGGTGGTCCAGCGCGTGCGACCGATCGAGCTGCGGTACTACCTGCTGGCTGCCCACTACCGCAGCAACATCGAGTACTCCGAGGCCGCCCTGCACGAGGCCGCGGCCGCCTTCCGGCGGATCGAGGGTTTCCTAGAACGTGCCGTCGAGCTGAGTGGCCAGGTCGAACCCGGCCTCACCTGTGCCGACTTCGTCCACGCCATGGACGATGACCTCGGGGTGCCTGCGGCGCTCGCGGCCGTGTTCGAGGTGGTCCGCGCGGGCAACGGGCTGCTCGCCCAGGGCGACTCGCCGGCCCTGCGCGGGGTGCAGGCCAGCGTCCGCGGGATGCTCGCCATCCTGGGGCTGGACCCCTACGCCGAGCCTTGGGCGTCTCGAGCCGGCGGGGAGGACGACCAGCTCAGGGCTGTGGTCGGCAGCCTGGTCTCGGTCCTGCTCGAGCAGCGGTCCCAGGCCAGGCAGCGGCGGGACTACGTGGCCGCCGACGCGATCCGAGACCGGCTCGCCGAGACCGGCCTCGTGGTGGAGGACACCCCCAACGGTGTCCGCTGGACGCTCTCGTCGACCGCCACTGAGGGAGCCCACTGATGCCCGGAAACGCCACGCCGCCCGGAGCCCGCCGGAACCCGGGGTCGAAGAAGGGCCCGACCAGCGGCTCTGGGGGCCGCAACCGCAAGGGCCTGCAGGGCAAGGGTCCGACACCCAAGGCCTCCGAGCGGGTCGGGCATCCGGCCTCCCGACGCGGCGGCTCCTCCAGCCAGCGGTCCTCGTCCGGCCGGTCCGGCGCCAAGCCCCGAGGCAGCCGGAGCGGCCAGGAGACGATCGCCGGGCGCAACAGCGTGGTAGAGGCGTTGCGGGCAGGCGTGCCCGCCACCACCTTGCTGCTGGCCGAGCGGATCGACCACGACGGACGGGTCCGAGAGGCGCTGGCGCTGGCCGCCGAGCAGCACCTGCCGGTGCTGGAGGCACCCAAGGCCGAGCTGGACCGGCTCACCGACGGGGCCGTGCACCAGGGGATCGGCCTGACGGTCCCGCCCTACGACTACGCCCACCCCGGCGACCTGCTGGGAGCCCCCGGCGACGCCCCGCCCCTCGTCGTGGCCCTGGACGGGGTGACCGACCCACGCAACCTCGGCGGCATCGTCCGGTCCGCGGCGGCCTTCGGGGCCAGCGGCGTCGTCGTGCCCGAGCGCCGTGCCGCCGGCATGACCGCCTCGGCGTGGAAGACCTCGGCTGGTGCTGCTGCCCGGATCCGCGTGGCTCGGGCGACGAACCTGGCCCGGACCCTCGGTTCCTATCGTGAGGCCGGCCTGTTCGTCGTCGGGCTGGCCGCCGAGGGGGAGGAGACGGTCGGAGCGTTGTCGCTGGCGCAAGGCCCGCTCGTCCTCGTCGTCGGCTCGGAGGGCAAAGGGCTCTCGCGCATCGTCCGCGAGCAGTGCGACGTGCTCGCCAGCATCCCCATGTCAGGTGGCAACGAGTCGCTGAACGCCTCGGTCGCCGCGGGTATCGCGCTGTACGCGGTCGACGCCCGCCGTCGCGCCTGAGCTGCCGGCGAATCAGGCCCGGTGGTTGACCGGCTCTTCGGCGACCGGGGTGATCGTGCAGGTGGCCCGCTTGAACCCGGGCAGCAGGAAGCGCTGCAGCGCCTGCCAGTCCTCGGCCTCCACGACGTAGAACAGCGTGTGCTCCGCGTTGGCGCCGTATCGCCCGCGGAGGGTGACACCGGGAGCCGAGGCGTCGAAGAGGGAGTCGGAGCCGCCCTCGCCGAGTGGGCACGTCTGCGGCGTGTGGGTCTGGGTGACGTGGAACAGCATGGCGGGACTCCTCGGATCGATGACCCGCTAGGAGTGCCGGGTCAACGCAACGCTAGCAGCGCTCAGTGCTCGTCGAGCTCGTCCCACGGCACCCGGAACGGCTGGGTGTCCTCGCTCACCGGCTCGTCCTCGCCCGCCCTGGCCGCCTGGGCACCGATGTTGGCACCGATGACCGCCCGCTCGTCGGGCTTGTGCGCGAGGACGTCCGCCACGTAGCGCTCGGCCGCCGTCACCAGTGGCACGTCCTGGCCGGCCTGCTCGGAGAGGTACCACTTGTGCTCCAGCACCTCGTGGAAGAGCTCCGGGCTCTCCAGCTTGCCGCGCAGCGACCGCGGGACGGCGGCCAGGACCGGTCGGTAGCACTCCATCGCCCACTCGTAGGCCACCAGGGCCTCGTCCTCCTCCTGCTGATCGGTGAGCATCCGGAAGCGATCGAGGTCGTTGAGCATCCGGCGGGCCTGGTTCTCCTGGGCGTCGATCCCCGTGAGCCGCAGCAGGTGGCGTCGGTGGTGCCCGACATCGACGACCTTCGGGCGCAGCCTGACGGTCCGGCCGCCGATGTCGGTGCTGACGTCGAGCTCGTCGACGTCGAAGCCGAGCTCGTTGAGTCGTTCCATCCGACGGCTGATCCGCCAGAGGTCATTGACGTCGAACTCCTCGACGCTGGTGAGCTCGGTCCACAGCCCGGAGTAGCGCCCCCCAACGCGCATGCCGACCTCGACGGGGTCGATGGCGGGGTCCAGTCGCTCGCCGGCCTGCAGGTCCAGCAGCTCGCCGGCGATGTTCACCGTCGCGATCTCCAGGTCGTGCTCGCGCTGGCCGTCGCTCAGCGTGGGATGCAGCTCGCCGGTCTCGGCGTCGACGAGGTAGGCGGCGAAGGCGCCGGCGTCGCGGCGGAACAGGGTGTTGGACAACGAGCAGTCGTTCCAGGAGAAGCCGAACAGGTGCAGGCGCACGATGAGGGCCGCCAGCGCGTCGACGAGCCGCTCCACCGTGTCCGCACGGAGGTTCTCGCTGAACAGCGCCCGATAGGGCAACGACCACCGCAGGTGCTCGGTGACGAGGACGGCGTCCAGCGGGGTGCCGTCGGCGGTCTCCCGCCCGGCGATGACGCCGACCGCCTCCACCGTCGGCAGGCCAAGTCGCTCCAGGTCACGCAGGAGCCCGTACTCCCGCATCGCGATCGGCTCGACCACTTCCTTGAGGGCGTACACCGTGCCGCCGATCCGGGTGAACCGGACGACGTGCCGCGAGATCCCCCGCGGCAACGCCACCAGGTGCCAGGCGGGCCAGTCGGCCAACGGAGTGTCCCACGGCAGGTTGAGCAGCGCCTCCTGCTGCGCAGGGGCGGTGAGGACCCGGAGCTCCACGAGCAGGCTCCCGGAGCCTCAGCCCGCGCTCAGACGGTGACGAGCTCGCCGGACTCCTTGTCGATCCGCTGGCCGCTGCTCGCCGAGAAGTGGTGCATCGCGTCGGCCTTGGGCGCGAGGAAGACCTTCTCGCCCTTGCGTGGGGCGATGTGCGGGTCGACTCGGGCGATGATGCTGGCCGACATCACCGACTCGCTCGCCTCGCCGCTCGGCTGGCCGTAGACGAAGGCGTCGGCACCGAGCTCCTCGACGATGTCCACGTCGAGCGCGAAGGCGTTCTCATGCCCCTCGCTGACCAGCTCGAGTCCCTCGGGTCGGAACCCGACGAGGATCGTGTCGTCGCCGGCCGCAGTGCGGGCCACCGGCTCGGGGAGGGTGATGTTGGCGCCACCGGGGCCGCGGGCGTGCCCGTCCGCGAGGGCGAACTCCGCGATGTTCATGGCCGGCGAACCGATGAAGCCGGCGACGAACACGTTGGCAGGGGTGTCGTAGAGGGCCAGCGGGCTGTCGACCTGCTGCAGCAGGCCGTCCTTGAGCACCGCCACCCGGTCACCCATGGTCATGGCCTCGACCTGGTCGTGGGTGACGTAGAGGGTGGTGATCCCGAGACGGCGCTGCAGCGAGGCGATCTGCGTGCGGGTGGACACGCGGAGCTTGGCGTCGAGGTTGGACAGCGGCTCGTCCATCAGGAAGACCTTGGGCTCGCGGACGATGGCGCGGCCCATGGCCACCCGCTGACGCTGCCCACCCGAGAGGGCCTTCGGCTTGCGCTCGAGGTACTCGGAGAGGTCGAGGATCTTCGCGGCCTCCTTGACCCGTCGGCCGATCTCGTCCTTGCCCACGCCAGCGATCTTCAGCGCGAAGCCCATGTTCTCCGCCACCGACATGTGCGGGTACAGGGCGTAGTTCTGGAAGACCATCGCGATGTCGCGGTCCTTGGGCTGCAGGTTGGTGACGTCTCGGTCGCCGATGAAGATCTGCCCAGAGGTCACCTCCTCGAGCCCGGCCAGCATCCGCAGGCTGGTGGACTTGCCGCAGCCCGACGGGCCGACGAGGACGAGGAACTCGCCCTCCTCGACGTCGAGGTTGAGCTTGTCGACGGCCGGCTTGTCCGACCCGGGGTAGAGGCGACTCGCGTCCTTGAAGACGACCGAACCCATGACTGGCCTTCCTTCCACCGGCAGGTACGTGCCGGACGATCCTTCGTGGAGGGCATCCGTTGTCGGGTGCTGGGGCTGAGTCTGCCGCACCAGCGGGCCCACCGCCAGGATTGGGCGTTGTCCGTGGCGACCCGACCGGATTCCCCTTCCGGCAGCACCGGTCGGTGTTCTATGTTGCCCTCAGTGGTTTCGCATCCGTGTCCGCCACGACGGCCCGCCGCAGGAGGCGCCCATGCACATCTCCGACGTCCTCCGGGGCAAGGGGGCCGACGTGGTCACCGTGACGCCGGACACGACCGTTCGTGACCTGCTCGAGGTGCTCAACGAGTTCCGCATCGGTGCGGTCGTGGTCTCGGCCGACGGCGCCGGCATCGACGGCATCGTCAGCGAGCGCGACGTCGTTCGAGCCATCGGCGAGCGAGGCGCCGCGGTGCTCAGCGAGGACGTCTCGCAGATCATGACGCGCGAGGTCACCTGTGCTGAGCCGAGCGAGCGGCTGGACCACCTCATGTCGATCATGACCGAGGGCCGGTTCCGGCACATCCCGGTGCTGGTCGAGGGGCGCCTGGCGGGCCTGGTGAGCATCGGTGACGTGGTGAAGTCGCGTCTGGGCGAGCTGGAGGTCGAACGGGACTCCCTTGCCTCCTACATCTCCAGCGCCACCACCTGAGCGGCGAGCCCGACGAGGACGAGGCGGACCTGTGCAGGTCGACCCGCAGTCGATCGCGGCCCTGGTCGTGCGTGGGGGAACCCAGGCGCTGCGGCTGGGCGCGGAGGCCATCCGGGTGGGTGGCGAGGTCCTCGCCGACCCGCGGGGCCGCCTGGACGAGCTCGTCCGTTCCGACGAGGCGGCGGCGATCACCTCGTCGGTGGATGCCCGGATCTCGCAGTTCCGGGAGAACCGACGTCTGGGTGACTCCGCCTTCCGCGGGCTGGCGGTGGTGGTGCACCGGGGGTACGTGGTGGTGGGCGACCGAAGCCGCGCGGCCGAGGCGCGACTGCATCTGCGGGTCGTGGAGGAGCCGGTCATCCCCGAGGGAGCCGGGCTGCCCTACCTCGACGTGCTGCAGGCGAACCTGCGCCGCTACGGCGCGCTGGGCCTCCCCGGGCTCCGCGTCGACATCGAGGTGGGCGATGGCCTGGGCAGCGGTTCGGTCGTCACCGGGCGGCGTGGCTACGCCGCGCTGAGCGTCCCCCTCGTGGGCCTGGAGCAGGCCAGCCCGGGCTGGATCCCGGTCCTGGCCACGGTTGCGGCCCAGCGCGGGGAGCCGGCGACCAGCGGGACCGGCCGGGTGCTGCTGCCCAACCGCGAGGCTCCCTTCGCAGTCGTCAGCGACATCGACGACACCATCATCCGGACCGGCCTGGCCGAGGGCCTGGCGGCGATGCGGCGCACGCTCTTCCGTGATGCGCACAGCCGTCAGGCGATCCCGGGCATGGCCTCGCTGTACCGGGGGCTGTCGAAGTCCGGCCGCGCCGATGCCGCCGTGTCCGGTGTCTCGCCGGTGCCGTTCTACTACGTGTCCACCGGGTCCTGGTCCTTCTACGACATGCTCGCGCAGTTCCTGCAGCTGCGCGGCTTCCCGCGGGGCCCGCTGTTCCTCACCGACTGGGGCCCGACGTCGGGGTACATCACCCGCTCCGGCGTGGAGCACAAGCGCAAAGCCATCACCCGCCTGCTCCAGGCTTCGCCGCACACGAGCTTTGTCATGGTGGGCGACTCCGGTCAGCACGACACCGACGTCTACGTCGAGCTCGCGCGGGAGTTCCCGGAGCAGGCACGCGCGATCTTCATCCTCGACCTCGGGCTGGACGAGCAGCGCACCACGCTGCTCCTGGGCCAGGCCGAGCAGGCACGCAGCGAGGGGGTGCCGCTCTGGCTGGTACCCAACGCGCGGCAGCTGGCGCTCAAGGCCGTCGAGCTCGGGCTGTGCGCGCCCGAGGTGGTCGAGGACGTCGAGATCGAGCTGGCCGCGCGGGTGTAGACGAGCCCTGCTGTGGCGGGCGACACGTCAGTGGTCGGCCGCCGCGGGGGTAGCATGACGGCCAACCTCGCTGGCGGGTGGGGAAAGCCGGTCGGAATCCGGCACTGACCCGCAACCGTAGGCCGCAGACCGACCCGGGGGACCGGGTCGGTGCCCGTGCGGCAAGTCGGAACGCCCTTCGCCGGCCAGGCTCCTAAGGAAGTCCCGTCGTGGTCTGCGGGACGGAGCCGCGCCCCCGCCGGGGGCCTGCCGCTGGCAGGGCCGGTTCGGGCCGGTCCCGACCGAAGCCCACCCGCCCGGAGGGTGGCCCGAATGCGCCGCACCAGCCTTGTCCCGACGGCTGCGGCCCACCGCGTCCCGCGCGGGGCACGTGCGGCCAGCCTGGGCCTGGCCGTGGCCCTCGGGCTTGGCCTGAGCGGGGTGGCGCTGCCCGCCTCGGCGGCGAACCCGACGACGAAGGACCCGGCGCTCGTCGGCCTCTACGGCACCCAGGACCCGACCTTCGACGGCGCCTTCCGTCAGAGCCTCGCGCTGCTCGCCGTCGCCGCCTCGGGCGAGCAGCCGGCTGAGCCGGCCGTCACGTGGCTGCTCGACCAGCAGTGCGCAGACGGGTCCTTCGCCGCCTTCCGGGCAGACCTGACGACGCCCTGCCCGCCCTCGGACCCGGCCACCTCCACCGGCCCGGACACCAACAGCACCGCGCTGGCCGTGATGGCCTTGGCCAGCAGCGGGCAGCCGGCCGCTGCCCGCCGGGGTGCCGACTGGCTGCGCTCCGTGCAGGGCAGCGACGGCGGCTGGGCCTACCTGCCCGGCGACACCCCCGGCAACGACTCCGACGCCAACTCCACGGCGCTGAGCATCTGGGCCCTGACGACGGCGGGCCGGTCCGTCCCGGACGGCGCCGACGAGGCGCTCACGAGCTGGGTGGTCGGCTGCGAGGGCCCAGCTGAGGATCGGGGGTCGTTCACGTTCTACGGCACGCCCAACACGTTCGCCACCGTGCAGGCGGTGCCGGCCGCACTCGGCGTCGGGGCCCCGGTGCCGACGGGTTCGCTGGGTAGCGACGTCCCTACCCTCGACTGCCCGGCATCCGCCGCGTCTTCGGGCGGCATGCCCACCGGGTCCGAGACCGGGCGGGTTCCCGCGACGGAGGAGGCCCCCGGGCAGCAGGAGGCGACTGCGACGGCCGGGACCGACGATCCGGTGGTCGAACTCCCGGTCGAGCCCCCGGTCGAGCCCCCGGTCGAGCCCCCGGTCGTGCTCGGCGACGCGCCGGTCCAGCTGGCCGTCGGCGCGATCGGACCGGCGGTGGAGCTGTTCGCCCGGGCCATCGCCGTGCGAGCCGATCGGGTCGCTGCGGACCCGATCGCGGGGCAGCTCGGCGCCGGCTGGTTGGCTCGGCAGGTCACCGCCAACGGTGGGTTCGTGCCCGGCTTCGACGGGGTGAGCGCCGACTGGGGCACCACCGCGGATGCCGTCGTCGCGATGGTCGCCGCCGGCTGCTGCGAGGAGGCGGTGTCGCTGGCGATCGACGCCCTGCTGGCGGCCACCGAGGACTACGTGGCACCGGGCGGTGACCTGCAGCCGGGCGCGGCGGCCAAGGTCGTCCTGGCGCTGCGCGCGGCGGGCACCGCCGATGCCGTTGCCGACGACCTCCTCCAGCGGCTCGAGGCCGGTCGCCAGGTGGCCAAGCCCACGCCCACGCCGAGTCCCACGCCCTCGCCGACGCCGACGCCGACGCCGACGCCGACGCCCCCCCCCCCCAGGGTGGGGCCCAGCCCGACTCCCGGGCCCGCCGGTCCGACCTCACGCTCCCCCAGCGTCCCGCCGGCAACAGACGTCCCGGCAGCGCTGCCGGAGACCGGGGGAGACGCCCAGGGGCTGCTGCTCGGCGCTGGCGTGCTGGCCGGCGCCGGCAGCCTGCTCGTGCTCGGCAGCCGGGTCGGGCGCCCCCGGACCGCAGGACGGTCGAGCCCATGAGGGTGCTGCTCGCCGCGGTGCTGCTCGGTGCCGGGGCGCTGCTCGGGGTCGCGCCGAGCGCTGCAGCGGCGAACGAGTACCGCTACTGGTCCTACTGGTGGGCGCAGGAGACGAGCTGGCGCTACGCCCCGGCGGGGGCGTCCCACCGGGTCAATGATGGCGACGTCGAGGGTTGGCGGCTGAGCGTGTCCCCCAACGGCGGGGCGCCCGCGCCACGCGGGCCGGCCGGGTTCGGCGCGATCTGCGGGGACGTGCCCCAGCAGGACGGCAGGATCCGGGTCGGGCTCGTCGTGGACTACGGCACCCCGCAGGACGCACCAGCCGGGCAGCAACCGCCGGCCGGAGTCGTGACCGCCTGTGCCGTGGTCCCGACTGGCGCCACGGGCTTCAGCGTCCTCGGCACCCACGGCTCGGCGCGCCTGGACGCCGGCTTCGTCTGCGGGATCAATGGGTACCCGGCAGGGGAGTGCGCCGTAGCGGTCGCGCCCAGCCCGGAGCCGACCGCTGCGCCCAGCCCGAAGCCGGCTCCTGCGCCCAACCGGACGCCACCGGTGTCGGAGCCCGAACCCTCGAAGCCGGCCAAGGAGCCGGCGGCGAGGTCGCAGCCGTCCTCGCCGCCGGCCGAGCCCGCCACGCCCTCGAAGCCGGCGAAGGTGTCGCGCGCCGCCGCCGACGATGGCGAGCCGGACTCGGGCAAGCAGCGCGACCGGGCCCGAGGAGCCGACACGCGGTCGCAGCGTCGAGAGGCCGTCGACGCAGGCACCGAGCCGGCGGCGACCCAGGCGCGCTCCGCTGCCCAGGGCACCGCGTCCAACCCCGCCGTGGTCGACACCGCGGCGGCCTCGACCCCTCAGCCCGAGCGCTTCCCGGTCCCCACCGCCCTCGGGCTGGCGCTGGCCGCGGGGCTCGGGGGCTGGGCCGTGCTCCGGTCCCGACGCCTGGGGGCCACCCCCCGCCGAACGGGACCATGATGGGCCCGGCGGCCGGGCGCCGGTCGTGACCGTGGCGGCGCGTGCAGCGAGGAGCTCCGACCGCCCGGCCGGGTTCTCCGCCGGGCCGCAGCCGCTCGCACCAGCGCGTCGCTCGCTGCGCGGCGTGCCTCGACGCCTCCCGCGACTGCTCCACCCGGGGGCGTGGTGGGCCTGGTGCCTCGCCCTGGCCGTGGCCGCCAGTCGCACCACGAACCCGTTGTTGCTCCTGCTGGTGCTCGCCGTCCTCGGCGTCGCCGTGGCCGAGCGGCGAGTCCCGGGGCCGTGGTCCCGGTCCTTCGTCGTCTTCCTGCAGGTCGGCCTGGTCGTGATCGGCCTCCGCGTGGTGTTCAGCATGCTGTTCGCCCCGGCGGGGGTGGGGCCGGTGCTGTTCACCCTGCCGGAGGTCCTGCTCCCGGACTGGTTGGCCGGCGTCCGCCTCGGCGGGCCGGTGACGGGCGACACGTTGCTGGGAGCTGTCTACGAGGGGCTTCGGCTGGCGGTGATCCTCGCCTGCTTCGGGGCCGCCAACTCCCTGGTCGTCCCCAGCCGCCTGCTGCGGGTCGTCCCGGCTGCGCTCTACGAGATCGGTGTCGCCGTGGTGATCTCCCTGACGGTCCTGCCGATGCTCGTGGCCGACCTGGGTCGGGTCTCGGAGGCGAGGCTGCTGCGCGGACGCAGCAGCGGCCGGCTGCGGGGGTCGGTGGAGATGGTGGTCCCGGTCCTGTCGGGCTCGCTGGACCGGGCCGTGCACCTGGCTGCTTCGATGGACTCCCGCGGCTACGGTCGAGCGGACGGCGCCAGCAGGTCGGCCCGACGCACGACCTCGGCTGCCGTGCTCGTCGGGCTGGCCGGCATGACCCTGGGGGTCTACGGGCTTCTGGATGGCGGCGCCCCTGGCGTTGCGGGTGTGCCGCTGCTGGGGTGGCCGATGCTGGTGCTCGGTGGCGGTGTCGCGCTCGGCGCCGGGCTGCTCGCCGGCCGCGGCGTCACCCGGACCGTCTACCGCCCGGACCCGTGGCGAGCCCCCGAGTGGGCGGTGCTCGCCACCGGTGTCGCCGCCGTCGGGGTGGTGCTCCTCGCAGCGTCCAACGGCGTGGATCTGCAGGGCCAGACCAGCCCGCCGGTCTGGCCGAGCCTGCCGCTGCTGCCCGCGCTCGGGGTCCTGCTGGCCCTGGTCGCCGTCCCGGTCTCCCCACCGATGCCGCGCGTGCGGGCATCCCGACGAGCTTCGACCGGTGGCCCCCGATGACCCCGATGGTCACGTTCACCGACGTCACGCTCCGCTACGGCGAGGCGGGCACCCCGGCGCTGCGGCACGCCTCCTTCAGCGTCCCCGAAGGCGAGCTGGCCCTGGTGGTCGGGCCGACAGGCTCGGGCAAGTCCACCCTGCTGCGCTGCGTCAACGGGCTGGTGCCGCACTTCACCGGCGGACATCTGGACGGCCGCGTCGAGGTTGCGGGGCATGACACCAGGACGCACCCGCCACGCGCGCTGGCCGAGGTGGTGGGTCTGGTGGAGCAGAACCCGTCGGCGGGCTTCGTCACCGACCTGGTGGAGGACGAGCTCGCCTACGCGATGGAGTCGCTGGGGGTCCCTCCGGCGACCATGCGTCGGCGGGTCGAGGAGGTGCTCGACCTCCTCGGCCTGGCCGACCTGCGGGACCGTCCGTTGCGGACCCTCTCGGCCGGGCAGCAGCAGCGAGCTGCGATCGGGTCGGTGCTGACCGTCCACCCGAAGGTGCTCGTGCTGGACGAGCCGACCTCGGCGCTGGACCCCCAGGGGGCGGAGGAGGTCCTGGCGGTCCTCCACCGGCTCGTCCACGACCTCGGGATGACGGTGCTGGTGTCCGAGCACCGGCTCGAGCGGGTGGTGCAGCTTGCCGACCGGGTGCTGGTCGTCGAGCGGGGCGAGGTCCAGGTGTTCGACGACCCGGCCGAGGCCATGGCCACCGCGCCGGTGGTGCCCCCCGTGGTGGCGCTCGGCCGCATCGCCGACTGGTCGCCGTTGCCGCTGACCATCCGTGCGGCGCGGCGCGCGAGCACCCAGCTACGTGCAGAGCTCGCCGGGCTCACCATCCAGGAGCGGGCGGTCGCGGCTCCCGACACCCCGCCAGTGGCCGACCTACGGCGGGTGAGCGTGCACCACCCTGGTGTGGTGGCTCTGCGCGAGGTGGACCTCGCGCTGGCGCCGGGCGAGGTGGTCGCACTCATGGGGCGCAACGGGGCGGGCAAGTCGACGTTGCTGCGTGTCCTGGCCGGTCTGGCGTCCCCGCAGGGGGGCAGCGCCCAGGTCGACGGCGCGGATCCCACCACGCTTCGGGGCCGGGACCGGCTGGGCCGGGTCGGGTTCGTGCCGGCCAACCCCGGCGACCTGCTGTGGGCCGCCTCGGTCCGCCGAGAGCTGCTCGAGGCCGAGCGTGACGCCGGCGTCTCGGCGCAGGCCCGGTCGGGCAGCCGCGACGCGCTCGAGCGGCTGCTGCCGGGGCTGGACCTCGACACGCACCCCGGGGACCTCTCCGAAGGTCAACGCCTGGCCGTCGCCCTGGCCGTGGTCCTCGGGGCCGACCCCGGGCTCCTGCTGCTCGACGAACCCACTCGCGGCCTGGACTACGCGACGAAGGAGCGGCTGGTGGCGCTGCTGCGCGAGCGGCAGGCGCACGGCACGGGGGTGCTGCTGGCCACCCACGACGTCGAGCTGGTCGCCGAGGTGGCCACCCGGGTCGTCGTCCTGGCTGACGGCGACGTCGTCACCGACGCCGTCGCGCGCGAGGCATTGGTCGCCTCACCGTCCTTCGCACCGCAGGTCGCCAAGGTGATGGCGCCGCTGGCGATGCTGACGCCTCGGGAAGTGGCACATGCCCTGGCGGCCGTGCGCGCGGGACGGGCGCCATGACGCCGGCGCTCAGCCTCGGAGGCGCTCGCACACTCGTGCTGCTGGTGGCCAGCCTGGTGGGCCTGGCCGCCTTCGGGTGGCCGTTCGTCGTCGACGCCGACGCCGCCGTGGCCCACGAGCGTGACGCCCCGCTGCTGTTCGCGCTCCTGCTCGTCCTCGTGGTCCTCGTGCTCCTCGTCGAGCTCGCTCGTGGCGGCATCGACCCGAAGGCCCTGGCGATGCTGGGCGTGCTCGCGGCCGTCGGGACCGCCCTGCGTCCGCTCGGCGGCGGGGTCACCGGGTTCCAGCCGATGTTCGTCGTCCTGGTGCTCGGTGGGCGGGTGTTCGGGCCCGGCTTCGGCTTCGTCCTGGGCCTGCTCACCATGCTCGGCTCCGCACTCATCACCGGAGGCGTCGGCCCCTGGCTGCCCTTCCAGATGCTGGCCGCTGCGTGGGTGGGCATGGGGGCGGGGCTGCTGCCCGGGCGCGAGTCGGCGACGACCTGGCGGGGACGCCGGGAGGTCTGGCTGCTCGTCGGCTACGGCCTGCTGGCGTCGGTGGTCTACGGCCTGCTGCTCAACCTGTGGTTCTGGCCGTTCGCGACCGGCCTGGAGTCCGGGCTGTCCTTCGTCGCGGGCGACCCAGCGGTGGAGAACCTGCAACGCTTCCTCGTGTTCAGCGCGCTCACCTCGCTCGGCTTCGACATCCCGCGGGCGATCGGGACCACGGTGCTCCTGGTCCTGGCCGGGGCCCCGGTCCTGGCCCTGCTCCGCCGGGCCTCCCGCCGGGCCTCGTTCGGCGCCGAGGCCACCTTCGCCCCGGTCGTCCCAGACGGACCCGAGCGGTGAGCCTGCCTCGAGCGCTGCTGCTCCTCCTCCTGGTCCTCCCTGTCCTCGCCGTCCCGGTCCCGGCGACGGCGGGGGCTGGCGATGCCGGGACGCCGGCCGTGCGGTACTGGAGCTACTTCTGGGGCCAGCCCAGCGGGGCGGGCTGGCAGTATGCCCCGACCGGAGCCGACCACGAGGTCGCCGACGGTGACGTCCTCGGCTGGCGGTACGTCACTGCCGCGACCCAGGAGCCGAGCGAACCGCTCGGCAGCCGACCGCCCCGCGCGTCGGCGTCCTTCGTCTCGACCTGTCCGACGCCGGCCCCCACCGGGATGGTGCGAGTGGCGCTCGTCCTCGACCACGGTGACCTCGCCGATGCGCCGGCGCAGCAGCGCCCGCCCGCGGGGGTGGCCGCGCAGTGCGTCGTCCTCCCGGCCTCACCCACGCCGACGGGTGCCGACGTGGTGGCCACGGTGGCCTCACTCGACCGCTCCCCCGTGGGACTGGTCTGTGCGATCGGTGGCTACCCGGTCGGCGAGTGCGCACCCACGGTGCTGCGCCCGCCGCCGCCGGCAGGAGTGGAGGTGTCGGCCGGCTCCGAGGCGCTGCGGGTCTCGTGGCGTTCGGGGTCCGGCACGCCAGCCGCCGGGCGCAGCACCGAGGTGGTGCTGTCCCCGGGTGGGGAAGGGTGTCTGGCCGGGCCGGGTGAGACCGCTTGCACCGTTCGCAGGTTGCGCAACGGCGTTCGCTACCAGGTGGCCGTGCTGTCTCAGGACGAGGACGCGCGAAGCGTGGCGCGCACCCGACACGCCCGCCCGCGGGCGGTGGCCGAGGTGGCCCTACGAGTACGGGCGCGTGGCCCGGTGGCCACCGTGCGCGTCGACGGCTCCCGCGCCGCCGGTGTCCGGGTGCGGCTGCTGCGTGAGCGTCGCGCCGGCTGGGTGACCCAGGCGCGCCGCCAGACCGGCTCGAACGGCACTGCGGCGCTGGCACGGGCTGTCCCGGAGGGGCAGCGGTGGCGGGCTGTCGTCCCGACGTCTCGATGGTTGGCCGGGGACCGGGTGTCGGCGGTCAGAGGCTGACCGGGCGTGCCGTAGCGTCTGCCCACGCAAGCACCCATCCGTCCCATCGACTGCTGGGACTTCTGGAAGGACCCCGAGATGCCACGCCCGAGCGCCACCCTGGCCACTGCCCTGCTGACCGCCGCTGCTGCTGCCCTGGCCGGCTGCTCCTCGCCGAGCACCGAGGATGCCGCGGCGGCCTACTGCGCCAGCCTGGAGTCGGTGCAGGGCGAGCTGACCTCGCTGGTCGAGCTCGTCAAGGGCGACGCCACGGTCTCCGAGGTGCAGGACCAGCGGGATGCCGTCTCCGCGGCCATCGACGCTGCGGCTGAGGACGCCGCCGAGCTGGACGACGCGGTCCGGACCGACGCCGAGGACGCCAGCGGGGCCTTCGACGACGCGGTTTCGGCCATCCCGGGCGACGCCACGGTGAGCGAGGCCGCGGGCGCCTACCAGACCGCTGCAGACGGCTACCTGACCTCGCTGTCCTCGATCGCGGAGACCGCCGGCTGCTCCTGAGGCTCAGCCACGATCGCCTCGGCCCGCCGCGCGGCGTAGGCAGGCTCGAGCACCTGCCAGGACAGCCAGATGACCACGAGCACCATCGGCCAGCCCATCGCCACCTTGGCCACACCGAGCGCCAGCAGCTCCTCGGACAGCCAGAGCGGCGTCATCACGGCCACTCGGAGCAGGAACGAGCCCGTCCAGATCCACGATGCTCGCTGGTAGGCGCGGAGCATTCGGTCGTCGGAGCGCCAGGCGTCGGAACGGGTGACGGCGCCGACCACCACGCCCAGCAGCGGGCGGCGCACCCAGATCGACACCGCCCAGGCCAGCGCGGCCCCAAGGTTGGCCAGCAGGCTCGGCAGGAAGTAGTCGACGGGGCGGCCGGTGGCTCGTACGACGACGACCGAGATGGCCACCCCGGCGAAGCCGGCCGCGACGTGGCGCAGGGAGTCGCGGCGGGCCAGGCGAACGGCGGCGACGAGCCCGCCGGTCAGCAGCGCCAGCCCCAGTGCCAGGACCAGGTTCTGCCCGCTGATGAGGTAGCCGAGGACGAACGTGAGTGCCGGCGTCGCGGAGTCCAGCAGCCCACGCCGACCCCCCAGGGCGTCGTAGAGTGACGGCTCGTCCTCGGCAGTCGGTGCGTGGCCGGTGCTCGTGACTGGTCTCGGGCTCATGGTCGGGCCCAATCGTAGGTGCCCGGGCATCGAGGTCGCCAACGCTGGGCCGCTGGCGCGGTACCGGTCGCCGCGGGGCGCCTCAGCCGAAGGAGTCCGGGTCGGGCCCGGTCCGGCGGTCCTCGTCCAGCCCGGCGATCCGGTCCATCTCCTCGGCGGTCAGCGTCAGCCCGAAGACGTCCAAGTTCTCGGCGATCCGGGCCGGTGTCACCGACTTCGGGATGACGACGTTGCCGAGCTGCAGGTGCCAGCGCAGCACCACCTGCGCCGGGGTGGCCTCGTGGCGGGTGGCGATCCCGGTGATGACGTCGTTGGCCAGCAGATCACCACCGCGCGCCAACGGGCTCCAGGCCTCGGTGGCGATGTCGTGCTCGTCATGGAAGGCTCGCAGCTCGGCCTGCTGCAGCCACGGGTGGAGCTCGACCTGGTTCACCGCAGGGACCACGCCGGTCTCGTCGATGATCCGCTGCAGGTGGGCCACGCTGAAGTTCGAGACGCCGATGGAGCGAACGAGGCCCTCCTCCTGCAGTCGGAGCAAGGCCCGCCACGTCTGGACGTAGCGGTCCTGGGCGGGGCACGGCCAGTGGATGAGGTAGAGGTCCACGACGTCCAGCCCCAGGCGCGCCCGGCTCTCCTCGAACGCGGCCGCAGCCTCGGCCTCGCCGTGCCGGTCGTTCCAGAGCTTCGTGGCGACGAAGACGTCCTCGCGGGCCACCTCGCTGCTGCCGATCCCCCTCCCCACGCCTGCCTCGTTGCCGTAGAGGGCGGCGGTGTCGATGCTGCGGTAGCCCGTCTCCAGGGCCACCTGCACCACCTGGCCGGCCTGCTCGTCGGGGATCTTGAACACCCCGAGCCCGACCGCCGGCATGGAGACACCGTCGTTGAGGGCCACCATCGGGGAGCGCGCCATGACCAGGAGGCTAGCCCGTGGGCGCTGCTGGGTTCGCCAGCATGGCCCCGGTCGCCCGCAAGGCCGAGTACCAGCCCGGTGGCACCGACTCCGTGTTCCTCGACCCGGCCGGGCACCCGTTCTGCCTCTGCGTCGCCGACGAGTGAGTGGCTGGTCTCGCCCCGACGCCCGGGAGGGTGCCCTAGCCTGTCGGGTGGAGGTCGAGGGTGCCCAACCTGCTGGTGGAGCTGTCGCGGGAGGACCTGCTCGCGCAGGCGACCCGACTCGTCGAACGTGCCCACCCGACCCAGCGACCCGTCCACGTGCAGGCCTTCCTCCGCGACTACTACCGCCACCTCCCGGCGGAGGAGCTGGCCGAGCGTCAGCCCGAGGAGGTCGCCGGGGTCGCGCTGACCCACCGCCAGCTCGCCGCTGCTCGCGCGGCCGCGACCGCGAACGTGCACGTCTTCACCCCCACGCTGGCCAGCCATGGGTGGAGCACCGGGCACTCGGTGCTCGACGTGGTCGTGGAGGACATGCCGTTCCTGGTGGACTCGATCACGGTCGAGCTGGCCCGTCAGCAGCGCCCCGTCCACCTCATCGTCCACCCGGTGCTTCGGGTGCGCCGCGACGTCACCGGCACGCTCCGCGAGGTGATTCCTGAGGGGCAGGAGCCGACGACCGAGGACGACGCCCTGGTCGTGACCGAGTCCTGGATGCACGTGGAGTTCGAGCGGGAGACCGGCGAGGCCGGCCTGGCGCAGGTGGAGCAGGCGGTACGTCGGGTGCTCCAGGACGTCGCCGCAGCCGTGGAGGACTACCGCCGGATGCAGGCCCGGATGGTGGAGGCCGCCGAAGCGGTGGTGTCCCGGCCGCTCCCGGTGCCGGCCCGGGAGGTCGGCGAGGCCGAGGAGCTCCTGCGATGGCTGGCCGGGGACCACTTCACCTTCCTCGGCTACCGGGAGTACCGGCTCGAGCGCGTCGACGGCCAGGACGTCCTGCGTCCGGTCACCGGGACGGGTCTGGGCCTGCTCCGCTACGACAAGGGCCCCTCGCAGGCCTTTGCGACCTTGCCCGAGGCCGTGCGCGCGAAGGCTCGCGAGCGCGCCGTGCTCGTGCTCACCAAGGCCAACTCGCGCTCAACCGTGCACCGCGACACCTACCTGGACTACGTCGGTGTCAAGGTGTTCGGCGACGGCGAGCGGGCCGACGAGGTGGTCGGGGAGCGTCGATTCCTCGGGCTCTTCGCCTCCACCGCCTACCACGAGTCGGTCCGCCGGATCCCGTTGCTGCGCAGCAAGGTCGACCAGGTGATCGAGGCCTCCGGCTTCGCTCCTGGCAGCCACCGTGCAAAGGACCTCCAGCAGGTGCTGGAGACCTACCCGCGCGACGAGCTCTTCCAGATCTCGGTGGAGCGACTCACCGAGATCGCCATGGCGCTGGTGGGGTTGCAGGACCGCCGGCAGGTGCGGCTGTTCGTCCGACCCGACGACTACGGGCGCTTCCTCTCCTGCCTCGTCTACCTGCCGCAGGAACGGATGTCGACCCATGTCCGGCTGCGGATCACCGACATCCTGCTGCGCGCCACCGGCGGCGAGACGGTGGACTACGCCGTGCGCATCGGAGAGGCGGTGCTCGCTCGGCTGCATCTGGTCATCCGGATGCCCGCCGGCCAGCAGCTCCCCGAGCTCGACCTTGGTCTGCTCGAGCACGAGCTGTCGGCCGCCGTGCGGTCCTGGGACGACGAACTCCGAGCCGCGCTGGTGGACCAGGTCGGCGAGGAGGAGGCCTCGCGACTGCTCCGCCGCTACGGCGGTGCGTTCTCCGACGGGTACAAGGAGGACTTCACCCCTCGACTGGCGGTCGCCGACCTGCAGCAGCTCGAGCAGCTCGGCGAGTCCGAGCTGGCCGTGAACCTCTACCAGCAGCCCGTCTCAGCACCGAACGAGCGACGCTTCAAGCTCTACCGCACCGGGTCCGCCCTCACGCTGACCGAGGTGCTGCCGGTGCTGACCGATCTCGGTGTCACGGTCGTGGACGAGTGGCCGTACGACATCGACCGTTCCCCGCCAGATGCCGGGGGCGAGCAAGGGATCGGGCGCGCGTTCCTCTACGACTTCGGGTTGCGCTACGACGGGCCCGACCTGACCGGTGACCTCGGCGTCAAGGAGCGGTTCGAGCGTGCCTTCACCGCCGTGTGGGAGGGGGCCGAGCAGTCCGACGGTCTCAACCGGCTCGTCCTGCTGGCCGGCCTGGACCATCGCCAGTGCGGCGTGCTGCGCAGCTACGCCAAGTACCTCCGCCAGACCGGCAGCACGTTCTCCCCCGCCTACGTGGAGGAGGCGTTGCTGGCTCATCCGCACCTGGCTCGCCGCCTCATCGACCTGTTCAGCACCCGCTTCGACCCCCGGCTGCCGGGAGCCGACGGAGCCCCGATCAGCTTCGACGGTCGCCGCGACGCAGTCGAGACGATCGTCGCTGAGCTGACGGCCGACCTCGACGCGGTCGCCAGCCTGGACCACGACCGGATCCTGCGCTCCCTCATGGGGCTCATCCAGGCGACCCTGCGCACCAACCACTTCACGCCCGACCCGGTCGGCGAGGACGGCACGACCCGTGCCAAGGCGTACCTGTCGCTCAAGCTCGACCCCCGGCAGGTGCCCGAGCTGCCCGAGCCGCGCCCCTTCGGGGAGATCTGGGTCTCCTCGCCACTGGTCGAAGGGGTCCATCTGCGCTTCGGGAAGGTGGCTCGCGGTGGGCTGCGGTGGTCGGACCGACGGGAGGACTTCCGGACCGAGGTGCTGGGCCTGGTCAAGGCCCAAGCGGTGAAGAACGCGGTCATCGTGCCGGTCGGGGCCAAGGGTGGGTTCGTCCTGCGCCAGCCGCCGGATCCCGAGCTCGGCCGGGCAGCCCTGCTGGAGGCCGGTGTCGCCGCCTACCGCGTCTTCGTCCGAGGGATGCTCGAGGTCACCGACACCCGCCGGACCGGCCCGGACGGCGACGTGACCGTCGAGACTCCCGCCGACGTGGTCCGCTGGGACGACGAGGACCCGTACCTCGTCGTGGCCGCCGACAAGGGCACGGCCACCTTCTCCGACATCGCCAACGAGATCTCCTTGGACATGGGGTTCTGGCTGGGCGACGCGTTCGCCTCTGGGGGGTCGGCGGGCTACGACCACAAGGCGATGGGCATCACCGCGCGCGGGGCCTGGGAGTCGGTGCGCCGGCACTTCCGTGGCATGGGCCGCAACACCCAGACCGCCGACGTCACCTGCGTGGGCATCGGCGACATGTCCGGCGACGTGTTCGGCAACGCGATGCTGCTCTCCGAGCACCTGCGGCTCGTGGCGGCCTTCGACCACCGGCACGTCTTCCTCGACCCCGACCCCGACGCAGCGACGTCCTTCGCCGAGCGCACCCGCCTGTTCGGCCTCGAACGCTCGTCCTGGGCCGACTACGACGCCGACCTGATCTCTGCCGGCGGTGGCGTGTGGTCCCGCACTGCCAAGTCGGTCCCGATCTCACCGCAGGTCCGGGCAGTGCTCGGGCTCGACGACGACGTGGGCGCACTGACCCCCAGCGGCGTCATCTCGGCGATCCTCGCCGCCCCGGTCGACCTGCTCTTCAACGGCGGCGTCGGCACCTATGTCAGGGCCTCGAGCGAGACGAACCTCGACGTCGGGGACAAGTCCAACGACGCCGTCCGGGTGGAGGCCTCCGACGTCCGAGCGCGCGTGGTCGGTGAGGGTGGGAACCTCGGGCTCACCCAGCGGGCCCGGGTCCAGCTGGCGCGAGCGGGGGTGCGCGTCAACACCGACGCGATCGACAACGCCGCCGGCGTCGACACCTCCGACCACGAGGTGAACCTGAAGATCCTGCTGGATGCGGCCGTCCGTGAAGGCGACCTGACCGGCAAGCAGCGCAACGCCCTGCTGGCAGGGATGACCGACGAGGTCGCCCAGCTGGTGCTCCGCCACAACTACCGCCAGACGGCGACGCTGGAGCTGGCGGTTGCCGAGGCCCCGTCGATGGCTACCGTGCACGGGGCCTACCTGCGCTCGCTGGAACGCCGCGGGCTCATCGACCGCGAGCTGGAGCGACTGCCGACCGAGCGCGAGCTGCGGGAGCGGCGGGCGGCCGGCGAAGGCCTGACCGCACCGGAGCTGGCGGTTCTGCTCGGCTACACCAAGAACCAGCTCTACGCCGACCTGCTGGAGACCGGCCTGCCCGACGAGGAGGTGCCCCGCCGGCTGCTGGCCACCTACTTCCCGGCCGAGGTGCGGCGACGCTTCGCCGATCGGGTCGCCCAGCACCCGTTGCGCCGGGAGATCGTCACCACGAGGCTGGCCAACGAGCTGGTGGACGAGGCGGGGGTGTCGTTCCTGTATCGACTGGGCCTGGAGACCGCTGCCGGGCCGGCCGAGCTGTGCCGAGCGCACCTCGTCGCCCGGGAGGTGTTCGACTTCGCCGCGCTCACCGCGGACATCGACGCCCTGGACAACGTCGTCGCCGCCGACGTCCAGGTTGCGATGCGCATGGCGGTGCGCCAGGTGGTGGAGCGCGCCAGCCGCTGGTTCGTCCTCCGGCGGGGCAGTGCCATGGATGCTGCCGCCGAGATCGAGGCGTTCGACGGACCGGTGAACCGGGTCCTGGAGGCGATGCCGGAGCTCCTCACCGGCGACCTTGCTGACGCGGCCGACCGGGTGCGAGAGCGCCTCACCTCGGCCGGCGTGCCGGACGGGCTGGCAACGCGGGTCGCCGCCCTCCCGCAGGGCCAGGCCGCCCTCGGGATGGCCGAGTGCGCCGATCGGCTGGACGCGGACCTGCTCGAGGTGGCCCGCGTGCACCTCGTGGTCGGGGCCCGGATGGGGCTGGACCGCTTGCACGACAAGGTCGTCGCGCTGCCTCGCGACGACCGCTGGCAGACCATGGCCCGAGCCGCGCTGCGGGACGACCTGGCCAGCCTGCATGCCGCGATGACGGCGGAGGTGATGACGCTGACCGCCAGCGGGAGCCCGGCGGATCGGCTCGCCGCCTGGGAACGCCAGGACGACGACGCGCTGCGTCGGGCCCGGGTCCTGCTGGGCGACGTCCTGAGCGAGGAGACCGGCGACCTGGCTCGGCTCTCGGTCGGGTTACGCGCGGTCCGCTCCGTGCTCCGCGACGGCTCCTAGCGCCCGCTGCACGTCGTGGAGCACGCCGACCACTGCCGCTCCGAGTCGCACGTCGCAGGGGTGCTGGCGCGCTCGTGGGTCGGCAGCGGCCAGTCGTCCCAGGTCGTCGACGGCGTTGGCGAAGGCGCGCTGAGCGTCCCAGTCGGTGCTGGGCACGGTGCTGCGCCCGGCCGGTCCCGACACGGTCACGCTGGAGGTCGCTGCCGACCGGGCGACGTCGATCCCGACCGACATCGTGCTGACCGCGCCGCCGTCGTGGCGGAGGAGGGCGTGCACGGAACCGTCCGGGTCTCGCTGGGCGCCGGCCACGTGCACGACTGGGCCCAGCACCGGCAGCAGCAGCGACAGGGCGTGCGGGCCCAGGTCCCACAGCCCGCCGTGCTTGCCTCGCCACAGCGAGCCCGCATAGGGGGAACCCTCGTGGAAGGTCGAGCCCAGCATCTCTGCGTGCCCGCTCGTCCATGGCTGCTCCTGGTGGCGCGCACGCTGCTCGGTGACCCAGGCCGCCGGCTCGGGCAGGAACCGGTTCGTGAAGAACACCAGGCTGGCCACCTGCCGCTCCTCGGCGGCCCTCGCGATGTCGTCGGCGACCCGGGGGTCCAGGGCCAGGGGCTTGTCCAGGAGCAGGTGCCGCCCGGCCTGGGCCGCCTTCAGCGCGATCGGCGCCTGGACCTGCGGAGGCAGGGCCACCGCGACCGCGTCGACGGCCTCGATGAGGGCGTCGGCGTCGGCGTAGGCGCGGGTGCCGAAGGCGCCAGCCACGTCCTCGGCCCGCTCGAGCGTGCGCCCCCAGACACCGACCAGCACCGTGCCCGGCGCAGCCACGATGCCGGGCGCATGGACCTGGCGAGCCCAGTACCCCGTACCGAAGAGGCCGTACCGCAGCGTCATGGCAGGACCGTGCCAGCCGTCCCGGCTCCGGGGCCGGTGTGCAGCACGCTCAGGCCGCCCTGCCTGGCCCACGGCGCCAGCGCAGCGGCCGCTCGCGGTAGCCGCCGTCGGCCAACCCGGCAAGACGCTCGAAGACGTTGCGCGAGGAGGAGTCACCGGTCAGTGCCCAGGACCACAGGCTCGCCACCGCGTAGAGCATCAGGAACACCGGCCCCAGGCACCATGCCCACTGGGTGGCGTGGCGTGCTTCGTGCACCAGCAGGCGCGGCCGTCGTTCGTGGATGGCTCTGTCCCGCACGAGGACCACGTTCCCGACGGTGAACGCCGGCGCCGTCGGGACGCGTAGCCGGTAGCCGTCGGCCAGCACCAGCCCATGCGGTCCGGGCTCGAGCCGGGCCTGCCCGGCCTTGGCGACGGCCAGCCCGAGCAGCGTCGAGGTGTTGGCCGCGTTCGCCACCTGCCGAACCCGGTGACCGGGCTTCACGTCCGGCTCCCGGCCGGCTGGGCGCCGCCTGCCGCCTCGTCCTCGCCGCTGAGGAACTGGCTGGTGTAGAGCTCGTGGTAGGCCCGCCCTCGGGCCATGAGCTGTTGGTGGTTGCCCTGCTCCACGATCTGGCCGGACTCCATCACCAGGATGGTGTCGGCGTCACGGATGGTGGACAGCCGGTGCGCGATCACGAAGCTGGTCCGTCCCATCCGCAGCCGGGCCATGGCTCGCTGGATGAGCACCTCGGTTCGCGTGTCCACCGAGCTGGTGGCCTCGTCCAGGATGAGCACCGGTGCGTCGGCGAGGAAGGCCCGGGCAATGGTCACCAGCTGGCGTTCGCCGGCGGACAGGTTCGAGGCCTCGTCGTCCAGGACGGTGTCGTAGCCGTCGGGGAAGGTGCGCACCACGTGGTCCAGGTGGGCGGCCTCGGCCGCGGCCTCGACCTCGGCCTCGGTGGCGTCCTCGCGGCCGTAGGCGATGTTGTCCCGGATGGTCCCGCTGAAGAGCCAGGTGTCCTGCAGCACCATGCCGAAGCTGCGGCGTACCGCCTCGCGGGTCATCGTCCGGGTGTCGATGCCGTCCAGCGTGATCCGGCCGCCGTCGACGTCGTAGAAGCGCATGAGGAGGTTCACCATCGTCGTCTTGCCAGCTCCGGTGGGGCCCACGATGGCGACCGCCTCGCCGGGCTCGACGGCGAGCTCGAGATGCTCGATGAGCGGGGTGTCGGGGCGGTACCGGAAGGACACGTCCTCGAACCGGACCTGTCCGAGCACCCGTTCCAGGGCTGCCGGCTGGGTCGGTCCAGGGGACTCCTCATCGGCATCCAGCAGCTCGAACACCCGCTCGGCGCTCGCCACGCCGGACTGCATGAGGTTCACGATGCTGGCGACCTGCGTGATCGGCATCGTGAACTGCCGGGAGTACTGGATGAATGCCTGGACGTCCCCGATGGGCATGGTGCCGTTCGCGACGCGCAGGCCGCCGATGACGGCGATCGCGACGTAGTTCAGGTTGCCGATGAAGGCCATCGCCGGCTGGATGATGCCGGAGATGAACTGAGCTCGGTAGCTGGCCTCGTACATGGTGTCGTTGAGCCGGTCGAACTCCGCGATCGCCTCCTCCTGCCGGCCGTAGACCTTCACCACGTCGTGGCCGGTGACCATCTCCTCCACGTGCCCGTTGAGTCGCCCGGTCCACTCCCACTGCCTGACGAAGTGTGGTTGGGACCGGCGGGCGATCGCCATGGTCACGGCGAAGGACAGTGGCACGGCCAGCAGCGAGATGAGCGCGAGCAGCGGGGAGATCCACACCATCATCATCAGGACGCCGACGACGGTGAGCACCGAGGTGATGAGCTGGGTGAGGACCTGCTGGAGCGTGGTGGAGATGTTGTCGATGTCGTTGGTCACCCGGCTCAAGACGTCGCCGCGAGGGTGGGTGTCGAAGTAGGTCAGCGGGAGGCGGCCGATCTTGCGTTCGACCTCGGCGCGCAGGCCGTAGACGGTCCGTTGGGTGACACCGGCCATGAGGTAGGCCTGCACCCAGGCGAACAGGGACGAGGCGAGGTAGAGGACGGTGATGAGGGCGAGCAGGGAGCCGAGTGCGTCGAAGTCGACGCCGGCACCGGGGACGACGTCCATCCCGGACAGCATGTCGGCCAGCTGGTCCTGCCCGCTGGCGCGCAGCCCGGCGACGGCCTCCTCCTGGCTGGCACCGGCCGGCAGGAGGTCGCCGACCACGCCCTCGAAGATGAGGGTGGTGGCGTTGCCGAGCAGCTTCGGGCCCAGCACGGACAGTCCCACACTGGCGACGGCGGCCACGAGCACCACCCCGATCACGACCCGCTCGGGGCGCAGGCGTGCCAGCAGGCGGCGCACCGTGCCTCGGAAGTCCTTGGACTTCTCCACCGGGACGGTGAGGCCGGCCATCGGCCCACCCCCGTGCCCAGGCCCCATCCCGGGGCGCCCGCCGGGAGGGCCGGGGCGGCGGCCGGCTGGGGGCGCCGGCGCGCTCACGCCGCCTCCTCCGCCGTCAGCTGCGAGGTGACGATCTCGCGGTAGGTCTGGCAGGTCTCCATCAGCTCCGGGTGGGTGCCGATGCCGACGACGCGGCCACCATCGAGCACGACGATCCGGTCCGCGCGCATGATGGTGCTGACGCGTTGGGCGACCACCAGCACCGCGGCGTCGGTCGTCTCCGCCCGCAGGGCGGCGCGCAGCCTCGCGTCGGTGGCGTAGTCCAGGGCGGAGAAGCTGTCGTCGAAGACGTAGACGCCAGGACGACGCAGGATGGCGCGGGCGATCGCGAGCCGCTGGCGCTGGCCACCGGAGAGGTTCGTGCCCCCTTGGTCGACGGGTGCCTCGAGCCCGTCGGCCAGCGAGCGGACGAAGCCGGCCGCCTGCGCCACCTCGAGTGCGTGCCAGATCTCCTCGTCCGTCGCGTCGGGCTTGCCGACCCGCAGGTTGCTGGCCACCGTTCCGCTGAACAGGAACGCGCGTTGCGGGACGAAGCCGAGCTGAGCCCACAGGTCGTCGCGGGCGAGTCCGCGGATGTCGATGCCGTCGAGCAGGACCGCGCCGTCGGTGACGTCGTAGAGCCGCGGGACGAGGTTGACCAGGGTTGACTTCCCGCTCCCGGTGGAGCCCACGACGGCGACCAGCTCGCCCGGGTCCAGGCGGAAGGAGACGTCGCAGAGCACCGGCTCCGCCGCGCCCGGGTAGCCGAAGCCGACGTCGCGCAGCTCGAGCGTGGCCCGCCCGGAGGCCCGGGTGGTCTCCGGCGGGTCGGTGATCGCCGGGTCCACCTCCAGGACGGCGCGGATGCGCTCGGCCGAGGCCGCGGCCCGCGGCACCATCACGAACAGCATCGTCGCCATCATCACCGCGAGCAGGATCTGGACGAGGTAGGTGAGGAAGGCGGTGAGGTTGCCGATCGGCATCTCGCCGGAGGCCACCCGCTGCCCGCCGAACCACAGGATGGCCACGCTGGAGAGGTTCATCACGAGCATGAGGCCGGGCATCATGAGCGCGAACAAGCGGTTCACCCGCAGCATGGTGTCGGTGAGGTCGGCGTTGGCCTCCTCGAAGCGCTCCCGCTCGTGCGCGTCCCGGACGAAGGCGCGGATCACCCGGACGCCGGCGAGCTGCTCGCGCAGCACCCGGTTGACGCGGTCGATCTTGCGCTGGGTGGCGCGGAAGAGCGGCACCGCGCGGACCAGCACGAGCCCGATGAACACCGCCATGATCGGCACGATCACGAGCAGGAGCCGGGAGAGCGCTACGTCCTGGCGCAGGGCCATGACCACGCCGCCGATCGCCATGATGGGGGCCGAGACCATCACGGTCAGCGCCATCACGACGAGCATCTGCATCTGCTGGACGTCGTTGGTGCTGCGGGTGATGAGCGAGGGCGCGCCGAAGGTGTTGACCTCGCGGAGCGAGAACGACTGGATGCTCCGGAACAGGCCACCACGCAGGTCTCGCCCGAACCCCATCGCGGTCCTGGCGCTGAACAGGACCGCCACGATGGCCGTGACGCCCAGGGCCAGGGTCACGGCGAGCATGACGGCCCCGACCTCGACGATGACGCGGGGGTCGCCGACCACGACGCCGTTGTTGATGATGTCGGCGTTGAGCTCGGGGAGGTAGAGGTTCCCGAACGCCTGGACCAGCAGCAGGGTCAGGACGATCGCGAGTGGCCCACGGTAGGGGCGGAGGAACCGCCGCAGGAGCGCGACCACGGCGAGACGCTACCCCCGGGGCGGCGCAGCGGTGCCATCCATGGCGTGCACCCTCAGCGAGGTGACCCGGCCGTCGCGGCGGAAGACGCTGGCGGAGGTCTCGGCATCAAGGACGCCATCCTCGGCCGGCACTTGCGTCCCGTCCGCCAGGTGGGCCACGAGCTCGACCCGCTCCCCCCGCTGGAAGATCACCGGCACCTGGCAGAACGTGACGGCGAACGAGTCCGGCGGAAGACCGAGCGTGCGCCAGCGTCCAGCGAGGTCCAGGTACTCGAACCGCCCCCCACCGGTCCACTCACTGCTCCGCAGCAGGGTCGGGCGCACCACGATCCGGCCGCGCTCGACCCGCAGCCCGACTTCGCCGAGGCGGGTCAGGACCTCCTCCTTGACCTGGCCGGTCATGCCCGGTTGGCGGGCTCCCGAGCCGGCCGGCGTATGTGAGTACGGGTCTGTCGGGAAGGCGCCGTAGGCCGCGGGGCTCTTGCAGTACCCGAGCCCGGTGCGGATGTCCTCGTACGCGGCGACGAGAGCCTGGGTCGTGCTGGGCCGGCTGTGCTCGGCGGCTGCGCGTTCCAGGGTCTCCTGCACGGCGAGCAGCAGCTTGGACACCATGTGCCAGTAGATGCTGCCGAGTCCCTCGAAGGCGAAGAACGTCCCCGAGCGTCCGGTGAACTCGGCGTGCTGGAAGACCGCCTCGAAGAGCTGGAGCACGCACGCCCGGTGACGCATGACGAGCTCGCGCCACTGCGGGTCGCTGCTGAGGCGGTCCAGGACGTCAGCCACCCCGCGCGCGTTGCGGATGTGGGCGGCGAAGTGCAGCTCTCCGTGGATGTCCCGTCGCACGAGGCTGCGGTTCTCGGCGGCAACCAGCGCAGCGACGAGGTCGCAGCCGGCGGCCTGCGCCTGGCTGAACCGGTTGCGTTCGAGGAAGCCTGGGAGCTCCTTGTCGGGGTAGAGGAGATAGCTGTGCTGGTCTGCACGGTAGAGGGGGCTGTCCTTGAGGCTGCGCAGCAGCGTCAGTGAGTCCTCCGGGCTCATCAGGCCGCACGAAAGCGCGGCTACCTGCCCCTCCAGCATCGTCGCGAGCCGTCGGAGGCCGGCGCTGCCCTCGTCCAGCTCGAGCACGTTGTAGGAGTGCAGAAGGCCGTCGTCGCGGACGTTGGCGCGCAGACTGGCGTCGACGAACCGCTGTGCCCGCGCGAGCAGGTCGGCGACCTCGACGGCCGTCAGCCTCGACCGGTCACCAGCGAACCCCGCATAGACCCGTCGACGGTAGGAGGTCCCGGCCTCGCCGAGCTCGTCCATGAGGGACCGCCGTGCACGATCGTCGAACCCCGAGGCCAGCGCGTCGCCGTGGCGGGTCAGCACGTCGTGCACCGTTCGCGCCAGCTCGGCGAGCTCGTCGGTGAGCTCGACGTCGACGGACAGCAGCGGGCGGGTGAAGGCCAGGTAGCGCCGCAGGTAGGCCAGCGTCACCACCGACAGGCCTCGCCCGGCAAGTGCGTTGTTGGCGTCGTTCCACTCCGGCCGCTGCGTGTTCATCCAGATGCCCCCGTCGGGGACGAGGTTCACCAGCTTGGCCAGCAGGAGCAGCAGCAGCTTCTCGGCCAGTGTCACGTGCAGCAGGTCGCCGTCCGCGGTGTGGACCAGGCGCCCGTCGCCGCCTTCGCGTGCCACTCGCTCGGTGATCGCGGCGTCCTGGGTGGCGTCGAAGGTGATGGTGTCGTATGGGTCTGCGAGCGTCTCCTGGTAGGTCGCGATCCGGTACGGGACGTCCGCGTGTGTGTAGGCCGCCCTGCTCAGCAGGGCATCGAGGCGGCCGGGGTGGAAGCGCTCGGACGTCTCCAGCAGCCTGAGCAGGTACACGATCTGGTGGTCGCCCCAGTAGCCGATGTTGGACCAGGGGTTGTCCGGCTCGGGCACCTCCCAGTCCACGCCGCTTCGCGCGATGCGGTACGGGTTGTAGCCGTCGGCCGTGGTCGCATCGAGGAAGACGGTGATCATCGACTCGACGAACTCGGGGTAGGACCACGCCAGGGCCTCCCAGTTCTGGAAGATGTCCCGCCAGTTGCCCTGGTAGTCCAGGCGTCGGGCCCCATGCTCGTCACGCAGCGTGATCTGGAAGGCGTTCCAGGGCCGGCTCGGGTCCCCGTGCCGGCGGCTGAACGTGAGCGGCAGGTACTCGGTCGCCAGGCGCCAGAGGTCGAGGTCGTCGCTGGCGTGGGCCGTCATGACCAGCTCGTCGGCCCGGAGCCGGTCGGGGAGGCCGGCGAGCACGGTCTCGCAGCGTTGCGCCGTCGTGGTGCTTCGTTGGGCGACGAAGGCCCGTACGTCGTCGGCGTCGACGACGTAGCCATCGGCGGGGACACCGCCCCTCATGTCGTTGAAGAGCACGTTGGCGGCGTGGTGGACGGCTGCCAGCTCGTCCCCGCTGACCTGCAGGCCATCGGTGGTGGCCAAGATGGCCCGCAGGCGCTGCTGCGTCCCCTCGATGTCGGCTTGCAGCGCCTCGGCCAGCTCGTCCGGCTCGCGAAGTCGTTCACGCAGCGCCACCACGTCCGCGGCGTCGTGGTGGACGTCGGCGACGATGCGCCAGCGGCAGGTGCCCCCTGGCGAAAGGACCAGGCGGGTGCGCACGAGGTAGGCGCCCCGAGCCCCGCGAACCTCGGTCTCGCTGCTGACCTCGCGCCCATCGGCGAAGGCACCGAGCTGGCGGGTGGACATCAGGTGGTCCACATCGGTCAGGCCGAGCTGCCAGGCGACGTTGCACTGCAGGCACTCACTGGGTTCGGCCAGGTCGGTCAGGGTCGAGCTCAGGGTGAGCAGGCCAAGCCCCGTCCGCGGGTCGAGCTCGGATCGCTTGTAGGCGTCCAGCAGGGTGCTCAGCGAGTTCTGCACCTGAGCGCTCACCCCGGCCGGGAGCAGGTTCACGAGGCCGTCGAGGAGCTCGACGTCGTTCGCGTCCTCGGACAGCGAGGCCAGCTCGCAGGTGCGCACCACCCCGAACTGCTCGCTGGTCTGCCAGGTCACGCGCAGGCGCAGGGCGAGGTCGGGTCGCAGCTCCTCGAAGACCAGCGTTGTTCCAAGCACGTCCTTGTACAGCGCCCGCTGCACGGCGGGGTCGCCGGGACGGACCTCGGCGAACGGCTGCCAGAACGTGGCTGCTCCCCCCGGCGGCCTCACCCGGAGCAGGCTCAGCCCGCCGGTGCGCCCGGCGCCCTCGGTCACCTTGTCCTCGGTGGCGTAGGGGAAGAGGGCCCGGTCCGCGTCCACCCGACCAGCCGTCAAGCCGCCGGAGCTGGAGATGAACACCCACACGTCGCTGGCGCTGGCGAGCGTCATGAAGAACGGGGGCATCTCGTCGTAGGCCGAGATCCGGTAGCAGCGTCGCCCGTCGAGGTCGACGAGCTCCCCGTGGACGTCGGGACGGCTCCCGCCGCGGTGCTGGGGAGGGCCGGTGTCGGCCGAGGCGCGGTCCATGGCTTCCTCCCTGGCGAGGCGGTCCTGCGCCGAAGGCGTGGGGCCCGCCGGCGCCCCAGTCCCTGTGCTCTCGAGCCGGCGAGGGGACTCGAACCCCCAACCGCCTGTGCACACGGGACGGTGATGCTGTTCCGAACCCGCTGGACAGAGGTCCGAGGATGCCCCTGACCAGCAATGAAACCCTACCCTGCGTGACCGCCACAACCCGCGAGAACCTCTCTCCTCGGTCACGATCGGTCACGCTGGCGACAGGCGTAGGTCCGGGGGGCACCGTCCAGGGAACCCGCGCAGCGGGTCTTGACCCATGCTCGCGGTCAGGGCAGCGTCGGATCCGGATGACCCTTCAGAGCGTGCGCTGCCTCCGTGGCGTCGAGGAGCTCCCCGTCGAGCAGCCACTCAACTGCTCGTCGCCGGGCGCGGACGTCGTGGAACGCGTGCCACACCGACACCAGGTCCGGGCACTCCTCGTACAACTCGTCCTTGAAGTGCCGGAAGGTGTCAACTGCGGCTGGAAGTTGAGCCAGTTCCTGCGGTCGAAGACTGAGCCACCTGCCTCGGGTTGGTTGTTGGTCAGTCTCGGCCGGCGCTGCGCAAGCTGGCGATGCTGGATGCGGCCGAGAACCTGGAGGACCTGCACACACCGCCGGGCAACCGACTCGAAGCCCTCAAGGGCGACCGGGCCGGTCAGTTCGGCCGAATCAACCAGCAGTGGCGGATCTGCTTCGTATGGACGGCGGCGGGTCCCGAAGACGTCGAGATCGTGGACTACCACTGACGAAAGGTCGGGAGCCAACCATGTCGAGGATCGCGCCGATCCACCCTGGGGTGATCCTGCTGGATGAGTTCCTTCAGCCGATGGGAGTCACCCAGCACCGACTCGCCATGTCCATCGGCGTCCCCCCGCGCCGGATCAACGAGATCGTGTACGGCAGGCGACGCATCACCGCCGACACCGCCCTGCGCTTGTCCCGCTACTTCGGCACCACCGGCCGGTTCTGGCTCAACCTGCAGACCCGCTTCGACCTCGAGACCGAGAAGGACAAGCTGGGTACAGCCCTCGACGACATCCGTCCACTGCAGTCCGCCTGACCGGCACGCGGCGCTGGGCCTCCAACTACTTGCTGGGCTGATCCGGCGGCGGGGCGGGCGCGCGCATGGAGGATTGCCGACGTGCCGACCAGTACCAGGGAAGGGCCTTGTGGTCCGTGTTTGAAGTGGTCTGTCGGTTTGCCTTCTTGAGGATCTCTTCGGCTGTCTTGGTCCAGACGAAGGGGTGGGCTTGGTCGTTCCAGCCGTCGATGAAGGCGCGGATCTTGGCGTTGAGGTCCTTGACGGCGCCAAAGCTGCCGCGGTGGATGGCCTGGCGTTCGATGATCCCGAACCACACCTCCACGAGGTTGAGCCAGGACCCGGAGGTGGGGGTGAAGTGGATGTGGATCCGCGGGTTCGCGGCGAGCCAGTCGCGGACCTCCACGCGTTTGTGGGCAGCGTAGTTGTCCATCACCAGGTGCAACTCACACGCGTCCTTCTGTGCGGAATCGACGCTGGTGCGGCTGAGACCGCTATCGGAGTGACCGCGTCCGCAGGCGGCGAAATGACGCACCGGCGCAGAGGTCGCTAGAGCCGCAAGCAAACGCTCGCGCATGCCGAGACCCGCGCGTTTCTTGGCAGTGGTCTCGACGCGCCCCTCGCGGGCGAACGGCCAGCTCCGGACGGTGCTGTCCGGCTATTTCAGCGCGGCGCAGACGTCGTAGGTCCGGCCGGCGAGGCTGCCGTCGGCGTCGAGGTGGCCGATGATGCCGAGTTCCACGGTGGCACGGCCGCTGGTGCTGTCGTAGATGAGGTCGGCGCCGGCGTACTTGTCCATGCTGCGCTCGCGGATCGTGGTGGACGCGCCGGTCGAGGTCGTGACGTCGACGGTGAGGTGGAACCAGCCTTGGCCGCGCAGCGGGTCGGCGTCGGCGTCAGCGTGGAAGTGGGTGTAGCGGATCGTCCCCGTCCCACTGATATCGGCCACGTCGACTGCGCAGTCGTTCTCGATCCGTTCCGCGACACCGTCGAGGAACGCTGGGTCGATGTCGAAGGGACCGAACCGGTTCGGGGGCGCCGCCACCGCCGGACCGGTACCAGCGGCGAGAACGGCGAGCAGGACGGTGGCGGTGGTGACAGCGTGGCGGGGACGCATCGGGACCTCCTGGGTCGTGATGGCTGGACACCGCCACTGTCCCTTCGTGCCGCCTGCGGCGGCGAGTAGACGTTCGCCGTAAGCCGCTGGGCCGGGCTCAGTCGGGCAGGTCGGTGGTGAGGGCGACGACTTGAGCACGGTTACGCGCCCCGGTGCGGGCGTAGATCCGCTCGAGATGCTTGCCGATGGTGGCCGCGGCCACGCAACAGTGCCAGGCTGCGTCAGCACGCTGGCAGCGCCGCCATGGCGCGTAGGCGGACCTCGCGCTCGGACTCCGTGCTCGACGCCGCCCGGATGCGGCAGCAGGCCCCTTCGGCTGCGCCAGCTCGGCCGCCTGGCCTACGGGGGGCACGTCCCGCCGGCGGTCCTCGAGCACTACCTCGACACCTACGGCGAGCTACCGCAGGACGACCCCCCGAGGGCCGCCCGTCGTGAGCCGTCGCTGGCGCACCCGCGGCCCGAGGAAGCCCCGGTACCCGAATGGGGTCCACTGCCGGGGCTTCGCCGCCGTGCACCGGCTCGAACTCATCCCGCCGCAACGCGGCCACAGGAAGCGCAAGGGACAGACCCGTCAGGTCGTCGACGTCACCCTGCGTTCCTCCGACCGCATGCTGCTCACCGTCGCCGAAGCTGCCGAACGGCTCGGCATCGGCCGCTCGACCATGTACGTGCTCATTGCCGACGGCCGGATCGACACAGTCTGCGTCGGGAGACTGCGCCGCATCGAACAGAGGCGCTCGCTGCCTACATCAGCCCAATGCGCACCAGGGGGGACGCAACGCGCCCGGCGTGACGCCGAGACACACAACTGGAGGGTCTCCTACCGCATGGCGCCGCGCCGAGAGGACCGTGACCGCCGCCTACCTTTGGCCGCGACCGCCGGGCAGATGATCTTCAGACATGGCTGGCGAACGATGGCGGCCCGTGTGTCGCTTCGGCCAGAGGGACGAGCGGCCTGGGGAATCGGACCAGCAGCAGTGCCGGCACCGCGCCCCAGGCCGACTCAACCCTGATCGGGCTACTCGCAGCGCGATCACGAACGCCCAACTTGCGGCTACGGCGGGTTCTGCGGGCGAGTCGGGGCTTGCTGCCCTGGGTCAGGCGCTGGGTCCTTGGTCACGCGCTTCGCGTACGGAGCTCAGGGCTGTGTCGAGCTGCTCGAGCCACTCTTTCTGGTTCTGGCCGACGAGGCGCACGCACCAGCCCAGGGCATCGGAACGGGATCGGGCGACACCGGCCTCCACCAGGGTGTCCAGCACGATCCGCTCCGACTGCGGGAGTCGGGTCATCACGGGGACGGACAGCCTGGTGAAGCTTTGCGCAGTGTCGCCGCTGCGCACGGCCCACGAGACCTTGCGACCGGTCAGCGCCTCCAGCTCGCGGGCGATGGCGATGCGGTGGGAGCGTGTGTCTTCACGAAACCGGCGGATCCTCCCGGACCGGCCGTCTGACGAGCTGGACTTCGGCTCGGGGATCACCCCGTCGATGAGGATCTCCTCGCGGTCGACGGTGACACTGAACTCGCTGAACCAGTCGTCGGGCAGGCGTCCGGCGATCCAGTCGGTGACGTTCAACGGTTGCTGTCCTGTAATCATGTAAGCAGCCTAGTCCCCGGGTATGGACACAGCGAGGCGGCGGGCGGGGCCGTCCGCCGTTCGCCGTCATCCCCGACGCAGCGCACTACTCGTGGGAGGACAGCACAGAGGTCTACCTGCAACACCTCCTCGATTGGACCGACAAGGTCCCCTCAGCACCGCTCCCGATGACCCAGAAGAGCGGCGCTGACCTGGACCGATGCTGGAGCCGGCGAGGGGACTCGAACCCCTAACCGCCTGTTTACAAGACAGGTGCGCTACCGATTGCGCCACGCCGGCGGTCCGCTGGTCGCAGCGGCGCCCTCAGGCTACCGGCGTGCCAGGTGGGTCGGGGTGCCCGCGGGGGCCCCAGGGAGCAGCATCCCTGCGCAGGAGTGCGTGCCCTCCCTGACGAGCCGACCTGGTGCTTTGCGCGGTCTGCAGGCCGCACAAAGCACCACGTCACCCACTTGACGTGATCATTCCGGGCGGGTCAGGGCAGGACGACGTCGCCGTCGACCACGCTGGCGTCGAAGGTGGTGAGCGGTGCCGGCTTGCGCCCCATCGCGATGATCTTCTGGGACCAGCGGGGTGCGGTGCGGCCGGCGAAGCCCGGCGCCCAGTCGAGGTTCTCCCCGGAGCACACGTCGAAGCGCGAGCTGTGGAACGGGCAGGTGATGACGCCGTCGGCGTAGTGCTTCCCGCCCGGGCCCTTCGTGAGGCTCAGCCCCAGGTGGGGACACTTGTCGCTGACGACGCACACCTGCTCGGCGTCCTGCGGGTGTCGGACCACGACGTAGGTCCGACCGTCCACCTTCACCGCCGTCGCCTCACCGGCCGGGAACTGGGACAGCGGGCCGAGTCGGGTGCTCATGGCCCGAAGCCTAGGCACCGTCGGTCGGGCACGCCCGCCGGGGTGCGACCGGTCGACGCGGCTTGCGATACTGCTGCGATGGGCCTTCGACGAGACCTCGTGATCCTGCTCGGCCGCCAGCCGCTCATCGCCAAGTCCTTCGCCAAGGTGGGTGCACCCTTGGACCGGGCCCTGGTCAGCGTGACCCGTGGCCGGCTGAGCATCCTCGGCAACGAGGACTTCCCGCAGGTCGACCTGACGGTTCTCGGGCGGAAGTCGGGCATCGCGCGCACGGTGCGCCTGGTCGCCACGCCGCTCGGCGACCAGCTCGTGCTGATCGGGAGCAACTTCGGCCAGGACGGGCACCCGGCCTGGGCGCTGAACCTGGAGGCGGCGCTGGCCGGACAGGTCGAGTGGCAGGGGGCCTCCTACGACGTCGTCGCCCGGATGGTCACCGACGACGACGAGCGCGAGCGCTGCTGGGCCGAGGCGGCGCAGGTCTACCCCGGCTACGCCGACTACCGGAGGCGGGTCACCACCCGGGAGATCAAGATGTTCGTCCTGAGCCTGACCCCGACCGAGCGGCCCACCGAGCCGCTGACCAGCGCGGCCGGCACCTGAGGCCCGGCGAGGCGCTTCGGTGATCGGGGTCGAGCTCGCGGAGGCGTTGGCGGCCGCCGGGCTCCGATGGACGCCGAAGCCGGGCGATGCGTTCGTGCTGGCGGGCCGCGGCATGGACGAGGACGTCTTCTACCTCGCAGACATGACCGTCGAGGTGCATCGATTCCCCGCCGGACCGGTCATCGGCTTCAACGGCACGGTGGAGTGGGCCCTGGACAGCGTCTCCCTGCAGGAGGCCCTGTGGCTGCCCCGCGAGGACCAGCTTCGCGACGTCCTCGCAGATCGGTTCGTCGACCTTCGACGGCACCGACCGGGAGCGGGCGGCCAGGAGTTCGCCGTGCGCTTCCGCACGGCCACCGGGCAGGTCGCCCAGGCCCGTGGCTCGACCGCCGCAGCGGCATACGCCCAGGCCGTCCTGCAGTCGGGGCAGCTCGCGGAACGGGGAGAACCCGGCTGAGTCCTCTATGATGGAGCGGCTATGCCCGGCACCCAGACCCGCCCCGAACCGGGCGATCAGCCTCAGCCGGCCCCGGAGCCTGAACGCCGTCGTCGCGGCCGCGTCGTGCTCCTGGTGGCCGGTGGTCTCGTGCTGGCCCTGCTGCTCACTGCCGGCGGGCTGCTGCTCAAGCTGCGCGGCAACATCACCACCGTCGACGTCGGTGACGCGCTGGCCGACCCTGCGCAGATCCTCGCCGGGGACTACCCGCCACCGAAGGCGGGTCAGGCCGAGCCGCCGAGTGAGCCCGGGGAGCCGCTGAACATCCTGGTGATGGGGTCGGACACTCGTGAGGGCCAAGGCAAGGGCTTCGGCTCGGCCGAGCTCATCGGCGGAGCCCGCTCGGACACCACGCTGCTCGTCCACCTGGCCGCCGACCGGGAGAGCGTCACGGTGCTCAGCTTCCCGCGCGACCTCATCGTCACGCTGCCCTCCTGCGAGACCGCAGACGGCTCCACGAGCTATCCGTATGAGGACCGCTTCAACGCCGCGTTCTCCATCGGCGGGCCGGAGTGCACGATCAAGACCGTCACCGAGCTCACCGACCTTCCCATCCACCACTTCGTGGTGGTCGACTTCAACGGGTTCACGAGCGTCGTGGACGCACTCGGCGGTGTCGAGGTGTGCCTGACCGAGCCGGTGAAAGACCCGCTCGCCCGCCTGGACCTCCCGGCGGGGGTCTCGGTGGTCGAGGGCGAGCAGGCGCTGGGCTTCGTCCGAGCTCGCACGAGCCTCGGGGACGGCAGCGACCTGCAACGCATCGAGCGTCAGCAGGACTTCATGGCCTCGATGGTCCGCGAGGTCACGTCCCGAGCGCTGCTGACGAACCCGGTGCGCCTCTACCGGACCTTGGACGCCGGCACGCAGGCGCTCACCATGGACAAGGAGCTCGCCGACCTGGGCCGGCTGGTCGACCTCGGCTCCGGCGCGGCGGGGATCAGCCCCGAGGACGTCGCCTTCGTCACCTACCCGAACGTCTACAGCAACGACTTCGCCACGGTGCAGCCCGACCGGACCCACGCCCGGCCCATCATCGATGCCATCGCCGAGGACCGTCCCTGGCCACCACCGCCCGCCGAGGGCTCCGAGACGCTCACCGTCGCACCGGGCGACATCACCGTGCAGGTGGTGAACGCGACCGGTCGGGGGAACCGGGCCACCGAGGCAGCGGCGATCCTGGACCTGCTCGGCTTCGGCGTCGGAGGCCTCAGCACGGCTGACACGCGAGCGAAGACGATCGTGGTCACGGACGCGGCCTCCACCGAGGAGGCGGCGACGGTGGCGGCCTCGCTCGGGGGCGTGAAGGTCGTCGAGCGCGAGGGCGTCTTCGGTGTCACCCTCGTCCTGGGACGCGACTACTCCGCCGAGGACTGGCGGTCGGTGAAGGTCCGGAAGGGCAAGCAGAAGCCCTGGCAGCAGCGTGACGACACCCCGCCGCCGGGCGGCACCAGGACTGCCGACGTCGCCACCTGCGCCTCCTGACCACGCGCTAGCGTGCTGCCACGGCCGCGCAGGTGCGCAGGTCGCTGCTGAAGGACGGGAGCCGAAGATGGGCGAAGCCGAGGTCGACCCGGCCGTCGTCGAAGCCGTGGCCGCCGTGCGCGACCGCTTCGGGCTGGCGGGGCTGCGCTCGCTGGTCGCCGAGGCCACCGCCCAGGCTCGAGCCGTCGAGGAGGCGCTGGACGAGCTGGGCCGCTACGCCGAGGAGTCCGCGAGCACGGGCACGTCCGGCACTGCCTCGACCCCCGGCACGCCGTCGAGCGGGAGTGCTCCGGCCAGTGCCTGAGGGACGTCGGATCGAGCTCCCCGGGCCCGTCGGCTTCGTGCTCGGTGGGGGGGCCGGGTACGGGGCCGTGCAGGTGGGCATGCTGCGAGCCCTGGACGAGGTGGGCCTTCGTCCGGACCTCGTCGTCGGGACGTCCGTCGGTGCGCTGAACGGCGCAGTGCTGGCTCACGACCCGCAGGCTGCAGTCGACCGACTGACGACGATCTGGCCGACGATCACCACCGATGTGATCTTCCCCAAGGGCTGGGTGACGAGGCTGCGCACGCTCCAGAACGCGAAGGGGTGGCTGTCGGACAACGCCGAGCTCAGGCGGGTCCTCGACGTGCACATGCCGGTGCTCGACTTCGAGGACCTCTCGAAGCCGTTCGGGGCTGTGGTGACCGACTTCGACACCGGCCAGCCGATCACGATCACCTCGGGCCCGCTCCGTCCGGCGGTGCTCGCCAGCGCGGCGATCCCCGGGGTGTTCCCGCCGGTGGAGCACGAGGGCCGGGTGCTCGTCGACGGCGGCATGGTGGCCAACGTCCCCGTTCGCCAGGCCCTTCAGCTGGGCGCCCGGAGCCTGGTCATCCTCGACTGCGGGCTCTGGGGGCTCTCGGACAGCCAGCCCAGCACCCTGGTCGAGACGATGCTGCGGGTGGCGGCCATGACGGTGCGGCGCCAGCTCGTCGTGGACCTGCCCGCGGCGCTGGAGCAGGTACCGGTGGTCTTCCTGCCCGGGCCATTCCCGATGCCTGGCTCGCCGTTGGAGTTCGGCCGCTCCAGCAAGCTCATCTCCCTGGGCTACGCGAGCGCGAAGCCCTTCCTGTCGGTGTTGCAGGTGGACGGACCGGGCCTCTACGGCGCCCCGCCGATGCTCGGCTGAGGCGGGCGCACGCGGCGGACCTCCCGGCACGAATGACACCGATGTGATTCACTGGCGAGGTGCGAAGGTCTGCGGCCGTCGAACGGAGGGCGCGATGAGCGAGCAGAAGCTGGGCGGAGGCACCTCCCAGGCGGTGGCCACTGATCCGGCCGCCGAGGTCGCCGGAGCGTTGCTGGCCGAGCGGGATCGACAGATCCTCGACTTCGAGCGCCAGTGGTGGCGCTTCTCCGGCTCCAAGGAGCAGGCGATCGGTGAGCTCTTCCAGCTGTCGGCGACGCGCTACTACCAGCTGCTGAACGCGCTGATCGACCGCCCCGAGGCACTGGCCTACGACCCGATGCTGGTCAAGCGCCTGCGCCGGATGCGTCAGGCCCGTCAGCGCACCCGCTCAGCCCGCCGGCTCGGCATCGACGTCTGAGGCCCACCGCCACGTCGTGGTGGCGTGCAGCGGTCGGTCGGCACGCACGAGGACGGGGTCGCTGCGGACCGCGTCCGGGGGTGCCGTCTGGGGCTCCACGCAGACCGCCGTGGGCTGGTGGGTGAAGACCACGGCGCAGGTGATCCCCGCCCCGGCGTCGACCTCGAGACGCAGGCGGCCAGGCCAGCGCAGCCGTACCGGCCAGGCGACGTCGACGAAGCAGTCGTCCCACGGAGGCGGGGGGATCGGGACCCGCTCGGGCGTGGTGATCCCCTCGTGGTCCCTGGCCAGCATGGCCTCGGCCGTCAGACCGAGCTGCACGAGGGCGTCGTCGTCGTCGTGTGGGTGCAGCCGACGGGCGAACCAGGGGTGCCACCCCAGCGATGCCGGGAACGCCTCGGCCTCGGCGTAGGCGCTCAAGGTCATGGACAGGGCGCCGGGTGCCAGGGTGAGGCGGTGCTCGACCCACCCGCCGAACGGCCACCGTTCGTCGAAGTCGCACCGCAGCGCGACGGTGTGGTCGCCAGGCTGCTCGAGCACCTCCCACGGACGGTCCAGCACGAGGCCGTGCGCCGCGTGCGGCGGCAGGGAGAGCGGCAGGGCGAGGTCGTCGGCCGGGTCGGCCTCGCCCGTCGCGGCGCTGCTCCCGCCGGTGGGTCGTGGGAGCAAGCCGTGGCGGACCCGGCCGGCGTAGGGGGCCATCACGAAGCAGCCGACCTGCATCGCGGCAGGTGCGTCACCGCGGGCGAACAGCTCTGACTCGCCCACCGTGAGCGAGGTGAGCCGACCGCCGTCGGCCGGCTCGACGAGCAGCCGGGCATCAGCAGCCTGAAGCCGGACGGTCATCGCAGCCCCGCCCGAGCGCTGGCGTAGGCCGGCACGTCCACCAGTGGGGGCCGTTCGAGCGGAGCCACCCGCGAGTCGGTGCCCACGTAGGCACCGTCGGTGCGGACGAACTGGAGCAGTCGCTGGTCCACCTCCTCAGCCAGCTGCAGCCGTCCCTGGCTGTGCAGCCGGGCCAAGGCAACTTGGAGGATCTCGTCGCCCATGGACCCGAGCTTGGCGTCGGCGGAGTTCCGGTGCTTGCGTCGCACGAGGTCGACCTGAGCGAGGGCGTCGAGGCCCACGAGCTGCAGGGCGTCCACGAGCATGCCCAGCTCGATGCCGTACCCCGTCGGGAACGGCAGGCGCTCGAGCAGGTCCCGGCGCCCGGCGTACTCGCCGGACAGCGGCTGGACGAAGCCCGCGAGGGCCGGCCAGAAGAGGTTGATCAGCGGCCGGGCCACCAGCTCGGTGACGCGTCCCCCACCTGCGGGCAGCACCGCCTCGCCCTGTCGCAGCGGCCGGTCGTAGGTGGCCTTCACCAGTGCCACATCGGGGTCGGTGAGCAACGGCCCGAGCAGGCCGGTGACGAAGTCGGTGGAGAAGTCCTCCAGGTCGGAGTCGAGGAAGACGACGATGTCGGAGTCGGTGGCGGCCACCCCTCGCCACAGCGCCTCGCCCTTGCCGGGCGCCGGTGCGATGTCGCTGAGCACCTCGTGCCGCTGCACCACCCGCGCACCGGCCTGTCGCGCCACGGCGGCGGTGGCGTCGGTCGACCCGGAGTCGAGCACGACGATCTCGTCGACGAGTGCCTCGCCGCCGGTACGGGCACCCACGACGAGGTCGGCGCGCACGGCGCTGACGATGTCACCCACGGTGCGGGCCTCGTCCAGGGCCGGCAGGACGACGCTGATCGTCGGTGAGGACCCAGCGCGGGCGGCCAGCAGCATCTCCACGGGCCAGTCCTGGGCGTGGCTGCAGCGCCGTGCGGCCCATGGCTCGAGCTCCGGGCGGCCGATCCTCAGCGCGGGGGGCGCATGCTCGGGCAGGTCGGCTACCAGCCGTCCTCGACGACGTGGATCGCTGCTTCCTCGGCGCTGTAGTCCGCGTGGTCGCCCACCGCGATGTGCGCGACGGCCTCGGAGGTGTTGTCGCCGCGGACGCCTTCGTCGTCCTCGACGAGGCGGCCGTCGTGCTGGATCGGGTCGCCGGGGCCGAAGGCCTCGTCGTAGGTCCGGTCGTCCTCGGCGTCGACGGGCCCGGCCTCGGGGTCGACGTACCAGGAGCCACTCATTCCGGCCACCTCCTCGCCGGCACTGGTCCTCGCCAACGGTCGCCAGCTGCTCGCGTGCTCGGCTGCTGCCAATATGCCACACCTGCCAGAGGTGCGGTCGGGACCTCTGCCCCTGGCTCCGGATGGTCAGGGTTTGGGATGAATCAACCGTGCGCCGTCGCGACGGTTGGCCCCGGAGCCGCTGGTCGCGACCTGGATGCGGGAGGAGTCAGCATGGCCCGTGACGTCATCACCAAGCCGGCCCACGCTGCGGTCACGCCCAACATGGTCGACTACGAGGCCACCGTCGCGTCGTTCGGCTGGGACCAGGTGACCGACTGGTTGGCGGGGCAGCCGACGGGTGGACGCAACATCGCCCACGAGGCGGTCGACCGGTGGGCGAGCGGGCCGACAGCGACGAAGGTCGCCCTGCGCTTCCTCGGCAAGAGCGGGGTCGACGCCGAGCTGACCTACGCCGAGCTGGCCGCGGCGAGCAACCGGTTCGCCAACCTGCTCCAGGACCTCGGGGTCAAGCCTGGCGATCGGGTGTTCGGGCTGATGGGACGCCAGCCCCAGCTCTACGCCGCCGTCCTCGGCACGCTGAAGCACCAAGCCGTGTTCTGCCCGCTGTTCAGTGCGTTCGGGCCCGAACCGGTCAAGCAGCGCCTGCAGCTGGGGGGCGGGTCGGTGCTCGTGACGACGCCCAGCCTGTACCGCAAGAAGGTGGCGCCCATCCGCGCCGCGGTGCCGAGCCTGCAGCACGTCCTGCTCGTCGGTCCCGGCTTTGCCCGGGTTGCCGAGGCGCCGGGGGCATGCGACCTGGTCCAGGAGCTGGAGGAGTCCTCGCCCGACTACGCCGTCGAGCACACCGACCCGCGTACGGCTGCTCTGCTGCACTTCACCTCCGGGACGACCGGCACCCCGAAGGGCGCGGTGCACGTGCACGAGGCCGTCCTGGCCCACCACGCCACCGCCCGCTACGTGCTGGACCTGCACGACGACGACGTCTTCTGGTGCACCGCCGACCCGGGCTGGGTGACCGGCACCTCCTACGGCGTGGTGGCTCCGCTGACGTGCGGGGTCACCGTGGTCGTCGACGAGCAGGAGTTCGACCCCGACCGCTGGTACCGGATCCTCGCCGAGCAGCGGGTCAGCGTCTGGTACACGGCCCCGACGGCGCTGCGGATGCTCATGAAGGCCGGCGCGCAGCGTGCGCACGCCCACGACCTCTCGGCGTTGCGGCACGTGCTCAGCGTCGGTGAGCCGCTCAACCCCGAGGTGGTCCGCTGGGGTGAGGAGGCGTTCGGACTGCCGATCCACGACACCTGGTGGCAGACCGAGACCGGCGCCATCATGATCGCCAACTACGCCAGTGCCGAGGTCCGTCCCGGCTCGATGGGGCGGCCGGTCCCCGGGATCGAGGCAGCGCTGCTGCGACGGGACAGCCGCGGCGAGGCGGTGCTGGACGACAGCGGGTCCCCGGTGCTCGTGAGCGAGCCGGACACCGAGGGCGAGCTCGTGCTGCGAGCGCCGTGGCCTTCGCTCATGGACGAGTACCTCGGCATGCCCGAGCGCTATGCGAAGGCGTTCCTGGGCGAGCCGGGGTCGGGCTGGTACCGATCCGGAGACCTGGCCCGCCGCGACGCCGACGGCTGGTTCTGGTTCGTCGGTCGTGGCGACGACGTCATCAAGTCGGCCGGGCACCTCATCGGGCCCTTCGAGGTCGAGAGCGCGCTCATGGAGCACGTGGCCGTGGCCGAGGCCGGCGTCATCGGCGTGCCCGACCCGGTCGCCGGTGAGGTGGTGAAGGCGTTCGTCTCGCTGCGAGCCGGGTACGAGGCCAGCGACGAGCTGCGTTTGGAGCTCGTCGGCTTCGCTCGCAAGCGCCTCGGGGCCGCGGTCGCCCCGCGAGAGATCGCGTTCCGCAGCGAGCTCCCGAAGACCCGAAGCGGCAAGATCATGCGGCGCCTGCTCAAGGCCCGTGAGCTGGGGTTGCCGGAAGGCGACCTGTCCACCCTCGAGTCCGGGAGCTGAGGCGCGATGAACGAGCTGCTGCCCACGGCGGCGGAGTCCCTCGCCGTCTACCGCGACATGGTCCGGATCCGTCGGTTCGAGGAGCGCTGCGTCGAGCTCTACAGCGCGACCAAGATCCGCGGGTTCCTGCACCTCTACATCGGCGAGGAGGCGGTGGCCACCGGCGTCACCAGGCACCTGCAGGCCGAGGACGCCGTCGTCGCCACCTACCGCGAGCACGGCCACGCCTTGGCACGCGGGATGTCGATGGACGCGATCATGGCCGAGATGTACGGCAAGGTCGAAGGGTGCTCCCGGGGCCGTGGGGGGTCCATGCACCTGTTCGACGCCGACCTGCGGTTCTACGGCGGCAACGCCATCGTCGGCGGTGGCCTGCCCTTGGCGGTCGGGCTGGCGCTGGCCGACGCGATGCAGCAACGGCCGGCGGTGACGGTCTGCTACTTCGGTGAGGGGGCGATGGCCGAGGGCGAGTTCCACGAGTCGATGAACCTGGCGGCGCTGTGGAAGCTGCCGGTCCTGTTCGCCTGCGAGAACAATCGCTATGCCATGGGCACGGCGCTGGCGCGCTCGGAGTCCGAGACCAACCTGGCCGTGAAGGCCGCCGCCTACGAGGTGCCGGCCTGGACGGTGGACGGCATGGATGTGGCGGTCGTGGACGAGGCAGCGCGCCGCGCGGTCAGCATGGTGCGCAGCGGCAGCGGTCCGGTGTTCCTCGAGCTGCAGACCTACCGCTTCCGGGCGCACTCGATGTACGACGCCGAGCGCTACCGCAGCAAGGACGAGGTCGCCTCCTGGCGGCGGCGCGACCCGATCGTCACCTTCGGCGCAGCCTTGGCCGAGGCGGGGCTGCTCGACGGTGAGGGCCGGGCCGCGATGGAGGCCGAGGTCGATGCCGAGGTGGAGGCGGCCGTCGCCTTCGCCGAGGCAGGAACCGACGAGCCGGTCGAGGACCTGCTGCGGTTCGTCATGAGCGACGAGCCGGTCCCGACGGAGGTGGCGTCATGACGAGCACGACCACGAGCGCTCCGGCTCCGGCGGCCTCCACGGCCGGCGAGCTGTCCTACCGCGAGGCGATGCGCGAGGCGATGCGCGAGGCGATGCTCGCCGACGAGCGGGTGTTCCTCATGGGCGAGGACGTCGGCGCCTACGGCGGCTGCTTCGGGGTGAGCCTGGGGCTGTGGGAGGAGTTCGGACCGGACCGGGTACGTGACACCCCGTTGTCGGAGTCGGCTTTCGTCGGCGCCGGGATCGGGGCCTCGCTCGCCGGGATGCGGCCCATCGTCGAGATCATGACGGTGAACTTCTCGTTGCTGGCTCTGGACCAGATCCTCAACACCGCCGCCACGCTGCGGCACATGTCTGGTGGCCAGTTCAACGTCCCGGTGGTGATCCGGATGACGACCGGCGCGGGTCGTCAGCTGGCGGCACAGCACTCCCACTCCCTGGAGAACTACTACGCCCACATCCCGGGCTTGCGCGCGGTGGCACCGGCGACCGTGGCCGACGCGCGTTGGATGCTCCGCGCAGCACTGCGCAACCCGGACCCGGTCGTCGTGTTCGAGCACGGCTCGCTCTACGGGGTGTCCGGACCCACTGCCGACGACGTGAGCGGTCCGCACGCCTGCGACCTGGACCGGGCGGCCGTGCGGCGCCCCGGCCAGGACGTCTCCATCATCGCCTACGGGGGCTCGTTGCCGACGACGTTGGCGGCCGCCGACGTCCTCGCCGACGAGGGCATCACCGCCGAGGTGCTCGATCTGCGGTCGCTGCGTCCCCTGGACACGCCCGCCATCCTGGCCACGGTGGCCCGGACGCATCGAGCCGTCGTGGTGGACGAGAACTGGCACACCCTGTCGATCGCCGGAGAAGTCAGCGCCCAGATCGCCGAGCAGGCCTTCTTCGAGCTCGACGCCCCCGTGCGACGGGTGTGCTCGGTCGAGGTCCCGGTTCCCTATGCCCGGCATCTGGAGCTCGCGGCGATCCCGAGCGTCGAGCGGGTGGTGGCGGCGGCCCGCGCAGTGACGGGGTCCTGAGTCGTGGGCGAGTTCCTCATGCCCAGCCTGGGTGCCGACATGGACGAGGGCACGCTGGTGGAGTGGCTCGTCACCGTGGGCGACACCGTGCACCGGGGCGACATCGTCGCGGTGGTCGACACCACGAAGTCAGCGATCGAGGTGGAGGTGTTCGCCGACGGCGTGGTCACCGAGCTGCTCGTCGAGCCAGGGACCACGGTTCCGGTGGGAACGGCGCTGGCGAGGATCGACGGGGCTGAGCCGGCCCCAGACGGGCCCGAGCCGGCCCCAGCCGCGAGCGCCCTGGGGCACGCCGCCACGGCGGTGTCCCCTCCGGTGCGACACCTCGCCCACCAGCACGGCCTGGACCTGGCGGACGTGCTCGGGACCGGGCCGGACGGAGCGGTGACCCGTGCCGACGTGCAGCGGGCGATCGAGGCGGCGGACCGGCCGGCTGAGCCGGCGTCGGGCCCGACCGTGCCACCGCCCGCCGCCACCGAGCGTGTGTCGGCCTCGCCGTTGGCGCGCCGACGAGCCAGCGAGCTCGGAGTGGTGTTGGCCACCGTCCGCGGGACCGGCCCGAGCGGTGCGGTGACCGCCGCCGACGTGGAGCGCTCGGTCCCCGGACCGGCGGCGCAGCCACCCTCCGACGTGGGGTCGGCTCGGCCGAGCGAGCCGGGGGCCGCCCAAGCGAGGGCGGCTGCCATGCGCGCCACCATCGCCAACCTGATGGCCCGCTCCAAGCGGGAGATCCCCCACTACTACCTGCGCACCACGGTGGACTTCCAACCCGCAGACGACTTCGTGCGCGCCTACAACGCTGGCAAGCCGCCCGCCGAGCGGTTGCTGCCCGCGGCCGTGCTGCTCAAGGCTGCCGCCGTGGCGATGCGGAAGGTGCCCGAGCTCAACGGCTTCTTCGACGCCGAGGCAGACCCCCCGGGGTTCCGGCGTTCCGAGCGGATCCATCTCGGCGTCGCCGTGGCCCTGCGAGGTGGGGGCCTGGTCGCCCCGGCCATCCACGACGCCGACACGTTGTCCCTCACCGAGCTCATGGCGGCGCTGAAGGACCTCGTCGCCCGGACGCGGGCCGGACGGCTGCGAGGGTCGCAGATGAGTGACCCGACGGTGACCGTCACCAACCTGGGTGACCAGGGCGTCGAGGTCGTCCACGGGGTGATCTACCCCCCGCAGGTGGCCCTCGTCGGGTTCGGCACGGTCGTGGACCGACCGTGGGCCGTGGAGGGGATGCTCACCGTACGTCCTGTCGTCACCGTCACCCTGGCCGCCGACCACCGGGTCAGCGACGGCCATCGTGGTGGCCGGTACCTGAGGGCAGTCGAGGGGCTGCTGGCCCATCCCGAACAGCTGGAGACCGTGGAGGAGCGATGAACACCGAGCAGGCACGCCAGCACGTCGTCGACATCCTGGGGCGGGTGGCTCCCGAGGCCGACCTGGCCGAGGTCCCGGGCGACGTGGACCTGCGCGAAGAGCTCGACCTGGACTCGATGGACTTCCTGAGCCTGGTCGAGGGGCTGGCCGAGCACGCCGGCGTGGACGTCGCCGAGGAGGACTACGGCAAGGTCGAGACGCTGGACGACCTGCTTGCCTACCTCGTGGCGCACAGCGGCTGACCGACCCCCAGGCTTGCACCCAGGCTTGCACTCGTCGCAGGAGAGTGCTAATCATTGCGTTGGCACTCTCACCATGAGAGTGACAAGACCCATCGGTTGGACGACGAGGCCTTCGGTACCGGCGACGTGAGCCGGCGCTCGGAGGTCGTCCGTCGCGGGCGTCGCGCCGACCCTCACGCTCAACTCTGGGAGGACCCCAGTCAATGCCGAAGATCATCGCGTTTGACGAAGAGGCCCGTCGAGGCCTCGAGCGCGGCATGAACCAGCTCGCCGACGCGGTCAAGGTGACCCTTGGACCGCGCGGGCGCAACGTCGTGCTCGAGAAGAAGTGGGGCGCACCCACCATCACGAACGACGGTGTCTCGATCGCCAAGGAGATCGAGCTCGAGGACCCCTACGAGAAGATCGGCGCCGAGCTGGTCAAGGAGGTCGCGAAGAAGACCGACGACGTCGCCGGTGACGGCACGACGACGGCCACCGTCCTCGCCCAGGCGCTGGTCCGCGAGGGCCTGCGCAACGTTGCCGCGGGCGCCAACCCGATGTCGCTCAAGCGCGGCATCGAGCACGCCGTCGAGGCCGTCAGCAGCCAGCTGCTCGAGCTCGCCAAGGAGGTGGAGACCAAGGAGGAGATCGCTTCCACCGCCTCCATCTCCGCGGCCGACCCCCAGATCGGCGAGATGATCGCCGAGGCCATGGACAAGGTTGGCAAGGAAGGTGTCATCACCGTCGAGGAGAGCAACACCTTCGGCCTCGAGCTCGAGCTCACCGAGGGCATGCGCTTCGACAAGGGCTACATCTCGCCCTACTTCGTGACCGACGCCGAGCGTATGGAGGCCGTGCTGGAGGACCCATACATCCTCCTGGTGAACTCCAAGATCGGCTCGGTCAAGGACCTCCTCCCGCTGCTGGAGAAGATCATGCAGTCGGGCAAGCCGCTGGTCATCCTGGCCGAGGACGTCGAGGGTGAGGCCCTGGCCACGCTGGTCGTGAACAAGATCCGCGGGACCTTCAAGTCCGCCGCGGTGAAGGCTCCCGGCTTCGGCGACCGCCGCAAGGCGATGCTGCAGGACATGGCCATCCTCACGGGTGGTCAGGTCATCAGCGAGGAGGTCGGCCTCAAGCTCGAGAACGCCACCGTCGACCTGCTCGGGCACGCTCGCAAGGTGGTCATCACCAAGGACGAGACGACCATCGTGGAGGGCTCCGGCGACGGCGACCAGATCGCCGGCCGGGTCAACCAGATCCGGGCCGAGATCGACCGCAGCGACTCCGACTACGACCGCGAGAAGCTGCAGGAGCGGTTGGCCAAGCTGGCTGGCGGCGTGGCCGTCATCAAGGCCGGCGCGGCGACCGAGGTCGAGCTCAAGGAGCGCAAGCACCGCATCGAGGACGCCGTGCGCAACGCCAAGGCGGCCGTCGAGGAGGGCATCGTGCCCGGCGGTGGCGTCGCGCTGCTGCAGGCCGGCAAGCTGGCCTTCGAGAAGCTCGAGCTGGAGGGCGACGAGGCCACGGGCGCCAACATCGTCAAGGTGGCCCTGGAGGCTCCGCTCAAGCAGATCGCCGTCAACGCCGGTCTCGAGGGTGGCGTCGTGGCCGAGAAGGTCCGCAACCTGGAGCCGGGCGAGGGCCTGGACGCCGCGACGGGCGAGTACAAGGACCTGATCAAGGCCGGGATCATCGACCCGGCCAAGGTCACCCGGTCGGCGCTGCAGAACGCTGCGTCGATCGCCGGGCTGTTCCTCACCACCGAGGCGGTCATCGCCGACAAGCCGGAGAAGGCCGCTCCGGCCATGCCCGGCGGCGGCGACATGGGCGGCATGGGCGGGATGGACTTCTGATCCGCGCAGCTCGCTAGTCCCCAGAACGGGGCGGTCCTCTCATGCAGAGGCCGCCCCGTTCTGCTGCTCAGGTGCGTCGGTGCGGGCGTCGGCGCGCTGGGTTGCCAACTCCTGGCATTGAGGTAAACTAAAAGTGAACGAAAGGCAAACACCAGCCGATCGTAACGTCGTTGATCATGACGATGCCAGTTTGCCAACCCTCCCGGGAGGAGGTCACCATGCCCGCCCTTCATGCCACGCCAGACCGCACCGAGGCCGCCCCCGTCGGGACGCGGCGGGGTGCCGGTGAGCAGGACCGCAGCGGCCACGACTTGCTCGTCGGACGCTGGGACGTCCGTGCCGACCGCCGCGGCCGGATGCGGCCTCAGCTGCGCTGGACCCTGGTCCAGCAGGACGACCTGCCGTCGCAACGGCTGGCCACCGCCTACTCCTGACGGCGCCGGTCCGTACGGCCCCGAGCCGGCCGGGTGCTCGCGTGGCTCGTGCCGCTTCGTACGCTGAGCCCGTGGTACCCCCGCTCCTGCAGGTCGCCGTCGTCCAGCCTGGTGACGTCGCGGGCGCCGAGGCGGGCGGCGCCGACCGTCTCCTCATGAGCGGACGTCGGGAGCGAGCGGGGCTCACTCCCGAGCTCGCCGACGTCCGGGCTGTGCTGGAGCGGGCCTCGGTACCCCTGCGCGTGGTGCTCCGGCTGCGAGATGACGACTCGACGACCGGCGGCGAGCTCACCCGGTTCGTCGGCCTGGCCGCCGAGCTCGTCGAGGCCGGCGTCGAGGGCTTCGCCTTCGGCTTCCTCACCCCAGCGCTGGACCTCGATGTGCCGGTCACCACCGCCCTGGCGGAGGCCATCGAAGGCGTTCCCTGGACGTTCCACCGCGCCTTCGACCACACGCTCGACCGGGACCGCGCCTTCCGACAGGTGCGGGGCCTGCCGGGGTTGGACTCCGTGCTGACCGCGGGCTCGGCCCGCGGCGTGGAGCACGGCCTCGACGACCTGTGCCGTCGAGGGCAGGCAGATCCCGAGCTGGCCCGGTCCATCATCGCCGGTGGGGGCTTGCGTCCCGAGGACGTGCCCTGGCTGGTCCGCGCGGGCGTGCGGTCCTTGCACGTCGGGCACTCGGTGCGGCCCTCCCGCTCGGAGAAGGCCTACGTGGATACCGGTCTGGTGCGCTCCTGGCGGACCCTGCTCGACGACACCGCGGCAGGAGTGCAGGCCGGTGACTCGGCCGGCTGAGGCCTCGGCGCCGGAGGCACTGGCTCGCCTGACCCGACGGGTGCGGGAGCGCCCCGGCGTCGGTGGACGACTCGTGCTCGGCATCGCCGGAGCGCCGGGTGCCGGCAAGTCCACGCTCGCCGAGCTCGTGGTGCGCACCGTGGACGACGCCGTGCTGGTCCCGATGGACGGCTTCCACCTCGCCCAGGCCGAGCTCCGGCGACTGGGCCGAGCCGATCGCAAGGGGGCCCCGGACACCTTTGACCGCGGTGGGTTCGTGGCGTTGCTCGAGCGGGTGCGTGCCGCCGATGCGTCCGTCTACGCCCCCACGTTCGACCGCAGCCTGGAAGAGCCGATCGCCGGCTCGATCCTGGTGCCGGCGACGGCCCCGTTGGTCGTCGTCGAGGGCAACTACTTGCTCCTGTGGCCCCAGGTGCGTCCGCTGCTGGACGAGACCTGGTGGGTCGAGGTCGACGACGACCTTCGGCGGGATCGACTGGTGGCGCGACACGTGGCCTACGGCAAGGATCCTTCCCTCGCCCGGGCTTGGGTCCTGGGTTCGGACGAGGCGAACGCGCGGACGGTGGCGTCGGGACGAAGCGACGCGGATTGGCTCATCCGGGTCATTGCTGGCTAACCTCACGGCCGTGATCGTGCGACGTGGCGACGGGCGCCCCCCCCGCCTGGCCCGTGCCGTGGCGATGGTGGCCCCGGCCGCGCTGCTCGTCGGCCTGGTGGTCCTGCCTACGCAGGCCACGGCCGACGAACCGCAGTTCCCTCGTGGGGCGAGCGCCACGCGGGCCAGCGGGCTGGGCTTCGACACGTGCACCGCGCCGTCCCTGAGCTCGATGCAGGCCTGGCGGTCCTCGCCCTACGACTCGGTGAACGTGTACTTCGGCGGCAAGAACCGCGGCTGCCAGCAGCCCAACCTCACGCCGTCCTGGATCAGGTCCGTCGACGCGATGGGCTTCGGCATCCTGCCGACTTACCTGTCCGCCCAGCCGTCGTGCATCTTCGGCTACAAGCAGGTCCAGTTCACCAAGTCGACGGCCAAGGCGAAGGCGGCATCGGATGCCGCCGACGCCATCAAGCGGGCTCGAAGGCTGGGCCTGCTCCCCGGCTCGGCGCTCTACGCCGACATCGAGCACTTCGATCCGGGCAAGTCTTCCTGTCGTTCCGGTGTGCAGCGCTACCTGTCGGTGTGGACCCAGCGGTTGCACGCCCAGGGCTACCTCGCCGGCGCCTACCTCCACCTCTACAGCGGCGCTCCTGCGGCCCGCGACACCTTCTCGGCCAAGCGCTTCGACCGGCTCGACGCCGTGTGGGTGGCCAGGTGGGACGGGCGTCCCAGCCTGACGGGCTGGGACGGGCTGCCGAACCGGATGTGGTCCAACGGGCAGCGGATCAAGCAGTACCGGGGCGACCACGTGGAGAAGCACGGCGGCACCTCGATCAACATCGACAGCAACGTGCTCCATGCGCCGGTGGCGACGGTGGCGTCGAGCTACCGCTCGACCGCCGAGTCCCGTCTCGGGGTCCGCCGCTGGCCCACCACGCAGTCCTCCCAGCAGCGCTCGATCCGACCCGGGCGAAGTCTGCAGGTCCTCTGCCAGGCCTTCGGCGAGCCTGTCGACGGAGATCGGGTGTGGAACAAGCTGGCGGGCGGTGGCTACGTGGCAGACCGGTACGTCAGCACCCCCGCTGCCAAGGGGCGCAGCCCGGGCCTCCCGCGGTGCGAGCTCGGGTACCAGGCCACAACCACCGGCGGCCTGCTGGTGCGTTCGGCACCCTGGAGCGAGGCGAAGGTGGTCGACTCCCTGCCGGAGGGTGCCATGGCTTGGGTGCAGTGCCAGGCGCCGGACCAGGAGCTTGGTGGCAAGGTCGTCTGGGACAAGGTGGGCCCGCGACGGTGGGTCGTCGATGCCGAGGTGTCCACGACGGCGGTGCGCTTCACCCGGGCCCTGCCGCGGTGCGGGTGAGCCTCGGTCCCATCGCCCTGATCGGGTCGGGTGAGTACCTGCCGAGCATGGCCGAGCTCGAGGGCCGGCTGCTGGAGGGCCGGCCGAAGCGCTTCGTCCAGGTGCCGACCGCGGCCGCGTTGGATGGCGAGCACGTGCTGGCCCGATGGCTGCAGCTCGGCGCCGAGCAGGCTGAACGGCTCGGGGTGGAACAGGTCGCCGTCGTGGCACGCGACCGGACCGAGGCAGACGACCCCGACCTGGCCGCCGAGGTCGCTGGCGCTGGGCTGATCTACCTGTCTGGAGGAAATCCCGCCCACCTGACCGCGACGCTGCGAGGCACGCGGCTCTTGCGGGCGATCGTGGCGGCATGGCAGGACGGAGCCGCCCTGGCCGGGTGTTCCGCCGGCGCGATGAGCATCACCTCCTGGGCGCCCTCACCCCGCACGTTCGGTCTCGTCGGTGAGGCGCCAGGCCTGGGGTTGGTTCCGGAGTACCGGGTCATTCCGCACTTCGACGTCTACTCGGCCTGGGTGCCACGGCTGGTGCTGCGACGCGTCGCCGCCGTGGACGGTGTCACCACCGTCGGCATCGACGAGCGGACGGCGTTGGTGCGCGGCCTGGACGCCGGGGGCTGGCGGGTGCAGGGGCAGCAGTCGGTCTGGCGGATCGACGCCGACGGGGAGCGGACGGCGTTCCCCAGCGGCAGCGTGTTGTTCGCCTGAGCTCAGCCTGGCCCGTCGGCGGTGAAGGCGCGGCCATCCAGCACGTCCTCGGCATCGACGATCCGGTAGGCGTAGCCCTGCTCGGCCAGGAAGCGCTGGCGGTGCTGGGCGTAGTCCTGGTCGGCGGTGTCGCGCGCCACGACCGTGTAGAAGCGGGCGGACCGGCCGTCGTCCTTCGGTCGCAGCAGCCGCCCGAGCCGCTGGGCCTCTTCCTGGCGGGAGCCGAACGTGCCGGAGACCTGGACGGCGACGGTGGCGTCGGGCAGGTCGAGGGAGAAGTTCGCGACCTTCGAGACCACGAGCAGCGGGACCTCTCCTGACCGGAACCCGTCGAAGAGGCGCTGGCGCTCGGTGACGCTGGTCTCCCCGGTGATGAGCGGTGCGTGCAGCCGGTCGGCCAGGTCGGCCAGCTGGTCGAGGTACTGGCCGATGACCAGGGTTTGCTCGGCCCGATGCTGGGCGACCAGGCGCTCGACGACAGCCGTCTTGGAGTCCGCGCTCGCGCACAGCCGGTAGCGTTCGTCGGGCTCGGCCACGGCGTACGCCATCCGCTCGCCGTCCTCGAGCGTCACCCGCACCTCGACGCAGTCGGCGGGGGCGATCCATCCCTGGGCTTCGATCTCCTTCCAGGGCGCGTCGTAGCGCTTGGGCCCGATGAGGGTGAAGACGTCCTCCTCACGCCCGTCTTCGCGCACCAACGTGGCGGTGAGGCCGAGTCGTCGACGCGCCTGCAGGTTGGCCGTCATCCGGAAGATCGGCGCGGGTAGCAGGTGCACCTCGTCGTAGACGACCAGGCCCCAGTCGCGGGCGTCGAGGAGCTCCAGGTGCGGGTAGTGCCCTTTGCGCTTCGTCGTCAGCACCTGGTACGTCGCGATGGTGACCGGGCGGATCTCCTTGCGCTGGCCGGAGTACTCGCCGATCTCCTCCTCGGTGAGTCCGGTACGCCGAAGCAGCTCGGCCTTCCATTGCCGGGCGGCGACCGTGTTGGTGACGAGCACCAACGTGGTCGCCTTCGCATGCGCCATCGCGGCTGCGCCGACGAGCGTCTTGCCCGCCCCGCAGGGCAGGACCACGACTCCGGACCCGCCGTGCCAGAAGTTGTCGGCGGCCTGCTGCTGGTAGTCGCGCAGACCCCAGCCGTCCTCGGCGAGCTCGATCGGGTGTGCTTCGCCGTCGACGTAGCCGGCGAGGTCCTCCGCGGGCCAGCCGAGCCGGATGAGCACCTGCTTCACCTGGCCGCGCTCGCTCGGGTGCACGAGAACCGTGTCGGCATCGATGCGTCGGCCGACGAGGGGGGACATCTTCGCGCTGCGCAGCACCTCGACCAGGACCGATGGGTCGGTGGTGCGCAGGACCAGGCCGTGCACCGGGTCCTGCTCCAGGGTGAGCCGGCCGTAGCGAGCCATCGTCTCGGCGAGGTCGACCAGCAGTGCGTGCGGAACGGGGTAGCGGCTGTAGCGCAGCAGGACGTCGATGACCTGCTCGGCGTCGTGGCCGGCTGCGCGGGCGTTCCAGAGCCCCAGCGGCGTGAGACGGTAGGTGTGCACGTGCTCCGGCGCCCGCTCCAGCTCGGCGAACGGAGCGATCGCCCGGCGGCACTCGGTCGCCAGTGGGTGCTCGACCTCGAGCAGCAGCGTCTTGTCGCTCTGCACGATGAGTGGTCCCCCGAGTGGTTCGGTCATACCGCACAGTCTCACCTAGGTCCGACGACCCGGGCGAGTCGAGCCGCGCATGCGTACCGTCGGGAGTGGGTGAGGCCACGGTGATGCGTGATGTCTGGGTGCTCGTCGGTGGCCTGGCCTGCTTGGCGCTGGCTGCTGACCAGGCCGTCGTCGGTGCCGCTCACCTGGCCGAACGTCTCCGGCTCTCACGCGTCCTGCTCGGCGCGGTGCTCATCGGGCTCGGGACGAGCCTGCCGGAGGCGTTCATCTCGGTGCTGGCCGCCACCCGTGGCGACGGCGCCCTGGCCTTCGGCAACCTCATCGGCTCCAACGCCGCCAACCTCGGGCTCGTCCTCGGCGTGGCGGCGGTCTTCGCCGTTCGGGTGATCGTGGTGGACTCCGGCATCCTGGCGCGCGAGGTGCCGTTGGCATTGGGTGCCAGCCTGCTGCTCGGGTTGCTGGTCCTGGCGGGGATGCCGTGGCCGGTCGGCCTTCTGCTGCTCCTCAGTGCCGGGGCCGTCGCCTGGATCCTGCTCCACGGGCAGCCGCGGGTCCCCGTGGACGTGGGCGATGTCGAGCTCGACGAGGAGGTGGCGGCGTTCTCGACCGCGGCCCCGACCAGCCTCGTGGGTGCGAGCCTGCGAGCCGGGGTCGGGTTGGTCGTGGTCGTCGTTGCCGCCCAGGTGGTGCTGGTCTCGGCCGAGTCCCTGGCGGCGACCCTGGGCGTGGGCACGGGCTTGGTCGGGTTGGCGGTCATCGCCGTCGGCACGTCGTTGCCCGAGCTGGTGACGGCCATCACCGCCGTCCGCCGCGGTGAGGACGAGCTCGTGCTGGGGAACGTCCTCGGGAGCAACCTGGCCAACAGCCTGCTCATCGCCGGGATGGCGACCCTGGCGGGAGCGGCCGGGACCTCGCCCACGCAGGACCTGCGCGATGGGGCGCTCGTGATGGCCTGCCTCGTCGTGCTGGCTGCGGCGGCACTGGGCCGGGGGCTGTCCATCTCCCGCCTCGAGGGCGCGGCGCTGGTGGTGGCCTACGTGCTGGGGATCGCCTGGATCGCCGGATAGCCGGCTCAGAAGGCGTCGCGGTCCCACGGGTCGGGCCAGTTGTCGAGCGTGAGCCCGCCGTCCTGCACGAGGACCGTCCCCGTGATGTAGCGGGCCGCCGGGGAGGCCAACCAGACGATGCCGGCGGCGACCTCCGCAGGGGACCCCATTCGCCGCGTCGTCGTCAGTCCGAGCTCGGCGGCCTGGTTCGCCTCGGCCTGCGGGGAGGACGCGTCGAGCTGCATCGCATGCAGCGCCTCGGCCTCGTGCTCGCGCATCCCGGAGGTGTCGATGAGGCCCGGGGCGATCGCGTTGACCGTGACCTCGTGCGGTGCCAGGAACGAGGCCATCGTGCGCGTCATCGACAGCACCCCCGCCCTGGCTGCACCGGAGTGGACGAAGAAGCGCGCCCCCCGGTCGAAGACGTAGGTGTGCACCATGTTGATGATGGAACCGCCGCCTGCCTCGACCATCGGCGTCATGAAGCGCTGCACCATCGTCCAGGTGCCGTTGAGGTTGAGGTCCACCACCGAGCGCCAGCCGTTGTCCGACAGCTGTGAGGGCAACGACGGGAACTGCCCGCCGGCGTTGTTGACCAGGGTGTCGACTCGACCGTGCTCGTGGAGCACCCGGTCACGCAAGGCCTCCACCTGCTCGGGCTCTCGGATGTTCGTCGGGACCGGGAGGACCTCGGCATCGAACTCCCCGCGCAGTCGCTCGGCTGCCAGGTCCAGCTGGTCGGCCCGGCGGCCGGCGATCACCAGCCGAGAGCCCAGACGGGCGAAGGCCGCAGCCGTGGCCAGCCCGATGCCGCTGCCGCCGCCGGTCACGACGGTCACCGTGCCGTCGAACAGCCGCGGGTGGAAGGTCTCGATCGGGTCCGGCGGGGTGGCGCTCACGACACAGACCCTAGGAGCACTGGCGGTGCCCCTGCGGTGCGGGGTGAGGGCCGGTCAGGTCGGCGTCGACACCGGTGCCCCGGCCGCGATCCGGTGCAGGGCGAAGGACCGGACCGTCTCGGTCCGGTGGTCGAACGCGGTGACCCAGCCGCCATCCAGACGTGAGGGGTCGATGACGCGTTCAGAGACAGCACCGTGCTGGTCCAGGTAGCGGATCCACACCGAGCTCCCTCGCTCGACCGCGTCCACCATGAGGGACACCAGGGCGGGCATCGACCCGTCCCCAGCCGGCCCGCCTGCACCCGAGAGCGGGATGACGTCGGCAGCCGAGGAGCCGGGCAGGGCGTCCTGGTCGAGGGATCCGGGCCGCAGCGCGGCGGCCCGGTCGCCGGCGCGCATGCCGGCCAGCACTGCCGCGAGCGTGTCCGGGCTCGGCGTCGGGCGCTCGGCCCGGAGCTGGCCGGGACCGGTCCCGGCCGGGGCGCGGCGGGAACGCTCGTGCTCTCGGCTGATGACACCGGCCGAGGACTCCACGCTCGGGCGCTGGCCCAGCTCTCGGAGCAGCTCGGCGGCGGTCTTCGCGGTGGTCTGGGCGATGAGCACGGTCGGAGCCATCCGGCGGAGCACGAGCGCAGCGCTGCCCGGGTCGGCCTCGATCTCGTCCAGCGTCGCCGGGTCGTCGCAGGAGATCACGGACACCGCCGGAGCGATCCGAAGGCGCCCGTGTGAACGAGCGACGTCCTCGACCAGGTACAGCAGCGGTTGTGGAACGGGCGTGCGCGAGATCTTGGTGAGGAACGAGGTGATGTCGCTGGCGCTGCGGCCCGCGTCCATGCCGGTGCGCAGGGATGCCGGCGTGAAGCGGTAGACGGTGGCGCCGCCGGTCGACTCCACCGTGGCGAGCAGGGACATCTCCCGGGCCAGGCCCGGTTCCAGGGGGCCCGGGGCGACGGCCGTGAGGTCGGCCTGGATGAGCACGTGGTCCAGTGGGGCGGGCATGAGCCCGGACAGCTGGGCGGCGGCAGATGCCTGGGCGCCGGCTCCCGCGCCGGGCAGCAGTGCGGTGGTCGCTGCCCGCGTGATCGCGTCGCGAGCCGTGACACCGAGCGCTGCGGCCTCGTCCATCGTCCAGGCGACCAGCCGCGCCAGGCCGGGACCAGACCGGCGCGGGCGATGCCACAGCACCTGCTCCACGACCTGCTCGGCCGGGGGTGCCGTGCCGGCCGCGTCGGCGAGGGCGCCGATCACCAGGGAACGGACGTCCGGTGCCCCGGCCCGTTCCACCTCCCTGCTCAGCGGCGGTGGCGACTTCTCCGACCCGGCGGTGTCCTCCGGTGGGGTCGGCACCGCCAGTGAGGGGACCCGGCTCGCTCGCGCCCAGGCCTGGACCAGGCGAACCCATTGCTCGGCCGGCGTGCTCCTGCTCCAGGCGTCGAAAGCGGCGGTCGGCAGCCACTGGCCCTCGGTGTCGGTGGCCAGCAGCCCGGCTGCGTAGGCCACCTCGAGCAGCAGCGCCGTGCGCCCTTCGTTGCCGTCGAGCAGGGCCGCAGCCCTTCGGAGCTCGCGTACCCCGATGCCGCCCGCCCGCAGGCTCGCGGCTGGGGATCGGGCCCAGGACTCCAGCACCGTGGTCACCGATCGCAGGACCTCGGCGGCAGTGCCGGCGCCGAGTCGGTCCACGAGGTCCTGGTCGACTGGGGGCCCGGCGGGTCTCGGTCGAGCCAGCGGGTCCGGGCGCAGGCGTCCCCCGCGCAGGTGCAGGCCGACCTCTCGGGGGAGCACCGCCGCGCTGGGCTCGACCGGGACCAGCAGGCCGCGGGCGAGCAGCTCGTCCACCGGGACGCGCGCGCTGGCCAGGCGGACCCATCGGCGGGCGTCCTGCTCTCGCCCGACCGGGGGCCCCGACGCCAGGCGGTCCAGCATCGCCCGGGCGGTCGGGCTGAGCTCGGCCAGCAGACCGTCCAGCGAGGTCGGGTCGGCGAGGACGTCGCCGATGGCGACGGTCGTGGCGATCGGATCGGCTTGCGGTGCCAGCCCGAGGTCCTCGGCGATCTCGGCCAGCCGACGGGCCGGCAAGGTGGCCACGAGGGAGCGAGCCGGCGGGCCCAGGCCGGCCACGTGCGGGCCGAGCACGTCACGGGTCGAGCGCACCAGGAACCACCGGTTGCGCTGGCCCCACAGCAAGGCCAGCCGCCACAGGCGCTGGGCCCGCTCACTGGCTTCCTCGCCCGTGATACCCAACAGCTGGGCGAGCCCGTCGGCGCTCACCGGAGGGTGCAGCAGGGCTGCCGCCTCCAGGACGGTCAGGTCGGCCCGATCGAGCCGGTCCAGCGCCCGCAGCACCGAGGACCGAGTGGTGGCGCGGACGGCAAGCTGCCCGATGTCGGCCGGCGGTGGCTGGGTCAGGTCGGGGCGAGCCCGCAAGAGCTCCAGCAGCTGTTCGTCCGAGCGCCCACGCAGGTCACCGCTGAGGGTGCCGATCTCGGCCGGCTCGGAGACCATCGGGCCACGGTACGTGGCTGGGCCGCTCCTTGCCCACGAGCAAGGAGCGCGTGGACGCGAGCGCTGCGACCCGTCAGGCTGGCACCCATGGACGTCGCCGGTTCGATCGTTGTCGTCTCGGGTGCCTCGAGCGGGATCGGCGCGGCCGTGGCCCGCTCGGTGGCCGAGCGCGGGGCCCATGCGGTGCTGCTGGCCAGGTCCCGGGACCCCATGCAGCGCAGCGTCGATCGCCTTCGAGCCGACGGCCACCAGGCCACGGCCTTCGCCTGCGACCTCACCGACCTGGCCGCCGTGGCCGGCACGGCCGAGCGGGTGCGCGCAGCGGTGGGTGAGCCGGACGTGGTCGTGAACAACGCCGGGGCCGGCCGGTACCTGTCCGTGGAGGAGACCGACCCCGCCGAGGCGCGGGACATGGCGATGCTGCCCTACGTCGGCGCCTTCGCGCTGACGAGGGCCTTCGTCCCGGGGATGCTCGCACGGCGCCGCGGCGTCATCGTGAACGTGACCTCTCCGGCGGCCCTCGTCCCGTTCCCGGGCGCGGTGGCCTACAGCGTCGCTCGTGGCGCCATGGCGCACTTCACCGACGCGTTGCGGATGGACCTTCGGGGGACCGGCGTCACGGCGTCGCTGGCGCTCATCTGGGAGGTCGAGAGCACCTACTGGGCGGCCAACCCCGGCGCACGCGACCGGGTCCCGAAGATCGCCCGGATCATCCCGACGTTGTCCGAGGAGGAGGCGGCTTCAGGGGTGCTCCGCGCGATCGAGACCGAACGACGAGTGGTGTCCGTCCCGCGGGCGCTGTCGGGCATCCGAGCCGCGCATGCGGTCCTCCCGGGCGTGCTGCGTGGCCTGGTCGCCGCCACCGGCTACCACCGCCCGGGAGCTCGGCGGTCCTAGCCGCGCACGAGGCCGACCTGGGCGAAGAACGAGGCCACGAGCAAGTCGGCGAGCTGGTCCTCGGCGACCTGCGTGGGGTCCCAGGCCAGCGCGACCTCCTCCAGCCCGGCCAGCCAGCCACGCACGAGCAGCTCGGTGGCGGGTTGGCGCGAGGCGACGTCACCAGCCTCCAGCCACCGAGGGACCAGCGAGGCTCGAACCCCGTCGAGGGTGGCCAGAACCTTCGGGTCACCCCCGGAGGCACCCCGGACCAGCGCCTCGTAGGACTCGCGCGAGCGGTCGACCAGCCTGAGGTAGCCGGTGACCAACGACGCCACACGTTCAGCGGGCGTGCCGCCGGCCGGCGGTCGTGCGACCAGCATGCGCTGGGCCGCCACCTCCACCACCGCCGCGTAGAAGTGGCTCTTCGTCGGGAAGTAGTGGAAGACCAGCGACCGTGAGATCCCGGCGGCGGTCGCCACCTCGTCCAGCGCCAGCTCGTGGATCGGTCTGGACGAGAGCAGGTCCAGCCCGACCTCCACGAGCTGGTGGCGGCGGTCGGCCGCGCTCAACCGAGTCCTGGGTGGGCCCGGCATCGTGTCCGGCGGCGCGCCGGACCCGACCGGGCTCATGCGTACCGGCCGCCGGCCTTCGCGAGCGCCACCAGCGATGCCGGCGGCGCGAATCGCTCCCCGTAGGCCGCGGCCAGCTGCTCGGCACGGGCGACGAACCCGGCCGGCCCTCCCTCGTAGCCGTTGATGTACTGCAGCACGCCGCCGGTCCAGGCCGGGAAGCCGATGCCGAAGATGGAGCCGATGTTCGCGTCCGGTACCGAGCGCAGCACGCCCTCGTCCAGGCACTTCACGCTCTCGATGGCCTCGGCGAACAGCATGCGCTCGCTCATGTCGCGCAGCGCGACGTCGCGGTTCGTCCCGCCGAACTGCTCCGGCAGCCCCGCCCACAGGCCGGTGCGCTTGCCATCGACGTAGTCGTAGAAGCCGGCGCCCGAGGCGCGGCCGCCACGGTCGAGCTCGACGACCATCCGGTCGATCACCTCGTCGGACGGGTTGGACTCGTACGTCCCACCCGCGGCCTCGATGCCGGCCTTGGTCTGCTCGCGGATGCGTCGCCACAGCGTCAGACTCACCTCGTCGGTGAGTGCCAGGGGTGCGGTCGGGTATCCGGCCTGCAGCCCGGCCTGCTCGATGGACGGCGCGGGCACCCCCTCGGCCAGCAGCCGCAGCGCCTCCATCGTGAAGGTCCCGATCACCCGTGAGGTGAAGAAGCCGCGGCTGTCGTTGACGACGATCGGCAGCTTCTTGATCTGCAGCGCCACGTCGACCGCACGGGCCAGCGCGGCGTCCGTGGTCCGCTCCCCCACGACGATCTCCAGCAGCTGCATCTTGTCGACGGGGGAGAAGAAGTGCATGCCGATGAAGTCGTCCGGGCGTGTCACGCCACCGGCGAGGGTCGTGATCGGCAGGGTCGAGGTGTTCGACGCGAGCAGCGCGTCGTCGGCGAGCATCGGCTCCAGGTCGGCGTAGACCGCCTTCTTCAGCTCGACGTCCTCGAAGACCGCCTCGATCATGAGGTCGGCGCCCTTCGCGTCGTCGAAGCTGTCGGTCGCGGTGATGCGGTCCAGGACGGCTGCTGCCTTCTCCTCCGAGAGCCGTCCTCGGGCCACCTGCTTGCCCAGCAGCTTCTCGCTGTAGGCCTTGCCCTTGTTCGCCGCCTCCACGGAGACGTCCTTGAGCACCACCTCGATGCCGTTGCGGGCACACACGTACGCGATTCCCGCACCCATCATGCCGGCACCGAGCACGGCGACCTTGGTGGCCTTCCACTGCGGGTGCTCGGCCGGACGGCTCCCGCCCTTCGACACGTGCTGCAGGTCGAAGAAGAACGCCTGGATCATGTTCGTGCTGACCGGGCCGGTGGCGAGGTCGACGAAGTACTCGGTCTCGATGCGCAACGCGTTGTCGAAGTCGACCTGGGAGCCCTCGACTGCCGCCGACATGATGTGGTGCGGCGCGGGCATGGGAGCACCCTTGAGCTGCTTGCGCAGGTTGGCCGGGAAGGCCGGGAGCATCGCGGCGAGCTTGGGGGTCGAGGGGGTACCGCCGGGGATCCGGTAGCCCTTGACGTCCCACGGCTGGACGGGCTCCGGGTTCGCCTGGATCCAGGCGTGGGCGGCATCCATCATCGCCTCGGGCGAGGGGGCCACCTCGTCGGCCAGCCCAACGTCGACGGCCGCAGCGGCCCGGAACTTCTGGCCCTGCAGCAGCATCTCCATCAGGGCCTTCTGCAGACCGAACATGCGCACGGTGCGCGCGACGCCGCCACCGCCGGGGAGCAGCCCGAGGCTCACCTCGGGGAAGCCCAGCTGGGTACCCGGAGTGTCCAGGACGATGCGGTGGTGGCAGCCGAGGGCGATCTCCAGCCCCCCGCCGAGCGCGGCCCCGTTGATGGCCGCGACCACCGGCCTGCCCAGCAGCTCGAGGCGCCGCAGGAGGTCCTTGAACTGACCGATCTGCACGCCGAGGGCCTCGGCGTCGTCCTCGGTGGCGGTCGCCAGCCAGGTGAGGTCGGCTCCGGCGAAGAACGTCTTCTTCGCGCTGGTGAGGATGACTCCACGGATGGAGTCCCGCTCCGCCTCCAGGCGCTCGACGGTCGCGGTGAGGCTCTGCCGGAAGGTGTCGTTCAGGGTGTTCGCGCTGCTGGCCGGGTCGTCCATGGTGAGCACGACCACCCCGTCGATGCCAGGCTCCCAGCCGATCATGTTCTGCGTCATGGTGAGGCCCTCAGATCCGCTCGATGATGGTCGCGACGCCCATGCCGCCGCCGATGCACAGGGTGACCAGGCCGTAGCGGCCGCCGCTGCGCTCCAGCTCGTCAAGCACGGTGCCGAAGATCATCGCGCCGGTCGCCCCGAGCGGGTGACCCATCGCGATGGCCCCACCGTTGACGTTGACCTTCTCCATCGGCAGGTCGAGGTCCTTGACCCACTTGAGCACGACGGCGGCGAAGGCCTCGTTCAGCTCCCACAGGTCGATGTCGTCCTTGTCCAGCCCGGCGGTGGCGAGGACCTTCTCGGTCGCCGGAGTCGGCCCGGTCAGCATGATCGTCGGGTCCGAGCCGGTCACGGCCGTGGCCACGACTCGTCCGCGGGCGGCCAGCCCAGCCTCCCGGCCGGCCTGCTCGCTGCCGATCAGGACGACGGCAGCGCCGTCGACGATGCCGGATGAGTTGCCGGCGGTGTGGACGTGGTCGATCTTCTCGACCCAGTGGAACTTCTGCAGGGCGACGGCGTCGAAGCCCCCCATGTCGCCGATCCCGGCGAAGGAGGGCTTGAGGCGGGCGAGGCTCTCCATGGTGGTGCCGGGCCGCATGTGCTCGTCGTGGTCCAGGACGATGACGCCGTTGCGGTCCAGGACCGGCACCACCGACTTGGTGAAGCGTCCCCCGCTCCAGGCCGCCGCGGCCAGCTCCTGCGAGCGAAGGGCGTAGGCGTCGACGTCGTCGCGGGTGAAGCCCTCAGTCGTCGCGATCAGGTCGGCACTGATGCCTTGGGGGACGAAGTAGGTGTCGTAGGCGGTCTCGGGGTCCATCGCCCATGCTCCGCCGTCGGTCCCCATCGGCACCCGGGACATCGACTCGACCCCGCCGGCCACCACCATCTGGTCCCAGCCCGAGCGCACCTTCTGCGCAGCGAGGTTGATCGACTCCAGCGCAGAGGCGCAGAACCGGTTGACCTGCACACCGGCGACCTCTGCAGGCAGGCCGGCGGCCAGCGCAGCGGTGCGGGCGATGTCGGCACCCTGGTCGCCGACCGGTGTCACGCAGCCGAGCACGATGTCGTCGATCGTGGCCGGGTCGAGCCCCGGGTGGCGGGCCGTCAGCTCCTTCAGCAGGCCCACCACCAGCGAGACCGGCTTGACCCGGTGCAGCGAGCCGTTGGCCTTGCCCCGGCCGCGGGGGGTCCTGATCGCGTCGTAGATGAAGGCGTCGTTGCTCATGGCTCCTCGTCCGTCCGTCCGATGGCTCGGCGCTAGTTGAGCAACTGTCAACAAGCGCTGGAGAGGAACGTACCAAGGCCGACGGCTGATGTCACCGGTCGAGGTGGCCGATCACCATGGCGGCGAAGTCGGACAGCCGCGCGCGCGGGGCATGGTCCAGGAACAGCGACGGCTCCGTCAGCTCGACCTCCAGGACGAGGGGGTCCTCGGGGCCGCCGGGCCCGTGGACCACGTCGACGCGGGCGTAGGCGAGCTCGCCGAGGTCGGGCACGCTGGTCATGGCGGCATCGGCGACGGCCAGCTCGGCGGGGGTCGCCGTCGTGGCGTGCAGGGTCTCGGCGGCGTAGTCGCCCTGCTCGACGACGCGGCCGACGGGTACGGCGACCTCCTTGCGGACGGCGTGGGAGAAGCTGCCCGCCAGGTAGACGAGCGCCGTCTCTCCTCGATCGGCGACGCTCGCCTGGAACGGCTGCACCATGACGCTTCGACCGGCGCCGAGCAGGCGGTCGATCAGCGTCGTGCCGACGGGGTCGTCGGCGTCGATGATCGCGGTGTCGGCGGAGCCGGCACTGATGGTGGGCTTCACCACCACGCGGCTCGCCGGTGCGCCCACGGCCCCGCCGACGGCCTCGGCGGCGGTCGCGAGCGCGGTGCTCGAGGTCCGTCCCGGCTCCAGGAAGACCGTGGGCACGACCGGGACCCCCGCCTCGGCCAGCTCGGCCAGGTAGTGCTTGTCGGTGTTCCAGGCCAGCACGTCGACCGGGTTGACGAGGCACCTGCGCTCGCGGGCCCAGCCGAGGAACTGCGTCGGCCGGCGGGTGTAGTCCCAGGTGGAGCGGATGAGGACCACGTCGGGGACGTCCCAGTCGGCGTCGACGTCGTCCCAGGCGACCGTGCGGACCCCGAAGGGCTCCACCTCGGCTGCGGTGGCGGCCGCCCGCAACGCCGCGCGCAGCAGCGGGCCGTCCTCGTCCAGCTCGGCGTGCTCGGCAGAAGTCGCGACCCACACCTGCTTCATGGGCGAATCCTGGGCGAGGTCTCGCCCTCGGTCCTGCCGGTGCCTCGCCGGCCGGGGCGGATCAGCGGCAGCTGCAGCGCTGCGGGACCGGGATCCGCGACAGGACCTGGTCGACGTGCTGGCCGCAGCCGGAGTAGGTGACCTTCTGGCAACGCGGGCAGGTGGCAGGGCTGCACATGGATGACTCCTCGAGTAGGGACCGGGTGGATGCACTATACCCCCTGGGGTACCTCGTCTGGTGCGCACCCGACCTGCATCCGACCCCGGGATGCCCTGCCAGGACGGCCCCGGGCGCCCTACGGTGGGCGCCGTGGTCCGGGACCGGCTGGCGACGTTGACGACGGTCGACGTCCGCGCGCTCGTCCACCAGGTGGAGGCTCTCAGCCAACGCGTCTTCGGGGGCGGCCTGGACGGCGAGCAGCGCACACCTTCGGAGGTCGTCCTCGCCCGCCCGCAGCTCACCCTGCGCTGCTACGGCCCGCCTGGCCCGGCCATCCCGGACGCCCGCCCGGTCGAGGGCCTCCTGCCGGTGCTGCTCGTGCCGCCGCTCGCGTCCTCGGCCACCTGCTACGACCTGCGGCCCGGCTTCTCCGTGGCCGAGCACCTGACGCGGACTGGTCGGCCGACCTACCTCGCCGACTACGGTCGGCTGAGCCTTCGCGCCGACCAGGACCTCGGCATCGAGCACTGGGTCGACGACGTCCTTCCCGTCGCCGTCGATGCGGTGTCCGGGCGGCACGGCGGCGCCGCGGTCCACCTGCTCAGCTGGTCGCTGGGCGGCACCATGTCGGTGGCCACGGTCGCCGGTCACCCGGAGCTCCCCGTCGCGTCGGTCACCATGGTGGGGACGCCGTTCGACTTCGAGACCTCCTCTCTGCTGGCTCCGGTCCGGATGGCTCGCCAGGTCACCGGAGGGAGGGTCGGGGGATCCGTCATCAGGCTGGTCGGTGGTACGCCACGGCCGGTGAACATGGTCGCCTTCTACGCCACCGACCCGGTACGCGTGCTCACCAAGCCGTACTTCAAGTTCCGCAACCGCCACGACGTCGACCTGCTCGAGCACATCGACGCCATCGACGCCCTCATGGACCGGATGGGGACCTACTCCGGCCGGACGCTCGCACAGCTCTACCACCGTTTCATCACCCTCAACGAGATCGCCGGTGGGCGGCTCACGCTGGGTGAGCACACGGTGGACCTCGCCGAGGTGCGCGTGCCGGTGCTGGCGGTCGCGGGTTCGGGCGACGAGGTGCTGGGGCCGGCCAGTGCGGTCTTCCATGCCCGCGAGGTCATGCCGAACGCCGACGTGCGGACCGAGACGGCCCCGGGTGGGCATGTCGGCGTCCTGACCGGCCGATCGGCACCGAAGCACTCCTGGCCGCTCTTCGACGCCTTCATGGCTGAGCACGACGTCTCGTGAGCCACCGCCTCTACACGGATCTGGCCGCCTGGTGGGCGGTCCTGTCGCCTCCGGAGGACTACGTCGAGGACGCCGCGCTGGCCGCCGGGTTGCTCCGGACAGCCGAGCGAGAGGTCTGCGACGTCCTGGAGCTCGGCAGCGGGGGCGGGCACAACGCGGTGCACCTCAAGAAGTCCTTCGCCATGACCCTCGTGGACCTGGCCCCGGCGATGCTCGCCGCCTCGGCCGCCCTCAACCCCGAGTGCGAGCACCACGAGGGGGACATGCGCACCGTCCGGCTGGGACGGGACTTCGACGCGGTGCTCGTCCACGATGCCGTCGACTACCTGCGGACACCGGAGGAGCTGGCCGCCCTGCTGGCCACCGCCAGGGCGCACTGCCGCCCCGGTGGCGTGGCGGTGCTCATGCCGGACCACGTCCGGGAGACCTTCGAACCCCGCACCGAGCACGGCGGTGGGGAGGCGCCCGACGGCCGATCGGCTCGCTACCTCGAGTGGTCCTGGGACCCGGACACGAGCGACACCCAGGTGAGGACGTCCTACACCTTCGTCCTGCGTGAGGCCGACGGCTCGGTGCGCTCGGTGACCGAGACCCACGAGTTCGGCCTGTTCGCGCGCCGACAGTGGCTGGACCTGTTGCAGCAGGCCGGGTTCGACGCCACGGCCCTTCAGGAGGCAGCCAACGAGGACCACACCCCACGCACGCTGTTCGTCGGGCACCTGCCCAAGGAGGCTGCTGCCGCCGGCCGTTCGGTGCCATCATCGCCCGATGGCTGAGCTGAAGACGCGCCCGACCGACGCGGACGTCGAGGCCTTCCTCGGCACCGTTGCCGAACCGGCCCAGAGCGACTGCCGCGAGCTGGTGAGCATGATGCGCACCGCAACCGGGTCGGCTCCGGTCATGTGGGGCAGCAGCATCGTCGGCTTCGGGTCCGTCCACTACCGCTATGCCAGTGGGCGTGAGGGCGACTGGTTCCACGTCGGGTTCTCGCCCCGCAAGCGCAGCCTCTACCTCGAACGGCTCGACGACGTGGACCGCGAGGTGCTCGCCGAGCTGATCGCGGAGGCAGCGAGGAGCGCAGACGAGGAGTCGACATGACGAGCAGACGGGTTGCCGTGCTGGGTGGGGGCAACGGGGGACGAGCGACGGCGGCCGAGCTCTCGCTCGGCGGGCACGAGGTCACCCTCTACGACTCCCCGGCCTTCGCCGCCGGGCTGTCGGCGATCCGCGAGGCCGGCCAGATCAGCGCGGTCGGCGTGATCAGCGGCACGGGACCCGTCACGGTCGAGTCCGACCTGCAGGCGGCCGTCACCGGAGCCGAGGCGGTCCTCGTCGTCGTCCCGACGAATCACCAGCGCGGTTTCGCGCACACGCTCGGCCCCGTGCTGCGGGACGGGATGCACGTCGTGCTCATGCCCGGGTCGTTGGGCTCGCTGGACTTCGTCCAGGCGTTGCGTTCGGCGGGCATCACCACGGCGGTGACCGTGTCGGAGATCGCCGCGCTGCCCTATGCGACCCGGATCAGCGGCCCGGCCGAGGTCACCATCCACGGCCGTCGGGCCGTGGTCAGCGTCGGGGTGTTCCCGGCCGAGCGGGGGGAGGAGGTCCTGGACGTGCTCGCCGACCTGTACCCGGGGATCGAGGTCATGCCGAACGTGCTGGCAGCCGGTCTCAGCAACCCGAACCCGACGCTGCACTGCCTCGGGGTGCTGCTGTCGGCAAGCCGCATCGAGTACAGCCACGGCGAGTTCTACTACTACGAGGAAGGCATGACCCCCCACGTCTGTCAGGCGATCGAGGCCATCGACGGCGAGCGGGTGGCCATCGGTGAGCGCCTGGGGGTCGAGATCCTGAGTCTCAAGGACACCTATCCCGTCATGGGTTACGGCCCTGCCGGCGACACGTTCTGGTCGGTGATCCGTGGCGTCCGGGCGCTCAACGGGATCAAGGGGCCGACCGAGATCAACAGCCGCTACCTGAGTGAGGACGTTCCCATCGGCCTCACCATCTACTCCCAGCTCGGCCGCCAGGTCGGCGTGGAGCCGGTCCTCATGGAGTCGGTGATCCACCTGACGCGGGCGCTGCTGGCCACGGACTTCGGCGACAGCCCACGCACGCTGGAGCGCTGCGGGCTCGCGGGGATGAACCGTGAGGAGATCCTCGCCTACGTCCAGACCGGCCGGCGCTAGCCGAGCACCCTGCCACGAGCCCGCGTACGGCATCGCACGGTTCGTCCCAACAGGACGATGCCCGGGTCCCGTCCTTCCAGTAGGCCTAGTGGGTCCAGGTCGAGAGAAGGAGTCCGAGATGAAGGTTGTCATCGTGGGCGGTGTGGCCGGGGGCGCCTCGTGTGCGGCTCGGTTGCGACGCCTGGACGAGGAGGCCGAGATCGTGATGGTCGAGCGCGGACCCTACGTGTCCTTCGCGAACTGTGGCCTGCCGTACCACGTCGGCGGTGTGATCGAGCAGGAGTCCTCACTGCTGGTCGCGAATGAACGCGTCTTCCGCGAGCAGTTCAACGTCGACTGCCGGACGGGCGTCGAAGCCGTTGACGTGTCGCCGGAGGACAAGACCGTTCTGCTGCGCGACGTCGCCACTGGTGAGGAGCATGTGGAGTCCTACGACCTGCTCATGCTCTCTCCTGGCGCCGCTTCGATCCGTCCCCCCCTGCCCGGGATCGACCTCCCTGGCATCTTCGAGGTCCGGACCGTCCCGGACGCACGCGAGATCCGCGGGTGGCTCGAGCGCGGCACCGACTTCTTGGCCGGCATGGAGCACTACTCGGGATTCCAGACGGTTCGCCCGAAGGTTCGGGCCGTGATCGTGGGCGGTGGGTTCATCGGTCTGGAGACGGCGGAGAACCTCGTCCACCGGGGCATCGACACGACGGTGGTGGAGATGGCCGACCAGGTTCTCGGGCCGCTGGACCCCGAGTACGGACGTCTCGTCGCCGACTTCCTCGCACTGCAGGGCGTGCGCTTGGTGCTGGGCGACGGTGTCGCGCGCTTCGACCAGATGGAGGACGGTTCGCTGCGGGTCAGCACCCAGTCCGGCGAGGAGCTTCCGGCTGACATCGTCATCATCGCCCTCGGGGTCCGCCCCGACACCACCCTTGCCAGGGCGGCGGGGCTGGAGCTCGGCGAGCGGGGCGGCATCCGCGTGGACGACCAGATGCGCACCAGCGACCCCAGCATCTTTGCGGCTGGCGACGCCGTGGAGGTCCGCGACGTCGTGACGGGCGAATGGACCCTGATGGCGCTGGCAGGCCCGGCCAACCGGCAGGCGCGCATCGCCGCCGACGTGATGGCCGGGCGCGACTCCCGTTTCCGCGGCGCCCAGGGGACGGCCATCGTCGGGTTGTTCGGGTCGACGGTCGCGTGGACGGGAGCCAGCGAGAAGACCCTTCAGCGGCTCGGGGACACCGACTACGAGAAGGTCTTCCTCTTCCCCAACTCCCATGCCGGGTACTACCCGGGGGCGAAGCCGATCGCGCTCAAGGTGCTGTTCCGCCGATCGAACGGCAGGATCATCGGCGCGCAGGGCGCTGGTCCGGATGGCGTGGACAAGCGGATCAGCGAGCTGGCGTTGGCCATCCAGCTCGGGGCCACCGTCTACGACCTGGAGGAAGCCGAGCTCTGCTACGCCCCGCCCTTCGGGAGTGCCAAGGACCCGGTCAACTTCGCCGGCATGGTGGGTGCCGGTGTGCTGCGCGGCGACCTGCCGATCAGCCATTGGACCGGCGACCACCAGGGCGTGGTCCTCGATGTCCGCGAGACCCCCGAGCTCGCCGTCGAAGGGGTTCCCGACGCGACCCACATCCCCCTCGGCCAGCTTCGCGGGCGTCTCGACGAGCTCCCTCGGGACCAGCGGATCCATGTCTTGTGTCGCTCGGGGCAACGCGCCTACTACGCCACTCGCATCCTGTCCCAGCACGGCTTCGACGCGGTGGTGCGATCCGGCGGCATGCTGTCGCACGGGCTGCTCGTCGCCACGGCGGGTGCTGCGGCGACGGACCTGACCGTGCGCTGACCCAGGACGGGTGGTGGCGGCTGCCCGCCGCGTAGCCTCTCCGGCGTGAACCGGGAGCAGACCCCGAGCGGGGTGGGCAGGGGGGGTGCGTTGGCGTCACGACGCGCGCGCACCACGGTTCGCCGGGGTCGGATCCTGCGGTTGCTCGAAGGGACGCGAGATCGACCGGTCGTGTGTCTGCAGGCACCCGGCGGGTACGGCAAGAGCACGGTGCTGCGGCAGTGGGCCGAGGAGGACCCACGTCCGCTGGTCTGGGTGTCGATCCGCCCGCAGGCTCCTGACGCCACCTGGCTGGCCACCGAGATCATGCGGCGGATGGTGGTGGCCGGACTCGTCCAGGAGCCGACGTCGTTGCCGGCAGGCGCCGACGACCCGGTGGTCTGGCACCTGGGTGTGCTACCGGTGATCGAACGTGCCGTCGCGCAGGCGCCCGCCTTCCTCCTCGTCATCGATGATGTCGGGCCCATGCAGGGAAACGCCTGGGACTGCCTGGTCGCCTCGATCGTCCACAGCCTTCCTCCCGGCGGACAGCTCGCGCTCTCGACACGTCGGGGGCTCCCGCCCTCGGTGACGAGGCTGCGCAGCGAGCGCGCGGCGGTCCTGGTGGATCGCGACCTCCTCGCCTTCGACCGGTCGGAGGAAGTCGAGGTCTTGGAGCTCCTCGGCCTTCGGATCCCGGAGGGGGACGCGCGGTCGATCTTGGAGCAGACCGCGGGGTGGCCAGTGGCGGTGTACCTCAGCGCCTTGGCCATGCGGGATTCCCCGCCCGGTCGCGGGCGACTGAGCTCCGTGGCCGGGCTCGACGACTACCTGCGCTCGCAGATCCTGGACCTTCTGCCCGCGCCGGAGGCCGAGTTCATGCTCGCCGTCTCGGTGCTGACCAGCCTCGACGAGCAGGTGTGTGACGCAGTCACGGGATCCCGCGACTCGCTGGCTCGCCTGCACGGCCTCGCCGCGAACAACCACCTGCTCCTGCTCGAGGACGACGACCCAGACCAGTACCGGATGCATCCCCTGCTGGCGGCCTTCCTGAGCGAGGAGCTGCGCAGCTCGGACCCTCAGGCGTGGCGACGGGCCCACCTCCGCGCTTCGCGTGCCTACGAGCAGCGCGCCGAGCACGACTCCGCCGTCTACCACGCTCGCCTGTGCGGGGACGAGGACTACCTGGGGGCCCTCGTCTGGTCCCACACGGGGAGGCTGCTGACCCACGGGCAGATCGCAGTCCTCCAGCGATGGTTGCAGGCCGTCGAGGAACCACGCCTGCTCGCCCAGGGGCACCTCGCCCTGGCATCGGCCTACGTCGCACTGCTCCAGGGCGATCTCGCCCGGGGCCACGGGTTCCGGCTCGCCGCTGCGACCCAGGCCGAGCACGGGGTCCCGATCGGACCGGAGGTGGGTCTGCTGCGAGCCGTCAGCGGCGCCGACAGCCTCGAGCACGTCGAGCAGCTCGCGAGCGCCTTCATCACGGCCGGACGCGGCGAGGACCCATGGTTGTCGGTCGCGCGGTTCCTCCGCGGCGTGGCCTTGCTGGCCAGTGGTTCGCCCGAAGCCGCCGAGGTCGAGATCGGCCAGGCCCATGCGATTGCCGTCGGGCACGACCTGCCGGGCATGCAGGTTCGGCTGCTCGCGGTGATGAGCCACCTCGCCCTGGCTCGCGACGACCAGCCTCGCGCGCTGGGGCACCTCCGCGAGTGCCGTGAGCTGGTTGCCCGTCATGGGCTCGACAACATGGCCTCGCTGGCGCCGGTGGTCGTGGCGTCGGCCATGGGGTACGTGCTCGAAGGGCGAATGGTCGACGCCCGCAGGGAGGCGATGCGCGCGTTGCGCCTCACGTCCCTCATGCGCGTCCTGCCTGCCTGGAACGTCGTGCACGGTCAGCTCGTGCTGGCCCGCGTGTTCCTCGCGCTGAACGACGTCGAGAACGCGCACGTCCTGCTGGACGAGGCCGAGGCCTCCTACGGGCCGCAGGTGCGCTCGCCGCTCGCGGACCGGCTCCTCGACGACGTGCGCGCCTCGCTGTCCGAGCGGCAGACGACGGCTGGGGTGCGTGTGCTGACGACTGCTGAGCTTCGCGTCCTCCAGTACTTGCCGACCCATCTGTCGTTCCCGCAGATCGCCGAGACGCTGTTCCTCTCTCGGCATACGGTGAAGACGCAGGCCCTGTCGGCGTACCGAAAGCTGGGTGCCCACAACCGCGCAGAGGCCGTCGAGAAGGCCAGGCACGCCGGGTTGTTGCCCTGGCCATGAGTGCCTGCGCCGCCGCAGGCTTCCGGCAGGCGGGAATCATGCCGATGGGGCGATGCGACCCGTGCCGGCGGGGTCGAGTCTTGGCCGTAGGTCCCACGAGCGTGGGGCGCAGCAGGTCGAAGGCTGAGAGGGAGGCGTGGTGAGCAAGCAGGAGTCGTCGACGTACAGCAGTGCTGCGGTGGGGTTCACCGTGTTCGCGGCCGTCATGATGATCATGATCGGCGTCTTCCAGGCGATCGCCGGGCTGGTGGCCCTGCTCAACGACGAGTTCTACGTCGTCGGGCAGGAGTGGGTCTTCCAGTTCGACGTGACCGCCTGGGGTTGGGTCCACCTGTTGCTGGGTGTGGTCATCGGTCTGGCCGGTGCGGCACTGTTCGGTGGCGCGGTCTGGGCTCGGACCACCGGCGTCATCCTGGCGGTCATCAGCGCGATCGTGAACTTCGCGTGGCTGCCGTGGTACCCCATCTGGGGGATCGTGATGATCACGGTCAACGTCTTCGTGATCTGGGCCTTGACGGTCCACGGGCGCGACATCGCCCAGTCGTGAGGGTCGTGGCAGTCGCCGGACGAGCCGTGTCGTCCGGCGGCCGCCACGAGCACCGGGTCGGGGTTGAGTCGGTTCGGAAGGGGCGCTGGACATGACGGCAGAGGGTCCCGTGCTCGTCCCGATCGACTACGCCGTCATCGGCTTCGCCCAGGGGCAGGTCGGCTTCCCCAGCCAGGTCAGCGAGGTGTTCGCTCGCCTGTGCGCAGCCGGCGTCATTCGTCTGATGGATCTCGTGGTGGTGCAGAAGGCGTTCGACGGCTCGGTCGAGGGGTTCGAGGCCGGGGACGGCGGGCTCGGGATCCCGACCCATCTGGAGGACGACGTCGCCGAGGTGCTCTCGGAGGCCGACCTCGTCCGGCTCGCGCAGGTCATGGAGCCGGGCACGGTGGCCGGGGTCGTCGTGTGGGCGAACACCTGGGCAGAGCCGATGGCCAGGGAGGTGGCGCGAGCCGGCGCACGGATCCTGGCCAGCGGGTCCATCTCTGCACGGTCGATCCTGGAGTTCGTGCTGCGTGCGGAGATCGAAGGAGGCTGACGTGCCCTTGGGGAAGTCTCGGACCAACCGCCCACGGGTCATCGACGAGCCGCCGGCGCCGATGCCCCAGTGGGCCGGGGCGGCCGAGGCCGTGGCGACCGGGATCCGTCGACGTCGAAACCAGCTGCAGCTCCAGCGTCGTCGCCGACGGTGGCGCCCCTCCTGAGACCAGCGAGTACCGGCGTTGGGGGAGTAGCCCATGATGTGCCGAGAGGAGAGGGGTTTCCATGATGTCGACGAGGACTGTTCTTGCTGTGGTGGCGACGGTGTGCCTGGCCCTGGCTGGCTGCGGAGGGGAGCCCGACGAGCCAGCCGCGGCCTCCGGCGTCGCCGTGACGGCGACGGACTGGGCAGCCGGCGTCTGCTCGGCGTCGGCGGATCTGGAGTCGTCGTTCGACGACCTCGGGTCCAGCCTCGAGGTCGACCTCGGGTCCTCCGGTGACGCGCTCGAAGCGGTCAAGATGCAGCTTGGAGACCAGGTTCAGGTGATCGCCGACGAGGTCGCCGCCCTGGGTGGCGCCCTCAGCGCCGTCCCTGAGGAGGGGCCACCCGAGGTCGAGGCAGCGGCCGCCGAGCTGCAGTCCAGCCGGGACTCCCTGGCCGACTCGGTGGACTCGCTGTCGGCGGCTGCCGAGCAGGTGACAGCCGCGCAGAGTGCCACGGAGCTGGTGGGCGCGATCACGACGACGGCCGGGCAGCTGGCCGAGACGCGGGTCGAGGCCACCGCATTCCGCACCGCGCTGCAGGGGGCCGCGACGGCGGGTACCGGGGCCTTGGAAGCCGCGTTCGCCGATGCCGAGTCTTGCGCTGGCCTGTCTGCCCCGTGAGCGAGGCTGAGCCGAGCACGGCGGGCGCGGAATACGCTCCTGGGGAGGTACCGGCAGCGAAGGACCGTCACCGGTGGGCGCGCGTGACGGCGCTCAACCCCCGACTGTTCCTGGTCCGCTTCGTCGTCGGCGGGGTCTCCGTCCTGCTCACCGTGGCCGTCGTGCCGGGGCTCGGCTTCACGGGCTGGCGGACCGGGGAGTTCTCGGTGATCGCGCTCACCTACGCCCTGCTCGCGGCGGTGCTCAAGCCGGCGCTGGAGTTCCTCGCGCTGCGCTTCCTGGTGGCCACCTACGGCCTGGTGATCATCCTGATCAACGCCGCGCTGCTCTTCGTCCTGGCCCAGGTCCTCGACGAGTGGATCGTCTACGACCGGGCATGGCAGCTGCTGCTCGGGGGGGTCGTCGTAGGGTTCCTCACGCTCGTGCTCGAGACGGCCGTCGGGGCCACCCAGCCGGTGCTGGACACCCGCGTTCGAGAGGAGTCGCCGTGACGAGCCAGCTGGACACGTTCAACGAGAACCGTCGCCTGCAGCAGGTCTACGGCTCGACGCTGCACTTCGTCGGTGATGGGCTCGTCGACCGGACCGTGATCGGTGGTCCCCGTCGGCGGATCCAGCGGTGGATCTACCAGCTGCCCGAGGTGCCGCCGCAGCTGTCCACCGCCGAACGGACCCGCATCCTGGTCGAGGGCTTGGGACCCACCTACGTCAAGCTGGGCCAGATCGTGTCGAGCCAGGCCAGCACGCTCCCCGACGACTGGCGTCGGGAGCTGGACCGGCTGCAGAACGAGGTCCCCCCGGTGCCGTACGAGGTGGCTCGTCAGGTCGTCCTCGACGAGCTCGGCTCGCCTCCCGAGGAGGTCTTCGCCAGCTTCGCCCGCACGCCGCTCGCTGCGGCTTCGCTGGGCCAGGTGCACCGCGCGACGCTGCACGACGGCCGCGACGTCGTCGTCAAGGTGCAGCGACCTGACCTGGACCGCCAGGTCAAAGCCGATCTCGGCATCATCCGCCTGATGGGCTCCTACGCCGAGCGTCGCAGCGCCGCAGCGCGAGAGATCGGGCTGGCCTCCATGCTGGAGGAGTTCGGCAGCACGCTGCAGGACGAGCTGGACTACTACGGCGAGGCGTACAACATGACGCGCTTGGCCGCCAACCTCGCGGAGATCCGCGGCGTCCACATCCCCACGATCGATCGGTCGCTGTCGAGCAAGCGGGTGCTGACCCAGGAGTTCATCGCCGGCGTCAAGATCTCCGACGTCGAGGCCATGCGCGCTGCCGGTCTGGACCTCGAGGCGGTCGGTGACGCGGCCCTGCGGGCGGCCATCAAGATGCTCATCATCGATGGGTTCTTCCACGCCGATCCGCACCCCGGCAACTTGCTGGTCAACCTGGAGACCGGCGTGGTCACCTTCCTGGACTCGGGGATGGTCGGGCAGATCACACTCGTCCAGCGGGCCAACCTGGGCGTGCTGCTGTGGACGTTCGTCAGCGGCGACGTCACCGCGATGGGACGTCAGCTGCGCAGCCTGAGCGTGCCGTTGCGGGACGACATCGACGACAGCCGATTCGACAAGGACTTCGAGCGCAAGATGGCTCGCTACCTCGGCACGGGGACGACCGACATCAAGCCGGTCCTGAACGCCGGCTTCTCGGTGCTACGCGACAACGGGTACCGGTTGGATCCCCAGCTGACGTTGGCGCTCAAGGCGATGATGCAGGCATCGGCGTTCTTCACCCCGCTCGCCCCTGCTGGGCGGACCTTCACCGAGGCTGCCTTGCAGGCAGCCAAGGAGCTCGGCGAGGAGGCCCTGAGCGGTGACCTGGTCACCGAGCTGGCCAAGCGTGAGGGTTCGCGTGTGCTGGGGGAGGCGGTCCAGGCGGCGCCTGAGTACCTGCGCGGGCTGCTCTCGTGGCAGAACCAGCTGAAGAAGGGCAAGGTCACCGTCCACCTGGACACGTCGTCGCTCGATCGCCAGACCTCGGAGCTGCGGGCCATCGTGGCGACCTTCGTCGTCGCGGTGCTCGTCGCCGGGGGCCTGGTGGGGACTGCGCTGGCGTCGCAGGTCTTCGCCGACGCCGCCGACGAACGACTTGCCATCGCCTCTCAGGTCGGCTTCTTCGCTTTTCTCGGGATCGCGGGGTTCCTGGTCGTCGTGTTCATGAGTCGGCTGCTCCGCAGGCCCAAGAGCCGCTGACCTCGCCTACCGCGCAAGGCACGACGCGTCCGCCCCGGAGGGCAGCTCAGCTGTCATCTGGACGGCCGTGTCTGCGATGAGCGCGGGCGAGACCCGGCCTTGCCCGGGCGCGTACGGGTTGTTCAGCGCGAAGACGAGGAGCACCAAGATGGCGGTGAACGCGGTGGCCAGACCGACGAGCAAGGCCTGCGCCCGGGGCGTGGCGGGCATGGTCACGACGGAGATGAGCACGGTGACCAGGACCCCGCCGCCGAGCAGCAGCCCCCACAGCAGGACGGGCAGCTGGGTGCGAGCCGTCACCAGCCGTGCCTCGCGGGCGGTCGAGATGTTGCCGACCTGCACGACGACGTTCGTCGCCACCGCCGGCCCGAAGGTGCCCGACAGGGGAGCGTCCACCGACTCCAGTGCGTGCACGAGGTCGCTGTAGGCACTGTCCACCTCAGGTGCCGCCTGTCGTTGCTGCATGGCGGGCCAGTCGAAGGTCGTGACGGCATCGGCGTAGCAGATGAGGGCCTGCTGGACCGGCAGCGCTTCCTGTCCGAACACACTGGTCTCCTCGAAGGCAGTGCCGATGGAGGTGGCTTCGTCACCAACGGAGTGGCGTGCGTCGGCGAACCCGCCGAACAGGAAGAGGATCGAGAAGCCGACCACGACGCCGTAGGCGGTGGCGACGTAGGACAGCGTGGACGACCAAGGGCCCGGGTCGACGCGCGAGACTCCGGGTACCAGTCGCCGGACGGCCAGCACTCCGACAGCGGCGAGCACGCCGGCAGCAACGAGGATCAGGACGTTGACGGCCAGGACCGTGGACATGGGCTCCTCCATTGCTGATCGCGACACGAGGACTCTGCCACCCCGAGGACGCGCGAGAGGCGGCCTGTCGGGTTGTGGGGTCGGCCACCACCAGGCATGGCGTGGCGAGGCCGCCGGCGGATCATCCCGCTAGGGTGATGTCCTCGCCGCGCGGGTGTGGGAGTGTCGCCAGGTCCCACTACTGACAAGGGGAGTTCGGTGAACTTCTGGGAGTTCTTCTGGCTGATCGTCGCCAGCTTCTTCTTCTTCGCATACCTCATGATGCTGTTCTCGATCTTCGCGGACATCTTCCGCGACCGAGAGCTCGGCGGCTGGGGAAAGGCCCTGTGGTGCGTCTTCCTCGTCGTCCTGCCCCTCTTCGGCGCGCTGGTGTACCTCATCGCGCGCGGCAACGGGATGGCCGAGCGGTCGGTGAAGCAGGCCCAGGAGTACCAGGCCGCGCAGGCCGAGTACATCCGCGGCGTCGCCTCGGACAGCTCTGCCACGCCGACCGAGCAGGTGGCTCAGGCCAAGCAGCTGCTCGACTCCGGTGCCATCAGTCAGCAGGAGTTCGACGTCCTGAAGGCCAAGGCACTGTCCTGACCGGCGGCGTCCAGGAGGCCATGTCGTGGGAGGTGACGTGCCGATGACCGAGACGGCGCAGGCAGACGGCGCGGGCGACGAGACCGGCCCCATCGATTACCTGGTCGTCGAGTTCCCGGGCAACCGAATGACGGGTGAAGGCTGGCCGCTGCTGGTCGACCTCGTCGACCGCGGGATCATCCGGCTGCTCGACCTGGTGTTCATCCGCAAGGACGAGGATGGCTCGGTGGTCGGTCTGAGCCTGCAGGAGCTCGGTCAGGAAGGAGTCGACCTGACGGTCTTCGAAGGCGCCAGCTCGGGCCTGCTCGGCGATGAGGACCTGGTGGAGGCGGCGAATGCCGTCGAGCCGGGGTGCTCGGCGGGTGTGCTGGTCTACGAGAACCTCTGGGCTGCGCCATTCGCGGCGGCGATGCGCCGTTCCGGTGGTCAGCTGGTTGCCTTCGGCAGGATCCCGATCCAAGCGATCCTGGCCGCCCTCGAGGCTGAGCCCTCCGCCGGCCGATCGTGAACGGGAAGAGAAGGAGCTAGCACATGCCAGGACTGCTCCGAGGCGTCGCTCGCACTGCCGTGGTCGCGGGCACCGCCACCGCCGTGTCCAACCGCGTCTCACAACGACAGGCCAATCGGTGGGCCCAGCAGGCGGCGGTCCAGCAGCCTCAGCAGGCCCTCCCGCCGCAGTACTACGAGGCTCCCCCACCGAACCCGGCTCCGGCAGCAACCAGCGCGGACCACATGATCGAGCAGTTGGAGAAGCTGGCCCAGCTGCACACGGCCGGTGTGCTGACCGATGAGGAGCTTGCCGAGCAGAAGGCGCGCATCCTGAACGCTTGAGCACGATGACGCGATCCCGGCGGATGTCCCCCGCCGGGAAGGGGAGGAGAGCGGATGAGTCAGCCGACAGCCGACGACCTGGAGCTGTTGCAGCGCGAGGTGCAGGCGCTCCAGCGTCAGCTGGCCTCCGAGCGTGTCGCCCGAACCGCCCGGATCCGGACGGTCATCGGCTGGGTGCTCACGGTGCTCGCGGTTGTCGCGACGACGCTCTCGCTGCTGTCGGTGTGGACGTTCCGGACGCTGACGAACACCGACCTGTTCGTGGAACGGGTCGGTGCGGTGATCGACCAGCCGGAGGTGGCGGCCGCGGTGGGGGATGCCGCGGCAGAACAGCTGGTCGAGGCGCTGCAGCTGCAGAGGCGGCTGCAGGAGCGGCTGCCGGACGAGGTCTCGGTCGCGGCAGGTCCCATCACCTCCGCGGCGGAGAACTACCTGGCCCAGGGCGCAACCCGGCTGGTGCAGACCGACGGGTTCGAGTCGGCCTGGGACGCCGCGCTGACTGCTGGGCACGAGCTCAGCATCGGCATCCTGTCTGGATCGGACACGACCGCGATCGAGAACTCCGACGGCGTGGTCGTGCTCGACCTCACCCCCGTGGTGAACCTCTTGCTGGCCGAGGGGTCGGACTTCATCTCGGACCTGCTCGGCCGGGACGTCACGGCTCCCACGGTGACGCCGGACACCATCGACCAGGCGGTCGCGGCGCTGGAGCAACAGCTCGGCACCGACCTCCCGGCCGACTTCGGCCAGGTCACGCTGTTCGCCTCGGATGACCTGGCCACCGCACAGACCTGGTACCAGACCGCGAGGATCGCTACCTGGCTGGCGCCACTCGTGGCGGCCGTCCTCATCGGGCTCGCCATCGCGGTCGCCCCACGGCGTGGGCGCACGGCGTTGGTCATCGTGGTCGGCACCGGCCTGCTGCTCGGGCTGGTCGCTGTCGCCCTGGAACCGCTGCAGTCGGCACTGGTGGGGGCGGTGCAGACGGCCGGCCTGTCCGGAGCGGTGGGGGCTGGGTTCCAGACGGTGGTCAGCTCGCTGCTGAGTGGGATCGTCCTGGTGGCCGGCCTTGCGGTGGCTGCTGCCTTCCTGCTGTTCGTCACCGGCGACAACGCGGTGGCGGTAGCCGGGCGCAGCGCCCTCGGGCATACCCCGAGCCTGGCCGCCACCCACCGCGGGTGGTTCCTCGGCGGCGGGGCGCTGATGGCGCTGATCTTGCTCGCGGTCATTCCGGGGCGCTCCTGGGGCCAGCTGTTGGTCGTGCTGCTGATCTACGCCGCCTACGCGCTGGCCGTCATGCTGGCCCCGCGGCGCGACGCACCGGTCGAGGTCGAAGCCGTCCCATAGCCGGGCAGCTCGCCACCGACGCACCTGGGCCGGACGGCCGGCGAGGCGAGTCCTCAGCGGTTGCGAGCGACCGCGATGCGCGCCAGCAGCCGCAGCACCTCGAGGTAGATCCACACGATGCTGGAGACGATCCCGAACGCGGCATACCACTCCGCAGCCTTGGGAACCCGCGCAGCCGCGCCCTGCTACAGCAACCCCGCGCCCAGCGCCAGACGAGGGTCGTTGACCGCCGCGATGCTCAGGGCGATGAGGAGGATGAATCCGACCAGGTAGAGCAACCCGGACCCTCGCCCGGTGAAGGTGTCGCTGTTCGCCCAGCCGACCGCGGCCATCGCGCCGATCACGACGAGGAAGAAGCCGTCTTGACCGCCACCCCGCCGTAGGTCATCGAGGCCGACGCTGGCGCGAATGCCGACTTGAACTCGGCGGAGGACCAGGTCTGGTCGTTCAGCATCTCACGCGACATGGCACTCCCTTGAGTCTGCGGGAACGTATCAGCGACCACTGACGGTCCCGCACCGAAGGCTGATGATGTCGGCGGCTTCGAAGGGCGACCCGCTTCCAGGCGACCAAGGCGGGTGGTCGGTGCGCACGATCGCGCCTAGATCGCTTGCGTTCCAGGACCATCGCCTTCGACCGGCCCAAGGAGTTGCACTGGGCATGGCCAACCCCACCACCGCGGCCTTTCAATCGCCCGAATCCTGCCAACTCCTTGACACGGGACAGATACTGGCACCCACGCCGCGATCGCCAGCGGCGGGTAGGGCACCGAGGATCACCTCGAAGCCCACCACTCCGCGGGGCCCTGTCGCTCTATGCCTCACACTTCGTCCAGGGGGCCGGAAGGGGTTGTTGCGATGCCGATGTACGACGGGGACCCCCATGTTCTGCTCTCACCGGACGCCCTGCGCCGAGAGCTCCGGCAAGCGCAGGAGCACCTGGCAGCCACTGACAAAGTCCTCCGGGCGCTGGGCCGCTCCAGTTCGGACTTCCACGACGTCTTCCGCACGGTCGTGGACAGCGCGATGCGGCTGTGCCGTGGTGACGCGGCCCAGTTGCTCCTGGCCGAGCCCGACGGTTTCCGGTTGGCGTGGCACGCCGGCGTGAGCCAGGAGTACCTGGCCTTCATGCAGACTCACCCGGTCACCACGGGTCGAGGCAGCCTCGTCGGCCGGGTCGCCCTCACCCGCCACACCGAGCAGATCAAGGACGTGTTGGCCGACCCGCAGTACGCGCAGCGTGAGGCGCAGGCGCTTGGCCAGTTCCGCACGATCATCGGGGCCCCGATGATCGTCGCAGGCGCGGTCGTGGGGGTGCTGTCGGTGTGGCGGACCAGAGTGGACCCGTTCAACCAATACTCAGCCGACCTGCTCACGGGTTTCGCCGCACAGGCGGGGGTGGCCGTGCTCACCGCCGAGCTCAGGCGCGCCCTGGAGGAACGCAGCGCCGAACTGGCGGTGGCTCATGCGCGCAGCGAGCGGCTGCTCAACAACGTGCTGCCGGTCGCGATCGCGGAGCGTTTGAAGGACCGCGAGGAGATCATCGCCGACCGGTTCGACGCCGCCTCGGTGCTGTTCGCCGATCTCGTCGGGTTCACCATGCTGTCGGCCCGGCTGTCTCCCGGGGATGTGGTGCGGCTGCTGGATCAGATCTTCACCCGGCTGGACGGGCTGGTCGATGAGTTCGGGTTGGAGAAGATCAAGACGATCGGCGATGCGTACATGGTCGCCTCCGGCATCCCCACCCCGAGGGGGGATCATGCGCGGGTGCTAGCCCAGTTCGCCCTCGCCGCCCGCACCGAGCTCGCTGCCTACAACCTCTCGACGGACACGCCGGTTGAGCTCCGTATCGGGATCAACTCCGGACCGGTCGTGGCCGGGGTGATCGGACGCCGCCGATTCCTCTACGACTTGTGGGGAGACACAGTCAATACCGCCTCACGGATGGAGTCCCACGGCATCCCCGGCCAGATCCAGATCACGGACCTCACCCGTGCGCTGCTCGGGAACAGCTTCGCGTGCAGGGAGCGTGGGGTGATTGACATCAAGGGCAAAGGCCCAACTCACACGTGGCTGCTCGACGCCGAGAGAGTCGACAGTGTCGCCTGACACGCAACCACTCCGCGGCAACAGACACCCACGAGGGCTCAACCCTCCCCACCATGAGGGAGTGTTGCGACAGACGGCGAGTGTCGACAGTCGGACCGAGAATCGGCGCCCGCTGATCGGCAGGTCGGGACGTTGCCGCGCAACCCGAGCGACACGCCGGGCCCCGCGTCGCAGCCGCGAGTCGGGCGCGCTTCGGGTCTGCGAGATTCGCCTAGTCGGCAGCGCATGCGTAGGCGCCACTCGCCCGCGACCGCCGGCTGCCAGCCGTTCGACAGGCCAGCGTCTCACCGGTGATACGCTGGATGCATGACTGCGACCCCTGATGAGAAGCGGGTCTCCGTCCGCGAGATCCGCAATCACGGAGGTGATGTGCTCGCACGCGTCCAAAGCGGAGAGACCATCACCATCACGAGCGACGGCACCCCCGTCGCCGAACTACGACCCCTCCCACGACGAAGCCTGTCTGCCGCAGAGCTGGTGGCTCGCCGGCGACGGCTTCCCCGGCTGGACGCCACCGCGCTGAGGGGCGACATCGACGCACTCCTGGACCAGTCCCTGTGACCACTGCGCCACACGATCGCGCGGTCCTCGACACCAGCGCGGTCATCCGTCTGGGGGAGGTCGATCCTCGGCGCCTGGCCGCCGAGTCGGTCATCACAACCGTGACGTTGGCGGAGCTGAGCGTCGGACCGCTCGTCGCTGCCACCGCTTCCGAGCAAGCCGCTCGCCAACGACACCTCCAGCAGGCTGAGACCGACTTCGGTGAACCGCTGCCCTTCGACGCCGAGGCTGCTCGCGCCTGCGGCCCCATCGCCGCGTCGCTACGCGCAGCGGGTCAGAAGCCTCGAGCGCGCGCATTCGACGCCATGATCGCCGCGATCGCCGTGAGCCGGGCACTGCCCATCTACACGTTCAACCCGAACGACTTCGCAGCAACCGGGGCAGATCTGGTCGACCTCAACGAGGAAGCCGAACACCCCACCCCCTGAGCCACACGACCCGGATCCGCCAGGTTGGCCAGCACCGCTGATGATCGCCCTCACAGCGGCACAGTCGGACGTCGCGTGCGTTGTGGCTGGTCGGTAATTTGGCCAGAGTTGCGGCTATGTCGGTGTCGGAGCAGATGGCGTTGGCGGACGTGAAGAATCGCCTGTCCGAGGTGGTCGACCAGATCGAGCGGGAGCACGGCCGAGTCATCATCACCAAGCACGGACGCCCCGCGGCGGTCCTGCTCAGCGTCGACGACATCGAGTCGCTCGAAGAGACCCTCGACGTGCTCAGCAACGACAGCCTGCTCGCCGACATCCGTGAGGCCCTGGCCGAACGAGCCCACACCCCTCCCCAGACGCTGAGCAAGGACGAGGCGCATCCCGGGGAAGGTCGCCACCGCCGTCGTGGAGTTCGTCTACACGACGCTGGCCGCCAACCCGCAGCGCGTGGGCAAGCCCCTCTCGCTGGGGATGGCGGGCCTGCACTCCTCACGACGCGGCGACTACCGCGTCATCCACGCCATCGATCACGACGAGCGAGCCGTCGAGATCGTCGCCATCGAACACCGAGCCGACGTCTACCGGCGCAAGTAGTACCCACGTGCAACGCCCGCCTCTGCCGCGGGTCGGGCGCTTCTGCTCTGCCTCGCAGGGGGGCCGTTCGGAGCGCGTCCTGGGCGGTCAGTCTGGTGGGGCGGTGGCTGCGCGATCTAGCCTCGCGGTGTGCTGAGGCTGGGCCAGGTGGATCTCGACGAGATCGTGCAGGCGCTGTCCGACCAGACCGACTACGACCACCGGTGGTTGCTCGACCCGGCGACGGGGGAGTTGCACATCTGGACCTCGGACACCGGCCTGGACGGGCAGGGCGTCCTGGACGGCGACGAGCTCGAGGAGACTCAACTGGTCGCGATCGATCCGCTGCCGTCGTCCGTCTGGTACCGGGACATGGCTGACTTCGCCGAGCGGATCAGCGATGAGCGGGCGGCGCGCCGGTTGGAGCGGGCGATTCGCGGGAGCGGCGCATTCCGCCGGTTCCGGGATGAGTTGTTCGAGGAGTACCCGGATCTGGTGGCGGTCTATCAGGGGTTTCGTGATGTGCGGGCGAGGCGCCGTGCGGTCGAATGGCTCCTGGAGGAGGGCCTGGTCGACCGAGGAGAGGCCGAGCGGTACCTCGCGCGCCATCCGGACCCCGACCTGCCCTGACGCGGCAGACGCCTCGACCGGACCGGCGCAGCGGGGTCACGGTCGCGGTGCGTCCGGATGCGGCGTCGTTGAGGGCTGGGGCCAGTAGCCGGTCGGCGTCGTCGGTGGCGTGCTGGTAGATCAACGGTCGACTGGCCGAGGCGGAGCTGCAGCTGGACCAGGGAGGCGCCCGTGGCTGCGGCGAGGGTCATGCCGGTGTGGCGCAGGTCGCGCCAGGTCAGGTCGGGCCGGCCAGCCTTGGGTCGGACGAGCAGCGTGGCCCGCTGGGCCCAGGTGACGGGACGTCCGGTCGCGGCGGTGAACAGCAGCGCGTCCGGGCTGGAGGGCGCGAATCGGGCGAGGTGCTGGTGGGCAGCTCGATCATGGTGCGGTCGACCCGGATGGTGCCCGTGGCGGTGTCGACGTCGCGGCGGCGCAGCGCAAACAGCTCACCTCCGCGCAGCCCGGACCAGGCGGCTACGAGAACCGCCGCCCGATAGCGGGCGGGCATGGCGTCGGCGATGGTCGTCAGCTGCTGCACCGTGGCCGGTCGGCGCTCGTCAGCCCGGACGTGCCCGCGATTGGACACATCCGGTCACGCGGGTCCGACACAGTGCCCCGACCAGGGTCGCTCAAAGCGGCAGAAATGCCGTATGACCTCGGCAGATTCCGAGAGCGGGTGACCGGGATCGAACCGGCATGGCCAGCTTGGAGGAACCCTCCGAGCCATCCACGTCTATCCGTCAGAGTACGTCGTCGCAGGCCACAGCGGTACCCGTGAACATCGACGTCCAGGGTCGTCCAGCGAGGTTCGTCTGCTTGGGGCACGCGAAGGGCACGACGAGTACGCGATCTCGGGGAAAGGCGACTCGGAAGTTAGGACCGGTAGGCGTCTCGGCGGTGATCGATGTCGAGGACGATCACGCGCTGGTTCGCGTCGTCGATGCGGTAGGCGACTCGGTACTCGCCGCGGCGGGCGCGCCACAGCCCTTCGAACGGCGCGCGCAGAGGAACCCCGACGACGCGCGGTCTTTCACCGAGAGGCCCGCTGATGAACTCCCAGGCCGCAAATGCCGCGGCGGGAGGAAGCGTCTCAGTGAGCGCTCTGCGTGCCCCCGGCGCGAGGACTATGGCGTACGGGAAGTCATCCGGCGGTTCAGCCGTCACGGTGCTCGCGCTGCCGGCGTTCGTCCATGAGCGCCGCCATGTCCGCCCCGGTGGTCACGTCGCCTGTCGCGGCGGCAGCATCAGCGGCGCGAATCCGTTCCATCCCGGCGTCGTCCCGCAAGAGCTCGATGGTCGCCTCGAGGGACTCCAGATCCTCAGCCGAGAGGAGCACCACGTACTCGCGGCCGTTCCGAGTGACGTGGACGCGATCGTGCGTCCGGTCGACCTCGTCGGCGATCTCCGAGAGGCGCGCCTTGACTTCGGACAAGGGAAGGGTACTCATAGACCAGAATATTAGTCTGCTGAGCTGGGCGAGGGCAATCGTCCACGGCCACATCGCGCGGACTTGTTGGGCGAGCTCAATCGGCAGGAAGGTTAGATCGGGGTGTGTTCCCGCCCGGTCTGACTCTGCCATCGGCCGGCGCCCTCTGGGGTTGCCTCTGAAGTGATCCGTCCGCCGGGCGGGAGCCACCCTTGCACTCACCGGCCGGTGGAAGTGACCTCGTAGGAGCCTGGTCAAGAGACCCAACCCGGTCCTGTCCGACCGCCAGCTTGTGTGTGCCTGACCTACTCATCTGCATTGAGGGGACTGGCATGACTACCGTGACATTGGCCTCGGAGATTGTCATCGGCGGTGTCGACACCCACGCCGACATCCACGTCGCCCCCGCGTGCGACCAGCTCGGCAAAGTGCTCGGCACGATGGCGTTCCCGACCGCACCGGCCGGCTCCCGCGACCTGCTCGTGTTCCTGACCGGCTTCGGTGAGGTCCACTCCGTTGGGGTGGAGGGAACCGGGTCCTACGGAGGTCTCGTTACTTCGCCAAGACGCCCGCGACATCGCTCGCCTGCCCGTCCTGCCTCAACAGGGAGCAGGACGCCGACCTGCGCGAGAGCGCGTGGTGGGGCTGCGACCGCGACCCCACCACGTCATCGAGGTGCCAGGTCAGCCGAACTTCACCTCGATGGCCTCGCAGCCGAGGTCCTCGCCCAGGTAGAACCAGCATCCGACGAACCGGTGGGTTCCGGCACTCAGCCCCTCGTCGAAGCCCGCCAAGTACTGCTTGCACAGGCTGAACGCCGGGTTCTCGATGGGATGCTGAGAGGCTTCCAGGTAGAGGCGGGTCCGTACCGGCTGACCGTCGAGACTCAGCTCGAAGCGCGACGTCGGTCGCAGGAGCCCGGACCGCTCCTCCGCGTTCTCGCCGCAGAGTCCTTGGTTGATGAAGAAGGGCGAGTTGGCGGCGAATGTCGCGGGCGGGTCCAGCAGATCGAGCTGGGGACCGCTCAGCCGGTTCGCTTGGGCGGCCGGGGCGAGCAGAAGACCCAGTAGCGCGAGAACGGCTGTCGCGAAGAGCAGCAGCGGTCCTCGGCCTGACGCTCGGCGTACGGGGTGGACGTGGTTCATGGCTGACCTCCTGGTGAGAACGGTGTGGTGCCAGCCAATGGCCCCGATGCCCCGGCGCGCATCGTGGAATCCTCGGTACATTGCCGGAGGAGGCGGACTCGGACGGTGGGGATGCCGGGTTTCAGGGCTGCACGGGTGGAGCTCGTCGGCCGACGCCGCGAGCTCACATCGCTGCGCCGTTGGCTGGTCTCGGTCGATGCGACACCGCACGCGATGCTCATCCTGGGCGAGCCAGGCATGGGCAAGACGACGCTGTGGTTCGCACTCCTCCGGCACGCGGAGGCGCTCGGAACGACGGTGGCGGTATCCAGGCCGTCGCGGCCGGAGTCGCGGCTCGCCCTCCTGGTCCTCGCCGACCTGCTCGACGACCTGATCACCGCGGAGCCCGAGGAGTTCGCGGCGCTGCCCGAGGTGCAGCGCGATCTGCTCGACGCCGTCCGCACCGGCGTCGCACCGCCAGGCCCCCGGACCTGGCGTGGCGTCGCCGCCGCCTTCCTCGAGCTGCTGCGCTCCGCCGCGACCGTGCGACCCGTCCTCCTCGCGATCGACGACCGGCAGTGGTCGGATGCCTCATCCGCGAGGGTGCTGGACTTCGCGCTGTCGCGGTGCGGCGAGCAGCCAGTGCGACTGCTTGCCACCCAGCGCCTCGGACTCTCCGAACGCACGTCGCCGGCAGACCCGGACCCGAGGCGGCTCGACGCTCGCGCCATGGTCCTCGGGCCGTTACCCGAGACCGACCTGATGCGGATGCTGCGACGCATCGGACCCGTCCCGCCCGAGGTGGCGGCCGCCGCGGTCGACGGATCGGGTGCCAACCCCTTCGTCGCGCTGGAACTTGCTCGTAGCCTCCTCGACCCTCCGGTAACGGGCGGTCGCAACCCGCTCCCCCGTTCGTTGCGCGACATCGCGGGCTCGCGGCTTCGCGGGCTGTCGGACCACGGCCTGATCGTGTGCCGGCTCACCTGCATGGTGGGCCGTCCCACCACGCGAACACTGCACGGCATCCTCGGGCGCGACACGGCCGATGCCGGACTCGACGACGCCGAGGCTGCCGGCGTCCTCGAGCTGCGCGACGGCCTGTGGGCCTTCCGCCACCCGCTGCTGGCGGCCGCCGTCCACGACCTCATCGCCCCAGCCGTACGCCGCGACCTGCACGCCCGCGCTGCGGCGGTCATCGTCGAGCGCGAGGAACGGGTCTGGCACCTGGTCGGGGCCGCCCGAGGTCCCGACGAGGCGGTCGCGGTCGAGGCGACGCGACCGCCCGGTGGTTGTCGCAGCGAGGCGCTCCCGACAACGCCCTCTCGCTGCTGGAAGCCGCGATCGGGCTCGAGCAGGACGCGACCGCGGACACGCGGGCGACCCGACGCGTTGATGCCGCGACGGCACTCCTCGCGCTCGATCGGCCGACCGAGGCGATGGCCCTGGCCGACACCGCGCTCGGGCTCGCCGAAGACCCGACGCTGCGGGCCCGCGCGCTGCAGATCCGTGCCGCGGTCGCCTTGGAGCTCGACGGCCCGGAGACGGCGGCTGACCACCTCGCGCAGGCGATGGCCCTGTCCGCCGACCCGGCTGCCCTGGTCCCCACGGTGATCTTCGCCGAGAAGTCGTCGTCAGGTTCTTGCGCCACTTCGGGCACGGCTAGGGCACGCGCGGCTGTAACCGGTGTCCGCCGAAGTGGCCTACCAGGTCGTGACCTGGGGTGATTCACGGAGCGGGTGACCGGGATCGAACCGGCATGGCCAGCTTGGAAGGCTGGGGCTCTACCATTGAGCTACACCCGCATGCTCGTCCAGCCAGGCTGGTCGAACCGCCACCCAGGCTACCTCCTGGCGTCACCTAGACTGCCGTGGTCCCGCGGGGCGTGGCGTAGTGGCTAGCGCGCCTGCTTTGGGAGCAGGAGATCGGGAGTTCGAGTCTCCCCGCCCCGACCGCAGCACCGCTCATCCCGAGCGGCGCCGTCCGAGCCGATCAGCCCAGCCAGGAGTCGTCCAGCGTGAAGAGCACCGTCGAGCCCATCAACGCCACCCGCGTCAAGGTGCTCTCAGAGGTCCCGTTCGAGGAGATCCAGCCCGACATCGACGCGGCCTACAAGAACATCGCCAGCCAGGTGAACATCCCCGGCTTCCGGCGCGGCAAGGTCCCGGCGCGTGTCATCGACCAGCGGTTCGGTCGTGGGGTCGTGCTGGAGGAGGCGGTCAATGCTGCCCTCCCGCGGCTGTACTCCCAGGCCGTCGACGAGCACGAGCTGCGCCCGATGGGTTCGCCGGAGGTCGACGTCACCGACATCGACGACGGTGCGATGCTCACGTTCACGGCCGAGGTCGATATCCGACCGGAGATCACCTTGCCCGAGTACTCGGCCATCGCGGTGTCCGTCGACGACGTCGAGGTCACCGAGGAGGACGTCGAGGAGCAGGTCGAGCAGCTGCGCTCGCGGTTCGCCACCCTCATCGCTGTCGAACGGGCCGCCGCCGACGGCGACCACGTCGTCATCGATCTGGCTGCCAGCCACGACGGTGAGCCGATCGAGGCCGCGCAAGCGACGGGTCTCACCTACGAGGTCGGCAGCGGCACGATGGTCGACGGCTTGGACGAGGCGCTGCAGGGCCTCTCGGCCGGGGAGTCGGCCACCTTCAGCACGATGCTGCTCGGCACAGCCGAGGGCGAGGAGGCCGACGTCACCGTCACGCTCGGAGCCGTGCGCGAGCAGGAGCTGCCGGAGCTGGACGACGAGTTCGCGCAGCTGGCGAGCGAGTTCGACACCGTCGCTGAGCTCCGTGAGGACGTTCGCGAGCAGCTGGTGCGGGTTCGCCGGCTCGAGCAGGCCGTGCAGGCGCGCGACCGGACTCTCGACGCCTTGCTCGAGAGCGTCGACTTCCCGGTACCCGAAGGTGTGGTCGAGGCTCAGGTGGAGCAGCACTTCGAGGACGGCCACGGCGACGACGAGCACCGTGCGGAGTTCGTCGAGGAGGTCCGCACGATGCTCCGCACGCAGCTGCTCCTCGACGAGGTCGTCAAGGCCACCGAGGTCCAGGTGTCCCAGGAGGAACTGACGCAGTACCTCGTCGAGCGTTCGCAGCAGATGGGCATGAGCCCGAACGAGTTCGCCGAGCAGGTCGTGCAGTCTGGCTCGGTGCAGGGCATCGTCGCCGAGGTTGCTCGCGGGAAGGCGCTGGCGCTGGTGGTCGAGCAGGCCACCGTCACCGACGCCTCCGGGGACTCGGTCGACCTTTCGCGTCTGCAGGAGGACGGCACGCTCGCCGACCCCGACGCGGTGGCGGCGGATGTCGTCGCCGGCGTCTCGGTGGACGACGTCGAGGTCGTCGGCTTCGACGATGACGCCGAGGACGACGAGGACGCCGACCCGGAAGCCGGCAAGGAGACCCCTGCTCAGGCCTGAGCAGGCGGGGCACCTGCGCCGTCAGCGAACGGCAGCCCCTTGGCGGAGCAATCCGCGCAGGCCCTTGGTTAGGGTCGGTGGACCGGTGATCGCACCGGTTGCACGACGAACTCGACCGACCCGCCAGGAGCCCTGATGCGTCCCGACTCGCTGCGCCCCGACCAGACGCCGACCTCGCCACTCCCCGTCTCCGACGGCCTCGGACCGGAGCTTCGCGCCCCCTCCCCGGCAGCGCCGAGCGGCTTCGACGACAACGTCTACAACCGTCTGCTGCGCGAGCGGATCATCTTCCTCGGCTCTGAGGTCCGGGACGAGAACGCCAACGCCATCTGCGCACAGATGCTGCTGCTGGCCGCAGAGGATCCCGACAAGGACATCTACCTCTACATCAACTCCCCTGGCGGCTCGGTGACCGCTGGCATGGCGATCTACGACACGATGCAGTACGTCGGCAACGACGTGGCCACCGTGGCGATGGGTCTGGCCGCCTCGATGGGCCAGTTCCTGCTGGCAGCGGGCGCGAAGGGCAAGCGCTACGCACTCCCGCACGCGCGCATCATGATGCACCAGCCGAGTGGTGGCCTTGGCGGCTCGGCCAGCGACATCAAGATCCAGGCCGAGCAGATGATCTTCATCAAGAAGCAGATGGCCGAGCTCATCGCGCAGCACACCGGCCAGACCCTCGAGCAGATCACCCTGGACTCCGACCGGGACCGCTGGTTCACCTCGGACCAGGCCCTGGAGTACGGCTTCGTGGACCACGTCGTGCGCTCCGCTGCTCAGATCTCCTGACCCACTCACCAACGAAGGGCGCCACCATGACGTACCACATCCCGCAGTGGGAGGAGCGCACCTCCTACGGCATGCGCCGCATCGACCCGTTCGCCAAGCTGTTCGAGGAGCGGATCATCTTCCTGGGCACGCCGATCAGTGACGACGTCGCCAACGCGGTGATGTCCCAGCTCATCTGCCTGGAGTCGATGGACCCCGACCGGGACATCGAGATCTACATCAACTCCCCGGGCGGCTCGTTCACGGCACTGACGGCCATCTACGACACCATGCAGTACGTCAAGCCCGACGTCCGGACCGTCTGCATGGGGCAGGCGGCCTCGGCTGCGGCGGTCCTGCTGGCTGCCGGGGCGGAGGGCAAGCGGATCGCCCTGCCCAATGCCCGCATCCTCATCCACCAGCCCTACACCGAGGGGGGGTACGGACAGGCGAGCGACATCGAGATCCAGGCCAACGAGATCCTGCGGATGCGGGGGCTGCTCGAAGAGCTGCTGGCCCAGCACTCCTCCCGGTCCATCGAGCAGGTGCGCGAGGACATCGAGCGGGACAAGATCCTCACCGCGCACGAGGCAGTGGAGTACGGCCTGGTGGACTCGGTCATCGAGTCCCGCAAGGGCGGTGGGCGCTAGGCCCACCGGCCGAGGCCGTGGCGACACGCCCCGCCGATGATGCGCTCGCCCGTGCCGTGTCGCCCCGGCCGGGGTAGCGTGCTGACCTTGCTGGGACGTTCGGGCTGGGGAGGGCACGTTGGCACGCATCGGTGAGAGCGGTGACCTGCTCAAGTGCTCCTTCTGTGGCAAGAGCCAGAAGCAGGTCCGAAAGCTGATCGCCGGCCCCGGCGTCTACATCTGTGACGAGTGCATCGATCTCTGCAACGAGATCATCGAGGAGGAGCTGCACGAGACGAGCGACGCCGCGCCCGACCGGCTCCCGAAGCCGCAGGAGATCTACGAGTTCCTGGAGCAGTACGTCATCGGCCAGGAGCCGGCGAAGAAGGCGCTCTCCGTCGCGGTCTACAACCACTACAAGCGGATCCGCCAGGACCAGGTCGAGCGGCCCAGCAAGGAGCCCTCGGTCGAGCTCGCCAAGTCCAACATCCTGCTCGTCGGCCCGACCGGGTGCGGGAAGACCTACCTGGCCCAGACGCTCGCCAAGCTCCTCAACGTCCCGTTCGCGATCGCCGACGCCACGGCGCTCACCGAGGCCGGCTACGTCGGCGAGGACGTGGAGAACATCCTCCTCAAGCTCATCCAGGCTGCTGACTACGACGTCAAGCGAGCGCAGACGGGCATCATCTACATCGACGAGGTCGACAAGGTCGCCCGAAAGAGCGAGAACCCGTCGATCACCCGGGACGTCTCCGGCGAGGGTGTCCAGCAGGCGCTGCTGAAGATCCTCGAGGGCACGCAGGCGAGCGTGCCGCCTCAGGGTGGCCGCAAGCACCCGCACCAGGAGTTCATCCAGATCGACACCACGAACGTGCTGTTCATCGTGGGCGGCGCCTTCGCCGGCCTCGACGGGATCATCGAGCAGCGAGTCGGACGACGAGGCCTCGGCTTCGGCGCCGACGTCCGGGGCAAGGACGAGCGGGACGTGTCTGGCCTGCTGGCCGACGTCATGCCCGAGGATCTGCTGAAGTTCGGCCTGATCCCGGAGTTCATCGGCCGCCTGCCGGTCATCACCACCGTCGCTGAGCTCGACCGGGAAGCCCTCGTGCGGATCCTCACCGAGCCGCGCAACGCGCTGCTGCGTCAGTACCACCGGCTCTTCGAGATGGACGGGGTCGAGCTGGAGTTCACCGACGAGGCGGTGAACGCCGTCGCCGATCTCGCCATGGTCCGCGGGACCGGCGCACGCGGGCTGCGCGCCATCCTCGAGGAGGTCCTGCTGCATGTCATGTACGACGTGCCCTCGCGCGACGACATCGAACGTGTCGTCGTGACCGACGAGGTGGTCCGCGAGCACGTCAACCCGACGATCGTGCCGCGCACGAAGGACTCCACTCGCCGCCGCAAGCCGCCGCGGGAGAAGAGCGCCTGAGCGGCCATGTCCTGGCTGTGCCCGCCCCCGGGCCTTGGTGAAGAACCCATAGGATGATCACGGGGACGAGGCGTGTGGAATAGTCGCGGACCGTGGATCGTCGAAGTCTGATCTCCCTGTCGAGGTCGCGCGTCATCGCTGCCTTGGGCGCCGCGCTGCTCCTCGCGCCGGCCCTGGCGTTCCCACCGGCCAGCGCGGCCGACGAGCCCGTGGAGTCGGCCGAGGTCGCGGCCCAAGCCGACGAGGCTGTCGAGGCCGAGCCCGACGAGGCCGCAGCCCAGGCGGAGCAAGACGCCGCGGATGGGTCCGCGAGGTCCGGTTCCACGGAACCGACGGGGGAGCCTCGTTCGGGCCCGACGAGCACGAACGCGTCGGAAGACGGTCCCGCGGAACCGCCTGAGGACGCCGCCGGTGGCGGGGACCCGACGGCTGACGCCGACGTGAAGACGGACTCCGCCGCCGGCACTGCCCGGCCCCGCCGCCAGCGTGTGGGGGCGCCCCAGGCCGTTGGAGACGCCACCATCCGCGTGTTCAAGGGTGGCGACCGCGAGTCGGCCGGGTGCTCGCCGACCACGACGACCAGCAACTGCCGGGACAACCCGGCGACGGGGCTGCCCGGGGCGGAATTCGCCGCCTACGCACGAGGCAGCAGCCAGACGAACTCGGTGCCGAGCGGTGCCCCGGTGGCGACCTGCACCACCGACGCTGCGGGGCTCTGCGACCTACACGTCGACTCGGCTCTCGGTCCTCGCTACGTCGTCGTCGAGACGGCCGCACCGGCGGGTTGGCGCAAGATCGACCAGGTGGCGCTCGGTGGCGCCTTCGACAGCGGGACCCCGCGTGCCTACCGCTGGAACGTCGGCGTCCGGTCCGGCTCGGTCACCGTCGTGCCGGAGACCGAGATCCGCAACGTCACCGGCCAGGACTCGTGGGGCAACCGCCGGAGCAGCCCCACCGACCCGGACTACCAGTGGGCCGACGCACGGGACAACGTCCCTCTGCCCGCGGAGAAGTGCGGCCTCGACGTGGCCATGCTGTTCGACCTCTCGGGGTCGATCGGCGGCAACCTGCCCCTGGTGAAGTCGGCCGCGAACGAGTTCGTCGACGACCTCACCGGGACTCCCACGAACATCGCCCTGTTCACGTTCTCCACTCAGTCCCCGCAGAACAACGGGGACAGCAAGAACCGTCCGAACCTGGTGTCCATCGCCGACCCTGCCGATGCAACGCGGGTCAAGGGCTGGATCAACGGGTTCAGCGGTGCAAGTGGCGGTACCAACTGGGACGCCGGCCTCCGCCGCGTTGCCGCCGCCGAGCAGTACGACGTGCTCATCGTGCTCACCGACGGCAATCCGACTGCGTGGGAGGGCGACACCAGCACCACCAGTGACATCAACGACTACGACGTCGAGAGCGCCGTGCACTCGGCCAACTGGGTCAAAGCAACCGGCACGCGGATCGTGGCCATCGGGCTGTCCGGGGAGCGAGACGGCCTCACTCCGCTGAACCTGCAGCACATCAGCGGTCCCGTGAAAGACGACGACTACTACCTCACCACCTTCGGCGACCTCGCCGACGTTCTCACCAAGATCGCCCTCAACGGCTGCGGTGGGACCATCAACGTGCAGAAGCGGATCGCACCTTCGTTTGGCGCGGCCACGACAGTCTCGCCGGAGCCCAACTGGCCGTTCTCGATAGATCCGGACCAGCGCTACGTGACACCACGCAGCGGGACGACGGGCCCCAACGGCGAGCCACTGACCTTCCGGGTGACGTTCGGACAGGGCGAGCTCGCCCGCGACGTCACTATCAGCGAGCCGCCCAACGAGGACAGCACGGTTCTCGTGCAGGATGCGGGCAAGAACGCCCGCTGCTTCCTGCGCGGTCAGCCTCTTCCGGCTGACCGCTTGACGAATGAGGGCGACTTCGGGTTCACCGTGGCCGACGTCACCGACCAGGAGATCATCTCCTGCGTCGTGGTGGATAGCGACGCCCAGCTTCAGGCGGTGAAGTACGAGGACCAGAACGGCAACGGGGTGCGTGACCAGGGGGAGCCTCCGCTGGAGGACTGGGAGATCTTCCTTGACGACAACGGCAACAGCCAGCCCGACCAGGGCGAGCGGCTGCTGGCGACCGATGAGAACGGCGAGGTGCTCTTCCGTCAGCTGGACTTCAGCCCCGAGTCCTCCGCGACGTACCGCGTCTGCGAGGTCCTGCAGGACGGCTGGTTCAACACCGAGCCTGGCGGCGGTGTCACCTGTCGCGAACAGGAAGTCTTCCTCGGGGACTCCCCGGCCGGGCCGGTGGAGTTCGGCAACGTCCAGGCCGGTGGGTTCACGATCACGAAGGCCCTCGACGACGAGACCGGCCTCGTGCCGGACGACACCGAGTACACCGTCGAGGTCGACTGCACGCCGGCAGACCAGCTCGGGGGGGTTTCGTACCCAACCACGTTGGCCCTCACCGACGGTGAGACCGCCACGGTCGGTCCACTGATCGATGGGACCACCTGCGACATCACCGAGACCGACGCGGCCGGGGCCAGCTCGGACATCCAGCCACAGAGCTCGGTCAGCATCCCGGACGACGACGGGGTCGAGATTGTCGTGGAGAACACGTACCCCGCCGGCTTCGGAGAGGTCGTGAAGATCGTGGACGGGCCGCTGGCCGGGGAGCTCGCGCCTGAGGGAACCGAGTTCTCCGTCGAGGTGACCTGTACCTACCCGGACGGTTTCCCGGGTGGCCCCGGAACCGTGCCCGGCTTCGACGGGCTGGAGCTCACGATCGAGTCCGGCTCGGTCGGACAACCGGGTCCGGCTGTCGAGTTCGGGCCGCTCCCGGTCGGGTCGGAGTGCACGGCGGTCGAGAGCGACGAGAACGGGGCCGACCCGTTCGGCGTGACCCCGGGCTCGGTGACGATCACCGAGCCCGGGGCCGAGCCGGTGCAGTTCGTCGCCTCCAACACCTACCGTCCAGCGGCGTTGCGGATCAACAAGGTCGTCGACGGGCCAGGCGCGGCGTTCGTGCCGCCCGACACGGTCTACGTCGCCGACGTCGTGTGCACCTTCTTGGGCGAGACGACGTTCGACGACCAGGTGGAGTTCGGCGTGAACGACCCTGGGATCGTCTCAGGTCAGCCGGTCGCCTTTCCCGTCGGGACGGAGTGCACGGTCACCGAGGCCGACAGCCAAGGTGCCACCTGGTCTCCTGCCAGCCAGACGGTCGAGCTGGTCGGGCCTGATGACCCCGTTCTCGTGGACGTGACGATCACCAACACCTTCGAGGCCGGCGAGCTCACGGTGACCAAAGCGATCGACGACTCCGACTCCGGGGTCGTGCCGCCTGGGGTGGAGTACACCATCAACGTCGCGTGCACCTTCGACGGGAGTGCGCTACCCGGCTACCCCGAAGACGTCGTGCTGACGACACAGGACGACCTGTCGGAGACGTTGACGGGGCTGCCCTACGGGACAGAGTGCGTGCTGTCCGAACCTGATCTCAACGGTGCGCAGGGTGTCACCTTCACACCCAGCAACACGGTCACGATCGACGAGGACGACGTGAGCGCCGAGGTGATCGTCACGAACGAGTACCTGGTAGGGACCTTCCTGGTGACCAAGGAGGTGGCCGGGCCCGGCGGGCAGTTCCTGCCGGCAGAGACCGACTACGTCCTCGAGGTCTCCTGCGAGTACCCGGAGGGGTTCCCGGCCACGGGTGCCATCCCCGGCTTCGACCCGCTCGAGCTGATCCTGTCCGCACCCGCGGGGGACGCATCGGCGATCGTTGGACCGTTGCCCGTGGGCGCCACCTGCACGATCGACGAGACTGATGACGGTGGCGCCGGGTCATCGACCGTGGTGCCCGACACCGTGACCGTGGAAGAGGGGTCACAGACCACAGGGGTGGTCGTCACCAACACCTACGAGGTCGGTACGTTCTCGGTGACCAAGGTCGTCGCCGGGCTCGGTGCGAACTTCGTCCCCATCGACACCGAGTACACGGTGGAGGTCTCCTGCAGCTACCCGAGTGACTTCCCTGACTCAGGACCGATCCCAGGGTTCGACCCACTGACGGTCGTGCTGAAGGCGCCGTCCGCGCCGGATGACCGGACGGCCATGGTGGGACCGCTGCCAGTCGGGTCCGAGTGCACCATCTCCGAGCCCGACCCGAACGGCGCCGGGTCCGTCGAGATCGACCCGAGGACCGTCACCGTCGCCGAGGGTGACGAGCGTGTCGACGTGACGGTCACCAACACGTATCCCGTGGGCTATGGCGAGGTTGTCAAGGTGGCCACGGGTCCCTTGGCGGGCCAGCTGGCTCCTGAGGGGACGGTGTTCCTCGTCGAGGTCTCCTGCGCGTTCCCGCCCGGTTTCCCAGCGCGGGGTGACGTCCCCGGCTACAGCCCGCGGGAGTTGGCCATCGAGTCCGGCCCGCCCGGGCAGCCGGGGATCCCCACGGAGTTCGGCCCGCTGCCGGTCGGGTCGACCTGCTCGGTGGTCGAGACGGAGACCAACGGTGCGCAGCCGGTCGACGTCTCCCCGCCCGGTGGTACCGAGGGTCTGATCACGATCGCGGACTCCGCCGAGGAGCCCGACCCGGTGCAGGTGACGGTCACCAACACCTTCAACCCGGCAGCCCTCTTGATCAAGAAGGAGCTGACCGGCCCGGGAGCCGCGCTGCTCCCCTCCGACACCGAGTTCGAGGCCGGCGTGGTCTGCACGTTCGAGGGGCGGACCACGTTCGACGGGGCCGTCACCTTCAGCGTCGACAACCCTGGTGCGGTGACCAACCAACCGGAGGGCGCGACCTGCACGATCACTGAGACGGAGACGAACGGCGCTCCGACTCCGCCGCCACAGACGGTCGTCCTCGACCCACCACCTGACCCCGTCGTCAAGGAGGTCACGTTCGTCAACGAGATCCCGGCCGGTCAGCTCCTGCTGAAGAAGGACGTCGCGGGTGGGGCCGCCGGGGCAGTGCCAGACGGCGTCGAGTTCACGGCGGTCGTGGCGTGCACCTTCCAGGGCAGCGCTCTGCCCGGGTACCCCCTGGATGTCACCCTCAGGACGCCCGACCAGTTGTCCGAGACGCTGACCGGGCTGCCGATCGGCACCGAGTGCTTCGTGACCGAGACCGACGACGGGGGTGCGACCTCCGTGGAGTTCGACCCGCCGGCGGGACCGGACGACCCGACGGGTCAGTCTGGGGTGGTCACGGTCACGGAAGACCTGCAGCAGCCAGTCTCGGTCACCGTCCGCAACGTGTTCGACCCCGCCGTTCTGCGCATCTTCAAGGACGTGCAGCCGGAGGACGCCCTGGTCCCGCCGGGGCAGATCTTCACGGCCTTCGTGGAGTGCACCTTCGACGGGGAGAGCATCTACTCCGGCGACGTGCCGTTCGGGGTGGGTTCACCGGGGCTGGTGTCGGGCCTCATCGTCGGCAGCGAATGCACGATCACGGAGGCGGAGAGCCAGGGCGCGACCTTCGAGCCAACGAGCCAGACAGTGGTCGTCGAGGGACCCGGAGACCCGGTCACGGTGGACGTCACCATCACGAACACCTTCGAAGTCGGTTCGTTGATGGTCGAGAAGGCGGTCGTGGACCCGAGTGGGCTGCTCGAGCAGGGGGCGGAGTACACGATCAACGTCGACTGCGTGTTCGCCGACCTGCAATTGCCTGGCTACCCCCTCGATGTCGTCCTCACGTACCCGGACGACTTGTCCGAGTCGTTGACGGGGCTGCCCTTCGGGACCGAGTGCGCACTCAGCGAACCGGACCTCAACGGGGCGGACAGCGTCACCTTCGAACCGGGCGGGGGTACCAGCGCGCAGGTAACGATCGACGAGGAGAGCCCGTCGGCGATCGTCACCGCCACGAACACCTATCCGGCGGGGACGTTCCCGGTCATCAAGCGGGTGGTCGGTGGGGGCGCAACCTTCGTGCCGACCGACACGGCGTACGAGGTGACCGCCACGTGCACCCTGCCGGTGGACTTCCCCGGTTCGGACCCGGAGCCGTACGTGGTCACCCTGACCGACGGGGAGACACAGACCATCCCTCCGGCGGGCTCCCTGCCCGTGGGGACGACCTGTGCGGTGGAGGAGACCGACTCGGCAGGCGCGGGCTCATCGACCGTCAGTCCCGGCGAGGTGGTCGTCGCCGAAGGCGACCAGGACGTCGAGGTGGTGGAGGTGACCAACAGCTACCCGGTGGCGTCCTTCCCGGTGACCAAGGTCATCGCCGGCCCGGGCGAGGCGTTCGTGCCGCCCGGTACTGCCTTCACCGTCTCGGTGACGTGTGCCTATCCTGATGGGCATCCGTCGACCGGCGAGATCCCGGGATTCGACCCCCTGCTGGTGACCCTCACCACCCCGGACGAGCTGGCAGGGTCGGTGGGCCCGTTGCCGACTGGATCGCGCTGTGTGATCACCGAGACGGAGTCGAGTGGGGCCAGCTCGGTGACGGTCGAACCCGCCACCGTGACCGTCGGTGAGGGAGACGGGCCGGTCGAGGTGACGGTCACGAACACCTTCGAGGTCGGCAGCCTCGTCATCGAGAAGGTCATCGACGGTCCTGCCTCGCAGGTGACGGGTGCGTTCGAGTTCGAGGTCGCCTGCACCTACCTGGGGGTCGATCTGCCAGCCCAGTCAGCCACGGTCACGCCGCCGGCGACGTCGGTCACCGTGGAGGGCCTGCCGATCGGCGCCGAGTGCACCGTGACCGAGCTGGCACCGTACGGAGGCGCGGACGGTCCCGGTGTGGTCGACCCCGGCTCTGTGGTGATCGGTGAGGGCGACCCGGTGAGCGTGACCGTCACCAACACCTTCACGCCGCCGCCGATCATCCCGCCGGAACCGCCCCAGCCGCCGAAGACCGGCGCCTCCGCGCTGCCCGGCATGCTCGCCGGTGGCGCAGGGCTGGTGCTGCTCGGGATGCTGACGCTGGTCGCGAGCCGCAGGCTCCGCCGCGTGGACGTCGCGGGCTGACCGAAGGCTGGTCGGCGCACTCGGTGCTGGTCGCCGAGGCGTCGACCGGCCTCAGTCCGTGCTGGGCGGAGTACCAGCCGGCAGCAGTACCTGGACCTGGAGCACCGCCGAGTCGTCCGGCTCGAAGGCGAAGTCACCGACGACGTGGCCGGCGGCTCGCAGGTCCCCAACGGCTGCCCGGGCGCGGGCCACCTCGGCGGTCGGGCCGGTCACCGACGCCGATGCCACCTCCGAGCGCATCGACAGCTTGCGTTCGGACTTCGCCTTGCGCAGCGCCGAGAGCGTGACCGACGCTGCGGTCAGCACCTCTGGGTCGCCGCGGTGCTCGGCCGCCTGCAGCTCGCTCGCCTGCGGCCACGACGCACGGTGGATCGAGCCTTCCTGCCACCAGGACCAGACCTCCTCGGTGGCGAAGGGCAGGAAGGGGGCGAACAGCCGGAGCTGCACGGAGAGCCCGAGCGCCAACGCCGCTGTGGCCGAGGTGGCCTCGGCCTCCCCACGGCCACCGTAGGCACGGTCCTTCACCAGCTCGAGGTAGTCGTCGCAGAAGGTCCAGAAGAACGTCTCGGTCGCCTCCAGCGCACGGGTGTAGTCGTAGCGGTCGAACGCACCGGTGGCACGCTGGACCACCTCGGTGAGCGAGGCCAGCATGGCCTGGTCCAACGGGTTCGTGACCAGGGCGGCCGCGGCCGGCGCGGCACCGAGACCCAGGACGAACTTCGACGCGTTGAGGATCTTGATGCCCAGCCGTCGGCCGATCTTCATCTGGCCGACGTCGAAGGCGGTGTCCGTGCCTGGGCGGCCGCTGGCCGCCCAGTAGCGCACCGCGTCCGAGCCGTGCTCGTCCAGCAGGTCGGCCGGTGTGACCACGTTCCCCTTCGACTTCGACATCTTCTTGCGGTCGGGGTCGAGGATCCAGCCGCTGATCGCGGCATGGCTCCACGGCAGCGCGTCGAACTCCAGGTGCGCGCGCACCACGGAGGAGAACAGCCAGGTCCGGATGATCTCGTGTGCCTGTGGACGCAGGTCCATCGGGTACACGCGGGCGAAGAGGTCCTCGTCGTGCTCCCAGCCACCGGCGATCTGCGGGGTGAGTGAGGAGGTGGCCCAGGTGTCCATGACGTCCGGGTCCCCCACGAAGCCGCCCGGGACCCCGCGCTGGTCCTCGGAGTACCCGGCCGGGACGTCGGCCTGGGGGTCCACCGGGAGCGCGGCCTCGTCGGGAGCGATGGGGTCCTCCCACAGCGGCTGCCCGTCCTCGTCGAGCTGGTACCAGAGCGGGATCGCGACGCCGAAGAAGCGCTGCCGGCTGATGAGCCAGTCGCCGTTGAGCCCGGACACCCAGGACTCGTAGCGGTGCTGCATGTACCCGGGGTGCCAGGCGAGCTCTTGCCCGCGCGTCACCAGCGCCTCGCGCAGGGCCTCCTCGCGACCGCCGTTGCGGATGTACCACTGCCGGGTGGTGACGATCTCGAGCGGCTTGTCCCCCTTCTCGTAGAACTTCACCGGGTGGGTGATCGGCCGCGGGTCACCGTCGAGGTCGCCCGACTCGCGCAGCTTGGCGGCGATTCGCTCCTTGGCGGTGTGGGTGGTGGTTCCGGCGAGCTCGCCGTAGACGCCGATGCCCTGCTCGCTGGTGATCCACCCCGGCGTGCTCGGCAGCAGCCGACCGTCCCAGCCGAGGACGGGGCGGGTCGGCAGGTCGAGCTCTCGCCACCAGGTGACGTCGGTGACGTCGCCGAAGGTGCAGATCATCGCGATGCCCGAGCCCTTGTCCGGCTCGGCCAACGGGTGGGCGAGCACGGGCAGCTCGACGTCGAAGAGCGGTGAGCGCACCGATCGGCCGAACAACGGCTGGTAGCGCTCGTCGTCGGGGTGGGCGACCAGTGCCACGCACGCTGGGATCAGCTCGGGCCGGGTGGTCTCGATCCAGACGCGGGCGTCGTCGCGCTGCAGCGCCTCGGCGTCGGTGAGGTGGAAGGCGATCCGGTGGTAGGCGCCGGGTCGCTCCCGGTCCTCCAGCTCGGCCTGGGCGACGGCGGTGCGGAAGGTGATGTCCCAGAGGGTGGGTGCCTCGGCCTGGTAGGCCTCGCCGCGGGCGAGGTTGCGCAGGAACGCTCGCTGGCTCGTGGCCCGGGCGTGGGCGTCGATGGTCTGGTAGGTATGGCGCCAGTCGATGGAGAGCCCGAGCTGCTTCCAGAGTGCCTCGAAGACCTGCTCGTCCTCGGTCGTGAGCTGCTCGCACAGCTCGACGAAGGTCCGGCGGGACACCGGCACCTGCTGGGCGGGGTTCGTGGAGGGCTTGTCCGGCGGGACGAACCCAGCCTCGTACGGCAGGGACGGGTCGCAGCGCACACCGAAGTAGTTCTGCACCCGGCGCTCGGTCGGCAGCCCGTTGTCGTCCCAGCCCATGGGGTAGAACACGGCCTTCCCGCGCATCCGCTGGTAGCGGGCGACGAGGTCGGTGTGGGTGTAGGAGAACACGTGGCCGACGTGCAGCGAGCCGGACACCGTCGGCGGCGGGGTGTCGATCGAGTAGACCTCCTCGCGCGCCCGGGTCCGGTCGAAGTGGTAGGTGCCGTCGGACTCCCAGGTCTGCGCCCACCGGGCTTCGAGGCCGTCGAGGGTGGGCTTGTCCGGGACGTGTGGCGCCATGAGTGCGAATGGTAGGCGCCTGGCCCGGCCCCCTATCCTCCCGGTCGTGACCCCACCTGCTGCCGAGGACGCTGCCCTCGCCGTCGAGGCGGTGCTGAACGGGCGTTGGCCAGAGCATCGCATCGCGCCCAGCCTGGATCGCATCGGCGCCCTGTGCGAGCTCCTCGGGGACCCGCAACGCGCATACGCGGTGATCCATCTTGCGGGCACGAACGGCAAGACGTCGACGGCGCGAATGGTCGACGCGCTGCTGACCGAGCTCGGCCTGCGGACCGGGCGCAGTACCAGCCCGCACCTGGAGTCGGTGACCGAGCGCATCTGCGTAGACGGGCTCCCGCTCTCCCCGGAGCAGTTCGCGGCCGCCTACGAGGACGTCGCGCCGTACCTGCCGATCGTCGACGCCGCCCAGGAGCACCCGCTGTCCTACTTCGAGGTGGTCACGGCGATGGCGTTCGGCGCCTTCGCCGACGCGCCGGTGGCTGTCGCCGTGCTGGAGACGGGGATGGGGGGCGCCTGGGACGCGAGCAACGTGGCCGACGCGACGGTGGCGGCCATCTCCACCGTGGACCTGGACCACCAGGACTACCTCGGTGAGGAGCTGGCAGCCATCGCGACGGAGAAGGCCGGGATCATCAAGGCGGGGTCGGTCGTCGTCCTGGCCGAGCAGGACCCCAGGGTCGAGGAGGTCCTGCTGGGTCGGGCGGCCACCCTCGGCGCCCCGGTGCGGCGGGAAGGCGTCGACTTCGGGGTGCTCGAGCGTGCGGTGGCGGTCGGTGGGCAGGTGGTGGCCTTGCAGGGGCTGGCCGCAACCTACGGCGAGGTCTTCCTGCCGTTGCACGGGCGCCATCAGGCGCGCAACGCTGCGCTTGCCCTCGCCGCGGTGGAGGCCTTCGTCGGGGCCGGTGCTCAGGCGCTGGACGGGGACGTGGTGCAGGCCGCTTTCGCATCGGTGACCTCACCGGGACGGCTGGAAGTGGTGCGCCGGAGCCCCACGATCGTCGTGGACGCCGCGCACAACCCCTCCGGGGCACGGGCGAGTGCGCAGGCCGTCTCTGAGGCCTTCGCCTTCGACCACCTGGTCGGCGTGATCGCCGCCTTGAGCGACAAGGACGTCGCCGGGATCCTCTGGGCGTGCGAGCCGGTGCTCGACGAGGTGGTGATCACCCAGAACGCCTCGCCCCGTTGCCTTCTGGCGGATGACCTCGCCACGGTGGCGGTCGAGGTGTTCGGCGCTGATCGAGTCGTCGTGGAGCCCGACCTGTCCCGGGCCTTGGAGCTGGCCGTGGAGCGGGCCGACAGCGGCGAGGTCCTCGGCGGGGCGGGGGTGCTGGTGACCGGCTCGGTGGTCACGGCAGGCGAGGCGCGCCGACTCCTGCGAGGCTCCTGACATGCGCGGAGTTGCAGCGGCGGTCCTCACGATCCAGGCGATCGTCATCCTGCTCGCAGTCCCGGTGGCCGTGTCGGTGTCCGACGTCGAGGCCACGGTCGCGCTGCCGGTCGGGTTGGCGATCGTGCTGCTGTGCCTGGTGGCGGCGGGCGGGCTCGGTCGTGGCTGGGGCTACCCGCTCGGCTGGGTCGTTCAGCTGGCGGCCATCGCCTTGGGCTTCGTCGTGCCGGCCATGTTCTTCCTCGGGGCGATCTTCGCCCTGCTGTGGTTCCTGACCTTGCGCCTGGGTCGCAAGATCGAGGCCGAGCAGGCCGCCCGCCCCTCAGAATGATCACGTCAAGTGGGTGAGCCGGGCGTTTGTGCGGCCACTACGCCGAGCAAAGCCCCAAGCCGCCTGGTCAAGCAGAGCCGATGAGCCTGCCCCGTACCCTGTCCCGCGTCAACGCCACCACCCTCGAGGAGCCCCGATGCCCGAGCGCACGCTCGTCCTGCTCAAGCCCGACACCGTCCGCCGCGGCCTCATGGGCGAGGTGCTCGGCCGCTTCGAGCGCAAGGGCCTGCGCGTCGAGGCCATGGAGCTGCGCACGATCGACGCAGCGCTGGCCGACGCCCACTACGCCGAGCACGCCGAGAAGGGCTGGTACCCGGAGCTGCGGGCGTTCATCACCGGTGGCCCGCTGGTCGCCATGACGCTCAGCGGCGACGAGGCTGTCACGGTCGTCCGGGGCCTTGTCGGGGCCACCGACGGGCGCAAGGCTGCCCCCGGCACCATCCGGGGCGACCTCTCGCTCTCCGGGTCGGAGAACCTCGTCCACGCCTCGGACTCCACGGAGTCCGCCGAGCGCGAGCTCGCGCTCTGGTTCCCCTCGGCCTGAGGCCGCAGGCCAAGCCTGGGGCTGCCGGTCCGGAACGTCAGCAGCCTGCCCCCCTCGAGCCCACCTATCCTGGGGCCATCATGGACTCCCTCTTCCCTCGGCTCGAGTCGCTGCTGGCGCAGGTCGCCAAGCCCGTGCAGTACATCGGCGGGGAGCTCAACGCCCAGTCCAAGCCCTGGGGCGCCGACGAGCAGACCGTGCGGTGGTGCCTGACCTACCCCGACGCGTACGAGGTCGGCCTGCCCAACCAGGGCGTGCAGATCCTCTACGAGGTGCTCAACGAACGTCCGGACACGCTGGCCGAGCGGGCCTACGCCGTCTGGCCGGACCTCGAGGCCCTCATGCGCCGCGACGGGGTCCCGCACTTCACCGTCGACAGCCACCGCCCTGTGGTCGCCTTCGACGTGCTCGGGGTCAGCCTCGCCACCGAGCTCGGCTACACCAACGTGCTCACGATCCTGGACCTGGCCGGGATCCCTCTGCACGCCTCGGATCGCGACGAGCACCACCCGATCGTCATCGCCGGGGGCCACGCCGCGTTCAACCCCGAGCCGATCGCCGACTTCGTCGATGCCGCCGTCCTCGGTGACGGCGAGGAGATCTCCCTGGCGATCACCGAGGTCGTCCGGGAGTGGAAGGCCGAGGGCCGCCCCGAGGGTCGCGACGGGCTGCTCCTCCGGCTGGCCGCCTCCGGTGGGGTCTACGTCCCGCGGTTCTACGACGTGGAGTACCTGGCTGACGGCCGGCTCCGGCGGGTCACGCCCAACCGCTCGGGAGTCCCCTGGCGGGTGGCCAAGCACACCGTCAGCGACCTGGACCAGTGGCCCTACCCCCGAACCCCGCTGGTCCCGCTGGCGGAGACCGTCCACGAGCGCTTCAGCGTCGAGATCTTCCGTGGCTGCACGCGCGGTTGCCGGTTCTGCCAGGCGGGGATGATCACCCGGCCGGTGCGCGAGCGCAGCATCACCACGATCGGGGACATGGTCGATGCCGGCGTGCGGTCCTCCGGCTTCGCCGAGGTAGGACTGCTGAGCCTGTCCAGCGCGGACCACTCCGAGATCGGCGAGGTCGCCACCGACCTGGCCGATCGCTACGAGGGGACGAACACCTCCCTCTCGCTGCCGAGCACGAGGGTGGACGCGTTCAACGTCACCCTGGCCAACGAGCTCTCCCGCAACGGGCGACGTAGCGGTCTCACCTTCGCCCCCGAGGGCGGTTCCGAGCGCATCCGCCGTGTCATCAACAAGATGGTCACCGAGGACGACCTCATCCGGACGGTGACCACGGCCTTCGAGCACGGCTGGCGCCAGGTGAAGCTCTACTTCATGTGCGGGCTGCCCACCGAGACCGCCGAGGATGTCCTGCAGATCGCCGAGCTCGCCAAGCGGGTCATCGCCACCGGTCGCGAGGTCTCCGGGCGCCGAGACATCCGCTGCACCGTGTCGATCGGCGGGTTCGTCCCCAAGCCACATACGCCGTTCCAGTGGGCCCCGCAGCTGGACCACGAGTCCACCGACGCCCGGCTGCGACAGCTGCGGGAGGCGATCCGCAGCGACCGCAGCTACGCCAAGGCCATCGGGATGCGCTACCACGACGGCCGGCCGGGCATCGTCGAGGGTCTGCTGTCGCGCGGTGACCGCCGAGTGGGAGCAGTGATCGAGCGGGTGTGGGCCGAGGGCGCCCGTTTCGACGGCTGGAGCGAGCACTTCAGCTTCGATGCCTGGATGGCTGCGGCGGAGTCGGTGCTGGTCGGCAGCGGCGTGGACGTCGACTGGTACACCACGCGCGAGCGTGACGTCACCGAGGTGCTGCCGTGGGACCACCTCGACGCCGGGCTGGACCGGGACTGGCTGTGGCAGGACTGGCAGGACGCCATCGACCCCGACGGGGCCTACGAGGTCGATGACTGCCGATGGAGCCCCTGCTCGGAGTGCGGGGTCTGCCCGCAGATGGGCACGCAGATCCAGGTCGGCCCGTCCGGTCAGCGGCTCCTCCCGCTCGTGGGCACCACCACGTGAGGAGCCCCTGATGGGCCAGGACGTGCCGCACCAGCAGCGTCCCGTCGTGCAGCGGGTTCGGCTGCGCTACGCCAAGCGGGGACGGCTCCGGTTCAGCAGCCACCGCGACTTCCAGCGTGCCCTCGAGCGTGCGTTGCGCCGCGCGGAGGTACCGATCGCCTTCTCGCAGGGCTTCAGCCCGCACCCGCGGGTGTCCTACACGAACGCGGCACCCACCGGTGCGGCCTCGGAGGCGGAGTACGTCGAGCTCGCGCTGGCCGATCAGGTCGACCCGGAGGCGCTGCGCGCCGCGCTCGACGCCGCACTGCCGCCGGGACTCGACATCGTGGAGGCCGTCGAGTCGCCGGTCCACGGTGCCCAAGCCCTGGCCGAGCGGCTGCAGGCCACGCTCTGGCGCATCGAGCTCCCCGGCGTGGACCCCCCGCTGGCTCAGGCAGCAGTGGCCCGGTTCCTGGCCTTGTCGAGCGTCCTGGTGCGCCGGATGACGACGAAGGGCGCGCGTGAGCTGGACGTGCGAGCAGCAGTGCGCGTGCTCGAGGTCCGCACGAGCCCCAGCGAGCACGCCGGCGGTCGGGGTGGTTGTGCCATACTGCGAGTGGTCGTGCAGCTCGGGACACCGAACGTGCGACCCGACGACCTCCTCGCCGGTCTCACCGACGCGGCCGGTCTGGTGCTGGGGGAGCCGCCCATCGCGACTCGCCTGGCCCAGGGCCCGCTGGACGAGACCGGCACGGTGGGGGACCCGCTGGCACCGGAGCGCGCCACGTCCTGACCGGGCGTCCGCTCTCGCCGCGTCCCGCATCGACCATCCCCGGGAGGGGTCTCGTACCAGGCTTGCGCCTGTCGATGGCCCGGCGGCCGCGACGAGCGACGAACGGTTCGGCCGGTGTCCCGGCCGCACCCAGGAGAGATCGCATGCTCGAAGACGAGCAGCAGGACCACAGCACCTCCGACACCGAGACGGCGACCCCGGCGGGTGGCGGCCAGGACCCGTCGAAGGCCGCGCCGCGCCGTCGACGCAGTGCGGGGCGGGCAGCAGGGCCGCCTCCGGCGCTGTTCTCCGCCGCCGGAGACTCCGCCGCGCCTGCGGCCGACTCGACGGATCCGAAGCCACCAACCGAGCCGACCCGGTCTGCCCCGGCGGTGACCTCGGCGGCTGCGGGGTCCTCCCCGGCCCTGTTCCAGCCTCCCCCCGAGGTCACCGAGGCGGCCGCGAAGAAGGCCCCGGCCAAGAAGGCACCGGCCAAGAAGGCGCCCGCGAAGAAGGCGCCCGCGAAGAAGGCGACGGCCAAGACCCCGACTGCCGAGTCCTCGGTACCCGACGAGGGCGCCGAGCAGACCGAGGCGCCGGGCGCATCCACGGACGACGCCACGGAGGTGGCAGCACCGCGGGCGACGAGCACGCGCAGCCGGGGAGGGCGCGGGCGCGGCGGCAAGGGTGCCGCGAAGGCGACGACCGGGGGCGATGAGGGCCAGAGCGCGGCGCTGGACGAGTCCGGCTCTGCCGAGCAGCGTGGTGGGCAGAGCGTGACGTCGGCCACCGCGACGTCGGCCACCGCGACGGACGCCGTCGCGAGCGGGGACGCCGCCGGGGCCGATACCAGCGCCGAGGGTTCCGGGGCAGCCGGGTCCGAAGGCGCTGCACCCGGGGAGGGGACCAGCTCGTCCAGTCGTCGACGCCGTCGGCGTCGACGGCGTGGCGGGGGCGGCTCTGGGGCCACCGGCGACGCCAACGCCGAGGACGGCCAGGATGCCCAGGAGGCTGACGAGAACACCGTCGTCCGGGCGCGCGAGAGCAGGGGCCGTGGCGGGCGAGGCGGTGGGAAGGACTCCGGCAAGACCGACCACGACGGGGTGACGGCCACCAAGGGCTCCACCCGGATGGAGGCCCGCAAGCAGCGGCGCCGGGACAACCGCGACTCCGGCCGGCGGCGTGCTCCCATCCTGTCGGAGTCGGAGTTCCTGGCCCGACGCGAGTCCGTGCAACGCCGCCTCGTCGTCCGCCAGGGCGGGGACGCCGAGCAGCCGATGACGCAGATCGCCGTCGTCGAGGACGACATGCTGGTCGAGCACTACGTCGACTTCGGCACACAACGCTCCCTCATCGGCAACGTCTACCTCGGCAAGGTGCAGAACGTGCTGACGGCGATGGAGGCGGCCTTCATCGACATCGGCCGGGGCCGCAACGCCGTGCTGTACGCGGGCGAGGTGGACTGGCGTGGGCTCGGGATGGACGGGCAGCCCAAGCGCATCGAGCAGGCCCTCCAGCCCGGCCAGTCGGTGATGGTGCAGGTCACGAAGGACCCCATCGGGCAGAAGGGCGCGCGGCTCACAGGCCACGTCAGCCTGCCGGGGCGGTGTCTCGTCTACGTGCCGAAGGGCTCGATGAGCGGTATCAGCCGCAAGCTGGCTGATGCCGAGCGCACCCGTCTGCGGGCCATCCTGAAGGACATCGTCCCCGATGACGCCGAAGTCATCGTCCGAACGGCCGCCGAGGGGGTCGACGAGGCCGAGCTGCGCCGCGACGTGACCCGGCTGTCGGCTCAGTGGGAGGACATCCAGACCAAAGCGGGTACCGGGTCGGCGCCGAAGCTGCTCTACGCCGAGCCCGACCTGACCCTCAAGATCATCCGTGACCTGTTCAACGAGGACTTCACCGAGCTTGTCGTCTCCGGGGACGACGCCTGGGACACGGTCCAGCCTTACGTCGCGTTCATCGCACCGCACCTGGTGGATCGGCTGCGACGGTGGGAGGCCCCGGCCAGTGGCGCCGCTGCGGACGAGCAGGCGTCCGGCGACGTGTTCGACGAGTACCGGATCAGGGAGCAGATCACCAAGGGGCTTGACCGTAAGGTCTATCTCCCCTCAGGTGGGTCGCTCGTCATCGACCGCACGGAGGCGATGACGGTCGTCGACGTCAACACCGGGAAGTTCACCGGGTCCGGGGGGAACCTGGAGGAGACGGTCACGCGGAACAACCTGGAGGCAGCCGAGGAGATCGTCCGCCAGCTCAGGCTGCGCGACATCGGCGGCATCATCGTCGTGGACTTCATCGACATGGTGCTCGAGAGCAACCGCGAGCTGGTGCTGCGACGCCTCGTGGAGGGTCTCTCGCGGGACCGGACGAAGCACCAGGTGGCCGAGATGACCTCGCTCGGGCTGGTGCAGATGACGCGCAAGCGCATCGGCACCGGGCTGGTCGAGACCTTCAGCGAGCCCTGTGACTGCTGTGGGGGTCGTGGCCTGCACGTGCGGGAGACGCCGATCCCGCCGCCACCGAAGGAGGACTCCCCGCGCACCACGAAGCATCGGCGCGGGTCCGGCAGCGGGAAGCCCCAGGGTGAGGGGTCCCGGAGTGGCAAGTCCCAGCGTGGCAAGTCCCAGGAGGACAAGCCCCAGGACAAGCCGAAGGAGGACAAGCCTCCGACGACGGCCGAGGACGAGGCGCCTGCCTCCCAGACGGGTGGCGAGGAGACGGTTTGACCGGGGCTGGGCCCCCTGCGGTACCCTTGCTGGTCGGCTCGGTGTCGTCCGGGCCTACTCCCCGGTCCTCACCTGCGCGGTTGCGTAGGCCGAGCACGACCCAGACTGAGTACGAGCGAGCATGAGAGTGAGTGAGCCGGTGTACGCGATCGTCCGGAACGGCGGCGGCCAGACCAAGGTCGCGGTCGGCGACGTCATCCAGATCGACGCCAAGGGCGAGGTCGGTTCCACCGTCCAGCTGCCCGCGGTGCTCCTCGTCCAGGACGGTGCCATCACCAGCGACGCCGAGAGCCTCGCCGGCATCAGCGTGACGGCCGAGGTCCTCGGGCCGGTGTCCGGCCCCAAGCTGCGGATCCTGCACTACAAGAACAAGACGCGGTACCGGGTGCGCCAGGGCCACCGTCAGCACTACACCCAGGTGAAGATCACCGGCATCGACGGTGTCGCCACCTCCGCCGCCGAGTAACGAGCAGACAGGACTTTCGATGGCTCACAAGAAGGGCGCCTCCTCCTCGCGGAACGGGCGCGACTCGAACGCTCAGCGACTCGGCGTGAAGCGCTTCGCCGGCCAGGACGTCAACGCCGGCGAGATCATCGTCCGCCAGCGCGGTACCCACATGCACCCCGGCCACAACGTCGGCCGTGGCAAGGACGACACGCTGTTCGCTCTCGCCGCCGGTCAGGTGCGCTTCGGCACCCGACGCGGTCGGCGCGTGGTCGACATCGTGACCGCGGAGGCCTGAGCCCCCTGGCGATCCCGTCCTTCGTCGACCGGGCGCTGGTCCATGCTGTCGCCGGGGACGGCGGCGCCGGTTGTGCGTCCATCCGGCGAGAGAAGTTCGTCCCGCTCGGCGGCCCTGACGGCGGCAACGGCGGTCGCGGCGGCGACGTGATCCTGGTGGTGGACCCGGATGTCACCACGCTGCTGGACTTCCACCGCCGACCGCACCGCCGAGCCGGCTCCGGCACCGCAGGACAGGGCAAGCACCGCAACGGTGCCGATGGTGAGGACCTCGTCCTCGCGGTCCCTGATGGCACGCTGGTGCGCCGGTCGCAGCCCGCTCGTGACGGACGGGAGGCGAGAACGAGCCGCCCTGCTGACGCCGAGCCGCTGGTGGACCTCGTCGGCGCAGGTACGAGGTACGTGCTGGCTGCCGGCGGCAAGGGCGGGCTCGGCAACGCCGCGCTGGCGACCTCCCAGCGCAAGGCTCCCGGGTTCGCCCTCCTCGGTGAGCCGGGAGACCACCTCGACGTCTGGCTCGAGCTCAAGACGGTGGCCGACGTGGGTCTGGTCGGCTTCCCCAGTGCCGGCAAGTCAAGCCTGGTCGCGGCGTTGTCAGCTGCTCGGCCCAAGATCGCCGACTACCCCTTCACCACGCTCGTGCCCAACCTCGGCGTCGTGGAGTCCGGGGCGACTCGGTTCACTGTCGCCGACGTCCCTGGACTCATCCCCGGGGCCAGCCAGGGCAAGGGCCTGGGGCACGACTTCCTCCGGCACGTCGAACGCTGCTCCCTGCTCGTGCACGTGCTCGACTGCGCCACGTTGGAGCCCGGCCGTGACCCGGTCTCGGACCTGGATGCCATCGAGCGCGAGCTGGCGGACTACGGCGGGTTGGCCGACCGGGCGCGCATGGTCGTGCTCAACAAGGTCGACGTCCCGGAGGCCCGCGAGCTCGCCGACTTCGTCCGAGCCGACCTCGCCGCTCGCGGCTTGCAGGTCCACGAGATCTCGGCGGCCACGCACGAGGGGCTACGGGAGCTGGCGTTCGCGATGGCCGCCGCAGTCCGCGCTGCCCGAGCGGCGGCACCGCCGCCAGAGCCGACCCGTCTGGTGCTGCGACCCAAGCCCGTCGACGGGCCCGAGTTCGTCGTCACTGCCGAGGGGGGCAGGTACCGGGTCCGCGGAAGGAAGCCCGAGCGGTGGGTGCGCCAGACCGACTTCAGCAACGACGAGGCGGTCGGCTACCTGGCGGACCGGCTCGCGCGCCTCGGCGTCGAGGACGAGCTGGCCGCCAAGGGGGCCCGTCGGGGTGACGAGGTGCTCATCGGGCCCGAGGACGACGCGGTCGTGTTCGACTTCGACCCCTCGTTCGCCAGCGGCGCCGAGCTGCTCGGCCCCCGAGGCAGTGATCCCCGGCTGGAGGGCCGGTGAGCCCCGGGACCGACCGCCACGAGGTCATGACGGACGCGCGCCGCGTGGTCGTCAAGGTGGGCTCCTCGTCGTTGACCACGGTGGCCGGTGGGCTCGACGACCACCGACTGAGCCGCCTGGTCGACACCCTGGCCGCCGCACGTGCCGCCGGGACCGAGCTCGTGCTCGTGAGCAGCGGGGCGATCGCGGCCGGGCTGGCGCCGTTGTCGCTGCCGCGTCGCCCGCGTGACCTCTCCACCCAGCAGGCGGCGGCCAGCGTTGGGCAAGGCCTGCTGGTGGCGCGCTACGCCGAGGCGTTCGCCTCGCACGGGATCACCGTCGGGCAGGTCCTGCTCACCGTGGACGACGTGACGAGGCGAACCCACTACCGCAACGCCTACCGCACGCTGGGCAAGCTGCTGGAGCTGGGCGTGCTGCCGGTGGTGAACGAGAACGACACCGTCGCCACCCACGAGATCCGCTTCGGTGACAACGATCGGCTGGCGGCGTTGGTCGCCCAGCTCGTCCATGCCGAGGCACTGGTGCTGCTCTCCGACGTCGACGGCCTCTACGACGGGGACCCGGCCAAGGATGGCGCCACCCTGGTCCCCGAGGTCGCCGACGCGGCTGCGCTGGACAGCGTGCGGGTCGGCGGCACCGGCCGAGCCGGGACCGGCAGCGGCGGGATGGTGACGAAGGTCGAGGCGGCGGAGATCGCCACCGAGTCCGGCGTCGGTGTCGTGCTGACCTCCGCCGAGCACCTGCCAGCCGCGCTGGCAGGGGCACGGGTCGGGACCTGGTTCCCGCCACGAGCGCGCAGACGCAGCACCCGACTCCTGTGGTTGGAGCACGTGACCGAGGCCCAGGGACGGTTGGTCCTCGACGACGGAGCGGTGCGGGCGTTGACCCAGCGACAGGCTTCGTTGCTCCCGGCCGGGATCCGTGCTGTCGAGGGGTTCTTCGCAGCGGGCGAGCCGGTCGCTCTGGTCGACGAGACGGGTCTGGTGGTCGCCCGCGGTGTCGTCAACTACTCCTCGGCCGAGCTTCCCAGGCTCCTCGGGCGTTCCACCCACGCACTGGCCGCCGAGCTGGGCGCGGAGTACGAACGCGAGGTGGTCCATCGTGACGACCTCGTCGTGCTGCGTCGACCGTATCCTTGGGCCCCATGAGCGAGACGAGCACCATGACTCCCGAGGCCGTCGAGGAGGAGGGCAGCCAGGCCGAGGTCCGCGCCGCCGCGGCTCGCGCCCGCGAGGCCGCTGCCGAGCTGGCGATGGCGACCCGCGAGCGCAAGGACGCGGCCCTTCGCGGGATGTCGCGGGCACTTCGTGCGGGGACCGATCAGGTGGTCCAGGCCAACAGCGCGGACCTTGACCGGGCGCGCGCGGCCGGGACCGGTGAGGGCCTGCTCGACCGACTCACGTTGACCCCCGAGCGGCTGGCGGCCATCGCCGATGCTCTGGAGGGGGTCGCGGGCCTCCCGGACCCGGTCGGCGAGGTCGTGCGCGGCTACACGCTTCCCAACGGGTTGCAGGTGCGCCAGGTGCGGGTGCCGCTGGGCGTGGTCGGGATGATCTACGAGGCCCGGCCGAACGTGACCGTGGACGCCGCCGGCCTGTGCCTGAAGTCCGGCAACGCCGCCCTTCTCCGCGGCTCGTCCTCGGCGCACGCCTCGAACGTGGCGCTGGTCGAGGTGATGCGCCGGGCCGTGGAGGAGGCCGGTCTGCCGGCCGACGTGATCCAGCTGGTGCCGGGCACCTCACACGAGTCGGCCAAGCACCTCATGCGGGCCCGCGGCCTGGTGGACGTGCTCATCCCGCGCGGTGGCGCGGCCCTCATCCAGTCCGTGGTCCAGGAGTCGACGGTGCCGGTGATCGAGACGGGCGTCGGCAACTGCCACGTCTACGTGGACGCCGCTGCCGACGTCGAACGGGCGGTGGCCATCACGGTCAATGCCAAGACGCAGCGATTCAGCGTGTGCAACGCCGCCGAGACGCTGCTCGTGCACGCCGACGTCGCCGAGCGCTTCCTGCCGGCCGCGATGGCGGCGCTGGGCGAGGCCGGGGTGACCGTGCACGTCGACGAGCGCGCCCGGCCCTACGCGCAGGCGAGCGGGATCGATCACGTCGCGGTCACCGACGAGGACTGGGCTGCGGAGTACTACTCGCTGGATCTCGCGGTGGGGGTGGTGGACTCGCTTCCCGATGCGGTGCGCCACATCCGCACGTGGTCCAGCGGGCACACCGAGGCCATCGTCACCGACAGCGTCCGTGCGGCCCAGCGCTTCGTCGCCTCGGTGGACTCCGCGGCCGTCATGGTCAACGCCTCGACTCGCTTCACCGACGGCGAGCAGCTGGGGCTGGGTGCCGAGATCGGTATCTCCACCCAGAAGCTGCATGCCCGCGGGCCGATGGGCTTGGGGGAGCTCACGTCGACCACCTGGGTGGTCACCGGGGACGGCCACCTGCGTGGCTGAGGCGACCAGCCAGCCGTGGCACCCGCTACGCTGAGCGGCGCATGACGCGCGCTACGAAGGGCGCCAGGAAGGGCGCCACAAGGGGCGCACCGGGCTGCATCGCCCGGATGCCGAGACGACACCCTGGGAAAGAGGTTCGCCGTGTTCGCTTCGCTGCCGATGTCGGAAGAGGTCGTGAACGAGCTGCCGCTCAACCCGTGGGTCTACGGCGGCCTGGCCTTCGCGTTGTTCATGACGTTGCTGGCGATCACGCTCACCTTCGGCAAGGGACGCCCGCACGCCTGAGGCCCTCGTGAGCACCCGGCCCGCAGGTGAGCCCCCGGCGGCTGCCGCCGGGGTGCGACGCCTCGGCATCATGGGCGGCACCTTCGACCCCATCCACCACGGCCACCTGGTCGCTGCCAGCGAGGTGCAGGCCTGGTTCGGCCTGGACGAGGTCGTCTTCGTGCCGACGAACGTGCCGTGGCAGAAGGCCGAGCGCGAGGTCACCCCGGCCGAGGACCGCTACCTCATGACCGTCATCGCCACCGCGTCGAACCCACGGTTCTCGGTGTCGCGGGTGGACATCGACCGAGGTGGCACCACCTACACCGCCGACACCTTGCGCGACCTCGCCGAGCTGCATGCCGACGCCGAGCTGCTGTTCATCACCGGTGCCGACGCGCTGTCCCGGATCGCCACCTGGCAGGACGCCGCCGAGTGCTTCCAGCTGGCGCACTTCGTCGGCTGCACCCGGCCCGGCCACGAGCTGGACGTCACCGGCCTGCCAGCCGAACGGGTCACGCTGGTGGAGGTGCCGGCACTGGCCATCTCCTCGACCGACTGCCGAGCCCGCGTCCGCCGGGCCGAGCCGATCTGGTACCTCGTCCCGGACGGTGTCGTGCAGTACGTCAGCAAGCGCCGTCTCTACCAGGATGATCCCGTTCCCCCGTCGAGGAGGTCCGAGCACTCGTGACTGCCGCTGAGCCCGCCGTGGCCAGGACCCAGGCTGCAGCCGCCGCTGCCGAGGAGAAGAAGGCCGAGGACGTCGTGGCCTTCGACGTCTCCGAGCAGCTGGCGATCGCTGAGGTCTTCCTGATCTGCTCGGCGCAGAACGAGCGCCAGGTGAACGCCATCGTCGACAGCGTCCAGGAACAGCTGCGCGAGGTGCCCGAGGATCCCGCCAGACCCCTGCGACGCGAGGGCGAGCGGGAAGGCCGTTGGGTCCTGCTGGACTACGGCGACCTCGTGGTGCACGTCATGCACGTCGAGGACCGCGCCTACTACGCCCTCGAACGGCTCTGGAAGGACTGCCCGACCGTCCCGCTGCCCGCCGGGACCCCGCAGTGAGGGGGCGGCCGTGAGCGACGCCGTCCGGGTGCTGCTCTGGCGCCATGGGCAGACCGCATGGAACGCCGAGGGCCGGTTCCAGGGACAGCTCGACGTCGACCTCGACGCGACCGGGCAGATCCAGGCGGCCATGGCGGCCGACCTGCTCGCCGCGCTGGAACCGGCCGCCATCGTCTCCTCCGACCTCGCCCGGGCCCACCAGACCGCGCTGGCGCTCGCGGCCCGGACCGGCCTCCAGGTGCAGCTGGACCAGGACCTGCGGGAGACGCACGGCGGGAAGTTCCAGGGCCTGCTCGTCAGTGAGATCCAGGAGCGTCTGCCGAGGGAGTGGGCGGCCTGGGTCAGCGGGGACTCAGCCGTGCCGAGCCCCGGCGGCGAGTCGCGCGAGGCGGTGGCCGAGCGGATGGTCCGTGCGGTCCGGCGGGCCGCCGACGGCCTCGAGCCGGGGACCCTCGGTGTGCTGGCCACCCATGGCGGGGCCGCCCGGCTTGCGGTGGCTGCCCTCATCGGGCTCCCGCTGGCCCGGATCCGTTCCTTGGGCGTGATGTCGAACACCGCATGGACGATGCTGGAGCGGCGCAGCGGTTCGGGCCGGTCCGGTGGCATCACCGGCGCCTTCGCCGCGGCCGACGGCGACGAGGAGCTGTGGGTGCTCGTCGAGCACAACGCCAAGTCCATCCCCGAGGCTGTCTCGGTCGAGGAGGGCTGAACGGCAGCGGCCCGGCCGCGGTGGGGTTCCTGGCGTCGGCCGTCGTCCGTTATCCTGGTCTCGTTGCCGTCGGTGTGCTCGCACGCCGGGGGTCGAGGGGCTGTAGCGCAGCTGGTAGCGCACCTCCATGGCATGGAGGGGGTCAGGGGTTCGAGTCCCCTCAGCTCCACACCTGCAGCTGTCGGGATGCACGGAAGATGGTGCGAATCCGGGGCCTATCTCGCGAATCGACGCTCGCGAGGCAACCGAGCAGGATCCGATGCTCCTGTGTCACAGCGGCAGAGACCACCTTCGCTCAGCCTCGAGGTTGCGCGTCACAGGCGGCGGTAGGACGCGGGTGGCCGGACTGGTGCTCGCCATGAACGACATGGCGCCTACGTGCGCACGGCTAGGGTCCGGGGGGAGCTGGGTTCACTCGAGCCGGGGTGGGGCCGGGGAGGGACGTCGAGATGCCTGTCTATGTGTATGCGGCGGTGCTGCTGCTGCCTGCGGCCTACGTGCTTGGGGTGTGGCTGAACGGCTATGTGCGACCGTTCGCGAAGTCCGAGGTCCAGGGGGTCAAGCTGGAGGCGTTGCTCGGCCCGATCATGTCGATGGCGGTGCTGCTGTTGGCGTTCACGTTGGTGACCACGTTCGGTTCCTACCAGCGGGCGGTTGTTGCGGCCTCGGATGAGGCCCGTAAGGCTGACTATCTGTTCGAGTTGGGCCGCTACATGCCCGACGGTCCCGGCACTCGCATCGAGGCGGCCACCGCCTGCTATGCCGCCGCGGTGGCCACCTTCGAGTGGGAGACGATGGCGCAGGGACGGACGGCACCGGAGGTGTCGGTGTGGACGGCCCAGCTGCGGGACGGCTTCGACGAGCTGGTCGAGACCGACGCTGTCTCCTCAGTTGTCGGTGCGGCGCTGACCGCTGATCGTGACCGCGGCGAGGCACGCAGCAGGCGGCTGACCGAAGCGCGTCCGGCTGTCCCGGATCCGATCAAGGTGGTTCTTGTGGGGGCGGCTGCCACCGGGGTGCTGGCTCTGGCGACCTTCACCCTGCCGCTTGTGCGTCGCCGCGTCCAGATCGGCGCGCTCGGTGCGCTGACCGTCCTGCTCGTTGTCGTGATCGTGTCCATCGACGACGTCGACCGGCCCTATCAGGGCTTGGTTTCCATCGATCCTGTCGACATGGCGCGGGTTGCTGGAGACCTTCGCGAGGACTTCATCGAGCTTCATCCGGACACGCCACCACCGTGCGATGACCAAGGCTTGCCCACCAGCGCCGACTAGCCGTCGGCGGCATCGACGTCGACATCGGGCCAGGGTGGCGGCATAGCGGGGTCCCCACGTGGAGTCCCGCGTCGTGCAGGGGTGACCGCGTCGGAGTCCTGTGGCGATGACCGGGCCCGTTCCCACGTTCGTGGCCCGCACGCCGCTGCGGTGAGCATGATGAGGCTGAACGGCGCCGGACGGGCCGCGACATTCGGTTGTGGCCGTCGGCGGCGGTGGGTGGAGGGAGGCCATGATGGGGTTGCGGGATCGGCGTGAGGAGCGCCGTGAGGACCGCCGGGAGGACCGGCGGGGTGGTGGGGCCGAAGGTCCGGAGGTGTTCCAGATGCGGGAGCGTCTGGTCGACGTCGGTGATGACTACTGGATCGAGACCTCAGCGGGTCGGCGGGCCTACAAGGTGGACGGCAAGGTGCTGCGGCTGCGGGACACTTTCAAGATGAAGGATGCCCAGGGCCAGGTGGTCGCGGAGATGCAGGAGCGGGTGGCCCGGGTGCGGGACACCATGAAGATCGACCGGCCGGGCAAGCCGTCAGCGACGATCAAGAAGGCGATGATCACTCCGCTGCGGGACCGGTTCGTGCTGCAGGCCGACGACGTCGGGGAGATCTCGATCCAGGGCAACTTCGTCCAGCACGAGTACACCTTCGAAGCCGGGGGCCGGCAGGTCGCGGAGGTGTCGAAGAAGTGGATCCGGATCCGCGACACCTACGGTGTGGAGATCCAGCCCGGGGCGGACGTTCCGTTGATCCTTGCGGCGACTGCCGCCATCGACCAGATGCGCGGCTAACCAAGCTTCCTGAGAGCGGCGACTCAGATCTTGTCTTTGGCCGCGTCGGCGGCCTTGTCGATCATCGGGTCGGCCTGGTCCGGGGTGGCCTGCTTGGCCTGCTCGGCGACCTGGTCGATCGCCTGGTCGGCCGTGTCGCCACCCTGACCGCCCGAGACTGCATCCTTGGCCTTGTCGACCATGTCGCCGATACCCATGGGTCCACCTCCGTGTCGGTGACGCCCGGGCGAAGTCCTGAGCGTCTCGGCGACGGTAGCGGCCAACCAGGCGCTGCGGGTCCGTTCACCGAACGCGGGCGCCTCCCGGAGGGGCGGTCGTCTGCCGCTCCCCGGGCCGACCGGGGGTCAGGCCCCCGGCTTCGGCCCGACTCGCTTGACGATGAAGGACGCTACGACAGTGACCACGATCGCGCCGATGACCGCACCCACGATGCCGCCCCAGTCGAACTTCTGCGCATCCCCGATGCCGAGCACGCCGGTGAAGAACCACCAGCCCAGCCACGCACCCGCCAGGCCCAGCACCAGGGAAAGCCCCCAGGACGCCGGCCCGGACATCTGGTTGAACGCATCCCCGGGGGTGAGCGCCCGAGCGACCGCTCCGGCCACGAATCCCAGCAGCACGATCGCGATGATGCTGCCCACGTCCATCTCTTCCTCCACGAGTTGAGAGCAGGGTCAGCGAACGGTAGCGGCCGACGACGGCTGCGCATGGGCGAGTGGGAAACGAGCGAACTCGCTGCCCGCCCCGGGCGGGTGCGAGTAGGGTGCCGAAAGGCCACAGCGCGGTCTTGAGACGCGGCCAGACGGCGTTCGAGGGGCGTCGCAGTCCAGGGGAGGCCGAAGTGCCGAACGGGAAGCCGAACATCCTGGTGTTGTGGGGAGACGACATCGGGATCACGAACCTGAGCTGCTACTCCGACGGGTTGATGGGCTACCGGACACCGAACATCGACCGGGTGGCCGCTGAGGGTGCGCGGTTCACCGACTACTACGGGGAGCAGTCCTGCACGGCCGGTCGGGCGGCGTTCATCACCGGGCAGAACCCGTACCGCACCGGTCTGACGAAGGTGGGTCTGCCCGGGGCCGATCTCGGGATCCGCGGGGAGGACCCGACGATCGCCACCGCGCTGAAGGCCCAGGGGTATGCGACGGGTCAGTTCGGCAAGAACCACTTCGGTGATCGCGACGACTTTCTGCCCACCAACCACGGGTTCGACGAGTTCTTCGGCAACCTGTACCACCTCAACGCCGAGGAGGAGCCGGAGAACGTCGACTACCCCGATCCGGAGCAGTTCCCGAACTTCCGTGAGCGGTTCGGACCGCGTGGGGTCATCCACAGCTGGGCGAACGGGGACGGGACCCAGCGGATCGAGGACACCGGCCCGCTGACGAAGAAGCGTATGGAGACCATCGACGACGAGATCATCCCCGAGGCGCAGCGCTTCATCCGCGACGCGGTCTCCGGCGAGACACCGTTCTTCGTGTGGTTCAACACCACCGGCATGCACTTCCGCACCCACATCAGCGAGGAGATCCGGGGCCAGGCGGGGCGGTGGCAGTCGGAGTACCACGACGCCATGGTCGAGCACGACAAGCGGATCGGGCAGATGCTGGACCTGCTGGACGACCTCGAGATCGCCGAGGACACCATCGTCCTCTACAGCACCGACAACGGGGTCCACATGAACACGTGGCCCGATGGCGGCATGACACCGTTCCGCAACGAGAAGAACTCCAACTGGGAGGGCGCGTACCGGGTGCCGTCGTTGGTGCGCTGGCCTGGCCGCATCCCAGCCGGGTCGGTGCTGAACGGGATCGTCAGCCACAACGACTGGTTCGTGACGTTGCTGGCGGCGGCCGGCGACCCCGACATCGCCGACAAGCTCAGAGCGGGGCACGAGCTGAACGGCACGACGTACACGGTGCACCTGGACGGGTTCAACCAGCTGGACTACCTCACCGGGGCGACGAGCGAGAGTCCTCGCCCGTACTTCTTCTACGTCTCCGACGACGGCGACCTCACGGCGTTGCGGATGGACAACTGGAAGTTCGTGTTCATGGAGCAGCGGGCGGCGGGGACGTTGCAGGTGTGGGCCGAGCCGTTCACCGAGCTGCGGCTGCCGAAGATCTTCAACCTGCGGACCGATCCGTTCGAACGGGCCGACATCACCTCGAACACCTACTACGACTGGCTGATCGACCGGGCGTACCTGCTGGTCCCGGCGCAGACGTTCGTCGCGCAGATGGCCCAGTCGCTGACGCAGTTCCCGCCCAGGCAGGAACCGGCGAGCTTCACCGTGGCCAAGATGCTGGACAAGCTCAAGGCCGGCATCCCCAGCTCCTAGCCGCCCCGGTCGGGTCCGCGGCGTGTGGGAGGGTGGAGGCGTGCGGACCGACCTCCCTATGCCGGCGATGCGCACGGACCCCACTGCGGCGCCTGCGCGGTTCCACCTGCTGGCCAAGCCGTCCGGGTCGACGTGCAACCTGGACTGCACGTACTGCTTCTTCCTGTCCAAGGAGGCGCTCTACCCCAACGACACCTCGCGCATGTCCGAGCAGACGTTGGAGAACTACATCCGCCAGCTGCTGGAATCCCACCGCACCCCGGAGGTGACGGTGGCCTGGCAGGGCGGGGAGCCGACCCTGATGGGGGTCGACTTCATGCGTCGGTCCGTCGATCTCGTGGAGCAGCACAAGCGGCCGGGCCAGCGAGTCCAGCACACGTTCCAGACCAACGGGGTGCTGCTCGACGACGAGTGGTGCCTCTTCTTGAAGGAGCACGACTTCCTGGTCGGGCTGAGCGTGGACGGCCCGCCGGCCATGCACGACACGTACCGGGTCAACAAGGGTGGCCAGGGCACCCACCGGCAGGTCATGAAGGGCCTGGCCTACCTGCGTCGGCACGGGGTGGACTACAACATCCTGTGCACCGTCAACGCCGCCAACGCCGATCACGGCGCGCAGGTGTACCGGTACTTCCGCGACGAGCTCGACGCGACGTGGATGCAGTTCATCCCCATCGTCGAGCGCGCCACCCCGCAGACGCTGCCACTGGCCAACCAGGGCTGGAGCGAGCGCCCCGGCGGTGAGCGGCTGCTCTACACCCAGACCGGATCCCTGGTGACCGAGCGGTCGGTCGGCGGTGCGCAGTACGGCCGGTTCCTCGTCGACGTGTACGAGGAGTGGATCCGCGGCGACGTCGGCACCGTGTTCGTCCAGCTCTTCGACGTCACCCTGCACGCCTACCTCGGCCAGTACCTGCTGTGCATCCACGCCCCTACCTGCGGCAACGGTCCGGCGCTGGAGTACAACGGCGACCTGTACTCCTGCGACCACTACGTCGAACCGGACTACCTGCTCGGCAACATCAACGAGACCCACATGCTCGACCTGGTCGCCTCACCGCGGCAGCGCCAGTTCGGGCAGGACAAGCGCGACACCCTGACTTCGCAGTGCCGCTCATGCGACGCCCTCACCCTGTGCAACGGCGGCTGCCCCAAGGACCGCTTCGTTGACTCCCGTGACGGCGAAGCCGGTCACAACTACCTGTGCCAGGGGCTCTACCACTTCTACACCCACACCCGGCCCACCATGACCGTCATGCTCGAACTACTCCGACAAGGACGCGCACCCGCCGAGATCATGGCCCAGGTCGCCGCCGCCGACGCCAAACGCGGCCGCAACGACCCCTGCCCCTGCGCGTCCGGCGCGAAGTTCAAGAAATGTCACGGCACCCCCAAACGCAGGACCGCGCCCACCTGACCAGCCACGGGCGCAGTTCCCCGGGACGAGGGACGACCCGCCAGCGACGCGCGCGACCCAGCCAGCCGCCACCAGCACCCCCAGCCCTCGGCACGGGGCATGCAGATATGGCGTTTCGGACGAGCGTCATTCTGGGCTACTACACACTTTCGGTCGGACTTGACCAATGAGGGTTACTCTCACGCGCGATTCCAGCCATTTGCCGTGCATCTCGACAGCAGTCCTCCCGTAGGGTGGGCGATCCGTCGGGCGCCGTCCTCAGGGCTCGCGCGCCAGTGCCTCCGCCCACGTCTCCAGTGCCGCCGGCGTAGGGACCGCGATCGTCACCTCCCGCAGGGTGCTCGGCGTCGACATCAGCACCGTCAGCGCGACCCTGGTGACGTCGGCCAGCGGCCACACCGTCCTGGCCAGCGTCGAGGGCAGCACCATCGACGTCGCGCCGGCCAGGTCCGCGGCCGCGACCGCGTCCCGGTAGGCCTGGGCCAGCAGACGCTCAGAGCCGCTCGGCGGGCTCCACCTGGGAGCCGCCACCGCCACCGTGCGCGGCCCCAGCCGAGCCGCTCGGCGGCCGGGCAGCACGAGCAGCTCGCCAGGCTGGTCCTCGGGGGGGCCGAGAACGACGCGGACGCGAGGACGACGCACCGCCGGACAGTCGCACAGTCCGAGCCGATTCGCCGCCGAAAGTCCCTGGTGACCCGAGGATGGCATCGCGCACGCTTGCTGGTGTGCGCGTGATCGACCTGGACCAGCTGACCTCCGTGCTCGCCAACGTCGGGACCGTGGACCCGCGCGTCGTGGCCAGCGGCAACTTCGCCGCCCCGACGACCGTGCTGCGCGTGGTGGACTCGGCCATCGAGCGGTACCGCCTGTGCCTGCTCAACGCCCAGCCGGGGATCCCGGACCGCGAGGGTGTCACGCTGGAGACGACGTTCGTCGGCGAGGGGATGCGCCGCTCGCCGCGGCTGCGCTACGTGCCCTGCCGGCTCTCGCTGGCGCCCCTGCTGCACCGCACCACGTTGCGCCCGGACGTGGTGGTCGTGCATACCTCGCGCCCGACCGACGGCATGGTCTCGCTCGGGATCGAGGTCAACGTGCTGCCGGCGGCCATCGAGGCGGTCCGGATGGCCGGCGGCATCGTCATCGCCCAGTCCAACGCCCGGATGCCGTACACCCTCGGCGACGCCGTCCTGCCGCTGGCCGACCTGGACTACCTCGTCGAGGTGGACGAGCCGCTGGCCTCGCCGCCACCGCTGGTGATCGATGACGTGTCGGCCCAGATCGGTGAACGCGTGGCCGCACGGGTCAACGACGGGTCGACGCTGCAACTGGGGATCGGCGCCGTCCCGGACGCGACGCTGCACGGCCTCACCCGTCGTCGCGACCTCCGGTTGTGGTCGGAGATGTTCTCCGACGGCGTGCTCGCGCTGGAACGACTCGGCGCCCTGGATCCCGGGTGGCCCCTGGTGGCCTCCTTCCTCTTCGGGTCCGAGGAGCTCTACCAGTGGGTGGACGGCAACCCTCGGGTGCGGATGCTGCGGACCGAGCGCACGAACGACCCGTCAGCAATCGCCCGGAACCCACAGGTGGTGTCGGTGAACACCGCCCTGCAGGTGGACCTGTTCGCCCAGGCCAACGCCTCGCGCATCAAGGGCCAGATCTACTCGGGCTTCGGGGGCCAGACCGACTTCATCGTCGGTGCCCTGCACTCCCAGGGAGGGCAGGCGATCATCGCCCTGCGTTCCTGGCACCCGAAGGCCGACGTGTCGACCATCGTCCCTCTCATCGACGAGCCACTGACGTCCTTCCAGCACAGCGCCGTGGTGACCGAGAACGGCACTGCGGCGATCTGGGGCAACAGCCAGTCCGAGCAGGCCGAGCAGATCATCACGCAGGTGGCTCATCCGGAGGTTCGGGAGGAGCTGTGGGAGGAGGCCGCCGCGCTCAACCTGCTGGCGTGAGGACCGCGCGCGCCTTGCGACTGGCGGTGCTGGTCGGCATCGCCGGGTTCTGGGCTGCTGCCGTGGTCGCCGGGTTGCGCGAGCCCGGGTACGACCCGACGACAGATCTGCTGAGCCCGCTCGCGGCCCGCGGCGCTACCCACCCGATCGCCGGGCTGGCGGTGTTCGCGTCCGGGGCGACCGCGGTGCTGGCCACCGGGTTGCTGGTCTGGCGGCGGGGGCAGGACCCGGTGCTCGTCCCGGCCTCGTTGCTGCTGGCCGCTGGCGCGGTGCTTCTCGCCGGCGTGGCCCGGCTCGCCTGCCCGACGGGGGCCGCCGAGTGCACTGCGGCCGACGCGGACCTCGACGCCTCCGTGCACGGGTCGGCGGTGGTGGCCTACCAGGTGCTCCTCGTGCTGGCCCTGATGGTGTTCGGCTGGGCCCGCAGAGACCGCTCAGTCGGTGTCGCCGCCATCGCGATGCTCCTGGCGCTCGGCACCCTCGTGCTGGGAACGGTCTCCCTCGGGCTGCCCGAGGGAGTGGTGCAGCGACTGTGGGTCGGTCTCGGGCAGGCGGGACTGGTGCTCATGGCCTCACCGGTGGCGGGTGCTCGAGCCTTCGCGAGCGGCCCCGGCGCGTAGCCTGCGTGGGTGTCGTCGGCTCGGGTGCTCGTGCTCGGTGACTCGCTGAGCTTCCATGGCCCTGAGCGTCCCGAGCTGCTCGACGAGGCGCGCCTCTGGCCGAATGTGGCAGCGCGACGGGCGGCGCTCCGGCCAGACGTCGTCGCACGAGCCGGCTGGACCGCACGAGACGGATGGTGGGCGCTGGCGAAGGACCCGAGGGTCTGGACCAGCCTGGCCGACCCGCACACGCGGGCAGTGGTGATCGCGTTGGGGACGATGGACCAGCTGCCTGCCTCGGTCCCGGTCTGGGTCCGTGAGTCCATCCCGTACATCCGGCCCGGAGCGGTGCGTCGAGGAGTGCGGCGGACGTACCTGGCCGTGCACCCGCGGGTCGTCCGGCTGACCAACGGCGCCGTGCGCCAGCTCCCGCAGCGGGCGACCGAGCACTACTGGGCCCGCTCGGTGCAAGCCGTTGCTGCGCACCGGCCGGAGCTGCCGGTGGTGCTCGTCGGGCCGGCGCCGTCACGGGGCGAGGCCTATCCGATGACCCCGCACCACGATGAGGCCGTTCGTGCCGGGAGGGCGTTCGCTGCCCGGCGCGGTCTGGGGTGGGTCGACCTCGCGCCGCTGGTGGCGCCGATGTGGGCTGCCGGCCACGGCAATCCTGACGGCCTGCACTGGGACTGGCAGACGCACGCGCGGGTCGGTGCAGCGGTGGGTGCCGCGCTGCGCCATGTGCTGGACACCGACGCGATGCCGCGGGCGGGGAGGGTCGGCGGCGGTGGCTGACCCGGACGCGGTCGTTGTCGGGTCTGGACCCAACGGCCTGGTGGCGGCTGTCCGCCTGGCGGCCGCCGGGATGCGGGTGACCGTGCTCGAGCGCAACGCTCGCCCAGGTGGTGCCCTGGACTCAGCAGCGCTCACGCTGCCCGGGTTCGTGCACGACCTCGGGGCGACCGTGCACGCGTTGGCCCAGGTCTCTCCTGCGTTCCGAGCGCTGCGGCTGGAGGCCGAGGGCCTGGGTTGGGCCCACCCGCCGATCCCGTTGGCGCACCCGCTCGACGCCGCGCCGCCCGTCCTCGTGCACCGCTCCCCGAGCCGGACAGCGGCCGGTCTTGGTGTGGACGCTGCCGCGTGGGAACGGCTCACCGGGCTTGCCTCCCGCCGCGTGCAGCAGGTGGCCGAAGCGGTGCTCACCGTGCCTCGTCCAGCCGTGCGCTGTGTCCCTGACCTGGTGGCGATCGGTACCCCTGGCCTGCTGCCGGCGGCCGCGCTGGCCAGGTCCTGGTTCTCCGAGCCACGGGCCCGAGCGCTGCTGGCCGGCCACGCCGCCCATGGCGGGCAGCCGCTGTCGGCACCGGCAACCTCGGTCCCGGCCTTGCTGCTGGCGGTGCTGGCTCAGACGGTGGGGTGGCCGGTTGCTCGGGGGGGTTCGCAGGCCGTGGCGGCCGCCCTCGTCCAGCGGCTGCAGTCGCTTGGCGGCACCGTGGTCACCGACCACGACGTGAGCAGCCTCGACGAGCTGCCACCGACCGCCCTGCGCCTGCTCGATCTCACCCCGGCCCAGGTCGTCCGCATCGGCGGGCATCGCCTGCCACCGCGGTACCGGCGACGCCTGGCTGCCTACCGCTACGGACCAGGCGCGTTCAAGCTCGACTACGCCTTGGACGGCCCGGTGCCGTGGCGGGACCGTGCGCTCGCGGTGGCCGGGACCCTGCACCTGGGTGGCTCGATGGAGGAGGTTGCCGCCGCCGAGCGCGAGGTGGCTCGGGGAGGCCACCCGGAGCGTCCCTTCGTCCTGCTGGTCCAGGCCGGTGTGGCCGACGACTCCCGCGCGCCGTCGGGCCAGCAGGCCGTCTGGGCGTACTGCCACGTCCCCAACGGCTCCGACGTCGACATGACCGCGCGGGTCCAGGCCCAGATCGAGCGGTTCGCTCCCGGGTTCGGCGAACGGGTGCTGGCTCGGGTGGCGCAGCGACCAGTGGACCTCGAGCGCTGGAACCCCAACCTCGTGGGCGGCGACGTCGGTGCCGGCGCGGCCACGCTGAGGCAGCTGCTGGCCAGGCCGGTCGCCTCGTTCTCGCCCTGGCGCACGCCGATACCGGGGGTGTTCCTGTGCTCGGCCGCCACGCCTCCCGGCGGCGGCGTGCACGGGATGTCCGGGTGGCAGGCGGCCGGAGCCGCGCTGCAGTCCCGTGGCCTGCTCGGATAGCCTCGCCCCACCATGAGCGACGCCGAGCCTGCCTTCCGCTACACCGCCGCCCTGGCGGCTGAGATCGAGCAACGCTGGCAGGACCGCTGGGAGGCAGCGGGCACCTTCCACGCGCCGAACCCGGCTGGGGAGCTGGCCGGCGCTCCGGCCCGCGGCGTCGCAGAGCAGGCTCGCGGCGTCGCCGAGCAGCCCAAGCTCTACGTCCTCGACATGTTCCCCTACCCGTCGGGCTCCGGGTTGCACGTCGGACACCCGCTGGGCTACATCGCCACCGACGTCATCGGCCGCTTCCACCGGATGGACGGCGTCAACGTCCTGCACGCGCTGGGCTACGACGCCTTCGGGCTGCCGGCTGAGCAGTACGCCGTCCAGACGGGGCAGCACCCGCGGGTCACCACCGAGGCCAACATCGCGACCATGCGCCGCCAGCTGCGCCGACTCGGCCTCGCCCACGACGACCGGCGGTCGGTCGCCACCACCGACGTCGAGTTCTACCGGTGGACGCAGTGGATCTTCACCAAGGTCTTCGACGCTTGGTACGACCCGCACGCGCCCCGACCCGACGGCGGTGTCGGGCGGGCCCGCCCGATGAGCGAGCTCGTCGACGAGCTGGCCAGCGGTGCGCGCCCCACCCCGGACGGGCGCGCGTGGGCCGAGCTGGCCCTCACCGAGCAGCGTGCGGTGCTCGACGCCAGCAGGCTGGCCTACCTCGACGAGGCACCGGTCAACTGGTGCCCGGGTCTGGGCACGGTGCTGGCCAACGAGGAGGTCACCGCCGAGGGTCGCAGCGAGGTCGGGAACTTCCCCGTCTTCAAGCGCAGCCTGCGGCAGTGGATGATGCGAATCACCGCCTACGCCGACCGGTTGCTGGAGGACCTGGACCGGTTGGACTGGCCGGAGCCGATCAAGCTCATGCAGCGCAACTGGATCGGCCGCTCCGAGGGTGCGCTGGTCCGCTTCGCCACCACGGCGGGGGATCTCGAGGTGTTCACCACGCGCCCTGACACCCTGTTCGGGGCCACCTTCATGGTGCTGGCCCCCGAGCACCCCTCGGTCCCGTCGCTGACCGGCGAGCAGTGGCCGGCGCAGACCCGTGAGGCGTGGACCGGGGGGGCAGCCACCCCCCGGCAGGCCGTCGAGGACTACCGGCGCGCCGCCGCTCTGAAGACCGAGGTCGAGCGCCAGACCGAGCACCGGGACAAGACGGGGGTCTTCACCGGCTCCTTCGCCACCAACCCGTCCAACGGCGAGCAGATCCCGGTGTTCGTCGCCGACTACGTGCTCATGGGGTACGGCACCGGGGCGATCATGGCCGTGCCGGGCCAGGACGAGCGCGACTGGGAGTTCGCCGAGCAGTTCGACCTGCCGATCATCCGCACCGTGAGCCCCCCGGCGGGCTTCGAGGGCGAGGCCTACACCGGCGAGGGGCCGGCGATCAACTCCGCCAACGACGAGATCTCCTTGGACGGGCTCGCCATCTCCGAGGCCAAGCGGACGATGATCGACTGGCTGCAGGCTCGCGGTCGCGGGACCCCGACCATCACCTACAAGCTGCGCGACTGGCTGTTCAGTCGCCAGCGATACTGGGGCGAGCCGTTCCCGATCGTCTACCCGTTGGATGGTCCGGACGAGGGGCTGCCGACGCTGGTGCCCGCCGACCAGCTGCCGGTCCTGCTGCCGGAGGTCAGCGACTACGCACCGCGCTCGCACGACCCGCAGGCCGCTGACAGCGTCCCCGAGGCCCCGCTGGACCGCGCCGATGAGTGGGTCCAGGTCACCCTGGACCTCGGTGACGGCCCACGCCGGTACCAGCGGGAGACCAACGTCATGCCGCAGTGGGCAGGCTCGTGCTGGTACGAGATCCGCTACCTCGACCCGACCAACAGCGAGGCATTCGTCGACAAGGAGGTGGAGGAGTACTGGATGGGTCCGCGTTCGGCCGACGACGTCGGTGGCGTCGACCTCTACGTGGGTGGCGTCGAGCACGCGGTGCTCCACCTGCTCTACGCCCGGTTCTGGCACAAGGTGCTCCACGACCTCGGCGAGCTCAGCAGCGCCGAGCCGTTCCGTCGCCTGTTCAACCAGGGCTACATCCAGGCCTACGCCTTCACCGACGCCCGCGGCTCCTACGTGCCGGCGGTCGACGTCCTCGAGGACGCGACCAGCTCCACCGGCTTCCGACTTGGTGAGCAGGAGGTGCGCCGGGAGTACGGGAAGATGGGCAAGAGCCTGAAGAACGCCGTCACCCCTGACGAGATGTTCGCCGAGTTCGGCGCAGACACCTTGCGGCTGTACGAGATGTCGATGGGGCCGTTGGACGCCTCCCGGCCCTGGGAGACCCGTGCGGTCGTCGGGGCGTTCCGGTTCCTGCAGCGGGTGTGGCGCAACGTCGTCGACGAGCAGACCGGTGAGCCGACCGTGGTCGACGTCCCGATGCAGGAGGAGACCTGCCGCATCCTGCACCGCACCATCGACGCGGTGCGATCCGACATCCCCGGGATGCGCATGAACACGGCGGTGGCGCGACTCATCGAGTACAACAACCACCTGACGAAGCTGGACCCGGTGCCCCGGGACGCGGCCGAGGCGCTGCTGCTCATGCTGGCACCGTTGGCGCCACACTGCGCGGAGGAGCTCTGGGCGCGGCTCGGGCACCCGGAGTCGTTGGCCTACGAGCCGTTCCCGGTCCCCGACCCGCAGATGCTGGTCGAGGAGACGGTGACCTGCGCGGTGCAGGTGCAGGGCAAGCTGCGCGACCGGCTCGAGGTGCCCCCGGGTGTCGCGGAGCAGGAGCTGCGTGAGCTGGCGCTGGCCAGTCCCGCTGTGCAGCGCGTCCTGGGGGGCCGCGACGTTCGGACGGTGATCGTGCGGGCTCCGCGGCTCGTCAACGTCGTGCCCGCGTGAGCGCGTAGGCTCCGCGTCCATGCCTGGTGTCGTCGTGGTCACCGACTCGACCGCTGCTCTGGTGCCTGAGGACCTTACGCGCGGGCCGCTCGGTGGGATCCGGGTCGTGCCCTTGGAGGTGGTCGTCGACGGGACCCCGCATCTGGACGACGGCCACCTCGACATCGCCGCCCTTGCCGACGCGCTCACCAGTGGGCGCGACGTGACGACGTCGAAGCCGAACGCCGGGGCGTTCCTGAACAGCTTCGAGGAGGCCGCAGCCGCCGGTGCTGAGGCGGTCGTGTCGATCCATATCTCCGCAGCGATCTCCGGCACGGTCGAGTCCGCTCGGCTGGCCGCGCGGGAAGCCAGCATCCCAGTGACGGTGGTCGACAGCCGGCAGGTGGCCGCCGGGACCGGGTTCGCCGTCGTGGACGCCGCGGTCGCGGCGCTCGGCGGTGCGACCGCCGAGCAGGTGGCTGAGCGTGCTTGGAGCACCGCGGCGGAGTGCACCCAGCACTTCTACGTCGACACCCTGGACCACCTGCGCCGCGGCGGACGGATCAGCGGCTCGCAGGCGTTCTTCGGCTCGATGCTGTCGGTGAAGCCACTGCTGGAGGTCCAGGACGGGCAAATCGAGCCCTTCGAGAAGGTCCGAACCTCAGCGCGGGCCATCGCCCGGCTGGAAGAGATCGTGGCCCAACGTGCCGGGCAGCGACCCGTCCGGGTCTGCGTGCAACACCTCGCGACACCGTCCAAGGCCGAAGCGATGGCCGAGCGGCTGCGTCCCCGACTGCCCGGCAGCACGGTGCTGGTCCGCCAGCTGGGGCCGGTGCTCGGCGCACACGTCGGGCCGGGGCTCCTCGCGGTGGCAGTGGCTCCACCCTCGCCAACCGGCGGCTGAGCCCGCCGGACGGTCTGCACAGCCGGAGCTGCGTGGCGCGTCGTCCACAGCCGGCTGGCGCATCGGCTCCCCACCTGGACCGCCCGCTTAGCGTCCCCCGGTGTGAGGCGAGCATCGGGACCGAGGTCGCGTGTCGGCCGTGGAGTCCGCAGCCAAGGCGCGTTCGGAGCCCAGGTGCTGGGCCGCTTGGGTGGGGCCTACGGTCAGGGACCGGACCACCGCGCACCAGCTGCGGACGAGGTGGCGGATGAGGTCCAGCACGCGGAACCGCCGGGGTTCGGAGCGGAGCGGCGCCGACCGTTCGGCTGGCCCCACCTCACGGCCGTGCTGGTGCTGTGCCTGGTGGCCGGGCTTGGGGCCGGCGTGGTGTGGTGGACGGGGCGGCCGACCTACGAACTGGTGGGCCCGGCGGCGGCGCCGGCGCCGCCGCCGCCGGCTGTCGGCCTCGACTCCCGGTCTGCGCCGAGCCCGGTGCCGACGGCCAGCATCGACGCCGCGCTCGGCTCTGATCCGGCTGGGTCCGCCGAGCCGGCTGCGGCCCTGACCGTGCACGTGACAGGGCTGGTACGCCATCCCGGGGTGGTGACGGTGCCCCAGGGGGCCCGCGTCGTGGATGCCATCGGTGCGGCCGGCGGCCCCCGCGGCCGTGCCGACCTGACCCTGCTGAACCTGGCTCAACCGGTCGTGGATGGCAGCCAGGTCCTCGTCCCCGGCCCGCCGGGTGGAGGCGGCCGACAGGCCTCAGGGGCCTCGCCGCTGCCATCGACGACTGCAGGGCCCCTTCCCCCGGCGACGACGCCGGGGGAAGGGGCCCTGGTCCCGGTCAATGCCGCCAGCGCCGCCGAGCTGGAGGCGCTGGACGGGATCGGGCCCGTGCTGGCCGAGCGAATCGTCGCCTGGCGCGAGGCCAACGGCCCCTTCGCCGCTGTCGAGGAGCTCCTGGAGGTCAGTGGCATCGGGCCGGTCCTGCTCGAGCAGCTGCGCTCCGAGGTCGTCCTCTGAGGGCAGCGGACCACCGCCTCCTGGTGCTGGCCACCGCTGCCTGGCTGGGCACCTGGCTGGCCACCGCCGGCACGCTCCGGCACGTCCTGCTGGCCTCCGGCGCCGTCGCGGTCGGACTCCTCGTCCTCTGGTGGCGCCCTGCGCTGCTGGGGGTCCGTGGAACGGTGCTGCTTGGGGCAGCAGCCCTCGCCGTCACCCTCACCGGGGCGTTCGTCGGGCACCTCGGCGCCGTTCGCGCCGTCGGCAACCCGTTGACCACGTTGGCCGCTGAGCGAGCGCAGGTACGAGTCGAGCTGCTGGTGCGGACCGACCCGGTCCCGGTGCCCATGCCGACGTGGGCCCTCGAACCAGGCGAGGGCACCTCGGCATCGGAGGTTCGGCTCAGGGCGTCGGTGGTGGCGTTGGTCGAGGCCGAGTCGCGTCAGCGGCTTCGGGTCGGCGTGGTCGTGGTGGCCCCCGAATCCTGGGGCGCGCTGGTGCCCGGGGCCCGGGTGCTGGCGACGGCGGGACTCGAGTCCGCCCCATGGGCCCCGGTGGGCACACCGGTGCTCGCCACCGTCACCTCGCCGCCGACCGTGCTGCAGCCGGCCTCCGGCGGGTACGCGTGGGCCGAGCCGGTTCGGGCCGCCTTGCGTGCTGCTGTCGATGGCCTGCCGCCCGGGCCACGAGGGCTGGTGCCGGCGCTTGTCGACGGCGACGAGTCACTCCTGCCCGCCTCGCTGCGCGCGGACCTCCGGGATACCGGTCTCACCCATCTCACCGCGGTCAGCGGCGCAAACGTGGCGATCGTCGTCGGTGCCGTCATGCTCATGGTCCGGGCGTGCGGGGTGCCGCTCGTGCCACGCGCGGCCCTCGGGGCTCTCTCCATCGTGGGCTTCGTGCTGCTGGCTCGACCCGAGCCCAGTGTGCTTCGGGCCGGCGCGATGGGGGGCCTGGTCGTCCTCGGGCTGCTCGGGGCGGGTCGCCGGCCCGGGCTGAGCACGCTGGCGGCCGCGACGACCCTGCTGCTGCTGCTGGACCCTTGGTTGAGCCGCAGCGTCGGGTTCGTCCTGTCGGTGCTTGCGACCGCTGGGATCCTCGTGCTCGGACCCCGACTGCTGCGGGCGGCGCAGGGTTGGATGCCCACCGCCCTGGCCGCGGGGCTCGCCGTACCGATCGCCGCCCAGGTGAGCGTGCTCCCGGTGCTGGTCGCCCTTGGTTCGGGCGTGAGCATGGCGGCAGTCCCGGCGAACGTGCTGGCGGGCCTGGCTGTGGCTCCCACCACGATCCTGGGGCTGCTGGCAGGGCTGCTCGGCACGGTCGTCCCGGTGCTCGGTGGCCTCCTCGCGGTCCCGGCCGGCTGGTCGGCCGCCTGGATCGTGGCTGTAGCAGGCTGGGGTGCCCAGCTACCGGGTGCGGTCGCTGCCTGGCCTTCGCACGCTCTCGGGGTGCTGGCGGCGGCAGCAGCGGCGGTCCTGCTCGGCCTCGCCCTGCCGTCAGTGCTGCGGTCGTGGGGGCTGAGCCTCGGGCTCGCACTCAGCCTCCTGCTGCTGCTCGTGCGTCCCGGCGTCCTCACCGGATGGCCGCCCGACGGCTGGGTGGTCGCGGCCTGCGACGTGGGGCAAGGGGATGCGCTGGTGCTGCGGACCGGCCCGGCCGAGGCGGTGCTGGTCGATGTCGGCCCCGACCCGACGGTACTGGCTCGCTGCTTGGACGAGCTGGGCGTCGAGCGGCTGCCGCTGGTCGTCCTCACCCACTTCCATGCCGACCACGTGGGTGGTCTTGGAGGTCTGGACTCCCGACGGGTCGGCGGCGACGTCGGCCCGTTGCTGGTGAGTCCGCTGGCCGAGCCGACAGGTGGGGCCGAGGACGTGCGGCGGTGGGCGGACGGGCGCCTGCCGGTGCTCGTCGCCGACCCGCCTCGGCGTATCCGTGTCGGGCCGCTGACCCTGGAGGTCCTCTGGCCCGAGCGGCTCATCGACGAAGGCTCGGCGCCGAACCAGGCCAGCGTCGTCCTGCTGGCCTCGATGGCCGTGGCGGGACTCAGCGACCCGGTCCGCGTGCTGCTCACCGGCGACATCGAGTCGGCGGCGCAGCGCGCGCTGGCCGCCCGGGTGCCCGCCCTCGACGTGGACGTGCTGAAGGTGCCGCACCATGGGTCGGCGGACCAGGACGCCGGGTTCCTGCTGAGCACGCAGCCAGCCGTGGCCGTGGTCTCGGTGGGCACCGAGAACGGGTACGGGCACCCAGCCGGCTCGACGCTGGACCAGCTGGCGAAGCTGGGCGCCCACGTCGCCCGGACCGACGAGGACGGCACCGTGGTGCTGCGGGCGAACGCCGACGGCACCCTGTCCGTATTCTCGGCCAGGTGAGCAACCGGCACAGCGACGCAGGGCCGACTCCGCCGCTCACGCTCGTCGTCGGCGGCGAGGCGTTGCTGCGCGAGCGTGCCGTGAGTGCTGGGGTCTGCAACGCCCGGGCCGAGGACCCGGATGTGGAGGTCGGCACCGAGGACGCGGCAGACCTGACGGTGGGTGCCCTCGACGAGCTCACCAGCCCCTCGCTGTTCGCCACCCGACGCCATGTCGTGCTGACCGGTGTCGACATGATGGACCCTGAGGTGGCACGAGCCCTGGCAGAGCGACTGCAGGCCTCGGCTGCCGCCGGCGACGCCCAGATCACCGTGGTCGCCGAGCACCCGGGTGGGGTCAAAGGCAAGAAGGCGCTCGACATCCTGCGTGCGGCCGCGGCCACGGTGGTGCGGTGTGACCCGATCACCCGGCCGGACGACCTGGTGGCCTTCGTCCGCACCGAGTGCCGGCGCCTGCGCGCGCCAGCCGACGAGGAGGCTGCAGCACGGCTGGTGCAGGCCGTGGGCAACGACCTCCGGGCGCTGGCGGCGGCCTGCCACCAGCTGGCCAGTGACGCCGAGCACGGCCGGGTGGACGCACCCCTCGTGGAGACCTACTTCGAGGGGCGCCACGAGGTCAAGGGGTGGACGATCGCCGATCGGGCGGTCGAGGGGCGTACTGACGCGGCACTGACCGAGCTGCGCTGGGCGCTGTCCACGGGAACCGACCCGGTGCTCGTCGTGGGGGCGCTGGCGCAGTCGCTACGGTCACTGGCCATGGTGGCGCCTGTGCCACGAACGGTCCGCGACGCCGACGTGGCGCGGGATCTGTCCGTACCGACCTGGAAGGTCCAGGTGCTGCGCCGTCAGCTTCGCGGCTGGGACCAGCGCCGTCTCGCCACCGCCCTGGAGGCGGTCGCGGCGGCCGACCGGGCGGTCAAGGGAGGACGCAGCGACTCGGTGCTCTCGCTGACGACGGCGCTGCTGGCCGTGTGCGCTGCGCGCGGCTGATCCAGTGTGCCTGGCGGGCTGAGGACTCAGAGCGCGGCGACTCGCTGCATGACCGAGGACTTGCGGTTGGCGGCCTGGCGCTTGTGGATGACGCCCTTGCTCGCAGCCTGGTCCAGCTGACGGGTGGCCTCGCGGGCCAGCGTCCTGGCCTCCTCGGCGTTGCCGGCTGCCGCAGCCTCCTCGAAGCGGCGCACAGCGGTCTTGACCGTCGACTTCACCGACTTGTTGCGCAACCGGGCCTTCTCGTTGGTCAGGTTGCGCTTCTTCTGCGACTTGATGTTGGCCACGTGCAGACGCCTCACTCAGCTCGACTTCGGGGGACCGGCACGGGCCGGTGAGTTCTGGGCAGGGCCTGCCGGGATGCAGACGGCTCCGCCGGATGACAGCGTCCCAATGGTAGCAGCGTCGGGGGGCTAGGCTGCACGTTCGTATCGTGCGGGACAACCGGCCTGAACCGTGACGGGAGCAGGCCGTGACGGGAGCAGGCATGGAGGGCATTCCTGAGGCGGCCACCGCACAGGAGCCCCCGCGACAGGAGCCTCCGCGCGGACCCGACATCGAGGCGCTGCTGGCGGACTACCCGCTGACCGAGGCGAGCGGGCCGGCGGCGGTGGCGCCGTGGGACGAGGCCATGGCGCCGTCGCGTGAGATCCGCGAGGCGTACACGGCCCTCATCCCGGCGGTGGCCAGGCTGGCGCCGAAGGAGATGGCCCGACGGGTCGCCTTGCTGGCCGACGCCTATGCCGATGCCGGCGTGACCTTCTCCCTCTCCGGCGTCGAACGCCCCTTCCCGCTCGACCCGGTGCCGCGGGTGATCGCCGGCGAGGAGTGGGCCGTTGTCGAGCGGGGGGTGCGTCAGCGGGTCCGGGCCCTGGAGGCCTTCCTGGACGACGTGTACCTGCGTGGGGAGGTCCTGCGCGAAGGCATCGTGCCGCGCTCCGTGGTCCTGAGCTCGCCGTACTTCCACCGGGCCGCGTTCGGGTTCCGCCCACCCCACGGGGTTCGTGTGCACGTGTCGGGCATCGACCTCGTGCGCGACGAGGACGGCGCGTTCTGCGTCCTGGAGGACAACCTGCGCACGCCGTCCGGCGTCTCCTACGTGATCGAGAACCGTCAGGCGATGGCGCGCGCCCTGCCGGACTTCTTCGGGACCCTGCCGGTGCGCAGCGTGGCCGACTACCCCGTGCGGCTGCTGGCGGCCCTGCGGGCCACCGCTCCGGCCGTCGACGACCCCACTGTGGTCGTGCTCACTCCCGGCGTCTACAACGCCGCCTACGTCGAGCACACGTTGCTCGCGCGGGCCATGGGGGTGGAGCTGGTGGAGGGGCGGGACCTGGTCGTGCGCGACGGCGTGGTCTTCATGCGGACGACGGAGGGCGAACGCCGCGTCGACGTCATCTACCGCCGCATCGACGACGAGTTCCTGGACCCGGTGCACTTCCACGCCGAGTCGCTGCTCGGTGCCCCGGGCCTGCTGGGGGCGGCTCGATCCGGCTCGGTGACCATCGCCAACGCGGTCGGCAACGGCGTTGCCGACGACAAGCTGCTCTACTCCTACGTCCCCGACCTCATCCGGTTCTACCTGGGGGAGGAGCCGGTCCTGCGCAACGTGCGGACCTATCGGTTGGCCGAGCCGGAGCACCGCGAGTACGTGCTGGCACACCTGGACGAGCTCGTGCTCAAGCCGACGGACGGCTCCGGCGGCAAGGGCATCGTCATCGGCCATCAGGCCACGACGGCCCAGCTGGACGCCGTCCGCCAGGCAGTGCGCCGATCGCCGCGGCAGTGGATCGCACAGCCGGTGGTCTCCCTCTCCACCGCGCCGACCTTCGTCTCCGGGCGCCTGGAGCCACGGCACCTGGACCTGCGTCCGTTCGCCGTGAACGACGGTGAACGGGTGTGGGTGATGCCGGGCGGGCTCACCCGGGTCGCGCTACCCGCCGGGTCGCTGGTGGTGAACTCCAGCCAGGGTGGCGGTAGCAAGGACACCTGGGTCCTGGCCAGCTCGAGGCCCGACCCGGCGTCGGCCTCGGTCGCGGGGCTTGAGGGCCCCGCGGAGCCCGGGGGGATCGCGCCGATCGAACCCACCACGCCGATGCGGGCACCGCTGACCTCGGTCGGCGGCATCCCGGGAGCCGCGCCCGTCACCGCTCCGGATGGCAAGACCGACCCCAAGCAGCAGCAGCAGCAACAGCAGCAGCAGCAGCCGGGGGGGCCGCCGTGCTGAGCCGGATCGCGGAGTCGCTCTACTGGATCGGGCGCTACGTCGAGCGCGCTGACGGGACCGGGCGCATCCTGGACGCCCACGTCCACGGCCTGCTCTACGGGCTGGACCCGGTTGCCGTCGACCATGGGTGTCGGCATCTGCTCGCCGTGATGGGCGTGAGCGCGGCAGTGGTACCGGACGGGCAGGACCGTCTGCTGACGGTCGGCGACGTCTCGGAGGCGTTGGCCTACTCAGAGGTCCAGCCGACGTCTGTCCTCAACAGCCTGCTGGCCGCACGGGAGAACGCCCGAGGCGTGCGTGAGGTCATCTCCGCCGAGATGTGGGAGTGCCTCAACGTCACCTACCACCGGCTGCCGAACGAACGGGCGGCGGCCCGGCGTCGTGGTCCGGACTCCTTCCTTGCCTTCATCCGACGCCGAGCAGCGTTGTTCGCCGGCTACGTCGACAGCACCATGAGCCGTGACGACGGCTGGCGATTCCTGCTGCTCGGGCGCAACCTGGAACGCGTCGACATGACGGCTCGTCTGCTGGCAGCGGAGTTCAGCCGGGCACAACCGGAGTCCTCCACCGCGCTGCTGCTGCGTTCGTGCGGAGGCTACGAGGCGTACCTGCGTTCCTCCCGAGGCCAGATCTCGGCAGACGGGGTCGCGCAGTTCCTCGTCGCCGACGACGTCTTCCCTCGCTCGCTCGTGCACGCGCTGGCAGAGGCCGAGTCGATGCTGATCGGGCTGGAGCCGCCCGGGGCTGCCGGTGCGATCGGCAGCGAGTCGCGGCGGGCCGTGGGTGGCACGCGGGCGCTGGTCGCCTACACCGCCCCCGACCGCCTCCTGGCCGACCTGCCCGACGTGCTGCGCGAGGTGCAGGAGGCCATGGTCCGCGCCCACGAGTCCATCGCCGAGCGGTTCTTCCGGCAGGTCGCGCCCGTGGTGTGGTCCAAGGAGCAGCCGGCATGAGGCGGCGTCCATGAGCGGGCCCAGCCGGATGCGGATCCGACACGTGACCGACTACCGCTACTCCGACCCGGTGCTGTCCTCCTACAACGAGGTCAGGGTGACGCCCCGGACCGGTCCGCAGCAGGTGGCGCTGGACACCCGGCTGGAGACGACCCCGGCCGCGCGGCTGCGGCAGTACGTCGACTACTGGGACACCGTGGTGCACGTCCTGGACATGCACCTTCCGCACGACAGCCTGGTGATCGTCGGCTCGGCTGTGGTCGAGACGGGGTGGCCTACCGAGGGGAGCGCCGGCGGCCGGCTCACGTGGCGAGAGGTTGCCGACGAGGCATTCGCGGACACCTACGTCGAGACGCTCGCACCGACGGCCTTCACCGCGGCCGACCCGGAGGTGGTCGCCGCAGCCGAGGCCTTCCGTGGGCTGGCGGACCCGGGGGAGGCGACCGACGCCGTGGCCGAGTGGGTCAGGGGCACGCTGCGGTACGCCCCAGGGATCACCGGGGTCCGGACCTCGGCGCTGGAGGCCTACCGGGCCCGAAGCGGCGTCTGCCAGGACTTCGCTCACCTGGCTGTCGCCATGCTTCGCACGTTGGGCATCCCGGCGCGCTACGTGTCCGGCTACCTGCACCCTCAGGCCGACGGGGAGGTTGGCCACACCGTCGTCGGGGAGAGCCACGCGTGGTTCGAGGCCTTCGACGGGCGCACGTGGCGCGGTCTGGACCCCACGAACGGGCGTCCCGTGGGCCGGGACCACGTCTTGGTGGCCACTGGTCGCGACTACGGCGACGTGGCCCCCGTCCGTGGCGTCTTCGACGGCGGCGGCAGCTCGACGTTGTCGGTGTCCGTGGAGATCACCAGGCTGACCTGACCGGGGGCGGCCGTGGGACACTCGGGGACGTCCCTCGTCCGATCCCGTGTGAGGATCGCTCCGTGAGCTTGTCGTCAGCGGGTGCCCCCGCCGCCCCACCGCCGGGTGCCACCCCGCCGGAGCGCATCCGCAACTTCTGCATCATCGCCCACATCGACCACGGGAAGTCGACTCTGGCCGATCGGATGCTCCAGCTCACGGGCGTCGTGGAGGAGCGCCGGATGCGCGCGCAGTACCTGGACCGGATGGACATCGAGCGCGAGCGCGGCATCACCATCAAGAGTCAGGCAGTGCGGCTGCCGTGGCGGGCCGAGGTGGCGGGCCAAGGCCCGGACTGGCACGTCCTCAACCTCATCGACACCCCCGGGCACGTCGACTTCAGCTACGAGGTGAGCCGGTCCTTGGCCGCGTGCGAAGGGGCGGTGCTGCTCGTCGACGCCGCGCAGGGGATCGAGGCGCAGACCCTGGCGAACCTCTACATGGCGCTGGAGAACGACCTCACCGTCATCCCGGTGCTCAACAAGATCGACCTTCCGGCCGCCCAGCCGGAGAAGTACGCCGAGGAGCTGGCGCACCTCATCGGCTGCCAGCCGGAAGACTGCCTGCCCGTCTCGGGCAAGACCGGCGACGGCGTGGCGGACCTCCTCGACGCGGTGGTGGCCCAGGTCCCGGCGCCCACGGGGCAGGCCGACGGCCCAGCCCGGGCGATGATCTTCGACTCCGTCTACGACTCCTACCGCGGCGTCGTCACCTACGTGCGCGTCATCGACGGCCTGCTGCACCCCCGTGAGCGGATCGTGATGATGTCCACCCGCGCCAACCACGAGCTGCTGGAGCTCGGCGTCATCGCCCCGGAGATGAGTCCCGCCCACGGCCTCGGGGTCGGTGAGGTGGGTTACCTCATCACCGGCGTCAAGGACGTGCGTCAGTCCCGGGTCGGCGACACGGTCACGACCTCGGCCGGCTCGGCGGTCCAGGCGCTGGCCGGGTACCGGGACCCCAAGCCCATGGTGTTCGCCGGGCTCTACCCGATGGACGGCTCGGACTACCCCGACCTGCGCGAGGCGTTGGACCGGCTCAAGCTCAACGACGCTGCTCTGCAGTTCGAGCCCGAGACCTCCGCGGCGCTCGGGTTCGGCTTCCGCTGTGGGTTCCTCGGCCTGCTGCACCTGGAGATCGTGCGCGAGCGGCTGGAGCGGGAGTCCGGCTTGGACCTCATCTCCACCGCCCCCAACGTCGTCTACCGGGTGGTGCTGGAGACCGGCGAGGAGGTGATGGTGACCAACCCCAGCGAGTTCCCGACCATCAAGGTCGCCGAGGTCTACGAGCCGATGGTGCGGGCCACTGTCATCACGCCGACCGAGTTCGTCGGGGCGGTGATGGAGCTGTGCCAGTCCCGGCGCGGGAGCCTGCTCGGGATGGACTACTTGTCCACCGAGCGGGTGGAGCTTCGCTACACGTTGCCGATGGCCGAGATCATGTACGACTTCTTCGACGCGTTGAAGTCGCGCACCAAGGGCTATGCCAGCCTGGACTACGAGCCGAGCGGAGACGCCGAGGCGGACCTCGTCAAGGTCGACATCCTCATCCACGGCGAGCCGGTGGACGCCTTCAGCGCCATCGTGCACCGCGAGAAGGCCTACGCCTACGGGGTCTCCCTCGCGGGCAAGCTGCGTGAGCTCATCCCACGGCAGCAGTTCGAGGTCCCCATCCAGGCCGCGATCGGCTCTCGCATCATCGCCCGGGAGACCATCCGGGCGATCCGCAAGGACGTCCTCGCCAAGTGCTACGGCGGGGACATCACCCGCAAGCGAAAGCTCCTGGAGAAGCAGAAGGAGGGCAAGCGGAGGATGAAGACCGTCGGGCGGGTGGAGGTGCCGCAGGAGGCGTTCGTCGCCGCGTTGTCCACCTCCGAGGCTGTCGGCAAGGGCTGAGGCGCCTCTCGGTCGGCCGCCGCCGGTCACGGGTGGAGCATTCGCGTGCTGGTTGGCCGTTTTGGCTAGTGAACGCCTCTGCCGGCGGCTAGGTTGAGCCATGGGCTGTCCTTCGGGCGGGCTCTTCTTGTACATCATGCCGCCGAGACGCGGCCGATCGGAGGGGTGGAGGCCGGATGTCGGCTGAGCACAAGACCAGCAGCGGAGCAGCCTCGGTTGGGGCGATGTTCCTTCAGCGCGTGGAGCTGACCCCGGACTGGGAGGCGTTCCGCAAGCCGACCGGCTCCGGATGGAAGTCCTTCACCTGGGCGGAGACCGGGACGATCGTGAACGAGTGGGCTGCCGGCCTGCTCGCCATCGGCGTCAAGCCCGAGCAGCGGGTGGCGATCGCTTCGGGGACGACGGTGGAGTGGATCTTCGCTGACCTCGCCATCATGTGCTCCGGTGCTGCCACCACCACGGTGTACCCCTCGACACCGGCGGACGACGTGGCCTACATCCTCGCCGACTCTGGCTCGGTGGTCGTCTTCGCCGAGGACGCGAGCCAGCTGGAGAAGCTCCAGTCGGTCCGGGACCAGATCCCGGACGTGCACAAGGTGATCCTGCTCAGCGGCTCCGGCGACGGGGACTTCGTCATCAGCGCCGACGAGCTCGCCGAGCTCGGCCGGGCGAAGCTGCGCGAGAACCCTGACGCGGTGAAGAACGAGGTCGCCTCGGTCAAGCCGGACGACCTCGCAACGATCATCTACACCTCTGGGACCACCGGGAAACCCAAGGGCGTGCGGCTCCCGCAGTCCAACTGGGTCTACGAGGGCGAAGCCATCGACGCCGTCGGCATCATCCAGCACGACTGGCTCCAGTTCCTGTGGCTGCCGCTGGCGCACTCCTTCGGCAAGGTCCTCATCTCCGGTCAGCTGAAGATCGGCTTCCCCACGGCGGTGGACGGCGACGTACCGAAGATCGGCGCGAACCTCGCCGCAGTCAAGCCGCTCTGGATGGCGGGCGTCCCGCGCGTGTTCGAGAAGATCTACGGCGGGGTGCAGCTGCTCCAGGAGAACGAGGGCGGCGTCAAGCTGAAGATCTTCCGCTGGGCCGAGGGCGTGGGCGCTCGGGCCGGTGAAGCCCGACGGGCCGGCAAGCCGGTCACCGGGGTCCTGGCCGTCCAGCACTCCCTCGCCGACAAGCTGGTGTTCAGCAAGATCCGCGAGCGAATGGGCGGGCGGATGAAGTACTTCGTCTCGGGTTCGGCAGCGCTGAGCCGCGACGTGGCGGAGTGGTTCGACAACGTCGGGCTCACCGTCCTGGAGGGCTACGGCCTGACGGAGACCTCGGCGTTCACCTTCATCACCCGGCCCACCAACTACGAGTTCGGCACGGTGGGCGAGCCGGCCCCCGGGACCGAGGTGATGATCGAGTCCGACGGCGAGATCATGATCAAGGGACCCGGCGTCATGGAGGGGTACCACAACCTCGACGAGCAGACCGCCGAGGTGTTCAACGAGCACGGCTGGTTCCACACCGGGGACATCGGGGAGATCGACGAGGGCGGACGGCTCAAGATCACCGACCGCAAGAAGGACCTCATCAAGACGGCCGGCGGCAAGTACGTGGCCCCGCAGGGCATCGAGACCAAGTTCAAGGCCACCTGCCCGTACGGCAGCAACATCGTGGTGCACGGCGACGGGCGCAAGTTCGTCTCGGCGCTCGTGACCCTCGACCCGGACGCCATCGCCACGTGGGCGGCAGAGCACGGCGTCAGCGGTGACTACGCTGCGATCGTCTCCAACCCCAAGACGAAGGAGATGGTCACGGGCTACATCGACCAGGTGAACGCTCAGCTGCCGCAGTGGGAGACGATCAAGAAGTTCGAGATCCTCCCCGCCGACCTGTCCATCGAGGAGGGTGAGCTCACCCCGTCGCTCAAGGTCAAGCGCAAGGTGGTCGAGCAGAAGCACTCCGACCTCCTGGACGGCTTCTACAAGTAGGCCCCGCCGCCACCACGCCGACAGCGGCGGCTCAGGGCATCGCGGTGTCCTCGAGCCGTCGCTGCTCGCGTCCGTTCGGCGTGTACCTGCACGTGCCCTACTGCGCCTCCCGGTGCGGGTACTGCGACTTCAACACCTACGCGCTGCGTGAGCTCGGCCAGGGCGCCTCGCCGCAGACCTGGTCGAGCACCGTGCTGGCCGAGCTGGGTCTGCTGCTGGAGCGGGCCGAGCGACCCCCGCCGCCGGTCAGCACGGTGTTCTTCGGGGGCGGGACGCCCTCGCTGCTGCCGGCGGAGGACCTGGTCGAGGTCCTGTCCGGGATCGGGGAGATGGTCGGCCTGCAGGCCGAGGCCGAGGTCACGGTGGAGGCGAACCCGGAGTCGGTGTCCGCGTCGATGCTCCGGGCCCTGCGAGCCGGTGGGGTGACGCGCCTGTCGCTGGGGATGCAGAGCGCCCGGCCACATGTGCTGGCGGTGCTGGACCGCCAGCACACCCCAGGCAGAGTCGCGGCCGCCGTGGCCGAGGCTCGGGGCGCCGGGTTCGACCAGGTGAGCCTGGACCTCATCTACGCCACCCCAGGGGAGTCACTGGCGGACTGGGGAGCGAGCCTGGAGCAGGTCCTGGCGCTGCATCCCGAGCACGTCTCGGCCTACTCCCTCATCGTGGAGGAGGGTACCCGGCTGGCGGCCCGAGTCCGCCGCGGTGAGCTGCCCGACGTGGACGACGACGCCGCTGCCGACTGCTACCTGCTGGCCGAGGAGGTGCTCAGCCAGGCCGGCTACCGCTGGTACGAGGTGTCGAACTGGTCGGTGGACGAGCAGAGCCGGTGCCGGCACAACCTCGGATACTGGCTGGACGGGGACTGGTGGGGCCTCGGGCCTGGCGCCCACAGCCACGTCGACGGCGTGCGGTGGTGGAACGTCAAGCACCCGGCCTCCTGGACGGGGATGGTGAGCTCGGGGCGGGCGCCCACAGCGGGCCAGGAGTACCTCGACCCGGACACGCTCTCGATGGAGCGCGTCATGCTGCGGCTGCGGACCGTCGAGGGCCTCTTCCTCGCAGAGCTGGACCCCGGGGCGAGGACCCACGCCCACGAGATGGCGGGCGCCGGCCTGCTGGACGCCAACCTGCTGGCCGAGGGGCGGCTACGGCTCACCCTCCCCGGCCGGCTCATGGCCGACCACGTCGTGCGTCGCCTGGTGTAGCGCGGGCTACGGCGACGGCGTGGCTGCCTGCGCCGGAAGCCGGCGGACGACGAGGTCGCGAGCTGCCTTGTCGTGCCAGCCCTGCAGCCGTCGGCTGGAGTCGAAGAGCGGTGAGAGGTAGATGAGCAGCTGCAGGGGTCCGCAGACGAAGCCGACCGCCGCCGGGATGGCCCATCGAACCGAGGACCGCCCCCAGCTGATCAGGCCGAAGGAGCCCTGGTCGAGGACCGCGATTCGCATGGCGGACTTTCCGAGCGTCGCCCCGCGGGTGGCGGTGAGGCCGACCTCGTAGATCCCCCAGATGGCGAAGACGATGAGCGACCAGGTGAGCGCCACACCGCTGAGCTCGGCGATGGCCTGGCTGAAGGCCTCCGGGTCGGCCGGCTGGCCGGTCTCCGGGTCCGCGGTGACCGCGCTGAGGTCGATGTCGGACACAGCTCCAGCACTGAACACGGCGATGAGCACCAAGGACGGCAGCCCGACGATGAGCAGGTCGATGAGGCGGGCGAGCACTCGCTGGCCGAACGAGGCAAGGGTCACCGGCGCCGACTGGGGGGCGAGCTCCCCGGGTGCTGACGGCGACTCGGGTTGCCACCTGGGTACCTCGGGTGACGGCTCGGATGGCCCAGCCTCACGCCAACGCGGGTCGTCTGGCTCCGGGATGCTCATGGGGCCATGCTTGCACGGGTGCGGCTGCCCGTGCCTGTCTCGTACCATGGCTGCCTTGGCACTCGATGGATCTGAGTGCCAAGGCTGTGCGAGCGATGCGCCAGGAAGGGAGGTTCGCCCGTGCTGGATGACCGCAAGCTCGAAGTCCTGCGGGCGATCGTCGAAGACTACGTCCAGACCCGAGAGCCCGTTGGGTCCAAGACCCTGGTGGATCGTCACAACCTGCAGGTCTCCTCGGCAACGATCCGCAACGACATGGCCGTGCTGGAGGACGAGGGGTTCATCGCCCAGCCGCACACGAGCGCCGGTCGGATCCCCACCGACAAGGGCTACCGCCTGTTCGTCGACCAGCTGAGCAGCGTCAAGCCGCTGTCAGCCGGCGAGCGGCGAGCGATCGCCACGTTCCTCGAGGGTGCGCTGGACATCGATGAGATCGTGCTCCGGACGGTTCGCCTGCTCGCTCAGCTCACCCGACAGGTCGCCGTGGTGCAGTACCCCTCCTTGACCCGGTCGCGTGTTCGCCACGTCGAGCTCGTGCCGCTCACCACCGAGCGACTGCTGGTCGTCGTCATCTCCGACACCGGCCGGGTCGGCCAGCGCGTCGTCGAGCTGCCCCCGGCCACGGAGCACGCACCTGGCCGGGACGAGGCGGAACGTCTGGCCCACGAGCTGCGAGCGCGCGTCAACGTCGCGGTGGTGGGCCAGGCGCCGAGCGAGGCCGCCGGGGCGTTGGAACGGCTGCTCGACCACGGCCCGCGTGCCGACCGGTCGGCGGTCGGCGCGATCGTCTCGGCGTTGCTCCAGGAGATCGCCGGGGACCACGAAGAACGCATCGCCGTCGCCGGGACTGCCAACGTGGCTGCCTTCGGTGCGGACTTCGAACGCGGCGTGCGGCCCCTGCTCGAGGCACTGGAGGAGCACGTGGTGCTGCTGACGCTGCTCGGCGAGGCGACCTCGCCGTCGGCGCTCACCGTCCGGATCGGCGAGGAGAACCCGCCGGCCCTCGCGACCGCTTCGATGGTTGCCGCTGGGTACGGTCCGGGCCAGGAGATCCTCGGGTCGCTCGGTGTCCTCGGTCCCACCAGGATGGACTACCCCAGCACCATGGCCTCGGTGCGAGGGGTCGCCCGATACCTCAGCCGCATCCTCGCCACCTGAGCCTCCCCTGCCTGCTAGTCCCGTCTCGATCGGAGTCCCGTTGCCCACCGACTACTACGACGTCCTCGGGGTCGGCCGTGAGGCCACCCCGGAGGAGATCAAGCGGGCGTACCGGCGGCTCGCGCGGGAGCTGCACCCCGACGTCAACCCGGACCCGGCCACGGTGGAGCGCTTCAAGGAGGTCACGACCGCCTACGAGGTCCTTTCCGACCCGGCCAAGCGGGAGCAGTTCGACCTCGGTGGGGACCCGCTGGGCGGGGCGGGCGAGGCTGGCGCCGGCTTCACGTTCACCGACATCTTCGACGCCTTCTTCGGCCAGAGCGGTGGACGCGGCCCGCGCAGCCGGGTCCGTCGCGGCCAGGACGCGCTGCTGCGGATCGAGATCGACCTCGCCGAGGCGGTGTTCGGCTCCGAGCAGGAGCTCCAGGTCGACACCGCGGTGGTGTGCCAGACCTGTGACGGCGGCGGTACCGCCGACGGCTCGGCGCCCCGCACGTGCGACGTGTGCAGCGGGCGTGGGGAGATCAGCCAGGTCCAGCGCTCGTTCCTCGGGCAGGTCATGACGACGCGCCCGTGCCCCCGATGCCGCGGTTTCGGCAGCATCAACCCCAACCCGTGCCGGGAGTGCGCCGGGGACGGTCGGGTCCGAACGCGTCGGACGCTGACGATCTCGGTACCGCCCGGCGTTGACACCGGAACCCGGCTTCAGCTGGCCGGGGAGGGCGAGGTGGGTTCGGGCGGCGGTCCACCCGGCGACATCTACGTCGAGATCAACGTCCGTGCCCACCCGGTGTTCGCCCGCCGGGGCGAGGACCTGCACTGCACGCTGAAGCTGCCGGTCACGGCGGCGGCCCTGGGCACGTCGGTCACGCTCGAGACCCTTGATGGCTCCGAGACGGTCGAGGTCCCCGCTGGGACGCAGTACGGCGAGCGTGTGGTGCTGAGGGGGCGTGGGGTGCCTCGCCTTCGTGGCGCGGGCCGTGGCGACCTCCTCGTGCACCTGGAAGTTGCCACGCCCACGCAGCTCGACGGCGAGCAGGCCGACCTGCTGCGCAAGCTGGCTGCTTTGCGCTCGGAGGAGAAGGTGGTGGCGCCGACGGCGTCGGAGCCGGCTGGCGGCTTCTTCTCCCGGATCCGGGATCGCTTCGCCCAGCCGTGAGCCCACCGGTCTTCCTGCTGGAGGGGTCTGCCGACGGATTCTGGGGTGCCGACGTGCGGCCCGGCGCGACCGTGGCGGTGACCGGCAGCCAGGGCCGCCACGGCGCGAACGTTCGTCGTCTCAGGCGTGGGGAGTCGGTCCAGCTCGTCGATGGTGCAGGGGGGCGCGCCACCGGCGTGGTCGCCGGCGTGGGCAAGGATGCCTTCGAGGTCAGGATCCTCGACGTGGCGCAGGAACCCCCGTCGGCCCCGCGGCTGGTGGTCGTGCAGGCCCTGCTCAAGGGCGCGTCTGCGGAGGCGGCCGTGCGAGCCATGACCGAGGTGGGCGTCGACGAGATCATCCCCTGGCAGGCCGAACGATGCGTCGTCCGCTGGGACGGCGGGCGCGCCGAGCGGGGCCGGGCCCGCTGGTCGAGCACGTGCCTGGAGGCCAGCAAGCAGGCTCGGCGTGCCCGGGTCCCGCTGGTCGCTCCGGTGGCGCGCTCGGACACCGTCCGCGAGCGGGTCGGCGATGCCGACGTCGCACTCCTGCTGCACGAGGAAGCCCCCACCGAGACCTTGGCAGGGCTCACCGAGCTGCTGGCCGGGGCGGCGGCCGAGGTGGTGCTCGTGGTCGGCCCCGAGGGTGGGATCACCGGGGAGGAGCTGGCTGGGTTCCGCGGTGCCGGCGGCCACCTGCTGCGGCTCGGCCCGACCGTGCTGCGAGGCGCCGACGCCGGCGTGGTGGGTGCGGCGGTGGTGCTCTCCCGCACGCGGCGCTGGCTCGGCCCCTCCTGAGCCGGCGACCGACTGCTCCTACGATGCCGGGATGACGAGTACCGATTGCCTCTTCTGCGGCATCGCCTCCGGTGCCGTGCCGGCCGCGGTCGTCCACGAGACCGAGCACACAGTGGCCTTCCGGGATGTCGCCCCGCAGGCCCCCACGCACGTGCTCGTGGTCCCGAGGTCGCACTACGCCAATGCCGCCGAGCTCACGGCCGCTGCCCCGGACGTCCTGGCAGAGGTGCTGGCCACCGCCGCCGCAGTGGTCGAGAGCGAAGGCCTCGTCGACGGCCACCGCCTCGTCCTGAACACTGGGCCTGCCGCCGGCCAGACGGTCTTCCACGTGCACGTCCACGTGCTCGGGGGTCGTCGCCTCACCTGGCCGCCTGGATGATCCCGGCTAGCATGGAGGACACGCCCGGGCACCGGTCGACCGGGCACGTTGCGCCAACCGCCGACCCCGAGCCGCAGGAGCCTCCGACGTCCGAGCAGCCGTCTGCCCCGGTGCCCGTCGCGCCAGGCCCCCGCGACGGCCCTGCGGTGAGCCGCGTCGTGGTCCCGGCCGCCATCTCGATGGTGACGGTCCTCGGGTCGGCGGATGCACTGCTCCGGGTGGTGGAGGACCAGATCCCGGGGGCCGACGTCCACGTCCGCGGCAACGAGGTCACCTTCACCGGTTCGACTCAGGAGGTCCTCGCGGGACGGCTCCTGATCGAGGAGATGGTGGCGGTCGTTCGCACGGGCCAGGGCCTGACCGCCGACGCGGTGGAACGGCTCGCCGGGATGATTCGCACTCGCGAGCAGGAGCGCCCCGCGGACGTGCTCACCTCCAGCGTGCTCTCCCACCGGGGTCGGGCGATCCGACCGAAGACGCTGAACCAGAAGCGCTACGTCGACGCCATCGACCGGCACACCATCACGTTCGGGATCGGGCCCGCCGGGACCGGCAAGACCTATCTCGCGGTCGCCAAGGCGGTGCGGGCCCTGCAGGAGAAGCAGGTCACGCGGATCGTGCTCACCCGGCCGGCGGTGGAAGCCGGCGAACGGCTCGGCTTCCTGCCCGGCTCCCTCGCCGACAAGATCGACCCGTACCTCCGGCCCCTCTACGACGCCCTGCACGACATGATGGATCCCACCCTGATCCCACGGCTCATGACCGAGGGGACCATCGAGGTTGCGCCGTTGGCGTACATGCGGGGCCGAACGCTGAACGACGCCTTCGTGATCCTGGACGAGGCGCAGAACACCTCGTCTGAGCAGATGAAGATGTTCCTGACTCGGCTCGGCTTCGGCTCCACGATGGTGGTGACCGGCGATGTCACCCAGGTGGATCTCCCGGTCGGCGCCAACAGCGGGCTCCGCCAGGTCGAGGGAGTGCTCTGCGCCGTCGATGACGTCGCCTTCTGTCGCCTCACCAGCCACGACGTGGTCCGGCACAAGCTGGTGGGAGCAATCGTGGACGCCTACTCCCGGCACGAGGCCGCGCCGGGAGCTGCTGGCGGACCTGCTGCTCGAGCCGGCACGAGCGGACACCGCAGGGGACGTCGATGAGCATCGAGGTGCTCAACGAGGCCCAGGTCGACCTTGAGGAGACCCAGCTCGTCGGGCTGGCGCGGTTCGTCCTGGACGAGCTGCGCATCCACCCGCTGGCGGACCTGTCCGTCATCCTCCTGGACGAGGACGCGATGACCCAGCTGCACGTGCAGTGGATGGACGAGCCGGGGTCGACTGACGTGCTCTCCTTCCCCATGGACGAGCTGCGTCCGACCCCCGAAGGCCAGGACCCGGCGCCCGGCCTGCTGGGCGACGTCGTGCTGTGCCCCGCCGTGGCAGCTCGCCAGGCAGCGGTCGCCGGCCACAGCACCTGGGCCGAGCTCGAGCTGCTGACCACGCACGGGATCCTGCACCTGCTCGGCTACGACCACGTGGAGCCCGCCGAGGAGCGCGAGATGTTCGGCCTGCAGCACCGACTGCTTGCTCAGTGGCGGGCCCAGGGCGTGGACCACTCGTGAGCACGGGTTGGCTGCTCCTGGCCGGGCTGCTCATCGGACTGGCGGCGTTGCTGGCGATGATCGAGGCGGCGCTGGCCTCGGTGTCGCACACGCGGGCGCAACGGATGCTGGCCGAGGGCCGACCAGGGGCAGCCCGGCTGGTCACCATCACCTCCGAGCCCGCCCGGTTCGTCAACACGACGTTGTTCCTCCGGCTGGCGGCCGAGATCGGCGCCATCGTGATCGTCACGGCCTGGAGCCTGCAGCGCGACGTGCCGGACTGGCAGGCGCTGCTGGCCGCGTTCGTGGCGATGCTGCTCCTCAGCTTCGTCGCCGTCGGCGCGGCGCCGCGAACGGTGGGACGCCAGAACGCCGAGGGCGTTGCCCGCGTGGCGGCGGCCCCAGTGGTGCTCGTCACCAGGGTGCTCGGCCCGGTGTCGGCGCTGCTCATCGCTGTCGGCAATGCCCTGACGCCGGGCAAGGGTTTCCCCCAGGGGCCGTTCTCCACCGAGGCCGAGCTTCGTGAGCTCGTGGACGAGGCCGAGACCCAGCAGCTCATCGAGCCCGGCGAGCGACGGATGATCCACTCCGTCTTCGAGCTGGGCGACACCTGGACGCGGGAAGTGATGGTCCCGCGGACCGACATGATCACCATCGAGCGGACGAAGTCCCTCCGCCAGTGCATGTCACTGGCGCTGCGCAGCGGCTTCAGCCGGATCCCGGTCATCGGGGAGAACCTCGACGACGTCGTCGGGGTGGTCTACCTCAAGGACGTGGTCCGCCGGATCCACGACACCCGAGAGGCCGAGAGCACCGAGCCGGTGGACTCGATCATGCGTCCGGCCACGTTCGTCCCGGACTCCAAGCCCGCTGATGACCTGCTCCGGGAGATGCAGGCCCAGCGCAGCCACGTGGCGATCGTGGTCGACGAGTACGGCGGCACGGCCGGGCTGGTGACGATCGAGGATGTGCTCGAGGAGATCGTCGGCGAGATCCAGGACGAGTACGACACCGGGGCCGAGCCGATCCAGTATCTGCCGGACGGTGCCGTTCGGGTCAGCGCGCGCGTCCACGTCGACGACCTCGGGGAGGTCTTCGGGGTGGAGCTCGACGACGACGATGTCGACACCGTTGCCGGCCTGCTGGCCAAGGAGCTCGGCCGGGTGCCGATCCCGGGGGCCAGCGTCGAGGTCAGCGGGCTTCGCCTCGTCGCGGAGTCCACCGCGGGTCGACGCAACCGGATCGGAACCCTGCTCGTCACGCCGGTCGACCTGCCCGCACAGCAGGAGGAGCTGGCGTGACCCTCCAGGACCTGCTGGCAGACCCGGAGAATGTCAAGCTCGTGACGCTGGCCAGGGCAGCCTCGGCCCGTGCGGGCGCGGCTCAAGGTGCCTGCGTGCGAGACCTCGACGGTCGTACCTATGCCGCCGCTCCGGTGCGGCTGCCCTCCCTGTCGTTGAGTGCCCTGCAGCTGGCGGTCGCCAACGCCGTGGGTGGTGGGTCAGGGGGTGTCGAGGCGGTCGCCGTGGTCGGGCAGCAGCCGGACGCCGGGGACATCGCTGCCGTGCGGGACCTCGGTGGCCAGGGGGTACCGGTCGCCCTCCTCGATCTGCGCGGGCAGCCGTTGGCGCTGGTGCGCACATGAGCGAGGGCTACCGGGCCGGCTTCGCCTGCGTCGTCGGGCGCCCGAACACCGGCAAGTCGACGCTGACCAATGCGCTCGTCGGCGAGAAGGTGGCGATCACCTCGAGCCGGCCGCAGACCACCCGCCACACCATCCGGGGCGTCGTGACCCGGCCTGACGCCCAGCTCGTGCTCGTCGACACGCCTGGGTTGCACCGGCCGCGCACGCTGCTCGGGCAACGGCTGAACGACCTGGTGCGTCAGACGTGGGCCGAGGTCGACGTGGTGGCGTTCTGCACTCCTGCCGACGAGCCCATCGGGCCGGGTGACCGCTTCGTCGCGTCGTCGTTGGCTGCGCTGACGCGAACCCCCGTGCTGGCGCTCGTCTCCAAGGCCGACCTCGTCGACGACGCGCGGCTGCTCGTGCACCTGGACGCTGTCTCCCGGCTCGGCGACGAGGTGGGCCTGGCCTGGGCGGAGATCGTGCCGGTGTCGGCGCGGTCCGGGCTGAACGTGCAGCGTCTGGCAGATCTCCTGGTCGCGCGCCTCCCGGAGTCCCCGCCCCTCTACCCCGACGGCGAGCTCACCGACGAGCCCCAGGCCGTGCTGGTCGCCGAGCTGATCCGCGAGGCCGCCCTGGAGGACCTCCGGGAGGAGATGCCGCACTCCTTGGCCGTCGTGGTCGAGGAGATGCTCCCGCGGCAGGACCGGCCTGCGGATCGGCCCCTCCTGGACGTCCACGCGGTCCTCTTCGTCGAGCGTGCGAGCCAGAAGCCCATCCTGCTCGGCCGGTCGGGGGATCGGATCCGACGGATCGGCTCCCAGGCGCGTCGTCAGATCGAGCCGTTGCTCGGGACCCCGGTGTACCTCGACCTGCATGTGAAGGTCGCCAAGGAGTGGCAGCGCGACCCGAAGCAGCTGCGTCGGCTGGGCTTCTGACCCGCGGCGCGGGAACAACGTCGACGGGTCTTTTGTTGCGCCGTCAATCACCTTTTGACGGCGCGCCGAGCCATCCCCGACCGAGCTACCCAGGAGAACGCATGACGGAGCTGATGCTCGACGATCCGGACCTCGGCCACGGCGTTGGGGCGCTGCATCCGCTGTTGGCCCATCGCCGTAGCCCCCGGGCCTTCGACGCCACGCACGAGCTCGGTGAAGGCGAGCTGCGCCTGCTGCTCACGGCAGCGCAGTGGGCGCCCAGCTCGATGAACGGACAGCCGTGGACGTTCCTCGTCGGTCTGCGTGGTGACGCCGTCCACAGCGAGCTGGTGCAGGTCCTACGGCCCAACAACGCCCGCTGGGCGCCGAACGCCTCGGCCCTGCTGGTGGCTGTCGCCCGGACCCACCACGAGGACGGCACCCTGGCCCACACCGCCACCTACGACCTGGGCCTGGCCGTCGGCCAGCTCACCGTCCAGGCCAGCGCGCTCGGGCTCGTGGTGCACCAGATGGGCGGCTTCGACCACCCCGCCCTTCGGGAGCGTCTCGGGATCCCCAACGGTCACCGTCCCGTGGTCGTCGTCGCGGTCGGTCGGGTCGGCGACGCCGACACCCTGCCTGCCGACCTGCGCTCCCGCGAGCTGAGCCCGCGGCACCGACGTGAGCTCGCCGACATCGCCTTCGCCCGGTGGGGCAGTCCGCTGGCGGTCTCGACCGACGACCGCGCGCGCGGCGAGGACGAGGGCTGAGCCGGGTCGAGACGGTGTAGGCTGCACGCGTGCTCAACGGTGGCGCACTGCTGCTTCGCTGCCGCGACGGGGCCTGAAGCGATCGGCTCCCTCGTCGCGGGGGTTGCTGCTGCCGGTCGTTGACCGATCGCCCGACGTGCCGTCCCTCGGCCCGGGCCCAGCGCTTGAGGACACCCGATGACCATCTCCGACCAGACCGGCGACGCCGTCGTGAGCCGGACGGCCTTCCCACCCAGCCAACAGCCCTCGGGCATGCCGACGGGCCGCTACACCCCCTTCCACACCACCGGGTTCGTGCCAGACCTGGCCGACCGGCAATGGCCGGGTCGAGTGATCGAGCGCGCACCGCAGTGGTGCGCGGTGGACCTGCGTGACGGCAACCAGGCACTCATCGACCCGATGAGCCCCGAGCGGAAGAAGCGCATGTTCCATCTGCTCGTGCAGATGGGCTACAAGGAGATCGAGGTCGGCTTCCCGTCGGCAAGCCAGACCGACTTCGACTTCGTCCGGATGCTCGTCGAGAGTGACCTCATCCCCGACGACGTCGTCATCCAGGTCCTCACCCAGTGCCGAGAGCACCTCATCGAGCGCACCTACGAGGCGATCCGTGGTGCTCGCAACGCGATCGTGCACTTCTACAACTCCACCTCGGCGCTGCAACGGCGCGTCGTCTTCGGGCTGGACACCGACGGCATCACCGACATCGCCACCTCCGGGGCCCGGCTCGCGATGAAGTACCACGAGATCATCACCCCCGAGACCGAGGTCTTCTACGAGTACTCCCCGGAGTCCTACACCGGCACCGAGCTCGAGTACGCGCTCGAGATCACGAGCAAGGTGATCGACACCATCGACCCGAGCCCGGACCGCAAGCTCATCGTGAACCTCCCGGCCACGGTCGAGATGGCCACGCCCGACGTGTACGCCGACTCGATCGAGTGGATGCACCGCAACCTGCCTCGGCGATCCTCACTCATGCTGTCGCTGCACCCCCACAACGACCGCGGCACCGCGGTGGCCGCGGCGGAGCTCGGGGTGAAGGCCGGTGCCGACCGGGTCGAGGGCTGCCTGTTCGGCAATGGCGAGCGCACGGGAAACGTCGACCTCGTCACGCTGGGGATGAACCTGTTCAGCCAGGGTGTGGACCCGATGATCGACCTCAGCGACATCGACGAGATCCGCCGGACCGTCGAGTACTGCAACCAGCTGCCGGTCCACGAGCGGCACCCCTATGCCGGCGACCTCGTCTACACCGCGTTCTCGGGGAGCCACCAGGACGCGATCAACAAGGGGTTCGACTGGCTGGCGAGCGACGCAGCCGCGGCTGGGGTCGACGTCCGCGCGCAGACCTGGGCCGTGCCCTACCTGCCGATCGACCCGAAGGACGTCGGTCGCACGTACGAGGCTGTGATCCGGGTCAACAGCCAGTCCGGCAAGGGCGGGGTCGCCTACGTGATGAAGTCCGAGCACAGCCTGGACCTGCCACGTCGGCTGCAGATCGAGTTCTCCCACGTCGTGCAGGCCCACACCGACGAGGTCGGTGGAGAGATCGAGCCCGCGCAGATGTGGGCCGTCTTCGCGGCCGAGTACCTCGAGCGCACCGAGCCGGTGCAGCTGAACTCCGTGCACACCTCCTCGGCGGCCGGCAGCCGCGACGCCCTCGAGGTCGCCGTCTACCTCGACGGTGAGCGCCAGGTCCTGCACAGCGAGGGCAAGGGTCCCATCGACGCCTTCGTCCGAGCGCTCGGCCAGGTGGGCATCGACGTGCGTGTCCTGGACTACGCCGAGCACGCCCTGTCAGCAGGCGGTGATGCGACGGCAGCCGCCTACGTGGAGTGCGCCGTTGGGGGACAGGTCTTGTGGGGAGTGGGTCTCGACCCCAACATCGTCACCGCCTCCTTGCGGGCGGTGGTCTCGGCTGTCAACCGTGGGCCGCACACACCTGCCCCACGACACTGAAGCCGAGCCGGCGGTAGAGACGTGCCTGCTGCGCACCGGCAGCGCTGAGCAGGACGGTACGAACCCCCCGCGCGTAGGCGTCGGCCACGAGGGCAGTGGTGAGGGCCGACGCGTGGCCCTGTCCGCGCTCGCTCGCTGCGGTGGCGACGCCGACGACTTCGCTCGTCTCGCCGACCGGCTGGTGCATCCCGACGGCGAGCACCCTCGCGTCGGCATCCTCGCGGACCAGCGCGATCGTCTGCCCCATGGCGACCCGGGCCTGCAGGAACGCCACGTCGGCGGGTGAGCCCGGCGCGGCGGCGTCGAAGGCCGTCGCCTGCAACGCCAGCGCGATCGACAGCGCCGGGTCCTCGGCCCGCAGCACCCGGGTCCGCTGCCCGCCGGCCTCGCTGGCGGGCGACGGTCGACCGGGCCTCGCTCCGCGGTGGACGAGCAGTGGGTGGCAGCGCGTGCTGAGGCCGAACTGCTGACAGGCGGCCAGCAGCGACGGCGTCACGGCAGGCTGCCACTCCAGCTCCGGCGGCACGCCCCTCCTCAGCTGGTCCTCGATCACCGCTTCGACCTGGTGGGCCAGCACCGGTTCGGTCAGGCCGAGCCGCGGCCGGGCGTAGTACTGCCAGGGGCCGAGCCCGACGAAGAGGGTGAAGGGGCCCACCTGCTCGGCCATCGCGGCCGTGCGCGGAACCGCGTCGAAGTAGTCCTCGAGGGCTTCGTGCAGCGTCGGGCCGGTCACGGCCGGAAGGCTGCCACCTGAGGTGGCACCATGCCACTGTGGCCCTCTACCGAGACGAAGGCGTCGTGCTCCGCGCCCAGAAGCTCGGCGAGGCCGATCGCATCATCACCTTGCTCACGCGCAGCCATGGCCGGGTCCGCGCCGTCGCCAAGGGCGTCCGACGCACCGGGTCGCGCTTCGGCAGCCGTCTGGAGCCGTTCATGCAGGTCGACCTGCAGATGGCCGAGGGACGCAACCTCGACGTCGTCACTCAGGTGGAGACGATCGGCGTGCACGGTGACCGGCTCAGCCGGGACTACGCACGATGGACCGCCGGCATGGCCATGCTGGAGACGGCAGAACGGCTGACCGAGCAGGAGAAGGAGCCGGCGCTGCAGCAGTATCGGCTGCTGGTCGGGGCCATCGGCGCGCTGGTCGCTGGTGAGCGTGGGCAGCGGGTGGTGCTCGACGCGTACCTGCTGCGTTCGCTGGCCGTGGCCGGCTTCGCGCCCAGCCTCGACCGGTGCGGGCAGTGCGGCGCCCGCGGCCCTCATCGGTGGTTCTCGGTCGCAGCCGGCGGGTCCCAGTGCGAGGACTGCCGCGTCCAGGGCGCCTCCGCCCCAGGGCCGGGCGTCGTGGCCCTTCTGGGGGCACTGCTCAGCGGCGACTGGGCGGCCGTCGCGGCCGCAGGGCCCGCGCAGACCAGGGCAGCCAGCGGTCTCGTGGCCGCCTATACCCAGTGGCACCTCGAGCGCGGCCTGCGCTCCCTCCCGCACGTCCAACGCGTCTGAGCTCCGGTCCACTAAGGTCGCCGCTCGTGGGTGCTGACTCGGGACGACCCGCAGCGGGCAGCCACCGGGCCTGGACCAGCCCCACTCCCCATCCGTCCGGTGCCCTCCCTCCGTCGCTGCCCGATGGCGCGCTGCCGCAGCACGTCGCCATCGTGATGGACGGCAACGGGCGGTGGGCCCAGCAGCGCGGGCTGGCCCGCACCAAGGGCCACGAGGCGGGGGAGCAGGCCCTGGTGGACGTCGTGCACGGGGCGCTGCAGCTCGGTATCCGCCACGTGTCCGTGTTCGCCTTCTCGACCGAGAACTGGCGCCGTTCGCCCGAGGAGGTCCGCTTCCTCATGGGCTTCAACCGCGAGGTGCTCCGCCGGCGCCGGGACGAGCTGGCAGGGCTCGGGGTCCGGGTGCGCTGGGCTGGTCGTCGGCAGCGCCTGTGGAGCAGCGTCGTGCGCGAGCTCGAGGAGGCCGAGCGCGTGACCGCCGACGGGGACCAGATGACGCTGCAGTTCTGCGTGAACTACGGCGGCCATGCGGAGCTGGCAGACGCGGCCCGTCGGATCGCCGAAGACGTCGCTGCCGGCCGGCTGAAGGCCTCCGGCGTGGACGAGCGCGCGTTGGCTCGTCGCCTCTACTGCCCGGACATCCCCGACGTCGACCTGTTCGTCCGCTCCTCCGGCGAGATGCGGACCAGCAACTTCCTGCTGTGGCAGTCGGCCTACGCCGAGCTGGTCTTCCTCGACGTGCTCTGGCCCGACTTCGACCGCCGGCACCTGTGGCAGGCGGTCGAGACCTACGTGGAGCGCGACCGGCGCTACGGCGGGGCCTCCTAGCCCAGGCCGGAGCCCCTCGGCCTACCCCGCCGAGGCGCGGCCCTTGGCCGCCCTCACGCGGGCCCGCTCGAGCTCGGCCGCGTGCTCCTCCGCCAGCTCGGGGACCAGCTCGTAGCGACGGCCGTAGGCATCCAGCACCGAGAGGATGATCGCCACCACCGGGATGGACAGCAGGGCGCCGATCGCCCCGTACAGGGTGCCGCCGACGATCACTGCGCCGAAGGCGACGGCGGCGTTCACCTCGAGCGTGGACTGGGTGATTCGCGGTGTCAGGAACAGGTTCTCCACCTGCTGGTAGATGATGACGAAGATCAGGATGAGCACGGCGTCCTGCGGTTCCCCGAGCACGAGCGCGATGACGATGGGCAGGGCGCCGGCGAGGTACGTGCCGATCGTGGGGACGAACTGCGACACGATGCCCACCCACATGGCGATCGGCAGCCAGTACGGCAGGTCGAGCACGAGGAACAGCACGCCATGGGCAGTCGCACTGATCGCCGCGAGGATGCCACGGGAGATGACGTACCCACCGGCCATCTCGATGGAGATCTGCCAGATCGCGGTGAACGCCTGCTGGCGACGTGGCGGCAACCACGACGCGATGGTGCGACGAAGCTGCGGTCCTTGGGCGGCGAAGTAGAAGGCGAAGAACAGCACCATGAAGCTGTTGAAGATCAGCGTGACCGCGCCGACCGCGAACGCCAGGGCGCCGGCACCGATCTCAGCGGCCGCGATGGCGACGTCGGCGTTGCTGATCCCGATCTGGTCCAGGACGTCTTGCGAGGACAGGGCCGTCCCGAACTGCTCGTTGATCCAGTCGATCAGGTCCTCGACGAGCCCCGGGATGGACTTGACGAGCTCAGCGAGCTGGCTGAACAGCAGGCTCCCGAAGGCGGTGAAGAACACCGCGGCCCCCACCAGGAGGCCACCGAGGGCAGCCCCCGTCCCGAGCCCGCGCCTCCAGCCGCGCGCCTCCAGCCGGTTCACGATCGGCGTGATCGACAACCCGAGGAACAGGGAGACGATCAACGTCGGCCAGAACGTCCGGAGCTCGGTGACGACCCACGTACCGATCAGGAAGGTGACGACGACGAATCCGATGTACCAGGCGCCACGCTTCAACCAGGACGGGAGCTCGGGTTGGGAGTTCCTCACCTCGACAGCCCTGGTGCCATGGTCCTGGTCGTTGGCCTCGCCGTCGTCCACTGGTGCTCCTGACCACTGACCTGGCCGAGTCGGATGAGCCCGGTCCGGCCATCAGGATAGGCGCAGGCACCCGTTGGGTTAGCGTGCGGTGATGCTCGCCGTCACCCGACACCGTGCCCCTGCAGGAGCGGCTGGTGCTGCCGCTGTGGCCCCTCGGGACCTGCGGGCCGCGCTGGAGGAGGCTGTCTCCGTGCTGCGGCAGCGCCCTGGGTTCGTCTCGGCCCGGCTTGGGCGGGCGGCCGACGACGCCGGGCTCTGGGTCCTGGTGACCGAGTGGGCCGACGTCCGGGCCTACCGCCGAGCCCTGGGCGACCTCGAGGTGAAGACGAGGGTGGTCCCGGTGCTCTCCCAGGCCGAGGACGAGCCGACTGCCTTCGAGCTGCTGCTGGCGGCAGACGGGGCCGACGCGTCGGGTGACCGGCACGACGACGGCGTGCGCGCCGCCGACGCCGATGTGGTCGGCCTCGGCGAGGCCGCTGCGCCTCGGGTCCCGCCCCAGGGCTGAGGGCCGCGCGTGCCGGCGCGAGCGGATACGAACGGATCACTGCTGCCGTGGCGACAGCGATCAACCCATATCGAGCCGGTGGTGCCGTGTCCGCGTCCGGCGGTGTCGGCCACCACGTGTCCGGCCGATACCCTGATGCCTCGTTGCCGGCTCGGCAGCTCCCGTTCCCGACTTCGGAGTGATCGTCTCGTGGCCCTCTCGACCGCTGCTCGTACCGATGCCGTCGTCTCGCTGGCCAAGCGTCGTGGCTTCGTGTACCCGTGCGGGGAGATCTACGGGGGGACCCGGTCGGCGTGGGACTACGGCCCGCTCGGGGTCGAGCTCAAGGAGAACATCCGCAAGCAGTGGTGGCGCGCGATGGTGCACGCCCGTGAAGATGTGGTGGGCCTGGACTCGGCGGTCATCCTGCCGCGACCGGTGTGGGTCGCCTCCGGTCACGTCGAGGCATTCGTGGACCCACTCACCGAGTGCACCTCCTGCCACCACCGGCACCGGTCCGACCAGCTGCTCGAGGCGTTCGAGGAGAAGAAGGGCCGCCCCGCCGAGGGACTCGCCGAGATCGCCTGCCCCAACTGCGGCACCCGCGGGCAGTTCACCGAGCCCCGGATGTTCAATGGCCTGCTCCGGACCCACCTCGGGCCGGTGGAGAGCGAGGAGGGACTGCACTACCTGCGTCCGGAGACCGCGCAGGGCATCTTCGTGAACTTCGCGAACGTCATGACCTCGGCGCGACGCAAGCCACCGTTCGGTATCGCTCAGACCGGGAAGTCCTTCCGCAACGAGATCACCCCGGGCAACTTCATCTTCCGGACCCGAGAGTTCGAGCAGATGGAGATGGAGTTCTTCGTCGAGCCGGGGACCGACGAGCAATGGCACGAGTACTGGCTCGACGAGCGCTGGAACTGGTACGTCGACCTGGGCATCGACCCGGACAACCTGCGACGCTTCGAGCACGCGGCCGAGCAGCTCTCGCACTACTCCAAGCGCACCGTGGACATCGAGTACCGCTTCGGCTTCGGCGGCACGGAGTTCGCCGAGCTCGAGGGCATCGCCAACCGTACCGACTTCGACCTCACCACCCATGCCGAGCACTCCGGCGTCGACCTGTCCTACTTCGACCAGGACCAGGGTGAGCGCTGGGTTCCCTACGTCATCGAGCCGGCAGCCGGGCTGACCCGATCGGTGCTGGCCTTCCTCCTGGACGCCTACGACGTGGACGAGGCTCCCAACGCCAAGGGCGGGGTCGACCGGCGGACGGTGATGCGCTTCGACCGCAGGCTGGCACCGGTGAAGGTCGCGGTACTGCCGCTGTCCCGCAACGCCGACCTGACGCCGAAGGCGAAGGCACTGGCTGCGGACCTCCGGGGAGCCTGGAACGTCGACTTCGACGATGCAGGCGCGATCGGGCGTCGCTACCGCCGGCACGACGAGATCGGTACGCCCTACTGCGTGACCGTCGACTTCGACACCCTCACCGACGACGCGGTGACCGTGCGTGACCGCGACTCGATGGCGCAGGAGCGGATCGGGCTCGCCCAGCTGAGGGGGTGGCTCGCCGAGCGGCTCGTCGGCTGCTGATCAGGCGGCGCTGGGCGCCGGCACGACCTCGAGGTTGGCCAGCGTCCGGGCGGCACCGGCGGCGAACAGGCCGCCGAAGAGCACGAGCACGAGGCCGACGCCCGGCATCCAGCCATCGAAGCCCACCAGCGAGAACAGGTGCAGGACCTGCCACACGGGCAGGGCGATGGCCACGATCGCGGTGATGACACCGTGGACGATGGCCACCCGTCGATAGGGCATCAGGCCACCGGCGATCCCGAGCGTGCCGGCGATGAAGGTCCAGTAGCCGGCCCCGAGGCCGGTCATGCCCGAGATGTTGCCGAAGCCGGTCGAGACCCACGGCAGGAACGAGCCCAGGGCGACCATGATCGAGGCCCAGATCAGCTGGCCCTGGCCGGGCATCCGGGGTCGACGGGTCGACGTGGCGGACCCGGTCGGGTTGCTCTTGGGCTCAGCCATGAACATGGGATGTGACCGTAGCCACCTCGGCCCCACCTGCCCAGCGCCGACGTCGGCGTGGCGACGAGCGGCTCCTGACACGCGACGAGCGGCCCCGCGGACCTGGGCAACGGGCCCTGCGGGTTGGTTCCCGGGGGCGGGGCGCCGCTCAACGTGCCGTTGCGCCCGCTCACCGACAGGTGTGGCAGAAGTCACCTTCGGCCGTTGACCCGTCGTTCCCACGCTGCTTGCCTCTGCCCACCGTTGCGGGATTCCGCCCGCGGCGCAGGTGTCCCGAGGACGGGACTCGCACGAGAGGGAGGAGGGGCGGCCGTGGATCAAGCAGCCAAGAAGGCGTACTGGCGATCCAACGTTCGACTCGTGTCCGTGCTCCTGGTGATCTGGGCGGCGGTGTCCTACGGCGCCGGCATCTTGTTCGCCGATGCGTTGAACGAGTTCGAGTTCCTGGGCTTCCCGCTGGGCTTCTGGTTCGCCCAGCAGGGCTCGATCATCGTGTTCGTGCTGCTCATCGCCGTCTATGTGTGGCGGATGGACCGGCTCGACGCGAAGTACGGCATCACGGAGTACGAGGAGGAGGTGCGGCACTCGTGAGCGACATCCAGCTCTGGACACTCGTCTTCGTCATCATCACCTTCAGCCTCTACATCTACATCGCCTATCGCAGCCGGGTGAAGGACACCAAGGGCTTCTACGTGGCCGGTGGGGGCGTCCCCGCCCCGGCCAACGGCGCGGCGATCGCCGCGGACTGGATGAGCGCGGCGTCGTTCATCTCGCTCGCCGGCATCGTCGCGTTCGCGACCAACGGCTACTTCGGTTCGGCCTACCTCATGGGCTGGACCGGCGGCTACGTGCTGCTGGCGCTGCTGCTGGCGCCGTACCTGCGCAAGTTCGGCAAGTACACGGTCCCGGACTTCGTCGGTGACCGGTACAACGAGACCGCGCGCCTCATCGCCGTCGTCGCGACCATCATGATCTCGCTGACCTACGTGGCCGGGCAGATGGCCGGTGTCGGCATCGTCTTCAGCCGGTTCCTCGGCGTGGGGCTCGAGTGGGGTGTGGCGATCGGCATGGTGATCGTCTTCTTCTACGCCGTGCTTGGCGGCATGAAAGGCATCACCTGGACCCAGGTCGCGCAGTACAGCGTCCTCATCGTCGCCTACCTCATCCCCGCGTTCGCGATCTCCTCGGCCCTGACGGGCAACCCGATGCCACAGATCGGCTTCGGCGAGGTGGTGACCAAGCTGGACGAGATCCAGGCCGACCTCGGCTTCGCCGGCTACACGGCGGCGCTCGAGGGCGAGGCATTGCGGAACATGTTCCTGCTGACGATGGCGCTGATGGCCGGCACCGCCGGGCTGCCGCACGTCATCGTGCGCTTCTACACCGCGAAGAACGTCCGCGCGGCGCGCTTCTCGGCGCTGTGGGCGCTGTTCTTCATCGCGCTGCTCTACACCACCGCGCCGGCCATCGGTGCCTTCAGCAAGTTCAACATCATCAACCCGGGCGGTGAGAACGGGCTCAACCAGGTCGCGATCGCCGAAACGCCCAGCTGGTACAACAACTGGGCCGACGTCGGGCTGATCAGCGTCGACGACGTGAACGGCAACGGCATCATCGACCTGGCCATGTCCGCGCAGCCCGCAGAGCCGGCGGCGGGCCAGTTCGGCGAGCTCGTGATCAACAACGACATCGTCGTGCTCGCCACTCCGGAGATCGCCGGCCTGCCGGCTCCCATCGTCGGTCTCGTGGCGGCGGGCGGCCTGGCCGCCGCGCTGTCGACGGCGTCCGGCCTGCTGCTGGCCATCTCCTCGGCCGTCGCCAACGACGTGTACTACAAGCGGATCAACCCGAGTGCCTCGGAAGGCAACCAGGTGCTGGCGGGTCGTATCGCCATCGCCGGCGCCATCCTCGTGGCCGGCTACTTCGGGGTGAACCCGCCGGCGTTCGTGGCCCAAGTGGTGGCGATCGCCTTCGGTCTGGCGGCATCGGCCCTGTTCCCGATCATCGTGCTGGGCATCTTCTGGAAGCGCACCAGTGCGGTCGGGGCAGCAACCGGTCTGGCCGCTGGGTTCGGCTTCACGTTCCTGTACGTGGTCACCACGGTGCCGCTGATCGGAGACACCGCACCGACCACACCGTGGTTGCTGAACATCCCGGCTACCGCCATCGGTGCGGTCGGCATGATCATCAACTTCGTCGTCACCATCCTGGTGTCCCTGGTCACCAAGCCACCGACACCGGTGATGCAGGAGCTGATCGAGGAGATCCGCTACCCGGGCAAGACCCAGCTCGTCGAGGCGCACCTGTCCGGTGGCATCGAAGAGGACGAGTTGCACGGGGAGGGCTAGCGCCCCCGGCGGCACCGCAGTGCGCCGAGCCCGTCCTGGGGACTTCTCAGGGCGGGCTCGGTCTGTCTGGCGAGGAGACCGTGCTTGACGAGGCTGGTTGGGGCTCTGCGAGGGCTGCGGGCCGCACAAAGCCCAGACTCACTCAGGTGACGTGATCATTCTGCGGGGGCTGGGAGACTGAGGGGGTGCAGCTCGGAGGACTCCAGGTCGACCCGCCGGTGGTACTGGCCCCGATGGCCGGCGTGACCAACGCGGCCTTCCGACAGCTGTGCCGCGAGCAGGGCGCCGGCCTCTACGTCTGCGAGATGATCACCTCCCGCGGCGTGGTCGAACGCGACCCCAAGACGCTGTCGATGCTGGCCTTCGACCCAGGCGAGGCGGTCCGCTCGGTCCAGCTCTACGGCGTTGACCCGGGCACGGTGTCCGAGGCGGTGACCGTCCTCGCCGCCGAGTACGGCGTCGCCCACGTCGACCTGAACTTCGGCTGCCCGGTCCCGAAGGTGACGCGCAAAGGCGGTGGCGCCGCGCTGCCGTGGAAGCACCGACTCCTGGAACAGATCGTGACCCGCGCCGTGGCCGCCGCCGAGCCGTTCGGCGTCCCGGTCACGATGAAGACGCGTTTGGGGATCGATGAGGACCACCTCACCTATCTGGACGCCGGACGCATCGCGCAGCACGCCGGCTGTGCGGCCATCGCGCTGCACGCCCGTACCGCCGTCCAGCACTACTCCGGGGAGGCGGACTGGTCCCGTGTCGCGACCCTCGTCGAGCACGTGCAGATCCCGGTGCTCGGCAACGGTGACATCTGGGAGGCGGGCGACGCCCTGGCGATGATGGCCCAGACCGGGTGCGACGGTGTCGTGGTCGGCCGAGGATGCCTGGGACGCCCATGGCTCTTCCGAGACCTGGCCGCGGCTTTCGCCGGTGAACCGGCACCACCGCTGCCGAGCCTCGGGGAGGTCAGCCTCATGCTCCGCCGTCACGCCGAGCTGCTTGCCGGCCTCATGGGCGAGGACCGCGGCCTTCGCGACCTGCGCAAGCACGTCGCCTGGTACCTCAAGGGGTTCTCCGTCGGCCAGCACACGAGGGCCGCCCTCGGCATGGTGTCCACCTTCGAACAGCTCGACGAGCTGCTGAGCGGCCTGGACGGCACCCAGCCGTTTCCGCGGGAGACGTTGGGTACGCCCCGGGGCCGGCAGGGCAGCCCACGCCGCGTGGCGCTCCCTGCGGGCTGGCTCGGCGACCGCGACGGGTGCGGGCTGGACCTGGCCGAGGCCGAGGTCGACACCTCGGGCGGCTAGGCCGCCTCGGGCCATCGGGTGTGCTCGCGTGCCCTGCTGCCCTTCGCCGCGGGCCGAACGGCCTTCCACGCATTGGTGTGGGGCCGCTAGCGTCGTCGCGAACGCCCGGGGAGGGCGGACGACCGACACCGCACTGGAGGCAGTGGATGCCCAAGTACGTCTATGACTTCGCCGAAGGCAACCGCGAGCTGAAGGACCTCCTCGGAGGCAAGGGCGCGAACCTCGCCGAGATGACGAACCTGGGCCTGCCCGTGCCGCCCGGCTTCACCATCACGACCGAGGCGTGCAAGGTCTACCTGGAGTCCGGCACCGAGCCTGAGGATCTGTCGGCCGAGGTGGCCGAGCACCTGGTCCGGCTCGAGACCGAGCGCGGCCGGGACCTGGGGCAGCCCGATGACCCGCTGCTGGTCTCGGTGCGTTCCGGCGCGAAGTTCTCCATGCCCGGCATGATGGAGACGGTCCTCAACATCGGTCTCAACGACGCCAGCGTCGACGGCTTCGCCGAGCATGTCGGCAGCGCCCGATCGGCCTGGGACTCCTACCGCCGGCTGATCCAGATGTTCGGCAAGACCGTGGTCGGCATCGACGGGCACTACTTCGAACGTGCCCTGGACGGGGCCAAGCACGCCAAGGGCAGCACGAGCGACCTCGATCTGGACGCCAACGACTTCCGGTGGCTGGTCGGCATCTACAAGGACATCATCAAGCGCGAGTCGGGGATCGACTTCCCGCAGGACCCGCGCGAGCAGCTCGACCGCGCGATCCGGGCGGTGTTCGACTCCTGGAACACCGACCGGGCACGGCTGTACCGTCGTCAGGAGCGGATCCCCGAGGACCTGGGGACCGCCGTGAACGTCCAGACGATGGTCTTCGGCAACCTCGGTGCCGACTCAGGTACCGGTGTCGCCTTCACCCGCGACCCCGGTTCCGGGCACTCTGGGGTCTACGGCGACTACCTGGTCAACGCTCAGGGCGAGGACGTCGTGGCCGGGATCCGCAACACCGTCCCGCTGGCCGACCTGGAGGACATCGACAAGCCGGCCTACGACGAGCTCATGGAGATCATGAGCACGCTCGAACGCCACTACCAGGACCTGTGTGACATCGAGTTCACTGTGGAGCGCAACAAGCTGTGGATGCTGCAGACCCGTGTGGGCAAGCGCACCGCCGGTGCTGCCTTCCGGATCGCCACCCAGCTGGTGGACGAGGGCGTCATCGACATGGATGAGGCGGTCGGTCGGGTGTCCGGCGCTCAGCTGGCCCAGCTGATGTTCCCGCACTTCGACGCGAGCGCCGAGAAGTCGCTCATCGCCACGGGGATCGCCGCATCGCCGGGCGCGGCCAGTGGCCAGGTGGTCTTCGACTCCGCCAAGGCCGCCGAGGTCGCCGCCGACGGCACCCCGGTCATCCTGGTACGCCGGGAGACGAACCCGGACGACCTGCCCGGCATGGTCGCTGCGCAGGGCATCCTCACCAGCCGAGGAGGCAAGACCAGCCACGCTGCGGTCGTCGCCCGCGGCATGGGCAAGACCGCTGTCTGCGGAGCAGACGAGATCACGGTCGACGCGGCCGGGAGCCGCTTCGTCACCGAGAGCGGCGTCACCGTTGCCGAGGGCGACACCATCTCGGTTGACGGCACCTCGGGCCAGGTGTTCCTCGGCTCAGTCCCGGTCCGACCGTCGCCCGTCGTGCAGTACTTCACGGGGGAGCTGCCCGTCGAGGACGGCGACGAGCTCGTCGAGGCGGTCGACCGGGTGATGCGCCACTCCGACGAGGCCCGCCAGATGGGGGTTCGAGCCAATGCCGACACCCCCGAGGACGCCACCCGAGCCCGCGCCTTCGGGGCCGCCGGAATCGGGCTGTGCCGGACCGAGCACATGTTCCTCGGCGAGCGCCGCGTCAACGTCGAGCGCCTCATCCTGGCTCAGGACGAGGAGGAGCGCGAAGCCGCGCTGCTGGACCTGCTGCCGCTGCAGCGTGAGGACTTCGTCGGCATCCTCGAGGCCATGGACGGGCTGCCCGTCACCATCCGGCTGCTCGACCCACCGCTGCACGAGTTCCTGCCGGACTTCACCGAGCTGTCGGTGAAGGTGGCGCTGGACCAGGCGAACGGCAAGGCAGACCCGCACGACGTGGAGATGCTCGCCGAGGTCCGCAAGCTCCACGAGGCGAACCCGATGCTCGGGCTGCGAGGCGTCCGGCTGCTCGTCGTCACGCCCGGACTCATCGCCCTGCAGGTGCGGGCCGTCGCCGAGGCTGCGGCCAGGCTGGCTCAGGAGGGCAAGGACCCACGTCCGGAGATCATGATCCCCCTCGTCGGCACCGTCCAGGAGCTGGAGATCGCCCGGGACGAGGCGCTGCGTGTGCTGGAGAAGGTCTGGGCCGAGACGGGCGTCTCCCTCCAGGTACCGATCGGCACCATGATCGAGCTGCCGCGCGCGGCGCTGACCGCCGGTGAGATCGCCGGCGCCGCGGAGTTCTTCTCCTACGGCACCAACGACCTGACCCAGACGACCTGGGGCTTCAGCCGCGACGACGTCGAGGGGGCCTTCTTCGCCGAGTACTTGGAGTCGGGCATCTTCGGGGTCTCGCCGTTCGAGTCGGTCGACCGTTCCGGTGTCGGCAGACTCGTGCAGATCGCCACCGAGGAAGGCCGTGCCGCCCGTCCCGAGCTGCACATCGGCGTCTGCGGCGAGCACGGAGGCGACCCTGCGTCGATCCACTTCTTCGCGGAGGTCGGCCTCGACTACGTCTCCTGCTCGCCCTTCCGGGTTCCGGTCGCGCGACTCGAGGCAGCTCGAGCGCGGTTGGCCGCCTCGATGAGCGACAGCCGCTGACGCGGTGCCCGGCGGACGAGCCGTCAGGGCTTCTTGGCCGCCTGCACGGGGAAGGTGAACCCGGCGGCGTTGTTCCCCGGGGTGGGGTCGACGTCGGTCACGGGCTGGACGGTGGCGCGCAGCGGTACCTGGGTTGCCTTCGGGCCCGGAGTCACTGTCAGGGTCAGGACCGACTGGCTGCCGGTGTCGACCTTGTCCAGGGCGCACTCCAGGCCGGCCGATGCCGGCTCGCACCCATCTGCCTCGGCCTTCGCGCCGGGGCCGACCGACAGGGTGAGGGTGGCGCCAGTGGAGGTGTCGGGGCCACCGTTGCGCACGCCGATCGGCAGCTCGCCGGACTCACCCGCCCGCAGCACCTGCTCCGGCGGGTAGATCGTCACGGCCAGGTCGCTGCTCACGGGCGCGCTCGTCGCTGCTCCTCCACCGGTCCCGGTGAGGGCGACGCGGGCGTACTCGACCGGACCGCCGTCGGCCTGCTCGTCGCTTACCACGGCGTCCGCCACGTGCACGCCCACTCGGTCGGGGGTGAACGTGACGGTCGCCGAGCAGGCGTCGCTGCTGCAGGTGGCGGGCGTGATCACGAAGGCGTCGCCGTCCGGCCCCTCGACCACGATCGCCAACGAGGCCGAGGCGCTCGGCGCGCTGGCGAGCTCGACGTCCAAGGTCGCGTTCGCGGGGCTGTCCACCGGTGTGGTCCCGATGTCCAGCGCCCCCGACACCGTCTCGGGCTGGCCGGCTTCGCCGGCGCCGTCCTCGCCGGACCCCTCGATGCGCGGCACCACGACGAGCAGCAGCCCGAGGATGGCCAGCCCGGCGACCACGAGGACGGCTCGACGACGCCACCAGGGCGTGGCCGCGTCCGGACCTACTGGTGTGCCGGCGGGCGCCGACGCGGGGGGTGACTCGACGACCTCGCCGCGCTCGGCACGCTCGGCCTCCTCGGCCAGTCGGCGACGTGCCTCGGCTGCCGCGGCCGCTTCCCGTGCCGCCTGCTCTGCTTCTCGTCGGGCGAGCTCGGCGCGCTGCACGGCGGGCCCGCAGAGGCGTTCGACCTGATGTGCCGTGGCCTCCATGCCGGCCGAGCGCAGCGCCGGCACCGCCTGGACGACCTGGCAGGACGCCTCGTCGTCGCCCTCGGTGACGGCGATGCGGGCAACGGCCAGCAACGCCGGGGCCAGCGCGGCCACCTGGAGGGGGTCCTTCTCGTCGGCGGCCGGACCGGCAGCGAAGGCAGCCGCCCTGCCGGCAGCGGCACGCTCGTCGCGAATGGGGAGGTCGGCTCGGGAGCCCGCCCGGCCGTCGGCCTGCAGGAGGCCGAGCGCGGTGAGGCGTCGGACTGCGCCAGTGCCGTGCTCGCCGACGCCGTCGATCCAACGCTCGTGCGCGGCGGTGCCCCGAAGGTAGGCGACGTCGTCCAGCAGGGCAGCCGTCTGCGCGCCGAGGCCGCCGGAGAGGGCGGCGGCCAGCGCTTCGGCCGCCGCGGGTGCCTCCACCGACGCGGCCGGCTCGTCGACATCGTCCGGCGCCGTCTCGCCTGGCTGCCCCGCGGACGCCTGCCCGTCACGGTCCCGGCCTGCCTCGGCTGCCTCGGTGGTCCCTTCGGCCGTTCCCTCGACGGCGGTCTGCTCGGGCGCGGCGACCACCGCTTGCGGGTCCACGATCTCGAGGACGTCGTGGACGTCCAGCCCGCCCTCTCGCACGATCGCAGCCGCCCGCACGAGGTCCAGCGGGCGCCCCTGCACCGACTCGGCGACGGCTCGGGCGTCGCGACCCTCCTCCAGGCTGAGGCGCCGACCGATCGCTGCCTCCAGCAGCTCGAGGCTGTGGTGCACGCTCAAGCCGAGCAAGGGGATCTCCGTGACACCGTGCAACCCACGCGGCGCCCGGGCGACCAGCAGCAGGAGCGAGCGTGGCAGCGCGCCGCGAAGCAGCTCGACGCCGTCCGGGGTCAGGTCCGGGTCGTCCACCACCACCAGGTGGCGGCGACCGCGTTCGTGCTCGGGTACCAGGCGTACCCGGTCAGAGGCCGGGATCGTCGCGGGGAGCGCGATCGGGCCGTCGACGACCCTGTCGGGCAGCTCCTGACCGCAGATGGCCCGCAGCAGCGCGGTGGCACCGACGCCGGGTTCGGCGATCACCTCGACCGAGCTGCCGTCGGCCAGCGCGCCGACGGCTCGCTGCAGCTCGTGGGACCTTCCGATGAGGCCTCGCAGCGGAGCCATGGCAAGGATCGCCGGGACGCCGGCGGGTGGGCTCTCTGCACCGGGGCGGCGTTCCTGGGCCGGGGGGACCGTCTCGTCCTGGGCTGGCATCGGGGCGTCATCCTCCGGCTGGGTGGGCGCCGTCATCTCCGGCTCGGTCGGACTGCGTCCGACGTCGGCGAGCGTCGCGCCGTCCATCGCGCCTCCTTCGTGACCGGAACCCCTGCTCGCAGGCGCCGGGTCGAGTCCGCCGGGCACTACTGTCCCCTTGATGGCTGCGCCGGAGGGGTATGACGCGCCGGACCTGGCGCGCTTCGTCGCCGAACCTGCCAAACGTGGGGGCCGGACCGCGTTCGAGCGCGATCGTGCGCGAGTGGTGCACTCGGCCTCGCTGCGTCGCCTGGCGGGCAAGACCCAAGTGGTGGGCCCCGGCTCGGACGACTTCGTCCGAAACCGCCTCACTCACTCCTTGGAGGTGGCCCAGGTCGGTCGCGAGCTCGGGAAGGCGCTGGGGTGCGACCCGGACGTGGTGGACGCGGCCTGCCTCGCCCATGACCTCGGGCACCCCCCGTTCGGCCACAACGGGGAGGCGGCGCTCGACGCGGCGGCCGCGGCCTGCGGTGGCTTCGAGGGCAACGCCCAGACCCTGCGGCTGCTGACCCGCCTGGAACCGAAGGTGCTCGACCGGGATGGAGCCCCCGTGGGCCTGAACCTCACCCGGTCGACGCTGGATGCGGCGACCAAGTACCCGTGGGGCCGGGGAGAAGCGCCGGATGGTGGCCCGAAGTTCGGTGCCTACGCCACCGACGGCGAGGCCTTCGCGTGGCTGCGGGCCGGTGCCCCCGAACGCCGCCGTTGCCTGGAGGCTCAGGTCATGGACCTGGCCGACGACATCGCCTACTCGGTGCACGACGTCGAGGACGCTGTCGTCGCCGACCGGTTGGACCTGGCGGTGCTGGACGCCACCGAGCAGCAGGACAGGGTGGGCGAGCTGGTCCGGTCCTGGTACCTCCCGGACGTGGCCGACGACGAGGTTCGCGACGCGTTGCGACGCCTGGCGACCCTGCCCACCTGGGTTCGTGGCTTCGACGGGGGCAGGCGCGCGCAGGCAGCCCTGAAGGACCTCACCAGCCAGCTCATCGGAAGGTTCTGCGCAGACGTCGAGCGCGCGACCCACGCTCGCCATGGCGGGGGACGCCTGACGCGCTACCAGGCCGACGTCGTGCTGCCTCGTCAGACACTCCTGGAGATCGTCGCGCTGAAGGGCGTCGCGGCGGTGTTCGTCATGACGGCGGAGGACCGCCGGCCGGTCTACGCCGAGCAGCAGCAGCTCGTGCGCGAGCTGGTGGAGTCGCTGTGGCAGTCGGGACCACGATGGCTGCAGCCGGCTCGGGCCGAGGACTTCGCCTGCGCCCATGACGACGCTGCACGGCTGCGCGTCGTCATCGACCAGGTGGCGTCGTTGACGGACCCGTCCTGCCGAGCCTGGCACCGGAGGTTGCTCGGCGGGCAGTGAGCCCTGTGGGCGAGCGAGGCGGCCGCCAGGCCGACCGCCGTACGCTGTCCTCGTGCCGGGACGGATCCGCGACGCGGACATCGCTGAGCTGCGTGAGCGTGCCCGCATCGACGAGGTGGTGGGGGACTACGTCACGCTGCGCAACGCCGGCGGCGGGTCGCAGAAGGGCCTGTGCCCGTTCCACGACGAGCGCTCACCGTCGTTCCACGTCACGCCGTCGCGTGGTCTCTGGTACTGCTTCGGCTGTGGCGAGGGTGGCGACGTCATCTCGTTCCTGCAGCGCATCGAGCAGCTGAGCTTCACCGAGGCGGTCGAACGGCTCGCCGACAAGGTGGGGCTGCAGCTGACCGTCCTGGATGCCGACCCGGGCGCCGCCCGCGCGGCCCAACGCAGCCGTGAGCAGCGCGGGCGTCTCCTGGAGGCCCATCGGCTTGCCGCCGAGTTCTACGCCGAGCTGCTGGCTGCCAGCCCTGAGGCGGTCCCGGGCCGTCGATTCCTCGACGAGCGAGGGTTCGATCGGGCGGCGGCCGAGCACTTCGGTGTGGGCTTCGCGCCACGAGACGGCGAGTCGCTGCGCCGTCACCTGTCGGCCAAGGGGTTCGCGGAGTCCGACCTGGTGGCGGCGGGGTTGCTGGCCACCGGCGGCAGAGGGACCTACGACCGTTTCCGCGGGCGTCTGCTGTGGCCGATCCGCGACGTCACCGGTGAGGTCATCGGCTTCGGTGCTCGGCGGCTGTTCGACGACGACCGCATCGACGCCAAGTACCTCAACACCCCCGAGACGGCGATCTACAAGAAGAGCCAGGTGCTCTACGGGGTGGACCTGGCGAAGAAGGAGATCGCCCGGACCTCCCGGGCGGTCGTGGTGGAGGGCTACACCGACGTCATGGCCTGCCACCTGGCCGGGGTCCCGATTGCGGTGGCGACCTGCGGGACGGCTTTCGGCGACGAGCACGCCCGGCTGCTGCGTCGGCTGCTCATGGACTCCGACGGCGCTCGCGGCGAGGTGGTGTTCACCTTCGACGGCGACGCGGCAGGGCAGAAGGCTGCGATGCGGGCCTTCAAGGGCGACCAGCGCTTCGTCGGGCAGACCTTCGTGGCCGTGGAGCCCCACGGCTACGACCCGTGCGAGCTCCGGCAGCACGAGGGGGACGCCGCGGTTCGCGAGCTTGTTGCCCGCCGTGAGCCGATGTTCGCGTTCGCGCTGCGCAGCATGCTGGCCGAGCACGACCTCGACGAGGCGGAGGGGCGGGCGGCGGCCCTCCACCGGACGATCCCCGTGGTGGCCCAGATCCGAGACACAGCGCTGCGCGACGACTACGCCCGTCGCCTGGCCGGGTGGCTCGGCGTGGCCGACGAGTCAGATCTCGTCCGCCGGGTACGCACGTTCTCCGGTGCTTCGGGCTCGGGCGGCCGTCGGCAGGTCGAGCGCCCGCTGCCGCAGGCCGAGGGACAGGAGCCGCTGGTCCCCGACCACGGCGAGGTGGACCCACAGCTGCTGGAGGTCGAGCGAGCAGCGCTGAAGTCGGCCCTGCAGCGTCCGGTCCTGGCCGGCCCACTGTTCGACGAGCTCGACAGCGAGGCGTTCGCCTCACCCGCCCACCGCGCGATCGCCGCAGCGGTGGCCGCGACCGGCGGGGTGGCCACCCAACCGGGTGGCTCCGACTGGGTCCAGCGGGTGGGGGCCCACGTGCAGGAGGCGGCGGGCACGGCAGCGGCCGGGCTGGTCACCGAGCTCGCCGTCGAGCCCCTGCCGGTGGAGGATGCCGGGGACGCCGTCGACCGCTACATCGCTTCGGTGGTGCTACGGCTGCACGAGGTGTCGGTGAGCCGACGGCTGGGGGCGCTCAAGGCGCGGCTGCAGCGCACCGACCCGACCGGAGACGCCGAGGCCTACGGCAAGCTCTTCGCCGAGCTCATGGTCCTGGAGAAGTCCCGTCGTGACCTGCGAGACCAAGCACTCGGGGCGTTGTGATCGTTGCCCGCAGCTCCGGTCGTCCTCGCCCCTCTTCGTCGCAAACGTCCCCCTGCCGGGCCGCCGGCACGGCACGATGGACGCCAAGACGGTGGGCATCGGCGTGAGGAAGGGGTGCGCGCCATGACTGGGGGCACACGCTCGCGCGAGGTTTCGAGCCCGGTGGCTCCTGCGGGGACGCTCGGGCCCTCCGTGGTGCCCTCCGAGCCGCCGACCGAGGAGCTGGCGGCCCTGGAGAACCCGACGCAGCCCGACGAGGGCGTCCCGGACGCCACCGAGGAGCCCACCACGATCGTCGACCCCCTCGACGCCTCCACCGCCGCGTCCGACATCGTGCGTCTGTACCTGCGCGAGATCGGACGTGTCCCGCTGCTGACGGCGGCCGAGGAGGTCGAGCTCGCCCGTCAGGTCGAGGCAGGGGTCTTCGCCGCTGAACGACTCATGACCCAGACGACCTCCGATCGGGGGCTTCGGGCCGAGCTGTCGGCGGTGGCCGACGCCGGTGAGCGAGCCAAGGCGCGCCTGCTCGAGGCGAACCTCCGGCTCGTCGTGTCGGTAGCCCGGCGCTACGTCGGGCGCGGGTTGCCCCTCCTGGACCTCATCCAGGAGGGCAACCTGGGGCTCATCCGTGCGGTGGAGAAGTTCGACTACACCCGCGGCTTCAAGTTCTCCACCTACGCCACTTGGTGGATCCGCCAGGCGGTGACCCGCGCGATCGCCGACCAGGCGCGCACGATCCGGATGCCGGTGCACGTCGTGGAGACGTTGAACCGGATCCGCCGCCAGCACCGGGTCCTGTCCCAGGACCTCGGACGCGAGCCCACCGTGGCTGAGCTGGCGAGCTCGGTGGGGTTGCCCGAGGAGCGGATCACGGATCTGCTCGAGATGGCACCGGAACCGGTGAGCCTGTCGGTCCGGGTGGGGGAGACGGGTGAGACCGAGCTCGGCGAGCTCATCGAGGACTCCGACACAGGAGGACCGGCTGACGTCGTGAACCAGCACCTGATGGGGGAGTTCGTCGACGAGGCGCTGGACTCGCTGGGGGAGCGGGAACGTGACGTGGTTCGGCTGCGGTTCGGGCTGGAGGACGGGGCTCCGCACACCCTGGAGGAGGTCGGCCAGCGCTTCGGCGTCACTCGAGAACGGGTTCGTCAGATCGAGGCCAAGAGCCTGGCCAAGCTCCGGCATGGCCGCTACTCCACCGGCTTGCACGACTTCCTCGAGGAGTAGCGGGTGGGCTGGTTCGACCGTCGCCCCGCCGTCCCCGCCGAGGTTCGTCGCGAGGCCACCGAGCTCGGCGACCCCGGTGCCCGGCTGCTGGCAGCGGCCACCACCGCGGATGGTTCCTGGCTGGTGGCCACTGATCGGGCGCTGTGGGTGCCGCGTCGTGCGGTGCGCCATCGCATCGGTTGGGAGCAGGTGGACACGGCCAGCTGGGACCGGGAGTCCGAGATCCTCACCGTGCTACAGGCGGCCCCCCTCGGCGAGCGGCCGCGCCGCTGGACGTTCCGCCTCGACGACCCGGGCGACCTGCTGCTCGTGGTCCGTGAACGGGTCAACGCGACCGTTGTCCTCGCCCGCACCGTGCGGATCGGCGAGGCGAGCGTGCGTGTGGTCGCCCGCCGAGCCCCCGGGCAGGACGAGCTGTCGTGGGTCGTCTCGGCAGGCCGCGGCCTCGACGTCTCGGACCCGTCGGTGCACGGCCGCCTGCAGCTGGAGGTGGCTCGGCTGCGTTCCGAGCTCGGCGGGTGACGCTGCTACCCTGCTGCGCTGGCGGCCGCGCCGCCCGATCCCGCGTAGCTCAATCGGCAGAGCGTCCGGCTGTTAACCGGCAGGTTGGAGGTTCGAGTCCTCCCGCGGGAGCCACGCAGCAGGTCATGGGCCCTGGCGGGCCCGCCCAGCCGGGGCCTGCTTGGGGGCAACTCTTGGGGGCGGCGGTCGGGGTCAGCGCCGGATGGTGGTCCTGCTGGTGCTTCCTCTGGTGAACGGGTCGCCGGTGAACGTGGTCTTCACCTGATACGTGCCGGGGGCGGGTCGTTTGAGGGTGGCGCGGTAGGCGGCGTCGGTGCGGTCGTCGCCGTCGCGGTCACGGAGCTGCTTGACGCCCACCTTCGCGGTGGTGGCCTTCACCCAGCGTCCGTTCTGCTGCTTGGACAGGGTCACCGTCACCCGGTTGCCAACCGTCGCCGGCTCCAGGACGCCCTTCACGCGGACCTTGCCCACGGCCTTGCGGGCCTGCACCGTCACGGTGGAGGCGCTGCGCCCACCCCAGCTCGGGACGTCGTCGACGGTGGTGTTGTCCGTCAGCTTGGTCACCAGCAGCCCATCGGCGCGCATCCGGTAGATCTCGTAGTCCCCGTCCCGGTCGCTGGCGAACACGATCTTCTGGCCCTCCGGGGAGAACGCCGGGGTGAGGTCGCTCCCGGGGTTGGCGGTCACGTTGGTCTGTCCGGACCCATCGGCGCGCATCCGGTAGATCTCGTAGTTGCCGTCCCGGTTGCTGGTGAACACGATCGTCTTGCCGTCCGGGGAGAACGCCGGGAAGTAGTCGTCCCCCGAACTGGTGGTGAGGCGGGTCTGCCCGGACCCGTCGGCCTTCATCCGGTAGATCTCGAGGTTGCCGTCCCGGCTGCTGGTGAACACGATCGTCTTGCCGTCGGGGGAGAACGCCGGGCGGTCGTCGCCCGCGGGGCTGGTGGTGAGGCGGGTCTGCCCGGACCCGTCGGCCTTCATCCGGTAGATCTCGAGGTTGCCGTCCCGGCTGCTGGTGAACACGATCGTCTTGCCGTCGGGGGAGAACGCCGGGTCGGTGTCGGCCCCAGGGCTTGTGGTCAGGCGAGTCTGGTTGGAACCGTCGGCGCTCATCCGGTAGATCTCGGAGTTCCCGTCCCGGTCGCTGTTGAACACGATCCGCTTGCCGTCTGGGGAGAACGCCGGGTAGTCGTCGGTCCCGGGGGTCATGGTCAGGCGGGTCTGCCCGGAGCCGTCAGCGTTCATCCGGTAGACCTGGTAGCGCCCGTCCCGGGTGCTGGCGAAGGCAATCTTCCCCAGCGTGGCTACAGCCGCCGCCGTCGGGGACTCCTGCGGCACCCCAGCCAGCACGGAGAACCCAACCGCCACGCTCAGCCCAACCAGGGCAACCCCACCAGCCACGGCCATCTCGCCATCCTAGGCCTCGCAGCACCGCGCACGACCCCCACGACGAGCCAACCCCGGGGTCGCGTACGCCACCGGGCGAAGACGTGGGGGCGGGTGAGGCGAGATCCCGGCCGGCGCCGCCACCCCAGCACGTGCGGATGACTCCCCCGGGGAAGGACCACCTCGGGACCAGCGATGATGGCTCGTAGCTCTCCTCCCCCGGCGCGTCCGGCTGCGGCCCACGCTCAGGGACCTGGGTCGGCGAAGCGTCCAGCGCTGACCGGGACGGGTGGGGCCGTGAGCGCGAGCCGCAGGGCCAGGCGTGACCGCGGGTCGTCCATCGACGTCCCGAGCATCTCCCGCAGCCGCCCGAGCCGATAGCTGACGGTCTGCGGGTGGACGACGAGGTCCCGCGCCATCTGCTGCCGGTCGCCGTGCTGGTCGAGCCAGGAGCGCAGCGTTGTGAGCATGGTGTCGCGCCGGGCCGCCGGGAGTCCGGCGAGCGGTTCGAGCGTGCGCTCTGCTAGCTCGGTGAGCAGGGCCTCGTCGGCACCGACGACCATCTCGGGAAGCCAGTCGGCCGCGGCGACCACCCCCGCCCCCGGGACGATGCCGGCCTGCACCAGGCGACGTACCCTGCGTGCGTGGGCCAGGGACAGCGCTGCGTCCTGCAGCGGCCGGACGGTTCCCACGTATACCTCGGCGTACACCGTGGACTCGTGCAGGCCGGCGGTGAGCTGGCTGCGACGTCCCGGCCCCGACGGGTCCGGCAGGACCGCAAGGATGTCGGGGCCGCGTTCGAGCAGCAGTGCGTCGGGGGGCGCCGGAGGCAGCCGTCGACCACTGTCCTGCGCTGGGCGCGGGATGACGGCGACCGCCACGCGTTGAGGCACCGACCACGCCGCCGCGTCGGACAGGCGGCGGACGGCGTCGGGCTGACGTGCCGACTCGCCGTCGATGATGAGCTCGGCGAGACGGGCGCGGACGACGTCGAGGTACCCGGCCTGGGCTGCCTGCTCGCTCGCGTATCCGGCGACGCTGGAAGCCGAGAGCTCATCGATGTAGACGAAGATCGCCTCAGCCAGCGCGACCAGGTCGGCGGTGCTCACGCCGGCGTCGGTGGCCGTGGCGGCCATCTGCTCCCAGGACACCCGCGCACCCGTGCGATAGGCCCCGAGCAGTGCTTCCAGGCTGCGCCCCTCAGCACGCTCACCCGTCCCGATCCGCTCGTACAGCGAACGGTCGGCATCGGCGAGCGCCGGCTCGTCGGCGCCGAAGAGGTCAAGCCACCGTCCCAGCGCGATCTCCACCCCGCGGCGAAGTGCGATGCCGAAGGGACCGCTCATCCCGCCGCGGTACTCCGGTTGTCCGGCGGCGACCTGCGCGACGATCGCGTCCACGGTGTGCCGAACTGCTGGTCGTAGCACGTCAGCCAGGCTGGGATCGAGCTGGGCCCACGGTCGAGGACCCTCCAGGCCTCTCGGGTTATCACGGGGTGATGAATTCATCTGCGGAACACTAGACGCTCCGGCGAAGCCCCGAAGGTGCTGCGGCGGGCACGCTGTAGGCATGACACCTCACGAGAACAGCAGGCACCTCACGATGCTGACCCCGATCCGCTGGTGGCACGAAGCGCGCTTCGAGGCGCACATGCGACGGGCGCAGCGGCAGACCTACGCGTCACTGCGAGCCTCCGACCGGCTCCGGCTCCAGTGGAGCCACGAGCTGCAGCAGCGCGCCAACGCCCACATCGATCGGGCTGTCCGGCACGGCAACCGAGCCGACCGGATCCGAGCCGCCCGCCGAGGGCCGTCGCCCGCATCCGGCTGAGGCGACCGGTTGGCACCGACCTGGGGCTCAGCGGTGCTCGGGCACCTCGACGCTCGCCGTGCCCCCACCGAAGCCGTGCACGACCGTCCCGTCACGGGTCCGGGACCGCCATCCGTCGGCGTGGCGGGCAGGCGTGTCGTAGGGCGAGAAGATTGTACCGGCGACGTCGTCGGCGTCCCGTCGGCAGGCGTCAGCTCGGCCCGCTTCCCTGCTCGCACGTCCCCCCATCTCAGCCCAGTGCCGTAGCGACGCGCTCGGCGTTCGTGAGCACCATGCCGGCGTAGGTCTCGGCCCCTGATCCGTCCGGGCCGAGGCTGCCGACGTAGAGGTCGACGACCTCGATGTCCGGACCGGCCTCCGTGGCGACCGCGTCCACCAACGCGTCTCCGGCGGCGGTGTTGGAGAACAATGCGGGCACGTCCTCTCGCTCGACCACCGACACCAGGTCTGCCAGCTCCGCCGAGGACGGCTCGGCCAACGTCGAGCCGCCGGGCACGACGACCCCGGCGATACGGAAGTCGTAGGCCTCGGCGAAGTAGCCGAAGGCGTCGTGGTCGGTCACCAGAACCCGTCGCTCGGCGGGGACGACCGCCAGGATGTCCCGTACCTGGTGGTCGACCGAGGTGAGCTCCGCCCGAACCTCTCGGCCACAGTCGGCGTATGCCTGCTCGCCGGTGACCGCGGCGAGCTCGTCTCCGACCAGCTCGGCCGCCAGGGCCATCCGGCCGGCGTCGAGCCACACGTGGGGGTCCTCGGAGCCGTGCTGCTCGTCCTCGTCGTGCTGCTCGTCCTGGTCCTCGGCGGCGAAGGGGATCGGGTCGAGCATCGGTGCCACCTCGAGGACGCTCGCGCCGTCGTTCGCGGCGCCTGCCAGTGCGTCTTGCAGCCCCGCCTCGAGGCCGAGACCGTTCGCGACCACGAGGGGCGCCGAGACCATCGTGGCGACCTCGGCGGAGGAGGGCGAGAAGTCGTGAGGGTCGGCGCCGATCGGCATCAGCGTGCGAACCGACCCACCGGCGCACTCAGCGATGTCGGCGGCCACGCTGCCGAGCACGGTGGTGGTGGCCACGATGACGTCCCCTCCTGAGACTGGCGCCGCTCCTTCCGAGCCGTCACCGCAGCCGCCGAGCAGGGCGACACCGAGCGCCGCCGCGGCGGCCACCGTTGGGCGAGTACGGTTCGAGCGCGGCCGACAGCTGCTCATCGGAGCGGCCTCCTCGTGGCGGTGCGAAAGACTAATCGGGAATCGTTCCCAATAAGACTAGCAGGGCTGAGCACCCCAGCAGCTCGACGACAGGCGCCCCGGCCACGAGGCCTACCCGGGGTGGCGGCCATCTTCCCGGCGATGCTTCAGGCGATCGCGACGGCCGAGCGATCGGTGGACATGCTCACCTACGTCTACTGGTCCGGCCGCCCGAACCACGACGAGGAAGTCGCGATCGTGGTGTACCGGGGGGACGGTGCTGGCGCAGCTGCTCGACCACTACGAGGAGGATCGGGCGCGCTCAGCCCGGGTCGGCACCGACGCCTGGGCACGTCGAGCGCTCGAGCGACGCGTCCAGGAGCAGCTGATCCGTTCGGTCAGTCGCTACTCGTGAGCCGCCGACTCGTGCTCGCACTGCTCCGGGCATCGTCGAGGACCTCGAGCACGGCGAGCACCTGGTCGGTCGGCACCGGCGCCGGGCCGTCACCACGGATCGAGGCGACGACGGCCGGGTAGTAGGACGTCCAACGGCCCGGCAGCAGCGGGATCGCACGTCCAGCGGGGAGCAGGAGGCTTCCGCGGCCCGGCTCGACGCCGAAGTCGGCAGCCCGCGGATCGGCGCCTGAGCGCAGAGCAGCCTCCTGACCGTCCAGCCCGTCCACCACCCATGCCCCTTGGTCGCCCAGCACACGGAAGCGTGGACCGAGGTGTGCCGCCACCGCTGCGGCCCACAGGTGGCTGCGAGCGCCGTCGGCATGCGTCAACGCGAGGAACGTGTCGTCGTCGGCGTCCCCGCCGCGGACCGAGACCAGCTCGGCGTGGACGTCGACCACCGGGCCGAGCAGCTGGATCGCCTGGTCGACGAGGTGTGGCATGAGGTCGTAGAGCAGCCCTCCCATCTCGGGCCCGGCCCGTTCGCGCCAGGCTCCCGTCAGCGTCGGACGCCACCGCTCGAAGCGCGACTCGAAGCGGTGGATGGTGCCCAAGCGCCCCTGAGCGACCAGCTGCTGCAGCGTGAGGAAGTCACCGTCCCAGCGACGGTTGTGGAACGTGTGCAGCTGCCGGTCCACACGCGCTGCGAGATCGGCCAAGGTACGGGCGGTCTCGGCGTCGGGGGCCAGCGGCTTGTCCACCACCACGTGGACACCGCGCTCGAGCAACGCCGTGGCGAGGGGGACGTGGGCGACGTTGGCCGTGGCGACGACGGCGAGGTCGAACTCCTCGGCCCTCGCAAGCGCCCCCTCGGCTGCGTCGATGACCTCCACCGAGGGATGCTCATGGTGGACCTGGGCGGCTCGTTCGTCGTCGGACGTCACCACTGCACTCAGCCGTAGCCCGGTCGTCGCCGCGATCAGCGGGGCGTGGAAGACCCGCCCGGCCAGGCCGTAGCCGAGCAGCAGCGCGCGGAACGGGCGAGGAGTCGACATCTGGTCATCCAAGCGCAACGCGGCTGGGACCGACACCTGCCCTTTCCCAGAGGCGGGCTGTGCATTGGGGTCAACGAGCCGGCAGCAGGTCCACCCACGCCGCCAGGACCCGCATTGCGACCGGTTCCACCACGGCCGCCGGCTCGCCGGCGAGCGCTTCGGCGCTGAGGCCGGCGGTTTCGAGGTCGGCTGGGAACGCCGCGGCCATGCCCGCGGCATGGGCGGCGTCAGCCTCGAGGTGGAAGAGCATCCCGTAGGAGACGCCCACCGCGAAGGCCTGCACCACGGTCGCCTCGCTGCGGGCCAGATGCACGGCTCCGGGGGGGAGCCCGGGGACGTCCTGGTGCCAGTGCAGGGGGGAGAACGCGGCCGGCGCCTGGCCCAGCACCGCGTCCCGGCGGCCGTCGTCGGTGAGCTCGACCGGGAGCCAACCCAGCTCCAGCGTGGTCCCGGGTCGCACCTCGCCGCCAAGAGCTGTGCTCAGCAGCTGCGCACCCAGACAGATGCCGAGTGCCGGCACCCCGGTGGCGGTGGCATCGGCGAGCAGCCGCAGTTCGTCGGCCAGGTTGGGGAACTGCGCGTCGTCGTGCACGCCCATCGGTCCGCCCATCACCACAACCCCGGAGGCGTCTGCGACCGATCGGGGAACGGCCTCGCCGGCATAAGGGCGGACCAGTGACACCTCGTGTCCAGCAGCGTCCAGCGCAGTGGCGATGCGGCCGGGTCCTTCGGCGGGGACGTGCTGGACGACGAGGACGCTCACGTGCCGATTCTGCCCCGCGGCGAACGGCGGGTCATCTCCTCGCGGGCTACGCTGCGGCGTTCGGGGCGGTAGCTCAGCCGGTGAGAGCAGGGGACTCATAATCCCTCGGTCGTGGGTTCGAGTCCCACCCGCCCCACCCACCGATGGGCCACCCGGCGAATCGCGTCGCTGGACCAGCCGCTGGTGATCGTCCTCGGCGACCTCAGCCGAGCGTGGGCCGGGCCCCCATTCGCTCGGCGAAGTCCCAGGAGTACACCGTGCTCGGTGTCAGGCGGACCGCCACCTCCGAGGAGACCCGAGACCGAAGCCAGTGAGCCAGGGACCCGTCGGTCCCGTCGAGGTAGCGGGAGATGAGCTCGTCCAGCACCTCGGCAGCGCGCTCGACCTCCACCTGGGCCGTCGCTCGGCCGCGAACCCCCCGGTAGGGCGGGGAGTCCGCAGCCACCTCGAACCCGGCCCGCGCGTCCCGTCGTAGCCGGCGCACCAGCAGGGAGTCGGCCTGAGTAGCGCACCAGAGGCTCGCGTCGGAGAAGGAGAACCACATCGACTGCACCAAGGGACCGCGCTGGCCGACCGTCGCCAGGCGGACCGGGATCGCCGTCGAGCGCAGGTAGTCCGCGACCTGCGGCCACGACCATGGCCCGCTCAGGCGGACACCGCGCGGTGCTGACTCCTCGGGCACCCTCACCCGACCATGATGGCGCGGCGCGGCGCCGGCGGCAGGTCGTCACCGCTCTACGCTGACGTCGTGGCCCGCTACTTCGACGTCCATCCGCGCGATCCGCAGCCACGAACCGTTCGTCAGGTGGCCGACGTCCTGCGTGCGGGCGGCTTGGTTGCCTACCCGACCGACTCCTCCTACGCCCTGGGCTGCGCCCTCGACGCGGCGCAGGGAGCCGAGCGGATCCGCACCATCCGACGCCTCGATGAACGGCACCACCTGACGTTGGTGTGCGCGGACTTCGCCCAGCTGGGGCAGCTCGTTCGGCTGGACACCACGACGTTCCGGATGGTCAAGGCGGCCACGCCGGGCCCCTACACGTTCATCCTGCCCGCCACGCGGGAGGTGCCTCGACGGCTTGCGCACCCGAAGAAGCGCACAGTGGGCGTGCGCATCCCCGACCACCGGGTCGTTCAGGCATTGCTGCGGGAGATGGGCGAGCCGCTGCTGTCCAGCACGCTGCTGATGCCCGGGTCCGAGCACCCCCTCACTGACGGGTGGGAGATCAAGGAGCTGCTCGACCACTGCCTGGAGGCAGTCGTGGACGCTGGGGACTGCGGGACCGAGCCGACGACGGTGGTGGACTTCTCCGAGGGCTTCCCCGAGGTGGTCCGCGCGGGGGCCGGCGACCCGGCGCGTTTCGCCTAGGCGCGCGCGGCGAGGTTCCGGTCAGCTCTTCCCTGGTGCACCCGGGACGAAGATGGAGGTCGTGGCCGCACCGGCGGCCGAGCTCCGAGCGATGTCGAGGAAGCCGTCGAGCGGCAGTGCCAGCCACCCCGAGCTCGTGCCGTCGGGCCAGCGGACGCGCACCTCGGCGCTGTCAGTCCCCCCGAGGCCGACGTGCATCCAGCCGAGGTGTCCGCTCGCGTGCCCGCCACCGACGGTGAGCTGGCGTCGCCAGGTCGTGGTGGCGGTGCGGACCTCCACCCATGACCCGACGGCCCAGGAGTTGGCGCCGTCCTGATGAAGCCGGACCTGGGCCCAGTGGCCTGGTGAGCCGACGCCGACCTGACCGGCCCCGGTGTTGCGCCAGACCCGGACCGGTTCGCCGCGCTGCACCTCCACGATGTCGAGGTGGCCGTCGAGGTTGAGGTCGACCACTGCCGCGCCGCGGCCGAGGCCGAGGCTGACGAGCCCGGCCTCGCGGGCTCGCTCGACGAAGCGGCCGTCGGCTTGCTGGAGCAGCAGGTTGCTGGGGTCCTGCGCCGCGTGGTCGACCTGGGCCTCCACGTTGCCCTTGGAGAGGAACAGGTCGACGAGACCGTCGTTGTTCACGTCGGCCAGTGCCGGGTGCCAGGCGGTCGACCGCAGTGTCGGGTCGCCCATGAACGGGCGGTGGGCCGTGGTCCCGCGATCCAGGGCGATGTCGACGTAGGTGGGCTCGCCCGGCGGTCCGTCAAGGGTCTGCAGCTTGTTGTCTCCCTGGCTGGCCAGCACGACCTCGGGCCGCCCGTCGTCGGTGAGGTCTGCCTCGGCGATCCCCATGCCCCACAGCTGCAGCGGCTGCCAGCCGTCGGCCTCGGTGTACCGCCGCGGCGGTCGGTCAGCCAGCACCTGCCACAGCTGCTCGCCACCGGTGCGGTAGTAGTGCCGGTCATTCGTCAGGCGGAGGTCGTGGCGACCGGAGCCGTCCCAGTCGGAGAACAGCGCCGAGAGTGCGCACCGGCCCGGTGTCAACGCCTGTGGGTCGGCATACCGGATCGGCGAACCGGTGCCGCGAGTCGGGTCCTCAGGGCGCAGGAGCTCACTCGGTTCGCAGCGTCGGCTGCCGTCGGGTCGTTCGGACGTCTCGAGGTAGTTCGCGAAGGCCAGCGTCGGGGGGCCGTCCTCCCGCTCCCAGGTCGCGCTGAACGCTGCCGTCCAGGCCGAGCCACCGTCGAGGCCCCAGGACTCGTTGGCACGCTCGAACGCGCATCCCCCCAGACCCCGCAGCACCACGTTCTCTCCCACCCGCAGCACCACGAGGTCCAGCACGGCGTCGCCGTCCACGTCCACCGGGTAGGCGCCGGTGACCCCACCCAGGTCGGTGGTGTCGTCGACGACCAGGTCGAAGCGCAGCGACCCTGCGACGGTGCTGGTGTTGCGGTAGAGCGCGGCCGGTCGCCGACCGCCGGCGAGGTACAGGTCCTCGAGGCCGTCGTCGTCACAGTCGAAGGCCGCCACCCCGCCGCCCACGTAGAACTGGAAGCCGCCGTCGTAGCGGTGCTGCAGTCCGGCCGAGCTGGTCGCCTCGACCAGTCGTGGTGTGGCGGGCCCGAGCTCGGACGCGGCCAGGAGGTCGGTGGTGCCGGCCGGCTCGACCAGCACGAGCGTCACGGCCCCGGCCACGGCCCCGGCCACCATCCCGGCGGCGAAGAACGGCCACCGGCGCGGCCGTGCTCGGTCGTCGGAGCCGTCGGTGGCCTCGCCGCGCGCCGCGCGCCTCATGAAACGCCCCCGTAGTAGGCCAGGGCCTTGGCCCAGGCGTTGCGCCCGCACTCGGCCCCCATGACGCGTCCGGCAAGGTCGTCCGCCCGGACGTGGATGCCGCCGTAGAGCCGTGACAGCCCGGCCTGGTCGGCCGCGTCTGCGTAGGTGGCCCACTGCAGCACCACGTCGCGATCCGGACCGGCCTCGAACTCCAGCGAGTCGGCCGGGATCCTCCACTGGCCGAGTCCGTCGGGGAAGAACTCGCTGCCGGTCATGGCCGCCATCACCTCGGCGGCAGCCCGGCTGAACGTGCTGTGCCCGGAGACGTACCCGGCGAAGGAAGGGGTCACGAACGTGGGCATCTGGTACGGGAGCCACTCGAGGGCGCGGATCCAGTCGACGCCGCCGACCTCGCTCTCGGGGTCCCTCGGCTGTCCTGCCCAGCTTCGGACCGCGACCTCGCCGATGTGCTTGGCCAGCGCCTCGTGGCGCTCACCCGGTGCGGTGGAGCGTCGGGTGACGAGCTCGACGAGCCCCCGCCTCAGCGGCAGCCCGTCGCGGGCGAAGCCGGTCCGCCGCGGGTCGCTGGACTGCCCGTTGCCGCCGAGGTGGCGGATCATCGAGATCGGGCGTGAGTAGTCGTAGAAGCCCTTGCTGCCCCAGGCGGCGATGGCCGCGTCGTGGGTGGCGCCGTTGAGGGCGAGATACAGCTTGACGTCCCACTCCAGGCGGTCCAGCACCGGGCCGGTACCGGCCAGCCGGAGGTCTGGGTCGAGCCGGTCCGAGACGTCGTTCGCGATGGTGTTCCAGTGCCCGGGCGGTGTCTCCGAGCGTGGCCCATCGGCCCAGAACTCCGCCACCGCTCGTCCGAAGTCCGCCTCGTTCACGAGGTTGGGCTCGTAGCGGGCACCGCTCACCGGGTTCACCGCATACCCGTCACCGTCGTACGTACCGAGCGGGTTGTCGCCCTGCGCCGCCGGGGAGATGTCCACCTCGTTCCCCGCGGTCGGGTCCAGCGTGTTGCTGAGTGCGAGGACCTCCAGCGCGGATGCCTGGAAGGCGGCCGTCTCCGCAGGGCTGGCGCCCAGCCGCGGTGGCGGGCCCGGATCGACGGGCGGGGACCCGTCCCGATCGGCGCTGCTCGACGGCAGCGCGAAGCCACGCACCGATCCCCAGTGATGGCCGATCGATGTCTGGACGTCGTCGACGACGGGGATGCCGTTCTGCGAGACCATCTGCTCGATGCGCAGCGGCTGCCACCGGTTCGGGTCTCGCATCCTCGTCCCGGGCTCGGCCACCGCCAGCGGACGGTTCACCGGGTGGTAGTCGGGGTCGGCGTACCCCGCTGGCTCGTTGCTGCCGTCCTCGGCCCCGGCAGCCAGCACGGCAGCGCCGATCCGATTCCCCAGCGCCGCGGGGGAGTCGCCCTGCGTATCGACGACGTCGACGGGGTAGCAGAGCTCGTCCATGAGTGCATCGAAGGAGGGGATCGCGTCGGAGGCGCCGGCCGAGGTGAGGTACCGGGACTCCAGCACCCGGTAGGCCGCGTAGCTGATGGCCTCGTTGCGGGCTTCGGCCACCTCGGTGGGGCTGAGGCCTGTGGCCGCCGACTCCTCGACCAGGTATCCGGTGGCGGAGTCGTCGTAGGCCGCCCAGGCATCCCACATCGCCACCGACACGTGGAAGAGGTTCCGAGCATGCACCGTGGGGGCGGGGAAGTCGCCGCGGATCGCCTCCAGCGTCGCCTCGTCCCATCGGCGGGCAACCGACCAGGACGAGGAGTCGATGCCACACGTTGGACGCGCGGCCGTGGCCGCTGCCGGTGGGTCGGGTGCCAGGGCAGCCGCGACACCCAAGGTGAGGCCCATCCCGAGGGCAACCCCGACGAGGCCCGCGATGGCCTGCGAGCGGCCGATGGGCACGTCCGACGTCCTTCCCTACGAGGGTTCACGGCACCGCCGTCGGTGCCACGGTCCCCTCCTGAGCTCCTGCAGAATAGGTCGTGAGTCCCTACCTGCCCCCCTTAGGACCGCTATGGTCCCCTTGGCCGCTCACCGAGGATCGGCCAAGGAGTGGGAGGTTCTGATGACGTTCAAGCATCGGGCATTGGCCCTGGTGCCGATCATGGCACTGGTCCTGGCGGCCTGTGGTAGCGATGGCGAGGAAGCTGCGACCCCCAGTGACGATGGCGGTGGCACGGATCTCACGATCGGGGTCTCGTGGAACAACTTCAACGAGGAGCGTTGGGCGAAGGCCGACGAGAAGGCGATGAAGGAGGTCTTCGAGGCCGAGGGCGTCACCTACATCTCCACCGACGCCGGATCGTCCCCTGAGCAGCAGGTCACCGACGTGGAGAACCTGATCTCCCAGGGCGCGGACGCGCTCATCATCCTGGCTCAGGACGGTACGGCCATTCTGCCGGCAGTCGAAGAAGCGGCCGCAGCCGATGTCCCCGTCGTGGGGTATGACCGTCTCATCGAGTCGCCGGACGCCTTCTACCTCAGCTTCGACAACGTCGAGGTCGGGCGCATGCAGGCCCAGGCCATCTACGACGAGGCGCCTGAGGGCAACTACGTCTTCATCAAGGGCAACCAGGCCGATGCGAACGCGGACTTCCTGCGTGGAGGCCAGGAAGAGGTCCTCACCGAGGCGGCAGGCTGCGACTCGGTGGCCGAGGACCAGGACGAGCCTGACTGCCCGATCCAGAACGTGGGCGAGTCGTACACCGACAACTGGGCACCAGAGGTCGCGCAGACCAACATGGAGCAGTTCCTGACCCAGAACGACAACAAGGTCGACGCGGTCGTGGCGTCGAACGACGGCATGGCCGGCGGGGTCGTCGCGGCACTGGAGGCGCAGGGTCTGGCCGGTAAGGTTCCGGTCTCCGGCCAGGACGGTGACGCCGCTGCGCTGAACCGGGTAGCCCTGGGCACCCAGACCGTCTCCGTGTGGAAGAACGCCTTCGCACTCGGTGCGGCCGCGGCCGACATCGCCGTCCAGCTCGCCGATGGCGCTGAGTTCGCCGACATCTCCGTCGACGTGCCTGCGCTTGACGAGTCCTACACCAGCTCGGCACCGGCTGCTGGTCCCGACGCCGCACCGTTCACCACCCCCGGTGATGTCGAGGTCACGTCGATCATCCTGACGCCGATCCCGGTGACGCAGGAGAACCTCAACGAGCCCATCGATGCTGGTTGGGTGGAGGCCGGTGTGGTCTGTGCGGGCGTCGACGCGGGTTCCGTCCCCGCTTGCCCGTAGCACCGACGGCTCATCACTGAACACCCGGAAGTGGTGCGGCGTCCTCGAGGGGGCGCCGCACCACCTCTTTCTGGAGGCCCTGCATGACCGACGTGTCCGCCGCCGAACCAGCTTCGGTTGGTGAGCAGCCACCGCAGCAACGCCGCAGCGTCACCAGCGTCATGCGGTCGATGGAGCTCGACCCGCGGCTCTTCGGCATGCTCGTGGCCCTCGGCATCATCTGGGTCGGCTTCAACATCGGGTCGGGCGGCACGTTCCTGTCCGCTCGCAACCTGTGGAACCTGTCGGTGCAGACCGCACCGGTGGGCATCATGGCGACCGGGATGGTGCTGGTGATCGTCACCCGCAACATCGACCTGTCGGTCGGTTCGATGCTGGCCGTGCTGGGCATGGCGATGGCGATCTTGCAGGTGGAATGGATCCCCGGCTGGCTGGGCTTGAACCACCCATCCACCTGGATCATCGCGCTCGCTGCCGGCATCGTGCTCGGCGCGGCTGTCGGAGCCTTCCAGGGGACGGTGGTGGCCTATCTCGGAGTGCCCGCCTTCATCGTCACGCTCGGGGGGCTGCTGGTCTGGCGTGGGGTTGCCTGGGCCATGGCGTCCGGGCGAACGATCGCCCCGATGGACCCGAACTTCCGTCGCATCGGGGGTGGGGCAGACGGCACCATCGGTGGCCCGGCGACCTGGGTCCTGGCCGTGCTGGCCTGCCTCGGGCTGCTGTTCATGATCGCCAACGGCCGACGGCGCAGGCAGAAGTACGAGTTCGCGTTGCGCCCGATGTGGGCCGACGTCACCATCGCGGTCCTCGGTGTCGCCGTGATCATCGGGTCGGCCTCCGTCCTCAACAGCTACACCAAGCCCGGGACCGACGAGGCTCAGGGACTGGCGTACCCGGTCCTCATCATGATCGGCGTCGGCATCGTGATGACCTTCATCAGCAACCGCACTCGCTACGGGCGCTACGTGTTCGCGATCGGCGGCAATCCCGAGGCGGCGGAGCTCGGCGGCATCAAGACCCGCTGGACACTCGTGAAGACCTTCATGATCATGGGGATCCTGGTGGCCATCGCCGCCGCCGTCACCACCGGCCGACTCAACGCGGCGACGAGCGGCCTCGGCCAGCTCAACGAGCTCTACGTCATCGCTGCGGCCGTCATCGGTGGCACCTCGCTGTCCGGCGGCATCGGCACCATCCCCGGTGCCCTCGTAGGCGCGCTCGTCGCCCAGTCCCTGCAGTCGGGCATGGTGCTCATGGGCGTGGACGCCCCGCTGCAGGACATCGTCGTCGGCATCGTCCTCGTTGTCGCCGTCGCTCTCGACACCGTCTACCGCCGGAGGGTCAAGTGAGCCCCGCACGTACGACGACCAGTGCTGCTGGCACCGACCGGGGTACCCCACTGGTCGAGATGAAGGACATCCGCGTCGCCTTCGGCGGCGTCCACGCGGTGGATGGCGTCACCATCGACCTCTACCCGGGGGAGGTCGTGGCCCTCGTCGGTGGCAACGGTGCGGGCAAGACCACGCTCATCAAGACGTTGTCGGGCGCGCACAAGGCCGACTCGGGCGAGATCCTCATCGACGGCACGCCGGCGACCATCAACAACCCGCGTGATGCGCGTGACCGCGGGGTCGAGACGATCTACCAGACGCTTGCCCTGGCCGACAACATCGACGCCCCGTCCAACATCTTCCTGGGGCGGGAGATTCGCACCACGCTGGGAACGTTGAACGACACCGCGATGGAGTCGGAGACCCGCGAGCTCATGGGTCGTCTCAACCCACGGTTCCGCAACTTCAAGGCGCCGGTCCAGTCACTGTCCGGTGGGCAGCGGCAGTCGGTCGCCATTGCCCGTGCGGTGCACTTCAACGCCAAGATCCTCATCATGGACGAGCCCACCGCGGCCCTGGGGCCCGCCGAGACCGAGGAGGTGCGGCAGCTGATCCGCCAGTTGCGGACCGAGGGGCTGGGCATCTTCCTGATCAGCCACGACATCCACGACGTCTTCGACCTGTCTGACCGCATCAGCGTCATGCTCCAGGGCAAGCTGGTCGGAACCGTGAACAAGGCCGACGTCACCCAGGACGAGGTGCTGGCGATGATCATCGCCGGGAAGCAGCCTGGGGAGGTCACGAAGGCCGACATCGAGGACCTGCACCACTGAGACCTCAGCCGCCGAGGGCGAGCACCGCCTCGAGGACCCGGAGGTTGGCGACCGCGTCGGTGGGTGGGACGGGTGGGGGGCCACCGGCGAGCACGGCCGCGGCGAACCGCTCGGCCTGGATCGTGTACTGGTCGGCGATCGGGAAGGTCAAGGTCCTCGTCGCCGGCGCGACAGGAGGGTTGCCTCCGGCCGTGAGGAGGACCGTCGTCTCGCGATCCGGGGGGATGTTGAACGGGATCTCGACCTCGATGCGGCCCTGGGTCCCCACGAGATGGACGCGCTGGTAGGCCTCGCAGCGGATGCAGACCGTGAAGGAGGACTGGCCGCCGCCGGGGAACTCCATCACGACCGAGGCCACGGTGTCGACCCCCATCACCGGGTCCACGCGGACCCGGCCGGTGACGTCGACGGGTTCGGCGCCGAACACCATCCTGGACAGGTTGATCGGGTAGCAGCCGATGTCCATGACCGCGCCTCCGCCGTGCTCGGGCTGGTTCCGGATGTTGCCCGGGTCGTCGTTGGCGTAGCTGAACCAGGTCTGGATCCCTTGGAGTTCACCGATGCTGCCGTCGGCGACCAGCGCCATGACCGCCTCCCAGGACGGGTGGTGGCGGTACATGAAGGCCTCCTGCAGCAGCAGTCCTGCTGCGTCGAAGGCCTCGACCATGCGCAGCGCCTGAGTGGCGTCCATGGCCAGGGGCTTCTCGCACAGCACATGCTTGCCGGACTGCGCGGCCAGGATCGCCCATTCGGCGTGCAGGTCGTTGGGCAGGGGAAGGTACACGGCGTCCACGTCGGGGCTGGCGAGCAAGGCCTCGTAGGACCCGTAGGCGGCGTCGATCCCGAGCTTCCTGGCGGCGTCCCTGGCGCGCTCGGAGCCACGGGACGCGATGGCCACCACACGGCCGTTGCGAGCGGCCTGCATCGCGGGTACCACCTTGCCCATCGCGATGTCGGCCGTGCTCAGGACACCCCATCGAACCGAGTCCACGTCACCAGTGCCCCTCTCTGCGCGATTCGCCACCGCTGGGCGCCTCATATGTCTAGCGTGTTCCACGGCCGAGGGCGAGAGGCCCCCAGATCCTGAGCAGTATCCCGAGCAGTGGAGGACACGATGAAGGTCGGAGTGGTCGGAACTGGGTTCGTCGGTGCGGCGAGTGCCTACGCAATGGCGATCCGGGGGTCGGCAAGCGACCTCGTGCTCATCGACGTCAACAAGACCAAGGCCGAGGCCGAGGCGCGCGACATCGCCCACGCGACCACGTTCACAGCTCCGGTACGGGTCCGATCGGGCGACTACGCCGACCTCGCCGGCGCCAAGGTGGTCGTCATGTCGGCCGGCGTCAACCAGAAGCCCGGGGAGACCAGGCTCGAGCTCCTCAGCCGCAACGCTGGCATCTTCCGGGCGGTCGTGCCGGAGATCGTGGCGGCGGCCCCGGACGCGATCATCCTCGTCTCGGCCAACCCCGTCGACATCATGACCGAGCTCACCGAGCGGATCGACGAGCAGGCCGGTGGGCATCCCGGGTCGGTGCTCGGGACCGGGACGGTGCTGGACACTGCCCGCTTCCGCCAGCTCGTCGGTGCGCACTTCGATGTGGACTCCCGTCATGTGCACGGCTACGTCTTCGGCGAGCACGGTGACTCCGAGGTGCTGGGCTGGTCCTCCCTGGACATCGCCGGGCTGTCGATCGAGCACTTCGCGGAGACCCGCGGTGTGTCCTGGGACGACGCAGCACGCGAGCGGATCACGGACGAGACCGTCCGTGCCGCCTACGCGATCATCGAGGGCAAGGGCGCGACCTACTACGGGATCGGTGCATCGACGGCGCGACTGGTCGAGTCCCTCGTGCGCGACGAACGAGCCATCTACACCGTGACCGCCACGGTGCCCGAGTACGGCTGCGCGATGGCGTTGCCGCGACTGGTGACCGGGTCGGGTGTCGGCCAGGTGCTGCACCCGAAGATGAGCGAGGAGGAGAAGTCGGCGTTGGAGCGCAGCGCCGAGGTGCTTCGCGGCTACGCCGAGCAGCTCTCCGTCGACTGAGCCCGCCCCGACGGCCTCGGGTGGCCGTGCTCGGCAGGCTCGTCGTCGACGAGGTCGTCCGGCTGGCCGGGCCGTTGACACCGGGGACGCAGCAGCGCGCCCTAGGGCGACAGGTGCGCGGAGGCGGCCAGGTGTGGCACACCGGGCTGGGGCTGCTGTCCGAGGGCGTGCTCGCTGTGCTCGTCGGGACTGCCGGTGACGAGGCTGACGCGGATCGGCTGCTCGAGCATCTGAGCGCGATCGGAGCCGAGTGCCACTTCTCGCGCGTGTCCGGGGCCCGACGGTCGCTGGTGTTCCAGGTGCCGGGGCAGGAGCGAACGATCGTGTCGCTGCCGCGCGGAAGACCGACCCCTGGACCCGACCCAGCGCGGATCGACGGAGTCGACTGGCGTTCGCTGGGTCGGGTGGACTGGGTTCATCTGGACGGGTTCAGCCTGCCGGAGAGTGATCAGGTTGCCAACTGGCCCCTGGGTCCGCTGGCGAGGCTGGCCGCTGACGGCGTACCCGCCTCGTTGGGCCCGCCGTCGCTGCGCGGCATCGCGGCCCGGGCGGCCGGGCTGGCGGCCCTGCCCCCACTCGCGGCGCTCCTCGGGCGAACCGAAGAGGTGGACGCGGTGCTTCCCCTGCTCGCGACCAGCCCGGACCTGGTGGTGCGTCACGACGGTGCGCGCCCCGTGCGCCTTGCCCGGACTGGCCGTGACGAGCTGGTGGTCCCGGTGCCGGCCGCCGAGGTGGACACGCTGGGCGCAGGAGATCGGTTCACCGCCGGGGTTCTCGCCGTCCTTGCCGCCACGCGCGGGCACGTCGACGATCGAGCCGCGGTGCTGGCCGGGATCCGGGCCGGTCAGCGGCCGGCCGTCGCCCCACCACCAGACGGCGGTGCTGGCTAGGCTCCCGTGATGACCTCGACCAGCACTGCGACGCCCATGCCACGCCGACCGTTGGGGCGCACCGGTAAGGAGGTGGGTGTCGTCGGGCTCGGCTGCTGGCAGCTCGGTGCCGACTGGGGAGCCGTCGGCGAAGCCGATGCCATGGCCGCGCTGCATGCCGCCGCCGACGCGGGGGTCACCTTCTTCGACACGGCCGACGTCTACGGGGACGGGCGGAGCGAGCAGCTCGTCGGGCGGATGCTCGCTGAACGCGGCCGGGACGGGCTTGTCGTCGGCACCAAGATGGGGCGCCGAGCATCGCCGCACGTCGCGTCCGGCTACACGCCGGAGGCCTTGCGGCGATGGAACGACCGCAGCCGGGCCAACCTCGGCCTGGACACCCTCGACCTCGTCCAGCTGCACTGCCCCCCCGACCAGGTCTTCGCCACCGACGCAGTGTTCGACGCCTTGGAGGAGATGGTCGAGGAGGGACGGATGGCTGCCTACGGCGTGTCCGTCGAGACGTGCGACCAGGCGCTGTCGGCCATCGCCAGGCCCAACGTGGCCACGGTGCAGATCATCCTCAACGTCTTTCGCCGCAAGCCGCTGGCGGCGGTGCTGCCAGCGGCCCAGGACGCCGGCGTCGGCATCATCGCCCGGGTCCCGCTCGCGAGCGGCCTGCTCACGGGGAAGTACGACGAGCACACCACCTTCGCCGAGGATGACCACCGGACCTACAACCGTGGGGGGGAGGCCTTCGACGTCGGCGAGACGTTCGCCGGCGTCCCCTTCGACGTGGGTGTGGCAGCAGCTCGTGCGGTCGCCGAGCTCGCGCCACCGGGGGTCACCACCGGACAGCTCGCGCTGCGGTGGGTCATCGACCAGCCTGGGGTCAGTGTGGTGATCCCAGGCGCCCGGTCGGTGGACCAGGTCCTCGGGAATGTCGCCGCCGCCAACGTGGGCTCGCTGTCGCACGAGGTCCTCGACGGCCTCGCGGCCGTGTACGGCGAGCGCCTCGCCGAGCACGTCCAGCACCGGTGGTAGGTGGGGGGCTCCGCCGGTGGCGGTGCCACCCAACCTGAGCAGATAGTCCCTGCCGTCCACAGGCGTGACGTGCCAAGGTGGTCCCCGGCAGGCGAGGCGCGAGGAAGAGGTGGCGGACATGTACGAGCCCAGACCAGAGCACAAGTTCACCTTCGGGCTGTGGACGGTTGGGTGGCAGGCCCGCGATCCCTTCGGCGATGCGACTCGAGCGCCGCTCGACCCGGTGGAGGCGGTGCACCGGCTCGCCGAGCTGGGCGCATACGGCATGACCTTCCACGACGACGACCTCGTCCCGTTCACCCTGTCGGAGGGCGAGCGGGCTGCGGGCATCGAGCGGTTCAGGTCGGCACTGGCTGAGACCGGGCTGAAGATTCCGATGGCGACCACGAACACCTTCACCCACCCCGTGTTCAAGGATGGAGCCTTCACCAACAACGATCGATCGATCCGCCGGTTCGCCCTGCGCAAGATCATGCGGAACCTGGACCTGGCAGCCGAGCTCGGGGCGCACACGTACGTCTTCTGGGGTGGACGCGAGGGGGCGGAGACGGATGCCGCCAAGGATGTCCGCACCGCGTTGGATCGGTACAAGGAGGGCCTGGACCTGCTCTGCCAGTACGTGATCGATCGTGGGTACGGCATCCGGTTCGCGATCGAGCCGAAGCCGAACGAGCCACGCGGCGACATCCTGCTGCCGACGATCGGCCACGGGCTGGCCTTCATCCAGCGCCTGGAGCACGAGGAGATGGTCGGGCTGAACCCAGAGGTCGGCCACGAGCAGATGGCGGGCCTCAACTTCGTCGCGGGCATCGCCCAGGCCATGTGGCACGGCAAGCTCTTCCACATCGACCTGAACGGTCAGCACGGGATCAAGTACGACCAGGACTTCGTCTTCGGCCACGGGGACGTCAAGAGCGCGTTCTTCCTCGTGGACCTGTTGGAGCACGGGGGCTACGAGGGCCCGCGGCACTTCGACTACAAGCCGTACCGGACCGAGGACGTCGACGACGTGTGGGCCTCGGCCGCTGCGAACATGAGGACCTACCTCATGCTGAAGGAGCGCGCCGAGGCGTTCCGGGCGGACCCCGAGGTGCACGCGGCGCTCGAGGCGTCCCGCTCGACACGGCTTGCCGATCCCACCTTGGCCGAGGGGGAGACCTACGACGACCTGCTGGCTGACCCCTCCGCGTTCGAGGACTTCGACGTGGACGAAGCCGCGGCCGAGGGCATGCACTACACCAGGCTGGACCAGCTCGCGATCGAGCATCTGCTGGGCGCGCGGGGCTGAGCGAGGCCTGGCGGTGTCGCGGTGCCGACGGTGAGGCTCGACGCGCAGGCCCCCGAGGTCGTCGTCGGCATCGACACCTCCACGACGGCGACGAAGGCCGTCCTGGTCGACGACGCCGGGGGGGTGGTGTCGGTCGGCGTGGACGAGTACGGCGTCAACTCGCCACGCCCGGGCTGGTCCGAGCAAGACCCGCAGCAGTGGTGGGAGGCGACCTGCGCCGCCGTGCGGAGTGCGCTGTCTGGCGCGCCGACGGCCCAGGTCCGGGGGGTCGGTCTCACCGGGCAGATGCACGGGTCTGTGCTGCTGGATCGTCACCAGGACGTCGTGCGTCCGGCCTTGCTCTGGAACGACCAGCGAACGGCCGAGCAGTGCCAGGAGATCCGGGAGCGGGTGGGAGCCCAGCGGCTGGTGTCGCTGACCGGGAACGATGCGCTCACCGGGTTCACGGCGCCCAAGCTCCTCTGGGTACGTGAGCACGAGCCGGCCCGGTGGGAACGGGTCGCGCACGTTCTGCTGCCCAAGGACTACGTCCGGCTGCGCCTCACTGGCGAGCTGGCCACCGACGTCGCCGACGCCTCCGGCACGCTCCTGCTCGACGTGGCGAGCCGTTCCTGGTCCGCGCCGGTGCTGGAGGCGCTGGGGCTGTCGAGCTCGCTGATGCCTCGCCTCGCAGAGGGGCCAGAGGTGACCGGCGTGGTGACCGCCGAGGCCGCGAGTGCCACTGGTCTTCCGGAAGGGATCCCGGTGGTGGCCGGGGGTGGCGACCAGTCGGCGAACGCAGTCGGGGTGGGGGCCGTCAGCCCCGAGGTGGGCGCGCTCTCGCTGGGGACGTCGGGAGTGGTGTTCGTGCCCACGGCCTCACCGGTCGTGGAGCCGGAGGGCCGTGTCCACGCCTTCTGCCACGCGGTCCCCGGGCAGTGGCACGTCATGGGGGTCATGCTCTCGGCAGCCGGGTCCCTGCGCTGGTACCGGGACACGATCGCCCCCGGAACCGAGTTCGCGACGCTGGTGGCCGAGGCCGCTGACATCCCACCGGGGGCTGAGGGGTTGACTTTTCTGCCCTACCTGACCGGTGAGCGGACGCCACACGCCGATCCCGACGCCAGAGGCGCGTTCGTCGGGCTCAGCGTCCGGCACTCGCGAGCGCACCTGACCCGGGCCGTCCTGGAGGGGGTGGCCTTCGGGTTGCGCGACGGCCTGGAGCTGATGGGCGCTGCAGGCGTCCCCCTCCCCGGGCAGCTGCGGGCCTCAGGCGGGGGCACCAGGAGCCCGCTGTGGCGCCAGATCGTGAGCGATGTCCTCGGCGTCGCGCTGGTCAGCGTCGGTACGGCCGAGGGGGCCGCCTTCGGTGCCGCCGTACTCGCCGCAGTGGGCATCGGCTGGGCCGACAGCGTCGAGGCGGCAACCGCCCGCATGGTGCACGTGCAACCGATCACAGCAGCGACCCGGCCGGACGAGGCAGCCGCGGGCACGGCGTCCAGCAACCGCTACGCCGAGCCGTATGCCGCCTATCGAGAGCTCTACCCCGCCTTGGCCCAGCACTTCTCCTCCTTCCGCGTGTCCTGACCGATCCGGGCCGGACGCCGTCGAGCCGGCTCTAGGCTCCGACCGCCAGATGCTGGAGGAGGCGCCATGGCCCGGTTGGTGGACAGAGCAGACGTCGCGCGGATGACCGAGGCGACCCTGCTCAGCTACGGGCCCAACTCGCGGTCCAAGCTGTCGAAGTTCTGGATCCTGCTCGTGCTCTCGGCCGTCATTGCCACTGCCGGGGTGGCCTCGGACTCCACCGCCACCGTCATCGGCGCGATGATCGTCGCTCCGCTCATGACACCCATCCTGGGAGTGGCGGTCGCGCTCGTGCTCTCCGACCGAAAGCGGATGTGGCGCTCGCTGGCGACCGTCCTCGGCGGCGCGCTGGTGGTCGTGCTCATCGCCGTCGCCTTCGGCATGGTCGAGCCTCTGGACACCATCACGGAGAACAACTCCCAGGTGTCCGGCCGAGTGAACCCGCGCCTGGTCGACCTGTTGGCGGCGCTGGCAACGGGACTCGTGGGCGCCTTCGCCCTGGCCCGTTCCGACGTCTCCGACACCCTCCCGGGCGTGGCGATCGCGATCTCGCTCGTCCCTCCACTGGCGGTGGTCGGCTTCACCCTCCAGGAGGGGCACCCCGAGCAGGCCTACGGGGCGTTGCTGCTGTTCGCCACGAACGTCACCGCCATCATCTTCACGGCGACCCTGGTGCTGCTGGCCTACCGCGTCCGCGATGCCGCCAAGGTCGCCGGGTACCCGGTCGGTCGGCTGTCGGGTTCGACGGTGGCCACGGTGGTCGCTCTCATCCTGGTGGTCGCCGTCCCGCTTGCCATCGGCAGTGCTCGGGTGGCTGAGGACAACCTCGTGAAGTACCAGGCCGCGGACATCACCGAGACCTGGGCGGAGGCCAACGGCTGGAAGGTGGTGTCCTACGACGTGGCCGACCTGGTCCTGAGCGTGACGGCGATCGGGGCACCTCCTGAGCTCTCCCCGCAGACGCTGCGGGAGGAGCTGGACGAGGCCGGGTTCACCGAGGTCGACCTGACCGTCAGCCTCGTCGTGGGTGGGCAGGAGCAACTCCCCGGGGTCCCGTGACCCCAGGGTGTGCCAGGATCCGTCGGGTGGAGCAGCGGGTCATCGCCATCACGATGGTCCGTGACGAGGCCACGATGCTGCCTCGCTGGCTGAAGTACTACGGCGAACAACTTGGACCCGATCGGTTGGTGGTGCTCGACGACGACACCCGGGACGGTTCGACGACCGGCCTCGACGTCTCGGTCCTGAAGGTCCCCGACTGGCGTCAGGTGGCGAACCAGCCGGACGGCGCGCGGATCGGGCACTCGTCGACGGCGGCCGGGCTCGTCAACGGTCTGGCGGCCGGGCTGCTGTCCTACGCCGACACCGTGGTCTACACCGATGTGGACGAGTTCCTCCTGCCCGACCCGGGCCGCTACGAGTCCCTGCGCCACTACCTGCAGGTGCAGGAGGCGCCCGTGGTCGCCGCACTCGGCCTCAACGTGCTGCACCACCCCTCGGTGGAACCGGTGCTCGACCCACACCGACCGATCCTCGCCCAGCGCCGCTTCGTGGTCCCGGTGCCCAAGCTGCACAAACCACTCGTCAAGCGGGTCCGTGCTGCTTGGAGCCCGGGCTACCACGGCTGCCGCCGCTCCTACGAGGTCGACCACGACCTCTGGCTCCTCCATCTGAAGTTCGCCGACGAGCCCGACGCCCTGCGCCGGCAGGAGCATCGCGCCGACTGGTTCGCCGACGGCCGTGGCGGGGCCGGCTCCACCTGGCCGCTGGGTGTGGACGAGCTGCACCGAGAGATGGCCGAGTGGCGGGCCTCAGATCCGTCGTCGGTCCCCGAGCTCCGTCCGGCCGACCTGGATCTCAGCCAGGTCGTGCGCCGGCGGATGTGGGGCGAGCGCCGCTTCTTCATGAGCGGCGGAGGCAACCAGCTGGAATCGATGCGGCGAGGCCCGGTGCTGCGGCTGCCGCACCGGGTCGGGGCGCCCTTCTGAGGCGATGCTGGGCCTCAGAGCTCGGCCAGGCCGGCGGCGCTGCGTCGCTCGCCGTGCTCGGTCCAGCTCAAGGTCGCGGTGCCCGACGCGAGGTCGGCGACCAGCTGCGCGCTCTCCTCGCCCAGGGTCCACGTCATCGTCAACGAGCCGTCCGCCCCACCGCTGGCGAACTGGCCACCGAACGCGGGGTGCCGGTTGCGGAAGCGGATCAGGCGTAGCAGCGCGGCCACCACCGGTCGCTGCAGCTCTCGGGTGATCTCCTCCCCGGTGTAGCAGTGACGGTTGACGTCGCGGCCCACGTTGGTGCGGGCGAGCAGATCCGTGTCGTTGTGGCCGGCCAGCAGCCCGACGTAGTAGATCTGCGGGATCCCGGGCGTGAACAGCTGGATGGCCCGAGCGAGCAGGTACCGGTTGTCGTCGGCACCGAGGGCGTCGTAGTAGGTGCAGTTCACCTGGTAGAGGTCGACGTTGGAGGCGGCCGCGCCGGTGGCGTCCCGGGAGGAGCCCCCGCTGTTGTCGTGGATTGCCTCCACGAGGTCGTGGATCTGCTCCGGGGTGAGCAGGCCCGGCTTGCTCCGGTCGGTGGCATCGGCACCAACATCGATCACGCCGATGCCGTCGTGGGTGTCCAGGACGTTGACGGCGTTCGGTGGTCGGATCGTGAGCCAGCGCAGCAGCGGCTCGGCGTCCTGGCGAATGAGCGCGTGCAGCACGAGTGGCGGGAGCGCGAAGTCGTACACCCGGTCCACCCGGCGAGCGATCTCGATCTGCTGCTCGAAGTAGGAGTGGACCTCGACCAGGACCGACAGCCCCCGCTCGCGGCACCAACCGGTCAGCTCGTCGATGAAGGCGAAGGTCTCCTCGGTCATGAACGAGGTCGTGCCCGGCGTCTTCACCGCGTACCCCACCGCGTCCAGACGGACCATCGCCACACCTGCCTCGGCGAGCCGGTCCAGGACGCGCCCCAGGTAGTCGCGCGCGGCCGGGTGGCGGACGTCGATGTCCACCTGCTGGGCGGTGAACGTCGTCCACACCAGCCGCTTGGACCCGTCCTCGAGCTGGAAGGGGGTGAAGGGCAGCCCGGGACGTGGCCGGTACAGGCGGAGGAAGTCCTCTTCGGTGGCGCCGTCCGGGAAGGCGCTCCCCATGGTGAGGAACATCCCGTCCAGCTCGGAGTCGGACCCTCGCGCCAACCATTCCGTGAACACCGCGGAGGTGGAGGACACGTGGTTCACGATGACGTCGACCATGACGTCGTGGTCGGCCGCCAGGGCTGCCACGTCGGCCCAGGTCCCGAGGCGTGGGTCCACCTCGGTGTGGTCCTGCGGGTCGAATCCGGCGTCGGCGCCGTCGAACGGGGTGAAGAACGGCAGCACGTGGACGCCGCCGAAGAGCCCGGACAGCTCCCCGTCGAGCAGGCGCCGTAGCCCAGGCAGGTCACCGCCGATGCGGTCGGCGTAGGTGATGAGCTGGACCTGATCGGTCACGACGGCCTCCTCTGGGGGGTGGGGGCTTGCTGGTGGGACCGGGCGTTGGCTCACATGCTGCTGCCCAGCGTGCCTGCGGACAACCGCTTTGGCCGGTCAGCCCTCGCTCGGGGCTCACCGGTGTGGCATGCTGGGGCTGTCCTGCTTCGGGCGATGTCGTTGGGGAAGACGCCCATCGACCGAAGGAGGACAGATGACGAACCGTGGAGTGCTCTTCGTCCACGCCGCCCCGTCGGCCCTGTGCCCTCATGTCGAGTGGGCAGCCGCCGGGGTTCTCGGTGCGCCTGCCAACCTGCGGTGGTCGGGGCAACCGCTGGCGCCGGGACACTTGCGGGCCGAGCTCTCGTGGCAGGGGGCTGCCGGTACTGCTGCCCGGATGACCTCGGCGCTGCGGGGCTGGCACCAGCTCCGCTTCGAGGTCACCGAGGAGCCGAGCCTGAGCGCTGAAGGTGAGCGCTACTCCTACACCCCCGCCCTCGGGGTGTTCCGCGGCGTCATCGGCCCCCATGGCGACCTCATGGTTCCTGAGGACCGGCTGCGGACGGCGATGGCCCGGGCCGCGGCCGAGGGAGGATCGTTGGCATCGGAGGTGGAGCGACTGCTCGGGCGACCCTGGGACGACGAGCTCGAACCGTTCCGCCATGCCGGTGAGGGCGCTCCGGTGCGCTGGCTGCACCAGGTCGTCTGAGCGCTGGCTCAGCCTCGGCGGTCCAGCACGTAGCGGACCATGTCATCGACGGTGACCAGCTCTTTCACGTCGCCATCGTCGACCTTGACCCCGAAGCGCACATCCACGGCCACGACCACCTCGATCATGGCCAGCGAGTCCGCCCCCAGGTCCTCCTCGAAGCCGCTGCCGGGCCGCACCTCATCGCTCGGTACTCCGGTGACGTCCTGCACGATCTCGGCAAGGGCATCGTGGATCTCTGCTGGGGTCACGCCCACCTCCGATGCCGGGTGCGCGCCCACGCCGGGCGCGAGAGTCTGTCTAGGCCCCGAGGATGCCGTACGCCACTCCCAGCCGCAGGGTGGGGTCGATGGTGCAGGGTCGGGCTACCGTGGCTGGCGACTCGAAGGAGGCGACACGTGCACGAGCGGGCCTTGACCTCCTCCATCGCCGCCACGGCGCTGCGGTCGCTGCCGGTCGGCGTGCTCGACACGCCTGAAGTGGCCGCCGCGACTGCCGGGGTTGTCGTCCACGTCGAGGTCGGGGCGCTCAGTGGGGTGGTCCCCGCTGCAGTCGTGCACTCCTGGCCCGAGGCCGTCGCCGGGACGCCCCTGGCGGCTTCCATGCTCGACGTCCGGCTCGTGCGACCCCGGCTGGCGTGCCGGCGCTGCCGGCAGCAGCGCGACACCGACGACGAGCTGGCCTGCTCGGTCTGCGGTGGCACCGCCGGTGAGCTGCAGGGAGGGGAGGGGGTTCGGGTCGTGTCCATCACCGTCCCGGCCGAGGCAGCAACCGATGGGTGAGGGTCCGCTCGTCCGCCGTCGTGCCCGGCTGGAGGGCCTCGTCCAGGGTGTCGGGATGCGACCGCACCTGGCGAGGTTGGCGGCAGAGCTCGAGCTGGCCGGGACGGCGTGGAACGATGAGGATGGCGTCGCGGTCGAGGTCGAGGGGCCGCTGGCGCGCGTCGAGGCGTACCTGCACCGGGTCGTCGAGGAGCTGGTGCCCCCCGCCGTGGTCGAGCGCGTCGCCGTCTCCGAGCTCGCGGCTACCGGGGCGCCCGGGTTCCGCATCGCTGCGTCGCGACGCGACGGCGAGCTTGCCCCATCCGCAGAGGCGGGCTCGGCGGCGGTGCCGAGGGCCCTGGTGCCGCCGGACTGGGCAACCTGCGCCGACTGCCTGGCTGAGCTCGCCGACCCGACCGACCGCCGCTACGGCTACCCGTTCATCGCGTGCAGCCGGTGCGGGCCACGCTTCACGATCGTGCGCGGGCTGCCTTACGACCGGCCCAGCACGACGATGCAGCGGTTCCCGCTCTGCGCGTCCTGCCAGGCGGAGTACGACGACCCCGCCGACCGACGGTTCCACGCACAGCCGACGGCCTGCCCGGTCTGCGGTCCACGGCTGCGCTTCGTCGGCGCGGGACGCGGCCCCGCTGCGGGTCCTTCCCCAGCCCTGGACCCTTTGGACCTGGCGAGGATGCTGCTCGCCGAGGGGGGCATCCTCGCGGTCAAGGGAGTAGGCGGCTACCACCTGGCATGCGACGCCCGGCGCCCCGACGCCGTTGCTCGTCTGCGGACGCGGAAGCGGCGCTCGGCGAAACCGTTCGCACTGCTCGCCGCCGACCTTGCCGTCCTGCGCGGCATCGTGCGCACCACCACCGAGGACGAGGAGCTGCTCAGCTCCCCCGCCGGTCCCATCGTGCTGCTCCCGGCCCGCGCGCAGCTTCCCACGGTGGGCGCCGTCTGCCGAGCGGTCGCGCCGGGGCAGGTCCGGCTCGGGGTGATGCTGCCCTCGAACGGCCTGCACCACTTGCTGCTGCGGCCCGGGCCGGGTCCCGACGGCGCCACCCCGCCGGACCTGGTCGTGCTCACCAGTGCCAACCTCGCCGGCGAGCCGCTCTGCACAGCCGAGGCCGAGGCCGAGCAGCGCCTGGCCGGGATCGCCGACGGCTGGCTGCATCACGACCGAGAGATTCACCTGGCCTGCGACGACTCGGTGCTGAGCGCCGCCGGCCGGGCCGTCGGAGGTGGCATGCCCGTGCGGCGCAGCCGAGGCTTCGCCCCGTTGCCGGTCACCTTGCCCGAGCCGTGTGCGCCCACGTTGGCGACCGGCGGCGAGCTCAAGGCGACGATCTGCCTCGCTGGCGGCGACCGGGCCTGGCTGAGCCAACACCTCGGGGACATGGCGTCCTTGGAGTCGCTGGCCTTGCTGCAGCGCACCGTCGAGGTCATGCGAGCACAGGCCCGGATCACCCCGGAGGTGGTGGCCGTCGACCTCCACCCGGGCTACCTGTCTCGCCGATGGGGGCTGCAGGTCGCCGACGAGCTGGGTGCCCGGGTGGTCAGCGTCCAGCACCACCACGCACACCTGGCCGCTCTGCTGACCGAGCACGGGCGACGGGAGCCGGCGCTCGGCGTCGTCTTCGACGGCACCGGCTACGGCCCCGACGGCACGATCTGGGGTGGGGAGTTCCTGCTCGGGACCGCCGCCGGCGTCGAGCGGGTGGCTCACCTGGAGCCGGTAGCCCTGCCCGGTGGCGATGCGGCAATCCGCTCACCGGCACGTGTTGCCCTGGCACACCTGGCCGCGGCGGCTCAGCCCTGGGACGGGCGACTCCCGGCGGTGTCCGCACTCCCCGAGCCCGACAGGCTGGTGATTCGTCAGATGCTCGACAGCGGGGTCGGCTGTGTCCCCACGAGCAGCGCCGGGCGGCTCTTCGACGCTGTGGCTGCCATCACCGGGGTCTGCCTGTCGGGGGACTACGAGGGCCGGCCGGCCGTCGAGCTGGAGTCAGCCGCTACGGCTGTGGGGCAGAGCCGGGTCGTGCAGGGGGCTCCCTACCGATTCGGGCTCGCTGCGGACCCGGTCCTGCGACTCCAGGCTGCGCCGGTGGTGGCTGCGGTGGCCGCCGATGTGCTGGCCGGGGTACCGGCCGCGGTGGTCGCCCAGCGGTTCCACGATGCGCTTGCCCGGGCGGTGCTCGAGGTCGCCGAGGTGGTCCGGGAGCGATCCGGCGTCGCTACCGTGGGCCTCACCGGCGGGGTGTTCCAGAACGAGCTCCTCACCCGGCATTGCCAGCACCTGCTGAGTGGCGCAGGCTTCGAGGTGCTGCTGCACCGACAGGTGCCGCCGAACGACGGCGGTCTGGCACTCGGGCAGGTGGCCGTGGCTGCCGCCGGTGGAGGGAGTTGACATGTGCCTCGGTGTGCCTGGGCAGGTCCTGCGGACCTGGGACGACGCGGGCACTCGCATGGCGACGGTGGACTTCGGTGGGGTGCGCAAGGAGGTGTGCCTGGTCTATGTGCCCGAGGTCGAGGTCGGCGACTACACCGTCGTGCACGTGGGCTTCGCGATCACCCGCCTCGACGAGGAGTCGGCGCTGCGAACCCTGGCCCTGCTCGAGCAGGTCGGGACGCTGGAGCAGGAGTTCTCCGACCCACTGGCACCGGGGCCGTGAAGTACCTCGACGAGTTCCACGACCCGGTGCTGGCGCGTCGGTTGCTGGCCGAGATCGCCGCCACCGTGACCAGGCCGTGGGCGCTCATGGAGGTCTGCGGTGGGCAGACCCACACGATCGTGCGCAACGGCATAGACCAGCTGCTCCCCGACGGGGTGGAGATGATCCACGGCCCCGGCTGCCCGGTCTGCGTGACGCCGCTGGAGACCATCGATCGGGCGCTTGCGGTGGCCGCTCGCCCGGAGGTGATCTTCTGCTCCTTCGGTGACATGGTGCGCGTCCCTGGTAGCGAGGTGGACCTGCAGCGGCTCAAGAGCGCCGGGGCCGATGTCCGGGTGGTCTACTCGCCGCTGGACGCCGTCGCCCTGGCCCGGGCGAACCCCGAGCGCGAGGTGGTGTTCTTCGGGATCGGGTTCGAGACCACCGCACCGGCGAACGCGATGACCGTGGTGCTGGCCCGGCAGGAGGGCCTTCGGAACTTCTCCATGCTCGTCTCCCACGTCCTGGTCCCGCCGGCGATCAGCGCGATCATGGAGGCGCCGGACTGCCGAGTCCAGGGGTTCCTCGCGGCCGGGCACGTCTGTGCCGTCATGGGGATGCGCCAGTACGAGCCACTCGTGCAGCGCTACCAGGTGCCGATCGTGGTCACCGGGTTCGAGCCGTTGGACGTGCTCGAGGGGATCCGCCGCGTCGTCGTGCAGCTCGAGCGTGGGGAAGCCGCGCTCGACAACGCCTACCCGCGAGCCGTCTCCGAGGCGGGGAACCGTGCTGCCCAGCGCGTGGTGGCCGAGGTGTTCGAGGTGACCGACCGCGCCTGGCGGGGGATCGGCGTGATCCCGGCCAGCGGGTGGCGACTCACGGACACCTACGCCGACTACGACGCCGAGCGGAAGTTCGACGTGAGCGCCATCCACACCCAGGAGTCGTCGCAGTGCCGGGCCGGGGAGGTCCTGCAAGGGCTGCTCAAGCCCCATGAGTGCGCGGCCTTCGCGACGGCCTGTACGCCACGAACGCCGCTCGGTGCGCCGATGGTGTCCAGCGAAGGCGCGTGCGCCGCCTACTACCAGTACCGACGTCTCGCAGGGTGACGATGGACCCTGCCGGTGCGGGTGAGGGTGGCCTACCGTCGAGCCCATCGCCAGGCGGGGCAGGCCTGGCCCGACAGGTCGAGGCGGATGAGGGTATGAACGCGGCGGTCTCGGGCCGAGAGATCCCAGCCGAGCAACCGATGTCTTGGGTCGACCACGCCTGGCTCCGGATGGACTCACCGACGAACCTGCTCGTCGTGAACGCGGTGATGTGGACGGCCGAACCGGTCGATGCGGACGGGCTGCGTCGCCTCCTCGCCGAGCGGCTCGTGGGTCAGTTCCCTCGCTTCGCCCATCGCCCGGCCGACACCAGCTCGCCGCTGGGCCGGGCGCGATGGGTCGCTGACGAGGCCTTCTCGATCGACCGTCACCTGGTCGAGGTGACCCTGGCGGCTCCCGGGGACAGCCGGGCGCTGCAGCGCTACGTCGGCGCCCAGCAGGAGGAGCCGCTGGACCCGGACCTGCCGATGTGGCAGGTGCATCTCGTGCACGGCTACCGCGACGGCTCCGCCGTGCTCTTCCGCGTGCACCACAGCATCGCCGACGGGATGGCCCTGGCACGGGTGCTGCTCTCGCTGACCGACCTCGCCCCGCCGGGGGGGGCCGAGGGCGAGCCGGTCGGCTTCACCGAGGCGAACCCCGGCGGCGCCTCCCTCCCCAGTCCACTCCTCGGCCTGCCGGGCCTGGACACCACGTGGCAGGTGGCTGCTGGCCTCACCCAGCAGGGCCGGGACCTGCTCAAGGACCCGCGCAAGGCGTGGGCCCTCGGGCGGACTGCCCTGGAGGACGCCGCCCGGCTGCTGCATGTGCTGGACCTGCCGCCCAAGCGGGCCTCGGTGCTGAACCAGCCGTTGGGCGTCGCCAAGCTCGCCACCTGGACCGAACCGCTCCCGTTGGCGCAGGTGAAGGCGATCGGTCGGGCGCACGGGGCCACGGTGAACGATGTCCTGCTGGCGGGGCTCGGCGGTGCGTTCTCCCGCTACCTGCGCGAGCGGGGGGAGGAGCCGGCCGACGTCCCCGTGCTCATCCCGGTGGACCTCCGCCCACCCGGCGAGCCGCTGCCGCGCGAGCTCGGGAACGCGTTCGGCTTCTTCTTCGTCGACCTGCCTGCAGGTGAGCTCGGCGGCGGTGCGCGGGTCGCCGAGATGCATCGGCGCACGGAGGCGCTCAAGCGCTCGCCTGAGGCTGTCGTCACGATGGGCGTGCTGGCGGGCATCGGGGTCGCACCGGCGATCGTGGAGGACCTGGCGGTGGCGTTCTTCGTCACCAAGGTCAGCGGAGTCGTCACGAACGTCCCCGGACCCAAGGAACCGGTGTACGTCGCCGGTTCCCGGGTGGACGGGGTCATCGGCTGGGTACCTCGGGGCGGGGACATCTCCTTCGGCGTCGCGGTGTTCTCCTACGCCGGCGAGGTCACCGTCGGGTTCTCCACCGACGCCGCCGTGCTTCCTGACCCGGACCGCCTGGTCGAGCTGTTCGCCGAGGAGATGGCCGCCCTCAGCCAGGACCCGCCGTCGTGATCGAGCCAGCCGAGTGGAGCTGCCCGGTCCCCCTGCGGGACTCCCCGACTGTGCTGCTCGCCCACGGTGCCGGCGGTCGCCTGTCCGCCGAGCTGGTCGAGCACCTGTTCCTGCCCGCTCTCGGCGGCGACCCGTCGTTGCCCGATGCCGCCGTCGTCGAGCTCGGCGGGGCCAGGATCGCATTCTCCACCGACTCCTTCGTGGTCCGACCACGCTGGTTCCCGGGCGGCAACCTGGCCGCCCTCGCCGTCAACGGCACGGTGAACGACCTCGCGATGGTCGGCGCCACCCCGGTGGCGCTGACAGCAGGTTTCGTGCTGGAGGAAGGGCTGGCCGTCGAGGAGCTGGGACGACTCGCCACGGCCATGGCCGCGGCTGCCGAGCTGGCCGGGGTCAAGGTCGTGGCCGGCGACACCAAGGTGGTGGACCGTGGCCACGGCGACGGCGCCTACCTCAACACGGCGGGGATCGGCCTCCTCCCGGCAGGGCTTCAGATCGGCCCTCGTCGGGCGCGGCCGGGAGATGCTGTCGTCGTCAGCGGGCCCATCGGGCTGCACGGGGTGGCGGTCCTCAGTGTCCGTGAGGGGTTGCAGTTCGACACCGAGCTGGTGTCGGACTGCCAGCCCGTCCACACGCTCGTGGCGGACCTCGTCGCAGCGGGCGTCGACGTGCACACGCTTCGGGACCCCACTCGAGGTGGTCTGGCCGCCGCGCTGAACGAGATCGCCGGGACCGCGGGTGTCGGGGTCGAGCTCGTCGAGTCCGACCTCCCGGTGCCGGAAGGGGTGGCAGCCGCGTGCGGGTTCCTCGGCCTGGACCCGCTGGAGGTCGCCAACGAGGGCAAGCTCGTCGCCCTCGTCCCCGCTGCGCAGGCCGAGCAGGCGGTGGCCGTCCTGGCTGCCAACCCGAGGGGCTCGGGTGCCTGCCGGATCGGCACGGTCACCGCCGAGCATCCTGGCATCGTGGTGGCACGGACGGGGATCGGCGGATCCCGGGTGGTGAGCCTCCCGCTCGGCGAGCAGCTTCCGCGAATCTGCTGAGCTGCTCAGGACTTCCCGAGCGTCGCCACGTGGTCCGGCACGTACTGCTGGGTGTCGCGCGGTGGCCGCAGGTAGCCGGTGGACGGCGGACGCGGCGGCAGCGACAGCTGGGGCCGGTCGACCTCGTGGTAGGGGAACGAGGCCAGCAGGTGGGCGATCATGTTGAGACGAGCGACCTTCTTCTCGTCGCTCTCCACGACGTACCACGGGGCCTCTGGGATGTCGGTGTGCACCATCATCTCGTCCTTGGCCCGCGAGTACTCCTCCCACCTGCTGATCGACTCCAGATCCATCGGGGAGAGCTTCCACTGCCGCATCGGGTCGATCATCCGCGAGGCGAACCGGCGCTCCTGCTCCTCGTCGCTCACCGAGAACCAGTACTTGCGCAGCATGAGGCCGTCCTCCACGAGCAACCGCTCGAAGATCGGGCACTGGTGCAGGAACCGGCGGTACTCCTCCAACGAGCAGAACCCCATCACGCGCTCGACCCCGCCGCGGTTGTACCAGGACCGGTCGAACAGCACGATCTCGCCGGCAGCCGGGAGCCGTTCGATGTAGCGCTGGAAGTACCACTGGGTGCGCTCTCGTTCGGTGGGGGCGGGCAGGGCCTCGATCCGGGCGACCCGCGGGTTCAGGTACTGGGCCACGCGCTTGATCGTGCCGCCCTTGCCGGCGGCGTCTCGACCCTCGAAGATCACCACTACTCGGGCGCCCTCGGCCTTGACCCATTCCTGCAGCTTCACCAGCTCGGCCTGCAGACGGACGAGCTCAGCCTCGTAGACCGACTTGCGGATCGACTTCTTCTTCTGGTGACTCAGCAGCTGCGTGATCCGGGCGCGATCCTCGGCAGACACCACCGGGGTCGCGGCCCGCTGCTTGCCGGCATCCTTCTTGGCCACGGCGCGAACCCTAGGGCCCGGTCTCAGCTGTCGGCGAGGGACGTTGGTCCCTGCCGTTCCTCACGACTCCCCGCCCGCTTCCACGGCCGTGGTCGCGCTGACGTCGTCGAGCCGGTATGCCTCGTGCGCACGACGGACCGTCTTGTAGTCGACCTCACCGCGTCGTGCCAGCAGCTGGAGCGTGGCGATGACGATGGACTGGGCGTCGACCTTGAAGCTGCGTCGAAGCGCGGCCCGGGTGTCGGCGAAGCCGAAGCCGTCGGTCCCGAGGGACAGGAACTCCTCCGGGGCGTAGGGGGCGATCTGATCCTGCACCGCGCGCATGTAGTCGCTCACCGCGACCACAGGCCCCGGGGTCTCCTGCAGCCGCTGCGTGACGTAGGGCACCCGAGCAGGCGCAGCGGGTTCCATGAGGTTGGCCTCGTCGCAGGCCATCGCCTCGCGCCGCAGCTCGGTCCAGGAGGTCACGGACCAGATGTCCGCGCTGACGCCCCACTCCTCGGCCAGCCGCTGCTGGGCCTCCATCGCCCAGGGCATCGAGACCCCGGACGCGAGGATCTTGGCCTTCGGCCCATCCCCCTGCCCGGGGCTGAGCCGGTACATGCCCTTGAGCAGTCCCTCGACGTCGAGGTCCGACGGCTCGGCCGGCTGCGGGTAGGGCTCGTTGTAGACGGTCAGGTAGTAGAAGACGTCGGCGTCCCACGGCTCCTCACCCTCGGCCGGTGACCCGTACATCCGCCGCAGCCCGTCCTTGGTGATGTGGGCGATCTCGAAGCCGAAGGCCGGGTCGTACCAGACGCACGCCGGGTTGGTGGCGGCGATGAGCGGTGAGTGCCCGTCCTCGTGCTGCAGCCCCTCGCCGTTGAGGGTGGTCCGGCCGGCCGTGGCGCCGATGACGAAGCCCCGGGCCAGCTGGTCGCCCGCTGCCCAGAAGGAGTCCGCCGTGCGCTGGAAGCCGAACATCGAGTAGAAGATGTAGACCGGGATCATCGGTTCGCCGTGCGTGGCGTACGACGTCCCGGCGGCGACGAAGGAACCCACGGAGCCGGCCTCGTTGATGCCTTCGTGGAGGATCTGCCCCTTGGGGGACTCCTTGTAGGACAGGAAGAGCTCGCGGTCCACGGACATGTAGTGCTGCTCCTCCGGCCGATAGATCTTGGCCGTCGGGAAGATCGCGTCCAGTCCGAAGGTCCGTGCCTCGTCGGGGATGACCGGGACGATCCGCTTGCCGATCTCCTTGTCCTTCATGAGGTCCTTCAGCAGCCGGACGAAGGCCATCGTGGTGGCCACCGACTGCTTGCCCGAGCCCCGCTTCACCACGTCGTAGACCTTGTCGCCGGGCAGCACGAGCGGGGCGCTGGCGTCACGGCGTTCGGGCAGGCAGCCGCCGAGCCGGCGGCGAGCCTCCATGAGGTACTGGAACTCCTCGGAGTCCTCGCCCGGGTGGTAGTACGGCGGGGAGTACAGGTCCGGCTCGAGCTGGGCATCGTCGATCGGCAGCTCGAGCCGGTCGCGGAAGGCCTTCAGGTCTTCCATGGTCAGCTTCTTCATCTGGTGGGTGGCGTTGCGTCCCTCGAAGTGCGAGCCGAGGCGGTAGCCCTTGATGGTCTTGGCCAGGATGACCGTCGGTTGCCCGGCGTGCTCCGTCGCAGCCTTGTAGGCGGCATGGATCTTGCGGTAGTCGTGGCCACCTCGTTGCAGCGCCCAGATCTCCTCGTCGCTCCAGTCCTCGACCATCTTGGCCGTGCGCGGGTCGCGGCCGAAGAAGTGGTCGCGGATGAAGTTCCCGCCCTCGGCCTTGTAGGTCTGGTAGTCGCCGTCGAGCGTTGTGTTCATGAGGTTCACCAGCGCGCCGTCGGTGTCGGCGGCCAGGAGGCGGTCCCAGCTTCGCGCCCAGATCACCTTGATGACGTTCCAGCCGGCGCCACGGAAGATCCGCTCGAGCTCCTGGATGATCTTGCCGTTGCCGGTGACGGGACCGTCGAGCTGCTGCAGGTTGCAGTTGACGACGAACGTGAGGTTGTCCAGCTCCTCGCGGGCGGCGAGGTCGATCCGCCCGAGCGCCTCCACCTCGCCCGAGGCCTCGCCGTCACCGAGGTAGGCCCATACCTGCTGCTGACTGGTGTCCTTGATACCGCGGTTGTGGAGGTAGCGGTTGAAGCGCGCCTGGTAGATCGCGTGCAGGGGGCCGAGCCCCATCGAGACCGTCGGGAACTCCCAGAAGTCGGGCATGAGCCTGGGGTGCGGGTACGACGGCAGGCTGCCGCCGGCCGACAGGTGGGAGCGTTCCTGGCGGAACCCGTCCATGCGGTCCTCGGAGATCCGCTTCTCCAGGAAGCCCCGGGCGTACATGCCAGGCGCGGCGTGTCCCTGGTAGAAGATCTGGTCACCGCCGCCAGGGTGGTCCTTGCCGCGGAAGAAGTGGTTGAAGCCGACCTCGTAGAGGCTCGCGCTCGAGGCGTAGGACGAGATGTGACCGCCGACCCCGATCCCCGGTCGCTGGGCCCGGTGCACCATGATCGCCGCGTTCCAGCGCAGGATCCGGCGGATCCGCCGCTCGACGGCCTCGTCCCCGGGGAAGTGCGGCTCGTTCTCCGACGGAATGGTGTTGATGTAGTCGGTGTTCGTCAGGCTGGGGACGCCGACGCCGAGCTCGCGAGCTCGCTGCAGGAGCCCCATCATGAGGTAGCGTGAGCGCTGCCGGCCGCGCTCTTCCACCGCCCCGGACAACGAGTCCATCCACTCCTGCGTCTCGGCAGGGTCGATGTCGGGGATCTGGGTGTACTGGTTCACGGGTGCGATGTCGGCCACGGCCCCATCCTTGCCCGTCCGGGGGCCGGTTTCACCCGGAACGGCCCACCGGGTCCCGTGATGTCGCTGAGCCGGGACCGAAGTCCTTGTCCTGGTGCCACCGGCCGCAGGAGGATGGGAACACATCGGGCGGGCAACCGGCCCGGACCACTTGCCGAAAGGGGAGACCGGGATGAAGGCCGACGTCGGCGACCTCATCAACGTGCACGGCCACACGGTCGGAGAGCACGACAGGCTCGGGACGGTGGTGGAGGTTCGTGGCGAGGGCGGCAACCCACCGTTCCTGGTCCGCTTCGAGGACGGGCACGAGGCACTCATCTTCCCCGGGCCCGACTCCACCATCACCAAGCCGACGCCCTGAGCCCGAAGAGGCCTTTCGGGGCGTGGCACTTGCGCAGGATGCCGTCGCTCGGGTGGACTAGCCGCCAACGGGACCGGTCGACCCTGTGGTCGAGAGCACCGGGTACCCGTCACAGGACGGAGGGCAACGCCAGTGGCTGACGCCGCAGGTGGCACGGCCAGCATGGCCGGCCAGGCGGATCGACTCGGGTTCCGCTCGGGTCAGGTCGTGCAGGAGCTGGGCTGGGACGAGGACTGCGACGACACCGTTCGGGTGGCGATCGAGGACGTGATCGGTCAGGAGCTGGTGGGGGAGGACTCCCAGGAGGTCGCCGACGCGGTGCTCCTGTGGTGGCGGGACTCCGACGGCGACCTCGTCGACGCCCTGGTGGACTCCTTGTCCGATCTTGCCGAGGGTGGCGTCGTCTGGCTGCTCACGCCCAAGGTGGGCCGCGAGGGGCACGTGGACCCGGCCGACGTGGCCGACGCGGCTCCGACGGCTGGCCTGGCCACGACGTCCACGGTCGCGTTGGGAGGGGACTGGTCGGCCGCCAAGCTCGTCTCGCCTCGCGCCGGCAGCAGCCGCCGGTGAGCCTGGACCCTGGGCTTCCGGTCGGGACCCTGGCACCGGCGATCACGTTGCCCGACACCGACGGCGTCCCGGTCCCGCTGGCAGGGTTCGGCGGCGCGCCGCTCGTCGTGACCTTCTTCCCCTGGGCCTTCAGCAGCGTGTGCACGGCCGAGCTGTGCGGGCTGCGCGACCGGTTGCCCGAGCTGTCGGCGAACGGCGCGCAGCACGTCGCCATCTCCTGCGACGCGCGGGCCAGCCTCAAGGTGTTCGCTGAGCGCGACGGCTACGACTTCCCGCTGCTGTCTGACCACTGGCCCCACGGGGAGGGCGCTCGCGCCTTCGGCGTGTTCGACGACCGGTTGGGTGCCGCCATGCGGGCGACGTTCGTCCTCGATGCCGAGCGGGTGATCCGGTGGAAGACGGTGAGCGACCTGGACGACCCTCGGTCCCTCGACGACGTGCTGGTGGCGTTGGGTCGTGCTCGCCCCGGGTAGCCTGCGCGACTCCGGGCGCATAGCTCAGCGGGAGAGCACCTGCCTTACAAGCAGGGGGTCGCTGGTTCGAACCCAGCTGCGCCCACGTGGCCGCCGGAGCCCTGGGTGGCCTCAGCTTCGAGACGTCGGGATCCGAGCGGAGATCCACTGGACGAGGTCGGTGGAGCTGCGGGTCTGCAGCCATATCCGGCCCGGGCCGGTGAAGTCGGTGACGAGTCCTTCGCCGCCCAGGATCGTCGACTTCCAGGAGCCTGCCTTGCGGACCTGATAGCTGAGCGTGTCGTCGAAGGCGACCACGTGCCCGGTGTCCAGGGTCATGGTCTCACCGGCGGCCAAGGTGTAGTCGCGGATGGCGCCGTAGCTGGACAGCAGGATCTGGCCCTGGCCGGTGCAGCGCAGCAGCACGAGGCCCTCGCCGGAGAAGAACGTCTTCCCGCCGCCCCACTTGGCGTCCACGTCCACCGAGGGGTCCGAGGCGATCCATGACCCGGACTGCACGAGCAGCGTGCCCTGCCCGTCCAACGCCGTGGTCGAGAGGTCACCGGGCAGGGCCGCAGCTACGGCGACAACCCCTCCGGAGCTGGAGGAGAAGTCGTTCACGAAGAAGCTCTCCCCGCCGATCGAACGGCGCAGCCCCTTCATGAAGCCGCCCTGGGTCGAGGTGGTCATCGTGATGTCGCCACGGGTCATTGCCATGGCGCCGGCCTCGACGCGAACCGTCCCACCAGCCGGCAGGGTGATCTCGGCGAACGCGAACGCGGGGCCCGAGGAGATGTCGATCTGCATGGCTCGACTGTAGCCAGGTTGCGTTCCCGGGTCAGATGCCCGACGCCCGCTCGCCGCCGACATAGTCGGCGAGGTGCTTGCCGGTCAGGGTGGACCGGTCAGCGGCGATCGCGGCCGGGGTGCCCTCGAAGACGATGGTGCCGCCGTCGTGGCCGGCGCCGGGGCCCAGGTCGATGACCCAGTCGGCGTGGGCCATCACTGCCTGGTGGTGCTCGATCACGATGACCGTCTTGCCGGCGTCGACGAGCCGGTCCAGCAGTCCGAGCAGCTGGTCCACGTCGGCCAGGTGCAGGCCTGCGGTCGGCTCGTCGAGGACGTAGACGCCACCGGACGCGCCCAGGTGGGTCGCGAGCTTGAGTCGTTGCCGCTCGCCCCCGGACAGCGTCGTCAACGGCTGGCCGAGGCTCAGGTAGCCCAGTCCCACGTCGGTCAGCCGTGCCAGGACCTTGTGGGCCGCCGGAACCCGAGCCTCGCCGGTGGAGAAGAACACCTCTGCCTCGCTCACCGGCATGGCGAGCACCTGGCTGATGTCGTGCCCACCGAAGCGGTACTCCAGCACCGAGGCGTCGAAACGCCTGCCCTCGCACTGCTCACACGTGGTGGCCACCCCGGCCATGATCGCCAGGTCGGTGAAGATCACCCCTGCGCCGTTGCAGGTGGGACAGGCGCCCTCGGAGTTGGCGCTGAAGAGCGACGGCTTCACCCCGTTGGCCTTGGCGAAGGCCTTGCGGATCGGGTCGAGCAGCCCGGAGTAGGTTGCGGGATTGCTGCGGCGCGAACCACGGATGGCGCCCTGGTCGATGGCGACCACGCCGTCCCGCCCGGCCAGCGAGCCGTGGACCAACGAGCTCTTCCCAGAGCCGGCCACGCCGGTGACGACGACGAGGACGCCGAGCGGGATGTCGACGTCGACGCCGCGGAGGTTGTGGGTGCTGGCGCCACGGACCTCCAGGACCCCGGTCCGGGCGCGGACGGAGCCCTTGAGTCGACCGCGGTCGTCCAGGTGCCGGCCAGTGAGCGTGCCACTGGCCTTGAGCCCGCGGACGCTGCCCTCGAAGCAGATCGTCCCGCCGGCCGGACCCGCGCCGGGGCCGAGGTCGACGACGTGATCGGCCACGGCGATGGTCTCCGGCTCGTGCTCGACGACGAGCACCGTGTTGCCCTTGTCCCGCAGCGCCAGCAGCAGGTCGTTCATCCGGCCGACGTCATGCGGATGCAGGCCGATGGTCGGCTCGTCGAAGACGTAGGTGACGTCGGTGAGCGAGGACCCTAGGTGACGGATCATCTTCGTGCGCTGCGACTCGCCCCCGGAGAGCGTGCCCACGGGCCGATCCAGGCTCAGGTATCCCAGCCCGATCTCGACGAATGAGTGCAGTGTGCCCTGCAGCGCGGTGAGCAAAGGGGCGACCGAGGGCTCCTCGAGGCCGCGGACCCAGCCGGCAAGGTCGCTGATCTGCATGGCGCAGGCGTCGGCGATGCTCACCCCATGGATCGTCGAGGCGCGCGCGGCCTCGTTCAGCCGTGTCCCCTCGCACGCTGGGCACTCGCTGAAGGTGACGGCGCGCTCCACGAAGGCCCTGATGTGCGGCTGCATGGCGTCGACGTCCTTGGACAGGAACGACTTGTGGATCTGCGGGATCAGCCCCTGGTAGGTGAGGTTGATGCCGTCGACCTTGATCTTGGTGGGCTCCTTGTGCAGCAGGTCGTACAGCTGGCGCTTGGTGTACTCGGCGATGGGCTTGTCAGGGTCGAAGAAGCCGCAGCCGCGGAAGATCCGTCCGTACCAGCCGTCCATGCTGTAGCCGGGGATGGTGAGTGCACCCTCGTTCAGCGACTTGCCGGCGTCGTAGAGCGCGGACAGCTCGATGTCGGTGACGGCCCCCCGCCCCTCGCAACGGGGACACATGCCGCCGATGACGCTGAAGCTGCGCCGCTCCTTCTGCGTCGTGCCCCCGCGCTCGAACGTGACCGCCCCAGCGCCAGCGATCGAGGCGACGTTGAAGGCGTAGGCCTGCGGCGATCCGATGTGTGGGGACCCGAGCCGGCTGAACAAGATGCGCAGCATGGCGTTGGCGTCGGTGGCGGTGCCCACCGTGGAACGCGGGTCGGTACCCATCCGTTGCTGGTCCACGATGATCGCCGTCGTCAGGCCGTCGAGCACGTCAACGTCCGGGCGGGCCATCGTCGGCATGAATCCCTGCACGAATGCGCTGTAGGTCTCGTTGATCATCCGCTGCGACTCCGCGGCGATGGTGGCGAACACCAAGGAGCTCTTGCCCGAGCCGGACACCCCGGTGAACACCGTGAGCCGGCGCTTCGGCAGCTCGACGTCGATGTCCTTGAGGTTGTGCACCCGGGCCCCGTGGACCCGGATCAGCCCGTGGCTGTCCGCGGGGTGCGGTGCAGCGGACCCGGAGGGGCGTTCGCTCATCGGCCGGTGGGCACGCCCCGAGGACGAAGGCATCGCGTGAATCTAGCGGCCGGCCCGGTTGCCCGGTGGCGAGACCGCTGCCCGCGGGGGAGGATGAGCGCGTCGGATGGTCGGAGCACGAGGGAGCGTGAGATGGCAGACGGGGATGGCTGGGGCATGTTGGTGGCCGCGCTGCTCATGGTCGGGCTCGTCGTGCTCGTCCTGGCGGCCGGCCTGGCCATGGGCTGGTTGGACCGCCGCATCAGCTCGAACGCGCCTGACGCCGTCGAGGACCTCGCGCGCTACGGGCCGAGCGCCCGGGGTCTGCGGGTGGAGCTGTTGCCCGAGGAGCAGCGTGCGAAGGCGATCGCTGAGCGCCGGGAGCGCGGCTGACCGTACCGCCCCGCCCGGGGCAGCCCTGGCCACACCCGACGAGGCGAGGTCCACGGCTGGCTACGGTGGACCCGACGCCGAGGAAGGGTGCACCACATGGGGAATGCGTCGGGGATCCCTGACCGCTCGGCCGAGAAGGCCCGTCCGCTCAGCGTGACCGCGGTGGTCGTGCTCACGACCGTCTTTGCCGTGTGGGACCTGGCCATCGGCGGACTGCTCCTGTTCGCCGGGGTAGCCGGCGCCGACGCGCTCTCCGACCAGGACGCGGGCCTGGCGATCTTCGTCGGCCTGGTCGGGCTGCTGGTCGCCGGGGCGTCGGTCCTGCTGGCTGTCATGCTGGCTCGTGGGAACAACGGGGCGCGGCTCCTCTTCAGCCTGCTGCTGCTCTTCCGGCTGGGGTACGAGCTCTACGTGGGCCAGCTGATCGAGCGCTCGGTCCTCGGTGGCGTCGTGCTGCTGGCTGCCACGGTCGTGGGCCTGCTGCTGGTGTGGAACCCCGCTGCGTCACGGTTCTTCGAGGAGCCGGTCGAACGGGAGCTGGCCGAAGCCATCGCGGGCAGGGGCGAGCGCTCGGCGTCTGGCAGCAGGGTGGTGCGGCTGCTCGCCGACTACCTGGTTCGCCTCGTCATCCTCTGGGTGACGATCGGGGTCACGCCTGGGATCTCGATCGAGGCACCTTGGGCGCTGCCGCTGGCCACGATCGTGGTGGCACTTGCCGGCGAGCTCCTGCAGCCGGTCCTCGTCTGGCTCACCGGGCTGTTCGGCTGGCTGGGCGCCCTCGCGTTGGCCCTGTTCGCCAACGCCGTCGTCATCGGCGTCGGATTGCTGCTCACCCCGGGGATCGAGGTGGGGACGGTCCGTGGCGCCGTGCTGGCCTCGTGGGTCTACGCCTTCGCGATGACGCTGGTCACGTGGGCGTTCTCGATCAACACGCACGACTACCTGCTCATGCACGCGGCCAGGCTGAGCCTGGCGAGGCGTCCGAGCGAGGACCTGCCCGAGCCTGGCGTCCTGTTCGTCCAGCTCGACGGCGTGCCGGCGCCGGTGCTCGAGCTGGCCGTGAAGGCCGGCAACCTGCCGACCATCAGCCGATGGATCCGTTCCGGTACGCATAGTTGGACCGAGTGGGTGGCCCGGGTCCCGTCGACGACACCGGTGAGCCAGGCGGGGCTGCTGCACGGTGAGAACACCGACATCCCGGCATTTCGGTGGTACGAGAAGGAGCATGGGCGTCTCGTGGTCGCCAATCATCCTCCCGACGCAGCGCTCATCGAGTCCCGGGTGTCGAACGGGAGGGGCCTGCTCGCCGACGACGGCGTGAGCATCAGCAACCTGTTCTCCGGCGACGCGCCCACGTCGTTGCTCACCATGAGCGGGTTGCGGGATCGGCGCCAGGGGCTCGGGTCCACGCGGTCCTACAGTGCCTTCTTCACCCACCCGGCCGGCTTCTTCCGGGCCGTGATCCTGACGCTGGGCGAGATGGGCAAGGAGGTCTTCCAGGCCCGACGCCAGGAGCGGCTGGACATCCAGCCGCGGATCAAGCGGCACGGCTCCTACATCGCCCTGCGGGGGGCGACCAACGTCTTCCTGCGCGACCTCAACGTGTCGCTCATCGTCGAGGCGATGATGACCGGGGCGAAGTCGATCTACGTCGACTTCGTCGACTACGACGAGATCGCCCACCACGCTGGGGTGACGCGCAAGGAGTCGATGGACTCCCTGCGCGGCTTGGACTCCGTGCTCACCGGCCTTGAGAAGCTGGCCGGCTCCGGCGCGACTCCGCGCCCGTACCGGATCGTGCTGGTCAGCGACCATGGGCAGAGCCAGGGCGCGACCTTCTCCCAGCGTGAGGGTCAGTCGCTGGAGGCGCTGGTCCTGTCCCTCATGGACACCCAGGAGTCGGCCGCCGCCGCGACCGGTGAGATCGAGGCCTGGGGCCCGGTGAACGTGTTTCTCTCGCAGCTCACCGGCCAGGACTCGGTGACCGGTCGGCTCACCAAGCGAGCCCTCGGACATCGAGACGGCGCGAGCGCTCTCGGGCCCAGCGGCGCGGACATCGATGCTGCGGCCGGCGAGGGGGCCGACGAGCGTCCACCCATCGTGGTCGTCGGATCGGGCAACCTCGGTGGGATCTGGTTCGCTCGGATGCCGGGACGGGTCATGCTGTCGGACCTGGAGGCGAGCTACCCCGGGCTGTTGCAGGCCCTGGCCGACAACCCTTCGATCGGCTTCGCCGTCGTCATGACGGCCCAGGGTCCGGTCGCCATCGGCCCGAGCGGCACCCACGAGCTCACGAGCGGCGTGGTGGTCGGCAAGGACCCGCTCTCCGGATTCGGCCCCGACGCCAGGGCAGACTTCCTTCGTGCGGCCGAGTTCGAGCACGCCCCGGACATCTACCTGAACTCCCTCTACGACCCGGTGCTGGACGAGGTGGCCGCCTTCGAGGAGCTCGTCGGCTGCCACGGCGGGCTCGGGGGCTGGCAGACCCGACCGATCCTCGTCTACCCGAGCGAGTGGGTCCTGGCCGAGGACCTGCTCGACGAACGGGGTCGCCTCTACGGGGCTGACATGGTGCATCGCCAGCTCGTGCGGTGGCTCGAGCAGATCGGCCATCGCCAGTCGTTGGCAGGCACCGAGCCGGTTCCGGACCTTGCAGCGCAGACCCCGTCCACGGCGTGACCGTCGGTGTCGGCGCCCCTCGGCCGCAGCTAGGCTCGCCTCGTGCCTGTGCTCCGTGAGGTCGTTGCCGCCCTGGAACGTCGCTACGACCCACGCCTGGCCGAGGACTGGGACGCCGTCGGGCTCGTGTGCGGTGATCCCGAGGCAGAGGTGGAACGAGTGCTCTTCGCTGTCGACCCGGTCCAGGACGTCGTCACCGAGGCGATGGACGTGGACGCCGACCTGGTCGTCTGCCACCACCCGCTCTTCCTGCGTCCGGTGCACGGCGTGGCTGCCACGACCCCGAAGGGGCGGGTGCTTCACGACCTCGTCCAGGCCGACATCGCCCTTCTGACCCTGCACACGAACGCCGACAGCGCGCGTCCGGGTGCCTCGGACGCCCTGGCCGATGCCGTCGGGTTGCTGCACACCCGGCCGTTGCTGCCCCGTGCCGCCCAGGAGCTGCTCAAGCTCGTCGTCTTCGTCCCGGCCGAGCAGGCCGAGGCCGTGCTCGATGCGTTGGCGACGGCGGGTGCGGGGCGGCTGGGCAACTACGAGCGGTGTGCGTGGACCACCGCAGGGACCGGGACGTTCCGTCCGCTGCCGGGCGCGGTGCCGGTGATCGGGCAGGTCGACGTGGTCGAGACCGTGGCTGAGACCCGACTGGAGATGATGGTGCCGGACTCGGCCCGCCTCGACGTGCTGGCGGCGCTGCGCGCCACGCACCCCTACGAGGAGCCCGCCTTCGACCTGCTCCCGATGGCGATGGCCGACGTGCCGACCGGGCTGGGTCGAGTGGGGGACCTGGCTGAGCCGATCACGCTGGAGGAGCTGCTCACCCGGGTGGTGCTCGCCCTGCCGCCCACGGTCGGTGGCGTGCGAGCCACCGGCTCCGCCGACGCGCTCGTGCAACGGGTGGCGGTCTGCTCGGGTGCGGGGGACTCGCTGCTCGAGGCGGCTCGGGCCGCCGGCGCCGACGCGTTCGTCACCGCAGACCTGCGCCATCACCCGGTCAGCGAGCTCAGCGAGCACGGGGCCGTGGAGACGCAGACCGGCACGACGACCGCGATGGCGCTTGTCGACGTCTCCCACTGGGCCAGCGAGCACCTGTGGTTGCAGGCGGCCGGAGAGTCCCTGCTGAGTGACCTGAGCGGCTCGTTGGAGGTCTTCGTCTCCACCCGCAACACCGACCCCTGGACCCTGCACGCCTCCGCCGACCTCGACGAGGGGGCGTGATGGCCTTCCCGCCCGACCAGCAGCGCCGACTTCTGGACCTCCAAGCGCTGGACTCCAGGAACGACCTGCTCGTGCGGCGGCTCGCCGCACACCCCGGCCGGGCGCGGCTGGAGGAGCTGTCCGCCAGGCTGGCCGAGGTCGGCGAGGCCCTCGATGCGAGCGAGGTCGAAGTCGCTCGGCTGGACAGCGAGGTCCGTGCCGCCGAGCGGCAGGCCGACGACCTACGATCCCGCCGGGAGCGCGACCGCCGACGGCTGGACGCCGGTTCGGTGTCCAGCCCGCGCGAGCTCGAGCAGCTCCAGCACGAGATGGCCACGCTGCTGGCTCGCCTCACCGAGGTCGAGGACGCCGAGCTGGAGGTGATGGAGGCGGCCGAGCAGGTCCGGGCCGGCGCCGACGAGCACCGACAGGCGCTGGCTGCCTTGGACGAGCAGCGAGCCTCGGCAGAGGCTGAGCTGGCGGCTGAGGAAGCTCAGGTCAGCGCCGAGCGGGCCGAGATCGCCGAGCAGCGGACCCGGCTCGTGGCCGACGTCGACGACGCCCTGCTGGCACGGTACGAGCAGTCCCGCAGTCGGCATGCCGGTGTCGGTGCCGCGGCCTTGAAGGCCGGCCGGTGCGAAGGCTGTCGGATGCAGCTCACCCCGGCGGACCTGGCCCAGGCCCTGGCGAGCCCTCCGGATGCCCTGGTGACCTGCGAGGAGTGCGGCCGGATCCTGGTACGCGACGTCGAGACGGGGTGATCGTCGGTGAGCCGTCAGCTGGTCGTCGAGGCCGACGGTGGCTCCCGCGGCAACCCGGGGCCGGCGGCCTACGGCGCCGTGGTGACGGCCGGCGACGGGACGGTGCTGCGCGAGCTCGCCGAGGCGATCGGGACCGCGACCAACAACGTCGCCGAGTACCGCGGTCTGCTGGCGGGGTTGGCCGCCGCGCACGCGATCGACCCGGCGGCCGAGGTCGAGGCCCGGCTGGACTCCAGGCTCGTCGTGGAGCAGATGTCCGGTCGTTGGAGGATCAAGGACGACGAGCTGGCGGCGCTGGCCCAGCGCGTGCGTGCTGCGCACACCCCCGGGCTGGTTCGCTACTCCTGGGTGCCGCGCGAGCAGAACGTCCGGGCCGATCGCCTCCTGAACGAGGCGTTGGACGGGCGTGCCATCCCTGACCCGGGGTCCGCCCCGACCCCGAGCGGACCGCCGACGGGCGATCCGACGGTGCTGCTGATGGTCCGGCACGGCGAGAGCCCTCTGACGAAGGACCGGCGCTTCAGCGGCGCCGGTGGCGTGGACCCCGGGTTGACCGGCCTCGGCCAGGAACAGGCCCGCCGAGCGGGCACCGGATTCGCTCGGCGGCTTTCGGTGATGCGGAGCGGCATCGACCACGTCGGGACCGGCGACGGCAGCAGTCTCGCCTCGGGTCCGCTCACCGTGCTGGTCTCGCCGCTGCTGCGTACCCGGGAGACGGCCGAAGTGTTGCTGGTGGAGATGGCTCGGGCGATGCAGGCCGCCGCCCTGGACCCGCCCACGGTGGACCTGCAGGTCGAGCCCGATCTCGTCGAGTGCGCGTTCGGGGCGTGGGACGGGCTGACCTTCGCCGAGGCGGCCGAGCGTGACCCGGAGGCCTTCAGCCGCTGGCTCGGTGACCCGTGGGTCGCCCCGCCGGGCGGGGAGCCACTGGCATCGGTGGCCGAGCGGGTTCGCCGAGTCCGGTCACGGCTCGTGGCCGAGCACCCGGGCCGGTTGCTGCTCATCGTCACGCACGCCACCCCCATCCGGGCCTCGGTGGCCGACGTGCTCGGCGGCCCGCTGCAGTCGTTGTTCCGGATCGACATCCGTCCCGGGCAGATGGCGGACCTCGCGCTCTGGCCCACCGGGCCCGAGCTGCTGTGGGGGCTCAACTCGCTGCCAGCCGACTGAGGACCCACCGGCCTTGCCATCGGCGGCGTAGGATCACCGACGCGGACGAGTCGGTCAGGCGACCGCGTCGGCGCCCTCGGGTGCCGCCGAGGAAAGTCCGGGCTCCACAGGGCAGGGTGGTTGCTAACGGCAACCCGGGGTGACCCGCGGGACAGTGCCACAGAGAGGAGACCGCCGGCCGAGCTGTGAGGCTGGGTCGGCAAGGGTGAAACGGTGGTGTAAGAGACCACCAGCGTCCGGGGTGACCCGGACGGCTTGGTAAACCCCACCCGGAGCAAGGCCAGACAGGAGACTCGCGCCTCGGCGCGGACGGGCGGCCCGCTCGGTGTCTTCGGGTAGGCCGCTGGAGGTCGTCGGCGACGGCGACCCGAGATGGATGGTCGCCGCCGGTGCGCGAGCACCGGGCACAGAACCCGGCTTATCGACCGACTCGTCCGCCTTCGGCGGCCTGCCGCGCCAGTAGGCTTGGGCGCGACCGCATCTCGGACATCCCCGGCACCAGGAGCCCTACGAGCCATGTCGCCCGTCGTCCACCTGCATATCGGGGCACCCAAGTCCGGAACCACGTTCCTACAGGCCGTCATCGAGGAGAACCGGGAGCGCATCGCCTCGGCAGGTGTCCACGTGCCCGGCAACAACCGGCGTCTGCAGCGGGAGGCGGTCCGCGAGATCCGCGCCTGGTCCGAGCGCGAAGAGGACGACGAGCTCCCGCAGCTGTGGCAGCGGGTCGCCCAGGCCGCCCGAGCGTGGTCCGGTCCGTCGGTGCTCGTCTCCATGGAGTGGCTGACCGTGCTCACCGAGGAGCAGATCCGCGTCGTCATGGACTCCCTCGCCCCGTGCGAGGTGCGCGTGGTGATCACGGTGCGCGACCTCGGCCGGGTCCTGCCGGCGCAGTGGCAGACCTCGCTGCGCCAGCGTCAGACCTGGACGCTCACGAAGTACGTGGCCGGCGTGCGACCTCGGCGGGCAGGCTCACGCGCGCACCGGCACTTCTGGCGACGTCACGACACCGCCGCGATCGTGCGCCGGTGGGCGTCCTTCGTCGGGATGGAGAACGTCACCGTCGTGACGGTCCCGCAGCCAGGCAACCCACCGTCGCTCCTGTGGGAGCGCTTCGCCGGGGCTGTGGGGATCGATGCGGACGGCTACACGATGCCGGCGGCCCAGAACCTCTCCGCGGGCGCTGCCTCGGCCGAGGTGATGCGGCGGGTCAATGCGACCCGGTCGGTCCAGGCCATGACCAGCACCGACTACCGGGCGGCGCTGGACAACGCGCTCTTCCATGGCGTGCTCGACCCCAGGCGCTCGCTCGAGCCGCCGTTCGTGCTGCCCGAGGCGGCACACCGTTGGGTGGGTCGGGAGGCCGATCGGGTCACGGCCGAGCTCGCCGAGCTGGGGGTTCGTGTCGTCGGCGACCTCGCCGATCTTCAACCAGTGCTGAAGGCCGAGCTCGGGCCCCCACCAGAGGGGCTTCCGGCGGAGGACGTCCTGACGGCCGCCATCGAGGGGTTGGCCGGCCTGGCCGTGGATGACGCGCGACTGCGCGCTGACGTCAAGGCGCGGAAGGCGGCCCAGGCGGAGATGGATCGGCGCCCACTGCTCGGGCGGGTGGCTCGGCGCGCCCGAAGGGGGCCAGGGTCCGAGCCGACGTCGTGACCCGTCGGTCCAGCCGGTCCGGTGCCGCTACTGCTTGCCGAAGCGCTCCTGCGCAGCCATGGCTGCCCCGACGATCCCGGCCTGGTTCTGCAGCGTCGCCGGCACCATCTCGGTCTTGACGTCCACGAAGGGGAGGAACTTCTCGGCCTTGCGGCTCACCCCGCCGCCGACGATGAACAGGTCGGGGGCGAGCAGGCGCTCGACGTACTGGTAGTAGGCGGTGAGCCTGGCAGCCCACTCCTTCCAGGACAGGTTCTTGCGTTCCTTGATCGAGGCTGCGGCGCGCTTCTCAGCGGCCCTGCCGTCCATCTCCAGGTGCCCCAGCTCGGTGTTCGGGAGCAGCTTGCCGTCGAGGAACACGGCCGTGCCGATGCCGGTACCGAGCGTGGTGAGGACCACGACGCCGTCGCGCCCGCGACCGGCACCGAACCGCATCTCGGCCAGCCCGGCCGCGTCGGCGTCGTTGAGGACGGCGACCCCGTGGCCAACCGCCCGCTCGATCGCCTCCTCGAGGTTCACACCGATCCAGTGGCCACCGAGGTTCGCGGCGGTGCCCACGACACCATGGCTGATCACGCCCGGGAACGTGCAGCCGAACGCGCCGGTCCAGCCGGCCAGCTCCGCGACCTCGCTCACGACCTCGATCACCGCCTCGGCCGTGGCGGGCTGGGGGGTGAGGATCTTCACCCGGTCGCCAGTGAGCTCTCCGGCGTCCGTGTCCACGAAGGCGCCTTTGATGCCACTGCCGCCGATGTCTACGCCGAATCCCTCCGTCACCTGAGGCAGCCTAGGAGACCGCGGCGCGCGATGTGCGGTCCTCGTGCGAGTCGGGCGGGCTCAGCCGAGCGTGGTGAGCACCTCGGCGCCTGCTTCGGTCACGACAAGGGTGTGCTCGAACTGGGCCGAGCGACGTCCGTCGGCAGTGAGCACCGTCCAGCCGTCGTCCCACATCTGCCACTGATGGGTCCCGAGGTTCAGCATCGGCTCGATGGTGAACGTCATCCCGGGCTCGAGGACCAGGTCTGCACGCGGGTCGTCGTAGTGCGGCACGACGAGGCCGGAGTGGAAGGCGGTCGCGATGCCGTGCCCGGTGAAGTCGCGGACCACGCCGTAGTCGAAGCGGCGGGCGTAGGACTCGATCACGCGCCCGATCACGTTGAGCGGTCGCCCGGGACGCACCGAGGCGATGGCGCGGTCCAGGGCTGTGCGGGTGCGCTCCACCAGCAGCCGCGACTCCTCGTCGACGGCTTCGGGGCCCCCGACGAAGTACGTCGCGTCGGTGTCGCCGTGCACGCCGACTCCGTCGATCGTGAGGAAGGCAGTGATGTCGACGTTGACGATGTCGCCCTCGCGAAGCGTCGTGGAGTCCGGGATCCCGTGGCAGATCACCTCGTTGACGCTCGTGCACAGCGACTTCGGGAAGCCGCGGTAGCCCAGCGTGGAGGGGTAGGCGTCGTGGGCGCAGAGGAACTCGTGGCCGACTCGGTCGAGCTCGTCGGTGGTGACCCCGGGGGCGATGTGCTCGGCGACGGTGGCCATCGCCCGAGCCGCCAGTCGACCGGCGACGCGCATCCGGTCGATGATCTCCGGCGGCTGAACGGCGGGTCCGTCGTAGGGAGCCGGGCCCTTGCGCCCGACGTACTCAGGGCGTGGGATGTGGGCAGGGACCGTCCGCATGGGCGAGACCACGCCTGGAGTGACGGGAGTGGCAGTGGGCACCGTTGAAGTCTAGGTCGTCCCCCGGCGAGGCAGGCGACGAGACGACCGCACTGGAGGCGTGATGAAGGGCAGCACTCACGAGCACGACCTCGGCCGTGGCCGGTACTACTGGTGCCTGCAGCACGGGCGCGTCGAGGAGGCTGCGGGGTGCGCCAACGATATGCGGATGGGGCCGTACGAGAGCCGCGAGGAGGCCGAAGGGGCACTCGCACGGGCCCACCGGCGCACCGAGGAATGGGATGCCGAGGACTGAGGGGCGGTTTCCTGGACCTACTCGTAGGCGTGCTCAGGCCCGGGGTACTGCCCCGAACGAACCTCGTCACCGAACGCCTGGACGGCGCCTCTCAGGTGAGCACGGAGGTCCACGTACTGCTTGACGAACCTGGGGAGGCGCCCCGAGCGCAGCCCGGCCATGTCCTGCCAGACCAGCACCTGCGCATCGCAGTGCGGCCCCGCGCCGATGCCGATCGTGGGGACCGCAAGACTTGCGCTGACGCGGGCCGCAGTGGCAGACGGCACCATCTCCAGCACCACCGAGAACGCCCCCGCGGCCTCCAGAGCCTTGGCGTCGGCGACGACCGTGTCGGCAGCCTCCCCGCGTCCCTGGACGCGGTAGCCGCCGAGAGCGTGCACCCGCTGCGGCGTGAAGCCGACGTGTCCCATCACCGGGATCCCAGCCGCGGTGAGGTGGGCGACCACCGGCGCGACGTCGGCCCCACCCTCGAGCTTGACCGCGTGGACGCCGGCTTCCTTCAGGTAGCGAACGGCGCTCGTGAGTGCCTGGTCCGGCCCGGCCTGGTAGCTGCCGAAGGGGAGGTCGCCGACGACGAGCGCTCGTCTCGTCCCGCGGACCACGGCTCGGGCCAGGGGGAGCATCTCCTCCAACGTGATCGCGATGGTGTCCTCGTAGCCGAGGACGTTGTTGGCGGCTGAGTCGCCGACCAGCAGCACCGGGATCCCAGCCTCGTCGAAGACACCCGCGGTGAGGACGTCGTAGGCGGTCAGCATCGGCCACCGCTCGCCACGTCCCTTGGCCAGGAGCAGGTCTCGGGTGGTGACCCGTCGGACAGCCTCGCTGCTGCCGCCGTAGAGGCTGGCCGCCGGCGAGCTCGAGGGTGGCGCCGCAGCGCCGTCGGCGGGCTGGTCTGTCACGGCAGCCATCGTCGCACGCCTGGCGTTGCCGGGCCTGCCGGTCCTCGCACGCCGGAGCCCGACCGGTAGTCTTCGAGCGACTTCGCGACCGAAAGGATCACATGGACTCCCGCTCCCTCGTCGGAAACCTCGCGGCGGAGGCCATCGGGGTCTTCTCCCTCTGCTTCGTCGGGATCCTGGCGATCAACAACCTCGGCGCCGCGGAGTCGGGCCTGATCGGGATCGCGCTCGCGCACGGGCTGGCGATCCTCACGATGGTGGCAGCCCTGGGCCATGTCTCCGGCGCGCACTTCAACCCGGCGGTGACCCTGGCCCTGCTGCTGGGCAAGCACATCGACGTGGCGATGGCCGCCGCGTACTGGGTGAGCCAGCTGCTGGGGGGCCTGCTCGCAGCCATGCTCATCTCCTTGACCTTCGACAGCGCCGTGGTTGCCGGTGGTACTCCGGCCTTGGCAGACGGGGTCGGAGTCGGCCAGGGCATCCTGCTCGAGGTCGTGGTCACCTTCTTCCTCGTGCTCGTCGTGTACGGGACCGCCGTGGACAAGCGCGCGCCGCGATCGGTGTACCCGGTGGCCATCGGCCTTGCGATCACGGCAGGGATCCTGGCGATCGGGCCGGCGACCGGGGCCGCGCTGAACCCGGCGCGGTGGTTCGGCCCGGCGCTGGTCTCCGGGTCGTGGGGGGACTCCCTGGTCTGGGTCGTCGGGCCGCTCCTTGGCGGTGTCCTCGCCTGGCTGGTGCACGACCTGCTCATCAAGCCCACCGAGGCCGAGGACGCCGTAGCGGACTCCGCGCGCCTCGAGAGCTGACCCCTCAGGGTGTGGGCTCTCGCCAGGCGTTCGTGATCGGCAGCCGGCGGTCGCGGCCGAAGTTTCGGGCCGAGATCTTCGGGCCAGGCGGGTACTGGCGCCGCTTGAACTCGGCGGCATCGGTCATCCGCAGCACCCGCTCCACGAGGGTGGGATCGAAGCCGTCCTCCACCAGCTCGGCAGCGCCACGATCCTGCTCGACGTAGTCGTCCAGCACGTCGTCGAGCAGGGCGTAGTCGGGCAGGGAGTCCGTGTCGAGCTGGCCGGGACGCAGCTCGGCCGACGGCGGCTTGCTGATGCTGCTGGGCGGGATCGGCGGCACTGCCTGCTCGTGCGTCGCCTTGGCGTTGCGCCACTGGGCAAGCTGCCACACCAGGGTCTTGGGGACGTCCTTGATCGGCGCGTACCCACCGACGGCGTCGCCGTAGATGGTCGAGTACCCGACGGAGAGCTCGCTCTTGTTGCCGGTGGCGAGGACGAGATGCCCTTCGGCGTTGGAGAGCCCCATGAGCGTGACGCCGCGGATCCGGGCCTGGAGGTTCTCCTCCGCGAGGCCGCGCAGCCGCAGCGACTGCCCGAAGGCCTGCATCATCGGCGCGATCGGCACCACGCGGGAGCGAAGCCCGGTGCGGCGGGCCAGGTCGAGCGCGTCGTCCACGGAGTGTTGGCTCGAGTATGGGCTCGGCATCACGACTCCGAAGACGCGGGCAGCCCCCAGCGCATCGACGGCGAGCGCGGCGGTGAGTGCCGAGTCGATGCCACCGGACAGGCCGAGGATCACCGAGCCGAAGCCGTTCTTCTGGACGTAGTCCCGCAGCCCCAGCATGAGGGCCGCGTACACCTCCCCGGACGGCGAGAGCCTCGGGGCCGACCCGGCTGCCGTCGGGTCGTAGCCCGCCAACGCCGTCTCCTGCGCCACTGCTCTGGCACCTCTGCGGGCAGGCGCGCCGGCTCCGGCGGTGCCGGGGACGTCCGGGCCGGCCGCCGGCAGGTCGAGATCGATCGTGAGCAGGCCCTCGTCCAGCTGCGGAGCGCGTGCCAGCAGGGTTCCCTCAGCATCGACCACGAGGCTGTCGCCGTCGAAGACGAGTTCGTCCTGCCCGCCGACCATGTTCACGTACGCCAGGGTGCAGCCGGCTTCGCGAGCCCGGCGCTGGCACAGTGCCAAGCGGGTGTCGTCCTTGTCGCGTTCGTAGGGGCTGCCGTTGATCACCAGCAGCATGCCGGCTCCGGCGGCTCGCGCGGACTGGGCGGGACCGTTCTCGCGCCAGAGGTCCTCACAGATCGCCAGGGCGACGTCGATGCCGTGCACGCGGACGGTCGCCTCGTGGCGCCCGGGCACGAAGTACCGCTGCTCGTCGAAGACGCCATAGTTCGGCAAGTGCTGCTTGTCGTAGCGCAGAAGGGCTCGCCCGTCGTGCAGCACCGCGGCAGCGTTGGCCGGGGCTCCCTTGGGGACGCCGAGTCGCTCGGATGCCAGCTCGGTCCGATCGAGGTAGCCCACGACGACCACGAGGTCGCCGTGCCCGGCGGCCGCCAGGCGCTGCGCCAGGTGACCGCACGCGACTCGGGATGCTTCGACGAAGGAAGCCCGCAGCGCGAGGTCCTCGATCGGGTAGCCGGTCAGCACCATCTCCGGGAACGCCACGAGGTGCGCGCCGCGCTCAGCAGCGTGCAGGGCCCAGCGCTCGACCAGCCCGGTGTTGCCGACGATGTCACCGACGGTTGGGTTGACCTGCGCGAGCGCGAGCCTCAGCTGTGCCACGACGGACGAGCGTAACGACGTCTGCGGCTGATCGGTGCACCCAGCAGCGGGCCTGCGGTCGACGGTGGGAGACTGCCGACGTGGACAAGCAGCAGGAATTCGTCCTTCGCACCATCGAGGAACGCGATATCCGGTTCGTGAGGCTGTGGTTCACCGACGTCTCAGGGATGCTCAAGTCGGTGGCGGTCGCACCGGCAGAGCTGGAGAGCGCGTTCGGTGAGGGGCTGGGCTTCGACGGCTCGGCCATCGAGGGATTCACCCGGGTGTCGGAGTCGGACATGCTCGCCCGACCCGACCCGGCCACGTTCGCGATCCTGCCCTGGCGCGGCGACGCGCACGGGACGGCGCGGCTCTTCTGCGACATCCTGCTGCCCGACGGGTCTCCCGCTTGGGCCGACCCGCGCTTCGTGCTGTCGCGGACGCTGACCAAGGCCGCCGACCTCGGCTTCACCTTCTACACCCACCCGGAGATCGAGTTCTTCCTCTTCAAGGGGTCCCCCGAGCCGGGACGGCAGCCCGAGCCAGTCGACGTCAGCGGGTTCTTCGACCACACCCCGCAGGGCATGGCTCACGACTTCCGCCGAGCGGCCATCACGATGCTGGAGTCCATGGGGATCTCGGTGGAGTTCAGCCACCACGAAGGCGCCCCCGGGCAGCAGGAGATCGACCTTCGCTACGCCGACGCCCTGTCGATGGCCGACAACATCACGACGTTCCGGCAGGTGATCAAGGCGGTGGCCTACGCCCAGGGCGTGCACGCCTCGTTCATGCCCAAGCCGTTCACGGACTGGCCGGGCAGCGGCATGCACACCCACCTGTCGCTTTTCGAGGGCGACCGCAACGCCTTCCACGAGGCCGGGGCCGACCTCGAGCTCTCCCAGGTCGGCCGTAGCTTCATCGCCGGGCTGCTCCGGCACGCGGCCGAGATCACGGCGGTCACGAACCAGTGGGTGAACTCCTACAAGCGGCTGTGGGGCGGGGGAGAGGCGCCGGCCTACGTGTGCTGGGGCCACAACAACCGCTCGGCGCTTGTGCGGGTGCCGATGTACAAGCCCGGCAAGGCGCAGTCCACCCGGGTCGAGGTCCGGTCGCTGGACTCCGCCTGCAACCCCTACCTGGCGTTCGCCGTCATCCTCGCGGCCGGGTTGACCGGCATCGAGCGGGAGTACGAGCTCCCGCCGGGGGCGGAGGACGACGTGTGGGCGCTCACCGATCGTGAGCGTCGCGCCATGGGGATCGATCCACTCCCGGCCTCGCTGGACGAGGCGATCCGCGTCATGGAGGACTCCGAGCTGGTCGCCGACACCCTGGGCGAGCACGTCTTCCAGTTCTTCCTGCGCAACAAGCGCGCCGAGTGGGAGGCGCACGCCCGTCAGGTGACGCAGTTCGAGCTCGACCGGATGCTGCCGGTCTGGTGACCACCCCTGCACGGATGGGCTCGGCTCCTCGGGCGTCCAGCTCGAGCGGCGAGCTCGTCCGGCTGGGGTTCACCGACACCGAGAAGGCGTTGCGCCTGCTCGCCCTGCCGGCGTTGGCGCCGCTGCGCGACGACCGGGACATCCTGCGCGACGTTGCCGACACCTCGGACCCCGACCTGGCTCTGCTCGCGCTCACGAACCTGCTCGAAGCGGCCCAGGACGCCGATCGACTGGCCTCGGCACTCGAGCGTGACGCCGTGTTCAGACGGCGCCTGCTGGCCGTGCTGGGGGAGTCGGTGGCGCTGGGGCACCACCTGGCACGGCACCCTGAGCACTGGCGCGAGCTGCAGGCTGAGCCCATGCCGGCGCCCAGGCCGGAGCCGGAGGAGGTCCGGGACGAGGTGCTCCGGGCCGTCGGCGCAGACCCGGGCGCTGCTGCCCCGGTCGCAGGCCCACCGGCTCAGGCGAAGGACGCCCTTCGGGTGGCCTACCGGCGCCGGTTGCTTCGTCTGGCGGCTCGGGACCTGGCCGATGCGTTGCCTGTCAGGCTCGTGGCCGGCGAGCTGGCGGACCTGGCAGCTGCGGCGCTGGAGGGAGCACTGGCGATCGCCCGTGCCGAGCAGCCCCCTGGGGCGCCGGCGTGTCGCCTGGCGGTCATCGCGATGGGCAAGTGCGGGGGTCGTGAGCTGAACTACGTCAGCGATGTGGACGTGGTGTTCGTCGCTGCGGGCCCTGACGAGGGCGAGCTGTCCGAGGCGGTCGAAGGCGTTGACGAACAGGCCACGCTCAGCGCCGCGACCGCCTTGGCTGCCGGGCTCATGCGGGTGTGCGGGGACCACACCGCCGAGGGGACGCTCTGGCCGGTCGATGCCGGGCTTCGCCCGGAGGGCAAGAACGGGCCATTGGTCCGGACGTTGGAGTCGCACCTGGGGTACTACCAGCGCTGGGCCAAGACGTGGGAGTTCCAGGCGTTGCTCAAGGCGCGGCCGGTAGCCGGTGACCTGGCGCTGGGCGAGCAGTACATCGAGCAGATCGGCCCGCTGGTGTGGTCGGCAGCCGAGCGCGACGGGTTCGTCCGCGACGTCCAGCGGATGCGGCGCCGAGTGGAGGACCACGTCCCCCGCAAGCAGGCGGATCGGCAGCTCAAGCTCGGCGCCGGAGGTCTTCGGGACGTCGAGTTCGCCGTGCAGCTCCTGCAGCTTGTGCACGGTCGGACGGATGCGTCGCTGCGCTCGCAGTCGACCCTGGGTGGCCTGGCCGCTCTGACTGCTGGTGGATATGTCGGTCGCGAGGACGGCTCGGACCTGGAGACGGCGTACCGGTTCCTGCGCACGCTGGAGCACCGGTTGCAGCTGCACCGGCTCCAGCGCACGCACGTGATGCCGACCAGCGAGGAGGACCTTCGCCGGCTCGGACGTAGCGTCGGGCTGCGCCACGATCCGGCGAACGCTGTGGTCGCGACCTGGCGCCGGCACCAGCGCGAGGTCCGGCGCCTGCACGAGAAGCTGTTCTACCGCCCCCTGCTGAGCGCCGTGGCGCGGCTGCCTGGCCAGGAGGCCCAGCTCACCCCGGAGGCCGCCAGGGAGCGGCTCGTCGCGTTGGGCTACCGCGACCCGGCCGGGGCGCTGCGTCACATCGAGGCGCTGACCACCGGGGTGGCGCGCCGCGCCGCGATCCAGCGGACGCTGTTGCCGGTGCTGCTCGGTTGGTTCGCCGACGGGGTGGACCCGGACGCGGGCCTGGCCGGATTCCGCGAGGTCAGCGAGGCCCTGGGGGACACCCACTGGTATCTGCGGCTGTTGCGCGACGACCGGGCGGCGGCCGAGCAGATGGCGCGTGTGCTGTCCTCGAGTGTGTTCGCCACGGCGCTGCTCCGGCGGGCCCCGGAGGCGGTCGCGTTGCTCGGCAGCGACGACGCCTTGGCCTTCCGAAGCAGGGCGACTCTGCAGGCTGAGGCCTTGTCCGGGGTGGGGCGCCACACCGACCCCGTCGATGCGATCGGGACTGCCCGGGCGATGCGACGCCGGGAGCTCTTCCGGATCGCGGTCGCCGACCTTGGTGCGGAGGTCGGGGTCGGTCCTGACAACGACGACGCCCTGCCGTTCGAGGACGTGGCCGGGGCAGTGACGTCGGTGGCCGAGGCCACCGTGTCGGCAGCCCTCGCGGCGGCTGTCCGTCAGGTCGAGACCGAGCGGCGCACGCCCCTGCCGACGAGGTTCGCGGTGGTGGCCATGGGTCGCCTCGGCGGTCGCGAGATGTCCTACGCGTCGGACGCCGACGTGCTGTTCGTCCACGATCCGCACCCGGACGCCTCTGCGGAGGACGCGGGGCGTGCGGCGCTGGCGGTGGCGCAGGAGATGCGCCGACTGCTGGCCCTGCCCGGCCCGGCCCCGGCGCTGACGCTCGACGCCGACCTGCGCCCCGAGGGTCGCCAGGGTCCGCTGGTGCGCACACTGGCCTCCTACGCCGCCTACTACGAGCGGTGGGGTGAGGTCTGGGAGCGTCAGGCGTTGCTGCGAGCTGCTCCCCTGTGCGGCGACGCCGAGCTGCTGGGCGAGTTCTTCGCGCTCGTGGACCCCTTGCGCTGGTCCCCCGACGGGCTCACCGGGACTGAGGTCCGTGAGGTTCGCAGGATCAAAGCGCGCGTGGAGTCCGAGCGGTTGCCACGAGGGGTTGACCCCTCGCTGCACCTCAAGCTCGGACCCGGCGGACTGGCAGACGTCGAGTGGACCGTGCAGCTCTTCCAGCTCGAGCACGCCCACGAGCGGGCAGGGCTCCGGACGACGAGCACGGTGGCGGCGTTGGCTGACGCCCGAGCGGCCGGGCTCCTCGACGAGGAGGACCACACCTCGTTGCTCGACGTCTGGCGCCTGGCTGGCGAGATCCGCAACGCGGTCATCCACGCTACTGGTCGCGGCACGGACGAGATCCCGAGGGAGCCACGCACGCAAGCGGCAGTCGCCGGCATCCTGAACGAGCGGGGTGGCCCCGGGGGCTTGCTGGAGCACTACCGCAAGGCCGCCCGGCGGGCTCGCCGCGTCGTCGAGCGACGCTTCTACGAGGACCCGACGCCCGCACATTCGAGCTAGGCACCGCGCGGGGAGGCTGGTGCATGCTCACCGAGGCCGGCCGGTGGTGCTCGGTTGCCGGCGTGCTGTGCGGCTCGGGTCCGCCCATGCCGGTCGGTGACCTCGAACGCGGCGGACTGGTTGCTGCCGATCGTGATGGTCCAGTGGCCGTGGTGCAGTGCCCGGTGGTGGTGGCCGCAGAGCAGGACGAGGTTGTTCAGGTCTGTGGGTCCGCCATCGGCCCAGTGTCGGACGTGGTGGGCGTGGGTGTAGGCGTGGCCACGGGCGCAACCGGGGATGATGCAGCCGCCATCGCGCACACGGAGCGCGGTCGCCTGCGCTGGGGTAACGGTCCGCGCGGCTCGTCCGACGTTCAGGGGCAGCCAGACGCCTGTGCGGCCGCGGTTGCTGCCGGTGTCGAGGAGCTTCGCGAGCACGGGGGTCAGGCGTGCATCGCACGTGAGGCGGCGCACGGCGTTGCGGCCCAGGGGGGTCCCGGTCCACGGCAGCGTGGCCACGACGCTGCCGCCCCCAGAAGCCGTGCCATGGCCCCGGTCGGGCGCAGTGGTGGCGTCCAGCCCGAGGAGCAGCGTCTCGGCGTCGACGACGAACGCCACATGGGGGCGCTGGGCGGTGCCGTCGACGCCGGGGAGCTGGCCGCTGTCCAAGGCACGTCGGGCCAGGTCGACGAGGGCGTCGGCGCGCCGCTGGGTGACGGTGCGTTGGTCGTGCGGACCGGGAGCCATCAGCGCCATCAGCGCGCTCTGCAGGGTCTCGGTCGACTCGGGGTCCAGGACGCCGTCGAGGTAGCCGCGCCCGTCGCTGATCGAGAAGGAGACGCCGCGCCGGTCGACCTCGGCACAGCTGGCGCGTTCGGCCCCGACCGGGTCGAGCACCTCGTGCAGGTAGCGCCCTGCGGCGCGCACCGCCTGCGGGTCGGCACGTCGGGCCAGGTCGAGCAGGACCGGCTCGGCCTGCTCGGCATGCACGAGCCCCACCCGGCTGACCGCGGACACCACCGCGGCGCTGTGGCGGGCCGCGATCTCGCCACGCGCGAGCGCGACCTTCGTGGCAGTGAGGTGGGTGTGGAGCAGGCGGGCCGTGCGCACCATGCCAGCGGCCTGCGACGGGCTCATCGTGGTGGTGCGGGCCAGCCAGACCCTGGTGGTGCCGTCCCCGCGCTGAACCGCACCTTCGGAGGCGTCGAAGGCGGCCAGGGCGCTCAGCGTGGCCGCCTCCAACCGTGCCTGGGCGCGAAGCAGCGCCAGCACCACTGCCCCCCGATCGTCGACGGTCGACATGTCGGCCGCAAGGAGCCGGTCCAGGCCTCCGTGGAGCCCCCTCACCAGGCGATCGACCTCGTCGACGGCCGGGATCTGCCCATCGGTCGGCACCGCCCTCCCCGGCGTCTCGCCCGTCCGCAGGGTGCCGCTCTGCTCCAGCCCCTGTTTCGTACTCATGTTCGAATGATGCCCGAAGGGTCCGACGGAAGCGGAACCCGTGGCGAGGTCGCTGCCGTGCCCCTTCCGCTGCACGAATGGGCAGGACGGGAACGGGCGTCTGCCAGGACCATGAGGCTTCAGCACCACCGTCGCCGGCGACTGGCTCGGGGGGAGGAACGGGGGGAGGAGGACCTATGGCTGAGCGCGAGCGGTCCTCGGGTCCGGACCCGGAGCCAGGGCCGGCGCAGCTCAAGCAGGATGTCGGACCGGCGCCAGTCGACCCGACGACGCTCGCCACCTCCGCCGCTCTCGTGCAGAGCGCACGCGCGGCGCCATCGAGTGGCGCGCCCCGGCCTCCCTCTGCTCCACCCTCGGGGCCGCCGTCAAGCGTTGCCAGTCTGGCCACCGTGCTGGCGCTGCAGCGGTCTGTGGGGAATCGTGCGACGAGTGCGCTGCTCGCGCCTCCCCAGCGCGCGCCCGACCTGCAGCGCCAGGCCGAACCCGTCCTGCAACGACAGGCCGCCGCGGCCACGCCGAGCTTCCAGATCCCGATCGAGCCAGACGCCACGAAGATCGACCTCGGCGGCAAGGCCAGCTACATCCGCGGCTCGGTTGCCCTGAAGGGTGAGGTCAAGGGCGAGCTCGTCCCGACCGGCGGCGAGGCCACGGCGGTGTCGGCGGGCTCGACCTCGAACAAGGGCGTGCAGGGTGAGGTCACGCTGGCCGAGCAGAAGGCCGAGGCGATGGGGTCGGCCCTCTTCGACTCGGTCGGGATCGAGAAGGTGAAGGAGACGCTCGCCTTCGAGCTGTCCGCCAAGAAGCTCGAGCTCGCGCTGGGGGCTGAGGCATCGATCAAGACCCGCTACCCGGAGATCAAGGGCGTCGTCGGGGCGAAGCTCGTCGTGGCTGGGCTCGAGTGGGAGACCCTCGCCAGCGATCCAGGCTCTGCGCAGGTGTTCGGGCTCGAGCTCTCCGGTGGGGTGAGCGGTGAGAAGCGGCTGCCGGTCATGACGGGCTACGACGTCATCCTCACGACCAAGGTCGTGGGCGCGGGCGAGGTGCACCCGAACTGGCCCCGGATCGTGGCCGAGGTCGGCAAGCGGGCGGCCGCCCAAGGTGGGCGGGCTGCCGTGACGGCGACCACGACCGCCAGCGGGACCTCGGTGGTGGCCATCGACCTGGCCGCCGTCGGCTCGGCCGCCGCAGCGATCATCATCCCGCTGGCTGCGGCGGCCGCCATGGGGTACGGCGCCTACCAGGGGATGAAGAACACCCAGGCTGCGATCGACGGGGCGAACTACGGCGTGCAGCTGCGTGAGGAGGCGGCCAAGAACTCGGACAGCTTCGCCAAGACGCTCACCGGCGCCGGGCAGTCCGGCGACGTCGGGTCGACCGCGGCGGACAACCAGATCCAGCAGGTCGCCTCGAGCACCGGAGCCCCCCGCGACATCGTCATCGCAGCGGCCGGTCAGCAGCAAGGTGGCTACGGCGACATCTACGCCAAGAACCGCAAGCGCGTGCTCGACGAGATGTACCGGCGCGGCGTCGCGACATGGGAGGCGGCCCAGCCTGAGCGCTCGTGGTACGAGATCGAGAACCTTGGTGAGGACTGGGGTGCTCGAGGCGTGTTCCGGACGAACTTCCGGCTCATCCTCTACCACGGGTCCTGACCGGCCCCCAACACCCGGATCGTAGAGTCGAGTCCATGGCGGATGTCGACGTGCGTGGGGGTCACCGGCGCCCTCGGCCCAACCCGCTCATGCCGGCCAACGTCGAGCCTGCGACTCGACACCCGGACGCGGCCGCCCCCGGGACACCCGTCCCCGTGCACAACCCAAGGTGCTACGGATGCGGACCCGAGCACCCCGCCGGCCTGCGGCTGGAGACGGTGATCGGCGAGGGTGTGACGGTCGTCGGTGCCCTTGCCGTGACCGACCAGCACGAGGGTGCTCGGGGACTCGCCCACGGCGGGCTGCTGGCCGCCGCGGTCGACGAGGTCCTCGGCGCCCTGGGCTGGTTGCTGCTGACGCCCATGGTGACCGGGCGGCTCCTCACGGAGTACCTGCACCCGGTGCCGGTCGGGACGTCGCTGCGGATCGAGGGCCGGATCGACGGGATGGCTGGTCGGCAGGTCTTCGCCAGCGCCGAGGTGCTCGACGAGCAGGGCCGCGTCGTGATGCTGGCATCGGCGGTCTTCGTCATGGTTCCCTTGGAGCACTTCCGCCGGCACGGGCGCCCATCGTCGTCTGAGCGCCCCGCCGACGACGCGGCCGCTGCGGCCGTCGACATCAGCCCCTGAGGCAGCCTCAGGCGTCCTCGACCCGTTCGCGGGGTGGCGCCAGGAAGGGGTGTGGGTGCTCCGGGGCGCGGCCCTGGAACGTCAGGATCTTCTCGTTGCGTACCTGGCCGTCGCGGATCTCGATGGCCGCGTCGATCACGGCATCGGCTTCCCAGGCCCGAGGGCCCCCCATCACGGTGCGCAGGAACGGGACCACGGCCCTGCTGATCTCCCACGTCGCCGAGTTCCAGAGGAACGACGGGCTGTGATCCACGCCGTAGTAGTGCACCCCGTCGCCCACGGTGAGCATCGGGTCGGCGAACGTCGTGGGACGGGCGAAGGAGAACCCCATCCCCTCGTCGCAGGACACGTCCACGATGAGGGTGCCCGGTCGCAGCTGGTGCAGGTCGGACTGGTCCACCAGCATCACCGGGGCGTCGGTGTCCTGGAACATGCAGTTCACGATGATGTCCTGCTCGCCGAGGAACTCCGCGGTCGGGACGGGCCCGGTACTGCGGATCGTCAGGGTGTGGCTGGGGTCGTCCGGGTCACGCTCGAGATGGCCGAGCACGGTGGACGGGATCGGGGAGGCAACGGCCGCGACGGGCCGCTGGGTGAGGACCTTGACGTCGGTCACCCCGAGCCCCTGCAGGGCGGTGATGGCGCCGCGGGCGGTGTTCCCGAAGCCGATGACGGTGGCCGACATGCGGTGGCCGTAGTGGCCCGTGATCCCCATCAGGGTGAGCGCGTGCAGGACCGAGCAGTAGCCGGCCATCTCGTTGTTGGCATGGAAGACGTGCACGAGGAACGAGCCGTCGGCGTTGAGGTGGTTCATCGCCTCCCAGGCGATGAGCGTGAGCCGGCGGTCGATGGCGGCCTGGGTGATGTCGGGGTTCTGCACGCAGTGCGGCCAGCCCCACAGCACCTGCCCGTCCCGAAGCTCCTGCAGGTCTGCCAACGTCGGCTTCGGCAGCAGGATGACGTCACAGGTGGCGATGATCTCCTCGCGTGTCCGCATCCCCGCGACCAGAGGCTCGAGGTGCTCGCGCTCGACGCCGAACTCGTGGCCGTAGCCGTGCTCGAGGACGATGCGCTCGCGAAGGTCTGCGTCGATCCGGGCCACGTGCTGCGGGTGGATCGGGAGTCGGTGCTCGTTCTCCTTGCTCGAGGTCGCCAGAACCCCACACGTCAACGCAGCCATGCCGCCATCCTGCCGCACATGCTCGGGCTGCGGACCACACCCGGCCACTGGAGGCGCCCGAAGGCATCACGGACCTGCTGATCTCGCTCGTGCCCGGACGCTGAGGCTCGCGGCGGTCGGGCATCATCGTGATGGCCGCCGACGCAGCTACCGGCGGTGCCGCAGCGCCACGCCGATCGCCACACCGACGGCCGCGGCGACAGCCAGGTCGCGCCGACGTGGGCCACCCGGCCGGTCGGGGGCGGAGCCGTCCACCGGCGTCCTGAGGTGCTCGGCTTCCCATCGCTCCTCCAGCCTGGCCTCCTCGGCGTCCCCGGCCGCCCACATGGCTGCGGCCGCCTCGAGGAATCGCGGCTGGACCAGGGGGGCGTCGCTTCGCTCGGCCGTCCACGCGGCGATCACCATGAGCAGTCGAGCGATGACGTAGATCCAGATCAGCAGTGCCACCGGCACCCCGAAGGCGCCGTAGGTACTGCTGCCGGCGAAACCGGAGATGTAGCCGATGAGCAGCCGCTTGAGCAGCTCCAGGGTCAGACCTCCGACGAGGGCAGCCGGGAGCAGCACGCGCCACTGCATGAGGATGCGCGGCAGGCCCGAGAGGATGTAGCCGACGAGCAGGCTCGCGGTGAGCAGGGCCAGTGTCTGGGCCAGCAGGTTCGAGGCGACGAGGCCGGCAGTCGACCCCTGTTGGCTCGTCAGGGCCAGCAGCCGCTCTCCTGCTCCGGAGACCCAGGTGCTGGCCGTGACCGACATGGCGACCAGCGCACCGAGGCCCACGAGCGCCAGCAGGTCGACGAGCTTTCGCACCATCAGGTTGCCGTCGCGGTCCGGGAGGCCCCACATCGCTCGTACGGACGCCCGGGTCGCGTCAACCCACCCGAGCCCGGTCACCAGCAGCGTGGCGACACCGACCACCTGAAGTGTCGCCGCGCTGCTGCGAACTTGCTGCAGCCTGAGCTCGCTGGCGATGCCGGGGACGTACAGCTCCACGAACTCCTCGAGCTGAGTGACCCCGTCGCTTCCGACCACGCGGAGAGCGACAGAGAAGCCCAGGATGAGCAGCGGGAAGACGGAGAGGAATCCGTAGAAGGTGACCGTGGCGGCAAGCCGCGTCCCCCGGAAGTGGTTGAACCGGTGAAGGGCGCGCCCGATCGGTGTCCCCTTGGCCCACTGGTTCGCCGCGTGGACCCGGGCGCGCAAGCTGCGCCACAGCCCTGGCACGGCCGGCGCACCCGTGGCGGGTCCCTTCTCCCGCACCGTGGCCATGTGCTCAGGCCCCGGGTGGAACTCGCGACAGGCCTGCCGTCCGTGGTGCGTGCTCCCGTCGAGGGAGAACGACGTCACGGCCCGAGCGGTGTCGACCCGGGCCTGCTGGTCGAAGGCTCGGTCGATGTGCCTCTGACCTGCCTGTGCTCATGTCTCGATGCTACTGAGTGGGGATCTCCGGCCCGTTCGTCGACGCCATGCTGGCCGACGAGAGCCCGTTGTACGTCGTCACCCTGCAGGTGACCGAGCGGCGCTGGGCCGTGAACGTCCGCCAGCGTGTGGTGCGGGCGAGCTGTCTGCAGGGCCTGGTGGCCCTCGGGACGAGGTCCCTGGCCGCAGCGCGGTTCCTGGAGGCTTGCCTCGCCGCCGGTCTTGTCCTGCTGCTGCCCGGAGGAGGTGCGTGCCATGGCCGGACGCCGTCGAGCCCACACGGGCCGCCGTCGATGCAGTGCTGGCGGCCCGTGTGGGCTCGTCTTGGGCTGGGGAGCCTCGTCTGCTGCGAAGCCAGGTCGGGCCCTGCTCCGTCCTAGATGTCGAAGTAGAGCTCGAACTCGTGCGGGTGCGGCCGCAGCCGGATCGGGTCCACCTCGTTGGCCCGCTTCCAGTCGATCCAGGTCTCCACCAGGTCGTCGCTGAAGACGTTGCCCTCGGTGAGGAAGCCGTGGTCGGCCTCCAGGGCGTCGAGCGCCTCAGGCAGCGAGGCAGGCACGTGGGCGATCTCGGCCAGGTCCTCCGGCGGCAGCTCGTAGAGGTCCTTGTCGACCGGCTCCGGCGGCTCGATCTTGTTCTTGATGCCGTCGAGGCCGGCCATGAGCAGGGCGGAGAAGGCCAGGTAGGGGTTGGACGAGGGGTCCGGCACGCGGAACTCCACGCGCTTGGCCTTGGCCGAGGTCCCCGTGACCGGGATGCGCACCGCAGCCGAGCGGTTGCGCTGGGAGTAGACCAGGTTGACCGGAGCCTCGAAGCCCGGCACCAGCCGGTGGTAGGAGTTCACCGTCGGGTTGGTGAAGGCCAGCACCGACGGGGCGTGGGCGAGCAGGCCGCCGATGTACCAACGGGCCATGTCCGACAGGCCGGCGTAGCCGAGCTCGTCGTAGAACAGTGCGTCGCCGCCCTTCCACAGCGACTGGTGCACGTGCATGCCGGAGCCGTTGTCGCCGAAGAGCGGCTTGGGCATGAACGTCGCGGTCTTGCCGGCGTTCCAGGCCACGTTCTTGATGACGTACTTGAACAGCATGAGGCGGTCGCCGGCGTGCTGCAGGGTGTCGAACCGGTAGTTGATCTCGGCCTGCCCTGCGGTGCCGACCTCGTGGTGGGCACGTTCGACGGGGATGCCGAGCGAGCTCAGCGTGTTGCTCATCTCGTCACGGAGGTCGGCGTAGTGGTCGACCGGCGGGACGGGGAAGTAGCCGCCCTTGTAGCGCGTCTTGTAGCCGCGGTTGCCGCCCTCCTCCTCCCGGCCGGTGTTCCAGGCGGCCTCGATGGAGTCGATGAAGTAGTAGCCGGCGTTCTGCTTCGTCTCGAACCGCACGTCGTCGAAGACGTAGAACTCGGCCTCGGGGCCGAAGTAGGCGGTGTCGGCGACCCCGGTGGAGGCCAGGTATGCCTCGGCCTTGGCGGCCACGTTGCGGGGGTCGCGGCTGTAGGGCTCGTCGGTGAACGGGTCCACGATGGAGAAGTTCATCGCCAGCGTCTTGGACTTGCGGAATGGGTCGATGAAGGCCGTGGCGGTATCGGCCATGAGCTTCATGTCCGACTCGTGGATCGCCTGGAAGCCTCGGATCGACGAGCCGTCGAACATGAGGCCGTCGGCCAGGGCGTCGGCGTCGAACGAGCCGACGGGCACGTTGAAGTGCTGCATGACGCCGGGCAGGTCGCAGAACCGGACGTCGATGAACTCGACACCCTCGTCCTTGACGAACTTGAGCAGCTCGTCTCCGTTGCTGAACATCCATCCTCCTGGTCCCGGCACGGTGCCGGGGTCGACCAACAATGGTGGCCGGCCGCCCGTCAGCATCGGTGCCACGGGCGAGCTCCCGGTGGACCGGGACCGGCTTGGCTGGGGTGACGCTAGTGGGGGGCAGTTTCCCGTCGGTGTCTGGCCTGTTTCGGCCGTGTTACGCCCGTCGCGCCGACGACGCAGACCCTCCGTAGGCTGGCGCGGTGAGTGCCGCAGGGGCTGGCAAGTGGCCCGGTCAACGGGTCGGGCTGCCGGCGCACGGCGCGGGTGCTGTCGCCACGTGGTGGCCGCGGCTCGCGGCCTTGCTGCTGGACTGGGTGTTCGCTGTCGTGCTCGTCGCTGCCTACTCGGCCGTCGCCGGCCAGGGCGTACTCGACGCCGCGGCCGCCGGTGACGAGGCGGCGAGCCCGACGACGGCCGCGGTCAGCCGGCTGCTCACCTGGTTCGTCCTCGTGACGTTGGTGACCGGCGTCTCCGGCGCCAGCCCGGGCCAGCACGTGCTGCGTCTTCGGGTCGTGCGCCTGGACCGTCGGCCGGTCGGGATCTGGCGAGCGTTGATCCGCACGCTGCTCATCGCGCTGGTGCTGCCCGCGGTCGTGTACGACCCAGACCGCCGGGGCCTGCACGACCTCGCGGTGGGGACCGTCGTCGTCCAGGGGCCGACGCGCGCACGTTGAGGTCGGCTGCATGAGTCGGGAAGGCTCAGGGTTCCTTCTGCGTTAGCACTCATAGAGGGTGAGTGCCAACCAAGAGAGGAGACCCTCATGGCGATCATCAGGTGGGACCCGTTCAGCGCGCTCGCGCGTATGGACAGCGACTTCGACGAGCTCGTGCGCCGCAGCTTCGGGACGCCCGGGAGCGCCTCGGGCTACGTCCCGGCCATCGACATGGTCCGCGACGGCGGCGACGTCGTGATCAGCCTGGAGCTGCCCGGCGTCGACATCGCCAAGGACGTCGACATCGAGGTGGCCCCCGGACGGCTCACGATCAGTGGCGAGCGCCGCAGCGAGCAGGAGCACACCGAGGGCGGTGACGGTGGGCCGCGAGTCGTGGTGCGAGAGCAGCGCTACGGCTCGTTCCGCCGCGAGTTCGCGCTGCCTGAGCACGTGACCGGTGCGGACGTCGAGGCCAGCTACGACAAGGGGCTGCTCACGGTGCGCGTGAGCGAGGTGACCAAGCCCGCCCCGGAGCCGACGAAGATCGCGGTCAAGGGCGTGTCGGAGCCGGTGGCCGTCGAGGCCGAGCACACCGACTGAGGCGGCGGCCCGGCGCTCGGGCCGGACCCGGGCGCGCGTTCAACCCAGGGGCGGGTTCCTCAGCGGGGGAGCCCGCCCCTGGGCATCTTCACGTTCTTCGGCAGCGGGCCCTTCGGGACCGGCGGGGCCTGCGCCCCGCTCGGCATCGCCCGCAGTCGGTTCTTCAGGTCACCGACCTCGGCGTTGGTGAGCGTCTTCGGCAGTCGTCGGAGGTAGTTGTTGAGCTTGCGCAGGCGGACCTGCCCCTCGTCGTTGCCGATGACGACGAGGGTGATGGGCACCTCGGCCGCGATCCGGGCATGACGCCTGCGCTCGTTGTTCAGCATGTGCTGGACGCGGGTCGGCTGCCCCTCGCCGATGAGGACGATGCCCGGCCGGCCGACCGCCCGGTGCACGACGTCCTGCTGGCGGTTGACCGCGACGGCGGCCTCGCTCGTCCAACCTCGGCGGATCAGGCTCATCGCGCTGATCGCGGCACCCGGCTGGCCCTCGATCTGCCGGTAGGCGGCTGCCTCGGCGCGGCGACCGAAGATGATCGACCCGGCGAGCAAGGCGAACGGGATGCCGATGAACAGCCAGAACCACACCGGTCCGACCAGCCAAGCGAGCAGGCCGAAGAGGAGCAGGGCGAGCGCGATGCTGCCGAACACGTAGAGCCCGAGGCGCTTGTCCACCCGGGCGGTCATCGTGTACGTCTGCCGGATCTGCGCGATCCGGCCCGACTTCTTCACCGGGGCGGCGGCCGCCTCGCCCTTGCTCTTGGACCTTCTCCATGCCATGTCGGAAAGCCTACGTCGCTCAGTGAGCCGGCTGCTGCGCTCGATGCTCGAGGGCGGCCCGGTACAGCCTTCCGGCACGGTAGGACGAGCGGACGAGGGGGCCGGACATCACGCCGGCGAACCCGACCTCGTGGGCAACCTCAGCCAGTGCGTCGAACTCCTCGGGACGGACCCAGCGCTCCACCGGGTGGTGACGGGGCGTGGGGCGCAGGTACTGGGTGATCGTCACCAGGTCGCAGCCGGCCTCGTGCAGGTCCACCAGCGCCTGCTCGACTTCTTCCCGGGTCTCGCCCATGCCGAGGATGAGGTTGGACTTCGTCACCATGCCCGCTGACCGGCCGAGGGAGAGCACCTGCAGCGAGCGGTCGTAGGAGAACGCCGGACGGATGCGCCGAAAGATCCGCGGCACCGTCTCGACGTTGTGCGCGAACACCTCGGGGGCGGCGTCGAACACCTGCTGCAGCAGGTCGGCCCTGCCCGAGAAGTCCGGTGTCAGGATCTCCACGCCCGTGCCAGGTGAGCGCTCGTGGACGGCGCGGATCGTCTCGGCGTAGAGCCATGCGCCCTCGTCGGGCAGGTCGTCGCGGGCCACGCCGGTGACGGTCGCGTAGCGCAAGCCCATGGTGGCCACCGACTCGGCAACCCGTCGAGGCTCGTCGGGGTCCATCGGCGCCGGGCGGCCGGTGTCGATCTGGCAGAAGTCGCAGCGCCGCGTGCACTGGTCCCCGCCGATGAGGAAGGTGGCCTCGCGGTCTTCCCAGCACTCGTAGATGTTGGGGCAGCCGGCCTCCTGGCACACGGTGTGCAGGCCGTTGTCCTGCACCAACGCCCTGATCTGGGAGAACTCCGGACCGAGCCGGGCTCGTGTCTTGATCCAGTCGGGCTTCTTCTCGATCGGCACCTCGGCGTTGCGCACCTCGAGCCGCAGCAGGCGGCGGCCTTCGGGGGTGACGGTCACCCCGCAAGCCTAGACCTGCTCGGACGCCGGCACCCCTGGAGCGATCGGGCTGAGCATGCCGGCGTGCCGCTCCACCAACGCGCGCACCTGCCCGACGGTGACGTCGCGGCCGAGCTCTGCCGACAGCGAGGTCACGCCCGCGTCGCTGATCCCACAGGGCACGATGCGAGCGAACCACGTCAGGTCGCAGTCGCAGTTGATGGCGAAGCCGTGCATCGTCACGCCGCGGGAGACCCGGACACCGACGGCAGCGACCTTCCGAGGCGGACCGTCTGTGGCGTCCGGGACCCACACCCCGCTTCGGCCGGCAACGGTGGTGGCAGCCAGGCCGAGGTCGGCGCACACGGCGATCAGCAGGACCTCCATCCGGCGCACGTGCGCCACCACGTCGATCGGCTCCGGCAGCGCCAGGATCGGGTAACCGGTGAGCTGACCCGGCCCGTGCCAGGTGATCTTGCCGCCCCGGTCGACGTCGACCACCTCGGCGCCGTTCCGCTGGCTCGGAAGTGGGCGCTCCAGTGGCTCGGTACGGCGTCCGGCGGTGAAGACCGGCTCGTGCTCCAGCAGGAGCAGGACGTCTTCGGCCTCGCCGCTGACCCGGGCCGCGTGGCGACGGCGTTGGTCGTCCCAGGCGCGCTGGTAGTCGACGTAGCCCGGGAGGTGCAGGACTCGCAGCGGTGGTGCCACGTCCAGCAGGTTAGCCGTCGGTGCGCCGAGCCTGCGGGCAGTCGACCCGCTCGCCGAGGTGGGCCATGATGGCGTGCAGGTTGGCACGGAGGGCCGTGCGGTCGACCGCCGGGCCGAGGAGCTCGTCCTCGGCATGGGCCAGCTCGAGCGCGTCGGTGTAGGCACGGTGGCCGTCCTCGGTCAGCTGCACCATCTGGCGTCGTCGGTCGCCGCGGCTCCGGGTCCGCTGCACGTACCCGGAGCGTTCCAGCCGGTCCAGGGTGCGGCTCATGGTCTGTGGGGTGACCCCGCATCGCTCAGCGACCTGTTGCTGCGCCAACGGCTCGGCGATGAGCTCGTGCAGTGCCATGAGGCCGGCATGGCTGAGATCGCCCTCGGCCAGCCGGCCAGCCCAGGCATGCTCCACCAGTCGGGCGGCCAGGGACAGCAGACGCCCGGTGGGCCAGTCCTGGTCGGGGATACTGGCACCCGGATCTCGACTTGCATTCGCGCTCATCGGTCCCCATGCTGATGGTCAGCACGCTGAACTTCAACTCGACAACTATCGGTTCGACGCCACGCAGGAGCATCGCCATGACCACGTCCCATCGGGCCCCCAGGAAGGTCGCGCGCCTGCGCTGGCTGCTGCCTGCTCTGCTGGTGCTGTTCTGGCTGTTCGTGGTCGGGCCGCTGGGCCAGTTCGCCGGACGGCTCGGCGAGGTCCAGGAGAACGACAATGCTGGGTTCCTCCCCGCCAGCGCCGAGGCCACCCAGGTACTGAACCTGTCGGAGCGGTTCAACCCGGAGGACGACGTCCTGCCCACCATCCTCATCTTCGAGGCACCCGCCGAGCTCACGGACGAGCAGCTGGCCGCCATCGAGGACGACGTGGCCATGGTCGCTGAGGCTGACGGCGTCATCGGCGACCCGTTCGGGCCGATCGTGTCCGAGGACGGGGAAGCGGCCTTCGCCTCCCTCCCCCTGGACGGCACCGACGGCCTGGCCATCTCCGAGACCGTGAACGACATCCGGGCCGAGCTGGACGAAGGCGCTGCCGTGGCGGCCGGCGTCGACACCTACGTCACCGGACCCGGTGGCTTCCTGGCCGACTTCGGCGAGGCCTTCGGTGAGATCGACGGCCTGCTGCTGCTGACGACGCTCGGCGTCGTGCTGCTCATCCTGCTCATCGTCTACCGCTCGCCGATCCTGCCGTTCGTCGTCCTGTTCTCCTCCGTCCTGGCCCTCGGGGGCGCCTCGGCCGTCATCTACGTCCTGGCCGACCAGAACGTGCTCGACCTGAACGGGCAGAGCCAGGGCATCCTGTTCATCCTGGTGATCGGCGCGGCGACCGACTACGCGCTGCTGCTCGTGTCCCGCTTCCGCGAGGAGCTCCGCCGCCACCACCATCGGTTCGACGCGATGCGCGCCGCCCTCAAGGGCACCTACGAGGCCATCCTCGCCTCTGGAGGCACTGTCGTCCTCGGTGTCCTCATGTTCCTGCTCTCGGACCTCACCTCGATCCAGGGCCTCGGTCCGGTTGCTGCCATCGGGGTCGTCTTCGCGATGCTGGCCAGCCTCACGTTCCTGCCGGCGGTGCTGGCGTTGTTGGGACGAGTCGCGTTCTGGCCCTTCCGTCCGCACTACGGCTCGGCACCGACAGAGGTCCGCGGGACCTGGGGAAGGATCGCCCGGCTCGTCGGCCGGCGCTATCGGTACCTGCTGCTGGGGACCGCCGCGGTGCTGATCGCGCTGGCTGCGTTCGCCCCGACCTTCAAGGCCGACGGTGTCGCCCAGAGCGACTTCTTCCTCACCTCGGTGGACTCGACCGAGGGTCAGGCTGCCCTGGAGCGGCACTTCCCCGCCGGGCAAGGTTCGGAGACCATCATCGTCACGCAGGCGGGCGACCTGGAGGCCGTGGTCGAGGCAGCCTCCGAGGTCGACGGTGTGGCCGAGGTGACCCCCGTGCTGGCCGGACCGGCGATCCCACCGGACGTCGATCCTGCGGACCTGCCGCCGGACCTACCGCCGGAGGCGCTCGAGCCACAGCCGCTCGTCGTCGACGGACTGGTCCAGATCCAGGTCGTCCTGGAGGACGCGGCCGACTCCGACGAGGCCGAGCTGAGCATCGTGGCGCTGCGCGAGGCGTTGGACCCGGTGTCCTACTACGCCCTGGTCGGCGGTTCCACCGCCATCCAGTACGACACCCAGGTGGCCTCGCAGCGAGACCTGGCGGTGATCATCCCGGCCGTGCTGCTGGTGATCTTCCTTGTGCTCATCCTGCTGCTGCGATCGATCCTCATGCCGGCGCTGCTCATGCTCACCGTCGTGCTGTCCTTCGGGGCCACGCTCGGGCTGGGGGCAATCTTCTTCAACAACGTCTTCGACTTCCCTGGCGGGGACCCGAGCGTCCCGCTGTTCGCCTTCGTGTTCCTGGCCGCGCTGGGGATCGACTACAACATCTTCCTGATGACCAGGGCCCGCGAGGAGTCGCTCAAGCATGGCACCAGGCCAGGCATCCTCAAGGCCTTGGCCGTGACCGGTGGGGTCATCACCAGCGCCGGCATCGTGCTGGCCGCTACCTTCAGCGCGTTGGGTGTGCTGCCGATCCTCTTCCTGGCGCAGATCGCCTTCCTGGTGGCCGTCGGGGTGCTCATCGACACCCTCGTCGTGCGGTCGCTGCTGGTCCCGTCGATGGTGATGCAGATCGGGCCGAAGTCCTGGTGGCCGAGCATCCTGTCGCGCGAGGAGGACGACGAGCGTGAGCTGCATGCCGCGCTCGACTTCCACGAGGTCGTACCTCGCGGCGGCGCGGAGCCGACCGAGGACGACGGTGCGGTCGAGCCCAAGGCCGAGCCGGACGCCGAGGCGACCAAGGCTCTGACCTAGGCGAGTCCCCGTGGCTCGAGGCGCTGCTCGAGCACGGTGCCGTCCGGTTCGCGGCTCACGCGGTAGGCCGCAGCCGGTGGGGGTCGTTCGCTCACTGCCTCCACCAGCTCGGTCCCGCGGTAGTGCAGGCCGACGCCGTCGTCCGTCGCGTACGAGGTCGGCAATGTCTGCTCGGCGACCAGCCGGTGCAGCAGGGGTCGGCGGCCGGGCTCGGAGTCGTAGTGCACGCCGTTGCCGTAGGGGAGCAGGCCGAGCGCGTCGGTGACCGGCTCGAGCTCAGGGCCGAAGGAATCCGTCGTTCCCCCCACGTGCCAGCAGATGGAGCCCGCCGACACGCCCGCCAGGACCACCCCGGACTCCCAGCAAGCGCGCAGCACCGTGTCGAGGCGGTGCACGCGCCAGACGGCTAGCAGGTTCGCAACCGAGCCTCCGCCCACCCAGACGACGTCCTGGTGGAGGAGATGACCGGCGAGGTCTTCGACGTTGGGCATCGGGAAGAGGCTGACGACCGAGAGCGCGACATCCCTCCGCCCGCCGAACGCCTCGTGCATGCGGGCCTGCCAGGCCGCCTGGTCGCCGCCGGCCGTGCCGAGCATCGCCAACCGGGTCGGACGCCTCAGCTGCTGATCCCGGCGCCCCAGCTGCAGCGCATGCTCCAGCAGTGGGCCAGGGGCCAGCAAGGTGCGAGTGCCCCGGACGAAGCCGCCCGAGGTGGCCAGGATCGTGGGGGCTGTGTCGGGGGTCCTCACGGGCGTTCGCCATCGGCGCCGAGGCCGAGCGCGGCGATGACGGCGGTTGCCGCCCGACGCCCGGAGACGATCGCGCCCTGCAGGCTCGCGGTGTCCCGGTGGTCACCGCACACGAACAGGCCCCCGCCGAGTCTCGTGGGTGCTCGGACGTCCAGGGGCGCGAGCATCGCTGGCAACGCGTCCGGCACGACCACGGCCCGCAGCAAGGGCCAGTCGGCAGTGGGTACGCCGTAGATGACGGACAGGTGGCGGAGCACCGCCGCCGCGGCGGCGCTGCTGTCGTCGGTACCGAGGGTGGTGGAGGACACCAGCACGCGGCCGGGTGGCGCGTAGCTCGGCGCCACGGTGCTCAGCACCGACGTGTTGACCACCGGTCCCCGTCGCAACGGGTCGACGCTCAGCAGCCGGCGGCCGTCGGCGAGCGTGCGCGGGTCGATGTCGGGCACGTGGTACCAGGTGGTGGCCGAGCGAACGACCGGCCTGGGCAGGCTCGGAAGCAGGTCCGCCGCGGCGCGGGGTCCGGTGGCGACCACGACGGCGCGAGCCCGCCAGCGTTCTCCCCCGGTGTCGACGGTGGCTCCGTCCAGCCACCGCACCCGTTCACCGAGGTGCACGACGTCGCTCGGGAGCGGGTCGGCGACCAGTCGCGGGAGGGCATGCATGCCCTGGGCCGGCAGCCCGGGAGAGCCCTTGGCGAATGCCCGCAGGACCAGCTGGGCGAAGCGGTGCGAGGTGGCCAGGTCCGGTTCGAGGAAGACGCCGGTGAGGAACGGCCGCAGCAGCCGGTCGACCGGCTCGCCGCGGATCCCGGCCGACCGCAGCCCGGCCAACGCAGTGGAGTCCGGCTCGGCCAGCAGGTCGGCGACGTCGCTTCGGAGCAGCCGAAGCAGGTAGGCCGACAGCCGAGCCTTCTCCCACGGGGAGCCGAAAGGGGCTCGCAGGGTGGCGACCGCGTCTCGGGGTGAACGCACCGGGTCGGCCACGACCCACCGGCGCTGCGCCCCCACCAGAAGGATGCCAGGGTCGTAGGGGTGCAGGTCCAAGGCGGTCACGTCGACCACGTGTGGCAGCGCCGGGTAGGCCGGATTGAGCACCTGGAATCCCCGGTCCAGCCGGAACCCGTCGACCACGTCGGTCCGCACCCTGCCACCGACGTCGTCCCCGGCCTCGAGCACCACCGTGTGGAGTCCGGCCGCCCCCAACCGACGCGCGCACGAAAGGCCCGCCATCCCCGCCCCGACGACGACCACGTCTGCCGAGGGCCCCGTTGTTCGCCTCACAGCCCGCACGCTAGTCGGCAACCCTGTGGACGACGCTGAGCACGCGGACGCCGCGGCGCGCAGGATGTCTGACGTGACAAGCGAGCGACACCTGGCCGGGTTTCGGGTCCACGGTCCAGGCCCCATCGCCGACCCACAGCTCGTGCTGGCGGCTGAACGGGCTCACCGGGCGCAAGGACCGCCGCCCGGCCCCGACCCGGCCGAGCATGCGGTGCTGCTCCGGCTGCTCCCCGAGCCGCCCTCGGCACAGCTGACCGATGTGGTGCAGTCGGCGCAGTCCGTCCGCCACCCGCGGCTGGGCCAGGGCCCGCGGCTGGAGCCCGACGTCCCAGCCGTGTGCTTCGCCGCGCCGGAGGAAGGCACCCTGGCCGAGGCGATGGCGCGTGGCGCCCGCGAGGCATCCCTGACCAGTGCCGCCCGGGTGGCCGGAATCCTGGGTCCGCTGGCCCACGCACTCGTTGCCGTGCACCGCGGCGGGCTGGCCCATGGCGACCTGCAGCCGGGCTGGGTCTTCCTGGACGCGAAGGCCGGGGCCAGGCTTGGGGGGTTGGGCTATCGCGCGGTCCTGCACGCGATCGACCCGCAGGGCACGTCGGAGCCTGCTGCTGCCGAGGACGTCCGTAGCCTCGCCGGCCTTGCGGTGACGCTGTTCGCCCGGTGCGCCGACGCCGACCCCGCCGGGCTGGACCACCTGCGCCGCTACCTGGATGTCGCGGTGGACCGGGACGCCCGCCCGCTGGCCGCTGCCGTCCATGCCGTTGCGGCCAGGCCCCCGCGGGTTCGTGGTCGGGGCTCGCCAGCCGGCTCGAGGCGGGCGGGTTCGCGCGCAGGGCCTCGTCGTTGGCTCGCCGGGGGCGTCGCCGTGCTGGCAGCCCTCACGCTCGGCATGGCTGCTGCCGCTGGGCTCCTGCAGCGCGCTCCGGCACCGGCCCCGGCACCGACCCCGGCAGTGGCCGGCGAACCGGTCGGGCGCCCGGCGCCACCGGCTGCGACTGCCCTCGACCAGGTCAGTGCAGGCGGCGAGGAGGCCCCGACGGTGCTCGGCCGCGACTGGGCACGGGTCGTGCAGCGGCTCTACGACCTGCGTGCCGAGGCGGTCCGAACCGGGCGTCCCGGTCTCCTTCGTCAGGTGTACCACCCGGGCAGCCCGGGCCTCAGTGCCGACCGTCGGTGGTTGACCCGCCTGGAACGGGCGCAGGTGCGGCCCGACCGGGCCGAGTTCCGCGTGCTCAGGGCCCGCCTGCTGGCCCGCTCGGTCGGCTCCGACCGTCGCACCGACGTGGCACTCAGGGTGCGTGACGTGCAGCCCGCCCATCGGCTGATCACGACTGGCGGCCGGCCCCGCGTGCTCGAGCGGGTGGCCGCCGGGCCGGTGCAGGCATGGCGGCTGCCGCTGACCCGAACCCCCGACGGTTGGCGGATCTCCTCGCTCAGATCAGCGCCCGAGCAATAGTGTCTACGTCCTCGTCCTGGAAGGAGAACCCCGCCTCGGTGAGGCGGCTGCTGTCCAGCGCGAAGCTGGCCAGGACGTCCTTGGCGAGCTCTCCCAGGACGAGCGAGATCCCGAACCTCGGCACCGGCAGCACGGTGGGCCGCCGTAACGCGGTCCCGAGCGCCTTCGTGAAGGCCTTGTTCGTCGTCACGGCGGCGGCGATGTTGTACGGCCCGGTCGTGGCGGGGTCGTCGAGGAAGAACTCCATGGCGGCGACCACGTCGTCCAGCGAGACGACGCTCCACGCCGCGTCGCCTCCGGCCAGGGGTCCCAGCAGGCCTGCTCTCGCCAACGGGACGAGGCGGCGGGCCAGGGTCCCACCCGGACCCATCACCAGGCTCAGGCGAGGGAGCACCACCCGAACCCCGGCCTCGCTGGCCGGCGCGGTGGCGGCCTCCTTGGCGGCCACGATCCGGGCAGCCAGGTCCGAGCCCACCGGTGCGTCCTCGGTCAGCAAGGTGGGCGCTGGTGCACCCGCGGACCGAGCCGTGGCGTTGTCGTGCCCGTAGATGCCCATCGCGCCGACGCTGACGAGCACCGACGGGCGGGGCTCCAGCGCGGCCGCGGCCTTGGCCACGGTGGCCGCCGACTGGACATGGCTGTCGTACAGCTCCCGCTTGCGGGCCTCGGTCCACCGCTTGTCCCCGATCCCGGCCCCGGCGAGGTTCACGAAGGCGTCGATCGGGCCGTCCGCTGTCAGAGCGTCCAGGTCCACCAGCCCCCTGGCCGGGTCGAAGCGTGCGGTGCCGCGCTGCACCGTGTCGTGCCGGACGAGCCGCACGACCTCGTGGCCCGATCGACGCAACGAGGGCAGCAGCGACTGCCCGATGAAGCCGGACGAACCTGCGACGGCGACCCTCATGGTCCTATCGTGTCGTGTCTTCGCTCGGCGGGCATCCGGGAAGGGGCTACATCCCCAGGTCGCCCTCGAACTGCCCGGCCTCCAGGCGCTGCTTCACCGTCACCAGGAAGCGTGCCGCGTCAGCCCCGTCGACGATGCGGTGGTCGTAGGTGAGCGCCAAGTAGACCATCGAGCGCACCGCGATGCTGTCGTTGCCCATCGCGTCGCTCACGACTACCGGCCGCTTCACGACCGAACCAGTCCCCAGGATCGCGACCTGGGGCTGGTTGAGGATGGGGGTGTCGAAGAGGGCGCCGCGGCTGCCGGTGTTCGTCAGCGTGAACGTCCCACCGGACAGGTCGTCCGGGGTGATCTTGTTCGTCCTGGTGCGCTCGGCGAGGTCGGCGATCCTGCGTGAGAGCCCGCCGATGTTGAGGTCGCCCGCGTCCTTGATGACCGGGACGAGCAGGCCGCGCTCGGTGTCGACCGCGATCCCCAGGTGCTCGCTCTCGTGGTAGGTGACCTGCTTGGCCTCCATGTCGATGGAGCAGTTCAGCTTCGGGTGCGCCTTCAACCCCTCGAGGGCAGCCTTGGCGAAGAACGGCAGGAAGGACAGGTTGACGCCCTCTCGGGCGCGGAAGTCGGCCTTGGCGCGAGTCCGCAGCTGGGCAACCGCGGTGATGTCGACCTCGACCACGGTGGTCAGCTGTGCCGAGACCTGCAGCGACTCGACCATCCGTTCAGCGATGACGGTCCGCAACCTGCTCATCTTCTCGGTGGTCCCGCGCAGCGGCGAGACCTCAACCGGGGCGGCCTTGGCCGGGGCGGCAGGGACGGCCGAGGCGGGCTTGGGACTGCTCGCCGGCGCCGGTGCCGCGGACTCCGCTGCCGCCAGCACGTCCTGCTTGCGGATCCGACCGCCGACGCCGGTGCCGGTGACGGCAGCGAGGTCGACCCCGTGCTCTGCGGCGAGCTTGCGGACCAACGGTGTGGCGTACGGCGAGGGGCCGTCGCCGGCGCCCGTCGTGCGAACCGCTGGTGCTGGTGGTGCTGGTGTGGGCGCCGCCGCGGGTGCCGGTGCGGGTCGTTCTTGGGGCTGCTCTTCGGGCTGTTCTGCGGGCGGGGCCGCGGCGGTCGAGGGAGCCGGTTGCTGCCCAGGCTCGCCGATGACGCCGAGCTCGGCGCCGACCTCCACGGTTTCGTCCTCGCCGACCGTGATCGACATGAGCACGCCTGCTGCGGGCGAGGGGATCTCGGTGTCCACCTTGTCGGTGGACACCTCGACCAGCGGCTCGTCGACCTCGACGGCCTCGCCGGGCTGCTTGAGCCAGCGCGTGACGGTGCCTTCGGTGACGCTCTCGCCCAGCTGGGGCAGCGTGACCGAGGTGCCGCTCGGCCCGTCGGCCGCGGCCGCTGCCTCGGCCGGTGGCGCCGTGGCAGCCGGCTGCTGGGCGGGTTCCGGGCTGGGCTGAGCGGCCGGAGCCTCGCCGGCGTCGCCGATCACCCCCAGCTCGCCACCGACCTCGACGGTCTCGTCCTCGCCGGCGGTGATGCTGACGAGCACACCGGCGGTGGGGGAGGGGATCTCGGTGTCCACCTTGTCGGTGGACACCTCGACCAGCGGCTCGTCGACCTCGACCGTCTCGCCGGGCTGCTTGAGCCAGCGCGTCACGGTGCCCTCGGTAACGCTCTCGCCCAGCTGGGGAAGGGTGACAGAGACCGCCATCAGTGTTCTCTCCTGGTGTGCACGGCTGAACGGGTTCGGGTGTGGGTCACGCTACGGCCTCAGCCGTGCGCATGCAGTGCCTTGCCGGCAAGGGCGAGGTGTGCCTCTCCCATCGCCTCGTTCTGGGTGGGGTGCGCGTGGACGAGCTGTGCCACCTCGTCCGGCAGCGCCTCCCAGCTGGTGATGAGCTGCGCCTCACCGATGAGCTCGCCGACCCGGCTGCCGACCATGTGGACCCCCAGCACCGGGCCGCCCTTCTCCCGGACGAGCTTGATGAACCCGGCCGTCTTGAGGATCTGGCTCTTGCCGTTGCCGGCCAGGTCGTACTGCAGCGACTCGACCTGGTCCTTGCCGAGCCGCTCGACCGCCTGGTCCTCGGTGATGCCGACCGAGGCCACCTCCGGCTCGGAGTAGGTGACGCGCGGGATCTGCTCCTCGTCGATGGCGACCGGGTTGAGCCCGGCGATGTCTTCGGCGACGAAGATGCCCTGCTGGAAGCCGCGATGGGCCAGCTGGAGCCCAGGGACGATGTCACCGACCGCGTAGACGCCGGGAAGGTTGGTGCGCAGGCGCTCGTCGGTCACGACGAAGCCTCGGTCCATCGTCACCCCGACGTCCTCGTACCCCATGTCGGCCGTGTTCGGCCCTCTCCCCACGGCCACGAGCAGCAGGTCCGCGTCGATGGTGTCGCCGTTCTCCAGCGAGACCCGCACGCCCTCGCCCGTTCGCTCCACGCCGGAGAAGCGCACGCCGGTCTTGAAGCCGATCTTGCGCTTGCGGAAGGCCCGCTCGACGGCCTTGGAGCAGGCAACGTCCTCGGCCGGCACCAGGCGCGGCAAGGCTTCCACGATCGTCACCTCGGTGCCGAAGGAGGCCCAGACGCTGGCGAACTCCACGCCGATCACCCCACCGCCGAGCACGACCGCCCGCTTCGGGACCGAGTCCAGCCTCAGCGCCTCGGTGCTGCTGATCACGGCGGTGCCGTCGATCTCCAGCCCGGGGAGCGAGCGGGAGTAGGAGCCGCTGGCCAGGATCACGTTGGTGCCGGTGTAACGGGTGCCGTCGACCTCCACGGTGTCCGGTGCTACAAGGCGGCCGGTGCCGGCGACCAGGGTGATCTTGCGACTCTTGACCAAGCCCTGCAGCCCCTTGTACAGGCGGGAGACGACGCCGTCCTTGTACGCGTTGACCTTGGACATGTCGATGCCTTCCAGCGTGGAGAGCACACCGAACTCCGCGCCGTCGCGTGCGTTGTCGGCTACCTCGGCGGCGTGCAGCAGCGCCTTGGTGGGGATGCACCCGTAGTGCAGGCAGGTACCCCCGAGCTTGTCCCTCTCGATGAGGGCCACGCTCTTGCCGAGCTGGGCAGCCCGCAGCGCGCAGGCGTACCCCCCGCTGCCGCCGCCGAGGATGACGAGGTCGAAGGTCGATGCGTCGGCCACGTTCTACGCTCCTGTCGCGCTTGCGGGCCCGGCGCGGGCCCAGGTCGTCGGATGGTGGTGCGGTCGGCGGTCGGGCCCGTGGGCGGGTCCTCGCGACGTCGTCGTGCCATCCTTTCACCGCCGGCCGGCGGATGCAGGGGAGTCCGACGACGCCGCCCCGGCCGCTGCGCACGAGCGAAGGAGCACGCGAGGATGACGTTCTGGCGAAGGTGGGGCAAGCCGAAGGCGACCGCTCCATCGAGCAAGGGCCGGGCGGCGCCGGGCAGCCTGGACCGTGCGGCTGATGCCGGCGATCGAGCCCACCTGCGCGACTTCGTCAAGACCCGTCGGGGCGTCGAGGCCTACCTGGAGCCGGCGACGACGATGACGGCACCGACCGTCGTCCTGGTGGCCCATGACGGTGAGTGGACGCGCCGCCGGGTACCAAGCCCCGATCTGGTGCGCCAGCTCGCCAACGAGCTCGGGATCCCGGTCTACGACGCCGGCGTCGTCGGCTACCCGCAGCGGATGCGTGACTACCGCAGGGGCTCTGAAGGGCCGGCCTAGCTCGGTTCGGCCGGAGCCGGTTCGGCCTGGGCGGCTTCCTCGGCCAGCGCGACCAGCGTGCGCACGGCGAACCCGGTCGCCCCCTTCGGGGTGTACCCGTGCGCGCCCTCGGTGTTGAACGCCGGGCCGGCGATGTCGAGGTGGGCCCATCGGGCGCCCTCGGGCACGAAGGTCTGCAGGAAGGCGGCCGCCTGGAGCGCACCGCCCTTGGGATCGCCGATGTTGGCCAGGTCGGCGACGCCGGACTCGAGCTTGCCCGGCATCTCCTCTGGGATGGGCAGCGGCCACAGCAGCTCGCCGGCGTCGGCACCCACCGCCTGCACGTGCCGGGAGACCGCCACGTCGTCGCTCATGACGCCGGCGGTCCGGGTGCCCAGCGCCACCACGCAGGCGCCGGTGAGCGTGGCGACGTCGACGACGAGGTCGGGCTCGTCCTGCTGGCTGCGGGCGAGCGCGTCGCCCAGCACCAGGCGGCCCTCGGCGTCGGTGTTGAGGACCTCGACCGTCGTGCCGCCGAACATCCGCAGGACGTCGGAGACGCGTGACGCGCTGCCCGAGGGCATGTTCTCGGCGAGCGCGGCGTACGCGATGACCTCGACGCCGAGTCCGAGCTCGGCGACTGCGACAGTGGCAGCCAGCACTGCGGCGGCCCCCGACATGTCGCTCTTCATCGTCTTCATGCCCTCGTTGGGCTTGAGCGAGAGTCCACCGGAGTCGAAGGTGATGCCCTTGCCCACGAACACCACCCGCTGTGCCACCGGCCCCTTCGGGTGGTGGTGCAGCCGCACCAGCCTCGGCGGGTTGGCCGAACCCTGACCGACACCGACGATGCCGCCGAAGCCCTGCCGGCGAAGCGCGCTCTCGGTGAGGACTTGCACGGTGAGGCCGACCTGCTTGGCGGCCGTCGTGGCCATCTCGGCCAGCCGAACGGGCGTGAGGTCCCCGGGTGGGGTGTTGACCCAGTCGCGAGCTTGGTGAACGGCGCCGGCCACGATCTCGGCACGGGCCAGTCGCTCCTTGGCAGCGGCGGTGCGGGCCGAGGAGGTGAGCAGGGTCGCCTGGCGCAGCGGCTGCGTGCTGCTGCGGGTGGAGGTGAAGGCGGTGAACGCGTAGGCGCCGAGGAGCGCCCCCTCGGCGACGGCGCTCACGACGGGGGCCCGGTCGGGCCCGAGGACGAAGGCGGCGCGAGCCACGCCACGAAGGTTCCTGGCCGCCGTGCCGGCCGCGTGCCGCCAGGTCTCGGCGTCGGTCTGGTCCCGTCGGCCAAGCCCGACCGCCAGCACGAACGGCGCCTTGAGACCGGTGACCGGCAGCCGCACCACCTCGTCGACGCCTCCCTCCGCCCCGACCTGGGCCAGCCCTCGCGTGACCTGCTCGGCCAGGGCTGGCCCCAGTCGATCCTCGCTGATCAGCGTGACGGGTCCGTCCTCGCCGCGGGTCATGCCGATGACCAGGGCGTCAGCGGCGACCCGTTCCGGGGCGGCGTTGGACAGGCGGACGGCGAGCAGGTTGCTGGTCGGCACGGGTCAGACGATAGGCCCCGTCGGGCACGTCACCTAGGCTCGCGTCGTGAATCCGGACGAGCGCCATGGGCAGGAGCACCCCGCGCTCCGCCAGTCCCCGCTGCATGCCGAGCACGTCACCCTGGGGGCGAAGATGGCGCCGTTCGCCGGGTGGTCGATGCCGTTGCAGTACCGAGGGGTCGTCGAGGAGCACATGGCGGTGCGCGAGCGCGTCGGGGTGTTCGACGTCAGCCATCTCGGCACCATGGTGGTGCGCGGGCCGGGGGCCTCAGCGGTGGTGGACCAGACCCTGACGAACGCCGTGGACCGGCTTCAGCCAGGTCAGGCGCAGTACACGCTGTGCTGCAACGACGCCGGCGGCGTGCTGGACGACCTGATCATCTACCTCCGCTCGCCCGAGGACGTGCTCCTCGTCCCGAACGCGGCGAACGCCGTTGCCGTCGGTGAGCGTCTGGCCCGCCACCGCCGCGACGGCGTCGAGCTCGTGGACCTGCATGCCGACGTGGCCATCCTGGCTGTGCAGGGTCCCCGGAGTCCCGAGGTGCTGGACGCGGTGGGGCTGCCTGCACAGACGGCCGCGCTGGCGCGGACGATGTCCTTCGTCGAGACCCAGTGGCAAGGCGGTGGCGGGTCCACGGCCGTCACGGTGTGCCGCAGCGGGTACACCGGCGAGCACGGCTACGAGCTGCTGGTGGCCGCCGGCGACGCACCGTCGCTGTGGGAGGCGTTGCTGAGCGCGGCCACGTCGCTGGGAGGGCTTGCGTGCGGGCTCGGCGCTCGTGACACCCTACGCACCGAGATGGGCTACCCGTTGCACGGCCAGGACCTCTCCCCGCAGATCACTCCGGTGCAGGCGCGGCTGGGATGGGCAGTCGGGTGGGAGAAGCCGGCGTTCGACGGCCGCGACGCGCTGCTCGCCGAACGTGCCGCGGGGCCGGCGCGTCGCCTGCTCGGCCTCAAGGCGTCCACTCGGGCGATCCCGCGGCCGGGCATGACGGTCCGGCTGGACGGTGCCGAGGTCGGGCGGGTCACCTCTGGCACGTTCTCGCCCACGCTCAGGGTGGGCGTCGGCCTGGCCCTGCTCGCGGACCCGATCACCCCGGGCACGTCCGAGGAGGCCAGCGTCGTGCAGGTCGACGTCCGCGGGCGGGCCGAGGACTTCGACGTCATGCGTCCGCCGTTCGTGCAGGGCGGGACCCCATAGCCGCGCCGCCCGCCTCGGCGGCTCCGACGGCACCGGCGGGGGTGGCCAGCACGTCGACGGCAGTTCGCAGCAGGGGCAGGGCCATCGCGGCACCGAGCCCGGCGGTGCTGCCACTGCCGGAATCGAGGGCGATGGCGAGGACTGGGTCGAGGCCAAGTCGGTCCCAGGCAGCCGTGTGGGCCGGGTCCCTGGCTGCCGTGCTCGCCTGGCACCAACGGATGGAGCGGAACGCCAGGCGCTGGGCGAGCAGGGCGCCGGCCGCAGCGCTCAGGCCCTCGAGCAGGACCGGAGTCCGTCGGGCGGCCGAGGCGAGCACCACGCCGACGGCAACCCCGAGCTCGGGTTGGCCCAGCGCGGCGACGAGGTCGAGGCCCTGGCGGCGGTCGCGGGCGCGGAAGACCGCGTCGCGGACTCGTTCGGCGCGCTGCCGCCACGCCTCGTCGTCCAGGCCGGGCCCGTCGCCCAGGAGGTCCCCGAGGTCGGAGCCGGCCAGGACGGCCACCGCGCCGGCAGCTGCCTCCTGCCCGTCGGGCGTCCCGCCGGCAAGTGCGAGCAGGTCGGCGCCGGCATCCACTTCGGCGTCGACGGCGACCACGCCGAGCTCGAAGGCCGAACGGGCCGCGTCGATGCTCATCGCGATCGCCCGGTCGCCAGTGGGGTCGGGGTCGGGGTCGGGGGCGGAGCGCGTCGACGGCTCCAACGCGCGAACGCGAAGGCCGACGCGCTCGAGCGCATCCCGTGCCGAGGCCTGCCCCGCGCCCAGCACGAGGAGCGTGGGACGGCGCGGCTGCACCGGCGGGAACGTGGCTTGGGCTCCGGCCAACCAGACGGCCAGCTCACCGAGCCGGCCGACGGTCTCGCCCGGCGCCAGCAGGTGCTGGAGGTGCTGGCGGGCCGCGTCCTGGGCGTCGGTGTCGAGCCCACCGACCCGTCCCGCCAGCGCCTCGGGCTCGCGGCGGGTGCTCGACGTCACGCCCGCATCGTAGGGAGCGGCCCTCCTGCGCACGTCGACGCGCACGGCTGACGCGCCGCGAGTACCTTGCCGGCGTGGCATGGAGATGGCAGTACGCGGCGGCGACCCCAGGGACCGAGCTGGAGGCTGGCTCGGGTTCCAGCCCTTTCCCGAACCAGGCCGAGGCCGAGACCTGGCTCGGCGAGCAGTGGCGTGAGCTGCTTGCCGGCGGCGTCGACGAAGTGGTCCTGCTCGAGGGCGACCGCGTCGTCTACGGACCGATGAGCCTGCGCGAGGGCTGAGGCCCGAGCGGTCAGGTGGGGCGGTGCTTCGGCGCGAGCTTCGCGGTGAGCGCAGAGTCGCGGATGACAGCGTCACCGAGCGCCTCGTCGATGGCCGCCAGCACGTCCGGATCGAGGTTCACCCCGCAGGCCTTGACGTTCTCCACGACCTGCTCGGGTCGGGAGGCCCCGATGATGGCGGCCGCCACGTTGTCGTTGGCCAGCACCCATGCCACGGCGAGCTGGGCCATGCTCAGCCCAGCCTGCTCGGCGATGGGCACCAGCGCCTGCACGCGCTCGAGGGTCTCGTCCTTCATCCACGCCTTGACGAAGTCCGCCCCGCCTCCGGCGGTGTCGGTGGCCCGAGTCCCCGCGGGTGGGGCCTCACCCGGTCGGTACTTCCCGGTCAGCACGCCCTGAGCCACCGGTGACCAGACGATCTGGGAGAGCCCCTCGTCCCGACAGGTCGGGACGACCTCGGACTCGATCACGCGCCAGAGCATCGAGTACTGGGGCTGGCTGGACACGAGGGGGATCCGCAGCTCACGGGCGAGCGCGGCACCTTGGCGGATCTGTGCGGCCGTCCACTCCGAGACGCCGATGTAGTGCGCCTTCCCGGCATGGACCAGGTCGGCGAAGGCCGTCATGGTCTCCTCCAGCGGCGTCTCGCTGTCGAAGCGGTGCGCTTGGTAGAGGTCGACGTAGTCGGTACGCAGGCGTCGCAGCGAGGCGTGGGCCGACTCCATGATGTGCTTTCGGGAGAGCCCGGAGTCGTTCGGGCCACCCGGACCGGTCGTCCAGTAGACCTTCGTGAGGATCTCCAGGGACTCTCGTCGTTCGCCCGCCAACGCCTGGCCGAGGACCTCCTCGGCGGCGCCGTTCATGTAGGCATCCGCGGTGTCGAAGGTGGAGATCCCGGCGTCGAGCGCGGCATGGACGCAGGCCTGTGCGGTGCCGTCGTCGACCTGGCCACCGTGGGTGACCCAGTTGCCGTAGGTGATCTCGCTGATCTTCAGGCCGCTGCGGCCGAGGTACCGGTGCTGCATGCCCCTGACCCTAGAGGCGTCGACTCCTCGGGACCAGGTGAGCGCTCAGGTGTGCTGCCCAGGCTTGACCCTGGGCACCGGGAGGCGCATCCGCCGGATCTGGGTGGCGCGCACGATCCCGTAGAAGGTGTTGCCGCGCCCGGCATCGGGTCCGAAGCGTGCCGGCACCTGCTTGCGCAGCCGCAGTCCCAGCCACAGGAGCTCCGTGAACACGAGCAGCATCGCGCCCAGCCAGGCCACGGTCGCCCAGCGGGCGATGTCGGCGTTCGGGATGAGCGTCAGCAGCAGGATGGCCAGCATCGTCGGCAGGAAGAACTCGGCGAACGTGCGTCGGCTGTCGACGAAGTCACGGACGAAGGCTCGGACCGGGCCCTGGTCGCGCGGGGGGTAGTGCGTCTCGTCGCCGGCCTTCATCGCCGCCATCGTTCGCTGGCGCTCCCGGCCGGCTTCCTCGCGGGCCCTGCGGCGGGCTTCCTTGCGGCTCAGCGTCGGCTTGACCCGCTCCTTGCGGGCGGCTTCGGCCTCCTTGCGGGTGGGGGTCGGCCTTCCTTTGCCGCCGGCCTGCTCGCTGGACGTGCTCACCGCACCTGCCTTCGCTCGCCGGGTCTCTCGCGGGGTGATGTCTCCGCGGGCAAGCGTACGGGAGCCTCGGCCGGCCTTCGACCCCTGAGCTGGGTCCGTCCTGGGGGCCGGTCGACCGGTGTGTCGCGACAGCGTCGGAGGAGCGGGCTAGGGTCGTCGCATGAGCGTCATGAAGCGCATGTCCCTCATCTTCAAGTCCAAGTCCCACAAGGCCTTGGACAAGATGGAGGACCCTCGGGAGACGTTGGACTACTCCTACCAGAAGCAGCTCGAGCTGCTGCAGAAGGTGCGCCGCGGGGTGGCTGATGTCGCCACCAGCCGCAAGCGTGTCGAGCTCCAGGTCAACCGCCTGCAGCAGCAGTCGGGCAAGCTGCACGAGCAGGCGCAGAAGGCGTTGGCCGTCGGCCGCGAGGACCTGGCTCGCGAGGCCCTGACGCGGCGCTCCGGCGTCGAGCAGCAGATCGCCGATCTCTCCGCCCAGCACGCGGCTCTGCAGGCCGAGGAAGAGAAGCTGACGCTGGCGGCCCAGCGGCTGCAGGCCAAGGTGGAGGCCTTCCGTACCCGCAAGGAGACGATCAAGGCGACCTACACCGCCGCTGAGGCGCAGACACGTATCACCGAGGCCTTCAGCGGGGTGTCCGAGGAGCTCGGCGACGTGGGGATGGCCGTCCAGCGCGCCGAGGACCGCACCGCCGAGCTGCAGGCTCGCTCGGGTGCCATCGACGAGCTGCTCGCCTCTGGGGCGCTGGACGACGTCACCGGCGGGAAGGACGACCTCACCGCCGAGCTCGACCGGCTGGCCTCCACCAGCGACGTGGAGCTCGAGCTGGCGCGCATGAAGGGGCAGCTCGAGGCCCCAGCCGCTGCCGGCGCCGCGGCCATCGAGGCGCCGGAGGCGCCCACCGAGGCCGCCACCCCCTTGGCCACCCCTGAGGTGGAAGGCAAGCCCGAGGCGGGTTCGTCGTCGTGATCGTGCGGCTGATGGGCGGCGAGGGCCAGCTGCGGGTCCCGGACGAGCAGATCGAGGAGCTCCAGCGCTTGGACGACCAGCTCGAGGCCGCCATCGAGGCGGCCGACGAGGCAGCGTTCGGCACGGCGCTGAGCGCGCTCGTGGACGCGGTGCACGAACTCGGGATCCCGCTGGAGGCTGAGGAGTTCCTCGAGTCCGACTTCATCCTCCCACCGGCCGACGCGAGCATGGCCGAGGTCTCCTCGCTGCTCAGCGACAGCGGCCTCATCCCCGACTGACGGTGTCGTCCTCGACCGCTCGGGAACGCCTGGCCATGCCCGCGGCGTTGACCTGACGTGGCCGCCACTCGTTTTCGCCCGGACCGCGGGCTGACCATGCGCATGGTCCTGACCATGTTCTTGCTGTTCTTGCTGTACCTGGTGCTGGCGGGCGCGCTGTGGTACCTGTTCGGCAGCAGCGGCGCCGTGCTCATCTGGGCGGGCATCCCGATGGGCATGCTCTGGGCGCAGTGGTACTACTCGGACACCCTGGCCCTCAAGGGGATGCGTGCGCGCGAGGTCTCGCCTGCGGAGGCGCCACAGCTGCACGCCATGGTGGACCGCCTCTGCGCGATGGCGGACATGCCCAAGCCACGGGTCGCGGTGTCGGTCTCGGACCTCCCGAACGCCTTTGCCACCGGTCGCAGCCCCGAGCGCTCGGTCGTGTGCGTGACCACCGGTCTGATGAAGCGACTGGACGAGCGTGAGCTCGAGGCGGTGCTCAGCCACGAGCTCTCGCACGTGGCTCATCGCGACGTCACCGTGATGACGGTGGCTTCCACCGTGGGAGTGCTCGCCGGCTTCCTCATGCGGTCCTGGATGTGGTCCTCGATGGGTCGGCGCAACGACAGCAGCGCGGTCGCGTTCCTGCTGGTCGTCGTCATCGGCGTCGTGGTGTACGCCGTGAGCTTCCTGCTCATCCGAGTGCTCTCGCGCTACCGGGAGCTGGCCGCCGACCGGGCCGGCGCGATCCTCATCGGCCAGCCGGCGGCGCTGGCCAGCGCGCTCACCAAGATCTCCGGCGACATGGCCCGGATCCCGCAGCGAGACCTGCGCGCGGCCGAGCCGTACAACGCATTCTTCATCTTCCCGGCCTTCGCCAAGGGCAAGGGCTTCGACCTCGGGGCGCTCTTCTCCACGCACCCGCCGCTGGAGCAGCGCCTGGACCAGCTCGCCCAGCTGAGCGTCGACCTCGGCCGCCCGCATGCCTGATCCGGGCTGCTGAGTGGGCTTCCTCGACGGCGTGCTCGGGCGCCGGAAGCCCAGAGCGCCGAAGCAGGACGCGCTCTTCGCGCTCCCGAATGCCGCCCTCACGCTGGAGGTCTCGGCCGGGTTCACCCCCACCGGTCAGGCCTCCATCGCCTATCGCGAGGCCGAGGGGGCGGACTTCGATCGGATCGAGGCCGACCTCGCGGGGCTGCTGCGTGGCTCGGCGCCTCACCGGGTGCGCGACGACTACGGGTTCACCTGGCTGGTGATCTCCGACCCCGACAAGGACGTCGGGCGCCTGGTCACCGACCTCCATGCCGTGGTGAGCACGCTCGAGGTCGAGGGCTTCGGCCCGGCGCTGTTGTGTGCGCTGGTGGGCTTCCGCAACGCCGAGGGACGCTCGTTGAGCCTGGTGTACCTGTCCAAGCGCGGCACCTTCTACCCGTTCGCGCCGGTGGCCGGGGGAGCCCAGGAGCGCGACAACCCGCTGGAGCTGCAGGTTCGCGCCGTACTCGGCGGTGACCTCCCGCTGGAGGCCGACCTGTCCCGCTGGTTCGCGGTCTGGGGCGCCCCCGGCCTCTGACCGCCTCACCCCCCGTCGGAATGATCACGTCAAGTGGGTGACTCGGGGGTTGGCGAGGCCTGCACGCAGCAAAGACCCCCAGGAAGCCTCGCCAAGAGCCGTGCGAGCCGAGGAGCGTCGCGCCGTCGACCATCAGTGGGCGTCGTCGGGGTCTACGCCTCAGGTACGTCGCCGCGTCGACACACCTTCGGCCATTGCCGTCGCGGAGACCACTGGTGATGTGCCCGGATCGCCGACATCAGCGCCTGCAGGCCTCTCGTTCGAGGCTGGATGTGGTCCTCGATGGATCGGCGCAAGGCCGTGGCGCGGCGGCTACCTGCTGTTCGCTGGCCAGCGTGCTGGTGTGTGCCGCCTGCTCGGCTTCACCCGGCCTGCGGCGGCAGTTCCCGGAGTGGCCGTTCGGCTGACCCGCTGCCGCATCTTCTTGACGGCAATCGTTCTCCTTCGGGACCCTCGAAGCATGGGGGCAGTCGGCGTCCGAGTTGTGCTCGCGCTCATCCTGGCGACGATCGTGGCGGTCACCCAGGTGCTGCCCGTCAACGCGTACAGGCTCGCCGGGAAGGTCGGCAAGCCCGGCAACGTCGCCACCGTCTACCGCGTCAACGGGCTGCACTGGGACCTCTGCCAGGGGATGGAGCTGCCCTACCCGCTGCCTCCCGGCTTCTTCATCGGCGAGCACTGCCTGTCACCGATGCTCACCCAGCGTGGCCCTGGGCTCACCCGCTCCAAGGCTCGCAAGGGCAAGCAGGTGGTGGTCTCCGAGCACACCTACCAGCGATGGGACGCCACCACGCAGCGATGGGTGTTCCAGACCAGGACCCAGCACGCGGCCGTGATCACGAAGGGCGAGCGGCGGGTGGCGATGCCGGACAGCGTGGTCTGGCCGACCTCCGGGCGGGCCTACTACCGGGTGCTCGTGACGGTGACCTGGCTGCACCCACGATCCGAGCGGGTCCTGGGGCAGCGGACCGTACGGATGGTGAGCCAGGGGGACTACCGGTGCGCCACCTCGATGGACTGCAGCAGCGGGCCGGGGTGGATCTGCGTCGGTGGCTTCTACGGTGAGCGTTGGTGCGAGCCGGCGGCCACCTCCGCACGCTGACGCCGTTCCTCCTCAGCGACGGCGGCGCTACTCGGCGGTCGGCGGCTCCGCGGTCGACGGTCCAGGGGCGGGCGGTTCAGGGGCGGGGGCGTCGTCCTGCTGGAAGCCGCCGAAGAGGCCGCCATCCTTCAGCGCTCCTTCGATCTCCGCCTGGATCTGGTCGCCGTAGGCGAGGTAGGTGACGACGGCGGCGACGATGGCGAGCACGAGCACGACGAGGAACACCGTGCCGCAGCCGCAGCCACGTCGAGCCTTCGGCGCCTGCTGCTGGATCACGACCGGCGCCGGTGGCGGCGCCGGCTCGGGAGGCGGCGCGGGCGCTGCCGCCGGCTGGACGTAGGTGCCGTCGTGGCGGGTGGTCGTGCCGTCGGGCCCGGTCACGGTCACCAGGAACGGCCTGGTCTGGGTCGCATGGGTCGGCATGGGCCGAAGCGGGGTCACCACGAGGCTCGCCTCGGCAGTCGAGCCCGGCTCGAGGTGCAGGTGTCGGGGGGCGATCTCGAAGCCGAGCGCGTCCTCCGGGTCCTCGGCGGCGGCCACCACGTCCTCGGGCACGTTGCCGCCGTTGGAGATGGTCAGTGTCGTGGTGAGCGGCCCGGAACCACGCAGGACGGTCGGGCCGAGCTCGGAGGTGACGGTGCGAAACGGGCCGACGAGGACCTCGCCGCGCTTGAGCACCGAGTCCGGTGGGTGCTCCTTGGAGCGCACGCCCATCCCGAACGGCGTCGTGCCGGCCGGGACCTCCGGGCTGCGGGGTGGGCTGAAGGTGATGACCACCTGGGCCCTGGCGTCGGGGAGGAGGTTCACCGACGAGGGCTCCACGGTGCTCCAGGCCGCCACCGGGCCGAGCAGCTCGATGGTGACCTGGTCCACCACGCTGCCGCGGTTGTGCAGGTCGAGCAGCAGCGTCCCGGTCCCGCCCGGTTCCACGGCGACCTGCGCGGCGGACAGGTGCGTGCCGAGGCGAGGCTCGTCGTCGGGGTGGGGGGTCGCCGCGGAGGACGGCCGGGGGGAGGGTGGCTCCTGACTGGGCCGGGGTGTCGTCGGTCCTGGCCCCTGCTTCGGCTCGGGCGGGTCGTGCTGGGGCTGACCGGTCCACTCCAGGAACGACCCGCAGCTGCGGCAGAACTGCTGGCCCTCGTCGTTGCGGGTGCCGCAGGTGGTGCAGATGATCATCCGTCTGCCTCCCTCGGCTGGGTGTCCTCGTGGGCCGGAGGGTCGAGTATGTCGCGGATGCCGCCGGGTTCGTGCGGGCCGCGCCCGGTCAGGTCGCGGCCCGCACGGCCTTCTTCGTGAATGCCCGGGTCTTGGCGTCGCTGGGGTACCGGAACCGACTCGGCTCGTCCGCCGGGTCGTAGAAGCGGTAGACGTGGCCCATCACGATCCGGTTCTTGATGCGGACTACCTGGGTGCGCGCGGCGCTGGTCCCGAGGTCGCCCTCGAGCTGGCGGTAGGTGAAGGCCGGCCCGCCGAGCCCGTCGGCTTTGCCGAGGTACGTGCGCTTCTGGACGACATAGCGGTGGCATCCCTCGGCGACCTGCCAACGGCGGTACTCCTGCACCGCGGCCTTCACGCGCTGGTGGGCCCGCTTGGCCTTCTTCGCCTTCGCGTACTCGAACACGATGCTGGTGCCGCTCAGCTGCGGCTTGGCGCTCTGCGACCAGTAGCGCATGCCCTTGGCCGAGGACCACGTCGTCTTCTTCCCCGAGCCCCGGAGCGCATCCGTGGGGGCCGCGCCGGCGGGCTTCGGGAACGACGGCTTCCCCTGGCAGTCGGTCGTCCGGTGACTGGGCCGGTATCCGATGCGGGTGATCTTGCCCTTCATGTCGAGGACGCTGCGCACTACGTCCTTGCTCGGGAAGTCCCCGGCGGTGACCTTGGCCGAGGCTGGGGTGAGCAGGGTCCCGCCCATAAGGACGACGGCCGGGAGTGCGGCGGCGATCCGGCGCTGCCAGGTGTGCATCACGTGCTCCCCCTCGGTGCTGCCAGCGTCCTGGGTGCTGCCGGCGTCCTGCCAGGATGCCGCAGCGCTGCTCCCTGCGCCAGGGTCTCAGGGCCGGGACAGCCTCGATCGGGTCGAAGGCATCACGGGGCGCGGTAGGCCCACCGGGCGTAGACGAAGACGTCGTTGTTGGCTGCGGTGTCCCTCCAGAACACGGTGAACGCGTCGTTCGTCACGTAGCTGGTGCCTTCGAGCTCGACGGTGTCGGTGGCGGCGCCCGTCGGGTGCGAAGCTCACGTCCTCGGACATCAGCACCTTGCCGGCCTTGCCGGGCAGCGTGGTGCCGAACTGGTCGTCGTTCGAGACGTCCGACGCCAGGTCGACGGCGAAGAGCCCGAAGGCCACGCGCGGTGCCGCCGCCGGAGTCGAACGACCCCCTTGTCCTGGTCTGAGCGATGCGGCATGCTTCGAGCCGCTTCTGTTCGGCGATCTCTGGGTGGTGACGGCATGGTGGGCCGACGAGCGAGCATCAGGCTGGGACTGCTCACGGCGATGGTGGCTGCGATGGCGGTGCCGAGTGCCGCGGTCGAGCCGGTGGATCCGCTGGACCCTGCGGTCGCGCGTCAGGTCGAGGCCGACGAGGCTGCCGATTCACCAGACGCTGCGACGGCTGCCCGGCTCACGCCGCAGGAGCTTGCCGCCCAGGACGGGTCGGACCAGGCCGATGCCGACACGCCACCGGGGGCACGCCGCGCCCAGCGGGCGGCTGCGGCCAACACCCGGGCCGAACGGGCGGCCGGGGAGCTGCCCACGGGGAGGTCCAGCGACACCTCGACCCGCGTCGACGCCCAGGTGCTGGGCGTCGCAGGGCTGGACGGTGTGTCGTGCGAGTACGCCACCATCGAGGATGCCGTGAGCGCGGCGCCTGATGGCGGGACGGTCTATGTCGCCCCCGGCGTGCACACGGCTCAGACCCCCGACGTCAACTACAACCTCTTGAAGGATCTGGACGTCGTGCAGGGCACAGCCTCCTGCAAGCCGACGAAGCGGGCTGCGGCCACCAACGTCATCCTGCAGCGCAACCCCGCCTCGACCGTCGACGCGGTGGTCGAGATCGTCGGCGGCGCACAGGTTCGGCTGGAGCGCATCACCATCGAGACCGGCAACAGTGCCGAGGGCAACGTCCGCGTCACTGGGAGCGACCTCGTGCTCGACGGCGCCATCATCCGCAATGGCAGCAGCCCGGGCTCCGGCGGTGGCCTGGTCGTCGAGGAAGCGGCTTCCGCGACACTCATCAACGGCGCGCGAGTGATCGACAACACGGCGGCCACGAACGGGGGGGGCATCTCCCTGGCCGGTGGAGGACGTGTCGTCCTCGACGACGGCTCCCGCGTGGAGGGCAACACCGCCACGGACGGTGCCGGCATCCACGCCACTGGTGGAACCTCGCGCGTCATCGTGCGCAACGGCTCACGCGTGGTGGACAACGATGCGACGGCCGACGGTGGCGGCGTCCACCTGACCGACGGAGCGCTGCTCACCGTCGCTGGAGCCAAGTCCACCATCGGCACCTCGACCCAGGGGAACGGTGCGAATCGGGGCGGCGGGGTGTTCGTGGAGCTGGGCTCGGTCGGGTCCACGGCGGCGGTCCGCGACGGTGGCGCCGTGGTCGGGAACGAGGCGAACTTCGGGGCCGGCTTCTACCTGCTCAACGGCACGGTTCGGGTCGACGACGGCGGCGCCGTTCGCAAGAACGTCGGCGGCAACGGTGCCGGCATCCTGGCGGTGAACAACCCGGGCACCACCACGGTGGTCGATCTGAACGCCGGGGCGGCAGTCGCCGGCAACACCGGCGGCCTCGGCGCGGGCGTGTACGCGTCCACGGACGCGGTGCTGGATGCCGACGGGGCCCGCGTGGGCGGGGAGTACCTGCCGGTGAAGATCGCGGACAACACGTCCAGCAGCAGCGGTGGAGGGATCTACACCATCTTCTCCGAGCCGGTCACCCTGGACGGCGTCCGTCTCATGTCGAACAGCGCGGTGACTGGTGGCGGCGCATTCTTCTCTTCGCCCGCCACCATCGGTGCCGGCGGCTGCCGAGGTGCAGACCTCGAGCTGGAGACGTACTGCTCGGAGTTCCGCGACAACAGCGCCACCAACGGTGGGGCCGTGTACGTCCAGAACGCCGATGTGACCACCTCGCGAACGGCCTTCCTCGACAACACCGCGTCGGTGGGTGCGCAGGCGGTGGAGGCAGTCGGCAGCAGCCGCGTGACAGTACGGGCGGCCATGATCCTCGGGCACGACTCATCGGCGTCCGGTGACGGCAGCTTCACCGCCAAGGACACTGCCGACCTGACCGTGACGGGGGCAACGGTGGCGAACCCGGGCGGCACTCAGGCTGCGTGGTTCGACCTGGACGGCAGCGCCACGGGCAGCGTCTCGCGGGTCATCGCGACGACGAACGTGCTGACCGGCGGCGCGATCACCGGCAGCTGCAACCTGGAGACGAGCGCCGGCTTCGGCCTTCCGGACGCGGTCGTCGGTGACCCCGGTTTCGTGAGCACGGCCAACTCGGCATTCGTCCCCGACGCCGCCTCGCCCGCCACCGACGCGTGCCCGTCGCCGCTCGGGGTCCCCCGCGACATCCTCGGCGCCAAGGTCCAAGACGGTGACGGGCTGCCATCGAGCACGGAGTACGACATGGGTGCCATCGAGGCGACCACCGGGCTCGGCTACCGGTGCTTCGGCAAGACCGCGACCAAGGTCGGCGACGCGGGCCCCAACACGATCCGAGGCACGGGCAAGGCAGACGTCATCGTCGCCCTCGGTGGTCGCGACGTGATCGTGTCCAAGGGTGGGTCGGACCTGCTGTGTGGCGGCGACGGCAAGGACCTGCTGAAGGCAGGCGGCGGCAGCGACAAGCTCGACGGCGGCAAGGCGCGCGACGTCTGCGACGGGCAGGCGGGCAGGGACACTGCTCGCAAGTGCGAGGTGACCAGGCGTATCCCCTAGGGGCCGGCTGCCCCGGCGAGGTTGTGTCGGGGGGCTGCGTAGTATTCGAACATGAGTTCGAGCAGCGTGCTGGAGGCGACGCCCGAGGTGCTCGCGGGGCCGCTCCCAGACCTGGTCCGTGGCGTTCGGCGGGTGCTGGCCGAGGACGTGGCCGCCTCGCCGGTGGACGAGCTGGCCGAGCGGATCCAGGTGCTGCACCGGATGGGCTCCCAGCTGCACGCGGCGTTGCTGGATGCGGTGGGCGCCTTCGACGCCGTCGGTGGGGCGCAGCAGCTGGGGCGAGGCTCGACGAGCGCCTGGTTGCGTGATCACACGCGGGCCGGGGGGCCGGCGGCAGGCGACCTCGTGCGCACGTCCCGAGCGCTGCGCGACCACCTCCCGGCCACGCGCGAGTCGCTGGGCGCGGGGCGGATCACCGGGCGGCACGCCTCGGCGGTGGCCGCAGTGGTGCATCGGGTCGGGGAGGTGCATGCGGAGCTGGCTGAGCCGATCCTGGTGCGGCTGGCCGAGCATGCCGACCCCCGCGCGGTGCGGGTTGCGACGCGCAGGGTCTGGGCGCTCACCGACCCGGTCGCCGCCGACCAGCGAGCTCGCAGGCAGGTGGAGCAGGCCGGGGTGAGCCTGTCGAGCGGACTCGACGGCGTTGGCTTCCTCGACGGCACCCTCGACCCTGAGTCCGCAGAGACGCTGACGGCGGCACTGCTGCCGTTGATGACCCGTACCGGCGCCGACGACATTCGAGGGATGCGCCGGCTGCGGCTGGACGCCCTGGTGGAGCTGGCCCGGCGGGCGCTGGACTCCGGCGGCCTGCCGGACAGCGGTGGGCAACGCCCGCATGTGAGCCTGGTGATCGACGAGGCGGAGCTGCGGGCGCGCGGGGCGAGCGTCGTGCTGCCGTGGACGGGTGGGGTGCTGCCGATGCAGCAGGCTCGTCGACTGCTCTGTGATGCCGAGGTGGTGCCGGTCGTCGCCAGGGCGTTGGCCGGTGGTGGCTGGTTGCCGTTGGCGGTCGGCCGGTCGAGCCGGTTGGCCACCCCGGCGATGCTGCGGGCCCTGCGGGTCCGCGACGGTGGGTGCGTGTGGCGGGGGTGCTCGCGCACCCCGGAGTGGTGCGACGCCCACCACGGCCGGCACTGGGCCGACGGCGGTGAGACCGCCCTGCACAACCTCGTGCTGCTGTGCCGGCACCATCACCGCCAGGTCCATGGGCGCGGCGTCGGCATCGAGAGCGATCCTGAGCGGCCCGGCCTGATGCAGCTGCGCCATCCCGGCGGGCGGGTCGAACCGGCCCAGCACACCGGCGACCGATCACCGCCGGTCTCGGTCGCAGTGGGAGCGGCCCCCCTGGTCGACGCCCGGCCGAGGTCAGCCGGCGTTGAGGCCGACCAGGGCGAAGGTCCAAGCGTTGTAGGCGTCGACCTCCTCGGAACGACGCAGCGCCGCCGTGCCGGCCGCGGTCGGGTCGGTGCCCTCGTGGAAGGCGATGACGGCGTCGAGATAGCCCCGGAGGGCAGCGACGGTCCGGCGGAGGTGGTCGTGGGCGTCGGCGGTCGCCGGGTCGGACGGCGTGATGCCCTCCACCTGCTCGCCCAGCTCGGCGAGGGACGGCGCAACCTCGGAACGCAGCAGGTCGGCGGACTCTGCCGAGGCGGCCAAGGAGGCCGCGGTGTCGACGATCCCGGTGATGGTGAGGACCTGCGTGTCCAGCACGGGGACGAGCGTCAGGTACTCCTCGGGCGAGGGGTCCAGGCCTGTCGGCGTACTCTCGGTCGGTTCGGGTGTCTGGGTGGGCGTGGCGCTCGCCGTCCCATCCGTTCCCGACGGGCTCTCGGCCCCAGCGGTCCCATCGGTCCCCGGCGTCCCCGAGATGCCGCCCCCGACGCCGATGACCCCGGCCTCGGAGGCGTCGGGGAGCAGGAAGGGGCCGCTGAGGACCAGCAGCAAGCCACCCACCAGTGCCGCCACCCCCGCCAGGACCATGGACGACCCGGTCGCCGGCCGCCTGCTTGCCCCGCCCGGCAGCAGCCCGAGCAGCGCCACGACCACCACCCCGAGCGCACCCACCACGAGCGTCGGGTGCAGCAGCGACTCCAGGAACGGCCCGTCGACGCTGCCTCCCCGCGCCGTGTTGAGCACGAGGAAGGCGCCCAGGCAGGCCACGGTCGCCGCCGGTAGCGCCACCAGGCCCGCTGCGGCACCACGGGGACCACCGAGCACGCTCAACGCCGCGGCTGCCACGACGGCGGCGCCGATGGTGAGCTCGAGCACGAGGTGGAAGAAGGCGATCTTCTCGCCGTCGGTGGCCAGCGGGGCCTGGCTCAGGCGGATCGCCACCAGCACGCCACCGGCCACCACTCCGGCCAAGGCCCCGACCGCCAGGTCACCCCAGGCCCGGTTCCCCCTGCTCAGGGTCGCGACCCCGACCATGGCCAGGACCACGAGGACCGGCACCCAGCCCTGCAGGCCGAACACCAGCGCGATCGGCAGGAATGCCACCCCCAGCGCGTCGGGCAGCCGCACCACCCAGGCAGCCCACAAGGGCAAGCCGAGGACGACCGAGGTGGCGAGCACGATCCACCACACCCGGGGCACCCGCCCCGCCGATGCTCGGGCGAGCCCGCAGACCAGCGTCGTGGCACCGGCTGCCAGCAGCCCCGGCACGAGCAACGCCCAGATCGTCAGGCCCGCGGTCGCCCCCGTCCACGAGTTCTGCGGCGCTGCCAGCTCGCCCGCCGCGATCCCCAGGCCGACGCCGGCAGCGAGGGCGGCATCGTGCAGGAGCGGCTCGCCGGTGGACGCCTCCAGGCTGGCCGCCCGCCAGGCAGCCACGCCGACCGAGCCGCCCAGCGCCAGCCCGACCGCGGCGGCGGTCAGGCCGAAGGCTTCCAGCTGGCTCGACGTCCCCGTCAGCAGCGAGGTGGCCATGGTCAGCACCGCGGGTGCAGCCACCGCCGCGAAGAACGCGGGCAGGAATCCCTCAGCGAAGCCGGTGCGGGCGATCGCGGGCGGGTGGTCCAGGACCGCCACCCGCTCGGCCGGCGTCGGGTGGTGCGCGACCCAGCGCCGCCACCCGCCGGGCACGGGTCGCATGGCGCTGCGACTCAGCAGCGCGCGCAGCCCGCCCGCCAGCTCGTCGCCGCCCGCAGCCTCGCCTCCGGTCTCGCTGGACTCGCGGGACTCGGGCTGGTCGGCGGCCAGGTCCGCGAGGTGCTCGCGGGTCCGAAGGACCGATCGGGCCACGAGGAAGCCCAGCGCCACGAGCACCACGACGCGCCAGAGGTAGTCCGTGGCCGCCCCGATGGGTGCCCCGACGACGGTGGTCGCCATCGGGATGGTCGCGCTCACCCCGGCCACCAGGAGGAACGAGCGCGCCAGCCACGCCAGCGACACGTCGCGGTGCCGCACGTGCGCCAGCTCGTGTCGCACCACCGGGTCGAAGAGATCCGCCCTCCCGACGCGCACGGCGATCGCCGGTGGCAGGACGAGCACCGGCCGCCCGGGCGCCCCGTAGCAGAAGGCGTCGCGCTGCCCGCTGCGCCCGAGCTCGACCTTCGGCGGCTCGCGCAGCCCCATCGACGAACCCAGCGTCCCGACGTGGTCGCGGACGCCGACGAGCGCCGGGCTGAGGGCGCGAAGACCTCGGCGGCGCCGGATGACCACGGGCGCCAGCAGCACCACCGCCAGCGAGACGAGGGCGATCCCGACCCATCCGGCCAGCTGCAGCGCGCCGCGCAGGCGTTCGGACTCGCCGCGGCAGACCTGCAGCGCCGCGTTGGCGGCCAGGTCCGTCGCCACGTCGGCACCGGCCGGCAGCCCGATCAGCTCGACGCAGCGATTCAGCTCGTCGATCCAGGCCTCGCCGTACACCGCGGTGTGGACGGCGTTCCCGGCGAAGCCGCCGATCGCGGCGAGCGCCAGCGCCAGCACGAGCACCCGGCCGGTCGTCGGCGTCGGCAGGGTCGCCAGGGTGTGGGGCGTGGTCTCCGTCGTCACGGGTCTAGCCGCCCCCGGCCAGCGCCCTCCCGGCCACCGCGTCGGCCAGCAGCCTCGCCTGACCCTCTTCCAGCCCCAGTGCCGTCGCCTGCTCCAGCGCGATGTCGCGGACGTGGCCGGCCTGCTCGGCGGTCAGCGTCACCGACGGTTCGTCCGCCCCGGCTGGTGGCGCGTCCTCCAGGCGTAGCCACCGCCGCAGCAGCCCGGTCAGCCGCGGACCGGCGGCCTCCTTGATCGCCTCGCCCGCCTGGGCGGCCAGGTAGCGCACCACCGGTGTCGCGATCGCGAGCAGCAGTGGCGTCACCAGCGCGGCGTCGATGCCGAAGCCGACCGCTTCGTCGCGCCGTTTCGGATCGAGGACGGCCTGCGGGTCGGCCCAGTAGTCCTCGGCGGTGACGTCGAAGAGCACCAGCTCCTCGGGTGCGGCGTCGACCGCGCCGGCTCGGGCGAGCTCGGTCGCCAGCTCGCGCTCGAGCCCCAAGGGGAGCGTTGGGTTGCCGGATGTCCCCACCAGAGCCTCCTGCGGTGCCGGTGCTGTCACCGACGCGACGCGGCGGCTCATCCGATGCTCGACTCCTGCCCGAACCACGTCAACCGGATCCGTCGAGCTCCTCGGCCCGATCGGCTCCCAGTCCTGGTGGTCACCGTTCACCGATGCCAGGCGTGGGCCGTGGGCGAGGGCGTCTCAGCCGAGCACAGTGACGAACACGGCCCGGTTCTGGGCTGCGGGGCCGGGCTTGAGGGTGCCGTCGGGACGAGTGTCGTCCACGTGCGCAGGGTGATCCGTCCCGACGCCGCTCGCGGTGAGCCGGTCGGCAGGCACGCCGAGACCCACGAGCACCTGCTGCACCGTCGCCGCGCGCTGCTCGGACAGTCGGCGCCGACCCTCCGGCGTCCCGTCGGTCGCGGTCGTGCCCACCAGCTCGGCGTCCGCGCCGGTCGCGACGAGCTGCTCCGCGATCGGCTCCAGCGCCTGCTCGGCGGCCGTCGGGTCCAGGAGGTCGGCGCTGTCTGAGACGAACGCCACCTTGTCGGCGCGCAGCGCAAGCGGTGTCTCGCTGCTGATCCGCAGCGGCGCGGGGTCCGGGACCGTCACTGGTGTCACGGTCGGCAAGCCGGGAGCTGGGGCGGCGGACATCGGCGTGTCGTCCACCGCCACGCATGAGGCTCCGGCAGCCTCGGTGAGCGTCGTCCACTGGCGTATGAGTCGCTCGCGGGTCGCGGTGTCCAGCGAGCCCTGTGGATCGGCGGTCTCGCCGATGCCGATGAGGACCACGGCGAGTCCGTTCAGGTCCGGGAGCTGGCCGGCGCTCGCCAGCGCTTGGGCGAGCTCGGCCGGCTCGGCCAGCAGCAAGCCGTCCTGGGCGTAGTCGAGCGCTCCGCGCGTGCCCAAGCCGGAGTCCATGAGCACCACCGTGCCTGTCGGCGTGCTGGCGTGCACCGCACGGGCCGCGTCGGTAAGCGCCGCGAGCGGGTCGGCCTCGGCTGCATCGGGGGTGGATCCGGCCAGGAGGGCCTCGACCTGGCCTACCTTCTGCTCGGCATGCTTCGCCTGATACCGGTCGTTGCCATCGACGGCGAAGGAGTCGCTGCCGAGGACGGTGGGATCGGCGTCGGTGTCCAGCACGGTCAACGTGGCACCGCTGGCCTGGGCGTGCTCGAGAACGGCACTCAACCCCGGCGTGGCCTGTACCGCGGGCATCCCGGCGCGACCCACTCCGGCGATCGCGATCGCGCCATCAGGTAGCTCGCAGTCGACCCGGGCGGGCGTGCCCGTGGAGGAGCCAGCAGCGACGTCCTCGGGAGCAGCCGCGGTGGTCAGGCTACCGCAGCCTGACAGGACGAGCGCGACGCCGGCCAAGCCCGCCAGCCCGAGCACCGCCTTCCCAGCCGGGCGGTGTGGCGGGCCGCTCATGCCACGTCGCCCAGCGGGCCGCGGTCCTTGTGCATGCGAGTATCTGTTCCGGACGGGGCCCCCGGCCCGGGCCCACCGACCCGGTCGCGTCCCACCAGGCCGCGGCGGAGCAGGGCGGCCGCTTCCTCGCGCCGCCGGTGCAGCTCTTCCACCCGTGCCCGGGCGGCGTCCACGCGTGCCTCAGCCGCGTCCAGCCGCAGCTGGGCGGCGCGTTCCTTGCGCTGGAGATCGGCGGTCGTCCTCTCGTGCGCGCTGCGCAGCTCGGCCTCGGCCGCGTCCCGCCAGTGGTCGATCAGCCGGTCGAGCGCACCCCAGGTGCCCTCGTCGATCGCGTGGTTGGCGATCAGCGCCTCGATCTCCCGGTGCAGGGCGGCAGACCGGCGTTCGAAGGGATCGGCCGCGCTCGCACGGCCGGCGCGCTGAGCGTTCGTGAAGGGGTGGCGAACACTGTCCATGGTCGTCTCCAGGTGCTGCTCGGGTGTGGTCGTGGAGGGCCAGAGCCCGTCGGCGTGGTCAGTGGTGCTCATCGGGCGTCCTCGGGATCCTTCGAGGGGTTCGGGAGCAGCGCGTTCGTGGCCGGCGGTTCTCCCGCTGCTGCGGCGAACCTGACCCGGATGATCTGCTTCAGGGCGTCGGCGTCCGCGACCAGTGTGCTGACCTGCTTCTCGACACCAGCAGGGGCGTCTGCCGCCAGCGCAGCGGCCCGGGCGTCTCGCTCGGCCAGCGCCTCGGCCAGTGCTGCCTCCGCCTCGCTGATGCTGCTCGTCGGCGGCGCCCCTTCCGCCACGTCGGCGGCCATTCGCAGTCCGAGCAGGTGCTTGGTGGCGGCGGCGTCGGCGTTCAGGTGGTCCAAGTCGTGCTGCAGGTCCGCGATCGGCAGCGGTCGTTCGGCCAGCACGGCCGCGTGCGTTGCGTGTGCTGCCTCGAGTGCGGCCAGTGCGTCGGCGGCCCCGGGGAAGGAGGCGAGATCCTGGGCGCCTGCACTCATGGCGAAGGTGCCGGCCTCGCGCAGCCGCTGCGCCTCGCCTGCCACTATCGTGAGCCGCGCATGCTGTTCGGCCTCACGCACCGTCACCTCGTGGGTGAGCTCGAGTGTCTGGCGACTGCGGCGGTCGCGCCAACGCTCGGCCCGGCGAAGTCGGCGCTCGGCCCTGTCGGTCCAGCGGTGCAGCCGCAGCAGTGCGCTGCGTCGTGGGTTGTGGTTGACGTAGCCGATGGCGAACGCGCCCACACCACCAGCGAGGAAGAGCAAGAGGAGCAGCAGTGACAGCGGCAGCACCTCCGGCCCGAGCAGGAGCTGCGACCCTGAGGAGCTCACCACGGCGGATTGCCGCGCGAAGCCGGAGGTCGTAGTGAGGGTGGTGTACTCGGTGGCCAACCGGAAGGTGAAGGCCCCGAGTCCCAGCGCCAGCCACAGGCCTATGAGGCTGCGGTGCAGCCATCGTCCGTGGGCGGCTGTGCCGGACTTGAAGGCACGCTGCAACTCCCCCGCCTTGTGCATGAGCAGCACCGCGGCGGCGGTGAACGCCACGACCAGCAGGGTAAGCAGCGCCGTGCTCGTGGGGACAGCCTCCTGGAGGATGATCGAGAAGGCCGTGAGGTCTCCCACCATGATGAAGAACAGCAGCAGCACGTCCCAGCCGTGCTCCCAGCTGGACGGCGCGGTTGCGTGTGGGTCGTCGAAGTCGACCCTGGTGGAGCGGTGCTCCAGAGCAGCAGTGGTGGTCACGAGGTCTCCTTCACGTTGCGGGCCGACGCCCAGCCCGGCAGGCGTGGGAGAAGCTCAGCCGCAGCCGCTCCGAGGGCTACAGGGCTCGGATGGTGCCGCTCGGCGGCGGGGAGGTAGGTGGCGGCCGAGGCGGACGCCTGCGCGTGCAGCCCCAGCACCTCGGAGGCGGCGGCCGCGCGGTCGCTCTCCACGCGCTGATGCGCCCGTGCCAGCGTGGTGCGGTGGTCGGCGGCCGCGGTCTTCTCGTCCTCGACTCGGTGCCGGGCGTGGCGGACACGGGCGCGGAACTCGCGCGCCCGTCGAGCGGTGATCAACGCGATGGGGAGCTCCTGCTCACCCAGACGAACGGCGTCCTCGACGCCGGCGCTGAGCGCGAGCTCGAGGCGACGTTGCGCCTCAGCCAGGCGCTCGTCGGCCCGTCCCAGCTCGCCTTCGGCCCGTCCCAGCTCGCCTCCTGGGCCGCTGATTCCGGCGATCAGCTCCAGGTTGCCGCGCATCTCGCTCAGACGGGTGTGCAGGGGCGCGTCCGCAGCATCGGCGAAGGTCGTCTGCAACCGGTGCAGGGTCGCCGTCGCAACGATGCCCTCGACGCTGGCCGGCCGCCCCTGGCGTCCGTCCAGCGATCCGCGCAGCCGCAGGGGGATGGTGCGCAGGAACGGCACCCTGGCGTGCCTGGACGTCAGCGGGGTCGTGCTCGTCATGGTGAATGCCTCGCGTCGAGGATGGATCTGGTCGACGCGAGCGTGCCCGTCCTGCAGCGGCGTCAAACCTCAGGCAGGCGGTGCGGACCTCGCCGGCTCCAGCGGCTCGCGCTGGGAAGGCCGCCGACCCCGCCACCGAGGTGCTCGCCGTTGCAGCGCGATTCCCCGCGGGGCTCACGGTCGAAGGCCATCAGCGCACCGTTCGATCGTGGTTTCGACGCGCCTCGCCCGGGTCGCGTCCGTCTTGGCCATCGCGATCCACCCGAGGTACTGCTTGCGCGCCGAAGGCGTGAGAGCGTCGAAGGCGGCCTGCGCCGACGGGGCTGCGGCGAAGGCGGCCGCCAGGTCGGGCGGCACCACCAACCGTTCGGGCCCGTCGAGTACCGTCCAAGAGCCGTCGGCCTTGGCTCTCTCGACCGCGGCTATACCAGCCTCGGACAGCCTCCCCGCGTCGGCCAGCCTGGCCACCCGCACCTTGTTGGGCCCGGACCAGACGCTGCCCTTGCGCCGAGGGGAGATCCACAGCAGCGAGCGCCGTTCGTCGAGCACTCTCACGGTCGCGTCCACCCAGCCGAAGCAGAGCAGCTCGGCAATCATGTCCTCGTAGTCCAGCGCCGGGTGGTCCGAGCCGGGCCGGGCACGAACCAGCCACACCCCCCTCTTCCGGCCGTGCTCCACCGCCAGCCAGCAGCGGAGGTCTGCCGCGTCGACGACGGTGAGCATCGTCTTGCCGTCGGGGGCCGGGCCTTCGATCGCCACGTTCCTGCCTAGGTCTTCCCGTCAGGCACCGGGGAGCGCCAGCATGCGGTCCAGGGCCACCTTCGCCCACAGCGCCGTGTCCTCGTCGACGACGACCTGGTTCACGACCGAGCCGGCAGCCAGGCTCTCCAGAGCCCAGACCAGGTGCGGCAGGTCGATCCGGTTCATGGTCGAGCAGAAGCAGACGACCTCGTCCAGGAAGACCACCGTCTTGTCCGGGTGCTCCTGAGCAAGCCGTCGAACGAGGTTCAGCTCAGTGCCCACGGCCCAGGCGGACCCCGCAGGCGCCTCGCGGATCGTCCGGATGATCGCCTCGGTCGAGCCGACATGGTCCGCCAGGGCGACGACATCGTGAGTGCACTCCGGGTGCACGATCACCTGAACCCCCGGGACGCGTGCTCGCACGTCGGCGACCGACCCGGCGGTGAACCTGCCGTGGACCGAGCAGTGCCCGCGCCACAGCAGCATGCGAGCAGCGCGGAGCTCCTCGTCGCTCACACCGAAGTCCGGCTTGTGCGGGTCGATGACGACGCAGTCCGCGAGCCCAAGCTCCAGCTCGAGCACGGCGGTGTTGCGTCCGAGGTGCTGATCGGGCAGGAACAGGACTTTGCCCTGGCCGTCGGCCCGCTGCTCGAAGGCCCACCGCAACGCGCGCTCGGCATTGCTGGACGTGCACACCGCACCACCGTTGCGGCCGCAGAAGGCCTTGATGTCCGCGGAGGAGTTCATGTAAGTCACCGGGACGACATCGGCTGCCACGCCGGCATCGTCCAGGCGCTCCCAGGCCTCCTGCACCTGCTGCAGACGCGCCATGTCGGCCATCGAGCAGCCGGCGGCAAGGTCGGGCAGGACCACCCGCTGGTCCCCAGAGGTCAGGATGTCGGCGCTCTCGGCCATGAAGTGGACCCCGCAGAACACGACGTACTCCGCCTTGGGGCGGGCCGCAGCCTCCTTCGCCAGCTTGAACGAGTCACCAGTCACGTCGGCGAACTGGATCACCTCGTCACGCTGGTAGTGGTGCCCCAGGACGAACACGCGTTCGCCCAGAGCCCGCTTGGCCAGTGCTGCCCGCTCCACGAGGTCGGGGTCGCTCGGTGCCGGGAGCTCGCCCGGGCAGTCCACGCCGCGCTCGCTCGCCGGGTCTGCGCGCTGGCCGAGGAGCAGCAGCGAGACCCGGCCGGACGCGTCGTCGGGGTCGTTGGTCCCGGTAGCCGCAGTGATCGTCGTGTCACTCATGGTTGGTCCATCGTGTCATGTCGGACGGCCGACGTCGTGTCGCAGCCGACCAGCCCCTGCGGGTGCCAGACCAGCGGCTGCGGCAGACTCACGTCCTACGCCCAGCCCCGAGGAGGCCGCGTTGCGGGTGGTGATGGCCCCGGACAAGTTCGCGGGCACGCTGAGTGCGCCCCAGGCCGCCGCAGCCATGGCGGACGGGTGGCGCCGTCGTCGCCCTCGCGACGAGGTGCTCACGGTTCCCCTGGCCGACGGCGGGCCCGGATTCGTCGACGCGTTGCACGCGGCACTTGGCGGCAAGGTGCATGGCACGACCGTGACCGGACCGTTGGGTGCCGACGTCCCAGCCACCGTGCTCCTCGTGCCCGGGGACGTCCCAACGGCCTACCTGGAGTCGGCGCAGGCGTGTGGCATCGACCTGCTGCCGCGTGCGGTGTCGGGCGGGCAGCCGGAGGCGGGCATCGCCGAGGCCACCACCTCCTTCGGCGTCGGGCAGCTGGTGCGGGTCGCCATCGATGCCGGTGCCGGACGGGTCGTCGTCGGACTCGGGGGAAGCGGGACGAACGACGCCGGTGCCGGGCTGCTCGCCGCGCTCGGTGCCACCGCCGACCCGGATGGCGCCTTGCGCCACGGCGCGCGAGGTCTGGAGGGCGTTCACTCGGTCGACCTCGGTGCGGCGCGGGCCGCGGTGGCCGGCGTCGTCCTCGTGGGCGCCAGCGACGTCACCAACCCGCTGCTCGGGCTGCGCGGGGCGACCAACGTCTTCGGGCCGCAGAAGGGCATCGAGCCCGAACGGCTCATCCCGGTCGACGGCTACCTCACCCACTTCGCGCACGGCCTCGACGCCCCCACGGCCGCCAGGCCGGGTGCCGGCGCCGCCGGCGGCCTCGGGTACGGGTTGCTCCTGCTGGGGGGTTCCCTGGAGCCCGGCATCGATCTGGTCATGCGTGCTGCTGGGCTGCCGGAGGCGCTGGTCGGGGCATCCCTGGTGATCACCGGTGAGGGCCGGGTGGACCCGGCCTCCTTCGACGGCAAGGTGCTCACCGGGGTCGCCGGGCGCGCCGGCGCCGCCGGAGTGCCGTGCGTGGTGGTGGCCGGGGACGTGCAGGTGGGGGCCCGGGAGCTGCGGGCAGCCGGGGTGGATGCCGGTTACGGCCTGCGCCAGCTGCTCGGTGCCGAGGCGGCGCGTCAGCGGCCCCACGAGGCGCTCGCCGACGTGGTCGAGCGGGTCTGCCGGACGTGGGCCCCGCGTTGATCGTTCCCAGCTCGTCCCGTGGCATCCCCGCCGTCGGTGTGTCAGCATGAGCAGTGTCACCCGACCGCCCCGCCCGAGGGAGCAGCACCACGATGACGGTTCAGTCCGAGCAGCAATCCGTCGTCCTCACCGACGACGCCGCCTCCAAGGTGAAGACCCTGCTGGAGCAAGAGGGGCGAGACGACCTGTCGTTGCGTGTCGCCGTCCAGCCCGGAGGATGCTCCGGGCTGCGCTACCAGCTGTTCTTCGACGAGCGTCAGCTCGACGGTGACGTCCTGCACGACTTCGGTGGCGTCTCCGTCGTGGTGGACCGGATGAGCGCGCCGTACCTGGGCGGCGCCACGATCGACTTCGTCGACACCATCGAGCGTCAGGGCTTCACGATCGACAACCCGAACGCGACCGGCTCCTGCGCCTGCGGGGACTCCTTCCACTAGCCCGGCAGCCAGGGCCCCGCGAGTCAGCGGGGCTCACCCTCGTGGCTGAGTACCGTGTGCGCGTGCAGATCGCCGTCACCGGCTCCGTTGCGACGGACCACCTCATGACGTTCCCCGGCCGGTTCACGGACTCCCTGGTGGCCGACAAGCTGGACCGGGTCTCCCTGTCCTTCCTCGTGGACGACCTCGACGTCCGACGAGGCGGCGTCGGGGCTAACATCACCTTCGGCCTGGCCTGCCTCGGTCTGCGGCCCTACCTGGTCGGCGCGGTGGGTCACGACTTCGAGGACTACCGCTCATGGCTGGAGCGCAACGGCGTGGACTGCCGACATGTGCACTACTCCGACCGGCACCACACGGCGAGGTTCGTCGTCACGACCGACCTCGACCACAACCAGATCGCGTCCTTCTACCCGGGCGCCATGGCCGAGGCATCCCTCATCGAGCTGGGCCCGTTGGCCGCCGAGGTCGGCGGGCTGGACCTGGTGCTGATCGGCGCGGACGACCCGGCCGCGATGCTCCGGCACACCGACGAGTGCCGTGCTCGCGGGATCCCGTTCGCCGCCGATCCCTCGCAGCAGCTGCCCCGGATGGACCGGGCGGACCTGCGCCTGCTCATCGACGGGGCTGCCTACCTGTTCACCAACGAGTACGAAGCTGCCCTCACCGAGCAGAAGACCGGCTGGTCCAGCGACGACATCCTCGCCCGCGTCGGTACGCGGGTGACGACGCTCGGCTCGAACGGCGCCATGGTGGAGCAGGCTGGGCGCGAGCCGGTCCGCGTCGGCGTGGCCGTCCCCGACGAGCTGGCCGACCCGACCGGCGTCGGCGACGGATTCCGCGCGGGGTACCTGGCCGGGCTGGCCTGGGGCGTCTCCCCCCGGCGCTGCGCGGAGATCGGTGCGGTGCTGGCGGCGTACGTCATCGAGACGGTCGGCACCCAGGAGTACCGGCTCGACCCCGCCCACCTGCTCGAACGCCTGGGTGCTGCGTTCGGGGAGGCCGCGGCGGCCGACGTGGACGCCCACCTGCACCGTCAGCTCGCTGAGCAGGCGGCCCGCGCGGGCGCCGGCGACCGCTGATGGCCGCCGTCCCCGACGAGGCGACGTCGGAGCTCGCGACGGTCCTGGACTGCCGCGGGATGCGGTGCCCGCTCCCGGTGATCGAGCTCGCGCGCCAGGTGCGGACGCTTCTCGCCGGCGCCCACGTCCTGGTGGTCGCCGAGGATCCCGCGGCCCGCTCGGACCTGCCCGCCTGGTGCCGGATGACCGGCCACGAGTACCTCGGTGAGGTGGTCCAGCGCGACGGCACCCCGGGGTACGCCGTGCGGCTCTGCAGCGACGGCGCTCAGGCCGCAGCCGGCCGTGGTGAGTCGACGTGAGCGGCGCGACGAGGAAGGTCGTGGCCGTCCTGGCCGTGTGCGTCGCCCTCCTCGTAGGCGGGCTCTTCCTGGCTCCTCGCCTGGGGGACTCCGGGCCGGGCCCGGACCCGGAGGAGGCCTCGCCGGACCCGGTGGTAGCCGAGCCCTGGCCGCTCACCGGCGTCAGTGGCGAGGACGAGCCGTCCGGGCAGGTGGTGGTGGTGAAGGTCGACAACACCGCGAACGCCACCCCCCAGGTGGGGTTGGACAGCGCCGACGTGGTCGTCGAAGAGCTCGTCGAGGGTGGGCTGACTCGGCTCGCGGTCATGCTGCACAGCCGGCTGGCCGGCACGCGCGGGACGCTGTCGGTGGGACCCGTTCGCTCGGTCCGTTCCTCCGACGTGGGCATCGTCGCACCGACGCAAGGGCTGCTCGTCGCCTCCGGCGGTGCCGGCAAGGCGGTGAACGACCTCGATCGCGCCGGCATCGAGACTGCGTTCGAGGGCGAGGAGGGCGGCTTCACCCGAGCCGACGACCGGCCCTCGCCCTACAACGTCATCGCCGACGTCGCGGAGCTGCAGCAGACGGCCGCCGACCCGGACGGGGCGGTCCCGGAGGACTACTTCGCCTTCGGCCCGGCACCCGCGGAGGGCCGACGGGCCGGTGAGGTCCTCATGCGCTTCTCGCCGTCCTCGGACACCACCCTGAGCCACACGGGCAAGAAGAACGGAGGCTCCTGGGCCAGACCCGAGGACCGGTCCGGCACCGGGGCTGCCGGTGGTGGGTTCCGGGCCGACACCGTGGTGGTCCTGCGGGTGCAGACCCGCGACGCGGGCTACCTGGACCCGGCCGGCAACCCGGTGCCCGAGACGATCACCACCGGGTCTGGGACCGGGTGGCTGCTGCACGGCACCCGGGCCACGAAGATCACCTGGTCCAAGGCCGAGGAGGACGTTCCCTGGTCGTTCGCCCTCGAAGGAGCAGGTGAGGAGGTGTTCGTCCCTCCGGGGCTGACCTGGGTGGCGTTGGTGCCGGAGGAAGGCTCGGTGCGGGTCGACAAGCCTGCGACCGGCTGACCTACGCCCGGCTGACCTACGCCCGGCTGACCCCTGGCCCGCCGAGCCGGGTGGCTCCGAGCATGGCCCTCACCCGCTGGACCGCCCCGGGCAGCACGTCGAGGAGGTGTTGCACGTCGGCCTCGCTGCTGGAACGGCCCAGCGACACACGGACGTTGCCGTGGGTGAGCACGCCCATCGCGGCGAGCACATGGCTGGGCTCGACGGCGCCGGCTGCACAGGACGAGCCGCTGCTCACGGCGACGCCCGCTCGGTCCAGCTCGCCGAGCAGCGCCTCGCCGTCGACGTAGAGGCAGGAGAACGTGACGAGGTGCGCCAGGCGCTCCTCGGGATGCCCGATCACCTCGGTGTCCGGGACCAGCGCGGGGATCCGCTCTCGCATCTCCGCCACCCAGGTCCGGTGCCGCGCGTCGAGGTCGTCGGCCTCTTCCGTTCGTGCCACCAGCGCGGCCGCGGCTGCGAGCACGCCCGGGACGTTGTCGAAGCCGGGGACGGTGGCGGGCGATCGAGCAGCATGGTGGCGCTGGTCGGCGGGCAACGGGCTGCGGTACCGGGTGCCACGACGGATGGCCAGGACGCCGACACCGGCGGGGCCGCCCCACTTGTGGGCGCTGGCGGCAAGGGCTGACCAGCCGTCCGGCGGCGGCAACCGTCCCACGGTCTGAGCCGCGTCGACGAGCAACGGGACCGCACCTGCCTCGCCGCGACGGCCGGCCGCGGACAGGAGCTCGGCGACCTCGGCAACCGGCTGCAGGGTGCCGACCTCGTGGTTGGCGGCCTGCAGGCACACCAGGGCGGTGTCGGGGCGCACGGCGCTCACGAGCTCGTCGGCGTCGACCCGGCCGTACCGGTCCACGGGTGCCGAGCTGACCTGGCGCTGGTCGCCGTGCACCGCATGCTCGGCTGCCTGCAGCACTGCGGTGTGCTCGACGGCGCTGTGCACGACGTGCCGGCCGACGCGCCGGCGCCCGGCAGTGATCCCGAGCACGCCGAGGTGGATGGCCTGCGTGCCGCTCGTGGTGAACACGACTTCCTCGGGCCTGGCGCCCAGGCATTCGGCGACGACGGCCCGGGCGTTGTCCAGCATCAGCCCTGCCCGGCGGGCCTCGGCATACAGGCGCGCCGGGTCGGCCCAGCCTTCGTCGGTCGCCGCCAGCAGCACGGTTCTGGCGGCCGGGTGCAGCGGTTCGGTCGAGGCGGCGTCCAGGTAGGCGCGCGCCTGACCTGGGGTACTGGCTGCCTCGTCGGCGGCGTCCATCGGGGTGTCCTCCTCTGCGCACCACGGGCCCGCCTTGCGCTGCGTCGGTACGTCCGTCGATCCGCGGACCGCGGTGTGATCGAAATCTTCGCGCCAGTTGGCCCCCATGCTGGGATCCGTCCTGCTGCGGACGCTAGTCTGCCGTCGGCACCACCAACCTCCGGCGGTGCCAGGTGATGGTCGCCCGCAGGGCGCGACGGCATGAGGGGTGAGCGTGGCGGACACGACAACCAGGGCCAGGAGCCCGCGGCGGTCCCGTGCTGCCGCCTGGGGACCCGGTGCGGCTGCGGCCCTGCTGCTCGCGGGATGCGGGTCCGAGGACACCTATGAGGCCTTCGGTCTGCCGCTTCCCGCCTCGGACCGTGCCCCGGCGATCGGGGACCTCTGGGTGGGCACGTGGATCGCCGCCCTCGCGGTCGGAGTCCTCGTCTGGGGGCTGATCCTGTGGGCCTCGGTCGTGTACTACCGCCGCAAGGACGAGCTGCCGAAGCAGACCCGCTACCACATCCCCATCGAGACCCTCTACACGCTCGTCCCGTTGCTCATCGTCGGGGTGATCTTCGCCTGGACGTTCTCGGCCGCCAGCGACGTGCTGGCCGAGGAGGACGACCCTGACGTGCGGGTCGGCGTCATCGGTCAGCAGTGGTCCTGGACGTTCAACTACCTCGACGAGGACGTGTACGACGTCGGGACCGCCGTCGACGCCCCCACGCTGGTGCTGCCGGTGGACCAGCTCGTCCAGTTCGACCTGAACTCCCCGGACGTCGTGCACTCCTTCTGGGTGCCGAGCTTCTACTTCAAGATGGACGTCGTGCCGGGTCGGACGAACTCCTTCCAGCTGACGCCGACGCGTGAGGGAACCTTCGCCGGGCGCTGCTCGGAGCTGTGCGGTGCCTACCACACCCGGATGCTCTTCACCGTCGAGGTGGTCTCGGCGGAGGAGTACGAGGCCCACCTGGCCGAGCTTGCCGAGCAGGGTCAGACCGGCATCATCGAGGCCCCGCTCCGCGACTCCTACTCGACCGAGCCGTTGAACGACCCGGGAAGGGGAGAGAACGCCTGATGACCACCTACGCAGAGCCGCCGGCCGTCACCAGCCCACCTCCGGCCCCCGAACCGCCGAAGCAGCTGGGCCGACGGATCGTCGGATGGCTGACGACGACAGACCACAAGGTCATCGGCAACCTCTACATGGTGACGTCGTTCGTCTTCTTCCTCATCGGCGGACTGCTGGCCCTGGTGATCCGGGCCGAGCTCTTCGCGCCGGGGACGCAGGTCGTGGCGGACAACGTCTACAACCAGATGTTCACCATGCACGGCCTCATCATGCTGCTGCTGTTCGCGACGCCACTGTTCGCCGGCTTCGCCAACGCGATCATGCCGCTGCAGATCGGGGCTCCGGATGTCGCGTTCCCCCGGCTGAACATGTTCAGCTACTGGACCTACCTCTTCGGCGGCCTCATCGCGGCCGCGGGCTTCCTCACCCCCGGCGGGGCGGCCGACTTCGGCTGGTACGCCTACGTGCCGCTGTCCACCGAGACCTACTCCCCACAGATCGGCGCCGACCTCGGCATCATCGGCCTGACGCTGGCCGGCCTGGGCACGATCCTCGGCTCGGTCAACTTCATCACCACGATCATCACGATGCGCGCGCCCGGGATGAACATGTTCCGGATGCCGATCTTCACCTGGAACATCCTCGTCACCAGCGTGCTGGTGATCATGGTCTTCCCGGTGCTGGCGGCGACGTTCATCGCGCTCTTCGCCGACCGGAACTTCGGCACCCAGATCTTCGACCCGTCCACCGGCGGGGCGATCCTCTACCAGCACCTGTTCTGGTTCTTCGGGCACCCCGAGGTCTACGTGCTGGCGTTGCCGTTCTTCGGGATCATCTCCGAGATCATCCCCGTCTTCAGTCGCAAGCCGATCTTCGGCTACAAGGGGCTGGTGGGCGCCACGCTGGCCATCGCCGCCCTGTCGATGGCGGTCTGGGCGCACCACATGTACACCACGAACGCGGTCTACCTGCCGTTCTTCGCGCTGCTCACCATGCTCATCGCGGTCCCGACCGGGGTGAAGTTCTTCAACTGGATCGGCACCATGTGGGGCGGGTCCATCACCTTCGACACGCCCATGCTGTGGGCTGTCGGCTTCCTGGTCACGTTCCTCTTCGGTGGCCTCACCGGCGTCATCCTGGCCTCACCGGCCATGACGTGGCACACCTCCGACTCGTACTTCATCGTGGCGCACTTCCACTACGTGATCTTCGGGACGGTCGTGTTCGCGATGTTCGCGGGCTTCTACTTCTGGTGGCCGAAGCTGACCGGTCGGATGCTCAACGAGACGATCGGCAAGATCCACTTCTGGCTGCTCTTCATCGGCTTCCACACCACGTTCCTCATCCAGCACTGGCTGGGCACCCTGGGCTTCCCCCGGCGGTACGCCGACTACCTGCCCGAGGACGGGTTCACCCTGATGAACCAGATCTCCTCGTTCGGGGCGCTCATCCTGGCGGTCTCGATGATCCCGTTCTTCTGGAACCTCTGGATCAGCCGGAACGCCCCCAAGGTCGAGGTGGACGATCCATGGGGATGGGGTGCCTCGCTCGAGTGGGCGACCTCCTGCCCGCCGCCGCGGCACAACTTCCACCGCATCCCGCGGATCCGTTCCGAGCGTCCGGCGTTCGACCTCAAGTTCCCCGAGGTCGCTGCCGCCGAGCATGGCTTCGAGGCTGAGAAGGCAAGTGTCCTCACCCAGGTCCTCGGCCCGGCCGACCGTGACCCGGTCGAGGCCGACCAGATCGACCCGACCGACGGACAGGAGCAGCCCAGGTGAGGATCAGCGGCGTCATCTTCGCCATCCTGACGGTGTTCTTCCTGGTGGTGACGCCTGTCTACTGGCTACTCTCCGGGGACCCGACCGGCACCACCGCCCTGGCGTTGACCTTCGGGCTGTCGTTCATGCTGGCCTTCTACGTGCTGTTCGTCACCAAGCGTCTCGGCGGGGTCCCGCCGGAGGACGACCCGGATGGCGAGATCTACCAGGCGGCGGGGGAGTACGGGTTCTTCAGCCCGAAGTCGTGGTCCCCGCTCCTGGTGGCCGGGGCCTCGGCCGTGGTCACCCTGGGCCTGGTGTTCGGCCTGTGGTTGGCGATCATCGGTGTCGCGCTGCTCGTCCTGGCGATCGTGGCCTGGGTGTACGAGTACTACCGGGGCGAGTTCGCCCACTGACGTCGCGACGCCTCTCGGCGTCGGTCTCAGTCGTCGGCGTCCTCGTACGCTGAGCGCTCCACCACGCTGAACCGCCGCCCCTCGAGCCGGCGCGGGTGCAGCCGGACGAACCAGTGCTTGGGCGCGATGTTCCAGGGGAACAGCGGCAGGTCCTCCGCGGCGTAGATCTCCTCCAGGCGCTGCAGCACCTCGGCGCGGCCCTTGAGCACCACGCTCCAGGCCTCGTTGCTGGCCGGGTCGTAGCCGTCGATCTCGAAGGCCACCGGCATGGCAGCCGACAGCGACGCGAGCTTGGTGCCCTCAGCCGTTCGCACGAGCACCGTGCCGTCGTAGACCACGTAGTTCATCGGGAAGATCTCGCACTCTCCGGCCATGGTCATGGCCAGCCTGCCCACCTCGTGGGCCTTCAGCAGCTCCCAGCACTGCGCCTCGTCGAGCAGCTCCATGCCGTTGCGTGGGTCGGTCGCCATGCCCCTAGCCTTCCGTGCCCCGCCGCGCACCGGCAACCCGGCCTCGCTCGCCGGATCGGCCTACCATCGAGCCATGGCCTTGCGGCTCCGGCTCCGTGGCGGCATCGGCTCCCCGGGGCCGACCGCCTCTCAGTCGGACGCCCCAGCGCTCAGCGCCTCCAGAGGCCTGCTGGTGGCCGCGGTGGTGGTCGGCATCGCAGTGGCGGTGGCGATGCTGCTGAGCACGCCGTGGGAGCCGTTGGTGGCCAGTCCTGACCAGGTGGTCGCTCCAGATGCCGACCGTGACTTCACCGCTGCCGAGCAGGCTGCGGGTGCGGCCTTCCGGTCGCAGCTGCGAGAGCCGGCCATCGCATCGCTCGTCGTCGGGCTGGGTGCGGCAGCGGTGCTGGGGCTCACCCCCCTCGGCGCACGGTTGGTCGGGCGCCTGCCGGGGGCGGGCACGGGCAGGCTGGTGCTGCCCGGCGCACTGGGTGCCGTCCTTGCGCTGCTGACCGTTCGCGTGGCAACGCTGCCGTTCGCCGCCTGGGCCGAGCACCTGCGACGGCAGGAGGGCCTGTCCACGCAGGACTGGCCCTCCTGGTTCGTCGACGTCGCGAAGGCGTTCGGCGTGACGACGGCGATGACCACCCTGGTGGTCCTGGCGATCGTCTGGCTTGCCGGCCGATGCGCACGCTGGTGGCTGCTCGCCGCCCCTGGGGCGGCCGTACTCGCGGTGGCGACCTCGCTGCTGTACCCGGTGGCGGTGGAGCGCCTGTTCAACGAGTTCACGCCGCTGCCGGCGGGCGAGCTCCGGAGCGAGGTGCTGGCGCTCGCCGAGGCTGCCGGCGACATCGAGGTGGGCGAGGTCCTGGTGGCCGACGCCTCACGCCGGACGACGTCGCTCAACGCCTACGTCTCCGGGTTCGGCGCCACCAAGCGTGTGGTCCTCTACGACACGCTGCTCGCGCAGGCCCCACCCGAGGAGGTCGCGGTGGTCCTCGCGCACGAGCTGGCACACGCGCGCGAACGAGACGTGCTCACCGGCACGCTGCTGGGTGCCGGAGCCGCTGCGTTCGGCACCCTCGTCCTGGCGCTGCTCCTGCAGCGCCCCGGGCTTCCTCGGCGGGCGGGCGTGGCAGCCGTGGCGGACCCACGCGCGGTCCCGCTGGTCCTGGCGCTGCTGGCCGGCTTGGCGGCGTTGTCCACGCCGGTGCAGCATGTGCTGAGCCGTCAGGTCGAGGCGCGAGCCGACGTCGTCGCCCTCGATCTGACCCGCAGCCCGTCGGTGGCGGCCAGCATGCACCGCACGCTGGCCCTGGCGTCCGTCGCCGACGTGGACCCGCCTCCAGCCCTGCAGTGGTGGTTCGGCTCGCACCCGACGACCGTCGACCGCATCGCCCTCACCCGGACGTGGTCGACGGTCAACGGCGTTCGGCCACCAGGTGACCTGCGGCCCGATCTCTCCTGACCGGGCCTGACCCGAGCCCTGACGGCTCAGGGGTTCAGCGGACGGGCGCCCGAGCCCTCACCGACCTCGGCCGGCTGGTCGTGCTCGTGGGCGGCGTGCTCCCTGGCTTCGGCCAGCTCTGCTGCGGTCGGCTTCTGCGGCACGTCCTGCAGGTAGAACTTCGACAACTTGGCCTGGCGCTTGGACTTCTTCGCCTTCGGGTTCGGGACGCCGTTCTCGTCCGTCTCGGGCGCGGCCTGGATGATGTCCTGACGAGGACGAGCGGTCAGGGCGTAGGTCTCGTAGTCCGAGACCGGCTCGTGCACCTCGTAGAACTCACCGTCGGGCGTCATCTGGATGATGCCGGTCTCTCGGCCGTGCAGGACGGTGTCCAGGTCGCGGTGCTGCAGCCCGATGGCCCATCTCCTGGCGACCACGAAGCCGATCGCCGGGATGACGAACAGCCCGAAGCGCATCACCTCGGTGATGGCGTTCACGGGGACCTGGAAGATCGTGGCGATGAAGTCGTTGCCGCCGGAGAGCCAGAGCATGCCGTAGAAGAGGATCGCCGCGACGCCGATGCCGGTGCGTACCGGGACGTCGCGGGGACGATCGAGGAGGTGGTGCACCTCGTTGTCGCCGGTCGCGAACTTCTCGATCGACGGGTACAGCACCAGCGCCATGGTCAGGACGCCCGGCATGATGACCGCCGGGATGAGCACGTTGAGGCTCAGCGTGTACCCACCGATCACCCACTCGAGGCTGGGCATCACCCGCAGCATGCCGTCCAGCCAGCCGATGTACCAGTCGGGTTGGGTCCCGGCGGAGACCTGGGACGGGTCGTAGGGGCCCCACAACCAGACCGGGTTGATCTGGATGACGGCCGACATGAGCACGAGGACGCCGAAGACGATGAAGAAGAAGCCGCCGGCCTTGGCGGTGTACACCGGGAAGAGCGGGTAGCCGACGACGTTCTCGTTGGTTCGGCCGGGGCCGGCCCACTGGGTGTGCTTCTGGTACCAGAGGATCATGAGGTGGGCGGTGACCAGGGCGAGGATGAGTCCGGGCACGAGGAGCACGTGCGCGATGTAGAGCCGGCTGATGATGTCCTCGCCGGGGAAGTCGCCGCCGAAGACCAGGAAGGACAAGTAGGTCCCCACGATCGGGATCGACAGGACGATCCCCTCGATGATCCGAAGGCCGGTGCCGGAGAGCAGGTCGTCGGGCAGCGAGTAGCCGGTGAAGCCGGCGCCCAGGCCCATGAGCAGCAGGATCGCGCCGATGCTCCAGTTGATCTCTCTCGGCTTGCGGAAGGCGCCGGTGAAGAAGACGCGGAACATGTGCACGGTCATGGAGGCGACGAACAGCAGGGCGGCCCAGTGGTGGATCTGGCGCATGAGCAGGCCGCCGCGGACGTCGAAGGAGATGTCCAGCGTGGAGGCGTAGGCCTCCGACATCGGGACGCCGCGCAGCGGTACGTAGGAGCCCTCGTAGACGATCTCGGCCATCGACGGCTTGAAGAACAGGGTCAGGAACACCCCGGAGAGCAGCAGCACGACGAAGGAGTACAAGGCGATCTCGCCGAGCATGAACGACCAGTGGTCGGGGAAGACCTTCCGCAGGTTGCGGCGCATGAAGTTCGAGATGGTGAGCCGCTCGTCCAGCGCGGCGAGCGGCTTGCTGGCCGCCTTCACTGTGGCACTCATAGCCGCTCACGCTCCCAGAAGCTCGGTCCGACAGGCGAGTCGAAGTCGCCCTGCGCTGTCAAGTATCCCTCCGCGTCCACCTCGATCGCGAGTTGTGGCAACGGTCGCTTGGCCGGACCGAACAGAACCGCTCCACCCTGGGCCAGGTTGAAGGTGGACTGGTGGCACGGGCAGAGCATGTTGTTGGTCGTGCGCTCCCACAGGCTCAGGGGGCAGCCGACGTGCGTGCAGATCTTGGAGTAGCAGAGGATGCCGTCGACGCCCTTGGCCGCGGTCTCCTCCTGGAGCTCGGCTGGATCGATCCGCACGAGGATCACCGAGGAGTCGGCACGGGCCGCCAGGGCCTCGGCGTGCGCCTCTTCGGGGATCTCCTCGTAGGTGGCCGGCATCGCGTTCACGATCTGACCGAGGTCGAGGTCCTCGGGACGGATGGGCGTGAACGTCACGTCGTTGAGCACCCGGACGCCCGGTGCCCAGATGGTCTCGCCGCGAACCTCGGGCACGTCGTCGAGATCGCCCAGGTCGCCGAGCAGGATCAGGGCCGGCAGCGGGAGCACGGCCAGCGCGCCGAGCATGGAGTTGCGGATCATCGTCCGGCGCCCGAAGCCGGACTCCTCGGCCCCGGCCTGGAATGCGGCCACGGCCTCCTGCTGCGCTTCGGGTGTCGGCGCGAGGTCGTGACGTTCCTGGACCATCTCGACGTCGGGCATGAGCTTCTTCGCCCAGTGGATCGCCGCGGTCCCGATGAGGAAGATCGCCAGCCCGAGCGTCAGACCGAGCGCCAGGTTCGAGCTGGTGGCCCGCTCCAAGGACCCGTCCAGCGGGAGGGCGAAGTAGGCGACGATGGCGCCGAGCGTTGCCACCGTCGAGATCCCGAACATGGCCGCGACCTGCCGCTCGGCCCGCTTGGCGGCCTTCGGGTCGGTATCGGTGAGGCGGTGCGGGTGCGGCGGCAGCCCCGGGTCTGGGATCTCCCCGCCGGCATCGGGGGTACCTCCCGCCCCAGCGGGCTGCATCTCGGTCGAGTGGCTCATCTGCGTCCTCGGGGGTTCGGGGGAGCGGTGGCTGGCCTTCGGTGGGCGCCGGTTCCTCGCGGCTGTGGTCTGGTCAGTTGGACTTCGCGCCGATCCAGACGGCGACGCCGATCAGGGCACCGAGGCCGACGACCCAGACCCACAGACCCTCGCTCACCGGGCCGATGCGCCCGATGCCGAGGCCACCGGGGTTGGGCTCGGCACCCTTCTCCGTCAGGTAGCCGATGATGTCGCGCTTGTCCTCGGGCGTGAGCACGTCGTCGCTGAACACCGGCATCGCCTGCGGGCCGGTGATCATCGCCTCGTAGATGTGGATCGGCTCCACCCCGGTGAGCTTCGGGGCGTACTTGCCGAGCGAGAGCGCTCCGCCCTGACCCGTGGTGTTGTGGCAAGAAGCGCAGTTGGTCCGGTACAGGACGCCGCCGCGGGCCACGTCGACGCCCTCGGCGTTCGGGTCGTACATGTCGGCCGTGGGAATGGCCGGCCCGGGTGCCAGCGAGGCGACCCAGGCCGCCATGGCCAGCGTCTGGTCCTCGGTGTAGGCGACGGTCTTGCTGGGCGCCTGGGAGTTGGGGGCTGCCATCGGCATCCGGCCGGTGGCGACCTGGAAGTGCACGGCCGCGGCCCCGACCCCGAGCAGGGTCGGCCCCAGCACGGTGCCGTCGTCCCGGATGACCCCCTCGGCGTCGAGCCCGTGGCAGGAGGCGCACCCGATGGCGAAGAGGTTCTTGCCCTCCTCGATCTCGGTGCTCTGCTGGCTGAGGACCTTGGCCTTGCTTGAGGGGGCGAAGGCGGTGTAGAGCCCGCCGACCAGGAGCAGGCCGAGCGCCAGCACGACGACGGCGGCCATCGGGTGACGGCGGCGGGCAAGCAGGGCGGTCATCCAGTGGCTCCCGTCACTTGATCACGTAGATCGTGAAGTACAGCGCGATCCACACCACGTCGACGAAGTGCCAGTAGTACGACGTGACGATGGCGCTGGTGGCCTGCTCGTGCGTGAAGCGCCGCGTCATGTAGGTCCGCCCGAGGACCAGCAGGAACGCGAGGAGACCTCCGCTGACGTGCAGCGCGTGGATCCCGGTGGCGAGGTAGAAGATCGAGCCGTAGGGGTCGGAGGAGAGCGTCAGACCCTCCCGGACGAGCTCGGCGTACTCCACCACCTGGCCGGAGACGAACACGGCCCCCATCACGAAGGTGAGGACGTACCACTCCCGCAGACCCCAGCCGCCGACCTGCAGCAGGCTGCCGGTGCGCCCCACCTGGCCACGCTCGGCGCGGAGCACGCCGAGCTGGCAGGTCACCGAGGACAGCACCAGGATGGTGGTGTTGACCGCGGAGAACGGGATGTTGAGCAGCTCTGAGCGCTCGGCCCACAGGTCAGGGGCCTGGGCCCGCAACGTGTAGTAGATCGCGAACAGCGCCGCGAAGAACATGAGCTCGCTGGAGAGCCAGACGATGGTCCCGACAGCCGTCCGGTTGGGACGGTCGGGGATCGCGGCTACGGGAGCGTCGATCGCGGTTGCGGATGCCACGAGACGGCATTATGGCGGGGACCGGGTCGCGAAACGACCCCCACCCCGAGAATCGCGCCATGTGTCGCGAAATCGGTACCGAGCGGAGGCCTCGACCTGGGTGGCTACGATGCGGGTGCGATGAGTGACGCCGAGCCTGCTGCCCGCGCTGACGGACCCCCGATGACGCTGCTGGTGTACAGCGACGACCGCGCCGTCCGAGACCAGGTGCGCTTCGCCCTGGGCACGCGGCCCGACCCGGACCTGCCGCCGGTGGAGTTCCTCGAGTGCGCCACCGAGCCGGCGGTCTTCAGCCTGCTCGACAGCGGCGTGGTCGACGTGGCGATCCTCGACGGTGAGGCGGTGCCCGCCGGCGGGATGGGCATCTGCCGACAGCTCAAGGACGAGATCTACCAAGCCCCGCCGGTACTGGTCCTCATCGCTCGCCCGCAGGATGCGTGGCTGGCGACCTGGTCGAAGGCCGAGGCCGTGGTGGCGCACCCGATCGACCCGATCGCGCTGGCCCGCACCACGGCGACCCTCATGCGGCAGCGGCTGGCACGTCCGGCCGTTGCCTCCTGACCCGGCGGCCGAACGCATGACCACCTGGCCGGCCGTGCTGAGCACGCTGCTGCGGCACGACGAGCTCAGCGGCGAGTCGGCCGCCTGGGCGATGGAGCAGATCCTCGACGGGCAGGCCTCCGGGGCGCAGATCGCCGCCTTCGGTGTGGCGCTGCGGGCCAAGGGGGAGACGGTTGCCGAGGTCGACGCTCTCGTGGGGACGCTGTACGCCCACGCGACCCCCTTCGACCGATCTGGCGACCGATCCGGCGACCGATCGGGCGTCGGTCCGAGCGCGCCCGTCCTCGACATCGTGGGCACCGGAGGAGACCAGTCTCACACCGTCAACCTGTCGACCATGGCGGCTGTGGTGGCGGCCGCGGCCGGAGCTCGCGTCGTCAAGCACGGCAACCGGGCGGCCAGCTCCTCCTCCGGGTCCGCCGACGTGCTCGAGGCCCTGGGCGTGCCGCTCGACCTGCCGCCCGAGCGGGTCGTCGCGGTGCTGCACGAGGTGGGGCTGACGTTCTGCTTCGCGCCCGTCTGGCACCCGGCCATGCGGCACGCCGGCCCGCCGCGACGCGAGATCGGGGTGCCCACCACCTTCAACCTGCTCGGGCCGCTGGCCAACCCGGCCCACCCGGATGCCATGGCCGTCGGCGTGTCCGACGTCCGGCTGGGCGCGCTGATGGCAGGCGTGCTGGCCGCGAGGGGCGTCGACGCGCTCGTGTTTCGTGGTGACGACGGCCTGGACGAGCTGTCCACCACCACGACGTCGACGGTCTGGGTCGTGCACGGTGGCGAGGTGAGGCAGGACCGCTTGGACCCGGGAGCCCTGGGCATCGATCGGGCGAGCCCACAAGACCTGCGTGGCGGTGATGCGCAGGCCAACGCCGCAGTGATGCGGCAGGTGCTCGGCGGGGCGACGGGGCCGGTGCGAGACGCCGTGCTCCTCAACGCAGCCGGCGGGCTGGCGGCGGCAGCCGGCGCCGAGGCCTTGGCCGGCGGCGTCCAGCAGGCCGTGGCCGACCAGCTTGGTCGGGCGAGTGCCGCGGTGGACTCAGGAGCGGCTGCCCGCCTGCTCGACGACTGGCTCGCCGCGCTGGTCTGAGGTCCTGCTGATCCGACGGAGCAGCCACCAGGTGCCGAGGGAGGCCAGCGCGGCAACCACGGCGGTGAGCGGGTAGGTCGGGGACGCCGGCCACTCCTCGGACTCCACGAACGGGTAGCCGATCGCGCCCATCGCGTGCGCGACCACCGACCAGCCCAGCAGCACGACGCCCACCCGTCGGGCCAGGCGCGGGGCCTGGGTGAATGCGAGGACGAGCAGCGGGAATGCCAGCGTGAGCGGCTCGATCGTCAACCTCGACCCGGCGAAGGTGTCCCCGCCGGTGAAGCGGTTGAGCGACAGCTGGGTCAGCAGCGCGATGACTGCACTGATCGCTGTCGCCTGGACCCAGGACGGTGCCTGCCTCCACGCCCGGCGTAGCCCGAGCAGGCAGACGAGGAGTGCGGGGTAGACCCACAACATGCCGCGGTGGATGTCCACCACGGTGAGGGCGAGGTTGGCGGGCAGGTCCAGGACCCCGTTGCCGAGCCTCAGCGTCAGCCCGTTGGAGACGGCCCATCGGTCGAGCACCAGACCGTTGAACCCCACCAGCAGCGTGGTGCCCACCAACGCGGGCGCGCCGAAGGTGACCAGCGGACGCCAGGACTGTGCCCGCCACGCCAGCCACAACCCCACGGCCGCCACGGCCGGCGCCAGCTGCGGCCTCACCAGGACCGTCATCCCGATGGCCAGGCCGCCGACGCTGAGATGGCCCCGGCTCAGCGCCAGCATCCCCGCCACGACGAGCAGCTGGTCGATCCCGTGCGGCCACTGGGCATCGGCGGAGACGGCCCAGGTCGCGCTGCCGAACGCGAACACGAGGACACCGCCCAGTGCGACGTGGCGAGGCAGGCCGAGGCCACGCAGGAGCGGACTCGTCAGGGCTGCGGCACCGGCCGAGACGATGGCCGCCGACACCACGCCGGGCGTCCACAAGGAGGTGCTCCCGAGCGCGTCGGCCACCAGGTAGGCCGGCAGTGCGTAGACGATGACGCCCGGGTAGCGGTTGGCGTAGACGCCGCCGGCGGTGTCGAAGAACCACCGGTTGTCCAGCCAGGGGAACGCCGACAGGTCCAGCGACCCGGTGCGCGCGAGCACCCAGGCGGCCTCCGAGGCCGCGGTCGTGTCCACGCTCTGGTACCGGTAGCCGCCGGTGAGCAGGTACACCACGAGGGCGAGGGCGAAGACCCAGGCCGCGTCACCCCAGCCGGTCGGCGTGCTGCGCGCGCTCACCGCCGCCTCCCACGCTCCAGGCCGATGGCCCCGGCGGCGAGCAACCCGTCTCCGGCCGTCATGATCGCTCGGGACATGAGCGCCGCGCTGGTGGCCGCCGCCCCGCCGATCACCGGGGCCAGCAGCAGGCCGAGGACGACCTCCCGGACCCCCGCACCTGCCGGGGCGATGACGGCGAGGAACCCGACGCTCCACGCCGCTGCGAAGGCCGCGGTGGCCAGGGCGAGCATCCGTGCTCCCGGCGGCTGGCCGCTCAGCAGCAGGATCTGCCCGCCGTAGCAGCCCCACATGAGCATCGTCCAGCCACCTGCCCGGCCCAGGTGGACCGCATCCGGGGTGCGCGCGGGGGCCTGCCGTCGAAGCAGGAGCGCGGCCCGTCGGACGAGGCGGCCGAACACCGGCGGGCTGAGCAGCACCGCGCCGGCCACCGCAGCCGCGGCCAGCGCCACGATGATCCAGCCACCGGCGACCTCGGCGTCGACCAGGCCGAGCAGCACACCGAGCCCGCCCAGCAGCAGGCCGGTCACCACGTTGACCACCATGACCGACATGGCCGAGGCGGCCGTGGCTGCCCGAGGGAGCGAGTACCGGGTGCCGGCCTCGACCTGCCCGGCGACGGCCCACACGCTGCCGGGCACGTACTTGCCGAGCTGGCCCAGGAAGAACACCCGCGCCGCCTCCCTCGGCGCCAGCTGCCCGCCGAGGCCGCTGAGCATCGTGCGCCAGGCGAGCATGCTCGCGAGCAGACCCAGCAGGACCAGGACCATCGCCGTGACGACGCGGGGCAGGCCGATGGTCGTGCCGTCGACGGAACCCCAGGCAGCCAGCAGGGCGAGCGCGAGGAAGCCGGCCGCGACCAGCACCGCGGACAGGCGCCCGGCGCTGAGGGCGCGCGTGCGGCTGGCGTCGCTGGGGGAGTCCATCGCTGCGTACGCTAACGCCGTGCCGGTCACGCGTCCCCCGTCGCCAAGCCCGGCCGAGTCCCCTGGTGTGGTCATCGGCAACCACACCCAGAAGTACACCTCGGCAAACCCGGCCATCCGATGGCTCACCGAGCGCTGGGTGGCACGCCTGGAGTGCCTGCTCGAGGACATCTCCGCCGACTCCACCGTCAGCCTCGCGCTGGAGGTGGGGGCCGGGGAGGGCGTCATCAGCGAGCGCCTGCACCAACGCTTCGGCCGGTCGGTCGGCATCGACCTGCCCGATGCCGAGCTGCGCCGGCAGTGGCGGGCTCGTCCGGGGCCCGGCTACCTGCACGCCGACGCCCATCGGTTGCCGTTCGCCGACGACAGCTTCGACCTCATCGTCTGCGTGGAGGTCCTCGAGCACCTGCCGGACCCGGCCGCTGGGCTGCGTGAGCTCGCCAGGGTCGGTACCGGCGACCTGCTGCTCTCGGTGCCTCGGGAGCCGCTCTTCCGCGGGAGCAACCTGGCGGCGTTGCGCTACGTCCGGGACCTGGGCAACACCCCCGGCCATCTCAACCACTGGAGTACCCGGCAGTTCCGCCGCTTCGCCTCCTCGGTGGGCGAGGTCAGGGACGTCGCCACGCCCTATCCGTGGACCATCGTGTGGGTGCGACTGCCCTGAAGGGCTCAGTCCGCGCGTGAGCGAACGATGAGGTCGGCCAGCAGTGCGATCGCCATGATGATGAGCCCGGTGATGAAGAGCAGCACGGTGTTGTTGGCCAGCCGGAAGGCGTCCACCGTCTGGTCGTAGATGCCTTTGGCGACGGACAGGCCGATGAGTCCCAGGGCCGGGGGCATGAGGAGCTTCAACGGGTTGAAGTACATGACCATCCGCATGACCTGCAGGACGTAGCGGTAGGCGTCGCGCAACGGGTGGAACTTCGAGACGCCGGATCGCTTCGCGTAGGAGATGGGGACGTAGTCGACGGCGTGCTGGTTGGACAGGAACGCGATGGTGATGGTCGTGACGCACGAGAAGCCGGGAGGAAGCAGTCGCAGGTAGGGAAGGCTCACCTCCCGCCGGAAGGCGCGCAGGCCGGAGTTCAGGTCCGGGATCGAGGTGCTGGTGAGGAACTCGGCGGTCCGGCGGATGAGCCACTTCGCCGGCACCCGGAGCACCCGGTGGGTCCCCTGTTCCGAGGTGCGGGCCCCGACCACCATGTCGACCTCCGGACGCTTGCGGAGCTCCTCGACGAGCTCCGGGATCCGCTCGTTCGGGTAGGTCATGTCGGCGTCGGTCCAGACGACGAGCTCGCCCCGGGCGCGCTGCGTCCCGATCCGACGGGCAGTGCCTGAGCCGCCGTTGCGCGGGAAGGCCACCACGGTCATCGACGGGTGCTCCGGCTCGCACTCGCGCAGCCGAGCCAGCGTGTCGTCGGTGGAGGAGTCGTCGATGGCCAGCAGCTCATAGGTGAGCCCACTGCCGTCCAAGGCGGCACAGATCCGGCCCACCTCGTCGGCGACGTGGTCCTGCTCGTTGAAGCACGGCAGGACCACCGTGACGTCTACTGCCGAGCCGTCGTTCACCACCTGGACACTACCGAGGCCGGGGTCCGGTGACTTCGAAGGCGCCCCCAGTGTCGGACGAGGCGGCGGCCTCGTCCTTCGGGGTCTTGGGCTGGGGATCGGCACAGGTCCCATCTTGTTCGCCGTGGGTTCCCCGGGCCTCGTCGACTACTCCCGGCTCGGGGACGCGTCCGTGGTGGCTGGGCTGGGGCTGGCCATGCGGTGCTCGTCGGGTGGCGATCCCCAGCTGACGGGCACCGAGGGCCAGGCAGAGGCCCACCCCTGCGAGGTCGACACGAGTCGGACGCCCGGTTGACCGAGCCAGGCCGAGACGCGTTCGGCCTCTTCGACCGACCCTGCCGGCGCCGGAGGTGGGGCCGCGTTCACCGTCTCGGCTCCGGCCAACAGGTGCTCGATCGTCGGGCGGGGGTCCTCACCGGGGCGGGAGCGCCCGGCTGCGGCCAGCCGGGCGTGCCGAACGACATGCAGCTCCCAACCGCCTGCGCCGTCAGGCCGAGCGGCGACGAGCTCAGCGACCCGGCTGAGTGCTGCCAGTCGGTGTGTGCGCTCGAGCCCACCCGACAGGGCCTGCAGACGGTCACGTTCTAGGGCGGCCTCCTCGAAGCGCTCAGCCGCAGCCAGGTGCCACAGGTGAGCCTCGACCGGAGACACGAGTGGCTGCACGTCGCCACTGACGGCGCGCAGGAGTACCTCGACGTGTTCGGCGTACTCCGCAACGTCCTGCGCCCCAGTGCACGGGGCTCCGCACCGGCCCAGCTCGGCCACGACACAGGCGCCGCTTGGTCGCGAGGGCGACAGCCTCGTCGTGCACTGGCGGATCGGGGCGGCGCGGTAGATCGCGTCGGTGGCCAGCCGGGCGTGCCGGCGAGTTCGAAACGGCCCCAGGTAGGTGGCGCCGTCGTCGCGGACGGTCTGCACGATGGACAGCCGCGGGAACGCCTCCACGGTGACCTTGACCCAGGTCTCGCGTTCCGGGTGCTTCGAGCGGCGGTTGTAGGGCGGGGCGTGCGCGTGGATCAGGCGCAGCTCGCGCACCTCGGCCTCCAGGTCGCTGGCGCAGCTGATGGCCTGGACCTCGGTGGCGATCGCGATCATCTCAGCCATCCGTCGCCGGGTTTCGGACGACGTGAAGTACGTCCGTACACGTGATCGAAGCCGACGGCTCTTCCCCACGTAGAGGGCGCGCCCCTGACCGTCACGAAACACGTAGACACCCGGGGTGTCCGGCAGGTGGTCAGCCAGGTGGCGCTTGGCTCGCTGTGCGGGGGTGACCCGATGCTGCCAAGCGGCCAGCTCGCCAAGGCTGTGCACACCCCGGTTGCCCAGCCGTTCCATCAGGCCGTGCAGGACCTCGACCGTCGCCCGGGCGTCGGCCAAGGCTCGGTGGGACGGTTGGGTCTGGGTGCGGAAGACACGCGCGAGCGTGGCGAGCTTGACGTTGGGTGCCTCGTCGCGGGTGAGCACCTGGCGGGCAAGCCGGACCGTGTCCAGCACCTGGAAGCCCGGCCAGACGATCCCCAGTCGGTCGGTCGCCGCCTTCAGGAAGCCGGTGTCGAACGGCGCGTTGTGTGCGACCAGCACCGTGCCCTCGGCGAAGGTCAGGAAGGACGGGATCGCCTGGGCCTCGCTGGGGGCTCCAGCCACCATGGAGTCGGTGATACCGGTCAGGACCGCGATGAAGGGGGGTATGGGAGCGCCCGGGTTCACCAACGTCTGGAACTCCCCGAGGACCTCGCCCCCACGCACCTTGACCGCTCCGATCTCGGTGATGGTGCAGTCGGTGGCGGAGCCCCCGGTGGTCTCGAGGTCGACGACCACGAAGTTCGTCTCGGACAGCAACCTGGTCGCCTCGTGCGTGTCGTCCAGCGTGAGCTGCTCGCATCGCCCGCCGCCTGCCTGGTCGGCCGTCAACGTCATGCCATGGACGCTATGGGCACCCCCCGACGAGACCCGGACGACTCACGGACGAACCACGAAGACCTCGACGTCGATGCCGAGGTAGGGGTATGGGAGGGAGTAGTCGTCGCGGAGCCCGAAGCGGTCGTCGGCGCCCATCTCGTTGATGATGCCGGACATCGCCTCGTCGAGAGCGATCCAGTAGTCGTTGCTCAGATTGGGGAACCGGTCATGGACGACTGCCACACGCGTGCCCGCAGGCAGCTCGGCCAGCTCGTCGACGAACATGTCGGGGTCGACGGCCTCCAGCCGACCGACCCGGTCTCGGAAGTCGAACCGGCCCTCCTCGACGCTGCCGATCGGCGTTCGGTACTCCACGTCGTCACGATCACCGGTGCCGCCTCGGACGCCCCCCATGGCATAGCGGACGGCCAGGACTCGTCCCGGGGAGAGGACGACGACGTCGTCGGGACCGAGCTGCGGGGACACCGCCCCGGCGATCCAGGGCTCGGGGCCACGTTCCAGCCTCACCTCCTCCGCCGATAGGGCCGCGCCGAGCAGTACCGAGGCGCCCAGTGCGATGGCCCCGGCGACGAGGATGCTGGCCACCCGCCGGGCTGCTGCCAGCACTGCCACCGTGACCGGTAGTGGCACTGTCAGGATGATCCCGTAGTTCGTGGTGAACAGGGGGCGTGCCTGAGAGACCCCCCACATGACCAGGACCACCCCAGTGGCTGCCGTCGAGGCCAGCAGCAGGAACAGCGCTGGCGTCAGTGCCGGGTCGCTGCGCAGCGGCCGGTCCTCGGCGCGTCGTCCCGGCCACCAGTGGTCGAACCAGGGCGACCCGGCCGAGAGCGCGAGCAGCAGCACGACCCAAGCCACCCACAGTCCGCCAAGGCCCCCCGTAAGCGTGCTGTCCAGAGATGCCGCGTCAGGTTCCCCGTGGGCCGGCAGCGGGTCGCTGCGCAGCTGGGTGAGCAGCCAAGGCAGCCACCCCAGCAGGACCAGGAAGGCCGAGCCGGCAGCTACGGCTGCGCGGGTCGCGATCTCCTGACGTGCCACCAACCAGGAGGTAAGTACCAGCGCAGCGACGAGCGCGCCGAACAGCAAGCCACCCCAGTAGTGCGTGAGGGTAGTGAGCCCACCGACGATGCCAAGTGCCATGCTCAGGAAGGTCGCCCTCCAACGGGGGATTCCCTCGGCGAGCAGGCTCAGGCTGAGGAGCAGCCCCATCATGCCCAGCAGGTAGGCCAACGCATACGGCCGGGCCAGCGTGGCCAGGGACACGACCGCTGGCCCCGTCAGCGCCAGAGCGGCGGCGATCCAGGCGGCGACCCAGCCGGCTCGGGGGGCGTCGCCCCGGTGGGCCACCTTTGCCGCTACGCCGGCCAGGACGGCGGCGATCAGGAAGGCGGCCACCGATAGCCACCGCATGGTTCGAGCGTCCTCGCCCAGGGCCAGCCACCCGTGCAGCACCGCGAAGTAGACCGGTGGGTTGACGTCGAAACTCAGCGCCTCGGGCAGCTCTCGCAACGGCAGGGCGGCGTAGGTCCAGGCGATCGCCTCGTCGCGGTGTGCGGTTGCACCGAGCTCAGGCAGCCGGCGGACGACGGACAGCGCGGCCAGCGCGAGCAGTGTCAGCACGGCGACGGCAAGCAGCGTGGGGACGGCCCAGCGGGGACTGCGATTGATCGGCACCGGTCCCCTCCTGCTCGGTCCACATGGTCGTGTTGCCACACGCTAGGGCGTCGATCGAACCCAGCTGGCCAGATACCCTGGCGAGTCCGTCCGCCGTCCCCGGAGGTCCGAGTGCCCGCTCCAGTCCCTACCCCTGAGACCCGGTGGCGCTGTTCGCAGTGCGGCAACCTCACCCGGTTCGACGTGGTACGTCACGCCACCACGAAGGAGTACGTGCACCTGGACCTGGCCGGTGAGCCGCGGGTGGAGGAGTCCGAGACGGTGGAGGAGTCCCTGCAGGAGGTCCGCTGCCGCTGGTGCGGCTCGGTGGACACGATCGAGCTGGTGGCCCGGCCCACCGCCGAGGAGGCAGCCGAGCTGACCGGGGAGATTCCGGCGGTCGGCATCGACCGCCGGCCGTAGCGGTGCCCGCGTCCACGTCGGCTGCCCAGCCCACCGTGTTCGTGCTGCCCGAGGCGGTCCGGCTGCGGGTCATCGGCAGGGCGGCCAGTGTGCTGGGGACCATGGACAAGGCGGCCGTCCCCGCGCCACTGCAACGGATCGCGGCGTTCCAGCCCAGCAAGCGGGCTCGCCTCGGCGCCGGCGACCTCGCGGCGGCACTGGAGTCTGCGCCGTCCTTCCGCCAGTCGGTCGCCGCCGATGCCCGCGCCGATGCTCCTGAGCTGGCCGCGTCGGTGGAGGCCGGTGTGCTGCCGCCGTCCGCCGACGTGGTGGAGGCGGCGGAGCTGGCGTTCCTGATCCGGCCCGAGGGTTGGCAGGACCTGGTGGCCCAGGCGGTGGACGTCCTGCGCAGCGAGGCCGCTGCCGAGGTCCGGAAGGCTGAACGGGCCGAGGTCGTGGCGCTGCAGAACCAGCTCGAGCAGGCCAGGAGCGAGACCCGAGCCGAGCGGAGGCGCTCGCAGGCAGCATCGCAGGAGCACCGGCGTGGCCTCGCGAGGGTGCAGGAGCAGCTGCGTCAGCAGTGTCGGGCGACCGAGGCTGCGGAGACGAACGCCGTCCAGGCTCAGGAAGCCTCGGCCAGCGCCGCGGAGCGGGGGGCCGTCCATCGACGGGTGAGCGAGGCCGAGGTGCGCCGACTCAAGGAGGCCCTTGCCGAGCGTGATCGAGAGATCGCGGCCTTGCGACGTGACGAACGTGCCAGCCGTGCTCACACAGATGCGCGCCTGGCGGTGCTGCTCGAGGTGTTGGGTAGGGCCGCCGAAGGCCTGCGCGCGGAGCTGGGGCTCCCGATCGGCACTGAGCGGCCGGCTGACGTCGTGGCCGCCGGCTCGTCGCGTGCGGCCGCCATCGGTGGTGGGACGGGGCTGGTCACCGGCCCGGACGTCCTGCACGACCTGCTCGTCCTGCCCGGGGCACACCTGCTCGTCGATGGCTACAACGTGACCATGCTGGAGTGGTCTGACCTGCCGCTGGAGACCCAGCGGACGCGGTTGGTAACGGCGCTTGCAGCGTTGTCGGCCCGGACGGGAGCCGAGGTGACCGCCGTCTTCGACGGTGCCGAGGTTGCGCAGGTGCCTGCCACGCGCCACCCACGTGGGGTGCGTGTTGTCTTCAGCGACCGCGGCGAGATAGCCGACCAGCGGATTCGGCTCCTTGTGGCCGCCGAGCCGTTGGGTCGACTCCTGCTGATCGCGTCGAACGACAAGGAGGTCGCCGTCGCGGCGAACCGCCCCGGGGGGCGTGCGGTGGCATCGGGTGCGCTGCTTCGAGCGTTGGGCGAGTAGCAGCGGTCGCCAGGCGAGGGGCGCTCCGGGTTGTGGCGGGTTGTGGCGGGTTGTGTCGGAGGCTCGCGACAGGTTGAGGGGACGAGCAGCAACCATCGTCTCTCCCTGGAGGTCGTGTGCACATCGACTGTGATCGTTGTCAGGTTCGCGGGCCGACAGCCTGTGGCGACTGTGTTGTCACCGTCTTGCTCGGGAGCCCGCCGGAGGGCATCGTGCTTGAGCCGGAGCAGCTCGACGCGATCCGAGTGCTGTCTGAGGTCGGGATGGTCCCGCCGCTGCGTCTGGCCCGCTGTCGAGACGGCTGACCGGCATGGCGGCACCGGGTGGTCGCCAGTGGTTCCCTGGCCGCCTCCCCTGTGTCACCGACCTCAGGGCCTGCCCTGGTCCGGGGCCACTAGGAGCAGGAAGGGATCGTCCTCGAGGGCGACGCGCCAGCCCAGGATCTCCTGGAGTCCTTCTACGACCGGCGCTTCCCGGTAGGCGACGACATAGTCCGGGCCCACCTCGTCGATGAACGCCCGCCAACCCGGCTGCATCCGGAGGGCGCCCTGGTGGCGTTCGACGTACTCCGCCGGGTAGCGGTCTGCCCGTCCGTCGATGGTCAGGACGATGCCGGGCGGCCCGAACGCCACCAGGGGCCCGGCGGCGTTGTACTCGTTCAGGACCAAGGGGTCGGGCTGAGCCTGGAGGTACTCCGCGATCCCGAGCGGCGTGGTGTTCGCGAGCGGGTCGATCGAGGCCAGACGCAAGGGCAAGGCGAGCAGAGCGATCGTGGCCAGCGCGGCCATCGCTGCTGCGACGTAGCGCTGCTCCCGATGGCGTCGTGGCGGGCTCGCCCACCCGAGCGCCTCGTTCGCTCTGGCCGCGAGGAGCGGCGTCAGGATGAGGACGCTCACTGGCAGGTTTCGCTCCGCGGTGAGCGCGAAGACCAACCAGGGGAAGGCGAAGGCCAACTCTGACCTCGGCACGCGTCCACCTGTCCTGGCCCAGGTCGTCGCCAGCAGGACGAGCAGGAGGACGGCCGCTGCGCCGCTGACACCCACGAATGTCGTCGGCCTCCATTCGATGATGTGCGCCGTCCGGCCCGAGAACTCGAACGGCAGCGTGAGGCTCCTCCACGTGAGCGGGTTGAGGAGGCCGGCTGCGGTGATGCCGCCCATGCGGACGGCGAAGCTGCGCCACTCTCGACCAGTCCACTGGTGTCGCGCGCCGCCCAGGATGCCCGCATACAGCTGAGCTGCAATCGCCACGATCCACGCGCCGTGGAGGTTCGCCCAGAGGACCATGATGGGCGCCCACCACCACGGCGGCAATGTCCCGCGTCTCAGCTGGCCGTCGACGGTGGCTCCCACCGCCACGAGCAGCATCAGGGATACGGCGCCCGGACGGTCCTGGAAGTAGGTGGTGACGGCTGCCAGCACCAGCACGGTGATGAGCGCCGTCATCCGCGGTGAGCAGCGTCGTCGCACCGTGACCGCGACCAGCGCAGCGGCGACGGCGCCTGCGGCGACCTTCGCAGCGACGAGCGACGTCCAGCCGACGGTGTCGACCATGGCAGCCATGGCCACCTCGGACCCCCACTGGGAGGTCCTCCACGGATCCACCGGTTCGTACCACGCCCAGCTGGTCCCTAGGCCCTGGAGCGAGGAGGACCGCAGAATCTCCCGTCCGAGGACGACGTGCCAGTAGGAGTCGATGTCCTTGATGGGCTCGAGCAGCAGGTAGACCGCACGGAGCACTACCGTCAGGGTGAGCAGGTCCCAAGGGTCGACGGAACGGTGGATCGAACCGCGGGCCTCCCCACCAGCCCGTCGACGAGGAACGACAAGACCCGGTTGGCCAGGGGCCTGCTCAGCCAACCGGGGTCACCGCGCGGGTCACATGCGCCGTGCTCAACAGGTGGTCGAGATCGGGTCTCCCGCGCCGGAGTCGATGGCGGAGCAGGTGTCGGTGAAGGCGCCGGAGAGGAAGTCGCCGAGGATGACGACGGCGCCGATGATGACGGCCGCGATGAGCGCGAGGATGAGGACGTACTCGGTGGCGTTCGAGCCGTCCTCTCGGCCGCGGACGGCTGCGATGTACGAGAACATGGAGAGTGCCTCCGTGGTTTGGGTTGGCGACTACGCGCAGTCGGCGGTGGAGAGGGCGGCGTCCGCGCTGACAGCGTCGCAGGTGTCGGTGAAGGCGCCGGAGAGGAAGTCGCCGAGGATGACGACGGCGCCGATGATGACGGCCGCGATCAGGGCGAGGATGAGGACGTACTCGGTGGCGTTGGAGCCGTCCTCGGCCTTGGCGAGGTCGAGCCGGGCCTTGATGTAGGTGAGCATGAGGACTTCCCCCTTGGTTGTGGCTGGGGTGCCCGCTGCACCCTCTTGAGAATGATGCCGCATTCCTCGAGCCCGGGGGCAGCGGCGAACGTCCAGGCCACATCATCCGAACGGCCAGTGGGCGGCCGCGGACGCGGCACCTCAGCGTGGGTTCTGTGGTCGAGGCTTCACCAGCCCCGCCTGCAAGGCGGCCATGACCGCCTGGGCACGGTTGGTCGCGCCCAGCTTCGAGTAGATCTTGGAGATGTGGGTCTTGGTCGTCGACTCGCTGACGTACAGTCGCTTGGAGATCTGGGCGACGTTGAGGCCCTCGACGAGGAGCGCAAGCACATCCCGCTCTCGGGCAGACAACTGAGGGCCGGACGGCTTCTCCGACCTTCGACGCAGGGCATCGGCGAGTCCCTCGGCGGTGAAGGACCTCGGGTTGGATGCGGCGTGGCGGGCCGCAGACACGACGTCGTCCGAGGGGGAGTCCTTGGCGACGAAGGCGGAAGCACCAGCGTCGAGAGCGTTGAACAAGTGCTCGTCGCCGCCGTACATGGTCAGGACGACGAGACCGAGGTCTGGTCGTTCCTTCCGGAGCCGCTTGAGGAGGTCCAGCCCTGAGCCATCTCTGAGCCGGAGATCGATCACGACGACGTCGGGACGAGTGAGGGTGCAGACGCGCATCCCGTCGGCCACGCCGCAGGCATCCCCTACCACGTCGAAGTCGCCGGCATCCTCGAATGCCTGGCGAAGACCCTGGCGAATGAGCTGGTGGTCGTCCACCAAGACGATCGAGATCACGATCGCGCCTCGTTGCTCGCTGACGAGATCGGCTGGTTGGCCCGTCGCACTCCGTCGGTCTTTCTTGACATCTCCACCGTCATCCCCCCTCCGGGTCTGGCCGAGACGGCCAGCTCAGCGCCGATCCGTTCGGCCCGCTCCTGCATGATCTGCAGCCCCACGCCGCTGCTGGCCCTCGTGCCGACCCCGTGTCCGTCGTCGTCGACCCTCAGCCAGACGGCGGGAGGCGCCACCTCACAGCTCACCCACAGCGTCGAGGCACCACTGTGCTTCCGGGCATTCGCCACGGCCTCCTGGGCGATGCGAAAGACCTCTACCTCCACGGCGACCGGCAGGCGGTGAGGGGTCTCAGCCATCGAGAGGTGCACGGTGAATCCGCTCCGAGTTCCCACTCGGCGAACATAGTCGGAGAGTACCGCCGTCAGGCTGCCACCGGGGTCGGTGGAACTCCGAAGGTCGTAGATCGACATGCGGAGCTCGCTGACCAGTCGGGAGACCTCGTCCCGGACGGCGACGGTCTGCTCCCTGGTGCTCGGGTCGCTGGCCGACCTGGTCAGCGCGTCGAGGGCATACCCCAGCGAGGCCAGGTCCTGCGCGATCCCGTCGTGCATCTCTCGAGCAATCCGGCTCCGCTCCTCCATCGTAGCCTTGGCGCGAAGCTCGTCGAAGAGCAGCGCCACCTCCAGACGGATGATCAGTGGACGAAGTCCCCGGCTCATGTCCGTCATCGACTCGGGAGGCAGTCGGCCTTCGCTCTCGAATGCCAGGACCCCGATGGGGTAGCTGTCCGAGATCAGCGGAACGGCATGCCGGGCCCCCTCCGAATCGTCGAAGCCCCCCTGCCGAGATACCGGGCCACGAGTCGCCAGAGCCTGTTCCAGGACGGTCGTGAAGCGTTGCGACTGCGTCCACGTGGCCGCACTCGGGGGGTGCACGGCGAGCGGCTGCATCGACTTCGCGTCCGACCCGGTGACCACGAGGGCGCCGCGCATCGGGATGAGACCCAGAGCGCCTTCGAGCAGGCGCTCGGACTCGCCCACGACGTCGAGGCTGCCCGGGAGGCTGCGGCTGAGCTTGTCGAGCTCGGTCAGCAGCGAACGGGCCGCGACCAGCTGCGCGTCCACCGAGGCCGGTGAGGCCGTCACTCGCCGGATGACTGCGACCAAGAGCCCGAGCGCCAGCGCCTGCATGGACCAGAGCATCAGGTAGAGGAACTGCTCTCGGTTCGGCTGCGAGACGACGATCCCCAACACTGCGCCGATCGAGTAGGAGACGCTGACCGCGAGGGTGCTGCGGAGGCCGAACCAGGCGGCGCCCACCGGAGCGACGACCAGGTAGGGGAAGTAGGCGTCAGGTGGGCCAGGCCAGCTGAAGAGCAGGAGTGGTGCTGCTGCTGCCTCCAGCGCCAGCACGGGCACTTCAAGACGCCGCGGCCACGGCGCGGAGGCGGCGGCTGCGACCCCTGCCAGCATGCCGAGCAGGGGGAGCAGCTCGTCGAGCCGTCCGGCTGCGGCTGCCAGTCCGGTGCCGAGGGCGAGCATCACGACTCGGGTGCCGGCCAGCAGGAAGCGCCGTCGCGTTCGAACCGCGCCAAGCGATGCCGGCCTGATTTGGGCCCACGTCGCTGCTGCCCACGCTCTTGGTTCCCGCACGACGACATTGTGCGCCACGAATCAGGTGGTGTCGCCGCGGCTGGTAGCGGGAGCGGATCGTCTGGTCCAATGTGACCATGACGGATGTGCTGCGGTCCATGCGGGCCGTGCTTGAGGACACGGATGCCGCGTTGGTCGCTGGGGCCTCGGCTGCGGGCCGGGTCTGGGGCACTGGCTTCGCGAGCCTCGACACCTACCTCTCCGGCGGATTCCGGGCAGGAGAGCTGATCCTCTTCGGCGGACCTCAGGGCCTTGGGAAGACGACGTGGGCACTCCAGGTCGCGCGTGCCGTCGCGATCGGCGGGCGTGCAGTGGCGTTCTTCTCTTTTGAGCAGGCGCCATCGGCGATGTTCGAGCGATTGGTCGCCGCGGAGGCAGGCGAGGCCCAGGGGATGGAGGGCGTCCCGATCAGCAAGGTTCGGGCGGCCATGGAGAATGCAGACGCGACCGCTGGGACCCTGGCGGACCGACTGGCGACGTGGCCGGGATCGGCCGACGCTCTGCGGCAGATCAGGTCCTACGCCGATCGACTGTTCATCCACAACTCGAGCGTCACCGTCACCGACCTGGAGGAGATCAGGACCGTCGCCCAGCGCGTCCACGGGGCGACGGGCGAGCTCCCGCTGGTCATCGTGGACTACCTGCAGAAGGTACCGGTCCCGGGGGGCCCGGAAGCCGAGTCGGAGCGGGTCACCGTCGTCGTCGAAGGGCTGAAAGACCTGGCCCTAGAGCTCGAGGTCCCGATCCTTGCCATCGTGGCCGCGGAGAAGGCTGGCCTCGAGCCCGGGAAGCGGCTGCGTGTGGGCCATCTCCGGGGTTCATCAGCCCTGGCCTACGAGGCGGACGTGGTCCTGGTGCTCAACGAGAAGTACGACATCGTTGCTCGCCAGCACCTGGTCTACGACACACGAAACGCGGATCGGTTCCGCGACTGGGCCGTCCTGACGATCGAGAAGAACCGCAGCGGGCTTGCCCGGATCGAGCTGGAGTTCCGCAAGCGATTCGAGCAGAGCCGATTCGAGACCGACGGGCAGCCGGTCGCCGAGGACTTGGTGGACGAGCGGGTCTTCGTGCAGTAGGTGGCCTTGGCGCGCTCAGTCCTCCGGCAGCTCGGCGAACCGAGCGAGTTCTCGAGCCGCCGCCCTCACCGCAAGCGCGTCGGCGAGCAGGGGCATCGCTTCGCGCGCGAGGTCTGCAAGGGCGGCCAGCTCGTCGTCCTCGAACGGTCGATCACCGTCGCGGGCCACGATGATGACCGCGCCGACGTCCATGCTCGGGACCGCCATGACCGGGACGGCCATGAGGTGGTCGCGACTCGCCAGCGGGGCGCCCACGAGCTGGGGTCGGATGATGTCGCTCTGCGCGACGACCATCCCTCGGCGAGGACGCACGATCGTCTCGACCAGCCAGTGGTCGTCGGCGATCGCGCAGCGCAGCTCCAGGCTCCGCAGGCCGATCCCGGCAGTGGTCCGCCAGCACCCGTCATCCGGCACGAGCACAGCGCAGTGCTGGGAATCGGCACGTTCGGCGGCGGATTCCGCGATCACCTGGCACGTCTCCGACACGGTGTACAGGTCTGCCGATCGCGTGGTGAGGTCTCGGGCAAGGGCCGACGCCAGCTGCGTGCCGAGCACGCCTTGGGCTGAGGTCCTGGCCTCTGGGTTCCGACCATCTGGCGGCTCCGCCACGGTCTGGCGATCTCGATCGCTCGGATCGGGGCGCCGGGTCCCACCGTCGTTGGCGGGAGGTTTCGAGGTGTACGGCCGTCGAGGTTGCGCACGTCGAGGTTGCGCACGTCGAGCTCGCGCCCTCGACGGCTTGGCGGGTGACCGCTGTCGCTCCTCTTCACGGGCGGACGTTCGCAGTGGCTTCGGCCCTGGTGCTGGTGCCGGTTCCGGTTCCGGATCCGGATCCGGATCCGGTTCGGGATCCGGCTCTGTCTCGGGTTCGACGATACTCAGGGCCGCCGCCTCGTCGAGGGCGGCTCGGATCGAGTTCCGGGACAGGACTCCGCTCATGGAGATCGCGTGCGGGTCGCGCTCCGGTGCGCGCCCGCTCAAGGGTGTGAGCACGACGGGCGTTGTCTGGGAATGGCGTCGGACCAGCAGCAGCATACGGGCGGCCTCGCCGGCGGTCTTGGCATCCACCACGATGACCTCGGCCGCAACGTGTTCGAGGGCACCCTCCAGGTCCTCCGGTGCCACTTCCTCAACCTCGTGCAGTGACCTCAGCGCGAGCGCGAGCGAGGGGTTGCGCGTGACCAGCCCAACTCTCATCAGCCGATGCTGGTGACCAGCGAGTCTGCGACGGCCAGGAGGGCGGGGCCGACCACGACAATGAAGATGCAGGGAAGGATGCAGAAGATCAGCGGGAAGAGGATCTTCACCGGGACTCGCTGTGCCAGTTCCTCGGCACGTTGCCGGCGTTTGGTCCGGGACTCCTTGCTCTGCACGCGAAGGACCTCTGCGATCGGCACGCCGTAGGCGTCTGCTTGCACCATGGCCGACGCGAAGGTGCTCAACTCGGGGACGTGCGCGCGCTCCCCCATGTCACGGATCGCGTCGCTGCGGGACTTGCCGACGACCATCTCGGCCAGCACACGCGCGAACTCCTCGGCCACCGGGCCGGAGGTGTTCATCGCCACCTGCTTGACGGCTCCGTCGAAGGCCAATCCGGCCTCGACGCAGACCGTGAGCAGGTCGATCGCGTCGGGGAGATCCCTGCGGATCTGCTCGGCTCGGCTATTCGCCTTGGCCGAGAGGACCAGGTCGGGAAGGAACCATCCCAGGGCGAGCATCGCCGACGAGACGACTGCCGTGACCGCCAACGAGGCGCCGCCGAAGATCCAGAGCAGCAGGACAGCCCCTCCAGCGGCGAACAGCCCGAGTGCTTTCAGAGACACCACCCGCTGCACGTCCCAGCCGATGGGGGAACCAGCCTCTTCCAGCCGGCGCAGGATTGTCCGCTGCCTGGCGTCAGGCGTGAGGGACCTGCCAACGCTGCCTAGCGTGGTGAGGACCGGGGCCACTGCGCGTTCGCTGAAAGGGCGGTCGAGCTCTCGGCGCATGCCTTTCGGGGCACTCGCGATCGCCTCGATTGCCTCGAGCGAGCGACTGACCCCCTGGCGTTCGCCGGTGAGCACACCAACGGAGGCGAAGGCCAGCATGATCGCGCCGACGATGCCGAGCAAGCCCAGCGCCAGCATCAGTGTTGCCACCTCAGACCTCGACCTCTACGACTCGGCGTAGCCAGATGATGCCCACGATCATGAGGACCGCCCACGCCAGCAGCATCGCGACACCTCTCGGATCAGTCCAGAGCACACTGAGCAAGTCTGGGCGCGTGACCAGCAGGAAGATCGCAAAGACGACGGGCAGCGCTCCCACGATCCAGGCCGAGAGCCGGCCTTCGGCGGAGAGGACCCGCACCTGGCGACGGAGGTACTCGCGCTCGCGCAGCGTCGCGGCCACCGTGGTGAGGAGCCCGGCGAGGTTTCCGCCGACCTCCCTCTGGATCTGGATCGCCATCACGACCCAGAGGAAGTCCTTGCTCCCCATCCGGTCGGCGATCCCTCTGAGCGCGTCCTCGGGGCCGACACCCAACCGGGTCTCCACCAGCGATCGGTTGAACTCGGCTGCGATCGGCTGCTTGCCCTCTCGCGCCACGGTGTCCATGGCTTGTGGCAGGGAGTAGCCCGCAGACAACGACGACGCCATGAGCTGGAGTGTGTCGGGCAGCTGCTCGTAGAAGGCGGAGAATCGGCGGTCCCGTTTGACGGAGAGGTACATCCAGGGAACGGCGATGCCCACCGCGATGCCCACCAGCCCGGCCACGAAGGAGAAGCCGGACAGCAGGACGAGCAGGAGCCCGCCGCCGACGCTCGCCGCGACATGGACGATGACCCATTCTGCGGGTCGCAGCGGGATCCCGCTCGCCTCCAGCTTCGTCTCCAGCGTGGACTCGAAGTCGCGCGTGCGCACCATCTGCCGAGCCATCAGGACTGCCTGCTGCGCCGCGGCACTGGTGCCGAATGCCGTTGTCTCCACCTGCTTGACCGGTGCTCTACCGGTGACCGAGTACAGGGCCAGCCGGCTGGTGACCTTCACCTCGGAGTCCTCGTTGCGCGTGTACCGCAGGCTCGCGACACCGAGAACCACGAAGAGTCCGAGCACTGCCACGATCAGGCCAGCAACGAAGACTGGCGTCGACACCGAGACGCCTGCCGGCTCGACGGGTATCGGCCCGAACGTGACGGAGTCCGCAGGAGTGACCCCGCTCTCGACCGTGGAGTCCGACAAGGTGACGAACGCTTCGGCGTCGATGGTGGTGCCGTCAACTCCCGCCTCGATGGTCACGGTGGCGCCGGATCCAGCGAGGTCGCTGGGGTACGGCGCGGTCACGATGAGTTGGTTGCTCAACGTCTCGGCGGCCGCCGTGAACTGCTCGGCCAGCGCCTGTGCGTTCTTTGCTGTGTAGAACTTGCCGCCGGAGGCGTCCGAGAAGGCGCGGAGATCGTCAGCGAACCCGGCGAACCGGCCCAGGGCTACCGTGTCGACCGTTGCACCTGAGGTGCGGGTCTGCTCCAAGATGGACTCGAACGTGGTCTTCGAGGCCGTGTCGCGCCCGTCGGACAACAGCACAACGCTGCGCAGGTCGGTGTCGCCCACGGCTTCGAGGCTCAACCGCAGCGCGTCGTAGACGGCGGTGCCGCTGCTGGTCTCGATCTCGTTGATGGCGCGAGTCAGGGTGTCACGATCGGTCGTTGGGGGGACGGCGACGGCCGCCGATTCGGCGAAGGTGACCAGCCCGATCGGAACGGTCTCTGGGACGTTCTCGGCAAAGATCAGTGACGCCTCCTTGGCCGACTCGATGGCCCGGCCGGCCATCGAGTCGCTGGCGTCGATCGCGAGGACGGCGCTCTGGCTTGCACGCGTCGCTTCGTCTCCAATGCTCGTCACCGCGGGTGCCACGGGCTCACCGTTGATGGTCATGGTGACTGTATTCGGGTCGATCTCGGTCCCTGGTCCTAGCCCGTCGGCAGTCAGCACCGTCACCACCTCCCCGTCCACGGACCGGATCTGGGTGATCCGCGCCTGGGGTTCGCCCCAGGCTCCCAGCACAGGCACCAGCCCGAGGGCGCCGGCGAGCAGGGCAGTCACAACCATCCGGCTCGCGCCTGGGCTCATCCGACGTGCTCCATGGCAAACATCTCGGCGTCGAGCCGAACTCCTTGCGTCCCAAGCTTGTCGAGGAACTTCGGTCGCAGGCCCGTGGTCTTGAGCATGCCGAGCGATCGACCACTCTCGTCGAACCCCATCCGGTGGTCGAAGACGAAGATGTCCTGCATCGTGATCACATCCCCCTCCATGCCGACGACCTCCGAGATGTGAGTGACGTGGCGAGTCCCGTCCTTGAACCGGGACTGGTGCACGACGAGGTCGACTGCGTTGGCGATCTGCTCCCGGATCGCTCTGATCGGCAGGTCGTATCCGGCCATCAGGACCATCGTCTCCACCCTGGAGAGGACGTCGCGCGGGCTGTTCGCGTGGACGGTGCAGATCGAGCCGTCGTGACCGGTATTCATCGCCTGAAGCATGTCCAGGGCCGCATCGTCGCGGATCTCGCCGACGACGACCCGGTCCGGCCGCATGCGGAGCGAGTTCTTGACGAGGTCTCGGATCCGGACTTCGCCCCGGCCCTCGATGTTGGCCGGTCGCGACTCCAGGCGGACGACGTGTTCTTGGTGGAGCTGCAGCTCTGCTGCGTCCTCGATCGTGACGATGCGCTCACCCTCGGGGAGGAAGGAGGACAGTACGTTGAGTGTGGTGGTCTTTCCCGCGCCGGTGCCGCCGGACACGAGGATGTTCAGCCGCCCGGCGACGCATCGCTCCAGGAACAGGGCGGCTCTTCGGCTCAATGTCCCGAAGCCGATGAGGTCCTCCGAGGTGTACGGGTCGACGGAGAACTTCCGGATGGTGAGCGTGGATCCGTCGATCGAGAGGGGCGGGACGATGGCGTTGACGCGGCTGCCGTCGGGAAGACGAGCGTCCACCATGGGGCTGGCTTCGTCGACGCGGCGTCCGATTCGGCTCACGATCTTGTCGATCGTTCGCCGCAGGTGCACCTCGTCGTTGAAGCCGGCGTCCACCTTGTGGAGCCTCCCTGCGCGTTCGACGTAGACGGAGTCGAACGTGTTGACCATGACCTCGGTGATGTCGGGATCCCGGAGGAATGGCTCGATCGGGCCGTAGCCCAGGATGTCGTCGGCGATCTCCCCGGTGATACGGGCCCTGTCGCCAGCGGTGAGAGGAGTGTCTTCGGTGGCCAGCACCTCCAGCAACGTCTGGCGAACCTTCTGCTCCAGCTCGCCCTGGGTGAGCCGCGTGTCGTAGAGCTTCGGCCCGAGGGCTGCGAGGAGTGCCTGGTGGGTCTTGCGCTTGAGGTCGGTGAACGGGTCCTGGGGACGTCGCGACGCTGAGCGGGAGGTGCTGGGTGTCGGTGTGGTGTCTCGGCGGGCTTCGGCGAGACGATCAGCGAGGCTCATGGTGGAGTCGATCCCTTCTTCCGAACAGCCCCCTGCGGCGGCCGCTGCGATGCCTGCCCGGGGTCGACGGGGGCCGGTCGCCGTCGACGTGGCTCCCCTCGGCCGCTGAGGCAGTGGTCGTGTCGCCGTCGAGCAGGTGCTGTGCCACGAATGACTCGATCGAGGCTGAGACGGGGTGCTTGGGTGAGGTCATGGTGATGAGTTCGCCCCTGTTGGTGCTGATCGGGACGTCTCGCGAGGACGGTATCGTGCCGGAGAGCGGCAGCTTGAGGGTCTTCTCGATCTCCTTCAGCGTCAACCCCACGTCTGCGTCCGCTCGGTTCACCACAACACTCACGCGGTCCTTGGGGTAGTTGAGGACGCCGAGCATCTCGACCGTCAGCTTGAGGTTCTTGAGAGCAGGGATGTCAGGGGTGAGCAGCAGCACGAGGTGCTGGCTTCGATCGAAGGCGACGAGCACGTGCTCGTCCAGGTCCGGAGGTGTGTCGATCACGAGGTAGTCGAGCTCCTGTGCCATCAGCCGGATGACGGAGTCGACGAGCGACTCGGAGATGAGGCTGCGACCATCCGGTGAGACGGGTGCCGTGAGGGCCTTCAAGCCGGACTCGTGCGGCGTCAGGAGTCTGTCCAGCCCCTCGCTGTCCAGGCTGTCCTGCATCTTCACCGCGTCGAGGATGCTGTGCGAGGGGAACATCTGCAGGGCGATCGCAACATCCCCGAAGGACAGGTCGAGGTCGAGCAGTCCCACTCGCGCGCCACTGCGGGCCAGGACCGCCGCCATGTTGGTGGCCAACGTGGTCTTGCCGCAGCCTCCCTTGGCCGAGAACACGGTGATGGTCTGGGCGTGCTTGGCGGCAGGGCCGCTCGCATCGGACTGCTCGGTCATCTGCTTGCTGATCTCGCGCTGCTGGCGGACCGCTTTGGCCAGCAGCGCCATGTCACGCTCCTCGACCACGTCCCGGACGCCGGCCCTCAACGCCTCGGCCAGCACCGCGTTCTCGATCCGTCTGCGAACGAGGACAACTCCCAGGGCGGGTCTGCTGATGCGCATGGCCTGGGTGACGCGGAAGACTCGATGAGTCTCTTGGGACGGCCCCATGACGACGACGTCGATCTCGGGGTGTGCGGCCAGGTAGACCTCGAGGGCGTCGACACTGCTGAGGATCTCCGCAGCAGAGCCCGCAGCGGTGCGCAGGGCTTCGGCGGTGACTCGGTCCGATTCCACAACCACGGCCATGCAGGGTCACTCCCCGAACAGGTTGTCAGTGGTCGTTGCTGGGCCAACAGGGACCCGTGCGTCTTCGGACGAGGCCTCCTCGTCGAGCAGCGTGAAGTACAGCTCCCCACGGGACTGGCCGAACACCACCTTCTGTGCCTCCTGCTGGTCAAGCGCAAGGGTCAGGATCGAGACCGGGATGTTCTCGGTGACCGCCTCGTCGCCGGTCTGTGTGGTCTGCGTCACCAGGGTGGTCTGGCCGATGGCGATGACCTCGACCTTGGGCAGCAGGACGCGAGTGGCGGCCTGGTTCCCGGTACCGCCGCCCAGCCCTTCGCTCGTCATCAGGATGGTCACCTGAGACCCTGGCTGAACGAACCCGGCGACGCGAGCGGGGTCGGGCAGCTGGACGCTCACCGCGGTCTTTCCCTCCGGGATAGGCAGAGCGGCTACTCCACCCGGCTGGCCGAACTTCTGTGCGAGCACCTGCTCGCCCGGGAACAGGGGCCCCAGGGCTACCAGCTCCGAGACGGGTTCCGTGCTGGACAGGGCGCCGTCGGCGACGGCGACGCCGGGAAGCGTCTGGAGGACGAAGGCGCCGGCCGCTTCGGCCTGTGCGCCGGTCTGACCTGCGGGCACGGTTGCGGTGACTACGAGCACATCGACCGGGTCGAGGTCGTTCTCGGCCCGTTGCTCGATCGAGTTGACGTACAGCCACACCAGGACGCCCCCCGCCACCGCGAGCAGCAGTGCAAGCGCCAGCAGAACAGAACGGCGTCCCATCAGGGGCGTAACCTCCACGTGATGGTCAGCGCTGGGACTGACACGTTGGTCGAGTTGTGGGCTCCTGACCGCGTCGAACTCCCAGACGTCCTCAGAGACCTCCGGCCTCCCCCGCCGGTGCAGGAACTCAGATGGTACGCCTTCAGGGAGATGGCAGCGACCGACCGGCCTCAGCCGAGGGCCACGGCGAGTGCAACCTGTGCCCGAACGACTGAAGACTCCCATCGGCCGAACGTCCGACGAAGGCTGAGCCCTGCGACTAGCAGGAAGCCCGCGCAGGTGAGCACCGAGAACGCGACCGACCCGAAGGCGGCACCGACGAAGAACATGCCCGAGATGAACGTCGTTGTGAGGGCCATACGGGCGGAGTAGCCCATCATGGCTCCCGGCGGGGCTGGTACGTCCCGGGCCCCTCGCAGCTCCACCCCGTAGGGCCGCGCCAACGACCACCGCAGGCAAGCCGACGTGATCGTTGCGCTCGTGGCCAGCACTGCGCCGACGAGCGCCACCAGCTCGGCGGTCGCCGGTGGTGCGCCTGCTCCGATCGAGACACCGATGAGCGCGGGTGCGGCGGCAGCCAGTGAGACCTCGGTCACCACGACGCCCTTCGATGCCAGGCGAAGCGCCGGTCTCACCGGGAGTGACTCCAGGAGCGTCGCTCCTGCTCCGTCCAGGGCGAAGGCGTTGACGCCGAACAGGAGCGCGGTCCCGGCCGCGAGCAGGCCGGGGAGCAAGACGGCCTGTGGCCAGGAGACCCCCGCGAAACCGGCGGCCGCACCCGGGAGCAGCCCAAGCAGGAGCACACCCCGTCGGATGGGTCGAGATCGCCAGACCGATGCGTGATCCTGACGAAGCAGTGCCCGGAAGGTGCTCGGTGCCGCCGGTCGGCGCCGGTAGTGAAGCGCTTCGCGCCCCGCTGAGACGTCCTGGCTCCGCAACCCGGCCCAAGCGGTGACCCTGCCCCCGGCCCGCACGCCGAGGACGCCCAGCAGCATCAGCACGACCAGCGTCAGCCACCAACGGAGCTCCGGGCCGACAAGAGCGCTGATGGCCACGTAGCGCGTGGGTGCCTGGTCCAGGACGGCGGCGATCCGGCCGCTGATCCGCAGCCACAGGACCACGCTTGCCCCGGTCAGCGCGATCACCCACAACCCGACCCGGCCCCAGCCCGACCCGCGGACTCGCAGGACGAGCCACGAAAGCGCGCCCCCGAGGATGGTCGTGGCCACGATGTAGGTGAGGGTCATCACCAGCGCGGTGACGGTGAGCCCCGTGCCGGCCGTGACATAGGACGCGAGCCCCAGCAGCAGCAGCACCTGCAGCATCCAGGCGAGGTTCGTGGGAACGAGCAGCAGGGTGCTGGCGAAGAACGTACGTGGGGAGACCGGGAACGCGACGAGCTCGCGGCTCGGGACGAGCTCGACCCCCCCGCCGGCGGCCAGCAGCGCGGAGACGGTGAAGACGGCAAACCCGAGGTAGACCGTCGGCAGCAGCAGGACAGCCTGCCCGGCGAGCTCGCGGTCGAGCGCTTGGCCGACTGCGACGGCGGTCGCCGGAAGCGAGAGGGCGAGGACCACGAGCACGCTCTGCCGGACCCGGGAGGCCCGCCCGTGCAGCATCTGCCAGCGCAGACGTATGAGGGCGCGGAGCTGTCCGCGACCGGAGCCAACCTTCATGGTGTGCCAGGTCGGTGTTCCCCGGGGCTGATGAGCGCGGCCCGGTAGCGATCGGCGCCGTCGCTCCCCGCCAGCTCGTCGGCCGGGGAGGCCCGCACGACCTGCCCGCGCCGAAGCACCAGTGCCTCGTCGCAGGCCTGGACCGCGAGGTTGAGCAGGTGGGTGGAGATGACCACGGCACTGCCCTGCAGCTTTGCCTCCGCCACCACCGTCATCGTGGCCTCGACGCCCAACGGGTCCACGCCGTCGAACGGCTCGTCGAGCAGTAGCACCGGCGGTCGGTGGAACGCGGCCAGCAGGACCGACAGCCGACGCGCCATGCCGTGGGAGAAGCCGGACGTGACACGGTCGGCGGCGTCGGCGAGGTCGAAGCGCTCCAGCAGCTCCTGCCCCCGCGACTGCCAGCCCTGGGGCAGGCTGCGCAGCGTCGCCGCCAGCTGCAGGTGCTCCCACGGGGTCGCCCGGGGGATGAGGCCTGCGGTGTCAGGGCAGTACCCGACGCGGTGCTTGGCGCCGAGTGGGTCGTGGGAGACGTCCACCCCGGCGATCCGGACGGTGCCGGATGTCGGCGGGATCACCCCACCGAGGACCCGCATCGTCGTCGACTTGCCGGCTCCGTTGCGCCCGAGCAGGGCCAGGGCCGTCCCACTCCGGACGGTGAGGGCCAACCCGTCGACGGCGGTCACACCACCGAAGGTCACGACGAGGTCGCCGACCTCCACGGGCGCATGCACACTGCCCATTGTGCCCGGATGTGGTCGGGACGGAGAGCTCAGGCGTACAGAGCGTCGACCTCGGCCTCGTGCTCCTTCAGGACGGTCGCCCGCTTGAGCTTCATCGACGGGGTCAGGTGGCCCTCGGCCTCGGTCCAGTCCACCTCGAGGATCGTGAACTTCTTGATCGACTCGGCCTTCGAGACGGCCTGGTTGGCCTCCCGGACCGCCTTGTCGACCTCGGCGTTCAGGATCGGGTCGGTAGCCAGGCCGGCCAGGTCGTTCGGGTCCTTGCCGTGCTGCTCGGCCCAGGCCGGCAGGGCCTCGGGGTCCAAGGTGATGAGCGCACCGATGAAGGGGCGCGCGTCGCCGACCACCATGCACTGGCTGACGAGGTGGTGGGCGCGGATGCGGTCCTCGAGCACTGCGGGGGCGACGTTCTTCCCGCCCGCCGTGACGATGATGTCCTTCTTGCGGCCGGTGATTCGCAGGTAGCCGTCCGCGTCCAGCTCGCCGATGTCGCCGGAGTGGAACCAGCCGTCGGGGTCGATGGCCTCCGCGGTGGCGTCGGGGTTGTTGAAGTAGCCGCGGAAGATGTGCGGGCCGGCAAGCAGGATCTCGCCGTCCTCGGCGATCCGTACCGCCGTTCCCGGCATCGGGCGCCCGACCGTCCCGATGCGCATCGCGTCCGGCAGGTTCACCGTCGACGGTGCCGAGGTCTCGGTCAGCCCGTAGCCCTCGAGCACGAGCAGGCCGATGCCGTGGAAGAAGTGGCCGAGGCGCTCGCCGAGGGCAGCCCCTCCGGAGATCGCGTACTTGGCCTTGCCGCCGAGCGCCGCGCGCAGCTTGCCGTAGACGAGGCGGTCGAACAGCCGGTACTGCAGCGTGAGCAGCAGCCCGACCGATCCGCGCTCCTGGGCCTTGCTGTACTCGATGGCGACGGTGGCCGCCCGGTCGAAGATGAAGCCCTTGCCCCCGGCGTGGGCCTTCTGGCTCGCCGAGTTGTAGACCTTCTCGAAGACCCTTGGCACCGAGAACAGGAAGGTGGGCTGGAAGTCGGCCAGGTCGGCGGAGAGCGTGGTCACGGTCGGGGCGTGCCCGAGCCGGATCCGCGCGGAGGCGCAGGCGATCTGGACGAGGCGGGCGAACACGTGCGCCAGCGGGATGAACAGCAGCGTCGAGGCGTCGTCCTCGTCGAAGAGGTCCTCCAGGGCCTTGGTCGCCGTCTCCATGACGAACAGGCAGTTGCCGTGGGTCAGCTCGCAGCCCTTGGGACGTCCGGTGGTTCCGGAGGTGTAGATGATCGTGGCCAGCGCGTCCGGTGACAGGCCGCGGCGGCGTTCCTCGATGTCGCCGTCGGAGACCTCGACGCCGGTCTTGGCCAGGTCGGCGACTGCGTCGTCGTCGATCGTCCAGACATGACGGCACGCCGGCGTCTCTGCCCGGACCGACTCCACCAGCATCGCGTGCTCGACCGTCTCCACCACGATCCCGACCGCGCCGGAGTCTTGCAGGATCCACTGCACCTGCTCGGCCGAGGACGTCTCGTACACCGGGACCACCACGGCGCCGCTCGTCCAGAGCGCGAAGTCCAGGAGCGTCCACTCGTACCGGGTCCGCGCCATGAGGGCCACCCGGTCACCGGACTGCACCCCGGCGGCCACCAAGCCCTTGGCCACGGCGAGAACCTCGGCCCAGAACTCCCCGGCCGTGACGTCCCGCCAGCGGGTGTCGACCTTGCGGGAGTACAGCACCCTCTCGGGCGCCTCGATCGCGTTTCGCATGGCGATGTCTGCCAGGCTGCCCTGGGTGGGCATCTCCACCGCCGGTGGTAGCGAGAACTCGTCCATGCGTGCGTGGCCCCTCCCACCAGGATCTCGGCGCACCGGCGCCGCTGACGAGGACGAAAACTACAGTCCTGGGTGTGCCGGTGGTAGACGTGGTCGACGAGACCTATGTCGCAAGGCCCCCTTCCGCGCTGGCGGGGCGCTTCGCGGACAGCGCGCTGTGGCGGTCGTGGTTCCCGGACCTGCACCTGTCCGTGTTCATGGACCGTGGCGAGCAGGGGATTCGCTGGTCGGTGTCCGGCCCCGTGGCCGGGTCGCTGGAGGTATGGCTGGAGCCGTGGTGCCCGAGCGGGCAGGACCGTCCGATGGGGACCATCGTCCACTGGTACCTGAGGGTCGACCCGATCGACGAGCGGGGTCGGCAGCCGCGACGGGCAGCCCGAACCCGGGCGGACTACTCCCGGCGGATCAAGATCAGGATGTTCGCCTTCAAGGACGAGGTGGAGGGCGTGCGCATCGGGGGCGCAGGAACCGCGGACCCCCAGGTGTGAGGCCCGGCCACTGCAGCCTGCCCGCGCGGCTACGCTGCCCGCCATGGCCGACCAGACCACCTCGACGATCGTCATCGCCGCCACGCCCCACGACATCATGTCGGTGATCGCCGACGTGGCGCGCTATCCGGAGTGGACTCCCGGCGTGGGCAGCGTCGAGGTGCTCTCCGTGGTCGACGACGCCGATGCCGACCACCACGAGCGTGTCGCCGAGGCCCGCTTCGCGATCAACCAGGCCGGCATCTCCGACGAGCACGTCTACGTCTACGACTGGTCGGGCAACGACGCGGTCAGCTGGTACCTGCGCGAGCCGGGATCGATGGTCAAGCGCCTCAACGGGACGTACGCCTGCACGGACCAGGGTGACGGCACCACTGAGGTCTCGTACTCCCTCAGCGTCGACGTGGCCATCCCGATGCTGGGGCTGATGAAGCGCAAGGCCGAGAAGGTCATCACCGACACCGCCCTGAAAGGGTTGAAGAAGCGGGTCGAGGGCTGAGGCGCGGTCGCGCCGCGCTGATGCGCGTGATCTTGTTCACCGGGAAGGGCGGGGTCGGCAAGACGACGGTCGCCGCGGCCACTGCGGTGCGTGCTGCGGGCAACGGCCATCGCACCTTGGTGATGTCCACCGATGCCGCCCACAGCCTCGGCGATGCGCTGGAGGCCGAGGTCCGCGCCGACCCCACGCCGGTCGCTGACCTGTTGGCCGCCCAGCAACTCGATGCTCAGCGGCTGTTCGAGCGCGGGTGGTTGGATCTGCAGACATACTTGCGCGGCGTGCTGCACAACGCGGGCGTCGACCCGATCGCCGCCGAGGAGCTCACCGTCCTGCCCGGTGCCGACGAGGTGGTCGCGCTGCTGGAGCTGCGCCGACAGGTCGAGTCGACGGCGTGGGACGTGGTGGTCGTCGACTGCGCGCCCACGGGGGAGACTCTGCGTCTGCTGGCACTTCCGGAGGTGCTGCGGTGGTACCTGGACCGGTTCGTGCCCAAAGACTGGCGCCTGCTGCGATCCCTCACTCCGGCGCTCACCCGACTAACCGGAGTCCCGGTTCCGGAGGGCCATGTGGTAGAAGCAGCGGACCGGCTCAGCCAGGACCTCGTCGAGGCTCGTCGGGTGCTGACCAGTGAGGCTTCCTCGGTGCGACTCGTGCTGACGCCAGAGGCCGTGGTCGTCGCCGAGGCCCGTCGAGCCATGACCTCGCTGGCCTTGCACGGGTACCGCGTCGATGGAGTCGTGGCGAACCGTGTGTTCCCGGTAGAGGGCGCCGACGACTGGCGAGACGCCTGGGTGCGGGCGCAGAAGCACCAGCTCGCCGAGGTAGAGGCCTCCTTCGCTCCGCTCCCGGTCTGGCGGGCGCCGTACCTGCCGGCAGAACCAGTAGGCCAAGACGCCCTTGCAGCGCTCGCGAGGGGGCTCTACGGCGCTGACGGGGACGCGGCCCTCGCCTGGCCGGATCCCGGCGCGTCGAGCCAGCTGTCGATCGCCGCTGAGGGAGCCGGATGGGTGCTCCGACTGCACCTGCCGCTGGCGGACCGGGATGAGCTCGACCTCGCACGGCGGGGGACTGAGCTCGTGGTCACGGTAGGTAGTCAGCGTAGGGTCATCGCGTTGCCCGCGGTGCTGGCCCGGGCGCGGGTGGTGCAGGCCGGCCTGACGGACGGCGTGCTGCGGGTGGACTTCGCTGGGGGCTCGAAAGGCGAGGCTCGCGATGAGCGACGAACAGCTGGACCATGACAACGAGGCAGAACGCGAGGACCGATGAGGCGATGAGTGCCGCTCAGGGTGGCCAGCACGACCATGAGCACCGCGACAGCGTGGGTTCGGTGGCCGAGGAGGCCGTCAAACTGGCCGAGGCGCTGCAGGAGTGGGCCTCTCGCCAGGCTGGTGGCGCAGGGCCCGGCGCTGGTACGAGTGGCGCGGACATCTACCGGCTGCTCGCCGGCGCCCTCGGCGCGTCCTCGGAGCATGTCGCCACGGGGTCGGCAGAGTGCAGGGTCTGCCCGATCTGTCGGATGATCGGGCTCGCGCGGGGCGCGGGACCGGACTTCCAGACGCATCTGGCCGACGCTGGTGTCGCGGTCCTGCGGGCGGCGGCCGCTGCTGCCGAAGCGGTGGGCAAGCCGAGGCCCGACCCGGACTTCGAGCACATCGACCTCGACGTCGTCGCGGGGTACGACGAGGAGTGAGACTGGGCCGTGCCTCGGTCGATCCTCACGGACGGGATGGGCACGCCGACGCTCGGTTACCATGGAGCCTGGGCGGACACCCCGCGTCCCCGGGATTGCACGAGGTGCCTGGGATTGCACGAGGTGCGGGGGTGGAGAGAGGGTGATCCGGTGCGTTCGTGGCGATGCTGGCGACGCCGGGGAGATCGTGGTGCGGTCGCGGCAGAGTTCGCGCTGATCCTCCCGATCTTCATCTTGCTGGTCTTCGGTGCGATTCAGTACGGCTACTTCTTCTTCCAGTGGCAGCAGGCGACCTTCGCCGCCCGGGAGGGCGCCCGAATCGCGTCGGTGGGATTCCCGGCGCTGACGTGCGCCCAGCTTGTCGACCAGACCCGTGCTCGGGTGACGACGCAAGCGCTCGCGGGCGTCTCGGTCGACCTCACGAACATCCCAGATGACGGGTCGCTTCCGGGCCCCAACGTCGGGGACACCTACACCGTGACCGTGGACTTCCCGACAGCTCTGGCGCTCGGCGTTGTGCCGGTGCCGAGCACCGTGACGCAGTCGGCGGAGATCCGGATCGAGAACGTGCCCGGTGGTGTCACCTTCGGAGGATGTGACGTCGATGCTGGCGCGGCTTCGTAGGCGGCTGCGCCGGGAGGACGGCGCCATCGCAGTGATGTTCGCCCTTCTTGGGGTGGTCATCATCGGCTCGGCGGCGATCGCCGTCGATCTCGGCAACGCGATGTCGCGTCGGGTGATCGTCCAGAAGCAGGCGGATCTGGCCGCCTTGGCCGGTGGCGCCGGTCTTCCCGATGCAGCCGCGGCAAGGACGCTGGCCACGGACTACCTCCTGAGGAACGAGGTCCTGGGGGGGGCCGCCTCCGGCTGGACGTCCGCCCAGTTCGACGACGACGTCCTCGCCAACGGAGAGATCGACATCGTGGGTGACGGAACTCGTATCGAGGTCACCGCCCCACCGGCCCGCGTCGACTTCGGGCTCGCCGGGATCTTCGGCAGCGGCGGGACCGATGTCCAGGCGAGGGCCGTGGCCGAGATCGCCTCGCCTGGGTCGATGGCGCCGTTCTTCGTCCCGGCGGGTTGTGCCTACCAGGGCCCTGGGGGCACGCTGACAGGTGGCGCCATCGACATCAAGGCGGGCTCTCAGGCCTCCCCGGATGACGCTCCCGACGACTTCGCCACCCCGCAAGCAGCGCGGCAGACCATCGAGCTGCAGTCACTCGACCCCGTCAAGGTCCAGTGGCGGGCCAGCCCACGGCCGAGGATCACCGTGTCGGGCCAAGGCTTCACGGCATCCGGCATGTGGATTGCCTTCTCCCACAAGAGCCAGGAGATTCAGAAGAACGCCATCACCGACCTCGGTGGCACCGTTGTCCTCGGGACTCGTAGCCGGGACCCCGACCTGCTGCAAGACATCGAGCTGCCGCCTGCGGTCGTCGGGCAGGACGGCACGTGGTGGATCCAGGTCGGCGTGGACGGGGTCGATGCCGGCCCGGATGCCGACTACTGGTCCGAGCCGGATGTGCAGAACAGCACGCTGGCGGTCCTGATCAACGCGAACGCGCCGGAGGACTGTGGCGTGAAGTCGACGGGAGACTTCGGCTTCCTCAACTCCCCGCGTAGCGCTGACACGGGTGAGAACGTCAACCAGAAGCTCACTCGCCTCAAGCTCAACATCGCCACGGGGATCGACCACCCGATCCAGGTGTTCGCCGGAGCCTTGGCCAACCCGGCGATCCCTGAAGGGACCAAGGAGAACTGTCAGACCGGGTCCACGCTGGTGCCCGGCGCGATCCTGGACGACGCGGCGAACCTGGCCGGCGGAAATACGCCGAACTGCCTGGACGTCTTCAACGGCAACAAGGTGGACGTGTTGGGCGACTCCTTGGTCACTGGGGTCGGGTCCGTTCCCGGGCGGCTGGACCAGGCAACGTCCTCCTACCGCACGCAGGGATGCTCACCCAGCGACGACACCTCCAGCGGATCCGTCCTGAGCAGAAGCGTCAACAACGACGTGCCGTCCTGCTACCTGAACAGCACGTCCTTGACACTCGGGTCGGCATTGGGATCTGCTCCAAGGCAGGGCCAGGAGTACCCTCCGCTGGACGGAGCGATCGTTGACTCACCGCGGTTCTTCATGGTCCCGGTCATCAAGAGCGTCGTGAACCCGCAGAACGGCTGGTTCGCCATCACCGACTTCATGGGGGCCTTCATCACGAACGAGTCGACCACGGCCGCACTCGGCAGCTCGAACGCCTCCGGCGGGAACGGGCTCTCGACCAGCTCGAACAAGCTCAGCTACCTGCGGGTGGTGTACTTCCGCCTCGATGCCATGCCGGACCTCGTGGTGAGCGACGGGGAGACCTCTCCGTACATCGGCACCGGCCCGAAGGTGGTCCGACTCGTCGAGTAGCCCTCACACGACGGCGCCACCGTTCGGGGCAGGCGGGTCGTCGCTGCTGCGCATCCGCGCCACCAGCGTGACGAAGCCGGCCACGAAGGCGAGCACCGCGAATCCGACCAGCCAGGTGGGTGGTGACAGGCTGAGCAGGGTCGCCAGCAGCAGGGCGCCTGGTCCGCCGAGCACTCCGCCCCACGCGAGCCGGGACACCATGTCACCGCGAGGGATGGGCGGTGGCTCCGGCGGGACGAAGTGCTCCTCGGGGAGGAGCCGGTCGATCTCGGCCTCGGCGTCGGCCCGCAGCTCAGCGGCCTCGGTCTGGTCCAGCCATGGCTCCGGCTCGACCTCCACGACCTCGGGCTCCGGCTCCGGCTGAGCCGGGGCGGGGGACTGGCCCACGCCGTCGGCGCTGAGAGAGGCAACGATGGCGGCCCAGGCAGCGTCGTCGTCGGGCGGCCGTCCGACGGGCCTGTCTGAGCTCATGATGTCCGGCTGCTCGTCGAGATCAGGCGGCGACGCCGTCGTTGACGACGCGCTCGATGAAGGCAGCAGAACGCTCGAAGATGGTCTCGGCGTCGTGGTCGAGCGTTGCCACATGGTAGGAGTCCGGCAGCATCACGACGGTCAGGTCATCGAGCCTGGCCTGCTCCTGGATCAGCTCGAGCGAGGAGGAGTCCACCCCCGAGTTGTCCAGCAGGGACTTGAACACGATGACCGGCTGGTGCACGTTCGGCAGGTCCCGCACCACTGCCGGCCAGCCCTCGCGGGTCAACGACCACAGTGCCCGCACCGGCACCCACTCGTGAGCGAGCTCGACGACGTCCGGCTTGTTGATGTCGTTGGTGATCACCGGTGGGAACTTCGGCACGACCCGGTGCAGCAACGGCAGGAGGTAGCGGTTCTTCCAGTCCCGGGAGGCGATCGCGGGGTTGACGAGCAGGACGCCGGCCACCCGCTCGGGGTTCGTCTCCGCCAGCCGCAGCGCCAGCGCGCCACCCATCGACAAGCCACCGACGAAGACCGTGTCGCAGCGTTCGTGCAGGAGTGCGAGCGCTCGCGACGCCTCACTGAGCCAGTCGTCCCAACGGCTCAGGTTGCACTCGCCGAAGGTGGTGCCGTGGCCGGGCAGGCGTGGGACGTCCACGGTGTAGTCGTGCTCGGCCAGGTACTCACCCCAGGGCCGCAGTGGCTGCGGAGTGCCGGCGAACCCGTGCAGCAGCAGGACGCCGACCCGTCCACCGTCGTGTTCGTAGGGCTCTGCTCCGGGCATGATCGGCACGGGTGGCTCCTCCGGGGGCGCATGTCGGCGCGCTTCGACCGCCGACGTCGTGCTCCCCAGGGTACTCGCGTCGTGCGGCTGGTCGAGGTTCTGAGCTTCCCGCTCCCCCCGCGAGCCGGGTCGCACTAGGGTGTGCGAGTGCTCTACTGGATCCTGAAGAAGGGTGTCCTCGGCCCGCTGCTGAGGGCGGTCTACGACCCCTGGGTCGAGGGCCTGGAGCACGTCCCCGAGGCGGGTGGGGCGATCTTCGCCAGCAACCACCTCTCCTTCTCCGACTCCATCTTCCTCCCCATGGTCGTCTCGCGCCGCATCACCTTCCTGGCCAAGGCCGACTACTTCACCGGCGAAGGCGTGAAGGGCAAGGCGACGGCGGCCTTCTTCAAGGGCGTCGGCCAGGTGCCGATCGACCGCTCCGGTGGCAGCGCCAGCATGAACGCCATCAACACCGGGATCCGCATCCTGCAGGGCGGTGAGCTGCTCGCGCTGTACCCCGAGGGCACGCGCTCGCCCGACGGTCGGCTCTACCGCGGCAAGACCGGGGTGGCCCGGATGTCGTTGGAGGCCGGCGTCCCGGTGATCCCGACGGCGATGATCGGCACCGACGTCGTCCAGCCCACCGGGCAGAAGATCCCGAACCGGGGCAAGGGCGTCGTCGGGGTTCGTCTGGGCAAGCCTCTGGACTTCTCCCGCTACGAGGGCATGTCCGAGGACCGCTTCGTCCTGCGTTCCATCACCGACGAGATCATGTACGAGATGATGGAGCTCTCCGGGCAGGAGTACGTCGACATCTACGCGCAGAAGGCCAAGGAAGAGATCGCCAAGGCTGAAGACGCCGCCAGGGCGGGCGCGGTCCCGCTGGTGAGTGGGCAGGACCACGCAGACCAGGCAACGGAGCGTCGCGCCGCCGGGTGACGACGTGAGACCCGGCGGCGCCCACTGCCGTGTCGGCTAGTGCTCGACCTCCACCTTGTGGCCCTTGGCCTGGCCGATGTCGCTGAGGGTCGAGGTGAACAGTGCGTTGTCGATGTCGAAGGGCTTGCCGCCGGCGATGCGCTCGAACTCGATCGCCCGCAGCTGGTTGCCGTGGTCCTCGTCGTGGCCAACCACGCCGGTCTCACCGCGCAGGGACGCCTCGACGGCGAACGTGGTGCAGGACTGGATGAGGCGCAGGTCCTCGGCGTTGGCCGCCGCCGAGCGGGAGAAGTAGCCGCTCTTCTGCGTCATCACCTTCTCGGCGTCGAGCATGTCGGCGAACTGCTTGCCGAACCACGCACCCGGGTTGATGGTGTCGAGCTTGACGTGGCCGAACGCGTCGCGCTGGACCTCCTCGCCCTTCTCCTGCATCTCGGCCACGATCGTGTCGACGCCGGCTCCTTCGGACAGGAAGATGTTCACGCAGCCGGACTCGTCCATCACCTGGTGCAGGCGCTGGGCCTCGGCCTCGATGTCGAAGGACATCTCCGGCACGAAGATGCCGTGGACCTCCCATCGGTCCCGGCGCAGCCCGAGCGCCGGAGCGAAGTCGCAGCTGTCCAGCCACCGCCGGTAGTACGCGGCCGTGGCGGCCGTCAGCCAGCCGCAGTTGCGGCCCATGACCTCGTGGATGATGAGCATCCGCGGGTTGGACGAGTGCTCGGAGATGATGTTGGCCGCGTACCTGGCGCCCTGCTCGGCTGCCGTGAAGGCACCCAGGGACTGCTTGATCGGGAAGACGTCGTTGTCGATGGTCTTCGGCAGCCCGACGACTCGAAGCTCGTAGCCGTTGCGTCCCAGGTGGGCGGCAAGGTCGGCGGCGGTCGTGTTGGTGTCGTCCCCGCCGATGGTGTGCAGGACGTCGACGCCATCCTTGGTGAGCTGCTCGGCGGCGACCTCCAGCGGGAGCTGACCCTCCTGGACCAGGCCGCGGCGCACGCAGTCCTCGACGTTGGTCAGCTTCACCCTGCTGTTGCCGAGCGGGCTCCCGCCGAAGCGATGCAGGATCGGTGCCTGCTCACGGCCCTCGGCCGAGACGGTGTCGGAGTCGCCCAGCAGGAGGCCCTTGTAGCCGTCCCGGTAGCCGATGATCTCGACGTCCGGAGCGACCTCGGAGTAGCGCTCGATGAGCCCGCCCACGGCGGAGGACAGGCAGGGGGCGAGGCCCCCGGCGGTCAGCATGGCAACCTTGCGAACGGTCATGGGGGAGACCTTAGTGAGGCGGGTTGCGCTCGTCCCGTGGTTTCGTGAGGAGCTGGTCCCCTACGTGGCACCTCCCTGGCGGAGCACCCCTGCCGCTCGGTGACCATGGCACTGGGTCTCCCCGCGTACCCTTGTCCGGTGACCCCCGCAGCTGATGCCGAGCGCCTCGCCGGCCTGCAGGCTGCTGTCCGGGCGCTACCCGCCGACCAGCAGCCCGCCTGGCCGGACGAGGCCGAGCTGGAGGCGGCGCGCCTGACCCTGGCCGCCTTCCCACCCCTGGTGTTTGCGGGCGAGTGCGACGCCCTGCGCGCCCAGATGGCCCAGGTCGCCCGAGGCGAGGCGTTCCTGCTCCAAGGCGGGGACTGCGCGGAGACCTTCACCGATCTCACTGCCGACCGCGTCCGGGACAAGATCCGCACGCTGCTCCAGATGTCGGTGGTCCTCACCTACGCCGCCAGCGTCCCGGTGGTGAAGGTGGCCCGGATGGCCGGCCAGTACGGCAAGCCGCGCTCCAACGACCTCGAGAGCCGCGGCGGGGTGCACCTGCCCTCCTACCGCGGTGACGCCGTCAACGACCTGGCCTTCGACGCCGACTCCCGGCGACCGGACCCGCAGCGCCTCGTGCGCAGCTACCACGCCGCCGCGGCCACCCTCAACCTCATCCGCGCCTTCACCCACGGTGGCTACGCGGACCTGCGCCAGGTCCACGCATGGAACACCGACTTCGTCCGGGACACCCGAGCCGGGATGCAGTACGAGCGACTGGCCACCGAGATCGACCGGGCGATGGCGTTCATGTCGGCCATCGGCGCTGACGCGCCCTCGTTGAGCTCGGTCGACCTCTACTCCTCGCACGAGGCGCTCCTGCTGGACTACGAGCTACCGCTCACCAGGATCGACTCCCGGACGGCGGCACCGTACGCCGTGTCGGGCCACTTCGTCTGGATCGGCGAGCGCACCCGTCGCCTCGACGGTGCCCACGTCGAGTTCTTCCGCCACCTGCGCAACCCGATCGGGGTGAAGCTCGGGCCGTCGACGCGGCCCGAGGACGCGGTCGCGCTGGCCGAGCGGCTGGACCCTGAGCGCGAGCCGGGCCGGCTGACGTTCGTCACCCGGATGGGCTCCGGGCAGGTCCGGGAGGCGTTGCCGCCGATCGTCGAGAAGGTCCGGGCGGCCGGCGTCGAGGCGGCCTGGGTGTGTGACCCCATGCACGGCAACACCTACGAGACGGCGTTCGGCCACAAGACGCGCCACCTCGACGACGTCGTGGACGAGGTCCGCGGGTTCTTCGAGGTGCACCACGCCCTGGGCACCGTCCCGGGCGGGATCCACGTCGAGCTCACCGGTGACGACGTCACCGAGTGCCTCGGCGGTGGCGACGACCTGCTCGAGTCCGACCTCGAGCAGCGCTACGAGACCGCCTGTGACCCGCGCCTCAACCGCACGCAGTCGCTCGAGCTGGCCTTCCTCGTTGCCGATCTCCTGCAGCAGCGCTGAACGAGACGGGGACCGCGAGCGTGATGTCCGATTCCCGCTAGCCTCCGGGATCGGTGGCCTGGCAGGCTGACCGCGTGATCCCGGACGCCGAGGCCTGCTACCGGGCGGTGCAGTCGCGAGACCGCCGGCTCGACGGTCGGGTCTTCCTGGGCGTGACCTCCACCGGCATCTACTGCCGACCCTCCTGCCCGGCACGCACCCCGCTGGCGCGCCACTGCCGGTTCTACTCGTCGGCCGCGGCCGCCGTGTCCGCCGGGTTCCGGGCTTGCCGGCGATGTCGACCGGATCTGGTTCCCGGCAACCCCGAGTGGGACCACCGCAGCGACCTGGCCGCGCGAGCGCTGCGGCTCGTCCGCGACGGTGTCGTCGACGAGGTCGGCGTGGCCGGTCTGGCCGAGAGGCTGCACGTCAGCGAGCGGCACCTGCATCGCACGCTGCTGGCGGAGGTGGGTGTCGGCCCGCTGGCCCTGGCGCGCACCCGGCGGGCCCAGGTCGCCCGGCTCCTGGTCGAGCAGACCCCGATGACGCTGACCGAGGTCTCGGCCGCGGCCGGGTTCGGCAGCCTGCGCCAGTTCAACGACGTGATGGCGGCGGAGTTCGGCTGCCCACCCTCCGCGCTGCGACGTCGGGAGGACGACGGGCGGGCCCCGGTCGCAGACGGGCCAGCGCTCGTCCTGCGGTTGCCGTTCCGGGAGCCGGTCGCCGCCGATGCAGTGCTGGCGCACCTGACGGCGCGCCTCGTCGCGGGTGTCGAGGTCGTGGACGACGGCCTGTGCCGACGTGTGTCGGCTCCGTCCGGACCGGCAGTGGTCACGCTCGGTAGGCCGAGGCGTGGCCGGTGGCCGGTGACCCTGCGGCTCCACGAGGTGACCGACGTCGCTGTCGTCGTGGGCTCGGTGCGTCGTTGGCTGGACCTCGACGCGGACCCGCTGGCGGTCGACGCCGCCCTCGGGTCGCACCCGGTGCTTCGCCCGCACGTTGCCCGCCACCCCGGCCTCCGGGTGCCCGCCACGCCGACGCCGTTCGAGGCGGCGTTGCGGGCCGTGGTCGGCCAGCGGGTGTCGCTGGCCGCGGGGAACACCGTGCTGGCACGCCTCGTCGCAGCCCTCGGCCCAACGGGACCGGCACTCGGCCGGCTGGGGTTGCGCCCGATGCCCGAGGCCGACGAGGTCGCCGGCCTGACGGAGGCCGCGCTGCGCTCGGTCGGCCTGCCGCAGACTCGGGCGCGCGCCCTGCTCGGCCTGGCGAGCGCCGTGGCCGGGGGGTCGGTCCCGCTGGACGGGAGCGTGCCCAACCGGGAGGTGCAGACTCGGCTCACGGCCCTGCCCGGCATCGGTGGGTGGACGGCCCAGCTGGTGCTGCTGCGGGGCCTGGCGGATCCGGACGCCTTCCCCACCGGGGACCTCGTCCTGCAGCGTGCACTGGCAACCGCCGGTGCCGAGACCGGAGCCCAGCAGCGTGCGCTGGTGGCGGCTTGGAGCCCATGGCGGGCCTATGCGGCCCAGCATCTGTGGACGAACGCGATGGAGGCGACATGAGCCCGGCCGAGCCGGGAACGCTCCGCGGAGACGAGGTAGGAACCCGAGCGGGTTCCCTGGCCGTGATCGCCGACGAGGACGGCACGGTGCATGCCGCCGGCTACACCTCGCTCGAGGCCTTGTCCGCCCGGATGCCGGACCCGGCGTCGGTGCGTCGCGGCCGCCTCCCGGCCGGCATCCTGCAGGCGATCCGCGCCTTCGACGCCGGTGACCTGCAGGCGTTGGACGCCACGCCGGTACAGCAGCCGGGCACCGAGTTCCAGGCTCAGGTCTGGGCCGCCCTGCGGGCCATCCCGGCAGGGCAGGTGCGCACGTACGGCGAGCTGGCAGTCGCCCTCGGTCGACCGCAGGCTGCCCGAGCCGTCGGCCAGGCCTGTGCCCGCAACCGCATCGCCCCCTTCGTGCCCTGCCACCGCGCCGTGCCCGCTTCCGGGACCGGCGTCGCACCCGAGTCCGGTGTCGAGGTCGGTCGGGTCGGCGGCTACGCCTACGGTGGCAAGGTGAAGTCGGCCCTGCTGGAGCACGAGCGGTCCGCACGGTGAGCGACCGTCGGGCCTGGCTGCCCGCCTACCTGTCGCTGGCGTTCATCTGGGGCTGCTCGTTCCTGCTCAACGAGATCGCGCTACGGGCCTTCGGGCCCACCCAGGTGGCCTTCGGGCGGTTGGCCTTCGGTGCGTTGACCCTGGCTGTCGTGGTGCTCCTGCAGCGGTCCCGGGTGCGGTTGGCCCAGCCGTTCTGGCTCCCCATGCTCGGTGTCGCGCTGGTGCTCTCGGCCGTGCCGTTCGTGCTCATCGCCTTCGCCCAGACGCGGCTCACGTCCATCCTCGCAGGGCTGATGAACGCCACGACGCCTTTGTGGGCGGTGCTCTTCGTGGCGGTCCTGGTGCCGACGGCGAGGGCGACTCGCGGGCAGGTGCTCGGCGTGCTGACGGGCTTCCTCGGCATCGCGGTCCTGCTCGGCGTGTGGGACGTGGGCGGGATCGACCTCGTCGGCGCGGCTGCGATGCTGGCCGCCACCGCGTGCTACGGGTTCGGCACCGTCCTGATGCAGCGGTTCCTCGCCCCGAGCGGGCTGCCCGGCACCACGCTGAGCTTCCTGCAGCTGACCTTGGCCTCGCTGTTCCTGCTGCCGCTGGCCCCGGTCGGTGGGGCACCCGACGGTCCGGTGCTCGCCTCGGTGCTCGCCATGGTCGGCCTGGGGGCCCTCGGGTCCGGGCTCGCCTATGTGCTGTTCTGGCGGGTGATCCGCTCGGCCGGGGCAACCATCGGGGCAACCGTGACCTACCTCGTGCCGCTCGTGTCGACCACGCTCGGCGTTCTCGTGCTCGGAGAGCCGCTCACGTGGTACCAGCTCGCCGGGGGCGCCATCGTGCTCAGCGGGGTCGCGATCACCCAGACAGCGGTCCGGGACCGCCGGGGCGGAACGCCGACAGGTCCACCGCCCGGCTCTGCGTTGCCAGCGTCCGACCCAGCAGCGGGGCCACCACCATCGACAGCAGAGCCCCCCCGATGAGCAGCGCCGACTGAGCCTCGCTGATGAGCTCGGCCCTTGCGGCGACCTCTGCGGTGGCGACGACCAGCGGCAGCGTGGCGGCGGTGAAGCAGCCGACCGCCACCCGGTCTCGCACGGACAAGGTGTCCTTGAAGGTCACGAGTGCTGGGCCCACGTGCACCACCAGCAGCAGCACCAAGGCGAGCAGCGGCAGCAGCGGCTGCTCCAGCAGGACCTCCACGTCCAGCGCGGCGCCGGAGACGATGAAGAAGACCGGGATCAGGAAGCCGTAGCCGAACCCCTCGATGACCTCCTCGAGCTCCTTGTCCCCGTTCGGCAGGGCCAGTCGCATGATCTGGCCGGCGACGAACGCCCCCAGCACGATCTCTGCTCCGGCCTCCTCGGCCAGGAAGACCATCAGCAGCAGGAGCAGCATCACGGCCCGTACCGGCGTCTGGGCGCTGGTGCTGCGGCCATGCTCGAGCAGCGGCGTGATCCAGTGCGGTCGCCGGTGGACGGTGATGCCGTAGACGAGCAAGGCGGCGGCGACGAATCCGAGCAGGGCCAGGACCGCGATCGCGGGGCTCTGGCCGCTGAGGAACACGGTCAGCATGAGCAGTGGCCCGAGCTCGCCGAAGGCGCCGACGCCGAGCGTGGCATTGCCGACCGGGTCGTGCTTGAGCTTCAGGTCGCTGAGGATCGGCAGCAGCGCCCCGACCGCGGTCGTGCAGAGGACGATGCCGAGCACGTAGGGCGTGTCGGCCAGCCCGAAGCCATCACCGAGGGACGTGACGCCGAAGGCAAGGAGCGCCACCAGCACCCAGGTGAGGGCGTTGCGCCGGCCGTCGTCGCCACGGATCAGTCGCGGCTCCACGTGGAACCCGGCGAGGAAGAAGAGCACCGCCGCCCCGAGGGAGGAGATGAGCGAGACCAGCCCCTTGGGATCGACCCAGCCGAGGACCTCGGGCCCGAGCACGATGCCGATGAGCAGCTCGACGACGAGCAACGGCACCACAGGGTGGCGGGGGATGGAGACGAGGATGGCGCCCACGAACGCCCCGGCGACGGCGGCCAGGATGCCCAGGACGCCGCTTGGGCCGGTGAAGGCGGACACCGTGGCGTCGGTGAGCATGGCCCGGACCTTAGGTTCTTCGGCGCCCGGGCGCCGAAGAACGCGCGACTGCCCGCGTATGGAGCAGTGCCGAGACCCGTCAGAAGACGTACAGGGTCACGGTGGAGCCGACCTCGACGCGGCTGCCCTCCGACGGCGCCTGCCGCAGCACGCTGCCGGGCCCGGCCGGCAGCAGCACGCTCGTGGTGACCTCCAGGTCCAGGTCCTCGAGCTCGGCCCGCGCGCTGGCGACGCTCTGGCCCTCCACGTCGGGCAGCGTCACGATCGGCGGTCCCTTGGAGACGACGAGCCGGACGGTGTCGCCTCGATAGAGCTCGCCCTTCGGGGGGCGTTGACTGATGACCGTGCCGAGTGCGACGTCGGTGGAGAACGTCTCGCTGGACCTGGCGACGAGTCCGGCCTGCTCGATCTTGGCGCTCGCCTTGCCCAGCGGCTCGCCGACGACCTTCGGCACGCGGATCGGCTCCCGACCCTTGCTGGCGACGACGTCCACGCTGGTGTCCCGCTTCACCTCGGTCCCCGGCGCTACGGACTGCCGGATCACCGCCCCGTCGGGGACCCGCTCGCTGAAGGACACGCGGAGGTCCCCGAGGACCAGGTTCCGGGCCTGCAGGGCCGCCTCGGCATCCTCCAGCGGCAGGCCGCTGAGCTCGGGTACCTCGTAGCGTTCAGGGCCGAGACTCATCGTGAGCCGGATCGTCCCGTCGGCCAGGATGCGTCCCCCGGCGTTGGGCGCGGTGCCGACCACCGCGTCCGGCGGCACCGTCTCGGAGAAGGCCTCGTCCACCGGCTCCACCTGCAGGCCGACCCGAGCCGCCGCCTTCTCGGCCTCAGGCAACGTCATGCCGACCAAGGTGGGCGTGCTCGTCCACCGGCCTTCGAGCAGGTACCACCCGCCAACGGCGAGCCCAGCCCCGAGCAGCAGCAGCAGCGGGAGCAGCCAACGGCGCCGCCGGGGGCCCTCGACCGCGGCCGCCGGCGCGTCCAGGACGACCGGAACCAGGGCTTCTTCGGGGGCGCGTGGAGCGTCCGGTGCCGGCACGGGGGCGAGCGGCAGGTCCTCGGTCGACTGCGTCAGCTCCGGCACCGGGGTGGTGCGGTGCTCGATGGCGGCGCGCGCCTGCCGAAGCGCCTCCAGCATCACGGCGGCGTCGGGGTAGCGCAGCTGTGGGTCGCGGGCCGTGGCGGTGAGGACCAGGTCCTCGACGGGCCCGGCGACCTCGGGCACGAGGGCCGAGGGAGCCGGCACATCCTCGTCGACGTGCTTGCGGGTCACCACGTAGTCCGTCTCCCCCCGGTGCGGCGGTTCGCCCGTGAGCAGCTCGTAGAGGACCACGCCCGTCGAGTACACGTCCGAGCGCGGCGTGGCCTGCAGCCCGAGAGCGCGCTCGGGGGACAGGTAGGCGATGGTGCCGAGGACCACGCCCCGCGTCGCCCCGCGCGTCGCGGTGCTCTGTGCGTCGACCGCCCGCGACAGGCCGAAGTCCGCGACCTGGACCTGGCCGTCGTCGCCCACCAGGACGTTCTCCGGCTTCACGTCACGGTGGACGATCCCGTCGGCGTGAGCCGCGGCCAACGCCGTGAGCACGGGCTCCAGCACGTCGAGGGCGGCTCGCGGCTCGAGTCTGCCGCGCTCGTCGAGCACCGCGCGCAAGGTGCGTCCGTGCACCATCTCGAGGGCGATCCAGACGAGTCCGTCGCTGGCGCCCTGGTCGTAGAGGGTGACGATGGCGGGGTGGCGGGAGAGCCGAGCGGTGGAACGGGCCTCCGCGGTGAATCGCTCGACGAACTCGGTGTCCTCGGCCAAGGTCGGGTGCATCACCTTCAGCGCCACCGGACGATCCAGTCGCAGGTCGACCGCTTGGTACACGGTGGCCATCCCGCCGCGGGCCAGGCGGCGCTCCACGCGGTAGCGGCCGTCGAGGGTGCGCCCCACGACTGCGTCGCTCACCGCCGAATCCACCCGTCGAAGTGTAGGTGGCGGCGGCCGAGCTCCCGCGTGACGCACCCGGCGGGGGTGTCGGGCATGCTGGTCTCCCGTGGAGCAGTACGCCTACCTCGCGATGCTGGTGTTCGTCCTGCTCATCACCCTGCCGCTCGAGCTCTACCTGGGAGTTCGGGTGTGGCGCCGCCCGTTGCGACTGGCGCTCTCGGTCCTTCCGGTGGCCGCGCTGTTCGTCCTCTGGGACCTCTACGCCATCGACGCCGGGCACTGGGACTTCGACCCCGCTCAGACCAGCGGCGTGCTGCTGTTCGGCGTGCTGCCGCTCGAGGAGCTGCTGTTCTTCCTCGTCGTCCCGATCGCGGGGGTGATGACCTTGGAGGCGGTCCGGGTGGTTCGCCGGGCCCACCTCGGCGACGGCGTGGAGCTGCCTCGATGAGCTACACCCAGCTGGTCCTGGTCGGGGTGCTGGCCGCCGGGGCGGTCGACCTCCTGGTGCTGCGCGTCGGGCTGCTCCGCCGGCGGGTGTTCTGGACGGCCTACGCCATAGTCGTGTTCTTCCAGCTCCTCACCAACGGCTGGCTCACCGGTCGCGAGGTGGTGACCTACGACCCGGCAGCCACGCTGTCCGGCGGCGAGGTGGTCGCCTTCGGGGACTGGCGGATCGCGTTCGCGCCCGTCGAGGACCTGGGATTCGGTTTCGCCATGATCGTGCTGACCCTGGACCTGTGGGTCTGGTGGGGTGCTCGCGGGATCCAACGCGAGCCGTACGCCGACGGTCCCTGGCAGCGTCAGCGCGACGCGCGCCTGGCCGACCGTGCCCGCAGGTAGGCCGCGCCGGCCACCCTGGCCCGCCGTAGGTTGCTCGTGCGGGCCCGCCGGGCGAACACGTCGTAGTCGATGGCCTCGACCTCGTCCACGATGCCGACGTAGAGCTCCTGGGCGGCCTCGATGCACGGGCGACTCGTCGGGTGCAGCAGGGCCACCCCGCGATCGGCACTGCGCGACAGTCGTCGGACCCGAGCGATCTGGAAGGCCAGGGCGGCCCGGATCGGCTCAGTCAACCGTCGCCCCTGCAGGTCGCCTCGGCTGACGCCGAATCGTTCCAGGTCTTCCCGCGGCAGGTACACCCGGCCTCGGTCCAGGTCCTCACCGACGTCGCGGATGAAGTTCGCCAGTTGGAACGCCACGCCGAGGTCGACGGCGGCCGGGTAGGCCTGCTCGGACAGCGGCTCGAGGATGGGCACCATCTGGAGCCCGATCACCGCGGCGCTGCCGTAGACGTACTCGTAGAGGTCGGCGTAGGTGGCGTACTCGGTGACGGTCAGGTCCATCGCCATGGAGTGCAGGAACGACGCGACGTGGTCGGTGGGGAGGTCCCATCGGGCGACCGTGTCGACGAGGGCGCGGGTGATCGGGTCCTCGCTGTGGCCACGCGCGAGGTCGGCCAGCACCTGTTTGCCCCAGCTGCCGAGCCACTCGGCGCGTTCGGCGGCGGTGAGCTGGGAGTCGAGGTCGTCGACGATCTCGTCGGCGTAGCGGGCGAAGCCGTACAACGCGTGCACGTAGGGCCGCTTGGCCGGTGGCAGGAGACGGGTGGCGAGGAAGTAGGTCTTGCCGTGCTCGGCGTTCAGCGCCCGACAGCGCTCGTAGGACGCACGGACCTCGGGGTCGAGGATCCCGGCAGCATCAAGCTCGGCGGAGGTCACGAACGGTGATCCTGCCAAAGGGTGGATCTGGAAGGATCGGCGTGTGCCCGTTCGTCGACTGCTCTCGGTGCTGCTCGCCGCCTTCCTGCCGCTCGTGCTGGTGAGCGCCTTGCTCGCAGGGTGCGCCGGCACCGATCTCCTGAACTCCGAGGCCAGCCTGGGGACCGACTCGGTCAGCGGGCTTGCGCTGGTGGCCGAGGCGGAGCTGCCCCAGTCCGCCCAGGACACGCTGGCCCTCATCGACGCCGGTGGCCCGTTCCCGTACTCCCAGGACGGCACCACCTTCCAGAACCGCGAGGGGATCCTGCCCGAGGAACCCTTGGGGTACTACTCGGAGTTCACCGTGCCCAAGCCGAACGAGGACGACCGAGGACCCTGGCGGTTGGTGACCGGGGCGCAGGACGAGGTCTACTGGACCGAGGACCACTACGCGTCCTTCGCCCGAGTGCAGCGATGAGTGAGGAGGCTGAGCTGGCCCGGCTCCCAACCGGGGTCGTGCCGCTGCACGAACCGATCGACGTCGCGGTGCTCGAGCGGGCTTGCGAGGACGTAGGCCGGCCCTTGGTGGCCCTGGACACCTCGGGCGTGCAGGACAAGCCGGAGTTCATGGCAGCGATCGCGTCGGCGATGCGCTTCCCGGACTGGTTCGGCCGCAACTGGGATGCTCTCGCCGACTGCCTGCGCGATGTCCCCGCCGAGACGATCGTGCTCTGGGACGGCTGGACCGATCTCGCCCTCTCCGCCCCTCGAGTGTGTGAGCTGGCGATAGAGCTGTTCGGGGAGTCACCGCTGACGGTCCTCCTGGCCAACGCTCCGGAGCCCCGCTAGCGCCAAGGCTGTGGACAGCCACTGCGGCGCTCGGCCCCCGACGGGCACGCTTCGGCTCCGTGGGTTCCTCGGCCGAGCTGGTTGCCATGGTGCGCCGCAGCGGCGGGGTCCAGCGGCGGAGGGCACTCCCGCGCCGGGCGGCCGCCGCCGCCGTGCGCAGCGGGGTGCTGGTGTCGCCGCGTCGTGGCCTCGTCGCTCTGCCCGACCTACCGAAGCAGGCGTTGCAGGCACTGGCGATCGGTGGCGTCCTGAGCTGCGGGTCGGCGGCGGACGCCCATGGTCTCCAGCTCCTCCACAGGGCCGGGCGGGCGCATGTGACGGTTCCTCGGGACCTCGCGGCGCCACCGAGCCCGCAGTTCGTGGTGCACCGGCGCGACGTCGAGAGGGCCGGATGGGTGACGCCGCTGGCTCGGACAGTCGCCGACTGTGCCCGGTGCCTCGACGAGCTGTCGGCCATGGTTGTCATCGACGAGGCCCTGCGGACTGGACTTGACCGGAGCGCGGTCGACGCGCTGCTGGTCGGCCCCGGATCGGCCGCCGCCCGGGTCCGCCTCCGGATGGCCGACGAACGGGCAGAGTCGTCCGGGGAGACGGTGGTCCGTTGCGGGTTGCGCCGAGCGGGGCTGGCCGTGGAACCGCAGGTCGCCATCGTGGGGGTCGGCCGGGTCGACCTGCTGGTCGAGGGTCGTGTGGTGGTCGAGATCGACGGCTTGGCCTACCACGGTGACGCCCGGCAGTTCGCAGCTGATCGGCGTCGAGACGCCGAGCTGGTGGGCCAGGGCTACCTCGTGCTGCGCTTCACCTGGGCAGATGCGGTCCGACGGCCCGAGTACGTGCTGGATCGCGTCCGCGCTGCGTTGGCTCAGGCCGCCTAGGCGTGCCACTCCGTACACAATCGCGCTGTGCCACCGGAGTTGGCGTGGACGCTGACGCGCTGATCTGCAGCGATGCACGGCGCTCCGAGCCGGAGACTCCTCGCTCGGGCCGATGGTGTGTTGAGTGACACGCTTTCGAGCCCGCTGACCCTCAACGCCAAGCGCGGGAGCGGTAGCTCGGGTCAGGGCCCAGGACCCTCTCGGCGGCCAGGCGGCCCGAGACCAGCACCATGGGTACGCCCACCCCTGGCTGCGTGCCCGACCCCACGAAGACCACGTTCTCTCCCCAGAGGTTGCGCGGTCGGAACGGACCGGTCTGGAGGAAGGAGTGGGCGCTGGCGAACGGGGCTCCCATGGCCATGCCGCGCGCTTCCCACTCCAAGGGCGTGGTCAGGTTCTCCACCTCGATGGAGTCGCCGAAGCCGACGTAGCCCGCGTCCTCCATCGACTGCACCATCTCGTCGCGGAAGGGTCCGCGGAGCCGATCCCAGTCCTGGCCGCCCGACAGGTTGGGCGTCATGAAGAGCGCGTAGTAGCTGTGCCGGTCAGCCGGCGCCAACGAGGGGTCTGACCGAGACGGGTTGGTGACCAGGAAGGACGGATCGGTCACGAGGACCTGGTCGTCGATGAGCTCGGAGAAGGTCCGCGACCAGGCGTGCCCGAAGTGGATGTTGTGGTGGCCGATCTTCGAGTACTCGGCGGTCGAGCCGGCGAGCAGCAGGGCGCAGGAGGGTGAGTATCGCAGCGGCCTGCGGAGGGGTTGCCGCAAGAGGTCGCGACGGGCCACCGGCAGGTCAGGGTTGAGCACCACTACGTCGGCGGGGATCCGATCGCCATCGGCCGTCCGTACGGCAACGGCGCGCGAGCCGCTGGTCTCCACCCCGGTGACCGTCGTGCCGTAGCGGAACTCGATCCCGGCCTTCTCCCCGGCTCCGGCAAGCCCTCGGGGGACGGCATGCATGCCGCCCTTGGGGAAGTACACGCCGGCCACGCTGTCCATGTAGGCGATCACGGCGTAGATGGCGAAGGCGTCGTATGGACTCATGCCTGCGTAGAGCGACTGGAAGGAGAAGAGCCGTTGCGTGCGAGGGTCCTTGAGGTACTGGGCCACCTTGGGGGCCAGACGGCGGAAGCCGCCCATCGCGACGAGCTTGGCCAGGTGGGGGTTGAGGAGGTCGAACGGCGAGTCGAGGTTGCGGTCGATGAAGTGCTGCTGCTCCACCCGGTAGAGCTCGGAGACGTAGTCCACGAATCGCAGGTAGCCGGCCGCCTCCTGGGGGCCGATCACCCGTCGGATCTCCTCGGCCATCGCCTGCGGGTCCGGGTGGGTGTCCAGGACGGAGCCGTCGGGGTAGAAGGCCCGGTAGAGGGGGCTGAGCGGTTCGAGCGTCAGCCAGTCGTCCATCCGCTCGCCGACGCTGTCGAAGGCGTCGGCGATGAGGTCGGGCATGGTGAGCACCGTCGGGCCGGTGTCGAAGGCGTAGCCATCGATCTGCAGAAGCCCGTTGCGTCCGCCCGGGACCTCCTCCCGCTCCAGCACGGTCACGCTGCGCCCCGCACCGGCAAGTCGAAGGGCCGCCGAGAGGCCGCCGAGCCCGGCTCCGACGACGACGACTCGCTCGGCGGGTCCGTTCACGGTTCGCATTCGGCTTCTTCCTCGGGACGTCCGGCGGGCTCAGTGGGAACGTGTGGTGGCAGCATCCACCAAGTCGTGCAGTACCGCATCGGCGGGCGGGCGGATCGCGCCACGGGCGAGGGCTTCGCGGGACTCCGCCACGAGTGCCTCGATGAGCGCCTCCACTCGCCTCAGCGCGCCGGTCTCGACGATGAGCTCACGCAGCCGCTCGACCGCTCCGGCGTCCAGGCTCGGATCGCCCAGGCTCGCTTCCAGCTGCTTGGCCGCCAGAGTGCTCGCGTGCTCCAGGGCGAACGCGACGAGGACGGTGCGCTTGCCCTCACGCAGGTCGTCGCCGGCCGGCTTGCCGGTCTGCGAAGGGTCGCCGAAGACGCCGAGGACGTCGTCGCGGAGCTGGAAGGCCTCGCCCAGCGGAAGCCCGAAGGCGGAGTAGGTGTCCAGCAGGTCACGGTCGCCACCGGCCAACGTGCCCCCGAGGAGGAGCGGGTGCTCGATGGTGTACTTCGCGCTCTTGAAACGGATGACCCGGCGAGCCCGGGCAGCGGCCTCGGTGCCCGGCACCACGGCATCGGATCGTGCCTGCTCGAGCATGTCCAGGTACTGCCCGGCCATCAGCTCGGTCCGCATCACGTCGAACACCGACCGGCCCCGTGCGAGTGCCTCCGGCTCGAGCCCGCTGCCGGCCAGTGCCTCGTCGCTCCACGACAGGCACAGGTCGCCGATGAGGATCGCCGCCGCCTGGCCGTGGCGCTCGTCGGAGCCAGCCCACCCTGCGGCGCGGTGGTCCGCAGCGAACCGACGATGCACGGCGGGCATGCCTCGTCGGGTGTCGGAGTTGTCCATGACGTCGTCGTGGACCAAGGCGGCCGCCTGGAACAGCTCGAGCGCCGCGGCAGCTCGCACGATGGGGGTGAGGTCCTCCTCGTCGTCCTCACCGCCGGCCCCGCGCCAACCCCAGTAGCAGAAGGCGGCCCGCAGCCGCTTGCCGCCACGCAGCAGGTCCGCAGCGGACTGCTCGAGCGGCGAGAGGTCGGGGCTGACGGCCTCCAGGCGGCGCTGCTGGGCAACCATGAACTCGTCGAGCGCCTGCTGGACACGTGATCTCAACGCCGCGGCGTCGAGGGGGTTGGGCACTCCGAAACCCTAGTGCTCAGGGCGCGTGGCGGCATCGTCGCCGGTTCGCCTACCCTCGGGCCCGTGCGTGAGCCCTCCGGTATCCCGGCGTTGCTGGCCGACGCTGCGCCGACGTTCTCCTTCGAGTTCTTCCCGCCGAAGACGGACGAGGGCGAGCGCACGCTCTGGCGGGCCATCCGCGAGCTCGAGCCGTTGGCGCCCGGTTTCGTCTCGGTCACCTACGGCGCTGGGGGTTCCACCCGGGATCGAACCGTCCGGGTCACCCGCCGGATCGCCGAGGAGACCGCCCTGGTCCCCATGGCGCACCTGACGTGCGTCGGGTCCAGCGTCGAGGAGCTGCGGGGAGTGATCCGCGCCTACGCCGACGCTGGGATCCGCGACGTGCTCGCCCTGCGCGGCGACCCGCCCAGAGGGCCAGACGCCCGCTTCGAGCCGCACCCTGAGGGGCTGCGCCATGCGGTGGAGCTCGTGTCCCTGATCCGAGAGCTGGGCGACTTCACCATCGGGGTGGCGGCCTTCCCCGAGGGCCATCCGGAGTCGTCCGACCTCCACCACGACGCTCGGGTGCTGAAGGCGAAGTCGGAGGCGGGAGCCTCGTTCGCGATCACCCAGTTCTTCTTCCGGGCGTCGGACTACTTCGGGCTGGTGGAGCGGGTGCGTGCGCTCGGCTGCGAGATCCCGATCGTGCCGGGGATCATGCCGGTGACGAACCTGTCCCAGATCCAGCGCCTCGCCGCGCTCAGCGGGGCGGCGTTTCCGGCCGAGCTGGCCGCACGCCTGCACGCGGTGGGTGAGGACCCCGAAGCCGTGCGTCGCGTCGGCGTGCAGGCGGCCACCGAGATGGCGGCCGAGCTGCTGGACGGTGGGGCGCCCGGCCTGCATTTCTACACGCTGAACCGGTCGAGTGCTTCTCGCGACGTGCATGCTGCACTGGCGGCCGCAGGCAGCGCGGTGATCAGCTGAGCGTCGATGGGAACCGCAGGCCCTCGCGCGGCGTCCAACTCCTGTGCTCGGCTCCAGCCGAGCACAGCCGAAGCCGTCACGACGCCTGATCAGCTGGGAGGCACCCATGACCGACACCAACGACCGGCGCCGCTGGGTGCCCTACCTGGGCCTGGCGACGCTGGCCACCGTGGTCCTCCTGGTGGCAGCGGTCGGCGGACCCGCCAGCTCCCAGTCCACCCAGGACGCATCGGCACCGCCGGACAGCGTCACCGTGCAGGGCAGTGGCGTGGTGACCGGCCGGCCGGACGTGCTGCGGGTGGAGTACTCGGTGCAGGAGACCGGTGAGACCGTCGATGCCGCGCTGCAGGACGCCAATGCCGCGATGCAGCGGGTCCAGGAGGTCTTCCTCGACGGTGGCGTGGCCGAGGAGGACCTGCAGACCAGCGGGCTGTGGATCAACCCCCGCTACGGCAAGGGCAGCACGATCGTCGGGTACGCCGTGAGCGAGGACCTGACCGTGAAGATCCGTGAGCTCGAGGTGGCCGGCGCCCTGATCAGCGACGCCGTCACCGCGGGCGGCGACGCCGCCCGAGTGAACGGGATCGCGTTCGCACTCGAGGACAACGAGGCCTTGCTGGACCAGGCGCGCCAGCAGGCCGTGGCCGACGCCCGCAGCAGCGCCGAGACCCTCGCGTCGGCTGCCGATCGCGGGCTCGGCCGCGCGATCACCATCACCGAGGACCGCTCCGCCACTCCGCGTCCAGTCCCCTATGCCGCCGCGCTGACGGCCGAGGACTCGGCGTCCGTGCCGCTGCAGACCGGCCAGTCCGAGGTGACGGTTCAGGTCACCGTCACGTGGGAGCTCGACTGAGGCTGGACCCACCGCGGTAGCGTCACGATCCGTGGTGATGGACCGGGGGACCTACCTGGCGCGCTGGTCGGCCTTGCACGGCGGCGTCGATCCGACCCAGAGCGTGCTCATCTCCCGATGGCTCGGCCTGGTGTACACCCTCGCCCGCCCGCTGGCGGCGATGCGCGTCCCGCCGGACCTGGTGACCCTGCTGGGGCTGCTGGTGGCCGTCGGTGCGGTCTGGCTGGCTTCCTTGGGTGGCGCGTGGCCGGTCGCGGCAGCCGTGGTGGTGGCCGCCAGCGGGGTGCTGGACAGCCTGGACGGCGCGGTCGCCGTACTCACCGACCGCAGCACCCGGTGGGGCGCCGTGCTCGACGCGCTCGCCGACCGGTGGGCCGACTCGGCCTACCTGGTGGCCTTCTGGCTGCTCGGTGCCCCTGGGCTGGCGTGCGTCGTGGCAGCGGCGCTCATGTGGAGCCACGAGTACGTGCGCGCCCGTGCGACCGTTGAGGGACTCGGCGACGTCGGTGTCCTGACCATCTGGGAACGCCCCAGCCGCGTCATCACCACGGCGATGTTCCTGCTGGGGTGTGGGATCTACGCCGAGAGCGCGGACGCGTGGGCCAGCGTCGCTGCAGCCGCCTGGGTCGTGGGCGGCGCCGTCGGGCTGGGCCAGCTCGTCCTGGCGGTTCGCCGTCGGCTCACCTGAGCCCAGCGCGGCGCTGCTCGGCGTCGCCGACGAGGTCGGAGACGATCGCAGCCGACAGGCCTGCCAACGGCAGGCCGCCACCGGGGTGGGCGCTGCCGCCGACGAGGAACAGGCCCGGCAGCCTCGATGCGTTCGCCGGTCGCAGGAATGCCGCCCGCGGCCCGTTCGAGGAGGTGCCGTAGATCGCTCCGCCGGGGCTCCGGGTCTCACGCTCCAGGTCGGCCGGGGTCCGGACGACCCGCCAGAGCAGTCGCTCACGGACGTCGTGGCCACGTGCAGCGAGCACGTCGAGGACGCGTTCGGCGTAGGCCTCGGCCAGGCCTGGCGCCGTCCAGTCGAGGGTGCCGTGCTCACCGTGGGCGCCGTGGCGCGGGGCGTTCACCAGCACGAACCAGGACTCGTGCCCTTCCGGGCGCATGGCGTCGTCGTCGGGGTTGCAGACGTAGACCGTCGGGTCCGGGACCGGTCGGGCCGGCCGACGGCGCGTCCCGAAGACCGAGTCGAACTCGTCGTCGTAGTCCTGGGGGAACAGCACGGTGTGGTGGCCGACGCGACTGCGCCCGCGCAGCGCCAGCAGGAGCACGAAGCCGGAGAACGACGGGGTGGTCTTCGCCAGGCGACGTCGCGCCAGCCTGGCCTCGCGACCGGCGAGCAGGTCCCCGTAGAGATGGGCGGCATCGGCGTCGGAGACGACGACATCGGCGGGCACGCGCTCGCCGTCAGCCAGCCGCACGCCGGTCACCCGGCTCCCGTCATGGAGCACCTCGCGCACGTCGGCGCCGGTTCGCAGATCGACCTTGCGCAGCCGGACCCGGTCCTCCAGGGCGCGGGCGAGGCGGTGCAGGCCGCCGGGGACGTGCCACGCGCCGAAGGACTGCTCGACGAACGGGATGGTGGCCAGCACGGCCGGCGCGCGGCGTGGGTCCGAGCCAGAGTAGGTGGCGTAGCGGTCCAGCATCATCCGGGCACGCGGGTCGGTGAGCAGTGCTGACCCCAGCCCCCGCAGGCTTTTCCACGGCGCGACCACACGCAGCCCCGTCACGTCGCGGCCGAGGCGCACCAGCGTGCTCATGCCCTGCAGGGGTGAGGTGAGGAACGGCTCGCGGGTCACCTGCCACATCTGGCCGCCGCGCTCGATGACGCGGTCCCACTCCGCCCCGGTGCCCGGGTCCAGCGCGGCCTCCAGAGCAGCGGCGGTTCCGGCCCGTGAGGCGTTCGGCAGCACGACCGAGGCACCGTCGGCCCAGCGGTAGTGGAAGGCGGGGTCGACCGGGACGATGTCCAGCTCGCGCTCGAGTGGGCGCCCGGACTTGCGGAAGGTGTCGCGGTAGACGGCCGGCAGCGTCAGCAGGCTTGGGCCGATGTCGAAGACGAAGCCGTCCCGTTCGTAGGCTGCGAGCTTGCCCCCCACCCGCTCGGCCTGCTCCAGCAGGGTCACCGCATGGCTGCGCTTGGCGAGCCGAGCGGCGACGGACAAGCCGCCCACCCCAGCGCCGACCACCACAACGCGTGCCATGACCCGAAGCCTAGGAAGGCGGCGGATCAGTCGATGGGGCGACCCTTCCAGGTGAGCTCGCCACGCCGACGGGCCCACCAGGAGTCCCCCGTGAGCGCCAGCAGTGCGGTGACCGAGATCGGGTGGGCCAGGACGTCGGGCCAGACCGGCTGCTCGACGGCACGAGCCACCACCACGCGTCCAGCCAACCCGGCCAGCGTCCCGGTGGCGGCCATCACCGCCTCGGGCCACCAGCCCCGGGCCAGGCTGACGGCCAGCCCGGTTGGCGGCACGAGGTAGGCCAGGGCAAGGACCGCTGCGACTCCGGCAGCGCCACCGCCGGACCCGAACGCCGCCCACAGCGACTTGCGATAGCCGGCTCGCAACGCCGTGAGGTCTTCGTACATGTGGCAGGAGGCCAGCTGGGTGCCGTCGACGACGACGCCACGCCCGCCGCTGCGTTTGACCGCTCGCAGCAGCTCGACGTCCTCCAGGACGGATCCCTTGACGGCGACGTGCCCACCGGCCCGTCGGTAGGCGAGGGCGTCGAGGACCAGCAGCTGGCCGTTGGCGGCCGACAGCGACGGCCGGTGCGAACGCTCCGCCCAGCGCAACGGCAGGAACGTCAGCCAGGACCACTGCAGCAGGGGCTGCACCAGGCGAGGTCCCGCGCCCTCGGCGATCTGGTGCGGGTAGGGGCTCACGAGGTCGAGCTCGTGGTGGCGCAACAGGTCCACGGCCGCCGCTACCGCGTGCGGCTGCAGGAGGACGTCGGCGTCGAGGAAGACCAGCACGTCGGGGGCGTCGGCCAGCGTCGCCAGCTGGTGGCAGGCGTGTGGCTTGCCGAGCCAGCCAGCAGGTGGCGCCTGCCCCGGTGGGGTCGAGCCGGCGACCACCCGCAGACGCGGATCGCCGCCGCCCGCCTCCAGCGCCACCTCGGCCGTCGCGTCGCCCGAGCCGTCGTCGAGCACGAGCACCTCGAGGTGCTGGAGCCCCCGCTGTGCTACCGCCGACTTCACCGCACCGGCGATGCGGTGTTCCTCGTCCCGGGCCGGCAGCAGGATCGCCACCCGTTCGGACACCGGCGGGGGATGGGTGCTGGGCCGACGCATGAGGCGTTCGTTGACGGCGGTGTGCATGCTCAGCGCGACCGCGATCGAGCCGCCGATGGCGAGCAGCGCACCCACGGCCGAGCGCGGAGTGGATGGCATCACGGGTCGGACCGGCTCCGCAGCAGCAGCCGCAGGTACGGCACCATCGTGAGACCCATGAGCACGCCTCCCCACAGCGCCACCATCGGCCGACCGAAGAACGCGAGGTTGGCCAGGACCGAGGAGCAGTAGGTCCAGGCGAGGACAACCGCGGGCAGCAGGTCGTGCGGTGGACGGCCTGGCTGGTTTCCTGGGACGCCGCGGCGGGGCAGCAGGCCGAGCAGCAGCATCATCACCGATGCGGTGAGCAGCCACCCGGCGTAGTTCGTCAGCGGGATGCCGTCGATGCCCGGCAGCCCCGGCTCCGGGTTTGCCCACGCCCAGTGCCCTGCGGACACCATCTGTGGGTCCAGGAACAAGTCCCAGGCGGCGAGCGTCCAGGCCCCCAGCACCCAGCCGAGGCGATCGTGACCGATGCTGCGGCCCAGGGCCTGGCCGGCCAGGAACGCCGGGTACGCCGTCATCGCCCAGGCCAGGGGCACCAGGATCGGGACGTCGAGCACCTTCGGGCCGAGCGTCCCCGCGTAGGCGTACTCGCCGAACGGGAAGCCGACGCGCACGCCGAGGGCCTCTGCGGCGAAGCCGGTCCCTGCCACGATCGCGGTCATGAGGAGCGCCCATGCCGCCCCTCGCACGAGGGCCGCGTGCACCACGGCGGCGCCGGCCAGCAGGACGACGGCGGCGATCGTGGCGATGCGCAGCGCGTCCCCGGACAGAAGCGGGTAGGCGACCTGCGCCAGGACCCCGCCGCCGGCCAGCAGCCAGGGGGCGGGGTGGACGACGGGTCGCGTCCTGGCTGTCGGTTCGGTGCTCATGCCGGGGTCCCTGCCCGGATCGTCCGGCCGGCGAAGGTGCCGGTGGCCGACTCGACGGCGAACCTGGCGAACAGCTCCTCGACGTACCAGCCGACCTGCGGTGTCCGTCGGATCACCTCGGCGTGGCGGGGCGAGCGGTAGGCGAACTCGGCGAGCGCGGCTGCGTCGCGCCACAACGAGAAGGTGCCCTGCAGGCCGATCGGGGCCTCGCCGATCCCGGTGGCCATGAGCAGGCCGGGGCTGGCGTTGAGCTCGACGCTCACCGGGGGTGAGGCCTGCCAGAAGGCTCGGGTGTGCCGCCATGACAGGCGCGCTCGGGTGATGGCAGCCACCGGCTGTCCCGGTGTCGGTCGGCGGGTGGGGCTGCCGAAGGGCTCACGACCGGACCACCGTCCCTTCGCGGTGAGCGGGTTCAGCCGTACGTGCAGGTGCTCCTCGGCCAGACCCGCCCAGCTGGTGGCGGTACGGCTCGTGCTGAAGGCCTCGGCACGAGCTCGCTCCGACCAGCACACGAGCAGGCCCCAGTGGCGCAGGTCGGCGTCGCGCGGGGTGTAGGTCTGGCCGGCACCGGTGCCGAGGAGCTTGGCGAAGGTGACGCCGGGTGCCGTGCGCACCGGCCGGCGGTCCAGACCCATCCGCCCGAGGGCAGCGGGGATGCTTCGGGCGGGGACTCCCCAGAGGTCCATGGTGACCAGGTCGGGCACAGCCGGTACCGAGGGCTGGGCCGCGCGCGGGTCACCTGGCACGCCGCTCATGCTACGAACGGGAGGCGTCGTCGACATGCGGGGGTGACCTGCGATCTTTCGAAGTTCTGCGGCCAGTTGCGGTCCACCCGTTGACGGCGGGGGGAAAAGGGGCTTCACTGGGACTGTTCGAACACATGTTCGAACAGAGTCCCGCCGAGTTCAGCCTCGACCCTGAGCTCGGCGACCTCCGTCGGTGGTCGGCCGTAGGGGAAGCGTACGGCCACCGGCGGAGGGCCACCGGGATTCCTTCCCCCTCGGTGGTCGGGCTCAAGGGCCGCGACCTCGTGGCACTCGCGCTGCACCACTGGGAAGGAGCTCACCGGATGCGTCGCTACGACGAGACGATCGAGGTGTTCGGGCCGGATCTCGAGAACCTGCCGGTGACGGTGGCCGAGGCGATCCAGGTCCAGCGGGACCCGGCGCAGGAGCTCGGAGCTCCCGGGCAGTTCCTCTGGCGTGGCCGGCTCTACGTCGTGCGTGAGGTCCTCGGCTCCTGGGTGGAGACCCTGCCCTGGTGGCGCCGGCGGCGGTCGGTTCCCGGGGGGTCACCTGGTTGGGAGACCGAACGAGAAGTCTGGCGGGTCGTTGCCGCTGCCGGTCGTCGCTTCCCGGACGTCGTGGTCGACCTGGCGCTCGACTGCTCCGACGGCCACTGGGTGTTGCAGCGGGTGCACGACTGATGGCGGGTGATGGCGTGAGGACGAGCGTGAGGACGACGAGCAGAGAGAGGGGTGGGGGCATGGCTGAGCTGCCCCGGCCGGCCATCGCGCCGTCGGTGCTGGCGTTGGTCCGACATGCCCATCTGTGCTTGGCCGAGAGCGCGGCGGCCACGCGGGCTGCCGATCGGTACGTCGCGGCCCACCTCGGGGCGTTGCGTGCCGCCGCGGCCGTGCTCGCCGCGCGGCCGGACCTGCGGCGGACCCGTGGGCCGAGCAACGTCTGGCGCCAGCTCGCCCGGGTGGCGCCAGAGCTGGGGGAGTGGGCAGCCTTCTTCTCCACCAGTGCCCAGGTCAGGGCCAAGCTGGAGGCAGGGCTCCTCCGAGCGGTGACCGACCGGGCTGCCGACGACCTGCTGCGCGATGCCGAGGCGTTCCTCGACCTCGTGACCGAGCTGCTCGGGCTGCCGCACCAACGCTCCCTGCACGGTGTGGTCGCACCGCTGCGGGCAAGCTGATCAGGGGTTCTCGTGCTCGGCAGTGATCCCTTCGTCCACCTGCACGTCGCCTCCGGGTACTCGATGCGGCACGGGGTGGCGCATCCTCGCCAGCTGGTGGAACGGGCCGCCGAGTACGGGATGGACCTGCTGGCGCTCACCGACCGGGACGGGGTCTACGGCGCGGTCCGGTTCGCCAAGGCGTGCCTGCAGGCGGGAGTCAGCCCGGTGCTGGGCGTCGACCTGGCGGTCGCCCCCTCCGGCTTGTTGCCCGCGGCCGGCTCCGGTGCCGGGTCGAGAGCAATGGCTCGCCGCTCGCCGGTCCGCGGCGGCGCCGAGGTCGACGCCCGGCTGCCTCGGGTCACCGTCCTGGCCGAGTCCGGGGGGTGGGGTCGGCTGTGCCGGCTGGTCTCGGCGGCACACCGGTTCGGTGGACGTGGGACCCCGGTGCTCAGCGTGGACCTCCTGGGCGAGGTATTGGACGTGGCGGACGGTTCCGTGGGGGGCTCCACGGAGAGCTCCGCCGGTGGGTTGGTCGTGCTCCTCGGGCCGGGCTCGGAGGTCGGTGCCGCTGTGGGGCGTCGCCGTCCGGACCTCGTCGCACGCCTGCTGGAGCCTTGGCGCTCGGTGCTGCCGGCGGGGAACCTCGTGCTGGAGGCGGTCTCCCACCGAGTCGCCGGGGTGGGACCGGTGCCATGGACCGTTCAGCACGCGGCCGCCACCCTGCGCATGGGAGTCGAGCACCACCTGCCGGTGGTGCTGGCCAACCAGGTCCGCTACCTCGATCGGCAGGACGCCCCGGTGGCCGACGTGCTCGACGCCACTCGGCGGCTGGTGCCGCTGGACCTTCGGCACATCGACCGGGTGAACGCCGAGGGCCGGCTCAAGTCAGGCAAGGAGATGCTGGAGGTCGCCGAGGAGATCGGGCGAGCCGCCGGGACCGGCTCGGCAGCAGTCGAGCGGCTGTTCGCCACGACACGACGGATCGGGGAGCGCTGTGCGCTGGACCCGAGATCGGACCTGGGGCTCGGTGAGGTGCACTTCCCTGAGCTGGAGGTGGTCGCCGGGCCTGGCGTCGGGCACGGGGGAGCCGAGGAGTCCCAGCGGCGGGCCCAGGCGCTGCTCCGAGCCAGGTGCGAGCAGGAGCTCCCGGCTCGGTACCCGACCGGGCAGCGGTCACGCCGGGCACGTCAGCGGCTGGAGGAGGAGCTGGAGGTCATCACCCGGCTCGGGTTCTCCTCCTACTTCCTCACCGTGGCCGACGTCTGTGACCTCATCCGCTCGATGGACGTGCGGGTCGCCGCCCGGGGATCCGGTGCGGGCAGCCTCGTCTGCGCCCTCACCGGGATCTCCGGGGTGGACCCGATCGAGCAGGGGCTGCTCATGGAGCGGTTCCTGTCCCCGTTGCGCCAGGCGCTGCCGGACATCGACATCGACGTGGAGTCCGCTCGCCGCACCGAGGTCTACGAGCGGATCTTCGAACGTTTCGGGACCGATCGGGTGGCCTGCGTCTCCATGATGGACACCTACCGGGTGCGCCACGCCGTCCGTGACGTCGGTGCTGCGTTGGGCCTGCCGCCGGGCGAGGTGGACGCCATCGCCAAGGCGTTCCCGCACATCCGGGCACGTGACGCGCGCACCGCGATGGCCGAGCTGCCCGAGCTGCGGGCCAGCGGGCTGGCCGAGTCGTTGGACGCCGAGGGCCTCGGCATGATGCTCGCACTGGTGGAGCGGCTGGACGGTCTGCCTCGCCACATCGCGTTGCACCCCTGCGGGGTCATCCTCTCCGACCTCACCTTGCTGGACCGGACTCCGGTGGAGCCCAGCCTGCTCGGGTTCGCCATGAGCCAGTTCGACAAGGACGACGTCGAAGACCTTGGCCTGCTCAAGCTGGACGTGCTGGGCATCCGCATGCAGTCGGCGATGGCGTACGCAGTCCAGGAGATCCAACGGGTCGACGGGGTCGAGGTCGACCTCGACGACCGTGCCCAGCTCCCACTGGACGACCCGGCCACCTTCGAGCTCATCCAGTCCACCCGCACGCTGGGCTGCTTCCAGATCGAGTCGCCAGGCCAGCGGGAGCTGATCGGCAAGTTCGCCCCGGAGACGTTCAACGACATCGTCATCGACATCTCCCTGTTCCGACCCGGGCCGGTCAAGAGCGACATGGTCACCCCGTTCCTGATGGCGCGCCAAGGCTGGCGAGAGCCGGAGTACCTGCACCCGGACCTGCGGCCGGCGCTGGCGGAGACCTGTGGGGTGGTGGTCTTCCACGAGCAGGTGCTGCGAGTGATCTCGGTGGTCACCGGGTGCACCTTGGCCGAGGCCGACGAGGCGCGTCGGGCACTGGGTGACGCTGAGGGCAAGGAAGAGGTTCTTGGGTGGTTCTTCCCGAGAGCGCGCTCGACCGGCTACGACGAGGCCACGGTGCAACGGGTGTGGGAGGTGCTGGAGGCCTTTGCCTCCTTCGGGTTCTGCAAGGCCCATGCCGCGGCATTCGCTCTGCCGACCTACCAGTCGGCCTGGCTCAAGGCCCATCACCCGGCGGCCTTCCTCGCCGGCGTGCTCACCCACGACCCGGGGATGTACCCGAAACGACTCATCCTCGACGACGCCCGGTCGTTCGGGATCGCCGTGCTTGGCCTCGACGTCAACCGCTCCGACGACGTCTACCGGGTCGAGCGGGTCGGGACTGCCGAGGAGCCCCCGCCGGTCATCTTCGGGGTGCCTCCTCGGCAGCCACCGGGACCGGGACTGCCGGACGGTCGCGCATACGGCATCAGGCTGTCCGTCGCCGAGGTGCACGGGATCAGCGCCGAAGAGGTGGACCGGGTCGTCGCCGGCCGTCCGTACCACTCCCTCACCGACTTCTGGCACCGTTCCCGGGTCAGCCGACCGGTGGTCGAACGGTTGATCCTTGCCGGTGCGTTCGACAGCATCTACGGCCTCGGCTCCCCGGTCGCAGGGCATCGCCGCCAACGGGTCACGCGTCGAGACCTCCTGCTGGAGGCGGCCGACCTGGAACGCGCCGACCGTGGCCGCCCGGTGATCGGCCGAGCCGGAAGGTCGCGGCGTAGCGGCGGCGCAGGTCGGGGGAACGGGGCGGTCCCCGGCTCAGCCGACCAGCTCGCGTTGGATCTCGGTACCGAGGGGCCTCGAGCCTGCTCTGGCCTGCCGGAGATGACCGGCGGTGAACGAGTTCGGGCAGAGCTGGAGATCCTCGGGCTCGATGCCAGCCAGCACGTGCTGGAGTTCTACCGGCCCTTCCTGGCTGAGCTCGGCGTCACCAGGTCCGTCGAGCTCCTGCAGCGTCGCAGTGAGAGCGAGCTCGTCGTCGCCGGGGTCAAGGTGGCCACCCAGACCCCACCCGTTCGGTCGGGGCGACGGGTCATCTTCCTCACCCTCGACGACGCCACCGGACCCGTCGACGCCACGTTCTTCGAGGACGCCCAAGGTCCCTACGCCGCCACCCTCTTCCACTCCTGGCTGCTGGTGGTTCGGGGGGTGCTGCGGCGAACCGGTCCCCGAGGGGTCTCGTTGCGTGCCACCGGGTGCTGGGAGCTCACCACGCTCCACGCCGCCTGGCAGGAGGGCGGGATGGCATCGGTAGCCGTGGCGCTGGACCACCTGGATGAGGTCGACGAGGCAGCCGTGACCGGGTCTGCTGCCAGCCGGTCGAGTCGGCCAGTCATGACGCGGCCGCCGCCGGCACCCGGCGGGAGCGGCTCCGTCGATGACGACCCGAACGGTCGGCGCTCGACCGCCGGCGGGATGGGCCGCCGTCGGGTCCTGGTGCACCCGAGTGGCTTCCGCCAGTCTCCCTACGCCGACATCAAGCCGGCCGGGACCGACGCAGCCAAGGCCCCACAGAAGCTGTGGCACTCCAGCCCGGGGAGCTCGGGGTCGTGAGCCGCACGACTGACGCCACCGTCCTGCACGTCGACATGGATGCCTTCTACGTCGCTGTCGAGCTGAGGGATCAGCCCGAGCTGGCCGAGCGACCCGTCGCAGTCGGTGGGCAAGGACGCGGGGTGGTGCTCTCGGCGAGCTATCGGGCTCGTCAGCATGGGCTCCGCTCGGGGATGCCGATGAGCAGGGCGCGACGACTCTGCCCAGGGCTGGTCGTCATCCCTCCCCGATTCGATCACTATGCCGCCGTGTCGGCCGGGGTGATGGAGATCTTCCGCTCCATCACCCCGGTGATGCGTCCCTACTCCCTCGACGAGGCCTTCCTCGACGTCGCCGGAGCGCATCGACGGCTGGGCTCACCACGAGCCGTTGCCCAGCTGATCCGGGACCGGGTCGCTGACGAGCAGCAGATCACCTGTTCCATCGGCGTGGCCAACAGCCTGCTGGTGGCCAAGATGGCCTCGAACGCCTGCAAGCCGGACGGCCTGCTCGTGGTGCCGCCCGCCGATGTCGTCCCGTTCCTGCATCCTCGGCCGGTTCAGGCGATCTGGGGCGTGGGTGAGGCCACTGCCAGCCGTCTCCAGCGCTTCGGGCTGCACACCGTCGGCGACCTCGCCGCGGTGCCGGCCACCACGTTGGTGCGGGCTTTCGGCCCAGGGGTTGGGACTCAGCTGGCGGCCTACGCCTGGGGCCAGGACGACCGGCAGGTCGGGGTGGACCCTGCCGTGCACGAACGTTCGGTCGGCTCCCAGCAGACGTTGGCACATGACGTCGACGACCCGGTCCAGATGCGGCGGGTACTGCTGGGGCTGGCCTCCCGAGTGGCGCCCCGTCTGCGGCGAGCCGGCCTGGCCGGGCGCACGGTGACGCTGACGGTGCGCTTCGCCGACTTCACCACGATCACCCGGTCCCGATCGTTGCGTGACCCGACCGATGTCACCGACGAGATCTATGCCGCGGCCACGTCCATGCTCGATGCGCTGGCGCTTCAACGAGCCCGGGTGCGCCTCCTCGGCGTCCGCGTCTCCGCCACGCTGCCGGCTGAGCAGGCCCACCGGCAGCTGATGCTTGACCAGCGGGAACGCGGATGGGCAGAGGCGGAGCGGGCTGTGGACGCCGCAGTCGCCCGCTTCGGCCGGGGTGTTGTCCGGCGAGCCGCGCTGGTTCCGGACCGCGATCCGTGAAGATCGGTGCCCCACCCGCTCCCGTTCGTGGCACCATGCTGTCGCGACAGATCTCGGCGGTCGGGTTTCGCTTCCCGCCGCACCTGCCTATCCTGAACGCACCAGGTCCCACCCGGGGCCGCCAGACGGTCGTACCGGAGGGTTCGATGCCTCTCTCCGAGAACGAGCAGCGAATGCTCGAGCAGATGGAGCGTGCGCTGTACGCGGACGACCCCAAGTTCGCCACCTCCATGAAGGGCGCCGACCTGCGGGCGCACCTGCGCAAGCGGATCGTCATCGCCGGGAGCGGCTTCGTCCTGGGGATCGCCGCCCTGCTAGCCGGCGCCGTGAGTCAGGTCGTCCCACTGGCCGTCCTCGGCTTCCTCCTCATGCTGGGCTTCGCCTGGCTCGGCGTCTCCTCGTGGCGTCGCATCCCGGCCGAAGGCGACCTCGGTGTCTTCCCCGGCGGTTCCGGCGGCGGCCCGGCCAAGCGTCGCAGCTCCGGCGGCGGGATCGTCAACCGCGCCGAAGAGCGGTGGCGTCGCCGTCGCGACGAGATGGGTCGCTGAGCCCGCTGCTCCACCCCGCCTGGACGTCCTGGGCCGCGTCCTCGCCGAGGAAGATCTGCCGGCGAGCCCTCCCTCTGCGCAGCGGCGCCGGCCACAGGAGCGACTTCGCCCGCTCACCGGGCGTCATCGCCGCGCGGATCCTGCTGCGCAGGAGCTCGGCGTCGTGACGCATCGACTCTGCCTGGTCGCCCGAAGGCGCTCCCGGCCCGCTGGCCGGACTGGCGAAGCGGCTGCGCTCCACCCCGTGCAGGATCCGCCCGAGAGCGGCGCGCGCAGCTGCGTCCAGCTCGAGCCGCTCGTCCAACCAGCCCGCAGCATCCCGCACCGTCGTGGAGGGCGACCACTCGATGCCTGCTTCGGCTGCGGAATCGACGACGACGTCCCAGGCCGCTTCCGCCGAGCGTCCCGGCTCCGCACGCACCGAGCCCCGCCAGCGCCACCGTCGGCGCACCAGGCCGATCGCCGCCGGTGCCACGGCGAGGACGAGGAGCAGGCTGACCCCGGCCAGGCGCAGGATGCGCCAGGTAGCCGCCGCGGCATCCCCTTCGTTCACCTGTGGACCGGTGTCGGCCTCCGGACGCCCACCGGCGTCCGCGCCCTCTTCGTTGCGCAGCGACGCACGGCCGTCGGCGTCGAGGTCCTCCTCGGCTCCGCCGGCACTATCGTTGGCCGGCACCGAGTAGGCGGGTGCGGCGCCGGTCTGCTCGGCGGGGGTGGGCTCGAACCGAACCCAGCCGATCCCGTCGAAGTACAGCTCAGGCCAGGCGTGCGAGTCGTCGGCCGTCACGCTCCACAACCCCGGCTGGGTCTCCTCGCCAGGCAGGAACCCGACCGCGACCCGTGACGGGATCCCGACGACGCGCGCCATGATCGCCATGGTGGCGGCGAACTGCTCGCAGTAGCCGGAGCGGTCCTCGAGGAAGGCCACCAGGTCGTTGCTGGAGTGGCCGGGCTGGGTCTCGGTGCTGTAGACGAAGCCTCCGCGTTGCGGATCGCGGAACCAACGCTGCAGCGCGACGGCTGCTTCCAGCGGGTCCTCTGCCCCGGCGGTGACCTCGGTCGCCAACCCGCGAACCAGGTCCGGCAGGTCCGCGGGCAGCGCCAACTGGTTCGCAACCGAGTCCGGACGCTCACCGCGGCCCTGGAGGTCCTCGGCGCTGACGTCGATCGCCAGGGCCTGCGCCTGGTAGGTCAACCCGGCCGTGGTCACCTCGTCACGCGCGATGACATCGAGGGTGTCGCTGTCGAAACGCCAGTCCCCCTCGACCTCGACCGTCTCGGTCGGGTAGGGGAGTGGGAGCCAGCGTGACTCGAAGGCCGTGGTCATCTCGATCGCGTACTGGGCGGTTCGGACCGGCACGTCGGGGGCGAGCCCGGGTGGTGGGGGCAGGCCCGCGCTGACGGCCTGAGTCGACGGGATGTCCCGTAGCTCGGTGTCCCACGTGGTCCCGTCGAAGGTCTCCAGGCTGATCGTCCGCAGGTAGTCCGGCTGGGACTCACTGGTCGTGAAGGAGAACAGCTCCACGTTCTCCGGCTGGACGAGGTCTCGGCGCAGGTCCACGATCGGGTTCTCGGTCCGGATGACGGTCGAACCACCCTCCCCGCTGCCGGCCGCACCGCTGAGGGCGCGCCACCCGCCCTCGGGCAGCAGCATGGGCAGGGTCGCCGCCACCACGAGCACTGCCAGGGCCAGCGGGATGCCGGCCTGGATCAGGCCGGAGGACCCGGTGGTGGCACCCGCCTGCGCGCTGGCCGCGTGTGCACCCATCGGGCGGCCCCATCGCCGCGCCCGGTCGCGGGCGTCGACCGCGAGCAGCAGGAGGTAGCCGGCGGCCGCGAGGAGGAACAGCCACACCGGTGATGCCTCTCGTGCCACGAGGCTCGCCACACCGTGCAGGCCGAGCAACGGCACTCCCGCCCAGGCGGCATGGCGTCGCTGGACAGCGAGGACGTCGACTGCCAGCGCGACCAGGCCGACGCCGACGACGAGGAGCAGCAGCAGGCCGTCGTCCACGGGGACCGGCGGCGCGTACTCCTCGATGCTCAGGACGCCCTCCCGGCCCACGAAGAGGAGCTCCTGGACCCACTCCTGCGAGGGCAGCCATCCCGCCCGAGCCTCCTCGCCGGCCACCTGGTGCCCGGCGAACAGCAGCAACGCGAGCGCCTGCCCTGCGGCGACCAGCAGGCCCGGGAGACCGAGCTCTCGCAGACCGAGCCCGACGAGCACGACGACCGCGACCCCGAGGGCGACCAGCACCGGCCAGCTCCCGGTCTCGAGCAGCGGCATGAGTCCGGCCGCTGCGGCCAGCGTCGCGAACCCTCCGGCCACGGCCAGGCCCAGGTCCTGCGGCGCCTTCCTCACGGTCGGCTCTCGGACAGGAGGCCAGACTCCTCGCCGGCGCCGGTGATGAGCGGCCGGCTGCCCAACGGGTCAAGGCTGCGCCAGACCTCGGCGAGCGACTGCTCGCCGTCCGCCATCGCGACCCGCCACCCGCCGGCCGTGAGGCCGGCTGCGCTGACATCGTCATCGAGCAGCACGGCGATGCCGGCCAACGCCTCGTGCCGCGGCAGGGCAAGCTGCTGGACCTCGGTCCGGCTCAGCCGCCCGAGCACGGCGACCACCAGCCCACCGGAGGTACCGACGTGGTGCAGGTGGTGCTGCAGCGACCGCACGGACGCGCTTGGCCGGGGCTTGACGGTGGCCAGTGCGTCGAGCAGGCCCGTCTCGCCGATGTCCTGCTCGGCGGCGCGGTCGTGCCAGAGCGCGGTGGCCGCATCCGGGTCGTCGGTGAGCAACCGGATCGCGACCGACCGCGAGATGAGATGCGCGCCGATGGACGCAGCCGCCCGGACCGCCCACTCGAACGGGTCGTCGCGACCTCCGTTGGTCGCACCCGGCCAGGCGGAGAACCCGTCCGCGCGGGTATCGAGCACCAGGGTGGCCCGATAGTGCCAGGGGAGCTCCTCCTGGCGGACCATGAGCTGGTCGTAGCGGGCCGAGGCACGCCAGTGGACACGTCGCCGATCGTCCCCGCGTTGGTACGGACGCACCGTCACGTCCTCCTGGCCCGCGATGGTCGTCGAGCGCGGCCTCAGCTCACCGCTGCCGCGCCACTCCCCGGGGAGTCGGATCGCCGGCAGGGGGCTGACCGGTGGCGTGACGAGGACCTCCTGGACCGGTGCCACGACATGTGTCATCGCCACGCACCCGAACGGGTCCTCGGTGTGGGCGATCAGCGGACCGATGGTCAGCCGCCCCCGGCGGCGTGGCCGGATGCGGTACGTCGTTCGTCGCTCCCATCGGCCCCGTCGGGCGTCGACGGTGAATCGTGGATGGCGGCCGTTGGCCTGCTCGATCACGTCTTGGAGCCGTAGGACGCCCGTGGGGACGTGGCTGCTGCTGCGCACCCGCAACGTGATCGCGGCCGGCTCCCCGGCCGGGACGCTGGGCGGTGCGATGGTCCGGGCGGCCTGCAGGCGCAGCCGGGTGCGTCGCAGCACCATCGCGCTCACCAGTGGTATCGCCAGCAGGAGGACACCGACCTGCTGCCAGCCATCCCCGCCACCCAGGAGGCCGACCAGCAGCGCAGCAGAGCCGACGGCGACCAGTGCGAACCCGCGACGAGTGAGGCCGAAGCGGCCGTTGCCCCCGTGCGAACGTGACGGGGCTCCCACGTTCACCGTCGGCCGCCGCCACCAAGGGGGGCCGGCACCGTCTCCACGAGGCGGCGCACGACGTCCTCGGCGGTGACCCCCTGGATCTGGGTCTCGGGGGTCAGCAGCAACCGGTGGGCAAGGACGGGGACAGCGAGCTGCTGCACGTCGTCGGGGAGCACGAAGTCGCGACGGTCCAAGGCCGCACGGGCGCGCGCGGCCCGCACGAGATGCAGCGTGGCCCGAGGGGAGGCGCCCAGCCGTACCGCGCCGGCACCGCGGGTCGCTGAGACCAGCTCCACGGCGTACCGCTTGACCGACTCGGCCAGGTGGACGCCGTGCACGGCCCGGACCATCGCAGCCACCTCCTCGGCGCTGCTGACGGGCTGCTGCCCGGCCAGGGCCGACTCCCCGCCGTGGGTGTCGACCATGTCCATCTCGTCAGCCTGGCTCGGGTACCCGATCCGAAGCCGGGCCATGAACCGGTCCCGCTGGGCCTCGGGCAGTGGGTAGGTGCCTTCCATCTCGACCGGGTTCTGCGTGGCGAGCACGATGAACGGAGGTGGAAGCGCGTAGGTGGTTCCGTCGACCGAGACCTGGCGTTCCTCCATGGCCTCCAGCAACGCGGACTGGGTCTTGGGCGAGGCACGGTTGATCTCGTCGCCGAGCACGACGTTGGCGAAGATGCCGCCCGGTCGGAACTCGAACGTGCGGGTCTGCTGGTTGAAGACGCTCACCCCGGTCACATCGGAGGGCATGAGGTCGGGCGTGAACTGCAGGCGCCGCATGCTGCCGCCGAGCGCGCGAGCCAGGGACTTGGCCAGCATGGTCTTGCCCACGCCGGGGACGTCCTCGATGAGCAGATGGCCGTCGGCGAGCAGGATCGTCACGGCCAGCCGGACCACGGGCGCCTTGCCCTCGATGACGGCGTCCACGGACGCACAGATCCTGGCGGCTCTCTCGGCCACCGCCTCGAGCTCGACCGCGGAGAGCTCGCCGCTGGCGGTGCTCACCTCGCGCGGTTCGGTCCTCACGACGCGTCCCTCCGGATGGCTGCCGTCGTCTGCTCGAGCAGTGGCAAGACCATTCGACCACGATGCCGCGGCTGTGGCCACCGGGCCCGTCTCCTCGCCAGTCACGACACCGCGCTCGAAGTGGAGTGAAGGATGTCCGAAGTGGGGCGTGGTGGGGTACGGTGGGGCTTGGTGGTGACCAGGGATCGTCTTGGGGCGGAGGTGGTGCGCTGTGTTCGTCGGCACTGCCTACCCGCGTCTGGACGAGAAGGGCCGCCTCGCGCTGCCGGCGAGGTATCGCGACGAGCTCTCAGGTGGAGTCGTGATCACTCCGGGCCAGGAGCGGTGTCTCTACGTCTTCACCCCCGCGGAGTTCGCCACCAAGGCCAGCGAGATGGCCAGCAAGCCGACAGGGGACAAGCAGCGGCGCACCATCCAACGCGTGCTTGCTGCCAGCGCACACGACGTCGTGCCGGACAAGCAGGGTCGAGTCGGCCTGACCCCACAGCTGCGGACCTACGCCGGGCTCGACCGCGAGACGGCCGTGATCGGGGTGCTGAACCGCCTCGAGATCTGGGACGTCGCCGCGTGGCAGCGGTTCCAGTCCGAGCACGAGTCCGAGTTCGCCAACCTCGACGAGGGGGTGCTGCCCGACTTCTTCTGATGCTCCTGACTCGGCTCCTCCCCGACCCGCCCGCCCGTGCTCGTGCGACCGCTCGGCCTCCGGCCCGCCCGACGTCTGACGCACCTTCCCCGGTGTCAGAAGTCCGGCGGGCAGGGGACCCGGCAGCCGCAACGTCCCTACGCCTGTACCCCCGAGACCACACCCGGGAGCCACCGATGAGCGAGGACCTCACCAGCCTTCACCGGCCGGTCATGCTCGAGCGCGTGGTCGGGTTGCTCGCCCCGGCCGCACAGGCACCGGACTCCCTCGTCGTAGACGCCACGCTGGGGATCGGTGGCCACGCCGAAGCCCTGCTGGCTGCGTGCCCGGCGGCCAGGCTGCTGGGCATCGACCGCGACGCCGACGCCCTCGCGCTTGCGGCCGAACGACTGGCCGGCTTCGTGGACCGGGTGACGCTGGTGCAGGCCACCAGCGACCAGCTGCCGGCGGTGGCTGCCGAGCGCGGGATCGAGCGCGTTCACGCGGTCCTGCTGGACCTCGGGGTGTCCTCCATCCAGCTGGACCGCCCGGAGCGGGGGTTCGCGTATCGAGCCGACGGACCTCTGGACATGCGGATGGATCCCTCGGCCGGCCTGAGTGCGGCTGAGGTCGTCGCCACCTACGACGAGCGGGACCTGAGCCGGATCCTTCGCGACTACGGCGAGGAGCGCTTCGCCGGCCGGATCGCCAGAGCGATCGTGGCCGAGCGCGAGTCGACGCCGCTGACCCGTACCGGGCAGCTGGCCGACCTTGTCCGTGCGGCGATCCCGGCACCGGCCCGCCGAACCGGAGGGAACCCGGCCAAGCGCACCTTTCAGGCGTTGAGGATCGAGGTGAACGCAGAGCTGGAGGTGCTGCACCGGACGATGGACACCGCGTTGGCGCTGCTCGCGGTGCACGGTCGGATGGCCGTGCTGGCCTACCACTCGCTCGAGGACCGCATCGTGAAGCGGGGGTTCGTCGCCGGGGCCCACCCGCCGGTCCCCGAGATGCCTCCCGGCTTCCCGGTCCAGCCGCCAGCTCCACGGCCCACGCTTCGGCTGCTCACGAAGGGTGCCGAGCGGCCCTCGGAGCAGGAGCTGGACGACAACCCCCGAGCGTCCTCGGCACGCCTGCGGGCCGTCGAGCGACTGGCGGCACCACCCCAGGACGACGGCCCTGGGCACCACGCACGTACCAGGAGGACGGCCGCATGAGCGCTTCGCTGGCAACGATCGGAACCACGGCCCGCCGTGTCGTGGCGGTCCCCTTGCCGAGCCTGCGGCTGGTCCCCGGCCACGTCGGCCGGGCCCCACGCACGGCCTTCGTCCTGATGGTCGTGGCCTCGCTGGTCCTTGGCCTGGGTGGCGTGCTCGCCATGACGACGACGATGCAGGAGCGCGCCTTCGAGCTCTACGAGCTGGAGCGACAGGTCGACACGCTGAAGGAGCAGTACGCGATCCAGTCCAGCCGGCTCGCCGGTAACGAGAGCCCGGCGCAGCTGGAGAAGGCCGCCAGGTCCCTCGGCATGGTGCCCGCCACCGACACGGTCTTCCTCGATCTCGATCGCGGCCGCGCGGTCGGCAGCACCCTGCCCGAGGAGGTCCCGCTGCCGTGACCCAGCAGGACAATCGGGGGCACTCCTCGGCGCGTCGGCCGGGGAGGCCGCGCCAGGGCCCGGATCATCGGCGGATGCGGGAGAGCGGGAGTCGACCGACTGCTGCCGGCGCTCGCCGCCCTGCCGGGGTCACCCAGCGGCGCCAGAGCGTCCCGCGACGACCGCCGCCCGGGCGCAGCCCTGCGGCAACACCCACGCCGCGGTCGCGTCGTCCGTCGGCGGCGAAGCCACCCCGGCCGCCCAGGCGGTTGGCACTGGCGAGTCCTCATCGTCGCCTCAGCGGTGCGCTCGTGCTGCTCGTTGCCGTGTTCACCCTCTTCGGGTTCCGTCTTGTGCAGCTGCAGGGGGTGGATCAGGCGGCCTACGCCGCCGAGGCGGTGGCGAACCGAACCGACACGGTGGCAGTGCCCTCGGTCCGTGGACCGGTGCTCGACCGCAACGGCGTCACCCTGGTCTCCACCGTCGACGCCGTGGACATCGGCGTCGACCAGACAGCGGTGCGCAACCCGGCGGCTGCGGCGCTCGTGCTAGCCGGCCCCTTGGGCCGTGAGCCGGCTGACCTACAGCGCCGGCTGCTCGGGGAGAAGCAGTTCAGCTATCTCGCGCGCGGCGTGCCCGCCGAGGCCGGTGCGGTGATCAAGGACCTGAACCTGCCGGGCATCGTCGTCGAGGAGGCTGCCAACCGGCAGTACCCGGCCGATGCGGTGGCTGGGCCGCTCCTCGGGTTCGTCCAGCGCGACGGCGTCGGTGGTTCGGGCGTCGAGGAGGCCTTCGACGAGGAGCTCGCCGGCCAACCGGGCTCCACGACCTTCGAGCAGGACGGTGCCGGCCGAGAGCTTCCGCTGGGTCAGCGGGTGGTGACTGAACCGGTGCCGGGACGGGGCATCGAGCTCACCATCGATCGCGACCTGCAGTGGTACGCCGAACGAGCTCTGGCGGCTCAGGTGAAGGCGTCCAAGGCCGAGCGCGGTAGCGCCATCGTCATGGATCCGAGGACCGGCGAGATCCTCGCCATGGCGAACGCCCCGTCCTACGACCCGGCCCAGCCTGGCGAGACGAAGAGCGTTGAGCGCCTCAACTTCGCCTTCGAGCAGACCTACGAGCCCGGCTCCGTCGAGAAGCCGCTGACCATGGCGGCCCTGATCGACGCCGGCCGGGTCGACCCGGACGAGGTCTTCCGGGTGCCGGACCAGGCCGTTCGTGACGGCCAGGAGATCAACGACCACGAGTCGCATCCGGTATGGAAGCTGACCCCGGCCGGGATCATGGCGCAGTCGAGCAACGTCGGCACCATCCTGGCGTCCGAGCGAATGAGCTCTGCCGAGCTCCGTGAGTACCTGGTTCGCTTCGGGTACGGGCGCGAGATCGACCTGGGTCCGGTCGGACAGACCCCCGGGCAGCTGCCGCCGCTGGATGAGGCCGGGGACTGGCCGGACCTGACCCACGCCTCCATCGCCTACGGCCAGGGCGTCTCGACGACGCTCGTGCACCTGGCGTCAGCCTTCTCCACGATCGCCAACGGGGGCGTCCGAGTGCCGCCGTCCCTCGTGGCCGCCGTCGTGGACCCCGACGGGACTCGGCGCCCGCTGGAGTCCGGCGACCCCGAGCGCGTCGTGAGCGAAGAGGCTGCCCAAGAGGTGACGAGGATGATGGAAGCCGTGATGGGACCTGACGGCACCGGGGCAAGTGTGGTGGTGGACGGCTACCGGGTCGCGGGCAAGACCGGGACTGCTGAGTACGCCGAGGCGGGGTGTGGCTACTGCGGTGAGTACACCGCGTCCTTCGGGGGCTTCGCCCCTGCCGAGGACCCAGCGCTGGTCACGATCGTGTCCATCCACAAGCCGAAGCTGGGCCGCTACGGGGGCCAGCTGGCCGGGCCGGTGTTCGCCGACATCGTCGGCTACGCCCTGCCAAGGCTCGGGATCCCGCCGTCGGTCGAGGCCCCTCCGGATGTCACCGTGTTCGCACGCTGAGTCGGCGCGACGCACCGATAAGGTCACCTGACGTGTCAGCCGGTGCCGAGCCGTCCCCCCCGACAGCCACGCGTCCGAGCTCGGTGAAGCCGGTCGGGCTGGGCCAGGTCTGCACGTTGCTGGCGGAGTCGCTGGCGGACGACACGGGTGTGGAGCTGACCGGTGTCACCCACGACTCCCGACGCGTCCTGCCCGGCGACCTCTACGCCGCGCTGCCGGGCGCCAACGTCCACGGGGCACGCTTCGTCGAGCAAGCCACGGCCGCGGGGGCGGTCGCCGTGCTCACGGACCCGGTCGGTGCAGGGATGCTCGAGGCCGCCGACGGTCTTCCCGTGCTGGTGGTCCCGGAACCGCGGGCGGTCCTCGGCGCCGTGGCCTCGCTCGTCTACGGCGCGCCGGCCTCGGCGCTGGTGATGCTCGGTGTGACGGGGACGAACGGGAAGACCACCGTGGCCCACCTCGTCCACGACGTGCTGCAAGGGACAGGCGTGACGGCAGGCCTGCTGGGGACGGTGGAGGCGCGGGTCGGGAACCGCCGCATCCCGAGCGTCCGGACGACCCCGGAGGCCCCGGACCTGCAGGCGTTGCTGGCCGTGATGGTCGAGGGGGGAGCGCGCGCCTGTGTGATGGAGGTGTCGAGCCACGCCCTCGTCCTCGGCCGCGTCGATGGCATCGTCTTCGACGTCGTCGGCTTCACCAACCTCAGCCAGGACCACCTGGACTTCCATGGCGACCTCGAGCGCTACTTCGCCGCCAAGGCGGACCTGTTCACGCCGCAGCGCAGCCGGCAGGCCGTCGTCGTGGTGGAGGACGACTGGGGGCGGCGACTGCTGGCCAGGGCCGGGGTACCGGTCACTCCGGTCCTGCCTGTCGGCGATCCGGCCCATGGTGACGATGCCGCCCGCGGCTGGCGAGTCCGCTCGGTGCGCCACGGCAGCACCGGGTCGCAGGTGGCGGTCCGCACGCCAGGTGGGCGCGACGTCGACCTGGCAATCCCGCTCCCTGGGGAGTTCAACGTGCTCAACGGGGTCCTGGCGACCGCCATGGCCGTCGCCGGCGGGGTCGGGCTGTCCGAGGCCGTGGCCAGCCTGGCTCAGGCCACGGGCGTCCCCGGACGGATGGAACGCGTGGTGCTCCACGGACCGCCTGGGCCCGCAGCCGCGGATGCCCCGACCGTGGTGGTGGACTACGCGCACACCCCGGACGCCATCGCTCGGGTGCTGGCCTCCCTTCGAGGGCAGGCCGCTGGACGCCTTGCCGTCGTGCTCGGTGCCGGAGGTGACCGCGACCGCGGGAAGCGCTCCGAGATGGGTGGCGCCGCCGTCCGGGGCGCCGACATCGTGGTCGTCACCGACGACAACCCGCGATCCGAGCCGCCAGCCGACATCCGTGCCGCGGTGCTCGAGGGCACCCACGGGGCCGCGGCGGATGTGGTCGTCCACGAGGTGGCAGACCGCGCGGCGGCCATCGGTGCTGCCATCATGCAGACCGGTGCCGGCGACGTGGTCCTCGTCGCGGGCAAGGGACACGAGCAGGGGCAGGAGGTCGCCGGCGTGGTCCACCCGTTCGACGACCGCTCGGTCGCTCGTGACTGGCTCCGACTCCGCGCGCAGGGGCCCCGATGATCGGGCTCAGCATGGGTGAGATCGCCCAGCTCTGCGACGGGAGGCTCGGGGCCGGAACCGACGCCGACGCCGTGGTGTCCGGCGAGGTCGTCCAGGACTCGCGCCGGGTCGGTCCAGGCGACCTGTTCGTCGCGCTGGTGGGCAAGCGCGCGGACGGGCACGACTTCGCGGGACAGGTGCTGGCCGACGGAGCGGTCGGCGTCCTCGCCGGGCGCGAGCTCACGACGCCGAGCGTCGTCGTCGACGACCCCCAGCAGGCGCTGGGCCGCCTGGCCCGGGGCGTGCTGGACCGACTGCCGGACCTGGTCGTGGTCGCCCTCACCGGTTCCAGCGGCAAGACCACGACGAAGGACCTGCTGGCCGAGGTGCTCGCCGGGGTCGGGCCGGTGGTGGCGCCGCAAGGCTCGTTCAACAACGAGATCGGGCTGCCGATGACGGCGTTGCGGTGCCGGGCCGACACGGCTGTCCTGGTCGCCGAGATGGGCGCTCGCGGCCGTGGTCACATCGCGTACCTGTGCGGGATCACCCCGCCGAAGGTCGGCCTCGTCCTCAATGTGGGGCGGGCCCACCTCGGCGAGTTCGGCAGCGTCGACGGGATCGCCGAGGCGAAGGGAGAGCTGGTCGAAGCCCTGCCGCCCGACGGCCACGCCGTGCTGAACGCCGACGACCCTCGTGTCCTGGCGATGGCAGCCCGCACCCGTGCCGGGGTGACCACGTTCGGCGAGTCGCCGTCCGCCGACGTCCGCGCCCAGCAGATCCGCCTGGACGATCAGTCGCGGGCAACCTTCGAACTCGTCCATGCCGGGGAGGTGGCCGAGGTCAGCCTGCGGCTGCACGGCGAGCACCAGGTGAGCAACGCGTTGGCGGCAGCAGCGGTGGCTCGGTGCCTGGGGCTCGGGCTGCCCGAGGTGGCGGCGGCGCTCTCGGTGGCGCGAAGCGCCTCCGGGTGGCGGATGGAGGTCACCGAGCGCGCCGACGGCGTCCTCGTCGTCAACGACGCCTACAACGCCAACCCGGAGTCGATGCGGGCGGCGCTGAAGGCGTTGGCGACGATGGGCCGCCGGCGGCGGCGAACCTGGGCCGTCCTGGGGGAGATGCTCGAGCTCGGCGCGGACGCTGCCGCCGAGCACGACGCGCTCGGACGCCTGGCGGTGCGCCTGGACATCAACCGTCTCGTTGCCGTCGGCGAAGGCGCGAGGGGCGTCCACCTCGGCGCGGCGCACGAGGGGTCCTGGGGCGAGGAGTCGACGTGGGTGCCCGACGTGGAGGAGGCGTCGGCCCTGCTGCAGCGTGAGCTGGAGGCGGGCGACGTCGTCCTGGTCAAGGCATCGAGGGCAGCCGGCCTGGAGCGGGTGGCGCAGGCCCTGCTGTCCGAGGAGCCCACGTGGCGCTGATCATCCTTGCGGCGGCGATCGCGTTCGTGACGACGTTCCTCGGGACCAAGCTGGCCATCGGGATCCTCGTCGCCAAGGGGTACGGCCAGCTGATCCGAGACGACGGGCCCACCTCGCACCACACCAAGCGGGGCACTCCCACCATGGGCGGCTCAGTGATCCTGGTGGCTGTCGTCCTCGCCTACGTCGTCACCCACCTGGCGTTCTGGAGCCCTCCGACCGCCAGCGGGCTGCTCGCGCTGTTCCTCATGGTGGGGCTCGGCTCGGTCGGCTTCCTCGACGACTACATCAAGGTGGCGAAGCAACGCAGCCTCGGGCTGAGGACCAAGGCGAAGCTGCTCGGGCAGACTCTCGTCGCGTTGGCCTTCGCCGCCCTGGTGCTGCAGTTCCCGGACGAGCGGGGGATCACCCCGGCGTCCACCGCGGTCTCCTTCGTCCGGGACACGGCCTGGGTCCTGCCGCTGTGGGGCTTCCTGCTGTTCGCCCTGCTCATCATCGCCGGCACCTCCAACGGGGTGAACCTCACCGACGGGCTGGACGGGCTTGCCACCGGGGCCACGATCATCACTGCCGGGTCGTTCACCGTCATCGGGATCTGGCAGTTCGGCCAGGCCTGCGAGGAGGTCGCCGGACCCCAGTGCTACGACGTGCGCAACCCGCTGGACATGGCGGTCTTCGCCGCCGCCGTCGCCGGCGCGTGCATCGGCTTCCTGTGGTGGAACGCCAGCCCGGCCAAGATCTTCATGGGCGACACCGGCTCGCTCGCGCTCGGCGGGGCGTTGGCGGCGATGGCCATCCTCACCCGCACCGAGCTGCTGCTGCTCCTGCTCGGCGGCCTGTTCGTCATCATCACGATCTCGGTGATCCTGCAGGTGGGGTACTTCAAGCTCAGCGGCGGGAAGCGGATCTTCCGGATGGCGCCGCTGCAGCACCACTTCGAGCTCAAGGGCTGGGCCGAGGTCACGATCGTGATCCGGTTCTGGATCATTGCCGGCATCAGCGCCGTGCTCGGCCTCGCGCTGTTCTACACCGAGTGGATCGCCGTCTCGTGACCGCCCGGCCGGCGATCGAGCCGAGCCTCGGGGGCTTGCGCGTCCTGGTCGCCGGCATCGCCAGATCGGGACGAGCCGCTGCTGACCTGCTGCTCTCGGCCGGCAACGAGGTGGTGGTGGTCGATGCTGACACCAGCTCGGGCGCCCAGGCCGCGGCCGACGCGTTGCTCCAGGTGGGAGCCCGGGTCCGCCTTGGTGACGGCCTGCTCCCGCTGCTGGCAGATGTCGACCTCGTCGTGTCCTCCCCGGGTTGGCCGCCGAGCGCCCCCTTGCTGCTGGCGGCGCAGGCCAGTGGTGTGCCCGTGTGGGCAGAGGTGGAGCTGGCCTGGCGGCTGCGCCCACCTGGCGCCGCACCGTGGCTGGTGGTCACCGGCACCAACGGCAAGACCACGACGACCCGGATGCTCGCGGCCATGCTGGCCGCCGACGGCCTTCGCACCGAGGCGGCCGGCAACATCGGCCTCCCGTTGTCGTCGGTCGTGGCTCGGGCCGATTTGGACGTGCTCGCGGTCGAGCTCGGGAGCCCCCAGCTGCACTCGGTCCACTCGGTGGCGCCCCACTCGGCAGTCGTGCTGAACCTCGCGCCGGACCATGTCGACTGGCACGGCTCCCTCGCCGCCTACCACGAGGCCAAGGCGCGGGCCTACCGCGGCGTTCGGGCCAGCAGGGTCGCCAACCTCCAGGACCCGTTGGCGCTGGCCATGGCCCAGGCCGCCGAGGCACCCGGTTCCCGCCTCGTCGGCTTCACGCTTGCCCCACCTGCTCGCGGCGCACTCGGCGTCCTTGACGGCGTGCTCGTGGATCGCGCGTTCGGCTCCGGCGGGTCGTCGACGGGTGCGGGCGAGGGAGTGCCACTGGCGGCGGTGGAGGCGGTCACCCCGGCTGCACCGCACAACGTGGCGAACGCCCTGGCTGCCGCCGCCCTGGCGCGCTCGTTCGGCGTACGCGCGGACGCCGTCGCCGGCGGTCTGGCCGACTTCGAGCCCGAACCTCATCGCATCGCCCTGGTCGTGGAGGCCGCGGGGGTGCGCTACGTGGACGACAGCAAGGCCACCAACACCCACGCGGCAGCCACGTCCCTTGCCGCCTACCCGTCCGTGGTCTGGATCGCCGGTGGTCTGGCGAAGGGCGCCGACTTCGACGAGCTGGTGGCGCGACACGCCGGGCGGTTCCGGGCAGTGGTCCTGCTGGGGGCTGATCGTGGACTGATCGCCGAGGCACTCCGGCGACACGCGCCGCAGATCCCGGTCTTCGACGTCGGGGACGGCGAGACTGATGCCCCGGCCGTGATGGGTCGGGTCGTCGACGCGGCGGTGCGGTTCGCCGAGGCAGGGGACACCGTCCTCCTCGCTCCGGCGTGCGCGTCCTGGGACCAGTTCCGGGACTACGGAGAACGTGGTGACCTGTTCGCCGAGCGGGTGCGAGCAGCAGTGCTCGGTGAGGTCTGACCGGCCCTCGTCGGGCTCGTCGGAAGGGGGTGTTGCCGGTGGCCACCACGGCACAAGCCTCGAAGCGGTCGGCATCGGCTGCGCCACTGCGACCGCGCTCGTTGCGGACCTGGCTCCAGCACCCTCTCGCGCCCTACTCCATCGTGCTCGGCAGCACCGCCATCCTGCTGGCGATCGGGATCGTGATGGTGCTCTCAGCGTCCGGCTTCTACGCCACGAACGAGTTCGGGGATGCCTACGCGTTGTTCAAGCGCCAGCTCCTGTGGGTGGTCGCCGGCGTGGTTGCCGGCCTGCTCATCTCCCGAGCGAGCATCAGCGTGATCCGGCGGATGGCGTGGCCGGTGGCCTGGGGGTCCCTGGCGCTGGTGGTCCTCACCTACGTGCCCGGGTTCGGCGTCGTCGTCAACGGCAGCCGCAACTGGCTCGACTTCGGCGGCCCGGTGAACCTGCAGCCCTCGGAGTTCGCCAAGCTCGGGCTCGTCCTCCTCGGTGCCCACGTCTACGCCAAGAAGGGGCCGTCGGTCGCCGAGCTGCGGCACCTGCTGCTGCCCTACCTGGCGTTCGCCGTGGTGCTCATCCTCCTGGTGGTCGGCCAGCGCGACCTCGGGACGCCGCTCATCATGGCGAGCATCGTCCTGGCGCAGCTCTGGGTGCTCGGGCTCCCCGCCCGGCTGTTCGGCCTGACCGTCGGTGGGCTCGGGGCCTTCGCCCTCGTGCTCACCGTGCTCGAGCCCTACCGGATGGCCCGGTTCACCTCCTTCCTCGACCCGTTCGCCGACTACGAGGGCGCTGGATACCAGGGCGCGAACAGCCTGTATGCCATCTCCAGCGGCGGCTGGTGGGGGGTGGGGCTCGGTGCCAGCGGGCAGAAGTGGGGTCGGCTCCCAGAGGCCCACACCGACTTCATCTTCGCCGTCGTTGCCGAGGAGCTCGGCTTGTTCGGGTCCCTCGTCGTGCTCCTGCTCCTGCTCGCCTTCGCCTACGGTGCCGTGCGAGTCGCCAGGCAGGCCACCGACGTCTTCGGCCGCCTTGCGGTCACCGGGGTCCTGGCCTGGATCGTCTTCCAAGCGGTGGTGAACATCGGCGGCGCGCTGTCGGTGATGCCGATCACCGGGGTACCCCTTCCGTTGGTGTCCTACGGCGGTTCGGCCATGATCATCACGCTGTCGGGGATCGGCCTGGTCCTGGCGGTGGCCCGGAGCCAACCCGGCGCGCGGGCCGTCCTGGACCGTCGGTCGCGGTCGCGGCCGCGGCTGCTGTGGGGTCGCTGAGCCGTGCAGGTCGTGCTTGCCGGCGGTGGAACCGCGGGTCATATCGAACCGGCGATGGCGCTGGCCGACGCGCTGCGGCGGGTCGACCCCCAGGTCGGCATCGTCGCCCTCGGGACCGAGAAGGGGCTGGAGACCCGCCTCGTCCCAGAGCGCGGCTACTCCTTGGCCCTCATCCCACCGGTGCCCCTGCCCCGGCGCCCCAGTCGTGAGCTGCTCACGCTGCCCGCCCGCATCAAGGCCGCCGTCGACGCCAGCGCAGCCGTGCTGGCCGAGCGGGAGGCCGACGTCGTGGTGGGCTTCGGTGGCTACGTGGCCTTCCCCGCCTACCTCGCGGCGCGACGGGCCGGGGTCCCGATCGTGGTCCACGAGGCCAACGCGAAGCCGGGACTGGCGAACCGGGTGGGTGCTCGGATGACGACGCATGTCGCGGTGGCCAGTCCGGACATCGCGCTCCCGCATGCCGAGTACGTCGGGATCCCCCTGCGTCGGGCGATCGCCGGGTTGGACCGCTCGGCGATGCGTGATCAGGCCAGAGCGTTCTTCGACCTGGATCCGAGGCGGACGACGCTGCTGGTCTTCGGCGGCAGCCAAGGGGCTCGCCGGCTCAACGAAGGGGTGCTGGCAAGTGCCGGGGCATTGGCCGACGCGGGAGTGCAGGTCCTGCATGCGGCCGGGCGGGACCAGCAGCTCCCCCCGCTGGAGCGGCCGCCGGGTGCCCCGCCGTACCGGTTGCTGCCCTATGTGGACCGCATGGACCTGGCCTATGCCGCCGCCGACCTGGCGGTCTCGCGAGCCGGGGCGATGACGTGCGCTGAGCTTGCCGCTGTGGGCCTCCCGTCGGTGTACGTGCCGTTCCCGATCGGCAACGGCGAGCAACGCTTCAACGCTCTCCCGGTGGTACGGGCGGGTGGGGGTCTGCTCGTGGACGATGCTGAGTTCACGCCGTCGTTCGTGTCTGCCACCGTGCTGGACCTCCTAGGCGAGCCTGATCGACTCGCCGTGATGGCCGCAGCCGCTGCCGCGTTCGGTCGTCGAGACGCCGACGACCGACTCGTGCGGATGGTGCAGCGCGCCGTCCAGGAACGGGAGCGGCGGTCGTGAAGAAGCCGAGCACCGTGTGAGGATGGGGACATCGTGAGGATCGAGCTGCCGGACACCGTGCCCGAGGTGGCCTCGCTCGGCCGGATCCACCTCGTCGGGGTCGGCGGCCGCGGCATGTCCGGGATCGCCCGCATCCTGCTCGACCGCGGTATCCCGGTGACCGGGAGCGACGCCAAGACCTCCGCGCAGTTCACGGCGTTGCAGGCGTTGGGCGTGCCCTGCTTCCTTGGGCACGACGCCTCGAACCTCGCCGCCGCCGACACCGTCGTGGCCTCGACCGCCATCCCGGACGACAATCCCGAGCTCGTCGAGGCGCACCGGCGGGGGATCCCCGTGCTGGCTCGCACCGTGGCGCTCGTGGCGTTGATGGCCGGCTACCGAAGCGTGGCGGTGGCCGGCACCCACGGCAAGACCACCACGACCTCCATGCTCACCGTTGCGCTGCAGGCCTGTGGCGCCGACCCGTCCTTCGCCGTCGGCGGCAACCTCGTCGACTCCGGAGCGAACGCGCACCAGGGCACCGGAGACGTGTTCGTGGCCGAGACCGACGAGAGCGACGGATCCTTCGTCATCTTCGGGGCGGATGTCTCCGTCGTCACCAACGTCGAGCTGGACCACGTCGACCAGCACGACTCCGAGGAGGCCTACGTCGCGACGTTCGACACCTTCGTCGAGCGGATCCCGGCCGGTGGGGCCCTCGTGGTGTGTGCCGAGGACCCGCCGGCGCGGGCGCTGGCCGACCGCCACCGGCATCGGTCGCTGCGGATCCGGTCCTACGGCTTCGCCGAGGGTGCTGACGTCCGGCTCCTCGACCTCTCGGTGCGGGGGACCGGCTCGAGGGCGACCGTCATGGTGGACGGCCGACGGGTGGGCACCCTTCGCCTCGACGTGCCTGGGCGCTACAACGCGCTGAACGCGGCGGCGGCGCTGACGGCCGGGATGGAGCTGGGCTTCTCGGCCGGCGACCTGCTCGATGGGCTCACGAGGTTCCACGGCACCTTGCGGCGCTTCGAGCGCAAGGGCGCCACCAAGGGTGTCACCGTCTACGACGACTTCGCCCACCACCCCACCGAGCTGCGCGAGGCGCTGACCGCCGCCCGCGAGGTCGCCGCCGGCGGGCGCGTGGTCGTGGTGTTCCAGTCCCAGCTCTACAGCAGGACCAAGGCTTTCGCGCAAGACTTCGGCGAAGCCCTGGGGCTGGCCGACGTCGCCGTGGTCATGGACGTCTTCGGTTCGCGTGAGGACCCGGTCCCCGGTGTGACCGGTGCACTGATCGCCGAGGCCGTGCCGTTGCCGGCCGAGGACGTGCGCTTCGTCCCGTCGTGGAGCGAGGTACCAGTCGTGCTGGCGTCCCTGGTCCGCGAAGGGGACCTGCTGCTGACCGCGGGGTCCGGTGACGTCACCCTCATCGGCCCGGAGGTCCTCGAGCTGCTTGCGGCGGAGCAGGGCGACGGGGAGCGCCTCCGGTGAGGCTGCGCACGCCCTCGCCGCCCCCTGGCTACGCCAGCCGGGGTGCGACCGACCTGGGGGTGGCTCCCCGCGACGGGGTCCTGCGCCTGCCATCACGTCGTCGCAGCCGCTCCCGCCTGCTCCTGGCGTTGCTCGCGGTCACTGTCCTGGTGCTCGGGGGCGTCTGGGTCGTGGGCTTCTCCTCGGTGCTGGCGGCGCAGCGCGTCGAGGTCGTGGCGGCCGGCCCCGGCGAACGGGTCCCTGCTGTGCTGCGCTCCGACGTGCTCGCCGTGGCCGAGGTGCCGATCGGGGAGCCGTTGATGAGGGTGTCGACCGACCAGGTGGCGGCGCGTGTCGAGCTGGTGCCGGAGGTCGCGTCCGCGAAAGTGTCGCGGTCATGGCCGAGCACCGTGACGGTGGCGGTGCAGGCCCGTACGCCGGTCGCCGTTGTCGTGCCGCCCTCAGCCCCCGGCGGTGCTACCGCGCCGGCGCCTGGGGCGGTGTGGCAGCTGGTGGACGCTGAGGGGGCCGTCTTCGGCGAGGTCTCCGCCGAGGATCTCAAGGGCGGGGACCTCGGCGCGCTGCCGCTGGTGCGAGGGCTCAACCTGCAGCCCAGGGAGGTCCAGGACGACGTCGCTGTCACTGGCCTGCCTGATGAGGTAGCCCGTCGGGCCGCCGCTGACCCACCCCGGACACCGCTGGGTGCGGGTGCCGCCGTGGCGGCGACGTTGCCCGCAGGCCTCCTCGATCAGCTGGTCGCGATCGAGGCCAACGGGCCGATGGAGGTGCGCCTCGTGCTCACCGATGGTCGTGTCATCGTGTGGGGTGGCCCGGAGCTGGCGCCGGAGAAGGCGCGAGTGCTCGAGCTCCTCCTGGGGCAGCCGGGGAGTCGCTACGACGTGACCGTGCCTTCGCGCCCGACGGTGCTCCCCTGAGGCTCCTGCCGAGATTCCCCGGAACCGCCGCACTGCCCGGCGTGTCTGCCGCGCAATGATTCCGGCGCGGCCTACGTTTCTCACCAAGCACTAGTTGACATAACTATAAACCTCAACTTGACGGTGAGAGTTGAGAGACGAGGCCCCGGTCGACCGTCGACCGGCCCGAGCGAGGAGGCGGACCACGTGACAGCTCCCCAGAACTACCTGGCGGTGATCAAGGTCGTCGGGATCGGCGGTGGTGGCGTCAACGCCATCAACCGGATGATCGAGGTCGGCCTCAAGGGGGTGGAGTTCATCGCCGTGAACACCGACGCGCAGGCGTTGCTCATGAGCGATGCCGACGTGAAGCTCGACGTGGGTCGGGACGCTACCCGCGGCCTGGGCGCCGGGGCTGACCCCGAGGTCGGGCGCCGAGCGGCCGAGGACCACGCCGCGGAGCTCGAGGAGGTGCTCAAGGGTGCCGACATGGTCTTCGTCACCGCCGGGGAAGGCGGTGGCACCGGGACCGGTGGTGCCCCGGTCGTCGCCCGGATCGCGAAGTCCATGGGCGCGCTCACCATCGGCGTCGTCACTCGGCCCTTCGCCTTCGAGGGCAAGCGCCGTGGCGGTCAGGCAGATGCCGGGATCGAGGCCCTGCGCGAGGAGGTGGACACGCTCATCGTCATCCCGAACGACCGGCTGCTGTCCATCAGCGACCGGCAGGTGAGCGTGCTCGACGCCTTCAAGAGCGCCGACCAGGTGCTGCTGTCCGGCGTCTCGGGCATCACCGACCTCATCACCACGCCGGGCCTGATCAACCTGGACTTCGCCGACGTCAAGTCGGTCATGCAGAACGCCGGGTCGGCCCTCATGGGTATCGGGTCCGCCCGCGGCGAGGACCGAGCGCTGGCTGCGGCCGAGCACGCCATCTCCTCGCCGTTGCTCGAAGCCTCGATCGATGGCGCCCACGGGGTGCTGCTGTCCATCGCCGGCGGCTCGGACCTCGGCCTGTTCGAGATCCACGAGGCTGCCAACCTGGTCGCTGAGGCAGCTCACACCGAGGCCAACATCATCTTCGGGGCGGTGATCGACGACGCTCTCGGCGACGAGGTCAAGGTCACGGTGATCGCGGCCGGCTTCGACGGTGGCATGCCGAAGCGACGCGAGGCCGGGAGCCTGCGGGAGGGCCGCAGCGGTGGTCGGGGTACGCGGATGACGGCGGGGACGCCGTCCACCCCCGTAGCTTCGAGCAGCGTTGGCAGCGCCAAGCCCGCCAGCCCAGCACCGTCCGAGCCGGCACCCGCGGTACCTGTCGGTCAGGCTGGCTCCAGCGCTGCCGAGCGGCCCGCACGTCGGATCCTGGTGCAGGACGCGCCGGGCGACGACTTGGACGTGCCGGACTTCCTGAAGTAGGCACGGGTCATCCGTCCACGCCGTGGCAGAGAAGGCGCCGGCCCGGGTCGTCGTGACCTCCCGGGCCGGCGGCATCAGCGTTGGGCCCTACGCCCAGGGAAACCTGGCCTCTCACGTCGGTGACGAGCCCGGTGCGGTCGCCGCCAACCGCGCCCGGCTCGCCGAAGCGCTCGGTGTGCCCCCGGGCCGCCTCGTCGTCCTCCAGGCGGTCTCGGGCGGACCCGTCGGAGTCGTCGGCGAGGACGGCCTTCCCGACCTCGGCGAGCGAGCCGGGGTAGGCGAGGGCGCTGAGGCAGCTGAGGGAGCTGAGGTAGATGGCGTCGAGGCCTTGGTCACCCGGGCGACTGACCTCGGCCTCGCGGTGCTCGTCGCCGACTGCGTCCCCGTCCTTCTTGCAGATGTCCAGGCGGGCGTCATCGGTGCCGCGCACAGCGGGCGTCGCGGGCTGGCGGCCGGGATCGTTCCGGCGACCGTGGCCGCGATGCTCGAGCAGGGCGCGAGCGCCGATCGGATGACCGCGTGGGTGGGGCCGGGGATCTGCGGCTCGTGCTACGAGGTCGGAGCGGCCGTGCAGGCCGAGGTCGCCACGCTGGTGCCGGCATCGGTGTCGACCACGGCATGGGGGACACCGGGGCTGGACTTGCTCGCCGGGGTCCGTGCCCAGCTGGCAGCACGTGGGCGTCAACAGGGTCCATCAGGACCGGCGCTGCACGCTGGAAGACCGAACGCTCTACTCCTACCGCCGCGACGGTGTCACCGGACGCTTGGCCGCGGCGATCGTCCGGCCGTCGTGACCGACCAGGCCGCGACGGGGGAGGCACCGATCGCACGCGACGTGGCCGTCGCCGAGGGGCTGGCGCGAACGCGCGCGCGGATCGCGCAGGCGGCCCGCGACGCCGGTCGGGACCCGGACGACATCACCCTGGTGGTGGTGACCAAGACCCACCCCGCGGCCGACGTCGCGTTGCTCACCAGGCTCGGCGTTCGCGACATCGGCGAGAACCGTGAGCAGGAGGCCGCTCCGAAGGCGGCCGAGGCCAGCCGTCTTGGAGTCCCGAGCGACCTGCGTTGGCACTTCGTCGGGCAGCTGCAGACGAACAAGGTGAGCAAGGTCGTGGCCTTCACCGACGTCGTGCACTCCGTCGATCGCCTCCGCCTCGTCCATGCGCTGGACCGGGCCGCCGGTCGGCTCGACCGCTCGATCGGGTGCTTCGTCCAGGTGTCCCTGGACGAGGCCGTGGGAGCACGTGCCGGCGCGGCCCCAGCGGCGGTCGCCGCGTTGGCAGCGGCCGTGGCCTCCTCGGAGGCCCTGGAGCTCCTTGGCGTGATGGCAGTCGCGCCGCTGGTCGGTCCGTTGGCTGAGCCCGACGATGCCTTCGCTCGCCTCGCCGACGTGGCAGCCGACGTCCGGGCCGCGCACCCGCGGGCGCGATGGGTGTCGGCAGGCATGAGTGGGGACCTCGAGTCGGCCATCCGCCACGGCGCGACACACGTGCGTGTCGGCTCGGCAATCCTCGGGACACGGCAGCAGCACGGCTAGGGTCGCATCACTCCGGGTGTGCGGGAGCACCCGAGCGAAGCATCAGACGAGGAGTGCATCGAGATGGCCGGAGCAGTCCGCAAGATGGCGGTCTACCTGGGGCTGGCAGAGCCCAACGAGTACTACGACGAGTACTACGACGAGTACGACACCGACGGCGTGCGTACCGACGAGCCCCAGGACGAGCGCTCCGACCAGCTGCCAGACGCGCGCCCTCGGGGCAACGCCGACCACCGGCGCGATCGGCCCGCGGCCGCGCCGCCAATGAGCCGCGACGAGGCCCCGGTGGCCAGCGTCAGCCGTCTCCCCGACCGCGCCCCGGCCACGCAGCGCGCCAGCTTCGCCGAGATCAGCATGACCTCCCCGCGCACCTACAACGAGGCCCGTCAGATCGGCGAGACCTTCCGAGACGGCGTCCCCGTCATCATGATCCTCAACGGCATGGACGACATGGACGCCAAGCGCCTGGTCGACTTCGCCGCCGGGCTCACCTTCGGCCTCAACGGCTCCATCGAACGCCTGGCAGGCAAGATCTTCATGCTCACCCCGGCGAACGTCGTGGTCACCGCCGAGGACCGCGAGCGCCTGGCGGCGGGGGACTTCTACAACCAGTCCTGACAAAGCCGCTTCGTCCCAGCCGGCACTGAGAGGATGCGCGCGTGGCTGGCACGAACGTTCACAACCAGATGAACGGGGTCATCCACCACGGTCTGCGCCGGGATCTGGACCGGATGGCCCAGGTGCTCGGGTAGCCGATGGCCGACGAGCAGCGGGCGGCCATCGGCCGTCACATCCCGTGGATGCTCGACTGCCTGCACCACCACGTCGGCGAGGACGATGGGGTGTGGTCGCGGACGCTGGCCAGAGCGCCCGGACCTGCAGCCGCTGGTGGACGAGATGGAGACCGAACACGAGGCCCTTGCCAACGCCACGATGGGCTTCGGTCAGCCGCCGCCACGTCGGCTGGCGACGGCTCAGACCAGGCTCGCCAGTCGCTCGCCGCGGCGGTGCGCCACATGCAGGACGCGCCCTTGCCGCACCTCGAGCATGAGGAGACCGTAGCTGCCCCTGGTGGCGGAGACCCTCGACGAGGCGGACCAGAAGTACCTGGACAAGCATCACGTCCGCAAGGACGTGGGGTGGTCGGACCTCGGCCCGGTCGGGATGTGGATGCTGGACGACCTGGACCCCCCGGGCTCGCGTCGTGCGGACCCCCGTCCCGAAGCCGGTCATGTGGTTCATCTCTGCGCAGCACGGCTCGGCATACGACCGCGAGGCCCAGGCGCGCGTGGGGGGGGGCGTGCGCGCGTAGCGGAAGCCACCGAGCCGCTTCGCCGGGTCGAGAGAGCGCACTACCGTGAGCGAGTGCGTCCCCCGGTGATGTCCGCCCACGCCCCGTTCTCCATCCTGTCGCGGCGCTGCCTCGGCTCGATCGGTTCCGCTGGCTCGATCCTGTCCATCGGTTCCTCGGGATCCATCCTTTCCATCGGCTCCGCAGGTGGCTTCCTCTCCGTCGGTGGCTTCGGGCAAGCGAACCGGTCCTGAGGTGACCTCCCCGACCTTCGACGCGACGGCGGTGCTCGTCCGGCCGGCCGGCGCGCACGACCTTGCCGCGGTTGCTGACCTCATGGTTCGTACCTACGTCGATGAGGGCTTCGTCCGCGACGACAGCCCGTACGTTGCCGAGCTGGCAGATGCCCACGGCCGCTCCGCTGACGCTGAGCTGCTGGTGGCGTCCCTCCCGGCGGCCACGGAGCGTGTCGTGGGGACCGTGACGTTCTGCCGACCGGGCACGCCATGGGCGGAGATCTCTCGTCCCGGCGAGGCCGAGTTCAGGATGCTGGCGGTGGAGTCGGGCTCGCGCCGTGGCGGTGTTGGCACGACGCTCGTGCTTGCCTGCGTCGGGCGTGCCCGCGCCGTTGGGGCGCGACGGCTCGTCATCTCCACGACGCCGCTCATGCGGCCCGCGCACCGGCTGTACGAGGGGCTCGGGTTCCAGCGCACCCCCGATCGTGACTGGTCGCCGCGGCCGGGGGTCGACCTGTGGACCTACGCGCTCAGCGCAGCGATGTGAGGGGTTCGGCGTCGTCGGTGAGGATGGCCCACGCGTCCTCACGCATCTGGCGGGCGGCCTCGGTGACGGGCGAGCCCATCGACTGGTCGAGCAGCCCGAAGGCGAGTGTGTTGTCAGCGCGTTCGACGCCTCGCAGGGAGTGGGGCTTGCTCGGGCTGTTCCACGAGCGCAACATGATGCGCCTCAGGAGGCGGCTCGGGCCTCGTCGTCGAGGTACTGGCCGAGCCAGGCGTGGCCGAGCTCGTGCAGCATGAGGTGACGTGACCACCGGTCCGAGTCGGCGCAGACGGGTGCCCCGGCACAGGTCGGCGCTAGTGAGACACAGGTGCAGGCGCGCGTCCTGGTCGTTGTGGGCGAGCCGTGCGTAGCCGTCGACACCGTGGCACAGGAAGCTGTCGCCGTCGTGCCAGGTGACCGACGCCAGGGTAGGCAACGGGAGCTGTGCCGACGAGAAGCGGCTGATGGCCGACTCCAGCTCGGCACGCCGGGACGGAGTCGCGTTCGTGAGGACGACGTCGCTGTCCCCGAGGCGCCACTCGCGGGCCTGGAGCGGGCGGTCGAGCGTCGGGATCGTGATGCCTTGCCACCAGCCGGGCTCGTGACTGCTGGTGTCGCAGCGGGTTCGCGCCGATTGCGGGGAGATCAGTCGCTCCTCGCGGGCGACCCGGCCCGATGCGTCCAGGTCCAGCGCGGCGGCCCACCGGGTCGGGCACGCGGTGGTGTCGGGGTCGCTCAGGCCGACGAGGAGACGTGGTGGTGCTCCGGCCCCTCGTCATGTCAGATTGGCCTGCTGCTCGGTGGAGTCGGGCACATGGACCAGCTGGATCGCCCGTCGGGGAAGCAGGGTGCCGGCCGCCCGAGTGATCGCGTCGCGGCCGACGAGCTCGATGCCAAGAAGGCCGTCACGGACCTGAGCCTTGTCGGTGTGGACGTCCTCCGCGGCGAGGCCCTCTCCAGCCCAGAAGGCGACGTAGCGCTCCGACGCTGCGACCGCGTGCACGGGGCGACAGAGCCCGATCCCCCAGGAGCCCCTCTCAATCTCAGCCTCCCCGGACCTCCGGAGCGCCACACACCCCTGGCCTACATCTAGCAGGGCCGACGGCCAGGGCAGGAGGGCAGGTTCGGTCTCAGGTACCGTGCCGATGTGGCAGTCGTGGCTGGGGTGCTCTACTACGTGCTCTTCGCGTTCTTCCTCGCGCTGCTGGCACGGCTCGTCTTCGACTGGGTGCTGCTCCTGTCACGCTCGTGGGAGCCGAAGGGGCCGATCGTGCTGGTCCTGGAGGCCGTCTACTCCGTCACGGATCCGCCGCTGAAGGCGTTGCGGCGAGTGATCCCGCCGCTACGCATCGGCAGCATCGCACTCGACCTTGGGTTCCTCATCCTCATCATCGCCGTCAACTTCGGCCTGGGGATTCTCGCCGGCTTACGCTGACCGGATCCTGTCGCCAGCCAACGACGTCGAGCTCGCCAACGGGTCGGTCCGGTAGCCTCCGGCCTAGCATCCAGGTCGAGGGGAAACACGCGTGCTCACACCGGAAGACGTTGCCAGCAAGAGGTTCAGCGAGGTCCGACTCCGCCCTGGCTTCGACATGGATGAGGTCGACCAGTTCCTTGACCAGGTCGAGTCCGAGATCCGACGGCTCCGGGCCGAGAACGACACGCTGCGGTCCCGCAACGCGGACCTCGAGCGGAAGGCCGAGTCCCGTGGGCCCGCAGTGTCGGTTGGCTCGGCGCCTGTCGCCGCCGCGACCGCGCCGAACGAGCCTGGGCTGCCAACCGCCACGGTCTCCCAGGACGCTTCGGGTCAGGCGGCCCGCCTGCTCTCCATGGCCCAGCAGACCGCCGACGGTGTGATCAACGAAGCGCGGGCCGAGGCAGACCGGATCACGGCCGACGGGCGTGAGCAGGCGATGGCCCTCGACGCCGAGGTGCAGGAGCGGCGCGCCCGCCTGCTTGGCGACCTCGAGCAGGAGCGCAGCACGTTGCAGGACGAGGTTGCCGAGCTGCGGGCCCACGAGCGTGAGTATCGGGCCCGGCTGACGGAGTTTCACGAGACCGAGCTGCGCAGGCTGAAGAGTGGCGAGCCGGACCAGCCGGACGCGGAGGACGCCGCCGACCTCGCCGACGAGCCCACCGGCGAGAGCGCCAGCGGCACGGGTGAGGACGGCACTGCCGAGCAGCACACAACGGAGCCTGAGGACCACGACGCGGGCAGCGACGAGCGGGGCGGTGACGACGGCGACCGCCCGCTGTAGGCGCTTGCGGCGGGGCCTCGTCACCGGCGGGCCAGCTAGCCGACTGGTCGGAACTGCACCCGTAGGCCGAGGTCGTCATCGGTGACCTCGAACCACCCTGGCCAGGTCGAGGCCTGGGCGGCCTCCTCAACTGCCCCGTCGATCGGCGCTTCGAGGAACTGCGTGGCGAGCACCTCCGCGGCGATCGCGTCCGTGTGCTCGCGTATCGCCGCACCGGACTCCGCCGCCTCGGGCGTTGTCTCCCAGACAAGAGCGATCCGGTCGGTGACCTGGAGTCCGCTCGACTTGCGCGCCTCCTGCACCAGCCGCACGACCTCGCGTGCCGTGCCCAGCCGCCGGAGCTCGTCGGTGATCGTGAGGTCCAGGGCCACGGTCTCTCCCTCACGGGCCACCGCCCACCCCTCGCGGGGGGTCTCGGTGACCACGACGTCCTCCTCGGTCAGAGCCACCGTGCCGAGCCCCTCCACCTCGATGCTCGCTTGACCCTCGCGAAGGGCGTCGGCAAGGGCCGCGGCAGCCTCTCCGGTCTGGCCTGCCACCGCCGCCGCCACCGTTGGCGTGTCCTTGCCGAACCGCTTCCCGAGCGATCGGAAGTTCGCCTTCACCTGGTGGTCCAGCAGGTCTTCCCCCCCGGCGGCCAGCCCCCGAACCTGCTGGACGTTGAGCTCGTCGGCGACCTCGGCCAAGACGGCGTCGGAAAGTGCTGCGCGGCTGCGGGCGCTCACGAGCGCCTGGGGCAATGGCTGGCGCGTGCGAGTACCGGACGATGCGCGCGCGGCTCGCCCGAGCTCGACCAACCGCCTGGCGAGGGCGACCTCGGCCGCCAGGTCCTCGTCCAGCAGTGAGTGGTCTGCCACCGGGAACTCGCTGAGGTGCACTGACATCGGAGCGTGCGGCTCCACGGGACGGACGAGGTCCTGCCAGACGCGCTCGGTCACGAACGGCGCCAGCGGGGCCATGAGCCGGGTCAGGACCTGGAGACTCTCGTGCAGGGTGGCGATCGCGGCCGGGTCACCCTCCCAGAACCGGCGACGGGACCGGCGCACGTACCAGTTCGACACGTCATCGACGAAGCGAGCGAGCAACGAACCGACCCTCGCGGTGTCGAACTCGTCGTAGGCGGTGTCCACCGCGACGACCAGGCGTTGCACCTCCGAGATCAGCCAGCGGTCCAAGACCGCACGATCGGCGGGCGGCGGCGCGCTGGTGCCGCTCGGGTCCCAGCCGGCAAGGCGGCCGTAGAGGGACTGGAAGGCCACCGTGTTCCAGTAGGTGAGCAGGACCTTTCGGACCACCTCCTGCAGGGCTCCGTGCCCGACCCGGCGTGGCAGCCATGGCGAACCCCCCGCAGCCATGAACCAGCGCACGGCGTCGGCGCCGTGCTCGTCCATCAGCCCGATCGGCTCGAGCACGTTGCCGAGGTGCTTGCTCATCTTGCGTCCGTCCTCGGCGAGGATCAGCCCGAGGCACAGCACGTTCTCGTACGAGGAGCGGTCGAACACCATGGTCCCGACTGCCATGAGCGTGTAGAACCACCCACGGGTCTGGTCCAAGGCCTCACAGATGAACTGAGCCGGGTAGGCCTGCTCGAACTGCTCGACGCTGCCGGCCGCGTGCGGGTAGCCCCATTGGGCGAACGGCATCGCGCCGGAGTCGTACCAGACGTCGATGACGTCGGGCACCCGCCGGAACGTCCCCGCAACCCCGGGCTTGGTGAACGTGATGTCGTCCACGAAGGGCCGGTGCGGATCCATGTCGTTGAGGTCGCGGCCGGCCAGCTCGGACAGCTCGGCCAGCGAGCCCACGCAGACCTGCTGGCTCGGGTCCTCGTCGTTGCGCCAGATCGGCAGCGGTGTCCCCCAGTACCGCCGCCGAGACAGCGCCCAGTCGACGTTGTTGCGCAGCCAGTCGCCGTAGCGGCCCCACTTCACCGAGGGCGGGTACCAGCTCGTCGCCTCGTTCTCCCGAAGCAGTGCCTCCTTGACGGCGGTCGTGCGGATGTACCAGGAGGGCTGGGCGTAGTACAGCAGGGGCGTGTGGCAGCGCCAGCAGTGCGGGTAGGAGTGCTCGTAGGGGACGTGCCGGACGAGCAGCTGCCGTTCCTGCAGGTCTCGGACGAGGTCGGCGTCGGCGTGCTTGAAGAACTGCCCACCCACGAGGGGGACGTCCTCGGCGAACGTCCCGTCGGGGCGAACCGGGTTCACCACCGGCAGGCCATAGTGCCGAGAGGCCTCCATGTCGTCGGCGCCGAACGCGGGCGCCAGGTGGACCAGGCCGGAGCCGTCCTCAGTCGTCACGTAGTCAGCCAGCACGACGTAGTGCGCATCAGGGATGTCGACGAGGTCGAATGGGCGCTGGTAGCCCCAGCGCTCCAGGTCCGTGCCGGTGAACCGGTCGATCACCTGGTGGTCCTCGCCAAGCGTGGCGGCGGCCAGCGGTTCAGCGACCACCAGCGGTGCGCCGTCGACTCCGGCCTGGCGTGCCAGCACGTAGCTGACGTCCGGGTGCACGGCCACACCGGTGTTCGACACGAGCGTCCATGGAGTCGTCGTCCAGACAAGCAGGTCAGCCCGCCCTGCCAACGGGCCGCTCGTCACTGGGAAACGAACGTAGACCGACGGATCGACCACGGTCTCGTAGCCACCGGGTTGGCCCAGCTCATGGTCGGACAGGCTGGTCTCGCACCGCGGGCAGTAGGGCGTGACGCGGTGGTCCTCGACCAGGAGGCCCCGATCGTAGATCTGCTGCAACGACCACCAGACGCTCTGCACGTAGGCGGGGTCCATGGTCCGGTACGCCTGCGCGGTGTCGACCCAGAAGCCCATCCGCTCGGTCATCGCCTCGAAGGCGTCCACGTGGCGCAGCACCGACTCGCGGCAGCGCGCGTTGAACTCGGCGACGCCGAAGTGCTCGATGTCGGCCTTGCCGGTGAAGCCGAGCTCTCGCTCCACGGCGATCTCCACGGGCAAGCCGTGGCAGTCCCAACCGCCCTTCCGAGGCACCTGGTTGCCCTTCATGGTGCGGTATCGCGGGAAGACGTCCTTGAAGACCCGGGCCTCCACGTGGTGTGCCCCCGGCATGCCGTTCGCCGTCGGTGGGCCCTCGTAGAACGTCCATCGAGGCTGGTCCTGGTGCTGCTCCATGGAGCGTGTGAACACGTCGTGCTCGCGCCAGAACGCAAGGATCTCGTGATCCATCGCGGGGAGGTCAACCTTGGCGGAGACGGGTGCATACCCGCCCGAGATGGGTTCCGGCGCGGCCTGCGACATCGAGCGATCCTCCGACGGCGTGCGACAGCCGAGGCTGTCGGATGGTCGTGGAGGGACGAGGCGTGTCGTGCGCGCCCCGCGGTACCACCCTCCTTGGCCCAGGTACTGGACCCGCTCGTTCGGTGGCGTTCGTTGCCGTGGCGGTCGGGTCTACGCCAAGTGCCAGGCACCCGGTTCTTCCGACGGCTCGGGGGTGATCTTCCCGCACCCCGTGTGCTCGGGCTCTCACCATCCCCGAGTCGCTGACCACCGTGGGTGCGGGACGCTGGTCCCGTCATCGCTTTGCCGGTGGGAGTGTACGGCCCCGAGCGAGTGCTCGGAGGCTCGTGCAAGGGTCGGTTGCATGCCTTGCCCGGCACGCCTCGTTGATCGCCTGTACCTGGGCGCCTATCATCCGGCTCGCCCAGACCCGGCGGTCGCTGTCCCCGACGGGCCGACCACCGACCACAGGAGAGCCGATCTTGATGGCCCAGCTGGGAATCCCTGGGCGCCTACGTGACGCCATGAGCGGGGCGGTTCGTGTCGCCGGTCGGAAGCCAAGCGTGACCGAGCAAGGAGGGGAGCCGGTGGCATCGAAGAAGAAGTCCTCCACCGAGGCGAAGAAGGCACCCGCGAAGAAGGCACCCGCGAAGAAGGCACCCGCGAAGAAGGCACCCGCGAAGAAGGCACCCGCGAAGAAGGCACCCGCGAAGAAGGCACCCGCGAAGAAGGCACCCGCGAAGAAGGCACCCGCGAAGAAGGCACCCGCGACCTCAGACACCCTCTCGGTCCGCGCCGACGAGCAGCCGTGGACCAAGAAGGAGCTGGCCCAGGTCGTAGGCGTGCTGAACGCTGAGGCTGCCAGGCTGCGTGCGGAGATCGCCGAGACCGAGGAGAGCATCCGCGGATTGGTCCAGGGGTCGGCGGACGAGGGTGGCGAAGACCAGGTCGACACGGGTGTGAAGACGTTCGAGCGCGAGCACGAGATGTCTCTGGCGGCAAGCCACCGCGAGATCCTCGGACAGGTCGAGCGCGCGCTCGACATGATCGCGAGCGGCCACTACGGCCAGTGTGAGTCCTGCGGCCAGCCGATCGGCAAGGCGCGCCTGCAGGCGTTCCCCCGCGCGACCCTCTGCGTCAACTGCAAGCAACGCCAGGAGCGTCGCTGACCACCAACCCGGCTGGGTCTGACGGGCGGGCGACCCCTTGGGTTCGACCGCCGTTGCTGGCGGTCCTCGTCGCCGCCCTCGTCCTGGCCCTCGACTGGATCACCAAGACGTGGGCGCTCCGGCGCCTGGACGGCGGTGAGGTCATCACCGTCATCGAGGACGTCTTCCAGCTTCGGCTGGTCTTCAACCCGGGTGCCGCCTTCAGCTTCGCGGCCGGCTACACCGTGGTCATCACGGCGCTGGCAGCGGCTGTCGTTCTGGTCATCATCAGGCTGACTGGTCGACTGCAGAGCTGGGCCTGGGCCCTCGCACTGGGGGTGCTCCTGGGAGGCGCGCTCGGCAACCTCATGGACCGGTTGTTCCGGGTCCCAGGCTCGTTCGGTGGCTACGTGGTGGACTTCTTCGAAGCCGAGTGGCCGTGGTCGGGCTTCCCCGTCTTCAACGTGGCTGACATCGCCATCGTCACCGGCGTCGGGGGCGTGCTGCTCCTGACCATCCTCGGGGTGGAGCCGGACCGCCAGGAAGACGAGGGAAACGAGGAAGGGGCCCCGTGACCGAGTCGGTCCGCAGCCTGCCCGTCCCGGACGGGCTGGTCGGGGAGCGCCTGGACGTCGCCGTGTCCCGATTGCTGGGGTTCTCTCGGACGAGGGCTGCTGAGCTGGTCGACGAGGGGCGCGTGCTCGTCGACGGACGCTCGGCAGCCCGCTCGACCCGGCTGCTGCCCGAGACTGTGCTGCAGGTGAGCCTCCCAGACGCCGACTCCTCGATCCAGCCAGCCATCCGCGCGGCACCGGTGGCCGGGCTGCGCGTCGTGCTCGACGACGTGGACTTCGTCGTGGTGGACAAGCCCGTGGGCGTGGCTGCTCATCCGTCGCCCGGCTGGGAGGGACCCACCGTGATCGGTGGGCTTGCCGGAGCCGGGTTCGCCGTGGCGACCACGGGCGCGGCCGAGCGGCAAGGGATCGTGCACCGGCTGGACGTCGGCACCTCCGGGCTCATGGTGGTGGCGAAGTCCGAGCGGGCATACTCCTCGCTCAAGCAGCAGTTCCGCGATCGGACGGTCGAGAAGACCTATCACGCCGTGGTGCAGGGGCACCCCGACCCGAGCCGCGGGACCATCGACGCGCCCATCGGACGCCATCCGGTCCACGACTACCGCTGGGCTGTCGTCGCCGGTGGCAAGGCCTCGGTGACGCACTACGAGACGATCGAGGCCTTCCCGTCCGCTTCCTTGCTGGCTGTCGAGCTCGAGACCGGTCGGACGCACCAGATCCGCGTGCACCTGTCCGCGCTGCGGCACCCGTGTGTCGGCGACCTCACCTACGGTGCCGACCCGTCGCTCGCAGCCCGCCTCGGGCTGCGACGGCAGTGGCTGCACGCCATGCGGCTGGCCTTCAGGCATCCCGCAACGGGGGAGCCCGTCGAGGCTGCCTCGACGTACCCGCCGGACCTGCTCGACGCGCTCACCGTGCTGCGAACTGCCTAGGCTGGTGGTGAGGGCACGCAGCGGCCGTGCCGGACCAGGGAGTTCTCGACGTGAGTGTGACCCGCGCTGGCACCTTCACCCTCGGGGCTCATGGGCCTTCGGTCCATCGGCTCGGCTACGGTGCGATGCGCCTGACCGGCCCCGGGATCTGGGGCCCGCCGGCCGACCCCGAAGCCGCGGTGAAGGTGCTCCGCCGCGCCGTGGAGCTCGGCGTGGACTTCATCGACACCGCCGACTCCTACGGCCCGTTCGTCTCCGAAGACCTGATCCGCCGGGCGCTGCACCCCTACGACGGGCTGGTGGTGGCGACCAAGGGCGGGTTGCTGCGGACCGGGCCCGACCGGTGGCACGTCCTGGGGGACCCGAACTACCTCCGCCAGTGCGTGGAGATGAGCCTGCGACGTCTCGGAGTGGAGCGGATCGGCCTCTACCAGCTGCATCGCGTGGACGTCCGGGTGCCGTTGGCCGATCAGCTTGGGCTGCTGGCCGAGCTCCAGCGGGAAGGCAAGATCGCTCACCTGGGGCTCTCGGAGGTGGACGCCGCGACGGTACGCCAGGCTCGTGAGCTTGTGGACGTCGTCAGCGTGCAGAACCACTACAACGTGGCGAGCCGGGACCACGAGGAGACGCTGCGCTACTGCGAGGACCATGGGATCGGCTTCATCCCCTGGTTCCCGATCGCTGGTGGCTCCCTGGTCGCTGACGACGGTGCCCTGACCGAGCTCGCCCGACGCACCGCCGTGAGCCCCGCGCAGCTGTCGCTGGCATGGCTGCTCCGACGTAGCCCGGTCATGCTGCCGATCCCTGGCACCTCGAGCCAGGCCCACCTGGAGGACAACTGCGCGGCCGGCGACGTCGAGCTCACCGATGCCGACTGGGCCTTCCTGGACGGCCTCGTCTGATCGTGGAGGGGCTCTTCGCCGGATGGGGCTTGACGGCGACCTCGAGGCACCACCAGCGCACCTCGCCCGCCAACTCCCACCTCGACGCTGACCCACGCGACCCGCTCCCGCCGATGAACGGCGACCCCCCCTGGGCCTGAGCCGTCGACGGGCTTGACCCTCACGTCGCGTGAGGCCATACGGTCGAGGCGTGTCCAGGACCTACTCGGTCGGCGAGGTCGCCCGGATGGCGGGTGTCTCCGTCCGGACGCTGCACCACTACGACGAGATCGCCCTGCTGGTGCCTTCACGGCGGACCCCAGCCGGCTACCGCCGCTACACCGGCACGGACCTGGAGCGACTCCAGGAGGTACTGCTGTACCGCGGGCTCGGCATGGGACTGGCCGAGATCGCGGCCACGATCGACGACGTCGGGCATGACCGACGCTCGGCACTGCTGCACCACCGGGCCCTGCTTCAGCAGCGACTCGAGGCGTTGGGCGGCGTGCTCGCGTTGGTGGACCGAACGCTGATGACGATGCAAGGAGTCGAGTCTGATGAGTGACGAGGAGCTCTTCGATGGCCTCGACCCGATCGCGCGGAACGAGGCTGAGTTCGGAGCGGAGGTGCGCAACAGGTGGGGCGATACCGACGCCTACGCCGAGTCGAGTCGACGGGCGAAGGCCTACACCGCGCAGGACTGGGACGCCATCAAGGCCGAGGGGGAGGCGGTGGAGTCAGCCCTCGCTGAGCTGATGAGGACGGGGGTACCGGCGGAGGACGCCGCTGCGATGGACCTTGCCGAGCGGGCTCGCCTGCACATCGATCGATGGTTCTACCCTTGCTCGCACGAGATGCACGCCGGACTCGGCGACATGTACGTGGCCGATCCTCGCTTCGCGGCCCACTACGACACCCGGGCCCCTGGTCTGGCTGCCTATTTCCGCGACGCGATCGTCGCGAACGGGGTTCGCGCCCTCGGCGCGTGACTCCGGGACCAACGTCCCTGGTTAGGTTTGCCTAACCTTCCTCTACAGTACCGACGTGACCCTGAACCAGGTGCCAGTCGGGACCACGGCTCGGCTGGTGGACACCTCGATGCACCCGAGCGCACGGCGCCTTGCCGAGATGGGGCTCAGGCCCGGAGCAGACGTGTCGGTGATGCGCCGCACGTCGGGGGGCGGGCGCCTCCTGGGGGTGGGCCAGGCGCGGATGGCGGTGGATCGCCGGACCTTGCTGGCGCTGCACGTGGAACAGGCTCAGTAGCGGTGGCGAACCTGCTCGCGCCGCCGGGCGCTGCCCAGGTGGCGCTCGTCGGGAACGCCAACGTCGGCAAGTCGACGCTGTTCAACCAGGTCAGTGGCGCTCGTCAGCAGCTCGGCAACTGGCCCGGCACGACGGTCGAGGTGGCCCGAGCCCAGTGGCGGCCACGAGGTCTTGACGGCCGTGAGCACCCAGTCACCCTGCTCGACCTACCCGGGACGTCGAGCCTCACGCCGTCCTCGCCCGACGAGGAGCTCACCCGCGACCTGCTCCTGGCAAGCCACCCGCAGGCGCGCCCGGCAGTGGTCGTGGCGGTCCTCGACGCCGCCAACCTGGCCAGGTGCCTCTACCTCCTCGCCCAGCTTCGCGAGCTCCAGCAGCACGTCGTCGTCGTGCTGACGATGAGCGACGTCGCCGCCCGTCGTGGCCTCAGCGTCGATGCCCGGGCGCTGCAGGAGTACCTCGGGGTCCCCGTCCTCGCGACCGATCCGCGCCAGCGCGGGACGGCGCGGGCGCTCGAGGAAGCGGTGGTCTCCGCGCTGACGACGACGCCTCCCCAGCCCAGGCCGCACGGCTACGACGCGAGTGATCCTTTCGCCCAGGACGACGAGCGATTCTCGTGGGTCCAGGGCGCCATGGAAGCGGCTCAGCAGCACGACGGGCGCCTGGGCGGCACGTGGACGGACCGCATCGATCGCATCGTCACCGCTCCCGTGCTCGGCCCGATCCTGTTCCTCGCCGTGATGTGGCTGGTCTTCCAGACCACCACCGTCGTGGCCGCGCCGCTGCAGGACGCACTCGACCAGCTGGTGGCCGGACCGATCAGCGAGGCCGGTCGAAGCCTGCTCGGGTCGGTCGGGCTCGGTGGCACCGCTGTCGAAGGGTTCGTCGTGGACGGGCTCATCGCCGGGGTCGGCATGCTGCTCACCTTCCTGCCGCTCATGGCCCTCATGTTCCTGCTGCTCGCGGTCCTGGAGACCTCGGGCTACCTGGCTCGCGCTGCCGTCGTCACCGACCGGGCGATGCGGGCGATCGGACTGCCTGGGCGCGCCTTCCTGCCACTGGTGGTGGGATTCGGGTGCAACGTGCCGGCCATCAGCGCCACTCGGGTGCTGCCCGATGCCCGCCACCGGATCCTGACCTCGTTGCTGGTGCCCTTCACCTCCTGCAGTGCGCGCCTCACGGTCTTCGTCCTGGTCGGAGCCACGTTCTTCGGTTCGCAGGCGGGCAACGTGGTGTTCGGCATGTACGTGCTGAGCATCCTCCTCGTGATCCTGGTGGGCTTCGCGCTTCGTTCGACGCTGTGGCGGACGATGCGCGGCGAGGCGATGGTCATCGACCTCCCGGCCTACCACGTGCCGATGCCCCATCAGGTCGCGATCATGACCTGGTCCCGGGTCCAGGCCTTCCTGCGTACGGCCGGCGGCATCATCGTGGTGACGGTGGCCATCGTCTGGTTGCTCAGTGCCGTCCCGGCTCCCGGCAACGCCGGTACGGTCGGCGACGTCCCCGTGCAGGACAGCGTGTTCGCTGCGGCGGCGGAGACGGTTGCTCCCGTGTTCGAACCGGCCGGTTTCGGTGACTGGCACGCCACCTCGGCGCTGATGGTCGGCTTCGTCGCCAAGGAGGCAGTGATCTCCTCCTGGGCCCAGACCTACGCGGCCGAGGAACCCGTCGACCCGTCCTCACCCGGCGAGCTGGGCGACCAGCTCCGGGACGACTTCGAGGTCTCTTCGGGCGGGCACACCACGGCGGCCGTGCTCGCGTTCCTGACCTTCTTGCTGGCGTACTCCCCGTGCGTGGCCACCTTGGCGGCGCTCAACCGGGAGATCGGGCGACGCTGGATGCTCACGAGCGTCGTCATCAGCATGTCGACGGCATGGGTGCTGGCGGTGACGGTGTTCCAGGTGGGGAGGGCCGTCTCGTGACCACGAGGAGCGGTCCGACCCGGGTCGTGCTGGCAGAGCTGGCGGCGGGGGCGGGCAGCCTGCACGAGATCGCCGTGTCCACCGGGCTGGACGAGGGCGTGGTCGGCCTGGCGATCGACCGACTGGTCACCTCCGGTCACCTCGTTGCCGAACGACTGGCCGTGGGGTGCCCTGAAGACGGCTGCCAGGTCTGCCCCTCGGGCAGTGCCGGGCGGCCTGGATGTGGCGCCACGGTGCCTGGGCGGCGCGGTGCTCAGGGTTCGGCGATGATCATCTCTCTCGGACCGACCCGCCGGTAGCCGACCGGATCCGCCCCGGGGCTCCCACCACGGAGCGTCGAGGCCGACCGAGCCGGTTCCCCGGGCTACCCTCGGCGTACTTCCCCGAGCCCGGCCGGTCACTCCCGGTCGTGGGGTTGCCCGTGCGCGAGGAAGGCTGGTGGCTGTGGTCGGTTCGGGCGAGTCGTTCGTGCACCTGCATGCGCACACGGACTACTCCATGCTCGACGGCGCCGCTCGGGTGGGCGATCTCGTCGCCGAGGCGGCCAGGCTCCGGATGCCGGCCCTGGCCATCACCGACCACGGCAACGTCTTCGGCGCCTACGACTTCTACGCCAAGGCCCGAGACGTCGGGGTCAAGCCGATCATCGGGATCGAGGCGTACGTGGCCCCGCGGACGCACCGCTCGGAGCGCCGTCGGGTCAAGTGGGGCAATGGCGGCGAGGACGACGTCTCCGGCGGTGGCGCGTTCACCCACATGACGCTGCTGAGCGAGACCACGGCCGGCATGCACAACCTCTTCCGGCTGGCCAGCCGCGCCAGCCTTGAGGGCTTCTTCTACAAGCCCAGGATCGACCGCGAGCTGCTCGCCACCTACGCCGATGGCCTCATCGGGACCACCGGGTGCCCCTCCGGCGAGGTGCAGACCTGGCTCCGGCTGGGACGCTACGACGAGGCCTTGCGCACGGCCTCAGAGCTGCGGGACATCCTCGGGGAGGGCAACCTCTTCGTCGAGCTCATGGATCACGGCCTGTCGATCGAGAAGCGGGTGCGCGATGACCTGCTCGGCATCGCCCGCGACCTCAGCCTGCCGACGGTGGCCACGAACGACCTGCACTACGTCCGGGCCGAGGACGCCGCCGCGCACGACGCCCTGCTCTGCGTGCAGTCCGGTTCGTACATCACCGACGAGAAGCGGTTCCGCTTCGACGCCCAGGACTTCTACCTCAAGCCCGCGGCCGAGATGCGAGCCGTCTGGCAGGACGTGACAGAGGCCTGTGACAACACGCTGCTCGTCGCCGAGCGCTGCAACGTCACCTTCAACGAGGACGCCAACCTCATGCCGAGGTTCCCGGTGCCCGCCGGGGAGTCCGAGCAGTCGTGGTTCGTCAAGGAGGTCGACCGCGGCCTGGCCCGTCGCTACGCGGCCGGGGTGCCGGATCACGTCAGGCGCCAGGCTGACTACGAGGTCGACGTCATCCTCGACATGGGCTTCCCCGGCTACTTCTTGGTCACGGCGGACTTCATCGGCTGGGCGAAGGACCAGGGGATCCGAGTGGGGCCGGGCCGTGGTTCGGCTGCGGGGTCCATCGTCGCCTACGCGATGGGGATCACGGACCTGGACCCGATCGTGCACGGGCTGCTCTTCGAGCGGTTCCTCAACCCCGAGCGCGTCACGATGCCGGACATCGACATCGACTTCGACGAGCGTCGACGAGGGGAGGTCATCGCCTACGTCACCGAGAAGTACGGCGAGGACCGGGTTGCCCAGATCGTCACCTACGGCACCATCAAGGCCAAGGCGGCCATCAAGGACGCCAGCCGCATCCTCGGCATGCCCTTTGCCATGGGGGAGAAGATCACCAAGGCGATGCCCCCGGCGGTGATGGGCAAGGACATCCCGCTTGCGGCCATCTTCGACCCGAAGCATCCGCGGCACGCCGATGCCGTCGAAGTCCGGGAGCTGACGGAATCCAACCCCGACGTGGCCACGGTGATCAAGACCGCGCAGGGGCTGGAGAACCTCAAGCGCCAGTGGAGCGTGCACGCGGCCGGCGTGATCATGGCGGAAGAACCGCTCATCGATCACGTCCCCATCATGCGGCGGGACTCCGACGGGGCGATCATCACCCAGTTCGACTACCCGACGTGCGAGAACCTCGGCCTGCTGAAGATGGACTTCCTCGGGCTGCGCAACCTCACCGTCATCGACGACGCGCTGGTGAACATGGAGCGCAACGGCAAGGCCGCGATCGACCTCGAGCAGCTGTCCCTGGACGATCCGACCACCTTCGCGTTGCTGGCGCGCGGCGACACCCTCGGAGTCTTCCAGCTCGACGGGGGGCCGATGCGCAGCCTGCTGCGGCTCATGAAGCCGGACAGCTTCGAAGACATCTCCGCGGTGCTCGCGCTGTATCGCCCGGGGCCGATGGGCGTGGACTCACACACGAACTACGCCCTGCGCAAGAACGGCCTCCAGCCCAACACGCCGATCCACCCCGAGCTTGCCGAGCCGTTGGCCGAGATCCTGGACGCGACCTACGGCCTCATCGTCTACCAGGAGCAGGTGATGGCGGTCGCCCAGAAGGTGGCCGGCTACAGCCTGGGGAAGGCCGACCTGCTGCGTCGGGCGATGGGCAAGAAGAAGAAGGAGATCCTCCAGCGGGAATTCGAACCCTTCGCTGCCGGCATGCGCGCCAACGGGTTCGGCCAGGCCGCGATCGACAAGCTCTGGGAGACGCTCGTCCCGTTCTCGGACTACGCGTTCAACAAGTCGCACACCGCCGCCTACGGGCTCATCTCCTACTGGACCGCCTTCCTCAAGGCCAACTACCCCGCCGAGTACATGGCGGCGTTGCTTACGAGCGTGCAGTCGGACAAGGACAAGAGCGCCCTCTACCTGGCCGAGTGCCGACGGATGGGGATCCGGGTGCTGCCGCCGGACGTCAACGCCTCGGTGGCCGACTTCACCCCGACCGGTGAGGACATCCGCTTCGGGCTGGCGGCAGTGCGCAACGTCGGCCAGAACGTGGTGGCCGGCATCGTCGCCGCGCGTGACGAGTCCGGCTCGTTCGTCTCCTTCGCGGACTTCCTGGACAAGGTCCCCGCACCGGTGTGCAACAAGCGGGTGGTGGAGTCGCTGGCCAAGGCCGGCGCCTTCGACTCCTTGGGCTACGCGCGTCGCGCCCTCGTGGCCGTGCACGAAGAGGCCGTGGAGTCGGTCGCCGACGTCAAGCGCAACGAGGCGGTCGGGCAGTTCGACCTGTTCGCAGCCGCGTCGCAGGCTGCCGCGACCGAGGACGGACCCGCCGACCCGAGCCGGCTTGGGATCGATGTGCCGCCCCTGCCGGAGTGGGACAAGCAGGTCAGGCTGGCCTACGAACGCGAGATGCTGGGCCTCTACGTCTCCGACCATCCCCTCCTTGGCATCGAGCACGTGCTGGCCAGCGCCGTGGACTGCGGGCTGGCCACCCTCGCCGACGAGTCCGGCCCCGCCCACGGCAGCCAGGTCACCGTGGGTGGGCTCGTCACCGCCGTCCAACGCCGGATGACGAAGAAGGGCGACACGTGGGCGATGGTCACCCTCGAAGACCTCGAGGGGATGGTCAACGTCGTCGTGTGGCCGACGCAGTACGTCGCGTACGGCTCCTCGCTGGCCCCGGATGCCGTCCTCGTCGTGCGCGGGCGGGTGGAACGCCGCGACGACACCGTCCAGGTGGTCACGTCCGAGATCACCGTGCCTGACCTTGCTGTTGCCCAGGGACCGGTGGTCCTGAGCCTGCCGGCGCACCGGTGCACGCCGCCGCTGGTCCAGCAGCTTCGCGACGTGCTCGCCGCGCACCCAGGGCCCACCGAGGTCCGGCTTCGGTTGGAGGGCCGCGGGAGCACGACCACCATGGCCCTGGACCCTCGGTTCCGAGTGTCGCCGTCCCCGGCGCTCATGGGCGACCTCAAGGCGTTGCTCGGACCCTCCTGCCTCGTCGCGACGTGAGGCGTACGTGGCTCTCCCTGGGCGCGGTCCATGTGGGTGTGGCCGTCCTGGTTGGCTGGTCCTGGTGGCGGCTGGCGCCACGGGTCCAGTGGCTGGCCTCCGACGGGCAGCCGATCCGTCTGGAGGAGCAGACCGGGCAGGTGTTCGGTGCCGATGCCACGTTCGCCGTGCTCTGCCTGGCTGCCGGACTCGCGCTCGGCGGCCTCGGCTTCACCTTGGCGCGTCGGGCGCCCCGTGGACTGCTGTCCGGACTGGCCGTCGGGGGGTTGCTCGGCAGCCTGGCTGCCTGGCAGCTCGGGGAGTGGCTCGATGCTCGGCGGGGGGCTGACAGCCTGTCCGAGCAGGCTGCCCGTGCCCCAGACCTCGCCGAGCTGACCGGACCGCTCCAGCTGGCGGCGACCCAGGCACTGATCGTGTGGCCGCTCGTGGCGGTTGTCGTCGTCCTGGCCGCGCTCTGGATCAGCGGCGAGCGATCAGAGCCGTCGCCGCCTGGGTGAGCCGGACGAGATCCACTGGTGCCAGCCCGACGTCCAGGCCCCGCCGCCCACCGGAGACGTACACGACCTCGTGCGCCAGGACCGTGGCGTCCACGACGGTCGGGAGCAGACGGCGTTGGCCGAACGGGCTGATGCCACCCACGACGTAGCCGGTCTGGCGCTCAGCGACGTCCGCCGCCGCCATCGACGCCTTCTTCGCTCCGAGTGCCTTCGCCGTCGCCTTGAGGTCCAGCCGGTCGGCGACGGGTAGGACGGCAACGGCCAGGTTCTCCTGCCCGCGTCCTCCGGTCAGCGCGGTCAGCAGCGTCTTGAGGACGACGGCGGGGTCCAGGCCGAGCGCCTCGGCGGCCTCGAGTCCGTAGGCGTCGTGGTCCGGGTCGTGGTCGTAGGGGTGCTCGGTGAAGGGCACCCCGGCCGAACGCAGGAAGGCGATCGCCGGGGTGCTGCTGGCGCCGTTGCCCACCGGCTGCCTCAGTTCGCCACCACGCCGGACCGGGCGAGCTCTGGCGCGGGCAGTGCCCGCAGGACGCTGATGAGGCCGAGCTCGCGGTGCAGCAGGGCCCGAAGCAGTCGTAGGCGCGCGGTCGTGTCGGGCCCCTCGAGCAGGGCCTGCTGCTCGGCGAGGTCGAGCACCAGGGCCGCCGATACCAGGTAGGACAGCACCTCAGGGTCCTCGGGGAGCTGTGGCACCGAGGAGGTCGTGGGCTGAGCGCCGCCGAGGAGCTCTCGGTAGGCGAGGTAGCCACGGCGAACTGCGCCGAGGAGCTGAGGATCGGGGGTCGTGCTCGCCGGGTCTGCCTCGATCCAGGTGACCTCGCCCATGAGGTACGGCGTACCGGCCGGTTCCAGCGCATCGAGCCGGAACCGTCGGTGCCCCACCGTCACCAGGCGTGAGCGGCCGTCGGGCAGTGGTGTGATGTCCTGCACGAGCGCCGTGCAGCCGACCGGGTGAAGCGCAGCCACCGACGCCGCGCCGACCTCGTGCCCGAGCCTGATGGCCACCACACCGAACTCACGTTGGTGCTCCGGCTGGAGTCGCAGGTCCTCGACCAAGGCCTGGTAGCGAGGCTCGAACACCTGCAGGGGCAGCAGCAGCCCTGGGAACAGCACGCTGCCCAGAGGGAACAGCGGCAGGGAGGGCATGACTCAGGAGCCTAGAATGCTCTGGTGACCTCCGGCATCTCGACCACCGACTCCGCCACGGTGGCAGCGATCCGACGGATCGACCTTCGGGGGCGCGAGGCCGGGGGCGAACGGTTGGACTACCGCCGGCTCGTGCCCCGGGCGGACCTCGACGTCGCCCACGCCGTGGAGCAGGTTCGCCCCATCGTGCAGGACGTGGCAACGCGCGGCGAGGCCGCGCTGCTCGAGTACGCGGCTCGCTTCGACGGTGTCCAGATCGAGCAGGTGCGCGTCCCGTCCGAGGAGATCGCGGCTGCCCTGGCAGCGGTCGACCCCCCGGTCAGAGCCGCACTGGAGGAGGCGATACGGCGGGCACGCCTGGTGCACGAGGACCAGCGGCGCGTCGACGTCACCACCCGGGTGGTGCCCGGTGGCACCGTGACCGAGCGCTGGGTCCCGGTCCGGCGGGTCGGCCTCTATGTCCCGGGGGGGTTGGCGGTCTACCCGAGCAGCGTCGTCATGAACGTCGTGCCGGCTCAGGCGGCTGCCGTGGAATCCATCGCGGTCACCTCCCCGCCCCAGCGTGACCACGGCGGGCGCGTGCACCCGACCATCCTGGCGGTCTGCGCGATGCTGGGCATCGAGGAGGTGTACGCCGCCGGCGGGGCCCAGGCGATCGCCATGTTCGCCCACGGCTACGAGCCCGACTGCGAACCAGTCGACATCGTGACCGGGCCCGGCAACATCTGGGTCACCGCGGCGAAGCGGCTGGTGGAAGGCACGGTGGGGATCGACTCCGAGGCCGGGCCCACGGAGATCATGGTGCTGGCCGACAGCAGTGCCGAGCCCGGCCACGTCGCGGCCGATCTCATCAGCCAGGCCGAGCACGACCCGCTGGCCGCCAGCGTGCTCGTCACCGACAGCGAGGCCCTCGCCGATGCGGTCGACGCGGAGCTCCGGGCGCGGGTGGCCGCGACCAAGCACGTTCGGCGCGTCTCAACCGCCTTGTCTGGGCCACAGAGCGCGGTGGTCCTGGTCGACGACCTCGATCAGGGGCTGGCCGTCGTCGATGCCTACGCCGCCGAGCACCTGGAGATCCAGACGGCCGAGGCCGCTGCGGTCGCGGCGCGGGTGCGCAACGCCGGCGCCATCTTCGTCGGCCCATGGGCTCCGGTCAGCCTGGGCGACTACTGCGCCGGGTCCAACCATGTGCTGCCCACCGGTGGGTGCGCGCGGCACTCCTCCGGCCTGTCGGTCCAGACGTTCCTGCGCGGCATCCACGTCGTCTCCTACGACGAGGCCGCGCTGCGGGAGGTGGCCGACCACGTCGTCGCGCTTGCCGAGGAAGAGGACCTCCCGGCCCACGGAGCAGCCGTCACCGCCAGGGTCGGCGACCGGGCGTGACCTCGTCGCTCCCGACACGCCCCGAGCTGCGCGACGCCACGCCCTACGGTGCCCCGCAGCTGGACGTCGCGGTCCGGCTCAACACGAATGAGAACCCCTTCCCGCCCCCGGCGTCCCTGGTCGCTGAGGTCGCCGAGGTGGCAGCTGAGGTAGCCGCCGGGCTGAACCGGTATCCAGACCGCGATGCCGTCGCACTCCGCGCCGACCTTGCGAGCTACCTGAGCGCGGAGGCCGGGACCCCCGTCGCCCCGAACCAGGTGTGGGCCGCCAACGGCTCGAACGAGGTCATGGTCCAGCTCCTGCAGGCCTTCGCCGGGCCTGGGCGCACGGTCATGGGGTTCGCACCGACCTACTCGATGTACCCGGAGTACGCGCGGGACACGTTCAGCGACTGGGTCACCGGCGTCCGGGGCAAGCGGTTCACCCTGCACCCCGCCGACGCCGAGGCTCAGGTCGCCGAGCACCGGCCCGACGTCGTCCTGCTGGCGTCACCGAACAACCCGACCGGCACGAGCCTGGACCTTGACGTCGTCGACGCTGTCCTGGGTGCCACCGCCGGCATGCTCGTCGTGGATGAGGCCTATGCGGAGTTCCGGCGCTCCGGGACGCCGAGCGCCGTCAGCCTGCTGCCCGGCCGAGAACGACTCGTCGTGACCCGGACGATGAGCAAGGCCTTCGCTTTCGCGGGCGCTCGGGTCGGCTACCTGGCCGGCGACCCGGCCGTGGTGGACGCGCTGCAGGTGGTGCGGCTGCCGTACCACCTCTCCAGCCTGACCCAGGCCGCTGCCCAGGTCGCCCTGCGTCATGCCGGGTCGTTGCAGCAGCACCTCGACGTCCTCCGGGCCGAGCGCGACGCCCTGGTGGCGTGGGCGCGGGCCCGGGGGTTCACCGTGCCTGACTCCGACGCCAACTTCGTCCTTCTCGGACCGTTGGCCGATCGGCGTCGGGTCTGGCAAGAGCTCCTCGACCGTGCTGTCCTCGTCCGCGAGGTGGGCCCGCCGGAGTGGTTGCGGGTCACGGTCGGTACCCCTGATGAGATGGCCACGTTCCGGGCCGCCCTCGAGTCGGTCTCGCCGGCGGCGGTAGGCCACACTGTCCGCGAGCAGCATTCGGACGCGAGCGAGGAAGCTGGGGTGTCGCCATGAGCCGCACGGCCAGGGTCGAGCGGAGGACGAAGGAGTCGAGCGTCGTCGTCGAGCTCGACCTCGATGGGACCGGTGACGTCGACGTGGACACCGGCGTCGGGTTCTTCGACCACATGCTGGCCCAGGTGGGCCGCCACGGGCTCATCGACCTCACGGTGCGCGCCGACGGAGACGTGGGGGTGGACGGCCACCACACCGTGGAGGACACGGCCATCACCCTGGGCATGGCGCTGCACGAAGCCCTCGGCGACAAGCGCGGCATCCGCCGCTTCGGCGATGCGCTCGTGCCGCTGGACGAGGCGCTCGTCCAGGTCGCGGTCGATGTGGCAGGCCGGCCGTACTGCGTGCACACCGGCGAGCCTGACGGGCAGGTCTACGCCCTGATCGGCGGCGGCAGCGGTGGGGTGCCCTACGCCGGGTCCATGACCCGCCATGTCCTGGAGACCCTGGCGCACCGAGGGGGCCTGGCCCTGCACGTGCGGGTCCTGGCCGGCCGGGACCCGCACCACCTCGTGGAGGCTCAGTTCAAGGGGCTGGCCCGAGCGCTGCGCGACGCGGTCGCCGTCGACCCGAGGGAGGGCGGGGTGCCCTCCACGAAGGGGGTGCTCTAGCCGGTGGCTGCGCGCCGTCGCGTGGTCGTGCTGGACTACGGCTCGGGCAACGTGCGTTCGGCTGTGCGCGCGCTCGCGCGCGTCGGAGCCGAGGTCACGCTGACGGACGAGCAGGGTGCAGCGATGGACGCCGACGGGCTGGTGGTGCCCGGCGTGGGTGCCTACGCCGCCTGCATCAAGGGCATCCGTGGGGTGCGCGGCGACGAGATGGTCGACCGCCGGCTGGCCGGTGGCCGTGCCGTGCTGGGGATCTGCGTCGGGCTCCAGGTGCTCTTCGACCGTGGCGTCGAGCACGGGGTGGAGTCCGAAGGCCTGGGGGAGTGGCCCGGCACGGTGGAGCGCCTGCACGCCAGCCCGCTGCCGCACATGGGCTGGAATACCGTGCAGGCGCCGTCGGGCAGCGTGCTCTTCCAGGGGTTGACGGACGAGCGCTTCTACTTCGTGCACTCCTACGGGGTCAGACGCTGGGAGATGCAGACCCACGACCCGCGCCTGCACCCGCCCTTGGTGTCCTGGACGGAGCACGGCGGTGACCGGTTCGTCGCCGCGGTCGAGAACGGCCCGCTCGTGGCGACGCAGTTCCACCCGGAGAAGTCCGGTGACGCCGGGGCGGCTCTGCTGGAGCGTTGGGTCCAGGCCCTGTGACCACGAACCAGCGCTGGGACGCCCAGCGCTTCGACCGGGACTTCTCCTTCGTAGCCCGAGACGGCGCGACCGTGCTCGGCTGGTGGGGCCCGCGTCCCGGCGAGCTCGTGCTGGACCTCGGCTACGGTTCTGGTGACCTCACCGTTGGTCCGAGCCGATGCCCAGCAGCCATGGCCGGAGGTTCCCGAGCTGGGCGGGGTGGGTGATGTGGCACACGCCGGGTTCGAGCTTCGTCGGATGAAGCTGGTCGACGGCGACACCGAGCTGGCGCGCCCCGCTCTGCTGCGAGACGGGCGCTGGTGGGCTGACTACCGCCGGCTTCGGTTCCACGCCATCCGGCCGACGTGATCCGAGGAGGTCCGCACTGCTTGCCTTGAGCGACCGCGACGTCCGGCGCCTCCGGACGGTGGCGCTGCGCCTGACCACGGAGAACACCGACACGGCCTCGGTGGCCAGGTGGTTCGGTGCGATGCAGAGCCAGGACCTCGCCAGCGGCCTGTGGTCGTTCGGTGCGCGACTGCCGCACAGCTCCCTGGCTGACGTGGAGGCCGCCTTCGCCCGCGCCGAGGTGCTGAGGACCTGGCCGATGCGCGGGACGCTGCACGTCGTGGCGGCCGAGGACGCCCGCTGGATGCTGGAGCTCACGGGTCGACGGGCCTTGCGTACCACCGGTGCCCGATGGCAGTACCTCGGGCTGGACCAGGAGACAGCCACCCGGGCCACCGAGCTGATGGCGCAGATGCTCGTCGGTCGTCGGATGCGTCGGCCGGACGTCCTGGCGCGGCTCAGCGCGCAGGGCATCGACTGCAGCGGACAGCGGGGGTATCACCTGCTGTGGTACGCCGCCCAGACCGGCGTGACCTGCGTCGGCCCGGAGGAGGGGTCACAGCCCACCTATGTGCTGCTGGAGGAGTGGGCGCCGGTCCAGCGTGACCTCAGCGGCGAGGCCGCCCTGGCCGAGCTGGCGACGCGGTACTTCCGCAGCCACGGGCCGACCACCCGCCAGGACTTCGCCGGTTGGTCGGGGCTGAGCGCGGCCGAGGCCAAGCAAGGGATCGCCGCGGCGGGGGACGTCCTGCTGCGGGGTGTCCACGAGGGACGCGATGTCTGGATGTCCTCGGAGCTGCCGGACGAGGGCGAGCGGGTGCGGGCCGGAGGCGACGGCCGGCGCCTCCTCATGCTGGCGGGGTTCGACGAGTTCCTGCTGGGCTACAAGGACCGATCGCTGTCCGTCCCCGACGCCCACCGGGACCGGATCGTGCCCGGCAACAACGGGGTGTTCCAGCCGACGATCGTTCGTGACGGCAGGGTCCTCGGCACCTGGCGGCGCGCGGTTCGTTCCCGGCGGGTCCAGATCCGCGTCATGCCGTTCGAGCCGCTGTCCGCGACGGCCAGGAAGGGCGTGCAGCGGGCTGCTGACCGCTACGCCGCCTTCCTGGGCCTGGAGTCGGACGTGCGCTGGGCCTAGGTGGCTGCGCCGTCGGAGTCGCTGCGCTCTACCCTGCTGGAGTGCCCAGTCTCGAGCTCCTGCCCGCCGTCGACGTCGCCGGTGGTCAGGCGGTGCGCTTGTTCCAGGGCGAAGCGGGTACCGAGACTGGTTATGGCGACCCGTGGGAAGCGGCACTGGCGTGGCAGGAGGCTGGGGCGAAGTGGATCCACCTGGTCGACCTGGATGCCGCCTTCGGGCGGGGGAGCAACCGGGAGCTGCTGGCCGAGGTGGTCGCTCGCCTCGACGTCGGGGTGGAGCTGTCGGGCGGGATCCGGGACGACGCGTCGCTACGCGCAGCGTTGGCCACCGGATGCCGACGGGTCAACCTGGGCACAGCTGCGTTGGAGCAGCCCGAGTGGACCCGGCGAGCCATCGCCGAGCACGGCGACCGGATCGCCGTGGGCCTCGACGTCCGCGGCAGCACGTTGGCGGCCCGGGGGTGGACACGCGAGGGCGGGGACCTGTTCGAGACGTTGGCCCGACTCGACGCCGACGGCTGCGCCCGCTATGTCGTCACCGACGTGACCAAGGACGGCACGCTGCGGGGACCGAGTCTGGAGCTGCTGCGCGAGGTGTGCGCGCGGACGGATCGACCGGTGGTCGCCAGCGGCGGCGTGTCCTCGCTGGACGACCTCAGGGCCATCGCCGAGCTGGTCCCGCTTGGCGTCGAGGGCGCCATCGTCGGCAAGGCGCTGTACGCCGGTGCGTTCACGCTGCCCGAGGCCTTGCGGGCCGTCGCCGTCGGGCCCGGCTGAGGCTCAGTCCACCAGCCCGAGCTCGCCCACCAGCTGCCACATCGCCACCAGCGCCGCCTTCTTCGGGAAGGGGTGGTCGAGGTTGGGGGAGATGGCGCGCATCTCTCGTGGGAACGGCGGGTAGGCGATGTCCCAGTGGTGCCCGTGCAGCACCGCCAGGTGGGTCGCCATCTTCATCGTGTCCAGCCGGGCCTGGGACTGCAGGAGCTGCATGTCGTTGTTGGCGTCGTACTTCTGCAGCGACAACGTGTCGCTGAGCTGGAAGTTCGGCACCTCCAACGGCGTCGTCGAGCCGCTGACCGTGAAGAACGGGATCCCCAACGCGTCGAGCATCGGGGCCGCCTCGCGCATGAACGCCAGCCGGACGTCCGTGCTCAGCGACTCGAACGCCCCCACGACGTCGTACTCGTCCAGCCGACGGAGCATGCCGTCGGCGACCAGGCCCGGGTTCACGCGGGAGAGTAGCTCTCGCATCTGGTCCGTGGCCGTCTTGACGTCGAGGTCCTTGATCGTCGAGTAGATGTTGTCGGCGGTGTAGGAGCCACCGTTGGCGCCTGCCCAGGAGAACACGGCGCTGACCCGGTCGGCGTAGTGCGGGTAGGCAGCCAGGAAGCTCAGCACGTCGGGCGCGCCCTTGCTGTACCCCACGAGGATGACCTTCTCCGGGACGGTGGGGTCGGTGATCGGCTCCATCCCGGCGCTGAACCCCTCGCCCCGGTCCAAGGTGGCCAGCAGGTCGTCGTGATTCGGCTCGCAGCCCCGGAAGGGGTGGAGGTCCGAGCGAATGATCGGCCAGCCGAACTCCTCCTGGACCATCGGCGCCTCGTGGTACCAGGCGAACGCGAACTTGTTCAGCAGCCCAGTCAGCAGGCCTGGGGCGATCACCATGGTGGTGTGCTCGACGCTGAGCTCCGCGGCTGGGGGCAGCTCGGTGCGCCAGTCGGTGACGGTGTCGCCCTTGAGGTATCGCTCGGCGATCAGCTGCTCGTCACTGCGTTTGTCACTGCGTACGGAGACCCGCTTGACCGGCAGGAACGGGATCGGTTTCCGGGCGACCTCCAGCGCTTGGTCGTCCTTGACCGCCTCCTGGATGAACAGGTTGCGCCAGCGACGCCCGAGCCAGTTCTTCACCAGCGGGTCGGTGAAGACGGCTGGGTCCTCGGCAACCATGTCGCGCAGGGTCGCGATCAGACCCTCCCAGTCGGCGTGTTCCTCCAGCTCGAGCAGGCGATGCGTCATGGGTGGGCAGGGTAGCGGCCAGCAGCCGTCGTTGACTGCCGGTTACCGTGGTCGTGTGTCCTTGGCCGTTCGGGTGATCCCATGCCTCGACGTGGATGCCGGACGAGTCGTGAAGGGCGTCAACTTTCGAGGTCTGCGCGACGCCGGCGACCCGGTCGAGCTCGCCAGACGCTACGACGCCGAAGGCGCCGACGAGCTGGTCTTCCTCGACGTGACAGCCTCGAGCAGCAGCCGGCAGACGACCTACGAGGTGGTGTCGGCGACGGCCGAGCAGGTCTTCATCCCGCTGACGGTCGGGGGTGGGGTCCGCCGGGTTGAGGACGTGGACCGGTTGCTTCGTGCCGGGGCCGACAAGGTCGGGGTGAACACCGCCGCCATCGCGCGCCCCTCCCTGATTGCCGAGATCGCCGAGAGGTTCGGCAACCAGGTGCTCGTGCTGAGCGTGGACGCCAGACGGTGTCAGGCAGGCACCAGCACCGACTCGGGCTTCGAGGTCACCACCCACGGCGGGCGTCGAGGAACAGGCATCGACGCCATCGGGTGGGCGGTCCAGGCCTGCGAGCTCGGGGCAGGGGAGATCCTGCTGAACTCGATGGACGCCGACGGGACCAAGAACGGCTTCGACCTGGATCTCATCACCCGGGTGCGCTCGGCCGTGCAGGTACCCATCATTGCCAGCGGTGGGGCTGGGGCCGTGGACCACTTCGCGCCGCCCGTGGCCGCCGGCGCGGACGCTGTGCTCGCCGCCAGCGTGTTCCACTTCGGCGAGCTCAGCGTCGGCCAGGTGAAGCAGGCCCTGGCCGACGCCGGCGCGCCGGTGCGCAGGCGCGAGTGAGCGACTCCCTCAGAGCTTGATGACCGTGGTGTTGAGGATCTTGTCGGAGAACGTCTGGCGCTTCTCGTCCCAGATTGGCCAGAGGAAGCCGACATAGCAGGGCAGTGCGTCGATGATGTGCAGGAAGTACCGAGCGATGCCCATCCCGCCGCCGATGAGCTCGCCGGTCTCGTCACTGATGAGCTTCGTACCGGCCCACTTCTTGCCGTAGGACTGCCCGGTCGACCCGCCGAGGTAGCTGGTGTACAGGATGAACCCGAAGGTCAAGGCCCAGACGACGAAGTCGAGGAGGCTCGGCATGATCGCCATCAGCACACCACCGGCCAGACCGGGGGCTACGTAGTCCAGGAGCGCGCCCTGGGCGCGTACCACCCACTCGGCACGCTCGCCGTAGGGGCTCATCGGCCCGGCGGGTGCGGGCACCGGCTGGCTCGGGATCGAGCCCATACCGGGCGCCTGCCGGGCGCCCGGTGGCGGGGGTGGGGGAGATGCAGGCGGCGGTGGCGGGGGTGGCGAGGAAGCCGGCTGCGGTGGCGGGGGCGGGGGAGATGCAGGCGGCGGGGGCGGCGGAGGGGGTGGCGATGCGGCCTCGTCGGGTCGCTGCTCGTCTTTCGGCGCTTCCTCGGACATCCACCGCACCTCTCGTTGGCACCCGGACAGCACCCCTGTCGGTGCTGCCCCTGCTCGGGGCCCAGCGTGGACCTCTGCAGGGCGAACGTCAACGACATCCGGATCAGAAGCCGAGCGTGGTCCCCTCCAGCTCGGCCACCGTGGCTGGGTCACCGTGGCGCTCGACGCGGGCGTGCTCCGTGCGGCCGTAGGCGAAGAGCACGAGCTCGGCGACGTCACCGGCGATGACCACGCTCGGCTCGGCGTCCTTGGCGACGACCTCGCGACCTGTCGGAGTCCTCAGGACGACGCCGACGGGCGCCCGCCGAAGCAAGCCGGTGGCCACGGCCCTGAGCACTGCCCACAGGGCCTTCTCCTGCCCCGGTGTCAGCTTCCTCGGCTCCCACTGCGGCTGGGCCCGACGAACGTCCTCGTGGTGGACGAAGTACTCCGCGAGGTTCATCCGCCGGTCCACCTCGTCCCAGTGCGACGGCGACCACCTCGGGGGTCGCCGCACCTGCTCCACCAACGTGGCGAAGTCCCGGGCTGCGACCGAGCGCTGCTTGCGTTCCAGCGCGCCCGCCAGCGGCTCGGCCAGGATGCCGAGCGCGAGTGGTGAGGTCTCCCGGAGTCGGAGGTGGGCGGCGAGGTCGCGGGCCTGCCAGCCGGCACACAGCGTCGGGGCGTCCGGTCCGACGTCCAGGAAGAGGTCGCAGAGGGCGTCACGTTCGGCGCGGGCGAAGGACGTCATGGTCCCAGGATGTCAGCGAGGGCGGTTGCCGGCGACTTCAGCGGCGGCACGAGCCAGTCGATCGTCCAGCGGGTCCAGGGCCGGTCGCGTACCGGCGCACGCCAAGGCTGCGGCGAGCAGGTGGTCGGCCAGCGCCGGGGACTTGGCCAGCACGGGCCCGTGCAGGTAGGTGCCGATGACGTTGTCGCGCCGGGCGCCCTCGGTGCCGTCTGCGCCGTTGTTCCCGAAGCCCGGCTGGGTCGTTCCCAGGGGTTGGGCCCCGGGTCCGAGGTAGGTCAGCCCGCTGTGGTTCTCGTAGCCGACCAGGCGCCCGAAGTCTCCGGTGCTGACCACGTTGCCGATGAGGCGGGTGGGGCCCGCCTCGGTGTGGACGTCGAGCACGCCTGCTCCCGGCAGGCGTGGCGCGTCGAACGGGTCGAAGTAGTGGCCCATCATCTGGTAGGTCCCGCAGATGAAGAGCATGGGGACGCCATCGTCGGCCATGGCCCGCAGGGTCGGCGCCTTGGCCGCCAGGTCGTCGGTGATGACCGCCTGACCGGCGTCCTGGCCACCACCTCCGACCACGAGATGCGTGTCAGTCGGGATCGGCTCACCGACGCCGACGCGGGAGACCTCTACCGCCAACCCACGCCACTGCATCCGGCGGTGGAGCACCTGGACGTTGCCGTTGTCGCCGTAGATGTTCATCTCGGAGCCGTAGAGATGAACAACGTGCACGGTCTGGCTCATGCCGCCACCGATGGGTCGCCCCGGTAGTGCTCGTGCAGGGTCCACATCGCGGTGTAGGTCGTGTAGACGACGACAGTGCCACCGACCGGCGCAAGCCCGACCGCGCGATGCACCGCCGCGACCACCTCGGGCTCGGTGAACGCCACCTCGATGCCGTCGTAGTGCAGGCGCAGCGCCATGTCCGTGGCTCGGGTCCCAGCGGCAACGACCGCGCCCGTGACCCCGGAGAAGTCGACGTCCCACAGCCAGGACACGTCTCGACCGTCGGCGTAGTCGTCGTTGATCGCGAACACGCTCACGGCCACGTCCAGGTCGGCGCCGCTGAGCAGGGCAAGCCGGAAGCCCCCGGGGTTCTTGGCAAGCTGGAGCACCACGGTCCGGCCCTCGATCACCAGACGCTGCCCGCGCCCGAAGGCTGCCTCGACACCAGCCAGGGCTTGGGTCACCGTGTGTGGCGCCTCCCCCAGGGCAACGGCGGCGGACAGGACGGCGGCCGCGTTCTGGGCGTTGTGCACACCGCCGACCTTGAGCGCGACGTCGAGCACCTGCTCGCCCACGCGATAGGAAGCCTGCTCTGGGCGGGAGGCGAGCAGCTCGACGTCGCGGACCGGGCCGTCCGGGGTAGGGGCTGCGACCGCTGCGACGTGGAGCTCGTCGTCCGTGCGGAACGTGTCGCGAAGGTCTGCCCCGACGCCGAACCAGCGCACCTGCACCCCCGGAGCGACGTGCTCCCGAAGGGCGAGCACTCGCGGGTCGTCCGCATTGAGCACGACGAGGTCCGTCGTGGCCGCCACCGCCTTGGCCAGCAGCCGTGCCGTGTGGTCGATCTCGCCGAAGCGGTCCATCTGGTCGCGCATGACGTTGAGGATGACCGTCGCCCTGGGTCGAACCTGCTCAACGAACAGTGCTGCGTAGGCCTCGTCGAGCTCGATGACGGCGACGTCACAGTCCAGATGCCCGCCCCAGGAGGACTGCTCGGCGACTGCCGTGACGACCCCCCGGGTGAAGTTGCTGCCGGTCGGGTTCGTCAGCACCCGACGCTCTGCCCCTAGGACGTGAGCCAGCATCTTCGTCGTGGTGGTCTTGCCGTTCGTGCCGCTGACCACCACGACACCCTCAGGCAGCGTCGCCAGCCGCCGTGCGAGGTAGCCGGGGAAGGCCGTCTCGACGACCTTCCCCGGCAGCGTGCCGCCGGTGCGCCCGAGCAGGCGCAGCGCCGCCTGGACGATCTTGCCGATCCAGGTGGCGAGCAGGTCCATGTGGTCAGCCTACGGATCCGCGGGCCCTCCCCGCGGCCACGGCTACGCTCCGGGACGTGCACCGCTTCACCCCGGAGACCGAGCGGATGGCCCGCGACATCCTCGCGACAGCCATCGACCGGCTTCGGATGGAGCCGCCGCTCGACGGGCCTCGCGGCCCGGAGGAGCTGTTGGCCCAGGCCGGTAGCACGATCACCGCCGAGGGGCTCGGCCCGGACGAGGCCTTGCGGGTGTGGACCGACGTCCTGGCCGCGGCGTGCATCTCCGTGGACCACCCCCGCTTCCTGGCCTTCATCCCTGGGGCGCCGACCGAGTCCGCAACCTTGTTCGATCTCCTCGTGAGCGCCTCCAGCGTCTACGCCGGCTCGTGGCTGGAGGGCGCCGGTGCGGTGTTCGCCGAGAATCAGGCGCTGCGATGGGTGGCGGACCTGGTCGGGCTACCGGCCGGGGCGGGAGGGTGCTTCGTCCAGGGTGGCTCCATCGGCAACCTCTCGGCGTTGGTGGCCGCCCGGGATGCCGCTCGCCGCCGCCGGGGGTCCCCGAGCGCTCGGTGGACCGCCTTGGTCACCGGTGACACCCACTCCTCGGTCGGGTACGCGCTGGAGCGGGTGATGGACGTCGATGTGGTGACGGTGCCCGGCGACGAGCGTGGGCGGATGACCGGTCCTGCAGTTCGCGCGGCCGTCGAAGCGTTGGCGCCAGGGCAACGCGAGGGCCTGTTCGCGGTGGTCGGCACCGCCGGGGCGACGAACACCGGGATCGTCGATGACCTCGACGGCATCGCCGATGTAGCCGACGAGCATGGCCTCTGGTTCCACGTCGACGGCGCCTACGGCGGTGCCGGACTGGCGGCACCAAGTGTCCGCCACCTGTTCCGGGGCGTCGAACGGGCGGACTCGTTCATCGTGGACCCGCACAAGTGGCTGTTCGCGCCGTTCGACGCCTGCGCGCTGCTCTACCGGGACCCTGAGATCGCCCGACAGGCACATACCCAACGGGCTTCCTACCTCGAGCCGGTCACCGTCGATGGGGAGTGGAACGCGTCGGACTACGCCGTGCACCTGTCTCGTCGGGCTCGGGGCCTGCCGTTCTGGTTCTCCCTTGCGGTCCATGGCACCCAGGCCTACGCCGAGGCGGTGGAGACGACCCTTGCCGTCGCGCGTGCCGGTGCAGAAGAGGTGCGGCGGCGGCCATACCTCGAGCTGCTCGTGGACCCCGAGCTGTCGGTCGTCGTCTTCGCGCGCGTGGGGTGGGACTCGGCGGACTACCAGCGCTGGAGCAGGCGCCTGCTCGATGCCGGCTATGCCTTCGTGACGCCGAGCGCCTACCAGGGCCACCCGTGCGCGCGCTTCGCCGTGGTGAACCCCCGCACGACGGTCGCCGACCTGAAGGGCATCCTCGCCACCATGAAGTGAGCGGTGTTGCGTGGGGGACACTGGTCGACGTGAACGCTGCCGATGCCGACCTGGACCCGGCGATCCTGCAACGCCTCAAGCTCGATTCCCGCGGGTTGGTGGCGGCGATCGTGCAGCAGTTCGACACCGGCGAGGTGCTTATGCTCGGCTGGATGAACCGCGAGGCACTGGCGCGGACGCTGAGCACGGGGCGGGCGACCTACTTCAGTCGAAGCCGCCAGGAGCTCTGGGTGAAGGGCGAGACCTCGGGGAACCGGCAGTGGGTGCGCAGCGTTCGTCTGGACTGCGACGGCGACGCCCTCCTGGTCCAGGTCGACCAGGAGGGCGTCGCGTGCCACACCGGAGAGCGCACGTGCTTCGACGCCGTCGAGCTCCCCGTCACGGCGCAGCGGGCACGATCACCCCGTTCGTCATGACCCGCCAGGCGTAGGCCCAGGCGATCGCGGTGACCGGCAGGCTCACCAGCAGGCCGAGGCCGCACAGGAGCGCGCCGACGATGTTGATGCCGATCGCGGCCAGCCACAGCAGGATCGTCGGACCGATGTTGGCGCGCACGACCGTCATCGACCGCGTGATCCCATCGAAGGCCCCGACGCCCTCGTCCAGGATCGCGTAGCCGAAGAACTGGACGAAGAACGAGAGCGCGAGGGTCAGGAGCAGCGTGATCGGGAGCAGGATCAGCGTGAGTACGCCGAGCAGGTTCAGCACCACGTAGCCGATGGAGAGCGTGATCGAGGCGATCACGTAGGGCGCGAGTCCTCGGGTACCGAAGACCTGGCCGAGGTCGGGGCGCCTCCCGTCGGTGACCGCCAACGCGGCTCGGATCAGGCCGACCGCGATCACGAGGCTGACCACGATGTTGGCCAGGTTCAGCAGCAGGATGGCGAACTCGTCGTCGAGCAGGGCGCCCAGCAGGCCGAACGCGACCGACACCGCGAGCAGCACGATCACGATGAGGAGCACCGGGCCGAGGTTGGCGGTGAAGCCACGCCAGCCGTAGCCGATGGCCTCGCCGACCGACAGGCGGTTCGGCGCCGTCGCGGCGGGGGTGGGCGCCCAGCCGACCGGCGGTGGCGGTGGTGGTGGCGGTGGTGGGAGGTCCTCGGGTGGCTCGGGCGTAGCCGGTCCGGTCGGGTCGTTCATGCACGCGCTCCTCTGGTGGGTTCGGCTCGGGCGTCTCGACGGTAGTCCGACGCCGGGCCGGTGCCCGATCGCCCACCCGGGTTCGGCCAGACTGTGCCCATGACGGACCTAGCCCCGCCGGTGGTTCCCGGGCTGGCGGCGTTCCGGGAGCTGGCCGCCAACCACCGGGTCGTCCCGGTGACCCGACGGGTCCTGGCCGACGCCGAGACACCGCTGGGTGTCTACCGGACGCTCGCCCGGTCCCGTCCGGGCACGTTCCTGCTCGAGTCCGCCGAGCATGGCGGGATCTTCTCCCGCTACTCCTTCATCGGCGTCCGCAGCGCCGCGACCCTGACCGGGCACGGCGGCCGTGCGGTCTGGACCGGTTCACCGCCGAGCGTGCTGCCCCGCGACGGCGACCCGTTGGAGGTCCTGGGGGCTTCGCTGGCCCTGCTGCACACCCCGGACCTGCCCGGCGCCGAGGCGCTCCCGCCGCTGACCAGTGGCATGGTCGGCTACCTGTCCTACGACGCCGTGCGGCGCCTGGAGCGGCTCCCGAGCACCAACCCCGACGAGCTGGGCGTTCCGGACCTCGCCTTCCTGCTGGCCACCGACCTCGCCGTGCTCGACCACGAAGACGGCACCGTCCTGCTGGTCGCCAACGCTGTCAACTGGGACGACTCCGACAGGCGGGTCGACGAGGCCTACGCCGACGCGGTGGCCAGGCTGGACGCCATGACGGCCGAGCTGGCTGCCGGCGCCCCACCCTCGGTGGTGAGCCACGACGAGCGGGCTGAGCCGACGTTCACCAGCCGTACCGACCGGGCTGACTACCTTGCGGGCGTCGAGCGGGCGAAGGAGGAGATCCGTGCCGGTGAGGCCTTCCAGGTCGTGCTCTCCCAACGGTTCGAGATGCCGTTGGCGGGACAGGACGGCTCCATCGTCGACGCCCTCGACGTCTACCGCGTGCTTCGCCGTACCAACCCCAGCCCGTACATGTACCTGCTGCGGCTGGAGGAGATGGACATCGTCGGCTCCAGCCCGGAGGCCTTGGTGAAGGTCGACGGCGAGCGGGCGGTCACCCACCCGATCGCCGGCACCCGCCCGCGCGGCGCCAGCCCTGAGGAGGACGCGAGGCTGGCGGCTGACCTGCTCGCCGACGAGAAGGAGCGGGCCGAGCACCTCATGCTGGTCGACCTGGGACGCAACGACCTGGGTCGCGTCTGCCGGCCCGGCACGGTCGAGGTCGTGGACTTCATGACCGTCCGCCGCTACAGCCACGTCATGCATATCGAGTCCTCGGTCGTGGGCCGGCTGCAGCCGGGTCGAACCGCGCTGGACGCCCTGCTCGCGTGCTTCCCGGCCGGCACCCTGTCCGGTGCACCGAAGGTGCGAGCCATGCAGATCATCGAGGAGCTGGAGCCCAGCCGTCGCGGTCTGTACGGCGGGGTGGTGGGGTATCTGGACTTCGCCGGGGGTCTGGACGCGGCGATCGCCATCCGCACGGCACTGCTTCGCCATGCCGATGCCACCGCCTTCGTCCAGGCCGGCGCCGGCATCGTCGCCGACAGCGACCCGCAGACCGAGGACGCGGAGTGCCGGAGCAAGGCGATGGCGGTGCTTCGGGCAGTCGCCGTCGCGGCCACCATGCGCCCCGTGCGGCCGTGAGCGACGCAGGCGCCGGCGTCCCGGGCTATCGCCGGGTGCTGCTGCTGCTGCTCGCCGCCGGCGCCCTGCTGGTGGCCGCCGGTGGCGTGCGGTGGGGCGTTGCTGCGTGGCAGGACGGTCTGGGTCGCACGACGGAGCTCGACGTGGACGGGGCAGCCCTGCTGCCGGTGCTGACGGTGGCCGGATGGCTCCTCCTCGCCGCGCTGCTGGCGCTGCTCGCCGGCCGGACAGCCCTGCGTCGCCTGGTCGGCGTCCTGGTTGCCGTGCTCGGGGTCGGCGTGCTCGTGGGTGTGGTGGGGCTCCTGGTCGGCAAGCAGACTCCGCAGGCCAGGATCATCGCGCTGGCGGACGCGGGTCAGCAGACCGTGCAGGTGACGGTCTCGGCGATCGGGCCGGTCCTCGCCTCGGCCGGCGCGCTCGCTGCCGTGGTGGCCGGGGTGCTCACCGTGCGGCAGTCCCAGCGCTGGCCGAAGATGGGGAGTCGCTACGAGCGTGGGGCGCAGCTGGGTGCGGGGCCGCCGGCGTCGTCGGAGGCGGCTCGGCCCGAGGAGCTCTGGGACGCCCTGGACCGTGGCGAGGACCCCACCGCGTCGTGACGGTGGGGCGAGGCGCCGGACCGGCGGGTGCCGGGTAGGGCACAATGCCGCCATGGCCAGCCACGACCACGGATCCACGCCCGCCGCCTGGACGTCAGTCTCCATCGCCTTCGTGGGCTTCCTGCTGGGGTGCATCGCCATCCTGCAGCTCGACGAGGTGAACTGGCCGCTCTTCGTCGTCGGGGCTGCCCTGCTCGTGGTGGCGTTGGTCGTCGGCAAGGTGATGCAGATGATGGGCATGGGGGCTGCCCAGGACGCCGACGAAGAAGCCACCGCGGCGCCCTGAAGGGCCGTGCGTCTGCGGCCGTGAACGAGCTGCCAGGCCTGGTCCTCGTCGTCGAGGACGAGGCCGCCATCGCCGACGTGCAGCGGCTCTACCTGCAGCGAGAGGGCTTCGAGGTCGAGACGGTGACTGATGGTGCGGCCGCACTCGCGGTGCTGGAACGCCCGCCGGGTGAGTCCCGTCCGGTCGCGGTGGTGCTGGACCTCGGTCTGCCGGGCCTGGACGGCACCGATGTCCTGCGCCGGATCCGGGCCGGCGGCAGTGACGTCCCCGTCCTGCTCGTCACCGCACGAGACGACGAGGTGGACCGGGTGCTCGGCCTCGAGCTCGGCGCCGACGACTACGTGACGAAGCCGTTCAGCCCCCGTGAGCTCGTCGCCCGGGTGAAGGCCGTCCTGCGTCGCAGCGGGTCGGCGGACGCGGGTGAGCAGGCCTCGCCCGAGCTGCGTGCCGGCGCGGCCCGGTTGCTGCCCAGCCGGCGTCGGGTCCTGGTGGGCGATCGGGACGTGTCGTTGACGCCGACCGAGTTCGGGCTGCTCGAGCACCTCATGCGCCGCCCGGGCGAGGTCTGCTCTCGGGAGTCCCTGCTGCACGACGTCTGGGGGTACGCCGAAGCCGTCGAGACCCGCACGGTGGACGTCCACGTCGCCCAGCTCCGCGCCAAGCTGGCGGGGGCCGTGGAGGTTCGGACGGTACGAGGCGTCGGCTACAGCGTGGAGCCGTGAGCCGGCTCGACGCCGCCGAGAGGGGCAGGCGACGCCTGTCCACCCAGCTGGTCCTGCTCGCGATGCTGACGGCGTTGATCTCCGTGCTGGCCACCGGCGCGGTCAGCGTGGGTCTGATCCGGTCGGCCGCCCTCACCCAGGCCCAGGCCGCGCTTGCCGAGCAGGCCGACGTGACCGCCGAGCTGGTCTCGCGCCTTGGGGCGACGGGGTCGGACGACCTGGCCGTCGTGGCAGCGGTCCTCGGGCGCCAGCAGATCGAGGCGTTCCTCGTCCTCGGAGGGGGTCAGCCGGACGGTCCACCAGCGATCCCGGCCGAGCTGCTCGAGCAGGCGAGGCTCACCGGGCAGGCTGCGGACGTCGTCGGACCCCCACGATCGTTGGTGCAGGCCCGCTCGGTGGGTCCCGGGGCAGTGCTCGTGCTCGTCCAGCCAGTGTCCGCGGCCGTGGACGACCTCGCCGGGCCGGTGGTCTCCCGCCTGCTGCTGGCGCTGCTTGCGGGGCTGGTCACGGCAGCCCTGGCTGGTCTGGTGCTGGCCCGCTGGCTGGCGCGACCGCTGCAACGCACGGCAGAGGCAGCTCGGGGGCTCACCCGAGGGGAGCGTGCTGCCAGGGTGGAGCCCGCGGGTCCGCAGGAGGTCGCTGAAGTTGCCGAGGCCCTGAACGGCCTCACCGATGCGCTGGTCGCCAGCGAGGGCCGGCAGCGCCGGTTCCTGCTCTCGATCAGCCACGAGCTGCGCACGCCGCTGACCGCCATCCGCGGCTACGGCGAGGCGTTGGCGGACGGCGTCCTGGCGGGCGGTGAGGCCCGACGGGCTGGCGAGGTCGTGATCGAGGAGGCCGATCGGCTCGAGCGGCTGGTCTCGGACCTGCTTGAGCTGGCCAGGGCGGAGGCGGACGACTTCGGCGTGCACCTGGAGGTCGCAGACGTGGCGGCCGTGGCGGCTGAGGCCTTCCAGGCCTGGGTGGAGCGCTTCCGGCGATCCGGCGTGCTGCTGCGGGCCGACCTCGGCGACGGTCCGGCCACCGCGAGGCTCGACAAGACTCGGCTGCGCCAGGTGCTCGATGCGTTGCTGGCCAACGCGCTGCGCGTGGTGCCCGCCGGCAAGCCGGTGGTCATCGCGGCTGGTCGGAGTGGTCAGCCGGGATCCTCGTGGGTGCAGATCCGGGACGGCGGGCCGGGACTCAGTGACGACGACCTCGCCGTTGCCTTCGAGCAGGGCGTGCTGCACGACCGATACGCGGGCCCGCGGGCCGGCTCGTCGGGGCTCGGGCTTGCCCTGGCGCGCCGGCTGGTGGAGCGGATGGGCGGGCAGATCACGGTGGAGCACGCGGCCGAAGGCGGCGTCGCCTTCACCGCCGGCTTCGCCGCCCTGACACCACCCTCGATGGCGGGTACCGTCGACGGGTGAGCACTCCCCCGACGAGCGCGGCGGTGCCCGGGATCTCGCAGCCGCAGGGCCGTGCATCGTTGCTGGCCGGGCCACTGGCCGTCGGCGGTTCGCTCGCGCTGGCCACGGCAGCGGTGGTGGCCAGCGAGCCGGGGCGGTCGCTGTGGCTGCCCCCGTGCCCCTTGCTCGCCCTGACCGGCATCGCGTGCCCCTTCTGCGGTGGGACTCGTGCGGTGCACGCCATCGGCCAGGGCGACCTCGGCGCCGCACTCGGGTTCAACCCGCTCGTCGTCGTCGGGATCCCGGTCTTCCTCTTGCTCTTCGTGCGCTGGACGGTGCGCCGAGCCCGTGGCCGGGCCGTCCCGCTGGCCGATCCGAGCTCGCGGCAGCTGGCGATCCTCGGCAGCGTCCTGCTGGCCTTCGCCGTGCTTCGGAACCTGCCAGGGCTGGAGCTCCTCCATCCCTGAGGTCCCTGAGATCCCTGCGATCCCTGAGCTCGTGAGCCGGGCGCGGGACTCGCGGTGGGCGGCGGCTCAGACGCTGGCGACACCCGCGCCCACGACCAGCGTCACCAGGAAGACCAGCCCGACGATGATGCCGATGCCGTAGAGCGCGAGCCCGACGATGGACAGCACCTTGCCGGCCTTGGCCATGCCCTCGCCGGTCAGCCAGCCTCCGGATGCCTCGATCGCAGCCAGCGACTGGTTCGCCAGGATCCAGCCGGCGATGTGCGGGAGGATGGGGCACAGGACGAAGCCCGCGATTCCCAGCACGAGGGCCCAGACAGCCTTGTCGTCAGTCCGCGGCAGCGCGGGTGGTTGGGATGGGTATGGGGCCTCGCGACCGTACGCGCCGTAGGGCTCCCGGGTCGGTGCCGGTGGTGTCGCCCAGGGGTCGGTGCCAGCCGGCTGCGACGGTGCCTGACCCCACGACGTCCCTGGGACCGGACGAGTCGCGTCGGCCGGTGGCGTCGGTGGGGTGCCTTGCGGGGGCCGAGGCTCCTGACCCGATGGCTCCTGGCCCGATGACTCCTGCTCTGGGTGTTCGTTGCTCACGGCCATGACGCTAGCCGGTCCGGTGCGGGGTCGGCACTGGTGCTGGCCGTAGCATGCACTGATGCTCGGCACCACTGCTCACGACGGCCAACCACCTGGGCGCCGCGATGGGTGATATCCGTGCCGACGTCCTGGTCGACATCGTGGCCGGTGTCCGGGCAGACCTGGCCGAGCGTCAGGCTCAGGTCCCGTTGGCCTCGCTCAAGGAGGCCGCACGCCGGCAGGCCCCCGCGCTGGACCCGATGCCGAACCTGGCCGCGCCCGGCGTGTCCGTGATCGCCGAGGTCAAGCGCGCCAGCCCTTCCAGGGGTGCGCTCGCCGACATCGCTGACCCGGCAGAGCTGGCCGCCGAGTATGCCCGCGGCGGAGCCGCCGCCATCAGCGTGCTCACCGAGAGCCGGCGCTTCGGCGGCTCCCTGGCCGACCTGCGCGCCGTCCGGGCGGCCGTCGACGTCCCAGTCCTGCGCAAGGACTTCATCCTGACCAGCTACCAGCTCTGGGAGGCGCGGGCGGCTGGTGCGGACCTCGTCCTGCTCATGGCGTCGGTGCTCGACCAACCCGCCTTGCTGTCGCTGGTCGAGCGTGCCCGGTCGATCGGCCTCACCCCGTTCGTCGAGGTGCACGACGCCGAGGAGGTCCGGCGCGCCCTGGCAGCCGGCGCCGACCTCGTCGGCGTGAACGCGCGCAACCTGCGCACGCTCGACATCGACCGAACCAGGTTCTCCGAGCTGGCACCGATGCTGCCGCCAGGGGTCCTTCGGGTCGCCGAGTCCGGGATTCGTCACCCGCAGGACGTCATCGACGTCGCCGCCTCGGGAGCCGACGCCGTGCTGGTGGGGACGTCCTTGGTCACCGAGAGCTCGGCCGGCTCCGACGTCGCCGCGGTCGTCGCCGACCTCGTGGCAGCTGGTGCGCACCCGGCGCTCCGGCGGCCGGCGGACCGAGGTGGCCGATGACGTTCACCGATGAGCATCGACCCGACGCCACCGGTCACTTCGGGCCGTTCGGTGGTCGGTTCGTGCCCGAGGCGTTGGTCGCTGCGCTCGACGAGCTCGACTTGGCGTTCCGCGTGGCCTGGGCGGATGCCGCCTTCCGAGCCGAGCTGGACGGGCTGCAGCGGGACTACACCGGTCGGCCGAGCCCGCTGACCGAGGCCGCTCGCTTCGGCACGTCGCACGCCGCTGGAGCACGGGTGCTGCTCAAGCGGGAGGACCTCAACCACACCGGGTCGCACAAGATCAACAACGTCCTGGGCCAGGCGTTGCTGACCCGTCGCATGGGCAAGAGCCGCGTCATCGCCGAGACGGGAGCGGGGCAGCACGGGGTCGCGACTGCCACGGCGGCCGCGCTGATGGGTCTGGACTGCGTGATCTACATGGGTGAGGAGGACACCCGGCGACAGGCGCTCAACGTGGCCCGGATGCGCCTGCTCGGTGCTGAGGTGATCCCGGTACGGACCGGCAGCCGCACGCTCAAGGACGCGATCAACGAAGCCATGCGCGACTGGGTCACCAATGTGGCTGACACCCACTACCTGCTGGGCACCGTGGCCGGGCCGCACCCGTTCCCGATCATGGTGCGCGAGTTCCACCGTGTCATCGGCGACGAGGCGCGTGAGCAGTGCCTGCAACGCCTGGGTCGGCTGCCCGACGCTGTCGCTGCCTGCGTCGGGGGTGGCTCGAACGCGATCGGGATCTTCGCTGCCTTCCTCGACGACGCCGATGTCGACCTGGTCGGCTTCGAGGCCGGCGGCGATGGCGTCGCGACTGGGCGGCACGCGGCCACCCTGACCGGGGGCTCGCCGGGCGTGCTCCATGGTGCCCGCTCCTACCTCTTGCAGGACGACATGGGCCAGACGATCGAGTCGCACTCGATCTCGGCCGGGCTCGACTACCCAGGCGTCGGCCCAGAGCACGCGTGGTTGCGCGACCTTGGGCGCGCTTCCTACGAGCCGGTCACCGACACCGAGGCGATGGCTGCCTTCGAGGCGCTGGCGCGGACCGAAGGCATCCTGCCGGCGATCGAGACCGCCCACGGGATCGCCGGGGCGGCCAGGCTGGGCAAGCGCGCGGCCGAGGCCGGCGTCGAGGGCTTCACCATCCTGGTGAACTGCTCTGGCCGAGGGGACAAGGATGTGGACACCGCAGCCCGCTGGTTCGGGTTGGTGGCCGACGCGGACGCAACGCCATGACCGACGAGCACGGCCAGTCCGGCCAGGCGCGGCTTGCCGCGGTCTTCGAGCGCGCCCGGGACGAGGCCCGTTCGGCCTTCATCGGGTACCTGCCGGCCGGCTACCCGGACATCCCGAGATCAGTCGAGGCGTTCACGGCGTTGGCGGACGCGGGCTGCGACCTCGTCGAGGTCGGCCTGCCCTACAGCGACCCGCTCATGGACGGCCCCGTCATCCAGGACGCCGTACAGGCGTCGCTGGCCGCCGGAACGCGCACCGCGGACGTGCTGCACGTCGTGGAAGCACTGGCCGGACGTGGCACGACCGCTGTCGTCATGACCTACTGGAACCCGGTCGAGCGATACGGGGTGGAGGCTTTCGCTCGGGACCTGGCGTCGGCTGGAGGGTCGGGCGTGATCACGCCCGACCTCATCCCCGACGAGGCTCAGCCCTGGATCAGCGCCGCCCGGGCACACGAGCTCGCGAGCGTCTTCCTGGTTGCCCCGTCCTCCGTCGAGGACCGGCTGGCCGCGACCGCGAGGGCCTGCCGGGGGTTCGTGTACGCGGCCTCCACGATGGGCGTGACGGGGGCCCGCAGCCAGGTTGGCGGCCAGGCTCGCCGCCTGGTCGAACGCGTCCGCGCCGTCACCGACCTCCCGATCGGCGTCGGGCTCGGTGTCTCGACACCGGACCAGGCCGCACAGGTCGCCGAGTTCGCCGACGGGGTCATCGTCGGTTCGGCCCTGGTCGCCCGGCTGCTGCAGGAGGGCCCCTGGCTCGAGCGCGTCGAGGCGGCTCGCTCCCTCGCCAGCTCGCTCGCGGCGGGGATGGCTGCCCACGCTCGCTGAGTCGCTGGCGGTGTGGTGGGCCACGTACCCTTGGGCCTCCGACCCGCGCGCAGGCACCCGTGGGCCTCGCCCCCCAGAACACCCGGAGCAGCAACGCGATGAGCCAGTCCAACAAGAAGGCCAAGTCCTCGCAGCAGCAGGAGCGGCGCGAACGCACCGAGGCCATGCGGGCCGAACGCGAGGCTGCCGCCCGAAGGGCCGAGCGCCGGACGCGGCTGCTTATCGCCGTGGCGGTGATCGCCGCCGTCGCGCTCGTCGGGGTTGCGCTGGCCACCCGCTCTGCGACCACGGGCGAGAACGCTGCGGTCCCACAAGGCGTGGCCGCGCCGGACGGCCCGGTCGTCGAGGGCGACGGCGATGTCGTGCTCACCGAGTGGCTGGACTTCCAGTGCCCGGCGTGCAAGACGTTCCACGACCGTCTCGGGGACACGGTGGCCGGTCTGGTCGAAGACGGAGAGATCACCTTCGAGGTGAACCCGCTCTCGTTCATCAACGCCGGTTCCGAGCGGGCTGCCAACGCTTACGGCTGCGCCGTGGACGCGGATGCGGCGCGCACCTACTACGACCAGCTGTTCATCAATCAAGGACCCGAGGCCGAAGGCGGCTACACCGACGAGCAGCTCATCGCCCTGGCCGAGCCCGCTGGGATCGCCGAGGACCAGCTCGGTGCGTTCACGTCCTGCGTCGAGGACGGCACCTACGACGGGTGGGTCACCAACGTCGAGATCAAGGGCACCGACGCCGGCGTCTTCAGCACGCCGACGTTCCTGATCGACGGCGAGGAGGCGGACATCACTGACGCCGAGTCCCTGCAGGAGGCCATCGAGGCGGCCAGGGGCTGAACGACAGCTCCCTGGTGGTGCAGGCCTGCCGCGAGTCGGGTCTCGGCGACCCGCTGCGGTAACCTGGCCGCTCACGCGGGGCCGACGTCGTCCCTTGCGTCCTCTCGACGTGCTCCCGGTCACCGACCGGCTGCCCCGGCACGCCCGCCCACGGCGCGTGACCGACCGCGACGACAGAGCTCGAGGTGCCCAGTGGGGAACGCGATGTCTGCCCTGCCAGCAGGCCAGGGGTTGTACCGCAGCGAGCACGAGCACGACGCCTGCGGTGTCGCCTTCGTGGCCACGCTGACCGGCGTCCCCAGCCACCAGATCGTCCAGGACGCCCTGACCGCGTTGCGCAACCTTCAGCACCGTGGTGCGTCGGGTGCAGAGGTCAACTCAGGCGATGGCGCCGGCATCCTCGTCCAGGTCCCTGATGCGTTCCTGCGCGAGGTCGTCGACTTCGCCTTGCCGGCAACCGGCCGGTACGCGGTCGGCACCGCCTTCCTGCCCGCCGAACCCGAGGCGCGAGACCGCGCCGTGGGCATCATCGAGCGGGTGGCTGGCGAGGAGGGCCTCGACGTCCTCGGCTGGCGTGAGGTGCCAGTGACGCCGTCCCTGCTGGGGCAGACCTCGGCCTCGACCATGCCCACCTTCCGACAGCTGTTCGTTGCCGGCCGAAGCGACGGCGGTTCGCGACCTGAGGGACTGGTCCTGGACCGCACGGCCTTCGTGCTGCGCAAGCGCGTGGAGCACGAGACCCGCGATGCCGGCGCGGCCAGCTACTTCCCGAGCCTGTCGAGCAGGACCCTGGTCTACAAGGGCATGCTCACCACCGATCAGCTCGAGCCCTTCTTCCCCGACCTCTCGGACGAGCGACTCGGATCTGCGCTTGCCCTCGTCCACTCCCGCTTCTCCACCAACACCTTCCCGAGCTGGCCGCTGGCACATCCGTATCGCTTCGTCGCGCACAACGGCGAGATCAACACCGTGATGGGCAACCGCAACTGGATGCGGGCCCGGGAGAGTGCGCTCGCGACCGACCTCATCGACGGGGACCTGTCGCGGGTCTTCCCGATCTGTACCCCGGGGGCCAGCGACTCGGCCACGTTCGACGAGGTCCTGGAGCTGCTGCACCTGGGCGGGCGCTCGCTGCCGCACTCGGTGCTCATGATGATCCCGGAGGCCTGGGAGAACCACGGGGAGATGGATCCGGCGCTTCGCGCCTTCTACCAGTTCCACGCCTCGTTGATGGAGCCGTGGGACGGTCCGGCGTCGGTGGTGTTCACCGACGGCACCCAGGTCGGCGCGGTCCTGGACCGCAACGGGCTGCGTCCGTCTCGGTTCTGGGTCACCGACGACGGTCTTGTCGTGATGGCCTCGGAGGTGGGCGTCCTCGACCTGGACCCGGCCAGCGTGGTGCGCAAGGGGCGGCTCCAGCCCGGCCGGATGTTCCTCGTCGACCTCGACGAGCACCGCATCATCGAGGACGAGGAGATCAAGACGACGCTGGCCTCCGAACGCCCGTACGCGGAGTGGCTGGCGGCCGGCCTCATCGACCTCGACGCCCTCCCCGAGCGCGAGCACGTCGTTCACCCGCATGCCAGTGTGACGCGCCGTCAGCAGACCTTCGGCTACACCTCCGAGGAGCTGCGCGTGCTGCTTGGGCCGATGGCGAAGGTGGGGGCCGAGCCGATCGGCTCGATGGGCTCTGACACGCCACTGGCGGTGCTCTCGGATCGTCCGCGGTTGCTCTTCGACTACTTCGTCCAGCTGTTCGCCCAGGTGACGAACCCACCACTGGATGCCATCCGCGAGGAGCTCGTCACCTCGCTGTCAGGCACGACTGGCCCCGAGGGCAACCTGCTGGAGGTGCACCCCTCGCAGTGCCGCCAGGTGCGGCTGCCGTTCCCGGTGATCGACAACGACCAGCTCGCCAAGATCCGCAACATCAACGCCGACGGTGACCTCCCCGGCCTGGCCGCCGCCCGCGTGCGGGGGCTCTACCGGGTGGAGGACGACGGCCCAGGGTTGGCTCGGCGGCTGGAGGAGATCTTCACCGAGGTCGACCAGCTGGTGGCCGCCGGCAAGCGCTTCATCATCCTCTCCGACCGGGACAGCAACTTCGACCTGGCGCCGATCCCGTCGCTGCTGCTGTGCTCGGCGGTCCACCATCACCTGGTCCGAACCAAGCAGCGCACGCAGGTCGGCCTCATCATCGAGGCCGGCGACGTGCGCGAGGTCCACCACGTCGCGCTCCTCGTCGGCTACGGCGCATCTGCGGTCAACCCGTACCTGGCCATGGAGACCGTGGAGGACCTCGTCCGCACCGGCACGCACGTGAGTGGCATCGAGCCGGAGCAGGCTGTGGCGAACCTGGTCAAGGCGCTGGGCAAGGGCGTGCTGAAGGTGATGAGCAAGATGGGCGTCTCCACCGTCGCCTCCTACACCGGGGCGCAGATCTTCGAGGCGATCGGTCTCTCCGAGGAGGTCGTCGATCGCTACTTCACCGGCACCACCTCGCGGCTGGGTGGCGTCGGGCTCGACGTCATCGCCGAGGAGGTCCGCCGGCGCCACGACGTGGCCTACCCGCCGAGCGGCGTCCCACAGGCGCATCGGACGCTCGAGGTCGGTGGGCACTACCAGTGGCGCCGCGAGGGGGAGCCGCACCTGTTCGACCCCGAGACGGTCTTCCGGCTCCAGCACGCAACCCGGACCGGGCAGTACCAGGTCTTCAAGCAGTACTCCGAGCGCGTGGACGAGCAGTCGCAGCGGCTGATGACGTTGCGCGGGCTCTTCCGGTTGCGTACCGGGGAGCGGGAGCCGGTCCCGCTCGAAGAGGTCGAGCCGGTGAGCGCCGTCGTCAGGCGCTTCTCCACCGGGGCCATGTCCTACGGCTCCATCTCGGGTGAGGCGCACGAGACTCTGGCCATCGCCATGAACCGGTTGGGTGCGAAGTCCAACACCGGTGAGGGTGGCGAGGATGCCGAGCGCCTCCACGACCCCGAGCGTCGTTCGGCGATCAAGCAGGTCGCTTCGGGACGGTTCGGCGTCACCGCGGAGTACCTGACCAACGCCGACGACATCCAGATCAAGATGGCGCAGGGCGCCAAGCCCGGCGAGGGCGGACAGCTGCCCGGGCACAAGGTCTACCCCTGGGTGGCGAAGACCAGGCACTCCACGCCCGGAGTGGGGCTGATCTCCCCGCCGCCGCACCACGACATCTACTCGATCGAGGACCTCGCTCAGCTCATCCATGACCTCAAGAACGCGAACCCCGGTGCGCGCATCCACGTCAAGCTGGTGGCCGAGATGGGTGTGGGGACCGTGGCGGCCGGCGTCAGCAAGGCCCACGCCGACGTGGTCCTGATCTCCGGGCACGACGGCGGTACCGGTGCCAGCCCGTTGAACTCGCTCAAGCACGCGGGCGGCCCGTGGGAGCTCGGGTTGGCCGAGACGCAGCAGACGCTGCTGCTCAACGGCTTGCGAGACCGCATCGTGGTCCAGGCCGACGGCCAGATGAAGACCGGTCGTGACGTCGTGATCGCCGCGCTGCTCGGTGCCGAGGAGTACGGCTTCGCCACGGCTCCTCTGGTCGTCTCTGGCTGCGTCATGATGCGGGTCTGCCACCTCGACACCTGCCCGGTCGGGGTGGCGACCCAGAACCCCGAGCTGCGCAAGCGCTTCACCGGCGCCCCGGAGTTCGTCGTCAACTTCTTCGAGTTCATCGCCGAGGAGGTTCGTGAGTACCTCGCCGAGCTGGGCTTCCGGAGCCTCGAGGAGGCCATCGGTCATGTCGAGCTCCTCGACGTGGCCCAGGCGGTACGGCACTGGAAGGCCGAGGGCCTGGACCTCTCGCCCATCCTGCACGTGCCGGACCTGGCGGTGGGTGCGGACCTGCACTGCACGTCCACGCAGGACCATGGGTTGGAGAAGGCCCTGGACAACGAGCTGATCGTGATGTGCCAGGACGCCATCATCGATGGTCAGCCGGTTCGTGGTCGGCTCCCGATCCGCAACGTCAACCGAACCGTGGGCGCCATGCTCGGCCACGAGGTCACCCAGCGCTACCGCGGCGACGGGCTCCCCGACGGCACGATCGACCTGACGTTCCTCGGCTCCGCCGGCCAGTCCTTCGGTGCGTTCGTCCCGAAGGGCATCACCTTGCGGCTGGAGGGCGACACCAACGACTACCTCGGCAAGGGCTTGTCCGGCGGGCGCCTGGTCGTGCGACCGGACCGGACGGCCACCTTCGAGGCCGAGCACAACGTCGTGGCCGGGAACGTCATCGCCTACGGCGCCACGAGCGGTGAGATCTTCGTCCGTGGGCTCGTCGGTGAGCGCTTCTGCGTCCGCAACTCGGGGGTGGTGGCGGTCGTGGAGGGTGTCGGCGACCACGCCTGCGAGTACATGACCGGGGGCATCGTCCTGATCCTGGGGCCGACCGGACGCAACCTGGCCGCCGGGATGTCCGGAGGCGTCGCCTACGTCGTCGACCTGGACGCCCGTCGGGTGAACCGAGAGATGGTGGACCTGGACTCCTTGGCCGAGCCGGTCAACGACGGGGCAGCCGACGTGGTGCGCGACCTGCTGACTCGCCACGCCGAGGAGACCGACTCGGCGGTGGCGAGTCAGCTGCTCACCGAGTGGGAGCGTGACCCGGGAGCGACCCGTGCGAGGTTCACCAGGGTGATGCCGCGGGACTACCGCCGGGTGCTGGAGGCCAAGGCGGCTGCCGAGGCTGCCGGAGCGGACGTGCTCGAAGCGATCATGGAGGCCGCGCATGGCTGACCCTCGAGGGTTCTTGACGACCCCCCGCCGCACCGCCGACTACCGCCCGGTGCCCGAGCGCGTCCAGGACTGGCAGGAGGCCTACCCGGACGAGCCGGGCCGCGTGCTGCTGCCGATCATCACCGAGCAGGCGGGCCGGTGCATGGACTGCGGCATCCCGTTCTGCCACCAGGGCTGCCCGTTGGGCAACCTCATCCCGGACTGGAACGACCTGGTGTGGAAGGGCGACTGGCGGGCGGCCATCGAGCAGCTCCACGCCACGAACAACTTCCCCGAGTTCACCGGTCGGCTCTGCCCGGCTCCGTGCGAAGCCGCCTGCGTGCTGGGCATCAACCAGCCGGCGGTGACGATCAAGAACGTCGAGGTCTCCATCATCGACCGCGCGTTCGACGAGGGCTGGGTGCACCCGCAGCCAGCAGAACGGCTGACCGACACGACCGTTGCGGTGGTGGGTTCCGGCCCGGCCGGGCTGGCGGTGGCCCAACAGCTGACGCGGGCGGGGCACACAGTCGCCGTCTACGAGCGCGACGATCGTCCCGGTGGGCTCCTGCGCTACGGCATCCCCGAGTTCAAGATGGAGAAGCGCCACCTGGACCGTCGCCTGGAGCAGATGCGCCGGGAGGGCACCGTCTTCCGGTCCGGCGTGCGCGTCGGGGAGGACCTGACCGGGGCAGACCTGCGGGCCCGTTACGACGCGGTGGTGCTCGCCGTCGGTGCGACCGCCTGGCGTGACCTGTCGATCGAAGGCCGAGACCTGGGTGGGATCCACCAGGCGATGGAGTACCTTCCCCCGGCGAACCGTGTGGCCCGCGGCGAGGACGTGCCTGAGCAGGTGGTGGCCACCGGCAAGCACGTCGTCATCATCGGTGGTGGGGACACCGGTGCGGACTGCCTGGGGACGGCGACCCGCCAGGGTGCCGCCTCGATCACCCAGCTGGAGATCATGCCGCAGCCGCCCGAGGCGCGGCCCGAGGCGACCCCGTGGCCTACCTGGCCCCTCATGATGCGCACGTCCAGCGCGCACGAGGAGAACGGTGAGCGGGTCTTCGCGGTGAGCACGCAGAGGTTCCTCGGCGACGAGGACGGCAACGTCCGCGCGCTTCGCCTCGTCGAGGTCGCCCAGCAGGGCGGCCGGTTCGAGCCAGTGCCCGGCACCGAGCGGGAGATCCCAGCCGACCTGGTCCTGCTGGCGATGGGGTTCCTCGGTCCGGAGGACGCCCCGCTGCTGCGTCAGCTGGGCGTCGAGCGGGACGCCCGCGGGAACATCGCCAGGGACGCCTCGTACACCTCGTCGGTGCCTGGGGTCTTCGTGGCCGGCGACTGTGGTCGCGGTCAGTCGCTCATCGTCTGGGCCATCGCCGAGGGCCGGGCCTGCGCCTCGGCTGTCGACCAGTGGTTGACGGGCGCCACCGAGCTGCCGGCTCCGGTGGCGCCGACCGATCGACCGCTGGTGGCCTGAGGGGATCACGCTCCTGACCGGTGGGTGAACTCCTCGGGTGCGCCTGTCTCGGCACCGCGAATCCGCCACGAGGGCGAGCTCGTTGTGGTTAGGTTCCCGACGTGCGCCGCGCGAAGATCGTCTGCACCCTAGGCCCAGTCACCGAGAGCTACGACCAGATCAAGGCGCTGGTCGAGGCGGGGATGAACGTTGCCCGGTTCAACATGAGCCACGGCACGCATCCCGAGCACGAGGAACGCTTCCACGTCGTCCGGCAGGTCGAGCAGGAGTACTCCCGACCGCTGGCCATCCTGGCCGACCTGCAGGGTCCGAAGATCCGGCTCGGCACGTTCGCCGACGGCCCCGTCGAGCTCGTCGAGGGCGCAGAGTTCACGATCACGACCGAGGACGTGCCCGGTGACGTGACGATGTGCTCCACCACCTTCAAGGGGCTGCCGGAGGACGCCAACGCCGGCGACCTGCTGCTCATCGACGACGGCAACATCACCGTCGAGGTGGTTGCCGTGGACGGCCCACGGGTGAAGACCCGCGTCATCCACGGCGGCAAGGCGTCCAACAACAAGGGCATCAACCTGCCCGGGGTGGCGGTGAACGTCCCGGCTCTGAGTGAGAAGGACGTCGAGGACCTGCGGTTCGCGCTGCGGATGGGCTGCGACGTGGTCGCGCTGTCCTTCGTGCGCAGCGCAGCCGACGTCGAGCCGGTTCGCGCGATCATGGCCGAGGAGGGGGTTCGCCGGCCGGTCATCGCCAAGCTGGAGAAGCCGCAAGCCGTGGAGAACCTCGACGAGATCGTCGATGCCTTCGACGGGATCATGGTCGCCCGCGGTGACCTGGGGGTCGAGCTGGACCTCTGGGAGGTCCCGCTGGTCCAGAAGCGCATCGTCGAGCGCTGCCGCCGCAAGGCCAAGCCGGTCATCGTGGCCACCCAGATGCTCGAGTCGATGATCTCGAACTCCCGGCCGACCAGGGCCGAGGCCTCCGACGTCGCCAACGCTGTCCTCGACGGCGCCGACGCCGTCATGCTCTCCGGCGAGACCAGCGTCGGGGCCTTCCCGATCGAGGCCGTGCGAGTCATGTCGAACATCGTCGAGCATGCCGAGGACCACGGCCTCGAACGGATCAAGCCGCTCACCTCGCTGCCCAGGACGCGTGGCGGCGCCATCACTCGCGCAGCCGCCGAGGTGGGATCGTTGCTCGGTGCGCGCTACCTCGTGGCCTTCACCGAGTCCGGCGACTCCGCTCGACGCCTGACCCGGCTGCGCTCGCCCATCCCAGCACTGGCATTCACCCCGCTGGAGGAGACCCGACGACAGCTGGCCCTGTCCTGGGGGCTTCGTTCCTGGCTCGTGGACAACGCAAGCAGTACCGAGGAGATGGTCCGGCAGGTCGAGAAGGCGCTGCTCGCCGCGGAGCTGGTGGATGCCGGCGACCAGGTCGTCATCGTGGCGGGGAGCCCGATCGGCATCCGCGGGACCACCAACGCCCTGCGGCTGCATCGGATCGGTGACCCCTGGCGCAGCGGCGGGCCGGGGGACGCGGCCGGGGATGGCGAGTCAGCCGACGAGGACTACCCGGACGTCGACCCGTCCGACTCGGATGCGACCTGACCGAGGCTCTGCGAGCCGCCGGCGCTGCACCCGTGCGTGCCGACCAGCGTGCCGGGTGCGGGACTCGAACCCGCACGCCCTGTCGGGCAACGGTTTTTGAGACCGTCATGTCTACCGATTCCATCAACCCGGCCGGGCATGGACCGCGGGACAGACTAGTCGTAGGAGGGGTGATGGAGGAGACGCAGACCGAGCCCGAGGCTAGGCCGCACCGGCGTGTCGTCATCGCCGAGGACGAGGCCCTCATCAGGCTCGACCTGCGGGAGATGCTCGAGGAGGGTGGCTACCAGGTCGTCGGCGAAGCGGGTGACGGTGCAACCGCAGTCTCGTTGGCTGCCGAGCACCGTCCCGAGCTGGTCATCCTGGACGTCAAGATGCCGGTGATGGACGGGTTGACGGCGGCCGAGCAGATCTCCTCGCGCCGGCTGTCGGCGGTGCTCATCCTGACGGCGTTCTCCCAGCGCGACCTCGTCGAACGAGCCAGCGAGGCAGGCGCGATGGCCTACCTGGTGAAGCCCTTCAGCAGGACCGACCTGTTGCCGGCGGTCGAGATGGCGATCAGTCGCTACTCTCAGCTCGCCGCGCTGGAGCAGGAGGTCGCCGACCTCACCGAGCGCCTGGAGACCCGCAAGCTCGTCGAGCAGGCCAAGGGGCGCCTTCAGGAGAAGATGGGCATGACCGAGCCCGAGGCGTTCCGCTGGATCCAACGAACGGCGATGGACAAGCGGTCCTCGATGCGCGCGGTCGCCGAGCTGATCCTTGCCGACCTCTGAGGTGTCGCTGCCGGGCGGGTAGCGCATGCGCTCGTACGGTGGGGGAGTGCCACCCCCTTCACCTCCTGGGTCGCCCCGGGGCGCTCGCCCGCCGTGGCTGACGCGGGCTCTCTCGCTCGCGGCTGCTGGTGCTCTGCTGGGCGGATGCGGGGTCGTCGAGGACGTCACGGCGCGGTTCTCCCAGGAGGAGGACACCACCCCGCCGGTGGTGACCATCGGGGTCGCCGTTCCCTACGACGGCACGTTGCTCGTCCCCGCGCGCGGGGCCGAGGCCGCCGTGCGGCTTGCGGTGGACGATCACCGCGACTTGGTGCCCGGCTGGGACGTGGAGGTCGTGACGGTCGACACGGCGCAGCGGCTGGACCGGGCACTCGACGACGTCGACCGAGTCCTGGCCGACGAGCTATCGGTGGCGGGCGTCATCACCGGGTTGACCACCGCCGACGTCCGCACTGTCGTGCCAGAGCTCGACGACGACGGCATCCTCGCCATCTCTCCGGCCGACGTGGACCCCAGGCACACCGTCGGCGCCATCCCGGGTTCCCCCTCGCGGCCCTGGAAGGCCTACTGGGCCGCAGCGGTGCATCCGGCGCCTGCCGAGGCTGCTGCCGCCGAGGCACTCGTGCGAGATCGGGTACGGCGCGTGCTGGTCCTCGCCGACGAGAGCCCTGAGGCATTGGCGTCCGCGGCAGCGACGACGGACGCCCTCGAGGTGCGAGGTGGCCGTGGCAAGCAGGTCTCCCTGCCCCTGACCAGCCAGCTCGTCGGGGCGGTCGAGGCGTTGCTGACGGGCCAGGCGGTCCCGGACCCGCCGAAGGCGAAGCGAGGCAAGCAGGACGACGAGGAGTCCCAGGACCAGCTCGACGACTCGTCCGAGAACGGCGCCGACGTCGTCCCGGCGGACACGCCCGCGCTCGCCGCGTCCACGTTGCCCACCCGCTTCCAGGGGGTCATGCTCGCCGGCTCGCCGGAGTTCGTCGCGGTCGCCGAGGGCACGGTCCGTGCGCTCTACCCCGAGATGCCCGTCGCAACTTGGGCGTCCTCGCGGCCGAGGGCCGCCCGGTCGGTGTCCCCAACCGGGCTCGAGGGTGTGCTCGTCCCGGAGGCGGGACCCGACCCGGCCGCCGGGCTTGACGAGCTCGCCGCCCGGCTCAGCGCCACCGGCGTCTCGGTCCCGCCAGGACCGTTCGGGCCTGCGGCCTACGACGCCACGGTCATGCTGATGGAAGGTCTGGCGCAGTGCCTACCAGCGGCGGCCCCCGGCCTGACGCCGTCGCGAGCGGCGTGCGCCCCGGCCGTCGGCGTCAGCGCCGTGGATGGCCTCACCGGCACGTTGGCCTTCGACGAGTTCGGTGCCCGGCTCTCCACCCTCGCCCCGATGGGGCGGATCGAGGCCGGTCGCTGGGTCTCGATCGGGTGAGGCCAGGGGGCCACCGCCGTCCGGTGTTTCGCATTTCGCCACCTTCCGGCTAACGTTCCTCCGTTCACACGGCCGGGAACTGCCCGGCGGCAACGGAGAGAAGGAGCACGAATGGCTCGCACTACTCGCCTGTGGAAGGCGCTCGCCATCGGCGGTGCCGCCTCGCTCGCCCTGACTGCCTGCGGCAGCGACGAGCCGGAGGCCACCACGGAGTCGCCTGCGGCGACGGAGTCCGAGGCCCCGGTGGCCCAGGGTGACGGCACGCTGAAGATCGGCACGTTGCTGCCGGAGACCGGTTCGCTCGCGTTCCTCGGGCCGCCCGAGTTCGCCGGCGTCGAGCTGGCCGTCCAGGAGATCAACGCGGCCGGCGGCGTCCTCGGCGCGGAGGTCGAGAAGACCGACGCCGACTCCGGTGACACCTCCACGAACATCGCCCAGCAGTCCACGGACCGCCTGCTCAACGATGACGTCGACGCCATCATCGGGGCAGCCTCCTCGTCGGTGTCGTTCTCGGTCATCGACAAGATCACCGGTGCGGGCGTCGTGCACTTCAGCCCCGCGAACACCTCGCCTGACTTCACCACCTACGACGACGGCGGCCTGTACTTCCGCACCGCTCCGTCCGACGTGCTCCAGGGCCGTGTGCTCGGTGACCTCGTGCTCGGTGACGGCAACGCCAACATCGGGATCCTGGCGCTGCAGGACTCCTACGGCGAGGGCCTGGCCGACAACACCGAGCAGTCGATCGTCGACGGTGGTGGCACCGTGACCTCGACCATCTTCTACGACCCGAAGGCAGCCAACTACGCCGCCGAGGTCACCGAGGTGGCCGGCACCAACCCCGACGCCATCATCCTCATCGGGTTCGACGAGACCAAGAAGGTCATCCCCGAGATGATCAAGCAGAACGCCGGCCCGGCGGACCTCCCGCTCTACTTCGTCGACGGCAACCTGGCCGACTACTCGAAGGACTTCGACAAGGGCACCCTGGCCGGTGTCAAGGGCACGCTCCCGGGCGCGGAGGTGACCGACGACTTCAAGCAGGAGCTCATCGACGCCTACGGTGACCTCACGGTGTTCGCTTACGCGCCGGAGTCCTACGACGCCACCATCCTCACGGCCCTGGCCGCCGAGGCTGCCGGCTCGGACGCCGGCGAGGCCATCGCCTCCCAGCTGCAGGCGGTGTCCTCCGGTGGCACCAAGTGCACCGAGTTCGCCGAGTGCATGGACCTGCTGGCCGCCGGTGAGGACATCGACTACGACGGCGTGTCCGGCCCGGTCGAGTTCGACGAGAACGGTGACCCGACCCAGGCGTTCATCGGGGTCTACGAGTACGACGACACCAACAACTACAGCCCGCTGGAGTTCCTGCCCGGCGAGTTGTGAGCACCATGGCCTGGCTGATCGTTCAGCCTGACTGACGCCGATGGCCCCGAACCCCCTGAGGGGTTCGGGGCCATCGCGTGTCTGGGTGGTTCGGCCTGGGTCAGGCGCCGGCCAGCGTACCCAGGTAGAGCTCGATCACCTTGGGGTCGTTGATGAGCTCCTGGCCCGTCCCGGTGTAGGCGTTGCGGCCCTGGTCCAGCACGTAGCCACGGTCGCAGATCTGCAGGCAACGGCGGGCGTTCTGCTCCACCATGATGACAGAGACCCCCGTCTTGTTGATCTCCCGCGTGCGGACGAACACCTCGTCCTGCAGGGCTGGGGACAGCCCCGCCGACGGCTCGTCGAGCAAGATGACCGCTGGGTCCATCATGAGGGCGCGGCTCATGGCGACCATCTGGCGCTCGCCACCCGACAACGACCCTGTTCGCTGCTTGCGGCGGTCGGCGAGCACGGGGAAGAGGTCGGTGACGAAGTCGAAGCGAGCGCTGAACTGCTTCGGCTTCAGGTAGGTCCCCATCTGGAGGTTCTCCTCGATGGTGAGGCTCGGGAACACGTTGTTCGTCTGCGGGACGAACCCCACACCCTTGCTGACAAGCTTGTTGGCCTTGAGGTTGGTGATCTCCTCGCCCTCCAGGGTCACCTCGCCCTTCGACACCTTGACCAGTCCGAACATGGCCTTGAGCAGAGTGGACTTGCCGGCTCCGTTCGGGCCGATGATGCCGACGATCTCGCCCTCGTGGCAGTACAGGTCGCAGCCTTCGAGGATGTTGATCCCAGGCAGGTAGCCGGCGGTGATGTCGTCGGCGCGCACGAGGGCACCCTCAGCCTCGCGCAGGTGCTCCTGGCGGTCCAGGACGGTGTGGGACGACTCCTCCTCGCTGGCCGAGGGCTGCGGCTGCTCGTCGTTCATGGTCGGTGCTCCTCGTCGGCCTCGGTCTCGGGTGCCGCCGCGGCCTCGGTCGCAGGCGTAGCCTCGGGAGTGGGCTCCTCGACGAGGTGCGGGTGCCGGACCCTCGTCGCGAGCTCCTCGGCGGCTTCCTCCTCGAGCTCCTCAGCCAGCGCGGGCGTCAGGTGGGCGAGGTCGGCCTCGTGGTGGGCACCGAGGTAGGCGTCGATCACGGCGTTGTCGGCCATCACGGCTCTTGGCGGGCCTTCGGCGATCACGGCTCCCTGGGCCATCACGATCACCCAGTCCGCGATGTCGCGCACCATGTCCATGTCGTGCTCGACGAACAGCACGGTCATCCCCTGCTCGCGTAGGTCCTTCACGTGCCCGAGCAGCGACTGGGTCAGGGCCGGGTTCACCCCCGCCATCGGCTCGTCCAGCATGACCATCTCCGGACGCACCATGAGCGCGCGGGCCATCTCGAGCAGCTTGCGCTGCCCGCCGGAGAGGCTGCCGGCGAAGTCGCTCCGCTTGGTGTCCAGCTTGAAGCGGGCGAGCAGCTCGTCGGCCCGCTCGGTGATGTCGCGTTCCTGGCTGCGCCAGAAGAACGGGAACATGGCCCGCCACACGCTCTCGCCGTTCTGGTCGGTGGCGCCCAGGCGCATGTTCTCCAGCACCGTGAGCCGTGACAGGGCCTTCGTCAGCTGGAACGTCCGCACCATCCCCAGACGCGCCACCTTGTGCGCGCGGACGCCGGCAAGCTCACGACCGTTGAACTGCCACGCGCCCTCGTCGGGCTGGTCGAAGCCGGTCAGGAGGTTGAAGAACGTCGTCTTGCCGGCGCCGTTGGGGCCGATGAGCGCGGTGATCGCCCCTCGCTGGACCTCGATGTGCTCGACGTTCACCGCGGTGAGCCCGCCGAAGCGCCGCTGGACCCCGTCGACGACGAGAATCGGGTCCGGTTTCGCCGACCCCGGGGTCTGAGGCACGTCGGCGAGTGCCGAGAGTGCGGCCGCGTGCGCGGGCCCGGTGGTGGCGACGTCCTGGTCGGGCAGGTCAGCGGGCATCGAGCTGGATCTCCTTCCGGTCCCCCAGGATCCCCTGCGGGCGGAAGACCATCAACAGCACGAGGACGGCACCGACGATCATGAAGCGCACCGCCCCGGCGTCGGTCGGCCCGAGCAGCCAGTCGGGGATGAGGTCCTGGCTCTGCGCGCTGCGCAGCGCGTTGTCGGAGAAGGCGAGCAGCGCCCAGAAGATGATCGCGCCGAGGATCGGGCCGAACACTCGGGCAGCGCCGCCGAGGATGAGGATCGTGTAGGCGAAGAAGGTGAAGTCCGAGGCGGTGAAGTCCGGCTGCACGGCTGCGAAGGCGAGGGCGAAGACGAAGCCGCCCATCGAGCCCAGCAGACCACCGATGAGCAGCGCCTGCAGCTTCCAGCCGTAGACGTTCTTGCCCAGGCTGCGTACCGCGTCCTCGTCCTCGCGGATTGCCTTCAGCACGCGTCCCCAGGGGCTGCGCATGAGGGCCCACACCATGAGCGAGGCCAGCACGATGAGGACCCACCCCACCGTGACGATCCAGAGCCGCCGCTCGTCGAAGCTGATGAGCCCCGTGTCGATGCCGCTGGTGAAGGGGTTGAGCGCGTAGAAGTCGTCGGCAAAGCCCTGCAGGCCGTCGGAGCCGCCGAAGGTGTCCCGCAGCGTCACCGAGCGGAACGTGAGCCGGATGATCTCGGCCGCGGCCAGCGTGACGATCGCGAGGTAGTCCGCGCGCAGCCGCAGCGTCGGGATGCCGAGCAGCACCGCGAGGACCACCACCGCCCCGAGGCCGACGGCGATGCCGGTCCAGAAGGACAGACCCAGGGTGGCCACGGACGTGGCCAGGCCGTACGCGGCCACGCCCACGAACGCGGCCTGCCCGAAGTTGAGCAGCCCGCCGTAGCCGAACTGGACGTTCAGCCCGATCGCGGCGAGGCAGTAGATGATCATGTCGGTGCCGATGGCGGCCTCGAGGGTGTTGCTGAAGATGCTGAGCCAGTTCATCGCGACCCCCTCACCCGATCCGCTCTCGTCGGCCGAGCAGGCCTTGGGGTCTGATGAGCAGCACCACGATGAGCACGGCCAGGACGCCGGCGTTCTTCAGCTCCGGCGGGATCACCAGCGTCGAGAGCTGGATGAACATCCCGACGAGGACGGCGCCCAGGATGGAGCCCCAGATCGTGCCGAGCCCGCCGACGATCACCGCGGCGAAGACGAGCAGCAAGGACTGGAAGCCCATCTGGTAGTTCACCTGCTGGGACAGCCCGAGCAGCACGCCGGCCAGGCCCGCCAGCGCAGCACCACCGATCCACACGAGCCGGATGACGCGGTCCACGTCGATGCCCGAGGCTGAGGCCAAGGGAGGGTTGTCGGACACGGCTCGGGTGGCCTTGCCGAGCCGTGTCCTGCTCAGCGCGAGCACCACCAGCACCAGCGCGATCGCCGCGATGCCCATCGACCAGTAGTCGCGGGGGGCCTGGGTGACCGGCCCGAGGGAGACCCCTGCCTGGGTCGCGTACTCGGTGTACGAGCGGGTCTCCCCGCCGAAGAGATAGAGGTAGAGGTAGCGCAGGAAGAGCGCCAGCCCGATGGAGACGATCATCGCAGCGATCAGGCCGGTGCCGCGGTTGCGCAGGGGCTTCCACAGGCCGGAGTCCTGGGCCCAGCCGAACGCCCCGGAGATGATGACGGCGAGCAGCCCAGCAAGGGCGATGTGCAGCCCGGCGCTGTTGATCCACCAAGCGACGATGGCCCCGAAGGTGATGAGCTCGCCGTGGGAGAAGTTCGTCAGCCCGGTCGTCCCGAAGATCATCGACAGCCCGAGGGCGGCCAGGGCGAGGATGAGGCCGAACCGCAGACCTTCGACCGCGAGCTGGGCAGCTCGGTCCCAGGTTCCGGTTGCTCCGGCCGCAGCCCCGGCACCGACCTCGGTGTCCGGGTCGCCGACGACGAAGAGCACCGCCTTGGTCTGCTGCGGGTTCACGGTCGTCGGCACGACGTCCTCACGAACCCCTGGCAGCTCGGCGGGGAGGGTCGTCACGTCGAGTGTGACGACGTAGTCGCCGGGCTCGGGGACCGGGACCGACCAGGCGCCGTCCGGGTCGGTCTGGACGGTTGCGATCTCGGTCCCGTCCGGGGTGGCCACGGTGATGGTGACATCGGGGACGCCTTCGCCCTCGGACTTGAGGTTGCCACGGACCGACTCCCCCTCGGCGTAGGCGGCGCTGGCGCCGAACAGGCCGCCCAGCACCGCGAGCAGGCTCACCAGCACACCGAGCGCGATCGATGCGGGCCTTGGCACGAGGCGGCTCCTCGTCTCGGTTGCCGGCGGCGACGATCGCACCGGTCGACTCGGACATCGGGGGTGCCGGACGCCGATGTCCGACCAATCGGGCGCGAGCATAGCCCCGGCGGCACGTCAACGGTGGGAGGCGCTCGACCCTCAGCCCGAACGGCCCAGGAGCTCCCCGACGGCCACGGTCAGCAACGGGGTGACGAGCAGTGCCGGCAGCAGGTCCGCCACGGCGACGTCGCGCACGCGCAGCAACCGCAGCGCGAGGCCGACGAGGAGCAACCCGCCCGCGGCGGACATGGCTGCCACGACGCCGGGCGCGAGCGCGTCTCCGGTGGCCACGGCCAGCAGCGTGATCGTCCCCTGGACGACGAGCACCGTGAGGGCGCTGGCTGCGACCCCCCAGCCGAACGTGGCGGCGAAGGCGAGTGCGGCGAACCCGTCGAGCACGGACTTGAGGACGAGCTGGTCGATCCCTAGGCCGAGCCCGTCGGACACCGAGCCGAGGATGGTGAGCGGACCGACGCAGAACACCAGCGAGGCGGTGACGAACCCGTCGACGAACCGTCGCTTGGACTCGCTCGCCCCGGCCGGGACGAAACGCCGGTGCAGCCGGGAGCCGATCTGGTCCAGGCGTTGCTCCAGCCGGAGCGTCGCGCCGAGGATGCCGCCCACCACCAGCCCCCCGAGCGTCACGAGCACCGTGCCGCTGTCGCCGACCAGCGCGGCGAAGGCCGGGTCACGGATTGAGAGCGCCGTCAGCGCTCCGATGAGCAGGGTCACCAGCCCGAGGGCGTCCATCACGACGTCGCGGGCGCGGTCGGGCAGCCGGTGGCCCGCCGACGCACCGAGACCGGCCCCGGCCAGCACGGCCAGGACGTTGATCAGCGTGCCGAGGCCAAGCATCCTCCGCCCCCCGTCATGGGCGCTGCGCTGAGGGCTCCGGCCTCGACGCCTCGGCGGCCTTGGCCCGCGCCTCGTCGTCCAGGGGACGCAGGAAGCAGGTGAGGCGTGCCGTCGCGGCGCGGCGCCCCTCGTCGTCGGAGATCACGATCTCGACCGTCGCCAGCTGGCGGCCGGCGCGGATCATGGTGGCCACACCGGTGACGTGCCCAGAGCTGACGGCGCGGTGGAACGTGCCGTTCACGTCGGTGCCCACCGGCACGCGATCCGGCCACGCCTGGATCGAGCACAGGATCGACCCGAGGCTCTCGGCCAGCACCATGAACGCCCCACCGTGGAGCAGCCCGAACGGTTGGGTGTTGCCGGCAACCGGCATCCTGGCGACGACCCGTTCGGCCGTGGCCTCGAGAACCGTGATGCCGAGCTTCTCGTCCAGCGGAGCGACGGGGATGTGGTCAGCCAACGTCATGCGTCCAAGCCTAGGAGGCACGACTAGGGTTGCTGGCCATGCCCGGCGTGGACCCCGCTCAGCGACCGCGCCTGCTGCTGCTCGACGGTCACTCCCTGGCCTACCGGGCCTTCTACGCACTGCCGGTGGAGAACTTCTCGACGACGACCGGTCAACCCACGAACGCGGTGTACGGCTTCACCGCGATGCTCATCAACGTCCTGCGCGACGAGCGACCCTCGCACGTCGCCGTCGCCTTCGACGTCTCTCGGGAGACCTTCCGCTCCAGCGAGTTCCCCGACTACAAGGCCAACCGGGCCAGCAGCCCGGAGGACTTCCGTGGCCAGGTCGCGCTGGTGAAGGAGGTGCTGACGGCGCTGCGGATCCCCTCGGTCGAGGCTCCCGGGTTCGAGGCCGACGACGTCATCGCCACCCTGGCCGAGCACGCCTTGGGCGCGGGCCTGGACGTCCTGGTCTGCAGCGGGGACCGCGATGTCTTCCAGCTGGTCAGCGACCACCTGACCGTGCTCTACCCCAAGCGGGGTGTGTCCGAGCTCGCCCGGATGACCCCGGCGGCCGTGCAGGAGCGCTACGGCCTCGCTCCGGCGCAGTACCCGGACTTCGCGGCCGTGCGCGGCGATCCGTCGGACAACCTGCCGAACATCCCCGGCGTGGGTGAGAAGACGGCCGCCAAGTGGATCGGCGAGTTCGGCTCGCTGGAGTCCCTGGTCGCACGGGTGGACGAGGTGAAGGGGAAGGCGGGTGAGCGGCTCCGGGCCCATCTCGGGCAGGTGCTGACGAACCGGCGGCTCACCGAGCTCGTCCGGGACGTGCCGGTCGACGTCGAGGTGGCGGACCTGGAGGTTCGGCAGTGGGACCGCGAGGCGGTGCACCAGCTCTTCGACACGTTGCAGTTCCGCGTCCTGCGGGACCGGCTCTGGCAGACGCTGGCCCCCGACGAGCACGAGACGCAGAGCACGGTCGAGGTCCATGTCGACCAGCCGGCGCGCGACGGGCTGGACGCATGGCTGCGGGTGCACACGCACGACGACGTGCCGTGCGGGCTGTCGGTCCGGGGCACGTGGGGTCGTGGGGGCGGGCAGCTCGAGCTCGTGGCGCTCGCGACCGCCGACGGCCACGGCGCATGGCTCGACCCCGCTGCCGTGAGCCCGGAGGATGACCTCGCCCTGGGCACCTGGCTGTCAGACGCGGCCCGGCCGAAGGTGCTGCACGACGCCAAGGGACCGCTGCTCGCCCTGGCGGCGCATGGCTGGTCGCTGGCGGGACTGGCGGCCGACACCGCGCTGAGCGCCTTCCTGGCGCTGCCAGGGCAGCGGTCCTACGACCTCGAGGACCTCGCTGTCCGGTTCCTCGGCCAGGCGCTGCCCGAGGCAGCGGCGGGCTCGGGGGGCCAGCTCTCCCTCGACGGAGGTGACGAGCAGCAGCGCGCCGAGCTCGAGGTCGCCCGGGCCGCCGCGGTGCGCGAGCTGGCTGGGGCGCTCGAGGCCGAGCTGGCCGACCGCGGCGGGGACCGTCTCCTGCGCGACGTCGAGCTGCCGCTCGTGCTCGTGCTCGCCCGGATGGAGCAGGCCGGGATCGCCGTCGACGTCGACGCCCTCGAGCAGCTGGAGGGGGTCTTCGCCGAGGAGGTGGGCCAAGCAGCGCAGGACGCCTACGCCGCGATCGGACACGACGTCAACCTCGGCTCGCCCAAACAGCTGCAGGTGGTGCTGTTCGACGAGCTCGGCATGCCGAAGACCAAACGGACCAAGACCGGCTACACCACCGATGCGGAGGCGCTGGCAGACCTGTTCGCCAAGACGGCTCATCCTTTCCTGGAGGCGCTGCTGCGGCATCGGGACGCCACCAGGCTCCGCACGACGGTCGAGGGGCTGCTCAAGTGCGTCGACGACGACGGCCGGATCCGCACCACGTTCAACCAGACGATCGCGGCGACCGGCCGGCTGTCCTCCACCGACCCGAACCTGCAGAACATCCCGGTCCGCACCGAGGCCGGACGTCGGATCCGAGCGGCCTTCGTCGTGGGCAGCCGGGATGGGCACGCGATGGAGTCGCTGCTGACCGCGGACTACAGCCAGATCGAGATGCGGATCATGGCGCACCTGTCCGAGGATGCCGACCTCATCGCGGCGTTCGGCTCCGGTGAGGACTTCCACGCCGCGACGGCGTCATCGGTCTTCGGCGTCGGCGCTGCGGACGTCAGTCCTCAGCAGCGGGCCAAGATCAAGGCGATGAACTACGGGCTTGCCTACGGGCTGTCCGCCTATGGGCTCTCTCGCCAGCTCGGTGTCGAGGTGGGCGAGGCGCAAGCGCTCATGGACGAGTACTTCACCCGCTTCGGGGGTGTGCGGGACTACCTGCAGGGGGTGGTGGAGGAGGCACGACGCACCGGCTACACCGAGACGATCCTCGGGCGGCGTCGCTACCTCCCGGACCTCACGTCCGACAACCGCCAGCGCCGGGAGATGGCGGAGCGGATGGCGCTCAACGCACCCATCCAGGGTTCGGCGGCTGATCTGGTGAAGGTGGCCATGCTGCGGGTGGACGGGGCGCTGGGTCGGTCGGGGATGCAGTCGCGGATGCTGCTTCAGGTGCACGACGAGCTGGTGCTGGAGGTGGCTTCCGGCGAGCAGGAGCGGCTGGTGGAGATGCTCCGCGAGGAGATGGGTGCGGCGGCGGACCTGCGCGTGCCGCTGGAGGTCTCGGTCGGCGTCGGCCACAGCTGGGACGAGGCGGCGCACTGAGGGTCCGGGCCGGGGGATCCGTCGTTCGGCTGATCACACGTTCGTCTCGATTTCCACCCTCGATGGGGTGGACGGCGACGCGCTGAGGGATGATGCTGGTTCGGGCCGCAAGAATGTGGTGTCGGCCGCGCTCGGCTGGTGGCCTGGCGACGAGGCGGGGTGACCGCCGGAATGAGGGAACGATGCGTCGACTGGTGGGGATGGCCGGTCTGGCGACGGCTGTCGCGATGGTCGCGGTTGGGGCCGCAGCCGGCGGAGCGGCAGCCCCCGATCCCGTCGACGCCACCGTGCCGACGGCCTACCCGGCTTCGCCGGCCACGTTGTTCCCGAGCGTACGGATGGTGACCCTCCCGGTCCCGGTGGCGCCTGACATCGCCGCTGATGCACGCGCTCCCTGGACGTGGACCCAGCCCGCCGCCGGGGAGACGCAGGAACAGGTCGGCCGCAAGCAGCAGCGCAAGGCCCAGCAGGACAAGAAGCGGGACGAGGCCCAGCGAGACCCGGACACCCGACGCGCGACTCCCAACGGGCCGTCGCCGACGGGCTCGCTCGGCATCCCGCAGCGGCTTCTGGCGGCATACCAGCGGGGGGTGTCTGCCTGGGGTGGCTGTGGCCTGTCGTGGACGGTGGTGGCCGCCATCGGCCAGGTCGAGTCCGGCCACGCTCGTGGTGGTCGGGTGTATGCCGACGGTGTCACCTGGGAGCGCATCCTGGGACCGGTGCTCGACGGCAACGGCTTCGCCGCGATCCGCGACACCGACGGCGGCAAGATGGACGGGGACGACGTCTGGGACCGCGCCGTCGGCCCGATGCAGTTCATCCCGGGTACGTGGGCCTATGTCGGCGTCGACGTCGACGGGGACGGCAAGCGGGACCCGCACGACGTCGACGACGCGGCCGGCGCCACCGCCCGATACCTGTGCCTCGGCTCCGGCGACCTGTCCCAGACCGACGACCTGCGTCGCGCGTTGTTCTCCTACAACCAGTCCAAGATCTACGTCGACACGGTGCTGGCCTGGTCGGAGGCCTATGCGTCCGGGCGGGCGACTCCTGTGGCCCTGCCGAGCGGTGACCCGCCTGCCAAGGACAAGGACAAGACAAGGACAAGGACAAGAACAAGGACAAGGGCAAGAACAAGGACAAGGGCAAGAACAAGAACAAGGAACAGGGCAAGGAACAGGGCAAGGACGAGGGCAAGGGCCAGCCGGGCACGAAGGGTGACGACAAGGGTGGCAAGGGCGACGGCGGGCTCACGCCGCCGGACCCGGACGCCAAGCCGGAGCCGACGCCCAAGCCCACTCCGAAGCCCACCCCGAAGCCCACCCCGAAGCCCACCCCGAAGCCCACCCCGACACCCACCCCGACGCCCAGCCCGACACCGACACCGACACCGACACCGTCTCCCGACCCGGACGCGAGCCCCCAGTCGAGCCCCCAGTCGAGCCCCCAGCCCGGCCTGGGCGACGTCCCGCCGGACTAGGGCTGGCTGGCCGCGACCTCCACCCGGAGCCGCGACTCGCGCAGGACGATCACGGTGGCCAGGACGGCGGCGACGGCCCAGGCGGTGCGGACGACGAAGCCGACGTCGGGCGGCCCGGCGAGCACCACCGCGGCGATCACCACGACAGCAGCCCACACCAGTGCCGTGGTGGCTCGGTCCGAGCGGGCGATCCCGCTGTAGACACCCACCTGCGCGATGGCGAGGGTCGCGCCCAGGGCGGCGAACCAGCCCAGCAGCGGGGCCACGGCCACGTACTGCGCTCCGGCGACGACGCCGAGGATCGGTTCGGCGAGCGCGGCGCTGACGATCACGACCAGGACCCCTGAGACCAGGACCGCCAGCAGGCCGAGGCGCAGCGCCGAGCTTCGCCTCCTCGCGTCGTTCAGCGATGGGAAGACGAGGAGCGGGACGAACTGCGGGAGCCAGAACGCGACCTTCGTGACGATCGACCCGGCGGCGTAGAGGCCGCTGTCGGCGGGGGACAGGACGCCTCGGGCGAGCACGACGTCGATGTTGGCCAGCACCGAGAAGCCGAGCAGGACCGCCGCCGCCTCCGCGACGCTGCGCCCGTGACCGGCGCCGGGCTCGCGGCTGAGCACCGGTCGCTCCCACACCCAGGCGATGGCTGCGGACACGACCAGCCCCCCGGCGATCCCGACCGTCGCCCCGGTGACCGTGCGGGTGAGGACGAGGCCGAGGACGCCGCAGCCGACCCTCAGGAGGCCTTGAGCCAGGATGAGGGCGGCGAGTCGGTCGAATGCCTCGCGCCCCTGCGCCGCCCCGATCGGGACGGCATTCACCGCCAGCGCGGCGACCGCTGCCGCGACCGCGATGGCCGGGAGCAGGTCGGCGAGGTCGAGCAGGACGGTCATCGGCACGGCAGCGGCGACTCCGAGGAGCAGGACGGCGGCAGCCGTGGCGAGGCCCGTCCTGGGGACACCGGCGCTGTGCCCCTGCACGACGGCTCGCGCGGAGACCGCCTGGACCGCCAGCGCGGCGACGTTGCCGACGATGGTGATGGCCAGCAGGGCCCCGAAGGCCCCGAAGTCCGCCGGAACCAGCGCGCGGGCGGCGACGACCGTGAGGACGTAGCCCAGCACGTTGGTGACGCCGGTCGCGGCCGCGACTGCCACGGTGCCACGCACCGTGGTGCTGCCGGGCATCCTCACCAGGCTCGAAGGGGCCGGCCTGACCCCACCCGTCGGGCCGCGGCGCTCACAGGTCCAACCGTCGGAAGACCGGCGACGGCAGCACCCGCAGTACCAGCATGACCGGGCCCAGCAGCGGGGGGACGTAGACGACACGGCGACCACGGGCCAGCCCGGTGGCCACCGCCTCCGCGACCGAAGCCGGGTCGGTTGCCAGTGGCGCCTCGGGCAGGTGCTCCGTCATCCGCGTGCGGACGAAGCCGGGACGCACCAGCAGGAGCTCCACACCCGTCCCGGCCAGGCGGTCCCCGAGGCCCTGCGCAAGCACGTCGAGGCCCGCCTTGCTCGATCCGTAGACGTAGTTGCTGCGACGCCCACGCAGCCCGGCGACCGAGGACAGGACCACCATCCTGCCGTGGCCCTGGGCCTCCAGCAGAGACGCGGCATGCAGCGTCAGGGACATCGCTCCGACGTAGTTGGTCCGGGCGGCCTGGACGGCGACCGAGGGGTCGTCCTCGGCCGCCACCTGGTCTCCCAGCACACCGACCGCCTGGACGACGACGTCGATGTCGCCGGTGCCGAAGACCTGCTCGAGCGCGGCGCGGTGCTCCTCAGGGACATCGGCGTCGAGCTCGATCGTCTCCACCACGACTCCGGGCAGCTGGTCGGACAGCCGGCCGGCGGCCTCGGCCAGCGCCTCCGGCGCTCGCCCCGCGAGGACGAGCCGAAGCCCGGCCTCGCGCAGCAGTCGGGCCGCGATCGCGGTGCCGATCTCCGACGTCCCGCCCAGCAGCAGCAGCGACTGCGGACGGCCAAGTGCATCGATCACAGCAGCAGCCTCCTGGCCAGGTCCGATCTCAGGACGTGCTCGGGGTCGAGCCGATCGCGAGTCGCGCGCCACCGTGGAAGCGCCGGGTACATGGCTGCCAGTGCCTCCGGGCGTACGCGGGCGTCCTTGGCCAGGTAGGTGCGTCCGCCGGCCGTCAGCGTGATCGCGTCCAGCCGGTCCAGCGCACCGCCCAGCCCGGGCGTTCGGGCGGGGATGTCCACCGCCAGCGTCCACCCCGGACGTGGGAAGGACAGGGGAGCCGGGTTGGCCGAACCGAACGTCTTCAGCACGGCCAGGAAGACCGGCACGGCCGACCTCCTGATCTCGGCAAGCAGCTCCTCGACACTGCCCGGGCCTGGCACGACCACCTGGTACTGGACCAATCCGTCGCGACCGTAGAGGCGGTTCCAGGACCCGATGCCGTCCAACGGGTGGAAGAAGGTCCCGATTCGTGTTGGCACCTCGCGGGCGGGGCGGGCCCTGCGGAACCAGACCTCGTTGAAGGCGCGCGAAGTGAGGCGATTCAGCATCACGCCGGGGACGAAGTCGGGGACGACGACGCGCTCGTTCGCCGGCAGGGACGGTGCACGTGGCGGGGCGAGGGACGCCGGCGCGTGAGTGCCGGCGGTGAGCACGCCACGTCCGGCGCTGGGCCCACCGGCGAGGCAGTCGACCCAGGCCACCACGTAGTCATGGGTGTGCTCTGCCTGCTGCACCGTGTCCAGGAGCACCTCGAGCGAAGGTGCCCGAACGGTGTCCACGAGCATCCAGGGGGAGGGGACCTCCTTGAGCCGCAGCGTCACCTCGGTGATCACACCGGTCAGGCCCATCCCCCCGACGGTGGCCCAGAAGTCCTCGTCCTCGGTGCTCGCTGCGTCGGGCGAGCCTGGTCGTGGCCCTGGCCGCAGGCGTCGAACCCCGTCCGTCGGCGTCACGAGCTCGATCTCGTCGACGAACGCGCTGATCGTGCCGTCGACGTGGTGGTTCTTCCCGTGGACGTCGGCTGCCAGCGCACCCCCGAGCGTGACGGCTCGGGTGCCGGGGGTCACGGGCGGGAACCACCCGAGGGGGACCCCGGTCCGCAGGACCTCGTCGATGGTCACTGCGGCGGTGGCCGTCAGGGTGCCGCTGGCGTCGATGCGAAGGCGTTGCCCGTCTGCCAACCGGAGCGCGTCCAGGTCCAGCACGACTCCACCGGCGTTCTGGGCGGCATCGCCATAGGACCGCCCCAGCCCTCGTGCCAGCACCCCGCGTCGCCCCGCCTGGCCAGTCGGCGCTGCCAGCAGGTCGAGCACCGCGTCCACGGACGCCGGGCGACGCACCTGTGCTCGTGAGGGAGCGGTCCGACCCCAGCCGGACAGGACCGTCTCAGACACCGAAGGCCCCGAGTGAGAACAGGACGAGCCACGTGAGAGCGAGGGCCTGCAGGACGTGGTCGCGCAGGGCGATCTCCTCCGGCGCACCCGCCGTCCCCGCGTCGATGTCCCGGGCGTAGCGGAGCAGCCCGACGACGAAGGGGACCACCGACAGCTGGGCCCACGGGGCGGTCGTGTATCCGGTCCGGCCACCGACCTCGAAGGCCCACAGGCAATAGGCGGTGATCGCCACCGCTGCTGCGACCCCGGAGAGGAACCGCAGGTAGCTGGCGGTGTAGCCGGCCAGGGACGGCCTCGCCGCGACCGCTTCGTCGCCGAGCAGCAGCAGCTCGGAGTAGCGCTTGCCCGTGACCAGGAAGAGCGCGGCGAACGCGGACACGATGAGGAACCACTGCGAGACCGGGAGCTCGGCGGCGGCCCCACCAGCCACCGCCCGGACCAGGAAGGCACCCGTGATGAGGGCAAGGTCCACGACGGGTTGGTGCTTGAGCCCGAGGCTGTAGGACCCGGTGATGAGGAGGTAGGTCACCACGGCCACGACCAGGGAGGGGCTGGCCAGGGTGCTGACTCCCACCGAGGCCAGGGCGAGCACGGCGGCAGCCCCGAGCGCTGTTGCCGGACGAAGCCGGCCCGAAGCCACCGGCCGCAGGCGCTTGCGCGGATGCGCACGGTCAGCCTCGAGGTCGAGCACGTCGTTCAGCAGGTAGCCCGCCGACGCGGCAAGGCAGAAGGCAGCGAACGCGATCGCACTGGCGAGCAGGACGTCGAGCTGGGCGATCTCCCCTGCCGCCACGGGCACTGCAAGCACCAGCAGGTTCTTGATCCACTGGTCCGGGCGCATGGCAGCCAGGACCGGAGGCAGGGCGTGCGAGGGCCCACCACCGGCGGTCTTCGCCTGCTCGACCGACACCACGCCTCGTCCTTCCCGTGGCTGTTGGCTGCCGCGGGCTCCGGGAGGGGAACCGCGGTACAACCTAGTCGGCCCGTCATCCGCGGCCTGCGCACGAGAGGCTGTCCCCGTGCCTGCGCGTCGAGTGCCTCCCTCGTGGCGAAGTCCGGCCGTGCTGGCGTGGGTCGGCGGGCTGACGGTGCTCGTCCTGGCGCCGCTGGTCCGGCCCGGCTACGCGCTGACCGGGGACATGGTCTTCGCCCCGCAGCACCCCGTGGTCCCCGACGCGTTCGGGCTCGGCACGGCCTTGCCCCGGGCAGTCCCCGTCGACGCGGTCATGGCCGGGGTCACCACGCTGCTCGACGGTGCGATCGTGCAGCGGATCGCGCTGGCGTCGGCTCTCGTGCTCGCGGGGCTCGGCGGAGCGCGACTCGCGACGGTCGCGCTCGACCTGAGCCCTCGCGCGAGTCGCCTGGTCGCCATCGGCGGCGCGTCGATCATGCTGTGGAACCCCTACGTGGCCGAGCGGCTGGGGCTGGGGCACTGGTCCCTCCTGCTGGGATACGGGGCGTTGCCGTGGGCCGTGGCCGCTGCCCTGTCCTGGCGGGGGGACTCCGCGACTCAAGGCGTTCGGACGCCCGGGCTGAGCCTGATGGCATGGACCGGGCTCGCCGCGCTCACGCCCGGCGGTGGTCTGATCGGACTGCTCACCGTGCTGCCCGTGCTGGCCTGGCCCGGCGGTCGCCGCTGGGGCCGGCGCGTGCTGGGGTACCTGGTCGGCTGGGCGGTCCTCAACGCACCCTGGTGGTTGCCGGGGCTGCTGGCGGCGTTCGACGGGGCCACTGCGGCGATCGGGACCTCGGCCGGCAGCGACCCGCAAGCGATCGACCTCTTCGCCGCACAGGGGGACACGCCGCTCGGTGACACGGCGCTCGGGGTTGCGGTGAGCCTGGTGGGCCTCGGTGGGGTCTGGAACTCCGAGGCCGTGCCGGGCAGCAGGGGGACGATCGCGGCCCTCGTCCTCACCGCTGTCCTGGTGGCCCTCGCCACGGCCGGCTTCCCGGCGTTGCGGCGCGCCTGGGGCGGCGGTGCACTCGGCTTGCTCGTGGCTGCTGCGCTCGGGCTGGTGCTGGCCTCCTGGGGGGCCCTCCTCCCGGACTCCCTGGCCTGGCTCGTCGTCCACCTCCCGGGCGCCGGACTGCTGCGCGACGGGCAACGGCTGGTCGCGCCGCTGGCCGTGCTGCTGGCCGCTGGTGCGCCACGCGGCGCGCACCGACTGGGCGCCAGGGCCGCCGACCGAGTCGCCCGTCGAACGCTGGTCGGTGGGCTTGCGCTGCTGCCGCTGCTTGCGATGCCCGACCTGGCGTGGGGCGTCGCGGGCCGGATCAGCCCGGTTGACTACCCCGACGGCTGGGCCAACGCTCGCACCCTGCTCGTCCAGGAGGCCGGGCGCGGGGACGACACCGAGGTGGCCAGCCTGCCCTGGCAGCCCTTCCGACAGTTCGGCTGGAACCCGGGACGTGTCGTGCTCGACCCCGCTCCTCGCTTCCTCGATCGGGTCGTGCGGGCCTCGTCGGACCTCCCGGTCCGGGTCGGGGGTCCTGCTGGGGAGCAGGTCGTGGTGGAGGGCGAGGACCCGCGTGCACGGCTGGTCGGGGCCGCGCTGCAGTCGGGGCGGCCGGCGACCGAGACCTTGCCACCGCTCGCGATCGGGTGGCTCATGGTCGAGGAGAGCACCCCAGGTGCGGTACCCGAGGGCCTGCTCGAAGGGGCCGACCTCGTCCTCGTCGACGGAGAGGTTCGCCTCTACCGCGTGGGCGAACCTGGCCTCGCTCGGGGGGACGACAGCGCATGGGCGAGCTGGTCGCCGCTCGTCCTGACCGTCGACGCCCTCGCGGTCGGCTTCCTGCTGGTCTGCCTGCTCGTCGTGGCTCGGCGACGGTGGCGTACAGCCCCGAGGGTTGCTAGGGTCGTGAACGGCCTCCGGCCGGGACAGACCGCGGGCCCTCTGATCGACGAGCCGGACGACGAGAGCGGGAGTACAGCCAGATGAGTGGTGCACTGGGTCCGATCATCTCGCTCGCTGTCGGCGCAGTGCTGGCAGCGGTGACTGCCTTCGCGCTTCCCGGCGTCATCAACGGGTCTCCTCAGGCGGTCACCGAGCCGTTGGTGAGCTACGGCACCAGCTGACCATGCCGCTGACGGCGGGTGCCGTCAGCGGCGGCTGGCCCCCCCGGCCTGCTCCAGCAGCACCTTCTCGAACGCGTCGATCGTCGCCTCCCAGGTGAACGACAACGCCCGAGCCGCTGCTGCTTCGCCCAGCCTGGTCCGGTAGGGCGCGTTCGTGAGGACCTCCTCGGCGGCGGCCAGCATGCCCCCCAGGTCCTCCACCAGAACTCCGGTGCTCGCGTCCACGATGCTCTCCGAGGTCCCGCCGCTGGACCGATAGCTGATGGTGGGAACCCGGTGCGTCGCGGCCTCCATCACCGAGAGTCCCCAGCCCTCCTTCAGCGAGGGAAGCAGCTGCACCCAGGCACTGGCCAGGAGTCGGTGCTTGGTGGCCTCGTCGACCTGGCCGTGGAACGTCACGGCGTCGCGCACGCCGAGCCGATCGGCCATCTCGTGCAGGCGCTGGGCCCACCACCCGCCCCCGACGACGTCGAGGCTCACCGGAAGATGACGGCGAAGCGAAGCGGTCACCAGCAGGGCGTGCTCGACCTGCTTGTGCGGGACGAGGCGGCCGAGGGTGATGAGGCGCGGGTGCTCGTCGCGGGGGAGTCCCAACGAGGCAGGCGGTGGCGGGTCCGTCCCGTTGTGCACCACGGCGACGGCGGCCGGGTCGACACCCAGCGTCGTCAGGTCGGCCTTGGTTCGCTCGGACACCGTGACGTACTGGCACCCGCGGTAGACCGCCGGGGCCAGCCGGGACTCCACCCACCAGCCGAGGTCGGCCATCGGGTGCCCGTACACCACGGGCCACTGCTCGCGGTGGACGTGGTGGACGAGGACCACGACGGGCACCCTGGTCGCAAGGCGGCTGAGGAAGGGGACGCCGTTCTGCACGTCGACGACGACGTCGAAGGCCCCTGCGTCGCGACCTCGTCGTCGGAAGTCCATCGCCATGGCTGCGCTGCTGCGTGGGTACACGCTCAGCTTGCCACCCTGGCGGCGGTAGTCGACACCGTCGCGGCGCTCGGCCGCGCGGGAGCCGGGGTGGCGGGCGGTGAAGACGGTGATCTTGTGGCCGCGCGCAGCCAGGCCGGTGGCGACCTGGGTCAGGTACCGCTCGGCGCCGCCGGCCTCCGGGTTGGACAGGTCGCGCCACGACAGCATCGCGACCCGCACCCTGTCCTCCTTCCGGCGTCGTTCGGCGGGTCCCGACGCTACCCGAGGGCCGCGAGCCGTCGGGTAGCGTCATCGGCCGTGCCCGAGTCTGGCCAGCGGACCGCCCCCCAGTGGCCGCTTGGCTCCACCCGTCGGAGCCTCACGCTGCTGCAGGCCTTCCGGCGGGAGCAGTCCGACCCGGCCTTCTTCTACCGCACCCTTGCGATGGACTCGGTGGGCCTGCTCATGCAGTACGCCCAGCTGCAGGATGCGCTCGTGCTCGACGTCGGCGGGGGTCCCGGCTTCTTCCGGGAGGCGTTCGGCGCCGCGGGGGCCCGCTACGCCACGGTGGACGCCGACGCGGGGGAGCTCTCCGCCGCCGGTCAGCCCGGGCCCAACACGGTGCTCGGGAGCGGGACGGCCCTGCCCGTCGCCGACGACAGCGTCGACATCGCCTTCTCCTCCAACGTGCTGGAGCACGTCGCAGCGCCGTGGACGATGGCTGAGGAGCTGGTTCGGGTGACCCGACCCGGCGGGGTCGTCTTCCTGTCCTACACGGTGTGGTGGGGGCCCTGGGGAGGTCACGAGACGGCCCCGTGGCACTACCTCGGCGGTGCGCGCGCGGCGCGCCGATACCGGCGTCGGTACGGCCGGGAGCCCAAGAACCGCTTCGGTACCTCGCTGTTCGCGGTGACGGCCCGCGACGGGATCGCCTGGGCGAGCTCCGCGCCCGGCGTCGGGCTGGTCGCGGCGATCCCTCGATACGCGCCGACGTGGGCCCACGGCGTGGTTCGGGTGCCGGTGCTGCGAGAGGTCCTGACCTGGAACCTGCTCCTCGTCCTGAGGGTCACGTGAGCACGACGGTCTGGAGGTTCCGGCTCGCCACGGTCTGCCTGCTCCTGGTCACCTTCGCGTTCTTGCAGTCACCGGGTGAGATCGCCGCGGACACCAAGCTGGACCTCACCGTCGCACCGGTCGAGTTCCTGCGCCGCGCCATGACGCTGTGGGAGCCGTTGGGCTTCTTCGGGCAGGTGCAGAACCAGGCCTACGGCTACCTCTTCCCGATGGGGCCGTTCTTCGCCGCCGGTGACCTGCTCGATCTCCCGGAGTGGGTCGTACAACGCCTGTGGTGGAGCCTGCTGCTGTGCGTGGCCTTCCTCGGGGTCGTCCGCCTGGTCCGCCTGCTGCTGCCCGCAGCCGGCGTCGGCGCGCAGCCGGCGACCCTCAGCGCGGTGCTCGCCGGTCTGGCCTACGCCCTGGCGCCGCGGATGCTCAGCACGTTGGGCCCCGTCTCGGCCGAGGTCATCCCCATGGCGCTGGCACCCTGGGTCCTGGTGCCGCTCGTCCTGGCGTCCCGAGGTCGCTCGCCGCGTGTGATGGCCGCCAGGTCAGGGGTCGCGGTCCTGGCCATGGGAGCGGTCAACGCGGTGGCGACGGTCGCCGTCCTGGCCCTCGCGGTGTGGTGGCTGGCGACCCGCAGACCCTTGCAGCCCACGCTGAGCGCCTGGTGGTCAGCAGCCGTCGGCCTCGCCTGTCTGTGGTGGGCGATCCCGCTGCTGCTGCTCGGTCGCTACTCGCCCCCCTTCCTCGACTGGATCGAGTCCGCCGCGATCACCACGCGACCGAACGAACCGGCGACGCTGCTCCGCGGTGCCTCGCACTGGGTCCCCTACGTGAGCGACCCCAGCGGCCCGGTCTGGCCGGCTGGTTGGTCGCTGGTTGCCGAGCCGCTGCTGGTCATGGCGCTGGGGGTGGTGGCCACCCTGGGACTCCTGGGTTTGGCGCGCCCGGACCTGCCCGAGCGAGCGTTCCTGGTGGGCGCCTCGGCGATCGGCGTCGCCATGCTGTCCTTCGGCCACGTCGGCGCCGCGGCCGCCACGAACGGGTTCCTCGCGTCGACCTTCCAGGACTTGCTGGACGGCCCGTTGGCCCCGCTGCGCAACGTCCACAAGGGCGACCCCGTGCTCAGGCTCGCCCTGGTGGTGGCGTTGGCGCACCTGCTCCGCACCGTTCGGGCCGGGCACCGGCCGCAGTGGGTGAGGACGGGGGTGGCCGCTGCCGCGTCGGTCGCGGTCCTCGTGGCCGGGCTGCCGTTCTGGTCCGGACAGCTCACGGCCGAGCGAACCTACGCCGAGGTGCCGGGCTACTGGGACGAGGTGGCTGCCGACCTCGCCTCGCGAGGGACCGGCCGGGCGCTCGTCGTCCCGGGCGCCGGGTTCGCCGAGTACGTCTGGGGCAGGACCCAGGACGAACCTCTGCAACCGATCGCCACGACGCCATGGGCCGTCCGTGACGCGGTGCCGCTGAGCTCCGCGGGGAACATCCGCCTGCTGGACGCGGTCGACGAGATCCTCGCGAGTGGACGTGGGTCGGGGGCACTGGCACCCCTGCTCACCAGGATGGGCGTCACCGAGCTCGTGGTTCGCAACGACCTGGCCGCAGCTGTCGAACCACCCAGGCCGGCCCTGATCCGGCAGGCGTTGGACCGATCTCCGGGACTCCGCCTGGACGAGCTGTACGGCCCCGTGCTGCCACCCTTCCGGACCGAGGAGCTTGTCGTGGACGACGGGCTCCAGCCTGCCGTGGCCGCGCTGGAGGTGTGGTCGGTCGAGGCTGAGGACGGTGAGCCACGTGTCGAGCTGCGTCGAGCCGATGAGCTGATGATGGTGCACGGGGGTCCCGAGTCGGTGATCCCGCTGCTGGAGGCCGGCGCCCTCGCCAGCCGACCCCTGGTGATCGCCGGCGACGAGGCGTCGGGTGCTGCCGCCGGGCTGAGTCCCGACCAGGTGGTCACGGACACCTACCGCCGCTCGGAGTTCCGTTTCGGGGCTATCCGGGACAACCGCAGCCCCACCATGACCGACCAGGACGCCTACGTCCAGGATCGGCCGGTGCACGACTACTTCCCCGTCGTGCCGACGGACCGCCAGGCGGTGGCGACGTGGGCCACCGGCGTGGCGACGGCCTCCTCCTCCTCCTCCGAGGTGGACGGCGGCACTCGTCAGGTGCCGGCGACTCAGCCCTGGTCGGCGCTCGACGGCGACCCAGCGACGGCGTGGATGAGCACGCCGGTGGCCAGCGGCGAGTCGGTGGTGGGTTCGTGGTGGCAGCTGGACCTGGCCGAGGCTCGTGGGGTCGACGAGCTCAGCATCGTGCTGCCCGCGCAAGGCCGTGTGACCACGGCTGAGACGTCGCTGCTGGAGGAGGGTGGCCCGCTCGGGGTGGTGCGGGTGACGACGGATGCGGGGAGTCGCAGCACCCCGCTGCGGTTCACCCAGACACCGCAGGCGGTCGGGGTCGTCCCGGGCTCGACGCGAACGATCCGGGTCACGCTCGAGAGCCTCGCTGCAGACGTGGCGCCCACCATCTTCGGGCTCGCGGAGGTCCTCGTCCAGGGGCCAGCGGTGACTCGGCCCGTCCGGACGGCGGGCGAGACGGCCGACGGACCGATCGTCCTGCGTGCTCGTACGGGTGAACGAGCCGGGTGCCTGGAGGTCGAACGCCGCGTGCAGTGCTCTGGCTCCTTGCCGGTGAGTGGTGAGGAGCGGGCTGGGCTTGACCGCCTCGTCACGACCTCCGACTCGGCCGACTTCACCGTCCGTGCCCTCGTGCGCCCACGACCAGGTGCGGCGCTCGACGCGTTGCTGGCGCCGCGCCGTGGTGCCGCGCAGGTCTCCACGTCCTCACAGCTGGTCGCCGACCCTCGGTCCGGTCCGTTGGCCCTCACCGACGGAGTCCCGGGGACGGCCTGGACGGCCGACGCGCTGGACCGCACACCGACCATCACGGTGCGCCTGCCCGAACGCCGTGCCATCACCGGGGTGGAGCTGGCCACGCTGCCCGCGTTGGCTGCCAGTCGGCCGCTGGAGGTGACGGTTCGTGCCGGTGGTCAGACACGCCAGGGCTTCGTCGATCGGCGCGGGCGGTTGCGCTTCCCGACCGTGGACACCGACCGGCTGACGATCGAGCTCGGGGCGGTCAGTCCCCTGCGGTCGCGTTCGCCGCTGCTTCAAGGGACGACGACGTTGCCGGTCGGGGTGTCCGAGCTGTGGGTGTTCGGCGCCCAGGACCTGATCAGCCAGGCCCGGTCGGAGCGATTCGTCGAGGTGCCTTGTGGCGAGGGGCCGCGGGTGCGCGTCCTCAGCGGCGGAGGCGAGACGGTCCTCGACACGGCCGTGGCCACGTCGGCGGCAGCGGTGCTTGCCGGCAGCGTCCTGGTGGCTGAGCCCTGCCTGTTCGAACCGGTGACTCTGCCTGCGGGGGAGCATCGCATCGTGGCCGGCGCCAGTGCGGAGTTCCTGTTCGAGCAGGTCGCGCTGCTGCCCGACGAGCGGCCGAGGGGCCGGCTGCGCCAGCCAGTCGTCCAGGCGTGGAGCCCGACGTCGCGGACCCTCGAGATTCCGGAGTCCCAGGTGGCTCGCATCCTCGAGACGACCGAGAACGCGAACGCCGGCTGGCAGGCGCGGCTGGCTGGTGAGCCGCTGCAGCGGCTGCGGGTCGACGGCTGGCGTCAGGCGTTCCTCCTCCCGGTCGGCGCGAGTGGGACCGTCGAGCTGACCTACGCGCCACAAGTCCCCTACCGAGTCGGCTTGGTCGTCGGCGCACTTGCCGCAGCTGCGCTGATCCTGCTGGCGGTCTGGCCGGCTCGGACTGCCACCCGTCTGCCGACACGTGGGCCTTCGCGCCACGCCAAGGCGCCCGTCGGGCTCACGAGCGTCGTGGTGGCGGGCGCTGCCCTGGTGGCCGGCGGCCCGTCGGGCGTCGTGGCGGTGCTGGTCGCGCTCGCCGTCGGTCGTTGGTGGCCCAGGTCCGTGCCGGTGGTGGTGGGCTCGGCGGGGCTGCTCAGCGCTGCCCTCGCGGCGATGTGGCCGTGGCCGCAGTCGCAGGACCTGCCGGTGCCGCTTCAGGTGCTGGTGTCGACGGCGGCCTTGCTCGCCTGGTCGGTTGCCGCTCTGGCTCCTTGGCGAAGCCGCGGTCGGTGAGACCAACGCTGAGCCGGAGCCTCCAGCGTCACCCAGGACACCTGGGCGACCACGAGGGTCGCCAGCACGGTGGTGGGCCAGAGCAGCCAGAACCCGCCGCTGAACTGCTCGATCCCCATCGCCGGTCGCAGCAGCTCGAGCAGCATGAGGTGCCACAGGAAGACCCCGTAGGAGATGAGGCCGAGACGACGCAGGACGGGGACGTCGAGTGCCCGCTGCACCGGCCCTCGGTCGGGGCCGAGGAATCCGGGCAGGAGGAGGAAGAACGCGGCGCCCCCGTACAGCACGTGCTTGATGATGCCTTCCCACACGGTCGGGGTGTCCAGCGTCAGCGGGCCGGCCAGCGGCGTGCAGGCGAGGGCGAACAGCAGGACCCCGAACGCGATGCTGGTGAGGCCGTCGCCGGCGAGCGCTCGCAGGCCGAGCGTCCACCGGGGCGGGTGCTGTCGGTCGCGGGCACCGGGGTCGAGCGAGACGCGAGCGAACGCCGCCAGCATGCCCAGGGCGAACCAGTCCAGGTAGGCGGGCAGCCACAGCCCGGCGGCCGTGCCGACGAAGGGGCCGAGCGCGAGGAGTCGGCTGCCCACGCCGATGAGGAGCAGCGCGACAAGGACGAGCTGGTGCACGCGCCGCACCCTGGTGATGTCGCGACCGGAGGGAACCCGGGCGGCGGCGACCATGATGGCGGGGAGGGCCAGGTAGAAGGCCACCTCTACCGACAGGCTCCAGAGGTGCGTCAGGCCGGTCGAGACGTCGGTCCCGCCGTACTCCTGCACGAGCAACGCGTACTGCAGCCAGTCCACGGCGTCGGCGTCCTGGTTGGCCGGCAGCACGAGCAGGGTGGCGGCGAGCATCACCCAGTACGCGGGGTAGATGCGAGCGAACCGACGGCGGAGGTAGACCCGCACCGACGGCTCACGTCCATCGGCCAGGTCGGCACGGAGCCATGGGGAGGCGAGCAGGAACCCGGAGAGCAGGAAGAACAGGGGGACGCCGAAGTCGAGCCGCCCCAGGACCGGACCCACGACCGGCCAGGTGATGGCGCCGCTCACGAAGGCGACGTGGGTGGTGAGCACCATCATGGCGGCCAGGCCGCGGTAGGACTCCAGGACGGGGATGGAGCGCTGCCTCGCGGAGGGAGGCGGGACGTTGCCGGTCACAAGGCGCCGGTGAGGTCGACCTCACCCACCACGGCGTTCACGCAGATGTCGACACCGTCCGGGGAGGGACCGAAGCTGACGACGTCGCCCCCGCCGGAGATGTCGACGTACACGTCGTTCACCCCGCCACCCTCGATCGGGACCTCGACCGGGTCGCCGTCACCGAGCTGCACCGTGGTCTGCGTGTCGACCTCCGCGAGGTAGCCGACCTTCATGACGTAGCGCCAGTCGAACACCGGTCGCTCCAGCCGCACGAGAGCGCCGTCCTCACCGGTCCGCCAGCAGAAGGAGCCGTCGGGCCGGATGATGCTGGACGCACCGGTGACGTCGGCGACCTTGAGCGTCCCGGTCTCGTCGAAGGCACCCAGCAGACCGACCGTGGTGGCGATGGACACCTCGTCGATCGGGGACAGGACCCACGAGAGCTGGTTGTACGGGTACCCCAGCGGCCAGTAGATCTTCTCCGGCACCGAGGCGTCCAGGACCGTCACCGCCCCCCCGACCTCCTCGATGGAGCCTCGGACGTTCCCGAGCCAGGTCCGCGAGTCTGCGTCGCTCACGGGTCCGAGCAACGTCATGGCCGAGACCACCGCGACGAACACGTAGCCGTAGAGCGCCCCCAGCCCCAGCGCCAGCTTCTTGCGGGGACGTTCGTCGAGCCATGCCCGGACCCGGGCCGCTCGAGCGCCCTCGGGCATCCCGGGCGGTGCCATCAGGCTGGTGCCGAGTGCCAGCGAGACCAGCAGGATCGAGTCGGCGGTGTAGCGCAGGTTGAGCCCGATGGTGTCCACCAGGCCGCTGCGGCCGAAGGCGACCAGGGCCAGGTCGAGGCCGACGTAGATGCCCAGCACCAGCCACGCGCGACGGGCCACCTTCGAGTCCAGAATTCCCCACGCGGCCAGGAGCACCACCACGTGCAGGGCCACCACGACGAACCAGACCGGGGGGTCCGCCCAGGCCAGGCCGCTCCCAGGTTCGCCGGTCCATCGGATCGGGCCGCCGGCGACGGCTGGCACCAGGCCCTGGATCAGCGTGGTCCAGGCGGTGCGCACCACCTCGCTGCTGTCGGCCACGCTGCGAGGTTCTGGGTCGGCGAGGGAGAGGTAGAGGGCCAGGTACCCGACGGTGGTGGCCGTCAGTGCCAGCCAGAGCAGCAGGTGCCGGTGCAGCAGGTGCCACAGGCTCGGCAGCAGCCGGCTCTCGTCGGGCCGGGCGACCCAGGCGACTCCGAGGACGACCAGGGGGATCAGCGCCGCCTTGTTGTCGAAGGCCAACCCCGCGGCCGTCGCCAGGACGGTGGCGAGCACCCACCGCCGTTGCCCCGTCCGGACCAGTCGCACGGCGGCGAGCCCGGCAGCCGCGCCGGCCGCCTGGACCGGCAGCAGGTTGAGCGCGGCTGCCCACCAGGTCGAGGACTGCAGTGTCAGCGGGGAGAACAAGGCAACCGCAACGGGGGCGAGCACGAGGGGTCGAAGGCCGAAGACCCTCACCAGCAGTCGCACAGTCAGCCAAGAGGCCAACGCCTGCAGCAGGAGCAGCTGGAGGAGGACCGCCCAGTAGTTGAGCGGCGCCAGCCGTTCCGTCAGCCCCGCAAGGAAGAACCCCCCGGGCATGAGGTGGTCGCTGTGGATGTGCAGCAGGTACTCGCCGGAGAACAGGGGGAGGCGCCCGGCCCGGCCCTGCAGCACGAAGTCGTCCTGCTGGAAGTACGCGCTGCCGAACACCACGCCTCGCAGCAGCAGGTGGCCGACGAACAGCCCGACGACGATGCGTCGCAGCGTCTGTGTGCTCGCATGCTGCCTCGGTCCGGTCGTCGTCGATCGCGCGCCGGTGCCCGACGTGCCGTCCCTGGCGTCGATGGTGGTCAGCGGAGCCCCCTGGGTGAGAACGGGCCCAGGGTAGAGGCATCCTGGCCCCGTGAGCGAAGCGGTGAGGCGCCCGAGCCCGGGCACCGAGCACGGGCCGCCTCCCCGCGACGCTGCCGAGACGGGTGAGGCGTACTGGTCGGCGACCCGCGTTGCCTGGGCGCTCGTCGTCGTGGCCGTGATGGTCCGGGCCTGGGTGACCTTGGCGGGCTTCTTCTTCGCCGAGGACCACATCCTGCTCGGGCGCGCCGCACGGTTGGACCTCTCGTGGGACTTGCTCGGCTTCCGCGTCGAGGGCTGGCCCGCACCAGCAGCCGCGGTGGTGACCTGGGCAATCGAACGGACCTCGGGAGCCTCGTTCTTCCTTCCCTCGGCGCTGCTCCTGGCCGCCCAGGTCGCCGTCCTCGTCGGGGCCGCACGGCTGCTCCTGCGCCTGCTCGGCCACCGCTGGGCGAGCACGGCAGCCATCGCCGTCGTGAGCCTGGCAGCGGTGTCGGCAACGGTGTCGGCCTGGTGGTCCGGGGGTCTGGCGAGCCTGCCGGCCCAGCTCGGGATGCTGGTGGGCCTCGGCGCCGTCGAGCGTGCAGGACCCACGGGTCGGGCGCGCGCCGGTGGGGTGGTGCTGCTGGCAACCGCCTGCGCCCTGGCCTTCTCGCCCCAGGCCCTGCTGATCCCGGTGGCGAGCCTCGGGCTGGCCGTGGTGCTCCGTCATCGGCAGCCGGTCCGGTCGGTGCTGCGGGGGTGGTGGTGGTCGGCGTGGGCCTCGTGGCTCGGTCTCGGCGCCCTCATTGCGGCGTACCTGGGCTGGAGTATCTGGCTGGGACGCGACGCGCTGCCGAAGGTCGACGTCGCGGGCACCGTCGAGCTCGTCGGCCGGGGCATCGTCACCGCGATCGCCCCGTCGATGGCGGGTGGGCCCTGGGCTTGGGCACCGGTCGGTGACGGCACGGCGATCGCAACCCCACCGCTGGTGCTGACGATCCTGGCTCTCCAGGCGATCGCCGTCCTGGTCGTCGCGTCCTGCTGGGCGAGTGCCCGGGCTCGCCGGGCCTGGGCCTGGGCCGCCACGGTGACGGTGTTCTCGCTCCTGCTGGCCTCCTGGGGGCGGGTGGTCCCTGGGGTGCAGGTCGGGCTTCTGCCCGTCCTGCGTTACCCGGTCGAGGCGCTGCTTCCGCTGGCCATCGCGACCGGATACGCGTCGATCGGCGTCGGCCCCCTCCTGAGCAGAGCAGTCGGCTGGTTCACCGCCAGCACGGGCTCCTCCGGGCTACGACCCCGGGTGCCGGCGGCGGTGGCGGCTGCCGTGCTTGCCGTGGTCGGCGTGGGCGCGTCGGTCAGTACCGCCGGGTACCGGGACATCTGGCGGGTCAGCCCGTCGCGCGACGTCATGCTCAGCGCCCAGGCAGCGGTCCGTGACGCCGGTCCCGAGCTCGTCGTGCTCGACCATGCCGTCTCCGAGGTGGTGCTGCCTCCGCTCGCCTTCCCCTACAACCAGGTCTCCTGGGCGATGGCGCCCTTGGAGCCGGCCCCGGTCGTGGGGCAGTGGACGCCGGAGCTTCTCGTCTTCGACGAGGCCGGCGAGCTCGTCGACGGCTTCGTCGACGGCCCGGTCAGCACCCCTCGACGTGGGACCTGCCTTCGGGTGGAGGGAACCGAGCCGGTTCGGTTCAGACTGACCGGCGACGTGAGCCCGCTGGCCGACACCGTCCAGGTGGAGTATGCGGCGCCTCGCCCGGGGACCGTCCGGGTCTCGTTCGGCGGGAAGGACGCGGTCGAGGTGACGTTGCAGACGGGTCGTCATTCCGCCTTCGTCAGGCTCACCGGGGCGCGACCGGTGCTGGAGCTCGGTGGCGTCGAGCAGGATGCCGTGGCCTGCGTGGCCAGGGTCGTGGTGGGGGAGCTGCGTCCGGTCCCGGCCATCGCGGAGGTCGCCCCGTGAGGTCCCCGGTGGAGGACCGGCTCGCTCCGCAGCAGGCCGTGGTCCGCCATGTGGCGATCGCGGCGCTGTGGCTGCAGGGCCTCTACGTCCTGTTCGCCTGCGCCGTGGGGTACTACGCCCGTGACGACTACCCCATTCGGGCGATGGGGGCCGGGTACGGCTGGTTCGACCCGGAGTACCTCCTCCAACCGTGGGGCGGACACCTCATGCCGGGCGCCTTCGCCTTGGCCCAGCCGTTCGCCAAGCTCAGCGACTTCGCCTACGCCCCGATCGCGGTCTCGCTCGCCGTCGGGCAGAGCGTCCTGGCCTACCTGCTCTACCGCACGATGGTTCGCCACTTCGGCTACCGCTGGCGCGTGCTCTGCCTGCTCGGGCTCTACCTCGTGAGCATCCCGGTCCTCCAGGCCACTGTCTGGTGGGCGTCGGCGATCAATGCCTTGCCGCTGCTGGCGTGCCTCGTCCTCATGGCGGACCGAGTGCTGCGCTGGAGCGTCGACCATCGCGCCGAGCACCTGTACTGGATCCTCGGACTTCAGTTGGCGGCGCTGGCCTTCTTCGAGAAGGCGGTCCTGGCGCCGATCTTCGCCGCCTTGCTGATGTGGGCCCTCTCCCCGGCGACCAACGCCTGGGCGGCAGCTCGCGACGTGGCGCGTCGCGCCTGGGTGCTGTGGGCCGGCCTGGCAGCAGTCCTCCCGCTGTGGCTCGTGGTCTACCTGGGCAACAGCACCTCCGAGCTCGCCTCGCGGCCGGACGCGGGGGTGCTGACCGAGCAGGCGTCCGCAGGCCTGCTCGGCACCTTCGTCCCGTCGCTGCTCGGGGGGCCCTGGGCTGCCTGGGGGCCCGCCGACCTCGACGGCTACGGCATGATCACGATGCCGCCGTGGGTGACGGTGCTGAGCGCCGCCTTGGTGCTCGGGGTGGCCTTGTGGTTGGTCACCTGGGGTCCGCGAGCCCGACGGGCCCTGCTCGTCCCCCTCGTCTACGGGGTCGCCATGCTGGTGCTGATCAACGCCGGGCGCCAGGGCTTCCTGGTCGTCACCGCAGGGCTACCCCGCTACTACGCCGACCTCGTCGTCGTCACCGTCATTGCCCTGGCCGTCACGACCACGCGCCTGGTGCACGACCCGGCACCCGACCAGCTGCAGGAGTGGCGGCCCACGCGGGCTCGTCCCGTCGTGGTCACGGGTGCGGTGCTGCTGGCGCAGGTGCTCCTCGTCGGCAACGTCGTCACCAGCCAGAGCATCATCCGTGGTATCTCGGCGTCCCCTGAGCGCCCCTTCGTCACCCGTTCGCTGGAGTCGCTGAGGGCTGAGGGAGTCGGGGCCGTCGTCCTGAACGGGCTCGTGCCGACCGAGGTCGCCGGGCCTCTGGCCGCCCCGTACAACGAGTATCGCTGGTTCTACGCCGGCGTGCGGGCTGCGCCGGCATTTCCTGAGGTGACCGACGGGCTGCTCATCCTCGGTGAGGACGGCCTGGTCGTCCCCGGCAAGGTGGTGGGGCCCGGGACCCCCGAGGATCCGGACAGCTGCGGGGCCGGCATCCGGGACGCGGGGGCAATCCCCCTCGAGGCGCCCGTCGTGGCGTGGGGGCACGTGGTCCGGCTCGACTACCTGGCGACGGAAGACACCAGGGGCACGCTCGCGCTCGGGGGAGGAGACCCGGTCCCGGTGCAGCTCCTCGAAGGAGCGCACCGGCTGTACGCCAACGTCGGCGGTGGCGGGGACGAGGTCGAGGTCGACCTGGTGGACCCGAATGTGGCGGCCTGTGCGACGGCGAGCGTGGGCGTGGCCGTGCCGTTGGACTTCGAGCCGGGGCCGTAGCAGACTTGATCGCCCATGTGAGACGGTCCAGGTCCCGATGCGCTACGGTGCGATCGTCCTCATGAAGGAGTCGACGTGCGACGTGTGATCGGGTACATCCTGCTCGGGCTGGGTGCCTTCCTGCTGGTCCTGGCCCCACTGGCCCGCTTCGTGATCTACCCGGGCGTGGCGAAGGCGCCGATCGACGCCTACTCCGTGGGCGTGTCCGACGGCCCCGACGCCACGATCTTCTCCGTGGCGGACCTGGAGGAGATCGAGGTCGACCTCACCGCCACCCGGACGACACGGGGGGACGTGGACGCCAGCACCGACGATGTCGCGGTCTACGACTCCTTCCTCAACACGGCCGACCAGGACGACGAGACACGCAGCGCCTCGGTCGAGCGGGCGGCCATCGACCGGTTCAGCGGTCAGGCCGTCGCCGGGTACGGCGAGAACATCGACGGCGAGCCGGTGGAGCACGAAGGCCTGGTGTTCAAGTTCCCGTTCAACACCCAGCAGGAGGACTACCTCTGGTGGGACGCCACACTGATGGCGGCCGCCCCGATCGCCTTCGAGGCGGCGGAGGACCTGCAGGGCCTCGAGGTGTACAAGTTCGTCCAGACGATCCCGCCGACCACGACGGGCGAGCTCGACCTGCCGGGCGACCTGGTGGGCTCGGACGAGGAGACCGTCACCGCCGACCGCGTCTACGCCAACACCCGCACCTTGTGGATCGAGCCGAACACCGGCGCCATCATCAAGGGTGAGGAGGAGCAGGACTCCTACTTCGAGGTAGACGGTGAACGCGCGATCACTGCGACCGAGGTCACCATCGGCTACACCGAGCAGACGGTGACGGACAATGTCGAGGAGTACAGCACCCTCGGGAACCTGCTGAACCTCGTCCGCAACGTGATCCCGATCTGGGGCGCGATCGCCGGGGTCGTGCTCGTCGTCGGCGGCTTCCTGCTGGCCCGGGGACCACGCGAGGAGACCGAGGCCTGACGCGGCTCACCCGGCTCGGGCCCGGCGAGCCGAGACCTCCCCGACCGTCACCACCAGCAGGGTCAGCACGGTCAGCGGGACAACGAAGGTCAGCATGACGGAGCTGAACGGCTGGAGCGCGTCGTGGCCCGAGGCGTCCAGCAGCAGGTAGGCCGTGTACGCGAGGTAGTAGCTCACGAAGACGACGCCCTCCCACCGCGCCACCGCGAGGCCGGTGAACACCACTGGCACGAGCGCCACCGCGACGGCGACCATGAAGGGCAGGTCGAACGCAGCGGCGGCCTCGGCCACCGGGATCCCGGTCGGGCTGATGACTGCGGTGAGCCCGATCACCGAGCCGACGTTGAAGATGTTGCTGCCCACGACGTTGCCGACCGCGAGGTCCCGCTCGCCGCGGCGTACCGCGATCACAGTGGTGGCGAGCTCGGGCAGCGACGTCCCGACCGCGACCACGGTGAGCCCGATGACGAGCTCACTGATCCCGAACGCGGTCGCAACCTGGGTCGCCCCGGTCACCAGCAGGTTCGCGCCGAGCACGAGGAGCCCGACGCCGACGAGCACCGAGCCGGCGTCGATGGCGAGGTGCGCCCGGGGTGAGCGGGCCGAGGCCGGCGGCGTGGTCGTCGGCTCCGGCGGTTGCCGCCGGCCGACGACCACGGACCGGACCGTGTAGACCACCAGCGCCGACAGGAGTGCGCCGCCCTCCACGGTGGAGACCGAGCCGTCCAGGGACAGCAGCCAGAAGGCCACCGAGAACCCGACCATCACCGGGACGTCGATTCGCACCACCTGCGAGCGCACGACCAGTGGCGCCGCGATCGCCGCGAGCCCGAGGACCAGCAGGATGTTGGCGATGTTGCTGCCGACGACGTTGCCCACGGCCAGCTCAGGAGCTCCGCTGGTGGCAGCGTCCAGGGTGACGGCAAGCTCAGGCGCGGAGGTCGCGAAGGAGACGACCGTGAGGCCCACGACCAGGGGTGAGATCCCCGCAGCGCGCGCCAGGCCAGAGCCGCCCCGAACCAGCAGCTCGCCCCCGAGGACGAGCAGCCCGACCCCGCTCAGCAGCTGCGCCACCACAACCGGGTCCATGGCCGAACGCTAGCCAGCCGGCCCCGAGCCGGGCGTCGGCGCACCGCTGGCGGCGCGTGACCTCGATTGACCCCGGTTCCGGGCGTCCCGTAGTGTGAGCGGCAGCGTGTGGGCCTGCGCGCGCCTCGGACCGAGCAGGCCGTGCTCGTTCATGTCCGTCCCGGACTCCCCGGCGGTACTCCCGCCGACCTCCCGGTGCTCGGTTGATGACGATCCATGGGCCCGTGCGCCGACGACCGAGCAGTAGTCCACCCCGGAGCCCACCACCACATGACCACCAGCATCGAGGCGAGCACCCCCACGGCCCCCCAGGTGGCCGTCAACGACATCGGGTCGAACGAGGACTTCCTCGCCGCGATCGACGAGACCATCAAGTACTTCAACGACGGCGACATCGTCGACGGCGTCATCGTCAAGGTCGACCGGGACGAGGTCCTGCTCGACATCGGGTACAAGACCGAGGGCGTGATCCCCTCCCGCGAGCTGTCGATCAAGCACGACGTCGACCCCGCCGAGGTGGTGTCCGTCGGCGACAGCGTCGAGGCTCTCGTCCTGCAGAAGGAGGACAAGGACGGCCGGCTCGTCCTGTCCAAGAAGCGCGCTCAGTACGAGCGCGCGTGGGGGGCCATCGAGACCATCAAGGAGGAGGACGGCGTCGTCACCGGCTCCGTCATCGAGGTCGTCAAGGGCGGCCTCATCCTCGACATCGGCCTGCGCGGCTTCCTGCCCGCCTCGTTGGTGGAGATGCGCCGCGTGCGCGACCTGCTGCCCTACGTGGGCCAGGAGCTCGAGGCCAAGATCATCGAGCTGGACAAGAACCGCAACAACGTCGTGCTCTCCCGCCGGGCTTGGCTGGAGCAGACACAGTCCGAGGTGCGCACGAACTTCCTCCAGCAGCTGCAGAAGGGCCAGATCCGCAAGGGTGTGGTCTCCTCGATCGTGAACTTCGGTGCCTTCGTGGACCTCGGCGGCGTGGACGGCCTCGTGCACGTCTCCGAGCTGTCCTGGAAGCACATCGACCACCCCGGTGAGGTCGTCGAGGTCGGCAAGGACGTCACCGTCGAGGTGCTCGACGTGGACCGCGAGCGTGAGCGGGTCTCGCTGTCGCTCAAGGCCACCCAGGAAGACCCCTGGCAGGCCTTCGCCCGACTGCACCAGATCGGCCACATCGTGCCGGGCAAGGTCACCAAGCTCGTCCCGTTCGGCTCGTTCGTGCGGGTCGCGGACGGCATCGAGGGTCTCGTGCACATCTCCGAGCTGGCCGAGCGCCATGTGGAGATCCCGGAGCAGGTCGTCCAGGTCGGCTCGGACGTCATGGTCAAGGTGATCGACATCGACCTCGAGCGACGCCGGATCTCGCTGTCGCTGAAGCAGGCCAACGAGGGCGTGCTCGAGCACATCGACGACTTCGACCCGACGCTGTACGGCATGGCCGCTTCCTACGACGACCAGGGCAACTACATCTACCCCGAGGGCTTCGACCAGGAGACGAACGACTGGCTGCCTGGTTTCGAGAAGCAGCGCGAGGAGTGGGAGCGGCAGTACGCCGAGGCCCATGACCGCTGGGAGGCCCACCGCAAGCAGGTGGAGGATGCTCGTACCGCCGAGCAGGAAGCCGGACCGGAGACGTCGTACTCCTCCGGTGGTCCGTCTCCCGAGACCGCCGAGCCAGCCGAGGTCGAGGCGGCAAAGCCGACCCCGGACGCCGGGACCCTGGCCTCGGACGAGGCCCTGCAGGCCCTGCGGGAGAAGCTCACCGGCGGCTGAGCCTCCCGGGGTGGTCCGCTCACCCGGCCCGTGGCAGGAGCAGCACCACCAACGGCAAGGTCGCGATGACCAGCAGGAGTCGGACGGTGTGGAAGAGCGCGACCTGGGTCGGGGCAATGCCTCGGTCCAGGGCGATCGCGAGCACCGCGGACAGCGCGCCGGGGGACGTTGCCAGCACGTCCTCCGGTGGCCCGGCTCCGAGCGCGCGCAGCATGAGCGCGATGGCGACGCTCGCAGCGATGAGCAGGCCCGCCGCGACGACGGCCGGAACGAGCAGCGACTGCAGCTCCCGGAGGACCCCTCGGGTGACGCCGGCGCCGATCACGGCGCCCAGGACGACGAGGGCGCCGTCCTGGAGCAGGGGTGGCACCTCGGCCGGGCCCTGACCCGAGGCCAGCGTCCAGGCCGCACCGCCGACCATGGCGCCCAGGGCGAGGCCGCCCGGAACGCCCAGCAGGCGCAGGGCGATGCCGCTGGCGGTGGCCGTGGCCAGCAGGCCAGCGAGCTGGGCGAGCGTCATGGGGGCTCCCTTCGGGACGGGCGAGGGCCTCATCCGTCGGCCTTGCCGGGTGCCTGGACCATCCCGGGGAGGTCCAGACGCCGCACCTTGCCGCTTTCCGTGCGGGGGAACGCGGTCATCCGGTGGTACTCCTTGGGGCGTTTCGGCGGCGCCAGGCGCTCGGCAGCCCAGGTCCGCAGCGCTCGCTCGCCCGCAGCGCCGATCACCGCGGCGCAGACGCGTTGACCCCATCGCTCGTCGTCACGACCGAACACCGCCACGTCGAGCACACCGGGGCAGGTCGACAGGGCCGCCTCCACCTCAGCCGGGTACACGTTCACGCCGCCGGAGATGATGAGGTCCTCTCGACGGCCGTCCAAGAAGACGTAGCCGTCCTCGTCCACTCGACCCAGGTCGCCGACGGTGAATGCGGTGCGGGTCGGGTCCCAGGCACGTGCGGTGCGCTCGGCGTCACGCCAGTACTCGAACCTGGCGTGAAGCGGAACCTGCACCCAGAGGGTGCCGTCGGCCGCGGCCCGAACCGCGCGACCTGGCCGGGCTCGCCCGACCGAGCCTGGCCGGGCACGCCAGTCGGCCTCCGAGGCCGTGGTCACCTGCCCCTCGGTGGACCCGTAGAACTCCCACACGCTGCCGCTCGGGAAGGCCTCGACGGTGGCCGACTTGACCCGCGGCGGGCAGGGCGCTCCGGCGTGGGCCAGCAGTCGGAAGGAGGACACCGGCGAGGCACTCGGCGGACCCGAGCCCAGTCCCGTCCCGAGCAGGCGACCGAGCTGAGCAGGGACCACGAAGGCGCTGGTGGCGTGCCGCTCGGCGGCCGCCTGCACCCAGGTCCTGGCATCGAACGGCCCCGGTAGCAGCACCGTCCCGCCAGCGAGGAGTGTGCTCGTCGCGAAGCGCAGCGGCGCCGAGTGGTGCAGTGGTGAGGCCACCAGGTGGATGTCGTCGGAGTCGAACCCCCACTGCTCCCGCTCCTCTCGCACGAGCTCGCCAGCCGCAACCTCGTCCAGGATCCCGCTGGACACGCCTTTGGGGCGGCCGGTGGTCCCGCTCGTGTAGTGCATCGGGCGGGCCAGCGGGACGTCGGCGAGGTCTGCGGAGCGCCCCGGCCAGGACACCATGGCGGCCAGCTCGGCGGGATCCTGCAGGATCAGCGCCGGGTCGGCGTCATCCAGCAGCGGGGCGCGCTCGAACGGTGTCAGGCGGGGATCCAGCGGGACCGGGACGACCCCGACCCGCAGCGCCCCGAGGACAGCGGAGAGGTACCCCGCGGAACCGGGCAGCAGCATGACCATCCGGTCACCGGTGCCCAGCCCGCGCGCTCGAAGCGCGCTGGCCACACGTCCCTGCTGCTCCAAGGAGTGCTGCGCGCTCAGCACCTCCATCTCGCTCTCCCTCTCGCCCCCGCTCGCCGGTCGCGGACCCGGCGTGGGCCTGCGTCGTGTCCACCAGCACGGTCGCCTACCGTGACCCGCATGGGCAAGGTCCTCGGGTGTGGAGTACGCCACCGCCCTCGGCAGCGGGTGGGGATGCTGGCGGTGGCGGGCATGCTGGCAGCCGGTCTGCTGGCCGGCTGCACCTCCCAGGAGGGCGAGGAGGCGCGGGGGCTGCTCTTCGGCTCGCCCTCGTCCTCAGACGCCGCCCCTGGCGCCTCCGCCGAGGCCGATCCCACCTCCTCGCTGGCGCCCGAGGTGGCCGGGTCGATCGCCCTCCCGGAGAGCTGTACCGAGCTGGTTCGCCCCGGCCGAGTGGTGAGCGTCCTCGGCGTCCGACTGCCGGGCGAGACCACCTACGTCTACGCCGGTCCCCTGCCAGACGTCGGCCGGACGGGTCGGGTGACCTGTGCGTACGGGGTACCCAAGCAGGGGAAGAACCCCCAGCCGGCGGTGGAGATCAGCCTGAACGCCTATCAGTCCGACGAGCTGGCGGGAGAGCGGATGGCCGTCACCAGGGACGCCGCCGCCCAAGGTGGCCAGCAGATCACGGAGGCGCCGCTGCAGGGCCGCGAGGGGTTCCTGCTGGCCGACCGCGACGGGGTCTCCTACGTGGTCGCCGACGGCCAGCTCACCGCCGTGATCACCGTCGAACGGGGCCTGGTGCCCGAGCGAGTCGAGCAGGCCGCCCTGGAACAGCTCGCCCTCGACGTGCTGGACGTGCAGCGGACATGATCCGGGTGGGCCTGACGGGCGGGATCGGTGCCGGCAAGAGCGCGGTGTCCAGCATGCTGGCCTCGCTCGGGGCCGTGGTCATCGACTCCGACCGGCTGGCGCACGCGGCGGTGGCGCCGGGCAGCCCGGGTCTGTCGGCGATCGTGGACGCTTTCGGCCCGAGCGTCCGGGCAGCCGACGGGTCCTTGGACCGAGCCCGAATGGCCGAGATCGTCTTCGCCGACCCGGCGTCGCGAGCTCGGCTCGAGGCGATCGTTCATCCGAGGGTGCGTTCGGAGGCTCGTCGGCTCGAGCGGGAGGCTGCGCAGGCCAACCCCTCGGTGGTGGTGGTGCACGACGTCCCACTGCTGGTCGAGACCGGGCAGGCCGCCAGCTTCGACGTCGTCGTCGTGGTCGAGGCACCCGAGGAGGTCCGGCTGCAGCGGCTGACCCGGAACCGCGGCATGTCTGCGGACGAGGCGCGGGCTCGCATCGCCGCTCAGGCCTCCAGCCACGCGCGAGCGGCTGTCGCCGACGTGGTGCTCGACAACGCCGGGGACCGGGAAGCGCTGCGCGCCCAGGTTGAGCGGTGGTGGGCAGACCTGCCGACGCGGGTGTCACACCGCAGCAGCGGGCCCTCCGATGGCTAGCGTGGGGTCCACGCCTCGCTGCCGGCGACGGCAGGCCCAGACACGAAGGAGTCGGTCATGAGCACGACCCAGAACCCTGCAGAGCAGCCCGGGCAGCAGGTGGAGGTCGCCGTCTCCGGATCCGGCGGCGAGGTCCGCCTGGAGCGCCGTCGCACTGGCTGGGACATCGCCCTCGGGATCATCATGATCATCGGCGGCGTCGTCGCCCTCACGCACGTCGTGGCCGCGACTGCCGTGTCGGTGCTCTTCCTCGGCTGGGTCGCCATCTTCGGCGGGCTCGTCATGGTCGTCGCCGCACTCACCCGTTGGGGCCAGGACGGGTTCTGGGCGCTGCTCATCGGCGGGTTCGTGATCGGGATCCTCGGCCTCGTGCTGCTGCGCAACCCGGTGGGCGCGGCCTTCGCGCTGACCGTCATCGCAGGTTTCATGTTCATCCTGGGCGGGATCATGCGGATCGCCGCTGCCTTCGCGATCGAGAACGGTCGATGGCTGCTGGTCCTGAGCGGCGTGCTCTCGTTGGCGCTTGGTGTCCTGGTGTTCACCAACCTGGTAGCGGCCACGCTCGGGCTGCTCGGCGTGCTGCTGGGCGTGCAGCTGCTCATGGACGGCATCACCACGGTCATCCTGGGGCGTTGGCGGATCGCGGCCTAGCGACGGCGTCCGGTGGGGCACCTGTCGGCCCCCGGACGTACCGTGTGACGGGTGCGCCCCGTCACCGACATCCAACGCCGTGTCAACCCGTTCAGGGTCGTCAGCGACTACCAGCCCGCGGGTGATCAGCCAGCCGCCATCGATGAGCTCGAGCGGCGGATCCGGGCTGGTGAGCGGGACGTGGTGCTCCTGGGTGCGACCGGCACCGGCAAGTCGGCGACCACTGCCTGGCTGGTGGAGCGGTTGCAGCGTCCGACGCTCGTCATCGAGCCGAACAAGACCTTGGCCGCCCAGCTGGCCAACGAGCTGCGCGAGCTGTTCCCCGACAACGCCGTCGAGTACTTCGTCTCCTACTACGACTACTACCAGCCCGAGGCCTACGTCCCGCAGACCGACACCTACATCGAGAAGGACTCCTCTGTCAACGAGGAGGTGGAGCGGCTTCGGCACTCGGCGACCAACAGCCTGCTGACCCGCCGGGACACCATCGTGGTGGCCACCGTGTCCTGCATCTACGGCCTGGGGACCCCGCAGGAGTACGTCGATCGCATGCTTCGCCTGCGGGTCGGCGAGGAGATGGACCGCGACGCCATGCTGCGACGCCTGGTCTCGATCCAGTACACGCGCAACGACGAGGCGTTCACTCGCGGGACCTTCCGTGTCCGCGGGGACACCTTGGAGATCATCCCGGCCTACGAGGAGCTGGCCGTGCGCGTCGAGCTGTTCGGCGACGAGATCGAGGCGATCTCGACCCTGCACCCGCTCACCGGAGAGGTGGTGCGGGAGGAGCAGGAGATGTACATCTTCCCAGCGTCGCACTACGTCGCCGGGCCGGAACGGATGGAGCGAGCGCTCGGCGAGATCGAGTCCGAGCTCGCCGAGCGCCTGGAGGAGCTCGAGCGACAGCAGAAGATGCTGGAGGCCCAGCGGTTGCGGATGCGCACCTCCTACGACGTCGAGATGCTCCGCGAGGTCGGGTTCTGCTCCGGGATCGAGAACTACTCCCGCCATGTCGACGGTCGTGGGCCCGGGACCCCGCCGAACTGCCTGCTGGACTACTTCCCGGAGGACTTCCTCCTGGTCGTGGACGAGTCGCACGTCGCCATCCCGCAGATCGGCGGCATGTACGAGGGAGACATGTCCCGCAAGCGCACCTTGGTGGACCATGGCTTCCGTCTCCCCAGCGCCATGGACAACCGGCCGCTGCGGTTCGAGGAGTTCCTGGAGCGGATCGGGCAGACGGTGTACCTGTCGGCCACCCCCGGCCCCTACGAGCTGGCCAAGACCGCTGGAGACGTGGTCGAGCAGGTCATCCGCCCGACGGGGCTCGTGGACCCCGAGGTCGTGGTCAAGTCGACCAAGGGGCAGATCGACGACCTCATGCACGAGATCACGCTCCGGACCGAGCGCTCCGAGCGAGTCCTGGTCACCACCCTGACGAAGAAGATGTCCGAGGACCTCACCGACTACCTCCTCGAGCACGGCGTCCGGGTGCGCTACCTGCACTCGGAGGTCGACACGCTTCGTCGCGTCGAGCTGCTCCGTGAGCTGCGGATGGGAGAGTTCGACGTCCTGGTGGGGATCAACCTGCTCCGCGAGGGGCTTGACCTCCCGGAGGTGTCGCTGGTGAGCATCCTCGACGCCGACAAGGAGGGCTTCCTTCGCTCCGGGACCTCGCTCATCCAGACCATCGGCCGCGCGGCCCGCAACGTCTCCGGCCAGGTCCACATGTACGCCGACTCCGTCACCCCGTCCATGGAGCGTGCGATCGACGAGACGAACCGTCGTCGGGCCAAGCAGATCGCCTACAACACCGAGCGAGGCATCGACCCCCAGCCGTTGCGCAAGCGCATCAGCGACATCACCGACGTGCTGGCGCGAGAGGACGCCGACACCGAGGAGCTGTTGGGTGGTGCCGGTCGCCAGCAGTCGCGGGGGAAGGCACCCGTCCCCGGGCTGTCGTCGAAAGGTGGCTCCACCAGGGGCGGCGAGGCGCGCGCGGCCATCACGTCCCTGCCGGCCGCCGAGCTCGCCGACCTCATCCAGCAGCTCACCGACCAGATGCACGCAGCCGCGGCCGAGCTGCAGTTCGAGGTGGCTGCACGGATCCGGGACGAGATCCGCGAGCTGAAGAAGGAGCTTCGCGGGATGGTGGAGTCCGGCGTGGCCTCCCGCTGACGGGCACTGCTGCGGCGAGGAAGTAGCCTCGGGCTGCCACGTCGGCCCGAGGGAGAGGCACCGGATGGAGGTCAGCAGCCTCACGTGGGTGCTCACCGTCGGCGGCGTCATGGGCATCCTGCTGGCCGACTTCGTCGTCGTCAGCCGACGACCGCATCGTCCGTCGACGCGGGAGGCCGCCAAGTGGGTGGTGTTCTACGTCGTGCTCGCCATCGCCTTCGGCGGCCTGGTGTGGGCGGTCTGGGGTCCCACCAGCGCGGGCGAGTTCTACGCGGGGTGGTTGACCGAGTACAGCCTCAGCCTGGACAACCTGTTCGTCTTCGTCGTCATCATGGCCCGCTTCGCGGTGCCTGCCGCCCTGCAGCAGTCCGTGCTGGTGATCGGGATCATGCTGGCCCTCGTCCTCCGCGGCATCTTCATCGCCATCGGCGCGGCCGCGATCGAGGAGTTCAGCTGGGTGTTCTACCTGTTCGGGCTCTTCCTGCTGTGGACGGCCTGGAGCTTGGCGTCCGGGAGTGGGGAGGAGGAGGAGTTCGAGGAGAACCTGCTCATCCGATGGGTGTCCAAGGTCGCCCGGACGACGCCGGAGTACCACGGGATCGCCTTGCGCGTGACCGTCGACTCGCGGCGCGTCTGGACGCCGATGCTGCTCGTGATGGTCGCCATCGGGACCACCGACCTGTTGTTCGCGGTCGATTCCATCCCGGCCATCTTCGGGCTCACCCAGGAGCCCTACCTGGTGTTCACCGCGAACGCGTTCGCCCTCATGGGCCTCATCCAGCTCTACTTCGTGCTCGGCGGCCTGCTGGACCGCCTGCGCTACCTCAGCCGGGGCCTGGCCGTGGTGCTCGCCTTCGTCGGGCTCAAGCTCATCCTCGAGGCGTTGCACGTCAACGAGGTCCCGTTCATCAACGGCGGGGTGCCGGTGGCGTGGGCGCCGGAGATCCCGGTGTGGTTCTCGCTGGCCTTCATCGTGGTGACGCTGCTGATCACGGCGGTCGCCAGCCTGCTCGCCGAGCGGCGCGAGCACTCCGGCGCCTAGCCTGACCCCTGTGCTCGACACCTCCATGACCGTATGGGCGGTCACCGTCCTGGGCATCATCGCCCTGCTGGCGATCGACTTCGTCGCCGGAAGGAACCCGCACGACGTCGAGATGCGCGAGGCCGTCGCCTGGTCGGTGTTCTACATCGGGGTGGCGATCGGGTTCGGGGTCTGGGTGTGGCAGAGCGCCGGGTCCGAGTTCGGTCAGGAGTTCTTCGCCGCCTACCTGGTGGAGAAGAGCCTGTCCGTGGACAACCTCTTCGTCTTCCTCATCATCTTCGCCAAGTTCGCCGTCCCCAGCGAGCTGCAGCAGCGCGCGCTGCTCATCGGTGTCGCGCTGGCCCTGGTGATGCGGGCAGTCTTCATCGCCGTCGGGGCCGCGGCGCTGGAGTACTTCGCCTTCACCTTCGTCATCTTCGGGGTGTTCCTCATCTGGACCGCTTGGGGGCTGTACCGCCATCGCGACGAGGACGCCGACCTGGAGGAGAACCGGGTCATCGCGTGGACGCGCCGGCGGATGCGGGTGACCGACGAGTACCACGGGAACAAGCTGACGGTCCGACGTGACGGGCTGCGGTGGGCCACCCCGATGCTGCTCGTGCTCCTTGCCATCGGTACGACCGACCTGCTGTTCGCGCTGGACTCGATCCCGGCCACCTTCGGGGTCACCCAGGAGCCGTTCCTCGTCTTCACCGCGAATGCCTTCGCCTTGCTGGGGTTGCGAGCGTTGTTCTTCGTCTTGCGCAACCTGCTCGACCGTCTGGTCTACCTCTCCGTGGGGCTTGCCTTCATCCTGGCCTTCGTGGGCGTCAAGCTCATCCTCACGTACCTGCACGAGCTCAACCCCGACATCCCGAAGGTGTCGACCAGCCTGTCGCTGGTGGTGATCGGGACCACGCTCGTGGTCACCACGCTGGCCTCGTGGTGGAAGGTGCGCCGGGACCCGACTGCTCGAGCTCACACCGGAGCGATCGGCGGGCACGGACCGACCGAGCGGCCGGGGCCCGTCCCGCGGGAAGCGCTCGGTCGCGGGCAGGAGCGCCCGTCGGGCGGGTCTGCTGATCGATGAGCGCCTGCGGCGTCAGGGGTTGCGGCGCCCCGGGTTCTGCTGCTCCCACTTGGTGAGCTCCTGCTCGAGGGCCTTCATCAGCTCGAACACCTGCCCCGGGGGGATCCGGACCCTCGTGACGATGCGCGCCTTGGTGACAGGTTCCTCCGGCTTCTCCTCCGAGGCCCGGGCGGGGTTCGTGACGGCAGCGAAGTCCAGGGTGAACACGTCGCGGGAGTGCCACACGGCCGCGAAGTCGGCGTAGACGCCGCCGGCGACGTCGTCGGGCAGGTTGATCTCGATGCGGGGCACGCCACAGGTCTACCAGCCTCGTTCCCGCCACTCGGTCAGGTGGGGACGTTCGCGACCGAGCACGGTGTCGTCCCCGTGCCCGGGATACACCCACGTCTCGTCCGGGAGCCGGTCGAAGACCTTGGACTCGACCTCGTCGATGAGCGTGGCGAAGTCGGCCGGGGACGTCGTCCTCCCGACGCCGCCGGGGAAGAGGCTGTCGCCGGTCCAGAGGTGCGGGGTGCCGTGCGGGTCGTCGTAGAGCAGGGCGATGGATCCTGGGGTGTGGCCGACGAGGTGGATCACCTCGAGGCTCACGCGCCCGACCGGGACCCGGTCACCGTTCCGGACGACCTCGTTCGTGGGCGGCCCGATACCCCCCGCGTCCTCGGCATGGGCCACGGTGGTCGCGCCCGTCCTGGCCACGACCTCGCCGAGGGCGCCCCAGTGGTCCGGGTGCCGATGGGTGGTCACGACCCTTGCCAGCGGGCCCGTGCCAGTGGTGAGCAGGAGCCGCTCGGGCTCGGCAGCGGCGTCGACCACCACCTCCTCGCCGGTGTCCCGGCACCTCAGGACATAGGCGTTGTTGTCCATGGGGCCTAGGGACACCTTGGTGACGACGAGCTCCGGCAGCTCACGCACGAGCGGTGGCCCGCCGGGGAGGACATGGCCGTCGTAGCTGCCATGCGGACCGGTCATGATGGTGTCTCCTCGCTCAGAACCAGGGCGGCAAAGCGGGCAAGGCGCAGTCGTGCTGCAGGCCGTCGCCGTCTGATCGTCCGATCAACCAGGCGAGCAGCCCGCTGCCGGCCGTGCGCCGTGACCAGGGTGCTCGTGCGCAGCGTCGCCGCGGCCCAGCCGGTGTCCACGGCGCGCAGCACCAGCGGTGGGACGTCCTCGCGGTCGAGCTCGCCAGGTTGGAGCAGCCCGATGACGTGGACCAGGGTGGTCAGCGAGGACTGCACCGCCACGAGGTCGGCCAGCGGGTCGACGACGGGGTCCACGGCGTCGCCGGTCACCCGCCGAGAGTATCGGGCGGGGCGGTCGCCGGGCAGGCTCGCCGTCACCGGGCTCGGCGCGACGGCCGTCGGGGGTGCCACCTATCGTGGGCGGGTGCCCGCCAAGTCCACCCCCTCGCCTGCTCGTCGGGGTCCGCGCCGTGGACGAGGCAAGTCGGCCGCGGTGGCGGCGCCGTCGAACCCCGCTGACCGCCTCGTGGTGCGGGGTGCCCGGGAGCACAACCTCAAGGACGTCTCGCTCGACCTGCCACGCGACGCCCTGATCGTCTTCACCGGCTTGTCGGGGTCCGGGAAGTCCAGCCTCGCCTTCGACACGATCTTCGCCGAGGGCCAGCGTCGCTACGTCGAGTCGCTCTCGGCGTACGCGCGCCAGTTCCTGGGGCAGATGGACAAGCCCGACGTGGACTTCATCGAAGGCCTGTCCCCAGCGGTCTCGATCGACCAGAAGTCCACGTCCCGGAACCCGCGCTCGACGGTCGGCACGATCACCGAGGTCTACGACTACCTTCGCCTGCTCTACGCGCGGATCGGTCGGCCGCACTGCCCGAAGTGCGGAAAGCCGATCAGTCGACAGACGCCTCAGCAGGTCGTGGATCGCGTGCTCGAGCTGGACGAGGGCACTCGCTTCCAGGTGCTTGCCCCGGTCGTCAGACGCCGCAAGGGCGAGCACACGGACCTGTTCCGCGTCCTGGCCTCGCAGGGCTACGCGCGGGTCCGCGTGGACGGAACCGTCTACCCGATCGCCGAGACGCCCACGCTGAAGAAGCAGGAGTGGCACACCATCGAGGTTGTGGTCGACCGGCTTGCGGCCAAGCCCGGTTCGCGGCGACGCCTGACCGACTCGATCGAGACGGCGCTGCGTCTGGCCTCGGGCCTCGTCGTGCTGGACTTCGTCGACCGAGACCCGGCTGACCCACACCGCGAGCGGGTGTTCTCCGAGCACCTGGCCTGTCTCGAGGACGACCTGTCTTTCGAGGAGCTGGAGCCCCGGTCGTTCTCGTTCAACTCTCCGTACGGTGCGTGCACCACATGCTCGGGCCTCGGCACGCAGATGGAGGTGGACCCCGAGCTCGTCGTTCCCGACCCAAGCCTGACCCTGGCTGAGGGGGCGCTGGCGCCGTGGGGTCGAGGCAGCGCCAGTGACTACTTCCTCAGGCTCATGACGTCGCTGGGGGAGATGCTGGACTTCGACGTCGACACCCCCTTCGAGGAGCTGGCGAACGAGGCTCGGGCGGCGTTGCTGCACGGGCACCGTGAGCCCGTGCACGTGCGCTACACCAACCGCTACGGCCGTCAGCGGGCCTACGACACCACGTTCGAGGGCGCGATCCCGTTCGTCGAGCGACGCCACTCCGAGGCCGAGAGCGACACCAGCCGCGAGCGCTACGCGGGGTTCATGCGGCAGGTGCCGTGCCCGAGCTGCGAGGGGAGCCGGCTGCGTCCGGAGGTCCGCGCCGTCACGGTTGGGGACCGCTCGATCGCCGAGGTGGCTGCCCTGCCGATCGGAGCGTGCCTGGCCTTCCTGTCCGACCTGGACCTCAACGACCGGGAGCATCAGATCGGTGCCCGCGTGCTCAAGGAGGTCAACGAGCGGCTGCGCTTCCTCGTCGACGTCGGGCTGGACTACCTCACTCTGGACCGTGCGGCCGGGACGTTGGCCGGCGGCGAGGCCCAGCGGATCCGGCTGGCCACGCAGATCGGCTCCGGGCTGGTCGGGGTGCTCTACGTCCTCGACGAGCCCAGCATCGGGCTGCACCAGCGGGACAACCGTCGGCTCATCGAGACGCTCGTGCGCCTGCGCGACCTCGGGAACACCCTCATCGTCGTCGAGCACGACGAGGACACCATCCGCGCCGCTGACTGGGTCGTCGACATCGGCCCCGGGGCCGGCGAGCACGGAGGGCAGATCGTGCTGTCTGGGCCGGTCGCCGACCTCGAGCGGGCGCCCGACTCCCTGACCGGCGCCTACCTGTCGGGGCGCCGAGCGATCGACATCCCGGTGCTGCGGAGGCCGGTCGACCCGGAGCGGCAGCTGCGTGTCGTCGGGGCTCGTGAGCACAACCTCCAGAACGTGTCGGTCTCGGTACCGCTCGGGTGCTTCGTCGCGGTCACCGGGGTGAGTGGGTCCGGGAAGTCCACGCTGGTGAACGACGTCCTCTACAACGCCTTGGCTCGGCACCTCTACGCGGCGAGGGTGGTTCCCGGGAGGCATCGCCGGGTGGAGGGCCTGGAGCACATCGACAAGGTCGTGCACGTCGACCAGTCCCCGATCGGCCGCACGCCTCGGTCCAACCCGGCGACCTATACCGGTGTCTTCGACCACGTCAGGCGCCTGTTCGCCGAGACCGAGGAGGCCAAGATCCGGGGGTACCAGCCAGGTCGGTTCTCGTTCAACGTCAAGGGCGGTCGGTGCGAGGCGTGTGCGGGTGACGGGACGCTGAGGATCGAGATGAACTTCCTCCCCGACGTGTACGTGCCCTGCGAGGTGTGCCACGGGGCTCGCTACAACCGCGAGACCCTCGAGGTGCACTTCAAGGGGCGAACGATCTCCGAGGTGCTCGACATGCCGATCGAGGAGGCGTTGGCGTTCTTCTCCGCCGTGCCGGCCATCGCCCGCCACCTCACGACGCTCGTAGAGGTCGGGCTGGGCTACGTCCGCCTCGGCCAGCCGGCCCCGACGCTGTCCGGCGGCGAGGCGCAGCGGGTCAAGCTCGCCTCCGAGCTGCAGAAGCGGGCAACCGGCCGGACCGTGTACGTCCTCGACGAGCCGACCACCGGTCTGCACTTCGAGGACGTGCGCAAGCTCATCGCGGTGCTGCAGGGGCTGGTCGACAAGGGCAACACGGTCGTCGTGATCGAGCACAACCTCGACGTTGTGAAGACGGCCGACCACCTGATCGACATGGGCCCCGAGGGTGGCGTCGGTGGTGGCACCGTGGTGGCCACCGGGACCCCGGAGGATGTGGCCACCGTCGTCGGCAGCCACACCGGTACCTTCCTCCGCGACATGCTGCCGGCGGCCGCGGAGCAGCGACCTGCCACGATCGGGGCCTGAGCCGGCGCGGCTCGCCTGCCTGCCGCCGCACCCAGCGCGGCACCGAACCGAAGGGAGCACGGAGATGGACGACCTGCAGACGGACGAGCGCCCGGTGGATCGGGGATCGGTCGGTGAGGCCGGGCCCACCCGGCGGCTCGTCCTGACTGGAGCGCTGGCCGCGGGCGGCATGGCAGTGCTGGCGGCCTGCGGCGGGGGCAGCGACGAGACCTCGCCCGGTTCGCCGAGCCCGGCGGAGACCGATGCGGGTGACGGCGCTGGGGCCGCCGCTGGCGGGGAGGCCCTGGTGCCCGCGGCTGACGTGCCGATCGGTGGCGGCGTGATCGTGTCCGGCGCGGGCGTCGTGGTTACCCAGCCGAACGAGGGCGAGTTCCGCGGGTTCTCCAGCACCTGCACGCACCAGGGGTGTCAGGTGAGCTCCGTGCAGGACGGGGCGATCCAGTGCCTGTGCCATGCATCGGCGTTCTCGGTCGAGGATGGCTCGGTGCTGTCCGGTCCGGCCCCGGCACCGCTGCCCGAGGTGGGGGTGACCGTCGAGGGCGAGGAGGTCTTCCAGGCCTGAGGACCTACCGCTGGGGCTGGCGTCCCCGGTACCAGGCGAGGACGGCGAGCACGACGACCGCACCGATGACGGCTCCGATGAGGCCTGTCGGGCTGAAGCCGATGCCCTCGCCGATGAGGAGGTTGTTGACCATCCCGCCGAGCAGAGCTCCGGCCAGACCTGCGCCGACCGCCTCCGGCCAGGCGACCTCACGCATCCCGCCACCGTTGAGCAGCAGCCAGGCGATGCCACCGATCAGGACACCGACAGCAAGAACCCCCAGGATGATCACAGCCGTAGCGTAGGTGATCGAGAGGACCTCGAAGCAGGAGGGAGGCGCTGATGGCGGACCCCGCTGACTACCGTCCTCACCCTGGCGCCGTGCCCGACGCGCCGGGCGTCTACCGATTCGCCGACGAGCATGGCCGGGTCATCTATGTCGGCAAGGCCAAGAGCCTGCGCTCCCGGCTAGGCTCCTACTTCGGCGACCTGACCGCCCTGCACCCCCGGACCCAGGCCATGGTGACCACCGCCAGTCGGGTCGACTGGACGGTCGTGGAGACCGAGGTCGAGGCGCTTCAGCTCGAGTACTCCTGGATCAAGGAGTACGACCCGAGGTTCAACGTCCGATACCGCGACGACAAGTCCTATCCCTACCTCGCCGTGACCCTGCACGAGGCGGTGCCGCGGGTCCTCGTGATGCGTGGTTCCAAGCGCAAGGGGGTCCGGTACTTCGGCCCGTATGCTCACGCCTGGGCGATTCGGGAGACTCTCGACCTGATGCTGCGAGTGTTCCCGGTGCGCACCTGCTCCTCCGGTGTCTACCGCCGCGCCGCACAGGTCGGTCGGCCCTGCCTGCTGGGCTACATCGGCAAGTGCTCGGCCCCCTGCGTGGGACGGGTCAGCGAGGACGAGCACCGTGCGCTCGTCGAGGACTTCGTGTCCTTCATGGAGGGACGAAGCGGCGAGTTCCTGCGGCGTGTCGAGCGAGAGATGCGCGCGGCGTCGGCGGCCGAGGAGTACGAGCGGGCAGCGCGACTGCGCGATGACCTCACCGCGATGAGGCGAGCCCTCGAGCGAAACGCGGTCGTGCTGGGCGACGGGACGGACGCCGACGTCGTCGCCCTGGCCGAGGACCCGCTGGAGGTCGCCGTGTGCGTGTTCCACGTCCGCGGTGGACGGGTTCGCGGGCAGCGGGGGTGGGTCGCCGACAGGACCGACGAGGCCGAGACCGACGCCTTGGTCACCAGGTTCCTGCTCCAGCTCTACGGCGAGCAGGAGTCCGGGGCACGGGCCGTCCCCCGCGAGGTGCTCGTGCCCGTGCTGAGTGGGGACGCCGAGGAGGTCGAGGCGCTCGAGGCGGTACTCAGCGAGCATCGCGGGTCCCGGGTACGGGTCAGGGTGCCCAGGCGGGGGGACAAGGCGGCGCTGCTCGCGACAGTCCGTCGGAACGCCGAGCAGGTGCTCGCCCTGCACAAGACCCGCCGGGCCAGCGACCTGACCACGCGCAGCGTGGCCCTCGAGGAGCTGCAGGCTGCACTGAGCCTGCCCGAGGCCCCCTTGCGGATCGAGTGCGTGGACGTGTCCCACCTCATGGGCGACGCAGTCGTGGCGTCGTTGGTCGTCTTCGAGGACGGTCTGCCCCGCAAGGGTGACTACCGCCGGTTCGAGGTCCGGTCGCAGGGTGGGGGCCGGATGTCCGACGTCGCCGCGATCGCCGAGGTCGTGGGACGCCGGTTCCGGCGGTACCTGGAGGAGCGGGAGCAGTCGCCGGACCCGGAGACTGATGCCGAGCCGGCTCCTCTGGAGGCCCCGCCGCTGCGTCAGCGCCGGTTCGCCTACCCGCCCTCGCTCCTGGTGGTCGACGGGGGCCCGGCGCAGGTGGCCGCGGCACAGGCTGCCCTGGACAACCTCGGTATCGAGGAGGTCGCGGTGTGCGGGCTGGCCAAGCGGCTGGAGGAGGTCTGGCTGGCCGGTCACGACGATCCGGTTCTCCTGTCGCGAACCAGCGAGGGCCTCTACCTCCTGCAGCGGATCCGCGACGAGGCTCACCGGTTCGCCATCACCTACCACCGGGCCAAGCGTCGCTCGAGGCTGACCACGGGTGCCCTCGACGCGGTCCCAGGCCTCGGTGAGGCTCGGCGCAAGGCGCTGCTGGCGCGCTTCGGGTCCCTCAAGCGGCTGCGGGCCGCCGACGCCGGGCAGATCGCCGAGGTGAAGGGGATCGGGCCGAAGCTCGCCGAGGCGATCGTGACGGCCCTTCATGCCGAGGCGGACTCCAGAACCCACAGCGTGAGTACCAGCACCGGTGAGATCCTCGAGCCTGCCCCAGCGTCCGGCGACCGAATGGAGGCAATGGAGCCGTGAGTGCCCGCGACCCCGAGGTATGCGTCGTCACCGGGATGTCCGGCGCGGGGAAGTCGGCAGCCGCCAACGTGCTGGAGGACCTGGGCTTCTGGGTGGTCGACAACCTGCCGCCCAGCCTGCTCGTCGAACTGGTCCGCACGGTGTCGGTCATCGGGGACGCCCCCCGGGTCGCCGTCGTCGCCGACGTGCGTGGCGGCTCCTTGTTCGGAGCCATCCACGACGCGATCGACGACCTCACGGCCGCCGGGATACGACCGTCGGTGCTGTTCCTCGAAGCCTCCGACGAGGCGCTGGTCCGACGGTTCGAGAGCGCTCGGCGTCCACACCCGTTGCAGGCCGGCGACCGCATCCTGGACGGCATCGTGCGCGAGCGGGACGTGCTGGGCTCGCTCCGGGGTCGAGCCGACCTGGTCGTCGACAGCTCCGGCATCAACGTGCACCAGCTCGGTCACCGACTGCGGGCGACGTTCGCCTCCGAAGGCCCGGTCTTCCGCGTCCTGGTGATGTCGTTCGGCTTCAAGTACGGCATCCCGGTCGACGCCGACATGGTCGCCGACCTGCGCTTCCTGCCGAACCCGTACTGGATCCCCGAGCTGCGTGCCCACACCGGGCTGGAGTCCGAGGTCGCCACGTACGTGCTTGACCAGCCGCGGGCCCCCGGGTTCCTCGAGTGCTACGGGGCCCTGCTGGAGCACGTGATCCCGGGATACCTCGAGGAGGGCAAGCACTTCCTGACCGTCGCGGTCGGCTGCACCGGTGGGAAGCACCGGAGCGTCGCCACCGCCGAGGCCCTGGCGGCCCTGCTGGCCACGCCCGAGCGAGCCGTCGGCGTCGTCCATCGCGACCTCGGTCGGGAGTGAGCTCGCGTGCAGCCGGCACCACACGGGGGAGACCGAAGCGGCCTGTCGACGGTGGCACTCGGCGGCGGGCACGGCCTGGCGGCGTCGCTGGCCGGGCTGCGCACGTTGACGCCGGCGCTCACCGCGATCGTGACGGTCGCCGACGACGGTGGGTCCAGCGGACGGTTGCGACGCGAGCTGGGCGTGCTCCCCCCCGGTGACCTCCGCATGGCGCTGGCGGCCCTGTGCGAGGACGACGAGTGGGGGCACACTTGGGCCGACGTGCTGCAGCACCGCTTCGGTGGGACCGGTCCGCTGCAGGGGCACGCCGTCGGCAACCTGCTCATCTCGGCGCTGTGGGACCGACTCGGTGACCCGGTGGCCGGCCTTGACCTGGTGGCCCAGCTGCTGGGTGCCCACGGACGGGTGCTCCCGATGGCGACGGTCCCGCTGACGATCTCCGCCACGCTCGCCCACCACGGGCGGCTCCACGTCGTCCAGGGACAGGCGCAGGTTGCGGTGGCGCCTGGGCGGGTCGTCGAGGTCCGTCTCGAGCCGGCCGACCCACCTGCCTGCCAGGAGGCGGTTGATGCCGTCCTGGCCGCCGACGTCGTGGTCCTCGGCCCTGGGTCCTGGTTCACCAGCGTGGTCCCGCACCTGCTGGTGCCCGACCTGGCCGCCGCCCTCGTGCAGACGACGGCGACCCGCGTGGTCCTGCTGAACCTGACGCCCCAGACCGGGGAGACCGAGGACTTCGCCCCCGAGGAGCTCCTCCAGGTGCTCTGCTCCTATGCCCCGGACCTCAGCCTCGATCTCGTGCTGGTCGACCCCTCCGCCGTCCCGGAAGAGCAGGCGCTGTCCCGCGCCGCCGAGGAGCTGGGAGGTGAGGTCGTCATCACCCCGCTGGCTCGGCGCGGCGCCGACGGACTGACGGACCAGCACGATCCGTCGCTGTTGGCGGCAGCCCTCCAGGCCGTCGGTGGTCGTGGCAAGATGCCCCGGTGGCACTGACGTCGGCGGTGAAGGCAGAGCTTGCCGGCCTCGCCGTCACCAAGACGTGTTGCCGGAAAGCCGAGACTGCCACGATGCTGCGTCTCGCCGGTGGGTTGCACATCGTCGGTGGCCGGATCGTGGTGGAGGCGGAGTTCGACTCCGGGGGTGCGGCCCGACGGCTGCGCCGCCACCTGGCTGAGGTCTACGGGCGGCGCAGCGAGCTGGCGGTCATCTCCCCGTCGGGGATCCGTAAATCGACCCGCTACGTGGTTCGGGTCGCCAACGACGGGGAGAGCCTGGCCCGTCAGACCGGGCTGCTCGACGGGCGTGGCCGACCGGTGCGCGGCCTGCCCTCGTTCGTCGTCAACGGCGGCGTGTGCGACGCCGAGGCGGCCTGGCGGGCGGCCTTCCTCTCCCACGGCTCACTCACCGAGCCGGGGCGCTCGTCGGCGTTGGAGATCACCAGCCCCGGTCCTGAGGCGGCGATGGCGCTGGTCGGTTCGGCCAGGCGGCTGGGGGTGGCGGCCAAGGCTCGCGAGGTCCGCGGCGTGGACCGGGTGGTCATCCGAGACGGTGACGCGATCGGTGCCTTGCTCACCCGGATCGGTGCCCACGAGACCGTGCTCGTGTGGGAGGAGCGCCGGGTCCGCCGCGAGGTTCGGGCCACCGCCAACCGGTTGGCGAACTTCGACGACGCCAACATGCGCCGCTCGGCGCGTGCCGCCGTGGCCGCCAGCGCCCGGGTGGAGCGGGCCATGGAGCTGCTCGGCGACGACGTGCCGGACCATCTCAAGGAGGCGGGGCAGCTTCGGCTCCAGCACCAGCAGGCCAGCCTCGAAGAGCTGGGTCAGCTGGCGGCCCCGCCCCTGACCAAGGACGCGGTCGCCGGACGGATCAGGCGGCTGCTTGCGATGGCCGACAAGAAGGCCGAGGAGCTTGGCCTTCCCGGGACCGAGGCCGGCTTGAGCCAGGACATGCTCAACGAGTGAAGGCGTTCGGCGGGGTCCGGCACGTGGCCGCTGGGTGGCAGTTCGGCAAACGACGGGCACGAGACCAGCTCGCGCCCTAGGCTCCTGAGCACCGTCACGACAACGACGGTTTCCATAGGCGACGCCGGCGAGCCGGCGGAAGGAGCACTCGACGTGACCGTACGGGTCGGGATCAACGGATTCGGTCGGATCGGCCGGAACTTCATGCGAGCGGTGTACCAGTCGGGAGCCGATGTCGAGATCGTCGGCATCAACGACCTCACTGACAACGGCACCCTTGCGCACCTGCTCAAGTACGACTCGATCCTGGGCCGGTTCGGTCGGGACGTGCAGTACGACGACAGCTCCATCACGGTGGACGGGAAGAGCATCCGAGCCAGCGCCGAGCGGGACCCGTCGGCCCTTGCGTGGGGCGATGTCGGCGCTGACATCGTGATCGAGTCGACCGGTGTCTTCAGGACCGGCCCGCAGTGCCAGCCGCACCTGGACGCCGGGGCCAAGAAGGTCATCATCAGCGCGCCGGCCAAGGAGGTCGACGCCACCTTCGTCATGGGCATCAACCAGCAGGACTACGACCCGGCGACGCACCATGTCGTGTCGAATGCCTCCTGCACGACGAACTGCCTCGCGCCGATGGTCAAGCCACTCATGGACTTCGGCATCGAGCGTGGCCTCATGACGACGATCCACTCCTACACCAACGACCAGCCGATCCTGGACTTCCCGCACTCGGACCTGCGCCGTGCCCGGGCAGCGGCCACGAACATGATCCCCACCTCGACGGGTGCCGCGGTGGCCATCAGCCTCGTCATCCCGGAGATGAAGGGCAAGCTGGACGGATACGCGATGCGGGTGCCGACGCCGACCGGCTCGGCCACCGACCTCACCGTCGAGATGAGCCGCGAGGTCAGTGCCGAAGAGGTCAACGCGGCGTACAAGGCGGCGGCCGCGGACGGTCCGCTCAAGGGGTTCCTGGAGTACACCGAGGACCCGATCGTCTCCACCGACATCGTCACCTCCCCGGCGTCCTGCACGTTGGACTCGGGGCTGACGAAGGCCATCGGCACCACGCTGAAGGTCGTCGGCTGGTACGACAACGAGTGGGGCTACTCCAACCGCCTCGTCGACCTGTCCAACCACATGGCGGCAGGCCTCTAGGTCTCAGCACCGTTCCCGACCTGGCCGAGCCGGGTGCGTCGCGCCCTCCGGGCCCGGGCGCACCCGGCTCGTGCCGCATCTCGCGGCATCCCACGGCTCCCCCCTCCTGAACGAAAGGCACGACGTTGGTCCACACCATCGACGACCTGGGCGACCTGACCGGCAAGACGGTGCTCGTCCGCTCCGACCTCAATGTCCCGCTCGACGGGCAGACCATCACCGACGACGGCCGGATCCGAGCCAGCGTCCCCACCATCCAGCAGCTGCGTCAGGCAGGTGCGAAAGTCGTCGTGACCGCGCACCTGGGTCGCCCCAAGGGCTCGCCGGACCCGAAGTACTCGCTGGCTCCGTGTGCGGCTCGGCTGGGCGAGCTGTTGGGCACCGAGGTGCCCTTCGCCTCCGACACCGTGGGCGACAGCGCCCGGGCCGTCGTGGCTGGGTTGGCCGACGGCGAGGTGGCCATGCTGGAGAACCTGCGCTTCAACGCGGGGGAGACCAGCAAGGACGATGCCGAGCGCGGGGCTTTCGCCGACGAGCTGGCCTCGCTCGCCGACGCCTACGTCAACGACGGCTTCGGTGTCTCCCACCGCAAGCAGGCCTCGGTCACCGACATCGCCGAGCGACTTCCGGCGGCCGCCGGCGGGCTGGTGCTCAAGGAGGTCCAGGCGTTCGGCAAGGTGCTCACCGACCCAGACCGGCCCTACGCCGTGGTGCTGGGAGGGGCCAAGGTCTCGGACAAGCTCGGTGTGATCGAGAACCTCATCGGCAGCGTCGACCAGCTCATCATCGGTGGCGGCATGTGCTTCACGTTCCTCAAGGCCAAGGGCTACGAGGTCGGCAAGTCCTTGCTGGAGGCTGAGCAGCTGGAGACGGTGAGGTCCTACCTCGCCGCCGCTGAGGATCGTGGCGTGCAGATCCTGCTGCCGGTCGACGTCGTCGTCGCCGCGGAGATCAGCGAGGACGCCGATGCCCAGGTGGTGGCCGCCGACGCGATCCCCGCGGACCAGATGGGCCTGGACATCGGCCCGGAGACGATCGCTTTGTTCAGCGGCGCCCTCGCTGCCGCGCGAACCGTCGTCTGGAACGGCCCGATGGGGGTGTTCGAGGTGACGCCGTTCGCCAAGGGGACCCTGGCCGTCGCCCAGGCGATCAGCGACAGCGACTGCCTCTCGGTGGTCGGTGGTGGCGACTCCGCCGCGGCCGTCCGTCAGCTGGGGCTGGAGGACGGCTTCTCGCACATCTCGACGGGAGGCGGGGCCAGCCTCGAGCTCCTGGAAGGCAAGACCCTGCCCGGCATCGCAGCACTGGAGGACTGAGCCATGGCCGACCGCACCCCGCTGATGGCGGGCAACTGGAAGATGCACCTGAACCACCTGGAGGCGATCGCGCACGTGCAGGCGCTCGCCTTCTCCCTCACCGACGACGACTTCGACGCGGTGGAGGTGGCCGTGATGGCACCTTTCACCGACCTGCGGTCTGTCCAGACCCTCGTGGATGCCGACAAGATCCGCATCGCCTACGGCAGCCAGGACATCTCGGCGCACGATGGCGGTGCCTACACCGGAGAGGTCGCCGGCTCCATGCTCTCGGCTCTCGGCTGCACCTACGCGGTTGTCGGGCACTCGGAGCGGCGGGCGTACCATGCCGAGGACGACGAGGTGGTGAACTCCAAGGTCAAGGCCGCCTTCCGGCACGACCTCGTCCCGGTGCTGTGCATCGGTGAGGAGCAGGAGATCCGCGAGGCGGGCACACACGTCGAGCACACCCTCGCCCAGCTCGACGGTGGGATGGCTGACATCCCAGCCGACGAGGCGGCCCGGATCGTCATCGCCTACGAGCCGGTCTGGGCGATCGGCACCGGTCTGACAGCCAGCCCCGAGGACGCGCAGGAGATGTGTGCAGCCATTCGCGTGCGACTCGGCGAGCTCTACGACGCGGAGCTGGCCGGCAAGGTCCGGATCCTCTATGGCGGCTCGGTGAAGGCCGCCAACGCTGCGGCGATCATGGCCGGCGCCGACGTCGACGGAGGCCTGGTCGGTGGGGCGAGCCTGCAGGCTGAGGAGTTCGCCGGCATCGTCAAGTACCGAGAGAGCGCCTAGGACACCAGCACCGAGCAGCGTCGGCGGGGTCCCCGCGCCCCTCAGGGTGCGCCGGGACCCCGCCGCTCGGGCTACTCTGGTGCCTCGACCACCGAACGAGGACTCTTCACCCCATGCTGCTGGCGCTCCAGATCCTGCTCGTCGTCACGAGCCTGCTGCTGATCCTGCTCGTGCTCCTGCACAAGGGGAAGGGCGGCGGCCTGTCCGACCTCTTCGGTGGGGGGATGTCCTCCAACATGGGCGGCATCTCCGTCGCCGAGCGCAACCTGGATCGCATCACGGTGGCTGTCGCGCTCCTCTGGGCCGGCGCCATCATCGCGGTCGGGCTGCTCACGAAGGCCACCTGAGTGCCGTCGCGGGGCATGCTGCGCGCCGCGCGGGACCGAGTGCTCCTAGGACCGGTGGAAGAGTCTGTCTAGACTCCGCCGGGCGAGGAGAGGGAGGGCGTTCAATGGCGAACAGCGCTATTCGCGGGAGTCGTGTCGGCGCGGGACCGATGGGGGAGTCCGAGCGGGGTGAGCTGGCAGAGCGCATCTACGTCTCGTACTTCTGCGCCAACGGGCACGAGACCCAGCATCCGTTCGCCCAGGGAGCCGAACCACCAGCGACCTGGGACTGCGCCCGCTGCGGGCTGCCGGCTGGCCAGGACGCCGACGACCCTCCGCCACCGCCCAAGATCGAGCCGTACAAGACGCACCTCGCCTATGTGAAGGAGCGCCGGAGCGACGCGGACGGCGCCGAGATCCTGGCCGAGGCACTCACCGAGCTGCGTCAGGCCCGCGGGCAGTAGCCCTGCGGCCGAGCGCATGACCCCCCCGGAGTCGGACCACCCGGGCGAGCCGGATCACCGACGCTCGCCGCGCATCATCGGTGGGATCGTCGGCCGTGCGACCGAGGCCGTCGCACCGAGCGTGGTCGGGGCGCTCGACATCAACGCCATCGTCGAGGAGATCGACGTGAACGCGTTGGTGGAGGACGTCGACGTCGACGCCCTGATGGCACGGGTGGACGTCGATGCGTTGCTGGACCGGGTGGATCCGGACGCCCTGCTGGACCGGGTGGACCCGAATGCGCTGCTGGACCGGGTGGACGTCGATGCGTTGCTGGACCGGGTGGATCCGAATGCCTTGCTGGACCGGGTCGACGTCGACGCCTTCATGGCACGGGTGGACATCGACGCGTTGATGACGCGGGTCGACGTCGACGCCCTCATGGATCGTGTCGACATCGACGGCCTGGTCGAGCGCAGCCCGATCGGGGACATGATCACGGCCGGTACCACCAGCCTGCTCATGGTCTGGCTGAACCAGGCCCGCCGCATCCTGGCGGGGGTGGACGCCATCATCGTCCGGACGGTCGCCGGGCTCATCGGTCGTGAGCTGTCGCCGAACGACGGGCCCCCGGCGCTGGTGTCGGCTCAGGGTCGACCGGCCGGGCTGTCCGGCCTGTACGCCGGGCCCGTGACGCGACTGGTGGCCTACATGGTTGACTCCACGCTCGCGCTTGGGATGTTCTCCCTCGGCGCGTTCGGCGTCGACTACCTCGCAGAGTTCCTCTTCCAGGCTGCTCCCTCGGTGCCTGAGTGGCTCGCCGTGGCGCTGCTGGTGACCTGGTTGTTCGCCTACTTCGCCGTCTCCTGGGGAGTGGCCGGCCGGACCGTGGGCATGGGGCTCGCCGGCCTTCGAGTGGTCCGCACCAACGGGGAGACGCTGCACGTCCGCGACGCGCTGGTACGGACGCTGGCGTTTCCGCTGAGCTTCCTGATCCTCGGCCTGGGCTTCCTCGGGCTCGTCGTCGGCGCCAAGCGCCGGGCTCTGCACGACCTACTCGCCGGCACCGTGGTGGTGTTCGACTGGGGGGACGAGACGGCGCAGCTCCCTGCGCCGATCATGCGCTGGGTACGGTCCAAGCAGCGCCCGGTGCCGGGGCCCACCGCTGCTACCCCGCTGCCCTGAGCCGTGGTGGGGGCCTACTCCAGCCCGAGTGCGGGCACTCGGTAGCCGACCTCGTCGTCGACGGCTTCGGCGATCCGGTCGATGGAGATCTCGGTGGGGTAGCCCAGGGCGTCGTAGCTGACCTTCACCTCGTCCGCCTCGGCCTCGGCCTCCTCGATGGCATCGAAGAGCTCCTCGACGGACTTGGGGACCCATCCGACCCAGCGCTCCTCCAGCACGTCGGTGCCAGTCGGCACATCGAGGCCGGTCGTCCCGGCCCGCATGCTGGCGGGCTCGCCGGCGGCAACCCGGATGCGGTAGCTGCCGAAGGCCGGACCGAAGATCGCGACCCGCAGCGTCATCGTGTAGGTGGGCTCCGCCCCGGCCGACTCGGCCCAGCGCTCGCGGGCCTCACCCAGCGACGTCGGGGTCGTTGAGGCGGGGGTCGGCGAGGCCGACGCGGGGGGCGAGGCCGTTGGCGAAGCGGTGCCCGACGGGAGGGCAGCTCCCTGGCACCCGCTCAGGGCCAGGCCGGTGGCCAGCATCAGGGCGGTTCGTGCGCGCGCGGTCCCGGGCTTGGCGTTGCTCATGGTCGTGGGACGCATGCCGACCCCGACCGGTTCCCCGTCGTCGTCGGCGTCATCCGGTGATGAGCACGGTGAGGCCATGGATGGCGAGCCCGACCAGCGCACCGACCGCGAAGCCGTTGATCCGGATGAACTGCAGGTCCCGGCCGACCTGGACCTCCACCCGGTGTGAGGTCTCCTCGGCGTCCCAGGCCTGGACGGTGTCGGAGATGACGGCGGTGATCTGGTCCTGGTAGCCGACGACGACGTGGGAGATGGCGTCCTCGGCCCACCCGTTGACCTTCGACCGCAGCTCCTCGTCCTCCACCAGCTGCCCGCCCAGACGGGTGAGCTGCTCGCTGACCTGCACCCGCAGCCCGCTGTCAGGGTCCTCGACCAACTCGGTGAGGGTCAGGCGAAGCGACGTCCACAGCTCGTCGAGGACGGCCCGAGCCTCCGGGTGGGTGAGCAACCCGTCGCGTGCCCGGTGCACCCGATGGATGGTGTCCGGGTCGCGCTGCAGGTCCACGGCCAGCCCGGTCAGCAGACGGTCCACCGTCTGCCGAATCTCGTGGTCGGGATCCTCGCGCGTCGCGGTCGCGACTCGCATGATCTCGTCGTAGATCCGTCGGGACACCGCCTCGTCGACGAAGCGGGGCGACCAACCGGGCGCCTGACCCTCGACCACTCGCAGCACCGTGGCGCGGTTGTCGCGCAGCCATGTCCAGGTACTTGCGACGATGACGTCGACCAGCCCCGCGTGCGCTCGGTCGGCCACGACCTGGCCGAGGAGGCGGCCCAACGGCTGGGAGACCGGGGTGGTGGCCGCTCGGCGCATCAGCTGGAACTCCAGCGCCGCCTTGATGTCCTCGTCACGCAGGACCGTGAGCACGCCGCGCAGCAGGGCCGCAGCCTCGTCGCTCACCCGCCGCGCGTTCGCCGGGTCCTGCAGCCAGCCGCCCAGCCGCCCAGCGGCGTCGGCCCGCGACACGCGGCCGCGCACCGTGCTTTCCACCAGGAAGTTCGTGCCGACGAACGAGGACAGGCTGGCCCCGAGCTGGTCCTTCTTGCGCGGGATGATGGCCGTGTGCGGGATCGGGATGCCCAGGGGGTGGCGGAAGAGGGCCGTGACGGCGAACCAGTCGGCGATCCCGCCGATCATCCCGGCCTCCGCCGCCGCACGCAGGTAGCCGACCCACGCCGGCGCACCGGCCTCTTCCCAGGCGGTGGTGCCGACGTAGACGAGGGCGGCGACGAGCAGGAGGCTGGTTGCCAGCCGCTTCATCCGACGTAGGTCAGCCTCTCGCTCGGAGCTGTCGGCCGGGAACGCGGTCAGGACTGCCACGGGGCCAGTGTCGCCTACGGCTCGACCAACCCCAGGGCGTAGGCCCCCACCGTCGCTCCCAGCTCGCCCAGCGCCGTCAGGTCCTCCTGCGAGCAGGGCCCGACGACCTCGACCGGTGGCGCCACCGGCCGCCAGGACATGCCGGTCGTCACCGTCTGGACGCTGCGCACCGCACCGGTGAGGTCGCTGGTGCCGTGGACGTAGAGCCCGAAGGGCAGGTCTTGGGTGGCGGTCAGGCAGGGGTAGTAGACCTGGTCGAAGAAGTGCTTGAGGGCCCCGGACATCCAGCCGATGTTCGCCGGTGTGCCGAGCACGACGGCTGCGGCCGTGAGCAGGTCCACCGTGTCGGCAACCAGCGCCGGCCGGACCAGGACCTCGAGGCCGGTGAGCTCCTCGTGCTGCGCTCCGCCCAGGACGGCCTCGAGCATCTCCTGCATGGCCGGGGATGGGGTGTGGTGCACCACGAGCAGCGTCTGTCGGTCTCCGGGCATGCCGCCAGCCTGCCACTGCGGGTGCTCCGCGTGCCGGTCCCGGGTTGTGTCGGGGGTTGGCTGGATGCTGGTCGTGATGCGAATCCTTCACACCTCCGACTGGCACCTCGGCCGTTCCTTGCACGAGGTCGACCTGCACGGCGCCCAAGCCGATGCGCTCGAGGCCATCGCCGTGATCGCCGAGCGTGAACAGGTGGATTGCGTCGTGGTCGCCGGCGACGTCTTCGACCGCGCCATCCCGCCGGTGGAGTCGGTTCGGCTGCTGGAGTCGGCGTTAGGTCGGTTGCGCGCGATCGCCCCTGTCGTCGTGACCGCTGGCAACCACGACTCGACCGCCCGTCTCGGCTACGGGTCGAGCCTCTTCGTCGAGGGTCTGCACCTCGTCACCGATCCCGCGAGCGTTGGCACGCCGGTGCAGCTGGCTGACGAGCACGGCCCAGTCCTCGTCTACCCCTTGCCGTACCTGGACCCGGACGCGGTGCGTTCGGTGCTGGCGCCTGGCCGCGGCGACGACGCTCACGCACTGCCGCGGTCCCACGAGGCGGTGCTGGCTGCCGCGATGGATCGGGTTCGCGCCGACCTGTCGCGCCGACGGGACGACCATGGCGTCGACACGGTGCGCTCCGTGGTCGTGGCTCATGCCTTCGTCGTCGGCGGCCGGGCCGTCGACAGCGAGCGGGACATCCGCGTCGGTGGCATCGAGACGGTCCCCAGCGAGGTGTTCTCGGGTATCGACTACGTGGCCCTCGGGCACCTGCACGGGCCGCAGGAGCCGCGCTCGCACGGGGGGTCGGGCCGCCTGCGCTACTCCGGCTCACCGCTGCGGTACTCCTTCTCGGAGGCCGAGCAGGCCAAGTCGGTGACCATCGTCGACCTCGACCGATCGGGGTCGACCACCGTGCGGTCAGTCCCGATCCCGCAGCCGCGCGAGATGGCGAGGATCAGCGGGACCATGGGCGAGCTGCTGAGCGACAAGGTGGCCGGGCGGCTCGCCGAGCACTGGTTGCAGGTCACGGTCACCGACGAAGTCCGGCCCGTTGAGATGCTGAGCCGCTTGCGAGCACGATTCCCGCACGCGCTTGTGCTGCAGCATCACCCCGCCAGGGCTGGGCACGGGGTCAGCGCCAAGCACGATGGCGAGGCCGTCTGCGCCGACCCGCTGGAGGTGATGGCCGCCTTCGTCCTCGAGGTGACCGGTGGCCAGGCATCCCCGGCCGAGGCCGCCGTCCTGCGGCAGGCCTACGAAGCAGTCGTCCACGCAGGGCGGGAGGCCTGATGCTGCTCCACCGCATGACCTTCGCCGGGCTCGGGCCGTTCCCGGGTGAGCACACGATCGACTTCGCCTCCCTCGGCCGAGGCGGGATCTTCCTGCTCGAAGGCCCCACCGGGGTCGGCAAGTCCACCATCATCGACGCCGTTGTCTTCGCCCTCTACGGAGGTGTGGCAGGCAGTCAGGCAGGGAAGGACCGCCTCGTCTCCCACCACCTCCCGTCCGGACGAAGCCCCTTCGTCGACGTGGTGCTGGAGACCGGACGCGGCTGGTACCGCGTCCGGCGACAGCCGGGGTTCGAGCGGCCTGCCAAGATGGGGGAGCGGCGGCTGACTCCGGAGCGGGCCAAGGTGTCGCTGTGGCGGGCGACGACGGCAGCTGGGCTCGACGGACTGCCCGTCTCGACTCGGATGGGCGAGGCCGACCGCGAGCTGCGCGAGGCACTGGGGCTCTCACGGGCGCAGTTCCTGCAGACCGTGGTGCTGCCGCAAGGCGAGTTCGCGACGTTCCTCCAGGCCAAGTCGGAGGAACGCCGCGAGATCTTGCAGAGCATCTTCGCTACCGAGGTCTACGACCTGGTCACCGATGAGCTACGGGAGCTGCGGAAGGCGGCTGAGCTGCGCGTCGAGGAGGGCGCGTCTCGGCTGCGCAGGGCCTGCGACCAGGTGCACGACCGAGCCTTCGGGGCTGTCGGAGCCGAGCTCGCGGGTTCGGTGGAGGTGCTGGCTGGACGAACGTGGGTCGACCCCGAGCGCACGAGGCTGGCCCTGCTCTGCGCCGCTGCTGCCGTGCGCGTCGACGCGCTCACCACGCTGGAGGACCTCGAGACCGCTCGGAACGCTTCCGTGGACCGAGAGAAGGCGGCACAGGAGGCGTTGGACGCCGCCGAGCTGCGGGCCGCTCGCCGCGATCGTCGTCGGGAGGCGCGGACACGGCTCGACGCGCTGGCTCGCGACGCCGACGCGCACGCCGAACGCGTCGTCCGGCTCGACCGGGCACGGCGGGCGGCGACCTGCGCCGGGCACCTGGAGTGGATGTCCGCGGCGGCGGAGACCTGCTCCATCGAAGCGACCCGGGCAGCTGACCTGCGACGGTCCGTCGTCGACGCCGGCCACGCCGACCTTGACGAGCTCACCTCGGCTGCGCTGCAGGCCGAGGCGCGCAAGGCCCGTGGCCAGGCCGCCATGCTGGCCGAGGTCGTGGCAGTGGAGGCTGGCCTTCCCGGACGTCGGCGGGCGCTGGGCGAGGTCGCCAGCGCGCTCTCGGCGGCCGTTGAGCAGGCGTCGACGCTGCAGACGGCCCTCGACCGGCTGCCTGCTGAGTGCGAGCGCGCGCGCTCGCTCCTGGACGAGGCTCGCCAGGCAGCCGGGCAGCTCACGGTCCTGGCGGGGGACGTCACGGCGGCCAGAGGGGTTCTTGACCGGATCGATGCGCTCGCCACTGCTGAGCAGGCGGAGGCCGCGTTGCGGGTGCGGGCGCAGCGGGCGACTCAGCTTGCGATCGCGGCAACCGAACACGCGGCGGCGCTTCGCCTGAGGATGCTGCGAAGCCAGGCGGCGACGTTGTCGGCTTCGCTCGTGCCCGAGGAAGCCTGCCCGGTCTGCGGCGCCACCGAGCACCCGGAACCGGCCCGACCCTTCCCGGACCACGTCGGTGCCGAGGAGGTCGAGTCCGGCGAGCACGCGCGAGCGGAGGCGGAGTCGTCGCGCCGAGACGCCGAGGCCGCATGGTCGGTTGCCGACGCCACCCTGCGGGGCCTGCAGGCCCAGGTGGCGATTGCCGACCGCAGGCAGGCCGGGGACATGCTCGTGGAGGCTGAGGCGGCCCTCGCGGCGAGCCAGGCACGTGCTGCGACCGAAGACGTCCGGCGCGCTGCCCTGGTCGCGCTGACGCAGGAGCATGCCCAGGCCCAGGAACGGCTTCGCGACGTCACCGTCGAGACCGTCCGGTTGGCGGAGGTCCGTCGGTACCTCGAGGCCGAGCTCGCCGATGACGACGCTCGCGTGCGCGCTGCCCGCGGCGGCGCCGACAGCGTCTGCCAGCGTCGAGCCGACCTGGCCCGACGCGCCGAAGACGCCGAGTCACTGCTGGCGAGCCGTCGGGGCCTGCAGCGAGCGCGCGCTGCCGTGGATGAGCGTGCGGCGGCGTTGCAGGACGCACTCGAGCGGCAGGGTCTTGGCTCGGCGGCCGAGGCCGAGGAATCACTGCTCGCGGCGGGCGAGCTCTCGGTGCTGGAGGCGCAGGTCCGCGAGCACGAGGCGGCGGTCGTCGCTGCCCGGCAGGCCTACGAGGCCGCAGATGTGCGCGGCGTGGACCCGGACGAGGACATCGACATCGGCGACTGGCGAGCCCGCCGCGACCAGTGCGCTGAGGAGGCGGCCCGATGGGCTGCCCGCTGCGTCAGCTGGGACGAGCGGCTGCAGAGCGTCGCCACGGGGGTGCGGGAGACTCGGCGTCACCTGGAAGAGCTCACCCGAGCCAGAGCCGCAGCGATCCCGGTCATCCGGGCGACCGGACTGGCCACGGCGGACGGCCCGGAGAACGCGCTCCGGATGACGTTGGCCACCTTCGTGGTCCGTCGGCGGTTCCTTGCGGTCCTGGATGCCGCCAACGAGCGACTGGCCCGGATGTCGTCGGGGCGATACCGCCTGGGGCTGACCGACGAGCTCGAGCGCAACCACCGCCGCAGCGGCCTTGCGCTCGTCGTCCACGACACGCAGACCGGGAGCGCTCGGTTGCCCAGCACGTTGTCCGGCGGTGAGACGTTCTACGCCTCGCTGGCTCTGGCCCTCGGGCTGGCCGACGTCGTCACCGCTGAGGCGGGTGGCCTCCAGCTCGGGACGCTCTTCGTGGACGAGGGCTTCGGCTCGCTCGACCCGCACTCGCTCGACCTGGTCCTGCAGGTGCTGGCCGACCTTCGGCGTGGCGGGCGGGTCGTCGGGGTGATCAGCCACGTCGAAGAGCTCAAGACACGGGTGGCCGAGCGGGTGGAGATTCGACGCGTGCCCGGGTCGGGGACGAGCACGCTGCGTGTCCTGGCCTGAGTCGCGGCCTCAGCGCCGGCTGGCACGCAGACTGCGCTGGGCCGCCTCGGCGACGTGCTGCGCCGTGATGCCGAACTCCTCGTACAGGCGCTGGTGGGGCGCCGAAGCCCCGAAGTGCTCCAGGCTGACCGCCTCCCCGTGCTCGCCGAGCAGGTGGCCCCACGAGAGCGCGATCCCGGCCTCGACGCTCACCCGGGCCCGGACCGCCGGGGGGATGACCTCGTCCTGGTAGTCCTTCGGCTGCTCGGAGAACCATTCCAGGCACGGGATGGACACCACCCGGGCTCCGACTCCGGCTTCGGCGAGCAGCGCCTGCGCGTCCACAGCGATGGCCACCTCGGAGCCGGTCGCCATGAGGACGACGTCGTTGGTGCCGGTCGGGGAGGCGGCGATCGTGTACCCGCCCCGACGGACGCCCTCGGCCGAGGTGCCGACGAGGGTGGGCACCTCCTGGCGGGTCAGGCACAGCCCCGTCGGCCGGCCCGGCAGGCTCGACGTGCGGCGCAGGATCTCCGCCGCCGCGGCGATCGTCTCGTTCCCGTCTGCCGGGCGCACCACGTCCAGGCCGGGGATGGCGCGAAGTGAAGCCAGGTGCTCCACCGGTTGATGCGTGGGGCCGTCCTCGCCGAGGCCGATGGAGTCGTGCGTCCAGACGAATACCACAGGCAGGCGCATCAGAGCGGCCAGCCGGACCGACGGGCGCATGTAGTCGCTGAAGACGAGGAACGTGCCGGCGTAGGGGCGCGTCAGACCGTTCAGGGCGATGCCGTTGAGCACCGCACCCATGGCATGCTCGCGGATGCCGAAGTGGATCACCCGGCCGTACCAGTCGCCGCTGAAGGCCGCGGTGGATCGCTGTGGGGGCAGGAAGGACGGCGCGTCCGGTGGGGTCGTGTTGTTCGACGCGCTCAGGTCGGCTGAGCCTCCCCAGAGCTCAGGCACGGCATCGGCGACGGCGGCGAAGAACCGGCCCGAGGCCTGCCGGGTGGCGATCGAGGTGCCGGGCTCGAACGTCGGGAGTGCTGAGTCCCAGCCCGCCGGCAGCTCGCGCCGACGCAACCGCTCCAGCAGTGCTGCCCCCTCCGGGTTCGCCGAGGCCCAGGCGGCCAGGTCCGCGTCCCAGGCGCGACGGACGAGCGCCGATCGCTCGACCACGGCGCGGGTGTGCGCCAGCACCTGCGGTTCGACCACGAACGAGGACTGTGGGTCGAACCCCAGCACCCGCTTGGTGGCCTCGACCTCAGCCGTGCCTGCCTTCGCGCCATGGATCCCGCCGGTGTTCTGCTTCGTCGGGGCGGGCCAGCCGATGATGGTGCGAAGTGCGATGAAGGAGGGCCGGTCCTCGGCCGCCGCCGCGCGCAGCGCCGCGTCCAATGCCGCTACGTCCTCGGTGTAGCGCCCGGTCGCCTCCTCGAGCCAGTCCACGCGCTGGACGTGCCAGCCGTAGGCCTCGTAGCGGGCGCAGACGTCCTCGGTAAAGGTGATCGAGGTGTCGTCGTCGATCGAGATGTGGTTGTCGTCCCAGACGACCACGAGGTTCCCGAGCTGTTGGGTGCCCGCCAACGAGGCCGCCTCGTGCGAGAGCCCTTCCTGCATGTCGCCGTCGGAGGTCAGCACCCAGATCCGGTGGTCGAACGGGCTGGTGCTGGCAGGGGCATGGGGGTCCAGCAGCCCTCGGACGCGGCGAGCCGCCATCGCCATGCCGACCGCGTTCCCGATGCCCTGCCCCAGCGGCCCGGTGGTCACTTCCACCCCGGGGGTGTGTCCCCACTCGGGGTGCCCCGGCGTGGCCGAGGCCCAGCGTCGAAGCTCGGTCAGGTCCTTCAGCGCCATCGGGTAGCCCGAGAGGAACAGCTGGGTGTACAGGGTGAGGCTGGTGTGCCCGCAGGACAGGACGAAGCGATCGCGGCCCAGCCAGTCGGGGTCGCTCGGATCGTGGCGCAAGTGGCGCTGGAACAGCAGGTGCGCCGCCGGGGCGAGGCTCATCGCGGTTCCCGGGTGGCCGTTGCCAGCCCGCTCCACGGCGTCGAGCGCCAGCAGTCGAGCCGTGTCGACGGCTCGCTGGTCGAGGTCGCTCCAGAGGAACGGCGCCGGGTCGAGGGCGGCGGCGGCCGCCTGCGCGGTGTCCTCGGCTGCGGGCATGGGGGCTCCTCGTGCTCCGGGTGGCAGGCGCGCGGGGGGAGGGAGGCGGCGCCGGGCGGGGGTGCGGCTCGGTAGACTACGCGGGACCCTGCCCGCCCATCCGTTCGAGGTGATCGTGACCGCGGTGCAGCCTGACGCCGGCACCACCTCCGATCCCCTGGGACCGGGCATGACCGAGGTGGGTGCGCTGCCACGCCGGAAGGGCACCTCTCGCGCCCGTGCCGTGGTCGCTGCCTACGTGACGCTGACGAAGCCCCGGGTCATCGAGCTTCTGCTCATCACCACGTTGCCGTCGATGGTGCTCGCCGAGCGCGGCTTCCCCCCGCTGGGACTGGTGCTGGCGACGCTGGGTGGTGGCGCCCTTGCGGCCGGGAGCGCACACGCGATCAACCAGGTGGTCGAGCGCGACATCGACGCGGTGATGGGCCGCACCAAGCGGCGCCCGCTGGCCACCCATGCGGTGAGCCCGGCCGCAGCGCTGGTGTACGCAGGAGTCCTGCTGGCCCTGTCGGTGGCGATCATGCTGGTGTGGGTCAACCCGCTGGCCGCTGGCCTGACGGTCCTGGCCAACGTGTTCTACGTGGTCGTCTACACGATGCTCCTCAAGCGCCGGACCTCGCAGAACATCGTGTGGGGAGGGGCGGCGGGCTGCATGCCCACCCTCATCGGTTGGGCGGCGGTGACGAACTCACTGACCTGGACCCCCGTGCTGCTGTTCCTCGTCGTGTTCTTCTGGACGCCGCCCCACTACTGGCCGCTGGCGATGAAGTTCCGTGAGGACTATGCACGTGCCAACGTGCCGATGCTGCCGGTCGTCGCCGATGACGTGGAAGTGGGTCGGCAGATCGTCGCCTACACCGCCGCCACGGTCGCGACCTCGTTGGTGCTCTGGCCGGTGGCCGAGCTCGGTTGGGTCTACGCCGTCGTAGCGGCCGTCGCCGGGGCGTGGTTCCTGTCCTCGACGCTGCGCTTGTGGCGTCGAGCGCGGCAGGAGGCCGCCGCGGCAGCCCGAGGGGTGTCAGCGGCCTCGACGCTGCAACCGATCCGAGTGTTCCGGGACTCGATCACCTACCTGACGGTGGTGTTCCTGGCGCTGGCGGTGGACATCATCGTCTTCGGCTAGCACGACCGCGGTCTCGCGCTCCATGGGCGCCAGGACTCGCTCGCGCGTCGTCATGAGAAGCCACACGGCCGAGACGACGAGCAGGCAGGCCCCGAGCATGTGCAGGCCGACGAGCAGGACCGGCAGGCCGTTGAAGTACTGCGCATAGCCGATGGCGCCCTGAGCGAGCTCGACGCCGAGCAGGACGCCGACGGCCGTGCGGACGCGCCGGGGGGCACCGACGGCACGCACCGCGAAGGCGGTGGCCACCGACAGGCCGAGCAGGAAGAACACTGCGTCGACGTGCAGCTGGGTGACCGCCTCGGGGCCAAGCCCGGTCCGGACGGCTTCGGCGTCCCCGGCGTGTGGGCCGCTCCCGGTCACGATGGTGCCGAGGTACACGGTGACGTAGCTGACGGCGACCACCAGCACGATCAGCCGTCGCAGCCAGAGCCCGCCGACACCGACAGGGATCACCCTGGTCGGCCCGGCCGGCTCACGGGAACGGGCCACCAGGACGGTGGCCACGCCCACCAGCACGGCGGACAGCAGGAAGTGCAGCATCACGACCCACGGGTTGAGACCCGTGAGGACGGTGACGCCGCCGACGAGGGCCTGGGCCGGGATCCCGAGGAACAGGATGACGGCAGGGACGAGCAGGTCACGGCGGCGTGGCCGGGAGCGGACCACCACGACCAGCGTCGCCAGGGCGATGGCCGCCAGCACGAACGTGAGCAGACGGTTGCCGAACTCGATCGCCCCGTTGATACCCATCTCCGGCGTCGCCACGAACGATTCCTCGGTGCAGCGTGGGAATGTCGGGCAGCCCAGCCCGGAGCTCGTGAGGCGCACCGCACCACCGGTCACCACGATGCCGACCTGGCTCACCAGCGAGGCGACGGCCAGGCGGCGGATCGACACCGAGCTCACGCAGGCAGTATGCCCCGCACGATGGAGTTGCCCGAATGGGTGGGTTGGCCGTCGACCGGTTCGAGTGAGACGTCCACGATCGGGAAGTCCTCGACCGCCACGCCGTCAGGGACGGCGAAGCTGCCCGAAGGACCTTCCAGCACGCCGAGGGACACCATGCCCTCCACGTCTTCGTCGATGAGCCAGACCTCTTGGTAGCCCTGCTCCTGCGAGTCCTTGGGGCTTGCCGCGACCTCCACAGTGATGACGTACCCGCCGTCGTCGGTCTCGGCGAGCGAGGCCGATCCGGCACCGTCCCAGTCCGGCAATGGCTCGAGCTCGGTCTGAGCCACCGGCGCCGTCTCCGGCGCGTCGCTGGTGAGCGCGGTGGTGCCGATGACGCCGACCGCCATGCCCATCACCCCGGCGGCAACCGCCAGGAGCGAGGCTCGCTTGCGCCAACTCTGGAGCTCGACGACCTCGGCCAGGGGAGCGGCCTCGTCCTGGACTGCTGCAGGAGCGTCCTTGGTGCTGCCCGGCTCGGATGAGGGGGACCGGTCTGCGCGGATCTCGCCTTGGATGGCGGTCCACACCGATCCCGACGGGTGCTCCAGGCCGTGGTCCCGGTCCTGGCCCCTGAGGGTCCTCAGCGCCGTCGCCGTTCGGAGCAGGTCACGTGCCTGGGCCTCTTCCACGCCCCAACGACGTAGGTCTTCGGCGTCGACAGCTCGACCCTCGCGCAGCGACTGCAGCACGACGTCGTCCGTGTCAGGTCGCGACACCGTCCACCTCCAGTCGAGTCCGGAGCCGTTCCAGGCTCCTGCGGATGTGGCTCTTCACCGTGCCGAGCGGGATGTCTGTCCGTTCGGCGATCTGCTGGTGCGTCAGATCCTCGAAGAACGCTAGCTCGAGGATGCGACGCTGCGGCTGACCGAGTCGAGCAAGCTCGTCGGTCACCAGCACGCGGTCGACCACTGCCCCTACTTCGGTCGGACGGGCGGCTGCGGATGCATCTTCTGCGATTCGCGCCACCGCCTCGGTGTTGCGCACCGAACGCGCGCGGGCGGCGAAGACGTCGGCCACCTTGTGGCGGGTGATGCCCACGAGCCACCCCGGCAGGCTGCCGGCGCCGGCGTTGAAGCGCTGCCGGCTCTGCCAGGCCGAGACGAACACCTGCTGGGTCACGTCCTCGGCATCGCTGCGGTTCCCTAGTGCGCGCGCGGCGACCGTGTAGACCAACGAGGACCACCGCTGGTAGGCCACCTCCAGGGCAGCCTCGTCCCCGGCGGCGAACGCCGCAGCGACGTCGTCGTCCGAAGGGGCATCGGCGACCCCCAGAGCACGCAAGGGCAACTCGCTCACCGGCATGGTCCTCCACGTCTGCGATGGCCGTGTCATGACGAGCGTGGTCATTCTGCCACCGCCTCTGCCGATCGACGTCCTGCCGGGAGTCCTTTGGCTCAAGGTTGGGACCAGGAGACAGTCGCGGCAATCCCGTGAAACGGTTCTGGAGCGTTTTGGTGCTGGGCGAGCAGGGCGGCCGGCGGGCTCAGTCCCATCGAAAGGTGCGCGCCGCCAGCCCGAAGCCGAGGATGGCCCAGGCCAGCAGCACTCCCATCGAGGACCAGGCCACCTCGGTGGTGGCCACGACGGCGCGCATGGCCTCTCCGAGTGCCCCCGAAGGAAGCGCTTGCAGGATCGGTTGGATGGCCTCGGGGTAGCTCGCCACCGGGACAACGCTGCCGCCGGCGAGCAGCAGCAGGACGTAGACGAGGTTGGCGGCGGCGAGCGTGGCCTCGGCTCGCAGCGTTCCGGCCATGAGCAGCCCGAGCCCAGCGAAGGCGGCGGTCCCGACCAGGACGACGAAGCCCAGCAGGGCGAGAAGCATGGGCAGGCCTGCTGCCGGGTCGGGCCGCCAGCCGAGTGCGACGGCGGTGGTCAGCACCAGGAACACCTGGATCGCCTGCATCGCCAGCACGCCGAGGGCCTTGCCGAGCAGAAGCCCCGTGCGAGGCAGCGGCGTGACGCCCAGCCGGCGCAGCACCTGGTAGCGGCGCTCGAAGCCGGTGCCGATAGCCAAGGACGTGAAGGATGAGGACATCACCGCCACGGTGAGCACCCCGGCTACGACCAGGTCGAGCCGCTCCTCGGGAGCGCCGAGGTCGACCAGGGAGCCCTTGGCCAGCACGACCAGCAGCACCAGGGGGATGACCAGGGTCAAGAGCAGCTGCTCGCCGTTGCGCAGCAGCAGCCGGGTCTCCATCCGGGCCTGGCCGAGCACCATCGAGGCCATGCTCGCCGGTCCTCCGGCGCCAGCGTGCCGAGCAGGCCCTGCCGGCGGTGGCTGGCGGATCACGGGCGCAGGTCCCTTCCGGTGGCGTCCAGGAACACATCCTCCAGCGTGCGGCGTCCGACGTGCAGGCCCTCGGGCATCACTCCGTGAGCAGCGCACCAAGCCGTCAGGGTGGCGATCACCTGGGCGTCGACCGGTCCGGTCACCCGGTAGCGGCCGGGGGTTCGCTCGCTCACCTCGATGGCAGGCGCAAGCGCCAGGCCGAGATCGGCGAGGTCCAGCCGTGGCGGCCCGGAGAAGCTGACGTCGTGCTCGCCGGACTCCGTCAACGCCTCAGGGCTCCCGCTGGCGACGACCCTTCCACCGTCGACGATGTGCACCACGTCAGCCAGGCGCTCGGCCTCCTCCATGAGGTGCGTCGTCAGGACCACGCTGACACCGTCGCGGCGTAGGTCCTCGACCAGGCCCCAAGCGCTCAGCCTGGCTTGCGGGTCCAACCCGGCGCTCGGCTCGTCGAGGAAGACCAGCTCCGGGCGCCCGACCACGGCCATCGCGAGCGCCAGGCGCTGCCGCAGCCCTCCGGAGAGCCGCCGGACCGGTGTCCGGGCGGTGCTGCCCAGCCCCAGGCGCTCGATCAGCGGCTCCACAGGGAGGGGGTCTGCGTAGAGCCGCGCGACGTGGCGGAGCATCTCGGTGGCCCGGGCGCCGGGGTACCCCCCGGAGGACTCCTGCAGCATCACGCCGACGCGAGCGCGCCAGTGCCGGTTGGCTCGCCAGGGGTCGACGCCGAGGACTCGCACGGTGCCGGACTGGGGCCGACGGAGTCCCTCGGCGCACTCGATCGCGGTGGTCTTGCCGGCCCCGTTGGGGCCGAGGACCGCTGTCACCAGCCCTTGCGGCGCGTGCAGGTCCAGGCCGGCCAACGCCGTGGTGGCCCCGTAGTGCATGCGGAGCCCGTCCAGGGCGACGGCGGGGTCAGGCACAGCGGTGCAGTGTAGGCAGGGGTCTGCTGCGGGGGTCGGGCCAGGCGTTGCGTTGCTCGAGGAATTCGGTAACCTCCGTGTTGTGAAATCGGTCGACCCGCTCTTGCAGGTCACCCCCCATGACGGCGGTGGCGACGCGCTGCGAATGCCCGCCTCCGTGCACCTGGCCACCCGGCAGCGGGTGGCGCGCCTGCTGCTCGAGGCCGGGCGCGCCACGAGCACATCGCTGGCCGAGCAGCTGCAGCTCACCCCCACCGCGATCCGTCGTCACCTGGACGCGTTGGAGGCTGAGGGTCTCGTGCACGAGGTCCCGGCACGCCAGAGCGGCCCGCGCGGGCCAGGTCGGCCGGCTCGGACGTACGCGTTGACCGACGCCGGCCGCCACGAGTTCGACCAGTCCTACGACGAGCTCGCGACAGAGGCGATGGCCTTCATCGAAGAGCTCGGCGGAGACGAGGCGGTGCTGGACTTCTCCCGGCGGCGGCTGGCCAGGCTGGAGGAGCGGTACCGCCTCGCGGTGGCGGCCGTCGGCATCGACGGGGCCGCGGACGCGCTGGTCGAGCTCCTCAACGAGGAGGGCTACGCGGCGTCGATCGAGCCTTCACCCCTGGGGGGCCAGCAGATCTGCCAGCACCACTGCCCGGTGGCCCATGTCGCCGAGCGTTACCCGCAGCTGTGCGAGGCTGAGACTGAGGCCATCTCCCGACTACTCGGGACCCATGTCCAGCGTCTGGCCACCATCGCTCACGGTGACGGCGTGTGCACCACGCACATCCCACGGGCACCCGAGCCCGACGGATCCCCAAGCCAGTCCTCCACCCCCAGCATGTCCTCGAGAGGAGCACGATGACGACCACGACGCCAGCGGAGCTGGAAGGCATCGGCCGCTACGACTACGGCTGGCACGACGCGGACTCCGCCGGAGCCATCGCCAAGCGCGGGTTGTCCGAGCAAGTTGTCCGAGAGATCTCGGCGTTGAAGGACGAGCCGGAGTGGATGCTGGCAACCAGGCTCAAGTCGCTGAAGCTGTTCGGCAAGAAGCCGATGCCGGCCTGGGGCTCGGACCTTTCCGGCATCCACTTCGACAACATCAAGTACTTCGTCCGGTCCACCGAGAAGCAGGCAACCAGCTGGGAGGACCTGCCCGAGGACATCAAGAACACCTACGACAAGCTCGGCATCCCCGAGGCGGAGAAGCAGCGGCTGGTCGCGGGCGTGGCTGCGCAGTACGAGTCCGAGGTCGTCTACCACAAGATCCGTGATGACCTCGAGCAGCAGGGCGTCATCTTCCTCGACACCGACACCGGCCTTCGTGAGCACCCGGAGCTCTTCCGCGAGTACTTCGGCTCGGTGATCCCGCCCGGCGACAACAAGTTCTCCGCACTCAACACCGCGGTGTGGTCCGGCGGCTCCTTCATCTACGTCCCCAAGGGCGTCAACGTGGAGATCCCGCTGCAGGCCTACTTCCGGATCAACACCGAGAACATGGGCCAGTTCGAACGCACCCTCATCATCGTCGACGAGGGTGCCTACGTGCACTACGTGGAGGGCTGCACGGCACCGATCTACTCCTCCGACAGCCTGCACTCGGCGGTGGTCGAGATCATCGTGAAGAAGGACGCGCGCTGTCGCTACACGACGATCCAGAACTGGTCGAACAACGTCTACAACCTCGTGACGAAGCGGGCCGTGGCCCACGAGGGCGCGACGATGGAGTGGATCGACGGCAACATCGGCTCCAAGGTGACGATGAAGTACCCGGCTGTCTACCTCGTCGGCCAGCACAGCAAGGGAGAGACCCTCTCGGTGGCGTTCGCCGGCGAGGGGCAGCACCAGGACGCCGGGGCGAAGATGGTGCACCTGGCCCCGGACACGTCCTCCACGATCATCTCCAAGTCCGTGGCGCGCGGTGGTGGGCGCACCTCCTACCGCGGGCTCGTGCAGGTCGACCCGGGCGCCGAGCGATCAGCCTCGACGGTGAAGTGCGATGCGCTGCTGGTCGACACGATCAGTCGCTCCGACACCTATCCCTACGTCGACGTGCGCGAGGACGACGTCTCGATGGGTCACGAGGCGACGGTGTCCAAGGTCAGCGAGGAGCAGTTGTTCTACCTCATGAGTCGCGGCATGACCGAGGACGAGGCGATGGCCATGATCGTGCGCGGGTTCATCGAGCCGATCGCTCGCGAGCTGCCGATGGAGTACGCCCTCGAGCTGAACCGGCTGATCGAGCTGCAGATGGAGGGGGCCGTCGGATGACGGAGGCAACACTGGACACCCTGGACACGGGGGAGAGCGCGCCCGACCCCATGGCGGCCGGCGTGCCGGCCGCCGGCCACGGGGGGAGCTCGCTGCACCTCGTGGCCTCGGCCGACCTGGCCGACCACCCGGTGCCCACCGGGCGGGAGGAGGATTGGCGGTTCACCCCGCTGGTCCGGTTGGCGGGAGTACTCAGCGACGCCGTGGGGGACGGCAAGGTGGTCGTCGAGGTCGACGCGCCCGAGCCGGTGCGGGTGGAGGTGCTGAGCGGCGAGGCAGCCCGCGCCTCGGCGGCGTTCGGCTCCTCGGGCTACCTACCCGTAGACCGCTCCTCGGCGCTGGCCTGGAACCACTTCGAGCGGATGACTGTTCTGACCGTCCCACGCGAGCAGCAGGTGACCGAGCCGACCGTCGTCACCGTCCGCGGCGAGGGCGTTGTGGGCTCGACGGCGACCCATCTGGTGGTGCATGCGGAGCCGCTCAGCGAGTCCGTCGTGGTCATCGACCACGACGGCTCGGCCAAGCTGCTCGACAACGTGGAGGTGGTGGTCGGTGACGGGGCCCGGCTGACGGTGGTGTCGCTTCAGGACTGGGCAGACGACGCCGTGCACCTGAGTCGGCATCACGTCCGGGTCGGCCGCGACGCGACCGTGAAGCACGTCTCGGTCTCCTTCGGCGGTGACGTGGTTCGTCAGGGCGTCTCGCTCACCTACGACGGACCCGGTGGGGATGCAGAGATGCTCGGGCTCTACTTTGCCGACGCGGGGCAGCACCTCGAGCACCGCCTCTTCGTCGACCACGCCACCCCCCACTGCCGCAGCAACGTGATGTACAAGGGCGCGCTGCAGGGGGAGGGGGCTCACTCGGTCTGGGTGGGCGACGTGCTCATCCGACCTGAGGCGATCGGGATCGAGACGTTCGAGCTCAACCGCAATCTGGTGCTCTCCGACGGAGCCAGGGCCGACTCGGTCCCGAACCTGGAGATCGAGACCGGCGAGATCGAGGGGGCCGGCCATGCCAGTGCGACCGGCCGTTTCGACGACGAGCAGTTGTTCTACCTCCAGGCTCGGGGTATCCCGGCCGATCTGGCCCGACGCCTGGTGGTCCGCGGCTTCTTCTCCGAGCTCATCAACCGCATCGGCGTCCCGTCGCTGGTGGAGCGGTTGACGGCCGAGGTGGAGGCCGAGCTGGAGCAGTCGCTGGCATGAGCACCCAGGACTTCCGGCGGGCGTGCGCGCTGGCTGACGTCCCGGTCGAGGGGGCGGTGGCGGTGGAGGTCGACGACGCGGTCGTCGCCGTCGTCCGCAGCGACGGCCAGCTCTACGCGATCGCCGACGTGTGCTCGCACGCTGACGTCGCCCTGTCCGAGGGCGAGGTGGCTGACGGCGAGATCGAGTGCTGGCTGCACGGTTCGCGTTTCGACCTTTCCTCTGGACGGCCCACCTCGCTGCCGGCCACCCAACCGGTCCCCGTCTTCGACGTGAAGGTCGACGGCGACGACGTCTACGTCGACCTCGGTGGCCGCTGATGCGGCACCACGTGGCGGCCGGACACCCGGCCTTCGAACACCCCAGAGCAATGACCGATTCGAGAGAGGCACGCGCATGAGCACCCTGGAGATCCGTGACCTGCACGTCAGCGTCGACACCGAGGCCGGACCGAAGGAGATCCTTCGCGGGGTGGACCTCACGGTCGGCGCCGGCCAGACGCACGCGATCATGGGCCCGAACGGGTCCGGCAAGTCCACGTTGGCGTACTCCCTGGCCGGCCACCCCAAGTACACGGTGACCAGCGGCAGCGTCAGCCTGGACGGTGCCGACGTGCTCGCCATGACCGTCGACGAGCGGGCCCGCGCCGGGCTGTTCCTGGCGATGCAGTACCCGGTCGAGGTACCGGGCGTCTCCGTCTCGAACTTCCTGCGCACGGCCAAGACTGCGGTGAGCGGCGAGGCACCCAAGCTGCGGAGCTGGGTGAAGGACGTCAAGGCCGCGATGGAGGGGCTTCGCATCGATGCCGCCTTCGCCGAACGGGACGTCAACGCCGGCTTCTCCGGCGGGGAGAAGAAGCGCCACGAGATCCTCCAGCTCGAGCTGCTGGACCCAGCACTGGCAATCCTCGACGAGACCGACTCGGGGCTGGACATCGATGCCCTGAAGGTGGTCTCCGAGGGCGTGAACCGCTTCCGCGCCCAGGCCGGCGGGACGCAGAAGGGCGTCCTGCTCATCACGCACTACACCCGCATCCTCCGCTACATCAGGCCGGACTTCGTCCACGTCTTCGTCGACGGTCGGATCGCCGAGCAGGGCGGGCCCGAGCTGGCCGAGAAGCTCGAAGCCGACGGCTACGTCGACTACGTCGGGGCATCGGCTTGACGGTGACCCTCCCGACGATGCCACCCACCTCGACGTCGAGGCTCGACGTGGCGCGTCTGCGCGCGGACTTCCCGATCCTGCGGCGAACGGTGCGGGACGGTCGGCGCTTGGTCTACCTCGACTCCGGGGCCACGTCGCAGAAGCCACGGCAAGTCCTGGACGCCGAGGTGGCGTTCTACGAGCACCACAACGCCGCCGTGCACCGCGGGGCGCACCAGCTGGCCGAAGAGGCCACTGAGGCCTACGAGGCTGCTCGTGCCGGTGTCGCCGCGTTCCTCGGTGCTCGCCCGGACGAGCTCGTGTTCACGAAGAACGCCACCGAGGCCCTCAACCTGGTCGCCTACGCCTTCAGCAACGCCGCCTTCGCCGGCCCACAGTCGGCCAGGTTCCTCCTGCAACCCGGTGACGAGGTGGTCGTCACCGAGATGGAGCATCACTCCAACCTCGTGCCCTGGCAGGAGCTGTGCCGCCGCACGGGGGCCAAGCTGCGTTGGCTGCCGGTCACCCCGCACGGAACCCTCGACCTCGACCACCTGCAGCACGCCGTCACCGACCGCGCTCGGGTGGTGGCCTTCACCCACCAGTCCAACGTCCTCGGGACGGTCAACCCGGTCGACGTGCTGGTGGCCCGTGCCCGCGAGGTCGGGGCGTTGGTGGTGCTCGACGCCTGCCAGTCGGTGCCGCACCGACCGGTAGACGTCACCGAGCTGGACGTGGACTTCCTCGCCTTCAGCGGGCACAAGATGCTTGGCCCCTTCGGGGTGGGCGGCTTGTGGGGCAGGCGCGAGCTCCTCGACGTGATGCCGCCCTTCCTCACCGGCGGCTCGATGATCGAGACCGTCACCATGGAGGCCAGCTCCTACGCCGAGCCACCGCAGCGGTTCGAAGCCGGAGTACCGATGGTGGCCCAGGCGGTCGCGCTGGGGGCAGCCGTGGACTACCTGCAGGGCGTCGGTGACGGCGCCGGCATGAGCGCCGTGGCCGCCCACGAGCAGCGGCTGGCGGAGGAGACCCTGGCGGGCCTCGCCGAGCTGTCCGGCGTGCGGGTGATCGGGCCCTCGGCGTCGACCGAGCGCGGCGCGACCGTGGCCTTCGCCGTCGAGGGCATCCACCCGCACGACCTCGGGCAGGTGCTCGACGACCAAGGCGTGGCCGTGCGTGTGGGACACCACTGCGCATGGCCGCTGCACCGGGCGCTCGGCGTGGCGTCCTCTACTCGGGCCTCGATGGCCCTGTACAACGACACCGACGACATCGAGGCGTTGCTCGGTGCCATCAGGCACGCGCAGCAGTTCTTCGGGGTTCACCCCGCCGGCGGTCCTCGTGGCTGAGCTGGAAGCGCTGTACCAGGAGCTGATCCTCGACCATGCGCGCAGCCCGCACGGGCTCGGCCGGCTCGAGGTGTCCGACGCCGAGTCCCACCAGGTGAACCCGGTCTGCGGTGACGAGGTGACGCTGCAGGTCCGGCTGGGCGAGGGTGGCGCAAGCCTGGCCGAGGTCGGGCACGAGGGCCACGGCTGCTCGATCAGTCGGGCCTCGGCCTCCGTGCTGCACGACCTGCTGCCCGGTCTCGACCTGCAGGAGGTCGAGACACGTTTCGACGCCTTCCACGCGCTGGTGACCGACCGCGGCGTCGAGGTCACCGACGAGCTGGAGGACCAGCTCGAGGACGGCGTGGCCTTCGCCGGCGTCTCGCGCTACCCGATGCGCGTCAAGTGCGCGCTCCTGCCGTGGATGGCGCTGCGCGACGCGCTCTCCCAGGCTCGCGCCCACCGCGTCGGCGGCGGCGCTGATACCGACACCGACCCTGATACCGACACCGACCCTGATACCGACACCGACACCGGAGGGCCAGCATGAGCACCGTCTCCGTCGAGGACCTGACCGAGGCCATGCGTGACGTGGTCGACCCCGAGCTCGGCATCAACGTCGTGGATCTCGGCCTGGTCTATGGGATCCACGTCGACACCGACGACCACGGGGCCAAGGTCGCCAGTATCGACATGACCCTGACGAGTGCGGCGTGCCCACTGACCGACGTGATCGAGGACCAGACCCGGCAGGTGCTCGAGGGGCTCGTGTCGGACTTCCGGATCAACTGGGTGTGGATGCCTCCGTGGGGGATGGAGAAGATCACCGAGGAGGGCCGCGAGCAGCTGCGCGCGCTTGGCTTCAACGTCTAGTCCCCTGACGGGCTGGGGCCTCAGTCGTCGATGCCCCGGGCGAGCAGTGCCTCACCGAGAGCGTCGGCGTGCCGGAGCGCTCGGACCGTCAGCGGCACCGCGTAGGTCCGTGGTCCCATCCGCAGGCCGCGGGCGACCTGCGCCTCCCGCACCTCGCGGCCCAGTCGGGCGACCACCGGGACTGCGCGGATCCCCAGGGCCAGCAGCAGCGCCACCCGCTCTGGGTCGACGCCGACGTGGCGGGTGGGTCCCAGTACCGCGACGAACGCGGTGAGCATGTCGCTGACGCGGGTGGTCACCGTCACCAGCCCGGCCAGGGCCACCGCGACCACGAGCGACCCCACGGTGAGCACCGCCCGTTCCAGGTCGGCGATGAGCACCTGCACGCCGAGCAGGACCAGGACGAACCACCGCATCGGCCACACCTGGGCCAGGCCGACCCGCCAGCCCACACCGCTGAGCAGGTACCCGAGGAGCGTCACGCCGGCGATGGCGGCGAGCTCCCAAGGCCCGAGCCAGGTCACCAGGGCGACCATGAGCAGCCCGGCAACGGCCAGCTTGACCCCCGCTCGGGCGCGATGCAGGACCGAGCTCCCGGGGCTGTACAGGCCCACCGACTGCTGCAGGTCAGCCACTGGCGCCCACCTGCTGCACGTATGCGGCCAGGCTGTGCTCCGGTGGGCCGTCCGCCAGCACCCGGCCGCGGTCCAGGGCGATGACGCGGTCGAAGTCGTCGAAGACCGTCAGGTCATGGCTGACGACCACGAGCTGCTGCTCCAGACCCGCCAGGAGCCGCATCACGCGGCGGGTGTTGGGCAGGTCCAGCAGCGTGGTCGGCTCGTCGCAGACCAGGACTGCCGGCTCGCTGACCAGCACTGCCGCAATGGCCAGGAGCTGCTTCTGCCCGCCGGAGAGCAGGTGCGCCGGATGCTCGGCGTACTCGGCGAGGCCGAAGTGCTCCAAGGTCGCCGACACGCGCGCCGCCTGAGCGCGCTCGTCCAGGCCGCTCCGGCGGAGGGAGAGCGCAACGTCCTCGCCCACGGTCGGCATGACGATCTGAGCGTCGGGGTCGGTGAAGACGAACCCGACGCGGCGACGGACGGCCTTGGCCTGGCGGCGGACGTCCAGGCCGTCGACGAGCACCTGGCCGGCGTCCGGGACCACGAGGCCGTTCAGCATCCGCACCAGCGTGGACTTGCCCGACCCGTTGGCCCCCACGAGGCCGATGCGGCCCTCGGTGAGGCTCAGGTCGATGCCATCGAGCACCACCCGGTCACCGAAGGCGTGCCGGACACCACGGATCTCGATGCCACCGGCGTTGGTCATGCACCCACATCCGCGGCTGCCCGGACCACGACCGCCACGCCCTGGCCGCCACCGGCGGCGATGGCCGCCAGCCCGTAGGGCCGGGTCGGGTCGGTGCCGTGCTGGCGGACGAGACGGCTGAACAGCCGCACCAGCAGCACGGTGCCGGAGGCTCCCCACGGGTGTCCGAGGGCGATCGCCCCACCGTCCGGGCTGCACCGCTCCTCCGGGATCCCGAGGGCGTCCAGGGCGGCCAGCACCTGCCCGGCGAACGCCTCGTTCACCTCGACCACGCCGAGCTCCTCGGCTGTGATGCCGGCCTGTGCCATGGCGAGCTCGGCGGCCGGGACCAGACCCAGCCCACACCTGGCCGGGTCGACGCCGGCCACGCCGGTACCCAGGACCTGCAGCCCAGGCAGGTGGTGGGTGGCCCGGAGGTGTTCAGGGACGACGGCCACGATGGCTGCACCGTCGTTGATGCCACACGAGTTGGCGGCGGTCACGGTCCCACCTTCGACGAAGGCTGCGGGGAATCTGGCCAGACGCTCGACGCTGAAGCCGGCCCGCGGACGTTCGTCGGCGAGCAGGCCGCCGAGCGCGACGAGCTCGTCATCGAAGCGTCCGTCGGTCGCGGCGGCCACCGCTCGGGCGTGGCTGCGGGCGGCGAAACGGTCCTGGCGGGTGCGGTCGATGCCCGCCTCGCTCGCGACGACCTCGGCCGCCTCGCCCATGTCCAGGTCCAGCCCCGCTGGTGCGAACACGGCACGGCCGTCGTCTGCCTGCGACCCGCTCTCCACCCCGCCGGCCAGCACCAAGCGACGCCCGGTCGCCACCTGTGCGAGCGCGTAGACGACAGCCTCCAGCCCAGAGGCGCACTGGCGGTCGACGGTGACCCCGGGGACCTCGTGGCCGAGGCCGGCCTGCAGGGCGCACAGCCGCGCCACCGAGCCACCGGGCCCGCGGGCGTTGCCCAGGACGACGTCCTCTGGCGGCACCTGCGGCAGCAGGTGCCGGACGTCCTCGACCACGCGTCGAAGCACCGGGGCAGCCAGCTCGTCGACCCCGAGCCCGGCGAGCGAGCGACCCGAGGTGCCGATCGGGCTGCGGCGCGCGGCCACGATGGCGCCCAGCGTCGGTCGTGCCGGCGTCGGTCGTGCCGGCGTCGTGCTGCTCCCGGTCGCCTTCATGGTGCGGTCAGCGTAGATCGGGTGGCTGACCATCAGGGCAGCGGTGATGCCTCGTCCAGCAGCGCCTCGACGGCGGCCCGGTCGATCTTGCCCGACGTCGTCCTCGGGAGCTCGGGGACGAGGTACCACCGCCGCGGGCGTTGCGGCCCGGCCAGCCGGTCGGCGGCGAAGGCGCGCAGGCTCGCCGCCGAGATCGGCTCGATGCGCGGATGGCTGCTCGGCTCTGGCTGTACCGCCGCCACCAGCACGGCTCCCAGGTCCGGGTGTGGCCGGCCGAGCACCGCGCAGGCACGCAGGCCCGGCATCTCGTCCAGCACGGCCTCCACGTCGCTCACCAGGACCGTGGCAGCCCCGGTCGTCACGGTCGTCGCTCCGCGGCCGCCAACCTGGATCGTGCCGTCCGGGGTCAGTGCGCCTATGTCCCCGACACTGGCCCACCCGCGGGCATCCCGACGCAGGGGGCCCGCCGAGGCCTCGCTGGCGCCCAGGTAGCCCAGGCACAGCCCTGGGCCGCGTGCCCAGAGCACCCCGTCCCGGGCCTGTACCTGCACGCCCGGGAACGCTCTGAGCGCGCCGGGCGGACCGGCAGCCACGAAGGACAGCTCGGCCGCGCCGTAGTAGTGCAGGACGCGCAGGCCCATCGAGGCGGCCTGCTCGGCCACTGGGGCCGGCAGCGCGGCCCCAGCCACGACCACTCCTCGCCCGAGGAGGTCGCCACCGACGCGGCGAGCCTCGGCCGCGCGGAGCAGGTCGGCGAGCTGCAGGGGGGTGAGGTGGGCGACGTCCCATGGCTGGGCGAGGGCGAGATCCTCGACGGGGCGGCGAGGATGGTCGACGGGCACGAGGGCCGCGCCGACCTGTGCCGCGTGCCACGTGGCGTGCAGGAACAGGCTGCTCGAGAGGGGACCCGGGGCCAGCACCCGCGCTTCGGCGTGGATCCCGGCAAGATCGGCGAACGCCGCCACCGACGACTGCCAGGATGCTCGGGTCCTCGCGACCGCCCGAGGCGCGCCCGTGCTGCCGGAGGTGAGGGTGACCAGCCAGGAGCCGGGTGGTGGCTCTCCCAGTCCCGCCAGCACCCGCCTGCGGTGCGCTGCGCTCCAGCCAGCGGGCAGCACGAGCACGGGGACTTCTGCAGGTGTCGACCCGGCCAAGGCAGCGAGCACGCCCGTCCGGTCGTCCTCGGTCAGGACCCGCAGGTCAGTCAGCGTCGCCCCCGGAGGCCACGACGCTCGGCGTGCGCACGCTCGGCAGCGCTCGGTGTACGGCTGCAGCCACCAACGCCGCCAGCACCGCCTTGAGGACGTCGCCGGGGACGAAGGCCGCGGCCAGCACGGTCGTCTCGCCCAGCGGGACTCCGGTTCGCCAGGCCTGGACCGGGATCCCCAGCGCGTAGACCACGCCCACCCCACCCACCAGGTTCGCCGAGACTCCCCGCCAGACCAGGTAGCGCGGGAGCAGCGGCTCGACCATCCGTCCGATCAACCAGGCGCCCAGCGGCCAGGCGAGCAGGTAGCCGGCCGAGGGTCCGGCGAAGACGCCGAGCCCGCCGCGCCCGCCGGCCAGCAGCGGCAGCCCGAGTGCCACCAGGGCGAGGAACAGCAGCACGGCCAGGGCACCCCGGCGGGCGCCCAGCAGCGAGCCCACGAGCATCACCCCCATCGTCTGCAGGGTGATGGGCACGGCGTTGCCGAGCACGGCGAGCGCCCCGGGGAGCCCGAGCGCAGCGATGAGCGCCGCACCGACGGCCACCCTCGCCAGGTCGGCGGAGCTCAGTCGGGCGTTCACCGGCGGAACTGTAGATGCTGCGAGCGGCCGTGTGCGGCCGGTGGCGTGCTGAATAGGGCCATTCGCCCCCGCGGCGGTGGCGTCCTCGTCATGATGAGCAGGCGCAGTGAGCCAGCGGCGCAGCACGCCGTGGGCGAGGACGGCGATACCCCTCGGAGTCGGGAGGCACAGTGTCCGACCAGCAAGGCAAGGGCGACCGGATCACCGGTGAGCGACGTACGCTGCTGGGTGCCCAGCTCCGCGCCCAGTACGAAGACGGTCGCAGCATCCGTGAGCTGGCCGCCGAGACCGGCCGCTCCTACGGGTTCGTCCACCGGGTCCTGAAGGAGTCCGGTGCCACGCTCCGAGGTCGTGGGGGAGCCTCGAGGTCTCGTCCCGGCTCCTGACGATCCGGCACCCGGCCTCGCAGCGCCGCTGCCGATGGTCCGTACCGTGTCCGCATGAGCACGCCGCACACCAGCCTCCACCCTGCCTCGGGTGTTCGTCTGACCCTCAGCCAGGACGGTGCCCGGGCCGACGTCCGGCTCGTCAGGCCCGAGGTTCGCAACGCCCAGACCACGTCCATGTGGCAGGCCCTCGCCGAGGTCCCCACGCTGCTCCCCCAGGCAACCCGGGTCGTCGTCCTCAGCGGGGAGGGCGCGTCGTTCTCCTCCGGGCTGGACCGCCGGATGATCGACGGCGGGGGCGTGCCCGGGGAGATGTCCGTGCTGGACGTCGCTCGCAAGCCTGTCGGGGAGATGGGTGCCTGGATCGCCCAGGCCCAGGCGGCCTTCACCTGGTGGCGGGAGTCCCCGGCCTTGACCGTGGCCGCTGTCCAAGGCCACGCGATCGGTGCCGGGTTCCAGCTCGCGTTGGCGTGCGACCTCGTGGTCTGCGCCGAGGACGCCCAGTTCGCCATGCGGGAGACATCGCTCGGGCTGGTCCCTGACCTGGGGGGCACTGGGCCGCTCGTGCATGCCGTCGGCTATGCGCGCGCGCTGGAGATCTGCGCCAGCGGCCGCTGGGTCGCCGCCGATGAGGCCCGCGCGCTCGGCCTGGTCGTGGCCGTCGCCGGGCCGGATGCGCTGATGGAGGCAGTGGACGCCGTCCTCGCCCCGATCCTGCTGGCGCAGCCGGATGCGGTGAGCGCGCTCAAGCGGCTGCTCCTGGCGGCCGACACCCGGACCCGTGAGGAGCAGCTCCAGGCCGAACGCACGGAGCAGCTGGGTCGGTTGAGCGCGCTGGCATCGCTGCTGGGCGCCGGCTGAGCACGCCTGGGGAACAAACTCCGCCGCCCGCGCTGTTTGGCCCGCCGTGAGCATGGGCCCCAGCGTCTGGATGACGTATCGGTCCATGACTCGCGACCGTGGCGTCGCCAACCACGAGCTGGCTCCGGGCACCGTCCGTCGGATCATGGCGTTCGCCCGCCCGTACCGGCGCCAGATCGGCTGGTTCCTGCTGATCGTCGTCGTCAGCGCCCAGCTGGTCGTGGCCACGCCGCTGCTCTTCCAGCGCATCGTCGACGACGGGATCCTCGCCGGCGACGCCCAGGTGGTGACCGTCCTGAGCCTGGTCGTCGCCGCCATCGCCGTCCTCGACGCCGGGCTCGGTCTCCTCGAGCGGTGGTTCTCCGCCCGGATCGGCGAGGCGCTCATCTACGACCTGCGCACCCAGGTCTTCGACCATGTCCAGCGTCAGCCGATCGCGTTCTTCACCCGCGCTCAGACCGGTGCCCTGGTCTCGCGGCTCAACAGCGACGTCATCGGGGCGCAGCAGGCCTTCACCTCCACGTTGGCCGGGGTGGTGTCCAACGTGATCACCCTGGTGGTGGTGATCATCGCGATGCTGTCGCTGTCCTGGCCGATCACGCTTGGTGCCCTCCTGATGCTGCCGCTGTTCCTGGTGCCTGCCCGCTGGGTGGGGCGGCGTCTCGCCCAGCTCACCCGCGAGCAGATGGTGCTCAACGCCGACATGAGCGCCACCATGACCGAACGGTTCAACGTGGCTGGCGCCTTGCTGGTGAAGGTCTTCGGTCGCCCGGACGCCGAGACGCGGCAGTTCTCCGCCCGCGCTGCCCGGGTCCGCGACATCGGCGTCACCATCGCGATGAGCAACCGGTTCTTCTTCACCGCGCTGACGCTGGTGGCCTCCCTGGCGACCGCGCTGGTGTACCTCGTGGGGGGGAGGCTGGCGATCACGGGCACGCTCACCGTTGGGACCCTGCTGGCCTTGGTCGCCCTGCTGGCCCGGCTGTACGGTCCGCTGACGGCGTTGTCCAACGTCCGCGTGGACATCATGACGGCGCTCGTCAGCTTCGAGCGGGTCTTCGAGGTGCTCGACCTCCAGCCGCTGGTGCGCGACGCGCCCGACGCGATCGTGCTGCCCACGCTCGAGGAGGCCGGAGACGTGCCCGCCCTGGAGCTGGACCGGGTGTCCTTCCACTACCCGCGCCCACGCGAGGTCTCCCTCGCCTCGCTGGAGTCCGTGGCGGTCAAGGGGCCGCAGGCCGGCGCCGAGGACGAGACGGTCCTGCGGGAGGTGAGCTTCACCGTCCGGCCAGGGCAGATGGTGGCGCTGGTCGGTCCATCGGGGGCCGGCAAGACGACGGTCACCGCGTTGCTGTCTCGCCTCTACGACCCGACCTCGGGAGCCGTCCGGATGGCCGGCGTCGACCTGAGATCGGTGACGTTGGAGTCCCAGCGAGCCGCCATCGGCGTGGTGACCCAGGAGGCGCACATGTTCCACGACACCATCCGGGCCAACCTCGCCTACGCCAGGCCCGAGGCCGACGACGAGGCGATCTGGCAGGCGCTCGAGGACGCTCAGGTCGCCCCGCTGGTGCGTTCGCTGCCCGACGGGCTCGACACGACCGTCGGCGACCGCGGCTACCGGCTCTCCGGTGGTGAGAAGCAACGCATGGCCATCGCCCGGGTGCTGCTCAAGGCGCCCAGAGTGGTCATCCTGGACGAGGCCACCGCTCACCTTGACTCCGAGTCCGAGGTCGCCGTGCAGCGCGCGCTGGACCAAGCGCTTGCCGGGCGCACCTCGATCGTCATCGCCCACCGGCTCTCCACGGTCCGCAACGCCGACCAGATCCTGGTGATGCAGGCAGGAGAAGTGGTCGCTCAGGGGCGGCACGAGGAGCTGCTGGCCGAGGGTGGTCTGTACGCCGAGCTCTACCGCACCCAGTTCAGCGACCCCTCGAGTCCCTCGAACACCGCCGTGGCCGTCGGCTCCTGAGCCGCACGCCGCTAGGGGGTGGGGAGCAGCCCCCCGTCCACCGGGATCATCGTCCCGTTGACGAAGGAAGCGGCGGGGGAGAGGAGGAAGGCGGCCACGCGACCGAACTCCTCTGGACGGCCGTAGCGCCGCAACGGGATCTGCTGCTCCCACTGAGCCCGGGAGGCCTCCGCGTCGCCGCCGAGCGCGTCGAGCTCAGCCACGCGCTCGGTGGCGATCCGGCCGGGCATCAGGCCGAGGACCCGGACCCCCCTGGGGCCGAGGTCGTTGGACAGCTGCTTGGCGGCCATGGCGAGTCCTGGACGTAGCCCGTTGGAGCCCGCGAGCCCCGGGATCGGCACACGGACGGACGTGGACAGCACCAGGGCGACCACGCCGCCCGCGCCGCTGCTGTCTCCGGCGTCCTCGTCCCGGGCCATGGCCTCGCCGAGCACCGAGGCGATCCGTACGGCGCCGAGGAAGACGGTGTCGAAGGCGCTGCGCCACTGCTCCTCGGTCGTGGACTGGACGGTACCGGGAGCCGGCCCGCCGACGCTGACCAGGACTCCGTCCAGGCGCCCGAACCGGCTCCGGGCAGCGCCCAGGAGGTGCTCGGGGGTCGACGGGTTGCCGCTGTCGGCTACGACGCCTTCGGCTCGGTCCCGGCCCAGCCGTTCCACGACTGCCTGCAGCCGGTCGCGCTGGCGCCCGCTCAGCACGACATCGGCTCCCTCGTCCACCAGCGCTTCGGCAGCGGCCAGCCCCAGCCCGCGGCTGGCCCCGGTCACGACGTAGGTCTTCCCTGAGAGCCCGAGGTCCATGGCGAGATCCTGCCGGAGGGAGTCCTCCGCTGCCTGCCCTACGCTCAGGACGGTGGCACCAGCGGACCTCGCCGACGTCGCCTCGTGGGTGACCGAGGCCGGTGACGGCGCCGTGGTCGCGCTCACCGGTGCCGGGATCTCGACCGAGTCGGGGATCCCGGATTTCCGGGGTCCCCAGGGGCTGTGGACCACAGACCCCCCGGCGGCCGCCATGTTCCACATCGATCGCTACCGAAGCGACGCCGAGCTTCGACGCAAGGCCTGGCGGAACCGGCGCGAGCACGCAGCCTGGACGGCTCGACCCAATCGTGGCCACGAAGCGCTTGCGGCGCTGGAACGGGCCGGGCTGCTGCGCGCCGTGCTGACCCAGAACATCGACGGCCTGCAGCAGCAGGCGGGGTCGGCCGTGGATCGGGTGCTCGAGCTGCACGGCACCATCTGGTGGGTGCGGTGCCTGGAGTGCGGAGCGTCCACGCCCACCCAAGAGGTGTTCGGCCGGCTCGACGCCGGCGAGGACGACCCCGCCTGCCTGGCGTGTGGTGGGATCCAGCGCTCGGCCACGGTGGCGTTCGGTCAGTCGCTGGATGCAACCGTGCTCCTCGCCGCCGTGGAGCACAGCCGGCAGGCGCGGGTCTTCCTGGCGGTTGGGACGTCGCTCCAGGTGAACCCGGCCGCGTCCTTGTGCGACGTGGCGAGGCAGGCGGGAGCTCGGCTGGTTGTCGTCAACGCCTCGCCCACGCCCTACGACGAGGTCGCCGATGCCGTGCTCAGGGAACCGATCGGCCAGGTGCTTCCGGCCCTGGTCCCGACGAGCTGAGCGGGTTCAGGCTCTCGGACACGTCGTCCTCGGGGTCGCGGCGCAGCAGGATGATGGTGCCGACCACGGCGACGGCGGCGAAGAGCCACCACTGGACGGCGTACACCAGGCTGCGCCCGCTGGACATCGACGGGGCCGGGATCGGTGCCAGCGTCTCGTCGGCGGCCGGAGTCTGCTCCACCAGCTCCACCCACACGGGCGCGAGCTCGTCGCCGATGCGGGGGGCCAGGAGGTCGGAAAGATCCGCCAGGTCGACCGCTCGGACCGAGCCGGTCTCGGCATCGAAGGACGCCCCGCCGGCGGTCTCCGCCAGCCGCAGGCGCCCAAGCACCGTCACCGGTCCGGTGGGTGGTGCCGGGGGCGGCGGCAGGTCCGCGACGCTGCCGGAGGACTCCAGGAAGCCGCGGTCGACGAGCACGACCGGTCCGGCGTTGGATCGAAGCGGGGTGAGCACGTGCGCGCCCCGGATCCCGTCCTGCTCACGTAGACGCAGCAGCACCTGGCCTTCGGCGTCGTAGGTCCCGCTCACGGTGAGGCTGCGCCACTCGTCGTCGGCCCGGGCACGTTCGATGTCGATGGCCATGGGTGCACCGCTCAGTGCCACCTGGATACGTTCGTTGGCGTCGACGCGCTCCTGGTAGCGCGCAAGCTGCCACGAACCGGCGAGCACGAAGACCGCGACGAGCACGACGCCGGTGGCGGACACCGCGACCAGGTGCCGGTGACGCGGACTCATAGGGCAGACGGTAGTCGGGGGACGGTGGGACCTCGATGGCAAGAGCCCCCAGACCGAGCCCCCACAGCAGGCACCGGACGCAAAGCGGCGCCGGACTGGTTACGGGGGGAACCAGCCGGCGCCTTGCTGGAGCGCTGTACGGGGGGTAGCAGCTCCAACTGCCATCAATCCTTGCACGAGGGGAACAGCACGTCTAGCCGGGTGTGGGGTGTGTCGGGAGCGGGTCGGGGGCCGGCCGCGCTGGAGTCCCGGACGCCGGCTGGGTGATGTCGCCTGTGGCCGTCACGGTGGGGATGAGCGGGGCTGACTCCAAGGCCGGGACCTGCGGGCGAACGGCCTCCGGCGCGACATCCCGGTTGCGCTCGCGCCCCGCGTTCGCCCCCACGACCCCGAAGTAGGGCAGGACCACCGCGAGCACGATGAGGACCCACCGCGCGGGGCCGTCCACGACGATGGCGGCGAGGAAGCACCCGGTCCGGACGCCCATGGTGATGAGGTAGCGGCGCGTCCGCATGCCGATGTCGTCGGACAGGCCCCGCTGGGCGGTGGTGACGCTGTGCACCGGCTGCGTCCTGCTCGCCACCGCTCCTCCTCACGTGGTGCGTCGTCGCGGTCGATCGCGTCGACAAGACCACGGTAGGTCCCTAGGGCCCGGCCCGCCAGAGCAGGTCCGGCCCGATCGTGCGCAGCGATTCACAGCCGGCCAGGCCCATGGCCTCCGTCAGGTCCGAGGAGATCCCGTCCAGCAGGTCTCGGACGCCGGCGGCACCGTCGATGGCCAGCGCCCAGAGCACGGCGCGTCCGAGCATGACCGCGTCGGCCCCCAGCGTCAGCGCCTTCAGGGCATCGCGTCCGGTCCGGATCCCGCCGTCGACCAGGACAGGGACGACCTCGGCACCACCTCGCACGGCAGCGACGACCTCGGCCAGCGCCCACGCCGTCGGGACCGCTCCGTCGAGCTGGCGGCCGCCGTGGTTGGACACGATCACGCCAGCCGCGCCCGCCTCCACGGCGACCCGGGCGTCGTCGGCCCGAAGCACGCCCTTCACCACGACCGGCAGGCCGCTCACCTGCTGGAGTCGGTCGATGTCGGCCACCGTCACGTCGAGTGCCTGGCGAGTGGCCTGGTCGTCCGGCTGGGGGCCGACGAGCTGGTCGAGCAGGCCACCGCGGCCCCAGCCCCGTGGGACCGGCATCGGCTTGCGGGCCACGTAGGGAGTGTCGGCGGTGAGCACCAGGGCCTTGGGCCCCTGCCTCGGCGGCTGCCCGGGCCAGCGCGTCGGACAGGTCCCGGTCCCGCATCACGTAGACCTGCATCCAGAACGGCGCACCCACCACGGCGACGTCGCTCAGGCTACGACCCGCCCGGGTGGACAGCACGAGGAGCGCGCCACAGCTCGTCCCAGGCAGCGCCCGCCGTGGCGGCGGTTCGGCCGTTGCCCGCCCCGGTGTCGAACGCCCCGCCGACCTCGCCTGCGAGCCGGGACATCGCCAGCCGCCGAGCCTCGTGGTAGGACATCATCGGGTCATCATGACCGTCGGCGCCGTCCTAGGCACGGCCCGCCAGACCGTGTGGTTCGCCGACCGGTGAACCGACCAGCAGATCAAGGAGACCGCCGTGGCCAACCGCACCTACCGCGTCATCGACATCGTGGGCACCTCGCCAGAGGGCGTCGACCACGCCATCCGGAACGGGATCAGGCGGGCCTCGGAGACGACGCGACACCTGGACTGGTTCGAGGTCACCGAGATTCGCGGTCACGTCACGGATGGTGAGGTCGACCACTTCCAGGTTGGGATCAAGCTGGGGTTCCGGCTCGAGGACGCCTAGGCCGCCACCGGCCCCGCGTCCTCGCGGACCTGGTCGATGACACCGAGCACGATCAGTGCCTGGCCGAGGGTGTAGGTGCTCATGATGAGAGCGTCCGGGCTCGGCACGGGGTAGTCGGCGAGTCGGGTGAGCGCGATGAGGCTGTCGGAGAGGACGAAGGACAAGGCGCCCACCGTCGTCTTCGGGCCCAGCCCGGTGGCGAGGGCAGCCATCGTCGTGAGCACGGCGCCGTACACGCCGACCGGCACCAGCAGCTCGTCGAGGTCACCGGCCAGCAACCCCATGAGGACCGCCCACAACGCGGCGTAGGGCAATGCCAGTACCGGCTTGCGCCGCAGCGGCCCGGTCCTGGCGTAGGGGGCGAAGCCGGTGGCGTAGGCCAGCTGGGCGATGAGGAACCCGCCGAGCCCGGCTAGGAACCACGCCTGGCCTTCGCCCATGAGCGCCAGGTCACCGACCCAGGAGAACGCCAGCGCCACGGCCACAGCCCGGGCGAGCCGCCCGCGTACCCCACCGAGGCTGGACACCAGGAAGGCCATCAGCAGCGGCATGAGCAGGGGCTTGGTGAGGTCGGCAAGCGCGTCGTTGTCGACCAGGCGGGCGATGACGTTGAGGGTCGAGACGGCGACGTACCCGGCGAGAACAGCGCGGGGGCTCACGTCTCGGAGTCTGCCAGGCTCGCGACTGCTGCCGCGACCGAATGGTCCGAGGTGCGACGATCCCTCCATGAGCTCCGTCGAGACCGACACCGTCGACGCTCCGGTCCGCGCCATCCGCCGCATCGTCCTCATGCGCCATGCCAAGTCGGACTGGCCGGTCGGAGTGGCCGACCACGAACGGCCCCTCGGCCAGCGAGGCCGATCCGAGGCACCGCTGGCCGGGCGTTGGCTGGCTGCCGCCGGCCTCGTGCCCGAGCGCGTCGTCGTGTCCAGTGCCCGCCGTACCCGTGAGACCTGGGACCTCGTTGCCCACGAGATCGGTGCCGGGGCTGACGGGGTCGAGATCGACGAGCGCCTCTACGGTGCCGGGGCGCTGGCGCTGCTCGAGGTCATCCGGGAGACCGACGCGGAGGTGGCCACCCTCATGCTCGTCGGGCACAACCCCGGGACCGAGGTCCTCGCCATGGCCCTCGACGACGGACGAGGCCACGTCGCCGATCGCGCGCGCATGGCGGGCAAGTTCCCGACCAGCGGTATCGCGTGCCTGCACGTACCCGGCGCCTGGGGTGAGGTCGAGACCGGCTCCTGTCGCCTCGCGGCCTTCGCGGTCGCCCGCTAGGCCAGGTGCTTGGCGAGGAACCGCTCGGCGGCTGCGTAGAACGTCTCGCGGTTCTCCGGTCGGGCGAGTCCGTGCCCCTCGTCCTCGAAGAGCAGGTACTCGTGCGGGAGGCCCTTCTCCGCCAGGGCCGCGACGATCTGCTCGGACTCGGCGACCTTGACCCTGGGATCTTGCCGGCCCTGAGCAATGAGGATCGGGATGGCGATGTCGTCGGCTCGGGACAGCGGCGATCGGGCCCACAGCATGCCTGCTTCGGTCTTCGGGTCACCGACCTTCGCATGCATCATCGCGATCATCGGCTTCCAGTACTCCGGGACGGACTCCAGCAGGGTGAGCAGGTTGCTCGGTCCGACGATGTCCACCGCGCAGCGGAACACCTCCGGAGTGAAAGCCGCACCGACCAACGCGGCGTACCCGCCGTAGGAGCCTCCGAAGATGGCGACCCGGCCGGCGTCCACGATGCCCTCGCCGACGAGGTGCTCCACCGCGTCCACGAGGTCGTCATGCATCGCCCTTCCCCACTCCTTGTCACCGGCGTTGCCGAAGGACTTGCCGTATCCGGTGGAACCGCGGTAGTTCACCTGCACCGCCAGGTAGCCGCGGTTGGCCATCCACTGGACCTCGGGGTCGTAGCCCCAGACGTCTCGGACCCAGGGGCCGCCGTGGACGTCGAGCACGGCGGGCAGCCCTGTGCGAGTGGCGCCGGGAGGGAAGGTCAGGTACCCGTGGATGACCAGGCCGTCACGCGCGGTGTAGGAGAACGGTTCCATCGCTGCCAGCCGGTACTGCTCCAGAGCGGGCTTGTGCACGAACAGCAGGGTCAGCGACCGGGTGTCCCGTTCGTACCGGTAGTAGCGGACCGGTCCGTCCGACGGTGAGTCGCTCACCAGCCATACCCGGTCGTCGCGTTGACGCCGGCTGATCGACAGCTCTCCGCTCAGCTGCTCCTGCAGGTGTGCCAGCTCGGCGGCGAACGCCTCGTCCAGGCAGGTCCAGTTGTTGCGCTCGCGGACGAAGACCGCGGCGACCGGCTCCAGCGTCTCGGGGTCCAGGGCGACGTCGCCGAGGTCGTAGGCGTCGTCTCCGGCGACCTCGGTCTCGGTCCCGCTCGCCACGTCAACCCGGATCAGGCGGGAGGTGTTGCGTCCCACCGACGTCATCACCAGCAGGCCCGTGCCATCGCGGGTGTAGCCGAGCACGCCGGTCGTGTTCACGTCCTCCGGCGGGATGGTGAGCCACTGCTGGTACTCGGCGGACTGGTCGGCCTCACGTTCGACCCGCAGGGCGACCACAGCGCCACCGTCGGGCGTGACGGCCGTCCCGCCGCGGATCCGGAGGTCTGCGTCGATGATCCAGCTCGCGAAGCCGGGGTTGCGCTCCACGAGGGACACGACACCGGTGCGCAGGTCCAAGGAGTGCACATCGTGGAGCTGGGGGTTGTCGGCGTTGAGACCGAGCAGGACGGTATTCGGGTACCAGCGGTTGTGGGCCAGGATCTCGGCTGTCACCCCCTGGTCGGGGGTGCGCAGGGTCGACTCGCCGGTCTCCAGGTCCAGCGTGTACAGCCGCCAGTCCTCGTCGCCGTCGGTGTCGCGCAGGTAGAGCAGCGTCCGGTCGTCGTGGGCGAACGCGAAGACCCGCACGCCGTGCCCGTGGTCATGCGTGACCGGCACCGCTGCGGACACGTCCTCGGCTGGCCCGACCCAGACGTTGAGGACACCGTCGACCGGGGCCACGAAGCCGAGTCGGGTGCCGTCCGGGGACAACGACGGTGAGACCCGTTCCGGGTTGCCGAAGAGAACGTCGCGCGGGATGCGTGGCACAGGTTCGTCGGACATCCCGGCATCCCATCATGGGTTCTCGTCAGGTGCGCGGTTCGTCCGGTCGACGGCGTCGCGCGCGGCTGGTCGCCGATGACGAGCGGATAGCCTCGCGTGGTGACGAGCGCCCCCGAGCTGCTGGATGCGGCGGTCTCCCAGCTCGGTGGGGCGCGCAGGGACGGGCAGCACCGCATGGTGGACGCGGTCACTGAAGCGCTTGCCTCGAACCGGCACCTGCTCGTCCAGGCCGGGACCGGGACCGGGAAGTCGCTCGGCTACCTCGTACCGGCGGCGATCCGGTCGATGGACGCGGGCAGCCCCGTGGTGGTGGCGACCGCGACGCTGGCCCTCCAGGCGCAGCTCGTGGAACGGGACCTGCCCCTGCTCACCGGTGCGGCTGAGCATCAACTCGGTCGCCCACTGCGCTGGGCGGTGCTCAAGGGCCGGGTCAACTACGCGTGCCTGCAGCGAGTGCGGGCCGGCGCTCCGGACGACGACGGAGTGCTCGTGCCCGCCGCTCAGGTTCCGACCAGCGAGCTGGGTCGTGAGGTGCTGCGGGTCCGACGCTGGGCCGAGGAAGAGGCCGAGGCGGGCCGGACCGGGGATCGTGACGCGCTGCAGCCGGGCGTCAGCGAGCGGGCCTGGCGTCAGGTCTCGGTCACGGCGCGGGAGTGCCTCGGCGCTCGGGACTGCCCATTCGCGGCCGAGTGCTTCGCCGAGCGTGCGCGCGCGACGGCCGGGCGTGCCGACATCGTGGTGACCAACCACGCCATGCTCGCTCTGCACTGGATCGACGGTGTGCCGCTGCTGCCCGAGCACGAGGTCGTCGTCGTCGACGAGGGACATGAGCTCGCAAGCCGAGTGACCGGCGTTGCGACGGCCGAGGTGAGTGGTTCGGCGGTCGGACGTGCCGTGCGTCGGGCCCGACGCCACCTGGAGTCCGACGACGCCGAGGACGCGGAGACCGCTGGCAAGCACCTGGACGCGGTCCTTGCCGAGCTCGCTCCGGGGCGCCTGGACGCGTTGCCAGCCCAGCTCGTGGCCGCGGTGGCTGAGGTGCGCGATGCCGCTCGGGCTGGTTTGTCCGGGCTCAGGTCCGGGGACAAGGGCGATCCCGACCCGGGCCGCCGGGTTGCTCAGGCGAGCCTGGAAGAGGTCTTCACCGTGGCTGACAGGATCGTCGCCGCGCGCACCGGCGACGTCGTCTGGGTTGCTGCGGGCCGGGAGAAGGCAGGGCCCAGCCTGCATGTGGCGCCGCTGTCGGTCGCTGGTCTTCTGCGCGCCAAGCTGTTGGACCAGGCGACGGTGGTGGTGACCTCGGCCACGCTCGCCCTCGGAGGCTCCTTCGAACCGGTGGCGCGAAGCCTGGGCCTCGGTGTCGCGGAGGAGAACGTCGGCTGGGAGGGTCTCGACGTCGGGTCCCCGTTCGACTACGCCAGCCAGGGGATCGTGTACTGCGCCGCTGCGCTGCCCGCGCCTGGCCGTGACGGGCTCGCCGAGGCCACCCTGGAGGAGATCGCTGCGTTGGTGGACGCGGCCGACGGAGGCACGCTCGGGCTGTTCTCTTCGCGCCGTGCTGCCGAGCAGGCCACCGAGTACCTGCGGGAGCATCGGCCCGACCACGACGTCTACTGCCAGGGGGAGGACGTCACCGGGAGTCTGGTGCGCCGGTTCCGGGAGCAGCCGGACTCGTGCTTGTTCGGCACGCTGTCGCTCTGGCAGGGCGTAGACATCCCTGGTGAGTCGTGTCGACTCGTGCTCATCGACAGGATCCCCTTCCCGCGCCCGGACGACCCCCTGATGTCGGCACGTCAACGGGCGGTCGACCAGGCCGGTGGCAGCGGGTTCATGCAGGTGGCGGTCGCGCACGCCGCTCTGCTGCTGGCGCAGGGTGCCGGTCGGCTGATCAGGTCGGGGGAGGACCGGGGCGTGGTGGCCGTCCTGGACTCCCGAATCGTGCGCGCCCGGTACGGCGGCTTCCTCAGGGCGTCGCTGCCGCCGATGTGGCCGACGCAGGACCGCGACGTCGTGCTTGGTGCGCTGCGCCGCCTGCGCGTGAGCGAGGGCGAGGGGCAGGTCCCGTTGGCGGTCGAGACCTGATCGACCTCAGGGGCCGCCGTCCACGAGCACGGTCCGGGCCTCACGGACCGGGAACTGCTCCGTGGCTCGATAGACGAGTGGCTCGATGGGGACCGGCGCCAGGTCCTGCACGGTGACCGTGCCGGACCAGGTGGCGTTCAGGGTGACGTCTGCTGGCCCCGGCCGTCGATACGTGGTGTGTAGGTAGTAGTCGGGGACCTGGCTGGGTGCCAGGGCAGCCTCGAACGGCCTGCCGACCCCGGATCCGGTCGTCCCGTCGCTGAAGGTCCAGTCGTATTCGGGGGAAGCCGAGACCCTGCCCGGCAGGGGCTGGTCGATGGCGAAGGAGAGGTCCTCGCTTGGGTCGGTCCAGACGAGCACGGGGAGGTTGACCAGCGCGCCGCCGTCGGGAGCGACATGCAGTGCTGGGGTGGTGATCTCGCTGAACCGGTCTTCGATCACGCGCTCGACCTCACGCTCGACCTCCGCGACGTCGACGCGATTGTCCCCGGCGACGCAGGTCTCGCCGACGACTTGCCAGTCCGCGGCGGGTTGGTCTGTGCGGCGTGAGTAGACGATGAAGCGGATTCCGGGCTGGTCGTCGTTGGTCAGGCACATGGCAGCCGTGCAGAGCACGGAGGTCGAGCCTGGCCTGTTCTCGTCGCAGGCGGGTACGTGGCTCCACTCGAGGCGCGGCGCGTCCCGTGGCGGCTCGAACGAAGCCGGGACGCGGAAGAACGCACGCTCGCGGTCCGAGTAGAACCAGCCGACGCCAGTCTCGGTGGTGTAGCTGCCCCTCCGGTGTCGCCAGTCCTAGAGCCGCGTCTGCCTAGGCCGGGCATGCGGCGATGCCACGCAAAGTGCCAGATGATTGTAGCGGCTGTGACTCTCCTCACGGGAGTCTCCTGCGCTTGACGATTAGCCAGTGCCGTTCGGCTGGATGTCCGCCAGCTGCCAGACGAAGTGATTCGATCTGGCGCGGGGCACGCGCTCGACGACTCCGGCCTCAGTCCTTGACCAATCGACCGCTGCGATCGTCCTGCTTATGAGGACTACGGCCTACGTTCCTCGGTCAGGTCGGAGCCTCATCGACCAGCCGATGTGCCCCCTCTGTCCGAGTCTAAGCCCTCTCCGGATGGCGGCGCGCGAAGTCCGTCCTGCGGCAGCGCAGACATCGCAGGAGCGTCCGCGAAGAGACGTCGAACGCCTTGACGGGCATCTCCTGGGCGGTCGCGTTGGCCGTCTGGAAGTAGTGCTCAAGGGCCGCCTTGGCATCTGCCTCGGCCTGTTGCCTGGGGGACAGTGGGCGGCCTTCGCTCGTTGCCTCGACCGACGGGCTGGCGCTCGGGGACGCCGTCGGCGCCTCGCCTGAGGCCGGCGGCAGCACCTGTGGCTGCGATACCGACGAGCAGCCCACCATCGTTGTCGTCAGTCCGACGGCAACGCAGAAACGGACAAAACCCCCCACCATGGCACATCAGGGTACGTCAGTGGACGCCCACGATCCAGGGCCGTCCACAACCCTGGTCGTTGCTGCGAGGGAGTTCGCTACACCCGCCGCAGGACGGCCACCACGATCCCGAGAACCGTCGCGAAGTCACCGTCGATCGGTTCGTAGGAAGCGTTGTGCGGCATCAGCCACACGTGCCCATCCTTGCGCTTGAAGGTCTTGATGGTGGCCTCTCCGTCCAGGAGCGCCGCGACGATCTCGCCGTTCTCGGCAACCTGCTGCTGCCTGACGACGACCCAGTCCCCGTCGCAGATCGCCGCCTCGACCATCGAGTCACCCACGACCTTGAGGAGAAACAGGGTCCCGTCGCCAACGAGCTGGCGGGGAAGTGGGAAGACGTCCTCGACCGCCTCCTCGGCGAGGATCGGCCCGCCGGCCGCGATCCGTCCCACGACCGGCACGAAGCTCGGCTCGGACGCGGTGGCTGCCAGGTCGATGTCGACCCCCACCGTCAAGTGTGGGTCGAGGACCTCAAGCGCTCGTGGGCGATGAGGATCCCTGCGGATGTAGCCCTTCGACTCGAGCGTCCGGAGCTGATGGGCAACGCTGGAGGGGCTGGACAGGCCGGCGAGCTCGCCGATCTCGCGCATGCTCGGCGGGTACCCGCGCCGAGCGACGGAATTGCGGATCACCTCCAGCACGCGCTTCTGCCGGGCAGTGAGGCCTTTGGCCGGGCGCTCTGGGAGCTCGTGGACGGTCGCTTCGTCGCTGTGCTCGGTGTCCTGCGTGGTCTCATCCGTCCCGCCCACGTGCTTCCTCCCTCGTCGATGAGCCGACACGCGCCTGCTCACGTGGACGACCGTATCGCTGCGAAGGTCACGATTCAAACACATGTTCGAACGTGTCTCGACAAGTGTCGCGTGTCCGGGGTAGAACTACCGCACACACGTTCGATCGAACATGTGTGCGACGGATATCGCTGGGTTCCGACCTTCCGTCGGAGGCTGCGAGTACCAACGGACGCAACGGCAGAACCCAGTTGGAGGAGGTCACCATGACGATGTTGCTCGAAGCCCCGATAACGACCACCACCGAGGGAGCTGACCATCGCCAGCAGCCGCTTCGGCCGACGGCTCCCCAGCTGCAGCGGCCCAGGGTCCGCTTCGGCCCGGTGGGTGTTGGCCCCCACGGTCCCCAAGCTCCCCGGGGCGCAATGGTGGCGCCGCGGGTTGACGCCGGCCTGCGGCTGACCCGCAGGGGGCGCCTTCTGCGCTCGATGGTGCTCGTGCTCCTCATGGTCTCGGGACTTGCCCTGGCCGCGGCCGCGACGCTCGGCATCATCGAGGGGTTCATCGGTGCGGGCAGCCCGCAAGGGTCACTGGCGACGATCACGCTGGAGCCGGGGGAGACGCTGTGGTCCTTCGCGTCTCGTGTCCAGCCGAGCGCTGACCCCTACGCCACCATCTTCCAGATCCGCGAGCTGAACGGGCTGTCAGCGGCCGAGTCGGTACCACCGGGCTCTGTACTGCGCGTGCCGGTGGGCGACTGAGGAGGCCGATGGCTCACGGCCGTGCATCGTCGACACGCCGAAGCACGGCTGTGACCAGCGAGGTTCCAGCTGGTATCGGCGACACCTGCGGAATCGCTTGCGACGGCCGACCTCCAGGCCTAGTGTCACTACATCTAGTAGTTACATAGATGTAAGTCACCCACAGGTTGGGGTCCTGTCCACAGGACTTGTCCCCACACCATCACCAGGTTTTCCGCAGGTCGTCCACAGCAAGGGTCGTCCGTGAGCGTCGGTCGAGGGCCGGTGCCAGCCTCGGCGTAGGCCGGAGAGGAGGAGCACAAGCCATGCAGTGCCCGTTCTGCCGCCACTCCGACACCCGCGTGCTCGACAGCCGGGGCGTCGACGACGGCACCACGATCCGGCGGCGTCGGCAGTGCCTGTCCTGCGACCGTCGCTTCACGACCGTGGAACAAGTGACCTTGGCGGTTGTGAAGAGCTCGGGAGTCACCGAACCCTTTCGCCGGGACAAGGTCATGGCGGGTGCACGCAAGGCGTGCCAGGGACGCCCGGTCCGAGAGGCGGACCTCGCTCGCCTCGGCCAGCAGGTCGAGGACGCCATCCGCGGGCTAGGAGCAGCCGAGGTCCCTGCGCGCGAGGTCGGGATGGCGATCCTTGGCCCGTTGCGAGAGCTCGACGAGGTGGCCTATCTCCGATTTGCCAGTGTCTATCGGTCATTCGAGTCCCTGGCCGACTTCGAGGCCGAGATCTCCCTGCTCCGCGCTGAGCGCACGGAGCTCACCCCACAAGACGAGTCCGGGGAGCTTGCCCGACGCGGCTCTCCGTGACCACGACCTCCCGGGCGGGGTGGAGAGGGGAAGCTCCGCCCCGCCCGGGAGCCACCACAGCCTCCGCTTCTCCCACCGACCCCTCCGCACGGCAAGCTCACAACGAGGAGAGCGCATGTCCCAGACCCACGAGACTGCTGCGAGCACACCCGGCGCGCAGCCAACCCCCGAGCGCTCGTCCGCGGGCAAGCGCGCCCGCGCCTCGCGCAGCAAGCGAGACCGGGCGGTCCAGGGGCTGCAGGTCAACCGCATCTTCACCACGGAGGGAGTTCACCCCTACGACGAGGTGAACTGGCAGCGTCGAGACGTCGTGCAGCAGAACTGGAAGACCCAGGACATCGTCTTCGAGCAGCGGGGCGTGGAGTTCCCCGAGGAGTGGTCGATGAACGCGACCACGATCGTGACGACGAAGTACTTCCGGGGCGCGGTAGGGACCGAACAGCGGGAGTGGAGCCTGAAGCAGGTCATCGACCGCGTGGTGAAGACCTACCGAGCCGCGGGTGAGGAGCATGGCTACTTCGCCTCGCCCGAAGACGGTGAGGTCTTCGAGCACGAGCTGACCTGGATGCTGCTGCACCAGGTGTTCTCCTTCAACTCCCCGGTGTGGTTCAACGTTGGGACCACTGCCCCGCAGCAGGTGTCGGCGTGCTTCATCCTCTCTGTCGACGACACGATGGACTCGATCCTCAACTGGTACCGCGAGGAAGGGATGATCTTCAAGGGCGGATCAGGGTCCGGTCTCAACCTCTCTCGGATCCGCTCGTCGAAGGAGCTCCTCTCCAGCGGTGGGACCGCGTCCGGACCGGTGTCCTTCATGCGTGGTGCGGATGCTTCCGCGGGCACCATCAAGTCCGGCGGTGCGACCCGCCGAGCGGCCAAGATGGTGGTCCTCGACGTCGACCACCCCGACATCGAGGAGTTCATCGAGACCAAGGCTCGTGAGGAGCACAAGATCCGTGCCCTGCGTGACGCCGGGTTCGACATGGACCTCGGAGGCGCCGACATCGTCAGCGTCCAGTACCAGAACGCCAACAACTCCGTTCGCGTCTCCGACGAGTTCATGCGGTCGGTGGAAGAGGGTCGTGGGTTCGACCTCGTCGGCAGAATGACCGGCGAGACCATCGAGACCGTTGACGGGCGGGGGCTCTTCCGCAAGATGGCCAAGGCCGCCTGGGAGTGCGCCGACCCAGGGATCCAGTACGACGACACGATCAACGACTGGCACACCTGCCCCGAGTCGGGGCGCATCACGGCTTCGAACCCATGCTCGGAGTACATGCACCTGGACAACTCCTCGTGCAACTTGGCAAGCCTCAACCTGCTCAAGTTCCTTCGCCAGGACGGCACCTTCGACGCTGACACCTTCGCGAAGGCCGTCGAGCTCATCATCACCGCGATGGACATCTCCATCTGCTTCGCGGACTTCCCGACCGAGCCGATCGGCGAGACCACGCGCGACTTCCGACAGCTGGGCATCGGCTACGCCAACCTCGGCGCGCTGCTCATGGCCTGCGGGCTCGCCTACGACAGCGACGCCGGCCGGGCGCTGGCGGGCAGCATCACCAGCCTGATGACGGGAACCGCGTACCGGCGCTCGGCCGAGCTGGCCGGAGTCGTCGGGCCGTACGAGGGCTACGCGCGCAACGCCGAGCCCCACGCTCGCGTGATGCGCAAGCACCAGGCGGCGAACGACGCGATCCGGACCTTCTCCGAGCTCGATCGCTCGGTGCAGCGACTCGCGGCTCGGGAGTGGGAGCAGGGACTGGCGATCGGCGCTGAGCAGGGATGGCGCAACTCGCAGGCCTCCGTCCTCGCCCCGACCGGCACCATCGGCTTGATGATGGACTGCGACACCACTGGCATCGAGCCGGACCTCGCGCTGGTCAAGTTCAAGAAGCTCGTCGGTGGCAGCTCCATGCAGATCGTCAACCAGACGGTGCCCCGAGCGCTGCGCAAGCTCGGCTACACCGAGGAGACCATCGAAGCGATCGTGGAGCACATCGCCGAGCATGGCTCGGTCATCGATGCGCCCGGTCTGAAGACCGAGCACTACAACGTGTTCGACTGCGCCATGGGCGTGCGCTCCATCGCACCCATGGGCCACGTCCGGATGATGGCCGCCGCCCAGCCCTTCCTCTCCGGTGCGATCTCCAAGACGGTCAACCTCCCCACCGAGGCGACCATCGACGACATCGAGGAGGTCTACCTGCAGGGCTGGCGCCTCGGTCTGAAGGCCCTCGCGGTCTACCGCGACAACTGCAAGGTGGGACAGCCGCTGAGCGATGCGCGGGCCAAGTCCGCCGAGGCGGAGCAGGCCAAGCCGGAGGTCGTGGTGGAGTACCGCCCGACCCGGAAGCGGCTGCCGAAGTCGCGACCGTCGATGACCACCTCGTTCAGCGTCGGCGGCGCCGAGGGCTACCTCACCGCCGGGTCCTACCCTGACGACGGTCTGGGGGAGATCTTCCTCAAGCTCGGCAAGCAGGGCTCGACGCTGGCAGGCGTGATGGACGCCTTCTCCATCGCGGTGTCGATCGCGCTCCAGCACGGGGTGCCGCTGGAGACCTACGTCGGCAAGTTCACGAACATGCGCTTCGAGCCCGCCGGCTTGACCGACGATCCCGACATCCGGATGGCGAACTCGGTCATCGACTACATCTTCCGGCGACTCGCTCTGGACCATCTCCCGTTGGAGACGCGCGAGGCGATGGGCATCCTGAGCGCCGACGAGCGGACCCGGGCGCTGGACGAAGGGTACGGCGCGACCAGTGGGGTCGACGTGGTCGACCTGCAGCAGGGAGTCCCGATCGAAGACCCGGCAACGCAAGCGGCCACGGTTGAGGCGGCACCGGCGTCTTCGCCGCATCACGTCGCGGAGGCCCCTCCGGCCAACGTGCATACGTCCGTCGAGCTGCTCGAGGCGCTCCAGGGCACGACGACGGACGCGCCGCTCTGCATGACCTGCGGGACCAAGATGCAGCGGGCCGGTTCGTGCTACGTGTGCCAGGGCTGCGGAAGCACCAGCGGCTGCAGCTGACGGTCCGGAGGCGACAGTGGCCGGGGCACCTTCGGAGGAGCCCCGGCCACTGGCCGGTCGTCGTTCTACCGTGGGTCCTTCAGCCGGTCGAGCTTCGACTCGATGGCCCGCCAGGTGCGAGGTGTGGTGGTTCCCGTCGTCGCCAGATCCCGGTTGCGCTGGAAGGTCCGAAGCCGTGCCTGAGTTGCTGAGCCGAGGTATCCGGACGGGTCGACCTTGAGCGCGAGTTGGACGCGCTTGACGCGATCGCCCACGCTGCCGGCGGTCATCAGCGGGCGATCGGCCAGTCGACGGTTCACCGCCGGCTGCGCGGGTCGCCCCACTGGGTCCCCCCGTAGCAGCGGTTCCGGGTCGGCGACGATGCCGTCGACGAGAACCTCGAGATGCAGGTGCGCGCCCGTGCTGTTCCCCGTGGATCCGACGCCACCGATCAGCTGGCCGGCCTCGACCTCCTTGCCGCGCGCGACGACGACCTCGTTCAGGTGGGCGTAGCGCGTCCGCACCCCGTCCGGGTGCTCGAGCACGACGTGCAGGCCGTAGGGCCCGCTGGTGCCGATCTCGACCACGCGACCGGCCGAGCCGGCGAGAACGGGCGTTCTGAACGGTGCAGGGAAGTCCTGCCCGGTGTGGTAGCCGAGGGACCACAGCGAGCCCGCTCGGGCGAACTCAGCCCCCCAGATGGCGGGTTGGACGGGGGTGATCCAGCCACCGAGGTCCGGATCGCGAAGGCGCACATAGCCCGATGGCACACCGAGCAGCTTCGGTACCGCCTTGCGCTTCACCGTGGCCGTCCCGTCCTTGCCGACCAGCTCCAAAGACGTGACCCGGCCTCCCCACGGGCCGCCGCCGGAGCGTGCAGGGACCCGGACCTCCAGCAGCCGCCCGATCTTCGGCCGGGCGGCCTGCAGCTCTCTGGCCCGGACGGTGCCGGTCCAGGACCTGCGAGTGTTCTGATATGCGGCCAGGTCCCAGGCGTCCAGGCGTGGCGCAGGCGAGCCCGGGCCGGGCGCGGAGAGCCCGCCGTTGGACTGCGTCCAGCTGACCGGAGGAACCCGACTGCCCCGCTTGAGGACCACGGTGCGAGTGCTGGCGGCGGCTGCAGTCGCGCTGGCGGACCGCAGCCGGGTGACGGGCTTCCAGGAGGGGTTCAACGTTCGTATGCCTCGGTAGGCCCAGCGGCCGTCGGCTTCGACGTCCCAACCCGCGTCGGAGTGCCGGACGAGCCGGGTGAGGTGGGATCGCAGAACGGTGGCTTGCGCCCTCAGGGACTCGCTCGGCCACCAAGTGGGCATGACCTGGCCGAGCACCGCCGCGACGTAGTCGCTCGTGGCGACGGCATTGATGACCTGGAGCCTGTTGTTCGGCCCGGGCGTCCCAGCTGTCGTGGACGGGCGAACCTCGACCGTGCCCGGCAGGGCGACCCGTGCCCGGGTGCCGGCCTCGAGCATGTCCACGGCCACGCCCTCGGTGGACGGCTTGCGTTCGTTGCGCAGGTCCAGGGATGCCAGAGCCGCGCCGAGAGGTCGAGCTGGGCGCCACGACCCACCGCATCGAGCCTCCACCCGCAACCCGAGCTCCACATGCGGTTGTACGCGCCACTGGTCCGGAGAGCGGGTGCACGCCGTGGGTCGACGCACGTGCCGGTGCACTCCCTCGGTATCGGTAGGTCCGTCCGGAGCCTGCAGCGCCACCTCGGCACGGAGGCGATGGCGCTGGGGCCAGGAAAGCCGCGCAGCTGTTGCGGCGATGCGGACCCGCACCTCGGACTCGGGCTGACTGCGGACTCGGTTGGCGGGGAAGTAGAACTCGAGGATGTCGCGGTAGCCGAGGCCGCGTTGGGCGGCGATCAGTGCGCCGTACTGGCTGAGTCCGCGTCCGGGTCCCACGCCGTGGCCGACCATCTGGAAGACCCCGGAGGACGGCCGCGGGATGACCTCGGTCACCGCCGACGCCACCGACGGCAGGCTCGCCACAAGTGCGCTCGAGGTGGCGGCGACGGCGAGCATTCGCCCCAGTACGCGGGTCACAGAGCGGTATCAGGCCACAAGATCGCGAATCCGTCTACCTCAAGTGCAACTTGAGGGTTGGCCCGACCGGCGTCGAGGTGCTCCCTTCGCCCTCGGTGAGAGACACTGATGGATGTGTCGGTCCCAACCCCGTTGCTGCGCACCTACCGGGGCTTTGCCTACGCCACGGGCGTCCTGCTCGTGACATTGGTCGCCGTGTCGCTGCCGTACTGGATCGGTGGGTCGGACACGCCCGAATGGCTGTCCATTCTCTGGACGCTGCACGGCTGGTTCTACATGGGGTACGTGATCTCCGGCCTGGTGCTGGCCTACCGCATGCGTTGGGACCCCTGGCGCAGCGTGCTGGTGCTGGTCGCCGGCACGGTGCCCGGGATGTCCTTCGTCGCCGAGCGGTGGGTGGTTCGCAGGGTTCGGCTGCGCACCAGCCAGGAGGCCGGCGCCGCTTCCACCTAGGTTGACCTGGCGGCTGTCCGACGGTGACCATCGGCCCTAGCCTCCTGCCCCAGCGCTGCCCACCATGATCGGGTGGCTGAGCCAAGGCCGCAGGCCGTCGAACCGCCGGCATCCTGGACGAGTGTGCTCGACCCGGCGGGGCTGGACGGACTCATTGCGGCACTCATCGCTCGAGGCTTTACGGTCCTCGGGCCGACGATCGGTGCTGACGCCGTCACCTACGCCCCGCTGACCAGCAGCGACGCGTTGCCGGTGGGGATCCATGACGAGCAGGCGCCAGGCCGGTACCGGCTGCGGACCGGTGAGGACCCATGGCGCTTCGCCTTCGCCTCTACTCCGGCCTCGTTCAAGCCCTGGTTGCTGCCCGCCGACCAGATCCTCTGGCGGGCCCGGCAAGACCAGGACTGGCGGGTCGTCCCCGCTGACGACCGCGACGACATCTCATCCGCTGCCAGACCCCCCTTCGCCTTGCTCGGGGTGCGCGGTTGTGACCTCGCCGCGCTCGCGGCCCTTGACCGTGTTCTTGCCGAGCGCTGGGGCACCCGGCCAGGTCGTGACCCGGACTACGTCCGGCGCCGCGAGTCGCTCTTCGTCGTCGCCGTCGACTGCTCGCACCCGAGCGCGACGTGCTTCTGCACCTCGATGGGCACCGGTCCCCAGGTTGGCGCCGGGTTCGACCTGGCAGTGACCGAGGTTCTGGGCGGAAACGACGGCCGGGGTCACCGGTTCGTGGTTCGTACCGGCACCGAGCGCGGCAGCGAGGTGCTGGCCGAGGTGGTGGCGCAGGGGCAGGGCCGGGAGGCCAGCAGCGATGACCTGGACGAGGCAAGGCAGGTTCTCGTGGCTGCCGAGCAGGTCGTGCGCCGCCGGGTCGCCGACACCGACCGGGGTACCCGCCGGGACCTGCTGTACTCCGAGGTGGAGAACCCGCGCTGGGACAGCGTCGCGGAACGCTGCCTCGCCTGCGGGAACTGCACGGCCGTCTGTCCGACCTGCTTCTGCACGAGCATCAGCGACGTGAGCGACCTGGTCGGAGCCACCTCCGAGCGCCACCGTCGCTGGGACTCGTGCTTCAGCGAGGACTTCTCCTACATCCACGGCGGACCCGTACGTGCCTCCACGAAGGCCCGCTACCGGCAGTGGATGACGCACAAGCTGGCCTCGTGGGCCGACCAGTTCGACGCGGCTGGCTGCGTCGGGTGCGGGCGCTGCATCACCTGGTGCCCGGTCGGGATCGACATCACCGAAGAGCTCGCGGCCATCCGCGCAAGCGCACAAGCGGGGCAGGCGGGTACGCCATGATCCCGACCCCGGCGCCGTCTGCCGACCTCGGTGCCCGACTCGCCGCGCATGCCTTCACCCTCGGGCTCGACGAGGCCAGACGTGCTGTCCTGCTGGGGCTGGCCCGGCAGCGGCACTTCAACGACGGCGACCTCCTCGTGACCGAGGGGCGTCCAGCGCTTGAGGTCCTGCTGCTGATCGAGGGTCGGGTCGCACTGGAGACCAACCTGCCAGGTCGTGGATCGGTGCAGGTCGACACTGCCGAGGGTGGCGACACCGTCGGTTGGTCGTGGCTGCTGCCGCCGTACCGCTGGCACTTCGACGGCAGGGCCGTCGGTGTCGTCGACGCGGTCGCGCTGGACGCCCCCGCACTTCGTGCGGCAGCCGCCGAGGACCCGGTCCTGGGACAGGCGTTGGCGATCCGGGTGGCCGAGCTGTTGCTCCACCGGCTGCAGGCGGCCCGGATCCGCATGGTGGACCCCTACTCCGGGAGCAAGCGGTGAGAGGGCTGCGGCCCGACGACGCCGGGGTGCCGCGCCGTTTCCGGGTGTGCGATCGACGACGGGACACCACCGACACCCTCACCTTCAGCCTCGAACCCCTCGACGCGCCGACGTCGGCAGCCGACGAGCCCCCGTTCGCGCCGGGGCAGTTCGCCATGCTGACGGCCTTCGGCGTCGGCGAGGTGCCCATCTCGATCAGTGGTGGCCACGAACCGGGGTCCGCCCTGCAGCACACGGTCCGTGACGTCGGGGGAGTCACCCACTCGCTCGTGCGAGCCCCGCTCGGCTCGATCATGGGCGTCCGCGGGCCCTTCGGCGTCGGTTGGGACGTGCAGGACGCTCGGGGCGGGGACCTCGTCCTCGTGGCCGGAGGCATCGGCCTGGCGCCGTTGCGTCCGGCGCTGCTCGACGTGCTTGCCCGCCGTCACGACTACGGCCGCGTGGTGCTGCTCTACGGCGCCCGGACACCGCAGGACGTCCTCTTCGCCGACGAGCTCGAGGCGTGGGCGGCCGAGGGCCGAGTCGAGGTTCAGGTCACCGTGGACTATGCGCCGAGCTGGTGGCGCGGCCGGGTAGGACTTGTGACGACGCTGGTCCCGAAGGCCGGCTTCGACCCGACCAGCACGACCGCGCTCGTGTGCGGACCCGAGGTGATGATGCGTCACGTGGCGGCAGCGCTGGTGGACCGGGGTGTCGGCGCCGAGCGCATCCGGCTGTCCCTGGAGCGGGCGATGGCGTGCGGGGTCGGGCTGTGCGGGCACTGCCAGCTCCGAGAGCTCTTCGTGTGCGTCGACGGCCCGGTGCTGGCCTACGCCCGGCTGGACGACCTGCTGTGGCTTCGGGAGGTGTGAGGACATGAGCCGTGACGGCGGTGGACGGCCCACGCTCGCGGTGTGGAAGTTCGCTTCCTGCGACGGCTGCCAGCTCTCGCTGCTGGACTGCGAGGACGAGCTGCTGGCGGTGTCCGAGGCGGTGCAGATCGGGGTCTTCGCCGAGGCGACGAGGGCCGTGGTGGCTGGGCCCTACGACCTGTCGCTGGTGGAGGGCTCGATCACGACCGAGGCGGACCGGGCACGCATCGAGGAGGTCCGCGCCGCGTCCCGTCGGCTCGTGACGATCGGGGCCTGCGCCACGGCTGGGGGCATCCAGGCCCTGCGCAACACCGCCGCCCTGGAGGACCTCGCCGGTGCTGTCTACCCCCGCCCGGAGTACCTCGACGTGCTGGCGCGATCCACCCCGATCCGCGCCCACGTGAGCGTCGACCTCGAGCTCCACGGCTGCCCGGTCGACCGTGGCCAGCTGCTGGAGGTGGTCGCCGCAGCCCTGCAGGACCGCAAGCCACGGATACCCACCGATTCGGTGTGTGCTGAGTGCAAGCGCCGCGGGGTCGTGTGCATCGCCGTTGCTGATGGCGTGGACTGCCTCGGCCCGGTCACCCTGGCCGGCTGCGGGGCACTGTGCCCGGCGTTGGCGCGCGGCTGCTTCGGGTGCTTCGGGCCGCACCCCGGAGCCAACACCGCCGCGCTGGCCGATCACTGGCGTGCCGACGGCCGGCCTGCCCGAGACGTCTACCGGGCCTTCGCCACCTACAACGTCGGTTCCCCGGCGTTCGCCACCGAGGCTGCCCGTCAGGCGACCTCGATCGAGCCGGGGCCGCGGCCGTGACCGGCGACCTCCGCATCGAGGTGCCGGTCCTGGCCCGAGTCGAGGGCGAGGGGGCGTTGCACGTCACCACCGAGGGAGGCCGGGTCACCGACGTCCGGTTGCGCATCTACGAGCCGCCGCGATTCTTCGAGGGTGTGCTGCGCGGTCGAGGTATCGCCGAGGCCCCCGACATCACGGCTCGGATCTGTGGCATCTGTCCCGTGGCCTACCAGACGGCGGCCTGCAACGCCGCCGAGCGGATCGGCGGGGTCGAGGTGAGCGAGCCCATCCGGCTGGCTCGCCGGCTGCTGTACTGCGGGGAGTGGATCGAGAGCCACGCCCTGCACGTGGTGATGCTGCACCTGCCCGACTTCCTCGGCTACGCCGGCGGCCTTGAGATGGCGCGCGAGCACCGCGACCTGGTGGCGACCGGGCTGCGGCTGAAGAAGGCGGGGAACGATCTCATGGCGCTGCTCGGGGGCCGAGCCGTGCACCCCGTCTCGGTACGCGTTGGTGGGTTCACCGCGCTCCCGGACGCCACGACGCTCCGGGCCTTCGCCCCGGTCCTCGCTCAGGCCGAGCGGGACGTCGCGGCCCTCGCTGAGGTCGTCCTCGGGCTGGAGTACCCGGACCTCCAGGTGCCGTACACGTTCTTCGCGCTCGACGCCGGGCCACCCTCCCAACCGGCCGTGGAGTACCCGCTGCAGGACGGCCGGCTGCTGGTGTTCGGCGACGGTCGCGGCCCGATGGGACGCATCGCGCTGGCGGAGTTCGACGAGCACGTGCGCGAGATCCAGGAGCTGCACTCGACGGCCCTGCACGCCCGTCTGGACGGCCAGCGCTACCTGGTGGGCCCGCTGGCCCGGTGGGCGTTGCTCGGCGATCGGCTCGCCCCGGGCGCTCTTGCGTTGGCCGAACGCCTGCAGCTGGAGCGCCCATGCACCAACCCGTTCCGGTCCATCCTCGTGCGCACGGTGGAGCTGCAGCATGCGGTCGAGGAGGCGCTGCGGGTCATCGACGCGCTGGCCGGCTGCCAGGAGTCGGCTCGACGCTCGGGGGACAGCGTGGCGGCGTTCGTGGACGTGCCGACCGCGGCCGGTACTGGGTACGGGGCGAGCGAGGCTCCGCGAGGGCTGCTCGTGCACCGTTACCGCACCACCGCCGACGGCACGATCGCCGATGCCCGGATCGTCCCTCCCACGTCCCAGAACCAGGCCCAGCTGGAGGACGATCTGCGCCGCTTCGTCCAAGAACGTCTCGACGACGCGAAGGCACAGCCCGAGCAGCAGCTGGACGTCGAGCGTCTCGCGCTCCAGTGCGAGACCGCCGTCCGCAACTACGACCCCTGCATCTCCTGCGCGACGCACTTCCTCACCCTGGAGATCGACCGTCGGTGAACGCGCTGGTGGTGGGTGTGGGAAGTCCGGCTGGCGGTGACGACCGCGCCGGTCTGCTCGTGGCCGGGCAGGTGGCTGCCCGAGGGCTCCCCGACGTTCGTGTGCGCACCTGTACGGCGCCGAGCGAGCTGGTCCTGCTCTGTGCCGGGGAGCAGCACGTGGTGGTCGTTGACGCGGTCGCCGGTAGTCGTGGTCGAGATCCAGTCCTCGTGCAGGTCTCGTCCTCGGGGGAGCTGGTCCGTGAGCCGGCGCCGCCGCCAACGCGTGGCGCCGCTGGCCCGGACCCGTTCGCCGGCCCTGCCAGCACCCACGGGCTGGGGGTGGCCGAGGCGTTGGAGCTGCTGGCTGCCATGGGTCAGCTGCCGGTGTGCCTGCAGGTCGTGGCGGTGCCGGGGGAGTCCTTCGCCCCGAGCCTGGACCCCCCAGGCCCCGCCCTGCTGGCCCAGGTTGACAAGGCGGTCGAGGTCGTCGAGCAGCTCGTGGCCGGGCACCCGCGGTGAGCGGCCGAGGTCCTCAAGCGGGGGGCTCCAGCGCCAGGGCCGCGACGGCTGCCTTGATGCCGGCAACCCTCGCCTGCAGCTCGTCGATCCGTTCGTCCTGGCGCGTCGCCGCTGCCTCGTCAACCGTGGCGGTGAGATCCCGGTACGCGGCGACCGCGGTGTCCAGGTCGGTCCGCAACCGACGCATGGCCCGGCTCTGCGGGACCGTGGTGTCCACCTTCCCGGCGCGTTCGATGTCGTCGATCGAGCGTGCCAGGGACGCGACCGCCTGTTCGATCTCGACTCCCGTCTCGCGCGCCAGCTCGGCCAGCCCAGGCTCGACGTGCGGGAGCAGCGCACGCATCGCCCCGCGAGCAGCGACGGTCTGGGTGAGCGGGAGGTAGGCGGCCGAGGAACGCCCGACGCTGGGCAGCACCGCCGGCGCCGCCGGGAGGGCGGACGGCGGTGGCACCCGTGTCAGGGCTCCACGCATGACCAGGAACGCTCCGATCACCGCCAGCGCCACCGCGACCGACTCCAGACCGACGAGCAACGCCAGCAGCGCCATGGCCAGGACGAAAGTGCCACCGCTCAACGAGCTCTGGCGACGAACGGTGGCCCGGTGAGCCGGCTGCTTGGCCGCGGCCACCTCGTTGTGCCACTGGCGCTCCAGGGCCTTGCCCTCGGTGTCCCGGAAAGCGCTCGCACTGTCGATGGCTCGTCCGACCAGCTGCTCGGCGATCTCCCGGGCCTGCGCCCATGGCACGCTCGGCCCACCGGGATCCGGGCGGGGTGCGTTCACGGGCCCACGGTAACCCGGCTACCGCGGATCGGTGAGGTCCACGATGACGGGGGCGTGGTCGCTCGGGCCCTTCCCCTTGCGGGAGTCCCGGTCGACCCATGCGTCCTGCACCCGTGCGGTGATCACCGGGGCGGCGTACACGTGGTCGATGCGCATGCCGAGGTCCTTGTGGAAGCTTCCCCCCCGGTAGTCCCAGTAGGTGAACGGGTTCGGCCCCTTGCCGGGCCGTGGCATCACGTCGGTGAGCCCGAGGTCGCGAAGGGCGGCCAGCCGGGTTCGCTCGGCCTCGGTCACGTGAGTGGCGCCGAGGAATGCGGCCGCGTCCCAGACGTCGGTGTCGGTGGGAGCCACGTTGAAGTCCCCGAGGACGATCGACGCCGGGAACGTGTCGAGCTCGGTGAGCAGCGTGCTTCGGAGCGCGTCGAGCCAGGCCAGCTTGTAGGCGTAGTGCGGATCCTCCGGGGTGCGCCCGTTGGGCACGTAGACGCTCCGGACCCGGACGCCGGCGCAGGTGGCCGCCACTGCGCGGGACTCCGGCTCGGGGAATCCGGGCTCGTCGTCCAGCCCGCGACGCACCTGGTCGAGGCCGATTCGCGACAGCACCGCCACGCCGTTCCATCGGCCGTCGGCGGTGACGGCTGCCTCGTAGCCGAGGGCCTGCAGCGGCATGAACGGGAAGGCATCCTCGGTGCACTTGAGTTCCTGGAGGCACGCTACGTCCGGCTCCCGCGTCTGGAGCCACTCCAGCAGTCGCGGGAGCCGAGCCCCGATCGAGTTCACGTTCCAGGTCGCGATCCGCACGGCGGCACCGTAGCCGCCGGTCCGGAGCTCTCGCCCCGGAGCCGTCGCCTCGGGAGCCGTGCTCAGGTGCCGGCCCCAGTGGCAGGATGCGCCCATGCGCACCATCGGGAACGTGTTGTGGCTGCTGCTGGCCGGCTGGTGGCTGGCACTGGGCTACGTCGTGGCAGGCGTCATCGCGTTCATCCTCATCATCACGATCCCCTTCGGTATCGCCTCGTTCAGGCTGGCCAGCTACGTGCTGTGGCCGTTCGGGCGGACCACCCGGTTCAGCTCGCAGGCCGGGTTCTGGTCCGTGCTCGGCAACGTGATCTGGCTGGTCGTGCTCGGCTGGCAGCTGGCGTTGGCGCACATCGTGGCTGGGACCTTGCTGTGCCTGACGATCATCGGCATCCCGTTGGGCATCGCCTGCTTCAAGATGGTGCCGCTGGCACTCCTCCCGCTCGGGCAGGAGATCCTCAGCGCCTCGCAGGCCCAGATGCGCGACCAGTGGGGCTCGATGTACGCGGCGGCTCCTGCCGGCCCCTATGTCCCACCGGGCGGCGGGACGACCGGTGCGTGAGGACGAGGCCACCGCGGTGGTGGCGAAGCTCCAGACGCTCGGCGTCCGCGCAAGCGTTGCTCGCCTCGGTGTCTACCGGACGGGGATCCGGGTGCGGCTCGGCGACGGCCGGGAGGCCCTGTGGGACGTCGACGGGGCGGCAGGCCTGGAGGCACAGGTGATGCGCGACGGCAATCTCGTCGGCTTCGTCCCGAAGATCCCCGGGTCGGCCGACTTCGACGTGGCCCAGCAGGCGGCTGCCATCGCCGCCGTCGACTACGAGTCGGCGCCCTGAGCAGGCGGTCACGGCCCGGGCCGCCTCAGCGTTCGCACAGCTGCCCCTCGCGCCGCCGTCTGTCGTGCCGCCGTCTTTCATGTCCATGATCACCGTGCGACCTGGCGTCCTCCGGACCCCGCCGGAGTACTTCGCCGACCTGCCGGACTTCGACTTCCCAGTCTCCACCGCCGAGGTCCGCGACCCCGACGTCGCCGGGGCGACGCTCCGGATGGCCTACCTGGACCTCGGCGATCCCGCCGCGCCCGCGGTCCTGCTGCTCCACGGTGAGCCGACCTGGTCCTACCTCTACCGACGCGTCATCCCGCCGTTGCTGGCGGCCGGGCTACGCGTGGTCGCGCCCGACCTCATCGGCTTCGGTCGCTCCGACAAGCCCGAGCAGGTCGCGGCCCACACCTACGCCCGGCACCTCGACTGGCTGGACCAGCTGGTCACCGAGCACCTGGACCTGTCCGCGACCACAGTGGTGGGCCAGGACTGGGGCGGACTGCTGGGGCTGCGCCTCGCCGTGGCCCGCCCGGAGCGAGTCGCGAGATTCGTTGCGGCCAACACCGGCCTGCCCGACGGCAGGGTTCCGCTGCCCGAGATCTGGCACGCCTTCCGGGCCGCGGTGAAGGCAGCGCCCAGGCTGGACATCGGCCGGCTCGTCGAAGCGGGGTGCACCCGTGGTCTCGCGGCAGCCGATCGTGCGGGCTACGACGCGCCGTTCCCGTGCGAGCGGGCCAAGGCCGGACCGAGGGCCATGCCAGAGCTGGTACCGGTGACCGAGGATGACCCGCAGGCCGCGGCCAACCAGCACGCGTGGGGCGAGCTGGCCCGCTGGGAGCGGCCGTTCCTCGTCGCCTTCTCCGACCGCGACCCGATCACCGGACCGATGGCCGAGGTGCTGCGACGCCACATCCCCGGCGCGGCCGGGCGCGTGCACCCGCTGCTCCGCGGGGCCGGTCACTTCCTCCAGGAGGATGCCGGGCCCGAGCTCGGGGTGCTCATCGGGGCCTTCGTCCAGGACGATCGGCTGGGTTAGCTCGCGACCACCAGGGGTACCGTGGTGGGTGTGAGTGCTCGACCCGTCGCCCGCCCCTTCATCGGGCTCCTGCTGGCAGTCCTGGTCTCGACGTTGCTCAGCGTGAGCGTGGCGCCGCCATCGACCGCGGCGGGTGCGGTCTCCGGGTGGGCGCCGACCGAACGGGCCACCACGACCCGCGTTCCTCCGGCTCGCCTGGCGGTGGGCAAGCCCGGCGGGAGGACCGAGCGGATCGTGCGAGCCGGGCAGCGCGGCGAGCTTCGGCTTCGTGGGCTCGTCCGGGGTGGTGGCAAACCTGAGCAGGCTGTTCGTCGTCTCGCCGTCGTCGTGGACGGGGTGCCGAAGCCACAGCACGGCATCGCGTACGCCCCCTCGCTCTGCAGCACCTGCGCACAGCAGTCGGCACGATTCGACATCCGGGTCTCGCTGCCGGCCGGGAAGCACGACGTCACCGTGGAGGTGAAGAACCGCTCCGGCGAGGTCCTGGTGGATCGAGGCAGGACGGCGGTCGTCGCCATACCGCGGATGTCGGTGTCCCGGAACGAGCTGGTCCCCAAGGTGCGCGGCCTGTCGAAGACCACCATCAGGGCTGCCTCCGGCGGCGTCCCTGCCCACGGCAACGTGCTCGTGCGCAAGGTCGGGGGTCGAGCAGTGGCCCGCTTCGACCTGGGGCGCGGCACGAGCTGGAGCCGCACGTGGCTCCGCAACGACCAGCGGGGCGGCAAGGCGGGGCCGGGGCGCTACGCGGTCGTGACCACGCTGCGGCCCAGCGGCGCGACCCTAGGTCGGGCCGTGACGATGACCGAGCGGGTTCGGGTGCTCAAGCCGCGCAGGGCACCAGCCGGCGAGGTCGTGGCCACGCCGTTGGGAGTCCTCCAGCCGGTGAAGGTCAAGCACAAGGTCAACCAGCTGCACCTGGAGGTGCACCAGGCCAAGAACCAGGTCCTGGTGGTCGACCGGTACAACCGAGTCCTCCGGCAGGTGCCGATCGCCGGGAACCCGGCGATCCCGAAGCCCGCGGTCAGCTACATCCCCTACCGGACTCCGATGTCGCTGGACTACGACCTCGAGTGGAAGCTGCCCTGGTTCGTCTCGATGATCGCCGGTCGCGGCGTGGGCACCCACGGCATCCCCCGCAACGTCGATGACGGACGTCCCTCGATGAGCATCGCCGACCTGGGCAAGACCCCCGGCGCAGGGGCGCCGGTGTCGCACGGCTGCCTTCGGATGCACGACCGCAACGCCAGGTGGATCTACCAGAACGTCCCGAACGGGACCCCGGTCCACTGGTTCGACCGCCGCTGACCTGGGAAGTTCTCGGTATCGGGGGCAGGTTCGCGTCGGCTGCGGTAGACCCGGCCCATGCTGCATCGACCTCGGGCCTGGTTCTCCCTGCTCGTCGTGACGGCAGCTCTGGCTGTCGGCTGCACCTCCGGAGACGGCGAGGACGTGGCCGAGAGCCAGAGCCCGCCGAGCGAGGCTGCCGCGCCCCCGGGGAGCCCGGAAGGGCCACCGATCGTGGTGGGGAGTGCGAACTTCGGTGAGTCGGAGATGGTCGCCGAGCTCTACGTCCAGGCGCTGCTGGACCGCGGCCTCAAGGTCAAGCGCGCGTTCGACGTCGGTCCCCGGGAGGAGTACCTGGCCGCGGCCTACCAGGGCGACCTCGACGTCGTACCGGAGTACCTGGGTTCGCTGACCGAGTACCTGAACCGACAGGTCAACCTCGAGCAGGGCATCGAGGAGCCGAAGGCCAGCGGGTCGGTCGAGGACACCCTGGCCAACCTGGACGACCTGCTCGGCAACTTCGAGGGATGGCAGGTCGCCGAGCCCGCCCGCGCCAGCAACCAGAACGCCTTCGGCGTCACCGAGGAGTACGCCAAGAAGCGCAAGCTCAAGCAGATGTCAGACCTTCGGCGACTCAACGGCAAGCTGACCGCCGGTGGGCCGCCAGAGTGCAGTGACAACGAGTACTGCCTCATCGGGCTGCGCGAGGTCTACGGATTGAAGTTCAAAGAGCTCGTGCGGCTCGACGCCGGCGGTATCAAGACCAAGCGGGCCCTGGTCAACGGCAAGGTCGATCTCGCGCTCGTGTTCACCACCGACCCCACCCTCGACACCAGCAAGATCCGCACGCTCGAGGACGACAAGGAGCTGCAGGTTGCGGAGAACCTCACCCCGCTGCTGCACGCCGACGTGGCCTCGGACGAGGCCGTGGCGGCGCTCGACGACGTCAGTGCGGTGCTGCGCACCTCGGACCTGCGTCAGCTCAACGGCAAGGTCCAGCGCGGATGGTCGATCAAGCGGCTCGCCGGTGACTGGCTGGCCGACCAAGGGGTGATCGAGACGTCGGCGTACCCCAAGCCGACCGCCCCGAAGAACCCGGTCGCCCTGCCGAAGCCAGAGCCGGAGCCGACTGATGAGCCGGACGAGGGTGGCTCGACTCCGCCGTCGACCGCCGGTGGGTACGCGCGCAACCAAGGCGAGCCTTCCGCGGCGGCGCAGTCGCAGAACTGGGCCGGGCTGGCGCAGTGCGAGTCCGGTGGTGACCCGTCCATCGTGAGCTCCAACGGCTTGTACCACGGGCTCTACCAGTTCAGCGTCTCGACCTGGCAAGCGGTCGGTGGTGGCGGCGTGGCCAGTGGGGCCTCGCCGGAGGAGCAGACCTATCGGGCCCAGATCCTCTGGGACCGCGCCGGACCGGGTTCTTGGCCGGTCTGCCAGGTCAACCTGTAGACGCGACAGCGGGCAGGTCGTTCACCCAGCAGCGGCGCCCACGTGAGCGCGAACCTGTCGTTTGATCCGCGCCAGCATGGCGCTCATCCCGCGCAGGCGCAGCGGGGAGACCGCCTCGGCCAGGCCGAGCCTCGTCGGCACGTCGTCCGGGAGCGCGAGCACGGTCCCAGCCCCCAAGCCGTCCAAGCCCGTGTGCAGGATGCCCGCGAAGCCGCGGGTCGTCGGCGCTTCCGCGGGTGCGTCGAAGAACAGGTGCACCGTCTGGTCCGGGTCCGTGTCCACCTCCACGGCCAGGAAGAGCGGTGTCTGGCACTCGTGGACCTGCTCCAGGCGGTTGCGGTCATCAGCGTAGCGGGCCGGGAGCTCGGGGAGCTCGTCGGCGAGCTCGAGCAGCAGCTCGAGCCGCTGACGCGTGGTGGCTGCGGTGAAGTCCTCCACCACCCCGGCCATCGAGGGCGGGAGCCCGTCGGTCTCCGTCGGGGTGAGGCCGCTCACGACGTGTGGCCTGCCTCGTCACCGTCGGGGGAAGAACCCCGTACCACGGGCAGGCGCACGCCGTTGCCCCACTCGGTCCACGATCCGTCGTAGTTGCGAACGTGCTCGAGCCCGAGCAGGTGGGTGAGGACGAACCAGGTGTGCGAGGACCGTTCACCGATTCGGCAGTACACCACTACCTCATCGTCTGGGTGCAGCCCCGCCTCGCCGAGGTAGAGGCGCTCCAGCTCGGCCCGCCCGCGGAAGCGCCCGTCCTCGGCGGCCGCCCGCGACCATGGGATGTTGGCCGCCCCGGGGATGTGCCCGCCGCGCATGGCACCTTCCTGCGGGTAGTCCGGCATGTGCAACAGCTCGCCGCTGTACTCACCTGGGGATCGCACGTCCACCATCGCCCTGCCGAGGTGACCGAGCACGTCCTCGCGGAACGCGCGGATGGCGGTGTCGTCACGCTCCACCACGGGGTACTGCTCGGGTGCGCGGGTGGGGACTTCCCGCGTCATGGCCCGTCCCTCCGCTCCCCAGGCTGCGCGACCGCCGTCGAGCAGGCGGACGTCGGAGTGGCCGAACAGCGTGAACACCCAGAGCGCGTATGCCGCCCACCAGTTGCTCTTGTCCCCGTAGACCACGATCGTGTCGTCCCGGCCGATCCCAAGCCGGCTGCAGAGGGCGGCGAACCCCGGGCCGTCGACGTAGTCGCGGGTCAGCGGGTCGTTGAGGTCGAGGTGCCAGTCGATGCGGATCGCGCCCGGGATGTGCCCGGTGTCGTAGAGGAGGACGTCCTCGTCGCTCTCCACCACGACCAGCCCCTGCTCCCCGAGGTGCTCACCCAGCCATTCTGTGGTGACGAGGCGCTCGGGATGGGCGTAGTCCAGCAGGGCGGGGGAGGGATCCGGTGGGACGCTCATGTCCCAGAGACTAGGCGTGGGGTGGTGTGGTGTGGGGGCAGCCCCGGGAACACCGTCGACGGGCCAGGCGTTGAACGCCTGACGGGGTCGGGTCGGTGATCAGGAGGCGACATGGCGACGAGCAGGCGCTACGCGGCGTTCGCGGCCCTCTGGGCTGCCCTGCGGAGCCAACGCGGCGGGGGGCCGTCGTTGGCTCGTCGGGCGTGGGTGTTGCCGGCCATGCTCCGGGACACCGTGCTGCGACGTTGGGACGGGCTGGGGCTGGGGCGCCTGCTGATGGTTGTCCTCGGCGTCGCCTACGTGCTCAGCCCGATCGACCTCGTCCCTGAGGCCACCTGGCTGTTGCTCGGGTTGTCCGACGACCTCGTCGTCATGGGATGGCTGGCCGGAACGTTCCTCGAGTCCACCGACCGCTACCTGGCGTGGCGAGGCTTCACGCCGACGGCTGGCGGTCAGGACAGCGCGGACGAGCACTCGGAGGCGGCAACCGCGATCGTGCCGACCCACGTGGTGTCCCGGCGCTAGCGCACAGCGTCAGCGCAGGAGGGCGCGCACCGCGGTGATCGTGTCGGCTTCGGCCGGGGCTTTCTCCGGCCGGTAGCGCAGCAGGCGAGCGAAGCGCAGCGTCACCCCGCCCGGGTATCGAGTTGAGCGCTGGACGCCGTCGATGGCGACCTCGGCGACCAGCTCAGGTCGCACCCTGACGAGCCTGTCCGTGCCCGGCGCGAGGGCTCTGGCCAGGAGGTGCTGGGTCTGCCAGCGCAGCACCTCGTCGGTCATCCCTTTGAAGGTCTTGCCCAGCATCACGAACCCCGGGGGTCCGCCGGCCGCGCCGCGGCCCTCCTCCGCCGCGGGGGCTCGGGCCGCGAGGTGCAGGTTCGACAGGAAGCCGGTGCGGCGGCCATGCCCCCACTCGGCGGCGATGACGACGAGGTCCAAGGTGACTCGGGGCTTGACCTTCACCCACGCGCCACCCCGCCGGCCCGCCAGGTACGCGGCGTCGCCATCCTTGAGCAGCACCCCCTCATGTCCTCGGGCCAGCGCCTCGGCGTTGAACGAGGACGCCTGCTCACGTCGGGACGGGTCGTCATGAGCGAGCACGCGCTGGGGGACGACCGCGGTGGTCGGTACGGCCGAGCGCAGTGCCCGCCAGCGCGTGCCGCCCCCTTCGCCGAGCAGGTCCTCACCGTCGAGGTGGAGCAGGTCGAAGGCCCAGAACGTCAGCCGGCCAGCGGCGTCCTCCGGCTGCCCGCGGTGGCGTCCGACGCGTGACCCGGTTACCTGGAACGGTTCCGGTCGCTGGTCGGCGCCCAGCACGATCGCCTCGCCATCGAGCACGGCCCGTGTCAGCCCCAGCGCCCGGACCTGCGCCACCACGTCGGGCAAGCGGGCGGTGGCGTCCTCGCCGCCACGGGTGAACAGACTCACGTCCGGGCCGTCCTGATGTGCCTGCAGGCGGACGCCGTCGAGCTTCCACTCCACCCCGACCGAGCCCGCGAAGCGGGCCAGCCCGGTCGTGAGGTTGGGCTCGGACCGGGCCAGCATCGGGGACAGCGGAGTCCCGAGACGGAGCCCGAGCCGGGCCAGGCCGGCCGGGCCTTCGGCTCGTGCCGTTGCAGCCACGGCGGGCAATGACCCGCGCAGGGTCAGCGCCGTTCGGACGGCGCTCAGCGGTGCCTGGGCCGCCTCCGCTATCGCCTCGGCCATGACGCCGCTGGCCGCACCCTGGCGTAGCTCACCGGTGACGAGCCCGATCAGGAGCCGTTGTTCGGCAGGATCGGCGCGGGCCATCAGTCCATGCAGGGCACCACGACGCGCTGACGTGGACCCTGGGCCGGACATGGCTGCCATCCGCTCGAAGGCGGCGGCGACCTCGTCGACTGCCAGCTCCCCACCGCGGCCCGGCGGCGGGAGGTCTCGCAGCGCGCCCGGCCCCAGCCCGGGCCGACGCGCGAGCTCACCGGTGAGGAACCCGGCGACCGTCGCGACATCGGCTGGGGGGGACTGACGCAGCAGATCGGCGATCAGGGACACCTTGGCGCGGCGGGCGCTGGTGGCGCCGACCTGTTCGGACACCGAGGCGACCGCGCGCACGAGCATGGGACCAGCCTGCCCTGCCCCCGCCGGTCCTGCCTGCCGTTGGCCGCGGCCCAGGCCCGGCAGGCACACTGGGCCGGTGGAGACCTTGCGATGACGCACTCGTGGGCCTCGTTCGCAGCCCTCGGTGACTCGTTCACCGAGGGTGTCGACGACGTCGGTCCGGACGGGCAGTACCGCGGCTGGGCCGATGCGGTCGCGCGGGCCCTGGACGCCCAACGGCCGGGTCTCGGGTACGCCAACCTGGCTGTCCGCGGACGCCTGCTCCCGCAGATCGTGGCCGAGCAGGTCCCAGCGGCCATTCAGCTTCGTCCGGAGCTGGTCTCCATCGTGGGTGGCGTGAACGACATGCTCCGGCCCACCTTCGACCCTGCGTTCCTGCATCGGACCCTCGACCGCGCCGTGGCTGACCTGATGGCCGCCGGGTCCGAGGTCGTGCTGCTGGTTGGCGTCAACCCCACCGGGCGCTCGCGCGCGTTGACTCGTCTGATGCCGCGAGTGGTGGCGCTCAACGAGCTGGTCCACGACGTCGCGACCCGCCGCGGTACCCGCAAGGTGTCGCTGTTCGATGCTGGCGTCTTCACCGACCAGCGACTGTGGTCTCCAGATCGCCTGCACCTGTCGACACTCGGGCACCAGCGGGTCGCCGGCGCCTATCTCGAGGCCCTTGGAGTCGGAGACTCGTCCTGGCGCGAGCCGCTCCCCCCGCCGGTCGACGGGAGCGCGCCCACCTCGGCGCTGGGCCAGGTGCGATGGGTCCGCGAGCACGCCGGCCCGTGGCTGGCCCGCCGGCTGACGGGCCAGTCATCCGGGGCCGAGGTCAGCTGCCGCCGACCGACGCTGGCGCCCCTGTCCCCAGCAGCCCACGCCGAGTCGCGATCCTGAACAGCACCTCGCCGAGCAGAACCCCTGCGGCCAGCGCCAGCGCAGTGGCGGCGGCCTCGAGGAGCTCGACGATCCCCGTCACGGTCTCGCCCGAGGACAGGTGTACCGCGCCTCGGTAGATCGCCAGTCCAGGTAGCTGCGGGATGATGCCAGCAACGACGAGCACGAGCGTGGGCGTCTGCGTCCGTCGGCCGAGCCAGGCGGCCATCAACCCGATGAGGATCGCGGCGACGCCCTTCGACGACGTGAGGCTCTGTCCGAGCTCTCCGACAACCCAGGCGGCGAGGAATCCCGCGGCCGCGATGAGCCCGATCGGGGCGAGCAGGCGACGCTGGGTCTGGAAGCCCACGGCGAACGCGACACCGACGAAGGCCGCGGCTGTGGCGCGGATGGCAAGGGTGTTGGCAGAGGCGTCGCTGCCCGGGACCACCCGGATCGCGACGTCGAAGCTCTCGGCCACCCCGTTGGCGGTGAGCACGCCGGCGACGATGCCGCTGGTGAGGAAGGCCACCTCGAGCAGCCGTCCGGCGGCCGTCACCGGGAAGCCCACCAGGGCGTCGCGGACCGCACTCACGAACAGCAGCCCGGGCAGGAGCACGACGATGCTGGCGGCGACCACGAGTGCTGAGCGTGCTGGGACCTCGAGCAAGGTCAGTCCGGTGGCTGCCATCCCGGCGACGAAACCGCCGGCGAGCTGGACGAAGAAGGCAGGCGTCCGAGGCCCCTGCATCCAGCGAGCCATCCGGTCGATGACGGCCGCGACCAAGAAGCCACTGACCGCCACGATCCAGTTCCCACCGAGCGTCACGCCGAGGGATGCGCCGGACACCCCCCGTGCGATCGTGACGACCCAGCTGTTGTACGGCTTCGGGATGCGTTCCAGCTCGGAGATCCTGCGCTGCGCCTCGGCGAGTCCGACCTCCCCCTTGGTGATGCCGAGCACGAGGCGATGGGCCTCGGTGAGGCGGCGGTAGTCCGGCGACTGGCTCTGAGCCACCCGAGTGACCGACGTGGGCAGCTGCTCGACGGTGACCGTGAGCGTGATGGCGTCGTAGGTGATCTCGACGGCGACCCGTTGAAGCCCGAGCGCGGTCGCAACGGCGTGCACGGCTGACTCCACGTCGACGGTGGCCGCGCCGCGGCTGAGCATGAGCAAGCCGCACCTGATGGTGACGTCGATGGCCTCGGAGCCTCGGTCGGTGGCGCCGACCGGCCGCTGCGGGGTGGTGTAGGCCCCGCGGTCCAGGTACACCCCGGGCAGCGTCGGTGGCTCCGGCTCGGTCAACGCTTGACGCATCGCCTCGCTCGGCCGTCGTCGGGCTTTCGACTCCTCGGGCATGTCGGGCATCTGCTGACGCTAACGCCCCTCGTGTCCCTCTGCGGTCCCGACCGAGTGGCCGGCTGCGAGCAGTCGTAGGCGCGGTTCCAGGTGATCGAACGTGCACACCGGACCCGGTTCGGTGTCGCGCGTCTCGAACCGCACGGTGACCCGTCCGCGACCGCTGCCCCATACCCAACCCCGCCCACGCTGCTCGTGGACGACGTCCGCTCCGGGCTCCCAGCGAGGAGCTGACGGTGGCGGGGCTGGGCGCCGCGCGGGTGCAGGTCGTGCGGCGACCGGGGTCGAGGCTGCCTGGCTGTCCAGGTGCGGTGACTCGTCGTCCGCGGCGTCGAGCAGCGACGGCTGGGTCCACGGGGACAGCCCGCTCACGCCCACCCCGACGAGGCGCAGTCCCAGGCCGAGGTCCACCTCGTCGAACATGGCCAGCACCGGGCCAGCGAGGGTCCGCACCTCGTCGGTCGGCCCGGGCAGGGTGGTCGAGCGCGTCAGGGTGGTGAAGTCGGCGTTGCGAGCCTTGAGCGTGACAGTTCGCCCTGAGGTCCCGTGGGCGCGTAGCCGCCGGGACAGGTGCTCGACCATCCTTCGGAGGACGGCCTCCAGCAGGACTCGATCGGTCACGTCGTCCTCGAAGGTGTCCTCGACGCTGACCGACTTGGCTTCACGGATGGGTTCCACCTTGCGGGTGTCGTGGGCCTGGGCCAGCGCGGCAAGCCCGAGCCCATGGGCACTGCCGAGGGCGGCGACGAGCTCGGTGTCGGTCAGGTCCCGGACCTGTGCCACGGTTCGGATGCCCATCCCGGCCAGCCGCTGCTCGGTGGCCGCACCGACGCCCGGCAGCCGGCGAACCGGCAGCTCCGACAGCAGCTCGAGCTCGGTCCCAGGCGCCACCACCTCGATGCCGTCCGGCTTGGCCATCTCTGAGGCCAGCTTGGCCATGAGCTTCGACGTACCTACGCCGACGCTCATGGTCAGGCCGGTCGACCGACGAACCTGCTCTCGCAGCGTCGCGGCGACGAGTGCCGCGTCGCTCTCCCGTTCACCGGCCCCGGCGAGGTCGAGGTAGGCCTCGTCGAGGGAAACGGGTTCGACCAGGCTGGTGAGGCCCCGCATGATGGCCATCACCTCGTCGCTGGCGGCGCGGTACACCGGGAAGCGGCCGGCGAGGAAGGCCGCACTGGGGCATCGGCGCCGGGCCTCGGCCATGGGCATCGCCGAGTGGATGCCGAACGCACGGGCCTCGTAGGAGGCGGTCGCCACCACGCCGCGTCGTCCGAGGCCGCCCACGACGACGGGCCGCCCGCGAAGGGACGGCTTGTCGCGCTGCTCGACGGCAGCGAAGAACGCGTCCAGGTCGCAGTGCAGGATGCTCGGTCGGTCCCGCACCACCCCATGATGGCGCACGTCCACACCCGCGCCGAGTTGGCGCGTCGCCCACATCGCTGGCGAGGGCGTTGGAGGAGGCACGGCCTGTGCTGGACGGTCTGGCCATGACTTCTTCCGTCGTGCGTCCCGTCCCGTCCGACCCGCCGCCGCGTATCCGGCTGCGAAGCCCAGCTGATGTCGTCGCCGCGGTCCCCGTCCTGCTCGGCTTCCACCCCGAACACAGCCTGGTCGTCATCGGGCTGAAGACGGGGCGGGTCGTGCTCACGGTCCGCGTCGACCTTCCCGGAATCGGTGGTCCTGGCGGCGGTTCCGGGCAGCTCGACGATGCGCTGGAGCGGGTCGTCCGTGGGCTGCGACACGCGGCGGCCTCGATGCTGCTCGTGGTCATGTTCACGGCCGACTCCGAGCTCGCCGAGCGGACCAGGCAGGCGGTCCTCGCACGGCTGCAGGGCAACGGCGGCGACGCCTCCGGCTGGACGGCGGACATCGTGGACGTCCTGCGGGTGCATGACGACCGGTTCTGGTCGCTGATCTGCGAAGACTCCACCTGTTGCGGCCCTGACGGTACCCAGGTCGAACGGGAGAGCAACCGCGTGCTTGCCGAGGGCGTCCTGGCCGGGGTCGAGATCCTGCCCAGTCGGGAGGCGCTGGCCGGTCGGGTCGGTCCCGAGGTGGGGGCCCGGCGCGCCGCGGCGCTGCAGGCGGCCGCTGACGCCCACGAGCAGATCGCCGAGCTGGTCACCCAGGAAGGCGTGGCGGCCGCGCAACGGCGAGGGCTGGCTATGCTCGGGCGACTCACGCAGGCGGCGGCGTCCGACCTCGCCGCTGGGCCCAGTCGCACGGAGGCCGCGGAGCTCGCCGTGCTCCTCCAGATCGGCGAGATCCGCGACGCCGTCTACCGGCTCATCGCCGAGGAGGCCAGCGGCCCAGCTGTGGAGCAGGTCCTGCATGGCTGCCTACGGCTGCTCCCTGTCGAGGAGGCTTCCCCAGTGGCTGCCCTCCTCGCGCTGGCCTGCTACTGCCGGGGTGATGGGGCCTCGGCGAACGCCGCGTTGGAGTCGGTGCCGCGCCTGGACGAGGACCACCCGTGCGTCCGGCTGGTGCAGGACCTGCTCGCAGCAGCCGTGCCCCCGCCAGTCCTGCGCAGCACGCTGCGACGTGCAACGGCCGCATGAGCCGTCCACCGCGGACGAGAAGCGGCGCGAGCGGGAGTCGGCTCCCGGGCGGGACCGGGCGCGCTAGCGTGACCGTGTGGGTGAGGACGTCGAGCGCCGCGGCTACACGCGCCAGGACCGGCAGCGCTATCGGCAGAAGGTGCGCCGGTGCCTGGACGTCTTCGCCCGGATGCTGGGGGAGGCCTCCTTCGACTTCGCCCGGCCCATGGCGGGTCTGGAGATCGAGCTCAACCTCGTTGACGAGGACTACCGGCCGAGCATGCGCAACGACGAGGTCCTGGCTGCGATCGCCGACGAGGACTTCCAGACCGAGCTTGGGCAGTTCAACCTCGAGATCAACGTGGCACCCCGGACCCTGCAGGACGACGGGTTGCGCTCGTTCGAGGACGAGGTCCGAGCAAGTCTCAACCAGGCCGAGGAGAAGGCTGTCGGGCTGGGCTCGCACCTGGTGATGATCGGCATCCTGCCGACGCTCATGCCAGAGCACACCGGGCTGGACTCGATCTCCACCAACCCGCGCTACGAGCTCATGAACGAGCAGATCTTCGCGTTGCGGGGTGAGGACCTGCACCTGCGGATCGAGGGACGCGACCGGCTCGACATGTACAGCGACTCGATCCTGCCGGAGGCCGCATGCACCAGTACCCAGCTGCACCTGCAGGTCAGCCCGGACGACTTCCCGCGCTACTGGAACGCCTCCCAGTGCCTGGCCGCCGTGCAGCTCGGCCTGGCTGCCAACTCACCGTTCTTCTTCGGCAAGGAGCTGTGGCGTGAGACGCGGATCGCCTTGTTCGAGCAGGCCACCGACACGCGCCCGGAGGAGCTGAAGGCGCAGGGCGTCCGCCCCCGGGTGTGGTTCGGTGAGCGCTGGATCACCTCGATCTTCGATCTGTTCGAGGAGAACGTGCGGTACTTCCCCGCCTTGCTCCCGGTGCTTGACGACGAGGACCCGTTGGAGCGGATCGAGCGCGGAGACGTTCCGTCGTTGCGCGAGCTGCGTCTGCACAACGGCACGATCTGGCGCTGGAATCGACCGGTGTACGACGTCGTGCACGGTCGTCCGCACCTGCGGGTCGAGAACCGCGTGCTTCCTGCCGGACCCACGGTCGTCGACACGCTTGCCAATGCCGCCTTCTACGCCGGCTGCGTGCGCACGTTGGCCGAGCAGCAACGCCCGTTGTGGAGCCAGCTCTCCTTCCACACCGCGGAGGACAACTTCCACCTGGCCGCTCGCGAAGGCATCGGTGCGCGGGTCTACTGGCCGGGGATCGGCGAGGTTCCGGTCGCCGAGCTGGTGCTGCGCTGGTTGCTGCCGATGGCCGCCGAGGGGCTGGACGCCTGGGGGGTGCACCCCAGGGAGCGCGACCGCCTTCTGGGCGTGATCGAGCAGCGTTGCCTGCGCATGCGCAACGGCGCGGAGTGGCAGGTCGGGGTCGTCCACAGCCTGGAGCAACGCCACCACCAGCCCCGGCCGGACACGATCCGCGACATGCTGCGCCGCTACATCGACTACATGCACACGAACGAGCCGGTGGCCACCTGGCCAGTGGACTGATCCGCTCCCGTCGGTCCTGGTCCGAGACGAGCGTCGAGGCCACCCCCCGTGGCTCTCGGCGTACCTCAGGCCGTCCTCAGGGGGTTCGTGGCTCGGTCCTGGTGGTCGGGTCGGCCTGGGCAGCCGAGACCACCTCGGGCTCATGCTCCTCGATCCAGGTGTCCACGATCCGCCACCAGCCGTAGAGCCAGGCAGAGATCCCAGCTGGGTCCCGAGGAACCTCCTCGTCAGGGACCTGCCACCAGTGCATGCGGATCTCGGTGTCCATCGGCATGTAGCGCCACACGGCCTTCAGCGAGTTCAGGTGCTCCAAGCCGGTGTGGGCCACGATCAGGACGTCGGCGTCCGGCGCCGCGGTCAGCGCGGCGATCGTCCCAGCCTCGCGTGGTGCCAGCACGTTCGACATCTGCTCGGCCTGGGAGGCCCGCTTGAGCAAACCTCGCTCGCGGAGGAACTCGATGGACCTCAGCCGTCGGCCGGCCGTGAAGTTCCCGCCCTCCGGGAAGATGACGAAGGCGTCGTCGTCGTCCAAGCCAGTCGCCAGAGCCGAGACCATGTCGATCTGGTTCGAGCCGCCCTTCTTGCCCACGAAGTGGGTCGGGATGCGGTTGAGCAGGACGTCCAGGGCGGGATCCCACTGCAGTGCCTCCTTGAGCACGATGCGGAACTCGCGGTGGTAGTGGTTGATCAGGACCGCAGCGATGAGGAAGGAGTCCCCGGCCCCGGCGTGGCGGGCCAGGACCACGAGGGGGCGGTTGCTGGTCTCGTCCGGCGTGGCGCCGTCGACGACGATGCGGACGTTGAGGACCCGCCTCGCCTCGGCCTCCAGGATGCGCAACGCCAGCCCCAGCAGGTCGTAGTGGGCGCGTTGGTACCAGGACGCCGAGCGAAGCAGGCCGAAGCCGCTCGCGACCCACAGTGCGAACGCGGCGATGAGCATGGACGCGTCCATGAGCAGGTAGAGCAGCGCGAACCAGCCGAAGCGCAGCGGCCGCCACCGGCCGGGCAGCCACGGTGAGACGACGAGCAGGCCGAGGAGTACCAGTGGGGCCGAGGCCACGGCCAGGATGGCCAGTGCCACCACCGCAGGCCCGATGAGGACTCGACGCACCCAGATGGGGGCCAGCACGTCAGCCCGCTTCCCGGGCGTCGGCATCCAAGTAGGCCAGTGCGGCCCGTCGCGCCTGCTCGATGCGTTCGGCCACCCGGGAGGTGTCCCGGTAGCGCAGCGCCGAGAGGTCGGCGTACTTCGGCGGTTCGGTCTCCCCGGTGGGCAGCAAGTGAACGGTGACCTCGTCGGGGATCGAGGCCATCTCGGCAGCGAACCGGTGGCGCCGGGCGATCTCGAAGGCCACCGCAGCCACCTCCCAAGGGCGCCTGGGTGGCGTCAGCGGTCGGTCGATCCGGCCGACCTGGAGCACGTAGATGGTCCGGGCCCCCAACGCCAGGGCCCGGCCAACGGGGATGCTGTGCACGAGCCCGCCGTCGAGGAAATGCTCCCCGTCGATCTCCATCGGCGGCAGCAGCCCCGGGACCGCGGCGGAGGCGAGGACCGCCGGCACCAAAGGGCCCTCGGTGAACCAGTGCTCCGAGGCCCGCTGGATGGACGCAGCGACACACTGGAACGGCACTTCCAGTTCCTCGATCGGGACGTCGCCGAGCGTCTCACGCAGCAGCTCAGCCAGCGGCTCGGAGTCATGGGCGTGGGTCCACGTCCTGGCCAGCGTGCCGACCCGTTGCAGCGCGGAACCCTGGAACACACGGTCACTGGCCTCTGACGACCACAGCCGGGTCAGCGTCTGGACGGCTGTCGCACTGGGGTCCGCGGCGAACAGTGCCCCGTTGATGGCCCCGATAGAGGTGCCCAGGACGACGTCCGGGCGGATGGATCGCTCGGTCAAGGCCTGCAGCATCCCCACCTCGGCCGAGCCCAGCAGGCCACCGCCGCCCAGGACGAAGGCCACCCGCGGTGGCCAGAGCGAGGAGTGCACCCTGCGATCCTTCCACGTCGTGCCGCTGCCGGGTCCTGTGGACGCGTGCCGGTGTAGCGTTGCGCTGCGGATCTTGACGTGGACCCGGCATCGGTGCCGGGCCTGGTCGTCGCGGGAAGGACGGTCCTCGGTGGGTACGATCGTGGTCGGCTACGTCCCGAAGCCGGAGGGGAAGGCGGCGGTACGTCGCGGCGTCGCTGAGGCCAAGCTCCGAGGCTCCCGGCTCGTCGTGGTGAGCTCGGCCAGAGGGGGGCGCGACTTCGAGTCTGAGGACGCGGTGCAAGCCGAGCAGGACATGGACGACGTCCGGGAGCACCTGGACCAGAGCGGGGTCCAGTTCGAGGTCCGACAGCTGGTGCGCGGCATGGAAGTGGCTGAGGACGTCATCGCAGTTGCCGAGGAGAGCGGCGCGGAGCTGATCGTGATCGGTCTGCGGCGACGTTCTCCGGTGGGCAAGCTCATCCTCGGAAGCAACGCCCAGAGCATCTTGCTCGACGCGCCGTGTGCGGTGCTGGCAGTGAAGGCCCCTACTCCTTGATGGCGTCGCCGTCCGCACCGCTGCAGATCGCACAGGTGGCCGAGGCGGACGCCCAGCTCGCCCGAGACCCGTTCTCCCTGCTGGCTGGCATGCTGCTGGACCAGCAGATCCCGATGGAACGGGCCTTCGCCGGCCCGCACGCGATCGCGCTCCGGATGGGTACCGATCGACTCGACCCGGTCGCCGTGGCCGCCCTGCCGGCTGAGGAGTTCGCTGCGGTGCTGGCGACCAAGCCGGCCGTCCACCGCTTCCCTGGGTCCATGGCGGCTCGAGTACAGGCACTGGCCCACGCGGTCCTGGCTGACTACGACGGCGACACCTCGGCCCTCTGGTCCACCGCAGGCTCTGGTGCCGAGCTGCTGGGGCGGCTGGAAGCGCTGCCCGGTTTCGGTCAGCAGAAGGCGAAGATCTTCCTCGCACTGCTGGGCAAGCAGCTCGGCGTGCGCCCCGACGGCTGGCGGGAGGCCGCATCGCCGTACGGAGAGGAGGGCTCGTTCCGCTCGGTCGCCGACGTCACCGGCCCCGAGGCCCTCGCGCAGGTGCGGGCGACGAAGCGGGCGATGAAGGCCGCCAGGGAGTCGGCGTCGAAGGGTTGACGGCCGGTCGGTGTGGGAATAGTGAGAAAGCCGCGTACGCTTCACTGTTGGTTCGTGAGCCCGTCTGGGGTGCTCCGTGACGTCACGTGAGTCGAGGCGCGGCGAGCCGAATGACCGTCCTGCCGAAAGGGTGTCTGTGTCGTCGAGCGCCGTCCTCACCGATCCGTTGTCCTACACGGAAGTGAAGGCCCTCCTGAAGAAGGCCAAGAAGCGCAAGCACAGCATGGTGACCAGCACCGAGCTGCGAGCCGTGCTGGACCCGCACGAGGTGAAGCCCGCCGCGGTGCGCAAGGTGCGCGAGCACTACTTGGCGCAAGGTGTCGAGGTCGAGATCGTCCGCGGGGACGGCAAGTGGGCCTCAGCGAGCGCGCCCCGGACCGAGCCGGTGGCACCCACCGCTCGCACGACGGCCCCCGCTGCAACGACGGCTGCGAAGAAGTCCGCCTCCAAGGCCACGAGCACCAAGGCAGCGGCCAAGCAGAGCGGCAACAACGTGGTCCGACTCGCGGGCTCGGCGCCGACCGAGACCCACGGCCCAGACGCGCCGATGGACGATGTGGACCTGGCCGCGGCAGCCAAGCTCGAGGGCGAGCTGGAGGCGGACCTGGCGAAGGCAGCTGCCGCGCTGGAGTCGCAGGCCAAGGGCGGGAAGAAGCGCGCGAAGAAGGCCGTGACGAAGGGTGCAAGCAACGCACCCGTTGCCAAGCAGGCGGAGGTCAAGGCTGAGCAGCCGGCGGCTGAGGAACCGACCGTGGAGGAAGCCTTCGTCCTCTCCCACCGCGACGAGGCCGACGAGCCTGTCCAGACGGTGGTGACGGCAGGGGCGACGGCCGACCCGGTCAAGGACTACCTCAAGCAGATCGGCAAGGTCGCGCTGCTCAACGCCGAGCAGGAGGTCGAGCTCGCCAAGCGGATCGAGGCCGGCCTGTTCGCCGAGGAGAAGCTCTCCGCTGGGACTGACGGCATGAAGCGCGAGCATCTGCTGGACCTGGAGTGGATCGCCGAGGACGGCCGCCGGGCGAAGAATCACCTGCTGGAGGCCAACCTGCGCCTCGTGGTCTCCTTGGCCAAGCGCTACACGGGTCGTGGGATGCTGTTCCTCGATCTCATCCAGGAGGGCAACCTCGGCCTGATCCGCGCAGTGGAGAAGTTCGACTACACCAAGGGCTACAAGTTCTCCACCTACGCCACATGGTGGATCCGTCAGGCGATCACTCGCGCCATGGCCGACCAGGCACGCACGATCCGTATCCCGGTGCACATGGTGGAGGTCATCAACAAGCTGGCCCGGGTGCAGCGCCAGATGCTGCAGGACCTCGGCCGAGAGCCGACGCCGGAAGAGCTCGCCAAGGAGCTCGACATGACCCCGGACAAGGTCGTCGAGGTGCAGAAGTACGGTCGTGAGCCGATCTCCCTGCACACCCCGCTCGGTGAAGACGGTGACAGCGAGTTCGGCGACCTCATCGAGGACTCCGAGGCGATCGTGCCGGCCGACGCCGTGTCGTTCACGCTGCTGCAGGAACAGCTGCACCAGGTGCTCGACACCCTGTCCGAGCGAGAGGCCGGCGTGGTGGCGATGCGCTTCGGCCTGACCGACGGCCAGCCGAAGACGCTGGACGAGATCGGCAAGGTCTACGGCGTGACCCGTGAGCGCATCCGCCAGATCGAGTCGAAGACCATGAGCAAGCTTCGGCACCCCAGCCGCTCGCAGGTGTTGCGCGACTACCTGGACTGATCGGGAGCTGTCGGGTCGGGCGGACGGCAGCGAGCCAGGACTCGCCTGGCCTCGGCGATGGTCCCTGATCCCCACTGCCGCCCGGGGCGATCAACTCGTCCGGGTCGTGTCAGCCGGCGATGGCGGTGAGGGCAGGGGCCGCCGCCAGCTGAATCTGGGTGCGCTCGCGGAGCGGGTCGCGCTGCAACCCGGCCCCGCAGCGAAGACGTGGAACACCAGCCGTTCGCCGGGCTGGACCGGCCGGACCGGCCGAGCCGTCCACACCATCACGGTGGCGCCGGGACGCGGCCGGTCCAGCATCAGCGGTCACAGCCGGCGGCGTTGAGCGACGACCTCGATGTCGAGACGTGGGGGTTCGACGAGGACCCTCTCCGCTGTCGGTCCCTGTGAGGACATCCAGTACCAACGCGACGACCCGGATGCCGAGCCATGGGCGGCCGGCACCGCCAGCTTGAAGGGCGGCTCCGCCTTCGGCGACCGGATCACGGCCCCTGTCTCGGACCAGGTTGGCAACGGCTCCAGCAGACCGGTCTTCGCGGCGGCGACGATGACGGCCTCGTCGGCGTTGGCCTCGGGGTAGGGGCCAGCCGTTGTCGTCGACGAAGGCTCGCAGCGACTGCCGCCAAGCGGGCCCGGCGAGATGTCGGTCGAGGCGCTCATGACCTATCAGCTCACCAGGATCGAGTCCACGTCGATGGGTGGACGGCCTGCCGTCCCCTGGGCCACCAAGGTGATCTTGTGCTGCGTGCTCCCGGACAGGTTGAACCAGGCGACCACGTCTCGGTACCGGGTGCTGCTGCTGTAGTTGTCGATCGTGAACTGGTAGACGTCATCGAGGTACACCTGGGCAGCGCCGGCTCCCGCCCACCGGGTGCCGACGAGGCCGAAGTTCCTCGCAGTCACCCATACCGACATCGTTGCGCCGGGCTGACTCGTGACAGCGGCTCTGCCGTTCATGTACTGGCTGTTCGTGAAGTAGTTCCAGGAACCTGAGTACGACGCCACGCTCTCGTCGTAGTTCTTCGGAGTGAAGGAACCGCTGAGCGACCAGTTCGACAGGTTGCCGGCGGTGTCGTACGCCGCAACCGCGAACTCGTAGTTCGCGCCGAAGCTGAGGTTGTAGGTCACCTTCGTCTGCAAGGGGTCGACCGACAGCTGGGTCCACTCTCCTCCGGCCACGCGGTAGTAGAGGAGGTACTGCTTCACGCCCTTGTTGTCGGTACCAGACCACGAGAAGGTCATCGGGGCCTGGGCGTTGCTCCCCTGGTAGCCAACGGCGAACTGCTTCTTGAACGACGTGATGGTGGGCTTGATGCTGTCCGTGCTGGCGTTCGCACTGAAGACGGCCCCGTCGGCGAATGTCGCCTCGTAGACGTCGCGCTCGACCGCATCCCAGGTCATGTAGACGTAGCCCTGCACTCCCTTCTCCGTCCCCCATGAGTTCTGGACGTAGAGGCCTCTCCTGTCGTAGCCCAGGGCGAGCATCTCGTGGAGGCCATTGCTGAGGGCGCCCGACCCGTCGTACCAACCGCCGCTGTAGGAAAGGAAGCTCGTTCGCACTCGAAACGCGATGGCTACCGGGTTCCCAGCGGCCAGTCGGGCCTTGAGTGCCTCGATCTCCGTGGCGTTGGGTCCGACCTTCGCGGCTGAGTTCTGCACGTTGCGGAAGATCGTGTTCCATCCGGTGATCCGGAAGTTCGCCGCGTTCGTCCGTTGGCTGGCGTTCGGTTGCGTCCTCCAGTCCGAGGCCCATCCGGAGCCGTAGTGAGCGGCGGTGTCCACGCCCTGGCCCTTCAACACCTTCAGCGCGTCCGCTGCGTAGGAGCCGGCTGGTTGACCGTTGGCGTCCAGGGGACCGTGGGTCTGGGAGTAGACGTACATCGGCGCGAACGTCATCTCTCGGCCGGTCTGCTTCTCGTAGTACCAGCCCATCATCGCGTAGCCCGTCGCCCACGAGACGCATGAGTTGAGGCTGCCCTGGTTCCCCACCGCCACGGCCGAGCCTCGGAGATCGACCGAGCTCGGCGCGCTACCCGCCCCGGTTGCGCCCGGTGCAGTGGGCGCGGCGATGGTCACTGCGTCTTCGGCCTTCGGCCACTCGGCTCCGAAACCGCGTCCGGCCTGCTTCTTGGCAACGAAGATGCCTTGCTTGGTTCGCGCCACCTTCCCGGTGATGTCCCGGACCGTCAGTCGCGCGGTGTAGGCGCCTGGCTTGGCGTAGGCGTGCTTGCGGGTGACCCCCAGTCTTGAGGCACTCGTCTGGGTGCCGTCCCCGAACCGGATCGTCAGTCGTTTCAGGCCACGCTCAGCCCTGGATCCCTTGGTGGAGAAGGAAACCTTCGTCCCCACCTCGATCGTGGTGTCGCTGACTCGCAGCTTGGCCCGGAGGTCCTGGGCTGCCCGCCTGCGGGCGATGGTGGCTCTGCTCGGTGGGAGGTTCTTGACCTGTCGAGTGGCGGCATCCGAATGAGGGGCTACCAGCGGCTGAGCCGATCGGGCACTCGGGCTCGGAGGGACCGGCCCCTCGATGCTGCTGCCTGCCGGCGCACTCGGTTCCGCCCTCCCGTCCTTCGCGGTCGCCAGGGTGGCTGGTGAGGCGACGACCATGAGTGCCGCAAGCGTGGCGGCGACAGCTGTCCCTGCCTTGCGGTTCTGTTGCCCTGTTCTCATCGCAGTGGACCCTTCGACGCCGGAGTGTGGCTGGAGGCTAGGTGCCGGCTTCTGGGCCGACAAGGGTCGCGGCGATGGCTCGGCCGAACGGCCTGCCCTGGACTCCGCAAGGACGGGCGATCCACCTGTTCGATGGATGGTGGCCAGGTCGCCGAGCAGGCAGGTGTGCTGGTCCACGCTTCGCTGCGCAACCTTGCCGCACAGCTGCGACGCCGTGCTGCGGTACGAGGCGATCCTCGGCGAACGCGACAAGGGCTGGGAGCCGAACCAAGACGTCGCTGCGGAGTGACCACACCGCTCGTCGGGCAGCCGGAGTGCGTGACTGCGGTACTTGGGGGCGCAACGTCCTCGACACGAGAGCGCGGGTTCGCCTCAGCCAAGCTCCGGGGCGGGTGCTTCGGATCGTGACCTGTCCGCGAGGGGAGTGCGAATCCTTCCCTGCGGCGATACCGTCGTTGGCTGAGGTGGTGGTGACCGTGCTGGTCTTCGTCTACGGCTCGCTGCTGCACCCGCGTTCGCTGCAGCAGACGGTGCCCGATGTCGACCTCGATGCCTGCCAGCCGGCCCGACTCCGCGGCTGGCAGCGCTGCTTCGACCTGGCCTTCCCGAACGATGGCTCGCAGCCGGACAAGGCGTTCTTCGACAGCGACGGGGACCGTCCACCGTGGGTGCTGCTGGCGAACCTGAGGCGGGAGAGTACGGGTGGCACGCTGAACGGGGTGCTGGTGGAGGTCTCCGACACCGCGCTGGGCCGCTTGCGCCGGCGTGAGCGCCGGTATCGGCTACGGACGCTGTCCGGCCCCGTCGAGTGCTACGACGGAGAGGGCCCAGTGATCGGCAGTGTGCTGACCGCCCTCGGCCGGGCCGAGTTCCAGTCACCGGAGGCCGTGACGGCCGGAGTGGTGGCTCGTGACTACGTCGCAGGCATCCTGGCCGGAGTCCGGCACTGGGCTCGGCGGACGGCCGGCTTCGCCGAGGACTTCTACGGCTCCACCGTGCTCCCTGCGCCGGAGCGGATCGCCGAGCTGGAGCGGGTCGACCTGTCGTGAGCAGGAATGCCTGTGACCACCCGCCAAGGACGCCACGCATCAAGGCTGCGGCAGAAGCAGGTGGTCGGTGGACGGCCAGCCGCCTGCTGTGGTCTGCTCGACGACCAGGTCTCAACCGCTGCCAACCTTCCCGCAGACAGCCAGGACGTGACCTTCACGTTCACCGACTCTGTCGCGAGCACAACAGCCGACGCCTCTGGGATGGCAACGGCCGACCTTGACGCCGTGGCGACTGGGGGTGCACGGGAACTCACCGTCTCCGGCTACGGCGAGGTGGCCAGCACGACGGTTGAGGTCAGAAACCCGAAGGTAGCGGTGCCGAGCTCTGCCAAGAAGTGCGAGAAGTTCACCACGAAGCTCAAGGGATTCTCTTCTGGCTCTGAAGTGCAAGCACGACGTCCGCCGGCAAGGGGGAGGAGGTCAAGACCGTGCGCGTGGACGACAGCGGTTGGGCCAGCTTCACGATCGCGCTGAAGAAGCAGGACAAGTACAAGGCAATAACCGTCCAGGACACCGCGCGGGCCCAGGACAAGATCACCATCAGGTGACTGCCCGCTCGAAGACGGCGTCGACGATCCGTGTTTGCGGCCCTTGGTCCCTGGCACGGGAGGTCGTCCTGACGGACTGTTGAGTCGAGTTCCGGGATTCGGCGTCGATGGACTCGGAAGCGGGACGGTCGGGATGCACGCGGTCCGTTGTTTCGGCTTGGTGGGGCTGAGCGTGGCGGTGGGGGTGTCGGCGCTGGCCGGGGCTCCGCGGCAGGTGGGGTCGGCGATGGCGACGGCCAAGCCGGGGAAGATCGTGTTCTCCATGAGCCCGGACTTCGGGAGCCATGAGGTGTACGTCATGAGCTCGGACGGGTCAGGGAAGACCCGGCTCACGACGGGTTGGTGGATCGACGACCTCCCGGCCTTCTCACCGGACGCCAAGCACATCGCGTTCCGCAGCAGTCGGGACGGCGGGGACTCAGAGATCTACGTGATGAACGCCGACGGTTCGGGGCAGACCCGGCTCACCAACAGCCCCGGGATGGACATCGACCCTGCGTTCTCACCCGATGGCAAGCAGATCGTGTTCACCAGCCGCCGCGATGACGGGAACTTCGAGATCTACCGCATGAACGCGGATGGGTCTGCCCAGACGCGGCTCACCACCACTCCTGAGATCGACGACTTCCCGGCGTTCGTCCCCAGCGGCAAGAGGATCGTGTTCAGCAGCAACCGGGACGGCAACTACGAGATCTACCGGATGAACGCCGACGGCTCCGGGCAGACTCGCCTGACCACCAACCCTGCGAGCGACTCCCACCCGGCGTTCTCGCCGGACGGCAAGCACATCGCCTTCCGCAGCGACCGGGACAGCGGCGACTTCGAGATCTACCGGATGCGCGCCGACGGGTCGGGGCAGGTCAACCTCACGAACAGGCCCGGGCCCGACTACGAACCCGCGTTCTCTCCGGACGGTCGACACGTCGTGTTCGCCAGCGAGCAGGACGGTGGCAGTGGCATCTACCGGATGCGCGCCGACGGGTCCAATCCCACCAAGCTGACGGACACCAACCTGCGCTACGGGCCCCCGAACGGGCACCCGAGCTGGGGTGGGCGTAGCGCCTCCACGGTGACGGTGCAGGCCCGCAAGGCCGGGGGCAAGGTCCGCGTGAAGGGCGTCCTGGAGCCGGCGACCGTTGGCAACCGGGTGAAGGTGACCTTGTTCGTCAGGCAGGGCGGACGCTGGGCGAAGGCCACCGGCTCCAGGGTGAGCGTCACGCGGCTGCGTGACCGCGACGGCGACCACCGCACCGACGCCGCCTACCGCACCACGCTCGAACGACCCGCACCCGGAAGGTACCGGGTGAGGACCAAGTTCCCCGGCGACCCGTTCACCCGAGGCAGCACCGGCAGGACCACCATCCCAGGCTAGCTGTACGCGGGCCCGACCAGGCCGTGGGCTGTGCCGCCTCCCTGTGAGGACGAGCTGGGCATGGCCGCGGCACGACCGCCCGCCCCTGGTTCTCGAGCTGTGCGCTGTCTTGAGGTGCCGAACGGCCCTGGCAGGAGCCGTTCAGGGGAGCAGGCTGGCGACGGTGGGCACGGACTCACGGGTGCTGGGGGGAGACCTCACGGGTGCTGTGGGAGACCGAACCGAGCGAGAGGTTGGCACGATGCTCAGGCGTTGGATCGGTGTGGTGGTCGTTGTGTTCGCCGTGATGCTCGGCGGCGTAGGAGGGGCAGCGTCGGACGAGCACCCGATGCGACCCGGTGGAGGCGATGACGGGGCGACCGAGATCGTCGCGGGCACTGCACGGGCGCCCGCCGGGGGCGAGGAGACTCTCTCGACCCACGCATCGGCACCTGCCCCGCCGAGGGGAAACCAGAACCACACCCGACCGCCAGACCCGGACGTGCGAACCTCCACGTCGGCACGGGTCGTCTCCGAGGCCCCGACGCTGCCGCAGACGACTGCCCAGCCCGGTGGTCCCGAGCCCGCGGCCCCGAGCGACTTCCGTGTCTTCCGCGACTCGACGCTCGACCTGACGGCCAATTTGACCTCGTCGACCGATGAGCCGAGCGTCGCGCAGGCCGGCAACACCGTCTTCATGACCGGGAACTGGTGGGCAGCGATCTCGCGCAACGGGGGCCAGTCGTTCAGTCACGTCGATCCGTACTCCGCGTTCGGCGGCGGGTACGGGGGATTCTGCTGCGACCAGGTGACGACCTACTCGGCCGAGGCAGACGCGACCGTGTGGGTCCTCCAGTACGCCAGGGACGCTTCGGGGAGCAACGCCGAGCGTGTCGCAGTGTCGGTGGGCGAGCCGGATCTGCAGGCCGTGTCCTTCTCGTTCGTGGACATCACGCCACAGCAGATCGGCCAGCCGACTGGGGTATGGGCGGACTTCCCGCACATCGCCGTGACTGACGGCCATCTCTACCTCACCTACAACATGTTCAGCGGGAGCAGCTACGTCGGTACGGCGATCAACAGGGCTCCGCTCGGTGACCTGGTCGACGGCGGTGGTCTCAGGTACGAGTTCTTCACAACCGATCTCGGCACCACGCTTCCGGTGTCCGGTGCGGGCTCCACCATGTACCTGGGGAGTCACGTCGACAACGACACGCTCCGGGTGTGGAGCTGGCCCGATGGCAGCAACACCTTCACCGCGCACGACGTCAACCACTCGGCGTTCAACCGCGGTCCGTACACCTGCACGACGAACGACGGCTTCGATCCGTGCGGAAGGTCGGACGCTCGGGTGCGTGGCGGCTGGGCGGGGAACGGCATCCTCGGGTTCGCATGGGATGCGAGTGGGGGGGCTCAAGGGCTGGGTAACTTCCCCTACCCCTACACGTTCGTCGTGCGCGTCGATGAAGCGACCTTCGCCCTCATCGATGAGCCCATCGTCTGGAACTCGAGCTTCGCCTGGTTCTACGGCTCCTTCGCGGCGAACGGGCGTGGACATGTCGGGGTGACTATCGGGATCGCGGGGGGCGGTACCTACCCGGGCGCGCGGATCCTCATCGCTGACGACATCGGCGGGCCCTGGCAAGGCGGGTTCTTCGTCGCCAACGGGACCAACTCGCCCGGCGCCAACCGATGGGGTGACTACCTCACGACCCGCGCGGTGAACGGTGACGGAAACGCCTGGGTGGGTGCGAGCTACGTACTCGATGGGCCATGCCCCACCGGAGGGGCAGACTGCAACAACGTCCGTGTCCACTACACTGTGTTTGGACGAGAACGTGACTACGCGAACTGCCCGGACGACTCCTTCGAGCCCGACAACGCGTTCGACGACTCCTTGGAGCTGGACCCAACCGCAACGAGCACCGGACACGCGTTCTGCAGCACTGACGATGAGGACTGGTTCCGCTTCTCGGGCACAGCCGGTCACCAGTACCGGAGCGAGACCCTGAACCTCGGCGGGCACAACGACACGGTCCTCACGCTGTACGACAGCTCGCTCACGCAAGTCGCCGTTGATGACGATGGCGGCATCGGACTCGCCTCGCGGATCGACTACGTCGCGCCCAGGAGTGGCACCTACTACCTGAAGTCGACACGTTCCGGTGGATCCAGAGACTTCGCCTACACCTACGACCTGCGTATCACGCGCGATCTCCCGCCGGTGGTCACCGCGCCCGTCACCGGCGTCCGTCAGGACAGGACGATGCACAAGGTGGCGGCCGGCAAGCACGACGTCGCGTTGCGGGACCGGTGGACGCGCACGGACCCCGACGGCATCGCGAGCCAGGACCTTGAGGAATGCCGCAACGTCGGGTGCTCGTTCACCGATGTCTCGCCCCGACCTTCGGCGCACGCCACCTCCTACGACTACCGCCTACCCATCGGCACGAAGATGCGACGACGTATCCAAGTCTTCGACTCCGTCGGCGCCTTCGGCCCCTGGACCGCCGGACCGCGGTTCAGCCTGCGCGGCGTGCAGCAGGACAGGAATGCGTTCAGCTACGGCGGCCGTTGGACGACGCGGTCCAACAAAGCGTCCTATGGCGGCACCTTCACGACCACGGCGGGTCGACCAGGTACGCGAGCGATCCTGCGGTTCAAGGGTCGCAGCGTCGGGCTGGTCGGCTCCACGCGTTCCAACGGGGGTAAGGCGAAGGTCTTCCTCGACGGCGACAGGCAGGCGGTGGTGGACTACTACGCGAAGAAGGCACAAGACCGACGCATCGTGTTCGCCGCGGAAGGCTTGGCGCCCAGCAGGCCCGACGGATCCGCGCACGTGCTCGAGATCCGATGGTTGAGGAAGAAGACCCCGGCGTCGAGTGGCCGAAACCTGTTCGTCGACGGTGCCGTCACGCTCCGCTAGGCCGCTCGCCACGACGCGCATGCGGTGACGCGGGCACCCGGGCAGGTCTGGCCTGCTCGATCTGACGGGGGAGCACAGAATTGTGGAGGGCGTCGGCGTGGGGATTCTCCGGGTGATGCTGCGGGGGTGCTGGGCGGTGAGTCTGCGGACCCTGGCGAGCGCGCTCCTCGTCGTGGCCGTGGCCTGCTCAGCAGAGCAAGTGCCGCAAGCAGAGCTCCTCGGGTCGCCGGTGACGGGGTACCTCCTCGTGGTGCCGGGCGGAGCCACCCGTGTCTGCGAGGACCTTGCGGGCTCGCCACCCCAGGCGTGCCAAGGGCAGGCCATGGTCATCACCGGCCTCGACCTGGAAGAGATCAACGGGCTGCAGGCATCGGGTGACACCCGCTGGAGCAGCGTGCCAGTCATGCTCTACGGCGATCCGGCCGACGGTCAGCTGGACGTCCCAGTACTGGTGCGAGGCTCTGCCGTGTTCGGTCGGGCTACCGCTGCGCCAACCTGTCCGGAGCTTCGCGACCCGCCCGATCCATCTTGTGCACCCATGAGCGTGGCCGACGCTCCCATGGTGATTCGCCACGAGGATGGCACGGTCGTGACGACCGTCGTGACCGACGCCACCGGGAGCTTCGCCGTCGCCCTGACGCCCGGCCGCTACCGAGTCGAGCCGGGGCTCGTGGATGCCTTCGTCGACCAAGCGCCCCCGGTCGCCGTCACGGTCGAAGAAGCCCCCGTGGCGATCGACGTCATGTACGACACGGGAGTCCGCTAGCAGAGCCGTCATCCGCCCGCTGAGCCTTGGCAGACCAGCGGCGACCACGGCGACGACGCCGCACCGCGATCCCTGTTGCGAAGACCCCATGGGCGTGCGAGCGTCACTGCATGCGACGCAACCCTCGTGACATCGTGCTGGCGGGCCTCCTGGCAGGTGCAGTGACCCTCGCGGGCTCGGCCGCGGTACAGGCAGCGCCACGCCCGGCGGTGATTCCGTTGCCGGACGGATTCCAGCCGGAAGGGATCGCCTCGGGCGTTGGCAACAGTGTGTACGCCGGTTCGCTTGCCGACGGGGACGTCGTGCGGGCGGATCTGCGCACCGGCACGGTCGAGCTTCTCGTGGATGCCCCCGATGACAGGATCGCGGTGGGGCTGAAGGTGAGCAAGCGCACCGGGCAGCTCATCGTCGCCGGTGGGGAAACGGGCATGGCCTACGTGTACGACGTGCGGACAGGGGCGGACCAGGGTGCGGTGCCGCTTACCCCACCCGGTTCGTTCGTCAACGACGTGACGCTGACCAAGGACGGGGCGTGGTTCACCGACTCGTTCCTGCCACAGCTGTACTTCCTGCCGATCCGTCCCGACGGAGCCCTGGGGGCACCGCGGACGCTTGCCCTGAGCGGGCCGGCGGCGGACACATCCGGGTCGTTCAACGTGAACGGGATCGCGGCCTCGAGAGACGGGTCTCGCCTCGTCGTCGCCCATTCCGCCCGCGCGGAGGTGATCCTCGTGGACCCGGTCACCGGGGAGTCGCGGACCATCGACCTCGGAGGGGAGTCAGTAGCGAACGCGGACGGCATCTTGCTCGACGGGCCGCGGCTCTGGGTGGTGCAGAACTTCCTGAACCAGGTCGCCGAGGTCCGCCTGGCCCCTGACTACGGCAGCGGCACCGTGGTGTCCACCCGTACGAGCGACGCCTTCGACGTGCCAACGACAGTTGCTCGCAAGGGCGGCTCGCTGGCTGCGGTCAACGCCCGCTTCGGGGGCCCGACTGGCCCGGACACCGAGTACGACATCGTCGTGATCCGTCGGTAATGCTCCCGACCTCACCGTCCATCGGTCCGGACGGGCCCGCCTGCCGCGTCGGATCCCAGCCAGGGGTGCGGCGGCGGTGACCACGGGCAGTGCCACCCGAGACGATGGTTCGTGCTGGTCAAGCGGCGCGATGCTTCGCCGCTAGCCTGGCCGCGATCATCAGCGCCGTGGCGATGCCGCCACGGCCGACGCGGGCGGTGACATGCAGATTCTCGGGCAGGAGACGGTCCGGACCTACCGCTACGTCCGGGTGTCGATCGTGGCGGCGGTCGGGTTGCTCTTCACCGCCCTGCTGCTGCAGATCGCTGACGACGGCTGGCAGATCGGCGGTTCGATCAGCGAGTACTACTACGGCCCCATGCAGAACCTGTTCGTCGGTGTGCTGGTCGCTGCCGCGTTCTTGCTGGTAGCCGTACGAGGGCGACCAGCCTGGGAAGAGACGCTGCTGAACATCGCTGGAATGCTGCTGCCCGTCGTGGCGTTCGTGCCGACCCCGGTCGCTGGTGGCTGCCCGGCTGGCGGCCGATGCATCCCAGCGGGAGTCGTGCCCGGTGTCGAGCTGAGCGTGAGCACGCTGCTGCTCGCAGGAGTCCCCGGCTTGTTCGTCGCGCTCGGGGTCTGGTTCGGTCGCCTGCGGCTGGACAGGTCGGCGTCGCTGAGTGTCGCCGTCGCCGTGGTCGTCTGGGTGGTGGTCGCTGTCTGGTTCGGTGCCAGCCCCGACTGGATCCCCCGGGAGTCCTTCTACGACGTGGGCCACTATGTGGCCGCTGTCGCGGTATTCACGTTCATGGTAGCCGTGGCGTTCATCAACGCCCGCCGCTCTGACCATGGCGCCAGCCTTGGGGCCAGAGCGATCCCCTACTCGGCGGCGTACGACCTGATCGCGGTTGCCATGGCACTCGTGCTCGTCTCCGCGCTGGTCTCCAGCGTCGCCAACGGGTGGCCGACGGACACGACGCTGGTGTTCTGGGTGGAGGCCGCACTCCTGGCATCGTTCGCCCTGTTCTGGGCGGTGCAGACCGCGGAGTTCTGGACTCTGGGCCTACCCGATGAGGCGTGCGAGGCGCCGCGGCGACTGGGTGACCCCCTTGCGTGACGGCTTGAGGCCTCAAAGCGGCGGCAAGAGCGGCCTAAGGCAGATGAGCGGTGTGGCGGCCAGGCGTAGCGCCGGTTCGGTCGTCGTCGCGACGGGCCAGCAACGAACCACACCGAGGTGCACGACTCGTGGAAGGGGTTGCTGAGCCGGTACGGGGTCATCAAGTCGAAGGGGATGGACTCCCCCGGGCCGCACGAGGAACTGGCGGGGCCGTACTCGGCGTGCAGGAAGTCCACGTAGGAGTCGTCGTCCTCGGTCCGTCGTTCCCAGAAGACTCCGGGCACCTCAACCCGGCGGAGCCCGATGGCGGCCTTGAACGGCGCCCCGACACGGCGCCACAACTCGGGGACCGGGCCGCGGGGTGCGCCCGGGCGTGGTCGTCGCCGACACGAGCTCGGTCGACCCAACGACGCTGTGGGCCCTCGACGGTGACGTGTCGGCCGACGGCGCAGCGCTGATCGACTCACCCGTCTCGGGCAGCGTCTCGACGGTCGATGACCGGAAGCTGTGGGTCATGGCGGGTGCGTCCAGTGATGCCCTCGGTCGGGCGAGACCCTTCGTGGAGACTTTCTCCGGACGGATCACCCACCTGGGTTCCCGCGCGCGGGCGCGACGGTGAAATGCGGCGTCAACAACAGGGTGCACGCGCTCAACGCCGCCTTCGCCGAAGCGACCGTCCTGGCGGAGAAGGCCAGAGTCGACGCCAGCGACGCCGACGTGCTGATCGCCGCAAGCGCCGTCGCCGCCCTGTTCGGCCGACGAACGAGCGTCCGTTGAGAACCCGCAGGACACCCGTCGCCTTCGCGCTCGACCTCCTCGCGAAGGACCTCGACCTCGCCGGGCCGCTGGCCGATCGGTGGGGCACCGATGCCCGAGCTCGCCGCCAGCGGCGCGCTGCCCAGAAGGACGCCACCCCGTGCCGCCCGCCTGATCGGCTGGCGTCCCGGAGTTCGCCAGGGCGAGCAGCCCGCTCTCGCCGAGAAGCTTCGGCTGCCGGGACCCGCCGGGGGCCGCTACGCGGATGCCGACGTGCTCGTCGGTGGGTCGACCGACGCCCGCGCCTTCGGGAAGGTGCCGCCCCGGGGCATCATGAGTTCCGGTGCTCGCGCGTCCAGGACGATGGGATCAGGCAGCTCGTCGCGGTTCCACCGCAGCACCCGTCGCATCACTGGTTCCCCCTTCACGAGGGTCACGAGGCCGTCGAGCTCCGGGCGTGTGGGGCGGGAGCGCAGGAGGCCCGAGGCCGTGCGGATGCCCTCTGCCGACAGTGCCGCCCGCCATGCCTCGCGCATCGAGGAGGCGCCGATGGCGTCCTCGTCCTCGGTGTCGGCGGTACCCGCGAGCTTGAGCAGGACCGCCTGGTCCACCCAGCTCACCAGGAGGCCGGCGGAGATCCGTGTCTGCATCATCACGTCGACCAGGTCGCCATGGACGATCCCGTCCAAGGTGGTGATGCCCTCCTGCTCCAGACGGGCACGGTCGTAGAGGTCGATACCTTGGAGCAGGTTGAGTGGCTGTGGTTCTCGCAGGGCGGCGCTTCGACCGAGGGGGAACACCCGACGGGTGGCCTCGGACAGAAACTGCAGCACCGTGTTGGGAACCAGGCCGGCGAGGAAGGCGAGTGCGAGCAGCCAAGGGGAGTACGACGGGTCGTCCCCCTCCGGTGCCAAGACCTGGGCGAGCGCACTGATGACCGCAGCCAGCGTCACCACCACGAGCATCCTTGCCGCGATCTGGCTGTACGCCTTGGGCAGCAGGTCTTCCCGGAGGTAGCTGCGCAGGGAGGACAAGACGCCGAACAAGTAGGCGCCGAGGAACGCGAAGGGCAGGATCGCCGAAGTCGGGGTGAACAGTGCCAGGAGGGGACCCTCGGTCTCGGTGGCTCCGACGTCGACGAAGGCCACGACCAGGGCCAAAGAGAGCACCAGGGTGGCGATCACCACCGGAGAGCGGCGCCGACCGGACCGCACACGTTCCTCGTTGGGAAGCCGGTCACCGGCGTCGCCGAAGGCGTCCTTCATTCGCCCGCCGTACTTGGCCTCGATCTTCCCCACCGTGGAGAGGCGGTCGTCCAGCCGGAAGACGTCGGCAAGGAATCGCGTGCGCAACCCGGCCGCGCGTTGGCGGTCGAACGCGTAGTAGAGGAATGCAGGGAACGTGATCGCCAGGCCGAGGAAGAGCGTTTGCAGGCCGATTCGGAAGAGGTCACGTTCGTCGGCGATGATCCGGCCGCCTTCCAGACCGCCGTTCGCCACCAGCGCCGCCGCCAGCGCCGAGCCGAACCCGATGACGAACACCAGCAGCTGTGATGACTTCTCGCTGAGCCACCGGAGCGACTCCTGGACCGTTGGAGGGTGCCCAGCAACGACGCCGGCCATCGTCCAACCACTCCAGAGCATGACGCCCAGCACGGCCAGAGCGCCGGCCACGGCCAGGCCCAACGACAGAGCTCCGTTGAGGCCCCCGATCCCGACGGCGATGAGTGCCAGGACGGTCAGGACGCCGTACACGGCCAGCGGGGCTCGAGTCGCCGTCACCTCCGGGCGCTCGAGAGCCACCAGCTCGGAGTCCCTCAGCACGGTGGCATCGAATCGGCAGAGCTGTGAGGCGCTCAGTGGCAGGCGCCGCAGGGGAGCCAGAACGACGGACCGTCCCGCTCCCACGACGTCGACCTGGGCGCCGGTGAGGTTGATCAAGTACGCCGCTGGCGGCACCCGTGTTCGGGAGTCCTCTGAAGGGATGTCGCCGCGATCGCTCATGGGGAGCCTCCTCCGCGGCGAGTCGCCGCGAGCATCACGAGCGTGGCAGGGGCTGCGCCGCTGGTCAAGACCGTTCTTCGGGTCCGACCCAACCGAAGTCGAGCTGGCGTGTCGGGACGAGCACGGGCTCCACGGTCATGCTCGGCCGCGCTGGCTACGCTGTGGCGCGTGAACGAGCCGGTGCCGTTTTCGCGCTCGGCGTTCCCGCGGGACTTCGTCTGGGGAACCGCGACAGCGTCCTACCAGATCGAGGGCGCGGTCGCCGAGGACGGACGAGGCCCGTCCGTCTGGGACACCTTCGCTCACACCCCAGGTCGGGTCGTCGACGCCAGCAGCGGTGACGTGGCCTGCGACCACTACCACCGCTGGCAGTCCGACCTCGACCTCATGGCGAGCCTCGGGGTCGGTGGCTACCGCTTCTCGATCGCCTGGCCGCGCGTGCTGCCACGTGGTCGGGGTGCGGTCGAACGCCGCGGGCTGGACTTCTACGACCGACTGCTCGACGGTCTGCTCGCCCGGGGGATCCAGGCCTACCCGACGCTGTTCCACTGGGACCTCCCGCAGGCGCTGCAGGACGAGGGTGGCTGGCAGGAGCGAAGCACGGCAGAGGCCTTCGCCGAGTACGCCGGGACGCTCGGTGAGCGCCTCGGTGACCGCGTGGCGACGTGGTGGACGCTCAACGAGCCGGTGGTGCACACGTTGTTGGGCCACGCGTTGGGGACGCACGCACCCGGCCTGACCCTCCTGACCGACGTCTTCCGGGTCGTGCATCATCAGCTGCTCGGTCACGGCTGGGCAGTCCAGGCGCTGCGCGCAGCGGGCGTCGGTGCCCCCATCGGGCTGGTGAACAACATCGCCCCAGCCGAGCCCGCGGACCCGTCCTCTCCCGCGGACGTCGCGGCCGCCCGGCTGCTCGACGGGGTCTACAACCGCAGCTATCTCGATCCGGTCCTGCGCGGCCACCACCCCGACGACGTCGTCGAAGCGCTGGGGGTGGACACCAAGTGCGTGCGTGCCGGAGACCTGGCCGACATCGCCACACCGATCGACGTCCTCGGCGTGAACTACTACTTCCCGAACACGGTGCGCGCCAGCGGGCCGGAGAACCCACTGGGGTTCGAGCTCGTCCCGCACTCGTTGACGGAGGCGTCGACGCAGCTCGGCTGGCCGGTGCTGCCCGACCGGCTCACGACGCTGCTCGTCGACCTCGCGCAGACCTACGGCGACGTCCTGCCACCGATCATGGTGACCGAGTCCGGCTGCGCCGTCGCCGACGAGGTCGCAGCGGACGGAACGGTGCGCGACCCGTTCCGCATCGACTACCTGGACCGGCACATCCGCGCCGTCCACGCGGCGATCGAGGCCGGGGTGGACGTTCGCGGGTACTTCGTCTGGTCGTTCATGGACAACTTCGAGTGGGCCGAGGGGCTCGTCCCTCGGTTCGGCCTGGTGCACGTCGACTACGAAACCCAGCGGCGAACGCCGAAGGAGTCCTTCGACTGGTTTCGCCAGCTCATCCGAGGCACGGTGCCGTGATGGCCGCGCCCAGGTGAGCACACCGGCCGAGGCGGCCGGACCGGTTGGGGCCTTCGCCGAACCCGATCGACCGGTGGGCAGCGGCTATGTCGCCTCTGTCTCGCTGGCGAACCTCGCCGTGTGGTTGGCCTTCTTCACCCCCATCCAGAACCTGCTACCGCGCCTGGCAGATCGCGTCACCGACGGCGACGGTAAGGAGGCGGCGCTGGCCGTCGTCGCCGGGGTCGGCGCCTTCGTGGCGATCGTGGCCAATCCGTTGGCCGGCGCGCTCTCGGACCGCACCCGCTCGCGGTTCGGGCGCCGCCGTCCCTGGGTCCTCGGCGGGGCCCTGGTCGGTGCGCTCGCGATGCTGGGGTTGGTCCCGGCGACCAGCGTCCTCGGGCTGGCGCTGGTGTGGGCGATCGCGCAAGGTGGGCTGAACGCCGCGTACGCGGGGGTGACGGCCACCATCCCCGACCAGGTCCCGGTCCGTCAGCGAGGGCTGGTGTCCGGGTGGGTCGGGCTGTCCCAGACGGTCGGGATCGTGCTGGGCGTGGCGCTGGTCTCGTTCATCGTCGTCGACCTGGACGCCGGGATCGTCCTGACCAGCGTGCTCGCGGTAGCCCTGGTGCTGCCGTTCGTGCTCACCCTGTCCGACCCGGTGCTGGAGCGACGAGAGCGCACGACGCTGCGGGAGTTCCTGGTCCGGTTCTGGATCGACCCACGAGCCAATCCCGACTTCGCCTGGGCCTGGATCACCAGGTTCCTGGTGTCGCTGGGCAACGCGATGGCCACCCTCTACCTGCTCTTCTTCCTCCAGGACCGGGTCGGGCACCCCGAGCCGGAGCAGGCCCAGACGATCATGGTCGGCATCTATGCCCTCGGCACCATCGCGACTGCGGTCATCGGAGGGCGCTTGTCCGACCGCTCGGGTCGTCGCAAGATCTTCGTCATCGTGTCCACGACCGTCATGGCGGTCGCGGCGCTCATCCTGGCGCTGGTGCCGACCTTTCCCGCCACCCTGCTGGCGGCGGCCATCCTGGGGCTCGGCTACGGCGTCTACCTCGCCGTGGACCAGGCCCTGATCACTCAGGTCCTGCCGGCGGCCGCAGACAGGGCCCGGGACCTCGGGGTGATCAACATCGCCAACTCCTCGCCGCAGGTCCTGGCCCCGGTCATCGCGGCGCCGCTGGTGATCGGGGCCGGTGGCTACACGACGCTCTACCTGCTCACCGCAGGCATCACCCTGCTCGGGGCGGTGCTCATCCGGAACATCCGATCGGTGCCGTAACAGGGCTGGCTGCTGGTCAGGCTCGCCCGTGGGTGCCAGACTCGACCCGGACGACATGACTGAGCGACTCGAGCGCAACCGACGAGGGGTGGGGAAAGTGGCGGGCAGGCGTGGACGCGAAGGCCACAGTGGCTTGGGGATCGGTACCGGGGCTGTTCTGGTGGCGCTTGCGCTGGTGGTCGGGATCGCCTCGCTCGCCAGTGCCAAGGTCGCGAAGGACAGCTTCCCCGACAAGGGGTCTGTCAAGGAGGCCGTGCAAGGCACCGGGAAGTGGCGGAAGTCGATCGCCCAGCCCGACGAGGGTCACCCGATCGGCTCGAAGCCCGGCAAGTGCGGATCGGACCGCCCGTTCCGTGATGCCGGTGCGTTCAGGCTGGCCTTCTACAACGGTTCCCCGCCTGCCGGCGTCGACGCCGACGGCACCAGCGTGCGCGTCGTTGTCTACGACTTCGGCAACAAGCAGCGGGCCAAGAAGTCGATGGCGCGGGCGTCGACGTACGCCGACCGCTGCCCGGAGAACACCGAGTGGTACTGCAAGCAGTGCGACGGCATCGCCGACTACGTCCGGCTCCCCACGAGCACCCGCGACGTCGGGCAGGAGTCGACGGCCTGGCGTTCGAAGGTCGACAGCAATGCCAAGGGACGCGAGGTCGTGGTCGTGGCCCGAGATGGATCCGTCGTGGTCAAGACAACGGTCCAGAACGACAACTACCCAGGGCAGACCTTCGAACGTCCGGAGGCGCCGAGCAAGAAGAGCGCGGCCAAGGCGGCCAAGCTGGCGCTGAGGTCTGCGACCTAGCGCGGGGGCACTCGCCTGCCGTCCCCGAGGCAGACGAAGGCTGCCGCAACCGCAGCCTCGGTGGGGAGCTGCCCGGCATCGAGGCTCTGTCTGGTTCGTGCCAAGGCTTCGGCGGGGCCCTGGCCTGAGGTCAGTTCGGCGTGCAGCGCGACCATCACGGTCGTCGTCTCGGCGTCGGCCACCGGCACGACCGGAGCGAGCACGACCGTGGTGCCGCGGCTGAGCAACGCAGCAGCGAAGCCCAGCAGCTCCTGCCCCACCACGGCGGCCGGGCGGCCGCTGTCGCACGAGGCAAGCACGACGACTGCCGGCGTGCGGACACGAGCCTCGAGGTCGTAGACGGTGAGCGGTCCATCGGCGAGGTGGATGGCCGAGAACAACGGGTTGTCCGCACGAGGCTCGGCATGGGCCGCCAGATGCAGGACCCGTGCGTTCTGCGCGGCACGGGTGACGGCCTCGACCGTTGCATCCGCACCGGTGAGCAGCACAGCACCGGGGTAGCACGAGGCGACTGCTCGCGCCTCACGTGCGGCACCCTGCAGGCCAGGCCCGGCGGCAACCACGACCCCCTGACGAGCTGTCGGGAACGCCTGCCTTCGGGCCCTGCGCCACAGGCGAGCAGAGGGGACGACCGACAACGCACGTGTTCGCATGCTGGGCAGCAGTCCCCACGGGACGTCGTGCAGGGCGGGCGAGGGGACCACGACCACCTGGGGCCGGTCGATGCCCAGGGGACGGGTCAGGCTCTGGTCCAGTTCGTCAGCGGCAGCCGCGAGCAAGCCGACCCAGTGCTTCGTGGCCGTGGCTGTGCCCGTCGGAGCGCGCGTGGGACCGGCGGCTCGTCGAAGCGCGAACCCGAGTCGACGGGACCGTTCGAGGATGTCTGCTCGAGAGCCGACTTCGATCACCCTCGACCGCTCCCGCGTCAGGACGATGGCATGCATGCGTGATCCCACCTCGACAAGCTCTACGAGCGCTTCTTGCTCGTCGATGGACGCGCGGAGCTGTCGGCCGAGCCCACGCTCGGGGCCGTCGATCGTTCGCGGTGGTGCGCTTCTCCGCACCCGGTCCCTGATTCGTCGCTCCAGGTCGATCTGACGCACGAGGAGCGGCTGCGAGTCGTCGCCTGCTCGGCGGCGGTCGCGGATCTCGGCCACCGTGGTTCGAAGGTCCACCATGGCCTCGGCGAGCTCGGCGTCCTCGGGGGGCGCTGCGGGGGGTGCGAGCAGTGCGGTCGCGCGCGCTCGTTCGGCCCATTGGAGCACGCGGGCGGGGTTCTTGGAGTCAACCGCGACCGTCAGGCCCAGGGCAACCAGGGGCTCGGCCTGCGCCCCGGCCTGCGCCCAGAGGTCCGTTGCGCCAAGCGTGGCTCGGTGCCGCTCCACCAGTCGAAGCCCCGCCTCGGCGGCGCTGATCGCCGACCGATGGCGCCCCTCGGCGTGGCGCATCAGTGCCTCGGCGAGCCATGCTCGGCTGCGTTCGGCAACCGGTCCGCTGCGGCGGGCGGAGGCTGTCCCAGCCAGGTCCTCACGCACCCGCCGAAGCGCCGCGGCCCGAGCCCTGTGCGACCGGTCCTCCAGGGTCCCCATCTCCAGGCGGGCAGCCAGGATGTGTGCGTCCATGGCGCTCACTGGCCATCCGCTTCGAGCCAGGGGCCCACTGAGGCGTCGGAGTGACACGGCCGAACGGGTGGCCGGCCCAGCCTCGTGGGTTCGCCCCAGGGCGATGGCGCGAACCCGCGCGTAGGCGGCCAGGGTCGCCCACTCCTGGCGGCCCAGGCGGCGCAGCCGGAGCTCGGCGTCGCGCGCGGACCGGGCGGCGCTCGCGTAGTCACCCTCCTCGGACTCCACCCACGAGCGGAGCAGCAGCGCCTCGGGAAGGTGTGTCAGGCGCCGCTGGCTTCGGTAGGCTTCCACAGCAGTCGTGGCCGCCGCTCTCGCCTCCGGGAGCAGGCCAGCGGCCAGCAGGAGTTCGGCCCGATCGACGGACAGCGAGCCGACGACCATCTCCTCGGCGCGGTAGAGGGCCTCGGCTCGGGCAAAGGCGTCGAGCGCAGCCGGCACCTCTCCGCGCGCGGCGTGCAGGCAGCCGAGGTTCTGGGCGACGTAGGCACCCGCGAGCCCGAGGGCGTGCTGCCGGGATAGAGCGTCGGCATCGGTGAGGTCGGCCATCGCGGCCCGGAAGGCGCGCTGGCGAACGTGGAGCAGGCTGCGGTTGGACAGCGCGCGAACGGTCCACTGGGCGTCCCCGTCTCTGCGGAGTACGGGCAGCGCGCGGCGGAGGTCGGCCATGGCCGCATCGACGTGCCCGAGCTCCTGAGCGATCGCGGCACGTTGCACGCGGGCGCGGGCACGCAGCGGCTGGTCCAGATGGTTCACCGCGTCGTCGATGGCCGCTGCCGCCGCGCGAGGCTGTCCGCGCAGGACCAGCGCGGACGCCAGGCTCATCTGCGCCTGGGCCGCCAGCTCTCGTGACCCGGACTCGCGCCCGGCGGCGACCGCCGCCTGCAGGTGCTCGACGGCCTGCGGAAGCGCGCGCAGCTGGATGTCGGCCACTCCGGCAGCCCGCATCGCCACGCTCCGGGTTCCCGGTCCGAGCCCCGCCTCGGCGAGCAGGCCGAGGGCGAGGTCCCGAGCACGCCTGGGTTCCACGCTCGCGAGCCGCAGCGCCTCAGCCGCGGCGGGACGTGCCCGGTCCGGCTTCACCTCGGTGTTCTCCCTGTTCGGGTTCGGTGCACCTCTCTCGCTGGCATCATGCTGTACATCTGTGAGCCTTGGAGGGCCCCGTGAACGATTCCCTCACGCGCACGCCGCCGACGTCACCGGACGCGACGATCGGGACCAGTCGCCCCGACGACCTCGTGGTCAGTGACGGGCACCTGCACCTCGTTCGAACCGTGATCGCCGACGCCGGTGCCGATGTCGAGGTCCGGGGGAGGAGTGCTGCACTAGGGCTTGGCCTGCTGCGCCTGCCCGACGTGCAGGCCGCCGCAGCGGCGCTGGACCCGCATGGCGGTGTTGACGGCGGGCCGTTGGACCGGGTTCTCGCCGGACTGCGTCGGTACTTCAGCCAGGAGCACGCCGGGTGGATGCCGACGATCGGCAAGAACCGGCTCGTCGGCCAGGTCGTGAAGCCCGCGGGTGAGGTCTCCCACGGCGGCGGGCTGGACCCGCGGGCGGTGGACGATGCCCTGCCAACGCCGCAACGGGGTCCCGGTCAGGGGGCTCGGGTCGGCGTGGTGGACACCGGGCTGGTGCCGCACCCCTGGTTGGACGGTCGATGGGAGGCCACGTACTCCGACGTGGTGCACGCCCAGAACTCGCCGATGCCGGTGGTCTCCGGGCATGCCACCTTCGTCGCGGGGCTCGTCCTGCAGCAGGCACCGGGAGCGGTCGTGGCGATGACGAGCGTGCTCTCTGACGACGACGGCCAGGCAGACGGCTGGGACGTTGCGAACGCGATCCTGCAGGCAGGTCGCGGCGGCGTGGACGTGCTGAACCTCTCGCTGCAATGCTTCACTCTCGACGGGCAGCCTCCGCTCGTGCTGGCAGCCGCGATCGACCGGCTCCCGCCGGATGTCGTCGTCGTGGCGGCCGCTGGAAATCATGGGTCCGGCGGCGCCGAGCTCGGCCGTCGCCCCGCGTGGCCGGCGGCACTCGACGACGTGGTGGCTGTCGGGGCGGCCGACGTCACTGGCACGCCGGCCGCGTTCACACCGCCAGCCTGCGTGTGGGTGGACCTGCTGGCCCCGGGGGTGGACCTGCTGAGCTCCTACCTCAGCGGCGAGGTCGCCCTCGGTGGGGAGATTGTCCGTTTCAGCGGCCGGGCCCGCTGGAGCGGATCATCGTTCGCCTCGGCGGTAGTCGCCGGAGCGGTCGCCGCGGGTACGGTGCCCGGACGGCGCAGCGCTCGTGAGGCCCTCGATGACCTCATGCTCGCCTCGCAGCCAGTCGCGGCGCAGGGAGTCGGCCCCCGCTGGCTCCCGGTTCCTACCCGCTGACCCAGTCGGACTGCACGACCCCGGCGCCGGTACGGCACCGCAACCGGAAACGGCCCACTGGCGCCGTCGGCGCGCTGAAGGTCCCGGAGGCATCGGTGCTCAACGCAGCCTCGCTGCCGTCCCCGAGCTGGAGCACCACGTCCGCTGGCCCCGGCGGAAGGACCTGACCGAGCAGGCCGTCCGCAGACAGCTCCACCTCCACAGAGACCTGTGAAGCCTCGAACGTGAGGAGGCGGAGCTCGCCCACTGCGGAGCGGACGAGGGCGTCCTGCCGGAGCGAGTCGTCCGTGGCCGAGTCGTGCACGAGGGCGGCCAGCTCGGCGTCCACGCTGCGCCACGCCCAGGAGGCCTCGCCGTTCCGTCGTGCACGGTCCAGGTCGGGTCCGGCGGAGTGCAGGGCGTCGGCAAGCGCCGCCATCAACGCGTCGTCGTCATGGTCGCTGTGGGGCACGCCGATCACCTCCGTGGTCATCTCGTTCGGCTCGGTGTCCACGCAGCTCAGGCGCACGCCGCAACGTGCTCAGTGCGCGGGCACGAGTTGGTCCGATGCTGCCGACGGGAATCGACAGCCGACGGCTGATCTCGGCGTAGGGCAGCGGCGGGTCCGAGCACAGCAGGGACAGCAGGTCGCGTTGGGCCTGGTTGAGGGTGGCGAACGCGCTCAGCAGCGCTTCCCGACCTTGCTGGGCGATCAGCGCGTCCTCGACGTGGTGGTGGTCTGCCTGCTCCGGGATCAGCTTCGGGGTCTGCGGGTCGGCTGGCACGGTCCGCTCGCCGAGGCGACGCAGCCGCAGCGCTTCCCGTCGAGCGGTGACGATGATCCACTTCGGCAGCGCCTGGGGGTCGCGGAGGTCGCCGAGGTGCTCCACGAGTCGCAACCACACCGTCTGGACCACGTCGTCCACGTCTGCATCGGTGAGGCGGAAGGACCGCGCCACCGACAGCAGGAGGGGTGTGAATCGACGGACGAGAGCGTTCCATGCCTGCTGGTCGCCGCCGGCGGCGGCGGTGACCAGACCAGGGAGATCGAGGTCCCCCTGCGTGGCTGGCGAGGTGGCGGTGGAGCCGTCCTGGCCGCGTGCGGTGCCCACCAGCAGGCTCCTCTCGATCGCGCCTGCGCCGACCAGTCTGGCACGGCAGGAGGCGGACCCCGTCGGTTTCGACGAGGCCCGCCCTTCCAGCAGGTGGAGCATGGATCAGCTCACGCCGCTGACGGCGATGAAGCCGGTCCGCTGCGAGGAGGAGATGTCCGGCCCGACGGTGCCCTCACCGTGGTACTTGTCGTTGAGGTTGTGCACCGACCCGTTCATCGGGCTGATCGAACGCCACCGGACACCCGCCGGCTCCAGCTCGTTGGCCATCGTCGACCATGCCTGCTGGACGGTCAGCGGCGCCCGCACCTGCCACCAGAGGAAGTTCTCCGGGAAGAGCAGCTCGGCGAAGCGCTCGCCCGTGCCGCCGCCGATGCAGTAGGCGTTCGTGTCGAACCCGTTGAGCAGGTGCAAGCCATCGAACACCGGGGCCCAGCGTGCGAAGTAGTCAGCCGCGCCGTTGGTGTCCCGAAGCACCTGGCAGGACTCCAGCTGCATCCACTCCAGGTCGTTGTTGTCGCCCCACTCGGCGTCGGACGGGGTGATGCTGCCATCGTCGTTGCTGCCCTTGAAGGTGAAGCTGTTCGGCGACCCGTGGCCCGTGTACCACTGGATGTCGACCTCGTCGACGTAGCTGGAGTCGATCCCGCCGATCGAGGTCTTCTTGAAGTCCCTCTCCCAGGCGTTCGCGCCGCGCCAGTCGAAGTCCACCGTCTCGCCCTGGCTGCGCATGACGTCACCGAATCCATCGGCGCTGTCCTGCGCGCACTGCCACTCGTCGACGGTCTGCTCGATGCCGGCCTCGGCGAAGGCGCCACCCATCCCTCCGTAGCCCTCGGCCGACTGCCGGCCGCTGCCACGCATGAGCTGCACGCTCGCCGTGGACACGATGCCGTTGGCGTCGGTCACCTGGACGGTGACGACCTCGGCGGACCGACGACTGCGGGCCTCACGCCCGAACTTCAGCACGTTGTCGCTGAAGTCGCTGAGGTCGGCCGAGGTGGCTGACCAGTCGAACGAGTACGGCTCCTGGCCGCTCTTGACCGCGGCTGAGGCCTGGACCGTCCTGCCGTCCCCGGCGACGTCAAGCGCGACGACGGGGGTGAAGTCCTCGGCGGCCGGGATGAGGCGACCGGTCAGCGGGACCTCGTGATCCCGGGGCACGCCGGAGGGGTTGCACACGTAGTGCGGCAGCACCAACTCCACAGCGCCCCGACCGGAGGCCTTCTCGGCGGCCAGCGGCGGGGCGTAGTAGGCAAGCTCAGGGGTGCGCTGCTTCGTCTCATCGCCGTAGAGGGACGAGCACCGGCCACGAGCGGTCTCGGGGTCGATGATCGGCACGTCGTCGGACTGCTCGAGGCTGCGCATGGCGTGGGAGAGCTGCACGACGGAGCCGTCCCCGTCGAAGGCGATCCGCTGCTTGGCGCCGGGGCCGACGACGGGCCTGCCGTCGAGCTCGAAGCGGTAGGTCACCGTGGTGTCGATCGCGGTCGAGGAGCGGAGCTTGCCGCGGGCGTTGCTGATGTCCACCGTCGTGTGGTCGACCTGCGGGATCGCGCTGAACGTGCCGACCTCGTCGAAGGTCTTCGCCGCCATGGCGAGCGCGTCCCGGTCCCCGATCACCTCGGTGGAGGCGAGTGCTCGCCGGTTGACGGCCTGGGCCACGGACCTGCCGTCCTCGGTCTTGCCCTTGCGGGCCTTCCTCGGCACCTTCTTCGAAGGGACCTTCGCGAAGGAGTTGCCCACGTAGCCGAACGTGCCGTCCGGACGGACCGCGTTCCCGACACCGGCGCGTTCGGCAAGTGCGCTGGCCTGCTCGGCGGTCAGACCCTCTTGGGTGACCTTGAAGACGGGGGCGGTGAGCGGGGCCGCGTTCGCCCCGCTTGTGGGCAGGCCCATGACGGCAGCGATGAGCGCGCCTGCCGCCAGGCCGGTGGCGCCGGTCCTGCTGGGCTTTCGCGTGGTGCGAGGTGTTCTGGTCATGAGCGACGTCCTCCTCGGTCGGCGGCCCGGTTGGCCGCGATGGGTGTGACACCCAAGAGGAGTCGGCAGCCCTTGCGGTGATACGTCGGCTGCTGCGCTGCCGCTGGCGTCGAGGTCGGGGGAGTCGACCGAACCACGGTCGAGCCTCGTGCAGCTGCTGGGCGAGTCGGAGCAGCAGCTCCTCGGAGCCGAGCCGCCGGGCTAGCTGCACACCGACGGGCAGACCCGCGTCGTTCCAGGACAGCGGGACGCTCATGGCGGGCTGGCCGGTCATGTTGAAGACCTGTGTGTTCGGCGTGCGTTCCAGGCAGTCGTGGGCGAGCCGCCGCAGCGGCTGGCGCAGCACGATGGCACTCGACGGCAGCCGTTCGAGCGCGCTGAGGGCGGCCTTCTCGGCCACGCCGATCTCGAGCTCGCCGACCCGTGCCGGGGAGCGGCCATGGTTGCCGACAGGTGCACGTCGACCTGCGCGAAGCCGGGCGCCAGGCGCTGTGCGGTGCTCGCCGCCACCTCGTGCGAATACCAGAGCTCGCGGGCCGACAGGGCGTCGCCGACCTGCTCCAGGAACCACGTCGGGCGTTCGAACATCGCGGCCTTGGGTGCGCGTCCCGTCTTGTGCTCGGTCGCCCTGACATCGGCGGCCACCGCGGCGGCCAAGACAGTGAGGTAGGCGCGAGCCACCTCGACGTGCTCGATCGGGAGCGCGAGCTCGACGACTCGGTGCCCGAGCGACTCCAGGAGCGCGGCAGCGTCGTCCACTGCGGTGGCGCAGCCCGGATGCAGGTCCTCGTCCAGGAAGGACCGCCTGGTGACCCAGACGGTGAGCCGACGCGGAGCGCGTTCGAGACGCGCGGCGTAGGAGCGTGGCCGCGGTGGCTGCGCGTACAGGGATCCGGCGAAGGGTGCCGTGGTGGCGTCGAGGACGGCGGCGCAGTCGCGCACCGAGCGAGTGACCACGTGCCGGGAGACGAGGCCCAGCCCGGGGTCGTGCTCGGGGGACTGCGGGCTCAGGCCGCGGCTCGGCTTCAGCCCGAAGAGGCCACAGCCGAGGCAGGGATGCGGATCGATGGTCCGCCGTCACCCGCGCCGGCCAAGGGCACGATGCCGGCGGCCGCGGCCGACCCACCGCTGGATCCACCCGGGACGTGGTCAGGATTCCAGGGGTTGCGGCTGAGCCCGTGCAGCTCAGGCTCGGTGACTCCGAGAATGCCGAGCTCGGGGTAGTTGGTCTTGCCGAGGAGGCGAAGCCCGGCCGCCCGGTCGCGGGCGACGAGCTCGCTCTCTTCGGTCGGCACCCAGTCGTGCAGGGCCCGGCTGCCGTGCGCGGTCGGGCGGCCGGCGAGTCGACCGTCCATGTCCTTGAGCAGGAACGGCCCGCCGGCCAACGGGCCGGTGCCGCCGGCCGGCACGGGTGGGTCGATCCGGTGCACGACGGCGTTGACCTCGTCGATCCGCTCGCGCGCCGCAGCGGGGACTTCCTGGTCGGTCACCTCCCGTCCCGGATGAGCCGTGACAGCCCGGTCGCGTCGTGGGCGACGTACTCCTCGTGCCTCATGCAGCTCAGGGTAGGAGCGGGCTGCGCCGCACGCATGCCCGGTCAGGGGCTCCCCTGGGGTCCGATCGGCAGCTGGTTCGCCGGCTTTCAGCGCCGGTCTGCTCAGCGCTCACCGATGCCAGCGAAGACACCAGGATCGCGCTGACCGCCCGCGGTGTCAGTGACGTCACCTGGGTCACAGGTGGTCCGGCACCTCAGAATATGAGCAGATCCTCATCGGCGTCTCATGTCCGCCTCAGTCGCCACGCGCAGGATGAGGTCATGACCGGGGTGATCGGACTCGTGCTCGGCGCGCTGGCGGCCATCGGCCTGGTCGCCTTGGTGGGTGTCGTGGGGTCCAGCGATCCGCCTCCCCTCGGCGGCCCGGTCGTGGTTCGCTTGGAGGATGAGCCTGAGGTGCTCGAGACAGTAGAGGAGGACCCTGAGCCCGACCCGAAGCGGGGCGAAGGGGCGACCGAGACGATGTCGCGCAAGAACGCTTCGCGCTCCAAGGTGTCCCCGGACGTGGTTCGCTTGGAGGATGAGCCTGAGGTGCTCGAGACGGTGGAGGAGGACCCTGAGCCCGACCCGAAGCGGGGCGAAGGGGCGACCGAGACGATGTCGCGTTCGAACGCTTCGCGCTCCGGGGTGTCGAGGGACTAGGGGGCCGCGCTGAGCACGCGGGGGCGCTCGTGGGTTCGGCTGGCTGAGGCGCTGCGATCGGTGAGGGCCCGCCTGCTGGGCTGGATGCTGCTGCTCACGGCGTTGGGCATGGCGGTCGCTGGAGCACTCTCGGCCGCCCTGCAGTTCGCGGCAGTGGAGCAGCGCGTGACCCAGGGTCTGGCCCAGGAGGTCGCCGAGTTCCGCGCTGTCGCGGAGGGGTTGGACCCCGCCACCGGAGCGCCCTGGGCCTCACTCGACGCCCTCTTCGCGGCGACGGTGCCTACCCAGGTCCCGGGACCCGACGAGGAGGTTCTGGCGCTCCTGGACGGTGAGGCCGCGTTCGTCCCGAGCCTGACGGGATCGGTGGCGGTCGAGAGGGACCCCGAGCTGATCGCTGAGCTGGCAGCCGTCCGGGACTCCCGCTACGGGGAATCCCCCACTCGTGCCGGCGAGATCGCGTGGGCCGCGCTCCCGGTGAGCGTCGAGGGAGACCCGCGGTCTGGCACCTTCATCGTTGCGCAGATCGTCGCTTCCCAGCGAGCGCCGGTCATGGACGCGCTTCGGCGATACGCCCAAGCCAGCGTCGTGACGTTGGCCGTCGTTGCGGCTGTGGGGTGGGTCGTGGCCGGCCGCCTCCTGGCGCCCGTCAATCGGCTCCGGGAGACGGCGCATGCCATCACCGAGAGTGACCTCACCCAGCGGATCTCGGTCACCGGGTCCGACGACCTCTCCGCGCTGGCAGCCACGTTCAACGAGATGCTGGACCGACTCGCAGACGCATTCGCAACCCAACGCCAGTTCCTCGACGACGCCGGGCACGAGCTGCGCACGCCCATCACCATCGTCCGTGGACACCTCGAGCTCCTTGCCGGAGTCGACCCCGACGAGGTGGCCCAGACGCGCGACCTGGTCCTCGACGAGCTGGACCGGATGTCCCGGTTGGTGGACGATCTCGTGGTGCTCGCCAAGGCCGAGCGGCCGGACTTCCTTCACCTCGAGCTCACCGACGTGGCCGTGCTCGTCGACGAGGTCGCCGACAAGGTGCGTGGACTTGCCGATCGGGAGTGGCGGGTGGACCAGCGCGCGCAGGTCGAGCTCCGGTGCGACCGCCAGCGGCTCACCCAAGCAATGGTGCAGCTGGCGTCCAACGCGGTCCGGCACACCGAGGCCGGCGACACCATCGCGTTCGGCAGCATTGCCGGCCCGCGCGAAGTGCGCCTCTGGGTGCGCGACACCGGTCGCGGGGTGGCGGCCGAGGAGATCGACACGATCTTCGACCGCTTCGTTCGCGGTGCCGACACCTACGGCTCGGAGGGCTCTGGGCTCGGCCTCGCGATCGTCCGGGCAATCGCGGCCGCCCACGGTGGGACTGCTAGCGTGCAGTCGCCACCGGGTTCGGGCGCGACGTTCATGCTCAGCATCCCCTTGTCGCGGGGCGAGGGGCTGCCATCGCCGGCCGTCGGTGACGAGATGGTCGAGGTTGTGGTGCAGCGATGACGACGATCCTCATCGCCGAGGACGAAGCCCGGATCTCGGCCTTCGTCGAGAAGGGGCTGCGCGCCGAGGGGTACACAACGGTGATCGCCACCGACGGCAGGACGGCCCTCGAGCTGGCCTCCAGCGGCACCGTCGACCTTCTCGTGCTGGACATCGGGCTCCCGGTGATGGACGGCTTCGAGGTCCTGCAGCGCTTGCGTGGGAGCGGCAACCGCGTCCCGGTGGTCATCCTCACGGCTCGTGACTCGGTGACGGATACGGTCGCCGGTCTGGAGGGCGGCGCCGACGACTACCTGGCCAAGCCGTTCCGATTCGCCGAGCTGGTGGCGCGGATCCGGCTTCGCCTCCGGGCCCCCGAGACACGCGAGGATGGTGGGTCGGTGCTGCACGCCGGGCCGATCTCGCTGGACCTCAGGACCCGCAGAGTCACGGTCGACGGCGCAAGCGTGGAGCTGACCGCAAGGGAGTTCACGTTGGCGGAGGTGTTCCTCCGCCATCCCGACCAGGTCCTGTCTCGTGAGCAGCTGCTGGACCGGGTGTGGGGCTACGACTTCGACCCGGGCTCCAACGTGGTCGACGTCTACGTCCGCTACCTCCGGCGCAAGCTCGGTGCCGACCGCATCGAGACCGTACGTGGGGCGGGCTATCGGCTTCGCGTGTCGCCCCGGACGGCCACGAACAGCTAGCCGCGGGTTGGCGGTTTGAACCCCGCCAGGACCGGCTTGGGCAGGTTCGCCAAGGCCGGCTCCAGGGCTTCAGCCAGTGCTGAGGGTGTCGGGCGCTGAGTCGGGTCATGCGCCAAGCACGCCGCGATGGGGGCGGCCACGGCGAGGGGGACTCGCTCCAGGGGGGGCGCGTCGAGCACGAGTTGTGGCCATTGCTCCTGCGCAGGGGCAGAGGAGTCGGAGGTGCCGTCAGGGAAGGGACGTACCCCGGTGGCGGCTTCGTAGAGCGTGGCGCCGAGCCCCCACACGTCGGCCGCCGGACCTGGCCCGCCGAGGCGCACTGGGTCGGCCTGCTCGGGTGCGAGGTAGCGGTCGGTCCCGAGGACGTCGGTGAGGTCCGCGGCGGCCTCGGTCGACCGGGCGATCGAGAGATCGATGAGCTTCGGGGGCGAACCCATGACGATGTTGCTGGGCTTGACGTCCAGGTGGACGATCTGCTCCCGGCCGAGGTAGTGCAGCACGCCGGCCACCTCGATGGCCAGCGGGAGGAGCTGGTGCAGCGGCAGTGCGCCGTGCTTGCGCAGCAGCGTGGACAGCCGCGGCCCCTCCACGTGCTCGAGCACGAGGTGGGGCCGCGGCCCGTCGATCTGCAGGCCGAAGGCACGGGGGAGCCCAGGGTGGGCCAGGGTGGCGGCAAGGTCGTGCTCGCGGCGCAGGGCCCGAAGGGTGGAGGCGCTGTCCACCAGGTCCGGCCGCACCACCTTCACGACGACCGGGCAGTAGCGGTGCTCGTCGAAGGCCAGGTAGGCCTCGTAGCGCTCACCACCTCCCAGCAGCCGCATCGCCACCAACCCGGGGGCGATCTCCTCGCCCGCGTCGAGCTCCCGCCGTGCCCGGCTCACCGGCGACCGCGGGTGTCGTGGCGGCTGGCGTCGTTCGTGCTGTTCTTGGTGAGGTCGAGGTTGTTCTTGCCGGGCCCGTCGTTGGTCCAGTCACGAGTCAGGTCGCCGCGGCTGCGGTCCCGGTCACGGGTGACGGCGGTGACCTTGCTGTTCGTGGCGTCCTTGGAGACCGCGGAGTTCCGCGAGGCCTTGGAGACCTTGCTCGCCTTGCTGGCCTTGGACGCCTTGCTGGCCTTGGACGCCTTGCTGGCCTTGGACGGCGCGCTGAACGAGGCACTCGCGACACCAGCGTCGCGGGTGAGGTCGTCGTCATCGTCGTCGTCGACCGTGCTCAGGCTGGCGACCTGCTGGTCCCGCTTGAGGACCGCGCTGTCGCTGGGGTTGGCGTTCACCACTCCCGTGAAGCCGACGAGTGCCAGCCCGAGGGTGCCGGTGATGGCGCCGAGGCTGATTCGGATGGTCTGCTCTCGCATCGTGCTGCTCCTTCCGTGAGGGTCCACCGTGGACCTCCTTCATGGAAGATCTTCGGGGCCGTGCCTGACGCGGGGGTGAGAGCGCCGTGAGAGCTGTCTCATCCGCCAACGCGGGGCTTGCGCGTGCCCAGACGTCAGCAGAGGCGCTCGAGGTGACCGTCCTCCACATGGTAGAGAAAGCCGGCGACCGGAAGGCCCTGCGGCAGGAAGGGCCAGGACCGGATGCGCTGGACGTCGTTCAGAAGGGTTCGTTGCTGGTCCTCCACGACGTGGAAGTCCAGGCTGCGGGCGTCGATGCCGTGCTCCCGCAGCATGAGCTCCTCGATCTCGCCCTGGGTGGCCGAGGCCATCTTGCAGTTCGTGTGCGGGACGACCATGACTCGGTCCACGGCGAGCAGGTGGGTTGCGAGTACGAGCGTGCGAAGCACGTCATCGGTCACACGAGCGCCGGCATTGCGCAGGATCTTGGCGTCGCCCGGCTGCAGTCCCAGCATCTCCAGCGGTGCGATCCGTGAGTCCATGCAGGTGACGATGGCGAGCCCGGCCTTGGCGAGGGGCTCCAGCTCCTGCCAGTGGAAGCGCTCGGCGAACGCCTTGTTGCCGGACACCAGATCAGCGAACTCAGGCATGGCTACAGCCTAGGCCGGGGCAGCAGTGGCGGGAGCAGGGGAGGCGTCCTGGCGCATCCAGGCAGCGGGTTCGGGGCGAAGGGCACATGACGACCAACACCTTCCCCTCCCCGGAGGCCCTCGTGCCCAGCGCCAGCCCCGCGGCTTCCGCGCCGACCGTCCCCGACCGGTACCGATCGCTACGGCGCTACAACCTCGGGGCGGCCGCGTTCCATGCGGTGCAGGCGGGGCTGGTGCTCGTCTTGGCCAACTCCTTCACCCTGCCGGTGACGGCGACCTACCTGGCGGGTCCTCCAGGCACGACCCCCACGGACACCGTGACGATCCTGAGCACCGGTGTCGGCCTGGCCGTCGCTGGCTTCCTCGCGCTGTCTGCGGTCTTCCACGTCATCGTCGCCTCGCCGTGGTTCTTCGAGCGCTACCAGGCCGGGTTGCTGGCGGGGCACAACACGTTCCGCTGGGTGGAGTACTCGTTGTCCAGCTCGATCATGATCGTCTTGATCGCCCAGCTCACCGGCATAGCCGACGTCACTGCCCTGCTGGCCATCTTCGGGGTCAACGCCTCGATGATTCTCTTCGGCTGGCTCCAGGAGCACTACGAGAACCCCGGCAACGGCGGGTGGCTGCCGTTCATCTTCGGCTGTGTCGCCGGTATCGTGCCGTGGCTGGCCGTCCTGGTCTACGTGGTCGCGCCCGGCTCGACGAGCGACGCCGAGCCTCCGGTCTTCGTCTATGCGATCATCGCCTCGCTCTTCGTGTTCTTCAACACCTTCGCTGTCAACCAGTGGTTGCAGTACCGCCAGCTCGGTCGCTGGCGCGACTACCTCGTAGGTGAGCGCGCCTACGTGACGCTCAGCCTGGTGGCGAAGTCGGCACTGGCGTGGCAGGTGTTCGGCGGGACTCTGGCCGGCTGAGAGATCCCCGTCCCAGCAGGAGCAGGCTGAGCAGTGCGGCTGCGGCGGCACAGACGGCTGCGCCCGCGAAAGTAGTCGTCACCTGGGTGAGCACGGCCGAGCGGACCGCCTCGGCGTAGGCGGGGCAGTCAAGCGGTGTCTGCGGGCAGACGACATCCGGGACCGGTACCTCGCTCAAGGCGTCGTAGAAGCGGCGGAGCGCGATCGCGGTGAGCGCCGAGAGCCCGACGAGCATCCCGACCATGCGCGCCACCACAAGCAGGGCGCTCCCGATCCCGTGGAGGTCGTCGCGGACGGCGGCGAGCAGGGCAGCGTTCACCGGGGCCACGGCGAAGCCGAACCCCACTCCTGCGAGCAGGAGGGTCAGGTCGCTGCTGACCTGTTCCACCGACCCCGCGTCCCAGCGCGTCATGGCCGCCAGGGCCAGAGCCGCGGCGAGCATCCCGGCCGAGGCCAACGGTCCCGCTGCGAGCCGCCGCAGCGCCCACCCACCGAGCACCGCGCCTACCGGAAGCGCGACCAGGAAGCGCAGCAGGAGCAGGGCCGCGTCCCACTGGGTCGCCTCCGCGATGACGGCCCGCCCGTAGACGGGCACGTCCACGAGGACCACGACCAACGCGGCGCCGACCAGCACGCTCACCACGAGGGACCCCCACGCCGGGCGTGCCCGCAGACCGTCCAGCGGGATGAGTGGGTTGGCCACCCGACGTTGGCGCCAGATGAACATCACCGTGGCCACGGCCGAGATCCCCAGGAGCACGGGCCACTGATCAGCGACGAGCTGCACCGCGGGGTCTGCAGTGGCGAAGGCCAGGATGACACCGCCGAGCGCTCCTGCGACCAGGAGACCGCCGACGAGATCGGCCGCGAGCAGGCCACGCCAGAGGCTCGCCGGGTGGAGCATGCGGTTCTGGTGGCCGGCCTCCCACCAGAAGAAGGCAATGAGCACACCGCCAGTGGCCAGCCACAGCGGGCTCAGCCCAGTGGGCGCCCAGGCGAAGAACAGCCCGCCGAGTCGGACGTCGCGAACCAGCGACTCCGGCCGCACGATGGCCAGGACCAGCCCGGCCAGGCCGAGCACGAGCAGCGCCACACCGATCGGGTCGCGGACGAGCAGGTGGCGCGGTCGATCGTCCGGTCCCGCCTCGGGTCCGACAGACCGGTTGACAACGAGCAGCCCGGCGGCGAGGACGAGCCCGGCGACGAGGTTGAGCACGAAGATGGCGCGCCAGTCCCAGACGGCCAGCACCGCCGCCCCCAGCAGCGGACCCAGGACGGCGCCGAGCTCCTGCACGGCCCCGACCAGTCCCAGCGGGACGCCGCGGCGCCGCTCGTCCCACAGGTCCGCGACGTATGCGATGGTCACCGGAACCAGCCCGCCGCCACCCATGCCTTGGAGGAACCGGCCGGTCACGGCGCCAGCCAGGTCAGTGGCGGCTGCGGTCACCAACGACCCAAGGGCGAAGACCGCCAGCGACACCACGAGCAGCGGGACTCGCCCGTAGACGTCGGAGAGCCGGCCGAGCAACGGCAGCATCGCCACGTAGCCGAGCAGGAAGACGCTCACGATCGGGGCGGCGCGTTGCAGCTCGTCGACGCCGACCCCGACGCCGGTCATGATGTCCGGCAGGGCGAGTACCACCACATAGGTGTCGGCCGCGGCGAGCAGGACGGCGAGCGAGGCCACCACCAGGGTGGTCTGCTGTCGCCGGGTGCTCCGCACCCTCACCCCGACTCGGGCGCGAGGATCGCGACGTCCTCGCCGTAGCTGTCCAGGACGATTCGGTACTCCTGTGGCGTGCCTTGGTCGTAGAAGTCCCCCAGCAGGTCGAGGATCCGCAGCTCGTCGGTATCCGGGTCGATGGCGAGCTCGGCCGCCACGTCCCCGCTCGGGTCGCCGATCGGGAGCACGCCGGCGAGCTCATCGCCCGGGAGCGTGGCCGCGAAGGTGTCCAGCACCTCGTCCTCGAGTCGGGTCTGGCCGAGCTCCCGCGGATCGGGGTCGAGCACGAGGAGCTGGGAGACGCCCTGCTCCGGGTCCAGCAGCGTCCCTGGGTCGGGGAGCCCGTAGTCGGCTGGGTCCACCTCGGACCAGACCGACGTCAGCGGGAGCTGGGCCCACACCTGGCCGTCGATCGCGATGATCGGCACCGTCACGTTGAGTCCGGACTGGGTGATGTCGAAGGAGCCGTCGAAGCCGTCAGGTGGCACAGCCGCGCCTTCGGCCGAACGCAGCACCGTGCCACTGCTCGGCAAGTCCTCGCCGGACAGCGTGAGGCGAACGGACGACGTGGTGTCGAGGACGTCCTTGGCTGCGGCGAGGCGCTCGCTCGGGGTTGGCGGCGCGACGCTCTGGTCGGGTTCACCCGACCCGGAGCAGCCGCTCGTCGCCGCAGCGAGAACAACCGTTCCGAGCGCGAGGCACGGCAGCAGCCGACGAGAGCGTCGGCGGCTCGGTGAGGGGTGCATCCGCGCAGGGTGTCACGAACGGGAGTGCCGAGCAGGCCCCAGGGTGCTGTGCCGTGCGAGACGATGGCGTCGTCCTGGTGGCCGCCGGGGTCCTACCCGCTCGTGGAGGGTGCTCGTGTCGGAGGCAATCGCAAGGGTCGTGACGGACCTGACGGAGATCGAGGCTCGACTCCCTGACGGGGACGGCTTGCGCACCTTCACCACGATCTACCTTCGCGTGACCCGGCGAGTCGGGGACCGGGTGGCCGAGGACACGTTCGCCGACGCAGCGTTCGTCGAGCGCCTCGACGTCGTGTTCGCCGAGCTCTACTTCGAGGCCGAGCGGGCGGCGGCTCGGGACCGTCCGGTGCCGAAGGCGTGGGAGCCGCTGGTGAGCGCACGTCGGACCGCCGGTGTCCTGCCGATCCAGCACGCCATGGCTGGGATGAACGCGCACATCAACCACGACCTCGCGCTGGCCGTCGTGGCGACCTGCGCAGAGCTGGGTCGCGATCCGCGCGATGCCGCGGTGCGCGCCGACTACGAGCGCGTCAACGATGTCCTGGCCGAGGTCGTCCGTCCCATCCGCCAGTCGTTCCTCGACGAGGCCGTCACCCAGGTCGGTGCCCCGTTCTCGCCGGTCGCTGACGCGATCTCCATGTGGTCGATCGACACCGCCAGGGACGCTGCCTGGACGGCGGCACTGACCCTGCGCGAGCTCCAGCGACTGCCCTGGTTGGCCGAGGCCTTCACCGCGACGCTTGCCCGTACTGTCGGTCTCGTGAGCCGATCCCTGCTGAGTCACCGATGAGACGTGAGCGGGCGGCCATGCTCGAAGCCCACGTGACCTACGAGGTGGCGCGACTGGTCGACGGCCTGGACGGAGTCGTTCAGGCCGAGGTCGACGCGCTCTTCGAGTGGCTCGGCACCGTTGCCCTGGTCGACCTTGTCGAGGTGGATGCGCTCGTGGAGGCCGCGCTGCGCATCTGGGACGAGGTCGGCCCGAGCAGCGGCCTGCCCGAGGTCGTCGTGGAGGCCGCGACGGCCGGGCACGGTGCCCTGGCCGAGATCGAGATCACGCTCGGCGAGCTGGTGCGGCCGGAGGACGTCCGTGCCTGGGCGCTGCTGGTGGCCGGGCTTGGCGACGTCCGCGCCGAGGTGATCGAGCAGGTCACGACGAGCAAGGCGTACTCCCGGCTCATTGCCCACGTCGTCTACCACGGGGTCAAGGCCTACCTGCTGACCGAGAACGTGCTGGCCAAGAAGATCCCTGGCGCATCCTCCTTGATGCGGCTCGGGCAGCGCGGCTTGGGAGCGGCGGCACCGCGGCTCGAGGGCAACATCGACGCCCAGCTGATCGCGTTCGTGAAGGCCAACATCGCCGACACCGTGCGGGAGAGCGAGCGCTTCCTCGGTGACATGGTCGACGAGGAGCTCGTGCTCGAGGCCGCCGACGAGTTCCACGCCGGCAATGCCGAGCGCCCGATCGCCGACTGGTCCTCGCTGGTGGACGAGGAGTCGCTGCAGTCTGCCGTACGACTCGCGCTCGAGCAGGCCGAACGTGCGCGCACCACCCCCGCCAGCCGCGCGCTGGTGTCCAGTCTCGTCGAGGCGGGGGCGTCCGCGTTCCTCATCAGGCACGCCGAGGAGCCGATCGCGGAAGTCCTTCGGGGGATCGGGATCGACGAGGCGGTCGTGGTCGGCGAGCTCACTGCGGCCGTGCAGCCGGGGCTCGCCCGAGCGGCCGCGGACGGCTTCCTGCACGAGCGTGTCCGGGCGAACCTGGCGCCGTTCTACGAGTCCTACCGTCCGCTGAAGGCCGGTACCTGAGGGGTGAGCGCCCGGTGAGGTTCGACGGTGAGACCGAGGCGGTCTCCGGCCCGGGCCTTCCCGAGGCCATGTGGTTCGGCCCCAAGGGGTTCGCCTCGGTGGTCTACGCGCTCCTCGTCCTGCAGTCCGGGATCCGGCGGCGGACGAGCTGTTCCACCTCTTCGCGTTGACCATTGACCGTCACCCTCTCGATCCTCGCCCATTCCTCGACCGACGTGCTGGTGGCTCGGTTGTTCGACGAGCCGGAGGAGGTACCGGCCTGGATCGCGCCGGAGCCCTGAGGCTCCGCCGGTCTCAGACCCCGTCCGGCAGTGGCACTACCAGTACGGGCCGCCTGCTGCGGTGCAGCAGGCGGTAGGTCGTGGAGCCGATGAGCGCGGACTTCAAGGTGCTCTCGCCGTGGGTCCCTACGACGACCAACCGGGCCTCGCGCTCCTCCGCCACGCTCAGCAGCGCCAACGAGGGGCGCTCGGGCACGAGGGCCACCTCGGCGCTGACCCCGGCCGCGGTGGCCCGCTCCAGGGCTACTGCGGTGATGGTGGTGCCCAGCTCCTCGATGGCTCGCTCCAGCTCCCGGTACTCCTCGCCCCGTCGTCCCGGCGGCGCGACGCCGTAGACGATCACCAGCGGTTCGTGCAGCGCAGCAGCCAGGTCGAGGGCGACGTCGAGCGCATGCTGAGAGGCGTCGGAGTCGTCGTAGCCGAGGACCAGTGTCACGAAGTGCCTCCGTCGTTCGGTGTACCTCGATCGAGTGCCGCGAGCTCGTCCGGGTCGACGACGCCTGCTCGTTCCTGCCAGAACACCGAGTCCTTCGTCCGCCACCAGAGCATGACGACGACGCCGGTCAGGGCGATACCGATGCCGATGACGAGCGGCGGACCAACGCCGAGCCAGGCTTGGCCGGTGTAGGAGTTCTCCGGGTCGGACATGTCGACGACGGACTGGATGAGGAGCCAGAAGAGAAGGACTGCGCCGACGACCGGCCCGACGCCGATGAAGAGCAGGTTCTTGAGGCTCTCGGTGAGGTGCCGCCGGAAGTACACCGCGCAGGCGATCCCGGTCAGGGAGTAGTAGAAGGCGATGAGCAGCGACAGCGCGGTCAAGGAGTCGAACAAGGCGTTCTCGCTCAGCACGCTGAGGATCAGGTACCAGAGGATGGCGATGACTGCCACCCACCAGGTGGACACGTCCGGCGTCTGGTAGCGGTGGTGGATCTTCGCGAACCGGCGAGGCAGGGCCTCGCGGCGGGCCATCGACAAGGCAGTTCGCGAGGCCGGGATGATCGTCGTCTGGGTTGAGGCGATGGCCGAGGTCGCCACTGCCAGGTACACCACCCAGCCCCAGCTGCCCATGACCTCGTCGGCGATCAGGGCGAAGACGAACTCCTCCTCGTCGGCGTTGTCGGCCAGGAACTGTGGCCCGACGAAGCCGACGACGGCAATGGCCGTCCCGACGTAGGTGATGAGCAGGAGCACGGTCGACACGATGGCCGCCCGTCCAGGCGCGCTGGCGGAGTCCTCGGTCTCCTCGGTGAGGTTGACTGCCGATTCCCAGCCCCAGTAGGCGAAGACCCCGAGCAGGAGTCCTGCGGTCAGCGCGGCCCCACCGGCGGCGAACGGGTTCAGCCACTCCAGCGAGAACGTCGGGGCGTCCGCGGCGGCCTCGCCGTTCGCCGTGCGCGCGATGGCGATGCCCGCGAACACCAGCAGGGCGAGCACCTGGGCGAGGATGAGCCAGTCCTGGATCTTGGCGGCCATCTCGGTGCCGACGATGCAGAACCACGTCATCACCAGGATGAGCAGCACCGCGCCGGCCTTCACGACGAGCTCGTTCTCGGCGAGTGAGTCCAGGCCGACGGCGAGCAGGCCGAACCGCACGCCTACGTCGGCCAGCGACCCGATGACCAGCACGCCGGTCATCGTGATGGCCCAACCACCGGCCCAGCCAGCCCAGGGACCCATGGCGCGGGTGACCCAGGAGAAGGTGGTGCCGGCGTCCTGGTCGACGCGGTTGAGGAAGTAGAAGGCGGCCGCGATGAGCAGCATCGGCACGAAGGAGGCGAGCAGGACTCCCGGGGCGGCGAGGCCCACCAGGGCCACGATCGGCCCTAGGACCGCTGCCAGCGAGTATGCCGGCGAGGTGGCGTTCAGGCCGATGACCAGGGCATCCCGGAAGCCGATCGCATCGGCCTTCAGCGTGGCCTGCTGCTCGGGAGCGGACTCAGTCATCGGGGCCTCGAGGGGTCGGGTGTTGGGGAAACAGTAGGGCCTTGCCGCGATCGTTGCGGGCCTTCTACGGATGCCGATCAGGGACGTTCGACCCGGCCCACGCCGAGTGGGAAGCGGCATCCTCGGACGATGACGAGGCAAGGGGAACCGGTCGTCCGTGCGGCTGGCGTGCGCAAGACCTATGGGCCGCTGGTGGCCGTCGATGACGTCGACCTGGAGATCCTCGAAGGCGAAGTTGTCGCGCTGCTCGGGCCCAACGGCGCGGGGAAGACCACGCTGGTGGAGATGCTCGAGGGGTATCGCCAGCGGGACAGCGGCAGCCTCAGCGTGCTCGGCATGGATCCGGCCCATCGAGAGCGGGCCCTTCGGGAGCGGATCGGTGTGGTGCTGCAGGAGGCGGGCTTCGAGGAGCAGTTCACCGTCGCCGAGCTGGTGCGGCTGCAGGCCGGGTACTACCCCGCGCCACGTCCGGTGGCGGAGATCATCGAGCTCGTCGGGCTCCAGGAGAAGGCGAGCGCCAAGGTCAAGACGCTCTCCGGCGGGCAGCGGCGACGGCTCGACCTCGCGCTCGGCGTGGTTGGTGACCCCGCGGTGCTCTTCCTCGACGAGCCGACCACGGGTTTCGACCCCTCAGCGCGACGCCAGGCCTGGAGTCTGGTCGAGCAGGTCCGCGCTCTCGGAACCACCATCCTGCTCACCACGCACTACCTCGACGAGGCCGAGCACCTTGCCGACCGCGTGGTGGTCGTGCAAGCGGGTCGCGTCGTGGCGCAGGGCACCCCACAGTCACTCGCCGTCGACTCCGGCGCCACGACGGTGGTCTCCTTCCGTCTGCCCGCGGGGTGGGGGGTCGGCGACCTGCCCGACGTAGGCAGCACCGTGCACGCTGTGGGGGGCCAGGTCGAGGTGCGAACGCCGACCCCGACAGCGGCCGTCCATGCGCTGTCGGCATGGGCGTTGGAGCGCAGCACCGAGCTCGGCGAGCTCCAGCTGAGGAGGCCGAGCCTGGAGGATGTCTACCTCCAGCTCGTTGGGGACCCAGCGTCGTGACCGGTCCCACGGGCCCGACGCTCACTCGCTCGACGGCCCCTGCCGGCATGCTCGGGAGGCAGGTGGGTCACGACCTCGTGGGCATCAGCCGCACCCCGGTCGTCCTGTTCTTTGCGTTGGCCTTCCCGCTCGTCTTCTTCGTCGTTCTGTCTGCACTCGTGGGCAACGAGACGCTGGACGAGCGCTCCGGCGTCCGGCTGGCGCAGTTCCTCGCCCCGACCTTCGCAGCGTTCGGGGTGGCCATGGCCACGTTCAGCTTCCTCGGGATCGGCTTCGCCGAGCTGCGCTTCGCCGGGGTGCTGCGCCGGTTGGGCGCTGCTCCACTCTCCTCTGGTGTGCTCATCGCCGGACGCGTCGTCGCCGGCACCCTGCTCGGGCTCGGCTCGGTGCTGCTGCTCATGGTGGTCGGCGTCCTCGCGTTCGACGTCCAGATCCTGTGGCGGACCGTCCCCGCGGTCCTGCTCACGGTCGTCGTTGCGTCGATGTCGTTCAGCGCGCTCGGGCTTGCCGTTGCGACCTGGGCACCCTCGCTCACCGCTGCCACCGCCATCACGAACGTCGTCATCATCTCACTGGCCTTCGTCTCCGACCTGTTCCTCGTCACGGGCAGTGGCCTGCCCGACGCCCTGGAGACGCTGGGATGGGCGTTCCCCCTTCGGCACCTCACGAATGCGATGGCAGACGGGTTCAACCCGTTCATCGATGGCAACGGCTTCTCCCTCGACCACCTCGCCGTGATTGCGGCCTGGGGCGTGGCGGGCGGGCTGCTGGCGGCCTGGGGAGTGCGTCGAGCCGTGGGTGAAGCGACGACGCGGACGTCGACGCGATCGGTACCCGTCGGCTTCAGCAGTGCTGACAACGACCCGCGTCGCTCTGGTCGCCCGTCCCCGGCGGCCCTGCTCTCCGACCAGGTTCGGCACGCTGGCCAGATCCAGCTCCGCGACCCCGGCAGCGTGTTCTTCGCCGTGGCCTTCCCTGCCCTGCTGGTCGCCCTCATCCCGACGGCCAACGGGGGAGCGGACGCCACCTTCGACGACGGGACGTCCGTCGGGCAGTTCTTCGCCGCCACCATGGCCGTGTACGGCGCAGCGGTCGCAGCCTTCGTGAACCTCCCCCAGGACCTGGCCGAGACCCGCTCGCGTGGGGCGTTGAAGCGCTACGGTTCAGCTCCGCTGCCGATGTGGGTCCTGCTCGCCGGTCGCGTGCTGGCAGCAGTCGCGCTCAGCCTGCTCGGGCTGGTGGCCGTCTACGCGGTGGCCATCCCGCTCTACGGCGTCGTCATCCCCTCGTCCTGGCCGAGCGCCCTCGTGCTGTTCGTCCTGGCGGCGGTCTGCTTCGCCACCGTGGGTCTGGCGGTCGTGTCGTTCGTCGGTGGGACGCAGTCGGTGCTTGCCGTCTGCCTCGGCAGCCTCGTGCTGCTGTCGTTCTTCAGCGACATCTTCGTCGTCGGCGTCGCCTTCCCGGCGTGGCTCGAGGTGATCAGCTGGACCTTCCCGCTTCGGCATGCGGCAGTCGGCTTCGCCGACGCCATGGCTGCTGGTGCGAGCGGCTGGGCGGTCGACTGGGAGCACGTCGTCGTGATCCTGGCCTGGACGGTGGCCGCGGTGATCGTGGTGCGCCTGCGCTTCCGGCTCGAACCGGCGTAGGAGCCCCGAACCTGGAGCAGCGGATCAGAACATCGCCTCGCGGGCGAGGTGGTAGTTGTGGACTCGGTCGGCGTGCCCGGTCATCCCCCCGTTGATCGTCTGGGTGATCCCCTCGTAGTTGTTGCTCGCAGCCTTGCGATTCAGCCCGTGGTCCTTCCACCACCAAGCTGCGATGTCGAAGGCGTGCTCCGGGTCGGCGGCCAGCTCGGGGTTCTTGACGAAGTCCACGCCGAACTCCTCCGTGGCCGCCTCGTAGTTGACCCGGCCGGTGAGCTGGATCGCCCCTCGGCCCTTGTACCTCCACCCGTCGCCGGGCTTGGTGTTGCCGAGCTCGGTGCGGCCCTCGTACTGGGCCCCGGACGAGTACTCCTCCAGCGTGCGGAAGCCGTCCGTCTCGTGGGCGATCTGCCCTACGAACATCGCCTGCTGACGATTGGAGTCGATCCCGTAGGCGTCCATCGCCTCGTTGATCTCCTGCGCGTACCGCTCGGCTCGCTGGTCGCCCAGGTCTGGGTTGAACTTGCGCAGCACCCTCGGCGTGACGGGGCCGTCCACCGCAGCGACGGCTCCTCGGTCGTGCCCGGACCGATCAGCCCGTCCCGTCCCTGGTTCCCGGTCGGCAGCAGCCGCCGGCCGCTCGACCTTGCGGTGCTCGTCCTTGGCGGCCGCGGAGGGCGCCAGTCCCACCGTCATGGATCCGATCGCCAGGGCGGTCACCGCACTGATCCTCATGGTCTTCGTCGGAAGGAACCCGAGCGAGACCCCATCCACCACGACCATGACGTCGCACGGCGCATCGCGGGCCAGCCGGACCGGCAAGGCGGCTTCCTCTTCAAGGGCTCGCCGGAGCAGGAACGGTCGCCGCACCATCCCTCCGAGGCGAACACGACTCAGGTCGCTGACCACCAAGTCGTATTCCTCGGCGCTCAAGGCGCCCAGCACTGCCTCGGCGACGTCGGCGGGTTCGCCCAGGCCGTGCCAGTGCACCTCGACGCCGCCTTCCTCCGCCTCCTGCTCGGCCAGGCGCAACAGCTCGTCACGACGGACGACGCGCAAGACGTCCTGTCGAGCCGAGCTCGACATCGGCGACGACGGTGGAGGCACGTCCGTCAGGAGCACCTCCAGCCGAGCTCCCACCCGGGCGGCCAGGCGGGCAGCGGCGAAGGCGGTCAGGCCCGAGTGCCCGCCCCCCGTCCCGTCCACCACCGCGGCGATCCGTTCGTACGGCGGGCCGTCCCGGGCCGGCTGCTGCGACCCGAGGAGCACAAGGGCGAAGCCGGGACGCTCGGGGCTGGCATGGCGACCTACCGCTTCCAGGGCCTGTCCGATCATGACCTCCGGCGCGTCCAGCGAGCGGGGGACACCAACCCAGAAGCGCCCGGTCTCGGCGGCGACGGACATCGCGTCGCTGACCTGCAGCCGATCGGGCCGCCGGGCAGGCCCGGCCTCTGTGCCGTCCCCGAGGGTGGCCAATGTCTCGGCCGTGCCAATCACCAGCGAGCCGGGGGCCAGCGTGAGGGCCTTGGCGAGCGCCGCTTCTCCGTCGGGAGAGCCATCGTGGACGAGGACGGCTCCGGGCACCCGCATCGGCTGGGCCACGCTGGGGTGCCTCCTCCCTCGGGCAGCGTCGATTGCTCGCGGCGCTGCTCATCATGACCGGCAGTGGCAGGCCACGGGGCCGTTTCGGTACGGACCGAGACGGGACGTCGGACCCTGGTCGGGCCCGTCGCTGGCCACGATGCTGGCGAGGCACCCCCGGTATGGGGTCTGGTGCTGCCCGCAAGGAGGTCGTGTGCGTGCCTGGCAGGTACAGGAACCTGGATCGCTGAGCGATGGCGTGGACCGGCGGATCCGCCTGCGAGAACTGCCGGACCCACATCCCGCCGAGGACGAGGTCCTCCTCGAGGTGCTCACCTCCGGGGTGTGCCGCACGGACCTGCATGTCACCGAGGGTGATCTCCCAGTCCGGCGACCACACGTGGTGCCTGGTCACGAGGTGGTCGGACGGGTACTGGAGCGGGGGGCCGACGTGCGCGACGTCGAGGTCGGGGACAAGGTCGGGGCGGCGTGGCTGCGATGTGTCTGCGGCGAGTGTCGCTACTGCCGCCGCGGGGCGGAGAACCTCTGCCCGCGCTCGCGGTACACCGGCTGGACCGACGACGGTGGTTACGCCGAGCGGCTGCGGGTGCCGGCCGCGTTCACCTACCGACTCCCGGTGGGATACTCCGACGCCGAGCTGGCCCCCCTGCTGTGCGCGGGGATCATCGGGTACCGGGCACTCGTGCTGGCGGAGGTGCCGCCCGGAGGGGTTCTGGGGATCTACGGGTTCGGCGGGTCGGCTCACCTGGCCGCCCAGGTCGCGATGGCGCTCGGGGCCCGGGTCCACGTCCGCACGCGGTCGATGGCGGCCTGCCGGCTGGCTCTCGCGCTGGGGTGCGACTCGGCCGAGCCTGGCGAGACGGCCATGCCTGAGCCGCTGGACTCCGCAGTCCTGTTCGCGCCGGCCGGCGAGCTGGTACCCGTTGCACTGCGTGCGCTGGACCGAGGCGGCGTGCTGGCGGTCGCCGGGATCCACCTGAGCGACATCCCACCGCTGCGCTACGAGCGTGACTTGTTCTACGAGCGCGTGCTTCGCTCGGTGACCTCGAACACCCGAGCAGACGGACGGGCGTTCCTGGATCTCGCCGCCAGCCACCATCTGCAGGTCGCCACCACGCCATACCCGTTCCGGCGGGCCGGTCAGGCGCTTGTCGACCTCGCCCGCGACCGGGTGAGCGGAGCGGCGGTGCTCATGGTCGGCGCCTGAGCCGGTCATGGTCAGGACGCGATGACGGCCGCGCCCCAGACCACGGTCATGAGAAGCCCGGCCGCCAGCTCGACCAGGATCGACACGCCAACCGCCTTGAGCGCCGAGACGGTCGATCCGCGAGCAGCCGCCAGGTCGCGGAGGCGTAGGAGCTCGGCACCCAGGATGCCCAGCACGAACCCGACGACGAGCCCGACCACGGGGATGACGAAGAAGCCGACGATGCCGGCGACGCCCCCGACCGCGATGGATCGGCCCGGCACCCCCGCCGTCGTCAGCTGGCGCCCGGGTACCAGCACCTTCACCATCTGGCTGGCCAGGAGCAGCACGGTAGCCAGGCCGACGACTGTCCACTGGTAGGGCGTGTCGGCGATGAAGGCCCAGGCGAGGATCGCGCCGTAGACGAGCAGGATCCCGGGCAGCACGATCGTCGCGATCCCGACCAGGCCGAGCACCACGAGGAGGCCCACTAAGAGGTCCAGCCCGGTCACGGTGAGGTCACCGGGGCCGGGCCTGGCAGCTGGATCGGTTTGGTCAGCGAGCGTTCGAGGTAGCAGCGTCCTCGTTGAGCCGGTCGGTCTCGTCCAACCACTGCGTGGCTGTCGGCCGAAGAGAGGACTCGTACTTGCGGCCGTGGTGGGCGCAGAACACCAGTTCCAGCTTGTCGGGGAGCACGACACGGATGTAGGCCTGGGCTCCACAGCGGTCGCACCGGTCCCACGCGGTCAACGGTGCGGAGGGTGCTGCGACGGCGGTCGTCATCTCGGCTCCTCCTTCTGGCCTCACGGCCTGCTCCGACGCCGTGCTCGACGTCGACGGTGCTGCTTGCTTCTTCTGCCCTCGGGGGGCTGCTGGATGCACCCCGCCGCGCTCCTGCTCCATCATGCACCGTGCTTGGTGAACATCAGACCACCTCCGCGGCGTTCCCGCGAGGAGCTGTCCGGTGGTTCGCTGTCAGCGAATCGGCGCGCGCACTCGCCGTGACGCCTCCGCGGGGGCGCTGCCTGCGCGACGTACGCTTCCGCACGTGAGCACCTCGTCCACGAGAGCCGGGTCCACCGGCGCCTCCGGCGCGGCCAGGACGGCCCGCCCGGAGAGCTACACCGCTCGACACCTGTCCGTGCTCGAGGGCCTGGAGGCGGTGCGCAAGCGCCCCGGCATGTACATCGGCTCCACCGATGCCCGTGGCCTGATGCACTGCGTGTGGGAGATCATCGACAACGCCGTGGACGAGGCGCTCGCCGGCGAGGCTGGCCGCATCGACGTGCTGCTGCACCCGGACGGCTCGGTGGAGGTGCACGACGACGGGCGTGGCATCCCGGTGGACGCCGAACCCCGCACGGGCCTGAGCGGGGTGGAACTCGTCTTCACCAAGCTGCACGCCGGTGGGAAGTTCGGGGGTGGCTCCTACACGGCCTCTGGCGGTTTGCACGGTGTGGGGGCCAGCGTCGTGAACGCGTTGTCTGCCCGGCTGGACGTCGAGGTGGACCGTGGCGGCAAGACCTATGCCATGAGCTTCCACCATGGTGAGCCTGGCGTGTTCGACGACCGGGGGACGGTGTCGCCCGAGGCGCCGTTCACGGCCTTCGTCGACAGCTCCGATCTGCGCGTCACCGGCAAGGTGAAGCGTGGCGTGACCGGGACGCGCGTGAGGTTCTGGCCGGACCCACAGGTGTTCCTGGCCAGCGCGTCCATCAGCGTGGACGAGTTGTTGACTCGTGCGCGGCAGACGTCCTACCTGGTGCCGGGGCTCCGGATCGGGGTGCGCGACGACCGGCACGGACCAGCCGAGGAGCAGGTGTTCACCCACGCCGGCGGGATCGGCGAGTTCGTGGAGTACCTGGCACCGGGGGAGCCGGTGACCGATGTGTGGCGGTTGCAGGGGCAGGGCTCCTTCACCGAGCAGGTGCCGGTGCTGGACAGCAAGGGGCATCTCTCGCCGCAGGAGGTTGAGCGCACCGCCGAGGTCGACGTCGCGCTTCGGTGGATGTCGGGGTACGACTCCGAGGTCCGGACGTTCGTCAACATCATCGCCACCCCGAAGGGCGGCACCCATCTGGTCGGTTTCGAGCAGGGTCTGCTCAGGGCCCTGCGCGAGCAGGTGAGGGCCAACTCCCGAGTCCTCAAGGCCGGCGACACCAAGATCGAGAAGGAGGACGTGCTCGAGGGCCTCACGGCGGTCCTCACCGTGCGCCTGGCCGAGCCGCAGTTCGAGGGGCAGACGAAGGAGGTCCTGGGCACGGCGGCGGTGCGCGCCATCGTCGCTCGTGTCGTCGAAGCCGAGCTCAAGGCACTGCTGACCTCCTCGAAGAAGGCCGTCAAGGCTCAGCAGCGACCGCTGCTGGAGAAGGTGGTCGGGGCCGCCAAGATCCGGGTCGCGGCCCGGGTCCACAAAGAGACCGCTCGGCGCAAGACGGCCCTGGAGAACTCGGCCCTGCCCGCCAAGCTCGTCGATTGCCGCTCGGACGAGGTGGAGCGCTCCGAGCTGTTCATCGTCGAGGGCGACTCCGCCCTGGGCACCGCCAAGCTGGCCCGCAGCGCCGAGTTCCAGGCCTTGCTGCCGATCCGCGGGAAGATCCTGAACGTCCAGAAGGCCTCGGTGGCCGACATGCTGAAGAACACCGAGTGCGCAGCAATCATCCAGGTCATCGGAGCCGGGTCGGGTCGGTCCTTCGAGCTGGACCTCGCTCGGTACTCCAAGATCATCGTGCTGGCCGATGCCGACGTCGATGGCGCGCACATCCGAACCCTGCTGCTGACGCTGTTCTTCCGCTACATGCGCCCGCTCGTGGACGCGGGCCGGGTCTACGCCGCCGTGCCCCCACTGCATCGCATCGAGGTGGCGAACCCGAAGAAGGGGCAGCCGCGCTACCGCTACACCTACTCCGACGCTGAGCTCGACCGAACCCTGAAGGAGCTGTCCAAGCGTGGCGCGCGCTGGAAGGAACCGGTCCAGCGCTACAAGGGGCTGGGCGAGATGGACGCCGACCAGCTGGCCGAGACCACGATGGACCCTCGCCAGCGGCTGCTGCGGCGGGTGACCGTCAACGACGCCGAGGCCGCGACCAGCGTGTTCGACCTGCTCATGGGCAACGACGTCGCCCCCCGCAAGGAGTTCATCATCGCCGGAGCGGCCAACGTCGACCGCGACGCCATCGACGCCTGAGCCCTGTGTTCTCCGGCCTCGCGCCGCGGGGCGTGCCAATCAACACACAATCGGGTCCCACCGGCCGTCGAGGCTCTGAGTCGCTGCAAGTCAGGGCGTTGCCGTGATCGGGCGCTGCCGCCGGATCAGGCCATTGTGTGCTGAGTGACACGCTGGGGTCTCGGTGGCGTGAGCGACCGCCCTAGGTCAGAGCCCCCGGGCCCACGCCGGCGATGATGCCGGCGCTGGTCACGCCGGACGCGTCTCGGCGAGCGTCGGCGCTCGGCAGGCTCAGCGGAACCCCGGCGGCGCCCGCCGCCCGCGCGGGTGCCGCACCGGCCCAGCCGAGGTGCAGCACGTTCTCGCCGCGCAGGAAGCGGTGGCATCGGACACCCTTGGTGCCGCGCCCCTTGGCGGGGAACTCGGAGAAGTCACTGACCTTCACCCCACCAGGCTCGGTCCCGGGCAGCGCGGCGGACGAGCCCGAGACCGTCACCACGACGGCCGGGCGGGAGGCGTCTACGGCCATGAACCCGACCACCTCGGCGCCGGTGTTCAGCGAGATGCCGGCCATCCCCGCGGCGTCCCGACCGGTCGGTCGCACCGCGGCGGCGCCGAACCGGAGGAGCTGGGCGTCGGAGCTGACGAAGACGAGATCCTCCTGCCCCGTGCGCAGCTCGAATGCCCCGACGACCTCGTCCCCATTGCGCAAGCGGATCACCTCCCAGGCGTCCTTGGCCTGCGGGTGGTCGGGGTTGACGCGCTTGACGATGCCGCTTCGGGTGCCGATCGCGAGCCCCCGCGAGGTGGGGTCCAGCGTGCTCAGCGCCAGCACTCGTTCGCCTCGTTCCAGGGGAAGGAACTCGGTAACCGGGGCACCGCCGGACAGGGAGGGGCCGGAGGCGGTGGCAGGAAGAGCCGGCAGGTCCAGGACACCGAGTCGCAGGAGTCGCCCTCGGGACGTCACGACGCCGACCTCTCCGCGAGCCGTGGCGGTGACCGTGTCGACGATGACGTCGTGGGCGTTGCGGCCGGGGCCGAACACCGGGGCCTCGTCGGAGGACGTGCGAGCGAGCAGGCCGGTAGAGGACAGCAGCACCCGACACGGGTCGTCGCGAACCTCCAGCGGGGTGGATCTCGCGGTCGGCAGCCGCTGACCGCTCGCTTCCAGCAAGATCGTTCGACGCGGGGTCGCGTGCTTGGCAGCTACCTCTGCGAGCTCGCCGGAGACCACCTGCCGCAGGCGCGCCTCGTCCTCGAGGATCTCCGTCAACGCAGCGATCTTGGCGCGTAGCTCGTCGGACTCGCGTTCGAGCTCGAGCCGGTCGTACTTGGTGAGCCGCCGCAGGGGTGTGTCCAGGATGTACTGGGCCTGGACCTCGGACAGGTCGAACACGCTCATGAGTCGGTCCTTCGCCGCAGCGGCATGCTCGCTGCCGCGGATCAGCTCGATCACCTCGTCGATGTCGAGCAGGGCCACCAGAAGGCCGTCCAACAGGTGGAGGCGGCTGGCGTGCTTGGCGCGACGGAACTCCGAGCGGCGGCGCACCACGTCGAACCGGTGCCGCAGGTAGACCTGGAGCATCTCCCTCAGACCGAGGGTGCTCGGCTGGCCGTCGACCAGGGCGACGTTGTTGATCCCGAAGGTCGTCTCCAGCGGCGTGAGCCGGTAGAGGTGCTCGAGGACTGAGTCCGGTACGAAGCCGCTCTTGAGCTCGACCACCAGTCGTAGCCCGCTGGCTCGGTCGGTGTAGTCCTCGACGTCGCTGACGCCCTGCAGCTTCTTCGACCGGACGAGGTCGGCCACCTTCTCCCGCACCTGTTCTGGGCCGACGCTGTAGGGGAGCTCGGTAATCACGATGCCCTTGCGGCGGGCGGTGATGGGCTCGACCCTGGCGCTGGCACGAAGCCGTAGCGTGCCGCGGCCGGACTCGTAGGCCTCGCGGATCCCGTCCAGCCCGATGATCTTGCCTCCGGTCGGGAAGTCCGGTCCCGGGACGTAACGCATGAGGTCCTCGAGCGAGGCCTTCGGGTGGTCGATGAGGTGGCGGGCCGCTGCTACCACCTCGCCGAGGTTGTGGGGGGCCATGTTCGTGGCCATCCCGACCGCGATCCCCGTGGCGCCGTTGACGAGCAGGTTCGGGAAGGCCGACGGAAGGACGTCGGGCTGGAGCTCGCGGCCGTCGTAGTTGGCCACCATGTCGACGGTGTCCTCGTCCATGGAGGCGGTCATGAGCGTGGCCGGCACCGACATCCGGGCCTCGGTGTAGCGGTAGGCGGCCGGGCCGTCGTCGAGGTTGCCGAAGTTGCCGTGCCCGTCGACCAGCGGGACCCGCATCGACCAGTCCTGGGCGAGGCGGACGAGTGTGTCGTAGATGGCGCTGTCCCCGTGCGGGTGCAGTCGGCCCATGACCTCACCGACGATGCGGGCGCACTTGACGTGGCCGCGATCCGGCCGAAGGCCCATGTCGCCCATGATGAACAAGATGCGCCGCTGCACGGGCTTCAGCCCATCGCGAGCGTCCGGGATGGCGCGCGAGTAGATGACGGAGTACGCGTACTCCAGGAACGAGCCGCGCATCTCGTCGGCCACGTCGACGTCGTCGATGCGCTCCACGAAGGGTTCGTCCGGGGGGGTGCTCGTTCGGGATCGTCGTGCCACGGGTGCATTCTCGCCCAGGCCGGTGGCGAGGCGGCGACCGCCACGCGCGGCTGGCGGGTGAACGGCTGTCGCTGCAGTGCTGGCCGGCGAGTCCTAGCCGCGCGTGACCTTGAAGGGGCGTCCCGCCGAGGCGTAGTCGGGGTAGGCCGACAGCTTGTAGTAGCACTGCACCTGGACGTAGACCTTGTCGCCGGGCTTGGGCTTGCGCTTGACCTCTGGCAGCGGATTCGCTCCCGTGCCTGGCGTGTACTTGTGCGCCTGCTTCACCTTGATCTTGGCCGTGAACGACTTGGCCCTTCTCGCCCCCTCGATCTGGACCTCGTGGAAGGTCGAGGCGCCAGAAATCGTGGAGAAGGCGTCGTCGTAGTGCAGGCCCACGACCGCGAGTCTCGGCTTGCCCAGCCCCGTCTCCGTGCAACCGCTCGTGACCTTGACCACCGTGCCGACCGGGCCTCGCTTCGGCTTGAAGGAGATGCTCGGTGCTGCGGATGCCGGCGCGACCCCCAAGGAGCCGACCATCGCCGCGCTGGCCGCGATCGCGACCGCCCCGCGGGCCCAGACCTGTCCTGCCATGGTGTTGTTCTCCTCTGCGCGGGCTTCTCGCGGTGCCGTCTGTGAAGTCAGGATCGGTAGCATCCGTCCTGCGCCTGGCCTTGCCTATCCCCCGAACGGTGGAACATGGCAACCGGCAGCAAGTGCCAAGCAGGCGGGGCGAGTCAGAGCAGAGTGCTCCAGTAGTCCCAGAACGCGATCCCGATGAGCCCGACGATGACGGCGAACCAGAGCCCCACGAGCCACCAGCGCAGCTCGACGAGGTCCTGGACCCACCCGGCAGTCGGGGAACCGGCCCAGAGGTTGCCACGAGCGAGGTTGTAGGCGGTCACACCGACGAACAGCGGCAGCATCGCCGCCCACACCACCATGCAGTACGGGCAGAGGGCGCCGATGCGGTACACGCTCTGGAAGAACAGCCAGTGGATCCCGATCAGCCCGAAGATCACACCGAGCTGCATGCCCCCCCAGTACCACCGTCGCATTCGAGCACCCGCCAGCATGGCGGCGCCGGTGGCCATGACGACTGGGAATGCGGATACGCCGATGAGCGGGTTCGGGAACCCGAACAGCCGAGCCTGCTCGGTCACCATCACCGACCCGCATGACAGCACCGGGTTGAGGCTGCACGAGGGCACGTAGTCCGGGTCGATCAGAAGCTGGATCCGCTCGACGGTGAGGTCGAAGGAGGCCACGAAGGCGATGAGGCCGAGAACGAGGAGCTGCCAGGCCAGGCTGCGGGAGGAGGGGCCGGCAACACTCTGGTCACGTGCCCCGGGCCCAGCTTCGGCGAGGGCGTCGTCGCCCTCGTCGAGGGTGTGCGTGCTGGTCACGCCGACGAGGGTACGTCAAGCCGGGGGGCTTGCCCGGACTGAGCCAGCGCTGGCTCAGTCCGGCTGCCGCAGCCGCTTCTTCAGCGCCTTGTTGACGGTCTTGAGCACCTGGATCCTGGCGTAGTACTTGTCCTCGGCGGCTACGAGTGTCCAGGGGGCGACATCGGTCGAGGTCCGCAGGACCATGTCGCCGATAGCCTCGACGTAGTCGTCCCAGCGCTCCCGGTTTCGGTAGTCCTCCTCGGTGATCTTGTGCTGCTTGTACGGGGTTCCCTCCCGGGCCTGGAAGCGCGCCAGCTGCTCCTCCGGGGAGATGTGCAGCCAGAACTTGGCCAGCACGTTGCCCCGCTCGACGAGCTGCTCCTCGAAGTCCACGATCTCCTCGAAGGCCCGCCCCCACTCGTGTGGCTGCGCGAAGCCCTCCACCCGCTCGACCAGGAGGCGCCCGTACCACGTGCGGTCGTAGATCACGAAGTCCCCCGCGCGGGGAAGGTCTCGCCAGAATCGCCAGAGGTAGTGGTGCGCGCGCTCCTCGGCGCTCGGTGCGGCTACGGACCGCACGTCGTACGTGCCGGCCTCCAGCGACTGGGTGATGCGCCGGATGGCACCGCCCTTCCCGCCGGCGTCCCAGCCCTCGAAGGCCAGGACGGTGGAGATGCCTCGTTCGTGCGCCTGGTCGGCCAGCCGGTGCAGCTTGGCCTGCTCCTTGGCCAACGCGCTGCGGTAGGCCTCGCGGTCGAGCGACTGCCCGAGATCGACCGCCGCCAGCACGCTCGCCGGCGGAGTGCTGGTCAGTGGTGCTCGCTCGCCGGCCGGGTCCTCAGCGGCCATGGGGCCTGAGGCGAGCCTGGCGCTGACCGTCTCCAGCAGGGTCCGCGCGACGGTGAGGTCCCGGTAGCGACCATCGGTCGCCTCCACGACGTTCCACGCCGAGGTGGCCGTCGTCGTCTCACGCAGGACGCGCTCCAGCGTGCCGATGCCGTTCTCCAGGTGCTCGACGCTGGCCCAGTCTCGTTCGTCCACCCACCAGCCGTGTGTCGGGTCCTTCTTGGCCTTCTTCAGCCGTTTGCGCTGGTCCTTGGCTGGGGTGTGCAGGAAGAACTTGATGACCAGGGCGCCGTCGGCGATGAGTTGGTCCTGAAGGAGTCGAACATGCCGGGCCCACGTCTCCAGCTCCAGGTCGGACGTCTCGCCCTCCAAGTAGCGGACGACCTGACGGAACAGTCCACCGGCCCAGATCGCCGCGCCACCTTCGGGCGGCATCGCACGCCACAGCCGCCAGAAGAGCGGTCGCTCGGCCTCGTCCGGGCGGATGGTGGAGAACACGTGGGTTCGGATGAATCGCGAGTCCATCCACTCGTTCAGCCGGTTCACCAGGGCGTTGGCCGCGATCCGGTCATCTCCGGCCACCACGACGACCACCGGGAAGTCCGCGTCGCGCAGCTCGTACTGCATGTTGACCAGCTCGAGCCGCAGGGTGGGCTCGGCCTCCTTGAAGTCGGCCTTGCTGACGGTGTTGCCGACGGCGGCGACCTTGAGCATGGCGGCGCTCCTCCTCCTCCGGACAGGTCCGCCTGGTAGGGCCGGATCCTCGCTGCGATCCTGGCGCAGTCGCGAGCAGCCTGCACGGTGTTGCGAACTTCGGTGGGACCGACCGGGATGCCGGGCATCGATGTCCGGGTTCTCACCGAGTGGTGGGCACTCGGAGCGGCACACTAGGAGCCGTGAGCACCGCCGCGGTCGAGGAACATCCCGAGTACCCCGCTCGGTGGGAGGCCGACGTGGTGCTCTCCGACGGAGCGACGGGGCGTATCAGGCCGATCACGCCCGAGGACCATGCTCGCTTCGTCGCCTTCTACGAGCGCGTGGGCGAGGAGTCCAAGTACTATCGTTTCTTCGCTCCTCGGCCCCACCTCAGCGACACCGAGGTCCGCCACTACACCACCGTCGACTACGACGACCGGGTCGCCCTCATCGTCACGGTCGGCGACCGGATGATCGCCGTGGGCCGCTACGACCGGCTCGGGACTGGCAGCGACGAGGCCGAGGTGGCCTTCCTGGTGGAGGACGCCCACCACGGGCGAGGGCTCGGGAGCGTTCTGCTGGAACACCTGGCGCAGGCCGCTCGTGAGCGTGGGGTGCGGCGCTTCCTTGCCGAGGTGCTGCCGGCGAACCGCAAGATGATCCAGGTCTTCACCGACGCGGGTTACCGCGTGACGCCCACCTACGAGGACGGCATCCTGCACGTCGAGTTCGACATCGACCCGACCGAGGAGTCACTGGAGGTCAGCGCTGGTCGCGAGCACCGAGCAGAGTCCCGATCCATCGAGCGTCTGCTCACCCCGCGCTCGGTGGCCGTGATCGGGGCCAGTCGCCAGCGGGACAAGCTCGGTCAGGCGCTCGTCCGCCACCTCGTGCTGGGGGGTTTCACCGGGCCGGTGTACGCGGTCAACCGGGACGCGAGCGCCATCGCCGGGGTCCCGGCGTACCCGACCTTGGCCGACGTCCCCGGCCAGGTCGACCTGGCGATCGTCGCGATCCCGGCCGAGTCGGTGCCAGGGATCGTGGCGGATGCCTCCACCAAGGGGGTTCGGGGACTGGTGGTCGTCTCGGCGGGGTTCGCCGACGCCGACCTCGACGAGCGGCGCAACGGGCGGGTGGCCCAGGACGAGCTGGTCGACCTCACCCTGCGCAACGGCATCCGCCTGCTCGGACCGAACTGCCTGGGCCTGGTGAACACGGATCCGGCGTTCTCGCTGAACGCCTCCACCTCGGCGGTGATGCCGGGCCATGGGCGGGTCGGGTTCTTCAGCCAGTCCGGTGCGCTGGGGCAGGAATTCCTACGCCAGTGCGTCGAACGGGGCCTTGGTCTGTCCACCTTCGTCAGCGCGGGGAACCGCGCCGACGTCTCCGGCAACGACCTGCTGCAGTACTGGGAGTCCGACGAGGGCACCGACGTCGTCCTGCTCTACCTGGAGTCCATCGGGAACCCCCGCAAGTTCGCCCGGGTTGCCAGGCGACTGACCCGCAGCACGCCGGTGGTGGCCGTCCGCGCGGGCCGGCACACCCAAGGCGTTCCGATGGGACACACCGTCGGGGCCACGTCGCTGCCGGCGCGAGCCGTGGACGAGCTGTTCCGGCAGGCCGGCGTCGTGCTCGTGGACACGGTGGCCGAGCTGTTCGACGTGGCCCAGGTGCTGGCCTACCAGCCGCTGCCGGCCGGGCAGCGGGTCGCCGTGGTCGGCAACTCCGACGCATTGTGCAGGCTGGCGGCCGATGCTGCCCTGAGCGCCGGCCTGGACCTGCCGCAGCCACCGCGAGACCTGGGGCCCGAGGCCGACGCCGACGACTTCGCCGCGGTGTTGGACGAGGTCGTGGACTCCCCACTCGTCGACGCCGTCGTCGTGGTGTTCGCCCCCCGCCTCGAGGTGCATGCTCCACAGGTCGCCGAGGTGCTCGCCGCGGTGGCAGTGCGCACCAGCAAGCCCATCGTGACCACGTTCCTCGGCACGCAGGGCATCCCGGAGCCGTTGCGGATCAGCGACGAGCGCGGGGTGCTGCAACCGGGCTCGCTGCCCTCCTACGCCTCACCGGAGGAGGCGGTGCGGGCGCTGTCGAAGGCGGTGGAGTATGCCCGCTTCCGGGCCTTGCCCGGCAGCGAGGTCCCAGATCTGCACGGCATCGCCGTCGAGACTGCCCGAGGGGTGATCGACAACGTCCTGCTGCAGCGCCCGGGGGGTCGCCCGCTGCGCGCCTACGAGCTGGATCGACTGCTGAGCGCGTACCAGATCCCGCTGTCCCGCATGGTGCCCGTGGCCAGCTTGGAGGCGGCCATCGAGGCGGCCGAGCACCTCGGGTGGGATGTCGTCCTCAAGGCAACGGCCCGTCACCTGCGAGCCCGACCCGACCTGGCCGACGTCTGGCGGAACATCGACACCCCAGCGGGCATGCGAGACGCCTGGGAGACGATGTCGCGCACCCTGGCTGACGCCGCCGAGGCGCACTTCGTCGTGCAGAAGATGGCACCGGCCGGGGTCCCAGTGGCGCTGCACGCGGTGGAGGACCCGCTCTACGGGCCGGTGCTGTCCTTCGGGGTTGCCGGCGTGGCCTCGACCTTGCTCGGTGACCGGGCGCATCGGATGCCCCCCTTGACCGATCACGAGGCCTACGCCATGGTCGAGCAGGTCGCGGCCGCGCCCATGCTGCACGGCTACGCGGGAGCCGACCCAGCTGACGTCCCGGCCATCGTCGACCTGCTGCACCGGCTGAGCGCCCTGGTGGACGACCTGCCTGAGGTGAGCGAGCTGGCCCTGGACCCGGTGCTCGTCGCTCCGTCGGGGCTGACGGTGGTCTACGCCCGAGGACGTGTCGCACCCCCCCGGTCACGGGCCGACTGGTACACGCGGCGCCTCAGGTGAGGTCCGAGCTGGCCGGTGGGCATGGTTGACTGACGCCGTGCGGGAGACCAGGACCCCCAGCCCGGAGCAGCGGCTGCGGGCTGCGGTGGAGCGGACGGGCTACTACCCGGTGCTCGTGCTGGAGACACTCGATCTCGCCCTTGCCGGGGAGTCGGTGCGGGCCTCGTTGGTCCATCACGAGGCCCACTTCGACGGCGACGAGCTACGACGCCACGTCACCGTCCTGGCGATCACGCACACACGACTCGTCCTCGTGCACACCGACGAGTACCCGCCGGACGAGGGTCACCCGGCGCCGTACGCGTTGACCTCGACCGAAGCGGTGCCGCTGGCGCGGGTGGGGTCGGTGGTCCTGACGCGCGCAGTCGATGCGCCGACCGAGCATCAGCCAGGCGACCCGGCAGCAGAGGCAACCCTGGCGATCGGCTGGGGCGCGGTCTCGCGCGTGGAGCTGGACGTGGCCACCTGTGGGGACCCGGCCTGCGACGCAGACCACGGCTACACCGGCACGCTGTCTGCCGACGACTACTCGATGCGGGTCAGTGCTGCCGGCGACGGGGCATCGGCCGTCCGGGACACCTTGGAGTTCGCCCGGGCGCTCTCAGCGGCGACGGCCGGGCTGCTGCCCTGACGGTGGCTGGATCGTTCTCCGTGGTGGCGCGTCCCGGCGCGCCTGCCTACGGCAGCGCGACCATCGCCGAGCTGCTGCCGTCCGCAGTCGACGCGCTGGCGGGCCCAGTGCCGGGTGCGGTGGGCAACCCCCTCTCGTTGCCGCCCGCGGGCACGATCTGTCTGCTGCTCGTCGACGGTCTCGGGCTCCAGCAGCTCGACGAGCACCCCGCCCAGGCTCCCTTCCTCTCCTCCCTGCGTCAGCCGCTGGTGGCCGGGGATCGAGGCTTGGCTGCACCGGTCCCGTCGACCACGGTCGCCAGTCTGACGTCCTTGGGCACCGGGCTCCCTCCCGGCCGGCACGGGCTGGTCGGCTACACCAGTCGGATCCCCGGTACGGATCGGTTGCTCAATGCGCTGCACTGGGACCCAGAGGTGAACCCGGAGGAGTACCAGCCGTACCCGACGGTGCTGGAGCGCGCCCAGGGGCGCGGCATCGGCGTCTCGGTGGTGGGCAAGCGCGAGTTCCGCCGGTCCGGCCTGACCCGGGCGGGGCTGCGCGGCGGCCGGTACCGCCCAGCGACGTCGATGGGCGAGCGCATCGCGGTGGCCACCGAGGCAGCCCAGGAAGCCGGGCCCTCGCTGGTCTACGTCTACGACAGCGAGCTCGACGGTACCGGGCATGCCCGGGGCGTGGACTCCGATGCCTGGCGTCACCAGCTCCGGATGGCCGACCACTTCGCCGAGGAGCTCGCTGAGTCCCTGCCGGCGGACGTGGTTCTCGTCATCACCGGCGACCACGGGATGGTCGACGTCGCTGACGGCGATCGGCTGGACGTCGACGACGTCGCCGGTCTGCTCGACGGGGTCGAGCTCGTCGCGGGTGAGGCACGGTTCCGACACCTGTACTGCGAGGATGGTCGCGCCCTGGCAGTCGCCGAGCGCTGGGCCAGCGAGCTGGGCGAGGACGCCATCGTGCTGCCACGGGCCGACGCGGTGGCCGTGGGCTGGTTCGGTCCGGTGGATGCCAGAGTGCTGCCGCGGATCGGCGACGTCGTGGTCGCCTGTGTGGGCGAGCTCGCGATCGAGCACCGCCGCCTGTTCCCCAAGGAGTCCCGGATGCGTGGCATGCACGGGTCCGTGAGCGCTGCCGAGCAACGCGTCCCGATGCTGCTGCACGTCGGCGACTGGGCAGGCTGATGGCCCGGCTCGTCTTCTTCACCGGCACGATGGACTGTGGGAAGTCGACGCTGGCCCTGCAGCTCGACTACAACCATCGACGCCGTGGCCGACGGGGACTGCTCCTCACCTCCCGCGACCGTGCCGGGGAGGGTCGGCTCTCCAGCAGGCTCGGGCTGGAGGTGGCCGCGCACGAGGTGGACGGGCAGACCCACCTCTGGGGCATCGTTGTCGCCTTGCTCACCGAGGGGGAGCGCCTGGACTACCTGGTGGCCGACGAGGCGCAGTTCTACACCGACCGCCAGGTGGACGACCTGGCTCGAGTCGTCGACGAGATGACCATGGACGTGTTCGCCTTCGGCATCCTCACCGACTTCCGCGCGCGGCTGTTCCCCGGGTCGGCGCGCCTGGTCGAGCTGGCCGACGAGATCCGGCCGCTGCAGGTGGAGGCGCTGTGCTGGTGCGGGGAGCGCGCCACCCACAACGCGCGCACGGTCGACGGAGTGATGGTCACCGAGGGCGACCAGGTGCTCGTCGGTGACGTCGACCAAGGAGCTGACGTCGGCTACGAGGTGCTGTGCCGCCGCCACCATCAGCGCCGGATGAGCGCAGCCACGGCTCGGGCCGCCGCGTTGTCGCCGGACGTCCTGCCGTTCGAGCGGTGGTGACGGCCGCGAGACCCACACGTGCCGCCATCCCCCGGGAGGTCCGGCGACGAGTTGTGTCCTCAGGTCTGGAGTGCGGGCAGGTCCTCGAACGACGCAAGGGACCGCGGATTGGCCAACGCCGCGGCGTTGGCCACCTCGCGGCCGTGGACCACGTCGGCCACGGCGAGCTCGGCGAGCTTGCCGCTGCGGGTCCGCGGTAGGTCCGAAACCGCGACGACCCGTGCGGGCACGTGGCGTGGTGAGCAGCGCTCCCGCAGCGTGGTCCGGATCCGGGCCACGAGCGCCTCGTCGAGGACAACGCCGTTGGCCAGTCGGACGAAGAGCACGATCCGGGTGTCGCCCTCCCAGGCCTGGCCGATCGCCAGGGACTCCAGCACCTCGGGGAGCTGATCGACCTGGCGGTACAGCTCGGCAGTCCCGATTCGCACCCCGCCGGCGTTGAGCGTGGCATCGCTTCGGCCGTGGATGACCACGCCCCCGTGCTCGGTCCAGGAGGCCCAGTCCCCATGGGTCCAGATGTCAGGGAAGCGGTCGAAGTAGGCCGCGTGGTACCGGTCACCGTCGGGGTCGTTCCAGAAGGCCAGCGGCATGCTCGGCATGGCCGCGGTGCAGACGAGCTCTCCGCGCACGCCGGGGCGTTCGCGCAGGCTGTGTCCGCCGGGGTCCAGCACGTCCACGGCCACGCCAAGTGCGGGACCCTGGATCTCCCCGGCATGCACGGGGCGGGTGGGGTCGCCGAGGACGAAGCACCCGACGATGTCGGTCCCGCCGGAGATGGAGGCAAGGTGCACGTCCGGCTTCACCGCGTCGTAGACGTAGGCGAAGCCCTCCGGTGAGAGCGGTGAGCCGGTGGAGGTGATGGTGCGCAGGGCGTCGAGGTCGAAGGTGTCGACCGGCCTGACTCCCTGCTTGGCGATGGCATCGAGGTACTTGGCGCTCGTGCCGAAAAGCGTCACTCGCTCGCGCTCGGCCAGCTCGAGGAGCGAGGCCGGCTCAGGATGCAGCGGCGAGCCGTCGTAGAGCACCAGTGTCGCCTCGCTGGCCAGCATCGTCACCAGCCAGTTCCACATCATCCAGCCGCAGGTGGTGAAGTAGAAGGCGCGGTCGCCCGGCCGGACGTCGCAGTGCAGCCGGTGCTCGACGAGATGCTTGAGCAGGACGCCACCGGCCCGGTGCACGATGGCCTTCGGCTTGCCCGTCGTGCCGCTGGAGTAGAGGACCAGGAGTGGGTGGTCGAACGGGAGCGGGACCGGGTCGAGCGCCGCTCCCAGGTGCTCGTGGAGGACCTCGGACCAAGCCCGGGCGGCGGATAGGTCGGTCAGGCTCGGCCTCAGGTCCAGCTCGCCGACCACCACGGTCGCGGCCAAGCTCGGCAGGCCAGCGACAACCTGTGCCAGCGGGCGCATCCGGGGATGCTGCTTGCCCGCGTACACGTAGCCGTCGGCGGCGACGAGCACCTTCGGTCCGACCTGGCCAAAGCGGTCCAGCACGCCCTCCGCGCCGAAGTCCGGCGAGGCGGAGGTGAAGACAGCCCCGACCGCGGCCGAACCGACCATCGCCACGACCGTCTCAGGGGAGTTCGGCATCCAGGCCGCGACTCGGTCCCCGGGTCCGACGCCCGCCGAGCGCAGGAAGGCGGCGAAGGCTGCCGCCTGGGCCCGAAGCTCGTCCCAGCTGAGCTCGCGTGCGGCGCCGTCCTCGCGATGGAACACCACGGCCTGCCCCGACCCACGTCGTCTCAGCAGGTTCTCGGCAACGTTGAGCGTGGCACCGGGGAAGAAGCGGGTCGAGGGGATGTCGGCATCGGCGACCAGGACAGGGCCGTCCCCACGGCTGCCGATCACGCCCAGACGTGCCCAGACCTCCTCCCAGAAGCCCTGCGGGTCGGCGACCGACCAGGCGTGCAGGGCCTGTGAGTCGGGAAGGGCCATGCCGTGTCGGGTCGACACCGCGCGACGGAAGCCGTCCAACTGGGTGGTCTCCACCCGGGCCGGGGCAGGTGTCCAGAGAGGCTCAAGGTCCACCCGGGAACGGTACGACGCGCCGCCGCCGGTGCCTGGGATGGGGTGCTGAACGCATCCCGATTGCGTGTCGGGCCGACGGGGGATGGCCCGGATCGCCGGCGGGTGCTACGGTCCCGGCCCATGGCAGGCATCTGGCGGCTCCCGCCAGCGTCCGGGCGCACGAGCGTCCCTGTGATGATGCGCTGCCGTATGCACGGCATGTGCTGCTGCGCCTAACCGCCGCTGACGAACCGACCAGTTCCGCGGCGCGCCAGGTGCCACGCCGGAACTGACCGGACGGGCCGCCGTGACGCACTGCGGGCACCCCACGAGGAGCCCTGATGGCCACCCCGCCAGCCCCGTCTCAGCCCACGGATCCATCTCCGCCGCTTGCCGCCCGGGAGCGCAAGCCACGCGACCACGGCCAGTGGGCGTTGGGCGGCACGACGCCGTTGAACGCGAACGAAGAGATGAAGGCGGCCGATGCCGGCCTCAACGTGCGCCGCCGCATCGAGGAGGTCTACAGCAAGGAGGGATTCGCCTCTATCCCGGACGACGACTTGCGCGGTCGCTTCCGCTGGTGGGGCCTCTACACCCAACGACGTGCTGGCATCCCGGGTGGCCGTACGGCCAGCCTCGAGCCACACGAGCTCGACGCCGAGTACTTCATGCTGCGGGTCCGTAGCGACGGCGGTGCCCTCACCAGCGAGCAGGTTCGGGCGATCGCCGACATCTCGACCACGTTCGCCCGTGACACCGCCGACATCACCGACCGGCAGAACATCCAGCTGCACTGGGTCCGGGTGGAGGACGTCCCTGAGATCTGGCGGCGTCTGGAGGCAGTTGGCCTCGGCACCACTGAAGCCTGCGGCGACACGCCCCGCGTGATCCTCGGGTCACCTGTCGCGGGGGTGGCCAAGGACGAGGTCGTTGATGGCTCGCCGGCGATCGAGGAGATCGTGCGCCGCTACCTGGGAGACCCTGAGTATGCGAACCTGCCGCGCAAGTTCAAGAGTGCGGTGTCCGGTTCCCCCCGTCAGGACGTCGCCCCGGAGATCAACGACCTGTCCTTCGTCGGCGTCGTGCACCCCGAGCACGGCCCCGGCTTCGACGTCTGGGTGGGCGGGGGTCTGAGCACGAACCCGATGCTCGCTGTGCGGCTGGGAGCCTGGGTCCCGCTGGCCGAGGTCCCCGACGTCTGGGTGGCCGTGGTCTCGCTGTTCCGCGACTACGGCTATCGCCGCCTGCGGACGAAGGCTCGCATCAAGTACCTCGTCAGGGAATGGGGTGCCGCCCACTTCCGGGAGGTCCTGGAGCAGGAGTACCTCGGCCGCCGGTTGGTGGACGGGCCGGCACCCCCGCCTCCGAGAACCGGCCAGGACCATGTGGGGGTGCACGAGCAGGTCGACGGCCGCTTCTACGTGGGCGCTGCACCCACGGTGGGGCGCATCTCGGGCAGCGTGCTTGCCCGCGTGGCGGACCTGGCCGAGGAGCACGGCTCGGGCCAGGTCCGCCTCACCGCACACCAGAAGCTCGTCGTCCTCGACGTGCCCGGTCCGGCCACCGAGCCCCTCAGCCGGGCGCTGGCCGACCTCGGCCTGCGGGTGCGCCCATCGGCCTTCCGGCGCTCGGCGATGGCGTGCACTGGGCTGGAGTACTGCAAGCTGGCTATTGCCGAGACGAAGAAGCGGACGGCCGACCTGGTGGACGAGCTCGAGCGTCGGCTGCCGGATTTCGACGAGCCGATCTCGCTGCACGTGAACGGCTGCCCGAACTCCTGTGCCCGCTTTCAGGTCGCCGACATCGGTCTCAAGGGGGTGCTGGTGCCGAGCGATGGTCCGGATGCCGAGCCGGTGGAGGGGTTCCAGGTCCACCTCGGCGGCTCGTTGGGGGAGCGCACCGAGTTCGGCTCGTCGCTGCGCGGGCATCGACTCGCCGGCGACGAGCTCACCGACTACGTGGAACGGGTGCTGCGCCGCTACCTCGACGAGCGAGCGATGGACGAGTCCTTCGCGCAGTGGACCGTCCGCGCTCCGGAAGCATCGCTGCGATGAGCAGGGGTGACACCCGTCCGGTTCGTCGTCCGGTGCCCGAGCTGCAGGCCCTGGCCGAGACTGGTGCCGCGCGCTTCGACGACGAGGCCGACCCGCTGGAGGTGCTCACCTTCTTCGGTGCGATTCTGGGCACCGAACGGATCGCGGTGGCCGCCTCCATGGCTGACACGCTGATGCCGGCCCTGGCTGCTCGTGCGCTCCCGGGGGTAGATGTCCTGTTCGTCGACACCGGGTACCACTTCGTCGAGACGCTGGGCCTGCGCGACGCGGTCGCTGCCTGCCACGAGGTGCGGGTGCGCACGCTGCAGCCGGTGCTGTCCGTCCCCGAGCAGGACGCGGCCCACGGGCCGGACCTCTTCGCCCGTGACCCCGACGCCTGCTGTGCGATGCGCAAGGCCGCGCCGATGGACGCTGGCCTCGTCGGCTACGACGCCTGGGTCACCGGAGTTCGTCGCGCCGACCACCCGGGCCGGCGTGGCGCCTCGGTGGTGGAGTGGGACGCGCGCCGCGGACTGATCAAGCTCAATCCCTTGGCGAGCTACAGCGACGCGCAGGTGGATGCCTGCGTCGCCAAGTACGGCCTGCTGGAGAACTCCTTGCGGCAGATCGGGTACCGGTCCATCGGCTGCGCGCCGTGCACCCGCGCAGTGGGACCCGAGGAACACCCTCGCGAGGGCCGGTGGCCGGGCTCGGACAAGACCGAGTGCGGGCTGCACCTGTGAGCGTGCCGGGGCCGAACTACCCGGTCTTCCTCGACCTGCGCGACAAGGCGGTCCTCGTCGTCGGCGCCGGGCCCGTCGGGACCAGGCGAGCCGAGCGGCTCGTGCTCGCCGGCGCGCGGGTGCGCGTCGTCGCGCCGCGCGCCGACCCGCGGCTGCGTGCCCTCGCTGACGCGGGGAGCCTGGCGTGGGAGGAGCGACCGTTCGTCCCGACGGACCTGGATGGTGTCTGGTTCGCGCATGCCTGCACTGGACTGGCCGCTGTCGACGCCGAGGTGGCTCAGGCTGGCGAGGACCGCCGCGTCTGGACCGTCCGGGCCTCCAGTGCGAGACGCTCGGCAGCGTGGACCGCTGCCACCGGGGTCGTCGAGGACGTGCAGGTGGCGGTCTCGGCCGGCAGGGACCCCGGGCGTGCCGTGGCGGTCAAGGACGGGTTGCTCCGTGCTCTTCAAGCCGGCGAGGTCTCGCTGCGCCCGCACCGCCGCCGGCCGCCGGCGGCCCCCACGGGTCCACCGGCCGCCGACACGCCGTTCGCCGGTCCGCTCGGACGAGTCGCGCTGGTCGGGGCCGGGCCCGGCGACCCGGACCTGATGACGTTGCGAGCCCGGCGGCTGCTGCGCCGTGCAGACGTGGTCGTCGTCGACCGCCTCGTACCGGCTGCAGTGCTCACCGAGGTGGGACCGGAGGTGGTGGTCGTGGACGCCGGGAAGCGACCTGGACGGCACACGTTGACGCAGGAGGAGATCAATCGGGTGCTCATCGAGCATGCGCTGGCAGGCGCGGACGTGGTCCGGCTGAAGGGTGGGGACCCGTTCGTCCTTGGTCGCGGCGGGGAGGAGGCCTTGGCCTGCCTCGAGGCTGGCATCGCGGTCGAGGTGGTCCCCGGGGTGACCAGCGCGCTCTCGGTGCCGGCGGCGGCCGGGATCCCGGTGACGCATCGGGGAGTCGCCACCTCGTTCGTGGTGGCGTCCGGACACGCCGGCGTGCCGGACCTGATGGCCCGCGCCCAGGCGGCCCCGAGCGACGCGACGCTGGTCCTGCTCATGGCGGTCGCGCGCCTGGCGGAGATCGCCGATGCGCTCGTCGGGGCCGGGCGTCGTCCGGCTACGCCGGTTGCGGTGATCGAGCGGGGGTGGACGGACCGCCAGCGCACTATCGTCGGCAGCCTTGCCGACATCGCCGAGCGCACCGAAGCGGCTGGAGCCGGGCCTCCCGCGGTGGTCGTGGTCGGCGACGTCGTCGCCCTACGTCCGTGGCTCGGCGACCTGGCCCGACCATCCGGCCAGGCCGGGTTCGCGGCCGCGCCGCGAGATCTCGAAGAGGCCGCGGGCGTGCCGGCGGCGGTGACGACGTGAGCGCGTCGGTCGTGCTGCTCAGCCACGGCAGCCCAGATCGACGTCACGGTGCGGACGTCCGCTCCTTGGCCGCGGCGTTGTCACGGCGCCTGGGCTCCCGCCCTGTGCACGCCGCCTTCCTTGAGCACGAGGACCCGTCGGCGCCGGAGGTCGTCGGGGCCTGCTCGAGCGCCCAGGTGACGGTCCTGCCGCTGTTCCTCAGCAAGGGCTACCACGTGCGCCACGACGTCCCGGCAGCGGTGGCTGCGTCGGGCGAGGGGGTCCGCGGCAGAGTTGGTGCCACGGACCCGCCGCTGATGACCGAGGACGCCTCGTGGACGTTGGCGGCCATCGTCGACTCCTCGATGGACGCCGGGCTGCTCCCCGACCCGGCCGCGGCCGTCGTCGTCGTCACCGCTGGGTCGAGTGACCCGGATGTCCTGCAGGCCTGGGACCTCGCGGCTGCCCGTTGGACGCGGCGGGGTCCCTGGAACGCCGTCCGCGTCGCGCACGCCTCTGGTCCGGGGCTTCGGCCACGAGAGGTCTGCGGCGAGATGCGGGCTCAGGGCGACGCTGTGCAGGCACTCGTGCCTGCCCTGGTGGCGCGCGGCTTCTTCGCCGATCGGATCGTCGAGGAGGCCCGCGCCCTCGGCGTGGCATGTGGTGGGCTCGTCGGAACCAGCGAGCCCTTCCTCCAGCGGCTAGCGTGGTCCTGTGAGTGATGACCAGACCCGCGCGATCTACGAGGACGACGTGTCCGGCGGTGGCCAGCCGGAGCAGCGTCAGTCGAAGGCGGCATCGGCGGGATCGTCCGTCGCCCGCTTCTTCACGCTCCTGCTGGTGGCCGCGATCGCTGTGGTCGCCACGATCTTCGTCATCTCCAACCTGGAGAGCGTGCCGGTCAGCTTCCTGGGGTACGAGGCGACACTCCCGCTGTGGCTCATGATCCTCGGCAGCCTGCTCACCGGTGTGCTGCTGACCTTGCTCGTGATGTCGACCCGGGCGGTGAGCCGCAAGATCCGCAAGCGCTGAGGGCTCAGCCGGAAGCGCTCGAAGGCCGGGGGAAGGGCCCGGCTCGTCCGACCATCGCCGGCGGCCGTTCGTAGCCGAGGAGATCCGACACCCAGGCGCCGACCTCGGCGACCGCGTCCTCGTCGATTCCGGTGCGAAAGCCCGACCGGTGCAGCAGGTAGAGCAAGTCCTCGGTGGCGATGTTGCCGGTGGCGTTGGGTGCGAACGGACAGCCACCGATACCGCCCGCACTGGCATCGAGCACCCGGACACCAGCCTCCGCAGCCGCGAGGGCGTTCGCGTACCCCGTGTTCCGCGTGTTGTGGAAGTGGGCTCGCAGCCGGATCCCGTCGGCGACGCGGCCGGCACGTTCGACGAGGTCTCGGACCTGGCCGGGGACACCGACGCCGATGGTGTCGGCAAGGGCGATCTCGTCCGGACCGGCGGCCGCGACCTGGGCCACGACATCCTCGACGCGACCCGGTGCCACCTCGCCGTCGAATGGGCAACCGAATGCGGTGGACACGGTGACCGAGACGGGCACCCCGACGGCCTTGGCGGCCGCGACGACTCGTGCCGCCCGCGCGATCGTCTGGGCAGCGCCGCATCCGTTGTTGCGCCGGGCGAAACCGTCGGACGCGGCCACGACGGCGTTGACCTCGTCGACACCGGCGGCCAGTGCGCGCCCCAGGCCTCGCTCGTTCAGCACCAGGCCGATGGCGGCGAACGTCGTCCGGTCTGCCAGTGCGGTCATCACCTGCTCCGAGTCGGCCATCTGTGGGACCAGGCGGGGGTTTACGAAGCTTGACGTCTCGATCCTGGTGAGTCCAGCGGCGGCCAGCCGCCGGACCAAGGCTGCCTTGGTCCCGGTGTCCAGCAGCCGTGGCTCGTTCTGCAGGCCGTCCCGCGGTGAAACCTCGACAATCTGCACGTCGTAGGGACCCCCGCTGAGTGCTCGGCTGGTCATGTCGCGACCGTACCCGGCGCTCAGCGGGCTAGCGTGGGTGTCGTGGAGGCAAGCCACGTGGTCGACGAGGCGGGATCGAGCGAAGCCGCTGCCCGGAGCTGGGCCATCCTGCTGGGGGCGCTCGCCGCGGTCCTGTTCCTGCTCGCCTACTTCAGGGCCCCGTTCCAGGACGTCGACACACTTGACCTGGCGGCGTTCGCGGTCCTGTTCCTCGGCGCGCTGACGTTGTCGGTGATCCTCTACGTGTACGCCCTGCCCAAGCTCGACAACGCCCGACGCCCGTTGCTGCAGGCCCTCATGCTGATCCTGCTGTTCGCCGAGTTCTACCTGCTCAGCTTCGCGTTCGTCTACTTCGTGATGGCGACCTCCGGGCAGCCGGGCGACGACTTCGACGGGCTGGTGACCCGGGTCGACGCCCTCTACTTCGCCGTGTCGACGTTCACCACCGTCGGCTTCGGTGATGTCACCCCCGCCGGGCAGACCGCTCGAGCGCTCGTCACGGTGCAGCAAGTGGTGAACCTTGCCGTCCTGGGCGTGCTCGTTCGGGTCACCACGCGCCGGGTGACTCGGGTCGTGGAGGCGAGGCGGGCTACCCCGTGACGTGTCTCACGGGACGCCGCCGGGGTGGTGGTCCCCACTCGGGGGTTGGCAGACTCAGGGACGAGCATCGAGGAAGCGAGCGCGAACCCGCGCCGACCAGCGACTGAGGGGGCCCTGTGTCCGGCTATCGCCTGCAACGACCCGATGGAGACCTCTCACTGGGGTATGCGCCCGCGACCGAGGGGCCGGGCGGCATCGACGTCTCCGGCCTGCTGAAGCAGACCGGTGAGGTCACGCTGGACATCGGCTTCGTCAACACGGCGGCCTGCACGTCGGCGATCACGTACATCGACGGGGATGCCGGCATCCTGCGGTACCGCGGCTACCCGATCGAGCAGCTGGCAGAGCGATCGTCGTTCCTGGAGGCCGCCTACCTGCTCATCTACGGCCACCTGCCGACGGCCCCCGAGCTCGACGACTTCGTCGAACGCATCTCCCGGCACACGCTCCTGCACGAGGACCTCAAGCGTTTCTTCGACGGCTTCCCCCGCGACGCCCACCCCATGGCCGTGCTCTCATCGGCCGTCAGCGCCCTGTCCACGTTCTACCAGGACAGCCTGGACCCGTTCGACCCGGAGCAGGTGGAGATCAGCACCATCCGCCTGCTGGCCAAGGTGCCCACCATCGCGGCCTATGCCTACAAGAAGTCCATCGGGCAGCCGTTCCTGTACCCGCAGAACGACCTTGACTACGTCACCAACTTCCTCCGCCTGACGTTCGGGGTCCCGGCCGAGCCCTACGAGGTGGACCCGATCCAGGCCAAGACGCTGGACACGATCCTGCTGCTGCACGCCGACCACGAGCAGAACTGCTCGACGTCGACGGTGCGCATGGTGGGCTCGAGCCACGCCAACCTCTTCGCCTCGGTCTCGGCGGGGGTCAACGCGCTGTTCGGCCCGCTCCACGGCGGCGCCAACCAGGCGGTGCTGGAGATGCTTTCCACCATCGCGGCCGATGGGGGGGACGTGTCGGCGTTCGTGAATCGTGTCAAGGACAAGGAGCCCGGGGTTCGGCTCATGGGGTTCGGGCACCGGGTCTACACCAACTTCGACCCCCGCGGCACGATCGTCAAGGACCTCGCCCAGCAGGTGTTCGAGCGGGTGGGGAGCCACGACCCGCTGCTCGACATCGCCATCCAGCTCCAGGACCTGGCGCTGGCCGACGACTACTTCATCGAGCGCAAGCTGTACCCGAACGTCGACTTCTACACCGGCTTGATCTACAAGGCGATGGGTTTCCCGACGAAGATGTTCACCGTGCTGTTCGCGCTCGGTCGTCTTCCCGGATGGATCGCGCAGTGGCGGGAGATGATCGCCGACCCGTCGACGAAGATCGGCCGCCCGCGCCAGGTCTACCTTGGTGAGCCTGCCCGGTCCTACCTGGAGATCGCCTCCCGGTAGCCGGACTCGTTGGGTCTGGGCAGACCCGGGCGGTTGGCGTAGCGTCGAGGCATGCGCTACCCCAACGGATTCCCTGGCTGGGTGGACCTCAGCACTCCCGACGTCGACGCCGCCAAGGCCTACTACGGCGAGCTGCTCGGCTGGACGTTCGAGGACGTCCCGACGGACATGGGCCCGCCCTACACGATGTGCAGCCTCGATGGCGACGTCGTCGCTGGAATGGGTCCCTTGCCTCCAGGGCAGCAGGAACCGGGGATGCCTCCGGTGTGGACGACGTACGTGATCGTCGGCGACCTCGACGAGGTGGTCGCGGCTGCCCCTGGTGCCGGCGGATCCGTGGTCATGCCGGGCATGGACGTGATGACCTCCGGCCGGATGGCGATGCTTGGTGATCCCTCCGGCGCCGTGCTCGGGCTGTGGCAGCCGCAGGAGCACCAGGGCGCGGACCGCTTCAACGTCCACGGCACGGTGGGGTGGAACGAGCTGCAGACGCGTGACCCAGCCGCGGCGATGCCGTTCTACGAAGAGCTGTTCGGGTGGCGGTGGGAGCGCACCGACGGCGCTGAGGGCTCGGACTACTTCATTGCCCGCCTGGACGCCAAGCAGTCCGAGGACACCTCGATCGGCGGGTTGCTCCCGATGCCGGCCGAGGTCCCGACGGAGGTCCCGTCCTTCTGGTCGGTCTATTTCGTGGTCGATGACCTCCAAGCAGCGCTGGCGACCAGCAGCAGGCTCGCGGGCACAGCCGTCACCGACGTCATGGGTGGCGGCGGCATGACGTTCGCGATGGCGGAGGACCCTCAGGGCGCGGTCTTCGCGCTGGTGACGTTCGACGCCGAGTAGGCCGACGCCGAGGAGGCCATGGGGGCGCTGGCGCCCCCGGCAGGATTCGAACCTGCGCCCCCGCCTCCGGAGGGCGGTGCTCTATCCCCTGAGCTACGGGGGCCAGGGGGCTCTGATGAGCGGCGCTCAGCCTAGCAGCGGCCCCCAGGCTCAGAATGATCACGTCAAGTGGGCGACTTGGGGGTTTGCGCGGCATGGACGCCTCGTCAAGTCCTGGGACGCCTCGTCAAGTCCTGGGACGCCTCGTCAAGTCCTGGGACGCCTCGTCAAGTCCTGGGACGCCTCGTCAAGTCCTGGGACGCCTCGTCACGCCGGTCGATCGCGCCCCCGAGCCAGGGGCACTAGCCTTCGGCCGGTGACCCCGGAAGACCTTGCCGCGACAGTGGCTGCCCTCCTGCCCGACGTCGTGGCAGGGCTTGGCGGCGACCCGGCGGCAGTGCCCGAGACCGTCACCATCGAGCGTCCCCGCAACCCTGAGCACGGTGACTACGCCACCAACGTCGCGCTCCAGATCGGCAAGCGGGTCGGCCTGGCCCCACGGGCGATCGCGAACGCACTTGCTCACGTGATGCGGCGCGACCCCGCACTCGCTGCCGTGGACGTGGCCGGGCCCGGGTTTGTCAACATCACGGTTGAGGCGGCGGCGCAGGGCGAGATCGCACGCGCGATCATCGATGCCGGGCCGGCGTACGGCCGCGGCAACCAGCTCGCCGGGCGCCGCGTGAACGTCGAGTTCATCTCTGCCAACCCAACCGGCCCCCTGCACCTGGGGCACACCCGCTGGGCCGCGGTCGGCGACGCGATCGGGCGCGTCCTGAGCGCGGCCGGCGCACAGGTTGCCCGCGAGTTCTACGTCAATGACCGCGGCGTCCAGATGGACCGCTTCGGCGAGTCGTTGATGGCCGCCGCGAACGACAGGCCCACGCCACCGGATGGCTACCACGGTGCCTACATCACCGAGATGGGCCGCCGGATCGCCGCCGAGCACCCTCAGCTTCTCACGCTCCCGGAGGACGAGCAGGTCGCCGCGTTCCGTGAGGAGGGCTACGCCCGCCAGCTGGCCGAGCACCAGGAGCAGCTCGGCGCGTTCCGGACGCACTTCGACGTCTGGGCCTCTGAGCGTGGCCTGCACACCTCGGGCAAGGTCGCGCACGGCTTGGACGTGCTGGCCGGTCAAGGGCACACCTACAGTGCCGACGACGCCCTGTGGATGCGGACCACTGACTTCGGCGACGACAAGGACCGCGTCCTGGTGAAGCAGGACGGCGAGTACACCTACTTCGCCTCCGACACCGCCTACTACGTGGACAAGCGCGAGCGTGGCTTCGACCTTTGCCTCTACCTGCTCGGCGCGGACCACCACGGCTACGTCGGCAGGCTTCGAGCGATGGCGGCCTGCGCCGGCGACGAGCCTGACGAGCACCTGCAGGTCCTCATCGGGCAGATGGTCACCGTCCTCAAGGACGGCAGCGAGCTCAAGCTCTCCAAACGGGCCGGCACGATCGTGGCGCTCCAGGACGTGGTGGACATCGCCGGGGTCGACGCGGTGCGCTACTCGCTGTGCCGGTCACCGGCCGACTCACCGATGACGCTCGACCTCGACGTCATCACCAGTGCCACCGCCGACAACCCGGTCTACTACGTTCAGTACGCCCACGCGCGCCTGTCCTCCATCCTTCGCAACGCCGCCGAGCTCGGCCTGGACCACACCGCGTTCGACCCGTCGGTCCTGCGCGACGAGCGAGAGGGGGCCCTGCTCGGCGCGCTGGGGGAGTTCCCGCGCATCGTCGCCTCGGCGGCCGAGCTTCGGGAGCCTCACCGGGTTGCCCGCTACCTCGAAGAGCTTGCCGGGACGTTCCACCGCTTCTACGACGCCTGCCGGGTGTTGCCGCACGGCGACGAGGAGGTCGGCGAGCTCCACCGGGCCAGGCTGGCGCTGGTCGCAGCCACCCGCGTGGTGCTTGCCAACGGGTTGGGCTTGCTGGGCGTGGAGGCACCGGAGCGGATGTAGCGCTCGAGGGTGCAGGTGAGGCCCTCGACACTACGCTCGTGCCGTGCCCGAGGCCTTCCTGCTGTGGTTCGGCCTGCTCGTCATGGCCTGGGCCCTCATCGCGAGACGGGCGGCGCGCTGGCAGCTGACCGCGCCTATCGCGTTCGTGGCCGCCGGGGCCTTGCTGCAGCAACCGCTGGCGGGCCTGCTCGGCGCCGATGAGTCCGGTTCCCCGCTGCTCGAACCAGGCGCCGTGAAGCTGCTGGCCGAGGCGACGCTCGTCGTCGTCCTGTTCCACGACGCCACCACGGTGCGGCTGCGCCAGCTGCGCCGAGACCCGGTGGTGCCACTGCGGCTGCTCGCGATCGGCTTCCCGCTGGCACTCCTGCTCACCATGGTGGTGGCCGGACTGCTCCTGCCGGAGCTGGGCCTGGCCGGCGCCCTGCTCGTGGCTGCCGCGCTCACCCCGACCGACGCCGGGCTCGGTGCCCAGACTGTCCTCAACCCTGTGGTTCCAGCCCGGGTGCGACGTGCCCTCAACGTCGAGAGTGGGCTCAACGACGGTTTGGCCACCCCCGTGGTGCTGATCGCGTTGGCCGCGGTCGAGCAGACCGAGGGCGGGCCTCCGGGCAACCCGGTCCTGCAGGTGGGGCTGGTGCCGTTGGCCATCGGGGCCGGGGTCGGCATCCTCGGCGGATTCGTTGCGGCCCGCGCCGTGGACGCCTCCATGGTGCGCGAGCTGAGCACCCTGCGTGGCCGGGCTGTGGCGGTGCTCATGGTGCCGTTCGTGCTCTTCGGTGCCAGCTACTTGCTCGAGGGCAACGCCTTCGTGGCGGCGTTCCTCGGTGGTCTTGCCTTCGGCCGCACCGCCATGTGTCTGGAGGAGGAGGAGGAGACGTCCGAGACCCTGGAGCTGTTGGCGGACCTGCTGGGCTATGCGATCTGGTTCCTGGCCGGTGTGCTCGTGGTTGGCGTTCTGGAGGACGGGCTTCGGTGGCAGTGGGTGGTGCTGGCGGTGTTGGTGCTGACCGTGCTGCGAATCGGGCCGGTGGCCTTGGCGATGGTGGGGTCGGGGTTCCGGCGGCAGACGGTGCTGTTCCTCGGCTGGTTCGGGCCACGTGGCCTGGCCTCCATCGTGTTCGCGCTCCTCGCCGTCGAAGAGCTGGGGCTGGACAACCAGGTCGCCGTCGACGCTGTGGGCGTGATCACGGTGACGGTGCTCCTGAGCGTGCTGGGTCACGGGGTCAGCGCCGGCCCGTGGGCAAACCGGTACGGACGCTGGGCCAGGTCGGCAGATGCCCCTATCGAGCACGAGCCCGGAGCCGAGCCGATGCCAGGGCGTTCCATGTCAATGCCGGGTGATGTGCCAGCAGACCCGGCTGGTGAGGCAGAGCAGGGTGGGCCTTCCTAGGCTTTGGTGTCATGCGCGCACATCCGGCCGGTCCGAGGCACGCCGATCTCCTGCCGGAGGCCGGACCGGGCGTGCCCCCCAGCGACCCGGCAGCACTCGCCACCAACGTCTGGTCCGCCGGTGTCGCGCGTGGCCCAGACGGGGCGATGCGCCTGTACTCCCACGATCTCCGACGACTGGCCGAGGAGGCTGGGACTCCGGCCGTGCTGCTGGACGAGCCGGACTTCCGGGCCCGCGCGCGGGCCTTCGCCGTCGCCTTCGGTGACGGCGTCGCCGCCACTCCCGACCTGACCGCAGCGCCTGCGGCCTACTACGCGGCCAAGGCATTCCTCAGTCGCAGCGTCGCGCGGTGGGTCCACGAGGAGGGGCTCGGCCTCGACGTCTGCTCCCACGGCGAGCTCAGCGTCGGCTTGGATGCGGGCTTCCCTCCCGGGCGCATCGCCCTGCACGGCAACACCAAGTCCCTGCAGGAGCTCGAGCTTGCGGTGTCTGCCGGTGTGGGTCTCGTCGTGGTGGACTCCTTCGTCGAGCTGGACCGGCTCCGGATGGTGGCGGCGGCACACGACCGGCTGCAGCCGGTGCTCGTGCGAGTCACCGTGGGAGTCGAGGCACACACCCACGAGTACATCGCCACCGCGCACGAGGACGTGAAGTTCGGATTCTCCTTGGCATCGGGGGCGGCTGCTGAGGCCGTCCGGCGCGTCCTGGCCGCACCCGAGCTCGCCTTGCGTGGGCTGCACTCCCACATCGGCTCGCAGATCTTCGACACCGCCGGCTTCGAGCTGGCCGCCCATCGGGTCGTCGGCCTGCTGGCGGCAGTCCGGGACGAGCACGGGGTCGAGCTCGAGGAGGTCGACCTCGGTGGCGGGTTCGGGATCGCCTACGTTGCCTCCGACGACCCAGAACCGGTACCCGCCGTCGCCGCCCGCCTGCGAGAGATCGTCGCTCGTGAGTGCCGCTCGGCGGGCTTGGCCCAACCACGGGTCAGCGTGGAGCCGGGCCGCGCTGTCGTCGGCCCCAGCGGGCTGACGCTGTATCGCGTGGGGACGGTCAAGGACGTCGACGGCATCCGCACCTACGTCAGCGTGGACGGAGGGATGAGCGACAACATCCGCACCGCGCTCTACGACGCCGAGTACACCGTCACCCTGGCGAACCGGCTGCCTGCCGGGGAGCAGATGCGGTGCCGGGTGGTGGGCAAGCACTGCGAGACCGGTGACGTTCTGGTCCGGGAGGCGTGGCTGCCGGCCGATCTTCGTCCGGGCGATCTCCTGGCGGTTGCCGCGACGGGGGCCTACTGCCGTTCCATGGCGAGCAACTACAACCATGCGCTGCGACCCCCGGTCCTCTCGGTGGGGCCCGCCTCCGCCGAACCGATCGTCCGGCGCGAGACGGTGGCGGACCTGATGGCCTGCGACGTGGGCTGAGTCGGTCTGGGGCGTGGAACAATGGCGCGTGCCCAGGCGGACGGCCTGGCTGCTGCCTGAGCGCGACTGGGCGTCGCGACGTCGAGATGGGCGACCGGTGCGGTCGCCGTGTGGTGGAGGACTCCATGGATCAGCCCTTGCGGGTGGCCCTGCTCGGCTGCGGAACCGTCGGCACCGAGGTGGTTCGGCTGCTCGCCGAGCACCGGGCCGACCTGCAGGCTCGGGTGGGCAGCCCGCTGGAGCTGGTGGGCGTGGCGGTACGAGACCTTGTGCGTCCACGTGAGTCGGTGCCCCCCTCCTTGCTGACCACCGACGTCGCGGCGCTCATCGGCGAGAAGCCGGACCTGGTCGTCGAGCTGGTCGGCGGCATCGAGCCGGCCCGGAGCTGGATCCTGGACGCCATGGCCAACGGGAGCTCGGTGGTCACGGCGAACAAGGCCCTGGTCGCTGAGCATGGGATCGAGCTGTTCGAGGCGGCCGCCGAGCATGGCGTCGACCTGTACTTCGAGGCGGCTGTCGCCGGAGCCATCCCGCTGCTGCGTCCGCTGCGGGAGTCGTTGGTGGGCGACCGGGTGCGGCGCGTGCTCGGCATCGTCAACGGGACCACGAACTTCGTGCTGGACCGGATGGACAGCTCAGGCTCAGAGCTGGCCGACGCGCTCGCCGAGGCCCAGGCGCTTGGCTATGCCGAGGCCGACCCGACGGCCGACGTGGAGGGCTTCGATGCCGCCTCGAAGGCCGCCATCCTCGCCTCGCTCGCCTTCCACACGCGAGTCCCCGTCGAACAGGTTCACCGCGAGGGCATCACTGGGGTGACGGCGGACGACGTGGCCAGCGCCCGGGCGATGCAGGCCGTCGTCAAGCTGCTGGCCATCGCCGAGCAGCTGCCGAACGGGGCGGTCAACGCCCGGGTCATGCCGGTGATGATCCCGCGAAGCCACCCGTTGGCCAGTGTGCGTGAGGCGTTCAATGCCGTCTTCGTGGAGGCCGACGCTGCCGGTGAGCTGATGTTCTACGGGCGGGGAGCCGGTGGCGCACCGACGGCCAGCGCCGTGCTGGGCGACCTCGTGACCGCGGCCCGCAACCGTGTCCAGGGCGTGCTGGGGGTAGGCGAGAGCGCCTACGCGGCCCTCGAGGTGGCGCCGGTTCGCGACGTCCTGACGCGGTACCACATCGTCCTCGACGTGGACGACCTCCCTGGCGTCCTCGCCCAGGTCGCGGGGGTGTTCGCTGCCAACGGCGTGTCGATCGAGTCGGTCCGCCAGCAGGCTCGCGGGGACGAGGACGCCGAGCTGGTGGTGGTGACGCACGTCGCCACCGATGGCGCGCTCGCTGACACGGTCTCGTCGCTTCGAGCAGCAGCGGTTGTCCGTTCGGTGCGGTCCGTCCTGCGCGTGGTGGGGGAGTAGCCGATGGCGCGGTTGTGGCGAGGTGTGATCGAGGAGTACCGAGACCGGCTCCCGGTCCAGGCCGAGACCCCCGTGGTCACGCTTCGCGAGGGCGGGACCCCGCTCGTGCCGGCCCAGTGGCTCTCGGGGCGGACCGGTTGCCGGGTGCTCCTCAAGGTGGAGGGGGACAACCCGACGGGATCCTTCAAGGACCGCGGGATGACGCTCGCGATCTCGAAGGCCGCCCAGGAGGGCGCCAAGGCCGTCGTGTGTGCCTCGACCGGGAACACCAGCGCCTCTGCCGCCGCCTATGCCGTGCGGGCCGGGATGCTGCCCGCTGTGCTCATCCCGGCGGGCAAGATCGCCCGTGGGAAGCTGGCCCAGGCCATCGTCCACGGCGCGCGCGTGGTCCAGGTCGACGGCAACTTCGACGACTGCCTGACGGTGGCGCGCGACCTTGCCGCGGACTACCCAGTCGCGCTGGTGAACTCGGTCAACCCGTTCCGCCTGCAGGGGCAGAAGACGGCCGCCTTCGAGGTGGTCGACGACCTGGGTGACGCGCCGGACCTGCACGTGCTGCCCACCGGGAACGCCGGAAACATCTCGGCGTACTGGCTCGGGTATCTGGAGTACGCCGCCGACGGCCCTGCCACCCGCACCCCGGCGATGTGGGGCGTGCAGGCGTCGGGAGCAGCCCCGTTGGTGCACGGGGCGCCGGTGCCGTCGCCGGAGACCGTGGCGACGGCGATCAGGATCGGGAACCCAGCATCCTGGGACCTGGCCGTGGCCGCCCGCGACGACTCCGGGGGTCAGATCACGCTGGTCACCGACGCACAGATCCTTGCCGCCCAGGCCGCCTTGGCGGCCCACGACGGCGTGTTCGTCGAACCGGCCTCCGCAGCGCCCGTGGCCGGACTCCTCGAGGCAGCCGAGCTGGGTCGCCTCGAGCGCGACCAGACGGTGGTCGTGACGGTGACCGGCCATGGGCTCAAGGATGTCGAGACGGCCTTGGCAGGCCATGGCGAGATCGAGGCCGTGCGGGTTCCTGCGCAGGCCGCTGCCGCGGCAGAGGCGCTCGACCTTGCCTGAGGGCACCCCGGTGCGCGTGCGGGTGCGGGTGCCGGCCACCTCGGCGAACCTCGGTCCCGGGTACGACTGCCTCGGGCTCGCGCTCGACCTGCTCGACGACGTCGAGGCCGTGGTGACCGACGCCGGTTGCGAGGTCCAGGTCGTGGGTGAGGGCGCGGGGTGCCTGCCCCTCGACGAGGGCCATCTCGTGGTCCGTGCGTTCAGGCTGGGGCTGGACCACCTCGGCGCCCCGCAGCCCGGGCTGCGGCTTCGAGCCGTCAACCGGATCCCCCACGGGCGTGGGCTGGGTTCCTCGGCGGCGGCCTCCGTGGCGGGCCTGCTGATCGCCCGTCTCGTCGCGGGTGAGCGGGGTGCAGCGCTGACCGACGAGCTCGTCCTGCGCCTGGCGACGCAGCTGGAGGGTCACCCGGACAACGTTGCGGCGTGCCTCCTCGGCGGCCTCACGATCGCCTGGGGCGCACCCGAGGTGGACCCGACCGACCCACTGCCGGATGTTGCTGCGGTGAGCGTCGGGGTGTCCGAGGACCTCCGCGCGGCGGTGCTTGTGCCACGGGCGAGGCTGCCGACCCGCCTGGCCCGCAACCTGTTGCCCGACGCCGTCCAGCACGCCGAAGCGGCATGGAACGTGGCCAGGACGGCGCTGCTGGTCGAGGCGGTCACCCGGCGCCCGGACCTGCTGCTGCCGGGGACCGAGGACCTGCTGCACCAGCGGTTCCGCGCTGCCGCGATGCCGGAGTCGATGGCCCTGATCGAACGACTCCGCGCCGCCGGGCTGGCCGGTGTCGTGTCGGGCGCCGGCCCGAGCGTGCTCGTGCTGCATGCCGCCGGCGACGCGGCGGCGGCATCGCTGGATCGGCTCGTCCCGGCCGACTGGGCGCTGCATCGGCTGGCGGTCCTCAGCGCCGGTGCCCAGGTGCGTGCCGGCTGAGCAAGGCGCGTCTGTGCCCTCGATGAAGGAGTCCGCCGATGTTCGTGCTAACGTCGTCAACGACGCAGTCGTCCGGTTCTCGGACGCGACAGCGACTCCAGGTGTGCCGCTCGGGCCAGATGTGCTCCATCTTCCCGGCGAGACCTCGAAGGAGCAGTGTCGAGTCCCCCCGATGACCCAATCGTTGGTCGGCGATCTCTCGCCGGTCGCGTCGCCCACGCTCCTCCGCCTGCCCCGCGTCGTCGGTGCCGGCGCCAGGCCGGTACCAGCAGACGTCACCGACGTCACCGGCACCCACCGATGGGACGTCCCCGCCGGTGGTCCAGGAAGGACCCCCCTTGACAGACTCCACCGACGTCATCGCAGAGCCGCAGGTCGAGGCCAGCGCAACCAGCACCCCTCCAGCCAAGCCTGCTGCCGGGCTGTCCGGGATGCTGCTGCCCGAGCTTCAGGCCACGGCGGCATCCATGGGCATCGTCGGTGCCAAGCGGATGCGCAAGAGCCAGCTGATCGAGGCGATCGCTGCGGCCGGTTCGCCGCCGAGTGCGAAGTCGACCTCGTCCGGGCCGGGTGAGGCGGAACCGCAGGCTCGGCCGGCCCAGCGGACCACCGGCGAGCAGGCTGAGCAGCCTGCGGTGCGGGCCGAGCGGGCAAGCGCCTCCGGCGGGGCGGTCCAGCAGGCCAGGCAGGCCCAGGCCGACCAGGGCGGGCAGCGCACCCAGGGCGAGCGAACTCGCCAGGACGGCCGAGGGACCCAGCAGAGCCAGCAGAACCAGCAGAACCAGGGGCCGGACGGTCGTGACGACCGCGGCGACGACCGTGGCAGCCGCCGCCGTCGTCGTGGCCGGAACCGGGACCGGGGCCCGCGTGGTGACGAGCCACAGGTGACCGACGACGACGTGCTGCTCCCAGTGGCCGGCATCGTCGATCTGATGGACAACTACGCCTTCCTCCGCACGGCGGGGTACCTGCCCAGCTCCAACGACGTCTACGTGTCGATGTCCCTGGTGCGGCGCAACAACCTTCGCAAGGGCGACGCCGTGACTGGCGCGGTCCGTCAGCCCCGCGAGGGTGACAAGCAGCAGAAGTTCAACGCCATGGTGCGGATCGACACGATCAACGGTGGCGAGCCTGCTGCGGCCGCGCAACGGACCGACTTCAGCCGACTCACTCCCCTGTACCCGCAGGACCGGCTCCGACTGGAGACCGAGCCTGGTGTGCTCACCACTCGGGTGATCGACCTGGTGGCGCCGATCGGCAAGGGCCAGCGGGGCCTCATCGTCTCGCCGCCCAAGGCCGGCAAGACCATGGTCCTGCAGGCGATCGCCAATGCGATCACCACGAACAACCCCGAGTGCCACCTCATGGTCGTCCTCGTCGACGAACGGCCGGAAGAGGTCACCGACATGCAGCGCACGGTCAAGGGGGAGGTCATCGCCTCCACCTTCGACCGCCCTGCCGAAGACCACACCACCGTCGCCGAGCTCGCCATCGAGCGGGCCAAGCGCCTCGTCGAGCTCGGCCACGACGTGGTCGTGCTGCTGGACTCGATCACGCGACTCGGTCGTGCCTACAACCTCGCTGCACCGGCCAGCGGCCGCATCCTCTCCGGGGGTGTGGACTCCAGCGCCCTGTACCCGCCGAAGAAGTTCTTCGGTGCCGCGCGCAACATCGAGGACGGTGGCTCCCTCACCATCCTGGCCACGGCACTGGTCGAGACCGGGTCGAAGATGGACGAGGTGATCTTCGAGGAGTTCAAGGGCACGGGCAACATGGAGCTCAAGCTCGACCGCAGGCTCGCGGACAAGCGCATCTTCCCGGCTGTGGACGTGGACGCGTCCGGGACGCGGAAGGAGGAGATCCTCATGGCCAACGACGAGCTCAAGGTCGTCTGGAAGCTCCGCCGGGTCTTCTCCGCTCTCGACAGCCTTCAGGGCATCGAGCTCCTGCTCTCCAAGCTGCGGGAGACGCGATCCAACTACGAGTTCCTCATGCAGGTCCAGAAGACGACGCCGACGGCCCCCGGGCTCCCCGAGGTCGACTGAAGCACCTGCGGTGGCCTCCACGGCCCGGCGATCGGCTGACCGGCTGATCCGTGGCCGTGGAACAGCAGGCATCCTTGTCGGGACGGTAGGTGCTTGGCGTGCCGTGAGATGGAGGGTTCGATGAGCGACCAGTCGCTCGAGCAGGCCAGCGGGCAGGACGCTCTCGAGAGTGATGCCTCGTCGAAGGAGCCGTGGACGTGTGCCAACTGCGGCACGCAGAACAGGGCGTCCTGGCGGGTATGCACGAGCTGCGAGGTCACCCGTGAGGGACAGGTTCGTCTGGCAGGTCCGGCTCGGGCCGAGCGCGCGTACCGGGTCCACCATGTCCTGCTCGGCCTCGTGATCGTCGGTGCGTTCGTCGCGCTGCTCGTCGTCTTCGGCGAGGACATCCTGGAGTGGCTCGAGGATGCCTATGACGCCGTCCGTGGCTGGGTCGACGGCCAGCTGTCGAAGCCGTCCCCCTACTAGCTCGGCCGGCTCCAGTGGTTTGGTCCACCCCCGCAAGCCTGGAATACTGCAGCTCCGCCCCCGGTTCACGACACGTCCGCTACCTGCGCGCGTCGACCCGGCGGCCACGACTTGAGGAGCCATCGTGAAGCCCGACATCCACCCGGACTACGTCGACACCACCGTCACCTGCAACTGCGGCGCGACGTTCCAGACCCGGAGCACGGCATCCAGCGGCAAGATCCATGCCGAGGTGTGCTCCGCCTGCCACCCGTTCTACACGGGGAAGCAGAAGATCCTCGACACCGGCGGTCGCGTGGCCCGCTTCGAGGCTCGCTACGCCAAGAGCGACGCCGGGAAGAAGGCCTGATCGCACGCGCGCAGGCGATCAGGGTCGACCGGTGATGACCGGTCCGGCGCTCGCCGGCGCTCCTGGGGAGTCCCCGACGGCGCTCTCGGCCGGCCTGCTGGCCAGAGCCGAGGCGCTGGTCGCCGAGCGTGCCGATCTCGAGCAGGCACTCGCCGACCCGGCCGTGCACACCGACCCACGACGGGTGCGCACGCTGGGCCGTCGCCATGCCGAGCTTGGGGCTGTGGCCACGGTCCTGGCCACCTGGCGGCAAGCCACGGGCGATCGTGCCGCCGCGTTGGAGCTGGCGCATGAGGACCCGTCGTTCCAGGACGAGGCCGAGGAGCTGGGCCGGGAAGCGGCTGAGGCCGCCGCTCGGTTGCAGACGCTGCTGCTGCCGCGTGACCCCGACGACGAGCGCGACGTTTTGCTGGAGGTCAAGGCCGGAGAGGGCGGGGAGGAGTCCGCGCTGTTCGCCGCAGACCTGCTTCGGATGTACGAGCGCTACGCCGAGCGACGCGGGTGGCGCGTCGAGGTCCTCGACTCCGAGCTGTCCGACCTCGGTGGCTGCACGAGCGCGACGGTCGCCGTTCGTGGCCGGGCGTCGACGAGTGCGGAGGACTCGCCGTATGCCCGGCTGAAGTACGAGGCGGGCGTGCACCGCGTCCAACGTGTCCCGGTCACCGAGAGTGCAGGACGGATCCACACCAGTGCCGCCGGCGTGCTCGTGCTCCCTGAGGTCGAGGACGTCGCGGAGGTCCAGATCGACCAGAACGACCTGCGGGTGGACGTCTATCGCTCCTCCGGCCCCGGCGGGCAGAGCGTGAACACCACCGACTCCGCCGTGCGCATCACCCACCTGCCGACCGGGATCGTCGTCTCCTGCCAGAACGAGAAGTCCCAGCTGCAGAACCGGGAGCAGGCGATGCGCATCCTGCGGGCGCGACTGCTCCAGGCCGCTCGCGAGCAAGCAGACCGCGAGGCGGCCCAGGAGCGGCGCAGCCAGGTTCGAACGGTGGACCGGTCCGAGCGCATCCGTACGTACAACTACCCCGAGAACCGCATCGCCGACCACCGGGTCGGGTTCAAGGCCTACAACCTCGACCAGGTGCTCGCCGGTGACCTGGACGCGGTCGTCCAGGCCTGCATCGACGCCGAGCAGGCTGAGCGCCTGGCCGCGCTGGCCGAGCTCGATCCTCGGGAGGATGGCGCAAGCACGTGAAGGCCCTTCGGTGACCCTGCGTCATGGCGGCAGGGCCGCCGCCGTCGAACCACGGTGGTTGGCCGACGCTGCCAGAGCCTTGGCCGATGCTGGAGTCCCAAGCCCGTGGGTCGACGCAGAGCTACTGGCGTGTGCGGTGATCGGCGTCCCGCGGAGCCGGCTGTACGCCGTCGCGCACGATGGGCGTGTCCCCGACGTCCGGTTCCACACGCTCGTCGCGGCCCGATGCCGACGGGTCCCGCTGCAGCACCTGCTCGGACGGGCCTGGTTCCGCACGATCGAGCTTGCCGTTGGGCCGGGCGTGTTCGTGCCCCGACCGGAGACTGAGCTCGTGGCCGAGTTCGCGATCCTGCTCGCCCAGAGGCTCGTCGCCCGCGGCCGCGCGCCCGTCGTCGTCGACCTGGGTACTGGCAGCGGCGCGATTGCCTTGGCAGTGGCCGAGGAGGTGCCGAGCGCGCGGGTGCTGGCCGTGGAGGTTGACCCGGCGGCGCGGCGTTGGGCTGCCCGCAACCTTGCCGCGCACCCGGCGGGCGAGCGCGTGCAGCTGGTAGCGGGCGCCCTTGGCGACCCGTTGGGCTGGACCTTGGCCGGCGCGGTGCGAGCATCACCCGTCGACGCCCTGGCGGGCGCCGACGGGTTGCTTCCCGGCGCGGTTGACGTCGTGGTGAGCAACCCGCCCTACATCCCTCCCGGCGCGATGCCCCGCGAGCCCGAGGTGGCCGAGCACGACCCAGCCCGGGCCTTGTTCGGCAGTGGCACGGATGGCCTGGGCGAGGTCCGAGAGGTCGTCGCCACCGCGGAGCGGCTGCTCGGCGCGGGCGGAGCCGTGGTGATCGAGCACGCCGATGTGCAAGGGGGCGCTGCGCGGGAGATCCTGGCCTCGCGCGGCGGGTGGGACGAGGTCGTGGGCCACGACGACTTCTCGGGTCGCCCGCGCTTCGTGAGTGCGTCCTGGGCAGGGTCCGCACGGATGGAGCGGCCATGAGTCCCACCCGGATCCATGACCTGGTGGCTGGTGGTGCCGGGCCGGGCCATGCGCTCGACGAGGCTCGGGCCCGTGGCGTCCACGAGGCAGTCGCGGCGTTGCGCCGAGGTGCGGTCGTCCTCGTGCCCACGGAGACGCGCTACGCCCTGCTCGCCGACGCCTTCCGAGAAGACGCGGTGGCCAGGCTCGCCGAGGTCAAGGGGGTTGCACCGCAGGCCGTGAGGACATTCGCAGTCGGCGTCGGTCGCCGAGGCGCCATCGACGGGATCGCCGCGTCGCTAGGCCCGGCGGCGCGCACCGCGATCGAGGCCTTCTGGCCTGGCCCGTTGACGTTGGTCTGCCACCAGCAGCCCACGTTGGCCTGGCCGCTCGGGCGGGCCGGGGACGCCGTTGCGGTGCGTATGCCGCTGGACCGGGCCGCCCTTGCGGTGCTCGCCGCGCTGGGGCCGTGCGTGATGACGGGGGTCCCTGCCCGCGCGGGCACCGCAAGACCTGGGGTCGAGGAGGCCGAGCACGTGGCGGCTGTGTTGCCGGTGCTCGCGGCACCGCCGGCGGTCGCCCTCGACGCCGGCCCTCGTTCCTCTGGTGCCACGTCCACCGTCGTCGACGTGCGCGCCGATCCGCCACGGCTGGTACGGCCTGGGCTGCTTGGGCTCGTAGAGATCCGAGCCGCCTTGCCCGACGTCACCGCGTCCGAGGCGAGGAGCAGGGGGGAATCGTGACGACGTTCTCAGTGCTCATGGTGTGCACAGCCAACATCTGCCGGTCGCCGACGGCCGAGGTGATGCTCGGCTCGACGCTGGCCGACGCCGAAGCGCCCGTCAGCGTGTCCAGCGCAGGAGTCCGGGGGTTGGATGGGCACCCGATCGCCCCGCCGGCAGAGGAGGTCCTGCAGCGGCGCGGCCTCGTGGCGCCGGACCATCGTGCGCGACGACTGGACGATGCGATGGTGACGGGATCCGGCTTGGTGCTGACCGCCACCCGCGAGCACCGCGCCATGGTGGTCGGGCGCTGCCGACAGCCCTGCGCCGCACGTTCACGATCCGGGAGGCGGCGCGGCTGGCACAACGGTTGCCGACCGAGGCGTTCCAGGGGCGCTCCCGGGCCGAACGGGTTGCCATGATGGCATCCGGCCGCGGCACCGCGCTTGCCGACCCGGCCGTGGACGATCTCCCCGACCCCTACGGGGGTCCGATGGCGGGCTACGAGGCTTGCTGGGAGACCCTGGACCCGGTGGTCCGGGAGATCGCCCGGGTGCTGCGCTGAGAGAGCACTGCCCACATCGGTGCGCTGCCGCGTCGGCAGCCGGGCACCGGGGGGTGAACGCCTACAGTTGAGCTGCCAGCACGAGCGGAGGAGACCCACGTGAGCACGAGCACTACGCACAGCACGCCCGCCGCCGGCTCGGGTTCGGCGCAGCACAGCTCCTTCTGGGGTCCGGACTTCGAAGCACTGCGCCGATCCGACCCAGAGATCGCCCAGGTCGTGCTGGCCGAGCTGGGCCGCCAGCGCAGCGGGCTCCAGCTCATCGCCAGCGAGAACTTCACCTCCCCGGCGGTGCTGGCCGCGCTCGGGTCGACGTTGTCGAACAAGTATGCCGAGGGCTACCCGCGCCGGCGGTACTACGGTGGCTGTGCCGATGTCGACGATGCCGAGGAGATCGGCATCCGCAGGGCCAAGGATCTCTTCGGTGCCGAGCACGCCAACCTGCAGCCGCACTCCGGTGCGAGTGCGAACCTCGCCGCCTTCGGCGCCTTCCTCGCACCTGGCGACACCTACCTGGCGATGAGCCTGCCCCACGGTGGGCACCTCACCCACGGCGCGAAGGTCTCGTTCTCCGGGAAGTGGTTCACGCCCGTGCACTACGGCGTCCGGCGGGACACCGAAGACGTCGACATGGACCAGGTCCGGGACCTCGCCCGCGAGCATCGCCCCAAGATGATCATCGCCGGCGGCTCCGCGATCCCGCGAACCCTGGACTTCGCCACCTTCCGGGAGATCGCCGACGAGGTCGGCGCCATCCTCATGGTGGACGCCGCGCACTTCGTCGGCCTGGTCGCCGGCGGAGCACACCCGAGCCCCGTGCCGTACGCCGACGTGGTCACCATGACCACGCACAAGGTGCTGCGTGGTCCGCGTGGCGGGATGGTCCTGTGCCGGGAGGAGCACGCCAAGGCGATCGACAAGGCCGTCTTCCCGATGATGCAGGGCGGCCCGTTGATGCACGCCGTGGCCGCCAAGGCGGTGGCCCTCAAGGAGTGCGCCACCCCGGAGTACGCCGCCTACACCCGACAGGTGGTGGCGAACGCCAAGGCGCTGGCGCAGGGCCTCGTGGAGGAGGGGATGCGACCGGTCACCGGGGGCACCGACACCCACCTCGCCCTGATCGACCTGCAGGAGCTCGAGGTGAGCGGTGCCGATGCGGAGGAACGCTGCGACGCCGCCGGGATCGTGCTGAACAAGAACGCCATTCCCTACGACCCGAGGCCACCGAGCGTGGCCTCCGGCATCCGGGTGGGAACGCCGTCGGTCACGACCCAGGGAATGGCCGAGGAGCAGATGCGGACCATCGCTCGGCTGATCGGCACCGTGGTGCGAGGCGGCGAAGAAGCCGCGGTCGTGGCGGAGGCTCGGTCGACGGTCCAGAGCCTGGTCACGGAGTTCCCGGCCTACCCCAGAGGCTGAGAGGGCCGCGCCGTGCGCGAGTACCTCCTGGTCATGGCCATCGCCGCCGCGGTGACCGTGCTGCTGATCGGTCCCACCGGGGCGCTCGCCCGGCGAACCGGAGCGATGCCGCCCAGCCGGGCCCGGGACGTCCATCGCTACCCGGTGCCTCGCCTCGGTGGCCTGGCCATGCTCGGCGGTGTGTTGGCGGCCTTCGTGGTGGCGGGATCCCTGCCGGCGCTCGGGCGCGTGTTCGAGCGTTCGACCGACGCCCGCGGCATCCTGATGGCGGCACTGGTGATCGCCCTCATCGGGGCTGCCGACGACATCTGGAACATCGACGCCCTCACCAAGCTGGCAGGTCAGGTCCTCGCCGCCGGCGTCATGGTGCTCCAAGGCGTGCAGCTGTACTGGCTCCCGCTGCCGAATGGCCCACTCGTGCTGTCGGCCGGGACGTCCGCCGCGCTCACGGTCTTCACGGTCCTCGTGACCGTGAACGCGGTCAACTTCATCGACGGGCTTGACGGGCTGGCTGCCGGCGTCGTCGGGATCGGTGCCTTGGCGTTCTTCTCCTACTCCTATCTGCTCGCCGTCGAGCAGGGACTGACGCTCATGACGCTTCCCGCGCTCACGACCGCTGCCCTCGTGGGGGTGTGCGCCGGCTTCCTGGTGGCCAACGTCCACCCGGCCCGCATCTTCATGGGCGACTCGGGATCGATGCTCATCGGGCTCCTGCTTGCGGCCGGCTCGATCAGCCTGACCGGCCAGGTGGACAGCCAAGTGGTACCCCGCTCGTCGTTCCTGCCGGCGATTCTCCCGATGCTGCTACCGGTCGCAGTCCTGGCCATCCCGTTCACCGACCTGCTGGCCGCCATCTGGCGTCGTACCCGGTCTGGGCGCAGCATGTTCGCCCCAGACAAGCAGCACCTGCATCACCGGCTGCTCGACCTCGGGCACTCCCACCGGAGATCGGTCGCCATCATGTGGGCCTGGGCCGCGCTGATTGCGGTCGGGCTGGTCTTCCTTGCCCTGACCGACGGGCCGACCGCGGCGATCCTCGTGGGCATCACCCTGGTCGGGGTCCTGCTGGTGACCCTCGGCCTGCCGTGGGTGGCCAACCGCCGACTGGGTGACCCCGAGGCCCCGCCGCCCGAGGCCGTCGAGGCGGCCGGGACCCGGCACCCGGAGGACGTCTCCTAGACTGACCGAGGTGAGCCAGCCGCCCCGCTCCTCGGACGCTGACGGGGTGACCGCCGAGCCGGGCGTCGGCCAGCCACCTCGTCCGGGGCCCCGCGGCCTCGTCGTCCCGATGACGCGGGTGCTACGTCTCGTCGGCCTCGGATTCCTCCTGGCCTTTCCGGTCGCCGCCGCGCTGGGCTGGCTCGTCGACGGGTCGGCCGGTGCGTTCGGCGCGGTGCTGGGCTTGCTCGTCCCGGCGGTCTTCCTCGGGCTGACCGTGGTGCTCGCGCTGATGACGGCGCAGCTGGATCCCACGACGTTGGGCTGGGTGGTGCTCGGTTCCTGGGTGCTCAAGATGATGCTGCTGGTACTGGCCTTTGTCGGCCTGAACCAGCTCGATGGCTGGAGCCGCTCGGCGTTCGCCGTGACGTTCGTGCTCGGGGTCGTCGCCTGGCTGGTCGCCGAGGCCGTCACGGTGGTGCGTTCGCGCGTGCCCTACGTGGACTGAGACCGGGTCGAACCCCGGCGAGGCTGCGTGAGGTGGCACACCTTGGGGGTCTGGAAGTCGCGCCCCATGCCCGTGCCGAGGGCAGTGGTTGCTAGAGTCGCGATCGCTCATGAGTGAACAGTCCACGTCGTCGCTGAGCCGAGCGCACCGCCATGTCGGTTCGCTGGCGCCGGGTGAGTACCTGGCCTGGTCGGTGATGAGCACCCTGGTCGGTGGCCCGCTGCTGTATGGGTTGATCGGCTGGGGAACGGACGAGCTGGTCGGGACCACCCGGGTGTTCCTCCCTGTGGGAGTGATGGTTGGCTTCGTGCTGAGCTTCGTCATCGTCTACAAGCGCTACGGCGCGGACCCCGGTCCCGCCGCGGACCCGGGGAGCGGACCCTGAACACGCTGGCTGGCACGGTCTTGGCTGCCGAGGGCGACGAGTGGTCCCCCCCGTCGCTGAGCGAGTTCTTCCCCGGTGCGCTGCTCTTCGAGGGCACGCCGTTCGAGCTCTCCCGCATCACCGCGATCGGGATGCTCATGACGGGGGTGCTCTGCCTGCTGCTCGTGCTGGCGTTCCGCAACCCCCAGGTCGTGCCGCGAGGGCTGCAGAACGTCGGCGAGGTGGCCGTCGAGTTCGTTCGGGTCCAGATCGTGGACGAGGTGATCGGCAAGGAAGGCCGGAAGTACACGCCGTACCTGGCCACGCTGTTCTTCATGATCCTGTTCTGGAACGTGACCGGGATCATCCCGGGCTTCAACATCCCGGCCACGTCGATCATCGGAGTCCCGGTGTTCCTCGCGCTGACCTCCTACGTCGTGTTCAACGCCGCCGGGGTGCTCAAGCAGGGGGTCGGCCCGTACCTCTCGGCCAACCTCTTCATCCCCGGCGTGCCGAAGGTGATGTACATCCTGCTCACCCCCATCGAGCTGCTGTCCACGTTCATCCTGCGACCGGTGACGCTCTCGCTGCGTCTCATGGTCAACATGCTGGCGGGGCACCTGATGCTGGTGCTCTTCTACTCTGCCGCGTGGTACCTGGTCTTCTTCCCGACCAGCCCGCTGCAGATCCCGCTCGGTATCGGCGTCTACGGTGCCGGCCTGGCCTTCACGCTGTTCGAGATGCTGGTCATCGTCATCCAGGCATACATCTTCACCCTGCTCACTGCCGTCTACATCGCCGGGGCGGAGTCCGAGCACCACTGAGCTGCACCACCAGCACCACCCGCACAACCCCGCACGACCCCGCAACACCCACGAGGAAGCGCCGCCCGGGACCCCGGGCGCAACAGGAAGGAACCGCAGTGGACCCCGTTCTTCTGGCCGAGACCACCGGCTCGCTCGCTGCTGTCGGCTACGGCCTGGCAGCCATCGGCCCCGGTGTCGGCATCGGCATCGTGGTCGGGAAGGCCATCGAGGGCATGGCCCGTCAGCCTGAGATGACCGGCGTGCTCCGGACCAACATGTTCCTGGGTATCGCGTTCACCGAGGCGCTCGCGCTCATCGGTGTCGGCCTGGGCTTCGTCTGGCAGGGCTGATGTCGCTGAGCACGGTAGGCGTCCTGCTGGCCTCCGAAGGAGGCGAGGAGGTAGAAGGCAGCGCGATCCTGATCCCCGCCTTGTACGACATCTTCTGGTCGGCCGTCTCGTTCGTCATCATCTTCTTCCTCTTCTGGAAGTGGGTGCTGCCTCAGCTGAAGAAGGCCCTGGACGCGCGCTCGGCCGGCATCGAAGAGAAGCTTGAGCAGGCCGAGCGGGACCGCGCGGAGGCCCAGGCGATGCTCGAGGAGTACCGCAGCCAGCTTTCCGAGGCGCGATCCGAGGCGGCACGCCTGCGCACGGAGGGTCAGGCCGACCGGGCCGCGATCGTCGCAGAGGCACGCACCGAGGCCGAGCAGGCCGCCCGTCTGGTCACCGACCAGGCACAGGCCCGCATCGCCTCGGACGCCGCCACCGCCCGCGCCCACCTGTCGCGCGACGTGGGCATCCTTGCCAGTGACCTGGCCGAGAAGATCGTCGGGGAGAGCCTGGACGAGGACACGAAGCGTCGTACCATCGACCGCTTCGTCACCGACCTCGAGCAGGTCGGCGCTTCCGCGGCGGTCACCGACGCCGAGCTGGAGCAGTAGGGATGCAGGGAGCCAGCCGTCAAGCCATTGCCGCGACGCGGGAGCGCCTGGACGCTGTGCCGGTTGCTGAGCGTGGGCCTGCCGGCGAGCAGCTGCTCGGGGTCAGCGCACTCGTCGGTCGCGAGTCCACGCTGCGTGCTGCGCTCACCGACACCGGCGCCAGCCCCGACGCTCGCTCCAGCCTGGCCACCCGGTTGCTGACGGGCCAGGTCTCGGACGACGTCGCCCAGACCGTCGCGACGGCGGCCGCCCAGCGGTGGTCCGAGCCCGCCGACCTGGTGGAGGGGTTGGAGACGCTCGGTGCAGAGGGTGTGCTGGCTGGGGCCGAGGCTGAGGGTCGGATCGACGCCGTTGAGGAGGAGCTGTTCCGATTCGGCCGGCTGCTGGCCTCCTCCGGTGCGTTGGCCGGGGTGCTGAACGACCCGGGCACCCCGCCTGAGTCCAAGCGGGCGATCCTGACGGATCTGCTGGCCGAGCGCTCCGAGCCCGAGACCGGGACGCTGCTCCGGCACCTGGTCGCCAACCCGCGTGGGCGCCGCCTCGAGGTTGCGGTCACGGCGCAGGTCCGCCACGCCGCGCAGCGCCGCGAACAGCTACTCGCGGACGTGCGCGTCCCGGTAGCGCTGTCGTCCGAGCAAGCAGAGCGCCTGGCAGCGGCCTTGACGGCCATCTACCACCAGCCGGTCTCCGTCGCCGTGTCCGTCGAGCCTGACCTGCTCGGTGGTGCCGTCGTGCGGGTCGGCGACGAGATCATCGACGGCTCGGTGGCCACCCGGCTGCAGACCGCCCGGAGAACCCTGAGCCAGTAGCCGCGCGCCCCGCGGCTTCCTGATACGACCTAGCGAGGAGCAGACACCACGATGACGGAGCTGACGATCCGGCCGGAGGAGATCCGGGAGGTGATCTCCCGGCACGTGGCCGAGTACAGCCCGGAGACCACACGCGAGGAGATCGGCCGCGTGGTCGAGGCCGGCGACGGCATCGCCCGGGTGGAGGGCCTGCCCTCGGCCATGGCCAACGAGCTGCTGGAGTTCGAGGGTGGCATCCGCGGCCTCGCCCTGAACCTCGACGTGCGTGAGATCGGTGCCGTCATCCTGGGCGACTACCAGCCGATCGAGGAAGGACAGGCGGTCCGGCGCACCGGGGAGGTCCTGTCGGTGCCGGTGGGCGACGGCTACCTCGGCCGGGTCGTGGGCCCCTTGGGTGAGCCGATCGACGGTCTCGGCGCGATCGACTCCGAGGCCCGTCGGGCGCTGGAGCTGCAGGCCCCGACCGTGGTTCAGCGCCAACCGGTGAGCGAGCCGCTGCAGACCGGGATCAAGGCCGTCGACGCACTGACCCCGATCGGTCGCGGCCAGCGTCAGCTCATCATCGGCGACCGCCAGACCGGCAAGACCGCGGTGGCGATCGACACCATCATCGCGCAGAAGGACAACTGGGCCAGCGGCGACGAGAACCTGCAGGTGCGCTGCATCTACGTTGCCATCGGGCAGAAGGGCTCGACGATCGCCTCGGTGCGCACGGCGCTGGAGGAGAGCGGCGCGCTGGAGTACACCACGATCGTGGCTGCCCCGGCCTCTGACCCCGCCGGCTACAAGTACATCGCCCCCTACACCGGCTCGGCCATCGGCCAGCACTGGATGTACCAGGGCAAGCACGTCCTCATCATCTTCGACGACCTGTCCAAGCAGGCCGAGGCCTACCGCGCAGTGTCCTTGCTGCTGCGCCGGCCGCCCGGTCGCGAGGCGTACCCGGGTGACGTCTTCTACCTGCACTCGCGGTTGCTCGAGCGATGCGCGAAGCTGTCCGACGACCTCGGCGCCGGCTCGATGACCGGGCTGCCGATCATCGAGACGAAGGCGAACGACGTATCGGCCTTCATCCCGACCAACGTCATCTCCATCACCGACGGCCAGTGCTTCCTGGAGTCGGACCTGTTCAACTCCGGCGTTCGCCCGGCCATCAACGTCGGGATCTCGGTCTCCCGGGTCGGCGGTGCCGCCCAGGTCAAGGCGATGCGCACGGTTGCGGGTTCGCTGCGGCTGGACCTGGCCCAGTACCGCGACCTGGAGGCTTTTGCCGCGTTCGCCTCTGACCTCGACAAGGCCTCGCGTGCCCAGCTGGACCGTGGTGCGCGACTGGTGGAGCTGCTCAAGCAGCCCCAGTACCAGCCTTACTCGGTGCCTCACCAGGTGGTGTCGGTCTGGTCGGGCACGTCTGGTGAGCTGGATGAGGTCCCCGTCGAGGACGTCGGTCGGTTCGAGAAGGAGTTCATCGAGCACCTCGGGCGGGACGGCTCCGGGGTGCTGGAGTCCATCGCGCAGACCAACCAGCTCTCTGACGACACCGCTGCCTCGTTGGTCGCGGCGATGAAGGTGTTCAAGGGCCAGTTCGTCACCAGCAGCGGTCAGGCCCTCGTGAAGGACGAACCGGTCAGCCCGCTGGAGAGCGAGGCCGACGCCTTGGCCGTCACCAAGCATGTTCGCAAGGCACCGCCGGCCGGCACCGCCGGGAAGACCGCGTAGGCATCACTCATGGGAGCTGAGCTACGCGTCCTGCGACGCCGGATCAAGTCAGTGGAGTCCACCGGCAAGATCACTCGTGCGCAGGAGCTCATCGCCGCGTCGCGCATCGTGAAGGCGCAGGGCCGTCTGGACTCGACCAGGCCGTACTTCCAGGCGCTGCTGCGCGCACTTTCCGCGGCGGTGTCCAACGTCACGGTCGAGCACCCGCTGGTGACCCCGCGCGATGCCGAACGGGCGGCGATCCTGGTCGTCGGCGCCGACCGTGGGTTCGCCGGTGCCTACTCGGCCAACGTGATCCGGGAGGCTCGCGCCCTCACGGCGCTGCTGGAGTCCGAGGGCAAGAGCGTCGAGATCTACGCGGTGGGCAAGAAGGTGATCCAGTACTTCCGGTTCCGGGGCGTCGAGCTCGCTGGGGAGTGGGCAGGGTTCACCGAGCAGCCCGACTACTCCCATGCGCAGGAGATCGGCGACATGCTCGTGGAGTCCTTCGCCCGCGGGTCGGAGAACGGCGGCGTGGACGAGCTCCACGGCGTGGGGCACCTGTTCGTCAACCGGGTGTCCCAGCAGACCACCGCACGGCGCATCCTGCCGATCGAGGTGCAGGTGAGCGAGGAGGAGATCGGCGCCGGCTTCTTCCCGCTCTACGAGTTCGAGCCCTCGGCGGAGGGCGTGCTCGACACGCTGCTCCCGCGCTACATCCGGTACTTCGTGTGGGCCACGCTGCTGCACGCAGCGGCGTCGGAGCACGCCGCCCGTCAGCGAGCGATGAAGTCGGCGACGGACAACGCCCAGGAGCTCATCAAGACCTTGACCCGGCAGGCCAACGCGGCTCGTCAGGCCGAGATCACCCAGGAGATCAGCGAGATCGTCGGTGGCGCAGATGCGCTGGCCGCAGAATGAGTGAGGATCGTCAATGACCAGCACTGTGGAGCAGTCGGCCGAGTCCACCACCGGGGGCGTCGGCCGGGTAGCCCGGGTGATCGGCCCCGTCGTGGACGTGGAGTTCCCCACCGACGCGATGCCGGAGATCTACAACGCCCTGGAGATCGACCTCGACCTCTCCAAACAAGGCGAGGGCGAGGGCATGAAGCTCCTCACGCTCGAGGTCGCCCAGCACCTCGGTGACAACGTGATCCGCGCCATCTCCATGCAGCCCACCGACGGCCTGGTCCGCGGCGCTGAGGTGCGTGACACCGGTTCCTCGATCACCGTCCCGGTCGGCGACGTCGTGAAGGGGCATGTCTTCAACACGCTCGGCAAGCCGCTGGACGTGGAGGAGTCCTCATTGGAGATCAACGAGCGCTGGGGGATCCACCGGGCGGCACCGAACTTCGACCAGCTCGAGGGCAAGACCCAGATGTTCGAGACCGGCATCAAGGTCATCGACCTGCTCACCCCGTACGTGCAGGGCGGCAAGATCGGCCTGTTCGGTGGTGCCGGCGTCGGCAAGACGGTGCTCATCCAGGAGATGATCACTCGCGTCGCGAAGAACTTCGGTGGTGTCTCGGTCTTCGCCGGGGTCGGGGAGCGCACTCGCGAGGGCAACGACCTGTTCCTGGAGATGACCGAGTCCGGCGTCATCAAGGACACCGCGCTGGTGTTCGGCCAGATGGACGAGCCACCGGGTACCCGCCTGAGGGTGGCGCTCTCGGCGCTGACGATGGCTGAGTACTTCCGGGACGTGCAGAAGCAGGACGTGCTGCTCTTCATCGACAACATCTTCCGCTTCACCCAGGCGGGCTCGGAGGTCTCCACGCTGCTGGGCCGGATGCCCTCGGCGGTGGGCTACCAGCCCACGCTCGCTGACGAGATGGGCCAGCTGCAGGAGCGGATCACCTCGACGCGGGGGCACTCCATCACCTCCATGCAGGCCATCTACGTGCCTGCCGACGACATCACCGACCCCGCGCCGCACACGACGTTCGCCCACCTCGACGCGACCACCGTGCTCAGCAGGCCGATCTCTCAGCTGGGTATCTACCCGGCGGTGGACCCGTTGGACTCCACCAGCCGCATCCTGGACCCCCGCTACATCGGCGAGGACCACTACGCCATCGCCCTGCGAGTCAAGGAGGTCCTGCAGCGCTACAAGGACCTGCAGGACATCATCGCCATCTTGGGCATCGACGAGCTCTCCGAGGAGGACAAGGTCCTCGTCGGCCGGGCGCGACGAATCCAGCGGTTCCTCTCGCAGAACATGTTCGTGGCTGAGGCCTTCACGGGCCAGCCGGGTTCGTTCGTGTCGATGGACGAGACGTTGGACTCGTTCAAGAAGCTCACCGAAGGCGAGTACGACCACATCCCGGAGCAGGCGTTCTTCATGTGCGGCGGGATCGAGGACGTCGAGGAGAAGGCGAAGGCGCTGGCGAAGTGACTCTCCACGTCGAGTTCGTCTCCGCGGAGCGCCTGATCTGGACCGGTGACGTGGCCATGGTGACCACGCGCACCACCGAGGGAAAGATCGGCATCATGCCCCGGCACGAGCCCATGCTGGCGCTGCTCGTCGAAGGACGGATCACCTTCGCGTTGCCGGACGGCGAGGAGCTGCACGGGGCCGTCTCCGGCGGCTTCCTCTCGGTCACCGATGACGCGGTCGAGGTCATCGCCGAGGTCGCCGAGCTGGCTGAGGAGATCGACGTCGCCCGGGCTCAGGAGGCCCTGGCACGGGCCGAGTCGGACCCCGACAACCCGACAAGCGTGGCCGCGGAGAAGCGAGCCAAGGCTCGGCTGTCCGCGGCGACGCACCAGGGGCTGCTGAAGGCCTGAACGGCGCAGCGGCCGGGTCGAGCCCGCCTCAGGTGGGTTGCTGACGGCGTCCTGGCTGCCACAGCACGTCGCCGTGCAGTGCCGTCCCGCTGGGGTGGGTTGGCGTGGGCGAGCCCTCCGGGTGGTTGGCGAATCGCGCCATGATGAACAGCAGGTCGGAGAGCCGGTTCAGGTAGGTGGCCGGCACCGGGCTCATGTGCGGGCTGTGCTCGTGCCAGGCCGCCCAGGCCGATCGCTCGGCCCGACGCGTGACGGTGCGCGCGACGTGCAGCCCGGCCGCTGCCGGCGTCCCGCCAGGGAGGACGAAGCTGCGCAGGGGCTCGAGGGAGGTGTTGAACCGGTCGCACTGCGACTCGAGCCAGGTCACATAGTCCGCCGTCACCCGGAGCTCCGACGGCGGCTCGTGCGATCGTTGCCCATCCTCGTCGACGCCTGACCGGAGCGGGGTGCACAGGTCGGCGCCGACGTCGAACAGGTCGTTCTGGATGGTGAGCAGCACCTCCTGGAAGGCTGCCGGGACAGGACCGGCGAGCACGACGCCGATGCTGGAGTTGGCCTCGTCGACGTCGGCGTAGGCCGCCAACCGGGAGTCGGTCTTCGAGACGCGGCTGAAGTCGCCGAGCGCAGTGCTGCCGTCGTCGCCGGTCCGGGTGTAGATCCGGGTGAGGTTGACCATGGGGCCCACTCTACGAAGCAGACCGACGCCCTACGATTCGGTGTCGTGGAGCGAGGCGCCGAGCTGTTCCGGGTTCAGGGAGGGGCGTCCCTGCGCGGCGAGGTCACGGTCGCCGGAGCGAAGAACAGCGTCCTCAAGCTCATGGCAGCCGCCCTGCTGGCCGAGGGTACGACCGTGCTCCACGGCGTGCCGGACATCCTCGATGTCGCCTTCATGGCCGACCTGCTGACCAGGCTCGGCTGCACGGTTCGCCTGGAGCCGGGCACCGTGCGGATCGAGGTCCCGGACGAGATCGACCATCTGGCTCCCTACGAGGCCGTCCGTCGGCTACGTGCGTCCATCTCGGTCCTCGGCCCGTTGGTCGGGCGCTGTGGGGCGGCCGAGGTGGCGCTGCCCGGGGGAGACAACATCGGGTCGCGGGGCCTGGACATGCACGTCGCCGGCCTCGAGAAGCTGGGCGCTCAGGTACAGATCGAGCACGGCAACGTCGTGGCACGCACGAGGGCCGGGCTCCGCGGGGCGACGATCTGGCTGGACTTTCCTTCGGTCGGTGCGACGGAGAACCTGCTCATGGCGGCGGTGCTGGCCGAGGGCACCTCGGTGATCGACAACGCCGCCCGCGAGCCGGAGATCGTCGACCTGTGCGAGCTGCTGGCCGACATGGGAGCCAAGATCGACGGTGCCGGTACCTCGATGATCACCATCGAAGGCGTGGACCGCCTCGTGGCGGTCGAGCACCAGGTGGTTCCCGACCGAATCGTCACCGGGACGTGGGCGTTCGCGGCCGTCATGACCCAGGGCGACCTGGTGATTCGGCGGGGCCGCCCGGAGCACCTGGAGATCGTGCTGGACAAGCTGTCGTGGGCAGGTGCCGAGCTCCGCACGCTCGAGGATGGCTTCCGGGTGATCATGCAGCGCCGACCCTCGGCCTTCGACGTGGTCACACTTCCGTACCCGGGGTTCCCGACCGACCTGCAGCCCTTCGTCGTCGCGTTGAACGCCATCGCCGACGGGACGTCGATGATCACCGAGAACGTCTTCGAGAGCCGTTTCATGTTCGTCAACGAGCTGGCCAGGCTCGGAGCCGAGGTCCGTACTGACGGGCACCACGCGGTGGTCCGGGGCAAGCCACAGCTCTCCGGTGCGCCGGTCGCGGCGACCGACATCCGCGCCGGGGCCGGCCTTGTCCTGGCTGGTCTGGTCGCCGACGGGGAGACGCGGGTCAGCGCCGTGCATCACATCGACCGTGGCTACCCGGGGTTCGACGTCAAGCTGCGCGAGCTCGGCGCGGACGTCCAACGCGTCCCGTACGAGATGGACGACTTCGGCGCGCTCGAGCGGCTCAGCGGCGCCTGAGGCTGGACGGGCTCACGCGCCTGGGGCAAGGCCCAGCACCCGGCGAGCAGCCTCGGCATCGTCGGGGAAGACCATCACCCGCGGACCGCCTGTGGTGAACGCGACGGTGGCATGGATCCCAGCAGCGGTCAGGGTCCGGTGCATGCCTCGGGCAGCCGCCTCGGTTGCCGGAGCCGCGGCCTGCACGAGAAGCCCGTACTCCTCGGGCGGGCCCGGGCGACCTGGGCGGCTCACCAGGCTCGCGCCGCCGCTGAACGCCCAGCGCATGATGAAGACCAGCCCGACGAGGATGGCGAGCGCCACGAGCGGGCCGAAGGCGAACGAGAAGCTGCCCCAGGACGGCACCGGGCAAGTGTGCCCGGTGAGCCGTTGCTCCGCCCCTCGATCACGACCACGTGAGCGAGGGGCGGTCGCGCCCGCTCGGTCCGGCGTCGGTGCTCAGAACAGGCGGGAGTCGGGGTCGTCGACACCGCGCAGGGCGTCGTAGTCGACCAGCACGCAGCGGATCCCACGGTCCCCGGCCAGCGTTCTGGCCTGCGGCTTGATCTCCTGTGCAGCGAGAATGCCGGACACCGGTGCGAGGTGAGGGTCCCGGTTGAGGAGGTCGAGGTATCGGGTGAGCTGCTCGACGCCGTCGATCTCACCCCGTCGCTTGACCTCCACCGCCACCGTGGCACCGTCGGCGTCCCGGTAGAGCAGGTCCACCGGCCCGATGGCGGTCGGGAACTCGCGGCGCACCAGCGACCAGCCGGCGCCGAACGTGGCGGGCTGCTCGGCCAGCAAGGCCTGCAGGTGAGCCTCCACCCCGTCCTTGCGCAGGCCCGGGTCTGGACCGAGCTCGTGCTCGGAGTCGTGCAGCACGTCGAGCAGGGCGATCGAGAGCTGTTCTCCGGCGGCGTTCGTCACGGTCCAGCGACGAAGGCCGTCCGCGTCCGGCTCGGACTCGGCCAGCACGCAAGGCGGGCTCATCCAGTTCAGCGGCTTGTACGCACGGTCATCGGCATGCACGGAAACCGATCCGTCGGCCTTGAGCAGGATCAGCCGGATGGCCGGCGAGAGGTGTGCAGTGAGCCGACCTACGTAGTGGACCTCGCAGCGAGCCACCACCAACCGCACGGACACGAACGCTATCGGGCATGGCGATCGTGGACGTCTGCGGGTGCCAGCGTGGCGAACCTCACCGCGGTCCTGACCTGGTGCCGTGCCAGACTTCGACCCATGGCGACGTTCTCTCGAGTGGGTGTTGTGGGGCTGGGCACGATGGGCGGCGGTATCGCCGAAGTGCTGGCCAGGCACGGGATCGACGTCGTGGGGGTGGAGCGAGACGCTGCCTCGCTGGCGGCGGCGCGGGCCCGCGTCGAGCAGTCGGTGCAACGAGCCCGAGCGGGGGAGAAGGTCGACGATGCGCAGGCCCGGGCGCTGCTTGCGCGCATCACCTACACCACGGACCTGCACGACCTGGCCGACTGCCGGCTGGTCGTCGAGTCGGTCCAGGAGCAGCCGGACCTCAAGCGTGAGGTGTTCAGCGCGCTGGACACCATCCTCGACGAGGACGCTGTGCTGGCCACCAACACCTCCGCCCTGTCGGTGACCGAGATGTCGGTCGCGACCGACCGCCCCCAGCGCGTCATCGGGCTGCACTTCTTCAACCCCGCCCAGGTGCAGCCGTTCGTCGAAGTCGTCCGTACGGTCGTGACCGAACCGGACGTGGTCGCCGACGCCGTCGCGCTCGTCGAAGAGCTTGAGAAGTCCCCCGTCGTGTGCGGCGACCGGGCTGGCTTCATCGCCAACGCCCTGCTGTTCGGCTACCTCAACCACGCAGTCTCGATGCTCGAGGCCCGCTACGCCACGCGCGAGGACATCGACGCCGGGATGGTGCTCGGCTGCGGCTACCCGATGGGCCCGCTGGCGCTGCTCGACCTCATCGGGCTCGACACCGCTTTCGAGATCCTCGACACCATGTACAAGCAGGGCCGGGTGCGCCTGCACGCGCCATCGCCGCTGCTGAAGGAGATGACGACCGCAGGCCTGCTCGGCCGCAAGAGCGGACGAGGCTTCTACACCTACGAGGCGCCGCACTCCTCTGTCGTCGTCCCTGATGCGCTCACACCGCCCCCCGGGGACGAGCAGGGCAGCGTCCGCGACGTCAGCTCCGTCGGCGTGGTCGGCTCGGGGACGATGGCCACCGGCATCATCGAGGTCTTCGCCAAGGCCGGCCTGGATGTGGTCTACGTCGCCCGCAGCGAGGACAAGGTGGCCAAGGTCCGTGCCGGGCTGGAGAAGTCGCTCGGCAAGGCCGTCGACAAGGGCAAGCTCTCCGAGCAGGCCAGGGACGCCGCGCTCGCCCGGGTGGTGGGGGCCACCACCCACGATGCACTGGCCGAGGTGGACCTCGTCGTCGAGGCCGTCGTAGAAGACCTCGCCGTGAAGCAGGAGCTCTTCGCGTCGCTGGACCGGGTCTGCAAGCCCGGCGCCATCCTTGCCACCACGACGTCCTCGCTGCCGGTGATCGAGTGCGCCTCGGCCACCTCACGGCCACAGGACGTCATCGGCATGCACTTCTTCAACCCGGCGACGATCATGCGGCTGGTGGAGGTGGTCACCACGGTCGCTGGCGACGAGCAGGTCGCCAGGACGGTTCGAGGCCTCTGCCGTCGGGTGAAGAAGCACCCGGTGACCTGCGGAGACCGTGCTGGCTTCATCGTCAACGCGCTGCTGTTCCCCTATCTGAACGATGCGGTGAAGATGCTCGAGGCCCACTACGCCACGGTGGACGACATCGACACCGCCATGAAGGTCGGCTGCCGCCTCCCGATGGGGCCCTTCACGCTGCTCGACGTCGTTGGCCTGGACGTCTCGCTGGCTATTCAGCAGACGCTGTACCGCGAGTTCCGGGAGCCCGGGTATGCGCCGGCCCCGCTGCTGGAGCACCTGGTCACGGCTGGCTACCTCGGTCGCAAGACCGGCCGCGGGTTCCGCGACTACCACTGATCGCCGGGCAGCACCGAGCGCACGTCGAACCGGGGAAGGGTTCATGGACATCCGGGCCGGGACGGTGCTGCCGGCCCGACGTGAGCCGATCACCCTGCACACCGCAGACGGGCTCGACCTTGTCGGTGAGCTGGCGCTGCCGTTGCATCGAGACCCGATCGCCACGCTGATCTGCCTGCACCCCCTGCCGACCCACGGCGGGTTCATGGACAGCCACGTCCTGCGCAAGGCGTCCCTTCGCCTGCCCGCTCTTGCCGACCTCGCCGTCCTGCGCTTCAACACGCGTGGCACCTCGAGCGCTCATGGCACCAGCGGCGGAGCCTTCGACGAGGCGGTGTCCGAGCGCTTCGACGTGGCGGCAGCCATCGAGTACGCCGAGTTCCACGACCTGCCTTCTCGCTGGCTCCTTGGCTGGTCCTTCGGGACCGACCTGGCGCTCATGCACGGGCTGGACCCCTCGATCAACGGGGCGGTGCTGCTCTCACCTCCGCTGCGCTACACCACCGAGGTGCACCTGGACGCCTGGGCAGCGGCGGGCACGCCGCTGACGGCCGTGGTGCCCGAGCATGACGACTTCCTGCGTCCGGAGCAGGCCAGGGAACGATTCGCCCGGGTCCCGCAGGCCGAGGTCGTGCCCGTCCAAGGGGCGCGGCACCTGTGGGTGGGTGAGCCGTCGGTTCGGCGTGTCCTGGACGAGGTCGTGGCGCGTGTGGTGCCGGGTCGTGAGCCGCTGCCGACCACCTGGGACGGTCCGGCGGAGTCGGTGTCGCGATGGTGAGCCTCTTCTAGGCTTGTCGGTATGACGGTCGATCTCGCCTTCACCGAGTACGGCAGCGGACGCCCGCTCGTGCTGCTGCACGCGTTCCCCTTCTCCTCGGCCCTGTTCGGGCCGTTGGTCGGCGCACTCGAGCAGGCCCTGGCCCCAACCGGCCACCCGGTGCGGGTCCTGACCCCGGACCTGCGCGGCTTCGGGAGCAGCCCGCTGGGCTCGGACGCGCCGTCGTTGGACCGGATGGCCGACGACGTGGCGGGTTGGATGGCGAGCATGGGCCTGGCCTCGGCGCTCGTCGGCGGAGTCTCCATGGGGGGCTACGTCACCATGGCGATGATGCGCCGCCACCCGGATCTGCTGGAGGGCGTCCTTCTGCTCGACACCAAGGCCGGCGCCGACTCCGACGAGGCCCGCGCCGGGCGACTCGCGCAGGCGGATGCCGTGCTGGCTGATGGCCCCCAGGCGCTCAGCGCGATGCCACCGGCGCTGCTCGGCCATACCTCGCTCGAAGAACGGCCATCCGTCGTGGCCCAGGTAGCCTCGTGGTTGGCGACGGTCGAGCCAGCGGCAGTGGCCTGGGCGCAGCGTGCGATGGCCCAGCGCCCAGACTCGACACCAACGCTCGTGGACTACGGCGGCCCCGCCGCTGTGCTGGTGGGCGCTGAGGACACGCTGTCGCCCGGGCCGGAAGCCGATGCCATGGCCCACGCGCTGGGTACCGATGCGCCAACGGTGATCCCCGGCGCCGGTCACCTCGCGGTGCTCGAGGACCCCGGTGCGGTTGCCGTGGCGCTACGCGCCGTGCTGCCTCGCCTTGCTGTCCTCGGTTGAGGCTCGGCCTTCTCGAGCACGGCGTGCATCTCCTAGCTGGCCTTGCGTGCCACCGTTGGCACGATGACCGTCTCGGCTTCCCGCACGGCGTCCTCATCGGCGTCGGTGCCCAGATGGCCCTCTCCCGGCGCGCTGTCGGCACCGGCGGCCTGGCCGCCCGGCTCAGGCTCCTGCTCCGCCACCGGCGACGACGAACGAGCGACCAGCGATGGCGCCAGCCCGAGCAGACGCTGGATGCCGTCCAGTGCCGAGGCGATCTGCGCCGTCTCGTGGTCGATGCGCTGACGCGCCTCTCGCAGCGCCTCCGTTGCACCCTCGCGCATCGCGTTGGCGTCCTGCTCGGCGACGGTGCGGACTTCGGTCGCGGAGCGCTCGGCTTCGGCGCGGACCGCGTCGGCCTCCCGTCGCGCGGTGGCCCTGACCTCGCTGGACTCCTGCATCGCCATTGCCCGCGTGTCGTCGGTCTCTCGGTGTACGGCCTCGCGCAGCGCGCTGGCGTCTCGGTCGGCGGAGGCGCGCAGGGCCGCGACGGCCGCGGTGGTCTCGGCGAGCAGCCGGCGAGCCTCCTCGGTCGCCTGGGCCTTGGTGACCCGAGCGTCCTCGGCGGCTTCCGTCCGCAGCTGCTCGGCCCACGATGTCGTGCGGGCCCGCAGGTCGGCGTCCCAGGTCGCGGTCTCGGTGCGAAGGTTCTCGTCCCACGCCGCGGTCTTGGCGCGTAGGTCCTGGTCCCAGGCCTCGGTGTCCGCCCGCAGCTTGTCGGCGGCGTCCTGTGCCTCCAGCTGGATCCGTTCAGCTTCCTCGGTTGCCCGACGTAGCAGCTCCCCGGCCTGCTGCTCGCTCGAGCGGAGCAGGGCTTCCACATGGGCCCCCAAGCCACTGAAGGAGGGGCTGTCGATCTCTTGGAGCTGGCGTCGGGCGGCCTCGAGCTCGGACTGGGTTCCGCTCAGCCGCCCTGACAGCTCCTCGGCGTGCTGCTCGACGTTCGCCAAGCGGTCCCCACGGTCACGCGCCTTCGCGTTCGCCTCGGTCAACGCGTCCTCGAGCTTGCGGACGTAGCGCTCGACCTGGTCCTTGTCGTACCCGCGGGCTCGGGTGTGAAACCCGCCCGTCTCGACGTTGTCGAAGATGGACAACCCGTCGTCGGGCTGGTTGAGCTCGGTCATGTCTGGTCCTCCTGCGCTGTCGGGGACACCGCCGTGAGCCCCCGTTACCGTCGCAGTCGAGACTAGACGCCGCGGAAGCGATTGATAGCCTCCAGGTGCCGCTCGCGCATGGGCGTGTCGCGGACTCCGAGCCCCTCCTCCGGCGCCAGGCACAGCACACCGATCTTGCCCTGGTGCACGTTGTTCTGGACGTCGCGCGCGGCTTGGCCGGTCTCGGCCAAGGGATAGACCGAGGACAGGGTTGGGTGCACGATGCCGCGCGCGATCAGGTTGTTGGCCTCCCAGGCCTCGCGGTAGTTGGCGAAGTGCGAGCTGATGATGCGCTTGAGATTCATCCAGAGGTAGCGGTTGTCGTACTCGTGCAGGTAGCCGCTGGTCGAGGCGCAGGTCACGATCGTGCCACCGCGACGGGCGACGTACACGCTGGCGCCGAAGGTCTCCCGGCCGGGGTGCTCGAAGACGATGTCGACGTCCTCGCCGCCGGTGAGCTCACGGATGCGCTTGCCGAACCGCTTCCACTCGCGAACGTCTTGGGTGCGCTCGTCCTTCCAGAACTTGTAGCCCTCCGCGGAGCGGTCGATGACCGCCTCAGCGCCCATCGCGCGAACGATGTCGGCCTTCTCCGGGCTGGAGACCACACAGATCGGTTCGGCCCCGCCGGCCAGTGCCATCTGGGTGGCGTAGGACCCGAGGCCGCCCGAGGCACCCCAGATGAGCACCCGGTCGCCGAGCTTCATCGCCGCACCGTTGGTGGACACGAGCTGCCGGTAGGCCGTGGAGTTGACCAGCCCGGGGGAGGCGGCTTCCTCCCACGAGAGGTGCCCGGGCTTGTCCAGGAGCTGGTTGGCCTTGACCAGCGCGACGTGGGCGAGCCCGCCGAAGTTCGTCTCGAAACCCCAGATCCGCTGCTCGGGGTCCATCATCGTGTCGTTGTGGCCTCGCGGGTCCTCCAGCTCCACCGACAGGCAGTGGGCCACCACCTCGTCACCAGGCTTCCAGGTGTGGACGCCCGCACCGGTCCGCAGCACGACGCCGGCAAGGTCCGAGCCGACGACGTGGTACGGCAGGTCGTGGCGCTTGGACAACGGGCTCATCCGGCCGTAGCGCTCGAGGAACCCGAAGGTGGAGACCGGTTCGAAGATCGACGTCCAGACGGTGTTGTAGTTGATGGCCGAGGCCATCACTGCCACCAGCGCCTCGCCGGGGCCCAGCTCCGGAAGCGCGACCTCGTCGAGGTGCAACGAGGTGCGAGGGTCCTTCTCCTTGGTGGCCAGCCCCTCGAACATGTCGACCTCGTCCTTGTGGACGGTGACCGCTCGGTAGTGCTCCGGCAGCTCGAGGTTGGCGAAGTCCTCGGTCGTGGCGTCGCCGGACATGATCGCGTCGAGGATGTGCTGCACGGCTTCCTGCCTTCTGGGAGAGGTGGCTGGGGATGGGCTGGGTGCTGAGGTTGGGGTGGTCCGGCTCGGGCGGTCAGTGTCCGCCATCGGTCCCGGAGGGCTCGACGAGCTCGACGAGCACGCCGCCGGCGTCCTTGGGGTGGATGAAGTTCACCCGCGAGCCGGCGGTGCCCCGCTTGGGCTCGGGGTACAGCAGCCGAACGCCGCGCTCGCGAAGCCGGGCGCCCACTGCGTCGATGTCGGCAACTCGATAGGCGACCTGCTGGATCCCGGGGCCGTTGCGGTCCAGGAACTTCCCGATCGGGGAGTCCGGGCTCAGCGGGGCGAGCAGCTGGACAGCCGACCCGGAGTCACCGACGGCGAGCATGGCTTCGCGCACGCCCTGCTCCTCGTTGACCTCCTCGTGCGTCACCTGCATACCCAGGGCGTCTCGGTACCAGGCAAGCGCGGCGTCGAGGTCAGCAACGGCGATCCCGACGTGGTCGATGGCAGTCAGCATCCCAACAGGCACAGGCGTGAGCGTAGGTCGAGCCACTCGTGCGGAGAAGGTCTCGCCGCCGGCTGTGAGCAATCGCACCCGGCGGCGGTGGGGCAGGCGTCGTACGCTGGCATGACCTGTACATGGCGGTCGCCAGCCGCGGCTGCTTCCCGTGCTGAGAGAGGTATGCCTGCCATGACGTCGTCGGTGATCGTTGCTGGTGCCCGCACCCCGGTGGGCCGCCTGCTCGGCTCGCTCAAGGGCTTCTCTGCCTCTGACCTCGGTGGGCTGGCCATCAAGGCAGCGGTGGAGAAGGCCGGTGTCGCAGCCGAGGACGTGCAGTACGTGATCATGGGCCAGGTGCTCCAGGCCGGCGTCGGGCAGAACCCGGCGCGTCCTGCAGCCGTCAAGGGCGGGCTGCCGATGTCGGTGCCGGCTCTGACGGTGAACAAGGTCTGCCTGTCCGGGATCGACAGCATCGCGCTGGCTGACCAGCTCATCCGTGCTGGGGAGTACGAGGTCGTGGTCGCCGGGGGCATGGAGTCGATGACGAACGCCCCGCACCTGCTCACCAAGTCGCGGGAGGGCTTCAAGTACGGCGATGTCACCATGACCGACCACATGGCCTACGACGGCCTGTGGGACGTCTTCACCGACCAGCCGATGGGGGCGCTCACCGAGACTCGCAACGACGCCGACCAGTTCACTCGCGAGGAGCAGGACGCCTTTGCCGCCCGCTCCCACCAGCTCGCCGCGCAGGCGTGGAAGAACGGCCTCTTCGACGACGAGGTCATCGGCGTCGAGATCCCGCAGCGCAAGGGCGATCCGGTGGTCTTCAAGGACGACGAGGGTGTGCGGGCAGACACCACCGCGAACTCCCTGGGGCGCCTGCGCCCGGCGTTCCGCCGCGACGGCACCATCACCGCGGGGTCGGCCTCGCAGATCTCCGACGGCGCTGCTGCCGTGGTCGTGATGAGCAAGGAGCGGGCCGAGTCGCTCGGACTCTCGTGGCTGGCTGAGGTCGGAGCCCACGGCGTGGTTGCCGGGCCGGACTCGACCCTGCAGGAGCAGCCGGCCAACGCCATCCTCGCGGCGTGTGCGAAGGAGGGCATCGAGGTCGCCGACCTCGACCTGCTGGAGATCAACGAGGCCTTCGCGGCGGTCGGGCTGGCCAGCGCGCGCGCGCTCGGCGTCAGCGAGGACATCATCAACGTCAACGGGGGCGCCATCGCCATCGGGCACCCGATCGGGATGTCCGGTGCGCGCATCACGCTGACCCTCGCCCATGAGCTCCGTCGCCGAGGCGGGGGCGTCGGCGCTGCGGCCCTCTGCGGTGGCGGGGGCCAGGGCGATGCCCTCATCGTCAAGGTACCGGCCGCCTGAGGTCGTCGCCTCGAGCCGGTGGCGGCGCGCCGCTGCCTGCCTTCGCGGGCCTCGTGCGGTAGACATTGCCTGGACGGCCCTGCCCGAGCCGTCTGGCACGTCGACCACGAGCACGTGCTCGTCGACCGTGAGGAGGAGGCGCCATGAGAAAGCTCATCATCGGTGCCGTGATCCTGTTCGTCGTGTACTTCCTGGTGACGAACCCCGAGGGTGCCGCCGGCCTGGTGGAAGGCATCTGGGACGCCATCGTCGGGTTCTTCGACGCGGTCTTGGAGTTCGTCGGCGCCCTGTTCGACTGAGCGTCCCGTTGCTGCCGAGGGAGGCGCCGGACCATCATGGGCATCCGAGCCTGGTCGCGTCGACGTGTCGAGGGACTGGTGGACCTCTCCGACGAGCTGGGGATGCTGGGTCCTACCCGCATGGTGCGTGATCGGGTCGCCAAGGTCGACATCGACCGGGCGCTTGCGCCCGACGAGATGGTCAAGCAGGAGATCCGCCACCACTGGGTGATGTTCGTCTGGCCCACGCTGCTGCTGGCGCTGGTGCTCGTCCTGGGAGTGGCAGTGCTGGCCAACACCTCGGTCGACGTCCTGTGGATCCCGGGGTTGGTGTTCCTGATCGGGCTGGGCTACGCCACCGACCGCTTGCTCAACGTGTGGCGTGACCGCTTCGTGATCACCGACAGCCGCGTCGTGCGCATCTCCGGGGTCTACAGCCGCACGGTCGCCTGGATGCCCCTGACGCGGGTGCTCGACATCACCGTCCTGCGGCCCTTCTGGCTGCGGCCGTTCAAGTGTGGGCACCTCGTGCTGGAGAACGCGGCCCAGGAGCAGGGCCTTCGCGACGTGCGCTTCATCAGCCACCCCAACCGGCACGCCTTGCTCATCCACGAGCTGCGGAGCAAGCCGAGCACCCCGACGCCCATGCCGAAGCGGCCAGTCCCCAACGACTCCGGTCACCCGCCACGCCCGCGTGATGCTGTCCGCCCCTGGCGCCAGCCCCACCGCTGACACGGGACGGACGACGGGCATGGACAATGGGGCCATGTCGCAGTTCCAGATGCCGCCTACCCACGGTGCGATCGACCTGTCCTCCCTGGCCCGCCCGAAGGGGCAGGGCGCCACCGGCTCCGCAGACGGTGCAGGGGCACCCGGGCAGCCAGCGTTCGTGATCGACGTCAGCGAGGCGACCTTCGAGCGTGAGGTGCTTCAGCGCTCGCGGACCGTTCCGGTGGTGATCGACTTCTGGGCCGAGTGGTGTGGGCCCTGCAAGCAGCTCTCGCCCGTCCTGGAACGACTGGCCGCCGAGTACGCGGGGCGGTTCGTCCTGGCCAAGATCGACGTGGACGCCAACCAGCAGCTGGCCGGTGCTGCCGGGGTGCAGTCGATCCCGATGGTCATCGCCGTGGTGGGTGGCCAGGCCGTGCCGATGTTCGCCGGTGCCGTGCCTGAGGCGCAGGTTCGACAGTTCCTCGACGAGCTCCTGAAGGTCGCCGCCCAGCAGGGCGTGAGCGGCGTCGAGCCCGGCGCGACGCCGGAGCCGTCCGCGGCGCAGCCACCGCCGGAGCCGACCCCCTCCAAGCTCGACGAGGCCGCCGACGCGATCGAGCGCGGCGACCTCGAAGCCGCCGAGCAGGCCTACCGCGACCTGCTGGCCGACCTGCCGGGAGACACCGACGGGGAGTCTGGGCTGGCCTTGGTCGGACTGCTGCAGCGGACGTCGGCCGTGGGCCCTGAGGCCATCACCGCTGCCGACGGTGCCCCGGACGACGTGCAGGCTCAGCTGCTCGCTGCCGACCTCGAGGTGGCGACCGGGCGGGCGGACGCGGCCTTCTCCCGCCTCATCGACGTCGTTCGACGTACCGCCGGAGCGGATCGACAGCGGGCTCGTGAGCACCTGGTCTCGCTGTTCTCCGTCGTCGGCCCCGAGGACCCGTCGGTAGCCAAGGCCCGCCTCGGCCTGGCCAACGCCCTGTTCTGAGCTCGGCGCGCAGGAGCATCGGCTCCTTCGTCCCAGGTGGTCCAGCCGAGCCGGCTCAGCCCTCGTGGCGCAGCCACAGGGTGGCCAGCGGTGGGACCCGCATGGTCGCCGAGGCGGGCAGGCCGTGCCACGGCTGGGCGTCGGCGTGCACCTGGCCGAGGTTGCCGACCCCGGAACCGCCGTAGACGTCGGCGTCGGTGTTCACGACCTCCGCCCAGCGGCCGGGTCTCGGCAGGCCGAGGCGGAAGGCCTCGTGCGGCACCGGCGAGAAGTTGGAGACGCAGGCCATCACCGATCCATCCTGGCCGTGGCGCAGGAACGAGTAGATGTTGGTGCCCGCATCGTTCGGGTCGATCCAGTTGAATCCCTCGGGGCGGCTGTCCTGGGACCACATCGCCGCTGAGGACCGGTAGGCCATGTTCAGGTCGCGGACGGCGGCCTGCAGGCCTCGGTGCTCGGGCATGTCCAGCAGCCACCAGTCCAGCTCGCGTCCCTCGGCCCACTCCGCGTCCTGGCCCAGCTCGCTGCCCATGAACAGCAGGTGCTTGCCGGGATGGGCCCACATGAAGCCCAGGAACGCGCGCAGGTTCGCCAGCTGCTGCCACCGGTCACCCGGCATCTTGCGCAGCAGCGAGCCCTTGCCATGCACGACCTCGTCATGAGAGATGGGCAGCACGAAGTGCTCGCTGTAGGCGTACATCATCGAGAAGGTCATCTGGTGGTGGTGGTACTGGCGGTAGAGCGGGTCACGAGCCATGTAGGCCAGCGAGTCGTGCATCCAGCCCATGTTCCACTTGAACCCGAAGCCGAGCCCACCGGTGTCGGTGGGCGCGCTCACCCCGCCCCAGGAGGTGGACTCCTCGGCGATGGTGACGATCCCGGGCACGCGCTTGTAGACCGTGGCGTTCATCTCCTGAAGGAAGTCGATGGCCTCCAGGTTCTCTCGGCCGCCGTGCACGTTCGGAGTCCACTCGCCCTCTTCGCGGGAGTAGTCCAGGTAGAGCATCGACGCGACCGCATCGACGCGCAATCCGTCGATGTGGTACTCCTCGAGCCAGTAGATGGCGTTGGCCACGAGGAAGTTGCGGACCTCGGTCCGCCCGAAGTCGAAGACCAGCGTCCCCCAGTCTGGCTGCTCGCCCCGGCGAGGGTCGGGGTGCTCGTAGAGCGGTGTCCCGTCGAACCGTGCCAGTGCCCAGTCGTCCTTCGGGAAGTGTGCCGGCACCCAGTCCAGCAGCACGCCGATCCCGGCCTGGTGGAAGCGGTCCACCAGCGCGCGGAAGTCGTCCGGGCTGCCGAAGCGTGAGGTCGGGGCGAAGTAGGAGGACACTTGGTACCCCCAGGAGCCCCCGAACGGGTGCTCGGACACCGGCAAGAGCTCGACGTGGGTGAACCCCATGTCCTGGACGTAGCCGACCAGCTCCTCGGCGAGGTCTCGGTACGACCGGCCCTGACGCCAGGAGCCGAGGTGGACCTCGTAGATGGACATCGGCTGCTCGAGTGGGCTGCTCTGGGCGCGCCGCGCCATCCACTCCCCGTCCTGCCACTCGTGCCGGCTGGTGAACACCATCGACGCGGTGGCCGGAGGGTGCTCGGCGGCGAAGGCCATCGGGTCGGCCTTCGCGCGCCAGATCCCGTCGCGGCCGAGGATCTCGAACTTGTACCGGGTACCGTCCCCGACTCCCGGGACGAACAACTCCCAGACCCCGGTGGCACCGATGAGCCGCATGGGGTGCCCTACGCCGTCCCAGTGGTTGAACTCGCCGACGACCCGGACCCCCTTGGCACTCGGAGCCCAGACGGCGAAGGAAGTCCCGGCGACTGGCCCGGCGATCCCCTGGTACTCGTGGGTGTGTGCGCCGAGCACCTGCCAGAGCTGTTCGTGCCGGCCCTCTGCCAGGAGGTGCTGGTCCAGCTCACCGACCGTGGGGAGGAACCGGAAGGGATCGTCGGCGGGGAACGTCGTCCCGGCGTAGGTGACCTCCAGCCGGTAGTCGGGGACCTCGGCGATCGGCAGCGAGCCGGCGAAGACGCCACGGTGCTCGTGGCCGAGCTCGAAGCGTTCCTCCCCGACGAGGACGACCACGCGCTCGGCCAGTGGCCGCAGCACGCGCACCGTGAGCGCACCGCCATACGGGTGCGGCCCCAGGATTGCGTGCGGCTGGCTGTGTGCCCCGTCGACCAGGGCGTCCAAGGTGGCGTCGTCGACGGGGAGCAGGGTGGTCTGGCGGTGGTCGGTCACGCCCTCAGCCTTCCCTAGTGGTGATGGCCTGCGCTAGACGTTCCACCCCCGCGAGCGTGATCGGACCCCATGCCGGGCGTGCTCGCGCGCCGTGGACGAGCTCCACCACCGCGCGGTCGCACTCGTAGGCGAGCAGCAGGCTGTCGTGCTCGCGTGGATCGGTGCCGGCGACCTCGCCGTAGCCGAGGCAGAACGCCGCCTGGTTGCGCCCCGCCCACTCCCGGGCGCGGTAGCTGAGCTGGGCATCCTCGGGATGATCGGCGAACAGCACACGGGAGGCCACGTAGTCCAGCGAGCGCAGCATCGCCGCAACGTCGGCCAGGGGGCTGTCCAGCAGGGCCCGCTCGGCCATCGGTCGGTCCGGCCTGCCCTCGAAGTCCAGCAGCTTCCAGTTGACCGAGGTGCGAATCACCTGCCCGAGGTGCAGGTCACCGTGGATGCGCTGGACGTCGACCGTGGTCACGGACTGCTCGGCGCCGTCGTAGGCGAGGCGAAGGGCCTTCTCGTGCTCCCCCAGCTCGGGCACCTCCGCCACTCCGGCAGCCAGGCGCCGGCGCATGCCCTCGAGGAGCTCGCCGATGTGCTCGGGGCCCCACACGTCGGTGCCCAGACCGGCCCGCAGGTCCGCATGCACGGTTGCGGTGGCCTGACCGAGCCTGCGCGCCTCGCCGGCGAAGTCGCCGCCCACCTCGTCCGCGCGCAGGTCCGCCTCGGCGAAGAGGTCGTGGACGCTGGTCTCAGCCATCCGCCAGCCGTCGGTGGCGGTGACCAGGTGCGTCTGCAGGATGGCCAGGTTCCCCTCGACCATCGTCGCGCTGCTCGGGTCGGTCCACGACCCGTCGATCGACCCGAGCATCGGTACGACGTGCTCGCAGCCGGCGATCGTCAGAGCCCGGTGGATCTCGACATCCGGGTTCACCCCGGGAGCCAGGGTCCGGTACACCTTCAAGGCGGCGTCGTTCCCGAAGGCGAGCACGGTGTGGCGATGTGGGCCGGGGATGACGAGCGAGCGCTCGCCCGCCGGGATCTCGGCCTCGGACAGCGCGACGAAGCGCACCTGGCCGAGGTCCCCGTGCTGGCGCATCTGCTCGAGCAGCACCCCGGTCACGTCACGATCGTGCAGGGCGTCGTAGACATGCATGGGCCCCTCGGGTCCCTCCAAGGTCCCGATCAGGGCGTGGCCCAGCCGTTCTCTCAGCTCCGACCTCGCCACCAGCAGCACCTGGTACACGCTGGTGGTCGATCGGCGCAGGAGGGGGTCTAGCTGGCTGACGCCGACCACGACATGGGCCAGGCCCTCCTGCCGATCGATCCAGGTGTCGGCGAGGAGCTCGACCGCCTCGATCGTCCAGGTCTTCTCCACGAACCATGGCTGGGTCGGGAGCCAGGCCGTCAGGAGTCGTTCGATCCCTGGGATGGTGGTCATGCGGCCCCCCCGTGGTCAGCCTCGGCAAGTCGGAACCAGTAGAACCCGTGAGGTCCCAGGGTGAGCAGGTAGGGCAGCTCACCGACGAAGGGGAAGTGCACCCCGCCAGTCATCTCGACCGGGGCTCGTCCTTCCCAGGCGCGCAGGTCCAGCTCGGTCGCCTGTGGGAAGCGGGACAGGTTGTTCACGCAGAGGACGATGTCGTCCCCGAAGGAGCGGACGTAGGCCAGGACGGCCGGGTTGCTCCCGCCGACGTCCTGGTAGTCCCCGAGCCCGAACGCCGGGTTCTCCCGCCGTACGTGGAGCATCCGGCGGGTCCAGTGGAGCAGGGACGAGGTGGTCTTGGTCTGTGCTTCGACGTTGACCGTCTGGTAGCCGTAGACGGCGTCCATCACCACGGGCAGGGTCAACCGTCCCGGCTCGGCGCTGGAGAACCCTGCGTTGCGGTCTGGCGTCCACTGCATCGGTGTGCGAACACCGTCTCGGTCACCGAGCCAGATGTTGTCCCCCATGCCGATCTCGTCGCCGTAGTAGAGGACGGGTGAGCCGGGGAGCGAGAGCAGGAGGGCGGTGAAGAGCTCCATCTGGTTGGTGTCGTTCTCCAGCAGCGGCGCCAGTCGTCGCCTGATCCCGATGTTGGCCTTCATCCGCGGATCCTTCGCGTACTCCGTCCACATGTAGTCGCGCTCGTCGTCGGTGACCATCTCGAGCGTCAGCTCGTCGTGGTTGCGTAGGAAGATGCCCCACTGCGCGCTGCTCGGGATCGCCGGGGTCATCTCGAGGATCTCCGAGACCGGGTAGCGGGACTCGCGTCGAACCGCCATGAAGATCCGCGGCATCACCGGGAAGTGGAAGGCCATGTGACACTCGTCGCCACCGACCTCTGGGTCGCCGAAGTACGCCACGACGTCCTGGGGCCACTGGTTTGCCTCGCAGAGCAGCACGCGGTCGGGGTAGCTGGCGTCGACGAAGGCACGGACGTCCTCGAGGAAGTCGTGCGTGCGAGGCAGGTTCTCGCAGCTGGTTCCTTCCTCCTCGTAGAGGTAGGGGACCGCGTCCAGCCGGAAGCCGTCGACGCCGAGGTCCAGCCAGAACCGCAGCGCGTCCATCATGGCCCGGTGCACAGCCGGGTTCTCGAAGTTCAGGTCAGGCTGGTGGCTGAAGAATCGGTGCCAGAAGTACTGCTTGCGGACCGGGTCGAAGGTCCAGTTCGAGGCCTCGGTGTCGACGAAGATGATCCGGGCGTCGGCATACTCGTCGTCGGTGTCGCGCCAGACGTAGAAGTCGCCGAACGGCCCGTCCGGGTCCGCCCGCGACGCCTGGAACCAGGGGTGGGCGTCGGAGGTGTGGTTGAGGACCATGTCGATGATGACGCGGATGCCCCGGGCGTGGGCCTCGGAGAGCAGCACGGCGAAGTCCTCGATGCTGCCGAACTCCGGCAGGATCTGGGTGTAGTCGGAGACGTCGTAGCCGCCGTCTCGAAGGGGGGAGCTGAAGAACGGAGGCAGCCACAGGCAGTCGACGCCGAGCCACTCCAAGTAGTCCAATCGGTCGGTGAGCCCAGCCAGGTCGCCGACACCGTCGCCGTCGGAGTCGGCGAAGGAGCGGACGAGGACCTCGTAGAACACGGCTCGCTTGAACCAGTACGGGTCGCTGCCCGGCGGAGCCAGGCCGTGTTCGCTCACCAGTGCCAGCGCCGGATGCTCAGGACGTGTGCGGGCTCGGTGAAGGGGTCGAGCCGCACGTAGTTGTGCTGCCCCCAGCGGAAGGTCTGGCCGCTGAGCTCGTCGTGGGCCGCGAAGGTCTCCTGCCAGTCGAAGCCCAGCGCCGGCAAGTCCAGCGACACGGTGGTCTCCCGAGCGGCGTGGGGGTCGAGGTTGACGACCGCGAGGACGATGTCCTCGTCGCCGTCTGGCGTGCGAGTGGACTTGCTGAAGCAGAGGACCTCGCTGTCCTCGGCGTGGTGGAAGCGCAGGTTGCGCAGCTGGCGCAGGGCGGGGTGCGCTCGACGGATCTCGTTCAGTCGCTGCAGGTACGGCGACAGGCTCTGGCCCTCGTTCGGACCGCCCTGCTCGTAGGACGCCCAGTCTCGAGGTCGGTACTGGTACTTCTCCGAGTCCAGGTACTCCTCGCTGCCTTGGCGCACTGCGACGTGCTCGTAGAGCTCGTAGCCGCTGTAGACCCCCCACGTCGGGGACAGCATGGCCGCCAGGACGGCGCGGATGGCGAAGGCCGGACGTCCGCCGTACTGCAGGTAGGCGGGCAGGATGTCCGGAGTGTTCACGAAGGCGTTGGGTCGCATGTAGGACGCGGACTCGCGCAGCTCGGTGAAATACTCCTCGAGCTCCCACTTCTGGTTGCGCCAGGTGAAGTAGGTGTAGGACTGCTGGAAGCCCACCTTGGCCAGCGTGTGCATCATCGCCGGGCGGGTGAAGGCCTCGGCCAGGAAGAGCACGTCCGGGTCGGTTCGGTGGATCTCGCCGAGCAGTCGATGCCAGAAGCTGACCGGCTTGGTGTGGGGGTTGTCCACCCGGAAGATCCGGATGCCGTGCGACATCCACAGCCGTAGCACCCGCAGCACCTCGGCATAGATCCCCTCCGGGTCTCGGTCGAAGTTCACCGGGTAGATGTCCTGGTACTTCTTGGGCGGGTTCTCGGCGTAGGCGACGGACCCGTCGGCCCGCACCGTGAACCACTCTGGGTGCTCGGTCACCCATGGATGGTCGGGCGAGGCCTGCAGCGCCAGGTCGAGGGCCACCTCCATCCCGAGCCGGGAGGCCTCCTGCACGAATGCGTCGAAGTCCTCGAACGTCCCGAGCTCTGGGTGGATGGCGTCGTGGCCGCCCTCGGCCGACCCGATCGCCCATGGGACCCCGGGGTCGTTCAGGCCGGCGCCGAGGGTGTTGTTGGGACCCTTGCGGTGCGATCGGCCGATGGGGTGGACCGGTGGGAGGTAGACCACGTCGAACCCCATCGCAGCGACGGCCGGGAGCCGGGCCGCCGCCGTCCTCAGCGTGCCGCTGGTCCAGGAGCCGTCGGCGTGGCGGACAGCTCCCTCCGACCTGGGGAACAGCTCGTACCAGGAGCCGAAGAGTGCCCGCTCCCGCTCGACCATGAGCGGGTACGGCCCCGCCGCCGTCACCAGATCGCGTATCGGGTGCCTCCGCAGCACCTCGACGACGTCCGGGTGCACGCCACTGGCGAAGCGTGCCTCGTCGCTGTGCCGGGCGTCGCGCATCGCAGTCGCCGCCTCCAGCAGCCGGCTCGCCTGGTCATGCTCGCCGACCCCGGACCTGCTGGCCTCGGCGAGCTCGCCGGCGGCGCGTTCGAGGAGGAGGGCGCCCTCCAGCATCATGAGCTCGACGTCGATCCCGGCCTCGACCTTGATCTCGGCGTCGTGCCGCCAGGTGCCGTAGGGGTCTGACCAGCCCTCGACGAGGAAGGTCCAGTCGCCCGGCTCGTCCGGGCGGATGCTGGCCGACCACCGGTCGGTCCCGGGGGCGCCGGGAGTCATCGGGGTGCTTTGCCGGTCCTGGCCGTCCGGACCGAGGAGGCGAACCGTGGCGTTGACCGCGTCGTGGCCCTCCCGGAACACCGTGGCCGAGATCTCGACCTCTTCCCCGACGACCGCTTTCGCCGGCACCGCACCGCAGGCAACGACAGGGGCCACGTCCAGGACTGGGATTCGACCGATCACGGCTGACCATCTTGGTCGATGGGGTCCCTGGTCCGCAGCAGGAAGCACGAGCGCGACGCCAGTCGCACCGTGGATCCGGCCCGGATCGTCCTGGCGCCCGCCGCGTGCCGGCCGCTGGTGTCCAGGACGGGTTGGTACTCAGCGGCCCAGACCCCGTCGCCGGGCAGGCGGACGGTGATCTCCTCGTCGGCGGCATGCAGCCAGAGCAGGAACGAGTCGTCGAGGATCGGCGTCCCGTCCGGGTGCCGGGACCGGATGCCGTCCCCGGCGAGGAACATGCCGAGCGTCCGAAGCTCTGGGTCCCACCAGCCCGGGTCGCTCAGCTCGCGGCCATCCGGGTCGAACCACGCCAGGTCCTTGCGTCCGTTCGGACGCGCCGGCTTCCCCTCGAAGAAGTGGCGCTGGCGGAAGACCGGGTGCGCCCGCCGCAGCTCGAGCAGCTCACGGACCAGGTCGGCGAGGTCCTGGTACTCCTGCCCGGCCTCCCAGTCCCACCAGGTCACCTCGTTGTCCTGGCAGTAGGCGTTGTTGTTGCCGCCTTGCGTCCGGCCGAGCTCGTCACCGCCGGTCAGCATCGGGACGCCGGTGGACAGCAGCAGGGTCACCAGCAGGTTCGCCTGCTGGCGGCGCCGCACGGCCCGGATCAGCGCGTCGTCGGTCTCGCCCTCGGTGCCGTAGCCGGAGGAGCGGTTGTCCGGGTGACCGTCGCGGTTGCCCTCCCCGTTGGCCTCGTTGTGCCGGTCCTCGTAGCTGACGAGGTCCCGCAGCGTGAAGCCGTCGTGGGCGGTCACGAAGTTGATCGAGGCGAACGGGCGTCGGCCGTCGTCGGCGTAGAGGTCGCTGGACCCGGCAAGCCGGACCGCCAGGTCATGGAGGTCGCGTGTGGCACCCCGCCAGAAGTCCCGCACGGTGTCGCGGTAGCGGTCGTTCCACTCGGCCCAGCGTTGTGGGAACTCGCCCACCTGGTACCCGCCCGGGCCGATGTCCCACGGCTCGGCGATGAGCTTGACCTCGCGCAGGACCGGGTCCTGCTGGATGACGGTGAAGAAGGCGCCGAGCATGTCCACGTCGTGCATGGACCGAGCCAGCGCCGCAGCCAGGTCGAAGCGGAAGCCGTCGACGTGCATCTCGGTGACCCAGTACCGAAGCGAGTCGGTCACCAGCTGCAGGACGTGCGGGACACGGACGTCGAGGGTGTTTCCGCAGCCGGTGTAGTCCAGGTACTCGCGCCCCGGCTCCGCGAGCCGGTAGTACTGCCGGTTGGCCAGCCCCCGCAGGGACAGGGTTGGGCCGTGTCGGCCTTGCTCGGCAGTGTGGTTGTACACGACGTCGAGCACCACCTCGATGCCCACGCCGTGCAGCGCGCGCACCAGCTCGCGGAACTCGTCGACCTGGCTCCCGGTCGACCCGCTCGCGCTGTAGCCGGCGTGCGGGGCGAAGTAGGCCAGGCTGTTGTAGCCCCAGGCGTTGCGCAGCCCCAGCGGCGCCAGGTGCGGCTCGTCGACGAAATGGTGCACCGGCATCAGCTCGACCGTCGTGACGCCGAGCCCGACCAGGTGCTCCAGCACGGCCGGGTGCGCCAGCCCTGCGTACGTGCCTCGAAGGTGGGCGGGGACGTCCGGGTGCCGCATGGTCATCGCCCGGACGTTCACCTCGTAGAGCACCGTGCTCGACCACGGCACCCGGGGGGCCGTGTCGCCGCGCCAGTCGTAGAGCCACTCCGACGGGGAGGACTCGCTCGTGGGGACAACGACGCCGAGCGGCACGAACGGAGCGGAGTCCCGGTCGTCGATCTCTCGGTCGTCGCCCAGGCCGACCTGACCCGGGGCCGCTCGCGAGTCCGCGCGGTGGCCGAAGACCTCAGGCGCGTATTCCAGGTTGCCGGTCACCGCCTTGGCGTAGGGATCCAGCAGCAGCTTCGCCGGGTTGAACCGATGCCCGCGCTCCGGGTCCCAAGGACCGTGGACGCGGTATCCGTAGCGCTGCCCCGGGCCGATCCCTGGGACTGATCCGTGCCACACGCCGAAGTGGTGGTCGACCAGGTCGATCCGTTCCTCGTGGCGGTGCTCGTCGAGGAGGCAGAGCTGGACGGCCGCGGCCTCAGGTGCCCACACCGCGAAGTTCGTGCCGTCGCGCTCCGGCGTGGCCCCCAGCGGCGTCATTCGACCCGGGAGGGCAGGATTCGTCGCGGCCGGCACGGAGAGCATTCTGCTGGTCGTTAGGGTTCGGCCCATGCCAACCCCCGTCTCCGGCGAGGTCCGGGTGTCCTCCAGTGCCGGGTTGGCGATCGTCGAGCTGGACCACCCGCCGCTCAACCTGCTGGGACGAGAGGTGCAAGACGGCCTGCTCGCCGCCATTCGGGTGCTCGAGGACGCCGGGGACGTGCGGGCCGTGGTCCTGACCGGGGGCCCACGCGTGTTCAGTGCCGGGCTCGATCTCGAGCGCCAGTCCCTGCTGTCCCCGGCGGAGGCGCAGGCGAGTGCCCTTCGGCTGCAGCGGACGATGGCGGCCGTGGCCGCGCTGGGCAAGCCGACGGTCGCGGCGGTCGCCGGCTTCGCGCTCGGTGCCGGGCTGACGCTCGCCCTGTGCTGCGACGTCCGGGTCGCCGGGGACAACGCGAGGCTCGGGATGCCCGAGGTCGCCGAGGCGCACATGAGCCTCGGCGGCGGCGCGGCGCGCCTGCTCGCCGAGGTCGGTCTGCCGAGGGCGCGGGAGCTGCTGGTGTCCTCCCGCCAGGTCCTGGCGCTGGAGGCTAGGACGATCGGTCTGGTGGACGAGGTGGTGCTGCCAGCGGACCTCCTCGACGCGGCCGAGTCGGCGGCCTGCCGGCTCGCCGAGCAACCCACGTACGCTCTGCGGGCGGCCAAGCGTTGTCTTCAGGCGGCGGCCACCGGCGACCTCGAGCAGGCACTGGCGGTGGAGCGGGTGGAGGCAGGGAAGCTGGCGGCCGCCGGGCAGTGATCCACCGGTGGTGAGCATGGTGGGATTCCAGGCAGTGGTGCTCGAGGAGCGCCACCCGGACGAGACGAGGGTGCACGAGCGATGAGTGCGCAGCAGATGCAGGGGCCGGCCACGGCCGAAGATGTCCAGCGTGCCTGGGAGGACGTCAAGCTGGCCCAGGTGCTGTACCACGACTGGGAGTCGGAGAGCTACGACGACAAGTGGGGCATCTCCTTCGACGCGCGCTGCCAGCGCTACGCGGTGGACCGGTTCGCGGCAACCGTCGGCCCTGAGGTGATGGCGAGTCGGCCGTTCGGCAGCAGCCTGGAGATCGGTGCCGGGACCGGGTTCTTCACCCTCAACCTCGCGCTGGCCGGCGTCCTGGGCGGGCCGCTGCACGTCACGGACCTGTCGCCGGGAATGGTCGACGCGGCCGTCGCTACCGCCCAACACCTCGGGCTAGACGTGGTCGGCGCCGTAGCCGACGTGGAGGCCTTGCCTTACCCGGACGAGTCCTTCGACCTCGTGGTCGGGCACGCGGTGCTGCACCACATCCCCGACCTGGACCAAGCGTTCCGGGAGATCCTCCGCGTGCTCAAGCCGGGCGGTCGCTTCGTGGTCTGCGGGGAGCCAACGGTCGTGGGCGACCGGGTGGCCCGGCGCCTCGGGCGTCTCACCTGGGAGGTGACCACCCGGGTGGCAGCCTTGCCCGGCCTGCGGGGCGGGTGGGCCCGCAGCCCCGAGGAGCTCGACGAGTCCTCGCGTGCGGCGGCGCTGGAGTGGGTCGTCGACCTGCACACCTTCGAGCCCGACGGGCTGGCCCGGATGGCCATACGGGCCGGCGCGGTGGATGTGGCACGGGTGACCGAGGAGCTCACCGCGGCCTGGTTCGGCTGGCCTGCACGGACAGTCGAGTACGCCGTGCGACGGGATCGACTGGGCGCGCGATGGTCGCTGTTCGCCTTCCGCGGCTGGCAGGTGTTGTCCACCCTGGACCGCTACCTGGACCACGTCGTTCCGGACCGGTTCTTCTACAACGTCTCGGTGACCGGTCTGCGCCCCTAGCTCCTGCTGACGGCGATCCTCGTGGCCGGCAACGCGGGTGGTCCGAGCAGGCCGATGTGGTGCGGCGCCAGCTGGAGGCGCACCACGGCTTCGCCGAACGGCGTCCGCTGCAGCATCGTCTGGCCCAGCCGACCGAGGGAGAACTCCGCCCAGGTGCCCCGCGCCGGGGCTACTGCGTAGACCTCGGTGAAGCCGAGGTGTCGCCCGGAGCCGACGAGGTGACGCAGCAACGCCGTGCCGACCCCCCGGGACTGCCAGTCGTCCTCGACGAGCACGGCCACCTCCGCGGTGTCGGCGTCCTCCTCGGCCGTGGCCAGGTTGGCCATCCCGACCACGCGGTTGCCGGGCGCGAGCGCCAGCAACGCCACGTCGGTGCAGAGCAGTCGTTCCAGCAGCCGACGGCCTGGGGCTCGTTCAGCACCGTGGTAGCGCGACCGAAGGGTGGCGCGCGAGCACCTGGCGTGCATCGCAGCCACCTCGGGGAGGTCGCCTGCGCGGGCACCCCGCAGTGTCAGCCGGCGACCCTCCAGCAGCATCGCGGTGGTCGGGAGGGAGACCGCCAGCGAGGGGGTTCGGGACGCGATCACGTGACGATGTTCCGGGGCTTGCGTTTCGTCGGGATCACGCCCAGGTAACAGTCCGAGGAACGCTCGCCGGGAGCGGGCCACGTAGAGTGCAGAGCCATGTCTTCGGCCAGGTCGGCGCGAGACCCGCGGCAGGCCCGGTTCCTGACGTGGGCCTCGCTGCGGTGGGTGGTGCGCAACCGGGCATGGACGCCGTGGTACCTCGTCCGCTACTGGCGCTTCTTCTGGTTCCGAGCGCGGAACTGGCGCAACCCGGGGATCGTCACCGAGGGCTTCGTCTTCATCGGGCGGCGAGTGGAGCTCTATGCCCGGGCGCACCACGGGCGCCTTGTCCTGGGCAGATGGGTACACCTCGGGGACGAGAACCGCGTGCGTGCCCACGAGGGCACGTTGCGCCTCGGCGACAAGAGCGTGCTCGGCCGCGACAACACGATCAACTGCTACCTCGACATCGACATCGGCGCTGCCACGATCATCGCCGACTGGGTCTACATCTGCGACTTCGACCACAAGTTCGACGACGTCACGGTCCCGATCAAGGATCAGGGCATCGTCAAGAGCCCGGTGGTGATCGGACCGGACTGCTGGGTCGGCACCAAAGCCACGGTGCTGCGGGGAAGCGTCGTCGGAGCCGGCAGCGTCCTGGCCGCCCACACCGTGGCCAGAGGCGTGATCCCGGAACGCTCCGTGGTGGGGGGCGTGCCCGGCCGAGTGCTGAAGAACCGTGACGACATCTACGCGGCCGGGGCTGAGCAGCGAGCTGCCCTGGCCGACATCGCCCGCAAGACGGCTCACGCCGCCGAGCCAGTTCCTCCGCAGACTCACCCAGGCGAACGTGACCCCGGTGGTCTCCCCGACAGCACGTTGCCGGGGACGTCGGGGTCTCGCCAGGACGGCGCAGAGGCCCCGACGACGCGAGGCCCGGCTTCCACGGCTCGCCGGTAGGTGCTCACCAGCCCCGCTGACGCGCCGTCACCGGCGACGACGGCGTCCCAGGTGAACCGGAGTCGGACGTCGTCGGCGGCTGCCCGGCTCAGCCGCTCGACCAGAGCCGGCGAGGCCAGCAACCGCTGGATCGCCAGCGCCAGCGCTGCGGGGTCGTCTGCGGGCACCACCAGCCCCGTGTGGCCGTCGCGGACGACCTCGGGGAGGCCACCGGCGTCGCTGCAGACCAGCGGAGTCCCGGCCGCCATTGCTTCCAGCGCCACGATGCCGAATGGCTCGTAGAGGGACGGCACCAGGGCCACCTGCGCGGCCGCAAGCAGGTCCACCAGGTCCTCACCGGTGACCTTGCCAGCCATCGTCACCTGTGCCGACAACCGTGCCTGCGCGACCTGCTCGGCCAGCGCGCCGGCCTGGCTGCCTGCGCCGACGAGCACCAGCCGAGCCGTCGGCGAGTGCTTGCGGAGCAGCCCCATGGCTGCGATCGCCACCTGCGCTCCCTTCTCGTGCTCGGCTCGCCCCACCATGAGCACGAGTGGGTCCTGCGCGCCGATGCCCAGGCGTGACCGAGCGGCTGCCCGGCGTGCGGCGGAGCTGACCCACTGATCGGCGTCGATGCCGTTGGGGTGCACGTGGACCCGTTCCGGGTCCGCCTGCAAGGCGGTGAGCACCTCGGTGCGCATGGCCTGGGAGCAGACCACGGTGGCGGTCGAGCGACGCGTGAGCCAGCGTTCGACATGGTGCCGGTCGATCGACCAGTCCGAGGTGATCCATCCCTGCCACATGCCCGCCTCGGTGGCGTGCACAGTGCTCACGAGCGGGACGTCGTGGGCCTGCGCGAGCGTGGTGCCGGCCTGGGCCGTCACCCAGTCGTGGGCGTGCACGAGGTCGGGTGCCTCGGCCCGCAGGCCCGCTCTGGTCATCGACCATTCCAGCGCGGTGGCGAATCCGGCCAGGCTCCGGTCCAGGGGTGGTGCCGGCGGTGCTGCCGGGAGCCGGTGGACATGCACGCCGTCCTCGACCACCGGCGCTGCGAGGTCGACGGCGTCCAGGCTCTGCTCCGGGGTGCCTTGGGTCAGGACGCTGACCCGATGACCGGCCTTGGCCAGGGCGACGGCGATCCCGTGGACGTGATGCCCAAGCCCGCCGTACACCGTTGGCGGGTACTCCCAGCTGAGCATGAGGATGCTCAGCGGCTTGGGGAACACGGGCTGGGATGCTAGCGACCGGAGCATCGGCGCGTCAGACTCCGGTGATGGCCACCTCGCACTCGACGTCGAAGCGCAACGGTGCTTCGAAGGCCCCGCGCCCGCGCGCGCCCTGGTGGGCTCGTGCGCTGGACACGACCGCCGACCTCGTTCGAGCGGTGGGCTCGGTCGCTGCCCTCGTCCTGGTCCTCGGGGCCCTGCTCGTCGCCTTGGAGGCCAACCCCGACAACGCCGTCGTCCGCTGGCTGCTGGAGGTAGGGACGTGGCTGCTCGGGCCGCTGCAGGACCTCTTCACCCCCGAGGACCCGACGGTCGCGGTGGTCGTCAACCATGCGGTGGGGGCACTCGTCTGGGCCGGCGGCGGCTGGCTCCTGGCTCGCCTGCTGCGCCCCGCACGCTGAGCGAGCTCCAGGGGAGTCCCACCGCAGCCCGTACGTCTGCCAGGCGCCGGTAGCGACGTTGACGCTGCGGCTGGAGAGGCGCACACTCCCGGGGTCGATGGGAGGCTCGGGATGAAAGACCTCAGGTGCACCGTCGGACTGCATCGCTGGATGAAGCGGCACGTCGAGGACTCGGTCTATCTCCAGTGCGAACGCTGCGGCAGGGAGACCGACGCACCCACGCGGGGACCGATGGGCACTGCGGGTGGCATCGGTTTCTGACCGGGGGGAGCGGCGCGGTCAAGCAGGCGCCAGCATCCTGGCGTCGAGGTGGCCGAACAGGTCGTCGGCGTCTCGTACCTCGTCGGGGAGCGGGCTTCCCTGGCCCAGGGCCGTGGAGCCGCGCCAGTAGGTCTGCACGTGCCCGTGAAGCCGACCGCGGGCGTAGTCGGTCGCGCTCTCGTGGCTGACCATGAAAGGCCAGTCGCTGGCGAGCGCCAGGAGGGCGTGCCGGGCCAGGGAGTCCAGATCAGCGTCGCGGTCCAGCCGCCGGTGGTGCAGCCGCGCCTGGACATGGCCGAGGAGGTCGTGCTCGACCTTGCGTTGCTCGTCGAGCAGATCACCGACCTTGTCGCCGACCCACACGTGGAAGTCCTTGTGCAGCCCCCAGGTGCCTGCCTCGGGGCGGACCGCTCCCTCAACCAGCCCGCGAGACCTGGCTTCGGCGAGCGTGATGACGTCGATGCCGGCCTCGGGGAGCTGGTCCATGACGGCCTCCAGCCACTGCACACCCTCATGCCACCAGTGACCGAACAGCTCGGTGTCGTAGCCTGCGACCACGTGGCCGGCGCGGCCGTGCGCGGCGGCTATCTCGTCGAGCCGACGGGCGACGTGGCCGACGAAGTCCTCCACGTCCGCGGCGACCGCGGCACTGGCGGCGCTCGGGTCGTAGGGTGCCTTGTCCGCCGGCTCGATGTGTGTCCCGGTGACGCGGGCCGACTTGAAGCCGGACTCATGGTGGTAGGTGTGGAAGTCGCGGTACCAGCGCCCGCTCGGGTAGCCCTTGCGTGGCGACCACACCCGGTAGGTGACCTCGAGGTCGCGGCCGAACGCAACGACGTCGGTGTCGCCGAGGCGGCGCCCGAAGGCCGTGGCCGACCCGACGTGCTGCAGGGTGGGGCCCTCGAGCATGAGGTGCCCCACGCCGGCGGCGTCGAGTACGTGCTCGAGGCCCGGGGCGTAGGCGCACTCGGGGGACCACAGCCCCAACGGTCGGCTACCGAACCGGAGCCGGTGGTCCGCCAGCCCCGTCTCGACTGCGAAGGCAGCTGTGCGAGGCTCCAGCAGCGGCAGGACCGGGTGGGTCGCCGGGCCGCCGAGCAGCTCGACCACGCCCGAGTCAGCCAGTGCCCGCAGCGGCGCACTGCCGCCGTTGCGCCAGTGGGTCTCGAAGTCGGCGAGCCCCTGCCGGGCGCGCTCGCGCTCGTAGCTGCCGAGCGCACGAAGCGCGTCGTCAGGGTGGTTGCGCAGCCCCTCGGCCCGTAGCCTCCACAGGCCCAGCCAGGTGTGGTGCTCGGCCAGCATGCCGGGATGGTCGAGCTGAGCGGCCAGCACCGGCGTGATCCCGAGGGTCAGCAGGTGGCGGCGTCCGGCGTCGGCCTGGCGAGCGAGCATCCGGGTCAGCGGGACGTAGGTCTGTGACCAGGCCTGGTGCAGCCATTCCTCACCGACCGGCCAGGTGCCGTGCCCGGCCAGCCATGGTAGGTGGGAGTGCAGCACGAAGGTGATCGCGCCGCGGGGTGGCCGGGTGCCGGTCATCGTCGCGCCCAGAAGACAAGGTCCAGGCTGCCCTCGAGCGCGTCTGCCTCGGCGAGGCCCGGGTTCGTCCGGCCGGTGGGCCTGATCTGGAAGTCCGCCGCCGTGATGGAGGTGACCATCTCGGCCAGCTCAGCAGGCCAGGACGGCGGCGGGCCCGCCAGCTGGGCCTCCACCAGCGAGCCGTGCTCAGCCTCCCACTCCCAGATCCGTTCCCCGTGGACCACGCCGGCCGACTGCGTGCTCGCGAACACGTGCTCGAGAAGGCCGCGGAGCTCTTCGGCGTCCAGCTCACGGGTGTGGAAGACGTTGCCGGGGGGGAAGGTGTGTCGGTTCGGTGTGCTCAGCACGCACCAACCCTCTGGCGCCAGCACCCGGGCGCACTCGGCGAGGAAGCCCGGCTGGTCCCACAGGTGCTCGATGGTCTGCAGGCTGACGACGACGTCGAACTCGCCGTCGTCGAAGGGGAGCGCGGCGAGGTTGCCGCGGACCATCGCCACCTCCGGATAGGTACGCCGGGCGTGGTCGACGGCGGCAGCGTCGTAGTCCAGCCCGACCACTGCGGCTGCTCGAGCGGCCAGCAAGTCGGCACCGTACCCCTCGCCGCACCCGGCCTCCAGGACTCGCTGGCCCTGGACCTCCTTGGCGAGGTGCCGGTACACGACCTCGTGGCGCGCGAACCAGTACTGCTCGTGCCAGACGCCGGGGACCGTGCGCTCACCGAAGGAGGCGTCGAAGAGCTGCTGGACGGAGCTGCTCACGGCAACCGGCAGGCGGCGAGGACGGGCAGGGCCACAGCAGCAGGGTACGTCGAATCGGGTGGCTGGCCGACGGTGTGGTGACTCTCACCGACCTGCGATGCGGCGTTCGTCCCGTTGGGATGGCACCCTTGTGCCATCCCCCGACTGCGCTGCAGGAGGTCTAGACCCGCATGAAGATCGTCGTCCTGTGCAAGTACGTCCCGGACGCCACCGCGGACCGGCACTTCTCCGAGCCCGACCAGACGACCGACCGCGTCGGGGTGGACGGGCTGCTCTCCGAGCTGGACGAGTACGCCCTGGAGGAAGCCCTCACGGTGGCTGAGGCGGCCGAGGGCGACCACGAGGTGATCGCCGTCACGATGGGGCCCGAGCAGGCATCCGACGCCGTGCGCAAGGCGTTGCAGATGGGCGCCGACTCCGGCGTGCACGTCGTCGACGACGGCCTGCACGGCTCGGATGCCGTTGCGACCTCCCTTGTCCTGGCCAAGGCCGTGGACAAGATCGGCTCGGTCGACCTCGTCCTCACCGGTATGGCCTCCACCGACGGCGGCACCAGCCTGGTCCCGGCGATGGTGGCCGAGCGACTCGGCCTGCCCCACGCCGGGTTCCTCGCCGAGCTCGTTGCCGAGGCCGGCATCGTCACGGGAAAGCGTGACGGCGACGTGGCCACCGAGACCGTCCAGTGCTCGCTGCCCGCCGTCGTGTCCGTGACCGACCAGATCAACGAGCCTCGCTACCCCTCCTTCAAGGGGATCATGGCGGCCAAGAAGAAGCCCGTGGAGTCCTGGTCGCTGAGTGACATCGGCGTCGACGCCGGAGACGTCGGACTCGCAGCCGCCTGGTCGGGCGTCACGGCCGTGACCAAGCGAGCCGCCCGCGAGCACGGCACCATCGTCGTCGACGAGGGCGACGGCGGAGTGAAGCTCGTCGAGTTCCTCGCCACCCACAAGCTCGTCTGACCCGGTCTGCGAAGCAGAGGAGAACGCCTGATGCCCGGAACCGTCCTCGTCCTCGTCGACCACGTCGACGGGGTCGTGCGCAAGACCACCCTCGAGCTGTTGGCGATCGCCCGCCGGTTCGGCACCCCAGCGGCGGTGGCACTCGGTGCCGGTTCCGCCGCGACTGCGAACGTCCTCGCTGAGCACGGGGCCACGACGGTGTTCACCGTCGAGGCGCCCGAGCTCGAGCAATACCTGGTGGTCCCGAAGGCCGAGGCGGTCGCAGCGGCGGTCGCCGCTGCTGAGCCGGTGGCCGTGCTGCTGACCTCCACACCCGAGGGCAAGGAGGTGGCTGCCCGGTTGGCGATCCGGCTGTCCGCCGGCGTCATCACCGATGCCGTCGACGTGACGCCCGGCCAGGACGGCCGCCCGGTCACGACCCAGTCGGTCTTCGCCGGCAGCTATAGCGTGCAGGCGAGCGTGACCAAGGGGACCCCGGTCATCGCCGTGAAGCCCAACTCCGCTGCCCCCCAACCGGCACCGACGTCGGTCGAGGTCGTCCCGGTGGCCGTCGAGTTCAGCGAGGCCGCCCGTGGCGTGCAGGTGGTGGCCCGGCAACCACGAACGAGCACCGGGCGACCCGAGCTCACCGAGGCGGCCGTCGTCGTCTCCGGCGGGCGAGGCACGGGCGGTGACTTCGCCGCGGTGGAGGAGATGGCCGATGCGCTCGGGGCGGCGGTGGGGGCCTCGCGGGCGGCGGTGGACTCCGGCTGGTACTCGCACAGCTTCCAGGTCGGGCAGACCGGCAAGACGGTCTCGCCCCAGCTCTACGTGGCTGCTGGTATCTCCGGTGCGATCCAGCACCGTGCGGGCATGCAGACGTCGAAGACCATCGTCGCGGTGAACAAGGACAACGAGGCCCCGATGATGCAGCTGGCTGACCTGGCCGTCGTGGGCGACCTCTTCACGGTGCTGCCGCAGGCCAGCGAGGAGTTGCGGAGACGCAAGGGTTGAGCCGCCTGCTCGGGGGCTGTCGTGCCGGTCCTCCGCGTGGCGGTGCTCGCCTAGGCTGAGGCCCTCATGAGCCCTCTGCACCGGGTCTACCTCGACCATGCCGCCACCACGGTGGTGCGCCCGGAGGCGGTCCACGCCATGGCCGAGACGATGGCGTGGGTCGGCAACCCTTCCTCCCCCCACAGCTCGGGACGGGCCGTGCGGCGCGTCGTGGAGGAGGCCCGCGAGTCCGTTGCGGCGGACCTGGGGGTCCGACCCAGCGAGGTGATCTTCACCGCGGGGGGGACGGAGGCGGACAACCTCGCCGTCAAGGGGCTCTACTGGGCCCGAAGCGGCGCGGACACCCGTCGTCGGCGGGTGCTGTCCAGCGCGGTGGAGCACCACGCGGTGCTCGACGCCGTGGGCTGGCTCGGTCGTCGTCAGGGCGCCGAGGTCGAACGAGTCCCGGTCGACCGCTCCGGTCGCGTGGACCCGCGCCAGGTCGAGGGCATGCTCGCTCGCGCCCCCGACACCGTGGCCCTGCTCACGGTGATGTGGGCGAACAACGAGGTGGGCACCGTGCAGCCGATCGCCCAGCTCGCGCAGGTTGCTGCTCGCTACGGCGTCCCGTTGCACGTGGATGCTGTTCAGGCCATCGGTGCCGTCCCGGTCGAGCCTCGTCGGCTCGGGGTGCCCAGCCTGGCACTGTCCGGCCACAAGTTCGGTGGGCCTGTCGGCACCGGCGTGCTGGTCCTGAGCCAGGAGTGCACCCTCCAGCCGTTGCTGCACGGCGGCGGTCAGGAGCGCGACGTGCGATCGGGCACCCTCGACGCTGCCGGGGCGGTCGGCCTGGCGGTGGCACTGCGACGTGCTGTGGCCGAGCAGGAGGTCCACGCACGATGGGTGTCGGCGCTGCGCGACCGGCTTGAGGCGGGCGTGCTCGATGCTGTGCCGGACGCAGTACTGAACGGGGATCGCCTGCATCGGCTGCCCGGGATCGCCCATGTCAGCCTTCCCGGCTGCGACGGGGATGCCCTGCTCATGCTGCTGGACGCACAGGGGGTGGACTGCGCCACCGGCAGCGCCTGCTCGGCCGGGGTGCCCGCCCCCTCGCACGTGTTGCTGGCGATGGGACACCCCGACGCACTCGCCACCGGGTCGCTCCGCTTCTCCTTCGGGCGCACCTCGACCGCGGAGGACGTCTCGAAGGTCCTGGCGGTGCTGCCGGAAGCGGTCGACCGGGCCCGGGCTGCAGGTCGGCTGCACGCCGGAAGGGCCTGACGTGCGCGTGCTGGCCGCCCTGTCGGGCGGAGTCGACTCGGCCGTGGCGGCGGCCCGGTGTCGTGATGCCGGGCATGACGTGGTCGGCGTCCACCTGGCGCTGTCGCCCAGCCCGGAGGCGAGCAGGGTCGGGGCTCGGGGGTGCTGCAGCCAGGAGGACTCCCGGGACGCCCGCCGAGTCGCTGACACCCTGGAGGTTCCGTTCTACGTCTGGGACGTTGCCGAGCGGTTCCGTAGCGAGGTGGTGGAGGACTTCGTCGCCGAGTACGCCGCCGGTCGGACGCCGAACCCCTGCCTGCGCTGCAACGAGCGCATCAAGTTTGCGGCCGTCCTGGAACGTGCGGTGGCGCTGGGGTTCGACGCGGTGGCCACGGGCCACTATGCGCGCCTCGTGCCCGACGGCGACGGTGTGCAGCTGCACCGCGCCGTGGACGCGACCAAGGACCAGGCGTACGTGCTGGCCGTGCTCGAGCAGGAACAGCTTCGGCGTGCCCTGTTCCCGCTGGGAGAGTCCTGCAAGAGCGACGTGCGGGCCGAAGCGGCCACGCGAGGGTTGTTGGTGGCGAACAAGCCCGACAGCCACGACATCTGCTTCGTCTCCGACGGTGACACTCCCGGGTTCCTCCGACGTCGGCTGGGGTCGGCCCCCGGGACGGTGGTCGATACGGAGGGCGTCGAGGTGGGCCGGCACGACGGCACCTACCGGTTCACGGTGGGCCAGCGGCGCGGTCTCGACGTCGGTGTCCCCGCTGCCGACGGCCGGCCCCGGTACGTGCTGTCGATCGAGCCTACGCAGCGCACGGTGACCGTCGGACCGGCAAGCCTGCTCGACGTCGCCCGGATCCGAGCCGAGCGAGTCCGATGGTGTGGTCGTTCCTGCGGTGAGGCCTTCCGTGCCGACGTCCAGATCCGGGCGCACGGGGCGGCGGTGGCCGCCACGGTGTACCCGGCTGGCGGCGGGTGGACGGTGATCCCGGACGAGCCCGTCCGCGCAGTCGCCCCCGGTCAGGCGGTCGTGGCCTACGTCGGGAGCCGAGTCCTCGGCTCGGCCACGATCGTGAGCACGACCCCGTTCGCGGCCAGCGCTGCCGTCGCGAAGGTCGAGCGATGAGCCTGCCGGCCTGGCTCGAGGTGGATCGATGGATCGAGGTGGTCCTCACCGAAGCGGCCGAGAGCGCTGCCAGCGGGGGCGGGCCGTTCGGTGCCGTCGTCGTGGGGCCGGAGGGCCTGCTCGGCAGCGGGGCCAACCGGGTGACGGCCGAGCTCGACCCCACAGCTCATGCCGAGGTGGTGGCGGTCCGCGACGCCTGTCGGCGCCGCGGTGACTTCCGACTGACCGACTCGGTGCTGATCGCGTCCGCAGAGCCCTGCCCGATGTGCCTCGGAGCGGTGCTCTGGGCTCGTCTTGCCGGCGTCGTCTTCGCCGCGGACCGGCATGACGCGGCTGCTGCCGGCTTCGACGACCTCGCCTTCTTCGAGCTGTTCGGCCGGGCCAGGGAGTCCTGGCCGATCACGGTGCGACAGCACGAGCATCCACGTCGACTCGCGCCGTTCGACGCGTGGGCGGCCAACCCGGACCGGGTGGCGTACTGATGCGTGGGAGCAGTGGGATCGGTTCGATGCCCGGCAACGACCCCGACGAGGCTGCCCGGGTCGTGGTGGGGGAGTTGGCCATCCCGCACCTCCCCGAGCTGCCGGCCAACGGCCTCGGTGCCGACATGGTGGGGCGTTCCACTGCGCTTCTCGTCGACCTCGCCGCTGAGGCCGGCGCTCATGGGTGGCGGCTGGCCTCTTCCCGCGGCCGCGACGCACGCCTGGCGACCCTGCGGCTGTCCACCGATGTCGACGCGTTCGTGCTCGCAGCCAACGGGACGACAAGCTGGGTCAAGACGCAGTGCGTGGGCCCGCTGACGCTTGCCTCGGAGCTGGAGACCAGGTCCGGGCACAAGGCGGTCGGAGACGCCGGGCTTCGCCGCGACCTGGCCCAGTCGCTCGCTGAGGGCGTCCGCGAGCATGTCGCGGAGCTACGGCGCCGACTGCCCGGAGCTGCCGGCGTCGTGCTGCAGCTCGACGAACCATCCCTGCCGCGGGTGCTGGCCGGCCTGGTGCCGACCGCCAGTGGGTTGGGCCGGCTGTCGGCGGTGGGAGCCGGCGAAGCTGCCGAGCTGCTGCGTCTCGTGCTGGATGCCGGCGGTGCCGAGGACACCGTCGTGCACTGCTGCGCGGGACGGCCACCATGGCAGGTCCTGGCCCGAACCGGGACCCGCGGGGTGTCCTTCGATCTCACGCGGCTAGATCTCAGCGAGGCCGTGCTGCTCGACACGATCGGTGCTCTCGTGGAGGACGGACGGTCACTGTGGTTGGGCGCAGTCCCGTCGATCCCACCCGTCGGGCAGCCGGTGACAGCAGTCGCCGATGCGGCCCGAACCCTGGTGGACGCGTTGTGGGCCCGGCTGTCCTTTGATCCGGCAGTCGCCGCCGAGCGAACGGTCATCACGCCGACCTGCGGGCTGGCCGGAGCCTCGGCGCAGGGGGCACTGGACGCCCTGCGCGCGACAGCCATGGTCGGGCCCGATCGGTAGGGTCCCTGCGTGCCCGAAGGTTCCCCGCCACCTGCCACCGGAGACGTCCCGGCGGCGGTCAGGGCGGAGCACGCACGGCTGGCCGCGGACATCGAGGAGCACCGGTACCGGTACTACCAGCGAAACGCTCCGACGGTCAGCGACTCGGAGTTCGACGAGCAGTTCAGGCGTCTGCAGGTGCTGGAGGGGGAGTGGCCGACGCTGCGGACCCCGGACTCCCCGACCCAGAAGGTGGCCGGCAGCTACGCCTCGGACTTCTCCCCGGTGCGGCACCAGGTCCGGATGGAGAGCCTGGACAACGCGTTCTCGACCGATGACCTGCGGGCATGGGCGGACCGGCTCGAGCGAGAGCTCGGCCCGCAGGACGCCGCGGCGATTGCCTACCTCTGCGAGCTGAAGGTGGACGGCCTGGCGGTCAGCCTGACCTACGAGGACGGGCGGTTGGTCCGGGGTGCGACGCGTGGGGACGGCAGCGTGGGGGAGGACGTCACCGCGAACGTGCGCACGATCTCCGACGTCCCCGAGGCGCTGGACGCGGCCGCCGGTGGGCGGGCGGGGTACTCGGTGCCCGCGCTGCTCGAGGTGCGCGGGGAGGTCTACCTCCCGGTGGCGGCCTTCGCAGAGCTGAACGCGGCCATGGTGGCGGCGGGCAAGGCGCCGTACGCGAACCCGCGCAACACCGCGGCGGGCTCGTTGCGGCAGAAGGACCCGCGGGTGAGTGCGTCGAGGCCGTTGCGCATGGTGTGCCACGGCATCGGCGCGGCCGCCGGCTTCGAGCCGGAGCGTCAGTCGCAGGCCTACGAGGCGTTGGCGGCCTGGGGTCTGCGGATCGCCGAGACCGTGGCCGTGGTTCCGGACATGGCCGGAGTGCAGGACTACGTCGCCCAGCACGCCGAGCTGCGCCATGGCTTCGAGCACGAGATCGACGGGGTCGTCGTCAAGGTCGACCAGGTGCGGCTCCAGCGGCTGCTCGGCTCGACCTCGCGCGCCCCGCGGTGGGCGATCGCCTTCAAGTACCCGCCCGAGGAGGTGACCACCGAGCTGCTCGACATCCGGGTCAACGTCGGCCGTACGGGCCGGGTCACGCCCTACGCGGTGATGCGCCCGGTCCAGGTGGCCGGCTCGACGGTGGAGCACGCGACCCTGCACAACGCCGCCGAGGTGGCCCGCAAGGGCGTCCTCATCGGTGACACGATCGTGCTGCGCAAGGCCGGCGACGTCATCCCGGAGGTGCTGAGCCCGGTGGTGGACCTGCGCACCGGGCAGGAGCGGGCGTTCGTCATGCCCGAGCGATGCCCGGCGTGCGGGACGATGCTCGCTCCGGCCAAGGAGGGCGACGTCGACATCCGGTGCCCGAACGCCCGCTCGTGCCCGGCCCAGCTGCGGGAACGCGTGTTCCATGTCGCCTCCCGGGGTGCCCTCGACATCGAGGCGCTCGGCTGGGAAGCCGCCGGCGCGCTCCTGGACGCCGAGGTGCTGGCCGACGAGGGTGACCTCTTCGCCCTGGACGAGGCCGCCCTGAGGCACGTCCCGTTGTTCACCCGCAAGGACGGCCAGCTCTCGGCCAACGGCCACACCCTGCTGGCGAACCTGCAGGTGGCGAAGGTACAGCCGTTGTGGCGGGTGCTGGTGGCGCTGTCGATCCGCCACGTCGGACCCACTGCTGCCCGGGCGCTGGCTGGTGCGTTCGGGTCGGTAGAGGCAATCCAGGCTGCCTCGCAGACCGAGCTTGCCGAGGTGGACGGCGTGGGCCCGACGATCGCGTCCTCGCTGCTGGACTGGTTCGCTGTCGCCTGGCACCGCGACGTGCTCGAGCGCTGGCGGTCGGCCGGCGTGCGCATGGCCGAGCACGAGGTGGCGCACGAGCCGCAGACCCTGGCCGGGTTCACGATCGTGGTCACCGGAAGCCTGGAGCGCTACAGCCGCGACGAGGCCAAGGAGGCGATCGTGGCTCGCGGCGGCAAGGCGGTGAGCTCGGTGTCGCGCAAGACCGACTACGTCGTCGTCGGTGCCAACGCCGGCAGCAAGGCCGAGAAGGCCGAGCAGCTCGGCGTCCCGGTCCTGGACGAGGTCGGGTTCGAGGCGCTGCTCGAGGAGGGACCGGGGTGACCCACGAACGAGAACCACCGGAGTGGGACCTCCCGGTCGATCCGGACTCGCTTGCCGAACCGGACACGTCGGCCGTCCGGGAGCCGATCCCTTGGGACGTCGTTGCGGCGATCGCGGCCGGGGGCGCCGTGGGTGGGCTGGCGCGCCACAGCCTCAACGTTCTCGTGGCCGCCGCCGCCCCGCAGGCGGCGTACCCGTGGTCCACCTACCTGGAGAACGTTGTCGGCAGCTTCCTGCTGGCCGTCTTCGTGGTCCTCATCGTCGACGTCTGGCCTCCGAGGCGCTACCTACGGCCCTTCCTCGTGGTCGGCGTGCTCGGTGGGTTCACCACGTTCTCGACCTTCGCCAACGACGGCGTGCGGCTCCTCGAAGCGGGGGAGGGCCTGCTCGCAGGGCTCTATCTCGTTGGCACCGTGCTCACCTGCCTGCTGGCGACCTGGGTGGGGCTGGTCATCGCCCGTCGCCGCGTCGCCACGTTGCGGTCCGCTGGTCCCGACGGGCGGGGCTGATCATGCTGTGGGTCCTGGTCATGCTGGGAGCAGCGGTGGGCGCCCCCGCCCGCTGGTTGGTCGACCGGGCGGTGCGTGGCCGCTACGCCGGTCTGTTCCCGTTGGGGACCTTCAGCGTGAACATGCTGGGGTCGCTCGTGCTCGGGGTGGTGCTGGGGGTGAGCGTCGACACCGATGGTGCTGGTCGGGCCGCGGCCTTGCTCGGCACGGGCTTCTGCGGCGCCTTCACCACCTTCAGCACCTTCAGCTACGAGTCCGTCGTGCTCGCCGAGGAAGGCTCCCCCCGGTTGGGTGTCCTCAACCTGCTGGCAAGCCTGGCGCTCGGTGTCGCCACGGCGTGGCTCGGCTGGTCCGTCGGGCACTGGCTCGTGTGAGTGCCTGGACTAGCCGAGATAGCTCGCCAGCTCCACCAGGTTTCCGTCGGGGTCGCGCACATAGACCGACGTCATCGGGCCGCGGGCACCGGTGCGACGGACCCGCGCCATCTCCGTGGCCACGCCGAGGACCTCGAGGCGAGCCAGGATCTCCTCGGGTGTGCGCGCCACGCTCACACAGAGGTCGCCGGACCCCGCAGTCGGGCGTGCTGCCACCGGGGCCGCCGTGCCACCGTCGGCGGGGTGAAAGTTGATCTTGCTTGGTCCGAAACGGACCGCACGTCGGTCCTCGCCGAAGGTCACCGGCTCGGCACCGAGTACTCGCTCGTACCACTGCACCGAGCGCTCGACGTCGGCAACGGTCAGGACCACGTGGTCGAAGCCGACGGTGCCACCACCTGACGACCCGGCCTGCTCCGCCACGCGCAGCCACGCCGCCAGCGTGCTCAGGTAGCCGACCCGGGCACGTTCGGACGGGAGCGGGGCAATCGCGCTGGGGCGCCCGATGACGAGGACGCGGTCGCGGCCGCTCAGGGGCGCGACCAGCAGGGACGTCCCGGACCAGGACGGAGGCGCCCAGCCGGCTGGCTCCATCGCTCGCACCTCGTGCAGCTGCTCCCACGGCACCCGGAAGCCGTCGGTCCGAGGCGCCCCGGCGCTGGCGTGCGCGATCTCTGCACGGTGGCCGTCGAGGGTGAGCAGGACGGCCCAGCCGAAGCGGAACAGCGCCGGCGCCTGCTCGACGAGGATGCGCTCGGCGTCGTTCGGTGCTGCGGTCATGGCCTCGACGACTTCGAGGTCTCGGGCCATGGAGCCGCCGGCCGGGTAGGGCTCCACGTACTCGACGTGTACCCCCGGGACCGACCGGCAAGCGCTCACTGCCGTGTCCACCATCCGGCCCAGGGGAAGCTCGAGCAGGACGTCATCCACCGCGGTGCCGTCCTGGCGGTGCTCAACGACGTCGATCGACAGGATGTCAGCATCGGCTCGACCGAGGGCGCCGGCGACCTCCCCCAGGGTTCCAGGCCGGTCCGGGAGCACGATGCGGAGGAGGTAGGCCACCCCCATAGGATGCCTGTGCGGGTAGGCGGTCGCGCATCGGCTCCCGTGGCACGAGGACCTGGCGAGGATGCGTCACGTCCGTGAGGAGAGGCCAGGAGTCGGACCCAGATGGTTGCCGTCACCCCCGAACAGGTCGCCCACCTGGCGAGACTGGCTCGGCTGAAGCTCGAGCCGGACGAGGTCGAGCACTACGCAAGCCAGCTCGACGTCATCCTGGCCGCTGTTGCCGAGGTGTCCGACGTCACCACCGATGGCGTCCCACCGACCTCGCACCCGCTCCCGCTCGTCAACGTGATGCGTCCGGATGTGGTGCGCGAGTGCCTGAGCCGTCAGGAGGCACTCGACGGCGCGCCGGCCGAGGAGGACGGTCGGTTCCGCGTGCCGCGCATCCTCGGCGAGGAGGTCTGATGGGTCGGCCACTCACGCGTCTCACAGCGATGGAGGTGGCGACCCTCATGGCCGACGGCGAGGTGAGCGCAAGCGAGGTCACCCAGGCGCATCTCGCCCGGATCGTCGAGGTGGACGGGTCGGTGCATGCCTTCCTCCACGTGGACGCCGACGGGGCCCTCGCGACCGCATCGGCCGTGGACCGTGCTCGTGCAGACGGCGACGCGCTTGGACCACTGGCCGGTGTTCCGATCGCCGTCAAGGACGTCTTCACCACCCGGGGGATGCCCACGACGTGTGGCTCTCGGATCCTCGAAGGCTGGGTCCCGCCGTACGACGCCACGGTCGTGGCGCGGGTGCGCGCAGCCGGGATGGTGCCGCTGGGCAAGACCAACATGGACGAGTTCGCGATGGGCTCCTCGACGGAGAACAGCGGCTACGGCCCGACCCGCAACCCCTGGGACCTCGATCGCATCCCCGGCGGCTCCAGCGGTGGTTCGGCAGCGGCGGTCAGCGCGTTCGAGGTGCCCTTGGCGCTCGGCACCGACACCGGGGGCAGCATCCGCCAGCCGGCGGCGGTGACCGGGTCGGTCGGTGTCAAACCGACCTACGGAGGTGTCAGCCGCTACGGGATGGTGGCCTTCTCCTCCAGTCTGGACCAGGCCGGACCGTTCGCCCGCACCGTGCTCGACGCCGCGGCCCTGCACGAGGTGATCGCCGGGCACGACCCGCTCGACGCGACGTCCATCGACGCGCCGGTCCCTGACCTGGTTCAGGCCGCGCGCGACGGCGCACAAGCGGGCGCGATGCACGGGCTGCGCATCGGCGTGGTCCGCGAGCTCGGCGGGGACGGCTACCAGCAGGGAGTCCTCACCAGGTTCACCGAGGCCGTGGACCTGCTCTGCGCGGCCGGGGCCGATGTCGTGGAGGTCTCCTGCCCGTCGTTCACGGTCGCACTGGCGGCCTACTACCTGATCGCGCCCAGTGAGTGCTCCTCGAACCTGGCCCGCTTCGACGCGATGCGCTTCGGCCTGCGGGTCGGCGACGACGGCATCGCTTCGGCCGAGGAGGTCATGTCGGCCACGCGGGGCGCCGGGTTCGGAGCCGAGGTCAAGCGGCGCATCATGATCGGGACGTATGCGTTGTCCAGTGGCTACTACGACGCCTACTACGGCTCGGCCCAGCAGGTCCGAACGCTGATTGCGAGCGACTTCGCCAACGCCTTCGAACATGTCGACGTCCTGGTCTCCCCGACCACGCCCACCACGGCGTTCCGCCTGGGGGAGCGGGTCGACGACCCGCTGTCCATGTACAAGGCCGACCTGTGCACCATTCCGGCGAACCTCGCCGGGATCGGTTCGGCATCGATACCAGCCGGCCTGGCTGACGAGGACGGCCTGCCCGTCGGCTTCCAGGTGATGGCTCCGGTGATGGCCGACGACCGGCTGTACCGTGTCGGCGCAGCCCTCGAGGCCGGCCTCGATGCCCGGTGGGGCGCCCCTCTGCACACCAGAACCCCCGAGTTGGAGGTCTTGTCATGAACAAGGATTCGACCCAGCTGCTGATGAAGATCGGCAGCCTCGCCTTTGCCGCATTCACGGTGGCGAAGACGCTGAGGACCGCGCGAGAGGACGAGGACGGCCTGCAGCTGACCGAGGCACTGGTCCGCGGCACCGCGCTGGCCTTGTCCGCAGCCGTCCTCATCCGCCAGTGGCGTCGTGACACCCACGAGCTGCAGGCCGCCGAGGCGTGAGCAGCTCTCCGACACAGCGGGCCGCCGTGGACTTCGACGTCGCCGTCGAGCAGTTCGACCCGGTTCTGGGACTGGAGGTCCACGTCGAGCTGTCCACTGCCACGAAGATGTTCTGCGGCTGCCCGACGGGGTTCGGTGCCCCGCCCAACACGCAGGTCTGCCCGGTGTGCCTGGGCCTCCCCGGGTCGCTCCCGGTGGTCAACGAGGCCGCCGTCGAGGCGGCGATCAGGATCGGGTTGGCGCTGAACTGCACGATCGCTGAGCGGTGTCGGTTCGCTCGGAAGAACTACTTCTACCCGGACATGCCGAAGGACTTCCAGATCTCGCAGTACGACGAGCCGATCGCCTTCGACGGCTGGCTCGACGTCGAGGTGCCGGACCCGGCTGCTGAGGGTGGCGTTCGAACGGTGCAGGTCGCCATCGAGCGCGCCCACATGGAGGAGGACACCGGCAAGACCTCTCACGTCGGGGGAAGCACGGGGCGGATCCACGGTGCGGACTACTCGCTGGTGGACTACAACCGGGCCGGTATCCCGCTGATCGAGATCGTGACCAAGCCGATCGAGGGCACTGGCGCGATGGCTCCCGAGGTGGCCCGCGCATACGTCGCTGAGCTGCGTGACCTCGTCCGGGGGCTTGGTGTCTCCGATGTCCGCATGGAGCAGGGCTCGCTGCGGTGCGACGTCAATCTCAGCCTCCGCTCGGATCCGTCCAGCCCATTCGGCACCCGAAGCGAGACGAAGAACGTGAACTCGCTGCGCTCGGTGGAGCGCGCCGTTCGTTCCGAGGTCTCCCGCCAGGCGGCCGTCCTCCTCGGCGGTGGACGGGTTGTGCAGGAGACCCGGCACTGGCACGAGGACACCGGTCTGACGACCTCGGGGCGCTCGAAGGAGGAGGCAGAGGACTACCGGTACTTCCCGGAGCCAGATCTGCTCCCCATCGCGCCGGACCCGGAGTGGGTTGCCGAGCTGCTGGCCGGGTTGCCGGAGCGGCCCAGCGTGCATCGTCGTCGACTGCAGGGCGACTGGGGGTTCACCGAGGACGAGATGCGTGACGTCGTGAACGCCGGCGCGCTCGGTCGGGTGGAGCAGACCGTGGCCGTCGGGGTCTCCCCGGCAGCCGCACGGAAGTGGTGGCTGGGCGAGATCGCTCGGCGGGCCAACGAAGCGGGCCATGACGTGGAGGCCTCGCCGATCACGGCCATGCAGGTCGCCCGCGTGGAGGCTCTGGTCGGGGAAGGCACGTTGAACGACGCCCTCGCCCGTCAGGTGATCGAGGGCGTGCTCGCCGGCGAGGGTGAGCCGGACCAGGTGGTCGCCTCGCGTGGGCTGGCTGTCGTGGGGGACGACGACGCCCTGGGGGCCGCCGTGGACGAGGCGATCGCGGCCAACGAGGACGTGGCGGAGAAGGTGCGAGCGGGCAAGGAAGCAGCCGCCGGGGCTCTGGTGGGTGCGGTGATGAAGGCGACGCGGGGCCAGGCCGACGCCAGACGAGCGCGTGAGCTGATCCTGTCCCGCCTCACCGGCTAGCCCGCCCCGGCTCGCGGTCGTGCAGTAGCCGTGATCCTGGAGCTTGTGCTCCCGCGCGCGCGTGCCTGGTCGCGCGAGAGCTCGCCGTCCGTCGGTCAGGACTCGAAGGTCAACCGGAGGACGCGGTCGTCGTTCGGTGCCGGCACACCGCGTCCGTCGGTGTTCGACGTGAGCAGCCAGAGCGAACCGTCGGGCGCGAGCGTCACCGTCCGCAGGCGCCCGAGGTCAGAGGTCGACTGCGTCGGCGTGCCCGCCCGGTTCCCTGCGACCGGGACCGCCCACAGCCGTTGGCCGCGCAGCGCTGCGACGTAGACGGTCTGGCCACGCACGGCGAGCCCGCTGGGGCTGGCCTGGTCGGTCGGCCACTGCACGCGCGGGTCCAGCAGAGGTTCGCCCGCGGGCCCACGCCTGGCGTCGCCGACATCACCTTCGCGGAGCGGCCACCCGTAGTTCCCGCCCGGCTCGATCTGGTTGAGCTCGTCCCACGTGCTCTGCCCGAACTCGCTCGCCCACAGGACGCCGTCCTCGCTCCAGCCGAGTCCCTGGACGTTGCGGTGGCCGTAGGACCACACCAGTGCGCGGAGGCCCGGGTCCGCCGAGAACGGGTTGTCCTCTGGGGTGAGGTCCTTGCGAGCCAGGTCGAGACGCAGGATCTTGCCAGCCAAGGAGTCCAGGTCCTGGGCGAGCTCTGGTTCGGCGGCGTCTCCGGTCGTGACGTAGAGCATCCCGTCCGGACCGAAGGCAAGCCGGCCGCCGTTGTGGATCTCGCTGGACGGCAGACCGGTGAGGACCGTTCCCGGGCGGCCGAGGGAGCCGCCGCTCCATGGCATCCGAACCACGCGATTGCCGTCCGAGGCCGTGTAGTAGGCCAGCACCTCGGAGGGGTTCGACCCGGGCGCGACGGCGAGGCCGAGCAGGCCACCCTCGCCGCCGCCAGTCACGCCGGGGACGGAGCCGACCTGGCGGGTACGCCCGTCCGGCCACACCCGCCGGACGATCCGGGTGTCCCGCTCGCTCACCAAGGCGCTGCCATCGGGCAGGAACGCCATCCCCCACGGGGAGCGCAGGCCCGCGGTGATCACGGATCGATCCGTCGGTCGCTCAGCCCTCCCCGGTGAACGGCCCTTCCCGGTGCCCTCGGCCGCGTCGCGGCTCGCCCCCGGTGTGGTCCCGACGCTCGGCGACGCCGGGGTGGCCGAGGTGCGCTCGTCGGGCGGGGCAAGGACCTGCGGGGCGTCAGCGCCCGGCAGGTCGCCAGAGCCGCTGCAGCCGGCGAGCAGCAACGCGGCTCCGATGCCCACGATGCGGCGGCGGGAGATGCTCATCGCGTCATAGGCTGCCCGCCATGGCGGCCTCGTGCATCTTCTGCAGCATCGCGTCCGGTGAGTCCCCCTCGCTGGTCGTCCACGCTGACGAGCATGCTGTCGCCTTCCTGGACGTCAACCCGTTCACCACCGGGCACACCCTGGTGGTCCCACGACGTCACGTCGTCGGCATGCTCGACGAGGGTGCCGGGCAGGCCATGAGCCAGCTCGCCCCCGCCCTGCAGGTGGTCTCGGCCATGCTCGCCGAACGGCTACCGGCCGACGGGATCAACCTCTTCTCCGCCACTGGGCCGGTCGCCGGCCAGACCGTGTTCCACCTGCACGTGCACGTGCTCCCCCGCACGGCAGGCGACGGGCTCATCAAGCTGCCGCACCAGCGCCTCCCGGTCACGGAGGACCTCACCCAGACCCATGGGCGACTCACGGCCTGAGTCGGTGTCGACGGCGAACCCCCGCGGGGTGCTGCTGCCGTGGGAGGTGGGCCCGCGGCGACGCGAGCTGCCGGAGACGGTCTGGGACGGTGGCCCGCTTCCGGACGAGGACGTGCTTGCCGGGGTCGGCCTCGTGGTGCTGCCGTACCGTTTCGCGTCCAGCGCGCTCGCACCGCTGGCGGCCTGCCCGAACCTCCTCGCCGTCCAGACCCTGACGGCGGGGATCGAGCATGTCCTGCCGCACCTGCCGGTCGGCGTCACTCTCAGCAACGCCGCCGGCGTCCACGACGCCAGCACCGCCGAGCTCGCGCTGACCCTCATCCTGGCCAGCCTGCGCGGAGTCCCGGCGTTCGTGGAGGCCCGGAGCTCCCGGCGGTGGGCTCACCATCAGACCCGCTCGCTGGCCGACCGGCGGGTGCTGGTGATCGGTGCTGGTGGTGTCGGGTCGGCGATTGCGCGGCGCCTGGCTCCGTTCGAGTGCTCGGTCACGATGCTGGCTCGCACCGCCCGGGTGGCGACACCCCCGCTGGAGCCGGCGGTGCTCGGGATGGACCGGTGCGCGGCTGCGGTGGCCGAGGCTGACGTCGTCGTCCTGGCGGTGCCGTTGACTGAGTCCACCCACCACCTGGTCGACGAGCAGTTCCTGGCGGGGTTGCCTGACGGCGCCCTCGTCGTGAACGTTGCCCGCGGGGCAGTCGTCGACACGGAGGCGTTGCTGGCCGAGCTGCACACCGGCCGGATCACCGCGGCGCTCGACGTCACCGAGCCGGAGCCGCCGCCGCCGGAGCACCCGCTCTGGACCGTGCCCGGTCTGCTGCTGAGTCCGCACGTCGGCGGGAACACGACAGCCTTCCGGCCCAGGGCGGACGCGCTGATCGAGGCGCAGCTGGCCAGGTGGGCGGCCGAGGAGCCGTTGGCGCACGTGGTGGCCGTCGGCCGGGGGTCCTGACCCGGCCCGCTCCCGCGGCACGCCACCCCGCATCCACACCGCCGTAGGCTTCGGCCATGGTCAGCCCTGACATGAAGCCTCGCTCACGCGCCGTCACCGACGGCCTGGAGCGCGCTGCTGCGCGCGGGATGCTCCGTGCGGTCGGCATGGACGACGACGACTTCGCCAAGCCGCAGATTGGTGTCGCCTCCTCGTGGAACGAGATCACGCCCTGCAACCTCTCCCTGGCTCGGCTGGCGACTGCCGCCAAGGAGGGTGTGCACGCCGCGGGCGGCTTCCCGATGCAGTTCGGCACCATCTCGGTCTCCGACGGCATCTCGATGGGCCACGAAGGGATGCACTTCTCCTTGGTGAGTCGCGAGGTCATCGCCGACTCGGTGGAGACGGTCATGCAGGCCGAGCGCCTTGACGGACAGGTGCTCTTCGCGGGCTGCGACAAGAGCCTGCCCGGCATGCTCATGGCCGCCGCCCGCCTCGACGTCGCCAGTGTCTTCGTCTACGCCGGCTCGATCCTGCCCGGACGGGTCGGTGACAAGGTCGTCACGATCATCGACGCGTTCGAGGCCGTCGGTGCATGTGCCCGTGGCCTGATCAGCCGGGAGGAGGTCGACACGATCGAACGGGCGATCTGTCCGGGAGAGGGCGCCTGTGGCGGCCTCTACACAGCGAACACGATGGCGGCCGCCGCCGAGGCGATGGGCATGTCCTTGCCTGGCTCGGCCGCCCCACCGGCGGTGGATCGCCGCCGCGACGGCATCGCCCGCCGCTCCGGCGAGGCGGTCGTCGAGCTCATCCGCGCTGGCATCACTGCCCGAGACGTCATCACCAAGCCGGCGCTGGAGAATGCCATCGCCGTGGTGATGGCATTCGGTGGCTCGACCAACGCTGTGCTCCACCTGCTCGCCATCGCCCACGAGGCTGAGGTCGAGCTCTCGCTGGAGGACTTCCACCGCATCGGTTCGAAGGTCCCGCTGCTCGCCGACGTCAAGCCGTTCGGCCGCTACGTCATGTCCGACGTCGACCGGGTCGGTGGAGTCCCCGTGGTGATGCGAGCCCTGCTCGATGCCGGGCTGCTGAACGGGGACTGCCTGACGGTCACCGGACGCACCGTGGCGGAGAACCTGGCCGACGTCGACCCTCCGGATCCGGACGGCGACATCCTGCGAGCGGCTGCTGCCCCGCTCGATGCCCACGGCGGCATCACCGTGCTCGGCGGCTCGCTCGCCCCACAGGGCGCCGTGGTGAAGAACGCCGGCGTGCCGGTGGAGACGTTCGAGGGGCCTGCCAGGGTCTTCGAGCGTGAGCGGGCGGCGATGGATGCCCTCGAGGACGGCACGATCCGCCCCGGGGACGTCGTGGTCATCCGCTACGAGGGCCCGAAGGGCGGCCCTGGCATGCGCGAGATGCTCATGATCACCGCCGCCATCAAGGGCGCCGGGCTCGGCAAGGACGTCCTGCTCGTCACCGACGGACGCTTCTCCGGCGGCACCACCGGGTTGTGTGTGGGCCACGTCGCGCCCGAGGCCGTGGACGGCGGGCCGATCGCGCTCGTCGCCGACGGGGACACCGTGCGCATCGACGTGCCCGACCGGACCTTGGAGCTGCTCGTCGACGACGCCGAGCTGGCGCGCCGGCGGGAGTGCTTCACCCCACTGCCGCCTCGCTACAACAGAGGGGTCCTGGCCAAGTACGCGCGACTGGTCGGAACCGCGTCCCGTGGGGCCGTGTGCGACTGAGCCTGGCGGGCGCGGTAGCTCGGTCGGGGCGGGACCCGCTGACCGGGCTCGTCCTGCGCGACCGGTTCCGAGCCTTCCTGGCTGCGGCGATGCGCTCGGCGCGGCGCTCCGAGACCTATCTCGGGGTGTTCTTCCTGGACCTCGACGACTTCAAGCAGGTGAACGATGCCTGCGGGCATGCCGACGGCGACCGGCTGCTGCGTCAGGCCGGCACTCGGCTGACGGAGTCGCTGCATCCTGGGGATGAGGTCGCTCGGCTCGGCGGCGACGAGTTCGCCGTGCTCGTGCGTGGGCGCCGTGACGCCGCCGAGGTGCTGGTCGCCGCGCAACGACTCAGCCAGGCCCTCGCCACGCCCTACCGGCTGCAAGCACGCTCGGTGACCTGCCCGGCGAGCATCGGCGTGACCGTGTTCGCGCCCACGTCTGGGGTCGGGGCGGCGGTCATGGGCGTCGACGACGTCCTGCGCGAGGCAGACCTGGCCATGTATGAGGCCAAAGCCGCGGGCTCGGGGCACGTCGAGCGTTTCGAGCCGTCGATGCTCGAGCGTGCATTGCGCCGCGCTCGCACCACCGCGGGCCTGGAGCGCGCACTCGATGCCATGCAGATCGGGTTGGTCTACCAGCCCATCCATGACGCGAGCTCCATGGTCGTGGTCGCCGCGGAGGCGCTCGTACGATTCACCGACCCGGAGGAGGGGCTGCTGCCGCCGAGTGGGCACTCCGACGAGCGGGAACCCCCGGAGTCGTTGCTGGCGCACCCCGCCGAGCTGCTCGAGCTGGCCGAGTCCATCGACCGTATCGACGTGGTCACGCGCTGGGTGCTGACGACGGCGCTGCGCTCGGCCGCGAGCTGGCCGACGGTCGCCGGTGCTGAGCTCGAGGTCACCGTCAACCTCAGCCCCCGCCAGCTCTCACCGGAGTGGCTCGTCCCCACGTTGCACGCCCAGCTGCTGGAGACCGGGCTCTCCCCGCACCGGCTGGTGGTCGAGCTCACGGAGTCCTCCGGCCCCGTTGCCACGCCTGCCGTCCAGGCGGCGGTCGGCCGGTTGCGGGGGATCGGCGTACAGGTCGACCTCGACGACGTGGGGACGAGGTTCTCCGCCTTGAGCGACCTGCGGGGGTTGGCTGTGGACGGGCTGAAGATCGATCGCACCTTCGTGATGGCGATGGACCGGGACCCCTCGGCGGCAGCCGTGGTCCGTGGCCTGGCCGGCATCGGCCGTGAGCTGGGGCTGCGCGTGACGGCCGAGGGCGTCGATCGTCTGGAGGTGGCCAGCGCTCTGGCCATGACGGCGTGCACGCGCGTCCAGGGATACTTGTACAGCCCCCCGTTGGAGGAGGCCGACCTGTTCCGGCTGCTGAGCGCCCAGTCGTGAGTGGACGACCCAGATGTTCCGACATCCGGTCGACCATCCCACATAGTGGGAAGCGCGGCGGCCGGTGTTGACCGAGGAGGAGCAGTCAGGGACCCTGCTCTCGTGCATCGCACGCTCGTAATCCCCGTGCGCGTCCGCTGACGCTGCGGCTGACCCCAGCCGCTCCAGCCGACGCGCAGCCCCTCGTGCCCTTGGTCGAGGGGTTTTTCGTTGTCCGGAGCGGCGCCACGACCGCACCACCCGAACTGCACGACCCGGCCGGACCGGTAGCCAGGCCAAGGAGGCACAGGATGACCAAGCACCAGGACAACGACGGCACGACCGCCGGTGCGCAGATCACCGGGGCGCAGAGCCTCGTCCAGGCACTGGAGGCGGCCGATGTCGAGACCATCTTCGGCATCCCTGGTGGCGCGATCCTGCCGGCGTACGACCCGCTCTTCGACTCCTCGATGCGCCACATCCTGGTGCGGCACGAGCAGGCGGCCGGGCATGCGGCGGCTGGCTACGCGCTGGCCACGGGTCGGGTGGGGGTCTGCATGGCCACCAGCGGACCTGGTGCGACGAACCTGGTGACCCCGCTGGCCGACGCCCACATGGACTCGGTCCCGATCGTGGCGGTCACCGGTCAGGTGCCGAGCAAGGCGATCGGGACCGACGCCTTCCAGGAGGCTGACATCCGCGGGATCACCATGCCGATCACGAAGCACAACTACCTCGTGACCAACCCGGACGACATCCCCGCGACCATCGCTGAGGCGTTCCACATCGCCGGCAGCGGCCGGCCCGGCCCGGTCCTGGTGGACATCTCGAAGGACGCCCTGCAGGCGATGACGACCTTCTCCTGGCCCGAGCGGCTGGACTTGCCCGGCTACAAGCCGGTGCTGCGCCCGCACGCTCGTCAGGTGCGTGAGGCGGCTCGGCTGGTGGTCGACTCGCGTCGTCCTGTGCTCTACGTGGGGGGCGGAGTCATCAAGGCCGGGGCGTCGGCGAAGCTGCGGGAGCTGGCCGACCTCACCGGGATCCCCGTGGTCACCACCCTGATGGCGCGGGGCGCCATCCCCGACAGCCACCCCAGCCACCTGGGCATGCCCGGGATGCACGGGACCGTGGCCGCGGTCACCGCCCTGCAGAAAGCCGACCTGCTCATCGCGCTCGGTACCCGGTTCGATGACCGGGTCACCGGCAAGCTGGACAGCTTCGCTCCCCATGCGAAGGTGATCCACGCCGACATCGACCCGGCCGAGATCGGCAAGAACCGTGTCGCTGAGGTCCCGATCGTGGGCGATGCTCGCGAGGTCATCGCCGAGCTCGTGGTGGCGCTGCGGGCCGAGCATGCCGCCGGGCGCCAGGGGGACTACGCCGCCTGGTGGGCCGAGTGCGAGAGCTGGCGTCGACGCTTCCCGCTCGGCTACGCCACACCGCCGGACGGTGAGCTGGCGCCGCAGTACGTCATCGAGCGGCTGGGGGCGATCGCCGGGCCGGACGCGTTGTACGCAGCCGGCGTCGGGCAGCATCAGATGTGGGCGGCCCAGTTCGTCTCCTACGAGAACCCGGGGACCTGGCTGAACTCCGGTGGCCTCGGCACGATGGGGTTCGCCGTCCCAGCGGCGATGGGAGCCAAGGTGGGCCGGCCGGACGCGACGGTGTGGGCGATCGATGGTGACGGCTGCTTCCAGATGACCAACCAGGAGCTGGCCACCTGCGCGATCGAAGGGATCCCGATCAAGGTCGCCGTGATCAACAACTCCAGCCTGGGGATGGTGCGTCAGTGGCAGACGTTGTTCTACTCCGAGCGCTACTCCAACACCGACCTGCACACCGGGTCGGACACGTTGCGGATCCCCGACTTCGCCCGTCTCGCTGAGGCCTACGGGTGCGTCGGCCTGCGTTGCGAGTCCCCTGAGGACGTCGACGCGACCATCGAGAAGGCGATGGGCGTCGAGGACCGTCCGGTGGTCGTGGACTTCCAGGTCCACCGAGACGCGATGGTGTGGCCGATGGTGGCGGCGGGCACGAGCAACGACGAGATCAAGGTCGCCCGGGGGATGGCCCCGGACTGGGACCGCGACGAGGGGATGTGAGCACATGACCACGCACACGCTGTCCGTCCTGGTGGAGAACAAGCCGGGTGTGCTGGCGCGGGTCGCCGGGCTGTTCTCCAGACGCGGGTTCAACATCGACTCCCTGGCGGTGGGGCCCACCGAGCACCCCGCGGTGTCCCGGATGACGATCGTCGTCTCGGTCGAGGAGTTCCCCCTGGAGCAGGTCACCAAGCAGCTGAACAAGCTCGTGAACGTCATCAAGATCGTGGAGCTCGAGCAGGAGTCCGCTGTTCAGCGAGAGTTGCTCCTGGTGAAGGTGAAGGCCGACGCGGCCTTCCGTTCCCAGGTGCTCGAGGTGGTGACGCTCTTCCGGGCCAAGGTCGTCGACGTCGGGACCGAGACGGTCACCGTGGAGGCCACCGGCAGCCCCGACAAGCTGGACGCGCTGCTGCGTGTCCTCGAGCCCTATGGGATCCGGGAGCTTGTCCAGAGCGGCGTGGTCGCCGTCGGGCGGGGGAGTCGCTCGATGGGCGACCGGTCCCTGCGTACCCTCGACCGGCCGGCCTGAGGTCGACCGAGCCATTCCGAGCCCCATCCGCCCGACGTCCACCCCTGCAGAGGAGCACTGACACTGTGGCCGAGCTGTTCTACGACGACGACGCCGACCTGTCCATCATCCAGTCCCGGCACGTGGCCGTCCTCGGCTACGGCAGCCAGGGCCACGCTCATGCGCTGTCCCTGCGCGACTCCGGCGTGGACGTGCGCGTCGGGCTGCCCGAGGGATCGAGGAGCCGGGCCAAGGCCGAGGCCGAGGGGCTGCGCGTGCTCACTCCCTACGAGGCATGCGAGGAGGCCGACCTCATCGTCGTGCTCGCCCCGGACCCGGCCCAGCGAGCGCTCTACGCCGACGCCATCGAGCCGAACCTGGTCGACGGGGACGCGGTCTTCTTCGGTCACGGCCTCAACATCCGGTTCGGCTACGTGACGCCACCGGCGGGCGTGGACGTGTGCATGGTGGCGCCGAAGGGGCCCGGTCACCTCGTGCGACGGGAGTACAGCGCTGGGCGGGGTGTGCCGGTGCTGGTCGCGGTCGAGCAGGATGCCAGCGGCAACGCCTGGCCGCTGACCCTCGCCTACGCCAAGGCGATCGGCGGCACGCGAGCCGGAGCGATCAAGACCACCTTCGCCGAGGAGTGCGAGACGGACCTGTTCGGCGAGCAGGCCGTGCTCTGCGGCGGCGTCTCTGCCCTCATCCAGTCCGGGTTCGAGACGCTCACCGAGGCCGGCTACCAGCCCGAGGTCGCGTACTTCGAGTGCCTGCACGAGCTCAAGCTGATCGTGGACCTCATGTATGAGGGCGGCATCGCCAAGCAGCGCTGGTCGGTGTCGGACACCGCCGAGTACGGCGACTACGTCAGCGGGCCGCGCATCATCGACGCCTCGGTGAAGGCAAGGATGAAAGAGGTCCTGACCGAGATCCAGGACGGCTCCTTCGCGGCTCGCTTCTTCGCCGACCAGGACGCGGGTGGGCCGGAGTTCGCCGAGATGCGTAAGGCCGCAGAGGCCCACCCCATCGAGGGGGTGGGCCGCGAGCTTCGTTCGCTCATGTCCTGGATCAAGACGTCAGACGAGGACTACACCGAGGGCTCCGCCGCGCGCTGATCCGCCGGCGTGGCCGTGCGTGCTCACCCGCCGACCCGCGACCCGGGCCGCCGAACGATCACGTCAAGGGGTGACGTGAGGCTTTGCGAGGGTCGCCAGCCTCGCAGAGCCCCACGTCCCCTCGTCATGCGGTGGACACCCGGGTTGAGGCATGGCGGCGGCTCGTCCGGGGACGCCGTGCCGTGCCCTAGACTTCATCCGACAGCAGGCCCGCCGCTGTGCCTGGCACCCCTGAGGACTCCTCCTCCCGCCCGATCGGGGCGGTCCGCCATGTGAAAGGCCGTTCGTGAGCCAGTCGAGCCAGCCCGTCGTCCTCATCGCCGAGAAGCTCTCCCCGGCGACCGTGGAAGCCCTCGGGCCCGACTTCGAGGTGCGCCACTGCGACGGCGCCGACCGCGACGCGCTGATCCCGGCGCTCGCCGACGTGAGCGCCGTGCTGGTCCGCAGCGCCACCAAGATGGACGCGGAGGCGATCGCCGCTGCCCCCGACCTCAAGGTCATCGCCCGGGCCGGGGTCGGGCTGGACAACGTCGACGTCAAGGCCGCCACCCAGGCCGGCGTCATGGTGGTGAACGCGCCCACCTCGAACATCGTCAGTGCCGCGGAGCTCGCGATCGGCCTGCTGCTCGCGGCCGCCCGCCAGATCCCGGCGGCGAACGCCTCCCTCAAGAGCAGCTCTTGGGCACGCAGCTCGTTCTCCGGCACCGAGCTCTACGAGAAGACCCTGGGCGTGGTCGGTCTCGGCCGCATCGGCCTCCTGGTGGCGCAGCGCCTGTCGGCCTTCGGCATGAAGGTGCTGGCCTATGACCCGTTCGTGCCGGCCGTTCGGGCAGCCCAGCTCGGTGTCCAGCTCGTCGAGCTCGACCAGCTGCTGTCGGTCAGCGACGTCATCACCGTCCACCTGCCCAAGACACCCGACACCATCGGCCTGCTCTCGCACCAGCAGCTGGCTCGGGTCAAGCCCGACGCCATCCTCATCAACGCGGCCCGGGGTGGCATCGTCGACGAGGAGGCGCTCTACGCGGCACTGAAGGAGGGACGGCTCGCCGCAGCCGGGCTCGACGTGTTCGCCAGCGAGCCGTGCACCGACTCCCCGCTGTTCGAGCTCGACAACGTCGTCGTCACGCCACATCTGGGCGCCTCCACCGAGGAAGCGCAGGAGAAGGCGGGCGTTGCCGTGGCTCGCTCGGTGCGCCAGGCGTTGGCCGGGGAGCTCGTCCCGGACGCCGTGAACGTCAAGGGTGGCGCGATCGCCGAGGAGGTTCGGCCGGCCATCGACCTGGCCGAGAAGCTGGGTCGGATCTTCACCGCGTTGGCCGCAGAAGTCGCCTGCCAGCTGGACGTGGTGGTGAGCGGAGACCTGGCCCAGCACGATGTCAAGATCCTCGAGCTGGCCGCCGTCAAGGGGGTCTTCTCCGGCGTCGTCGAGGTCCCCGTGACCTACGTGAACGCGCCGGTGATCGCGGCGGACCGCAACGTCGAGGTCCGCCTGCTCGAGCACGAGCAGAGCGTCGACTACCGCTCGATGCTCACCGTCCGCGGCACGCTCGCCGACGGCCGCGTCCACTCGGTCTCGGGCACGCTGGCCGGCACCAAAGGACTGGAGAAGCTCGTCGAGGTGGACGGCTTCGACATCGAGGTACCGATCACGGAGCACATGGCGTTCTTCAGCTACGTCGACCGTCCGGGCGTGATCGGCACGGTCGGCCGCGTGCTGGGTGAGGCGAGCATCAACATCGGCGGCATGCAGGTGAGCCGCGACACCAAGGGTGGTCACGCCCTGGTCGGGATGACGGTGGACTCGGCGATCAGGCCGGAGGTGTTGCAGGAGATCCTGCGTGAGGTCGGGGCCCAGTTCGGTCGCTCGGTCGACATCGCCTGACCCCTGCGGCTGCGCCTCGCTCGCTGCCCAGGCTGACCGCCGCCGGCCCGTCGAGCCCCCCCGTCTAGGCTCGCGGGCCGTGACCGCCGCATCCGCCGCTGCCCCTGATCGCATCAGCCTCGCCGTCATCCCTGGTGACGGGATCGGCCCCGAAGTCGTCGCCGAGGGCCTGAAGGTCCTGCACGCGGCCCTCGACGGGACCGGCACCGGCCTGGGGACCACCGAGTACGACCTCGGTGCGGCCCGCTGGCACGCCACCGGCGAGACGCTGCCCGACAGCGTGCTCGCTGAGCTTCGCGGCCACGACGCGATCCTGCTCGGGGCGGTGGGCGATCCGTCTGTGCCCTCCGGGGTCCTCGAGCGGGGGCTGCTGCTGCGCCTGCGGTTCGCCCTGGACCACTACGTCAACCTGCGGCCGGGGCGGCTCTACGACGGGGTGCATTCGCCACTGGCCGACCCTGGGGCGGTCGACTTCGTCGTCGTGCGGGAGGGCACGGAGGGTCCCTACGTCGGCAACGGTGGTGCCCTGCGCGTGCAGACGCCGCAGGAGGTGGCGAACGAGGTCTCGGTGAACACTGCCTTCGGTGTCGAGCGGGTCGTGCGTGACGCATTCGGTCGGGCCCAGGCCCGACCCCGACGACACCTCACGCTCGTGCACAAGCACAACGTCCTGGTCCATGCTGGGCACCTCTGGCGCCGCACGGTCCAGGCCGTGGCGGAGGAGTTCCCGGACGTGACGACCGACTACCTCCACGTGGACGCCGCGACGATCTTCATGGTCACCGACCCGTCCCGCTTCGACGTCATCGTCACCGACAACCTGTTCGGCGACATCCTCACCGACCTGGCCGCTGCCGTGACCGGCGGCATCGGCTTGGCGGCCAGTGGCAACGTCAACCCCGACCGGACCGCACCGAGCATGTTCGAGCCGGTCCACGGGTCGGCGCCGGACATCGCCGGGCAGGCCAAGGCCGACCCGACGGCCACCGTCCTGTCGGTGTCGATGATGCTGGCCCATCTTGGGCTGCCGGAAGCGGCCGAACGGGTCGAGGCGGCCGTGGCTGGAGACCTGCGGAGCAGGACGCACCCGGACGCTCGGAGCACGCCTGAGGTCGGCGACGCGCTCGCTGGGGCGGTGCGCTCACTCGGGTAGCGTTTCGGCTTCACCGCTTGGAGGACTGATGACCGTGACGGCTTCGTTGGCGTTCGACGCCCACCGCACAGCGGACCCGGTGCCGGCCGACGTGCGTGCCGGGATTCTGGCCGACCCGGGCTTCGGCACGGCGTTCACGGACCACATGGTGACCGCGACCTGGACGCCGGAACGAGGCTGGCACGACGCGGCGCTGCGCCCCTACGCCTCCCTCACGCTGGACCCCGCGACCGCCGTGCTCCACTACGCCCAGTCGATCTTCGAGGGGCTGAAGGCCTACCGGCACGACGACGGGTCGGTGTGGGCCTTCCGCCCCGAGGCCAACGCCTCGCGATTCGCCCGCAGCGCGCGGCGCCTCGCTCTGCCCGTGCTGCCCGAGGAGGCCTTCGTCGAGTCCATCGACCTGTTCGTCCGGACCGAGCGCGAGTGGGTGCCTGGCGGTGCCGAGCAGAGCTTGTACCTCCGGCCCTTCATGTTCGCCTCGGAGACGTTCCTGGGGGTTCGCCCTGCCGTCGAGGTGACGTACTGCCTGATCGGGTCCCCGGTGGGGGCCTACTTCCACGGTGGCGTCAAGCCGGTATCCATCTGGCTGGCCGAGCAGTACACCAGGGCGGCCCCCGGTGGCACCGGTGACGCCAAGTGCGCGGGGAACTACGCCGCGAGCCTGATCGCCCAGCAGGAGGCGGCCGCTCAGGACTGCCAGCAGGTCTGCTTCCTCGACGCCGCCGAACGGCGTTGGGTCGAGGAGCTCGGGGGGATGAACCTCTTCTTCGTGCACGCCGACGGGTCGGTCGTGACCCCGGCGCTCACCGGCACCATCCTGGAGGGCATCACCCGCAGCTCGGTGCTCGTCCTTGCCGCCGAGCTCGGTCACGAGGTCCGCGAACGTCGGGTCTCGATCGAGGAATGGCGGGAGCAGGCGGCTTCCGGCGAGATCACCGAGGTGTTCGCCTGCGGGACTGCTGCCGTCGTGACGCCGGTCGGTCGACTGGCCTGGGACGGCGGTGAGGTGACGATGGGCGATGGTCAGCCAGGCCCGGTGACGATGGCTGTGCGCCAGGCGCTCGTCGACCTTCAGTACGGGCACGCGGTCGACGGGCACGGCTGGATGCATCAGATCTGCTGACGGCCGACGATGGCGACCGACCTGCACGGCAACCCGCTGACGGCCTCCGAGGCTGCCGGCGCGGCTTGGGCGCAGGCGGTCGACCGCCGCCTGCGCCATGACGGGGGCGTGCTCGAGGCAGCGAGGAGTGCCGTCGAGCGTGATCCCTCCTTCGCCCTCGGACACCTGCTGCTCGGACTGGTCGACCCGGCCGCGGACCTGCTCGGGTGCGTGGCGGCGGCTCGACGCTGCCACGCGGCCGAGGAGTGGGAGCGGTCCTTGTCTGCCTTCCTGGAGCCCTACCTGCTGCACGGCCCATGGACGGCGATCGAGGCCGGGCTCCGGCACGCTCGAGCGTTCCCGACAGACGTGCTGGGCCTCAGCATCGCTGGTACGTTGCTGGAACGCTCGGGCCCGGACGACGTGCACGAGGCGGTGCTCGCCCTGTACCGCCCGGCGCAGCGACTGCTCGGTCAGGACCCCTACCTCATGCCGCTCGTCGGCTTCACCTACCAGGAGCAGGGACGCTACGACGAGGCGTGGGCGCTGGCCGAGCTGACCCTGGCAGCCAGTCCTCGCTCCACGGCAGCTGCTCACCTGCGGGCGCATGTGGCGTTCGAGACCGGTGAGCACCGCGACGGCCTCGGCTGGCTCGACGGCTACCGGACCGACCTTGCCAGTGACTCCGACTACCACCACCACCTGGGCTGGCACGCTGCGCTGCACGCCCTGGCTCTCGAGCAGCCTGAGGACGTCCTGGACCGCCTGCGCCTGCTCGGTGATCCCGCGGCCACGCCCATGGACCAGCTGCAGGACACCGGCACCCTGCTGCTTCGGTGCCGGCTGCTCGCGTGGCTGTCTCCCGAGGAGGATCCCACCGACGGGCGAGCCGGACGTGTCCCGGCCCAGCTGCGCGCCGGGGTCTCCAGCATGTACGAGGGGTACCACGTGGCCCTGGGTCACGCCGTACGTGCGGAGCGAGCGGCGCTGTCGGACCTGCAGCGGTGGGCCGAGGGCTCGGCGGTCCCGGGTGCTCGGCAGTGGCTCGCTGTGCTGGCGGCCGGGCTCGCGGCCTGGCTGGACGGGCAGCCGAGCCAAGCTGTCGACCTGCTCGACTCGCTGCGCCCGACCATGTACCGATGGGGGGGATCTCACGCTCAGCGGGAGGCCGTCGAGGACGTCCTCATCGACGCCGGGCTGGCCTGCGGCCGGGTGGACCTGGTCCGGTCGATCCTGCTCGAGCGGACGGGTCGTCGACCAAGCGGGCAGGACCGCCGGCGCCTCGCCGAGCTGGCCGTCGCGACCGAGCGAACCGACCGAGTCGAATGAGCCGACTGGCGGGCCGAGGGCCGGTCGACCTTGGCATCCGTGGCAGGGTGTGGCACCCTTGCGTCGTGATCACCAGCGGCATCGTTCTCCCCGGCATCATTCCGAGGGCGCGCCCCAGCTGATTCCAGCTCGGACGCGCCGGCCCCTTGCCCTTCGCGAGGGGCCTTCTTCATGAGCAGATCCAGTCGCGGAAGACCCCGCAGGCGACACACGAGACCAGAGAGGTCGCAGGGATGACCACCGACCCGGCCAGGGACGCATTCCACGTCTACGACACGACGCTTCGCGACGGCGCCCAGCAAGAGGGCTTGTCCCTCTCGGTGCAGGACAAGCTGACCATCGCAGGGCACCTCGACGATCTCGGGGTGGGCTTCATCGAGGGGGGGTGGCCCGGGGCGAACCCCAAGGACACCGCCTTCTTCGCCCTTGCGCAGCGAGAGCTGGCGCTGTCTCGTGCGCAGCTGGTCGCGTTCGGCTCCACGCGTCGTCCGGGCGCCGTCACCGCGCAGGACCCGCAGGTCCGTGCGCTCCTCGATGCCGCAACTCCGGTGGTCACCCTGGTGGCCAAGGCAGACGTACGGCATGTGGAACGGGCTCTGCGGACCTCGTTGGCCGAGAACCTCGCGATGGTCTCGGACACGGTGGCCCTGCTCGTCGCCGAGGGCCGCCGGGTCTTCCTGGACGCCGAGCACTTCTTCGACGGCTACCGCACCGACCGGGACTACTCCCTGCAGGTCCTGCTGGCAGCGGCCGAGGCCGGGGCCGACGTGGCGGCCCTGTGCGACACCAACGGCGGCCTCCTCCCGGACGAGGTCGCACAGACGGTCGACGACGTCGTGCGCAGCACCGGGCTCCGGGTAGGCATCCACTGCCACAACGACACCGGGTGCGCGGTGGCGAACTCGCTGTCGGCGGTGGACGCCGGGGCGACCCACGTGCAGGGCACGTTGAACGGCTACGGAGAACGCACCGGTAACGCCGACCTGGTCACCGTGGTGGCGAACCTCGAGCTCAAGCGCGGTCGTCGACTCCTGCCCGAGGGCTCCCTGGCGGAGGCGACCCGGATCGCCCACGCAGTGGCCGGGGTGACGAACATCCCGCCGTACGGACGCCAGCCCTATGTCGGGGCCAGTGCGTTCGCGCACAAGGCTGGCCTTCATGCCAGCGCCATCAAGGCTGACCCCATGCTCTACCAGCACGCCGAACCTGCGGCCGTCGGGAACGACATGCGCATGCTGGTCTCGGAGATGGCCGGACGAGCGTCGATCGAGCTGAAGGGCCGCGAGCTCGGGTTCGACCTGGCCGACAGGGCGTTGGTCAGCCGTGTCGTGGAGCGCGTGAAGGTGCTGGAGGCGCGCGGCTACACGTTCGAGGCGGCTGACGCCTCCTTCGAGCTGCTGCTCCGTGAGGAGCTCGACGGCCGACGCCCGGCCTTCTTCGAGGTGGAGTCCTGGCGGGTGCACACCGAAGCACGCAACGACGTCGACTCGGGCCTGCTCCGGCAGGCCGACGCCCAGTCCGAGGCAACGGTGAAGGTGCGGGCCGGCGGCGAGCGGGTGGTGACGGCCGCAGAGGGCAACGGGCCGGTCAACGCGCTGGACCAGGCCCTGCGGGAGGCCGTAGGGCGGTTGTTCCCCGAGCTGGCCAAGCTCGAGCTCGTGGACTTCAAGGTGCGAATCCTGGATGCCTCGCACGGCACTGACGCGGTGACACGGGTCCTCATCACCACCACCGACGGCCAGTCCAGCTGGCAGACCGTCGGGGTCGCGCCCAACATCGTCGAGGCCTCGTTCGAGGCCCTCGTGGACGGGTTCACCTACGGGCTGCTGCGGCACGAGGGCGCCGACCTCTGATCCCGGGCGTGAGCTCATGTGCTTGTGGACGAGCGCGGCGAGCTCGCTCGGGGACGGTAGCCTCGACGAGTGCGTATCGCTCGTTTCGTCCGTGCCCCGGAGGGGTCTGGGGCTGATGCTGGCGGGGACTCCAGCAGCCCGGAGTTCGGCGTCGTCGAAGGCGTCGGCCTGGACGGCTCGTCGACCGACGCCTTCGTGCTTCCGGTGAAGGACGACCCGCTCTTCCGGCCCCTCGAGCCAACGGGTGAGCGGGTCGCACTCTCCTCGGTCCGGTTGCTGGCTCCGGTGATCCCGAGGAGCAAGGTCGTCGGGATCGGCCGCAACTACGCCGAGCATGCTGTGGAGATGGCCTCAGCAGCTCCGTCGGAGCCGCTGCTGTTCCTGAAGCCGAACACGAGCGTCGTCGGGCCGGGCGACGTGGTGCGACTGCCCCGGCAGAGCCGTGAGGTGCACCACGAGGCCGAGCTCGCAGTCGTCATCGGACGGGTCTGCAAGGACGTGCCGGTCGAGCGCGTCGCCGATGTCGTGTTCGGGTACACCTGCGCCGACGATGTCACTGCACGCGACCTGCAGCGCAGCGATGGCCAGTGGGCCCGGGCAAAGGGTTTCGACACGTTCTGCCCGCTGGGGCCGTGGATCAGCACCGACGTCGACCCGAGCGACCTGGCCATCTCCTGCGAGGTCAACGGGGAGGTCCGCCAGTCCGGCCGGACCTCGGCGATGGTGCACGACATCCCCACGGTGGTCGCAGCCGCCAGCAGTGCCTTCACCCTCCTGCCCGGTGATGTGATCCTCACCGGCACGCCAGCGGGGGTCGGGCAGATCCGCCCCGGCGACGAGGTCGTCGTGCGAGTGGAGGGCATCGGCGCCCTGCGCCACGGGGTTGGCCGTGGTTGAGCGCCCAGTCCCCTCGGCAGACCGCAACAACCAGGAAGCAGGTCAGAGGATGAACGAGCTGGACCCGGTGCTCGGGGCGCTGGCACCTGAGCAGGTCCGAGTACGGTTCTGCCCGTCCCCGACCGGGAACCCGCACGTTGGCGTCATTCGGACCGCGTTGTTCAACTGGGCCTTCGCTCGGCACTTCGGCGGCACCTTCGTCCTCCGCATCGAAGACACCGACGCAGCCCGGGACTCCGAGGAGTCCTACGAGGCGATGCTCGAGGCGCTGCGCTGGCTCGGCCTGTCCTGGGACGAGGGGCCGGAGGTCGGTGGCGAGCAGGGCCCCTACCGGCAGTCCCAGCGACTGCGCGTCTACGCCGACGTCGTCCGACAGCTGTTGGCGGCCGGCTTGGCCTACGAGTCGTTCTCCACGCCCGAGGAGGTCGCTGCCCGGCGTCGGGCGCAGGGACAGGACCCCAAGCTCGGCTACGACAACGCCGACCGGCACACAAGTGAAGCGCAGCGCCGTCGGTTCCGTGACGAAGGGCGTCAGGCGGTGGTCCGGCTCCAGATGCCCGAGCAGGACTGGGCCTGGACGGACCTCGTCCGAGGGCCGATGCAGGTGGCCGCCGCCCACGTCCCGGACTTCGTCCTGACCCGGGGTAACGGTGATCCGCTGTACCCGCTGGTGAACCCGGTGGACGACATCCTGATGGGAATCACCCACGTCCTTCGAGGGGAGGACCTCTTGTCCTCCACCCCTCGTCAGCTCGCCATGTACGGCGCCCTGGCGCAGCTAGGGCTCACCACCGGTCCGACCCCGCGGTTCGGCCATCTGCCGTTCGTGATGGGGGAGGGAAACCGGAAGCTGTCCAAGCGAGATCCGCAGTCGAGCCTCCACCTGTATCGCGAACGAGGGTTCCTGCCCGAGGGCCTGCTCAACTACCTCGCCCTGCTCGGTTGGTCGATCGCTGAGGACGAGGACGTCTTCTCGATGGACGAGATGGCTGCGGCCTTCGAGATCGGCCGGGTGAACCCCAACCCTGCTCGCTTCGACCTGGCCAAGTGCGAGGCCATCGACGCGGTCTGGATCCGTCGGCTGGAGGCCGACGACTTCGCCGCACGTCTGGTGGCGTTCCTCGGGGAGCGAGAGGCACTGCCGAGCACTGGGACCGACGCGATGATCGAGCAGGTGCGGGCGCTGGCGCCGCTGGTGCAGGAACGGGTCGCGACGCTCGCGCAGGCCCACGACATGCTCGGGTTCCTCCTCGTCGGCGAGGACGCCTTCGCCGTCGCCGAGGACGCGGCCGGCCAGCTGGACACGGCCGTCCTCCAGGCGAGCCTTCAGGCCCTGGAACCGCCAGCCGCATCGGGGAGTTGGACCCATGTGGCGATCGAGTCGGCCCTGCGATCGGCCCTGGTGGACGGGCTCGGCCTCAAGCCCCGCAAGGCCTTCGGGCCGGTCCGTGTGGCGGTGACGGGCAAGCGGGTCTCCCCCCCGCTGTTCGAGTCGATGGAGGTCCTCGGTGCCGAGGCGACTCTGAGTCGTCTGCGGGCGGGCGCGCAGCAGGCGGCGCTCCGGGATCGTGACCAGGGTGAGGAGGTGGCGCGGTGACCAATGAGCCGGAGCCGGCGTCTGAGGACCGGAAGTCCCAGGGTGCTGAGGAGCTCGGGGACCGCGGTGCGCCTGAGGTCCCCTACGATCCCTACGCCTTGCCGGGGCGGGTGCCATCGGCGCCGCAGCCGCCACCGCCACCCGAGCAGGGGGTGACCCCGTACGTCACGGGCGGTTTCGCCAGTGGTCCGCAGCGGGTGTTGCTCGATCCGTCCGGTCGGCCGATCCCACTCCCGGGAGAGCGGATGTGGCCACAGGAGTGGCCGAGCACCCCGCTCCCGGGCGGGACCCCACCGGACGCGGCGGGCCTGCCGGCTGCGGCGGCGGAGCACCAGCCTCGCGGGGGCGTGCACGTCGAACCGCTGCCCTATCACCGCATCCTGCGCACGACCCGCTACCGGGCGTGGCGTCCCGCCGTCGGCCTGCTGGTCCTGCTGCTCGCCACGGTCCTGCTGTCCACCCTGGTGCTCATCCCGTCGTTGCTCGTCGGTGGGCTCGGCTCGGGGGAGACCGCCGAGGACGTGACGGCCGGCCTGCTCGAGGACCCCTTCGGGCTGGCGAGCCTGCTGCTGTCCTTGGCCATCCTCATCCCTGCTTCGATGGTTGCGCTGCTGGCCGGGCACCAGCTGCGGCCAGGCTGGCTCGCATCGGTCGCGGGCAGGATGCGTTGGGGGTACCTGCTGGCTTGCCTCGGGGTGGGAACGGTCGTCTACCTCGTGTTCCTCATGGTGTCCGCCCTCGTCTCGCTCGACGGAGCCGAGCTTCCGGAGACCTCCTCGGCCACCCAGCCGGCGATCGGGCTGGCTCTGGTCGCCCTGCTCCTCGGACCGCTGCAGGCCGCTGGCGAGGAGTACGCCGTGCGCGGCTACCTGCTCCAGGCGGTCGGCTCCTGGGTTCGCCACCCAGCGGTGGCCGTCATCGTGACCTCGCTCGTGTTCGGTGCGTTGCACGCGTCGAATGGCGAGCCGGGCGTGAGCGGCTACACCTGGTTCATCTCCTTCGGCGTCGTGGCGGCCCTGCTCACGATCACGACCGGTGGTCTGGAAGCCGCGATCGGCATGCACGTCGCCAACAACGTGATCGGCCTGGTGCTGCTGTCCCTGGCGGGCGGGTCGCCTGATGCGGGCCTCGACGCGACTGGGCTCCCGTGGACATACGTCATCGGCAGCTGGGTCTGGTGGACGGTCTACGCGGCGATCGTGACCAGGATCTCCAGGCGTCGCCGGCTGCCGACCCGAACGATCGTGCAGGCACCGGGTTTGGTGCCAGGTCCGGCTGGCGTCTAGACTCGTCGTTCGCCAGTGGGGTATGGGGTAATTGGCAGCCCGGCGGTTTCTGGTTCCGTTAGTCTAGGTTCGAGTCCTGGTACCCCAGCGATGCACTTCGTGGGGCCGTTCGCGGTCACCGCGGTTGCGTCGGCGTGAGTGCGTGCGCGAACGTCACCACCCAGCATGGCCCCGTTGTGTAGCGGCCTAGCACGCCGCCCTCTCAAGGCGGTAGCGCGGGTTCGAATCCCGTCGGGGCTACGCGTCGATGCCCGGGACACCGTTGGTGTCCCGGGCATCTTCATGTCCCCGCTAGGGCTGGTCGGCCAGGGACCCGCTCAGCCTCGCTGCCGCCCCCAGGATCGCCCGAGCATGCAGACGACCCGGTTGCCGACTCAGGCGCTCCACGGGCCCAGACACCGACAACGCGGCGAGCACCCGTCCGGTCGACCCCCGCACCGGCGCGGAGACCGAGGCCACGCCAGGCTCACGCTGCCCTACCGACTGCGCCCAGCCGCGCCTGCGCACGGCGGCCAGCTCCGCGGCGTTGAAGCGAGCCTGATGGAGACCTCGGTGCAGGCGCTCGGCGTCCTCCCACGCCAGCAACACCTGGGCGGCTGAGCCTGCCTGCATCGTGAGCGTGGTGCCCACCGGGATGGTGTCGCGCAAGCCGGCTGGTCGCTCGGCGGCTGCCACGCAGATGCGCTCGGTACCGTGACGGCGAAACAGCTGGGCGCTCTCGCCCGTGCTGTCCCGTAGCTGGGCGAGGACGGGACCGGCAGCCCCGACGAGTCGGTCACCTCCGGCTGCGGCGGCCAGGTCGAGCAGTCGAGGCCCCAGCACGAAGCGGCCGACGTCGTCGCGGCCCACCAGGCGATGGTGCTCCAGGGCAACGGCGAGGCGATGAGCCGTCGGGCGCGGGATGCCGGTGGCGTGCACCAGACCGGCCAACGACAGGGGCCCTGGCTCGAGTGCGGTCAGCACGGCCGAGACCTTGTCGAGCACGCCTACGCCGCTCCCGCTCGGCGCTGCAGGTGCTGGGGTCACCATGCTTCAGGGGCCCCTTCTGTCGGCTTGGCCGGTGGCGCTGCGTGGACTACGATGTCCAAGAAACGATACAACAGTCTCATATCTTGAGACAAGTTGCGCGAGTCTGCAACGGAACCGCTCGGCACCAGGAGGAGGTCCGATGGGTCGGACACTGCCGGAGAAGGTCTGGGAACGGCACGTCGTGAGACGTGCCGAGGGTGAGCCGGACCTGCTCTACATCGATCTGCACCTGCTGCACGAGGTGACCAGCCCGCAGGCGTTCGAGGGGCTTCGGGAGGCCGGGCGGCCGGTTCGGCGTCCGGACCTGACCATCGCGACCGAGGACCACAACGTCCCGACCATCGACCTGGACCGGCCCATCGCGGATCCGGTCTCCCGTGAGCAGGTCGAGACGTTGCGTCGCAACTGCGCGGAGTTCGGTGTCCGGCTGCACCCGATGGGCGACCTCGAGCAGGGCATCGTGCATGTGATCGGTCCGCAGCTGGGGCTCACCCAGCCTGGGCTGACGATCGTCTGCGGGGACTCGCACACCTCGACCCATGGTGCGTTCGGCGCGCTGGCCTTCGGGATCGGCACCAGCGAGGTCGAGCACGTGCTGGCGACCCAGACACTGCCGCTCCGCCCGTTCAAGACCATGGCCGTCACGGTCGAGGGGAGCCTGCCCGCCGGGACGACATCCAAGGACGTCATCTTGGCGCTGATCGCCAAGATCGGCACCGGTGGCGGGCAGGGCTACGTCATCGAGTACCGGGGTGAGGCGATCCGCAACCTGTCCATGGAAGCCCGCATGACCATCTGCAACATGTCGATCGAGGCCGGCGCCAGAGCTGGGCTGATCGCCCCGGACTCGACGACGTTCGCCTACCTGCAGGGCCGCCCGCACGCTCCTCAGGGCGCGGCCTGGGATGCGGCCGTGGCCGACTGGCAGACGCTGGTGACCGACGAGGATGCGGTGTTCGACGCCGAGGTCGTGCTCGACGCCTCGAACCTCACCCCATTCGTCACCTGGGGGACGAACCCCGGGCAGGGGTTGCCCCTGGACGCCGTGGTACCCGATCCGCAGCAGATGGCCGACGAGACCGAGCGCGCGGCGGCCGAACGAGCCTTGGCCTACATGGCGCTCACCCCAGGCACGCCGCTGCGGGAGATCGCCGTCGACACCGTGTTCCTCGGGTCCTGCACGAACGGTCGGATCGAGGACCTGCGAGCGGCTGCTGCTGTCATCAGTGGCCACCGCGTGGCTGACGGCGTACGCATGCTGGTGGTCCCCGGCTCGGTGCGCGTCCGGCTGCAGGCCGAGGAGGAGGGCCTGCGCGAGGTGTTCGAGGCGGCGGGTGCCGAGTGGCGCGGCGCCGGCTGCTCGATGTGCCTCGGGATGAATCCCGACCAGCTCACTCCGGGCGAGCGAAGCGCCTCGACCTCGAACCGGAACTTCGAAGGCCGGCAGGGCCGAGGGGGCCGGACCCACCTCGTCTCCCCGCTGGTGGCTGCTGCCACCGCGGTGCGCGGACGGTTGTCCTCGCCCGGAGATCTCACCGAGCCTGCCCTGGCCGTTGCCGTCACCGAAGGAGTGTGAGCATGCAGGCCTTCCAGACCCACACCGGGACCGCGGTGCCGATGCGACGCAGCAACGTGGACACCGACCAGATCGTCCCGGCCGTCTACCTCAAGCGGGTGTCCCGCAGCGGCTTCGGCGACGGGTGCTTCGCCGAGTGGCGCAAGGACCCGTCGTTCGTGCTGAACCAGCCCGAACGGCAGGGGGCGTCGATCCTGCTTGCCGGTCCCGACTTCGGCACCGGGTCCTCGCGCGAGCACGCCGTCTGGGCCCTGCAGGACTACGGGTTCCGCGTCGTCGTCTCGGCCCGCTTCGCCGACATCTTCAGGGGCAACGCCGGCAAGGCCGGATTGCTCGCCGCTGAGGTCGCGGCGGAAGACGTCGAGCGCCTCTGGGCGGTGACCGAGGCAGACCCGGCCGCACGACTGGCAGTGGACCTTCGCGCGCGCGAGATCACGGCATCCGGGGTTGCGGTCGAGTTCCAGATCGACGACTACACCCGCTGGCGCCTGCTGGAGGGACTCGACGACATCGCGCTCACGCTGCGCCAGGTGGAGGTGATCACCTCCTTCGAGGAGCGACGAGCGGCCTACCTGCCGAAGACGTTGCCAGTGGTCTGAGTCCCTGCGGCCTGCGCGTGCAGGGTAGACGCCACGCCGGGGGCCCACCGAATGTTTGCCCCGCAAGGGCCAGTTCCCCTAGCCTGCGTTGGAATTGCGGACGACCGCGTCCGCTCCGGAGTTCACCGAGGGGAAGCCGTGAACAGGTCCGAGTTGATCGACGAGGTCGCAACGCGTCTCAGCACCAGCCGCAAGGACGCCGAGAAGGCAGTGGATGCCTTCGTCGACACCGTGCAGCGAGCCATGAAGCAGGGTGAGCAGGTTCGCGTCGCGGGCCTCGGCATCTTCGAGTCCGTCGAGCGTGCTGCTCGCACGGTGCGGAACCCGCGCACCGGTGAGAGCATCAAGAAGCCGAAGACGGTCGTGGCGAGGTTCCGCCCCGGGGCAGACCTGAAGGGGATCCTCTCCGGCGAGCGCAAGCTGCCAAAGCTCGATGTCTCGGTCTTCCAGCTCGCGAACCGCGCATCGGAGGGTGCGGCCAGTGCCGCCGATGCCGCCAGGTCCGCTGCGAGCAAGGCGACGACGGCGGCCCGCAAGGCAGCCAAGAAGGCGCCAGCGAAGAAGGCGCCAGCGAAGAAGGCGCCGGCCAAGAAGGCGCCGGCCAAGACCACGGCAGCGAAGAAGGCGCCGGCCAAGAAGGCGCCGGCCAAGAAGGCGCCGGCCAAGAAGGCGCCGGCCAAGACCACGGCAGCGAAGAAGGCGCCGGCCAAGAAGGCGCCGGCCAAGAAGGCGCCGGCCAAGACCACGGCAGCGAAGAAGGCGCCGGCCAAGAAGGCGCCGGCCAAGACCACGGCAGCGAAGAAGGCGCCGGCCAAGAAGGCGCCGGCCAAGAAGGCAGCCGCCGGCTCGTAGGCTTCTCGATCAGTCCACGTCGAACGCGGGCATCGTCAGCTGAGTGATCTCAGGGACGGTGCCCGCGTTCGTGTCATTCGGGGCGGCCAGACCCACCAAGACGCGTTGGCCCTCCCTGAGCCTTCGGATGCGCCGGTCCCAGAGCCACACCTCGACGGTCGCAGCACGACCGTCGTCCAGCACCAGTCGTACCCCGCCCGGGGAATGGCCGACCACGGTGGCTGCTGTGCGTGGCGGACTGCTGGGTGCGCTTCGGGTCACCACCGCGCCTGCCAGTCTCCCCTGCAGCATGGCCTCCGTTCGCGGGCCGACGCCGAGGCGCACGGCGTCAGCGAGGTCGATCGAGGTGTCGACGTCTCGGCGCAGCGAGGGCAGTGCGAGCGATAGCTCATGTGCGCCGGCCTTTCGGTGAGCGGCCCGTGAATCCGGTCCGAAGCGTGGCACGAACCCGTCGAGCTTGCCGGGGTCGGTGACTCGATAGGTAAGCAAGGTTGTCCCCGTTCCACTCGCGTCCGCCACGAGGCAGGTCGCCGCGCGGGCATCGGCTGCGGCCGTCAGCGCGGCTTCCAGATCCCGCGGGCGCAACGCGGGCAGGTCCGAGGACAGACAGGCCACCTGATGGGCGCCGAGTGCGCCGACGGCATGCGCGACACCGTGCCTCAGGGCCGGGTTGAGCCCAGCCTCCGGCTCATCCGCGATCGTGACAGCACCCAGCGACTCGGCCGCGAACGCCACCGCGGTGTCGTCGGTGACCACGACTGCCGAGCGCACCGACGGGGTGGCGAGGCTGGCCTGCACTGTGTCGAGGGCCATCGCGACCGCCAAGGCGGGCCGCTCTGTGCCGGCCAGGCGCTGCAACCGGCTCTTGGCCACGCTGCTGTGCTTCACCGGCACGACCAGGACCCAGCCAGCCTCGACCTCGGGCGAGGGGTCGTGGACCGAGAACATGCCGCAGGATCCTGCCAGGCATCCTCCGATGCGGCAGGATGCTGCTTCATGGGGTCCCCTACGGCGCCGCTCGGCGTGTCCTACCGCACGGCTGCCGTCTCTGCGCGGACCTTCCTGCTCACGACGACCCGTCGTCACTGGTCAGGGACGGCCAACCTGCCGAAGCCCGGCGTGGGTGCGGTGATCTGCCCGAATCACGTGTCCTACCTCGACCCGTTCGTCGTGGGGCACTTCCTCTACGACAACGGCCTGGCGCCGCGCTTCCTCGCCAAGGCGTCCTTGTTCGAGGCACCGCTGCTCGGCAGCGTGGTCCGCAATGCTGAGCAGATCCCGGTCTATCGCGGAGGTCCGGAGGCGGCGGAGTCCATCGGGGCGGCCGTGGAGGCCGTGCGGGCGGGGGAGTGCGTCCTGGTCTACCCCGAGGCCACGCTCACCAAGGACCCGAACCTGTGGCCGATGCGTGGCAAGACCGGGGCCGCTCGGATCGCCATGGAAGCCGACTGCCCGGTGATCCCCATCGGGCACTGGGGCGTGCAGGAGATCCTGCCCCAGTACCACAAGCGCCCCCGGCTGTTCCCCCCCACCGACGTCTACGTCCGCGCCGGCGCACCGCTGACGTTCCCGCTCACCGGGCGCCAGCGGGTCACACCCACCCGACTGCGTCGGGCCACCGACGCCATCATGGCTTCGATCACGTCGGTCCTGGAAGAGCTGCGGGGTGGTGTCGCTCCCACCGAGCGGTTCGACCCGAGCAAGCACGGCGTGCCCGAGACCGGCAGCACTCGCGCGTAGGCGACGCACGCGTGCGGCGCATGCAGCTCCTGCCACCCACGACGACCAACCCTCGAGATCGAAGGAGAAGGCGATGAAGGCCACGGTGTTCGGCACAGGATCCTGGGGGACCGCCTTCGCGACGGTCCTCGCTGACGCGGGGACGTCGGTGCGCATGTGGGGCTTCGAGCCCGACGTATGTGAGCTCATCAACACCACCCACGAGAACACCCCGTACCACCCGGGGATCCCGATGCCCGAGTCCATCACGGCGACCAGCGACCCGGCTGCGGCGCTGGAGGGTGCCGAGATGGTCGTCTTCGCCGTGCCGGCCCAGACCCTGCGGCAGAATCTCGAGCAGTGGAATGACCTGCTGCCCGCGGAGGTGCCGCTCGTCAGTCTGATGAAGGGGATCGAGCTGGGCACCAGCAAGCGGATGACGCAGGTGATCGGCGAGATGCTCGACGTCGGCCCCGAACGGCTGGTGGCCGTCTCGGGTCCGAACTTGGCTCGTGAGGTCATGCTGCGCCAGCCTGCGGCGACGGTGGTGGCCTGCGCGGACGAGGGGGTTGCTACGCGAGTACAGGGGGCCTGCCACGGCAAGACCTTCCGGGCATACACCAACACCGACGTGGTGGGCACCGAGCTTGCCGGGGCGCTGAAGAACGTGATCGCGCTGGCCACCGGGATGGCTGACGGCCTCGGGTTCGGCGACAACGCCAAGGCGGCCGTGATCACGCGCGGGTCGGCCGAAACCGTGCGCCTGGGCCTGGCCATGGGGGCGGAGCTCACCACGTTCCTGGGTCTGGCTGGGCTGGGGGACCTCGTGGCGACCTGCATGTCGCCGCTCTCCCGCAACCGGACCTTCGGGGAGCGGCTGGGCAGGGGCGAGACCGTGGAGGAGATCGCCGCCTCGACCAAGCAGGTTGCCGAGGGCGTGAAGTCATGCGAGGGCATCCTCATGCTCGCCCGTGACAACGGCGTCGACATGCCGATCGTGCAGAACGTCGCGGCCATGGTGCGAGGCGAAACCTCTGCGCAGGAGATGCTCGAGGCGCTGCTCTCACGGGACCCCAAGCCCGAGTTCCGCACCTGACCGCGTGGACGCCGCCTTCGGGCACCGGCGTCCGATACTGTCCGGCGCGATGGACGCCGCGGGCACGAGCAGGAGAACCCGAGTCCTGCTGCTCTTCGGCGGGACCAGCAGCGAGCACGCGATCTCCTGCGTGACGGCCGCCGGCGTCCTGCGAGCGATGGACCGGGGTCGCTACGACGTCGTGCCGGTCGGGATCACCAAGGCCGGCCTGTGGGTGTTGGTCGATGACGACCCCGAACAGTTGTCCATCGTCGAGGGCCGGTTGCCAGAGGTCGACGGAGGCAGCCCAGAGGTCGTGCTCGCCAACGACCCGGACGACCCACGGCTCCTCGTCGACGGCCGAGGGTCGATCGGCGTGGACGTCGTGCTCCCGCTGCTCCACGGGCCGTTCGGCGAGGACGGCACCGTGCAGGGGCTGCTCGAGGTCGCCGGTGTCCGCTACGTCGGGTCCGGTGTGCTCGCCAGCGCCGCCGGCATGGACAAGCACGTCATGAAGCTGCTCCTGCAGGCCGCCGGTCTCCCGGTGTGCCCGTGGGTCCGGGTGTACGCGCCGGAGGTTCTGGGCTTCCCGCAGCGGCTCCTGGATGTGGTCAGGCCACTGGGGGGTCCGGTGTTCGTGAAGCCCGCTCGAGCGGGCTCGAGCATGGGCATCTCCCGAGTCGAGGACCTCGTGGACTCGGCGCCGCTTGCGGCCGCGGTTGCTGCAGCCGGACAGCACGATCCGTGGGTCATCGTCGAGGCCGCTGTGGACGGTCGCGAGATCGAGTGCGGTGTCCTCGAAGGCCTGCAGGGGGGGCCGCCGGAAACCAGCGTCTGCGGGGAGATCCTGGTCGGCGGCGGCCACACGTTCTACGACTTCGAGGCCAAGTACCTCGATGAGGCCAGTGTGGCGCTGGCTGTCCCGGCCGAGCTGCCCGCCGGGACGTCCGAGCGCATCGCCGGGCTGGCCACGCGCGCGTTCCAGGCGCTCGGGTGCGAGGGGTTGGCGCGGGCCGACTTCTTCCTCACCGACGGTGGTGAGGTCCTGGTGAACGAGCTCAACACCATGCCGGGCTTCACGCCCACGTCGATGTTCCCACTGCTCTGGGCGGCCTCGGGGACCGACTACCCGAGCCTCATCACTCGCCTGATCGAGGGGGCGCTTGCCCGTCCGACCGGGTTGCGCTGAGCCAGGGCGCCAGGTCCAGCAGCACGTCGACCTCCGGGCTGTCCTGCTCGGGGACCTCGACCTCGACCACGGGTTCCAGCTCGACCGCGGTGAAGAACGTGCCCCCCTGGCCCTCGGACACGAACCAGGCGACGCCGTCGACCTCGGTGAGCGTGGCGTCCAAGCGGTAGTCCGTCGGGAGCCCGGTGCCGCAGCGCAGCACGACCGGGGGACTACCCCAGGCAGCGGCAGCCTCGTCGGCCGTCACGTCTCTTCGGATCCCGTCACCGACCACGTCGGGCAGCGCGTTCATCAACGCCGCGCAGGCCGCCTCGGTGCCCGGCATCGGGGTGTGGCTGACCGCGACCGGCCGCAGGCCGCACCCTCCCAGCCCGGCGGCCAGCAGGAGGCCCAGCAGTGCGGCGCTTGCCCGGCCCTGACCTACAGGTGCACGACGGGACATGTGAGCGTGCGGGTGATCCCGTCGACGCCCTGCACGTTCGCCACGACCAGTCGGCCGAGCTCGTCGACGTTTCGGGCTTCGGCCCGGACGATGACGTCGTAGGGGCCGGTCACGTCCTCGGCCAGCAAGATCCCGTCGAGCTCGGCGATGGTGCGCGCGACGTCGGCGGCCTTGCCGACCTCGGTCTGGATGAGGATGTAGGCCTGGACGGTCACTGGTGCCCCCTCTTTGTGCGAGTCGCGCGGCAGGACGCGTGATCTGCTCACCGTAGCCCCAGGCAACCGGCGCGCGGGCGCCGGGTGGACGCCGAGGGGACCATCGCTCGGACTACGTTGCTGCCAGTGGAGCCCATCCGTTCGATCGCCCAGGTCGGAGAGCAAGGTCTGATCAGCGAGATCGTCGACGTGCTGGCGCCTCGCACCGACGAGGAACGCCGAGCCGCAGCAGACCGGGTCGTGCTAGGGCCTGGGGACGATGCCGCGGTTCTCACGGCTGAGGACGGCTCGGTGGTGGTGTCCACGGACATGCTCGTGCAGGGGCAGCACTTCCGCCTCGACTGGTCCAGTGCGCAGGACGTCGGCCACAAGGCCGCTGCCCAGAATCTGGCCGACATCGCCGCCATGGGCGCGGTGCCGACGGGGTTGCTGGTCGCCCTGGCGGCACCCGCCGACACCGACGTCGCCTGGCTCGCCGGGCTTGCCGAGGGGCTACGAGCCGAAGCAGCCACCGTGGGGTGCTTCGTCGTCGGCGGGGACACCGTTGCCGGAGACCAGATCGTCGTGGCAGTGACCGCAGTTGGCTCCCTGCGCGGCCGTCCGCCGCTCACCCGCGCCGGGGCGGCAGTCGGCGACACCGTGGCGGTGTGTGGCCGGCTGGGGTGGGCCGCCGGTGGCCTGGCCGTCCTCAGCCGTGGCTTCCGTTCCCCTCGGGTGCTCGCTGACGCCCACCGGCGGCCCAGCCCGCCGTACGCGGCCGGGCCGGCGGCCGCGGAGGCCGGCGCGACCTCGCTGGTGGACGTCAGCGACGGCCTGCTCTCCGAGGCCCGTCACCTTGGCGAGGCGAGTGGCGTGCGCATCGACGTGTGGGAATCAGCCCTGCAGCCGGACGAAGAGCTCGTGGCAGTCGCACGGGCGATCGGGGTCTCCGCCCAGGAGTGGGTCCTGAGCGGGGGGGAGGACCACGCCCTCCTCGGCACCTTCCCGGGCGAGAGTCCGTTGCCGGCGGGTTGGCGTCGCGTCGGGGCCGTGCTCGACGGTGCTGGGGTCAGCCTCGACGGTCGCGACGTCACGGGCACCGGGGGTTTCCGGCACTTCGTCGACGGCCACGGCTGAGCCCGCGGCCACTGCCTATCGGGTCGCCTTGCCGGCCTTGATGCACGAGGTGCAGACGTTGAGGCGCCTCGGTGTCCCGTTGACCACCGTCCGCACCCGCTGGATGTTCGGGTTCCAGCGCCGACGCGTGCGGCGGTGGGAGTGCGAGATGGAGTTGCCGAAGCTGGGGCCCTTCCCGCAGACGTCGCAGTTGGCAGGCACGGTGACTCCTCAAGCAGTGGGACAGGCGACGGGACCGGCGCGCGCTCTCGGGGAGCGTTCGCGCCGCCGCCACAGGCGGCAGTGGTCTCACAGGGTACTGCCTGGCAGCATCGGCAGCCAAACGCGGGCCCTCCGCCGCGGGGGCACCCGGGCACCCCCGGCGTGGGATCCCCGGCAAGACCCCCAAGGCTCCGGCATGATGCCACCGGCGAGGTGACATCGAGACGGGAAGGGGCCGCCCGTGAGTGCTGGCGCAGCAGATCTGGCGGTGGACAGCGGGTTGGTGCGGCGCTGGTTGCTGGCAGCTCGAGACTCCCTGGGCGAGCACCGGGCTGAGATCGACGCCCTCAACGTCTTCCCGGTGCCGGACGGGGACACCGGCACCAATCTGTACCTCACGCTCGAGGCGGGCGTGCGTGGGGTGGCCGAGGCCGAGGACGACAGCTTCTCGGCGGTTCTGAACGCGGCCGCCCGGGGAGCCTTCATGGGGGCTCGCGGCAACTCCGGGGTGATCTTCAGCCAGATGTTGCGTGGGTTCGCCGGCGCGCTGTCGGAGGGGGCGGACGCGTCCGGAGTCGCCCGGGCGCTCCGGGCAGCCGCCGACGCCGGCTTCGACGCGGTCACCAGACCTGCGGTGGGCACGATGCTGACCGTGATGGCGGCAGCAGCGGACGCGGCGCAGGCAACGGTGGACGGCGGTGGCTCGATGGCGCGAATGATCCGTACCACGGTGCAGGCCGCTGACGACGCGGTGCTCGCCACCCAGGAGCAGCACCCGGTGCTCAAGCGCCACGGCGTCGTGGATGCCGGCGGCGTTGGCGTTGCCCTGGTGCTGGCGGCGATCGACACCGCGATGACGGGACGCAGGCGTCCAGCCTCTCCTCGCCATGAGCCCGCATCAACCACCGTCGAGGGCTCGGCCCCGGCGATGGTGCAGCACGGCAGCGACCTCGTCGAAGGAGGTCCTGCCTTCGAGGTGATGTACCTCCTCGAGGCCGCAGAGACCGCCCTGCCCGCGCTGAAGGAGCACCTGGACGGCTTGGGCGACTCGCTGCTGGTCGTGGGTGGCGAGGGACTGTGGAACGTGCACGTGCACGTCGACGACGTGGGGGCGGCGATCGAGCGCGGCGTCGAGGCCGGTCGCCCCTTCCGGATCCGGGTCACGCACTTCGCTGAGCAGATCGGTGCGTCTGAGACGCAGCGGCACGGCCGGTCGGTCGTCACGGTTGCCGCCGGCGCCGGGCTCGTCAACCTCTTCGCGGAGAGCGGGGCGACGGTGCTCCCGCTTGGCCCCGTCACCACCCCGTCCACGCAGGAGCTGCTGGACGCCGTGCTGGCTACCGAAGCGGCCGAGGTGGTGCTGCTGCCCAACCACAAGGACATCATCCCGGCCGCGCAGGCCGCCGCCCACGAGGCGGGTGAGCAGGGTGTGCGGGTCGCGGTCATCCCGACGAAGGCCCAGGTGCAGGGGCTGGCCGCATTCGCCGTGCACGCACCGACGACATCGTTCGACCAGGATGTCGTCGCGATGACGAACGCGGCCGGCCACGTCCGCCACGGCGGGGTGACCGTGGCCGCGAAGGAGGCATTCACCACGGCAGGTCGTTGCCAGGTCGGTGACGTGCTCGGGATCGTGGAGCGCGACTTCGTCGTGGTGACACAGCCGGGACCGACCGCACTGGTGGATACCGGGGTCGACGTGCTCCAGCGGATGCTCTCCCTCGGCGGCGAGCTGGTGACGGTCATCCGAGGCGAGGATGCGCCACGAGATGCCGCCGACGAGCTCGTCCAGCGACTGGCCGCCGAGCATCCCGAGCTGGACGTGGTGGTCTACGACGGTGGGCAGGCGCGGTACCCGCTGCTGCTGGGGGTGGAGTAGCGCTGAAGCTGGAGCACCCGGTGCTGGACGAACGCCTGGATGCGCTCGTCGGATCCTCCGCGAAGAAGCTCGCCTCCCTGGACCTGCGCACCGGCCGCGACCTGCTTCGCCACCTCCCGCGCCGGTACGAGCAGCGGGGGGCCCTGACCCCGATCGCCGAACTGCAGGTCGGCGAGCACGTCACGGTGCTCGCCAGGGTCCGACGGGTCTCGACCCGACCGATGCGGCGGCGAAAGGGAACGATCAGCGAGATCGTCGTCGGTGACGGACGGGACACGCTGACGCTCGTCTTCTTCGACAGCCATCGGGGGAGGGGTGCGTGGCGCTCCCGAGCCTTGGCCGAAGGCAGCCTCGGCCTGTTCGCCGGCCGGGTCAGCGAGTACCGGTCACCACAGGGTGGCCGGCCGACCAGGCAGCTGGCTCATCCCGCGATGCAGCTGTTCGGCGAGGGCGAGGGCCCGTTCCCGGCAGACGGTGATGCCGTGGACGGTGACGCCGTGGACGGTGACAGCCTGGCCGACGGCTGGGCGGCCGAGCTGCTGCCCGTCTACCCGGCTGGCAAGGAGGTCACGTCCTGGGCCATCCGCCGTTCGGTGGGGGTGCTCCTCGACGGCCTCACCGACGTCCCGGATCCAGTCCCGGCCGACCTGCTCCAGCGCCACGGCCTGCCTGACCTGCTGACCGCACTGGGAGCGGTCCACCGCCCCAGGGACCTTGGCGAGGTAGCGCTCGGGCAGCGTCGCCTTCGATACGAGGAGGCCCTGCTCCTGCAGACCGAGCTGCTTCGACGGCGTCGGGCAATCGGTGCGCTGCCGGCCCGGTCGCGCTCCCCGGTCGACGACGGGGTGCTCGCTCGCTTCGACATGGGCCTGCCGTTCGCGCTCACGGCGGCCCAGCGCCGGGTGGGTGAGGAGATCGCTCGTGACCTCCAGCGTGCCCACCCCATGCACCGCCTGCTGCAGGGCGACGTCGGCTCGGGCAAGACGCTGGTCGCGCTCCGCGCCATGCTGGCGGTGGTCGATGCCGGTGCGCAGGCCGTCCTGCTGGCCCCGACGGAGGTCCTCGCCCAGCAGCACGCCCGGACGTTGCAGGCCATGCTCGGCCCGCTGGCCCAGCGCGGCATGCTCGGTGGTAGCGACACCGGTACTCGGGTCGCCTTGCTGACCGGGTCGATGTCGACCCCGGCCCGTCGGGGCGTGCTGCTCGAGGTGGCCTCGGGCGAGGCCGAGCTGGTCGTCGGTACGCACGCGCTGCTTCAGGAGTCGGTCCGCTACGCCGAGCTCGGGTTGGTGGTGGTGGACGAGCAGCATCGTTTCGGCGTTGAGCAGCGCGCGGCGCTCACGGCCCGGGGCGCCGTGGACGCCCGGCCGCACGTGCTCGTGATGACAGCCACCCCGATCCCGCGGACGGTGGCCATGACGGTCTTCGGGGATCTGGACACGTCTGTGCTGGATGAGCTCCCACCGAACCGGGCCGAGGTCACCACCCACGTGGTCGTCGATGCCGAGCAGCCCGGTCTGCTTCCCCGTGCTTGGCAACGTGTACGCGAGGAGGTCGAGGCCGGGCGCCGGGTGTTCGTCGTGTGCCCGCGTATCGGCCTCGACGAAGACGGTGACGAGGGTGAGGGTGCTGGCGCGGCGGTCCTCGAGGTGGCCGCCCGACTGGACGCCGGTGTGCTGCCGGAAGTGATGATCGGGGTGCTGCATGGCCGCATGCAGCCGGAGGAGAAGGAACGCGCCATGCGGGAGTTCTCGTCCGGACAGACACCCGTCCTGGTCAGCACGACCGTGGTCGAGGTCGGCGTCGACGTGCCCGAGGCCTCGATGATGGTGGTGCTTGATGCAGATCGCTTCGGTGTCTCCGCGCTGCACCAGCTGCGCGGTCGGATCGGGCGCAGCCACATCCCTGGCTTGTGCCTGCTGGTGAGCGACGCCCCGCGCGGGTCGCCGGCCAGGACGCGGCTGGACGCCGTCGCCGCCACCCGGGACGGCTTCGCGCTGGCCGAGGTCGACCTCGAGCAGCGTCGGGAGGGCGACGTGCTCGGCGTCGCGCAGTCGGGACGGCGCAGCAGCCTGAGCCTGCTCTCGGTCCGGCGGGACGGTGAGCTCATCGCCACGGCGCGCGCGGATGCGAATGCGCTCCTACAGGCCGATCCGCTGCTCGAGCGGCACCGGCCCCTGGCCGACGAGCTCCGGCGGCTGGACCAGGAGCGAGCCGAGTACCTGGAGAAGGCGTGACGAGGATCGTGTCGGGTGACCATCGTGGCCGGCGGCTCGCGGTGCCCGCCGGGTCGACGACCAGGCCCACCACCGATCGTGTTCGCGAGGCGTTGTTCTCAAGCCTGCAGTCGATCCTCGCCGGCTCGAGCGGTCTCCGGGGCGCCGTCGTCCTGGACCTCTTCGCCGGGAGCGGTGGGTTGGGACTTGAGGCGGCCTCACGTGGCGCGGAAAGGGTGGTGCTGGTGGAACGCGACCGGCGTGCGCTTCGCACCTTGCGGGAGAACGTGGCGGTGCTGGGGGAGGAGGAGCGGGCCACCGTGGTGCCCCGAGAGGTCCTTGCTGCGCTCGAGGCGGGACCTGACGCCCCTGGACTCCGGCTGGGGTCCTCGGTCGTCGACGTCGCACTGCTGGACCCTCCCTACGACCTGTCCGACCGGCGCCTGGACCTGGTGCTACGGGCGATGGTGGAGCACGGTTGGCTCCGCCAGGGGGCGGTCGTCGTGGTCGAGCGCGATGCTCGGTCACCGACGACGCCCTGGCCACGGGGCATCGAGGCCATCCAGCACCGGCGCTACGGCGAGACGTTGCTCTGGTACGGTCGCGCCGCTCCTGCGGACAGGTCTGTCGACCCGGGAGCCGATCCGTCGTCGACCGAGGGCTGAGACAACGATGCGAAGCTGCGCATGCCCCGGCTCCTTCGACCCCGTCACGAACGGGCATCTCGACGTCATCCGTCGCGCGGCCGACCAGTTCGACGAAGTGGTGGTGTCGGTGCTGGTGAACCGGTCGAAGCGAGGCCTGTTCCCGGTGCAGGAACGCCTCGAGATGCTCGCCGAGGTGACGGCGGACCTGCCCAACGTCAGGGCCACCAGCTTCACCGGGCTGCTCGTGGACTTCTGCCGCGACCAGCAGATCGCGGTGGTGGTGAAGGGCCTGCGGGCGGTGACCGACTTCGACTACGAGCTGCAGATGGCCCAGATGAACCGACGTCTCACGGGGCTGGACACGTTCTTCGTTGCCACCAACCCCGAGCACTCCTTCCTGTCCTCCAGCCTGGTGCGCGAGATCGCGGCGTTCGGCGGGGACGTCTCCCCCCTGCTGCCTCCCTCGGTGCACGAGCGTCTGATGCTCCGCCTGGCCGAGCAGTAGTCGCCGCAACGGCGAGGCTGACCCCGTCGTCGGTTTGGCCCCGCCCTCCAGCCTGGCTACCCTTGAGCAGCGTCCCGGCGCAGCCCTTCCAGATGTCCGACGAGCGCCTCAACGGCGCCTGGCCCCGAACAGGTCCGTGAGCACGCAGCCCGACCCCCATGACCCCCGGTCGCCGTACCGCGTGAGCGTTCGTGAGCTCGCTCGGCGTGCCGGGGTCGATCGGCGTGCCCGGATGCTGGTGCCGGCGCCGCCCGGGATGGCGCTGGGCATGGCCGGTGTGCCCGAGGACGCACTCCTGGAGCTCGACGTCCACCTCGAGGACGTCTCCGACGGCGTGCTGGCCACCGTCACCGCAGAGGTCCCGGTGCGAGCGGAGTGCGCACGCTGCCTCGACCCGCTTCACTCCACCTTGGCGTTGCACGCTCGAGAGCTGTTCGTCCGGGAGGTGGACGAGCAGACCGATCCGGACGCCCCGACGGTGCACGAGGAGCACGTCGACCTCGAGCCGCTGCTTCGGGACGCCGTCGTGCTGGCCCTGCCGCCCGTACCCTTGTGCCATCCGGACTGCCCAGGGCTGTGCGCACGGTGCGGTGTGCGGATGGCCGAGGATCCCGAGCACACCCACGAGGATCACGACCCTCGGTGGGATGCCTTGGCGGCGCTGCTGACGCAGCCTGTGACCTCCGACGAGGTCGAGTCGAAACCCAGTGAACCGGCGGAACTGCCGCCGGCTGAGCAGAAGGAGTAGCCGTGGCCGTCCCCAAGCGGAAGATGTCGCGCAGCAACACCCGGCACCGCCGGTCGCAGTGGAAGGCCCAGCTGCCGCAGGTTCAGAAGAAGACCGTCAACGGACGGGTCACGTGGGTCGTGGCCCATCGAGCCACCGAGGTGACTGATTCGCAGGGCACCGCACTCTTCATGGAGTACAACGGGCGCAAGGTCGCCGACGTCTGAGCGACGTGGTGGCAGAGCCTGAGGCTGCGACCCCCCCGACCGTGGGGCCGGTGGCGGACACCTGCACCGCGCGCGCCCGCGCGGTGCTGCTCGCCGGCCTCGGCGTCCATCTCGACGAGCCGCTGATCACGACGGCGCTGACGCACCGCTCCTACGCCTACGAGCACGGCGGCCTGCCGACGAACGAGCGGCTGGAGTTCCTGGGTGATGCGGTGCTCGGTGTGGCGGTCACCGAGATGCTCTACCGCCGGTTCCCCGACGAGCCGGAGGGGAGTCTGGCCAAGCGGCGGGCCTCGCTGGTCAACGCCCGCACGCTGGCAGCGGTGGCTGCCGACGTTCGGCTGGGCGAGGCGATGCTGCTCGGTCGTGGCGAAGAGATCACCGGCGGCCGCAACAAGGCGTCGATCCTCGCCGACGGCCTCGAAGCCGTCATCGGCGCGGTCTACCTCCAGCACCGGTTGGAGGGTGCCGCCTCGGTCGTGCTGAGGCTCCTCGAGCCTCGGCTGGAGTCCCCGGCGGCGATCCGAGCCGGCCAGGACTACAAGACCTCGTTGCAGGAGCTGGCTTCCGAACTCGGGCGAGCCGCGCCCGTCTACCGAGTCGATGGCGACGGCCCGGACCACGCCCGCACGTTCCAGGCCACCGTGCTGCTCGACGGCTCGCCGGCCGGGTCCGGGACCGGGCGCAGCAAGAAGGAGGCCGAGCAGCGGGCCGCCGAGCATGCCTGCCGAGTCCTGCAGACCCCGACCCAGGGCCAGCTCCAGACCGGGTCGTCGTGGGCCGAGCACCCCGCTGAGCACGACGGCTGATCGAGGTCGTGCCTGAGCTGCCGGAGGTCGAGGTGGTCCGTCGGGGACTCCAGCGATGGGTCGTCGGCCGCCGAGTCGAGCACGTCGACGTGCTGCATCCACGCGCTGTACGTCGCCATCCCGAGGGCGCCGTGCACTTCGTTGGCGTCCTACGAGGTCAGACGTTGCAGGCCGCTCGGCGACGCGGCAAGTACCTCTGGCTCCCACTGGACTCCGGCGATGCCCTGCTGGCTCATCTGGGGATGAGTGGCCAGCTGTTGGTCAAGTCCCGTCGCGAGCCCCCGGAGGAGCACCTGCGGGTGCGGATCTCGTTGGGTGCCGCTGCGGACGAGGCCACCGGCAACAGCGCCCCAGGACAAGGCCCGCCCGACTTCGTCGACGAGCTCCGATTCGTCGACCAGCGCACCTTCGGGGGTCTGCTGGTCAGTGAGGCCGGTGCCTCGCTCCCGGCCGAGATCGCGCACCTGGCGCCAGACCCGTTCGAGGCGGAGTTCGACGAGGACCGCTGGTACCGATCGCTGCGTCGCCGGCGAACGGGGCTCAAGCGCGCCATGCTCGACCAGCGCCTGATTGCCGGTATCGGCAACATCTATGCCGACGAGGCGCTCTGGGCTTCGGGTCTGCACTATGCCCGCCCTACGGAGACGATGCGCCGCCGCGAGTCGTCCGCTCTGCTCGAGGGTGTGCGGGCCGTGATGTCCTCGGCGTTGACGGCCGGTGGCACGTCCTTCGACAGCCTCTACGTCAACGTCAACGGGCAGAGCGGCTCCTTCGACGGCTCCTTGCGGGTGTACGGGCGAGCGGGGCAGGCTTGCCACCGGTGTGGCACGACCATCCGACGGGAGGCCTTCATGAACCGATCGTCCTACCGGTGCCCGCGCTGCCAGCCGCAGCCACGGCGTGCCCGCTGGTGAAGGAGCAGCGCGGGGACGATCCCAGTGCTCGAAGCCCGCGAGACCACCCCGCGGCCCGGGTGGTGGCGATCGTGCACGGCCACGTCCAAGGGGTGGGCTTCCGTTGGTCGACGCGCGCCCAGGCGTTGCGGCTCGGGCTGACCGGCGGAGCCAGCAACCTGCCGGATGGCACGGTTCGCGTGCACGCCCAGGGGCGACGCGAGGACTGCCAGCGCCTGCTGGACTGGTTGGCCACCGAGGGCCCAGGACGGGTGGACCACGTCGTCGTCGAGTGGGGGGACCCCCGGCCGAGCCGAGGCTTCCGGATCGGGTGACCTCCGGCACGACGTGCCGTGTTGACCTGGCGTCCCTTCGGTGTCACCCTTCTTCCAGCGGTACTGCAGCACCCGGACGGGCGACTCGCAGCGCCGCGGCAAGGCCGACACTGCTCGGTCGGTGTCCTGGGTCCCGTGCGAAGCAGGCGGCCCTCCCTGACCTCGCGGCGACGGTTGGCTCGGCGGCCTCCTCCACGTGCACCAAGCACCTGAGGCTGCCGATCCTGGGACGACGAGATGTGCCCGCCTGGCGGGCACTGGCACACCCGCACCGAACACGGCTGACGAAGGACGAACAGATGGCGAAGGCACTGCTGGGCGCCGTCGGGGGACCCGATCCGCGGACGCTGCACGAGGTCGCTCGGCTCCGGCGACGTGTTGCCGACCTCGAGGCGGAGATCCTTCGGCTGCGAGCGGAGAACGACGGACTCGAGGCCGCCCTCCAGTCCCCAGCCGAGCAGCTCACCCTCGACGACGACGCCGTCCTCGCCTGAGGGCGAGGCGATCGCCGCAGTACTTTCGGCGTCCAGCGGCGCGCCGAGCACCGGACGCCCGGTGCTCGGGCTAGCGTGATGACCCTTCCCCGCTCGACTGCCTGACCCCGCACCTGAGCCACATCCGCAGGCGCCCTGGGCAGGCCGTTCCGGACCGACGAGGGGCTGGCCGTGTACCTGAAGTCGCTGACGCTGCGGGGCTTCAAGTCCTTCGCCTCGGCCACGACGCTCGTCCTGGAGCCAGGGATCACCTGCGTCGTGGGTCCCAACGGGTCCGGGAAGTCCAACGTGGTCGACGCGCTCTCCTGGGTGATGGGAGAGCAGGGCGCCAAGAGCTTGCGTGGCGGTCGGATGGAAGATGTCATCTTCGCCGGCACGGCTGGACGCCCACCGCTCGGGCGGGCGGAGGTGGTCCTGACCATCGACAACAGCGATCAGGCCCTGCCCATCGACTACAGCGAGGTCACCATCTCGCGCACGATGTTCCGCTCCGGCGGTTCCGAGTACGCGATCAACGGCTCATCGTGCCGGCTGCTCGACATCCAGGAGCTGTTGTCGGACTCTGGCATCGGGCGGGCGATGCACGTCGTCGTGGGGCAGGGCCAGCTCGACTCCGTCCTGCACGCCACCGCCGAGGAGCGTCGTGGCTTCGTCGAGGAAGCAGCCGGTGTGCTCAAGCACCGCAAGCGCAAGGAGAAGGCGCTCCGCAAGCTGGACGCGACTGAGGCCAACCTGACCCGCCTTGCTGACCTCACCCGCGAGCTTCGGCGCCAGCTGTCTCCGTTGGCCAAGCAGGCCGAGGCGGCGCGCACGGCCGCTGTCGTGCAGGCCGAGCTGCGCGATGCACGGCTGCGGCTGCTCGCCGACGATGCCGTTCGGGTGCAGGCCGAGCTGGAGCGTGACCTCGCCGACGAGGCCAAGCTGCACGCCCGTCGCGACGAGGTCGAGCGTGCGGTGGCCCAGGCCAGGTCGCAGCTGGTGAGCGTGGAGCGGGAGCACGCTGAGCAGGCTCCCGTCCTCGCTCAGCACCAGCAGGCATGGGCTCGCCTGACCGGACTGGCCGCCGGGGTTCGTGGCACCGGCGCGCTCGCCGAGGAGCGGCGGCGCCACCTCAGTGTGCCGCTGCCCGCCGTGGGTGCCGACCCGGAGGCCACCGAGGCGGAGGCGGGACAGGTTCGCGCTGAGCAGCAGTCGTTGGTGCGGGAAGCCGACATGGCGCGCGCTGCGTTGGAGACGGCTGTCGACGGCCGCGCGGTCGCCGAGCGCGCCGCCGATGCTGCTCAGCGGCGCCTGCAGTCCTTGCGGCGTGCGCAGGCGGACCGTCAGGCGGAGCAGGCTCGCCTCGGCGGGCAGGTGGCGGGGCTCCAGCGACGGGTCGCGGTCGCCGAGGACGAGATCTCCGAGCTGGATGCCGCCGAGGCCCTCGCAACGAGCCGAGCCGCGCAGGCGCGGGCGGAGTTCGCGGCGCTGGAGTCCAGCGTCGCGGGCTTGTCGGCGGGCGAGGAGGGCCTTGACGCCGAGCACGAGGCCGCCGAGGCCGAGCGGGCTGCGCTGCAGGCTCGCGAGGAGGAGCTGCGCGAGCGTGAGCAGCAGCTCACCAGCGAACGGCGGGCGCTGCAGGCGCGCGCCGAGGCGCTGCGTGCTGGTCTGGAGCGGCGGGACGCCTCCGCAGCACTGCTGGCCGATGTGGCCCAGGGTGGGATCGTCGGGGCGCTCTCCAGCCTGGTGCATGTGGAGCCGGGTGCTGAGCGGGCCGCGGCTGTCGCCCTCGGACCTGCCGGTGACGCCGTCGCGGCCGCGGGACATGCGGCTGCCGTCGGGGCCATCCGTCGGCTTCGGGCCGAGGAGCTGGGACGGGCGGTAGTCCTGGTGAACGATGATGGTGGCGTACCGGGTGCCGCGGCGGGTCCAACGGCCCCGCTGTCCCCGGGTGCCGGTTGGCCCTCGCTGCCGGCGGGGCATCGGTACCTCGTGCAGGTGCTGCACGCCCCGGTGGCCCTCCACCACGCCATCGCTGCCCTGCTCGACCGGGTGGTGCTGGTCGAGGACCTGGCCGCGGCTACCGCGTTGGTCGCAGAGCTCGGCGGGCTCGGGCTGGTCGCGGCGACTCGTGACGGGGACCTCGTGGGATCACATCTGGTGATCGGCGGTGCCGGGGACGGGCCCAGCCGCCTCGAGGTCGAGCGGCTGGTCGAGGACGCCGATCATCAGGCGGCTCGGCTGGGCTCCGAGCTCGAACAGCTGCGTTTCGCAGCCGCGGGGTTGGCTGGTGAGCTGGAGCAGGCCAGAGAGCGGGAAGCCGCAGCCCTGGAGTCCTTGCACGAGTCCGACGCCTCGCTGGCTGCGGTCGCAGAGACCCTGAGCCGCCATGCTGGAGACGCTCGCTCGGCGACGGCGGAGGTCGAGCGGTTGGCACGGGCCAGGACGCAGCTGGCTCAGCGGCTTGAGCAAGCTCGATCCGAGCTGGGGGAGCTGGAGGATCGCTTGCGGCTGAGCGCCGATGGAACCCAGCCGAGGGCCGAGCCGGACCCAGGCGATCACGACGAGGCTGTCGCAACCGCAGCGGCAGCGCGAGCAGTCGAGCTCGAGGCTCGGCTTCGCCTCCGGACGGTGGAGGAACGGCTGCGGGCCACCTCGAACCGCGCCGACGCGCTCGACAGAAGCGCGGCCGAGCAACGCCAGGGCATCCAGCGACACCGACGCCTCAGCCGTGAGCGGGCCGAGGCAGCGCAGGTCGTCGCCTCCGTTGGAACGGCTGCTGCTGTGCTGGCCGAGCGAGTCGAGGCCACGCTGGGCCGAGCAGCCAGCGAGCTGGAGGCTGCGGAGGCGGCCCGGGCGGCTCGGGAGCAGGGCATGCGCGCGGCTCGGGCCAGGCTCGAGACGCTCGGCCACGAGCTGGACGACGTGGTCAGCTCCGTGCACCGGGACGAGATGCTCCGCACGGAGCTCCGGATGCGACTGACGGCGCTGCATGAGCGGGCCGGTGAGGAGTGGGGCGTCGCCGGGGCCGCCTTGGTGGAGGAGTACGGACCGCACTTGCTGCTGCCCGGCACGCAAGACCCCTACGTCCGTCAGGAGCAGGAGCAGCGCGCCAGCGCCGCCGAACGTCAGCTCGCCCGTCTGGGACGCGTGAACCCGTTGGCGCTGGAGGAGTACGCCGCCGCCGAGGAACGTCTGGCGTTCCTCACCGAGCAGCTCGAGGACCTGCAGCGCACGAAGCGGGACCTGCTCACGATCGTGCGGGACGTCGACGACCGGGTCCAGGAGGTGTTCGCGGAGGCTTTCGAGGACACCGCCCGCGAGTTCCAGGCCGTCTTCGCCCGGCTCTTCCCCGGCGGGGAGGGTCGACTCGTGCTCACCGAACCCGACGACCTGCTCGCGACCGGAGTCGAGGTCGAGGCGCGTCCGCCTGGCAAGCGGGTCAAGCGGCTGTCGCTGCTCTCGGGTGGGGAGCGCTCACTCGTGGCGGTCGCCTTCCTGGTCGCGCTGTTCAAGGCTCGGCCCAGCCCCTTCTACGTCCTCGACGAGGTCGAGGCGGCCCTGGACGACACCAACCTCGGCCGGCTGCTGGAGATCTACGAGGAGTTGCGGGAGTCCAGCCAGCTCATCGTCGTCACTCACCAGAAGCGCACGATGGAGATCGCCGACGCGCTCTACGGCGCTTCCATGCGTGGGGACGGTGTCACGGCGGTGATCAGCCAACGGATCCGAGAGGCTCAGCCCGCCTGAGCGGGTGGCGAACGCTGGGTGACGTCCGTCACGATCTGGCAACGATCGGCGCGTCGTGGTTCCTGCGGTGCCCCTCTTCCGCGACTCGTGGCGCATCATCGTGGTGTGGACCTCGTGCCCTTCCTCGTCGCGCTGCTCGTCCTCGTCGTCGTTGCAGCTGGGGTCATGGTGTTCGTGGCCTACCCCCACCGAGGCCGCGCTCCCCGGCACGGCCGTTGGGCCGCGAGCGCCCTGGGCCGCGTCGCCGGCCCGGTCCAGGTGCATGACGCTGCTGACCCGCGTGCCCTGCTCGCCAGCCCCACCCAGGACGAGACGATGCGCGAGCGGATGCGCCGAGTGGAGCGGGTCGTCACCGCCGGGATCTCCGGGCGGCGCGGCTCCTAGCGCGACGGCGAGGCGCCAACCGTTGCAGTTGGCGGGACCTTTGCCCAGGAATCAGGGCCTTCTCTCACGATTGCCCTGATCGTAACGGTCGTAGCCTTCTGGCAGCGTCGTGATCGCCCGCGCCGGGCTCGTCTGGCTGCGGGAGTCGGCTGCCCACCGAGCAGCCCCCGGTCCTCTTCCTGCTGGTGGCCATCGTCGCGGTGCGGTTCTTCGGGGTGGCGAGAGGCGTCCTGCGGTACGCCGAGCGCGTGGCCGCGCACGACGCCGCCTTCCGATGGCTGACGGACCTCCGCGTGCGCGTCTTCGAGTCCCTGGAGCGGCTTGCACCGGCTGGGCTTCCCGCGTTCCGCTCCGGGGACCTGCTCACCCGGCTGGTTGCCGACATCGACTCGCTGCAGGACCTGTGGTTGCGGATCCTGCTCCCGTACGCGATCGCTCTGGTGGTCTCGGTGGGCACCATCGGGCTCGTTGCCTGGCTCCTCCCTGGCGCCGCCATGCTGCTGGTGCTCCTGGTCCTGGTTGCGGCCCTGCTTGCCCCCTGGGCGTCCATCGGCGTGGCCGGGAAGGCCGAGCGGTCGATCGCGCCGCTGCGCTCGGCCTTGGCGACCCGAGTCCTCGACCTGCTGGACGCACTGCCTGAGGTGGTCGCGTTCGGGCGACAGGCCGACGCCCTCGCGGCGGTGCGCGAGGCCGACGCTGAGCTTCGCCTGGCCGAGGCTCGAGCCGCGTTCGCCAGCGGGCTGGGCAGCGCCCTGGCGTCCTTGGCCGCCGGCCTGGCCGTGCTCGGCAGCCTGGTGCTCGCGGTTCCGGCGGTTCGGGAGGGACGCCTGGACGGCGTTGCCCTGGCCGTCGTGGTGCTGACCCCGATCGCGTTGTTCGAGCTGGTGGCCGGGCTGGCGCCGGCAGCCCAGCAGGTCCCACGGGTCCGCGTGGCGGCCGAGCGGGTGCTGTCGATCTTCGAGGCGGCGGTCCCGGTGACCGAGCCGGTGCACGCGGGCGTGGTGCCGACGGGAGCACCGGGCCTCGAGGTCCGGGGCCTTCGGGCCCGCTGGCCCCGCTCCACCGCCGCTCGGGGGCAGGCCGAGGATGCTCCCGAGGTGCTCCGTGGTGTGGACGTCGTCCTGCCAGCGGGCTCCCGGATCGCGCTGGTCGGCCCGAGCGGCTCGGGCAAGAGCACCCTCGCCATGGTGGTCCTGCGGTTCCTCGAGCAGACGGCTGGGGTTGTGACGCTCGCCGGGGTGGACACCAGGACCGTGCGCGGGCAGGACCTTCGTACGGTCGTGGGCCTCCTGCGGCAGGACGAGCACGCCTCGGCTGGCGCTGGCCCGCTGCGTGCTCGCCGGGTTCGGTGTCCTGGTGCTGGACGAACCGACCGAGCACCTCGACGAACCCACGGCCGAAGCTGTGACCGCCCGGATGCTGTCGGCTGCCCCGGGTCACACCGTGCTGCTCATCACCCACCGCCCGGTGGAACGGCTCGACGTCGACGGGGTCCTCGGGCTGCGCGAGGGCAGAACCGAACCTGTGGGCTCGGCCGTCTCGCGGAGTGGTCGCGCCGTCTGACAGGATCCCGCCGTGCTCGACTTCGCCGCCCTCGCAGCCCTCCTCGGGTTGCTGCTCGTCCTGCTGGTCGTCGGTCTCGCGGTGGTCCGGGCCCGCGGGCGCAAGCGTGCGCTTGCCCCGAAGCCACCGGCTCCCGGGGTCGACTTCGCGCCCGGAGTCGGCGACGACGACGCCGCACCCGTTGACACCCCGACCCGGACGGTCGAGACCCTCGACCTGGAGCCGGGGACGCTCACTGCTGCGCCGGAGGTGGAGCTGGAACGGCCGGCGCCGGCCGAGGGACGCCTGGCACGACTCCGTGCGCGGCTGGCTCGTTCCCAGGGCACCTTGGGGCGCGGCCTGCTGGTGCTCCTGTCGCGTGAGCGGCTCGACGACGAGGCCTGGGAGGAGATCGAGGACCTGCTCATCGGTGCGGACGTGGGCGTGAGCTCGAGCACCGAGCTGGTGGAACGGCTGCGGACCCGGGCCCGGGTGGACGGCTGGGCCAACCCGGTGCAGGCCCGTGCTGCGCTGCGCGAGGAGCTCGTCGCGATGCTGGCTCCTGAGCAGGACCGCAGCCTCGCCACCACCCGAAGCGACGGCAGACCCGCCGTCGTGCTCGTGGTCGGCGTGAACGGGTCCGGCAAGACGACCACCGTCGGCAAGCTCGCTCGGCTGCTGGTGGCCGAGGACAAGGAGGTACTGCTCGGGGCCGCCGACACCTTCCGGGCGGCAGCTGCAGACCAGCTCACCACCTGGGGTGACCGGGTCGGCGTCGTCACCGTCCGCGGAGCCGAGGGTGCAGACCCGGCCAGCGTCGCCTTCGAGGCCGTGCGGGCCGGCATCGAGCAGGAGGTCGACACCGTCCTGCTCGACACTGCCGGCCGGCTCCAGACGAAGGTCGGGCTCATGGACGAGCTGGGCAAGGTCAAGCGCGTGGTGGAGAAGCACGGGCCTGTCGACGAGGTGCTGCTCGTCCTGGACGCCACCACGGGCCAGAACGGGTTGGTGCAGGCCAAGGTGTTCACCGAGGTCGTCGACGTCAGCGGCGTCGTGCTCACCAAGCTGGACGGCACGGCGAAGGGCGGGATCGTGATCTCGGTCCAGCGTGAGCTTGGGACTCCCGTCAAGCTGGTCGGGCTGGGGGAGGGGCCGGACGACCTCGCCCCGTTCGACCCGGTCGTCTTCGTCGATGGAGTGATCGGCCAGGCCCCCGAGCCCGGGACAGCAACGCCCCCATCCGGCTGAGCCCACCGGGGAAGGGGGCCGGACCTCGTCTCGGCGTTCACCGAGCCGTAACACCCTCTCGCCGATCGTCACGTGGACGAAACACGTTCGGGCCCTGCCCGCAACAACGGCCACGCACCCTCTGCGTCACGACGACACGCATCCCGAGTCGGCAGCGCCGGCGGCTTCGTGGATCGCACCACGTGACCGAGTGGTCATATCGAACGAAGGAGAGAGGCATGGAGGAGCTCAACGCGGGAGACACCGCGTTCATCCTCGTCAGCGCCGCGATGGTGCTGCTCATGACCCCTGGACTGGCCTTCTTCTACGGAGGCATGGTTCGGGCGAAGAGCGTGCTCAACATGATGATGATGAGCTTCATCGCGTTGGCCACGGTCCCGGTCGTGTGGGTCCTGTGGGGCTACAGCATGGCCTTCGGCAGCGAAGGGAGCGGCGGGTTCTTCGCCGGCTTCGATGCGCTGGGGCTGTCCGGGATGACGCCGGAGTCGATGTCCGGAACGATTCCGGAGTTCGCCTTCTCGGCGTTCCAGATGATGTTCGCCATCATCACCGTGGCCCTCATCAGCGGTGCCATCGCTGACCGGGCCAAGTTCGGCACCTGGGCGCTGTTCACCGTGCTGTGGGTGACGCTGGTGTACTTCCCGGTCGCTCACAACGTCTGGGGCGGCGGCTGGATCGCCGAGAACATCGGGCCGATCGACTTCGCCGGCGGTACTGCCGTCCACATCAATGCCGGTGCGGCTGCCCTGGCGTTGGTGTTCGTCCTGGGCAAGCGGGTCGGCTTCAAGAAGGACCCGATGCGACCCCACAACCTGCCGTTCGTGGTCCTCGGCGCCGCCCTGCTGTGGTTCGGCTGGTTCGGCTTCAACGCTGGCTCCGAGCTCGCTGCCGACGGCGTCGCCGCCTCGATGCTGCTCAACACCACGGTTGCCACCGCAGCCGCGATGATGGGCTGGCTGCTGGTCGAGGTCGTGCGCGACAAGGCAGCCACCACCCTGGGCGCTGCCTCTGGAGCCATCGCCGGCCTGGTGGCCATCACGCCCTCGGGTGCGAACGTGAGCCCGCTGGGAGCCATCGCCATCGGTGCGATCGCCGGTGTCGTCTGCGCCGTCGCCGTCGGACTGAAGTACAAGCTCGGCTACGACGACTCGCTCGACGTCGTCGGCGTCCACCTGGTCGGTGGCCTGGTCGGCTCGATCCTCATCGGGGTCTTCGCCTCCAGCACCTTCGGTGGCACCGGCGGGCTCCTGGAGGGCGAAGGCCTCGGGTTGCTCGGGACGCAGACAGCCGCCTCGCTCCTGGTGCTGGCCTACTCGTTCGTGGTGACCTACCTGCTTGGGACCCTGCTCGACAAGACGATCGGCTTCCGGATCCCCGAGGAGGACGAGATCAGCGGCATCGACCTCGTGACCCACGCCGAGACGGCCTACGAGCTCTTCGCCACCGGCGGTTCGATGACCCAGAGGAACGGGTCGGCATCGCCGGCGCCGGCTGAGAGGAAGGTGAACGCATGAAGCTGATCACTGCTGTGATCAAGCCGTTCAAGCTCGACGACGTGCGCACTGCGCTGGAGTCCTTCGGCGTGCACGGCATGACCGTCAGCGAGGCGAGCGGCTACGGGCGGCAGAAGGGCCACACCGAGGTCTACCGGGGCGCGGAGTACACCGTAGACCTCGTGCCGAAGGTGCGCCTGGAGATCCTGCTCGAGGACGACGACGTGGAGGACGTCGTCGAGGTGCTGGTCAAGACCTCGCAGACCGGTCGCATCGGCGACGGCAAGGTCTGGGTCATGCCGGTGGACTCGGTCGTGCGAGTTCGTACCGGTGAGCGAGGCGCGGACGCGCTGTAGCTGTGACCGACATCGCCCAGGTGCCCGGGTCGGAGGGTTCGCCCACCGGCCCGGGCACCGGCGCGACCAGGTACCCCTCGACGGCCTCGGATGGCCTTCTGGGCCCCCTGGCCCCCCTGGACCCCGGAGCCACCCCAGCGCCGGACCCAGCCCGATTCGTCGCGGCCAGGACGGCCCTCATCGACTCGCGCGACCTCACTGCGGCCGTGCGACGCCGGTCCCTGTCCGACCTCGCCGACCGTTGGCTGGCCAACCTGCTTGCCCGTGCCGTCGAGGGAGCCCCGCCGACCGAGTCGCTGGCGCTGGTCGCGGTCGGCGGCTACGGCCGCCGCGAGCTGCTGCCGGGCAGTGACCTGGACGTGGTGCTCGTCCACGACGGCCTGGACCGGCAACGCCTCGCTGAGGTGGCCGACGCGGTGTTCTACCCGGTGTGGGACAGCAAGGTCCCGTTGGACCACTCCGTGCGCACGGTGGCCGAAGCGCGCGCCGTCGCCCGCGAAGACCTCAAGGCGACGCTCGGCATGCTCGACGCCCGGCACATCGTCGGCGACCAGGCGCTCACGGGGGCGCTCGTCGAGGGCGTCCTCGGCGACTGGCGCCGGGCCGCCCACAAGCGGCTGCCTGCCCTGCACGCGATGGTGCACGAGCGGATCGATCGGGTCGGCGAGCTGCCGTACCTGCTTGAGCCGGACCTCGTCGAGGCCTATGGGGGCCTGCGCGACGGAGTGGTGCTGCGTGCCGTGACCGCCAGCTGGCTTGCCGACTACCCGCACGGCTCGGCGGTCGAGGAGGCGCGATCCTGGCTGCTCACCGTGCGCGACGTGCTGCATCGGGTCAGTGGTCGACGGATCGATCGACTGCTCATGCAGGAGCAGGACGAGGTTGCTGCCGAGCTGGGCATGCTCGACGCTGACGAGCTGCTACGTCGGGTGTCCGAGGCGGGTCGGACCGTGACCTACGCGAGCGATGTCGCGTGGCGGTCGGTCCTGGCCACGCTCGCCGACCGTTCGCGGATGCCGAGACTGCGCCGCCGCACGCAACGCAGCCCGTTGGTCGATGGCGTCGTGGCGCAGGATGGCGTTGCCGTACTCGCTCGTGACGTGGAGCTCAGCCGGGACCCGACGCTGCCGCTGCGCGCGGCTGCCGCCGCCGCTCAGGCGGGCTTCCCCATGGGGGTCACGACGCTCGAGCACCTCGCCGGCGAGAGCCCGCCGCTGCCCGAACCCTGGCCCAGGCCTGCGCGTGAGGCCTTCGTGGCCCTGCTCGGTGCCGGCCGGCCGGCGATCCCCGTGCTGGAGGCGCTGGATGCCCATGGCCTGCTTGGGCAGTGGATCCCGGAGTGGGACCGAGTGCGGTTCCGACCGCAGCGAACGCCGGTTCATCGGCACACCGTCGACCGGCACAGCATCCAGGCCGCAGTGGAGGCGTCCACCCTCGCCCGTAAGGTCTCCCGACCCGACCTGCTGCTGGTGGCGGCCCTGCTGCACGACCTTGGCAAGGGCTTCCGCGGCGACCACAGCGAGGCGGGCCAGCCGCTGGCCGTTGCCATCGCGACCAGGATGGGCTTCCCGGCAGCCGACGCCGAGCGGATCGGGCTGCTCGTGCGCCATCACCTGCTCCTGCCTGAGGCAGCCACCCGCCGTGACCTTGAGGACCCTGCGACCATCAGCCTCGTAGCCGAGGCGGTCGGGGACCTGGCGACCTTGGACCTGCTGGCGGCGCTCACCGAGGCCGATGCCGTGGCCGCCGGGCCGTTGGCGTGGACCGGCTGGCGGGCTGGGCTGATCCGCGACCTGGTGGCACGCGTGCGTGGGGTGCTCTCCGGGCGCGAGCTGCCGCCAGCCACGACCGAGCTGGAGCCGTGGGTGCGCACCCTGGCCGAGACCGGGGTCCCCGAGCTGGTTCTGGCTGCCCCCGACCTCGACGGCGTCGCCAAGGTGACCGTGATCGCGCCGGATCGCCTCGGGCTCATGGCGGCCGTCGCCGGTGTGCTGGCGGTGCACCGGCTGGAGGTGCGCGGTGCACGCCTGGACACGGTGGGCTTGACCGCGGTGCAGGTCTGGCGCGTGACCAGCCCGCACCGCAGCCCGCCACCGGACCAGACGCTCAAGCGCGACCTGCTGCGCGCCCTGGACGGCGAGCTGGACGTCTCCGAGCGGTTGGCGCGCCGGGGTCGGGAGTCGCGGGCCCGAGCCATCGCCGTCCCGGCTCCCGTCGTGGAGCTCCTACCGGCTGCCTCTGCCACGGCAACCGTGATCGAGGTTCGCAGCCACGACGAACCAGGGCTGCTCCACCTGGTGGCCAGCACCGTTGCTCGCCGCGGGGTGGGCATCCGGTCAGCGGTCGTCGGGACGCTCGGTGCGGAGGCAGTGGACACCCTCTACCTCGTCGACGGCCGTGATGCGCCGTTGTCCAGCGAGCTGTCCGAGCGGGTTCGCCACGAACTCGCCGAGGCGTTGCAGTCGGCACATGCGAGCGGATCGACGGTCTCCACCTCGCCCGCCTGAGGTCGCGCCCGCCCGGGCTACCCTGGTCTCGACCTGATGCTCCGACTGCTCGCGAGGATCCTGCGTGTTCGCCACCCTTTCTGACCGTCTTGCCGCGACCTTCAAGGGCATCCGCGGCAAGGGGCGGCTGTCCGAGGCCGACATCGACGCCACCGTGCGCGAGATCCGACTTGCCCTGCTCGAGGCCGACGTCGCACTGCCGGTGGTGAAGGACTTCGTGGCCGCCGTCCGGGAACGGGCCCGCGGGGCAGAGGTCTCGCAGGCCCTCAACCCCGCCCAGCAGGTCGTCAAGATCGTCAACGAGGAACTCGTCACGATCCTGGGTGGTCAGACCCGGCGGGTGCGCTTCGCCAAGCAGCCGCCGACGGTCATCATGCTCGCCGGGCTGCAGGGCACCGGGAAGACGACGCTGGCGGGCAAGCTCGGCCGGTGGCTGAAGGACCAGGGCAAGCAGCCGCTGCTGGTGGCCGCGGACCTGCAGCGACCGAACGCGGTGACGCAGCTCCAGGTCGTGGGAGAACGCGCGGGCGTCCCGGTGTGGGCGCCGGAGCCGGGCAACGGCGTCGGCGACCCGGTGGCGGTCGCGCGCGGCGGCCTCGCCGAGGCGCGACGAAAGCTCTTCGACGTCGTCGTCGTTGATACCGCGGGGCGCCTCGGCGTCGACGCCGAGATGATGCAGCAGGCTGCGGACATCCGCGACGCGGTCGGCCCGGACGAGATCCTGTACGTGGTCGACGCCATGGTCGGCCAGGACGCCGTCGTCACCGCCGAGGCGTTCCTCACTGGCGTCGGCTTCGACGGGGTCGTCCTCACCAAGCTCGACGGCGATGCCCGTGGCGGGGCGGCGCTGTCGGTTCGGTCGGTGACGGGGCGCCCGGTGATGTTCGCCTCCAACGGGGAGGGCCTCACCGAGTTCGACGTCTTCCACCCCGAGCGGATGGCATCACGGATCCTCGGGATGGGCGACATGCTCACCCTGATCGAGCAGGCGGAGCGGGCCTTCGACGCCAAGCAGGCCGAGCAGATGGCGGCGAAGCTGCAGCAGGGCAGCCAGTTCGGCCTCGACGACTTCCTCTCCCAGCTGCAGGCCGTGCGGAAGATGGGGTCGCTCACCAAGCTGTTCGGGATGCTGCCGGGTGCCAACCAGTACAAGGAAGCGCTGGACGCCTTCGACGAGCGCGAGATCGACCGGGTCGAGGCGATCATCCACTCGATGACGCCGGCAGAGCGAACTGACCCGAAGATCCTCAACGGGTCGCGGCGGGCACGTATCGCCGTGGGGTCCGGGACCCAGGTGTCCGACGTCAACCAGCTGGTCGAACGCTTCTACGTCGCGCGAGACATGATGTCGCAGGTCGCGAAGGGAGGCGGCATGCCCTCTCTGCCGGGCATGCCCGGTGGGGGGATGCCCGGCGCAGGCTTCGGCAAGAAGAGCAAGGGCCGTCAGCCCAAGCAGCTGAAGGGCAAGCGGGCCAAGTCCGGCAACCCGGCGAAGCGAGCCGCCGAGCTGGCGGCCGCCGAGCAGCGACGTGCGGGTGGGACGGGCCCGGGGGAGCCCTTCGAGCTCCCGACGGAGTTCAAGGACCTGCTGCCGCCCGGCGACTGACCGGGTCGGGTCTGTGCCAGGATCCTGATCCGTGAGCGCCCCACTCCAGGCTGAGGCAGCACGACGTCCAGCCCTTCGCGTTCGAGGTGTGCTGCTGCCCCAGGAGCAGTCGGTCGACCTCTCCGTCGAGAACGGCGTCGTCGGGATGCATCCGGTGCCGGACGCCATCGACCTCGGGTCCGGGTGGATCATGCCCGGTCTCGTCGACCTGCACTGCCATGTCGGGCTGGCTGCCCACGGAGCCGTGAGCGACGCCGAGGCCGAGGAACAGGCGGTGGCCGACCGCGACGCGGGTGTCCTGCTCATCAGGGATGCCGGCTCCCCGGCCCAGACCCGCTGGATGGACAACCGCCCCGATCTGCCCCACATCGTCCGGGCCGGCCGTCACATCGCAAGGACTCGTCGCTACCTGCGCAACTACGGCGTCGAGATCGAACCCGAAGGGCTGGCCCGCGAGGTCGCCGTCCAGGCTGCCCGCGCTGACGGGTGGGTCAAGCTCGTGGGGGACTGGATCGACCGCGACACCGGGGATCTGGCGCCGTGCTGGCCTCGGTGGGCCATCGAGGCAGCCATCATCGAGGCGCACCGGCACGGGGCCAGGGTGACCGCGCACGTCTTCGGTGAGGAGGCGCTGATCGACCTCGTCGAGTCAGGGATCGACTGCGTGGAGCACGCCACCGGCCTGGCCACGGTGGACGACGGGCAGCTGCGGTCACTCATGGCCGAGCGCGGCGTGGCCATCGTCCCGACGCTGGTCAACATCGACAACTTCCCTGGCTATGCCGATGCCGGCGAGGAGAAGTTCCCCTCCTACGCCACGCACATGAGGGCCCTGCACCACGGGTCACGCCGAAACGTCGTCGAGGCCCACGAGGCCGGAGTCCCGGTGTTCGCCGGCACCGATGCCGGGGGAGTGCTGCCACACGGCTTGCTGGCCAGGGAGGTGCTGGAGCTCCACGGCGCGGGGATGCCGGCAGCGGCAGCAGTGGGAGCCGGGTCCTGGGACGCACGTGCCTATCTGCTCGGTGGTGACGGCACGTTGCAGCCTGGCTCGGCTGCCGACTTCCTCCTCCTGAAGCAGGACCCCCGAGTGGAGCCGCAGACCCTGCTGGACCCTGTACGGGTGGTGCTCGGCGGCGTCGTGGTGGCATGAGCACCGCCCTGCGGACAGCCTGAGGACCTGTTGGGCGGATCGGGCCCGGGCAACGGCAACAAGGTCCTAGGCTCCTGCGCAGCCGTGGAGCTTTCCGTCGGCCCAGAGAGGCCGCCAGCAGAGGAGAAGTCATGAACGATGTGCCTGTCGGTGTCGGCCCGGTCGACTACGTCCTCATCGAGTTCCCGGGGAGCCAGTTCAACGGTCAGATCGCGCCGAATCTGATCGAGCTCGTCAACTCCGGCACGATCTCGTTGCTGGACCTGGTGTTCATCCACAAGACCGAAGACGGAGACATGGAGTCCCTGGAGCTCAGCCAGGTCTCCCCGGCCGAGGCCGGGGACCTCGCCGACGTCGAGGTGGGGTATGCGGGGCTGCTCGCAGATGAGGACGTGGACGCTGCCGCGGCAGTCCTGGAACCGGGGAGCTCCGCGCTCCTGCTGGTGTGGGAGAACACCTGGGCAGCCCCGTTGGCGACGGCCATCCGTGAGTCGGGAGGACAGCTCGTGGCCTCCGACCGGATCCCGATCAACGCCATCATCGCGGCCTTGGAGGAGGAAGACCCGGAGTTGCCGCAGGACTGAGGTCCGCGCAAGCCCGGCACACTACGATGGCGGCATCACTCGAACTCGGCCGGCACGACGCCGGCCCTGGCCCGTAGGCAGAGGAGAGCACCATGCGACGAGCAGGACGACCGGGTTTGGTGGGCACCATGGCGCGCACCGCAGTCATCGCCGGGACGGCGACCGCTGTCTCCGGTGGGGTGCAATCACGTTCGGCGAGCAAGCAGCAGCAAGCCGCTCAGGCGCAGGCCTACGAGCAGCAGCAGGCCGACGCGGCCATGCAGGCTCAGATCCAGGCCGCCGCCGCCCAGGCGGCTGCGGCCCAGGCGGCCGCAGCTCCGGCCCCAGCGGCGGCTCCGGCTGCCGAGGACCCGGTGGCCAAGCTCAAGGAGCTCGCAGATCTGAAGGCTGCCGGGGTGCTGTCCGAGGAGGAGTTCGCTGCGATGAAGGCCAAGATCCTCGCCTCCTGAGCGGCAAGGGGAGCCGCTGGCCTGCGGGTGTGCTTTGGTGAGGAAACGTCTGGCACACTATGGGCGGCGACTGCGCTGCCCTCTCTCCAGTGCCGTCGTCGACCAGCTCGGCGCAGGCCCGCGTCCCCACCGTGTGGTCGGCCTCGCGCCCTGACCAACGACCGCACACCCCGAACCAGACTCAGGAGTCTCAGCACGCCGTGGCAGTCAAGATCAAGCTGAAGCGGATGGGCAAGATCCGCAACCCGCAGTACCGCATCGTGGTGGCTGACTCGCGCACCAAGCGCGACGGCCGGGCCATCGAAGAGATCGGCCTGTACCACCCGAAGGAGGAGCCGAGCCTCATCCAGGTCGACTCGGACCGGGTGCAGTACTGGCTCTCGGTCGGCGCCCAGCCCACCGAGCCGGTCCAGGCGATCCTCAAGGTGACGGGGGACTGGCAGCGCTTCCGCGGGGAGCCGGGGGCCGAAGGCACCCTGCAGACCCGCAAGGAGCGCACCAGCAAGACCGACGTGTTCAACCAGGTCCTCGCCGAGGCCCATGGCAGCGACGCGGCCTCCGTCAAGACGCTCAAGCCCAAGGTCGAGGAGCCCAAGGTCGAGGAGCCCAGGTCGAGAGCCCAGGTCGAGGAGCCCAAGGTCCAGGACGTAGGCAACGACACCGGTGACGATGTCCCGACGACCTGACGCCGTGGTCGCCGATGCGGTCAGCCACCTCGTCGGCGGTATCGTCGACTTCCCGGACGACGTCCAGGTGCGCGTACGCGAGCTGCGGCGCGGGCCATTGCTCGAGGTCCGCGTCCACCCGGAGGATCTCGGCAAGGTGATCGGTCGCGGTGGCCGGACGGCCACCGGGCTCCGGCGGCTCGTTGCCTCGATCGCCGGCGGACGTAGCATCCGCGTCGACTTCGTCGATACCGACGGTCGCTGACGGAGGTTCGATCGCCATGCGGCGAGTCGTCGCGGTGGTCGCCCGGCCGCACGGGGTGCGCGGCGAGGTCGCGCTGAGGGCACGCACCGACGTCCCGCAGGAACGCTTCCGACCCGGCGCGTCCCTGTTCGTGGAGCCTGCTTCGACGGCGGATCAGTCGGTCGCCGATCCGCCGGTCCCGGTCAAGCTCACCGTGCTCGCCGTCCGCGTGCACCAACAGCGATGGCTCGTGCGCTTCGACGAGGTGAGCAGCCGCGATGAGGCCGAGAGGCTGCGGGGGTGCACCTTGTCCGTCGACGTCGACGCCCGAGCCGACGACCCGCCCGAAAGCGGCGGAGATGTCTTCGCAGATCACCTGCTGGAGGGGCTCGCGATCCTGGACGTCGACTCCGGGCATCGCCTGGGCGCCGTGCTGCGTGTCGTCCACCTTCCCGCCCAGGACGTCCTCGAGGTTCGCCCGACACACCCGGCTCCCACCCCCACCGTCCTGCTGCCCTTCGTCCGGGCCCTCGTCCCCGAGGTGGATCTCGAGCGCGGCGTCCTGCTGGCCAGACCTCCCGGCGGGCTCTTCGACGACCTCGAAGGCGCGGACTGATGACAGCCCAGTCGCCGACGCCAGCGCAGGCGCTGCTGCGCCTGGACATCGTGAGCGTGTTCCCGGAGTACCTCGCCCCGTTGCAGCTCTCCTTGGTCGGCAAGGCGATCACGGCGGGCATCGTCGACCTTCGCGTCCACGACCTCAGGAGCTGGACAACCGATCGGCACCGCACCGTGGATGACGCCCCCTACGGCGGCGGGGCCGGCATGCTCATGCAGCCAGAGCCGTGGGGACGCGCCCTCGACGAGCTGCTCGAGGATCAGAGCGCGGCAGCCGGCACGGTGCTGCTGGTGCCTACCCCGGCTGGGCGGCTCTTCACCCAGCCGGACGCCGAGCGGCTGAGCCGGGCGGGCCGCCTCATCATCGCCTGCGGTCGTTACGAGGGCCTCGACACTCGCGTGGTCGAGCACTACGCGACGCGCCTGCCGGTCGAGGAGGTCTCCATCGGCGACTACGTGCTTGCCGGGGGCGAGGCTGCGGCGCTGGTCATGGCCGAGGCAGTGGTCCGCCTGATGCCGGGCGTCCTCGGCAACCCCGCCTCGGTCCAGGAGGAGTCCCACGCGGCGGCCGGTGACCGCCTCCTGGAGCACCCCAGCTACACCCGTCCGGAGTGCTGGCGCTCGCTTCCAGTGCCTCCGGTGCTCACCTCGGGCGACCACGCCCAGGTCGCGCGGTGGCGGCGGGACGCCGCGCTGCGCCGCACGGCGGCGCAGCGACCGGACCTGCTGCGACGGCTCGACCGAGAGCGCCTGTCTGCCGACGACGAGTCCACGTTGGCTGATCTCGGGTGGGTTGGCAGCGAGGACGGACGGTTTCATCCTCCGCCGGGCTCTGTGGCACACTGATGGCCCGAAGGTCCGGGCCGCGAGCCTGAACCGACCTCAGCATCCCTCGGCCCGTACCTGCCGAGAGGCCGCCCTCCCGCGAAGGACCGATTCGCCATGCACACGCTCGACGCCGTCGACGCTGCCAGCCTGCGCAGCGACATCCCCGAGTTCCGTCCGGGGGACACCGTGAAGGTGCATGTGCGAGTCGTGGAAGGCACCCGGTCCCGCATCCAGGTCTTCCAGGGTGTCGTGCTGCGCCGTCAAGGCCACGGCGTACGAGAGACCTACACCGTTCGCAAGACCTCATTCGGCGTCGGGGTCGAGCGCACCTTCCCGGTGCACACCCCGGTCGTGGAGCGGATCGAGGTGGTGACGCGGGGCGACGTGCGGCGGGCCAAGCTGTACTACCTGCGTGACCTGCGCGGCAAGGCTGCCAAGATCCGCGAGAAGCGCTGAGCCAGCGGGCGAGCGGTCCGGGACCGCGCCGCCTGCTCGGCGTCTCAGCGCTGGCGGCGATCCTGGTCGTCGCGTCGTGGATCCTGCTTCAGGCCCTGGTCGTCCAGGTGTACTCCGTGCGGGAGACATCCATGGTGCCAACGCTCTCACCCGGTGATCGCGTGCTTGCGCTGCGGCCGTCGGTCGATCGTGACGTGCGGCCCGGCGACCTCGTCATCGCCGACGTCCGGGGGTCGTTCCTGCCGGGGGCGCCGGACACCGGCCGGCTGGCCGGCGTGCGCCCCGCCTTCGGAGCCGAGGCCTCGTCGGTGGACGCCCTCGTGGTGAAGCGGGTTGTGGCCGTGGCCGGGGACCGGGTGACCTGCTGCACGAGCAAGGGCAGCATCCTGGTCAACGACCAGCCGTTGGACGAGCCCTACCTGAACGGGGCCCCAGCCGGCGAGCAAGCCTTCGACATCCGCGTCGAGCCGGGCCGACTGTGGTTGATGGGAGACAACCGGGCATCTTCCGCCGACTCCCGGGACAATCTCGGCTCGCCGGGCGGTGGTGGTGTTGCGAGCGCCGCTGTGCTGGGTCGCGTCGTGGGTGTGGTCTCCTTGCCGGGAGCCTCGGGGTCGACCAAGTAGGTTGATCGCCGCGCGAGGAGGGAGCCCGGTGGCCAAGGAGAGCACGCCTGCCAAGGTGCGGGGCCGTGGCATCTGGTCGGCGATCCGCGAGACGGTGCTCGTCGTCCTGGTCGCCTTGCTGCTGGCGACACTCGTGCGAGCCTTCCTCGTGCAGGCCTTCGTGATCCCCTCCAGCTCGATGGAGGACACGTTGTTGGTCGGTGACCGCGTCCTGGTGAGCAAGCTGACCACGCGATTCGGTGAGATCGAACGTGGTGACGTCGTCGTCTTCACCGATCCGGGAGGCTGGCTGGGACCCTTGCCACCCGGACCGGACGGGATCCGCGGGACGCTCGCCGACGGGCTGCGGTTCGTCGGGGTCCTGCCTGACGACTCCAGGGGGCATCTCATCAAGCGGGTGATCGCGGTCGGGGGTGACCGGGTCGCCTGCTGCGACCGGCAGGGCAGGCTCACGGTCAACGGGACCCCGGTCGAGGAGACTGACCTGCTCAAGCCGGGTGTGCGCGCCTCTGAGCGGGACTTCTCCGAGAAGGTTCCGGCGGCGAGGATCTGGGTGATGGGGGACAACCGGCCGAACTCCGGCGACTCGCGCATCCACGGCCCGGTCCCACTCGACGAGGTGGTCGGTCGTGCTGCTGCGGTGGTGTGGCCGGTTGGCCGGTGGGACGTGCTCGAGCGAGAGGACCGCTACACCGAGGCCGCCGAGACCGCCGGGGCCGCGCCGTGACCCTGGTCCCGGCCGCTCGCGCGGTGTCTCGGACGGCTGGGCTGTACGGCTTCGACCGTCGGCTGGACCGCCTCGGCCTGGGGCCCGTGGCGGGCGCCGACGAGGCAGGTCGCGGTGCCTGTGCTGGACCGCTGGTGGTGGCGGCCGTCGTGCTCCCTACCCGAGCGGGCCGTGAGGTCCCCGGTCTGGCCGACAGCAAGCTCCTGACCCCGGCGGCCCGGGAGCGCGTCTACCACGAGGTGCTCGCCAGGGCGATCGACTGGGCGGTGGTGGAGATCTCCTCCGCCGAGGTGGATCGGGCGGGTCTGCACCACGCCAACCTCGAGGGGATGCGCCGAGCGGTCGCCCGACTGGCCGTCCCACCGGGCTACGTCATCACCGACGGGTTCCCGGTGGCCGGGATGCCCTCCACCGGGCTGGCGATGTGGAAAGGGGACCGGGTCTCGGCGTGCGTGGCCGCCGCGTCGGTCCTCGCAAAGGTCACTCGAGACCGGCTCATGGTGCGGGCAGCGGACCGTTGGCCTGGCTACGGTTTCGACGTGCACAAGGGCTACGTCACCGAGGCCCATCGACGTGCCTTGCATCGGCTGGGTCCTTGTCCGTGGCACCGTCGCTCGTTCGTGAACGTGCGCCGGGTCGAGCAGGACCGGCGCCGACCCGACGGCTTGGCCGACGTGGATGTGCCGGAGCAGGGCGGCGTGCTGGCGCCGCCCGCAGTGCTGGAGGAGGTCGGATGAGCGCTGAGGACCTGGAGCGCTACGAGGCGGAGATGGAGCTGTCGCTCTACCGCGAGTACCGCGACGTGGTGGGTCTCTTCACCTACGTGGTGGAGACCGAGCGCCGTTTCTACCTGACCAACGTCGTGGACCTGAAGGTGCACAGCGACGACGGAGAGACGTACTTCGAGGTGACGATGAGCGACGCCTGGGTGTGGGACATGTACCGCCCCGCCAGGTTCGTCAAGAACGTCAAGGTGGTCACCTTCAAGGATGTCAACGTCGAGGAGCTGGCGAAGGCCGACCTTGACCTGGGGAAGACGACGGGGTTCCCCGTCACCTGAGCGAGCAGTCCCGCCTCGCGCCCACAGCTCGTCAGCGCGCGGCGCGTCGTGCACACCTCCGGCTCGAGGGTTGGCCGCTGGCGGCGCGGCCGGCATCGTCGGTCCTGGAGGTGGTCCGATGGAGCCGCAGCGTCAGCCGGCTGGCCGCGCAGACAAGCCCACGAAACGGGCGGTGGGTTCCTACGGGGAACGCCTCGCCGAGCGCCACCTCGAGCGGGTCGGCATGCGGGTGCTCACCCGGAACTGGCGATGCGGGCTCGGTGAGCTCGACCTGGTTGCCCTCGACGGCGTGACCTTGGTGGGCGTCGAGGTCAAGACGCGAACGCAGACGGCCTTCGGGTCGCCCCTTGAGGCCATCACCTGGGAGAAGGCCGAACGCCTGCATCGCTTGGTCACGGCCTATGCCCGCGAGCAGCGACTGGCTCCGATCGGCGTTCGCGTGGACTGCGTCGGGGTGACACAGGTCGGGTCCGCACCAGCGCGGCTGGAGCACCTTCGTGGCATCGGCTGAGGGCCCGCTGGCCCGGTGCCGCTGTGTCACGCTGGTCGGCGTCGAAGGACGGATCGTCGACGTCGAGGCCCACCTGGGAGGGGTGCCCAGGTTCGTCCTGGTGGGTCTGCCGGACACGGCCGTGAACGAGTCGAGGGACCGGGTCCGTGCGGCCATCATGAACAGTGGGGAACGGTGGCCGCAGCAGCGCATCACCGTCAACCTCTCGCCCGCGTCGCTCCCCAAGCACGGCACGCACTTCGACCTGGCGGTCGCGGTCGCGGTGCTCAGTGCAACCGGGGCGCTGGACCCGGCCACGGTTGCTGACGCGGTCTTCCTCGGCGAGCTCGGGCTGGACGGACGGCTTCGGCCCGTACGTGGTGTGCTGCCGGCAGTGCTGGGTGCCGTCGCGGACGGTTTCGCTCGTGTCGTCGTCCCGGCCGAGAATGCAGCTGAGGCGGCCCGCGTCCCAGGGGCCGAGGTGCTCGGTGCACGAGCCCTGCCCGAGCTCATAGCGGTGCTGCGGGGGGAAGTGCCATCGGTCCTCGGCCCCGGCGCGGCTCCCGTCCCCGTCGACAGACCCGGTCCGTGCGCCGACCCGAACGCCGAGGACCTCGCTGACGTCGTCGGCCAACCCGTCGCGCGGCGGATGATCGAGGTCGCGGCCGCCGGTCACCACCATCTCTTGCTGGTGGGGCCGCCAGGCGTGGGCAAGACCATGCTCGGCCGTCGGATCGCCCGGCTGCTGCCGGACCTGACGCTGGCGCAGGCCTTGGAGGTCTCGGCGGTGCACTCCTTGGCCGGGCTGCTCAGCGACGAGGAGCCGTTGCTGCGAAGGCCACCGCTCCTGGACCCGCACCACACGGCGTCGGCGGCGGCCATCGTCGGCGGCGGCGGAGGGCGAGCGCTGCGTCCTGGGGCGGTGTCGTTGGCCCACCACGGCGTACTCCTGCTGGACGAGGCACCGGAGTTCTCTCGCTCGGTGCTGGAGGGCCTGCGAGAGCCGCTTGAGCGCGGCGAGGTCGTGGTGAACCGATCGGCGCTGGTGGCCCGCTTCCCGGCGCAGTGCCTCCTCGTCCTCACGGCGAACCCGTGCGCCTGCGGCTACGCGGGGATCGCCGGCCGTGCGTGCGACTGCCCACCGGAGTCCGTCCGCCGCTATCAGCGGCGGCTGTCCGGTCCGTTGCTTGACCGCATCGACCTGCGGTGCCTCGTGGGTCCGGTGACACGTGCCGCTGCGGCCGCAGATGCCGGCCGACAGGAAAGCAGCGATGAGGTTGCCGCTCGGGTGCGCGAGGCGCGTGAGCGCCAGGCCACCCGATTTGCCCGCCATCCGTTCGACAGCAACGGCCAGGTCCCTGCGGCGGCGCTGCGGCGCCATTGGTCACCGGGTGTCGACGCCGTCCGCGTGCTGGCTCGGCTCGCTGAACGTGGTGAGGTCACCGCGCGGGGTGCTGATCGGGTGCTCCGGGTGGCCTGGACGGTGGCGGACCTGGCCGGGCAGCCGCGGCCGGGCGTCGACGCGATGGAGGAGGCGGCGGCCTACCACCTCGGGCGTCACGTGGGACGGGCGGCGTGAGCGAGGCCGAGCGCTCGGCTCGTGCGGTGCTGTCGGCCGTGGTGGAGCCCGGCCACCTGGCGACGGCGCGCGCCGTGCGTCGTGGCGGTGCCGTCGCCGTTCTCGAGCGCCTGCGGCGAGGCGACGCTCAGCTCGACCCCCACGGTCGCCATCAGGTGCGGGTGCGGTCCATCCTCGGAGCTCAGTTGCTCGAGCAGGCTGCCGACAAAGGGATCGACTTCCTCGTCCCGTCCGACGAGCACTGGCCTTCGGCGCTGGACGACCTGCAGTGGGTGGAACGAGACGGTCGCGGGGAGGTGCCGCTGGGGTTGTGGCTGCGTGGTGCACAGTCGGCCGCGCCACTGGGTGACGCGCCCGTGAGTCGGCCGCCGGTGGCGGTGGTGGGTGCCCGCGCGGCCACTGCGTACGGCACTGGCGTCGCGGGGGACCTGGCGGCGACCCTGGGCGACGCCGGGCACGAGGTCGTCTCTGGCGCTGCCTACGGGATCGATGCCGCGGTGCACCGGGGTGTGCTCGCGGTCGGCGGTCGCACGGTCGCGGTGCTGGCCGGGGGGGTGGACGTGCCGTACCCGCGCGGGCATCAGACCCTGCTTCGTGCAGTCACCGAGCAAGGACTCGTGGTCAGCGAGGCAGCGCCGGGCACGGCGGTCACGCGCCACCGCTTCCTCGTTCGCAACCGGATCGTCGCTGCCCTGGGCGTGGTCGTGGTCGTGGTCGAGGCCGGGCACAGGTCCGGAGCGCTGAGCACGGTGGCCTGGGCCTGTGCTCTCGGACGGGTCGTGGCTGCTGTGCCTGGGCCCGTCACCTCCAGCATGTCGGCTGGCCCGCACCGACTCATCCGGGACCACGAAGCCGTGCTGGTGGCCGACGGCGACGCTGTCCGTGAGCTGGCTGCGCCCATCGGTCAGATGACCCTCCCGATCGGAGGGATCGCCGCCTCCCAGGTCGGCCGCGCGACGCCGTGGGACGGGTTGGACGACGTGCCTCGCACGGTCGGGGAGGCCCTCCCAGCCAGGCGCCACGTCTCCGTGGCGGAGCTGGCCTCCAGCACGGGGCTCTCGGTCGGTCTAGTCCTCGTCGGCCTGGCCGAGCTGGCCCGGCGGGGGATCTGCGAGGGCGGCGGTGACCGCTGGCGCCTGACGGCGAGCGGTCGCCAAGGCAGCCAGGGCGCGCCAGCGGCGGGCGGTGCTTGACCCCGGGGCCGGCGGTGCCAGACGGTGTCCCGGTGACGAGTGAGCTCGCGCAGCGCCTGCCGCCGAGTGCCCGAGCCTGGCTGGACGACTTCACGGCGTACCTCAGCGACGAGGCCAGACGCTCGCCGAACACCGTGCGTGCCTACGAGGCTGACGTCGCCGCCCTGCTCGAGCACGCCCATCGGATGTCGCGGACCGACCCGCCGCGGATCGACCTCGCCGTGCTGCGCAGCTGGCTGGCCCGACTCACGAGCAGCGGGCGAGCCCGAAGCACGGTGGCCCGGCGGGCGACCGCCGCCCGGGTCTTCTGCTCCTGGTCGGTGACCGCTGGTCACCTCGACAGGGATCCTGGCGTTCGGCTCGCCGTACCCAGGGCCACGCCCCGCTTGCCAGCGGTGGCCACCCAGGATCAGGTCAAGGAGCGGCTGGAGGTCGCGGCCGCGGCCGTGCAGCCGCCCGGCATCGACACCGCCGCCGACCGAGCACCACACACCCCCGGCAACCGAGCCGCCGATGCGCTGGCCCAGCGAGACCTCGCCATGCTTGAGGTGCTCTACGCCACCGGACTGCGTGTGGGTGAGCTGGTGGGCCTCGACCTGCCGGACGTGGACTGGTCTCGTTCGGTGGTGCGGGTGCTCGGCAAGGGAGCGAAGGAACGTACGGTCCCGTTCGGCCAGCCGGCCGGGGAGGCGTTGACGAGGTGGGTCCAGGCCAGACCTGCGCTGGCGACGGACCGTTCGGGCCTAGCCGTGTTCCTCGGAGCGCGCGGGGGGCGGATCGACCCGCGCACCGTGCGGGCCGTCGTTACCGCCTGGTTCGGCGACGAGTCGAGCAGCAGCGGCTCGCTCGGCCCGCACGGCCTGCGTCACTCAGCCGCGACGCACCTGCTCGAGGGCGGGGCCGATCTGCGGGTCGTCCAAGAGCTGTTGGGTCATGCCTCGGTCGCGACCACGCAGCGCTACACCCATGTCAGTGTCGAGCGCCTTCGTCGGGCATACCGGCAGGCGCATCCCCGCGCATGACCTCGGACACCACCCGTCGTCGTGCCGCGAGCATGGCAACGGCCACCCCGCCCGACGCGGCCAGGACCGCGAGCCGAGTGCCCCGGTCCGTCGGCGAGGGCTCGGCCTCTGCCGGGCGCTCCGGCCGGGTCGGGACGGCCGGCGCGCTGGTGGCCCGACGCCTGGTGGGGGCCTCGACTCTTGTCGATCGGTTGCGCTCGAGACCTGCGTCGACCTCCGGGAGGAGGCGTACCTGACCTGCCGGGCCCGGCTGGAGGAGCAGGAGCGGATCAAGGTAGGAGGGGCCACGGCGCAGCCCCCAATGCAGGCATGTCATGGGCCGGCAGTGCGACCCGCGCGTCTGCAGGGTGCCGAGCGTCGCCCCAGCGGCCACGGTCTGGCCCACCCGGACCGTGGCCCGAACCGGCTCGTAGGTCGTGCGCAGCCCGCCGACATGCTGGACGACCACGACGCCGCGGTCGATTACGGGGCCGGCAACCGTGACGACACCCGCTCCGGCGCTGAGGACCGGTGAGCGCGCAGGGACTCGAAGGTCGATACCGCGATGGCCGGCCCCCCACGGGTGGAGGGGCGGCGCGAAGTCGGCGTACACCGTGAGCGGAGTCGTCGATGGCGTCGGTGGACGCCACGGCTCGCCAGCCGGGGCGAGGGGACCGAGAGCCATCCAGAGCAAGCCGAGCAGCAGGGGCATCGCCGCAGAGTGGCGCCCTGTGGTTGGCTCCGGAATACCGCGTGGCCCGCCGGTGGAGGACACGCCCGAGCGATGTCGCCGGTGTTGACCGCACGGTCCGGGGGCCTCCCTGACGCTCCGGGCAGCGGCGTTCGTGGACCGGCGCCGACGCCGGTACACTGGGACCACGGCTGCGCCTGGCGTAGCCGATTTCGCGTGCCGAGGCATCGGCGTTCGACTCTCGGTCTTCATCGATCTCGGTGGAGCCATCCGGACGTCGTCGGCACCAGGGCGGGGCTCACGCGCGGGCCCTGCGTCAACCGGGAGTGCCGGCACGTGCCGGCTGACAGAGGAGGTCCACGGCCATGGCCGTCGTCACCATGAAGCAGCTGCTCGAGAGCGGCGTCCATTTCGGGCACCAGACCCGCCGGTGGAACCCCAAGATGAAGCGGTTCATCTTCACCGACCGCAACGGCATCTACATCATCGACCTGCAGCAGTCGCTCGGGTACATCAACACCGCCTACGAGACCATCAAGGAGACGGTGGCCGGCGGCGGGACGGTGATGTTCGTCGGGACGAAGAAGCAGGCGCAGGAAGCGATCGTCGAGCAGGCGACCCGCGTCGGGATGCCCTATGTCACGGAGCGCTGGCTCGGCGGCATGCTCACGAACTTCCAGACCGTCCACGCCCGGCTGCAGCGGCTCAAGGAGCTCGAGCAGAAGGACTTCGACGATGTGGCCGGCTCCGGGATGACCAAGAAGGAGCTGCTCAGGCTTCGGCGTGAGAAGGACAAGCTCGAGCGCACGCTCGGCGGTATTCGTGACATGCAGAAGGTGCCGAACGCCATCTGGATCGTCGACACCAACAAGGAGCACCTCGCCGTCGATGAGGCTCGCAAGCTCGGGATCCCGGTCTTCGCGATCCTGGACACCAACTGCGACCCGGCCGACGTGACCTACCCGATCCCCGGGAACGACGACGCCATCCGCTCGGTGGCTCTGCTGACGAGGGTGATTGCGGACGCGGTGGCCGACGGGCTGCGGGCCCGCGCCGAGCGCGCCGGCGGCACCGAGGCCTCCGGGGTCGAGGCCGAGCCGTTGGCCGAGTGGGAGCAAGAGCTGCTGGCGACCCCGGACACCGCAGCCGCGGCCTCGGACGCCAGTCCTGCGGCCGGCGAGGCTGTGGCTCCGGAGGGTACCGACAGCTCCATCGCCGACGAGCCGAGCGCCGCGGCTGAGCCGGTCGTGGCGGAGATGGAGCAGCCCACCGCCGAGGTCGAGCAGCCCACCGCCGAGGCCGAGCAGCCCACGGCCGATGAGCCGGCGGCAGACACCGACCGGGCCTGACCGGGTCCTGTTCGTTCGATCGGGCGACCCTGACGACCTCATCCTCACCGAATCACGCTGACTCACGGATCGGATCCCCACATGGCAACTGTCACCGCCGCCGACGTCAAGCGCCTCCGCGAGCTCACGGGGGCCGGCATGCTGGACTGCAAGAACGCCCTCGTCGAGTCCGACGGCGACTTCGACGCGGCGGTCGAGGTGCTCCGCGTCAAGTACGCCGCCAAGGTCGACAAGAAGGCTGCCGAGCGCACCGCCGGCAACGGCATGGTCGCGCATGCCGACGGAGCGCTCGTCGAGCTCAAGTGCGAGACCGACTTCGTGGCGAAGAACGAGCAGTTCCAGCAGCTTGCGGCCGACATCGCAGCGCTGGTCATGTCGGCCGGGCTCGCCGACCGTGACGCGGTGCTCGCAGCCGCGCTGCCGGACAGCGGTACGGTGGCCGAGGAGGTCTCATCGCTGGCTGCCAAGATCGGCGAGAAGATCGAGCTCGGCCGAGTTGCCCTCTTCGACGGGCCGGTCGCCGCCTATCTCCACCGTCGTAGCCCGGACCTGCCACCTCAGGTCGGGGTGCTCGTCGCCTACTCCGGGGACGCCGATGCGGCCCGGAACGCGGCCATGCAGGTCGCAGCCATGCGGCCGTCCTACGTCAGCCGTTCCGAGGTCCCCGCCGAGGTCATCGAGCACGAGCGGAAGATCGCCGAGGCGACGGCCAAGGAGGAGGGCAAGCCCGAGGCTGCCCTGCCCAAGATCGTCGAGGGCCGGGTCAACGGGTTCTTCAAGGAGCAGGCACTCCTCGAGCAGTCCTCGGTGCAGGACTCCAAGCGCACCGTCAAGGCAGTGCTCGAGGGTGCCGGGACCACCGTCACTGCGTTCGCTCGCTTCGAGGTGGGTTCGGCGGGCTGATGCTGGAGCAGGCAGGCGTAGCACGGTCCCGACCCCGTCGGGTCCTGCTCAAGCTGTCGGGCGAGGCGTTCGGCGGTGGCGGGGTCGGCGTGGATCCTGACGTCGTCGCCAGCATCGCTGCCCAGATCGCCGACGTGGTCCGCGCCGGCACTCAGGTGGCGGTCGTGGTCGGGGGCGGGAACTTCTTCCGCGGCTCCGAGCTCAGCCAACGCGGGATGGCCCGAGCCCGAGCCGACTACATGGGCATGCTCGGCACGGTGATGAACTGCCTTGCCCTGCAGGATTTCCTCGAGCAGCGTGGTACCGCCACCCGGGTGCAGACGGCCATCGCGATGGGGCAGGTCGCTGAGCCCTACATCCCGCTTCGGGCCATCCGCCACCTCGAGAAGGGTCGCGTGGTCATCTTCGGTGCCGGGGCCGGCATGCCGTACTTCTCCACCGACACGGTCGCGGCGCAGCGCGCCCTCGAGATCGGGTGCGACACCCTGCTCATGGCGAAGAACGGCACCGACGGCGTGTACGAGGCCGATCCTCGGGTGGACCGGTCTGCCCGGCGCTTCGCCAGCATCGCCTACGAGGAGGTGCTGGCGCGCCGGCTGCAGGTTGCCGACGCCAGCGCGGTCAGTCTCTGCCTGGAGAACGGCCTGCCGATCGAGGTCTTCGACCTCAACGTCGAGGGCAACATCGCCCGCGTGCTGGCCGGCGAGCAGGTCGGGACCCGCGTGGCGGCCGACGTCGACACCGTGCTTGTCTGAGGCCCCGACACGATACGGTCGGCCCGAGCCGTCGAGAGCGACGGAGGTGGGCAAGCGAAGGGCATGGTTGCGGTGATCGACGACACCCTCCTCGAGGCTGAGGAGAAGATGGACAAGGCCGTGTCGGTGGCGAAGGAGGACTTCGCCGGGATCAGGACGGGGCGCGCGCACCCAGCGCTCTTCAGCAAGATCCTGGTCGACTACTACGGAACGCCGACCCCGATCAACCAGCTTGCCTCGTTTCATGTCCTCGACGCCCGCATGGTCACGATCACGCCGTACGACCGGTCGGCCATGCGAGACATCGAGCGGGCCATCCGCGACTCCGACCTCGGGGTCAACCCGGCGGACGACGGCCAGGTGATCCGGGTATCGCTGCCTGAGCTCACGGAGGAGCGTCGCCGCGAGTACACCAGGCTCGCCAAGCACAAGGCTGAGGACTCCAAGGTCGCCGTCCGCAACATCCGGCGCCACGCCAAGGAAGCCCTGGACCACATGAGCCGCGACGGTGAGGCCGGCGAGGACGACGTGGCTCGGGCCGAGAAGCAGCTGGAGCTCCTGACGAAGCAGCATGTCGACATGATCGACGAGCTGCTCAAGCACAAGGAAGCCGAGCTGCTGGAGGTCTGACATGACGCCGCAGCCGCCTGCCGAGGCAGCCCCGAAGCCGAGCCGAGCCGGTCGAAACCTCCCGGCGGCCATCGGCGTCGGGGTCGGGCTGGCTGCGGTGGCTGTGCTCGCGCTGTTCGCCTCTCCGTGGGCCTTCCTCGTCGTGGTCCTCGTGGCCGTCGGCACAGGGATGTGGGAGCTGGTGGCGGCGCTGGCGAGCAAGGGCATCCTGATGCCCCGCTGGCCGCTGCTGGGCGGTGTCGTGGCGGTGCCGGTGGGCGCCCTGCTCTGGGGGACGACCGGAGTGCTGGGAGCCTTCGCGCTCACCTGCGTGGCGGTCATGGTCTGGCGGCTGGGCGCCGGTTCCGAAGGCTACGTCCAGGACACCACGGCCGGGGTGTTCGCCGCCGCGTATCTCCCGCTGGCCGGCGGGTTCGCCATGCTGCTGGCCAGCGAGCCCGACGGCCCGGAGCGAGTCGTCGCCTGGCTGCTGACGATCGTGGCCTCCGACGTCGGTGGGTACATCCTCGGCGTGCTCTTCGGCAAGCATCCGATGGCGCCCAGGATCAGCCCGAAGAAGTCCTGGGAGGGCTTCGGGGGTTCGGTCGCCTTCTGCCTCGTGTCCGGGATCGCGTCGGTGGTGCTCTTGCTCGACGGCAGTGTGTGGGCCGGGGTCGTGCTGGGCCTGGCGCTGGTCCTCGGCGCTACCCTCGGCGACCTCGTCGAGTCGCTGATCAAGCGGGACCTGGGGCTCAAGGACATGGGGAACCTGCTCCCCGGTCACGGAGGGGTGATGGACCGGCTGGACTCCATCGCCCTGTCCGCCCCGATCGCCTGGCTGGTGCTTTCGACCCTGGTCCCGGTCGGCTGAGGGCCCCGGTCGGGTTCGCGAGCCCTAGGACCGAGGGGTGGCCTCGAGCGGCCGCAGGCCGAGCTGTTGGGCCAGGACGGACACGCGGCGGGCCAGCTCGTCACGGACCGATCGCAGTTCCTCCAGACTCCTGCCCGTCACCTCAGGCACGTCCCAGACCTCGACCTGAGGTGCAGAGCGCCCCATCCTCGCGACGTCAGGGACCGACTGGCCGCCCAGCTCAGCCGGGAGCTGGGCGGCCGCGTCGGGCGAGAGCAGGACGACCACGTCGGCCGCCCACAGCATCTCCTCGGTGAAGGGCTTGGGGAACGACGCGGAAGTGGGCACCCCGATCTCCGACATCACCGTCAGGACGTCCGGGTCGATGTGCTCGGCGGGCTCGGTCCCCGCCGAGAAGCTCAGGACGTTGTGCCCATACCCGTGCGTGAGCAGCGCCTTGGCGAGCTTGGCGCGGGCAGCGTCGTGGGTGTCCAGGAACAGCACCCCCGGCTCGGCGGTGTCGTGCCCCGCCATCCGGGCCAACGACCACAGCTGAGCCCGGGCGAATCGCTCTGCCAGCAGGGGGAGGTGATGATGGATGCTGGCGCCGTCGGCCAGTCGCCGGTAGCTGGCGCTGAGGACGCCGGACACGGTGCTCGCGCCGAGCCTGCCCCCGTACTCCTCCAGCAGCCGCTCGTCGGCTGCCTTGGCCGCCAGCCTCGCGTCCAGGGGCAGATCTTCCAGGTCGTGCAGCATGCTGCTCTCCGATCTGATGGGCGCGGGGGTCTTCGGCGCGTGACACGATAGTCAGGTCATGACACGTCGCTCTCCCGTTCCCGCTCACCTCGCCGCCATGACGCCGGAGGAACGTCGGGCTGCGGTGACTGCGCTCGGGTTCCCCGCGTTCCGAGCCGACCAGCTCTCCCGCCAGTACTTCACTCGCCTCGTCCGTGACGCCGAGGCGATGTCGGACCTGCCCGCCAGAGACCGCGTCCCCCTCGGGGACGCGCTGCTGCCGCCGCTCTTGACCGCTGTCGAGGAGCTGGACGCCGACGCCGGCGCCACTCGCAAGACGCTCTGGGAGCTGCATGACGGCACCCGGGTGGAGAGCGTCCTCATGCGGTACGGATCGACCGCGTCGGTCCCTGGCGCCGCCAGCGCGGACGGGCCTGTCGATCGCAGCAACGGGGCCCAGCTGGGGAGCGAGACCGACGAGGTCCTCGAGGATCTCAAGGGGGGTGAGGAGCTCGGTGGTCCCGACGACGGATCGGCCTCGGTGGAGGCAGGCAGGCGCCGAGGCAGGGCGACGATCTGCGTGTCCTCCCAGGCCGGCTGCGGGATCGGGTGTCCTTTCTGCGCCACCGGCCAGCTGGGGCTCGAGCGGAACCTCGGGACCGCGGAGATCGTCGAGCAGGTCATGGCGGCGGCCCGCAGCCTTCGATCCGGGGTGCTGCCCGGCGGTGCGGGCAGGATCACGAACGTGGTGTTCATGGGGATGGGGGAGCCGCTGGCGAACTACCGCTCCGTGCTGGCTGCGATCCGACGGATCGTGGAACCCACCCCCTCTGGGCTGGGGCTTTCCGCTCGCGGGGTCACCGTCTCGACGGTGGGGCTCGCGCCGCGGATGCGAGAGCTGGCCGCAGCGGGCCTGCCGGTCACGTTGGCGCTCTCGCTGCACGCGCCCGATGACGAGGCCCGCGACGAGCTGGTGCCGATCAACACACGTTGGCCGGTGGCGGAGGTGCTGGACACCGCCCGCGCCTACTTCGACGCCACCGGACGGCGCGTCTCGATCGAGTACGCCCTCATCCGCGACGTCAACGACCAGGCCTGGCGAGCGGACCTGCTCGGCCGGCTGCTCAACGCCCGTGGTCGCGGCTGGGTGCACGTCAACCCCATCCCGCTCAACCCCACGCCGGGCTCGCGCTGGACAGCCTCGCGGCCAGCTGCCGAGCGTGCCTTCGTGGACGCGTTGCGGGCCCGCGGCGTGCCGACGACGGTGCGAGACACCCGCGGGCAGGGCATCGACGGGGCCTGCGGCCAGCTGGCCGCCGGGACCGCTCGTCGCAGCGGCTGATCCGCTCATCGATTCCGGGCTTGGAGACCTACATCGCGTGTGGCTCTCGTCACCATGATCGCTGGGCATGGGTGACTACCACGAGACACACCGACTGAGCCTCGACGACCCGACCGCGTTCTGGAGGGCGGCCGCGGAGGCGATCGACTGGGTCACCCCGCCAGCAGCGGTTCTGGACTCCTCCTCCGCGCCTCTGTACCGGTGGTTCCCGGATGGCGAGCTGAACACCTGCGCCAACGCTCTGGACCGACACGTCGCGGCGGGCAACGGGGATCGGCTCGCATTGATCTACGACTCACCGATCACCGACTCGCGGCGGACCTACACCTATGCCGCCCTCACCGACGAGGTGGCCCGATTCGCCGGGGCGCTGCGCCGCCTGGGCGTCGAGCGTGGTGACCGGGTCGTCATCTACATGCCGATGGTGCCGGAGTCCGCGGTGGCGATGCTCGCCTGCGCGCGACTGGGAGCGGTGCATTCCGTCGTCTTCGGCGGCTTCGCCCCGAGCGAGCTCGCGGTCCGCATCGACGACGCCGAACCGAAGGTCGTCGTGTCGGCGTCCTGCGGGATCGAACCCACCCGCACGATCGCCTACAAGCCGCTGCTGGACGAGGCCCTCGAGCTGGCGAGCCACGACGTGGAGCACTGCGTGGTCCTGCAGCGGCCCCAGATGCAGGCAACGCTCGTCGTCGGGCGGGACGTCACCTGGGCGGAGGTGATGGCGGACGCGCCCGCGGTCGACCCGGTGCCGGTGGCGGCCACCGACCCGCTGTACATCCTCTACACGTCCGGGACGACCGGGAAGCCCAAGGGCATCGTCCGGGACAACGGTGGCCATGCCGTCGCGCTGGCATGGTCCATGCCCAACGTGTACGGGATCAACCCGGGCGACGTGTGGTGGGCTGCCTCCGACGTCGGGTGGGTGGTCGGGCACTCCTACATCGTGTACGCGCCCCTTTTCATCGGGGCGACGTCGGTCTTCTACGAGGGCAAGCCGGTGGGCACGCCAGACGCGGGGGCGTTCTGGCGGGTCGTGGCCGACTACGGCGTGAAGGCGGTGTTCGCGGCACCGACAGCCTTCCGGGCGATCAAGAAGGATGACCCTGAAGGCCAGCACCTCGGCCGGTACGACACCACCTCGCTCCAGACCGTGTTCATGGCCGGCGAGCGGCTGGACCCGGACACCTACGAGTGGGCGACCTCCACCATCGGCGTTCCCGTCGTCGACAACTGGTGGCAGACCGAGACGGGCTGGCCGATCTGCTCGAACCTGCGCGGACTCGACCCGATGCCGATCAAGCCTGGGTCCCCGTCGGTCCCCGTCCCCGGCTACGACGTCCAGGTGCTCGACGAACGAGGTGACCCCGTCCCGGCCGACACCGAGGGCGCGATCTGTATCCGGCTGCCGATGCCGCCGGGCACGTTGCCGACCCTCTGGCGCGACGACGACCGCTACGTGCGCTCCTACCTGTCGGCCTACGACGGCTGGTACCTCTCCGGCGACGGAGGCTTCATCGACGCCGATGGATACGTCTACGTCATGGGACGTACCGACGACGTGATCAACGTTGCTGGGCACCGGCTCTCCACCGGGTCGATGGAGGCGGTGCTGGCACACCATCCCGCGGTGGCCGAGTGCGCCGTGGTCGGGGTCCAGGACGGGCTGAAGGGACAGGTCCCGCGTGGCTTCGTCGTGCTCAAGGCGGGGGTCGACGCCGACCCTGACGAGCTGGCGGCCGAGCTCGTGGCCCAGGTCCGAGCCAGCATCGGCGCCGTCGCCGCCCTCCGTGAGATCGACGTCGTCACGGCCCTGCCGAAGACTCGCTCGGGCAAGATCCTGCGCAAGACGATGCGCGAGATCGCCGACGGGAAGACGCCGATGGTGCCCAGCACGATCGAGGACGCCTCGGTGCTGGACCGGCTACGTCCGGTCCTCACCCACCAGGAGTGACGCTCCGACCGAGGTAGACGGTTCCCGCCACCGTCGCCGGCACCGCGAGAGGCGTGAACCCGAGGCGGGTGTAGAAGGCGATGGCGCCGCAGTTCCCGGGATCGACGCCGACGTGCACGCCCGGGATGCCCCGTTCGTCGAGTGTGCGCAAGAAACGGTCGACCAGGCGACGTCCCCACCCCGACCCCTGTCCGCTGGGCAGGAGGTCCACGTGCAGGTGCGCCGGATGACGCTGGAGCACCGGCCCGGGAGGCCACAACGGCGCTGGGTCGCGCAGCAGCGAGCGCGTCTCGGACTCCCCGGTCAGTGCCTCCGGGGAGACCTGCGGCAGCCACCGGCTCCTCCACCGACGCAGGAACCGCGTCGTGTCCGCGCAGCCGACCAGGTAGCCCAGCAGCGGGCCTGCGGTCTCCCCGTCCACGGCGACCACCCAGGCCAGGTCGGGCTCGAGGGCCACGTACGGCAGCGCATAGACCCAGGGCAGCGCCTGATGGTCTGGATGGTCGGGCGGCATCGGTCCTCCGCCGAGACCGGTCGCCCGGCAGATCCTGGCGATCTCGTGGGCGTCCCGATGTGTGGCCCGGCGCACGGTGGGCGACCCTGGCCGATGGTGCCTGCTCGCGTCCGTCTCGATCGGTCACCCCTGCCCGTGGATGAGGCGCCCGAACACCGAGGCGATCGCTGAGCTGCGTCGCGTGCGGGCCTCCTCCGGATCGGCCAGCGCCATCGCCCGCAGCCCGGCGTTCACCCCCAGCCACCGGAGCGGCTCGGGCTCCCATCGTGGGGAGCGGTGCCCGACCCAGGGCAGCGTCGTGCGGGCGGTCGTCTCGCCGACGATCAGGTCCGCCAGGGTGCGACCGGCCAGGTGACTGGTGGCCACTCCGTCGCCGACGTATCCGCCGGCCCACGCGAGGCCGTTGGCCCGGTCCAGGCCCACCGACGCCCACCAGTCACGGGCGATCCCGAGCGCGCCGCCCCAGGTGTGTGTCACCTCGGCATCGGCCACCACCGGGAACATGGTCCGCAGCCGCTCGCGCAGCCACGTGTGGACGCTCGGTACCTGTTCGTGTCGTGGGTGGATCGTCGAGGCGAACCGGTAGGGGGCTCCGCGACCGCCGAAGGCCAGGCGTCCGTCCGTCGTTCGCTGGCCGTAGACGATCATGTGCGAGAGCTCGTTGAAGGTGGCTCGCCCGGCCAGCCCGATCTGTCGCCAGACCTCGTCGTCCAGGGGTTCGGTGGCGATCATCAGCGAGTAGACCGGGACCAGCGAGCGGCGATGGCCGGGGAGCCCCGCGGTGTAGCCCTCGGTTGCCCGGACGACCACCTCGGCCCGGACGTTGCCACCGCTGGTGTGCACCAGCCCCGGCGTGATGCGCAGTACCTCGGTGCCCTCGGCGATGCGCCCCCCACGGCGCTCGACCGCCTCGGCCAGGCCGCGCACCAGGCGCGCCGGGTGCACAGCCGCGCAGTGCGGGGTGAAGACGCCGCCCAGGGCGTCGGCGGCGTGTGCGTGTTCGCGCACCCCGTCGGCATCCAGCAGCTCGACGTCGGCTCGGGAGAAGCCCCATGAGCGCGCCTTGGCCACGGTGTCCCTGGCGCGCTGCAGCTGCACCTGGGTACGAGCGAAGGACACCGTTCCGCCCTGCTGCCAGTGCGCGTCGATGCCCTCCTCCGCGAGGACGTCGCCGATGTCGGTGACGGTGGAGAACATGGTGCGTTGCAGGCGCACCGCGGCCTCTCGGCCAGATGCGGTGGCCAGGCTCGCCCAGCTGGCCGGGAAGAGGGCCGAGCACCAGCCGCCGTTGCGACCCGATGCGCCGAAGCCGGCCACCTCCCGTTCGAGCACGAGGACCCTCAGGGACGGGTCCGCTCGCAGCAGCCAGTAGGCGGTCCACAGCCCGGTGTAGCCACCGCCGACCACGGCCACGTCCACGACGGCGTCCTGGGCCAAGGCGTCTCGGGACCCGGGGGAGACGGCCAGGGCCTCGGGCAGCGAGTCCCACCAGAAGGAGAGGTCCCGGTAGGTCATGGACGCTTGGTCCCCTCCTCGTCCGCGATCTCCGTGGTCAGGGACGCCGGGAGCGAGATCCCGGGACGCAGCGCCGGGTCAGGCTGGGGCTCGCCGACGTCGCGCCGCCATGGCACGACGCCGGCCCAGACGTCGAGGTCCAGGTCGGCGCCCTCGTCGGTCGGCCAGCCGTCGTTGACCTTGACCGACCACTCCTCGATCGGCAGCCACAGCACCGCGGTGGCAGCCAGCTCCTTGCGGGTCGGTGCGCGAACCTCGCGCCAGCGCCCGGGCAGCACGTGCTCGCTGATCCGTTCTAGCGCGGCGGCGCGCTCGTCCAGGTCGGTGATCGGGGCGAAGGAACCGAACACCATGGCGCTGCGGTAGCGCATCGAGGCCTCCACCGCGGCGCGGGCCAGCACGAGGCCGTCGACCTCGGTGACGGTGAGGCAGGTGGGGACGCCCGCAGCGATCCGGCGGAACGCCCGAGACCCGGTGGACCCGTGCACGAGCACCCGGTCGCGGTCCCGGCCGATACCGAGCGGGACCACCACGGGCCAGCCACCGCCCGGGCCGTCGGCCACGAAGCCCACGTGGGCCACCACCGCCTGGTCGAGGATGGCGTCCAGGACGGCGCGATCGGCGACCCCGTGGTGGGCGAGCTGGCGCAGCGTGGTCCTCAGAGCAGGTCCCAGGCCTCGGTGAGCACGGCGCGGAGGATCTGCTCCATCTCGTCGAAGTGCGACTGGTCGCACACCAGTGGCGGAGCGAGCTGGATCACCGGGTCACCTCGGTCATCTGCTCGGCAGTACAGACCGTGATCGAAGAGCGCCTTGGACAGGAAGCCGCGGAGCACGCGTTCGGACTCGTCCTCGTCGAAGCTCTGCTTGGTGGCCTTGTCCTTGACGATCTCGATGCCGTAGAAGTACCCATCGCCGCGGACGTCCCCGACGATGGGGAGGTCCAGCAGCCGCTCGAGCGTGGAGCGGAAGGCCTCCTCATTCGAGCGGACGTGCTGAGGGAGGCCCTCCCGCTCGAAGATGTCCAGGTTCGCCAGCGCTACCGCGGCGCCGACCGGGTGCCCGCTCCACGTGTACCCATGGGCGAACACCTCGGTGCCGGATCGGAAGGGCTCGAAGAGCCGATCGCTGGCGATCATCGCTCCCATCGGCACGTAGCCGGACGTCATCCCTTTGGCGCAGGTGATGATGTCCGGGACGACCCCGTAGCGGTTCATGGCGAAGTAGTCGCCGATCCGCCCGAAGGCCGTGATCGTCTCGTCGGCCACGAGCAGGACGTCATTCGCGTCGCAGATCTCGCGAACCCGCTCCAGGTATCCCGGTGGCGGCGGGAAGCACCCGCCGGAGTTCTGCACGGGCTCGAGGAAGACCGCGGCCACGGTCTCCGGACCCTCGAACTCGATGGCTTCGGCAATCCGGTCGGCCGCCCACCTGCCGAACGCGCGGATGTCGTCGCCGTGCTCGGGTGCACGGTAGAAGTTCGTGTTGGGGACCTTGCGCGCCCCAGGGACGAGCGGCTCGAAGTACTGCTTGGCGAACGGCAGCCCAGTGATGGAGAGCGCACCCTGTGGGGTGCCGTGGTAGGCGATCGAGCGACTGATCACCTTGTACTTCGTCGGACGGCCGGTCACCTTGAAGTACTGCTTGGCCAGCTTCCAGGCCGTCTCCACGGCCTCGCCGCCGCCACTGGTGAAGAACACCCGATTGAGGTCGGCCGGCGCCAGGCCGGCCAGCCGCTCGGCCAGCTCGATGGCCCGTGGGTGGGCGTAGGACCACAGCGGGAAGAAGGCAAGCTCACGGGCCTGCTTGGCGGCGGCCTCGGCGAGCTCCGGACGTCCGTGACCGGCCTGGACGACGAACAGACCGGCGAGCCCGTCGAGGTAGCGCTTGCCTTGGTCGTCCCAGAAGTAGGGGCCTTCGCCGCGGACGATCACCGGCACGTGGCCGCCCTGCTCGTACACCGAGTGCCGGGTGAAGCTCATCCACAGGTGTCGGCGAGCCCGGTCGGCCATCGGGTCCTCGCCGAACTGCGGGACGAGCTGGGGGGTGGTGGTCATCGTGGGCTCCTGGTGGTCGGCACGGTCGCATCATGGCTGCCAGGCGGCGACTTCGCCAGGAGCCGGAGAACTGACGGGCGTAGGTCGGGCTATTGGCCACCTTCGCCCCGATTGATACCGTCGGGCTGTGGGTCAGCCTTCGCCGTCCGGACGTTCCCAGCGGGTTTCCAGGCGTGGGGTGCTGCGCGGCTTCGGTGCTGGGGCAGCTGCTCTGGCCGGCGCCCGGGTGCTGGCGGCCTGCGGCACCGAGCCGGTGGCGCCACAGACAGCCGAGCAGACCGTGGACCGTTCGGAGGAGGACCCGAGGCTGGTCTTCGACAACTGGCCGTCGTACATCGACAAGAAGCAGGGCACCCGTCCGACGCTGGAGGCCTTCGAACGGGACTCCGGGATCAGGGTCCAGTACAACGAGGTGATCAACGACAACGCCGAGTACTTCGCGAAGATCTCGCCGCAGCTGGCCAACGGTCAGGCGGTCGGCACGGACCTGGCCTGCCTGTCCGACTGGATGGTCTCGCAGATGATCAGCCTGGGCTGGCTGCAGGAGCTGGACAAGGCCAACCTGCCCACGGTCGCCGAGGAGCTCGACCCGGCGTTGGCAAACCCGAGCTTCGACCCCGAGCGCAGGTACTCGGTCCCGTGGCAGTCCGGTATCACGGGCATCGCCTTCGACCGGAAGCAGGTGCCGGGCGGCGTCGTCTCCCTGGACCAGCTCCTCACCGATCCCGCGCTCGCCGGCAAGGTCTCGCTGTTCGCCACGATGCAGGAGTCCCTGCCGATCCTGGCCGGTGCCGAAGGAGGGATCGAGACGTTCACCGAGGCCGACCTGGAGATGGCGCTCGCCAAGGTCGAGCAGGCGGCCGACTCAGGCCACATCCGTCGGTTCACCGGGAACGACTACGTCGCCGACCTCGCCAGCGGAGACCTCGCCGCAGCGCTGGCGTGGTCAGGAGACATCTTCCAGCTGCAGCTGGACAACCCGAACATCGAGTTCGTGGTGGCCCAGGAAGGCGGCGAGCTCTGGAGCGACAACCTCGTCGTGCTGGCGCTGGCCGAGCGCAAGGCCAACGCTGAGGCGCTGATGGACTACTACTACGACCCGAGAGTGGCAGCCGAGCTGGTCGCCTGGGTGAACTATGTGTGCCCGGTCCCGGCAGCCCGGGACGAGATGGGCGACTTCGCCCCCGAGCTCGCCGACGACCCGCTCATCTTCCCTCAACCGGGTGACCTGGAGAACGTCGCGCCCACCAGGGACCTGACCCCAGAGGAGGACCAGCGCTTCAGCCGGGAGTGGAACGCCGTCGTCTCCTGAGTGGCAGCACCTCCGGCGGAATCAGGAACGCACGGGCTTGGCGTGGGTCCCTGACAACCAGGACCGGATGTGTGACGATCTGGATCCATGAGTCCCGGCTACCAGTTCATCGACGGCCGCCGCATGAGCGCAGCCGGCGAGGACTCCTTCGAGGTGGTCGACCCTGCCGATGGGTCGCTCGTGGCCACGGTCGACCTGGCTGGTCCGCGAGAGGTCGACCTCGCCGTGGCAGCCGCAGCGGCGGCCTTCCAGGACTGGAGCCGACGCACGCCGGCCGAGCGCAGCGACCTCATGCATCGCTGGGCGCAGCTGCTCGGTGAGCGTGCCGAAGAGCTGGCGCTCACCGAGACCCGCCAGGCGGGCAAGCCGATCAAGCTCTCGCGTGAGTTCGACGTGCCCGGCACGGTGGACAACACGTCCTTCTTCGCCGGCGCGGCGCGCAACCTCGAGGGCAAGGCGGCGGCGGAGTACTCCGGCGACCACACCTCGATGATCCGTCGCGAGCCGATCGGCGTGGTCGGCTCGATCGCGCCATGGAACTACCCGTTGCAGATGGCGGCCTGGAAAGTGCTGCCGGCCGTGGCAGCCGGGAACACGATCGTCCTGAAGCCGGCCGAGCTCACGCCGCTGACCTCACTCATGTTCGCCGAGGCTGCCAGCGACGCCGGGATCCCCCCAGGGGTCATCAACGTCCTCACCGGCGCGGGACAGGTCGCCGGGGAGGCCTTGGTCGGGCACCCCGGGGTGTCCATGGTCTCCTTCACCGGCTCGACCGCGGTGGGCACTCGCGTCATGCGGGTGGCCGCCGCGCGAGCCGCTCGGGTTCACCTGGAGCTCGGTGGCAAGGCTCCCTTCGTCGTCCTCGACGACGCCGACATCGACGCAGCCGTCCAGGGCGCCGTGGCCGGGGCGCTGATCAACTCCGGGCAGGACTGCACGGCAGCCACCCGGGCCTACGTCCACCGTGACACCTTCCCCGCCTTCGTCGAGGGCGTGGCCGACGTCATGAACGAGGTGCGGCTCGGGCCGACGCAGGACCCGAGCACCGACCAGGGGCCACTGGTGTCCCACGCTCAGCGGGACCGGGTAGCCGGCTTCGTGGACCGGGCCGCCTCCTACGCCAAGGTGGTGCGTGGCGGCGCACGGCCAGGGGGTGCCCTCGCCGACGGCGCGTACTTCGAGCCCACCCTCGTCGTAGACGCCGCGCAGGACAGCGAGATCGTCCAGCAGGAGGTCTTCGGCCCGGTCCTCGTCGTGCTGCCCTTCGACTCCGACGACGAGGCGCTGGCCCTGGCCAACGACACCCCGTTCGGCTTGGCTGCCTCGGTGTGGACGCGGGACGTCTTCCGGTCGTTGCGCTTCACCCGAGAGATCCGCTCCGGGTGCGTCTGGGTGAACGACCACATCCCGATCATCAGCGAGATGCCCCACGGCGGCATCAAGCAGTCCGGCTTCGGCAAGGACATGTCCACCTACTCCTTCGAGGAGTACACGGCCGTCAAGCACGTCATGTACGACACCACCGCCGAGGCTGCCAAGGACTGGCACCGGACGATCTTCGGCGACCGTGACCCACAGCAGGAAGGCTGAGCCATGCCCACGAGACGAGACCTCGCCGCACTGTCGCCGACGGCAAGGGCCGCTTTGCAGGCCGGCGTGGGTCGCCGCCGGTTCGTGACCGGGCTGGGCGCCTCGGCTGCTGTCCTGGCCGCCGGTGGGTCGTTGGCCGCGTGCGGCACCGCCCCCGTGAGCCCGACGACGGCCGAGCCGGTCGAGGACCGGTCCGACGCGGACAAGGCGCTGATCATCTCCAACTGGCAGCTCTACATCGACCAGGCGAAGAAGGGGCAGGTCCGCCCCACCCTGGAGGCCTTCGAGGAGGAGACCGGGATCTCGGTCACCTACACCGAGGACATCACCGACAACGAGTCGTTCTACGCCAAGATCTCGCCCCAGCTGCGCTCCGGCCAGCCGACCGGTCGGGACCTCATCATCCCCACCGACTGGCTGGTGGCCCGCCTGATCCGGCAGGGCTACCTGCAGGAGATCGACAAGGCCAACACGCCGAGCTTCCCGGGGAACCTCATCGAGTCGCTGCAGTCGCCGTCCTTCGACCCGGATCGCAGCTTCTCGGCACCCTGGCAGACCGGCTTCGCCGGGATCGCCTACAACTCCCGACTCGTCCCCGAGGTGCGGACCGTCGGCGAGCTCTTCACCCGCGAAGACCTCAAGGGCAAGGTGACCGGGCTGCTGGAGATGCGTGACACCGTCGGCCTGATCCTGATGGAGCAGGGCGTGGACATCTCCGGGGACTTCGGCGAGGACGAGTGGGCGGCCGCCCTCGAGGTGCTGCAGCAGGGGGTGGACTCCGGGCAGATCCGGCAGTTCACCGGCAACGAGTACAGCGAGGGGCTGGCCCGGGGCGACATCGCCGCCTGCGTGGCGTGGTCCGGCGACGTCATCCAGCTGCAGTTCGACGACCCAGATCTGCGCTTCGTGATCCCCGAGCCCGGCTGCACGCTGTGGGCGGACAACATGGTGATCCCCAACGGCGCTGCCCACAAGAAGAACGCCGAGCTCTGGATCGAGCACTTCTACGACCCGGCCGTGGCCGCGGAGGTCGCGGCCTGGGTCAACTACATCTGCCCCGTCGAAGGTGCGCAGGAGGCCATGGCGGAGTTCGACCCGTCGCTGGTCGACAACGAGCTCATCTTCCCGACGGATGTCACCTTGGCCAACGCCTCGGTCTTCCGTGGGCTCAGCGAGGAGGAAGAAGTCGCCTTCACCGAGCAGTTCAACAAGGTGACGGGGGCCTGAGGTCATGGTGGCGGAGGCCGGCGGCGATCTGCGGCTGCTCGACCTGTCCAAGCACTTCGGCGACTTCGTCGCTGTCGACGACATCGAACTCACCGTCCCGGAGGGGTCGTTCTTCGCCCTGCTCGGTCCCTCGGGCTGCGGGAAGACCACGACGCTACGGATGGTTGCCGGCCTGGAAGCGCCGTCGGCCGGCCAGATCCTCATCGGCGACACCGACATCACGTGGTCCAAGCCCTACAAGCGACCGGTGAACACCGTCTTCCAGAGCTATGCGCTGTTCCCACACCTCGACATCTACGAGAACGTCGCGTTCGGGCTGCGCCGGCGCAAGGCCAAGGAGGTGGACGAGCAGGTCGGGCGGATGCTCGCCCTCGTGCAGCTCGAGGACCTGGCTCGTCGCAAGCCGACCCAGCTCTCCGGTGGCCAGCAGCAGCGTGTCGCTGTGGCCAGGGCGCTCATCAACCACCCGGGCGTGCTGCTGCTCGACGAACCTCTCGGTGCGCTGGACCTCAAGCTGCGCCGGCAGATGCAGCTGGAGCTCAAGCGGATCCAGACCGAGGTCGGCATCACCTTCATCCACGTCACGCACGACCAGGAAGAGGCCATGACCATGGCCGACACCGTGGCGGTGATGAACGAGGGGCGGATCGAGCAGCTTGGTGCGCCTGCCGACCTCTACGAGAACCCGAACACCACGTTCGTGGCCAACTTCCTCGGCCAGTCCAACCTCATCGACGGGACCATCGTGGACCATGAGGGAGACCACGTCCTCATCGACGTGCGTGGCCAGCGCTTCGGGGTGCTGCGGAGCAGGTTGCACGCCGAGTCCGACCAGGTGCACCTGGGCGTGCGTCCGGAGAAGCTGGCGATCCGCCCGGCGGAGGACGGACCCGCGCCGGACGGGTCGAACGCGTTGACCGGGGTCGTCACGGACTCCAGCTTCATCGGCGTCTCGACCGAGTACCTCGTCCGGCTCGGATGGGGCCAGGTGGTCTCCGTCTTCGCGCAGAACGTCAGTCGGGACGCCCGGCTGGTGCCGGGCTGCGAGGTGGTCCTGAGCTGGGACCGAGACCACGGGTTCGGCCTCGACCAGTCGCAGGCCGCGGACGCTGGGGTGCTCGACGACGCGACGGTCGGCTGATGGCCCCGGTGGCACCGGTCGCGGCCGGGACCGGGACTGGGGGGAAGACCCCCGGCGCCGCCCCGCTGGCGCGTCGGTCCTGGACGCCGTACCTGCTCCTGCTGCCAGGTCTGCTCTGGCTGACGATCTTCTTCATCGTTCCCAGCATCACGCTCGTCTCCACGTCGCTGCAGTCCGGCTCGCTCGAGCAGGGCTATGTGCTCACCTGGGAGTTCGGCACCTACACCGACGCCTGGTCCTCCTACTACGAGCAGTTCCTCCGTTCGTTCGGGTACGCCGCGCTCGCCACGATCGCCGCGCTGGTGATCGCCTACCCGCTGGCGTACACCATCGCGTTCAAGGCCGGGCGTTGGCGCAACGTGCTGCTGATCCTGGTGGTGGCGCCGTTCTACACGAGCTTCCTCATCCGGACGCTGGCCTGGAAGACGATCCTGGCCGACAACGGCGTGGTCGTGCAGTGGATGGATCGCCTCGGCATCCTGGAGGTCTTCAGCTGGCTCGGCCTCACCGCCGACGACCGGGTGCTGGCGACGCCGTTGGCCGTGGTCACCGGCCTGACCTACAACTTCCTGCCGTTCATGACGCTCCCGCTCTACGCCAGCCTGGAGCGACTGGACCCCCGCTTGGTGGAGGCCGCCGGCGATCTCTATGCCAGCCCGTTCACGGCCTTCCGCAAGGTCACCTTCCCGCTCTCGCTGCCCGGTGTCGTGGCCGGTACCCTGCTCACCTTCATCCCTGCATCGGGTGACTACATCAACGCTCAGCTGCTGGGCAGCCTCCCGGGCACAGCCATGATCGGCAACGTCATCGACGCGCTGTTCCTGCGCGTGCTCGACTACCCAACGGCGGCGGCGCTGTCGGTGACGTTGATGGTGGTGATCGTCGGCATGGTCGCGCTCTACGTCCGGCGGGCCGGGACAGAGGAGCTGGTCTGATGTCGACAGCCGTCAAGCCCGCCGCGAGCGCCCGCGCCACGTCGGGAGCCCGTCCGCGGCGAGGCCCGGTCGCCTGGGTCCGCGAGCACATCGTGGTGCTGGCCGGTCTGGCCGCGCTGGGGTACCTGCTCATCCCGAACGTCGTCGTGCTGGTGTTCTCCTTCAACAACCCCGTGGGGCGGTTCAACTACACGTGGAACGAGTTCTCCCTCGAGGCGTGGCTGAACCCGTGCGCCGTCGACGGCATGTGTCAGGCACTCGGGCTCAGCATCGAGATCGCCTTGATGGCCACGCTGGGGGCCCTCACCCTTGGCACCCTCATCGCGTTCGCGCTCAGCCGGCACCGCTTCCGCGGTCGTGGCAGCACGAACCTGCTGATCTTCTTCCCGATGGCGACCCCCGAGGTGGTCATGGGATCCTCGCTGCTGGCGCTGTTCGTCAATGCGCGCTTCCCGCTGGGGTTCGGCACGATCCTCATCGCCCACACCATGTTCCTGATCAGCTACGTGGTGGTGACGGTGAAGGCTCGGCTGGCCAGCCTGGACGGCCGACTGGAGCAGGCGGCGATGGACCTGTACGCGAATGAGTCGACCACCTTCTGGCGGATCACCTTCCCGCTGGTGCTGCCGGGCATCGCCGCCGCGGGGCTGCTGGCGTTCGCGCTGTCCTTCGACGACTTCATCATCACGAACTTCAACTCCGGGGCCGAGGTCACCTTCCCGATGTTCGTCTGGGGCGCCGCCCAGCGAGGCGTGCCACCGCAGATCAACGTGATCGGTGCGATCATGTTCGTGCTGGCGCTCGTTGCCGTGGCCGGCAGCGAAGTCATTCGCCGTCGGCGGGCCCGCCACTGAGCGGGGCGTCGGTCCCCGACCTCACCGGCGAGGTCAGAAGGAGTTGAGCCACGTGTCGTCGCCAGCCCATCGGTCTGCCTTGCGGGACGCCGAGGCCGTCCCGTACTGGTTGGACACCCGGCAACGGCCGGAGATCGGACCGACGCTGACCGAGCAGCTCACCGCCGACCTGGTCGTCATCGGTGGCGGCTACAGCGGCCTCTGGACAGCGTTGCTGGCCAAGGAGCGACGTCCAGAGCTGGACGTGGTGGTGCTGGAGTCGGCGCAGGTCGGCTGGGCTGCTTCCGGGCGCAACGGCGGGTTCGCCTCGGCCAGCCTCACCCACGGCATCGGCAACGGGCTGGCTCGCTGGCCCGAGGACATGCCAGTCCTCGAGCGACTCGGCCGGCAGAACCTGGCGGAGCTGGTCGCCACGACGGCGCGCTATGGCTTCGACTGCGAGATCGAGCCCACGGGCGAGCTGAACGTGGCCACGGCTGACTGGCAGGTGCCGGACCTTCGTGAGACCGCCGCGGCGATGGCGTCCTTCGGGTGGGACACCGAGTGGATGGACGCCGAGCAGGTCCAGGCCGAGGTCCACTCGCCGACCTATCGCGCCGGGTCCTGGCATCGCGATGCCACGGTGATGCTGCACCCAGCGAAGCTCGCCTGGGGGCTCCGCACTGCGGCCGAGGGACTGGGCGTGCGGTTCTTCGAGGACTCCCGGGTCACCGGGCTCGAGCGCAACGGTGCCCGTCTGCGCGCGCGGACCGGCTTCGGATCGGTCGACGCCCACCGGGTCGCACTCTGCACGAACGGCTTCCCGCCCCTGCTTCGGCGGCTGCGCCACCTGATGGTCCCGGTGTACGACTACGCCCTCATGACCGAACCCCTCACCGACGCGCAACTGGACAGCATCGGGTGGAAGCGGCGCCAGGGCCTGGCCGACGCCGCCAACCAGTTCCACTACTACCGCCTCACGAGCGACAACCGGATCCTGTGGGGCGGATACGACGCCGTGTTCTACTTCCGCAACGCGGTACGAGCCGAGCTGGACCAGCGCCCAGAGACCTTCCTCACCCTGGCCCGAAACTTCTTCGCCACGTTCCCTCAGCTCGAGGGCCTGCAGTTCTCCCACCGATGGGGCGGTGTGATCGACACCTGTAGCCGGTTCAGCCCCTTCTGGGGCACGGCCTACGACCACCAGCTGGCCTACGTGGCTGGGTATACCGGCCTCGGGGTGGGCTCCACCCGGTTCGGCGCCCAGGTCCTGCTCGACCTGCTGCTGGGGGAGCGGACCGAGCGCACGGCGCTGTCCATGGTGGGCAGCCTGCCGATCCCGTTCCCGCCCGAGCCGGCGCGCTTCGGCGTCATCGAGGTGACCCGCCGCTCCATCGCCGCTGCCGACGCGAACGAGGGTCGCCGCAACCTGTGGCTCCGTACTCTGGACCGTTTCGGACTCGGTTTCGACTCATGACCAACCGTTGAGGAGCTTCCTGCCATGACCGACGAGCATGCTCTGGCCAGCATCACCCACTGGATCGGCGGGCGCGCCGACGCCGGCCCGGGCGAGGCGGCCGCACCTCGCCAGGGCGACGTCTTCGACCCCGCCACCGGGCGAGTCACCGGGCGGGTGGACTTCGCGACCGACGCCGTCATGGACCATGCGGTCCTGGTCGCCGACGCCGCCTTCCGCCAGTGGCGCGAGACCTCGCTGACCAAGCGCAGCCAGGTGCTCTTCGCCTTCCGTGAGCTGCTGAATCGCCACAAGGACGAGCTGGCGGCGGTCATCACCGCCGAGCACGGGAAGGTGCTCTCCGACGCCGCGGGTGAGGTGCAGCGGGGGCTCGAGGTCGTCGACTTCGCGTGCGGCATCCCACATCTGCTCAAGGGTGGCTTCTCCGAGTCCGTCTCCGGCGGCGTCGACACGTACTCCATCCGTCAGCCGCTCGGTGTCGTCGGCATCATCTCCCCGTTCAACTTCCCGGCCATGGTGCCGATGTGGTTCTTCCCGATCGCCATCGCGGCCGGGAACGCGGTCATCCTCAAGCCCAGCGAGAAGGACCCTTCGGTCTCGATGTTCCTCGCCAGGCTCTGGCAGGAGGCAGGGCTGCCGGACGGGGTGTTCAACGTCGTCCACGGCGACAAGGTGGCCGTCGACCGCCTGCTCACCCACCCCGACGTCAAAGCCGTGTCGTTCGTCGGCTCGACTCCCATCGCTCGCTACGTCTACGAGACCGGCACCGCGCACGGCAAGCGGGTGCAGGCACTGGGCGGGGCCAAGAACCACATGCTCGTGCTGCCCGACGCGGACCTCGACCTGGCTGCGGACCAGGCCGTCAACGCCGGGTTCGGCTCGGCCGGCGAGCGGTGCATGGCCATCTCCGTCGTCGTGGCCGTGGACCCGGTGGGCGACGAGCTCGTCGACAAGATCGCCTCGCGGATGGCAACCCTGCGGGTCGGGGACGGACGCCGTGGGTGCGACATGGGGCCGCTGGTGACCCAGGTGCACCGGGACAAGGTGGCCTCCTACGTCGAGGCCGGCGAGGAAGCCGGGGTCAAGGTGGTGGTGGACGGACGCGGTATCGAGGTGGACGGCGAGGCCGGCGGGTTCTGGCTCGGCCCGACCCTGCTCGACCACGTGAGTCCGGACATGACCGTCTACGCCGAGGAGATCTTCGGACCGGTCCTCTCGGTGGTGCGGGTGCCGACCTACGACGACGGGCTGGCGCTCATCAACGCACACCCCTACGGCAACGGGACGGCCATCTTCACCAACGACGGCGGCGCGGCCCGGCGATTCCAGCATGAGGTCGAGGTGGGCATGATCGGCGTCAACGTCCCGATCCCGGTGCCGATGGCCTACTACTCCTTCGGTGGCTGGAAGGCCTCGTTGTTCGGTGACAGCCATGCTCACGGCGCTGAGGGTGTCCAGTTCTTCACCCGCGGCAAGGTGGTGACCCAGCGGTGGCTGGACCCGAGCCATGGAGGCATCAACCTCGGGTTCCCGACCCAGAGCTGACGGGCGCCCCATGATGAAGCGCGTCCCTGCAGGAGCCCTGGACCTGATCCACGAGACCATCGATGCGGGGCAGGTGCTGGCCGGTTCACCCACCGTCGGTCACCAGGAGATCTGGTCGACACCTGACGGGCGAAGCTGCGGGGTGTGGGAGCACGCCGTCGGCGTGTCCATCGACGTCGAGGAGGACGAGACGTTCGTGGTGCTCAGCGGGCGGGCTCGCATCCGGGCCGAGCTCGCCGGTGACGTGGAGACGATCGACGTCGGGCCTGGCGACGTGGTCCGGCTCGACGCGGGGGCCAGCACGCGCTGGGACGTGGTCGAGACCTTGCGCAAGGTGTACGTGACGGGCCCTCGCCAGGCCTGAACCTGTGCTCCTCGCTCCGCCACTAGGGTGCCCGGCATGAGCGCCACCACGCCCCGCTACGGAGGCCAGTACGGGCCGGACGTCACCTTCCTCGGCGTGGAACGCTGCAACCTGGCCGAGCCGGAGAGCTACCGCGAGGCCGACGTGGTCATCCTTGGTGCGCCGTTCGACGGTGGCACCTCCTACCGATCCGGTGCCCGGATGGGTCCGCAGGCCATCAGGACGGCCGACTACCTCGGCCACGACGGGTCTCGCCCTTCGCTGCCGCTCAGGACCGACGGGCTGGTCGACCTGGTGGTCCGCGACGCCGGCGACGTCGAGATGTTCTCCGGCGACGCCGTCCGTGCGTGCCAGGCCCTCGAGGTCGCGGTCCAGCAGGTTGCCGAGGTCGGCGCCATCCCGCTGGTGCTGGGTGGTGACCACACCGTCACGTGGCCCAACGCCACTGCTGTCGCCCGCGCGCGCGGCTGGGGACGAGTCAGCCTCGTCCACTTCGACGCCCACGCCGACACGGGCGACATCGAGTTCGGCTCGCTCGTCGGGCACGGGCAGCCGATGCGGCGTCTCATCGAGTCCGGTGCCGTGCGCGGGGACCGCTTCCTGCAGATCGGACTGCGCGGGTACTGGCCGCCACCGGACGTGCTGGACTGGATGGCCGGTCAGGAGATGCGTTCGTACGAGATGAGCGAAATCACTTCGCGGGGCCTCCAGGCCTGCCTCGACGAGGCATTCGAGATCGCCACGGACGAGTGTGACGGGGTGTTCTTGTCGGTCGACATCGACGTCGCCGATCCCGGGCACGCGCCGGGCACCGGGACGCCCGAGCCGGGTGGGCTCACCGGTCGTGAGCTGCTCGACGCCGTGCGCCGGATCGGGTTGGAGCTGCCGGTGGTGGGTATGGACGTGGTCGAGGTCAGCCCGCCCTACGACCACGCCGACATCACCGCCGCGCTGGCGAACCGAGTCGTGCTCGAGGCGCTGTCGGCGGTCGCTCGGCGACGGGCGGTGGCCGCGGGGACGATGTCGAGGTGGGAAGCCTCGCGGCCGCTGCTGGACGGGCGCTCGTGACCTCGCCGTCCTCGGCCAGGCTGCTCATGTCGGCGAGGGACCAGGCGTTCCTGCTGCACGAGTGGCTCGAGGTGGAGCGCCTCACCGAGCGTAAGCGCTTCGCCGAGCATTCCCGGGATACCTTCGACGCCGCGGTCGAGCTCGCCGCCACGGTGGCGGCCGAGCACTTCGCGCCGCACAACCGACGGGCCGACCTCAACGAGCCGACCTTCGACGGAGAGCGCGTCCACCTCATCCCGGAGGTGGCGGCCGCGCTGTCGGTCTTCGTCGAGACCGGCATGACGGCGGCGAGCCTGGGCGCCGACGTCGGCGGGCTCCAGTTCCCGCAGGTCGTCGCAGCCGCGTGCGCGTCGTGGTTCCAGGCTGCCAACGTCGGGACCTCCGGCTACCCCTTCCTGACCCGCGGCGCTGCGGGGCTCCTGCTTGCCCACGGCAGCAAGGAGCAGATCGACACCTGGGTGCGGCCGATGGCTGAGGGCCGCTACTTCGGCACGATGTGCCTGTCCGAGCCACAGGCCGGCAGCTCGTTGGCGGACCTGACCACCAAGGCCGAGCGGCAACCGGACGGCACCTATCGCCTCACCGGGTCCAAGATGTGGATCTCCGGCGGGGACCACGAGCTCACCGAGAACATCGTCCATCTGGTGCTGGCCCGCGTCCCAGGGTCCCCAGCTGGGGTGAAGGGCATCTCGCTGTTCGTCGTCCCCAAGTACCTGGTCGACGAGGACGGCAGCCGCGCCGACCGCAACGACATCGTGCCGTCCGGGCTGAACCACAAGATGGGCTACCGCGGTACCGCGAATGCCGCGCTGAGCCTGGGTGACGGTACCCATCGACCGGGTGGCCGTGCCGGCGCGGTGGGCTATCTGGTGGGGGAGGAGTGCCGAGGGCTGGCCGCGATGTTCCACATGATGAACGAGGCCCGGATCGGGGTGGGCGCCGGCGCGATGGCGCTCGGCTACACCGGCTACCTCAAGTCCGTCGCCTACGCCCGGACCAGGACACAGGGACGAGCACTCGGGGACCCGCCGTCGGCACCGCCCGTGCCGATCATCGAGCATCCCGACGTCAGGCGGATGCTGCTGGCGCAGAAGTCCTACGTCGAGGGAGCGTTGGCCCTGATCCTGTACTGCGCCCGGCTCGTCGACGAGGAGCAGACAGCCGAGGACCCCACCGACGTCGAGCGGGCGCACGTGCTGCTCGAGATGCTCACCCCGATCGCCAAGAGCTGGCCCTCCCAGTGGTGCCTGGCCGCCAACGACCTGGCCATCCAGGTGCACGGAGGGTATGGGTACACCCGCGACTGCGACGTCGAGCAGCACTACCGGGACAACCGGCTCAACGCCATCCATGAGGGCACCCACGGGATCCAGGCGCTGGACCTGCTCGGCCGAAAGGTCACGATGCAGCAGGGGGCGGGCCTGGCCGCGCTGCTCGAGGAGGTCACCGCGACGCTGGAGCGAGCCGAGCCGCTGGGCGGCGAGCCGGCGTCGTTCGCGCTCGCGCTGCGGGGTTCGGTCGATCGCCTGGGTGCGGTGACCGCACGGCTGTGGGGCAGCGGTGACCCGGCGCTCACGCTGGCCAACGCCACTGCCTACCTCGAGGCCACCGGTCACGTCGTCGTCGCGTGGTTGTGGCTGGAGCAGGTGCTCGTCGCGCACGGCAAGGCCGGTGCCTTCTACGATGGCAAGCGGGCCGCCGCGCGATACTTCTACGCCTACGAGCTCCCGCGTACCGGTCCGCAGCTGGACCTGCTGGAGGCGCTGGACCGAACGACGCTCGACCTCGACCCAGCAGTCCTCTAGGCCGGCAACGGTGCCGAGGACCGTCGTCTTCACAGCGACGTCGCTGGACGGCGTCCTGGTCCAGGGTTCGACCACCGACGAGTGGGTGCTACGGCAGGAGCGGCTGCTGGCTGAGCCAGACCGGTGGCGGTCGTTCTACGGCGAGCGGCCCACGGTCGTGTTCTCCACCCGTGAGCTCCCGATTCCCGAGGGAGCCGACGTCCGGTTGCGGCGTCCGGGTGGTCGACGGAGGTGACCTTGCTGGGCAGTTCCTCGATGCCGGTGCGCTGGAGGAGATCCTGGTGGCAGTCGCTCCGGTCACGCTGGCGCAGGGTGCCCCACTGCTGCCGCGGCGAGTGGAGTCCGACCGCTTGCGTCTGCGCAGCGTCGAGCAGCGTGGGCAGTTCGCATGGCTGACCTACGCGTGCTGGCCTGAGCCGCTGGACGGACCGATCGCCCCGTTCTCACCCTGCCTCGGCCTCGAACGCCTCCGTGAGCAGGTCAAGCGCCTCGTCGAGCAGGGCATCGCTGATCGAGAGCGGAGGCAGGAACCGGAAGACGTTGCCGTACGTGCCACACGTCAGGGTGACCACACCGCGCTGATGGCAAGCCGTGTTGAGACGGGCGGTGAGCTCGGGGTCGGGTTCCTTGGTCCCCGGCCGAACGATCTCGACGGCCAGCATGGCGCCGCGTCCCCGAAGGTCACCGATGGAACCGAAGCGCTCGGCCAGCGCCTGCAGCCTCGGCACCATCCGAGCCTCGACGGCCCGGGCCCGGGCCGGCAGGTCCTGCTCGCGGAAGGTCTGCAGCGCGCCCAGGGCAGCCGCACAGGCCACCGGGTTGCCGCCGTAGGTGCCGCCCAGCCCGCCGACGTGCGGGGCGTCCATGAGGGCTGCCCGCCCGGTCACCGCGGCCAGCGGCAGCCCGCCGGCGATGCCCTTGGCGGTGGTGATGAGGTCGGGCACGACGCCTTCGTGCTCGCATGCGAACCAGGTCCCGGTGCGGCCGAAGCCGGTCTGGATCTCGTCGGCGATGAAGACCACCCCGGTGTCCGTGCACCACTGCGCGATCGTGGGCAGGAAGCCGGGTGCCGGCACGACGAAGCCGCCCTCGCCCTGGATGGGCTCCAGCACGACGGCCGCCAACGTGCTCGCGCCGACCTGCTTCTCCAGGACGTCGATCGCTCGTGCGGCCGCCTGCTCCCCGGTGATCGCCGACGACTCGCGGAACGGGTAGGACAACGGCGCCCGGTAGACCTCGGGCGCGAAGGGTCCGAAGGAGTGCTTGTACGGCATCGACTTCGCGGTCATGGCCATGGTGAGGTTCGTTCGCCCGTGGTAGCCGTGCTCGAACACCCCGACGGCCATCTTCCCCGTTGCCGCGCGGGCGATCTTGACGGCGTTCTCCACCGCTTCGGCTCCGGAGTTGAACAGCGCGGTGCGCTTGTCGTGGTCGCCTGGGGTGAGCTCGTTGAGGGCTTCGCAGACGGCGACGTAGGGCTCGTAGGGCGTCACCATGAAGCAGGTGTGGGTGAAGGCGGCCACTTGTTCCTGGACTGCAGCCACCACGTTGGGGTCGGCGTGGCCCACGTTCACCACGGCGATCCCGGCGCCGAGATCGATGAGCTGGTTGCCGTCGACATCGGTGAGCACGGCGCCACTGGCTCGCTCGACGTAGACCGGCAGGGCGGTGCCGACGCCACGAGCGACGGCGGCGTTCTTGCGTCCGGCGAGCTCGAGCGAGCGGGGACCGGGGATGTCGGTGAGCAGTCGGCGCTGCTGCGCGGTCCCGTCGGGCGTGGTGGTCGCGTCTGGGGTGGCGCCGTGGTCGATGACCGTCATGACTGCAGCGTAGGCCGGGAACGGCTAGCGTCGGAGGTCGAACGCGCTCGAGCTGGGCGAGGACGCCTGGCCAGGACCCGGAGGACCTGCATGACGATCACCGCCGACCAGGAGGCCGCCGTCGTCGCCGGCACTCCGACCTCGCTGTACGTCGGTGGCCGGTGGAGGGCGGCCTCCGGCGGCGGTGCCTTCGACGTCCACGACCCCTCGACCGGCCAGTCCCTGTGCCAGGTGGCCGACGCGACCCCGGCTGACGGGATGGCGGCCCTCGACGCCGCGGTTGCCGCCCAGGCGTCCTGGGCCAAGCACCCCCCGCGCGAGCGCGGCGAGATCCTGCGCCGTGCCTACGAAGCGCTCATGGACCGCCAGGACGAGCTCGCCCTGCTCATGACGCTCGAGATGGGCAAGCCGCTGGCAGAGGCGAGGGGCGAGATCGCCTACGGCGCGGAGTTCTTCCGCTGGTTCGCCGAGGAGGCGGTGCGGATCCACGGCGACTACCGGGTGGCCCCGGCCGGCGACAAGCGCATCATGGTCATGCGTCAGCCGGTCGGGCCGTGCGTGCTCATCACGCCGTGGAACTTCCCGATGGCGATGGGCACTCGAAAGATCGGGCCCGCGGTGGCGGCCGGCTGCACGATGGTGGTGAAGCCCGCCTCAGAGACCCCGCTGTCGATGCTGGCACTTGCCGGGATCATGGAGGAGGCCGGACTCCCACCAGGCGTGCTGAACGTCGTCACCACGCACTCCTCCGGCGCAGTCATGGAGCCCCTCATCCGCGACCCCCGCACGCGCAAGCTCTCCTTCACCGGCTCGACCGGCATCGGGCGGCGTCTGGTCGAGCAGAGCGCCGAGCGGCTGCTGAAGGTGTCGATGGAGCTGGGCGGCAACGCCCCCTTCCTGGTGTTCGCCGATGCCGACCTCGACGCGGCCGTCGAGGGCGCGGTCCAGGCGAAGATGCGCAATATCGGCGAGGCCTGCACGGCCGCCAATCGCTTCCTCGTGCAGGACGCCATCGCCGACGAGTTCTCCACGCTCCTGGCCGAGCGCCTCGCTGGCATGCGTGTGGGCCGAGGCACTGAGGATGGTGTCCAGGTCGGGCCGGTGATCAACACCAAGGCCCGCGGCGAGATCCTCGAGCTGGTCGCCGACGCCACGTCTCACGGCGCTCGCCTGCTCACCGGTGGCGAGGCACTGCCGGGGGAGGGCTCCTTCCTGGCGCCGACGGTGCTCGCCGACGTCCCCATGCAGGCCCGGGTCGCTCAGGAGGAGATCTTCGGACCAGTGGCGCCGGTCTTCCGCTTCGGCTCGGAGGAGGAGGCGCTCGCGCTGGCGAACGGCACCGAGTACGGCCTCATCTCCTACCTGTTCACCGAGGACCTCGGGCGAGCGCTGCGCGTGGCTGAGGGCCTCGAGTGCGGGATGATCGGCCTGAACGCCGGGGTGATCTCCAACCCGGCTGCGCCCTTCGGCGGGATGAAGGCCTCCGGTTTCGGCCGCGAGGGGGGCCGCGAGGGCATCGAGGAGTACCTGGAGTCGAAGTACGTCGGCATCGGCGGGCTGTAGCTCGGCTGCGCACCGGAGGGGCCCGGCCCGCCGAGTTTCGCCGTCGGCCGCAGCATGGGTGACACTGGGGGAGTGCCGCTGCCTCGTGACGTCGTGATCCTCGGGTCGACGGGCTCGATCGGCACGCAGGCCCTGGACGTCGTTTCGCGCAACGCGGATCGCTTCAGCGTCGTCGGCCTGGCCGCCCACGGCAGTCGGCCGGAGCTGTTGGCCGAGCAAGCGCTGGCGCACGGGGTCGACGTCATCGCTGTCACGAAGGCCGGCGCCGCCAACGACGTGCTCCTGGCCCTCTACGCGGTCGCCCAGCGACGCGGGTTCGCCGAAGGGGAGTATCGCGTCCCGAAGATCATCACCGGCCCGACGGCGGCTGAGGACCTGGCGGCGATGCCCTGCGACGTCGTCCTGAACGGGATGGCCGGAGCGGCCGGGCTCGGGCCAACCGTGGCGGCCCTTCGAGCCGGCCGTGCACTCGCGCTGGCGAACAAGGAGTCGCTCATCATCGGCGGCCCGGTCGTGACCCGCCTCGCCGCGCCCGGGCAGATCGTGCCGGTCGACTCCGAGCACTCGGCGCTGGCGCAGGCGCTTCGCGGCGGACGCCGCGAGGAGGTGGCCCGACTCGTGCTCACGGCAAGCGGTGGACCCTTCCGAGGCGTCAGCCGTGAGCAGCTGGATCACGTCACTCCCGAGCAGGCCCTGGACCACCCGACCTGGAGGATGGGCCCGCTGGTCACCGTCAACTCGGCCACGTTGGTGAACAAGGGGCTCGAGGTCATCGAGGCCCACCTCCTGTTCGACATGCCCTTCGAACGGATCGACGTGGTGGTCCACCCACAGTCGGTGGTCCACTCCTTGGTCGAGTTCACCGACGGGTCCACCTTGGCGCAGGCCAGTCCCCCGGACATGCGGCTGCCGATCGCCCTGGGCATGTCCTGGCCGGAGCGAGTCCCGCAGGCTGCGCCCGCCTGCGACTGGAGCACCGCCGCCACCTGGGAGTTCTTCCCTCTGGACCGGGACGCCTTCCCGGCCGTCGACCTGGCCGAGCAAGCCGGGCGAGCAGGCGGAACCGCGCCGGCGGTGTACAACGGCGCCAACGAGGTGCTCGTCCAGGCCTTCCTCGACGCTCGGTTGTCCTTCACGGGCATCGTCGACGGGATCCGGGCCGCCCTTGCCGAGCACCAGGTCGACCCGGACGGGAACACCGCGACGCTCTCTGACGTCATAGCAGCAGACGCCTGGGCAAGGGCGTGGGCTGAGCAGCTGCTCGATCGACGGGAGCAGTCGGCTGGACGGAGGGGGGGCTGATGGACCCGCTGGCCATCCTCGGATTCCTGCTGTTCCTCTTCGGGCTCATGCTGTCCATCGCCCTGCACGAGATCGGCCACCTCGTGCCCGCCAAGCTGTTCGGCGTCAAGGTGACCCAGTACATGGTGGGGTTCGGGTCGACGATGTGGTCGCGACGTCGTGGCGAGACCGAGTACGGGATCAAGGCCGTCCCGCTGGGCGGCTATGTCCGGATGGTCGGGATGCTGCCTCCCGAGCCCGGCGCGGACCCGAACCGACTCCGCGACGCCAGCACCGGACCCTTCCAGTCGATGATCGACAACGCACGCCAGGGGGCCGCTCAGGAGGTGGCGGTCGAGGACACCGACCGGCTCTTCTACCGCAAGCCGTGGTGGCAGAAGCTGATCGTGATGAGCGGCGGGCCGGCGATGAACCTCGTGCTGGCCGTCCTGCTGTTCGGGGTCGTGCTCATCGGGTTCGGCCAGTCCCTGCCCACCACCACCGTCGGCGGTGTCTCCGAGTGCGTCATCGACGTCGACCGGGTGACTCCGGGACAGCCGTTGCCGGAGTGCTCCGCCGCTGACCCGCGGACCCCGGCAGCAGAGGCCGGCATCGAGCCCGGGGACACCATCCTGAGCATCGACGGGGTGGCGGTCGAGTCCTGGGAGCAGGGCACCGAGCTCATCCGCGAGCGGGGCGGGCAGAGGGTCCTGATCGTGGTCGACCGCGGTGGCACCGCCCGGACGCTCGAGGCCACCTTGGTGACCAGCCAGCGCTACGGGGACCCTGACGATCCGTGCAGCGATGCCGAGCCGGTGGGCTTCCTGGGGGTGAGTCCGGAGTTCGAGACCGCTCAAGCGGGCGCGGGAGCCGTGCTCGAGCAGGTTGCCGACTTCGGGGCCCGCACCGTGTCGGCCGTGCTCGGCATCCCCGAGCGCATGGTCGGCGTCTGGAACGCGGCCTTCGGGGGAGAGGACCGAGACGTCTGCTCCCCGGTCGGCATCGTCGGGGCGGGCCGGATCGGCGGCGAGATCGCCTCGGCCGACGGGGCCTCGGCAGGGGATCGTGTCGCCGGCTTCATCGCGCTGCTGGCCTCCTTCAACATGGCGATCGCCGTGTTCAACCTGATCCCGCTGCTGCCCTTGGACGGCGGGCACATCGCCGGCGCCCTCTGGGAGGGCCTCAAGCGCGCCTTCGCACGGGTGACTGGCCGGCCGGAGCCGTCGCCGGTGGACGTGGCAAAGGCCCTGCCGCTGGCCTACGCAGCGGCCATCGCGCTGGTCGTCATGTCGGTACTCGTCCTCTATGCCGACATCGTCAACCCGGTCCGGCTGCCTGGCTAGCCGTCATGGCGGACAATGGCTCCATGAGCACTCCCATCGACCTCGGCATGCCGGCTTCCCCGCCCCCCGTCCTGGCACCGCGCCGGCCCAGCCGGCAGATCCGGGTGGGCAAGGTGCTGGTCGGCGGGGACGCGCCGATCTCGGTGCAGTCGATGACGACCACGCCGACCACCGACGTCAACGCCACGCTCCAGCAGATCGCCGAGCTGACCGCCACCGGTTGCGACATCGTCAGGGTCGCGGTACCGAGCCAGGACGACGCCGCCGCCCTGCCGGAGATCGCCCGCAAGTCCCAGATCCCGGTCATCGCCGACATCCACTTCCAGCCGAAGTACGTCTTCGCCGCCATCGAGGCAGGGTGCGCAGCAGTCCGGGTCAACCCCGGCAACATCAAGAAATTCGACGACCGGGTCGGGGAGATCGCCAAGGCCGCGTCCGAGGCCGGCGTCAGCATCCGCATCGGCGTCAACGCCGGCTCCCTGGACCCAAGGCTGCTGGCCAAGCACGGCAAGGCCACCCCGGAGGCGCTGGTCGAGTCGGCGATGTGGGAGGCGGGCCTCTTCGAGGAGCACGGGTTCCGGGACTTCAAGATCTCGGTGAAGCACAACGACCCCGTGGTGATGGTGCGCGCCTACGAGATGCTCGCTGAGCAGTGCGACTACCCGCTCCACCTCGGTGTCACCGAGGCTGGGCCCGCGTTCCAGGGCACCATCAAGTCCGCCGTGGCCTTCGGAGCCCTGCTGAGCAGGGGCATCGGAGACACCATCAGGGTCTCGCTGTCGGCGCCTCCGGTCGAGGAGGTCAAGGTCGGCAGGCAGATCCTGGAGTCCCTCAACCTCCGACCGCGACGCCTCGAGATCGTGTCCTGCCCGTCCTGCGGCCGGGCACAGGTCGACGTGTACACGCTGGCTGAACAGGTGACGGCCGGGCTCGAGGGCATGGAGGTCCCGCTGCGTGTGGCCGTGATGGGCTGCGTGGTGAATGGGCCGGGGGAGGCTCGTGAGGCGGACCTCGGCGTCGCCTCCGGCAACGGCAAGGGCCAGGTGTTCGTCAAGGGCGAGGTCATCAAGACGGTCCCGGAGAGCAGGATCGTCGAGACGCTCATCGAGGAGGCCATGCGCCTGGCCGAGGACATGGAACCCGTCGACGGGGACGCGCCGACGGTAACCGTCACTGGCTGAGCCGGCAGGCGAGTCGGCCATGAGGGTGCTCTCCGGAGGCGTTCGTGTGTTGGGTGCCGAGGCCTTCGACGAGGTGTGGTCGCTGCTGGCTGAGGACCCGGTGACCAACGTGTTCGTCGCTTCTCGGGTGCAGCAGGCCGGCCTGGACCGGCTGAGGCTCGGTGGTGAGCTGTGGGGGGTCCCCGAGGCGGGCCCGCTGCGGTCCCTGTGCCTGGTGGGAGCAAACGTGGTGCCCGTGCGGTGTGACCTGCACGCGGCGTCGGTCATCGCCGAGGCGATGCTGCGCCAGCGCCGTCGGAGTGCCTCGCTGGTCGGTCCGCAGGAGGCAGTGCTGGCGCTCTGGCAAGCCTTGGAGCCGGCGTGGGGTCCAGCTCGCGACGTGCGCCCGGTGCAGCCGGTCATGGTCATCGACGGCCCGCCGGCCGTGCCGGCCGACCGGAGCGTTCGCCCCGTGACCGAGCGTGACCTGGAGGCGTTCTTCCCGGCCTGCGTGGCGATGTTCACCGAGGAGGTGGGGGTGAGCCCGTTGGAGGGTGGGATGGGCGCGCAGTACCGCACGCGGGTGACGGAGCTGGTCCGGGCCGGACGCTGCTGGGCGAGCTTCGACTCCCACGGCGTGGTCTTCAAGGCCGAGATTGGGTCGGTGTCGTCGCAGGCGTGTCAGGTGCAGGGCGTCTGGGTGCGACCTGAACTGCGCGGACGCGGACTGGCTGCGCCGGGGATGGCGGCGGTCGTGCGCGACGCCATGGCCGAGCACGCTCCGGTCGTGACGCTCTACGTCAACGACTACAACGTGGCGGCCAGGGCGAGCTACACACGGGTGGGTTTCCGTGAGGTCGACGTGTTCGCCTCCGTGCTGCTCTGACCCGGGACGCTGGGCTCGGCGACGTGCCTGAACGGGGCCGGATAGGCTCACGCTCGGCTCGACCACAACCGAACTGCGGAGGAGTGCGGCGTGATCCTGCGCATGTCAAGGCTGTTCCTCCGCACCCTTCGGGAGGACCCCGCTGACGCGGAGGTCCCCAGCCATCGCCTGCTGGTGCGCGCGGGCTACGTCCGGCGCGCTGCCTCCGGCGGGTACTCGTGGCTTCCGCTCGGGCTGCGGGTGCTGCACCGGGTGAGCGAAGTCGTCAAGGACGAGATGGACTCGGCGGGTTTCCAGCAGGTGCACTTCCCGGCGCTGCTGCCGCGTGAGCCGTACGAGCGGACGAACCGGTGGACGGAGTACGGCGAAGATCTGTTCCGGCTCGTGGACCGCAAGGGAGCCGACCACCTGCTCGGGCCCACGCACGAGGAGATGTTCACGCTCCTCGTCAAGGACCTCTACTCCTCGTACAAGGACCTCCCGGTCGCGCTCTACCAGATCCAGTGGAAGTTCCGAGACGAGCCACGGCCACGGGCCGGCCTGCTGCGCGGCCGCGAGTTCCTCATGAAGGACTCCTACTCCTTCGACCTCGACGACGAGGGTCTGGCCGCCTCCTACGAGGCCCATCGGCGCGCCTACGAGCGGGTCTTCCAGCGGCTCGGACTGGCATTCGTCGTCGTCCAGGCCATGTCCGGAGCCATGGGTGGGTCGCGTAGCGAGGAGTTCCTGCTGCCGGCGGAGGCCGGAGAGGACACGTTCGTGCGCTGCACAGCCTGCGACTATGCGGCCAACACCGAGGCCGTTGCGGTGCCGACGCCCACGGCGTCGGCAGCGGGTGTCCCGGACGGGTGGGAGCAGCACCTCCCTGCCGCGCACGTGGAGGACACCCCGGACACCCCCACCATCCAGACCTTGGTCGAGGAGGCGAACGCCCGCCCCGAGCTGGCCCGCCCGGATCGGGCATGGACAGCCGCGGACACCCTGAAGAACGTCGTCGTGCGGCTGCGTCACCCCGATGGATCGGTGGAGCCTCTGGCCGTGGGCGTGCCCGGGGACCGCGACGTCGACCTTCGGCGACTGGCCGCCCGGGTGTCCCCGGCGATCGTCGAGCCGTTCGGCGAGGAGGACTTCCTCGCCCACCCGTGCCTCGTGCGTGGCTACATCGGGCCTCAGGCGCTGGGGACGGACGGGCCCAGTGGGGTGCGCTACCTGCTGGACCCCAGGGTCGTCGAGGGGACGCGCTGGATCACCGGGGCCAACGAGGCCGGCCGGCACGTCTTCGACCTCGTGGCGGGCAGGGACTTCGACGCCGACGGTGTCATCGACGCGGCGGACGTGCGCGACGGGGACTCGTGCCCCGAGTGCGGCGCCGGCCTGCAGATCGCGCGCGGCATCGAGATCGGTCACATCTTCCAGCTCGGACGCAAGTATGCGGAGGCGCTCGAGCTCACTGTGCAGGACGAGCGGGGCGAGCAGGTGGTCGTCACGATGGGCTCCTACGGCATCGGGGTGTCCCGCGCGGTTGCTGCGATCGCCGAGCAGACCCACGACGAGCTGGGGTTGTGCTGGCCTGCCACGGTTGCACCCGCCGACGTGCACGTGGTGGTCGCCGGGAAGTCGGCCGAGATCGTCGCCGGCGCCGAGGCGTTGGCGACCGAGCTGGCGGCATCCGGCGTCGAGGTCCTGCTCGATGACCGCGTGGGCGTCTCGGTCGGGGTCAAGTTCGCCGATGCCGAGCTGCTCGGGGTCCCGCGGATCGTGGTCGTTGGTCGTGGGCTGGCCGATGGCGTCGTGGAGTCGCGAGACCGGCGCAGCGGTGCACGTGGGACGCTCGCCGTGTCCGAGGCCGGCGCCGTGATCGCCGCCGGCGTCCAGAGCGAGCGGGAGCCTGCATGAGCGCCCCGAAGGGGTCTCGTCCGCGCAGCGGTCATGCTGGCGCAGGCAAGCCGAGGCCGGTCTCGGCTGCCGCCGTGGACGAGCTGCGCGGCGTCGTCGAGCCTGTCGTCGTAGCAGCGGGCCTGGACCTGGAGGACCTCACGGTCTCCAGGAGCGGTCAGGGCGCCAGGATCCAGCTCCTGGTCGACCGCGACGGTGGTGTGTCGTTGGACGAGTGTGCGGAGGTGTCCCGCTCGGTCGCGGTGCGCCTGGACGACGCCGAGAGCCGCCTGCAGGCCGGCGCCGGCTCGCTGCTCGGCGCTGCCTACACCCTCGAGGTCGGCTCGCCCGGCGTGTCTCGCCCGTTGACCTTGCTGCGGCACTGGCGACGCAACCTCGGTCGGCGTGTTCGGGTGGTCCGGCAGGACGGCAGCGAGCTCACCGGAAGGCTGGTCGAAGCTCGCGACGACGCGGTCGAGCTCGAGCACGACGGTGCGCGGACTGCGCTGCGCCACACCGACGTCCGGCGGGCGACCGTGCAGGTGGAGCTGACCAAGGAGACCCAACCAGGCAAGCGTCCTCAGGACGCCGATCCTGTGCGCGGTCCTGCCGGGAAGGAAGGGTGAGGTGGACATCGACATGAGCCTGCTTCGGGCGCTGGAGCAGGAGAAGGAGATCCCACTCGGCTCGTTGGTCGAGGCCATCGAGGCGGCTCTGCTGCAGGCCTACGAGCGCCTCCCGGACGCGGCCGCCAGCGCCAAGGTCGTCCTGGATCGCAAGTCGGGGCATGTGACGGTGTGGGCGGCCGCCGCCGACGAGGCTGGTGTCCTCCGCGAGTGGGACGACACCCCGGGCGACTTCGGTCGCACGGCGGCGAGCACCGCGCGCCAGGTGATCATGCAGCGACTCCGCGAGGCCGAGGACGAGCGGATCTACGGGGAATTTCTCGGGATGGAGGGGCAGCTGGTCTCCGGCGTCGTCCAGCAGGGCACCGATCGTCGATCGGTCCAGGTGGACCTGGGCACGCTCGAGGCGACGCTGCCGCAGCACGAGCAGGCGCCTGGGGAGCACTACCCGCACGGGATGCGCCTGCGCTGCTACGTGGTGCAGGTCCGCAAGGGCATGCGCGGACCGTTGGTGACGCTGTCCCGCAGCCACCCTGGCCTGGTCAAGGCGCTGTTCGAGTTCGAGGTCCCGGAGATCGCCGACGGCACGGTCCAGATCGCCGCGATCGCTCGCGAGGCGGGTCACCGGACGAAGATCGCGGTGCGCTCGACCCGCCCGGGGGTGAACCCGAAGGGTGCCTGCATCGGTCCGATGGGGTCGCGGGTGCGCGCTGTGATGCAGGAGCTGAGCGGCGAGAAGATCGACATCGTGGACTTCTCCGAGGAGCCGGGCGAGATGGTGGCGCACGCGCTGTCCCCGGCCCGCGTCCGTCGCGTCGAGGTGGTCGACCCGGTCGCCAAGGCGGCTAGGGTCTTCGTCCCCGACGACCAGCTCTCCCTGGCGATCGGCAAGGAGGGCCAGAACGCAAGGCTGGCCGCCCGGCTCACCGGGTGGAAGATCGACATCAGGCCGGAGTCGTCGATCGGTGCCCCGGAGCCGCAGGTCTCGCCGAGCCCCGAGCCGCTCCCGCCGGCCGACGCGCCACCGGCCCGCTCGCCGAACGGGTAGAGTGCTCCATGGACCAGCCTCCGGCGGTGGCTGCGCCGATGCACTCGCACCCCGTGCGCACCTGCATCGGTTGTCGTCGCCGGGCCCCTCGGTCCGACCTCCTGCGAGTGGTGGTGTCCCGGACCGAACCCGGTCTGGTGCTCCCCGACTCGCAGCACCGGTACCCGGGTCGAGGTGCGAACCTGCACCCCGACCCGACGTGCCTGGAGCAGGCCGAACGTCGTCGCGCCCTTCCCCGGGCGCTGCGGGTGGCAGGTCCGCTCGACCTCCGGCTGCTTCGGCAGGCGGTCGTCCCGAGAGCCCTGAGCCGACGGGACGGTGACACGGCAGACACGCCGCTGAGCCCAGCGGTGGACGAAGGAGATGCGTTGTGACTTCGGGTGCTCGATGAGCAAGCGATGAGGCGGTACACCGACTGACGGCCCGACACCCCCGGGCCGAGAGGGAGAACTGTGGCAAAGGTCCGGGTCTACGAGCTCGCACGAGAGCTCGGGGTCGAGAGCAAGGCGCTGTTGAGCGAGCTGAAGGACATGGGCGAGTTCGTCCGGTCCGCGTCCTCGACGGTGGAACCGCCAGTCGCCCGAAAGGTGCGCGCGAAGCACGGCGATGCTGCCGGCAGCACGGCTGCGGCTGGTGCTGCCGTTGCGCCAGCGAAGAAGCCGGCGCCAGCCAAGAAGGCAGCACCGACGACGCCAGTGGCGGCGCCGGCAGCCCCGGAGCCAGCGGCGAAGGCCGTTGCTGGCGCAGATGGCGCCGCCGCGTCGTCCGTGCCGGCCGCCCCGGCCGCATCGGCAGCCCCGGGAGCCGGGACTGCCCCAGCAACTCCGTCGCCGGCAGGCCGCACCGAGCCTCCGCGACCCGGCACGCCTGGTCCTCGTCCAGCCACCCCGGGTGCCGGCGGGCGTCAGCCTGGGACCCGTCCTGGCACGCCTCGCCCAGGCAACAACCCATTCAGCAGCGACGGCAGCGGCATGGGCCGGGCGCCGGCGCCACGCCCCGGTGGCCAGGGGGCGCCTGCCCCGCGTCCGGGCCAACCGCGTCCTGGCAACAACCCCTTCGGCAGCGCCTCGACCGGCATGCCGCGCCCTGGCGGCGGGCGACCGACCCCAGGGATGATGCCGCCTCGCCCGGGCGGACCTCGCCCTGGTGGTCCTGGCGGTCCGGGTGGACCCGGTGGCGCCCGAGGCGGCCGCCCGGGTGGTGCCCGCACCGGAGCCGGTGCACCCAGGGGCGGGATGCCCGGAGGCGGTCGGCCGGGCGGGGGGCCGGGAGGTCCGCCGCCAGGGCGCGGCGGGCGCGGCGGGCGTGGTCAGACGGCGGGGGCCTTTGGTCGCCCCGGCGGTCGGCCGACGCGAGGGCGCAAGAGCAAGAAGCAGCGCCGGCAGGAGTTCGACAACATGCAGGCCCCGAGCATCGGTGGCGTGCGGCTCCCACGCGGTGACGGGCAGACGATCCGACTGCCCCGTGGCGCCTCCCTGAGCGACTTCGCCGACAAGATCAACGTCGACCCGGCCGCGCTCGTCCAGGTGCTGTTCGCGCTGGGAGAGATGGTCACCGCGACCCAGTCGGTGGACGAGGACACCTTCGCCTTGCTCGGCGCCGAGCTGGGCTACGACCTGCAGGTGGTCTCGCCCGAGGACGAGGACCGCGAGCTGCTGGAATCCTTCGACATCGACTTCGAGGCCGAGGACGACGAAGATGCCGAGGCTCGGCCGCCAGTGGTGACGGTGATGGGGCACGTCGACCACGGCAAGACGAAGCTCCTGGACGCCATCCGCAACGCCGATGTGGTGGCCGGCGAGGCCGGCGGCATCACCCAGCACATCGGCGCGTACCAGGTCCGTGTCGGCCAGGAGGGTCAGCAGCGGGCCCTGTCCTTCATCGACACCCCCGGGCACGAGGCATTCACCGCCATGCGGGCCCGCGGCGCGAAGGTGACCGACGTGGCCGTCCTGGTCGTCGCTGCTGACGACGGGGTGATGCCGCAGTCGGTGGAGGCACTCAACCATGCCCAGGCCGCCGACGTGCCGATCGTGGTCGCGGTGAACAAGGTGGACAAGGAGGGGGCCAACCCCGCCAAGATCCGCCAGCAGCTCACCGAGTACGGACTCGTGGCCGAGGAGTACGGCGGCGAGACCATGTTCGTCGACGTCTCGGCCCTCAAGCGCGAGGGCATCGACAGCCTGCTCGAGGCCGTGCTGCTGACCGCGGACGCAGCACTGGACCTGCGGGCCAACCCGCACATGCCGGCGCGCGGCGTTGCGATCGAGGCTCACCTCGACCGTGGCCGAGGCCCGGTGGCCACGGTGCTGGTCCAGCGCGGGACCCTCCGCGTCGGGGACGCGATCGTGGCCGGCAAGGCCCACGGCCGGGTGCGGGCGATGCTCGACGAGCACGGGGACGCGATCGAGGAGGCCGGTCCGTCGCGGCCGGTCCAGGTGCTCGGGTTCACCGCCGTCCCGGGGGCGGGGGACAAGTTCCTCGCCACCGACGACGACCGGACGGCTCGCCAGATCGCCGAGAAGCGCGAGGCCATGGAGCGCAACGCTGCCCTGGCCAAGGCCCGCAAGCGGGTCACGCTGGAGGACTTCCTGCAGCAGAGCAAGGTCGAGACGCTCAACCTCATCCTCAAGGGCGACGTCGCCGGCTCGGTGGAGGCGCTCGAGGAGGCGTTGCTCAAGATCGACGTGGGTGAGGACGTCTCGCTGCGCATCATCGACCGCGGCGTCGGCGCGATCACCGAGACCAACGTCATGCTCGCGGCGGCCTCGGATGCGGTCATCATCGGGTTCAGCGTGCGAGCCCAGGGCAAGGCCACCGAGCTCGCCGACCGCGAAGGCGTCGAGCTCCGGTACTACACGGTGATCTACCAGGCCATCGAGGACGTCGAGGGTGCGCTCAAGGGCATGCTCAAGCCGGAGTTCGAGGAGGCCTCGCTCGGGGCTGCCGAGGTGCGGGAGGTGTTCCGTTCGAGCAAGTTCGGCAACATCGCCGGCTGCCTCGTGCGCTCGGGCGTCATCCGACGCAACGCCAAGGCCCGGCTGGTCCGCGACGGCGTCGTGGTCGCCGAAGACCTCGCGATCGAGTCGCTGAGGCGCTTCAAGGACGACGCCACCGAGGTCCGTGACGGCTACGAGTGCGGTATCGGCCTGGGTTCGTTCAACGACATCCGCGTGGACGACCGCATCGAGACCTACGAGATGCGGGAGAAGCCCCGCGGGTAGCGCGGGCATCGGCGCATGTGGGTCGCGACGTTGAGCTGGACTTCGACGTCGCGGCCGTCGAGACCGGCCATCTCGACCTGCTGCGGCGTGCCGAGGTCGGGTTCGCGAAGGTCGAGCTGCACGATCGACAGCGCCGGGTCCACGGCCCGCACGACGAGGAGCTGAGGAGCGATGGGGAACGAGACACGCGTCCGCCGGCTGGCTGACCGCATCAAGGTCGTGGTCGCCGAGACGCTCGAGCACCGCGTCAAGGACCCTCGGCTGGGGTTCGTGACGGTCACCGAGGCCCGCCTGACGGGGGACCTGCGAGAGGCGACGGTGTTCTACACCGTTCTCGGTGACGCGGAGGCGGTCGAGCAGACCGCCCTGGCGTTGGAGAGCGTCAAGGGGCGGCTGCGCTCGGAGGTGGGCCGGGAGCTCGGGATCCGGCACACCCCGACACTGGCCTTCGTGCTCGACGCGGTCCCGGAGAACGCTCGTCACATCGACGAGCTCCTCGAGCAGGCCCGAGCCGCTGACGCCGCCGTCGCCGCGGCCGCGGCCGCGGCCGAACCCGCCGGTGAGGCCGACCCCTATCGCCACGGGGACGAAGAGGAGCTCGACGATCCCCTCGACGAACGCGCTGCGGACGCTTGAACGTCGCTGCAGCGGCGGTCCGGCCCGGTCTCCTGGTCCTGGACAAGCCGTCAGGGTGGACGTCGCACGACGTCGTCGGCCGGGTCCGGCGGCTGGCCGGCACCAGCAGGGTCGGCCATGCCGGGACGCTGGACCCGATGGCCACCGGAGTGCTCGTCCTCGGCATCGCACGGGCCACCCGCCTGCTCACCTACCTGGTGGGCGCCGACAAGCAGTATCTCGCGACGATGGTGCTCGGCGTGAGCACCACCACCGACGACGCCGAGGGCGAACCCACGGAGCAGCACGACGCGTCCTCGGTCACCGACGAGGCGCTCGAGGCGGCAGTGGCCCGGCAACGGGGCAGCATCGACCAGGTCCCGAGCTCGGTCTCGGCGATCAAGATCGACGGCAGGCGGGCCTATGCGCGGGTCCGCGCGGGGGAGACCGTCCAGCTGGCCTCTCGCGCCGTCACCGTGAGCCGGCTGCTCGTCACAGACGTCCGCCGCCAGGAACGGACGACCGAGGCCGACCTCCTGGTCGAGTGCTCCAGCGGCACCTACGTCCGAGCCCTGGCGCGCGACATCGGCGACAGCCTCGGGGTCGGTGGTCACCTCCGGGCGCTCAGGCGGACACGCGTCGGCCCGTTCACCATGGACGACGCGCACGACCTGGCGGAGATCACGCCGGAGACCATCGGCGATGCGTTGCTGGGGCTGCCGGCTGCCGCCGCGCGCTGCTTCCACCGGGTCGATCTCGACGAGCAGGCGGCCGCCGACGTCCGGCACGGCCGTTCGGTGCCGGCCACCGGGTTGGGCGAACCCGTGGCCGCCTTCGCCCCTGACGGGCAGTTCCTCGCCCTGCTCGCCGACCGAGGGCCGGCGGCGCGCCCGCTCGCGGTGTTCGTAGGGTGAGCGACGTGCAGGTGTGGCGATCTCTGGCCGAGGTCCCGAGCAGCGTCGAGCCCGGAAGAGGTCTCGGACCCACCGTGGTGGCCATCGGGGTCTTCGACGGTGTCCACCGTGGGCACCGCGCCGTCGTCCAGCACGCCCGAGCCGCGGCCGACGTCGCCGGGCTGCCGCTGGTCGTGCTGACCTTCGACCCGATCCCGATGAGCGTGCTGCGTCCCGCATCGGCTCCGCCGATGGTGGGCAGCCTGGAGCACCGGGTCCGACTTCTCGGTGCGGCAGGGGCCGACGCAGTCCTGGTGGTCCCGTTCGACCTCGACGTGGCCGCCCAGTCGCCGGAGACGTTCGTCGACGAGACCCTCGTCCGGCATCTGCACGTCGTCCAGGTGGTGGTTGGCGAGGACTTCCGATTCGGCCATCGCGCCGTCGGCGACGTGGCGACCCTCCGGGCGCTCGGCGAGACCCGCGGCTTCACCGTCCAGGGGCTACCGGCGGTTGGCGTCGACGGCCAGCGCTGGTCCTCGACCGAGGTGCGCCGGTTGGTCGCCGATGGGCAGGTCCAGGCGGCTGCCGACGTGCTCGGCCACCGATTCCGCCTGGAGGGCGTCGTCGTGCCAGGAGACGCCCGCGGTCGAGAGCTTGGGTACCCGACCGCCAACCTGGCCGTTCCTGCGGGGCGCCTGCTGCCCGGAGACGGGGTGTATGCCGCCTGGTTGTACACACCGGGGGAGGCCTCGCCGCTGCCGGCGGCCGTCTCGGTCGGGACGAACCCCACCTTCGACGGGGCTGGGCGGCGGGCCGAGGCACACGTCCTCGGCCGCGAGGACCTCGACCTCTACGGGCAGCCGGTCGCGTTGGACTTCGTCGAGCGGTTGCGCGGCATGGTCCGCTTCGGGCATGTGGACGAGCTGCTCGAGGCCATGGCCGACGACGTCCACCGAACCGCGGCCGCGCTTGGCGTGGGCCGGTGAAGGCCTAGGGCATCTTTCAGGCAGGGCCGGGAACCAGCTTGGTCCGCTGCTGCTGGGCCATCACCTGTGGCAGCAGGGTCGGCTCGGTGTCGGCGGCGACGCCGGACTCCTCGGTGGCCGGCTCGAGCAGGCGCGCACCCCACCAGGCGAGCAGCAGCCCGAGGAGGATCGTCACGAGCACGCCGGCGGGAGACCAGGACGCCAGGCGCCGGCCTGAGCGCGTCTTGGTCCCCGTCGCGGAGTCATTGTGACCGACAGCCGGGGTACCAGTGCCGGCAGGCCATGCCACGATTCGGCCCATGCGCCTGCCGCTGCTACCCTGAGCAGGCCGTTCGATCGGCCGCGGATCCCAGAGAGCCCCGGTGGACAAGCCCGGGCGCGCCGCGCAGCCAGCTTCGAGGAAGGAGCCGTCGACGATGCCGTCTGCAGCCAAGGCCGACACCACCCAGCAGCCCGTCAAGACCAGGCAGGAGATCATGGCCGAGTACGCCCGGTCCGAGGGCGACACCGGCTCGCCCGAGGTTCAGGTGGCGCTCCTCACCCACCGGATCAACCATCTGACCGGGCACCTCAAGGAGCACGAGCACGACCACCACAGCCGTCGCGGGCTGCTCCTGCTCGTCGGCCAGCGTCGTCGGCTGCTCAACTACCTCAACCGCACCGACATCGAGCGCTACCGCAGCCTGATCGAGCGGCTCGGCCTGCGCCGCTGAACGGTTCGCGACCTGGCGGGGGGTAGCCTCGCTGCTCGGGGTGCACCACCCACAACACAACGCACACAAGTGAATCGCAGCACCTGCCACCGCACACTCCTGCAGCGGCAGCATCAGGTCCCACCTCATCCGGGGCATGCCGGGCTTGCCGGTCCTCGGTCGTGGCGTCCGCGGACCGACGACCCCGCCCGAGGCACTCGGGCGGATCGCCGGCCAGGGCGCTTCCATCGAAGATCGGTCCGCAGCGGGCGTCGAGCGCTCCGCACGACCAGCGTCGGCATCGCCCCCAACCGATCCATAGGGAGGCGAGCCCATGACGGGTGAGCAGATCACGACCGCGACCGCGGTGCTGGACAACGGCGCCTTCGGCACCAGGACGATCACCTTCGAGACCGGCCGGCTGGCCAGGCAGGCTGCCGGGTCGGTCACCGCGACGCTCGACGAGGACACTGTGCTCCTGTCGGCGACGACAGCCTCGCGTAACCCGAAGGAGCACTTCGACTTCTTCCCGCTGACGGTCGACGTCGAGGAGCGGATGTACGCCGCAGGTCGGATCCCCGGATCGTTCTTCCGCCGGGAGGGACGGCCTGGCGTCGACGCCATTCTCACCTGTCGGCTCATCGACAGGCCCCTGCGGCCCTCCTTCGTGAAGGGGCTGCGCAACGAGGTCCAGGTCGTGGTGACGATCCTCGCGCTGAACCCCGACGTGCTCTACGACGTGATCGCCATCAACGCCGCGTCGCTGTCCACCCAGCTGTCCGGGCTGCCCTTCAGCGGCCCCATCGGTGGGGTGCGGGTGGCCCTGATCGATGACCAGTGGGTGGCGTTCCCGACCGTCGAGCAGCTCGAGCGGGCGACCTTCGACATGGTGGTAGCCGGCCGGGTACTCAGCGACGGCCCCAGCGCCGGTGACGTCGCGGTGATGATGGTGGAGGCCGAGGCGACCGAGCAGACCTACGACCTCGTCCGCGCGGGGCGAACCGCCCCGACTGAGGAGGTCGTCGCCGCGGGTCTCGAGGCCGCCAAGCCCTTCATCACCGAGCTGTGCCGCGCCCAGAGCGAGGTAGCCGCCTCGGCGGCCAAGCCGACGGCCGAGTACCCGGTCTTTCCCGAGTACGGCGAGGACGCCTACGCGGCGGTCGAGCAGGCCGCCAGCGAGGAGCTGGCCGCGGCGTTGCAGATCGCCGGCAAGGCGGAGCGAGAGAGCGAGACCGACCGGGTCAAGGCCCGGGCGATCGAGCAGGTGACCGCCGACGGTGCCTTCGCCGAGCGGGAGAAGGAGCTCTCGGCTGCCTTCCGCTCGTTGACCAAGGCGCTCGTCCGCGAGCGGGTGCTGCGCGAGGAGGTCCGCATCGACGGCCGTGGGCTGAAGGACATCCGTCAGCTCTCTGCCGAGGTCGAGGTCCTGCCCCGGGTGCACGGCTCGGCGCTGTTCGAGCGTGGGGAGACCCAGGTCCTGGGCGTCTCCACCCTCAACATGCTCGGGATGGAGCAGCGCCTGGACACGCTGAGCCCGGAGACCACCAAGCGATACCTGCACCACTACAACTTCCCGCCGTACTCGACCGGTGAGACCGGCCGGGTCGGCTCGCCCAAGCGCCGCGAGGTCGGCCACGGTGCGCTCGCCGAGCGCGCCCTTGCCCCGGTGCTGCCCACGCGCGAGGAGTTCCCCTACGCGATCCGCCAGGTCTCCGAGGCGATCAGCTCCAACGGGTCCACCTCGATGGCGTCTGTCTGTGCCTCGACGATGTCACTGCTCAGTGCCGGAGTCCCGCTACGAGCGCCGGTCGCCGGGATCGCGATGGGCCTGATCTCCGGCGAGGTGGAGGTCGACGGCACCGCTGCGACGCGCTACGTCACGCTGACCGACATCCTCGGCGCCGAGGACGCCTTCGGTGACATGGACTTCAAGGTCGCCGGGACGCGGGAGTACATCACCGCGCTCCAGCTCGACACCAAGCTCGACGGTATCCCGGCGTCCGTGCTCGGTGCCGCGCTGCTGCAGGCGCACGATGCCCGGCTGACGATCCTGGACGTCATGGCCGAGGCCATCGACGAGCCGGACGAGCTCAGCCCGTTCGCGCCGCGGATCATCGCGATGACCATCCCGGTGGACAAGATCGGCGAGGTGATCGGGCCGAAGGGCAAGGTCATCAACCAGCTGCAGGAGGACACCGGGGCCAACATCACCATCGAGGACGACGGCACGGTGTACGTCGGCGCCGCCGAGGCATCGGCCGCCGAGGCTGCTCGTGACGCCATCAACGCGATCGCCAACCCCACGATGCCGCTGGTGGGGGAGCGCTACCTCGGCACCGTGGTGAAGACGACGAACTTCGGCGCCTTCGTCTCGCTGACGCCGGGCAAGGACGGACTGCTGCACATCTCCAAGCTCCGCGAGCTCAACGACGGCAAGCGGGTGGAGAACGTCGAGGATGTCGTCCAGGTCGGCAGCAAGGTGATGGTGCAGATCGCCGAGGTCGACGACCGCGGCAAGCTGTCGCTGGCGCCGGTGGTGGAGGAGAGTGCCTGACGTCGGGTTGCGGCTGGACCAGCAACCCGGCAGCACGGTCACGGTGCATCGGGCCGGGGGTGCCGACGGCGCCCTCGGCACCGTTCGGCGCACCGTGCTGGCGGACGGGACCCGAGTCATCAGCGAGCAGATGTCAGGGGTGCGCTCGGTCAGCGTGGGGGTCTGGGTAGGGGTCGGCTCCCGGGACGAGGGCCCGACGCTCGCCGGGGCGACGCACTTCCTCGAGCACCTGCTCTTCAAGCGGACCGGTACCCGCTCGGCCGAGCAGATCGCCGGCCCGATCGAGGCGGGGGGCGGGGAGCTCAACGCGTTCACCACCAAGGAGTACACCTGCTACTACGCCCATCTCCTCGACGTGGACCTGCCGCTCGCAGTCGAGGTCCTCGGCGACATGGTCTCGGACTCGCTCCTGCACCCGGATGATGTCGCCAGCGAGCGTGCCGTCGTGCTCGAGGAGATAGCCATGCACGACGACGAGCCGGCTGACGCCGTCCATGAGCTGGTCTCGGCCGCGGTCTGGGGCGACGCGCCGTTGGGTCGACCGGTGGCCGGGACGGCTGCCTCCGTCCAGGCCTTGAGCACGGCACAGCTGCGGCGGTGGTACCGCACCCGCTACCGGGGTCCGAACCTGGTGGTGGCCGCCGCGGGCAACCTCGAGCACCGCGAGCTCGTCCGGCTCGTGCGCTCGTCCTTCACCGACCGGCGGGCCGTCGGGGCGGCCTCGCCCAACCCACCGCGCCGGTCGGCGGCCACCCGCCGTCGACCCGCCTCCTCCGCTGGGGCTACCTCCTTGCTCACCCGCAAGACGGAGCAGGCCAACCTCATCGTCGCGGTGCCTGGGTTGCGACGAACCGACGAGCGCCGCTTCGTGCTGGCTGCGCTCAACGCGGTCCTCGGTGGTGGGATGGCCTCGCGGCTGTTCCAGGAGGTGCGTGAGCGTCGTGGCCTGGCCTACTCGGTGTACTCGTTCGTGACGGGGTACGCCGACACCGGGATGCTCGGCCTCTACGCCGGTTGCCAGCCGTCGCGCACGCCACAGGTGCTGGCGGTGCTGCGAAGCGAGCTGGCGCGCATGGCCGAGGACGGCATCAGCCCCGAGGAGCTGGCGCGGGCCCGAGGCCAGCTGCGAGGGTCCCTCGTCCTGGGCATGGAAGACACTGGCTCGCGGATGGGGCGCTTGGGCAAGGCCGAGCTCGTCTACGGCGAGCTCCCGACGATCGACGAGCTGCTGCAGCGGATCGACGCGGTCACCGTCCAGGACGTGCTGCAGCTGGCCCAGCAGCTGCTGCCGGCCGCACCCACGGTGGCGGCGATCGGGCCGTTCGCCGGCGACGACATCCTGCTGGCCGGCTGACCGAGGAGGACCCCGCCCATGAGCACCGCCGAGCAGCCGGCTGAGGATGCCGGCCCAGCACCGACCCGGGTCGCTGTGGTCGGCGCGGCCGGCCGGATGGGCAGCGAGGTGTGTCGCGCCGTGCAGGGCGCACCCGACCTGGAGCTGGTGGCCCGCATCGACGTGGACTCCGCTCCGGAGGACCTGCTCGGTTCGGGGGCTCAGGTGGTCGTGGACTTCACCGTCCCGGACGTCGTGATGCCGACGCTCCAGCGCTGCATCGATGCCGGGATCCACTGCGTCGTCGGGACCACGGGGTTCACCGACGAGCGCCTTGCGCAGGTGCGGATGTGGCTGGCCGAGCGGCCCGAGGTCGGGGTGCTGCTGGCGCCGAACTTCTCGATCGGCGCCGTGCTGCTCATGCGCTTCGCCGAGCAGGCCTCCGTGCACTACGAGTCGGTCGAGGTCGTCGAGCTTCACCACCCGGACAAGGTGGATGCGCCCTCTGGCACGGCCCGGCGCACCGCCGAGCGCATAGCTCGGGCTCGGCTGGCCGCCGGTGCTGCGCCTGCGCCTGACGCCACCGCCGACCAGCTACCAGGGGCCAGGGGCGCCGACGTCGACGGCGTCCCAGTCCATGCCGTGCGGCTGCGCGGCCTCGTGGCCCACGAGGAGGTGCTGCTCGGCGGCCCCGGCGAGCTCCTCACGCTGCGCCATGACTCCTTGGACCGGGCCTCCTTCATGCCCGGGGTCCTGCTCGCGGTCCGCCACGTCGAGCATCGCCCGGGACTCACCGTGGGGATCGACGACTTGCTGGGCCTGTAGTCGATGCACAGGACCACTCCGAAGGACGCTCGATGAAGGCCCGTTGGGGAGCCTTGGTGATGGCGGTCGCCGTGGCCGGCTACCTCGTCCTGGCTGCCGGCCGGGGGGTCGCCGCGCTCGCGACCGGTACTCCCGCCGGCATCGGGCTGGGGCTGGCCATCCTTGCGTTCCCGCTGGTCGGTGCCTGGTTGGTGTGGAGGGAGCTGCAGTTCGGGCGTGAGACGCAGCGACTGGCGGACCGGTTGGCAGCCGCCGACGCACTGCCCGTGGACGACCTTCCCCGCCGCCCCTCCGGTCGTGCGGACCGCGGAGCTGCGGCGGAACGCTTCGCTGCCTACGCGGCTGACGTGGAGCGGCGTCCCCAGGACTGGGCCACCTGGTTCCGACTCGGGATCGCCTACGACGATGCCGGGGACCGGCGTCGGGCCCGCGAGGCGGTGCGCCGAGCCATCGCCCTGGAGCGCCTAGCCGATGCCGAGGGCCCGCAGGGCGGCGGCAACACCGGCGGCCACGGCGACCACGACGAGGAACGGCGCCCGTAGGAGGAGCGCCACGACGCCGGCGCTCACCCCGACGGCCCGTGCGTCGATGGTCAGGCCATCGGTGGAGGAGAACGTCTGCACCGCGGCGAGAGCCGCGAGCAGCGCGATGGGGAGGGCGGCAGCCACGGCCGTGACCCTCGGCCGCTCGAGGACGTCCTCCGGAACCGTGAGCCCGGCCAGCTTGAGCAGGTAGCAGCCCAGCGCTGTGGCGAGGATCCAGCCGATCATCCGGGCACCGCGTCTCGCCAGGACCGCCAGCCGAGGCCGAGGGCCACCGCCACGACTGCTGCGCCCAGCACCGGGACCCCAGCGGGGACGACGGGGACCAGTACCAGTGCCGCCACCGCGCCGGACACGGCGACCACGCGGGCACGCGGGTCGGTCAGTCGCGGCCACAGGAGGGCCAAGAAGGCCGCGGGTACGGCTGCGTCCAGCCCGAGCGTCGCCGGATCGGCGACCTCGGTGCCCAGCAGCGCGCCCAGGACGGTGGCCACGTTCCAGAGCGCGAACACCGACAGCCCGGTCGCCCAGAACGCCAGCCGTCGGGCCCGCGGGTCCTCGCTGTTGGCCAGGGCCATCGCGGTCGACTCGTCGATGACGAGCTGGGCGCCCAGCGCCCGTCGCCCGCCGCGCAGCCGGAGCAGCGAGGCAAGCCGCAGCCCGTAGAAGGCGTTCCGGACGCCGAGGAGGATCGCCGACAGCGCCGCGGCGGGGCTGCTGCCGCCGGCTGCGACCACGCCGATGAAGGCGAACTGGGAACCGCCGGTGAAGATGAGCAGCGAGGTAGCCGCTACCTCGAGCAGGTTCAGACCGCTCGCGGCGGCGAGCGCCCCGTACCCAACCCCGTAGGCGCCGGTCGCGATACCGACGGCGACGGCGTCCCGAACGACGGCGCGTCGTCGGGCCTGCCAGGCCTGAGCGCCATCGACAACGCTCATCTGCTCCTGCCGATACTCAACGCATCGGCAGGGTGGACGGCCCGACGTGCTCGGCCAGCCAGTGGTTGAGCGGGGTGATCCGCCGCCAGATGGCGGTGACTTCGGCAACCGCCTCGGGAGTCTCCAGCCAGGGAGGGGCCCCGGGCTCGGTCCACGCGTACAGCGTCTTGTGCCGCAGCAGGTCCAGGCGTGGGTGGTCTGGATCGGCACCGCGGGGCCGAGTGGCCAGCCGTTCCCCGTCCACGGTCAGGCCGTCGGTCCGGAGCTGGGCGATCACGCGCTCCAGGGCGGGGCCGTGGCGCTCGTCCTCCACGGCCGATCGGTAGCGCTGCACCTGGTCGCGAGCCATGTCGTGGAAGCCGCCCGCCACCAGCAGCCCCGCTGCCGAGACGTGCAGGTAGTACATGCCAGCCCCACCCAGTGCTGAGCTCCGCCCGTCGCCGAAGGCCACTCCCTGGTGGGTCTTGTACGGCGACTTGTCCTTGCTGAAGCGGACGTCCCGGTAGGGACGGAAGTGCTTACCCGGACCGAACTCGGCGCTCAGGGCGTCGGCGAGGGCCCGAATGGGGTCCCGCACCGAGGTCTCCCAGCTGTCCCGGTGCGCCTGCCAGTAGGCCTTGGAGTTGTCCGCCTCCAGGCCCTCGAAGAAGTCCAGCGCCTCGATCGGGATGCCGGTGAACGGCTGGGGTGGCTCGTGCGGTGGGCTCACGTCGGCTCCCTCTCCATGACACGAAGGCTGGTGTGCGCGCGAACCTGGCGCAAGCGCGTGGCCGAGGTGTCCTCCGTGGCGAGGGTGCGTTCGGCGCCGTCGGCCTCCCACCCGGCCGAGCGGAGGAAACCCAGCATCGCGTGGTCCGCGGAGACGACCCACGTGCACAGGCGATGGGCGCCGTCGAGGCGCGCGGTGTCGGCAGCGGCACTCAGCAGGCGCGACCCGTGGCCACGGCCCGTCTGCCCGACGCCGACGTGCAGCAGGCTCAGCTCGGTGTCGCTGTGCTCGGCGTCGGGGTCCAGCGACGGCTCGAGCACGGCGAAGCCGGCGACCAGGTTGCCCTCCAGGGCCACCAGGACTCGGTGCCGTGCTGTCGGTGGACGTCGAAGGGCGCCCGCCCAGGCCTGGGTGAGCACCGACAGGGCCTCCTGGTGGTCGAGCTCGTCCTGGGCGGAGTCGGTGAGCAGCGCTCGGTAGGTCTGCCCGAGTGCCTCGTGCTGGATGGCGGCCATCGCGGCGGCGTCGGCCACCCAGGCGGTGCGGACGCTCCGGTCCGGCTGCGGGTGCCAGGTGGCCATGGCGCCATCCAACCAACCGGCAAGGCGTGACGCACGCTCGCGGCGGCGCCGACTAGGCTCCCGAGGGTGCCTTCGGACCACCCCATGGACGCCGCCGACGTCGATGCGACCGGCACCGCCGGTGGCCGAAGCCCTCGGCAGCCGGTCAGGTTCCGCAGCGACGTCGGGGTCGAGCTCGTCAAGGCCTCGGCGGCCGACAGCGACGTGCTCTTCGCCGCCAGGGTCTCCACCCAGGGGGAGCGGTCCATCGAGTCCGCCGGCACCGACGCCACCGAGGCCTCCGGCCTCATCCGGTTCCTGATGCGGGAGCGCCACGGGTCCCCGTTCGAGCACTCGACCATGACGTTCGCGGTCAGTGCACCCATCTTCGTGTGGCGGGAGCACATGCGTCACCGGATGGCCTCCTACAACGAGGAGAGCGGGCGCTACCGCGTGCTCGAACCGGTCTTCTACGCACCGGCGCCCCAACGCCCCCTGGTTCAGGTGGGCAAGCCCGGCGCGTACGACTTCATCCCGGGCAGCGCCGAGCAGCACGCGTTGGTGGTGTCCTCGGCGCGAGAGGTGGTGAGCATCGCCTACGCGGCCTACGAGGAGATGCTCGAGTCGGGCGTCGCCCGGGAGGTCGCCCGGACGGTCCTGCCGGTCTCCATCTACTCCAACGCCTACGTCACGATGAACGCCCGTGGGTTGATGAACTTCCTGTCCCTGCGCCGCAAGGACCCCAGGAGCCGGTTCCCGTCCTACCCTCAGCGCGAGATCGAGATGGTGGCTGAGCGCTACGAGGACGAGTTCGCCCGGCTGATGCCGGTGACCCACGCCGCCTTCGTGGACAACGGGCGCGTGGCGCCATGACGGCTGCAGCATCCTTCGGCCGCGTCGTCACGGCGATGGTGACACCGTTCGACGATGAGGGCCGGGTCGACCACCAGGCTGCGGGCGACCTGGCCCGCCGACTGGTGGACGACGGGCACGACGGTCTGCTGGTGAACGGGACGACGGGAGAGAGCCCGACGACCTCCGACGATGAGAAGCTGGACCTGCTTCGCACGGTGCTGACCGCCGTCGGGGACCGGGCCCGCGTCACGGCCGGCGCCGGCAGCAACGACACTGCCCACACCGTCGAGCTCGCCCGGGCGGCCGAGGGGGCCGGAGCCCATGGGCTGCTGGTGGTGACCCCGTACTACAGCAAGCCGCCGCAGGAGGGCATCGCCGTCCACTTCCGAAGCGTCGCGGACGCTGTGGGAGTGCCCCTGATGCTGTACGACATCCCAGGGCGAGCCGGGGTGCCCATCCATACCGAGACTCTCGTGCGCCTGGGCGAGCACCCCAGGATCGTTGCGGTGAAGGACGCCAAGGCCGACCTCTACGAGACCGCCTGGGTGCATGCCAGGAGCGACCTCGCCGTCTACTCCGGGGACGACGCGCTGAACCTCCCCCAGCTTGCCCTGGGCGCCGCCGGGCTGGTGAGCGTCGTCGGACACGTGGCCGGGGCCCAGCACCGCGCGATGCTCTCCGCGGTCGACACGGGGGATCTGCCCACCGCTCGAGGAATCGCTCGCCAGCTGCTGCCGGCGGTACGCGGGATCATGACGCGTACCCAGGGCGCGATCATGGCCAAGGCGGCGCTCGAGCTCTTGGGTGTCCTGGGCAACCGCGTCATGCGCCCCCCCTTGCCTGCGGCCACCGAGGAGCAGGTCAGGCTGCTGGCCGAGGACCTGCACGAGGCGGGACTGCTATGAGCCACCCCCATCCGGATCTGGCACCGCCACCCCCGCTCCCCGATGGGGGGCTGCGCGTCATGCCGCTCGGGGGTCTGGGGGAGGTCGGGCGGAACATGATGGTGCTCGAGCACGCCGGGGAGCTGCTCATCATCGACTGCGGCGTCCTCTTCCCGGAGGATCACCATCCCGGCGTCGACCTCGTGCTGCCCGACTTCGAACCCATCCGGGACCGCTTGGATGATGTCGTGGCCCTCGTGCTCACCCACGGGCACGAGGACCACATCGGCGCGGTGCCCTACCTGCTGCGGGAGAAGCCCGACCTGCCGCTGATCGGTTCGCAGCTCACGATCGCGCTGGTCGAGGCGAAGGCGCGTGAACGACGCATCAACCCGGCCACCCAGGTCGTGGTCGAGGGCGAGCAGCTCCGGGTCGGGGTCTTCGACCTGGAGTTCCTCGCGGTCAACCACTCGATCCCGGACGCCCTTGCGGTCGCCGTGCGCACCTCCGCCGGCACCGTGCTGCACACCGGCGACTTCAAGATCGACCCCCTCCCGCTGGATGCCAGACGTACCGACCTGCCAGGGTTCGCCCGGCTCGGCGACGAGGGGGTGGACCTCTTCCTGGTCGACTCGACGAACGCCGAGGTCTCCGGCGCCACCGGCCTCGAGCGCGACATCGCTCCGGTGCTCGACCGCGTGCTGGCCCAGGCCGAGGGGCAGGTGGTGGTGGCGAGCTTCGCCAGCCACGTGCACCGGGTCCAGCAGGTGCTCGACGCAGCCGCCGCCCACCAGCGCAAGGTGGCCTTCGTCGGCCGTTCGATGGTGCGCACGATGAAGGTCGCCACGGACCTGGGCTACCTCAAGGTGCCGCCGGCCACGGTGGTCGACGTCAAGCAGCTGAAGGACTTGCCTCCGCACAAGGTCGTCCTCATGTCCACCGGCTCCCAGGGCGAGCCGATGGCGGCGCTGTCGCGGATCGCGAACCGCAGCCACCAGTCCATCTCGATCGGACCCGAGGACGTCGTCGTGCTGGCCTCCAGCCTGATCCCGGGGAACGAGAACGCGGTCTCTCGGGTGATCAACGGACTCACCCGCATCGGAGCCACGGTCGTGCACAAGGGCAACGCGATGGTGCATGTCTCCGGCCACGCCAGCGCCATGGAGCTGCTCCAGGTGTACGGCATGGTCCGTCCGCGCAACGTCATCCCGGTGCACGGCGAACCCCGCCACCTGCGCGCCAACGCCCGGCTGGCCGTCGCTTGCGGTGTGCCCGCCGAGCGGGTGCTCGAGGTCGAGGATGGCGTCGTGGTCGACCTCGTCGACGGGTTGGCGAAGGTGGTCGGCGCGGTCCCCAGCGGGCACGTGTTCGTCGACGGGTCAACCGTCGGAGATGTGGCCGAGGCCAGCCTGCAGGACCGGCGGATCCTGGGCCAGGATGGCTTCGTCTCGATCGTGGTGGTGATCGACAGCACGAATGGGGCCATCGTGTCTGGCCCGGAGATCCACGCCCGTGGGCTCGCTGAGGACGACTCGGTGTTCGACGAGCTCAAGCCGCTGGTCGTCGCCGACATCGAGCGCGCGACCGGGGAGGGAGTGGACGACCCGCACCAGCTCCAGCAGGTGGTCCGACGAACCGTGGGGCGCTGGGTCAACCGCCGCCTGCGCCGCCGCCCCATGCTCATCCCGGTCGTCGTCGACCTCTGACGCCGGCTCCGGGCCGACCCCAGGTGCCCAGTGGTCGCGGCGCGCCAGACGTGTGACGGGTGTGACAGGAGTGACGCCTCCGGTAGCCTCCGGGACCATGGCGACCCGAACCACTTCCCCATCGCGGTCGCGCCCCTCGAGCAGCAGTGGTCGGACCCGGACCACTGGCAGCACGGCGCGTTCGGCCGGCAAGTCCTCGACCAGCAGGTCCTCGAGCGGACGGGCTCCCAACCCGGGGCCACCGCCACTGCTGCGGGCGATCTCCGCTGCGCTCGCCGGGATCGGCCGGGGTGTGCGTGCGCTCTGGCTCGCCCTGGCCCACCTCCTGGGGTCGCTGGTGCGCTCGGTCGGTTCCGACCGCTCCGGGCTGGACCCCGCGCTGCGGCGCGACGGCGTCGGGCTCGGGATCCTGGCACTCGCCATGCTCACTGCCGCCGGCGTGTGGTGGCAGGCCGACGGGGGTGTCTTCGACCTCACCCGCACCCTGACCGCGGGCTCGGTCGGGGTGCTGGCCTTCCTGCTCCCCCTGGCACTCACCTGGCTGGCCGTGCGGACGATGGGGCGACCCGAGGAAGTGTCCGCGACCACCGGCCAGCAGGTCGTCGGCGCCTTCATGCTGACGCTCGGCCTCAGTGGGCTGACGCACCTGGTTGCTGGGCTGCCGCGCCCCGTGGACGGAGCCGAGCAGATGCGGGCTGCCGGCGGCGCGGTGGGCTTCGTGACCTCCTCCCTGCTGGCCGACCTGGTCACGGCCTACCTGGCTGGGCCGCTCCTGCTGCTGCTGGCCGTCTACGGCGCCGTGCTGCTCTCCGGTACCCCGGTGCACGTGGCCATCGCCCGGACCAAGGCCCTGCCCGGGCGCGTCCAGGCCTGGCGAGCGCGTTCGGACGTGGTGACGCCGGGCGAGCAGGACCTCGGGACGTCCGGCCCAGCGGCCTACGAGAACCCGGTCCTCGTGGAGCCCTCGGGTCCCCGGCGCGCCGGGCGTCACGACTCCGGCCCGGCGACGACCGAGGCCGACAACGTCGCCGGCCAGCCGAATTCGTCGGCCGGAGAAGACGTTCCCGCTGCCGCAGGCGCTGCCTCGACCGAGGGGGCCCCGAGAGAACGGGTGGCGCCGCCGCCCGCACCGGTGCGGACCGAGCAGCTGCTGCTCTCCGGCGACGTCACGTACCACCTGCCCTCACCCGACCTGCTGGCTCCCGGCTCGGTGCACAAGCAGCGCAGCACCGGCAGCGACGCCGTCGTCGACTCGCTCACGGCCGTGCTCGACCAGTTCGAGATCGACGCCGCCGTGACCGGATATGTCCGTGGTCCGACCGTGACGCGCTACGAGGTCGAGCTCGGTCAGGCGGTGAAGGTGGAGCGGGTCACCGCGCTGTCGAAGAACATCTCCTACGCCGTCGCCAGTGCCGACGTCCGCATCCTCTCGCCCATCCCCGGGAAGTCGGCCATCGGGATCGAGATCCCCAACGTCGACAAGGAGGTCGTGAGCCTCGGCGACGTCCTGCGCTCGGCCCCGGCCCGCAACGACCACCACCCGCTCGTCGTCGGTCTCGGCAAGGATGTCGAGGGCGGTTTCGTCGTCGCGAACATGGCGAAGATGCCCCACCTGCTGGTGGCCGGTGCCACCGGGTCGGGGAAGTCCTCCTTCGTGAACGCGATGATCTCCTCGGTCCTCATGCAGTCCACGCCGGACGAGGTGCGGATGATCCTGGTCGACCCGAAGCGGGTGGAGCTCACCGCCTACGACGGCATCCCGCATCTGATCACGCCGATCATCACGAACCCGAAGAAGGCGGCCGAGGCCCTGCAGTGGGTCGTGCGCGAGATGGATGCCCGCTACGACGACCTCGCCCAGTTCGGCTTCCGGCATGTGGACGACTTCAACGCCGCGGTCCGCTCGGGCCGTCTCGAGGTCCCACCCGGCAGCGGGCGGGTACTGACGCCCTACCCCTACCTGCTCGTCGTGGTGGATGAGCTGGCCGACCTGATGATGGTGGCCCCGCGGGACGTCGAGGACGCCATCGTGCGCATCACCCAGCTGGCTCGAGCGGCCGGGATCCACCTCGTGCTGGCGACCCAGCGGCCCTCGGTCGACGTCGTCACCGGGCTGATCAAAGCCAACGTGCCCTCCCGGCTGGCCTTCGCGACCTCGTCGCTGGCCGACAGCCGGGTGATCCTCGACCAGCCCGGAGCCGAGAAGCTCGTCGGTCAGGGGGACGGGCTGTTCCTGCCGATGGGAGCGAGCAAGCCCATCCGCGTGCAGGGCTCCTGGGTCACCGAGCCGGAGATCCACGCTCTCGTGGAGCATGTCCGCCAGCAGGTGCAGGCGAGCTACCGCGAGGACGTCGCGGCGCCGGCGGGCCCGGCTCGCGAGGTCGACGCCGACATCGGCGATGACCTGGATCTGCTCTGCCAGGCGGCCGAGCTGGTGGTCACCACGCAGTTCGGCTCCACCTCGATGCTGCAGCGCAAGCTGCGAGTGGGCTTCGCCAAAGCAGGACGCCTGATGGACCTCATGGAGTCGCGAGGGATCGTCGGGCCCTCGGAGGGGTCCAAGGCGCGCGAGGTGCTCATCAAGCCCGACGAGCTGGACGAGGTGCTCCACACCCTGCGCGGCTAGCGGATCAGACGCCTGTGCCGAGCCGCTCGTCGGCGCAGTACGCCCCGTCCGGAGCGCCCCGGCCACCACAGGTCGCCCCGAATGCCTCGTAGGCGGAGCCGACCGGCGAGACGTCGTACAAGTAGTCGCAGGCGAGCAGGTCGCCAGCCTCGCACTCGTCGTAGAGCAGGTCGAGCCGGGCGTCCTCGCCGTAGTCCATCGCCTCCTGGCCACTGGTACCGGTGAAGGCCAGCAGGCCGAGGCCGGCAACGAGGACGAGCACGCCGATGCCGGCCAGGGCGAACCCGCCCATCGCCCCGAGGAGCAACCAGACCACGCTCGGTATCCCTCGCCCTGGGCGCGTGGGAGCTGGGGCTGGGGGAGCTCCGGGCGCGGGAGGTTGTGCCGCTGACCGGGACGGCAGCTGGTGGCTCACCCTGCAGAGGGTAGGCGGTCCGTCCCGGTCGGACCCCGATCGCCCGCACCAGCAGGCCCAGCCGCCGACACGTACCCTCGACTCACCATGGTTGCCCGTACCCCCGCCCCCGCTGTCGCCCTGATCGGGCTGGGCTGCGGGCGCAACGACATCGACGGTGAGGAGCTGGCCGGGCGCCTAGCCGAGCAGGGGATGTCGGTCCGCGCCGCCGTCGGCGCCGAGGATGCCGAGGGTGCGGACGTCGTGCTCGTCAACACCTGTGGCTTCGTCGAGTCGGCGAAGCAGGAGTCGGTCCAGACCTTGCTGGAGGCCGTGGACGGCAGTGGTGCCGCTGTGGTGGCGGTCGGGTGCCTGGCCGAGCGCTACGGTGAGCAGCTCGCCGTGGAGCTGCCCGAGGTGCAGGTGCTGTCGTTCGACGACTACCCACAGATCGCCGACCGTGTCCGGCGGGTCCTGGACGGGGAGCGGCTCCCGGCACACCGCCCGGTGGACCGCCGGCGAACCCTGCCCATCGCGCCGGTGGCTCGCGCTGCTGCTCGATCCTGGGCTCGACCGGTTGCTGACCAGGCCCAGGCACCGGACCTGCCCGTGGGGTTGGGACCGGCATCGGGGCCGCGACCGGTTCGCCGTCGCCTCGGCGGGGGACCGGTTGCCGCGCTGAAGCTGGCGACCGGGTGCGACCGGCGCTGCACCTTCTGTGCCATCCCGCGCTTCCGAGGATCCTTCGCCTCCAGGCCACCCTCGGAGGTGCTGGCCGAGGCTCGCTGGTTGGCGGGTCAGGGAGTTCGTGAGGTGCTCCTCGTCAGCGAGAACTCGACGTCCTACGGCAAGGACCTCGGCGACCTTCGCGCGCTCGAACGGTTGCTGCCAGAGCTCGCGGCCGACAGCGGCCTGGGTCGGCTGCGGGTGTCGTACCTGCAGCCGGCCGAGCTGCGGCCCGGCCTGGTCGAAGCGATCGCCGCCACCGACGGGGTTGCTGCCTACTTCGACCTCTCCTTCCAGCACGCAAGCCCTGCTGTCCTGCGCCGGATGCGGCGCTTCGGCGGGCCCGAGCCATTCCTCGATCTGCTCCAGAGCATTCGTGCCCAGGCCCCTTCGGCTGGCGTCCGCTCCAACGTCATCGTCGGCTTCCCCGGCGAGACCGAGGATGACGTCGCCACCCTCGAGGCGTTCCTCGCTGAGGCGAGGCTGGACGCGATCGGGGTGTTCGGCTACTCCGACGAGGACGGGACCGAGGCTGCGAAGATGCCCGACCAGATCGATCCGGACGAGGTTGCCGCGAGGGTGGACCGACTGGCCACCCTCGCCGAGGTGCTGATGGCTGAGCGTGCCGCCGCCCGCATCGGCGAGCTGACGGATGTGCTGGTGCTGGGCCCGGCCAGCACGCCCGGCGGTTCATTGCCCGGGCTGGCCGAGCATCAAGGCCCGGACGTGGACGGCGCCACCGAGCTCGTCCCGGCGACGGGTACGGTGCCGGTCACGGGTGCGCTGGTTCGGGCCCGGGTGGTCGAGGCAATCGGCGTGGATCTGCGTGCTGAGGCGGTGCCGCCTCTAGGGTGAACGCCGTGACGGCCGAGGAGCGGGAGGCTCAGCGGGGGCTCCCGGCGCCACCCGCGGACGCGGCCGGCCCCGAGCCGAGCCCATGGAACGTCCCCAATGCCCTCACGGTGCTGCGCATCCTGATGGTGCCGCTGTTCGGCTGGCTGCTGCTGCGCGAGGACGGTATGGACGCGGCCAGCCGGATCGCCGCCGGGATCGTGTTCGTGCTCGCGATGGTGACCGACTGGGTCGACGGGGCAATCGCCCGGAAGCGCAACCTGGTGACCAGCTTCGGCAAGATCGCCGACCCGATCGCGGACAAGGCGCTCACCGGGATGGCCTTCATCGGCTTGTCCCTACTCGGCATCGTGCCCTGGTGGGCAACGGTGGTCATCCTGGGGCGCGAGCTCGGCGTCACGCTGCTGCGCTTCGTGGTGATTCGTCACGGGGTGATGCCAGCGGGGCGAGGCGGGAAGACGAAGACGATGCTCCAGACCGTGACCATCGTCGTCCTGCTGCTGCCGCTGCCGGACGCGTGGGAGTGGCTGGGGCAGGTGATGCTCTACGCCACGGTCGTCGTCACCGTGGCCACCGGTCTGGACTACGTCGTGTCGGCCGTGCAGATGCGGCGCTCCAGCGAGCGCACGGCCATGAAGCGGGCGCGCAAGGCCCCGTGACGACGCGGCTGGCCGAGGGTGGCCCGGACGCCATCGGGGTGGTCCTGGTGGGGGACGAGCTGCTCTCCGGCACGGTCGTGGACTCGGCCGTCGCCTGGTTGGCCGACACCCTGGCAGGGGCTGGACGGCGCCTCGTGAGCGTCGTCATGGTCCCGGACTCGGTGGAGCGCATCGCCGCCGCGGTGGCCGACCCCGCTGTGCCGGTCGGGGCCTGCGTCGTCGTCGGTGGCCTGGGCCCGACCTCGGATGACTGCACCCGGGCGGGCCTGGCCGCCGCAATCGGTGAAGACCTCGTCAGCGACGAGGGAGCCCGGGCGCGCATCATGAGCTGGTTCGTCGACCGCGAGCGTGACGTGGGTCCCCTGGCGCTGCGTATGGCCGAGCGTCCGCGCAGCGGCTGGCTCCTGCAGAACAGCACGGGCATGGCGCCTGGAGTAGGCCTCTGGGTCGGCGGCACCCTGGTGCTGGCCGTTCCCGGGGTCCCGACCGAGATGCGCGTGATGGTGCACGAGGACGTCCTTCCCACCATCGAGCGCGAGCTCCCGCCGGGGCGCCCGACGCGGAGTCGTCGCTGGCAGGTGGCCGGTGTCGGTGAGTCGGTGGTCGCCGCTCGTCTGGCCGACGTGGAGGCGACGGCGGCCGAGCTCGCTCAGGAGGGCGTCCTGGTCGACGTGGCCTACCTCGTGGCTGCGGGCGAGCTGACCGTGCGCCTCACCGTCGTTGCCGACGAGGAGCCGGTCGCTGCCCGATGGGCGGCGCATCTCGGGGAGCGGGTGACGCAGACGCTGGGGACTGACTGCCACGGCACCGAGGGGACGAGCCTGGCGGCGTCGGTGCTCGCTGCCCTTCGTTCGGCGCAGGCCACGGTTGCCGTCGCCGAGTCGCTCACCGGCGGGGCGGTCGGGGTCGCGCTCACCGACGAGCCCGGGTCCTCGGTGGTGGTCCGGGGGACGATCCTCGCCTATGCCACCGACCTCAAGCACACGTTGCTCGGGGTCCCGACGGCGACCCTGGACGAGCACGGCGCCGTCAGCGAGCCGACGGCGTTGGCGATGGCCGAAGGAGTCCGCGAGCGGTTGCGGGCGGACTGGGGTGTTGCGACCACGGGCGTGGCCGGGCCCGAGTGGGTGCAGGGCCATCCGCCGGGAACGGTCGTCGTGGCCGTCGCCGGGCCGCAGGGTGCGCTCGCCCACAGCCTCCGCCTTCCCGGAGATCGCGCGTTGGTGCGTTCCCTGAGCGTCGTGGCGGTCCTGGAGCTGCTACGTCGCCGCGTGCTGGCCGGGAATCGCCCGGCCTGAGGGAGCGTTGGCACGTGAGACGGCGAGGGTCGCACCGGTGGGCTACCGTTGTGGGGTGACCGGTCGAGGACGGACACCCGCATCGCTCCCGCAGCTGCGGGTGCGCAACCCCTCGTCGGCCCAGCTGGAGCACGGCACGACGACGCGGAAGGAGACGCCGATGGTGCTGGTTCGCCGACTGCTCGGCGACGTCCTTCGCCGACGTCGTAGGGACCAGGGCCGCACGCTTCGCGAGGTTGCCGGGACCGCCAAGGTGTCCCTCGGGTACCTCTCCGAGATCGAGCGGGGCCGCAAGGAGGCCAGCTCAGAGCTCCTGGCGGCCGTCTGTGCGGCGCTCGACGTACCGATGTCCCAGGTGCTGCGTGAGGTGAGTGACGAGATGGCCCTGGCCGAGCTGGCCGCCGTCGACGCGCTCGGCTCCCGGCCCGCAGCACGCCCCGAGACGCCGGGGCTCACCGCTCCGGACGATCTGTCCGGCCTGGTGGAGTCCGCACCGGCCTGAGGTCGCTGGACTCGCGAGCACGGCGCTGGCAGGCGGGGCACCACCACAGCCGCCGGCCGTGCGGTGCGACCACGGCGACCGAGGTCGGCACCCCGCACCGTAGGCAGTGGCGCCGTCGGTACACCCAGTGCTCCTGGCCCCTGGCAGTCCGGCCGCTGGTGACCTGGACGCCTCGTTCGACGTTCGTGAGCAGCAGCTGACGGGCCAGGGCGAGCATCCTCGGCAGCTCGGGAACCGCCCCGACCGGCGTCCACGGCGACACCCCGCGGAGGAAGCAGAGCTCGCTCGCGTAGATGGTGCCGAGCCCGGCCAGGTTGCGCTGGTCGAGCAGCGCCGATCCGATCGGCCGCTCGGATTCGCGCAGCAACCGGCTCAGGGCCCGGGTCCCGTCCCAGCTCGAGGCGAGCAGGTCCGGCCCCAGGTGCCCCACGACCCTGGCCTCCTCCGCGGTCGGGAGGCGTTCCACCAGGGCAAGGCGCCACCCCACGGCGAGGTGCTGCTCGGTCGCCAGCACCGCTCGGACCTCGTGGTGTCGTGACCCCCGGGGGCTCCCACCAGAGGTGCGATGGCGCTCCAGCGTCCAGCGACCGTCCATCAGCAGGTGCGAGTGCACCGTGCTGGCGTCGCCGAGCCGCAGGAGCAGGTGCTTGCCCACGGAGTGCACGTCTCGCACGGGCACCCCGGTCAGGTCGAGGGTCGCCAGCGCGGGTACTCGGAAGTCGGTGGCTGTCAGGACGGCGCCCGCCAGGGCCCGGTGCAGCCTGCGAGCCGTGAGCAGGACGGTGTCGCCTTCGGGCACCCGAGCAGTCTCGCGCAACCATGAGAGCCGGCAAGTCCACGTATCCCATAACAAACTTTCGTATCATGCCGGCATGCCGCCCGGTGTGCCCAGCCTGCTGCGGGTTCTCAACGACCGCAGTGCGCTCGAACGGCTCCTCGAGGACGGACCGTTGACCCGCGCCGAGCTGGGGCGCCGCACCGGCCTGTCCCGGGTGACCGCATCCCAGCTCCTGAGCCGGTTGCAGGCACGGGGCCTGGTCCAGGTGGTCGGGGAGCGGTCGAGCCTGCGGGGACCCCGAGCGGAGCTGTACGCGGTCGCTCCCGATGTGGCCTTCGGCGTCGGCGTGGACCTCGGGCCGCAGTCGCTGGCCGTGGCCGTGGCCGGGCTGGACGGCGCTGTGCTCGCGACCGCCACCCGGGCTGCGCCCGCCGACGGGGGTTGGTCTGCTGAGTCGGTCGTCGGTGCGATCGACGCGGCAGTGCGCGGGGTGCAGTCGGAGTCCGGGGTCGAGGCGGCCGCGCTGCACACGGTCGTCGTCGGTGTCCCCGGCCTGGTCGACGCCGCAACCGGGGAGATCGTCCTCTCTTTCGACCTGCCGGCTGTGGCCGGTCCCCTGGGCGAGAGGCTGGCCGCTCGGTTGGCCACCTCGGTGCAGGTCGCCAACGACGTCAACCTGGTAGCCGTGACCGAACGCCGTGAGGGGGCAGCCCGCGGCATCGATGACTTCGCCATGCTCTGGGTGGGCCGTGGGGTCGGCCTGGCGGTGGTCGCCGACGGCGTCGTGCGGTTGGGGGCCGGTGGAGCCGCCGGCGAGGTCGGCTACCTCCCGGTGCCCGGTGTCCCGGGTACGGACCTCGGCGCCGATGACCCGAGAGGGGCCTTCCAGCGGCTGGTTGGCGACGATGTCCTGCTCCACCTGGCGGCCGAGTACCGCTTGTCGGCACCGGACGGTGCCACCGCCGTCCGGGAGGCGGCGGCGGGCGCAGAGGACGACGCGGCACGAGCGGCGTTCCTCGCCGAGGTGGCCGAACGGGTCGCGCTCGGGGCAGCGGCTGTCGTTGCGGTGCTCGACCCGGCGCTCGTCGTGCTGTGCGGGCCGACGGCGATCGCTGGTGGCAGCGCGCTGGCCGACCTGGTGAGCGCCCAGCTGCGTCGCCTGGTGCCGGCCTGCCCCAGCATCCTGCCCACCGCTGTCCCCGACGGATCGGTCCTCTCGGGTGCGGTCTTCACCGCGGTCGACCGGCTGCGCCAGGACCTGCTCGACGACCTCGCGGAGGACCACCATGGCTGACGGGGTGTCGCCGGACACGTTCAAGGACGTGTTCGCCGCCGTCACTGGTGCGGTGTGCGTGCTCAGCACCCCAGACGTCGTAGGCCGTGACTGCGCGCTGACGGTCACCTCCTTGACGGCGGTGTCCTTGCGGCCTCCACTGGCGCTGGTCACGGTCAAACGGTCGGGCTTCCTGCACGATGCCTTGACGGTCAGCGATGGGTGGGCCATCACCGTGCTCTCCACTGGCCAGCTCGACCTGGCTCGCTACGCGGCCCGGCATCGGTACCCGAGCGACACCGACGACCTGAGCGCTTTCGGCCCGGCCCGCGGGTCGGCCAGCGGGGCGGTGTACTTCCCCGACGGCGTCGCGGCCATCGAGTGCCGAGCGGAGTCGCTGCTGGCTGCCGGGGACCACACCGTGGCGGTCGGCCGGGTCATCTCCCGTGCCCCGGACTGCCGCGGGTCCGAGCCGCTGCTCTACCAGGGGCGCTCCTATCGAGGGCTCGGCGAGCACCTGGGGTCCTGAGCGCCGCCTGTCCGCTGCCGCTCACGTGGGCCGCAGCCGCAGTCCCCGTGGCGTGAGCTGGAAGCCTGCCGAGCTCAGCGCCTCCCCGACGGCCCCGCTGGTGACCGGAGCCCCGTCGGCCTTCTGGACCGTGAGTCGTCCCAGGTTGCCGGCCCGTACCGCCGAGGCGAGCGCGTAGGCGCCGGCCCGCAGGTCGGCCGCGTCCTCGCTGAAGGACAGCAGGGTGCGGCCGCCCCGTTCGACGTAGAGCACCAGGCGACCAGCGACCAGGACGACGACCGCGCCGACTCGACGTCCGGGACGGTGGGCCGACGGTGGCGCTGACGCCTCGCCGGCTGTGGACGCCTCGGGCCAGGCAAGTGCCGCACCGTAGGCGTTGCCGGGGTCCGTGGCCGCCAGCACGAGTCCCTCCGAGCCGGAGGCCTCGCCCGTGGAACGGGCACGCAGCCGGTCGACGGCACCCGGCAGGGCGAACTGGGCACCGCCAAGTCCGGCGACCACGTAGCCGCGCCGGCACTGCCCGGACTCCTCGACGGCGGCCAGGACCCGGTAGGTCGCCGCGAACCCACCGGGCACGTGCTCGCTCAGCGTGCTCCCTCTGGTCACGATGCCGTAGCGGTCCAGCAGCACGGTGGCCGTCGCGTGCGCCCGAGTGGTCGGGTCGCTCTCGGCGACCGGGACCCTGGACCAACGGCCGCCGAGGGTGGGGTCGGTCGAGCTCCTGGAGGAAGGCGTGGCGGACGCAAGGCGGCGTCGACCGAACCGTTGACGGCTTCGCGCCCGCGAGCCGACCGCGCGAGCCCTGGCGCCGCCAGTCTGGGCCGCGCGCCGAGAGCGTCCAGCCACCAGGGCGCGCAGCGGTGCCAGCGTGTCGTTCGTCAACCACCCGTCCCACACCAGCGTCCACAGCAGCGGGGCCAGGTCGAGACGGGTCGAGGGGTCCGAGAGCCCGGGGTTGTCCTGGCTCCCGGCGGCCTCGAGGACCTCGCCGAGCTGGCTGGCGAAGACTGCGGCCCCTTCGGGCACGGCTTCCAGGACTGCTCGTGCCGACACCGCGAGGCCGTCCTCCGGCACCGGCAGGGTCAGTGGCGCGTCCTCGGCAACGTGCAACGAGATCCAGCCGTCGTTGCCCGGCAACCGGCCGTGCCCGCTCCAGAGCACCTCTCCGGCCGTCGTGAGCTCGTCCAGCCAGGCAGGCTCGTACCCACCCAGCCGGGCGGGCAGCACCAGGGACTCCAGCGCGCTGGCCGGGACGGGGTAGCCGGCCAGCTGTTCCACGACGGCGAGCAAGGCGTCCGGGCCGCGTCGTCTGCTGCCGACCTGCTGCCACTCAGGCAGGAACGCCGCGAACGTGTGCGCGTCGACCGGCTCGGCCTCGGCCCGCAAGGCCGCGACCGACCGTCGGCGCAGCAGACGGAGCACCTCGGGGTCGCACCACTCGGTCCCGGACCTCCCGGGGCGGAACTCGCCCTCGGTGAGGCGTCCCTGCGCGGTGAGTCGCCTGAGCACCTCGACCACGACTGCGACGGGCAGGCCGAGCCAGGTCGCCGGCCCGGTGGCGTCGAAGGGCCCGTGCGTCCGCGAGTAGCGTCTGACGAGGTCCCCGAGCGGATCGGTCACCGGCTCGAGGAACGCCTCAGGCAGGCCGACGGGCAGGGCGCAGCCGAGCGCGTCTCGTAGCCGGGCCGCGTCCTCCACCACGGCCCAGCGCAGCTCGGAGGTCACCCGGACCGCCATGATGCGCCGGTCCCGCTCCAGCTCGGCCAGGGCTGACTCGGCCACGCCTGGATCCGCGCACCGCTGCGTCACCGCCTCCTGACTCAGCGGCCCGAGGAGGCGGACGAGGTCGGCCACCTGCTCGGGGGTCCGCGCCTGCCGGGACGTCGACCGGCGCTGCAGGTCGAGCTCGGTGGATGCGAGGACGTCCTCGTCCAGCAGCTCGCGCAGCTCGGCACGGCCGAGGAGCTCGGCCAGCAGGGTGGCGTCCAACGTCAGTGCCTGGGCGCGTCGTTCGGCCAACGGTGAGTCGCCCTCGTACATGAACTGGGCGACGTAGCCGAAGAGCAGCGACCGGGCGAACGGGGAGGGCTCGGTGGTGTGGACCGACTCGACGCGGATCTCGCTGCGCTCGACGCCAGTGAGCAGCCGGCGCAGGGCCGGGAGGTCGTAGACGTCCTGCAGGCACTCCCGCATGGTCTCCAGCAGGATCGGGAACGACCCGTGCTGGGCGGCGACGGCGAGCAGCTGGGCCGAGCGCTGCCGTTGCTGCCACAGCGGTGCGCGGCGGCCGGGGTCGCGTCGGGGGAGCAGCAGCGCGCGGGCCGCGCACTCGCGGAACCGGGCGGCGAAGAGGGCCGATCCCCCCACTTCCGCGGTGACGAGCTCCTCGATCTCCTCCGACGGCACGCACAGCAGCGCGAGGAGCTCCTCGGAACCAGACCTGACGGGGCCGCCACCCAGGTCGGGCCCCGGCCCGGTGTCGTCGAGGGTGTCCGGGATCCGAAAGATCATCCCGTCGTCGCCGTGGGCGGTCTGGACGTCCACCCCGAAGCGCTCGCGCAGCCTGGCCCCTACGGCCAGGGCCCACGGCGCGTGCACACGAGCGCCGTACGGTGAGTGCACCACCAGGCGCCAGTCCCCGAGCTCGTCTCGGAAGTGCTCCATGAGGACCGTACGGTCGTCAGGGATGACGCCAGTGGCCTGTCGCTGCTCCTCGAGATAGGCCAGCAGATTCTGGCTTGCCCTCGGGTCGAGGCCGGCCTCGCGGGTGCGGGCGGTTGCGGCGGCCGGGTCGGTGCGGGCCGTCTCGGCGGTCTCGCGCACGTACGCCCCGAGGGCTGCACCCAGCTCGGCTGGACGCCCCAGGGCGTCGCCATGCCAGAACGGCATCTTCCCCGGCTGGCCGGGGGCGGGGGAGACCAGCACACGATCATGGGTGATGTCCTCGATCCGCCAGGACGTCGCGCCGAGGGCGAATACGTCCCCGAGCCGGGACTCGTAGACCATCTCCTCGTCCAGCTCGCCGACCCGGGCACCGGCCTCGCCCACGATGAAGACACCGAAAAGCCCCCGGTCCGGGATCGTCCCCCCGCTGGTCACGGCCAGCCGTTGGGCACCCGGCCGGGATCTCAGGACTGCGGCGTCGCGGTCCCACACCAGCCGCGGGCGCAGCTCAGCGAACTCGTCGCTCGGGTAGCGACCGGAGAGCAGGTCGAGCACCGCGTCGAAGCCCGACTGCGGCAGCGTGGAGAACGGCATTGCTCGACGGGCCAGCGCGAGCAGCTCGTCGACCGGCCAGTCGTCCATCGAGACCGCAGCCACCACGTGCTGGGCGAGGACGTCCAGCGGGTTCTGCGGGACCTCGAGCTCCTCGATCAGGCCTCGACGCATCCGGTCCACGACGACTGCGCTGGCCAGCAGGTCACCGCGGTACTTCGGGAAGAACACGCCGCGAGAGACGGCTCCGACCTGGTGGCCTGCGCGTCCGACCCGCTGCAGCCCGCTGGCGACCGAGGGCGGCGCCTCCACCTGGACGACCAGGTCCACTGCGCCCATGTCGATGCCGAGCTCAAGGCTCGAGGTGGCCACGACCGCGGGGAGCCGGCCGCGCTTGAGGTCGTCCTCGATGGTGGCCCGTTGCTCCTTGCTCACCGAGCCGTGGTGGGCTCGGGCTACCTGAGCCACCTCGTCCACTGCAGACGACCCGGGGTCGGCTCCCGCCGACTGGGCGGCACGCTCGGCTGCCAGGTCGTTCAGTCGGCCGGTAAGGCGCTCGGCCAGGCGGCGGGAGTTGGCGAAGACCAGTGTGCTGCGGTGCTGCTCGACGAGGTCCAGGACTCTGGCCTCCACATGCGGCCAGATCGACGGGGGTCGGGCGACCTGGTCGGGGGCGTCATCGCCGTGGGCGTCCGGCTCGCGCTCCCGGGGCGGGTCCTCTGGCGGGGCCGCTGCACTTGTGAGGTCGCCCATGTCCGCCACCGGCACCTCGACCCGAAGTTCGAACGTCTTCGCGCCGTCGTCGCGAACGACGCGCGCCGGTGCCTGCGCGCCGCCTCCGCTGAGGAAAGCGGCCACCCGCTCGGTCGGGCGCACCGTGGCCGAGAGCCCGATTCGCTGTGCCCTGGCCGGCAGCAGTGCATCCAGCCTCTCCAACGAGAGCGCCAGGTGTGCGCCGCGTTTCGTCCCGGCCAGCGCGTGGATCTCGTCCACGATCACTGTCTGAACGCCGGCCAGGGCAGCCCGGGCCGCCGAGGTGAGCAGCAGGAACAGCGACTCCGGCGTCGTGATGAGGATGTCTGGTGGCCGACGGGCCAGCCGGCGACGTTCCTGGGCGTCGGTGTCCCCCGAACGCACCGCGACCTCGACCGATGGCGGTGGGAGCCCGAGTCGGGTTGCCGAGCGCCGGATACCCGTGAGGGGGGATCGCAGGTTCCGTTCGACGTCGACGGCGAGCGCCTTGAGCGGGGAGACGTACAGGACGCGGCACCGCGCAAGCGGTTCCGGTGGCGGCTCGCCTGCCGCGAGCCGGTCCAGGGCGGACAGGAAGGCGGCGAGGGTCTTGCCGGAGCCGGTCGGGGCCACCACGAGGGTGTCCTGGCCTGACGCGATGGCGTCCCAGGCGCCACGTTGGGCCTGCGTGGGACTGGCGAAGGCCGACTGGAACCAGTCGACGGTGGCGGGGGAGAACTCGGCCGGCAGGGACCGGTCCCGGCTCGGGCCCTCGTGCTCATCCACACCCGCATCCTTCCCCACCGCCCCGAGGTCCGCCCGAACCCACCGAACCTGCGGGGTGCCGTCTCCCGCATCGGCCGGGCTGGTCTACTGGGTGCGTGCGGAACACGGAGTTCTGGGAGCGGATGGAGCAAGCGCTCGGTCCGGCGTACGCCGAGTCCTGGGCGAGCGACCAGCACCTCGGCGAGCTCGGCGGACTGACTCCGGCTCAGGCACTGGCCGACGGCGTCGCCCCCAAGCAGGTGTGGCGTGCGGTGTGGGCAGCCCTGGAGCTGCCACCCGCCGAGCGCTGAGCCGCGGCGTGTTGCGACCTGCATCGAACAGATGTTCGGACTACAGTCCACATGTGCACCTCGACCGGCGCGCCCTCCACCGGCTCGCGGAGCAATCCGATCGCGTCGGACCCCCGCACTACGTTCGCCACAGATGAACCGGCTGGGCCTGTCCAGGCCCCAGAACTCGAAGGTGGAGCCCATGCCTGTCCCCGCTGACCGTGAGAAGGCGCTCGATTCCGCGCTGGCCCAGATCGACCGCCAGTTCGGCAAGGGGTCGGTGATGCGCCTGGGTGAGGACGGGCATGCGCCCGTCGACGTGATCCCGACCGGCTCGCTCACCCTCGACCTGGCGCTCGGCATCGGTGGGCTGCCTCGAGGTCGAGTTGTCGAGGTCTTCGGTCCGGAGTCCAGCGGAAAGACCACCGTTGCGCTGCACGCTGTTGCCAGCGCCCAGCGGGCAGGCGGGATCGCCGCCTTCATCGACGCCGAGCACGCGCTTGACCCCGACTACGCCAAGGCGTTGGGGGTCGACACCGACGCGCTGCTGGTCTCGCAGCCCGACACGGGCGAGCAGGCGCTCGAGATCGCCGACATGCTGACCCGTTCGGGTGCCATCGACATCATCGTCATCGACTCGGTGGCCGCACTCGTGCCGCGGGCGGAGATCGAGGGCGAGATGGGTGACAGCCATGTCGGTCTGCAGGCTCGTCTCATGAGCCAGGCCCTGCGCAAGATGGCCGGTGCGCTCAGCAGCACGGGCACCACCGCGGTCTTCATCAACCAGCTGCGCGAGAAGATCGGGGTGATGTTCGGCAGCCCGGAGACCACGACGGGAGGCCGGGCGTTGAAGTTCTACTCCTCGGTGCGCCTGGACATCCGTCGCATCGAGACGCTCAAGGACGGTACTGCCATGGTCGGCAACCGCACTCGGGTCAAGGTCGTGAAGAACAAGATGGCTCCGCCGTTCCGTCAGGCAGAGTTCGACATCCTCTACGGCGAGGGCATCAGCCGTGAGGGCGGGCTCATCGACCTCGGCGTGGAGCACGGCCTCGTGCGCAAGGCCGGTGCTTGGTACACCTACGAGGGCGACCAGCTCGGCCAGGGCAAGGAGAACGCCCGGCAGTTCCTCAAGGACAACCTGGACCTGGCCGATGAGCTGGAGAAGCGTCTGAAGGAGACCATGGGCATCGGCCCACGCGTCGATGAGCCGGCGGTCACGCCGGTCACGCCGGTCGACTTCTGAGCAGCGCATGAGCTCGGCGGTCGATGAAGGCGCAGGAGAGCAGGACCAGCACGCCGTCGCTCGTGCCATCATCCTGAACGCGTTGAGCCGTAGCCCGCGGACGCGCCGACAGCTCGAGGACGCCTGTCGGCGTCGTGGGGTCGTGGAGGAGGTGAGCCGTGCGGTCTTGGACCGCATGGCCGAGCTCGACCTGGTAGACGATGAAGCGTTCGCCACTGCCTGGGTCCAGTCCCGCCAGGCCGGCCGGTCGCTGGGTAGTCGCCGACTCCGCAGCGAGCTCGTGACCCGCGGCATCGCTCCAGAGCTGGCTGCACAAGCGTTGGCCGACGTCCTCCCCGAGGAGGAGATGGAGCGAGCCCAGGCGTTGGTCAGCCGGCGCGGGCAGTCCCTGCGAGCGCTCCCGGAGGACGTCCGGCGTCGCCGACTGGCCGGCTACCTGCAGCGGCGGGGCTTCGACGCCGACGTCGTCCGAACGGCCGTCGAGGAGCATCTGGCTGGAGGCGACCAGCCACAGGCCTCCGACCTGCACTGACGGCCCGCGGCGCCACGCTCGACCGTTCGGCTCCTTCACCTGGGGTCAAGTCCTGCGTATCCTCCAAGCACACACGCATTCGCTGGAGGTGTCGTGGGGGAGAGCCACCTGGTGCCCGAGATGCGCACCGTGCGCATCCACGGCCACCGACGGGTCTTTCTCACCTGCGGCTCGGGTCCGGTGCTCGTGCTGCTGCATGGCATCGGCTCTGACCACACCACGTGGTGGCCGGTACTGGCACCGCTGGCCAAGCGGTACACGATCATCGCGCCGGACTTCCTCGGGCACGGACGTTCGGACAAGCCGCGCGCCGACTACAGCCTCGGGGGCTTCGCCAACGGACTGCGCGACCTGCTGACCGTCCTCGGTATCCCACGCGCCTCCGTCGCCGGGCACTCCTTCGGCGGCGGCGTCGCCATGCAGTTCGCGTACCAGTTCCCGGAACGGACCGAACGCCTCATCCTCGTCGGCAGCGGCGGGCTCGGGCGCTCGGTGAACCCGCTGCTGCGGGCCCTGTCGCTCCCGGGGGGCAACGTAGCCCTCGCCGCGTTCACCTCGCCGCCGGTCTACCACACCCTCCACCGCGTCTTCCGCGCCATGCACAAGACCGGCCTGCCCTTCACGACCGACCTTGACCCGATGACCGAGGTCTACGAGTCGCTGGGTGACCCGGCCGCGCGTGCTGCCTTCCGGCACGTGCTGCAGGCGGTGATCGACTGGCGCGGCCAGATCCCCTCCATGCTGCATCGGGCCTACCTCGCCGAGGGGATGCCGGTCCTTGTCGTGTGGGGGACTCGCGACTCGGTCCTGCCGGTCAAGCATGCTCGGGCCGCCCGTGAGGTGATACCCGGATCACGCGTCGAGGTCTTCCCGCAGGCGGGCCACTTCCCGCACCGGGACGACCCCGAGGCCTTCGCCGAGGCGCTGATCCGCTTCATCGAGGAGAGGCCCGCCTCAACCTACGACCCAGCGGCTTGGCGGGGGCGGCTGCGGCAGGGGCCGCCTGCCCGGCGACCGCGCCCCACGCCAGTGCTGGCACGCTCCCAGCCCGCCGGTCGCCTTGACCGCGTCGGCGCCGTTTCGTAGCCTCAACGTCAACCACAGGATCACCTCCGCAGGAGGTGGCCCGCAGGTCCGAGGAAGTCATGCATCCCCCGCCCGGGTGAGCAGCGCAGCCGGGCGGCAACGTATTCGGTCGCGCTGCCGGCTGTGGCCGCCCTATGCCTGGTGATCCGTCACCGTCGTCGCACGACGACGCGGACGGAGGAGTCGACGTGACCACCACGACCCTGCTTGTTGGGGTGCTCGGTGGTCTGGCGCTGATCGGGCTCGGAGCCGCGACGGCCTGGCTGTTTGCCCGTCGCTCCGCCGCCGGTCGGACCGCTGTGCCCAGCACGGCACAGCTGGACGAGGCACGCCGAGCGGCTGAGGAGGTCCGTCGGCAGGCCGAGGAGTCAGCGGCCCACGCGTTGGCGGTCCGGGACGAGTCCGAGGCGGAGGTGCGCGGCCTCCGGGCGGACCTGCGTGAGCAGCGCCTGGACATCGAACGGCGCGAGCACCGCATCACCGAGCGGGAGGAACGCCTCGACGCCGAGAGCCGCCACCTCCAGGACCTGGCCCGCGAGCTCGGTGAGCGCGAGTCAACGGTGGAGGAACGCGTTCGCGCAGCGCTGGCCATCGAGGCTGATCGGATCGCGGTCCTGGAGCGCACCGCCGAGCTCAGCGCGGACCAGGCCAAGGCGGAGCTGGTGGCCAGCGTCGCGTCGGCAGCCAGGCGCGAGGCCGCGGTGCTGGCTCGCGACATCGAACGCCTGGCCGTCGAGGAGGGGGAGGCCCGCGCACGGCACCTCATCGTCGGCGCCATCCAGCGGCTGGCGTCCGAGCAGACATCGGAGTCCGTCGTGAGCGTCCTGCACCTGCCCAACGACGAGATGAAGGGCCGGATCATCGGCCGCGAGGGACGCAACATCCGCGCGTTCGAGCAGGTCACCGGGGTCAACCTCATCATCGATGACACGCCTGAAGCGGTCCTGCTGTCCTGCTTCGATCCGATCCGACGGGAGGTGGCCCGGTTGGCGCTGGAGGCCCTGGTGCTCGACGGCCGAATCCACCCGCAACGGATCGAGGAGCAGGTGGAACGGAGTAGGGTCGAGGTCGACGAGGTGTGCCTGCGCGCCGCCGAGGACGCCTTGGTCGAGGTCGGGATCACCGACCTGCACCCCGACCTCCTGCCGTTCCTGGGCCGGCTTCGGTACCGCACCTCCTACGGGCAGAACGTGCTGCGCCACTTGGTGGAAGCGGCACACATCGCCGGCCTCATGGCTGCCGAGCTGGGGCTCGACGTGTCCCTGGTCAAGCGTGGAGCCTTCCTGCACGACATCGGCAAGGCCCTCACGCACGAGGTCGAGGGCAGTCATGCCAAGGTGGGTGCGGATCTGGCCCGCCGCCACGGCGAGCACGAGGACGTGGTGCATGCCATCGAGGCGCACCACAACGAGGTCGAGCCGCGCACGGTCGAAGCGGTGCTCACGCAGGCGGCCGACGCGATCAGCGGAAGCCGACCAGGTGCGCGCCGGGAATCGCTGGAGGCCTACGTCAAGCGCTTGCAGCGGCTGGAGGAGATCGCCCGCTCCCACGACGGCGTGGAGAAGGTGTTCGCGATGCAGTCCGGACGAGAGGTCCGCGTCATGGTGCGTCCGTCGAGCGTCGACGACATCGAGGCGCAGGTCCTGGCCCGCGACATCGCCAAGCAGGTCGAGGAGGAGCTCACCTACCCCGGGCAGATCCGAGTCACCGTGGTGCGCGAGAGCCGCGCGAGCGAGTTCGCTCGCTGAAGCGAGTTCGCTCGCTGAGTGCGAGGCGCCCGCGAGGGCGCCCGTATCCTGGGCCACCTGATGGGGAGCTACGAGGTCCGGACGTTCGGGTGCCAGATGAACATGCACGACTCGGAGCGGCTCTGCGGCATGCTCGAGTCGGCCGGCTACTGGCCTGCAGCCGCCGGTGAGCAGCCAGAGCTTGTCGTGTTCAACACCTGCGCGGTCCGGGAGAACGCCGACAACCGCCTCTACGGTCATCTCGGGATGCTGGCGCCCGTGAAGGCGGCCAACTCCGGCCTGCAGATCGCTGTTGGGGGCTGCCTGGCGCAGAAAGACCAAGGCGAGATCGTCCGCCGGGCGCCGTGGGTCGACGTCGTCTTCGGCACGCACAACCTGCACGCGTTGCCGACCCTGCTCGAACGCGCCCGTCTCGAGCAGGAGGCACAGGTCGAGCTGGCCGAGTCCCTGCAGGTGTTCCCGTCGACGCTGCCCACGCTCCGGGAGAGCCCATACGCGGCGTGGGTGGCGATCAGTGTCGGGTGCAGCAACACCTGCACGTTCTGCATCGTGCCTGCCCTGCGTGGTCGCGAGCGCGACCGGGCCCCGCAGTCCATCGTCGCCGAGGTGGAGGCGCTGGTGGCCGACGGCGTCCTCGAGGTGACCCTGCTCGGGCAGAACGTCAACGCCTACGGCACGGTCGACTCGGCCGCGACCGAGGGGGTCCGTTTCGACACGGTGCTGCGCCGCGTGGGCGCGGTGGCCGGGCTGGAGCGGGTGCGGTTCACCAGCCCGCATCCCAAGGACTTCACCCCTGAGGTGGTGGCCGCCATGGCCGAGACGCCGACGGTGATGCCGCAGCTGCACATGCCGCTGCAGAGTGGGTCTGACCGGGTGCTTCGCCGGATGCGCCGCTCCTACCGCCAGGAGCGTTTCCTGCAGATCGTCGACGACGTACGGCGCTCCCTGCCCGAGGCGGCGATCACCACGGACATCATCGTGGGTTTCCCGGGAGAGACCGAGGACGACTTCGCCGAGACCCTGCGGGTGGTGTGCGAAGCCCGCTTCGCCGCCGCGTTCACCTTCCAGTACTCCCCCCGCCCGGGCACCCCCGCCGCCACGATGGAGGACCAGATCGCGCCCGAGGTGGTCCGTGAGCGTTACCAGCGCCTCGTGGACGTGGTCGAGGAGGTGACGTTGGCCGAGAACCAGGCCCAGGTCGGCCGCGCCGTGGACCTGCTCGTCGCCGAGGGGCAAGGGCGCAAGGACAGCGACACCGGACGTGTCTCGGGTCGCGCCGCCGACAACCGGTTGGTGCACGTCACGGTCCCCGACGGTGCGGAGCAGCCCAGGCCCGGGGACATGGTCACCACCCGCGTGACCTACGCCGCTCCACACCACCTCCTGGCCGATGGGTCTACCTACCGGCTGCGACGGACGGTGGCGGGCGATCGGTGGGCTGCCGTCAACGAGGCGCCCGGCACCCCCGGGACCGACACTGGCTCCCGTGCGCCGGTCTTCCTCGGCTTGCCATGAGCTCCCGAGACCTGCCCGGCTGGGCGACGTGATCGAGGCTGTCGTCGTCTGCCCGGCGACGCCCCTGCTCGTCCCGGGCATCGCCAACCCGGCCGACGAACTGCTCCACCCGCTTCGACGGGCATGCCGATCGGCGATGGACTGGGCTACGTCGGCTGCCCACCCGGATGCTTCCGTGGTGGTGCTCGGGGCTGCGCCGGTCGAAGGGTTCGTCGATGCCGCGTACGGCGTGCCGGCCGGGTCATCCGGCCGGGGCGGGTCCTTCGGTGGGTTCGGCGTCGACCCGATCGACCTCGGCGTCCCTGCCGCCGCATCCCGAGCTCTGTCGGTGGGTACCTGGCTCGCCCGTGATCGCGGCCGGACGGTGTCGAGGTTCTTCGGTGTGCCCGAAGGAGCCACTGCCGAGCAGAGCCGATCCCTCGGAACGCAGCTGCTCGAACCCCTGCAGGCGGAGCACACGGTGCTCGTGGTCGCCGCGGACGGGCCGGCCACGATGACGGCCAAGGCGCCGGGTGCCTTCGACGAGCGGGCGCCAGCCACCGACGAGACGCTCGCGACAGCCTTGGAGGCCGCGGACCTGCGGGCGCTCGCGGCCTTCGACCCGGCCCTCGGGTCGAGCCTGGTGTTCGAGGGGCGTCCCACCTTCGCCCTCGTGGCGACCGCGTGCGAGCAGGACTCCGAAGGCGCTACCGGCAGCGGTCCGGGCGGGCCCGCCCCGACCTGGCGGACCCAGCGCTTCTACCGCGACGCCCCGCTCGGTGTCGGGTACCACGTGGTGGCGTGGCGTCGGCTGTGAGCTCGGGGCAGCGTTCGATTGCCCCCGCAGCCGAGCCTGCGCGACTGATCGCGGTGGTGGGCCCGACGGCGGCGGGCAAGAGCGAGCTGGGGGTGCGCCTGGGTCAGCGACTCGGCGGCGAGGTGGTCAACGCCGATGCTATGCAGCTGTACCGCGGGATGGATATCGGCACGGCGAAGCTCACCTCGGTCGAACGGGCCGGCGTGGCGCACCATCTCCTGGACGTCCTGGACGTGACCGAGCGTGGCTCGGTGGCCGAGTACGTCCAGCGGGCTGACGTCGTCCTGGACGTGCTCGCGGAGCGCGGTGTCACGGCGGTCGTGGTGGGCGGCTCGCCGCTCTACGTCCGCGGCCTGCTCGACGTCTTCGAGTTCCCCGGAACGGACCCGGTGGTGCGCGCCCGGCTGGAGGCGGAGCTGGCTGCGCAGGGTCCGGCGGCCTTGCATGCCAGGCTCACGAGCCTGGACCCGCGGGCGGCAGCTCAGGTGCTCCCCAGCAACGCTCGCCGCATCGTGCGGGCGCTGGAGGTCATCGACCTCACTGGCCGACCCTTCGCGGCGAGCCTGCCGAGCCTGACCTATCGTCGCGAGCCGACGATGACGCTCGGGATCGCGGTGCCTCGGGAGGTGCTGGATCGTCGGATCGAGGCTCGTGTTCAGCGGATGTTCGCCGACGGCCTCCTCGAGGAGACCGCCCGGCTGCTGGCGGCTGGGCTGGAGCAGGCGCCCACTGCCGGGCGGGCGATCGGCTATGTGCAGGCCATGGATCTGCTCGCCGGGCGGTGCACGCAGGTGGAGGCGGTGGAGCGGACGGTGAGCGCGACGCGGCGCTTGGTGCGGCGTCAGGAGTCCTGGCTGCGTCGGGACCCGCGGATCCACTGGCTGCACGCGACCTCTGTCGACGCCTTGCTGGAGCAGTCCTTGGCCGTGCTGCGCCTAGGATCCACGTCGTGAGCGCGGGCGTCGCCTTCCTCAAGGGGCACGGCACGGAGAACGACTTCTTGCTGGTGCCGGCCGCGACCGACCCTGCGCGTGTGGCGAGCGACCCGGTGGCGGTGAGGGCGTGGTGCGATCGGCGCGCGGGTGTGGGCGCCGACGGTGTCATCCGCGTCGTGCGGACCGGGGCAGAGCCCGCGGTCACCGGTCTGGCCGAGACCTGGGGGCGCGCGGCCTGGTTCATGGACTACCGCAACGCCGACGGCTCAGTCGCCCAGATGTGCGGCAACGGCATCCGGGTGATGGCCCGCTACCTGGACACCATCGGCGAGCTGGGTGGGGACTGGTTGCCGATCCTCACCCGGGGAGGCCTTCGCGCGGTGCGTCGGGTCACCGGGGACTGCGGGGCCGGCGATGATCTCGGGACTCCCCGATACGCCGTTCGCATGGGACCGGCCACCGTGATGCCGCACGCCCCCGGCGCGGAGGTCACCCTGCTCGGGGTGAGGCACCCGGCTGCGGCTGTCGCCGTCCCCAACCCGCACGCCGTGGTCATGCTGGATCTCGCTGCCGGGCTGGACCTGCTGGAGGACCCCGACCTGTTCACGCCGGCGCCACGACTGAGCCCGTCGGTCACGTTCCCCGATGGCGCCAACGTCGAGGTGGTCGCCCGTGTTGGTCCCAGACATGTCCGGCTCCGTGTGTTCGAGCGGGGCGTGGGTGAGACTCGCTCGTGCGGGACGGGCGTGTGCGCTGCGGCGTGGGTCGCGATGGGCGACGACGACGCCGAGGTGGCCTACCGCGTCGACGTGCCCGGTGGCTCGCTGACGGTGGCCGCGGTCGGTGGCGAGCTTGAGCTGACCGGGCCCGCGGTGCTCGTCGCCGAAGGCGCGTTGCTCACGGGCATGGGACCCTGAGGGGGATGACCACTCCGTTCGAGCCTGACGAGACCAGCCGCGGCATCCTGGACCTCGAGGACCGGCAGGCCTTGCGCCGCGTCTCCGGCCTGTCCACCGAGCTTCGAGACGTCAGCGAGGTCGAGTACCGACGGCTCCGGCTGGAGAGCGTCGTGCTGGTCGGTGTCTGGACGAGCGGCACCCACGCCGACGCCGAGCGAAGCATGGCCGAGCTGGCGGCGCTGGCCGAGACGGCGGGCTCGACGGTGCTCGACGCGCTCCTGCAGCGCCGCTCCTCCCCGGACCCGGCAACCTACGTGGGCTCGGGCAAGGTGATCGAGCTGCGTGACGTGGTCGCCGCGGTCGGTGCCGACACGGTGGTGTGCGACGGCGAGCTGTCGGCTGCCCAGCTGCGCACACTGGAGGACCGGGTCGGCGTCAAGGTGGTCGACCGCACGATCCTCATCCTCGACATCTTCGCCCAGCACGCCCGGAGCAAGGAGGGCAAGGCGCAGGTCGAGCTCGCGCAGCTGGAGTACCTCACCCAGCGTCTGCGTGGCTGGGGAGCATCGTTGTCGCGTCAGGCCGGTGGACGAGTGGGTGCCGCCGGTGGCGGCATCGGCGGGCGCGGACCGGGCGAGACGAAGATCGAGACCGATCGACGACGCATCCAGCGACGGATCACCAGGCTGCGCCGGGAGATCGCCCAGCTGCACGGCAACCGGCAGACCACCCGAGCGCAGCGGCGTCGACACGACGTCCCAGCCGTGGCGATCGCCGGGTACACGAACGCCGGGAAGTCGTCGCTGCTGAACCGGCTCACCGGGTCTGACGCGCTGGTCCAGGACGCCCTGTTCGCCACGTTGGACCCAACGGTCCGTCGGGCCCGCACCGCCGACGGCCGGGTCTTCACCCTGGCCGACACGGTGGGGTTCGTCCGGCACCTGCCGCACCAGATCGTCGCCGCCTTCCGCTCCACGCTGCAGGAAGTCGTCGAGGCCGACCTGCTGCTGCACGTCGTCGACGGCGCCGACACGGACCCGGAAGGGCAGCTGCGTGCCGTGCGCGACGTGCTGGCTGAGATCGGCGCCGAGCAGGTCCGTGAGCTGGTCGTGGTCAACAAGATCGACCTGGCCGACCCGATGGTGCTGGAGCGCCTGCGCCGGGCAGAGCCGCACCTGGTCGAGGTCTCGGCCCGCACGGGCGCAGGCATCGAGTCCTTGGCGCAGGCCATCGCCGCGGACCTGCCGCAGCCGCTGGTGGCTGTCGACGACCTCCTCGTGCCGTACACGCGTGGCGACCTGGTGGCGCGTGTGCACGAGTCCGGGGAGGTGCTCGCGCTCGAGCATGTCGCGGAAGGCACTCGGATCTCCGCCCGCGTCGCGCCAGACCTGGCTGCGGCGCTGACGGCCGCGCATCGGCCGACCACGTCGTGAGGTCTGGGCGGTGAGCCGGGTCACGCTGCTGCGCGGTGGGCACGTGTACTCCCCGGTGGACCCGTTCGCCACGGCCATGGTCGTGGTGGACGACACGATCGCCTGGGTCGGCCAGGACGGCGCTGCCGACATGCACGCCGACGGCGTCGACCAGGTCCTCGACCTGGCTGGAGCGCTGGTGACGCCGGCATTCGTCGACGCGCACGTCCACCTGACCGAGACCGGCCTGGCCGCCGCCCTGGACCTCTCGGCGGCCGACTCGCTGACGGGGATGCTGGACCTGCTCGCCGCGTCTGCTCGGGCCGACGCCAGCGTGGCCGACGGGGTCCTCGTGGGCCACGGGTGGGACGAGACCACGTGGCCCCAACGTCGGGTGCCGACGGCGCAGGAGCTGGAGCGCGCGGTGGGCGATCGGCCCGCATACCTCGGACGCGTGGACTCGCACTCGGCGCTGGTCACGCCGGCGTTGGCGACCCGCCTGAACGTGTCAGCCCCGTCGGGCCTGGTGAGCGGCGAGGCGAACGACCGCTGCCGACGCGCCTCACGCGACCTGCTGTCCGCGGCCCAGCGAGCCCAGCACCAGCGATACGCGCTGAGCCGGGCGGCGAGCCTCGGAGTGAGCGCGGTGCACGAGATGGGCGCCCCGCACATCGCCGCAGTGCCTGACCTGGCTGCAGCGCTCGCCCTGGGGAGTGATGTCGGGCTGCCCGAGGTGTACGGGTACTGGGGTGCCGTGGAGGCTTTGGTCGAGCTCGACGTGGCGGGCCTGGCCGGGGACCTGCGGGTGGACGGCGCACTCGGCTCACGGACTGCCTGGCTGGTCGAGCCGTACGCCGATGCCCCAGAGCATCGTGGCAGCGCATTGCTGACGGTCGAGGAGGTGGGCGAGCACGTGCTTGCCTGCAGCGAGGCCGGCCGACAGGGCGGCTTCCACTGCATCGGGGACGCGGCCGTGGACGCGGTGGTGCAGGGGCTGCTGGCGGCCGAGCGGCGCTGTGGCACCGCCGCTGTCGTCGCGGCGCGCCATCGCATGGAGCACGCCGAGATGGTGGCGGGGGAGCACCTGTCGGTGCTGGCCAGGCTCGGGGTCGTGTTGAGCGTCCAGCCTGCATTCGACGAACGCTGGGGTGGTGCTGAGCGCATGTACGCCGAGCGCCTCGGCGTCCAGCGGGCCGCCACGCTCAACCCGTTCGCCGCCATGGTTCGCGCGGGTGTCTCCCTGGCGATGGGGTCGGACAGCCCGGTGACCCCGATAGGCCCGTGGGCCGGGGTGCGGGCCGCCAGTCGACACCGGACTCCGGCGCACCGGCTCACCGTTCGGGCGGCTTTCGCCGCGCACACCCGAGGTGGCTGGCGGGCGGCACGGGTCGAGGACGTCGGCGTCCTTGCCCCGGGTGCCCGGGCCGACTACGCGGTGTGGCAGGTGGACGGTGACCTCCTCGTCCAGACACCGGACGAGCGCGTCGCCGCGTGGTCCACCGATCCGCGAGCCGGCGTCCCTGGGCTGCCCGACCTCGACCCCGACGTCCCAGAGCCGACCTGCTTGCGCACCGTGCGGCAGGGGCGCACGATCTACCAGCCATGATCTGCCGGCGATGACGACGCTCACCCCCAGCCCCCGCATGAGTCGGCGCCGCCTCGCCGTGGCCCTCGCCGCCGGCATCTTGCTTGCGCTGGGTTTCCCGCCCTACGACTTGTGGCTGCTCGTCCCGGTGGGCGTCGGCCTGCTGACCGCGGCCTGCGCTGACGTGCGCGGTCGACAGGGGGCTGTGCTCGGCCTCGTCGCCGGGGTCGGCTTCTTCGGCCTGCTGCTGGAGTGGATCCGGGTTGTCGGCGTCGACGCCTGGGTGGGCCTGACGTTGCTCGAGGCTTCCTTCTGGCTGCTGCTCGGATTCGGGCTGGCCGTCACGGCTCGCCTGGGTGCCTGGCCGCTGTGGGCGGCCGGGGTGTGGGTCCTCGTCGAGGCGCTGCGCTCACGCTTCCCCTTCGGTGGCTTCCCCTGGGGCCGCCTCGCGTTCGGCACCGTGGACTCGCCGTACGCAGCATTCGCCTCGGTGGCAGGAGCCGCCGGGGTCACGGCCGTGGTCGCGGCGACGGGCGTGCTGCTCGCCGCCGGAAGCGTGGCGTTGCGGGAGCGCCGCGTGGCTGGTTCGGCCCAGGGTGGTCGCCTAGGTGCTGGCCTCCGCGCCGGCGTTGCGGGACTGCTGGTCGCGGGCCTGCTCGCTTCGGCTGCACTGGTGCACACGCTCGTCGTGCAACCGAGGGTGACCGGGTCTTCGGACGCTGCGGGGTCGGCGACCTTCGCGCTCGTCCAGGGCAATGTCCCTCGGCTCGGGCTGGATTTTCTCGGACAACGCCAGCAGGTGCTCCAGAACCACGTGGACGCCACGCTGGCGCTGGCAGCCGACGTCGAGCAGGGCCGGGCCCCGGCGCCCGACGTGGTCGTCTGGCCGGAGAACTCCTCCGACATCGATCCGTTCGCCGATCCCACCGCCGCGGCACTCATAGACGAGGCGGTTCAGACGGTGGGAGCTCCGACGCTGGTCGGGGCGCTGGTGGCCAGCGAGGACGGGACAGAGGTCGAGAACAGCGGGATCGTGTGGGATCCCGAGGACGGCTCGGGGGACCGCTACGTGAAGCGGCACCCGGTTCCCTTCGGGGAGTACATCCCCTTCCGCGAGCAGCTGGCACCGTTGGTCGGCCGGCTCGACCTGGTACCACGGGACTTCGCCGCGGGGGACGAGCCGGGGCTGCTCCAGCTCGGGCCGGTCCTGGTGGGGGACGTGATCTGCTTCGAGATCGCCTACGACCTCGAGGTGCGTGACGTCGTCGTCGGTGGGGCGCAGGTCGTGGTCGTCCAGACGAACAACGCCACCTACGGCCGCACGGGTCAGCCTGACCAGCAGTTCGCGATCTCGCGGCTCCGGGCCATCGAGCACGGCATCCCGGTGCTGGTCGCCGCGACCAGCGGGGTCAGTGGTGTGATCGAGGCCGACGGGACCGTCCGGGTTCGAACGGCCGAGTTCACCCAGGACGTCGTCGTGGAAGAGGTCGCGCTGCGGGTCGGCGGTGGCTCGGCTTGGACCGGGCTGGTCCCGTGGGTGGAGGGCGCGCTTGCACTGCTGGGCGGCCTCGGGGTCGTCCTCGGAACGGTATGGGGCAGGAGGGCCGCCCGTCCCGGTCGCGGGGCGCTGAAGGAGGATGCCTCGCTGGACGCCGACATCCACCAGCGGGCGAGTCCGTGAGCGAAGATGCGTACGGCTTCCGGCGTGTTCTGGTGGTGCTCCCGACCTACGACGAACGGGCCTCGCTGCCCGGGGTGATTCGCCGGCTGCGTGACTGTCGGCCGGACGTCGACGCGCTGGTCGTGGACGACGCATCGCCGGACGGCACCGGGGCAGTCGCGGATGCCCTGGCGGCCTGCGACCCGGCTGTGCACGTGCTCCACCGGGCCGGCAAGGACGGTCTCGGTCGCGCGTACCTGGACGGCTTCGCCTGGGGTCTGGAGCGCGGCTACGACGTCCTGGTCGAGATGGACGCCGACGGCTCGCACCCGCCCGAGCAGCTCGGGCGGTTGCTGGAGCGTCTCGCCAAGGCCGACGTGGTGATCGGCTCTCGCTACGTGCCTGGCGGGGCCGTCCTCGACTGGCCTCGGCGTCGACTCCTGCTCTCGCGTGGCGGGAACGTCTACACCCGGCTCATGCTGGGGCTCCCGGTGCATGACGCGACTGCCGGCTACCGGGCCTACCGGGCCGAGGGACTGGCTCGGATGGACCTCGCCGACGTGGAGTCCGAGGGGTACTGCTTCCAGGTCGACCTGACCCGGCGCGCGGTGGCGGCCGGCCTGCGACTGAGCGAGGTCCCGATCACGTTCGTCGAGCGCGAGCAGGGGCAGAGCAAGATGAGCTCGGACATCGTCCGCGAAGCCTTGTGGAACGTGACGCGGTGGGGGGTCCGTGACCGCTTGGCGCGATGGGTCCGGCCCCGGTGAGGGACCTCAAGAGGACTCCAGACCTGAAGAGCACTCCACCGGGGTCCCCACGAAGGGAACCGGGGCACGACAAGGCCGAGCCGCGTCGTCGGGGGGAACGACGCGGCTCGGGTCGTCGGCCGGGAAACGGGGGGTGGGTACCCGGTCGACGGTCAGGCGGTCTTGCGACCTCGCCTGGTCTTCACAGTCGGCGAGACGTTCCTCGCCTCGGTTGCCGCACCGGCACCGTCTCCGGACCTTAGCAGCGAGAGTCGTTCCTGCAAGAGGCTTTCCAGCTCGTCGATCGTGCGACGCTCCAGCAGCATGTCCCAGTGTGTCCGGGCCGCCTTGCCGGGCTTGCGCTCCGGCTCGGTGCCGTCGGTCCGCTGCGCCACGTTGCCGCACCGGTGGCACTCCCAGACGGCCGGGACGTCGGCCTCCAACGACATCGGCACGATGGTGACGTGGTCGTCCTGGCATACGAACGTGACGTCCTGCCGCTCGGCGAACACGACGTTGCGCTCGTCCTCGTAGCTGACGGTTCCCAGGCGGGAGCCCCGCAGCGTAGATCGTTCTGGCATGTGGTGATCAGTCCTCTCCACGCCGAGAGTGGCGTGACCTCTGATGAACGCCTGCATCGTTCCCGTTGTTCCAGCATCCAAACCTCCACGGTCTGCGACGTACGCGAGCCGCTTGCGCCCGGCGGGCAGCGGCGCGCTAGCGTGTCGACGTGGTCGTTTCGACGTCGAAGGCACCGGCAGCCCGGACCTCCGGGGCGCCCGTGCTGGTCAGCGGGCTTGGCGCGCTCCGGGTCGGGATCGCCGGCTGGGCGATGGTGGCGCCTGAGCGACTGGCCGCTGCCTTGGGTGTGTCCGACGCTCAGCTGGAGGCGGCACGCCCGTACGTGCGTGCCCTGGGGGTCCGCGAGGTCCTCCTGGGTGTGGGCACCGTCTCAGCCGTGCTTCGCGGCCGGAGTGGGGCGGGCTGGTTGGGCCTCATGGCCGCCACGGATGTCTTCGACTCCGTGGCGTATGTCCTGCTCAGCGAGCTGGGGACACTCGAGGAGCAGCCGGCGCGGCGGGCCGCGGCCTTCGCCGGTGCCAGCGCTGCTGCCGAGGGCCTGACTGCCCTTCGGTTGCTCTCCCGGTGAGGGCCGCTCAGACCATCGCGGGCTCGCGGTTGCCGGCATCCTGGATGCCCTTGCCGACGTCCACGCGGAGCAGCAGGGCGAAGCCGATGACGAAGAACACCAGCAACGCCACGATCGCCAACCGGTAGGAGCCGGTGGCCTGGAAGACCAGTCCGAACGTGAGCGTGCCGAGCCACGACGTCCCTCGCTCGGCGGCCTGGTACAGCCCGAAGTACTCCGCCTCGCGACCGGCGGGCACCAGGAGGCTGTAGAGCGAGCGCGAGAGGGCCTGGCTGCCCCCGAGGACCAGGCCGATCCCGACCGCGAGGAGCAGGAACGGCCCCACTGCGCCGGCGGGGAGGAAGTAGGCGGCGCCGGAGAGCCCGCTCCAGACGATCAGGCTGGCCAGGATGGTGCGCCGTGACCCGATCCGCTGAGCCAGCCGACCGAGGGCCAGCGCGCCGAAGAACGCGACGAACTGGACGACGAGGATGGCGAGCACCAGGGTCTGCTGCCCGAGGCCGAGCTGGCGGCTGCCGAACACCGAGGCTGAGGCGATCACGGTCTGGATGCCGTCGTTGTAGAAGAGGTAGGCGACGAGGAGCAGCAGGGTCTGCGGGTAGTGCCGCAGGTCGCGCAGCGTGGCCCGGAGCTGGGTGAAGGAAGACCGAACCAGGCCGCCGACCGCGGGCTCGACGTTGGACGGTGGGCGGTCCCGGAGCCCGAAGAAGGGCACCAAGGTCCACAGGCCCCACCACAGCCCGGCTGATACGAAGCTGATCCGCGCGGCCTGCTCCGCGCTGAGCCCGAGGTCTTCGGCGACGGTGAACAGGCCTAGGTTGGCGGCCAGCAGCAGCCCGCCGCCCAGGTACCCCAGCGCCCAGCCGCGGCTGGAGACAGCGTCGCGGTCGGCCTCGGCGCTGATGTCGTTGAGGATGGAGTCGTAGACGACCAACGACGAGCCGAGGCAGATGCCGGCGACCACCAGCAACGACGCACCGAGCTGCCAGTTGGTGCCGGTGACGAGGGCCAGCAGAGCAGCTGCCAGGGAGCCCGCCCAGGCGAAGCCGGTCATCAGGTGGCGCTTGCGTGAGGTGCGGTCGGCGAAGGACCCGACGATCGGCAGGACCACCGCGCTGAGCAGGGTCGCGAACGTGACGGTGTAGCTCGAGAGCGACCCGGCGGCGACCGAGACGCCGAGCACCGACAGCGACCCGGTGCAGGGATCCTCAGGGGTGCCCACCTGTCCGCAGGCGGCGCGTTCGGCCACGGTGGTCAGGTAGGGACCGAGGAGCACCGTCCCGACCGTGGTGACGAAGGCGGAGTTCGCCCAGTCGTAGAAGTACCAGGAACGCCATTCGCGACGTCGTGCTCGGGGGTCGGCCAGCGGGCCCGGGCCCACGAGCTGTCTCATCGGTCGACGTCCCACTGGCCACGGCTGGTGAGCAGCGCGGCCAACGACTCGGTGGCGTCGGTGACGAGGCCGTCCACCCCGAGGTCGAGCAGGCGCGTCATCTCTGCCGGCTCATTGACCGTCCACACGTGGACCTGGCGGCGCTGACGATGGGCGGCCGCCAGGAATGCCTCCGTGACCACAGGGACACCACGGTGGTGGACCGGGACCTGGACGCAGGGCACGTCGATGGGGACGAGGGTGTCCAGACCCGGCGCCCGGCTGGCGGCCACGAGGGCAGCCACCTCGCCTCGCGCCAGCGAGGTCGCCGTTCGCGACGGGAGCACGCGCCGGAGCGCTCGGATGCGGCGATCACTGAAGGACCCGACGCACACCCGCTCGTAGGCGTTGGTCCGGTGCAGGACGTTGAGCAGCGGGCGCACCGCGTCGTCGTGCTTGACATCGATGTTCACCCGGAGCTCTGGCCAGGTCCCGAGGACGTCCTCGAGGCTGGGGACGGGCTCTCCGCCGACCGTCGCGCGCCTGACCTGGCGGTGGGTGAGCCTGCGCAGCTGGCCGACGCGGTCGCTGACCCGGTCCAGCGACTCGTCGTGGAAGACCAGCAGCGCACCGTCGGCGGTCGCCCGCACGTCGGTCTCGACGTACCGGTAGCCCAGCGCGACCGCGTGGCCGAATGCGGCCATCGTGTTCTCCGGGAAACCAGCCCCGCCGCGATGGGCCATCGCAATAGGCCACGCGTGCTCGAGATACCCCCAGCGGTGCGGCACGAAGCGATCATGCCGGACGCCGGTTGCCTATCGTGACCGGCATGACGAGCTGGGGCGAGGCTGACCGTGACCGAGAATCCGACGGTCGGCCGCGCCAGGCGAGGCCTCGAGACGAGCTCGGCCGACCGCTGCCCTACGGCGCGGCGGGCGTGGAGCCGGTGAGCGAGCAACCGCTGCCGCCCATGGACACGATCGCCGAGGTCGACCGACTCATGGTCGAGGGTCGGCCGTTTGCCGCGCACGAGGTGCTGGAGGCCCGTTGGAAGGAGGGGCCGATCGACGAGCGCGAGCTGTGGCAGGGCCTGGCGCAGCTCTGTGTCGCGATCACCCACGCCGCTCGCGGCAACCGGAGGGGCGCCGGACGCGTCCTTGCGCGTGGCGTCGACCGGCTGACGGCCTACCAGGCATCTGGCGCCCCGCGACATGGCCTGGACCTGGACGCCGTGCTTGCCCGGGGCTCCGGGATGGTGCTGTCAGGGATGACGCCTGCCGAGCTGCTGCTCAGCCCCCCAGCAGCTTCCCCACCCCGGGGATACTCGAGGCCAAGCCACTGAGCTGGTCGGGCTTGAGCAAGGACCCCTTGGAGGTCACGGTCTCGATCAGCTTGGGCAGGGACTCCGCGAGCGTCGCGGAGACCTGCTCGACGCTCTGACCGGACTTCTGCGCGAGCGCCGTCAGCGTCTCCGGACGCAGCGCCTGCTGCACCTGCTCCGGCGTGACGGGCAGGTTCGGGGCATCGGTCATCCAGGTCTGCACCTGCTCGGCGATCGGCCCGGACTTCAGCCGATCGAGCATGCCGCTCATCCCGCCGGAGCCCGCGAGTGCGTCGCTCAACGGGCCGATCAGCTCAGCCGCCTTGCCGGTAAGCATCGAGCCGGCTCCGCTCACTGCGCTGGTCACGTCGTCAAGTCCGGGCATGGTCCTGCCTTCCTGAGGGCTGGGCGAGGCCAGCGGCCTCGACGGGGGTGAGTCCTGACGGTAGCCCGACAGTGGCGGCTGGACCGGGGTTTGCCGAAGGTTGTCGAAGTGGCGTCCTCCTGCGGGCGGCCCGGCATCATGGCGTCCGAGGTCGTGTGGATCGAGCCATCGCTGGCGGGAGGAACGGCGTGAGCGCTGCGCAGGGTTCAGAGCCGTCGGGGCCGTCGGGGCCGTCGGGGCCGACGGGGCCGTCGCAGCCGGCCGCGCGTGCGGACCGGGCTGCGAGGTGGCGCGAGCAGCTCGTCTCCATCGAGGCCGCGGCCGTGAGCGGGCTGCTCTTCTCCGGGCTCTACGTCGCCTCCGTCACCGTCATCCGTCGAGCCCTTCCGCCACCGGGAGCCACCTCGGCCGAGGCCGCCGCGGTCATCGCCGATCCGCAGACCCACGAGGCGATGAGGTTCGGCTACGCCCTCGTGCCCTTCGCCGCGGTGTCCTTCTTCTGGTTCATGGCGGTGCTCCGACGACGGATGCCCGTCGAGGACCAGTTCGCGAGCACGGTCTTCGTGGCCGGTGGCACGAGCTTCGCGGTGCTCTACCTCGTGGCCGCCTCCCTGGTCGCGGCGCCCTTCGCGAGCACCGCGTCCGGCGCTGGGCTGCCAGCGGTCGAGACGCTCGCCAGCCTGCGCTCGATCGCCAACGGGCTGGTCTTCGTGCTCGCCATCCGGCTGCAGACGCTGGTCATCCTGTCGAGCAACAGCGTGGCCAGGAAGTACGGCCTGTTCCCGCGGTGGTTGCTGTGGGCAGGGACCGCGATCGCGGTCGTCCAGGTGGTGAACGTCGCCCTGTTCGAGCCGCTGGCGCTCACCTTCCCGATCTGGGTGGGACTCATCAGCGCCACGCTGCTGGTCCGTCGACGTCGAGCCCGACCCTCAGGGGAACGGGCCGCCGCCGATCACCGCCCGAGTCGGTGAGCGATCCCGCCATACTTCCGGGGTGACCCTGCTGGGCGTGAACCTGTCCGCCTTCGTGCTGGCGGTGCTGCTCATCGCTGCCACGCCAGGGCCTGCGATGGCGCTGATCCTGCGACGAGCTGCCTTGCGCGGATTCCGGGGGGCCGTCCCCACGGTGCTTGGCATCGAGGCGGGGCTGTACGCGTGGGCTCTGCTGGCCGCAGCCGGATTCGCCGCCTTGGTCGCCGCATCCGAGGTGGCCTACCTCGTGCTACGGGTCCTCGGTGCCTTCGTGCTGATGGCATTTGGGACGCGGGCGCTCCTCGGGGCCTGGCGCCTGCGTGGGGTTGTCGGTGACGCCCCGATCCCCCTGCCGGAGGTCGCGCCTACCGGACGCTCCCAGATGGGGGCGTTCGGTGAGGGCTTCCTCGTACAGATGGCCAACCCCAAGGCCGCCGTCTTCATGCTGGCCTTCTATCCCCAGTTCGTGCCTGCGGACCGGCCGTTGTTCGCCACGACCGCGTTGCTCGCCCTCGTGCAGGTGGCGGTGGAGACCGTTCTCTACCTCGGCCTCGCGGCCGGGGTGGCAAGGACGGGGGCGTGGTTCCGTCGCCCGAAGGTCCGACGGCGCCTGGAGGCGGCGTCCGGGACCGTGCTCGTCGCGCTCGGTGCCAGGGTGGCGGTCGAGGCGTGACGGTCCGCGCCGCGCAGGACCGCCGCTGCGCCCCCTGGCTCCCTCAGCCCTGGACCCAGTCCAAGCCCCCTTCGCGGTCCCAGTGGTGACCGAGCTGCGCTGCCGACGTCGACGCCAGCGCCCGGTCGGCGAACCGTTCGACCAGGTGAAGGGCCATGTCGATGCCGGCGCTGAGCCCGCCGGCGGTGACCACCGGGCCCCGGTCGACCCAGCGGTGGTCCAATGCGTCCTGCGGCCTCGCCAGGCGACGCCCGAGCTCGATCAGGTCCTCGACGTGCGTCGTGAACGGTCCCTCGTCGAGCAGACCATGTGCGGCGAGCAGGAAGGCCCCGGTGCACACGCTCGCGGTCACCGTGGTCCGGGGCAGCAGGAGCTCCAACGCCGACTGCAGGTCGGCGTCTGCGAGCACCTCGTCGATGGCCACGGCCCCGGGGACGATGAGGACCTCTGGACCCACCTCGGCCAGCGCCCCCAGCGTGATCGAAGGGCGAAGGCCAAGCCCGCCGTAGGCGGTCACCGTGGTGTCACCGGCCGCCGCGGTATCGAGCTCGAAGGGCTCGGCCTGGCCCCGTCGGGCCGTCAGCCGATTCGCGGTGAGGAAGACCTCGTAGGGGCCACCGACGTCAAGGAGGTCCACCTGGTCGAACAGCAGCAGGGCGATCCGCACGGCACCATCCTTCCCCCGTGCCACGTGCCGAGCGGTCGCTCGACTGCTCATGCGTGACCGCTCGGGAGCACAGGTCCGGTCACCGCCTCACCCGGACCCTGCCCAGGGGGGTCCTCGGGCCGAGATGCCTCGCGGAAGGCCAGCTGCAGGGTGCGCAACCCGTCGCGCAGCGGGGCGGCGTGGTGGTGCCCCAGGTGCGGGGCGGCAGAGACGACGAGTCCCGCCAGACCGTCGATCAGGGCGCGCGCCTCGTGCAGGTCACGGTGTTCCGGCAGGTCCTCGGCAAGGCCGAGCTGGGTTGCGGCCGCACTCATGAGGTGCAGTGCCACGGTCGAGAGCACCTCGACGGCGGGTACGTCGGCGAGATCGCGGGCGCCCTGCTCGGACTGGGGATCGAGGCTCACGGGGTGCTACCCTGACACACGACCATCCGGGTCCCGTCGGGGCCCGGCGGCAAGCGGAGCCAGCCTCCCACCCGCATCGACCGGCGCGTCTCAGGACGCGGACGAGGTCGTCGGGTCCGGTCCTCGCCATCGGCGGCGCAGAGGTTCGCGTGCCCGAGGTGGCGCGGTCAGGCTGGCCTCGTGCGCCGGCTGACATGACCGAGGAGGACCCATCAGCGTCGAGCCCCGTATCAACGACCGCATTCGCGTGCCCGAAGTTCGTCTCGTCGGACCGGCTGGCGAGCAGGTCGGTATCGTCCGCATCGAGGACGCGCTTCGGCTGGCCCAGGAGGCCGATCTCGACCTGGTCGAGGTGGCGCCGGGCTCGCGTCCACCGGTGGCCAAGCTCATGGACTACGGCAAGTTCAAGTACGAGTCGGCCATGAAGGCACGCGAGGCTCGCCGGAACCAGACCAATGTCATCCTCAAGGAGCAGAAGCTCCGGCCCAAGATCGACGACCACGACTACCAGACCAAGCGGCGCAACGTCGAGCGGTTCCTGGCCGCCGGCGACAAGGTCAAGGTCACGATCATGTTCCGCGGCCGAGAGCAGTCCCGGCCCGAGCTGGGGCTGCGCCTGCTGCGCAGGATGGCCGAGGACGTCGCTGAGCTCGGTGTCGTGGAGTTCGCCCCCAAGCAGGACGGTCGCAACATGGTCATGGTGCTGGCGCCGACGAAGAAGAAGGCCGACGCGAAGGCCGAGCGGGAAGTCGCAAAGGTGGCCGAGGCCACCGCGCGTGAGGAGGCTCAGCGCGAGGAGCGGGAGTACCGCGCCGCCCACCGTGCGGACCGCCAGCAGGCTCAGAGCAGGGCCGGGACCAAGGCGGGCGGTGCCGAGCCGACCAGCGAGGCGAAGACGAGTTCGGACAGCGACGACGAGCCGGCCAACCCGGCCTAGGGAGAGCAGAGCACCTCATGCCGAAGATGAAGAGCCACAGCGGCTCCAGCAAGCGATTCCGCAAGACCGCCGGTGGCAAGATCATCCGCCGCCGGGCCAACCGGAACCATCTCCTGGAGCACAAGCCCTCGCGGCGCACCCGTCGCCTGGCCCCCTACGCCGAGCTGTCCAAGGCCGACACCGCGAAGTACCGCAAGCTCATCGGCTGAGGTCGTGCCGGCGCGGGTCAGCGATCCCGGCCGCGCCAGACCGACCACCACCAGGGCATCGACCCACACGACTCAGGAGATCCAACGTCATGGCACGCGTGAAGCGGGCAGTCAATGCCAAGAAGAAGCGCCGTACCGTCCTCGAGCAGGCCAGCGGCTACCGTGGCCAGCGCTCGCGGCTCTACCGCAAGGCAAAGGAGCAGGTCACCCACTCCGGCGTCTACGCCTACCGGGACCGCAAGGACCGCAAGGGGCAGTTCCGCCGGCTGTGGATCACCAGGATCAACGCTGCCTCGCGGGCGCACGGCCTGACCTACAACCGCTTCATGCAGGGCCTGCGGGAAGCCGGTGTCACCGTCGACCGGAAGATCCTCGCCGACCTCGCCGTCAACGACGAGGCCGCCTTCGCGGCGCTCGTGCAGACGGCCAAGGCCGCCCTTCCGGAGGATCGCAACGCTCCCGCGGCCTGATGCCGACCGTCCGCTGCTGACCCGCGCCAGCGGGTCGGTCAGGCGGGCGGCCCAGCTCAACAGCACCGCCGGTCGCCGGCGCCAGGGTGGGTTCCTCGTCGAGGGGCCGCACGCGCTGGAGTCCGCCGTTCGAGCCGATGCCCCACTGTCGATGGTGTTCCTCACCGAGGACGCCGCGGGGTCGCACGCTGAGCTGGTGGCTCGGCTCCACCGTGCCGGGGTCCCGCTGCGCTGGTGCGAGCCGTCAGCGCTGGCCACGCTCGCCGACACGGTGACACCGCAAGGCATCGTCGGGGTGTGTCGGGCGGCCAGCCGCACCCTCGAGGACCTCCTGCCCGGCGGCCCCCCGCCGCCGGGGGCCCTGCTGGTGCTGCTGTCCCACGTCCGTGACCCGGGCAACATGGGGACGGTGATTCGCAGCGCCGACGCCGCCGGGGCATCAGGGGTGCTGATCAGTGCAGGCTCAGCCGACCCGACGAGCCCCAAGGCAGTCCGCGCCAGCGCGGGAAGCATCTTCCACGTGCCGGTCGCGGTCGGCGTGGAGGCGGCGGCCACGGTAGCCGGCGTCCTGGAGGCCGGCTGGCAGGTCCTGCTCGCCGACGGTGCCGGAAGCCTCGACCTGTTCGAGGCGGCGGCCGACGGCGTCCTGGAACGGTCCACCATGTGGGTGTTCGGCAACGAGGCCTGGGGGGTGCACCCGGCCGAGCCGCTTGCCCTCGGCGAGGACCCCTCGGTCCTAGCCGGTGTCACCGCCGTGCGGGTGCCGATCCGGGGAGCGGCCGAGAGCCTCAACCTGGCGGCCGCGGCCACGGTCTGCCTCTACGCCTCGGCGCAGGCGCAGCACGCGTCGTCGACCCGCACCTGACCGGCGACCGTTGCCGCCGCGCAGGTCCGTAGACTCCCCAGGCTATGTCCGCACCCAACTCTGACTACGACCCGGTCGAGGTCGAGCCCCTGCGTCCCGAGCGGGTCGAGCAGGCACAACGAGACGCGGTGGCGGCGATCGCGGCGGCCGCCGACCTGGATGCCTTGGCCCAGGTCAGGGTCGCCTACGCCGGTGACCGTTCTCCGCTGGCCTTGGCCAACCGGGAGATCGGAGCCCTGCCACCGGCAGCCCGCAAGGACGCCGGGATGCGCGTGGGGGCTGCACGGCGCGTGGTGGGCGAAGCGCTGGCGGTGCGGACCCAGGCGCTGGAAGCCGAGCGCGACGCGCGTGCCTTGGCCGAGGAGGCCGTCGACGTCACGCTCCCGCACTGGGACCGTCCTCCCGGGGCCCGGCACCCGCTGACCTCCATCGTCGACCTCGTCACCGAGATCTTCGTGCACCTGGGGTACGACGTCGAGGATGGTCCGTTGGCCGAGGCCGAGTGGTACAACTTCGACGCGTTGAACATCCCGCCGGACCACCCCGCGCGCGAGATGACCGACACCTTCTTCGTGGAGTCCCCCGAGTCCGGCGTCGTCCTGCGGACTCACACCTCTCCGGTCCAGGCACGCACGATGCTGCGCCGGGAGCCCCCCATCTACGTGATCTGCCCCGGGCCGGCCTTCCGCACCGACGAGCTCGACGCGACGCACACGCCCGCGTTCAGCCAGGTGGAGGGACTCGTGGTGGACGAGGGCGTCACGATGGCCGACCTCAAGGGCACCCTGGACCACTTCGCGACGAAGATGTTCGGCGAGGGCATCAGCACCCGCATCCGTCCGTCCTACTTCCCGTTCACGGAGCCGTCCGCCGAGGTGGACATCCGCTGCTTCGTCTGCCGCGGCGCGTCGGTGGGCAACCCTCAGGCCCCGTGCCGGACGTGCTCGTCCGAGGGCTGGATCGAATGGGGCGGGTGCGGCATGGTCAACCCGGCCGTGTTCGTGGCCTGTGGGATCGACCCCGAGCGGTGGACCGGCTTCGCCTTCGGGATGGGGCTGGAGCGGACGCTGATGTTTCGCCACGGCGTCACCGACCTGCACGACGTGGTGGAAGGTGACGTGCGCTTCACGATGCCGTTCGGGCTGGAGATCTGATGCGCATCCCGCTCTCGTGGCTGCGCACCTACGTCGACCTGCCCGCGAGCCTGACGCCGCGGGAGGTAGCCGACGGCCTGGTCCGCGTCGGGCTGGAGGTGGAACAGGTCGAGGAGATCGTCGTCGACGGTCCGCTGGTCGTCGGCCGGGTGGTGGAGCTCGAGTCCGAGACGCACACCAACGGCAAGACCATCCGGTGGTGCCAGGTCGACGTCGGCGAGCAGGCACCCCGCGGGATCGTCTGCGGGGCCCACAACTTCGCCGTGGGCGACCTCGTCGTCGTCGCCTTGCCCGGCTCGGTCCTGCCCGGGCGATTCGCCATCGCTCGGCGCACCACGTACGGCCACGTCTCGGACGGGATGATCTGCTCCGTGGCCGAGCTCGGGACCGGCGAGGACCGGGCCGGCATCCTGGTGCTCGACGATCCTGAGCTGGTCCCCGGCCAGGACGCCAACCCCGTCCTCGGGCTTCCGGAGGCGGTGCTGGACATCGCCGTCACGCCGGACCGCGGCTACGCGCTCTCGGTCCGCGGGGTTGCCCGTGAAGCGGCTGCCGCCTTCGGGGCGGACTTCTCCGACCCCGCCGTGTCGGTCATGGCTGCGGCGGCCGGCGGGGCGGAGCCCTCGCGCCAGCCGTCGGCGCCAGTCGGTGCGTGGCCGGTCGAGCTCGTCGACGCCGACGGCTGCGACCGGTTCGTCACTCGGGTGGTTCGCGGCGTCGACCCTGAGCGTTCGTCGCCGGCGTGGTTGCGGCGACGCCTGCACCTTGCCGGGATGCGGTCGATCTCGCTGGCCGTCGACATCACCAACCACGTGATGCTCGACCTCGGGCAACCCATCCACGGCTACGACGCCGACACCATCGTGGGGTCCCTTCGGGTCCGGCGGGCCCTTGCCGGCGAGACGCTGGTCACGCTCGACGAGCATGTCCGCGAGCTGCACCCGGAGGACCTCGTCATCGCCGACGACACCGGCGCCATCGGTCTCGCCGGCGTCATGGGTGGGGCGAGCACCGAGATCTCCCCGAGTACCAGCGACGTGGTGGTCGAGGCGGCCCACTTCGACCCGGTCACGATCGCCCGGACCGCCCGGCGCCATCGCCTGCCCTCGGAGGCGTCGCGCCGGTTCGAGCGCGGGGTGGACCACGACGTCGCGCCAGCCGCTGCCCAAGCCGTGGTGGACCTCCTGGTGGACCTGGGCGGCGGTGTGGTCTCGCCGGGGGAGACCGACGTCGATCGTCGAGCCGACGTCGAGCCGATCCTGCTCCCGGTTGACCTGCCCAGCCGGATCGGTGGGCTGGAGGTCCCCGAGGAGCGCGTCCGTCGTTGCCTGAAGACCGTCGGATGTGAGGTGGAGGCCGTGCCACCAGCCTCCGCCGAGGCTGGTGCGGTCCTGGCGGTGCGGCCCCCGTCCTGGCGTCCGGACCTCACCGTGCCCGTCGAGCTGGTCGAGGAGGTGCTGCGCCTCGTCGGGTACGACGCCATCCCGACGACCCTGCCCAGCGGCCCGGCCAGTGGGGCCGGGCGTGGGCGTCAGTTCCGGCGGGCCCTGCGCGTCACCAGGAGCCTGGCCTATGCCGGTGGGGTGGAGGTGCGCAGCTTCCCGTTCATCGGTGACGCCGACTTCCAGGCCCTGTGCATGGACGAGGACGACCCGACGCGCCGAGCGGTACGCCTGGTCAACCCGATGTCGGACCAGCAGCCGTTCCTTCGCACGACCTTGCTCCCGGGGCTGCTGACCGCCCTGCGGCGCAATGTCGGCCGTGGCCAGTCCGACGTGATGCTGTTCGAGGTCGGCCGAGTGTTCCTGCCCGGCCCGGACGGGGTTCGGGCCCCTCGGCCGCCCGTGGACCGCCGGCCGACCCCGGACGAGCTGGCTGCGCTCGACGCCCACCTGCCCGACCAGCCGTTCCACGTGGCCGCGGTGGCGTGCGGGCGTTGGCTCCCGGACACCTGGGCCGGACCTGGCCGAGCGGTGACCTGGGCCGACGCGGTGCATTGGGCGCGCCTGAGCGGTCGCTCGATCGACGTCCCGGTGCAGGTGCAGCAGGACCAACGGATGCCCTTCCACCCTGGTCGGTGCGCGGCGGTCGTGGTCGCCGGCGAGGTGGTCGGCTGGGCCGGCGAGCTGCACCCCCGAGTGGTGACGGCTGCTGGGCTGCCTGCTCGTAGCGTCGCCATGGAGCTCGACCTCATCCGGCTGGCCTACTACGAGGAACCGTTCAACCGGGCGGTCCACCCCTCGGCGTTCCCGGTCGCCCAGCAGGACGTCGCGCTCGTGGTCGACGCGAAGGTTCCGGCCGCCGCGGTGGAGCAGGCCGTCCGGCAGGGTGCCGGCCCGATGCTCGAGTCCGTCGCGTTGTTCGACGTCTACACCGGCGAGCAGGTGGGACCTGGTCGCAAGTCCTTGGCCTACACGCTGCGGTTCCGCGCGCCGGAGCGCACCCTGACCGACGAGGACGTCGCGGCGTTGCGAGCCTCCGCGGTCGCCGCGGCGCAGGCAGCCGTCGGTGCGGAGCTGCGCGGCGCCTGACTCGTTGCAACTTCATGCTTCTTCTCGTATAGAGTTCCACTCCTGGCGGGTGCTGCCCGCGGTCACACGAGGAGGAGGTCGACATGCCCAGCGTCTCGATCGCGGGCGCCAGCGGGTACGCGGGCGGCGAGCTTCTGCGACTGGTGCTCGGCCACCCCGCACTCGAGCTGGGGCCGGTGATGGCCGGTACGGCGGCCGGGCGGCCGGTGACCGACCTGCATCCCCAGCTGCCGATGCTGGGTGCTCGTCGGTTCCAGGCCACCGACGCCGCCCTGCTGGCCGAGGCGGATCTCGCCCTGCTGGCGCTGCCGCACGGGGAGTCGGCGACCCTGTCCGAGGGCCTGCCGGACGCCCTGCCCGTCGTCGATCTCGGGGCGGACTTCCGGTTGCACGACCCGGTCGACTGGGCCCGGTACTACGGGGGGTCCCACGCGGGGACATGGACCTACGGCATGCCCGAGCTGCCGGGCGGGCGTGAGCGGATCTGCGCCTCCCGCCGGGTCGCCAACCCGGGCTGCTACGTCACCGCGGCCAGCCTCGCGCTCGCCCCGCTGCTGGTCGCCGGGCTGGTCAGCGGGGGTGACGTGGTGGTCGTCGCGGCCAGCGGGACCTCCGGCGCTGGGCGGGCACCTCGGCCTGGCCTGCTGGGGAGCGAGGTGATGGGGTCGATGAGCGCCTACAAGGCCGGCGGGGTCCACCAGCACACGCCGGAGATCGTGCAGAACCTGCGCGCGGCCACGGCGCTGGCAGGCTCCAGCGAGCCGGTCACCCTGTCGTTCACGCCGATGCTGGCCCCGATGCCGCGCGGGATCCTGGCGACCTGCAGCGCCCGCACGCTGCCCGGCACCACCGGGGACCATCTGTACGAGGCGTTGGCGGGTGCCTATGCCGAGGAGCCGTTCGTGCACGTCCTGCCGCCCGGCTCCTGGCCGAGCACCGCGTCGACCGTGGGTTCCAACAGCGCCCAGCTACAGGTCGCCCTCGACGACACCGCCGGACGAGCGACTGTCGTGGCCGCCCTGGACAACCTCGTGAAGGGCGCCGCCGGCCAGGCCGTGCAGAACGCCAACCTCATGCTCGGGCTCCCGGAGTCGTCCGGGCTCAGCGCCGTCGGAGTGGCGCCGTGAGCGTCACCGCGGCCGGCGGGTTCCGCGCAGCCGGGGTGGCCGCGGGACTGAAGACCTCCGGGGGGTTGGACGTCGCGGTCGTGGTGAACGACGGACCATCGAGCACGGCGGCGGGGCTGGTCACCCGCAACCGCGTGAAGGCCGCCCCGGTGCTCTGGACCGAGCAGGTGTTGCGAGCCGGCCACGTGAGGGCCGTGGCGCTGAACTCCGGTGGGGCGAACGCGTGCACCGGTCCAGAGGGCTTCGCCGACACGCACCGCTCGGCGGAGCACGTCGCCGCGCTGCTCGACCTCGGGGCGGGTGAGGTCGCGGTCTGCTCGACCGGGCTGATCGGCGAGCGGCTGCCGATGCCGGCCTTGCTGGCTGGCTTCGACGCAGCCGTCGGGACGCTCGACGTTGCTGCCGGGACGCAGGCGGCCCGCGCGATCATGACCACCGACAGCCGTTCGAAGGAGGCATCGCGGCGGGTGGCAGCACCTGCCGGGGAGTGGACCGTCGGGGGGATGGCCAAGGGCGCCGGCATGCTGGCGCCCGGGATGGCCACGATGCTTGTCGTACTCACCACTGACGCGCTGCTGGAGCCGGAGCAGGCCCAGCGTGCCCTGGCCGTGGCCAACGAGGTCACCTTCGACCGCGTCGACTCCGACGGGTGCATGTCCACCAACGACACGGTGATCCTGCTCGCTTCCGGTGCCTCTGGGCACAGCCCGCCGCCGGCCCAGCTCACCGACGCGCTGGTCGAGGTCTGCGGCGACCTTGCCCGCCAGCTCGTGGCCGACGCCGAGGGCGCCAGCCATGACATCGCCGTGCGGGTCCTGGGCGCCGCCACCGAGGCCGACGCGGTCGACGTGGCACGTGCGGTGGCCCGCAGCAACCTGCTCAAGTGTGCGATCTTCGGCAACGACCCGAACTGGGGTCGGGTGCTGGCGGCGGTCGGTACCACCACCGCGCAGTTCGACCCGCTCACCATCGACGTCGCCATGAACGGCGTGCAGGTGTGCCGGGCAAGCGGAGTCGGGGAGGACCGAGCCGGTGTCGACCTGTCTGCACGTGAGGTGCACATCGACGTGGACCTGCACGCCGGAGACGTCAGTGCGACGGTCTGGACCAACGACCTGACCCACGACTACGTCCACGAGAACTCGGCGTACTCCACATGAGCATCCTGCCCGTCCCGACCCATCCCGGCGGGCACGCGCCGGGCCTGCTGAGCGCGATGGCCAAGGCGGCCACCATGGTGGAGGCCCTCCCGTGGCTCGAGCAGTTCCACCGCAAGGTCGTCGTGGTCAAGTACGGCGGCAACGCCATGATCGACCCGGACCTGCGGGCGGCCTTCGCCCAGGATGTGGCGTTCCTGCGCTACGCCGGGCTGCGGCCCGTGGTCGTGCACGGCGGCGGGCCGCAGGTCACCGCCATGCTCGCGCGGCTGGACATCCCGACGGAGTTCAAGGGCGGGCTTCGGGTGACCACCGCCGAGGCGATGGACGTCGTCCGGATGGTGCTCGTCGGGCAGGTGCAACGCGAGCTCGTGGGGCTGCTGAACGAGCACGGTCCGCTGGCCGTCGGCCTCTCCGGCGAGGACGCACACCTGTTCACCGCTCAGCGGCGCGGCGCCATGGTCGACGGTGAGTCCGTCGACGTCGGCCTCGTCGGCGACGTCGTGACCGTGCGACCCGAGGCTCTCCTGGACATCATCGACGCCGGCCGGGTCCCAGTGGTGACCAGCGTCGCCCCGGACGTCGACGGCACCGTGCACAACGTGAACGCCGACACCGCCGCCTCCGCGTTGGCCACTGCCATCGGCGCGGAGAAGCTCGTCGTGCTCACCGACGTGCCAGGGCTCTACCGGACCTGGCCACCGGCCGGGGCCGAGTCGGTCATCAGCGCGATCACCGTGGACGAGCTCGAGGCCATGCTGCCGGACCTGGCCACCGGCATGGTCCCGAAGATGGAGGCCTGCGCCCGGGCCGTGCGGGCGGGCGTACCGCGGGCCCACGTCGTCGACGGCCGGTTGCCGCACTCGCTGCTGCTGGAGATCTTCACCGACGCCGGCGTGGGCACGATGGTGCTGCCGGCCTCGACAGCGGAGGGGAGTCACGCAGATGCGTGATTCCGAGCCCGGCCTCGGCGCCGGTCAGGGTGCCGTCACGCTCGTCGACCGGCATGCTGCCGCGGTCCTGCCCACCTACGGCCCGCCGAAGCGGGTGCTGGTTCGCGGGTCCGGCTGCTGGGTCGTGGACGAGGACGGGGCTCGCTACCTCGACCTGCTCGCGGGCATCGCCGTCAACAGCCTCGGCCACGCCCACCCGGCCGTGCTCGAGGCGGTCAACGCGCAGCTGGCGACGCTCGGGCACGTCTCCAACCTCTTCGTCACCGAGCCCCAGGTCGCCCTTGCCGAGCGGCTCCTCGGGCTCCTGGCTGCCGATGGGGGAGGGGTCTTCTTCTGCAGCTCCGGTGCCGAGGCGAACGAGGCAGCCTTCAAGCTCGCCCGAGCGACCGGCCGGACGAGGGTGGTGGCCGCTGATCGTGGGTTCCACGGGCGCACGATGGGTGCGCTCGCCCTGACCGGGAAGCCCGGCATCCGGGAGGCCTTCGAACCGCTGCCCGGGGGGGTCGAGCACATCCCCTTCGGCGACGTCGAGGCGTTGGAGCGCGTCGTCGACGAGACCTGCGCCGCCGTCGTGCTCGAGCCTGTCCAGGGGGAGGGCGGTGTCGTCCCGGCACCGGTGGGCTACCTCGCAGCGGCCCGAGAGGTCACCGCCCGCCACGGTGCTCTGCTCGTCCTGGACGAGGTCCAGAGCGGGATCGGGCGAACGGGTGCTTGGTTCGCCCACCAGCATGGTGCGCTCGGACCGACGGTGCGTCCCGACGTGGTCACGCTGGCCAAGGGCCTCGGCGGCGGGCTGCCGATCGGCGCCTGCGTCGCCCTCGGCGATGCGGCGGCGCTGCTCGGCCCAGGCAGCCACGGCAGCACGTTCGGCGGCAACCCGGTGTCTGCCTCGGCGGCGCTGGCCGTGCTCGACACCATCGACCGTGACGGGCTTCTGGCGCGCGCAAGCCGGGTGGGCGCACTGCTGACCGACGGGGTACTCCGCCTGGACCACCCACTGGTGGCCGGGGTGCGCGGCCTCGGGCTGATGCGTGCCGTCGTCCTGCGGGCGCCGGTGGCTGCGTCCTTGGCCGCAGAGGCGCTTGCAGCGGGCTTCATCGTGAACGATGTCGCCACCGATGCGGTGCGGCTGACCCCGCCGCTCATCCTGTCCGAGCAGGAGGCGGCGCTGTTCCTGCAGGCGCTGCCGGACATCCTCGACGCGTCGGCACCGGTGGAGCTGGTCCGTGGCGAGACAACCATCCCGGGAGGATCCGCGTGAGTCCGTCTTCGTCCCCCGTACGGCACTTCCTGCGCGACGACGACCTGTCACCGGCCGAGCAGGCCGAGGTCCTGGAACTGGCCACCGAGCTCAAGAAGGGTCGCTTCCTCGCCCGACCGCTGGAGGGCCCGCGCAGCGTCGCTGTGCTGTTCGACAAGCCCTCGACGCGGACCCGGCTGTCGTTCCAGGTAGGGATCGCCGAGCTGGGGGGCCAGGCAGTGGTCCTGGACGCCGGGACCAGCCAGCTCGGCCGGGGCGAGAGCATCGAGGACACCACCCGCGTGCTCGACCGACAGTGCGCTGCCATCGTCTGGCGGACCGGTGGGCAGGAGCGAATCGAGTCGATGGCCGCGGTGTCCCGAGTGCCGGTCGTGAACGCCCTCACCGACGAGTTCCACCCCTGCCAGCTCTTGGCGGACCTGCTCACCGTGCGTGAGCGCTACGGGGCGTTGGCCGGGCTGACGCTGACCTACGCCGGTGACGGGGCCAACAACATGGCTCACTCCTACCTGCTGGCCGGCGCGACCGCGGGCATGCATGTGCGCATCGCCTCCCCGAGTGAGGACCGGCCCGACCCGATGGTCCTGCGCCGCGCGGCGCAGATCGCGAGCGGCACCGGGGGTTCGGTCCGGTGGACCGATGATGCCGGGCGAGCGTTCGAGGACGCCGACGTGCTCGCCACCGACACCTGGGTCTCGATGGGACGCGGTGAGGCGGCTGCGGAGCAGGAGGCCGCGGCCGAGCGCAAGCAGCGGCTGCGGCCCTACGCGCTCAGCCTCGAGGCGGTGCTGGCGGCCACCGAGGATGTCGTCGTCCTGCACTGCCTGCCTGCCTACCGCGGCAGGGAGATCGACTCAGCGGTCATCGACGGACCCCGGAGTGCCGTGTGGGACGAGGCCGAGAACCGCCTGCACGCACAGAAGGCTCTGCTGGCGTGGGTGCTGCGGTGACGAGCCCGACGACCCGCCAGGCGCGGTTGGCGGCGATCACCGACGTGCTTGCCGCGCGTCCGGTGCACTCCCAGCCAGAGCTGGCCGAGCACCTGTCCCGGCGCGGCTTCGCCGTGACCCAGGCGACGCTGTCGCGAGACCTGGACACGCTGGGCGCGGTGCGCGTCCGTGGCGCTGACGGCACGCTCGTGTACGCGGTCCCGGCCGAGGGCGGCGACCCAACGCCACAGCTGGCCGGCTCGTCGCTGGAGCGCGACGCACGCCTACCCCGCATCGCTGCCGAGCTGCTGGTCGGTGCCGAGGCCTCGGCCAACCTCGTGGTCCTGCGCACCCCCCCGGGAGCGGCCCAGTACCTCGCCTCGGCGATCGACCACAGCCGCTCCGCGGACGTGCTCGGCACCATTGCCGGCGACGACACCGTGCTCGTCATCGCCCGAGACCCCGCAGGCGGGGACTCCTTGGCGAGACGCTTCCTGGCACTTGCCGAGGGTGCCCGACCCGAGGGTGTCGCCGCGGCACCACCTGACCCCAGCCACCACCTCGACCACCTCACAGGGAGCCCCGCATGAGTACCTCGTCCGACCGAGTCGTCCTGGCCTTCTCCGGCGGGCTCGACACCTCCGTCGCCATCGGCTGGATCGCCGAGCGCACCGGCGCTGAGGTCGTGGCCGTCGCGGTCGACGTCGGCCAGGGCGGGGAGGACCTGGAGACGATCCGCAAGCGCGCACTCGCCTGCGGTGCGGTCGAGGCCGAGGTCGCCGACGCCCGGGAGGAGTTCGCCGAGGACTACTGCCTCCCCGCGCTTCGGGCCAACGCGCTCTACATGGACCAGTATCCGCTGGTCTCGGCGCTGAGCCGTCCGGTGATCGTCAAGCACCTGGTGGCAGCGGCCCACAAGCACGGAGCAACCACGGTGGCCCACGGCTGCACCGGCAAGGGCAACGACCAGGTGCGTTTCGAAGTCGGCATCGGCGCGTTGGCCCCCGAGCTGTCCTGCCTGGCACCCATCCGCGACCTGGCGCTGACCCGGGACAAGGCGATCGAGTACGCCGAGCAGCACCGCCTGCCGATCGAGACGACGAAGAAGAACCCCTTCTCCATCGACGCCAACGTGTGGGGCCGTGCGGTGGAGACGGGCTTCCTGGAGGACATCTGGAACGCCCCGGTCGAGGACGTCTACAGCTACACCGACGACCCGGCCGTGCCGCGGCCCCCCGATGAGGTCGTGATCTCCTTCCATGCCGGTCGCCCGGTGGCGATCGATGGTCGCCACGTCGGGATGCTCGAGGCGGTGGAGGAGATGAACCGGCGGGCCGGCGCGCACGGAGTCGGCCGCCTGGACATGGTCGAGGACCGGCTCGTCGGCATCAAGAGCCGTGAGGTGTACGAGAGCCCCGGGGCGATCGCGCTCATCACCGCGCACCGTGAGCTTGAGAACGTGACCCTCGAGCGCGAGCTCGCCAGGTTCAAGCGCAGCGTGGACCAGCGCTGGGGCGAGCTCGTCTACGACGGGCTGTGGTTCAGCCCGTTGCGCACCGCCTTGGAGTCATTCCTGGTGGCGGCGAACGAGCACGTGAGCGGTGACATCCGCTTGACGCTGCAGGGTGGTCGGGCCACGGTCACCGGGCGTCGCAGTGAGTCCTCGCTCTACGACTTCGGGCTGGCCACCTACGACGAAGGCGACCAGTTCGACCAGTCGCTGTCCCGCGGGTTCGTCGAGCTGTGGGGGCTGCCGAGCAAGATTGCCGCCCGACGCGACCAGCGCACGCATGGCTGAGGTCCCGTCGGCCGAGGGCCTGTGGGGTGCACGCTTCGCCGGCGGGCCAGCCGAGGCGATGGCCAACCTCTCGCGATCCACCCAGTTCGACTGGCGACTGGCGCCCTACGACCTGGCAGGCAGCCGAGCCCATGCCCGTGCCCTGCATGCGGCGGGCTTGCTCGGCGAGGGCGATCTGGAGGCGCTGCTCGCTGGGCTGGCCTCGCTCGACGCCGACGTCGCTGCGGGTCGGTTCGGACCGGGCCCGCAGGACGAGGACGTCCACTCGGCCCTGGAGCGCGGGCTGATCGAGCGGGTCGGTCCGCAGGTCGGAGGTCGTCTCAGGGCTGGACGTTCCCGCAACGACCAGGTGGTGACGCTGTTCCGGATGTACCTGCGCGAGCATGCGCGGCGCGTGAGTGGGCTGCTGCTCGACGTGGTGGATGCCTTGGCCGAGCAGGCGACCGCGGCGGGTCGAGCTGCCATGCCGGGACGGACCCACCTGCAGCATGCTCAGCCAGTACTCCTCGGGCACCACCTTGCCGCCCATGCCTGGGCCTTGCTGCGGGACGTGGACCGGTTGCGCGACTGGGACACCCGCGCCGACGTCTCCGGCTACGGGGCGGGGGCGCTCGCGGGCTCGACGCTCGGGCTGGACCCGCAGGGCGTCGCCCGCGAGCTCGGCTTCTCGGCCTCCGCGGCGAACTCCATCGACGCGACCGCATCTCGGGACGTGGCCGCGGAACTGGCGTTCGTCCTGGCGATGGCCGGGGTGGATCTCTCCCGCCTGTCCGAGGAGGTCGTCCTGTGGGCGACGGTCGAGTTCGGCTTCCTCACCTTGGACGACGCGTTCTCCACCGGGTCGTCGATCATGCCGCAGAAGAAGAACCCGGACGTTGCCGAGCTGGCCCGCGGCAAGGCGGGGCGCCTGATCGGCAACGTGAGCGGGTTGCTCGCCACGCTCAAGGGGCTGCCGCTGGCGTACAACCGGGACCTGCAGGAGGACAAGGAGCCGCTGTTCGACTCCCTGGACCAGCTCGAGGTCCTCCTGCCGGCGATGGCCGGCATGGTTGCCAGTCTGCGCTTCGACACCGCGCGGATGGCGGAGCTCGCGCCGGCCGGCTTCTCGCTGGCGACCGACGTCGCTGAGTGGCTGGTGCGTGGGGGGGTGCCCTTCCGTGCGGCACATGAGATCACCGGGGCGATGGTGCGCCTGTGCGAGGAACGCGATTGCGAGCTGGGCGAGCTCGACGACGGTGAGCTCGCCGCCGTGTCGGTGCACCTGACGCCGGACGTGCGCGACGTCCTCACCGTCGAGGGCTCGCTCTCGGCACGAACCGGTCGAGGTGGGACTGCCCCGCCACGAGTGGCCGAGCAGCTTGCCGAGCTGACCCACGCCCGTGCCGAGGCGCGTGCTTGGGTCACGGGGTCTGTCTGAGCGCGCGCACCGGCCGGGGAGGCCACGAGGCGCAGGCTCGGCAACGATCGCTTCAAGATCGCGGGGCCACCTGGCGCTCGCACCCCTCACGATCGCCCGCAGTGGCAGGATCCCGTGGGTGAGCCGAGCATCCGAGGTCCTCTCGCCTGAGCTCCACGCCTACCTCCTCGCCCACGGCACCCCACCGGACGAGGTCCTCCGCGACCTTGCCGACGAGACCGACCGGATCGGTGACCTCGCTCGTATGCAGGTCGCGCCGGAGCAGGGCGCGCTGCTGACGATGCTGGTCAGACTCCTCGGAGCTCGCCTTGCTGTCGAGGTGGGCACGTTCACCGGGTACTCCGCGTTGTGCATCGCCCGAGGCCTCGCCGACGGGGGCAGGCTGCTGTGCCATGACATCAACGTGGAGTGGACCGACGTCGCGCGCCGGTACTGGCAGCGCGCCGGCGTCGCGGACCGTATCGAGCTCACCCTCGGACCGGCAGCGGACACGTTGTCCCAGCTGCCCGAGGAGCCCGTCGACTTCGCCTTCATCGACGCGGACAAGCAGGGCTACATCGACTACTGGGAGGCCATCGTGCCGCGGCTGCGTCCTGGCGGCCTCGTCGTGGTGGACAACGTGCTCTCGCACGGCCGGGTCTTGGACCCTGATGCCGCCGGGAACCCCGCGCACATCAGACGGTTCAACGAGCACGTGGTCGGTGACGGGCGGGTCGACCTGGTGATGATCCCAGTCGCCGACGGCCTCACCCTGGGCCGACGGCGATGACCCGGGACGACGTGCAGGTCGGCGCACCCGCGGTGAGGCTCGATCGCCCCTGGCCGGCCGGGGCCCTCCTGCGCCCCGCGCTCGACGTGGCACCACGCCTGTTGGGCGCCGTCCTCACCTCAGAGCTACAGGGCACCCGTGTCCGGCTGCGGATCGTCGAGGTCGAGGCCTACGCAGGGGTGGGGGAGGACCCCGCATCGCACGCCCATCGAGGCCGGACCGACCGCAACGCGAGCATGTTCGAGCCGGCCGGGACCGCCTACGTGTACTTCACCTACGGGATGCACTGGTGCCTCAACTTGGTCACGGGGCCCGCCGGTGAGGCCTCGGCCGTGCTGCTGCGGGCCGGGGAGGTGACGGAGGGGTTCGACGCAGCCTCGGCCCGGCGCAGGTCGGGCTCCGGGCGCAGCCCCGCGCGGCGAGATCTCGCCCGCGGGCCGGCGCGGCTGTGCGCCGCTTTGGGGGTCACCGGCAGGCAAGACGGCCTGGACCTGCTCGATCCCGGGTCGCCCCTCTGGCTCGCACCGCCGGCAGATCGAGAACCGGACGGACCGGAGCGGCGCCCACCGGCGCACCGAAGCGGTCCCCGGGTGGGCGTGCGCCGGGGGGCCGAGCGAGCCTGGCGCTTCTGGCTCGGCGACGAGCCCGCCGTCTCGGCCTTCCGCGCGCACCAGCGGGCCCGGTGACCGCTCGACCTCATGGCGGCTGGCAGGCTTGGACGGTGACCACGAGATCGTCCGACGAGGAACTCCCGATCCTGGACGACCTGCGGTGGCGGGGGTTGCTCGCGGACTCGACCGACCCGGACGCCCTCGCCCAAGCCCTGGCCGTCGCAGGCGTGACCTTCTACTGCGGCTTCGACCCGACAGCACCCAGCCTGCACGTCGGGCACCTCGTCCAGGTGATCACGATGGCCAGGCTGCAGCGCGCCGGTCATCGGCCCCTCGTTCTCGTCGGCGGGGCCACCGGACTCATCGGCGACCCCAAGCCGAACAGCGAGCGGAGCCTGGTCACCCGCGAGACAGCGGACGAGTGGACCGGGCGGCTGCGCGCGCAGCTCGAGCGCTTCTTCGCCTTCACCGGCCCGAACGCGGCGACCATGGTGGACAACCGGGAATGGACCGAGCCGCTGTCGACCATCGACTTCCTCCGTGAGGTGGGCAAGCACTTCTCGGTGAACCGCATGCTGGATCGAGAAGCGGTGCGAGCTCGGCTGAGCTCGGATTCCGGTCTCTCCTTCACCGAGTTCAGCTACGTCCTGCTCCAGTCCCACGACTACCTCGAGCTGTTCCGTCGCTACGGCTGCTCGTTGCAGATCGGCGGGAGCGACCAGTGGGGGAACATCACCGCGGGTGTGGATCTGGTCCGGCGGGTCGAGGGGGCGCACCTGCACGCCCTCACGACCCCCTTGCTCACCAAGGCCGACGGGACGAAGTTCGGGAAGACCGAGGGGGGCGCCGTGTGGCTCTCGCCCGAGCTGACCAGTCCCTATGACTTCTACCAGTACTGGGTGAACGTCGACGACCGTGACGTCATCGGCTACCTCAAGGCCCTGACCTTCTTCTCCGAGGCCGAGATCCGCGGCCTGCAGGAGGAGCTGGCCCAGCGGCCCGCCGCGCGGGCAGCCCAGCGTGCCTTGGCAGCTTCGCTGACCACCCTGGTCCATTCTGCTGAGGAGACCGCTCAGGTCCAGGCTGCGGCGGCAGCACTGTTCGGCCGAGGCAACCTGGCCGACCTGGACGCCGGCACGTTGACGGCTGCGCTGCGTGCGTCCGGGCTGCACCAGACCTCGGTGGATGGCGAGGGCCGGCTTCCCCTCCTCGCCGACGTGCTGGCAGGAACCGGGCTGAGCGCCAGCAAGGGGGCCGCCCGTCGCACGATCGGCGAGGGCGGGGCCTATGTGAACAACGTGCGAGTGGCGGACGTCGACGCCCGCCTCACCCCCGAACAGCTGATCCACGGCAGCCTTGTGGTCCTCCGTCGCGGCCGTCGCCACGTGGCCGGCCTCGAGGTCGGTCAGGGGTGAGGTGCTGACCAGCGTAGATCGGGTCGATTTGACCCCGAACCCCAACCCTGCCTAACGTTTCGACCCGTTGCCCGGGAACATCACCCATGCAGCAGGCCCGACAGGACCGGCCCGCAAGGACGGTCGGGGATCCAGCTGGTGCGGCAGGAACGGCCGGGTAGCGACTACACCAGAAGGCCAAAGCCCAGCTTGGTGGGGCCAGGAACCTCTGGTAAGGTAGCGGAGTTGCCCTGAGGCGGTCGGAGACGGCCACCGCAGTGCGCGTCCGATCCTTGAGAACTCAACAGCGTGCCAAAGTCGATGCCAAAACCCCCGTCACGGGTGGGCTTGCCCATTCGTGTTGGGAATTCCTTTGGTAAGACAGATGGACTCATCTGACTTGCCAGGTTCAAGGTGCTTTCGGGCACCTCCATAAGGTTGGTTCGTCCGAGCTTGCTCGGGCTTGCCGTACAACTTCAATGGAGAGTTTGATCCTGGCTCAGGACGAACGCTGGCGGCGTGCCTAACACATGCAAGTCGAGCGGTGAACCACCTTCGGGTGGGGATCAGCGGCGAACGGGTGAGTAACACGTGGGCAACCTGCCCCGAACACTGGAATAACCCCGGGAAACCGGGGCTAATGCCGGATACGACCACTGACCGCATGGTCCGGTGGTGGAAAGGGTTTACTGGTTCGGGATGGGCCCGCGGCCTATCAGCTTGTTGGTGGGGTAATGGCCTACCAAGGCGACGACGGGTAGCCGGCCTGAGAGGGCGACCGGCCACACTGGGACTGAGACACGGCCCAGACTCCTACGGGAGGCAGCAGTGGGGAATATTGCGCAATGGGCGAAAGCCTGACGCAGCAACGCCGCGTGAGGGACGACGGCCTTCGGGTTGTAAACCTCTTTCGGCTCCGACGAAGCGAAAGTGACTGTAGGAGCAGAAGAAGCACCGGCTAACTACGTGCCAGCAGCCGCGGTAATACGTAGGGTGCAAGCGTTGTCCGGAATTATTGGGCGTAAAGAGCTCGTAGGCGGTTCGTTGCGTCCGCCGTGAAAACCCGGAGCTCAACTCCGGGCCTGCGGTGGATACGGGCGAACTCGAGTCCGGTAGGGGAGACTGGAATTCCTGGTGTAGCGGTGGAATGCGCAGATATCAGGAGGAACACCGATGGCGAAGGCAGGTCTCTGGGCCGGAACTGACGCTGAGGAGCGAAAGCGTGGGGAGCGAACAGGATTAGATACCCTGGTAGTCCACGCCGTAAACGGTGGGCGCTAGGTGTGGGGGCCATTCCACGGCTTCCGCGCCGCAGCTAACGCATTAAGCGCCCCGCCTGGGGAGTACGGCCGCAAGGCTAAAACTCAAAGGAATTGACGGGGGCCCGCACAAGCGGCGGAGCATGCGGATTAATTCGATGCAACGCGAAGAACCTTACCTGGGTTTGACATGTACGGAAAACCGTCAGAGATGGCGGGTCCGCAAGGGCCGTACACAGGTGGTGCATGGTTGTCGTCAGCTCGTGTCGTGAGATGTTGGGTTAAGTCCCGCAACGAGCGCAACCCTCGTCCTATGTTGCCAGCGGATAATGCCGGGGACTCATAGGAGACTGCCGGGGTCAACTCGGAGGAAGGTGGGGATGACGTCAAATCATCATGCCCCTTATGTCCAGGGCTTCACGCATGCTACAATGGCCGGTACAAAGGGCTGCGATACCGCAAGGTGGAGCGAATCCCAAAAAGCCGGTCTCAGTTCGGATTGGGGTCTGCAACTCGACCCCATGAAGTCGGAGTCGCTAGTAATCGCAGATCAGCAACGCTGCGGTGAATACGTTCCCGGGCCTTGTACACACCGCCCGTCACGTCACGAAAGTTGGTAACACCCGAAGCCAGTGGCCCAACCCGCAAGGGAGGGAGCTGTCGAAGGTGGGACTAGCGATTGGGACGAAGTCGTAACAAGGTAGCCGTACCGGAAGGTGCGGCTGGATCACCTCCTTTCTAAGGAGCAGCCGGTCCTCGTCCTCGGACGGGGGCCCAAGCAGCCGTCCTCGAGCGCATGTCTCGAGGCGGAGCTCATGGAGTGGAACATCGACCTGCGGAGCTGCGAAGCGTCCGGTCAGTACTCCGACCCTCGGGTCGGGTGGAACGTCCGGTGTGCGTCGACGCTCCTGGCACGCTGTTGGGTCCTGAGGGATCGGTGGCCCGCCTTCGGGCGGGCCTTTTCTCCCTCTGGGTTGCGGGGTACCGAGGCTGTCGAACGCCGGCGAATCGCCGGGCCGCGACAATCCCCTCCTACCACCGCCCGCATGTTGAGAACTGCACAGTGGACGCGAGCATCAGATCGAATTGGTCAAGTTACTAAGGGCGCACGGTGGATGCCTTGGCACCAGAAGCCGATGAAGGACGTTGGAACCTGCGATAAGCCTTGGGGAGCTGGTAACCGAGCTATGATCCGAGGATCTCCGAATGGGGAAACCCAACGCGAGTTATGTCGCGTTACCGCAGCCTGAACACATAGGGCTGTCGGAGGGAACGTGGGGAAGTGAAACATCTCAGTACCCACAGGAAGAGAAAACAATAGTGATTCCGTCAGTAGTGGCGAGCGAACGCGGAAGAGGCCAAACCGTCAGCGTGCCAAGCCGGCAGGCGTTGCGTTGACGGGGTTGTGGGACCTGTCCGGAGGGGCTGCCGCCTCTCCAGGGAGTAAGAAATCGTCGTCGAAGCCGAAGGGTCTGGAATGGCCCGGCACAGAGGGTGCAACCCCCGTAGGCGTAGGGCGGCGACTCCCGATGGTGTTCCCAAGTAGCACGGGGCCCGAGAAATCCCGTGTGAATCTGGCGGGACCACCCGCTAAGCCTAAATACTCACTGGTGACCGATAGCGGACAAGTACCGTGAGGGAAAGGTGAAAAGTACCCCGGGAGGGGAGTGAAATAGTACCTGAAACCGTGTGCCTACAAGCCGTCGGAGCCTTACAGCCTAGCTGGGGGTGACGGCGTGCCTTTTGAAGAATGAGCCTGCGAGTTAGTGATACGTGGCGAGGTTAACCCGTGTGGGGAAGCCGTAGCGAAAGCGAGTCCGAACAGGGCGACTCAGTCGCGTGTCCTAGACCCGAAGCGGAGTGATCTAGCCATGGGCAGGTTGAAGCGCGGGTAAGACCGCGTGGAGGACCGAACCCACCTACGTTGAAAAGTGGGGGGATGACCTGTGGTTAGGGGTGAAAGGCCAATCAAACTCCGTGATAGCTGGTTCTCCCCGAAATGCATTTAGGTGCAGCGTCGCGTGTTTCTTGCCGGAGGTAGAGCACTGGATGGCTAATGGGCCCAAAAAGGTTACTGACGTCAGCCAAACTCCGAATGCCGGCAAGTGAGAGCGCGGCAGTGAGACTGCGGGGGATAAGCTTCGTAGTCGAGAGGGAAACAGCCCAGACCACCAGCTAAGGTCCCTAAGCGTGTGCTAAGTGGTAAAGGATGTGGAGTTGCCCAGACAACCAGGAGGTTGGCTTAGAAGCAGCCACCCTTGAAAGAGTGCGTAATAGCTCACTGGTCAAGTGATTCCGCGCCGACAATGTAGCGGGGCTCAAGCACACCACCGAAGCTGTGGCATTCACACATCGCTCGGCCTGGCGGATACGTCCGTCCGGTCCAGGCGTGTGGATGGGTAGGGGAGCGTCGTGTCGCGAGTGAAGCGGCGGAGTGATCCAGCCGTGGACGCGACACGAGTGAGAATGCAGGCATGAGTAGCGAAAGAGGAGTGAGAAACTCCTCCGCCGAATGACCAAGGGTTCCAGGGCCAGGCTAATCCGCCCTGGGTAAGTCGGGACCTAAGGCGAGGCCGACAGGCGTAGTCGATGGACAACGGGTTGATATTCCCGTACCGGCGTTGGTGCGCCCATGCTGAATCCAGGGATGCTAACTGTCCGAACCACGCAGACCGCCTTCGGGTGGCTGTTGTGGGGAGCACAGGACCCGACCTGGTAGTAGGCAAGCGATGGGGTGACGCAGAAAGGTAGTCCAACCCGGGCGATGGTAGTCCCGGGGTAACGGTGTAGGGCGAGGTGTAGGCAAATCCGCACCTCATGAGCCTGAGACCGGATGCCGAGCCGGAATAGGCGAAGTGGATGATCCTCAGCTGCCGAGAAAAGCCTCTAGCGAGCACCAGAGCCGCCCGTACCCCAAACCGACACAGGTGGTCAGGTAGAGAATACCAAGGCGATCGAGCGAACCGTGGTTAAGGAACTCGGCAAAATGCCCCCGTAACTTCGGGAGAAGGGGGGCCGGACGCGTGTAGCCGCTTGCCGGTGAAGCGCTGAAGGCCGCAGAGACCAGGGGAAAGCGACTGTTTACTAAAAACACAGGTCCGTGCGAAGTCGCAAGACGATGTATACGGACTGACGCCTGCCCGGTGCTGGAACGTTAAGGGGACGAGTTAGCGCGCTTCGGCGTGCGAAGCTCAGAACTTAAGCGCCAGTAAACGGCGGTGGTAACTATAACCATCCTAAGGTAGCGAAATTCCTTGTCGGGTAAGTTCCGACCTGCACGAATGGCGTAACGACTTTCCCACTGTCTCAACCACGGACTCGGCGAAATTGCACTACGAGTAAAGATGCTCGTTACTCGCAGCAGGACGGAAAGACCCCGGGACCTTTACTATAGCTTGGTATTGGTGGTCGGCTCGGCTTGTGTAGGATAGGTGGGAGACTGTGAAGCGGATACGCCAGTATTCGTGGAGTCAACGTTGAAATACCACTCTGGTCGTGCTGGCTGTCTAACCTCGGTCCGTGATCCGGACCAGGGACAGTGCCTGGTGGGTAGTTTAACTGGGGCGGTTGCCTCCCAAAAAGTAACGGAGGCGCTCAAAGGTTCCCTCAGCCTGGTTGGCAATCAGGTGTCGAGTGCAAGTGCACAAGGGAGCTTGACTGTGAGACAGACATGTCGAGCAGGTGCGAAAGCAGGAACTAGTGATCCGGCCGTGGCGCGTGGAAGCGCGGTCGCTCAACGGATAAAAGGTACCCCGGGGATAACAGGCTGATCTTCCCCAAGAGTCCATATCGACGGGATGGTTTGGCACCTCGATGTCGGCTCGTCGCATCCTGGGGCTGGAGTAGGTCCCAAGGGTTGGGCTGTTCGCCCATTAAAGCGGCACGCGAGCTGGGTTTAGAACGTCGTGAGACAGTTCGGTCCCTATCCGCTGCGAGCGCAGGAGACTTGAGAAGGGCTATCCCTAGTACGAGAGGACCGGGATGGACGAACCTCTGGTGTGCCAGTTGTTCCGCCAGGAGCACGGCTGGTTGGCTACGTTCGGGAGAGATAACCGCTGAAGGCATCTAAGCGGGAAGCTTGCTTCAAGATGAGGTCTCCCACAGGGTTAACCTGGTAAGGCCCCCAGTAGACGACTGGGTTGATAGGCCGGATGTGGAAGCCTGGAAACGGGTGGAGCTGACCGGTACTAATAGGCCGAGGACTTGACTCTTCACACCCCTTCGGGGGCCCTGCTGCTTGCGTCCACTGTGCGGTTCTCGAGATGCGGTCGAGCTGCGACCTGACATCTCCATAGAGTTTCGGCGGCCATGGCGAGAGGGAAACGCCCGGTCCCTTTCCGAACCCGGAAGCTAAGCCTCTCAGCGCCGATGGTACTGCCCTGGTGACGGGGTGGGAGAGTAGGACGCCGCCGGACATTCTTACCCGATAGGGGGTCGCGCATGCGGCCCCCTATCGTGCGTTCAGGCCCGGGTCGCTAGCGTGGCGGCCCCGGCGAAGTCGGGTCTTCGGCGGGCATGCGGAGCTGCTGCTCGAGCACCAAGGCAGACCCAGACAGCCCAAGGAGGCTCACGATGTCCGAACAAGCAGGGGGGCCCGGCTCGACCAGTGGGGGCGCCTCGTCGGGCCGGTCCGGTGGGCGCACGAGCGACGGCAGCGCCGGCAGGGGTACGCGCGGTGGGAGCCAGCAGCGGTCGGGGGCCAGCGGCAGAGGCCGGTCTGGCGGCGGCAAGCCGAGCGGGCGTGGCCCGTCCGGCAATCGCGCGGCCCCGCCGCGTCCTCGCCTGCCGATCGACGAGGACGTGAGTGGCCGGGAGCTGGCCCCAGAGGTTCGTCAGGTCCTTGGTGGCCTCCGTGGCCTCGCCGAGCCGGTGTCCAAGCACCTGGTGATGGCGGGACGCCTGCTGGAGGAGGACCCGCAGCGCGCGCACGAGCACGCCCAGGAGGCGCGCCGTCTCGCGGCGCGGGTGGCACTGGTGCGGGAGGCTGCGGGCATCGCCGCCTATGCGGCCGGGCACTACGACGTGGCGCTGGCGGAGTTCAGAGCCGCACGACGGATGACCGGGGACGCCGCCTACCTGCCAGTGATCGCCGACTGCCTGCGCGGGCAGGGCCGGCCGGAGAAGGCGATCGAGCTCGGCGACGACGATGCCGTCGCCGAGCTCACCCCGGACGACAGCGCCGAGCTGGCGATGGTCGTGGCAGGGGCCTACCGGGACCTCGGCCAGATGGACGAGGCGGTACGTCATCTCGAGGCGATCCGTCCCGGCATCGGTTCCAGGTCTCCCGGCCTGACGGCGCGCGTGACCTACGCCTACGCTGACCTGCTGGAGTCCGCCGGCCGCCCCCAGGAAGCGGTTCGTTGGTTCACCGCCTCGGTGAACCACGACGTCGACGGTCTGCTGGACGGTGAGGAACGCCTCGACCACCTGCTCGAGCAGGATCCGGCCAGGCCCATCGACTCGTGAACCGGGACGGGCCACTTCCCGGGACTCCCGGGGCCCTGGCCGAGTGCTACGACGTCGCCCTGCTGGACCTCGACGGCGTGGTCTACGTCGGACCCGACGCGATCCCCGGGGTGGTGCCGTCGCTGGCTGCCGCCGGCCGGCTCGGGATGCGCAGCGCCTTCGTCACCAACAACGCCTCACGGACCCCGCTCATGGTTGCCGAGCACCTTCGCAGGCTGGGGGTCGAAGCCGGGCCGGAGCAGGTCGTCACGTCGGCGCAGGCGGCCGCCAGCCTGCTTGCCGCCATGTTGCCGAGCGGAGCCGCGGTGCTCCTGATCGGGGCACTGGGTCTGCAGGTCGCGCTGGAAGAGGTCGGGCTGGTGCCGGTGCGCTCGGCGGCGGGCAGTCCCGACGCGGTGGCCTCCGGCTTCAACCCGGACATCACCTGGCACGACCTGGCCGAAGCCTGCTACGCCGTGCAGGACGGCCTGCCCTGGGTCGCTTCCAACGCTGATCTCACGTTGCCGACCAAGCGGGGCCTGGCACCCGGCAACGGCACGCTGGTCCAGGTGGTTGCCTCGGTGACGGGCCGACGACCGGTCGTGGCGGGCAAGCCTGAGCCCCCGATGCACGCCGAGGCAGTGCGGCGTACCGGGGCTCGCCAACCGCTGGTCGTCGGGGACCGGCTGGACACCGACATCGCCGGGGCGGTGAACGCCGACGTGCCGAGCCTGCTCGTGCTCAGCGGGGTGACCGACGCTGTCGGCGCCGTCCTCGCCCCTGCCGAGCACCGACCCACATTCCTGGCCGCTGACCTGTCCGGCCTCCTGGAGGCGCACCCGGACGTCGTGGTGCAGCGGGACGAGTCGTGGCGCTGCCGCGACGCCGTGGTCACCGCTCGCCCATCCGAAGCCGGGCCCGGCGCACGGCCGGAGCTCCGCGTGCTCGAGGTCGGCCATGACCGCCTCGACGTCGTGCGGGCGGCATGCGCGGCGGTCTGGTCCGGTGCGCAGGAACTGACGCGAGGCGATGTCGAGGAGGCCTTGCGTCGCGTACTAGCGTGAGGCCATGTCCGAGGAGAACGGCGAGCCGACCCGCGGTGGCGAGACGGGCTCGACGGAAGACCCCGAGGGTGCGGCCTCGCCCGGGGACGCCGATCCGAGGGCGGGCGCGGCGCTGGCCGAGACCGAGTCCCTGTCCGATGTGCCCTTGCCCGAGGCGGTCGAGCGTCTCGAGCATGCCCACACGGCGCTGCGAAGCCTGCTGTCGGAGACCGATTCGGCTGTCGAGGCCGGCCCGCCGAGTACGGAGTCCTGAAGCTGCCGTGGCTGATCGGCGGCGCCTGGACGCCGAGCTCGTGCGCCGAGGCATGGCGCGATCCCGCGGACATGCGGCCGAGCTCGTCGCCGACGGACGGGTCGCCGTCTCGGGTCGCACGGCGGCCAAGCCGGCCACCATGGTGGAGGCGGCCAGCGCGATCCTCGTCGCACCCCCTTCGACCGGTACGGAGTACGTCTCACGAGGAGGCCACAAGCTTCGCGGAGCCCTCGTCGCCCTGAGCGAACGCGGGCAGGCGCCGCTGGTCGAGGGCCGGCGGTGCCTGGATGCCGGCGCGTCGACCGGTGGCTTCACCGACGTGCTGCTCAGGACCGGGGCTGCCGAGGTGGTCGCCGTCGACGTGGGCTACGGCCAGCTTGCGTGGAGCCTGCGAGGCAACCATCGCGTCCAGGTGCACGACCGGACCAATGTCCGCAGTCTGACGGCTCAGGACATCGGTGGGCCGGTCGACCTCGTCGTCGCCGACCTGTCCTTCATCTCCCTGCGGCTGGTCCTGCCGGCGTTGCTCGGCTGCCTCACCGCGGACGGTGACCTGCTGCTCATGGTGAAGCCCCAGTTCGAGGTCGGCGCTGAGTACGTCGGCAAGGGCGGGGTAGTCCGGGAGCCGACCAGGCACGTGCAGGCCGTCGCAGACGTGGTCACGGCGGCGCGTGCCATCGGGCTTCATCTGTGGGACGTGGTTCCCAGCCCGTTGCCGGGCCCGAGCGGGAACGTGGAGTACTTCGTCTGGTTCCGGCGCGACCCGAGTGCTGAGGACTCGGACGAGGGGCAGGACCTGGCGCGGATCACGGCTGCGGTCGCCGCTGCCCCCCCGGCGCCGGGAGGTGCCTCGTGAGTCGACGCATCTTGCTCGTGGCCCACGCCGGGCGGGCCGAGGCGCGCGCGGCGGTCACGGAGACGGCTCGGCTGCTTCGCGAGTCCGCCGTCGAGCCGATCGCCGAGGACCGCGAGGTGGCTGCCCTTGTCGATCCCCCGCTCCCGGTTCCGGCCGGTCCGGACGAGATCGCCGGCTGTGAGCTGGTCGTGGTCCTCGGTGGAGACGGGACCATCCTGCGCGGGGCCGAGATGGCCCGCTTGGGGCGCGTGCCGCTGCTGGGCGTCAACCTCGGGCACATCGGCTTCCTGGCCGAGGCGGAGCGTGATGCCGTGTCCGAGACGGTCGCGCGGGTGGTCGCCCAGGAGTACTCCGTGGAGGAGCGCATGACGCTCGACGTCACCGCTCGGCTCGGGGAGCAGGTCCTGGTCTCCGACTGGGCGCTGAACGAGGCGTCCCTGGAGAAGCCGGCCCGTCAGAAGATGGTCGATCTCGTCGTCGAGGTCGACGGCAGACCGCTGTCCCGCTGGCGTGCCGACGGCGTCATCCTTGCCACGCCCACTGGGTCGACGGCCTACGCCTTCAGCGCCGGCGGACCGGTGGTGTGGCCAGAGGTAGAGGCGCTGCTCCTCGTCCCCCTCAGCGCGCACGCGCTGTTCGCCCGGCCGCTCGTGGTCTCGCCGCGTTCGGTGCTGGCAGTGGAGCTGACCTCCACGCCAGGCTCGCTGTGGTGCGACGGTCGACGCACGACGGAGCTGCCGCCCGGAGCCCGTGTCGAGGTCCGCCGAGGCAGTGACGCGGTCCGGCTCGCACGCCTGCACAGGGCGCCGTTCACCGATCGGCTGGTCGCCAAGTTCGCCCTGCCGGTCGAGGGCTGGCGCGGTCGGTGAGTCGCGCGTGATCGAGGACCTCCACCTACGGGACCTCGGGGTGATCGCCGAGGCGGAGCTGCAGCTGGGCCCCGGCCTCAACGTCCTCACCGGCGAGACCGGCGCGGGCAAGACCATGGTGCTCTCCGGACTGGCTCTCCTGCTCGGCGGTCGTGCCGACAGCGGGCTGGTGCGTCGACCGGCGCCGCGCGCGCAGGTCGACGGGGTGGTCCTGCTGCCAGTCGGCGATGGGGCGGCCGCTGAGGTCCGCCGGCGCGTGCAGGCTCGGGTGGAGGACGCCGGGGGCGCCGTCGAGGACGGTCGGCTCGTGCTGAGTCGCAGCGTCGAGGCTGAGGGACGGAGCAAGGCCGTGGTCGGGGGCCGCAGCACTCCGGCCGCGGTGCTCGCCGACCTGGCCGGCGATCTCGTGGCCGTGCACGGGCAGTCCGACCAGGTGCGGTTGCTGCAGCCGGCAAGGCAGCGGGCGCTGCTCGACCGGTTCGCCGGGCCAGAGCTGGACGGGGTCGCTCAGCAGCACGCCGAGGCCTTCGATCGATGGCGATCGTTGCACCAGCAGCTCACTGACGAGCAGGACACTGCCTACCAGCGGGCCGTCGAGCTGGCGTGGCTACGCCGCCGGCTCGAGGAGGTCGAGGCCCTGGACCCACAACCGGGCGAAGACGTCTCGCTCGCGGAGGAGGAGACGCGGTTGGCGCATCTGGACCAGCTCCGCAGTGCCGCCGCCGAGGGCTACCAGTCCCTGGCCGGGGCTGGCGAGGGCGTCGAGGTGGACGTGCAAGGACTGCTCGGAGCCGCTCGGGTGTCGGTGGAGCGGGCGGTATCGCTGGACCCTGGGCTGGCACCGGTGGCCGAACGCCTGCACGAGCTGGAGATCCTGGCCGGTGACCTGGCCGGTGAACTGCTGGGCTACGCCGCCGACCTGGAGGCACGCCCGGATCGGCTGGCGACCGTCTCCGCGCGCCGCCATGATCTGACGGACCTCTTGCGTCGCCACGCTGCGGACCTCTCACCCCAGCACGACGCCTCAGGGGCGGACTCGATCGACGAGTTGCTCGCCTGGAGCGCGCTGGCGGCGCGACGCCTGAGCGAGCTCGAGGACGCCGGGTCCGATGCCGAGGGCCTGGCGGCGAAGGTCGACGCCGCTGCCGCGGCCATGGCCGACAGTGCCGGGGTGCTCAGCCGGGCCCGGTGTGCTGCCGCCGAGACGCTGGCTGCCGCCGTCACCGCAGAGCTGAATGGGCTCGCCATGCCCGAGGCAGGGGTGGAGGTTCAGGTGAGTCGCCTGGAGCGCGTGCACCGCCATGGCATCGACGACGTGGCGCTGCTGCTGCGCAGCGGCCCGGGCCAGGAAGCCCGCCCGCTCGGTCGGGGCGCCTCTGGCGGCGAGCTGTCGCGCATCATGCTGGCCCTGGAAGTCGTGCTGGCGGCCGAGGACCCCGTCCCCACGTTGGTCTTCGACGAGGTTGACGCCGGTGTGGGTGGCCGGACGGCCGTTGAGGTGGCGCGACGGCTCGCCCGGCTGGCTCGGCACCACCAAGTCGTGGTCGTTACCCACCTGGCGCAGGTCGCGGCGTTCGCCGACGTGCACCTGGTGGTCGAGAAGGACTCCAGCGGCGAGGTGACCACCACCGGAGTGCGCCGGGTGGACGAGAGCGAACGGCACACCGAGCTGGCCCGGATGATGGCCGGGATGGACGGCAGCGGTGTCGCGCGCACCCATGCCGAGGAGTTGCTCGCCCTGGCTCAGGCCCACCGCAGCGGCTGAGCCAAGGCGGCTCCCGATGGCCCCCGCAGCGCCACCGGGACACAGCGGCCGTGCCGCACCACGGGATCCGCGCTTGCCTCTGGCAGCATGAGGCGGCCAGGTCCGCTCCCAGACGAGGAGCCCGGGCCACGAACAGCGCCAGGACGGAATCGACAGATGCCCAGAGGGATGCCGTGGAGGCGGTCGTCGCAGGAGGGCGCACTCGGGACCGCGAGGCTGGACCACCGGACGAAGCGACTCACGGCGCGGCTGCACGCCGGCGACGTCGCCGTGATCGACCACATCGACATCGATCGGGTGAGCGCCGAGGCGCTGGTGCGCTGCAAGGTGTCGGCCGTGGTCAACGCCGCCCCGTCGGTGTCGGGCCGATACCCGAACCTCGGTCCGGGGATCCTGCTGGCGGCGGGGATCCCGCTGCTCGACGTGGATGACCCTGAGCTGTTCTCGCAGCTGCACGAGGGTGACCGCGTCGCCGTGCACGGGGGGCGGCTCCTGCGGGGAGACGAGGTACTGGCCGAAGGGACCACCATCACCCAGGAGGTCCTCGCCAGCAGGCTGGAGGCCGCCCAGGCAGGGATGTCGACGCAGATCGAGGCCTTCGCGGCCAACACGATGGAGTACCTGCGCCGCGAGCGCGACCTGCTCCTCAACGCCGAGGGCATCCCGCATGTCGCCACCAGGCTGGCCGGACGCCAAGCGCTCATCGTCGTGCGGGGCTACGACTACCAGGAGGACCTCGCGACGCTTCGCCCGTACATCCGGGAGTACCGGCCTGTGGTCATCGGCGTGGACGGGGGGGCCGACGCCGTCCTCGACATGGGCCTGCGACTGGACATGATCGTCGGCGACATGGACTCGGTCTCGGACAAGGCGCTCACCTCGGGTGCGGAAGTCGTCGTGCATGCCTACCGGGACGGCTCCGCCCCCGGGCTCGAGCGGGTGCGTGCGCTCGGGATCGAACCCGTCGTCTTCGCGGCGACCGGGACGAGCGAGGACGTGGCGATGCTGCTGGCGGACTCCAACGGCGCCGATCTCATCGTGGCCGTCGGGACGCACGCCACCCTGGTGGAGTTCCTGGACAAGGGACGTGCGGGGATGGCGAGCACCTTCCTGACCCGCCTCACCGTGGGCGCGAAGCTCGTCGACGCCAAGGGTGTCTCGCGCCTGTACCGCAGCCGGATCCCGGTCTGGTCGCTGCTCCTGCTGCTGCTCGCCGGCTTCGTGGCGCTCTTCATCGCCCTGCAGGCAACCCCCACGGGTGCCACCTTGCTCGACACCGTGGCCGACCGATGGGACCGCGTCGCGTCCTGGGTGGAGGATCAGTTCTCGTGATCGACTTCCGGTACCACCTCGTGTCGGTGATCGCGATCTTCTTCGCGCTGTCCATCGGCATCGTGCTCGGCGCGGGCCCGCTGTCCGACGACGTGGACTCCGTCGTGGCACAGCAGGTTGCCGACCTGCGCACCGAGAACCAGGGACTCCGGGACCAGGCCCAGGACGTCACGGACACCTTGGCGTTCGGCGAGGCCTTCGGCGAGGCGGTGTCGCCGACCCTGACCGAGGGGGCACTTGCCGACCGGCTCGTCCTCATGGTCGCCCTGCCCGACGCAGACCCAGACCTGCTCGCTGCATCGGCCGACGCGGTGGTCGCCGCGGGCGGCGGGGTCGTCGGCACGCTGGAGATCGACCCGGCCTGGACCGAGGTCGGCCAGGACGCGGTCCTCGACACCCTGGCCGCCCAGCTCGTCAGCTCTGGCACGAAGCTCAAGGGGGAGGACGGGTGGACCCGGGGGGCCGAGGTGCTGGCTGGGGCGGTGCTCGAACCTGACGCCGGCAAGGGCGGCGCTGGACCGAGCCAGGGCGCCAGACCGGACCTCGACGTGCTCACCGCCTACCAGGAGGCCGGCCTGCTCACCTGGGGCGGCCCGCTGCGTCAGACCGCGGACCTTGCGCTCGTCGTCGCGGCCGGCGCCGTCGCAGCTGGCGAGGATGCCGACCGAGCGGGCGCGGCGTTCTCGGGGCTGATCAGCGCGATCGATGCGGCCGGGTCCGGCGAGGTCGTCGGTGGCGGCCCGGCGAGCGCGCGGACCGGGGGAGTCGTTGCGCTGGTCCGAGAGGATCCGTTGCTGGCCCGCGACGTGTCGACGCTCGACATGCTCGACACCTCCTCGGGGCGCACGGTGGCCGTCCTGGCGCTGGTGGAGCAGGCAGCCGGGGGCGCTGGGCAGTACGGCGCTGTCGACGGCGTCGACGGCCCGCTCCCGGAGTCGGCCCTGCGCGGGCGTTGAGGTGACGCGTAGCCGGCCCGGCGCGGCCCTGGTCTGCGGGGTCTCCGGCGGCGTGGCAGCCGGGGTCGCCAGGGCGGTCCTGCGCCGACGTGCTTCGGCCCAGCTGGGCGGGACCCCACCCACGGACGATCGCTGGGTCCGCACCAACTACCGCGGTCGAACGGTGAGCCTGCTGGGTGGCCCGGCCACCGGGCTCGGCGTCACCGCCGGATCGGCGGCGGCTGCGTTGCTCGGGCCGAGAGAGGTCCGGCCTGCCGCCGCTGCCGCCATGATGGTGGCCGGGTCGGCCACCGCCGTGGGGGTCGCCGACGACCTCGTCGGGGTCACCGCTGTCAAGGGGCTGGGTGGTCACCTCCGCGCGCTGCGGGCCGGCACGGTGACGACCGGATCGCTCAAAGTCCTGGTCGTCGGTCTCAGCGGCCTGAGTGCCGCTGCGATGCTCGGCGGCGGCCCGGTGTCCGTGGTGCTCGGCGGCGGGGTCGTCGCCGGCGCGGCGAACCTCGTGAACCTCCTCGACCTGCGTCCAGGCCGAGCGCTGAAGGTGGCAGTCGGGCTTGGCGTACCGCTGCTGACGCTCTCGATGCTGTCGGGCACCGCCCGTGGGGGTGGGGTCCCGGCGGCTGCCTCGTTGGGGGCGGCGAGCGTCGTCCTGCCGCTCGACCTGGGCGAGGAGGTCATGATCGGGGACGCCGGGGCCAACGCCGTCGGCGCCGCTCTGGGTGTCGGCCTCATCGCGGCGGCGGGCCCGAGGGGTCGGGCCGGGCTCCTGGCCAGCCTGGTCGCTCTCACGTTGGCCAGCGAGCGCTGGAGCTTCTCGGCCGTGATCGAGGAGACGCCGCCGCTGCGCCGACTGGACCAGCTCGGTCGGTGCTGAGCGCGCACCGATGACCGAGCCAGCGAACGCCCCACCTGGTCCGCCGGCGGCCGGCCCGCTCAGCGGTGCCCTCACCGTCAGCGGCCTGACAGCGGCGTCCCGGGTGGTTGGGCTGGGACGCCAGCTGGTGTTCCAGGCCGTCGTCGGGGCGACTCTGCTCGGCACCGTCTACACCACAGCCAACACGCTGCCGAACATCGTCTTCGAGATCGTCGTCGGCGGAGCCCTCGCCGGCTCGGTCGTGCCCTTGCTGGCCGGCGCCGCCGACCGCCAGGAGCGGGGCCTGGCCCACAGCCTCGCAGGCGCGCTCCTCGGCTGGACCCTGGCGATCCTGGTGCCGTTGACGGTCGCGGCGATGGTCGCGGCACCAGTGCTGGCGCGTGCGCTGCTCGGACCCGACGCCGACGCCGATGCCGCGGCGATGACCACACGCATGCTCCTGGTCTTCCTTCCGCAGGTCCCCATGTACGGGGTGGCCGTCGTCACCGGCGCCGCCCTCAACAGCCACCGGCGCTTCGCTGCGGCCGCCCTGGCTCCGCTGGTGTCGAGCCTGGTCCTGATCGGGGCCTTCTTCGCCTTCGGGGTGGTCTACGGCGGATCGCGCGAGGACCTCGGTGCGATCCCGATCTCGGCCGAGCTGGTCCTGTCCGGGGGGACCACCCTGGCGGTGCTGGCGCTCATGCTGACCACGGCCCTGCCCGCCGTCCGCGCCGGCATCATCGGGCGCCCTGGACTGCGCTTCCCGACCGGCGCGGTCCGGCGGGTGCTGCCGCTCGCGTTGGCCGGCCTGGGCCTGGTGGCTGCCCAGCAGGTGACCCTGCTGGTGGTCATCCGGGTTGCCAACACCCAGGGTGGGCCCGGCGCCTTGGTCACCTGGCAGTACGCGTTCCTTGTGATGATGCTGCCCTTCGCGGTCCTCGCCTACCCCGTGGCCACGGCGGCCTTCCCGAGCATGGCGGCTGCGGCTGAGGCGGGCGAGCACATCCGCTTCGCCGAGGTGACGAGCCTGGCGCTGCGCACCGTGGTGGTCGCGGGCGCGCTCGGGGCTGGGGCGCTGGTGGCCGTGGCCGCGGCCGTGGCCCGGTTCTTCGGGCTCCTCGGGGAGACCCCGACCACGACCGACTATCCCGAGCTGTCCGCGGCCCTCGTGCTCATCGCACCCGCCGTGCTCGGGACCGGCCTGGTCCTCATGCTGACGAGAGCCCTGATGTCGGTGGGGCGTCCGGGTTCTGCGGTTGTCGGGACAGCCACCGGCTGGCTCGCTGCCGCCGGCGCCGGGGTCGCCCTGGCCGCCGGGGTGACCGACGTCGGCACCGTGGCCGTCCTGTCCGGCGCAGTCGCCGGTGGCCTGCTGCTCGGGAGCGCCGTGCTCGCCGTCCTGCTGGCGCTCGCAGCCGGGACGGCGGCGCTGCGGGGCGCCGGACGGTCCTTGCTGGCCGGGGTTGTCGGGGCCGGGCTGGGTGGGGGACTTGGCACCTGGGCGGCCGGGTGGTTGCTGGCTGAGGACCCAGGGCTGGTCGGCACAGCGTTGGCGTCAGCCGTCGGCGGCATCCTGGCGTTGGGGGTGGGCGCGGGCGTGGTCTGGGTGCTGGACCGGGCCGCTGTGCGAGTCCTGCTTCGCCGTGGTTCGGCAGCGGTCTAGGCTGGAGGCCCGTGGCAGCCACGGTGGCCGGATCCCGGCCCGCAGACCCCCGAATCCTCTCCGCCCCGACGACGTCGCACATCTTCGTGACCGGCGGCGTGGCCTCCTCCCTCGGCAAGGGCCTGACGGCCTCCTCGCTGGGCACCCTGCTGGTCGCACGAGGGCTGCGCGTCACGATGCAGAAGCTGGACCCGTACCTCAACGTCGACCCCGGGACGATGAACCCGTTCCAGCACGGGGAGGTCTTCGTCACCGACGACGGCGCCGAGACCGATCTCGACATCGGCCACTACGAGCGCTTCCTGGATCGGGACCTCTCCGCCGGGTCGAACGTCACGACCGGGCAGGTGTACTCCAGCGTCATCGCCAAGGAGCGGCGCGGGGAGTACCTCGGCGACACGGTCCAGGTGATCCCGCACATCACCAACGAGATCAAGGAGCGGATGCTGGTGGCGGCGGTCCCCGAGGCGGCCGGGGAGGGAGCCGACGACGACGTCGACCTGGAGCCGTTCGACGTCGTCATCCACGAGATCGGCGGCACGGTTGGCGACATCGAGTCGTTGCCGTTCCTGGAGGCGGCCCGCCAGGTGCGTCATGAGATCGGCCGGGACCGCTCGTTCTTCCTGCATGTCTCCCTGGTGCCCTTCCTCGCCCCGTCGGGGGAGCTGAAGACCAAGCCGACCCAGCACTCGGTGGCCGCCATGCGCCAGGTAGGCATCGCTCCGGACGCCATCGTCTGCCGAGCAGACCGACCGATCCCCGACTCGGTCAAGCGCAAGATCTCACTGATGTGCGACGTCGACACCGAAGCCGTCGTGGCAGCCGTCGACGCGCCGTCGATCTACGACATCCCGAAGGTGCTGCACGGCGAGGGGCTCGACGCCTACGTGGTCCGTCGACTGAACCTCGCCTTCCGCGACGTCGACTGGACCCGCTGGGACGACCTGCTCACCCGGGTGCACCACCCAGCCGACGACGTCACCGTCGCCCTGGTCGGCAAGTACGTCGACCTCCCCGATGCCTACCTGTCGGTGACCGAGGCACTGCGCGCGGCCGGCTTCGCCGTCGACGCCCGGGTACACCTGCGCTGGGTCACCTCCGACGACTGCCGGACCCCGGAGGGCGCCGCTCGCCAGCTGGGTGACGTCGACGCCGTCCTCGTCCCCGGCGGCTTCGGGATCCGCGGCATCGAGGGCAAGCTCGGCGCGTTGCGCTACGCGCGCGAGCAGCGGATACCCACGCTGGGGCTGTGCCTGGGCCTGCAGTGCATGGTCATCGAGTTCGCCCGCAACGTCGCCGGGCTGGCCGGGGCGAACTCCGCGGAGTTCGACCCCGACAGCCCGCACCACGTCGTGGCCACGATGGCCGAGCAGCTGGGCATCGTCGCCGGCGAGGGCGACCTCGGCGGCACGATGCGCCTCGGCTCCTACCCTGCTGAGCTGCAGAACCGGTCGCTGGTGCGTCGCCTCTACGACGCCGAGACGGTGCACGAGCGGCACCGGCATCGCTACGAGGTGAACAACGCCTACCGCGACCGGCTCACCGAGGCAGGTCTGCTCATGAGCGGGGTCTCTCCGGATGGGGGGCTGGTCGAGTTCGTGGAGCTCCCCTCCTCGGAGCACCCGTACTTCGTCGCCACGCAGGCGCACCCCGAGTTCAAGTCCCGACCGACGCGGGCCCACCCGTTGTTCCGTGGCCTCATCGAGGCGGCCCTGGACCGCCAGCGAGAGACGCGGCTCCCAGTGGAGGAGCCCGAGCCGGTGAAGGCCGCCACGTGACCTCGGTCGGCAGCGATGTGCACGACGACCCCGAGCAGTGGCCGACCAGCGCGTCCCAGACGCGCTTCGTCGGTGGCGTCATCACCGTGCGGCAGGAGCGTGTCCACGCCCCCGACGGCTCGACGTCCTTCCTCCGCGAGGTGGTCCGGCATCCCGGCGCCGTGGGCATCATCGCCCTCGACGAGCAGCAGCGGGTCCTGGTCGTCCACCAGTACCGCCACCCCGTCGGCCACCGGCTGGTCGAGGCGCCGGCCGGCCTGCTCGACCACGACGGCGAGCCGTACCAGCAGGCCGCGGCGCGTGAGCTGTACGAGGAGGGCCACGTGCTCGCGGATGACTGGCGGGTGCTCGTGGACCTGTTCACCTCGCCTGGGATGTCGAACGAGACGCTGCGGATCTACCTGGCCCGAGGGCTCAGCGAGGTCCCGGCGGCCGAGCGCCACGTCGGGGTGGACGAGGAGGCCGACATGGCAACGGCCTGGATCCCGCTGGCAGCGCTGGTGCAGCGCGTCCTGGACGGCCGGCTGCACAACCCGACGATCTGTGCGGGCGTCCTGGCCACCCACGCGGCGATACAGGGCGCCGGTCTGGACGCGCTGCGCGCGGCGGACGCGGGCTGGGCCAGCCGCGAAGCACTGCCGGACTAGTGCGCAACCTGCCCGAGCGCCAGGTGCGACGGCGCTAGGCTCGCCGCACCCTCTCGCCCCCAGGCCAGGGGGTCCGACGATGGTGCGGAGGAGGGTGGCTGCCGTGAAGGTTGGCGTCCCGAGCGAGGTCAAGACCCACGAGTACCGGGTGGCGATGACGCCGGCCGGCGTGGTCGAGCTCGTCCGTCGTGGTCACCAGGTCCTGGTGCAGTCCGGAGCGGGAGTGGGCTCCTCGATCGGGGACGAGGAGTACGTCGCTGCCGGCGCCCGTATCCTGCCCGATGCCGACGCGACCTGGGGCGAGGCCGACCTCGTCTGCAAGGTGAAGGAGCCGATCGCCGAGGAGTACCACCGGATGCGTCCGGGGCAGGTGCTCTTCACCTACCTGCATCTCGCCGCCTCCGCCGAGTGCACTCAGGCGCTGCTGGACCAGCAGGTGACCGCCATCGCCTACGAGACCGTCCAGCTGCTCGACGGCAGCACCCCGCTGCTGGCACCGATGAGCGAGGTGGCCGGCCGCATGGCCCCCCAGGTGGGTGCGGCCACGCTGCAGCGGGAGCACGGCGGTCGCGGGGTTCTCATGGGTGGGGTCTCCGGTGTGTACGCGGCGAAGGTGGTCGTGCTCGGGGCCGGCGTCAGCGGGCGCAGCGCAGCGGCCATCGCGCTGGGCATGCAGGCGGAGGTGATCCTGCTCGACATCAACCTCAACCGGCTGCGCGACATCGACGCGATCTACCAGGGCCATATGCAGACGGTGGCCAGCAACGTCTACGAGGTCGAACGCGCGGTGCTCGACGCCGACCTCGTCATCGGCGCGGTTCTCGTCCCCGGCGCCAAGGCGCCCACGCTGGTGAGCAACGAGCTCGTCGCCCGGATGAAGCCGGGCAGCGTGCTCGTCGACATCGCGATCGACCAGGGAGGCTGCTTCGAGGACTCCCGCCCGACCACGCACGCCGACCCGACCTTCGCCGTGCACGACTCGGTGTTCTACTGCGTGGCGAACATGCCCGGCGCGGTCCCGAACACCTCCACGTTCGCGCTGACGAACGTGACCCTGCCCTACACGGTGGCCCTGGCCGACCACGGCTGGCGCGATGCCCTACGCGCGGACCACCCGCTGTCCCTGGGGCTCAACACCCACGACGGCGTCGTGACCAACCAGCCGGTGGCCGAGGCGCACGGCCTGGGCTGGCGCTCGGTGGACGAGGTCCTGTCCTGAGCGAGCAGGACCCCGCCGAATCGGCCCCCGCGACGCTCGAGCGTGAGGTCCGGGGCTACCTGGACCATCTGGCAGTCGAGCGTGGCCTGGCCGAGAACACGTTGCGGTCCTACCGCCGCGATCTCAGACGCTACGCCGGGTTCCTGCGCGAGCGGGGGCGGACCCGGCTGGCGGAGGTCACGGCCAAGGACGTGACCGCCTTCAGTCGCAGCCTGGCCACCGGCGACCCGCGCCATTCTCCGCTGGCGGCTTCCTCGGCGGCCCGCACCGTCGTCGCCGTGCGGGGGCTGCACCGGTTCCTCGCCGCCGAGGGGGTGGTGCCCACCGACGTGGCCCGCGAGGTGCGCCCGCCGACGCCGGCCAAGCGACTGCCCAAGGCCGTCGACGTGAGCGTGGTGGAACGCATCCTGGCCGCTGCCGGCAAGGGCGACGGCCCGCGACCGCTGCGCGACCGGGCGCTCCTCGAGGTGCTCTACGGCACCGGCGCACGGATCTCCGAGGCTGTCGGGCTCGACGTGGACGACCTGGCCATCGAGTCCGAGCCGGCGACCGCCGGCGAACCGGGTGAGGAGGACGTCGACGTGGTACGCCTGCTGGGCAAGGGCGGCAAGCCCCGGCTGGTGCCGCTCGGCTCCTACGCCCGACGCGCCGTGCAGGACTACCTCGTCCGGGCTCGACCGGAGCTCGCCGCAGCCGGGAGCGGGAGCCCCGCGCTGTTCCTCAACGCCCGCGGGGGCCGGCTGAGCCGGCAGAGCGCCTGGGCGGTGCTTCGTCAGGCCGCCGAGCGGGCCGAGGTCGGCGTCGACGTCAGCCCGCACACCCTGCGGCACTCCTTCGCCACCCACCTGCTCGACGGCGGGGCCGACCTGCGGGTCGTGCAGGAGCTGCTCGGGCACGCGTCGGTGGCGACGACCCAGATCTACACGCTGGTGACCGTCGAGCAGCTGCGCGAGGTCTACGCGACGGCCCATCCGCGGGCACGTCGCGAACCGCCGAGGTCGTAACCGAGCCAGCGCGCCCGTCTCGGTTAGGCTCGTGAGCACTTCCCCGGGTCGGCTCCGCAGCTCCTGCGGGGCTCAGGTTGGCCGACGGGCTTCGCCCGGTGGCCGGTAGTCAGGAAAGGTGCCCAGGACGTGAGCCTGACCAGCCTGGAGATGTCGTCGGATGTCGTCGTGGGTGACTTCCCGGTCCCCGTCCCGCCCGCGGTGCACGGCCCCGCGCGCGTCGTGGCGATGTGCAACCAGAAGGGCGGGGTGGGCAAGACCACCTCGACCATCAACCTCGGCGCCGCGCTCGCCGACTACGGCTACCGGGTGCTGCTCGTCGACTTCGACCCGCAGGGCGCACTGTCCGTTGGTCTGGGGGTCGACGCGCACAACCTGGACGAGACCGTCTACGACGCCATGATGCGCCGTGAGGTGGGGATCGACCGACTGGTGACGCGCACCTCGGTGGACGGGCTGGACCTCGTCCCCGCCAACATCGACCTGGCCGCCGCCGAGGTGCAGCTCGTCGGGGAGGTTGCCCGCGAGCAGGCCCTGGCGCGGGCCCTGGCCCCGGTGCTCGGCGACTACGACGTCGTCCTCGTCGACTGCCAGCCCTCGCTCGGCATGCTCACGGTGAACGCGCTCACTGCCGCGCACGGGGTGATCGTCCCGCTGGAGTCGGAGTACTTCGCGCTTCGTGGCGTGGCCCTGCTCCAGGAGACGATCGGCAAGGTGCAGGAGCGCCTCAACGAGGCCCTCGTTGTCGACGGCCTGCTCGTTACCCGCTACGACGGGCGTACCATCCACGCCCGCGAGGTTCACGAACGGCTGCTCGAGGCTTTCGGTGAGTCGGTGTTCAGCACCATCGTCTCCCGCACCATCCGATTCCCCGAGGCGACCGTGGCAGGGGTTCCGATCACCCGCTACGCACCGGAGTCTCCTGGGGCGCTGGCCTACCAACGTCTGGCCCGTGAGCTCGTCGCACGCTGGGGTACCGGGTGACCCAGACCCAGGACCGCTTCGAGGTCCACCTGGAGAACTTCTCCGGGCCGTTCGACCTGCTGCTCGGTCTTGTCGCCAAGCACCGGCTCGACATCACCGAGGTCGCCCTGTCCCGGGTCACCGACGACTTCATCGCCCACATCAAGGCGCACGGCAGCGACTGGGACCTCGGCGTGGCATCGGAGTTCCTCGTCGTGGCCGCCACGCTGCTGGACCTGAAGGCTGCTCGGCTGCTGCCGTCGGGAGAGGTCGAGGACGAGGAGGACCTGGCCGTCCTGGAGGCCCGGGACCTGCTGTTCGCCCGCCTGCTGCAGTACCGCGCCTTCAAGGAGGCCGCGACGCTGCTTCACCAGCGGATGCAGGCCGAAGCCACCCGCGTCGCCCGGGCCGTTCCGCTGGAAGACCGGTACACCGCGGTCCTGCCCGACGTCGTGATGGGCGTCGGCCCGGCCGAGCTGGCCGCGATCGCTGCCCAGGTGCTGGCGCCCAAGCCCGTCCCGACGGTCTCGGTGGAGCACGTGCACGCGCCGATGGTGAGCGTGCGCGAGCAGGGCGAGCTGCTGGTGGACCGGCTGCGACACGCCGGCGCCGCGACGTTCCGGACCCTCTCGGCCGACGCACCCACCAGGCTGCACGTCGTCGCGCGCTTCCTGGCGCTGCTGGAGCTGTTCCGCGAGCGGATGGTGTCCTTCGACCAGCTCGTCCCGCTCGGGGACCTCAGCGTCCGCTGGGTGGGCGGCGTCGACGGAGACGTCGACCTGCACGACGAGTTCGACGAGAACGTCATGGAGCCGGAAGGAGCCGACGTTGTCCCAGGCTGAGGAGCCGTTCGTGTCCGAGCCGAGCACGGCGGCCCAGGTGGAGGCCGTGCTCCTCGTCGTCGACGAGCCGGTCGCGCCCTCCACGCTTGCCCAGGTCCTCGAGCGACCTACCGCCGAGGTCACCGAGACCCTCCGGCGTCTGGCGGGGGAGTACCGGGAGCAGGGCCGTGGGTTCGAACTTCGCGAGGTGGCCGGAGGCTGGCGCTTCTACACCCATCCCGACTGCGCCGCCGTGGTCGAGCGTTTCGTGCTGGACGGTCAGCAGGCCAGGCTCACCCAGGCTGCGCTGGAGACGGTGGCGATCGTGGCCTACAGGCAACCGGTGACGCGATCGCGGATCTCAGCCATCCGCGGGGTCAACAGCGACGCGGTGGTGCGCACGCTCATCACTCGCGGGCTCATCGACGAGGTCGGGGTCGACCACGAGAGCGGCGCCACCCTGTTCGGTACGACGTCGCACTTCCTCGAGCGTCTCGGGGCCTCCTCGCTCGCCGACCTCCCTGACCTGGCGCCGCTGCTCCCGGAGCCCGACGAGCTGGGTGCGCTCCTGGCGGACACCCTGACGCCCAGAGCTGTTCCCTCAGCCAGCGACACCCCGTCGTGAGCACCCAGGTCGAGGGGATCCGCCTGCAGAAGGTGCTCGCCCAGGCGGGCTTGGGTTCCCGCCGGGCCTGTGAGCAGCTCATCGACGAGGGCCGTGTCGAGGTCGATGGCGACGTGGTGCAGGAGCAGGGCATGCGGGTGGACCCGACTCGCGCGGTCATCAAGGTCGACGGCCTGCGCATCACCACCGACACCGGGCTCGTGTACCTCATGCTGAACAAGCCGGTCGGCGTCATGACGTCGATGGTGGTGGAGGACGAGCGGCCCACGTTGGCCGACTACGTCCCGGCCTCCTACCAGGACAAGGGGCAGCGGCTCTTCCACGTCGGTCGGCTCGACGTGAACACCGAGGGGCTGCTGATGCTCACCAACGACGGCACCCTGGCCCACCGCATCACGCACCCCTCCTACGAGGTCGCCAAGACCTACCTGGCCGAGATCCAGGGACCGGTGGCCCGCGACGTCGGGCGTCGACTGCGCGCCGGGGTGGAGCTGGATGACGGGCCGGTGAGGGTGGACTCCTTCCGGCTGGTGGACTCCGTGGGGCGGCGGGTTCTCGTCGAGGTGGTGCTGCACGAGGGGCGCAAGCATGTGGTGCGGCGCCTGCTCGAGGCCGTGGGACATCCCGTGCAGGCACTGGTCCGGACCAACCTCGGGCCGCTCTCGCTCGGCGAGCTGCGGCCGGGCAAGCTGCGTCGCCTCACCCAGCAGGAGGTCGGCCAGCTCTACGCGGCCGTCGGCCTCTAGCCGCGCTACCCCTGCCTGCCACACCACGCGTCGAGGGGATACGGGCGTGGGGATACGGGTGGATCGCGGTCGCCAGGGCAGCCGCAATCCCGCCGTATCGAGCGCCGAGGGCCCTCCGTATCGTGGCCGGATGCCAGTCCGAGCCATCCGCGGCGCAACGCAGGTCGACGTCGACGAGCGTGAGCACCTGCTCGAGCGGGTGAGCGAGCTCGTGCTGGCGGTGCAGGAGCGCAACGGCCTGAGCCCTGCGGACCTCATCAGCATCGTGTTCACCTCCACCCCGGACCTCGTCTGCGAGTTCCCGGCTGCCGCGGCCCGGGCGGTTGGCGTGGTCGACGTCCCGCTGCTGTGCGCGCAGGAGCTCGACGTGGCCGGTGCCATCCCGCGGCTTGTGCGACTGCTCGCCCACGTGGAGACGGATCGCCCCCGTGCCGAGCTGCGCCACGTGTACCTCCACGGTGCGGCGGCACTGCGCCCGGACCTGCCCAACGAGCCTCAGTGACGGCCCGGCTGTCCCGCGTGCTGGTGATCGGCACCGGGCTCATCGGCACCTCGATCGGTCTGGCGCTGCGGGCTCGGGGGGTGGACGTGGTGCTCGAGGATGCCGACGCAGGGGTGCTGGCCGCTTCGGTCGAGCGAGGTGCCGGGCACCTCGCCCAGGCTGCCACCGGCATCGATCTGGGCGTGGTCGCCGTCCCGCCGTCGGTGACCGCCGGCCTCGTCGCCACCACCCTGGAGCGCGACGAGGTCGCCTTCGTCACCGATGTCGCCAGCGTGAAGGCGCCCGTCGCCGCCGCGCTGGCGGCCGAGGCGAACGATTCGGCCGTTCCGCAGCTCGCGCGCTACGTCGGCGGGCACCCGATGGCCGGCCGTGAGGTCTCCGGGCCTGCCGGCGCCCGCGAGGACCTGTTCCTCGGTCGGCCCTGGGTGATCACCCCCGGACCGGACACGGCGGCCGAAGCCGTCGAGGCGCTGACTGAGCTCGCCGTGCTCGTGGGGGCGACGCCGGTCACCATGACGGCCGAGCAGCACGACGCCGCCGTCGCCCTCGTCTCGCACACCCCGCACCTCATGGCCGTGCTCGCCGCCGCACGGCTTGCGGGCGGAAGCGATCGGGAGGTTCGCCTCGCCGGGCCGGGGGTGTCCGACGTGACCCGAGTGGCCGGCAGCGACCCGCAGATGTGGGTGGAGATCCTGCTGGCCAACACCGACGCCGTGCGCGACGTCCTCGGCGGGGTGCGGGACGACCTTGACCGAGCGCTGGCGGCGCTGGTGGCCAAGGATGCCGACGGGCTCGCCGACCTGCTTTCGGCCGGCGTCGCCGGGCGAAGCCGCCTGCCCGGCAAGCACGGGCGCGTGCACGAGGACTTCGTCTCGGTCCCGGTGCTCGTCTCCGACCGACCTGGCCAGCTGGCCCGGCTGTTCGCCGACGTGGGCGCTGCCGGCGTCAACGTCGAGGACCTGCGCATCGACCACGTCCCGGGGGAGCCGGTCGGTGTCGTGGCCCTGGAGGTGAAGGTCTCCCAGCGTGACGGGCTCGTCACCACGCTGGAGCACCTGGGTTGGACCGTGCAGGCCTGAGCTCGTGCGCGCACTAGGCTCCGTCTGGTGACCTCGCCCGACGTGCCGCCGCCTATCACCGTCGCCATCGACGGACCGTCCGGCTCCGGCAAGTCCACCGTCGCTCGCCGAGTGGCGGCCGCCCTGGGCCTGGCGTACCTCGACACCGGCGCGATGTATCGCGCGCTCACCTGGTGGGTACTCGAGCGGGGCGTGGATCTCGACGATCCGGGCGCGGTCGCGGCGCTGGCCCGCGAGCTCCCGCTGGAGATGCGGACCGACCCGGCGGCACCCGGCGTTCGTGTAGACGGGCGCGACGTCGCAGCGGCCATCCGTGAGACGCGCATCGCCGAGGCCGTGAGCGCGGTGGCGACCAACCTCGACGTGCGGGCCGAGATGAAGCGCCGGCAACGGACGCTCATGGCCGGGGGCAACGTCGTCGCCGAGGGGCGCGACATCACCACCGTCATTGCCCCGGATGCCGATGTGCGGGTGCTGGTCACCGCGAGCGAACCGGCCCGACTGGCCCGGCGCGCGTTGGAGGTGCACGGCAGCGCGGATGCCGATGCGGTCGCCGCCACCCACGCACAGGTGGTGGCGCGCGACGCCAAGGACGCGACGGTGTCGACGTTCCACGAGGCTGCCGAAGGGGTGGACGTGGTGGACTCCTCCGACCTGGACGTGGAGCAGACTGTGGAGGCCGTCCTGGAGCTCGTCGCCCGGCGGACGGGCGTGCGCGCATGAGTGAGGAGCTCGGGGGCTCTGGAGAGGACCTCGGCGACTTCGCCAAGGACGCCGAGGGGCCACTGCCGGTCGTTGCCGTCGTGGGTCGGCCGAACGTGGGCAAGTCCACCCTGGTGAACCGAATCCTGGGCCGACGCGAGGCCGTGGTGGAGGACGTGCCCGGGGTGACCCGCGACCGGGTGGCCTACGACGCGACGTGGGCGGGGCGAGCCTTCACGCTGGTGGACACCGGTGGTTGGGACCCGGAGGCCGAGGGGCGTGCGGCCAGGATCGCCGCCCAGGCTGAGATCGCTGCGTCGCTGGCCGACGTCGTGATGTTCGTGGTGGATGCGACGGTGGGGGCCACCGATGCCGACGAGGCGGTCGTGCGGGTGCTGCGGGCCACGAAGAAGCCGGTGGTCCTCGTGGCGAACAAGGTGGACGGATCGGCGGCCGAGGCTGAGGCCACCGCGCTGTGGAGCCTCGGGCTGGGGGAGCCGTACCCGGTCTCGGCGCTGCACGGGCGGGGGAGTGGGGACCTGCTCGACGTCGTGCTCGACGTGCTGCCGGACGCGCCGGCGGAGTCCTTCGCCGAGGCCGTCGGCGGCCCGCGCCGGGTGGCGCTGGTCGGCAAGCCCAACGTCGGGAAGTCCAGCCTGCTGAACCGGTTGGCAGCGGAGGAGCGGGCGGTCGTCGACGAGGTCGCCGGCACCACCGTGGACCCCGTAGACGAGCTGGTCGAGCTCGGTGGACGGGCCTGGAGGTTCATCGACACCGCTGGGATCCGACGTCGGGTGCGTGAGGCGTCGGGGACGGAGTACTTCGCCTCGTTGCGAACCAACGCTGCGATCGACCGGGCCGAGGTGGTCACCGTGCTCGTCGACGCCAGCGAGCCGTTGGCCGAGCAGGACCTGCGCCTGCTCACCGCGGTCGAGGAGGCCGGTCGAGCGCTGGTTCTCGTGTTCAACAAGTGGGATCTGCTGGACGAGGAACGGCGCTACTGGCTCGAGCAGGAGATCGACCGCCAGCTCCACCGGTACCGCTGGGCGCCGAGGGTGAACGTGTCCGCGCTGACCGGTCGGGCCGTGGACAAGCTCGTGCCCGCGCTGGATGCAGCCCTGGAAGGCTGGGAGACGCGGGTCGGCACGGGGCAGCTGAATGCGTTCCTCGGCACGCTGGTGGCGGCCAACCCGCACCCGGTGCGCGGCGGCAAGCAGCCGCGGATCCTGTTCGGGACCCAGGCGACCGTTCGGCCGCCCAAGTTCGTGCTCTTCACGACCGGGTTCCTCGAGCCGGGCTACCGGCGCTTCGTGGAACGCCGGCTTCGGGAGGAGTTCGGGTTCGCCGGTACGCCGGTGGAGATCAGCATGCGGGTGCGGGAGAAGCGGTCTCGTCGGTAGTTGGCGATGGCCTGCCGCCTCGTCGCTGGGCGCCGGACTGCTCGGGTAGCCTTGCCTTCGCTGCTCCTCAGGAGCAGGACCGGGACGTGGCGCAGCTTGGTAGCGCACTTGACTGGGGGTCAAGGGGTCGTGGGTTCGAATCCCGCCGTCCCGACAGAGAAAGTCCAGTTCAGAAGGTCAATCCCAATTTCCTTCTCGGGTTCCGGGGCCCTCGGGGTGCCTATCGGGGAGCCTATCTCTTGCGTGGACGAACGTGAACGTCGGTGGATCGCCGTGGATCCAGTCGCGCCGACCGGGGTTCCTTCTATGGTGGACATCACAGGTTCTCGGCCGGTCGTGCGGGAGAGTGACCGGACAGCTGCCCGGCTGTCCGGCGGGGAGTGCCTACGCTGCCGGTGGGGGCTGGAAGGGTTCCTCGTAGCGTGAGGTGACGTAGTGATCGAGCGCCTCCACGGGGATCCGGCGGAGCCGGCCGGATGGTCGCAAGGAGAGTCCCGTGGGGTGGTGGGGTTTGAGGACCGGCGTGGTGGCGTGAGGTAGGCGGCCATCGGCGGGGTATTCGGTGTGAAACGTCCAGTCACGCACTGAAGGAGACCCACCGATGGCCTTGTCCCAGTCTGCCCTGTCTGAGCTGCTCGAGGCGTTCCGCACCGGCGATGGCGTCGACATGATCCGTGAGTCGGTGCGCACCGTGCTCCAAGAGCTCGTCGAGTTCGAGGCCGCGGGTGTGATCGGCGCGCAGCGCTATGAGCGCACCGAGGACCGTCTGACCGAGCGCAACGGCACCCGCCCGAAGCTGCTGGCCACGAAGGCCGGCGATGTGGAGCTGCGGATCCCGAAGCTCGGCAGGGGCTCGTTCTTCCCCTCCATCCTCGAGCCGCGCCGCCGCATCGACCAGGCGCTGTACGCGGTGGTGATGGAGGCCTACGTGCGCGGCATCTCCACGCGCAGCGTCGATGACCTGGTCGCCGCACTCGGGGCCGATTCGGGGATCAGCAAGTCCGAGGTGTCCCGGATCTGCCAGGCCCTCGATGAGACGGTCGGGGCGTTTCGCACCAGGCCGCTGGACCACACCGCGTTCCCCTACGTCTACCTGGATGCGACCTACCTGCACGTTCGCAACAGGCCCGGCAAGGGCGGCCAGGTCGTCTCGATGGCCGTCGTGGTCGCCACCGGGATCGCCGCCGACGGCTCCCGAGAGGTCCTCGGCCTCGACGTCGGCGACAGCGAGGACGAGACGTTCTGGCGGGCCTTCCTGCTCTCGCTGAAGCAACGTGGCCTGGGCGGGGTGCAGCTGGTCATCTCCGAACAGCACACCGGGCTCGTGGCTGCGTTGAAGCGCTCCTTCCAAGGTGTCGCGCACCAGCGGTGCCGGGTCCACTTCGCCCGCAACCTGCTCGCCCACGTCCCCAAGAGCCACGCCGACATGGTTGCCGCGGTGTTCCGCACGATCTTCGCCCAACCCGACCCCGAGGCCGTCAGCCACGCGTGGGACGAGGTCCGCGACCAGCTCGCCACGTCCTTCCCGAAGGTCGGCCCCCTGATGGACGAGGCCAAGTCCGAGGTCCTCGCCTTCACCGCGTTCCCCAAGGCCCACTGGCGCAAGGTCTGGTCGACCAACCCGCTCGAGCGGGTCAACAAGGAGATCAAGCGACGCTCCCGCGTCGTGGGGACCTTCCCCAACGCCGCAGCCGTGATCCGACTCGTCGGCGCGGTGCTGATCGACATGCACGACGAATGGATCGCCGGCGATCGCCGCTACCTCTCCGAAGAATCCATGGCACTGCTCACCGAGACCATGAATACTGACGAACACGCCGCCATCGAGGGCGGCGCGTAGGGCACCGAGGAACCTCTCAAAGCCCACCACCCAGCGGGGCGCTGTCAGCACGCGGGTCAGTCGTCCCCGATGAATTGGAGGACTCATGCGCAAGTTCCTCGCGGTCGCGGTTGCTGCGGTCGCCATGCTGGCCCTGACGCAGCCGGCCGGTGCCATCACCAAGGGTGGTGTGCCGGATGGTGAGGATCACCCTTACGTGGGCTTGATGGTGGCTGACCTTGCCGATGGCAGTCCACTGTGGCGTTGTAGCGGCACGCTGATCTCGCCGACGGTGTATGTGACCGCGGGGCATTGCACGTTCGGCGCGGAGCGGGCGACGATCTGGTTCGAGTCGGACCTCGAGCCTGACCCTCAGGGAGACTTTGGCTACCCGTTCGGGGGTGCCACGTCCGTCGAGGGAACCGTGGCCTCTCATCCGCTGTACGTCGACGGGGCGTTCTTCCTGTATGACCTCGGCGTTGTCGTTCTCGATGATCCGGTGACCCTGGATGAGTATGCGAGCCTCCCGGACGCTGGCTATGTCGACACTCTGCGCAAGGGTCGCTCGGGTGACCAGGTCACGGCGGTCGGCTACGGGCTGCAGCTGGCCAAGACCAACCCGAAGCTGGCAGACAAGGAGAGTGCGCTCAAGACGCGCTACCAGGCTGATCTGATGATCGTGAACACCAAGGGCGTCGCCGGCATCGGGTCGATCCCGGGGTCGAACTCCATGGTGCTCAGTGGCGACGCCAAGCACGGTGGTACTTGCTTCGGTGACTCCGGCGGCCCGATCCTGCACGGGGACACCTTGGTGGCGGTGACCTCGTTCGGTTTGAACGGCGAGTGCGCGGGCATCGGCGGCGTGTTCCGCATCGACCGCGATCTGGAGCTGGGCTGGATCAGCAGTTTCCTGAACTAGTCGGCCCCAGCGAACACGATGGCCCGCACTCCCAAGGGTGCGGGCCATCGCCCATTGTCCACACGTAGCTCACTTGCCGTCAGCCGGCCCGCGCTTGGCCGTCGCGATCTGACCGGCCGTCCCGACTCGTGGAATCCCAAGCCGGCGCCCGGCGTGCTCACTCGTGCGCTGATTGGGCCCTGACGGCACGCGGCGTAACCGCGTCCACAGGCGGCGAAGTGGGACACCCGCGCCACATGGTCGGGGGAGCGGCGAGCCTCCTCGGCGTGGTGGCACTGTGGCGTCATGGTCCAGGAGTCGATTCCGTGTCGTCGGGTGGCGTTGGCTGCCGAGCGCGACGGCACGGTGGAGTTCGTTCGTAGGTGCCTGAACGTGCTCGACGGCACCCGGACGGACGCGGAGCCGCTGTGGGGTTCTGGGAGGTGACTCCGCCCCGGGGGTGCTGGCCGGGCGTTGGGGAGGCCCCGACGGCTACTGGCCTCGGACCTGGGCCCTGCGCGCCTTCCTGTATGGCTGGGATCCCAGGCTGAAACCGCCGTGGTAGCGGCCTGCTCGGATGAGCACTGGCGGGTTCGAGAGATGGCCGCCAAGGTGATGGCGGCCCGAAGGCCGACGTCAAGGCCTCCGAGGAGGCCTTGACGCGGCTGCTGGGCGAACAGGTCCCGCGCGTGCGGTCCGCTGCTGGTCGAGCCCTCCGGCAGTGACCAAGGACGCGAGTTCATCGCCCGCCGGTGTCCCGGCCACTCAACACGCGGAAGCACCCGCGACAGGCTGAGCCCAGCAAAGCCCTTCTCGCCGGTCGTGGTGCGTCCACAGGCGGCGGTAGGACGCTTCTTCTTCTGGTCGCTGATGTCGACGTCGCAGCGGGCGATGTCGCTTCTGCGCGTGGAGACGTCCACCTTCATGACTGGGCTGGGTGCCCTGCTGCCCCGGTGTTGGTGCCGGGGTGGGGTTCAGGGGATGGTGATGACCTGTGCGGCTCCGGGGGTCAGCCCGTTGACGGTGGCGTAGACGGTGCCCTTCTTGTCGACGGTGAGGGCGGTGTGCTGGGGCACGTCGGTGGCGATCTCCTGGCAGGTCAGGGTGGCGAGGTCGCACGCGTTCGCGGTCCCGCCGATGGGGTTGTCGAAGATCTCCACGGCGGCCCAGCTGGCCTCGTCGAGCTCGGACACGTACAGGGTGCCGTCCGGGCCGAAGTCGAGGTCGACGATGGAGGTGAATCCACCGTCGAAGACCTCAGTGCACTGCGGGTCGACGCCGCACTCAAGCCCGGTGGCGCCGGGCTCGATCCGCCAGATGTTGGACTGGTCGGTGGGCGCGGGGAACCCCTTGAGCTCCCCGACGTAGTAGGCACCGTCCGGCCCGACCGCGACGCTCGTCGGCACTGCCTGACCCGGTATCGCCGGGGCGGGGATCGGCGCCACGGTCCGGGGATCCGCAGGTCGAGCAAGTCGTTGAAGTTGGCGGTGGACAGGAGGCGCTCGGGGAATGTGGCGACGAGCTCGCCCTTCCCCTGGTTGTCCACGCGCCACAGGGTGTTCCCGCCGGCGTCGACCACCAAGGCCGCCCCGCCACCGAGGGAGGCCACGTCGTAGGGGTTGGAGTCCACCCCCGCCCCGTCAGGGTCGGTCTCCTCGAGCTCGAAGAGGTTCGCCACCATGCGGGCCGAGCCGTTCGAGACCCGCCACAGGGCCTGCCCGCTGTCGGTCTCGGGGTCGTCGCCGCTGGTGGTTGCCCACATCGACTTCGTCCCGATCGCACTCACCGCCGTCGCGCCGGGCAGGGAGATCGTGGACCGAACCCGGTCGTTGCGGATCACGGTGATCCCTGAGCTCGCATCCGCAACCAGGACGTCCCCGTTGGGGGCGGCGTCCAGCCCGAACAGCGGACCCCCCAGGCCACCCACCGCTGAGGCGACGCCTGAAACGGCTATCACCGCACCCACCGTGGCAGCCGTGACAAGACCCTTGCTGACGATACGCATGACGGGCGCCTTCCGATCGGCCGGGAGTGACGCTGCCACTGTCCTCGCACCCCGGGGCGTCGTCAATGGCCCGCAGACGCGGAGCCCCGGCGTCCGTCGACGGCCGATTCGCTGCACGGCCTCTGAGCCGCCGATAAGCTCGCCCGAGCAGATGCATGCTCAAGGAACTACCTTCTGCAGGTCGCGGTCCATCCAGCTCGGCCGGGGCCGAGGCGATCAGCCTGACGGAACCTCTCGCACCGTTGGAGTCCAATGCCGGTGGGGCGTGGTGATGTCGCCGGCAATGGGGGCTATCGCGGGAGCCACGGGCGGGTCTACTGTCCGCGCAACTACTACGGGAGGGATATCCCGATGGAACTTCTCCGACTCGGTGCGATGGCTGGTGCCGCCGCTCTGGTCATGACTGGCATGCCGGCGGTCGCGACGGCAGGTCCGGCGTCGTGCGACACCCGGACGAACAACACCGTCAGCAAGCTTCTCGAGTGTGTGACCGTGGACGGGGTGCGCGAGCATCAGGCCGCGCTGCAGGCGATCGCGGACGCCAACAACGGCATCCGAACGTCCGGGACCCCCGGGTACGACGCCTCCGCCGCGTACGTCGCCGAGCGGTTGGGGGCCGCCGGGTACGACGTGTCGGTGCAGGAGTTCCAGTTCCAGACGTTCATCGAGCTGTCCCCCACCGTGCTGGAGCAGGTGGCGCCACCTCCTGTGGGCCCGGTCCCCACGAACGTCATGTCCTACTCGGGCAGCGGGGATGTGACCGCACCGGTGAGTACCGTCTCGGCGATCACGGGCTGCGATGCCGCCGATTTCTCGGGGTTCCCGGCCGGGAACATCGCGCTGATCAGCCGGGGGGCGTGCACGTTCGCCCTGAAGGCCACCAACGCGGACAACGCCGGTGCAGCCGGCGTGGTCATCTACAACAACACCCCCGGCACCCTGAACGGCACCCTGGGCAGCACGTTCACCCTCGACATCCCGGTCACCAGCGTCACCCAGGACTTGGGCCAGCAGCTCGCGGCCACGCCCGGGCTGATCATGCGGTTGAAGACGGACACGTTCCGCGGGACGGCGACCACGTCGAACGTGCTGGCCGAGACCCCGGGCGGTGACCCTGACAATGTGGTCATGGCCGGGGCGCACCTGGACTCGGTCAACGCCGGGCCGGGCATCCAGGACAACGGGTCGGGTAGTGCGGCCCTGATCGAGGTGGCCGAGCAGATGGCGAAGGTGAAGCCGCGTAACCAGGTGCGGTTCGCGTGGTGGGGCGCGGAGGAGTCTGGGCTGGTCGGCTCAACCCAGTACGTCGCGGGCCTGTCCGAAGCAGAGCTGGATCGCATCGCGCTGTACCTGAACTTCGACATGATCGGCTCCCCGAACTACGTGTTCTTCGTCTACGACGGTGACGACTCCGACGGTGTCGGTGCCGGTCCGGGGCCGGAGGGTTCCGCGCAGATCGAGGCACTGTTCGAGGGTTTCTACGACCAGGTCGGTGAGCCGTACTTGGGCACGGACTTCTCCGGGCGTTCCGACTACGGCCCGTTCATCGCCGAGGGCATCCCGTCCGGAGGCCTGTTCACCGGGGCCGAGGGCATCAAGACCATCGAGGAGGCCGCGGTCTGGGGTGGGACGGCTGGGGAGCAGTACGACCCCTGCTACCACCTCGCCTGTGACACCTTCGACAACATCAGCCTCAAAGCCCTCGACGTCAACTCCGACGCCGTCGCCTACTCGGTGCTGCAGTACGCCATGAACACCCAGGACATCAACGGTGAGCGGGGCAAGGGCAACTTCAAGACCCACCCCCACGACCACCACGACGAGCCCAGCACCGAGTAGGAGCAGCACCACAGCAGCAGGTTGGGGGTGGGCCAGTCCGAAGCGGCCCACCCCCACTCTCTGCAAGAAGGCCCAAGAACCCACTCACAAGGCCGCAATGAGCGAGTGCGTGGGCTCGGGAAACGCCAGAATGCACGAAATGTTCTGCCGCGCCCTCGAGCCGGCCCTCGCCGAGCGACCAGCGACGACGGCCAGGCAGACCATCACAAGGCTCGCGATGAGTTCGGGCGGGGCCTCACCGCGGGCCCGCGCTTGCCCACTTCGCTTCCCCAGGGGAACGGCCTGGCTCGTGTGACAGGGCGCACGGCCAAGCGCGGCATACCCCGGGGGGTATCAGCGTTGGGATGACCGACACGAACGACAAAACCAACCCATCGCCGGGAGTGACCATGACCGTCAACGAGAGCAACCTGGACCGCGCCGTTCGAGGCGGTATCGCCGTGACCGCACTCGGCGCCGGTACAGCAACAGGAGGAGTACTGAACCCGGTGGGCATCGCGCTCTACGGGATCGGGACCGTTGCCGCCGTCACCGCAGTCTCTGGCCACTGCCCGCTGTACTCCGTCCTAGGAATCTCCACGCTACGGCCTTCCCAGGAGAGCTGACCGGGCTCATCGGCAGAGGGAACTGCCGCGCAGCATGAGCGACGACCGACCAGCGACCTGACCCACTTCGCCGCCTGTGGACGCACCACGACCCTGCGTCGATTCCGGCCCACTGGGGGGCAGGTCTCCGCGCCTACTTTCGGGTCCGTGACGGGTGGATGTGAGGTGGGGCTCGCTACCGTGGTGGCGGTGGGCAGGATCTTCACGATGAGCTTCGCCTCGGTGTACCCGCATTACGTCACAAAGGTTGAGAGGAAGGGACGCACCAAAGCGGAGGTGGACGAGGTGATCGCCTGGCTCACCGGGTTCGACGAGTCGACGCTGCAGTCCCACCTGGCCGCGGGCACGACAGTCGAGGACTTCTTCGCCGAGGCGCACCTCAACCAGAACGCCTCGTTGATCACTGGCGTGGTGTGCGGGGTGCGAGTGGAGAACGTCGAGGACCTGTTGATGCGCAAGATCCGCTACCTCGACAAGCTGGTCGACGAGCTGGCCAAGGGCAAGACGATGGACAAGGTGCTGCCGACGTAGGGCTGTTGCTGTCCGGCAAGACTCGAATCGCGGTGGAAGAGCTGCTCTCAGGCTGCGAGCTGATGCCACGCACGAGGCGAGCGCGGGTGTCGACGCTAGGCAGTCTTCTCGTTCCGTAGACGGTGCCGGGCCTGTGATGCTTGGTCCTGCCTGGCCCGGTCGCTACCCAGTCACCTTCGGTCGCCAACCGCAGTCCGACGTCACGCCTCAGGATCACTCGTCACCCACTTGCCCTGCCTGCCAACTTCTCGGGGACGAGCCGAACACCCTTCCCACTGGTCCGGATGCGGGCCGCGCGTTGGGGGCTACGGTCGATCAGTGGATGTCCCGAGGGAACCGGTGCCCTTCGAGGTGTACGCGGCCGGTGTCTACTTGCACGGTACGAAGGCAAGCCTCGGGGTGGGTGACCTGCTGGTGCCCGGCCGGGAGTCGAACTTCGACGACGGCCGGACGATGAACCACGTCTACTTCACCTCGACGTTGGATGCCGCGGTCTGGGGCGCTGAGCTTGCACCTGGTGATGGCCGCGGGCGGATCTACCTGGTCGAGCCGACAGGCCTGTTCGAGGACGACCCGAACGTCACCGACAAGAAGTTCCCCGGCAACCCCACCCAGTCCTTCCGCAGCCGTGCGCCGCTGCGCGTCTCCGGCGAGCTCACCGACTGGGTCGGGCACCCAGAGGCGACGCTGCAAGCCATGCGCGACGGCATCGAGGCGTTGCAGCGGCAGGGTGCGGCGCACATCGATGACTGACCTGCCCGGCGACGCGAGCCTCGCCGCCCCCAGGAGGTGAGACGACCGAGCGGGAGGCCCGTGGTAGCGCGGGGTCCGGATCCAGACGTCTGGTCTGCGGCGTCATCCTGACGCGTCCAGGACGTCGCGTAGCCGGGCGGCGAAGGCTTGCGGCTGCCCAGGCCAGCCTGACTCGGGTCCGAGGAACCCGCCGTGGTGGCTGGGGAACACCGTCAGCGGCAGGCCCAGCCGTGACGCGACCGCCGCAGCGGAACGTCCGGTGACCTGGCGGGCGGACTCTTCCCCGGCGGCGACGATCAGCCGCACCCGGCACGCGGTGAGGGTGTCGAAGTCCGGGGTCCAGGCGACCACGCTGTCGGAGTCGCCGGAGAGCAGCGGGTCGTCGCGCGACCCGTCGTCCTGCGTCGGCAGGCCGTAGGCGGCCGGGTCTGGCGCCGGTTGGTCGAAGAACGCCTCTGTCAGCTCCCCTTCCCGCGACGTGTAGGCGATGAACCGGGCCATGCCGGGGCCGAAGCCGGCGTCCTGGTAGGCCCGGTTGATCTCTTGTTCCGCACGGCGCACGGCGGCGGCGTCGGGCAGCAGGTGCGTCAGGGGCGGTTCGTGGGCCACGAGGACACTGACGTCCCCGGGGTACGTCTCGGCCAGCGCCAGACCGTCCACGGCACCGCCGCTGCTGCCGAAGACCTCCACCGGGCCACCGCCCAGGGCCGCCACGAGAAGGTGCAGATCCTCGGCGTGCTGGTACGGGTCGTTGTCGGTGCGGCCATCAGTTCGGGTACTGCGGCCCAGGCCACGGGGGTCGTAGGTGACCACCGTCCGCTCAGGGAAGTACGACGCCAAGGTGGCGAAGCCGGTGGCGTCCATGGGCTGGCCGATCATCAGCAGCGGGGGTCGCCCGCCAGCGGTGGGCACCGGGCCGCGGACGTCGTACACGACACTGGCTCCGGGGACCTCCAGCGTGCGGGTTCTGACCTCGACGGCCATGCGGTCCTCCCCTCCCCTCGCGACGGTGGCGTTCCCGGCATCGTCACACCGGGCCGGTCCACTGCGCTAGGCCTCGGCCAGGTTGCTGGGCGCTGAGTGGGCAGGACGCCGGCACGCGGGGACGATGCCGCGGTCGTCCACAAAGGGGCACAACGGAGTGTGACAGGGGCTTGACAAGAAGTCTTGTCAAGAGCAGGGTGACCGGATGCGGGACGTGGAAGTGATCGAGAGCGCGCAGGCGGCCGCCGTGGCGCTCGACCCGGTCCGGGCCCGGCTGCTCGGCGAGCTGGCCGTGCCCCACTCGGCCGCCGGGCTCGCTGCCCGGGTCGGCATCGCGCGCCAGAAGGTCAACTACCACCTCAAGGCGCTCGAGGCGCACGGCCTGGTGGAGCTGTCCGAGGAGCGCCGGCACGGGGGCATCACCGAACGGGTGCTGCAGGCGTCGGCGGCGTCCTACGTGGTGTCGCCGGCCGCGGTCAGCGCGTCCGCGGCCGATCCGGACGCCAATGCCGACCACCTGTCGGCGGGCTACCTCGTCGCGCTGGCCGGCCGGCTGGTCCGCGAGGTCGGCGCCTTGGCGCGCCGAGCTGGCGCGTCCGGCAGACGCCTGCCGACGCTGACCATCGACACGCAGATCGGGTTCCGGTCGGCGGCCGACCGAGCGGCCTTCGCCGACGACTTGACCGCGGCGGTGCTCGAACTGGCCGCCCGCTACCACCACGACGATGGACGCCCGCACCGGCTCCTCGTCGCCGCCCACCCCCTTGTTGAGGAGAGCCCATGAGTACCACCCCGAACGTCCCCTACCGCCTGGAGTTCAGCGTCGAGGTCCCGGGCACCCCGGAGCAGGTGTGGAAAGCCGTCGCCACCGCCACGGGGATGAGCGCCTGGTTCCTGCCGACCGAGCTGGAGGAGCACGAGGGCGGCTCGGTGCGTTTCACCATGGGCCCCGAGATGGGCTCGGACGGCCAGGTCACCGGCTGGGACCCGCCGCGCCGCCTCGTCTACGAGGAGGACTGGGCCGCCCTCATGGGCAAGGACCCGGATGAGCTCAGCCCGCTGACCTCAGAGTTCCTCGTCGACGCGCAGTCCGGCGGCACCTGCATCGTGCGCGTCACCACAAGCGGCTTCGGGACCGGCGCCGATTGGGAATCGGAGTGGTGGGACGACATGGGCCGCAACTGGATGCCGTTCTTCGACAACCTGCGCCTCTACCTGCAGCACTTCCCAGGGCAGGAGGCCACGCAGCTGCAGGCAACCGCCTCCCATCCCGGGCGACGCGCAGGCGCTCTGGTCCACCCTGCACGACACGCTCGTGCTCGGTGAGGAGGGTGCGACGGTCCAGGTACGCGGTGCCACCGGCACCATCGAGCGAATCGGCGAACGGCAGGTCTTGGTGCGCCTCACCACGCCCGTGCCCGGCATCCTCAGCATCTACACCTACGGCGACGACGCAGCCGCTACTGCGACGGCGGGTGTACGGGCGTACCTGTTCTCCCCCGACGCCGCCGACTACGTATACCATGAGGAACCCGCCTGGCAGGCCTGGCTGCAGGCCCTCCGCCTCCCGCGCCCTGCCCACGGCCAGTAGCGGGTGAGCCTGGGAGCGCGGCGAACAAGCCCGTGCAGGGCTGACCCGAGGCCGCCCAGCACGTCGACCCCGCCGGGGGTCCCTCCTCGCAGACGCAGCTGAGCAGGCCGAAGAAGATGCCCGGGCAGCGGACAAGCGGTTTCCGCGCAACTCGAGCGAACGAGACGGGCCATCCGTGTCCTACCGCCGCGAGCGGACGCACCTTGACGGGAACGGATCCGGGCCTTGGGTCAGCGTCGCTGCGCCGTCTGGGGCGTTCGGCTTGTCGGGGATGCACTTTGGCGTCTTCGCCCTCGGCCCGGGTGGAAGGGGGTGGCCTGCGTCCGCTGCTTGGTTGTTGCTCCGCCCGCGGTGGGCGGTGGCTCGGTGCTGAGGGGTAGCGGTACGTGGTGTTGCAGCGGAGCAGTACCTAGAGTTACTTTGTAGTGGTTGTCGGTGATGCTAGGTACTGGGGGCCGGGTGTGATGGACGACCTGACGGAGCTGTTGAAGGGAGCGCTGGAAGGGGCTGTGCTGCAGATCCTGTCGCGTGGGCCGAACCACGGCTACGAGATCGTGAAGGCCCTGAACCAGGTCGGGTTCACCTCGGTGGCCGAGGGCACGGTCTATCCGATCCTGGTGCGCCTGGAGAAGAAGGGCCTGGTCGAGGTCGCCAAGGTCCGCTCGGAGCTGGGGCCGCCACGCAAGGTCTACACCCTCAACGCCGACGGCCACGCCGCACTGGACTCGTTCTGGACGCGGTGGGACTTCATCGACTCACGCTTGCACTCGATCAAGGAGAACCCGTCATGACGATCAGCCCACTGCAGGCATGGAAGAAGATGCTGCGTGAGAAGCGCGACTGGCGTACGCATACGGCCCGCGTCCATGCCCTGCCGCAGGACTACCGGTTGGTGACCGAAGAGATCGAGACGTTCATGTGGAACTCCGCCACGGATGCGTCGATGGTCGCGACCCTGGAGGGCATCTTGGACCTGATGGAGGAAGGAGCCGCCACCGGGCGGCCCGTCCTGGAGGTGACCGGTGAGGATGTGGCCGGCTTCGCCCAGAACGTCCTGGCCGAGATGCAGGCCAAGACCTGGGCTGGGGACACGGCCGTCCAACTCAACGCCCGCATCCACGCCAAGCTTGGCCAAGGGCAGCCGTGACCAGCACCGCCATCGGTGTCCACGACCTCACGCTGCTGGGCCCCAACGGGGCGGGCACGACCACCACCATCTCGATCCTGACGACCCTGCTGGCCCCGGATTCGGGCACTGCTCTGGTCGCCGGGCATGACACGCCGCCTCGACATCGCCATGTCCCTGATCGGCGAGCCGCAGATCATCTTCCTCGACGAGCCGACCACCGGCCTGGGCCCAGTCGGGCGTTGACGCTCCGGATGGCCGCACCCTAGCCTCGCGGACGGCTCCGAAGCTCCAGGCATCGTTCCACGGCGCGCCGCAAGGCGACGTCGCTGTCGTAGGCGGCCCGTCCGCGGGTGGTGATGTCGGTGGTCTCCTCGGCGGCTATGAGCATGTCGGCCATCCGTTGGGCGTCGGAGCGCGTCACAATGGGACGGCGTCGCGGCGGATGTCGACGTCACGGTCGAGCAGGGCCCCCGCGGAGATCACGTCGACGCTGGTCCCGAGCAGCCTCTCCAGGTCTTTCTCCAGCGCGATCAGATCCAGCAACGAACTGGTGGGCTCGAAGTCGACGAGCAGGTCGATGTCGCTATCAGCGGTGTCCTCACCGCGGGCGACCGATCCGAACACGGCCACGCTGCGCCCCTTGTGGGCGCGCACCAGCTCCAGGATGCGTCACGCTGCTCCTGGAGTCGGTGAGCCGTGCTACCGCGGGCTGGTGCCATGCACCCGGTGTAGGAGCGCACCAGGTCCTGGACGTGTCAGCGCAGCCAGGCCAGTCCCCGGGCAGGGGCCTACGTCCCCGACGCCATGAAGGCGGCGAGGATGTAGTCGGGGTGCCGGTCGAGGTCTTGCGCGCGCGGTCGTAGCGCATGGTGGTGCGGGGGTCGGCGTGGCGGGCGGCGATCTGCACGTCGCGCAAGTCCACCCCCGCGTTGAGCATGGTGGTGACGAAGGTGTGGCGCAGCATGTGGGGGTGCATCCGCGGCATCCGCATCCCCGACGCCTCGGCCAGCCGGCGTAGCCGTCGGGTGGCGGCGTGCCGGTCCATCCGGGAGCCGCGGCGGGTGCGCAGGATCGGCCCCACAGGCCGGTCGTCGACAGCAAGGTCGATGGCCCGACCGACCGCCGGCGGGAGCGGGACAAGAACCGTCTTGCTGCCCTTGCCGACGACGCGCAGGACGCGGTGGCCGTGCCCCTCGCCGAGATCAGCGACATCCGATCCGCAGGCCTCGAACACCCGCAGCCCCAGCAGGCCGAGCATCGCGACCAAGGCGAAGTCGTTGCGGTTGGCCGAGTCCCGGGTCGCGGGCGGCGGTGAGCAGGGCCTCGAACTGCAGATGGGTCAACCCCAGGGTGGGTGACTCCGGAGGGAACCGGGGCGGCCCAGGTGCTCGGCCGGGGAATGCTCCAGCACCTCGTCGATGACGCAGGTGCGGTAGAACCCGGCCACCACCGATGTTCGCCGCGACACCGTCGACGGCTTGAGCCTCCGGGTCTCCTGCATCCACCGCACGAACAGCTCCAGCTGTGGCCGGCTCGCCGCCAGCGGGTCCAGGCGGCGTTGGGCGCACCAGTCCAGGAAGCCACGCAGATCCGAGGCTGTGTGCGCGCTAGACAGGCCGGTGTAGCGGGTCAGGAACGCCGCCACCGCCACCCGCAGCCGGTCCTTCGAGGTCAGCATCTCGCCGGCCGTCGCCGGCACCAGAACAGTGGCCATTCCGGATGATGCGACCGGCAACCATGTCAACACCGGCGATCTCAGAAACGCCCTCTGCGCGGCATGGTCGGGCCATCGTAGTCACCCTCAGAGCGGCATGACAGCCCGGTTCACAGGTGCCCTCAGCCAGGTGGTCATGCCGTAGTCCGCGGGTGAGGGACTGCCTGGGGCCTGCCCGCCACACAGTCCTCCCGCCGGCGAGGCGACGCGGCCGTGGGCCGGCCAGGTGTGCCAAGGTCACCTGATGATGGACGTGCGCCTGGTCGAGGTCGACGTGGACAACTGGAGGGACTGCGCGGCTCTCCGCGTCGAGGAGGAGCAGCGACGGTGGGTCGCCGACGTCACCTACTACTTGTGCCTGTGCACCTACGGCGGCACCTGGCACCCGCTGGCCATCCAACGCGACAACGACGTGGTGGGCTTCCTCATGTGGGGCGTGGATGACGACCGCAGCCGCTGGATCGGCGGACTCGTCGTCGACGCCGCTCACCAGCGGCACGGAGTCGGACGCGCCGCGCTCATCGAAGCCATCCGGCTGCTGATCGCCCAACCCGACTGCGCGGGCGTCGCGCTCAGCTGCCATCCAGCCAACCACGCCGCCCGCTCCCTCTACGCCGCGCTCGGCTTCTTCGATACCGGCGAGACCGCTGAGGATGGCGAGCTCGTCAGTCGGCTCCGACTGGGCGCCGCGCAGACACTGGCCGGCATCGAAGGGCCGGACGAGCCGTGACCGACAGGCCGCCGCATGGGACCGCGCGTCCTCGCGCCAAAGCGCGAAACCTCGACCGGCGCAGCAAGTGCAAGACAGGCGCACTCGTCCGGCCTCTGCGGCGGTTCTGCGGACTTGGCCCTGCCCCCTGCTCGCCCTCGGAAGTCCGGCGCCAGCGCACTCCACTCGGTAACGACGAAACGCCCTGTCTGCGGCATGGTTGATCTTCCTAGCAGCCGAGTTTGGCGCGCTAACAGGGCGTCTTCTGAGGGGCCGAAGCCCTGCGTCACACCGCCCACGAAGACGCATCCGTCCTCTGTGGACGGGACCAGGTCCCGCTCGCCTACGTCCTTCACCCTCGGAGGCAATCGTTGCGTGCGGTGGGTGCTGTTCGGTCGCTGCGTCTGTCACAGCCTGGCCTCTGGATTGCCTGGATTGGGGGCTCGCTGCTCTGGTCTTGGACCGGTGTCAGGAGTAGGCAAGTTTGTGTGACTCACGCCACGGCCTTGGGTGTTGTTGCCGCGCCGGCGGGTGGTGTGAAACCGGAACGACACGCGTAGGGGGATACGACGACTTGGGCGTTGCCCTGCGTGGCGGGCTTCGCCCGGGGGAGGCGAGAAGCTGTGAAACGACTACTCATCGTGCTGGCCGCGGGCCTGCTCATCCTGGTTGGTGTCGCAGCACCGGCCAGCGCCAAGCAAGACCCGGTCTTCGTCCGCGGAGGTGACTTGGCGGGTTCAGCGAACGGGATGTCGTTCGCGCCTGACGGCACGCTGTACGTCGCCAGCGTGTTCGGCGCAACCATCACCCAGGTCGACCCGGACAGCGGGGAGATCCTGAGCAGGCTGACCGCTACGGACGGTGTGCTGTTCCCCGACGACTTGGTGGTCGCCGGCGACGGCACGGTCTACTGGACAGACATCTTCCTGGGCACCGTGTTCAAGAAGCCGGTCGGCCAGCCGGCCGTCCCGCTGCTGCCGCCCGGTGAGTTGGACAGCGCCAACCCGCTGGCACTGTCCGACACAGGCCGGCTGTTCGCTGCCGGCTGCTACGGCCCGCCGCCAGACGACAACTCCTTCGTGGAGATCGACCCGGTCAACGGTGGCATCATCAACACGCTCTTCGGACCCGTGGCCGGCTGCGCCTCCAACGGGATGACATGGTCCGCGGGCTCCCTGTACTCGCCGCAGCCCTACCTCGACAGTGTGCTGCGCGTCGACCCCGACACCGGGGAGAGGACCGAGGTCACCACAGGGTGGCCGGTCCCCGTCGGAACGGCAGTCGACTCGCGGGGCGCCCTCTACGCGATCGCACAGGGTGTCGGTGAAGTCGTGCGGATCGACGTGGCGAACCCGGACACGGCCAACAACCGCGCGGTCATCGCGGAGATCCCGGTGGGATGGGCGGACAACATCGCGATCAACGCCGATGACCGCATCTTCATCTCCAGTACCAGCGACTCCACGATCGCCGAGGTCTTGCCCAGCGGTGAGCTGCGCACGGTCGTGCCCGGGCAGTTCGCGATCCCGCTCGGGGCGAGCGTGATCGGTGACACCCTCTACACCGCCAACTTCGCCCAGGTCGTGGGGTTCGACCGGAAGACCGGCGAGCAGACCAGCGTGTTCCGGGCGCCCTTCGGGTTCGGTTTCCCGCCGGTGACCAGCAGCATCGCCTGGGGCGACACCCTGGTGCTCATGTCGGGCATCACCGGTCAGATCGTGATCTGGGACCCAGTCACCAACGTCCCCCTCGCCGAGGGCCCACCGCTGTTCCCCATCGATGCGCAACCCTTCAACGGCGACCTCCTCGTGACCACGGCGACCGGAGACATCATCCGCATGGCCGACGACCTCACCCCGATCGACGTCGTGGCAACCGTGCCGGGCGCGACCGGCATCACCGCCAGAAAAGGTGACGTGTACGTCGCCGACGGCGACGACGGCACCATCGTCCAGATCATCAGCGACGACGCCGTTCTCACCACACCTGTCGAGGTGATCAACAACCTCGTCGCACCGGAAGGGATCGACCTGAAGGCCAACACGATGTACGTCGTCGAGGGCGGAACACAGGAGCTGACCAGCATCCACCTGAAGTCAGGCAAGCGGAAGACGATCGCCACCGAGTTGGGCCTACAAGCGCCACTGGCGGGGCCGTACGGATTCCTGAACACCGTCACCGTCGACCACAACGACATCTACCTAAACGCCGACCGGGCCAACCTGATCTACAAGTACTGACTGACCGTCCGCGAGGGCACCCGCCCGGAACGCGCTCACCACCGGGCGGATGCGTCATTGCGCCGCCTGTGGACGCAGTTCACGCTGGATGCCGTCTGACCGAATCAGCGTCGCTGCCCCCTCCCCGGAAGACGCATCTGGAGGACGTCGGTATCGGCTTGATGAGCGGGCGTCGTGGAGTGTCGTTGGCGGCCTTGTCGCCAACGTGTGTGTGAGTCCGCTATGGGAGTTCGTTCACACGGTCAGTGCTCGGGGGCGGCACGGGGCTGAAGGCGCCCAGGTAGTTGGTCAGGGCCAGCAGATCGTTGCCACCGTCGATTCGTGAGCCCTCGGCGACCTCACCGAAGGTTGTGAAGTTGTCTCCCCCGTCGGCGAGGAAGTTGTTGGCCGTTACCAGGTAGGTGGTTGTCGGGTCGAGGTCCATGCCGTTCAGTTGGACGTTCGTCACCGTCACCGAGGTGCATGTCCCATCCTCGATCGTGCTCGAGAGGTCGTAGGTGAACCCCGCCGATACGCCGAGGTGCAGGAACGGTCGTGAGGTGCCTTCGGGCTGACATTGCTCCTCGAGGACGGAGATGATCTGGTCCCCGGTCATCGGGAAGGTCAGCAGCGTGTTGCCGAAGGGCTGGAAGGTGAATGCTTCACCGTAGGTGACGACTCCATCGCCCTCGTCGCCTGAGGCCTGGTAGGTGAGGTCGGATCGCACCCCACCCGGGTTCATGAAGGCGACTTGTGCCCCGTTGAACGACGTGGCCCACAGCTGAGCGTCGGCGACGAGGTTACCGGCCGGTGACTCGACTCCGCGGTCGCTGCCGGTGGGGTCGCCTCCACGGTTGATGTCCTCGGTGATGGTGCCGACCGGCGTGTTGCCGGCCTCGTCGAACAGCGGCTGCCACTTCTCGATGACCTTCGTGATCGCGGGGTCCGGTATCAGCGCGTCTTGGATGACGGCGTGGTTGGTGGTGGTGCTGAGGTCGCGTCGGACGTCCTTGGTGCGCTTGTCGAGTACGAGGTTCATCTCGGTGACGACACGACCGTAGGAGTAGGCGCTGGTGACCATGCGTGGCTCGCCGGACGGGTCGTCTAGCGTGCAGTTGTAGGGCAGGTGGGTGTGGCCGGTGATCATGGCGTCGATCTCAGGGTCGAGCTCGTTGTTGATGGCGACGACCGGCCCGGAGACGCCGACGCACGCGTTCACCTCACCCGGTGCAGGGTTCTGCGACCCGCCTTCGTGCAGCAGGACGACGATCGCCTCGACGCCCTGAGCCTTCAGGACGGGGACGAGCGCGTTGGCGGTCTCGGCCTCGTCGAGGAAGTCCCATCCTTCGATACCGGCTGCAGCAACCAACGTGTCCGTTGCCTCCAGGGTCATGCCGATGAAGCCCACCTTGATGTTCTGGAACCGTTCGATCCAGTAGGAGGGCAGAGGGGTGTCTCCGGTGGACTCGTTCACCACGTTGGCAGCCAGCCACGGGAAGTCAGCACCCGCGTACGGCTCGTCGGGGAAGTAGCAGCCGTCCTCAGGGTGACATCCGCCGTTCTGCATCCGCAGCAGCTCGGTGACCCCCTCGTCGAACTCGTGGTTCCCGACGCTGGACACGTCCAGCCCCATGGCATTGAGGGACTCCACAGACGGCTCGTCGCGGAACAGCCCGGACAGGGCCGGCGAACCACCGATGAGGTCGCCGGCTGCCACGGTGAGGCTGTACTTCTGCCCCTCGCGCAGCTCGTTCAACTTGGCAGACAGGTACTCACCGCCACCGGCCGCCATGCCGCCTACAGTCCCAGCCGCGCCGCTCTCGAGGTGACCGTGGTAGTCGTTGAAGCCGAGAACCTGCACATCGACCAACTGGCCCTTCGGGTCAGGATTGCCGGGAGGGTTCGGCTTGTCCCTGCCCGGCGCTGCCATCGCCGCGGCTGCTGTCACGCTGACCAGCGCCAACGTACCAATGCTGACGGCGGCCAGCACCCGGCGGCCACTCGTCCTGCCCCTCTGACGCCCCCGGTCGGTGTCGGCCACGTCGTCCTCCTCAGACCCGGTCGGCCGACGGTCGACCACCACGTGGAACCTAGACGCCCGAGGCCCGCGGCATCAAGCCCCACGCCACCCCGGGCATCAACCAGCGACCTCTCCCGCGACGCAACCGCTCGCCATGTCACTGCCAGCGCACCACGTTGAACCTGATCCGCTGCACGAGTAGACGCCAACCAGCGGATCGAGCCCAACAGGCTCCGCCACGAACTGACCCGCCCCCGCATGTCCGGAGACTCCGTTCCGTGGGAAGGATGGAGTCATGTCGGGAGTCGGTACGTCGCGGAGGTATCCGCCGGAGCTGAAGGAACGCGCACTCCGGATGGTCGCCGAGATCCGCGGTGATCATGAGTCGGAGTCGGCGGCGATGGCCCAGGTCGCCGATCTGCTGGGCATCGGGTCGGCGGAGACGGTGCGCAAGTGGTGCCGGCAGGCCGAGGTCGACAGGGGAACCGGGCCCGGTGTCACCAGTGAGGAGGCCGCCGAGGTTCGCCGGCTCAGGCGGGAGAACGCTGAGCTGCGCCGGGCGAACGCCATCTTGAAGGCGGCGTCGGCTTTCTTCGCGTCAATGCCAGAGTGAGGCTCGGTTCGGTGGGGTTCGCTCGTTTCTTCGCTGCCCCAGCTGCTGGTGGCTGCTCGTCCGATGTGCGGCCCCGCCGGACCGACCCGTGGGGCGCTGGCGCCGTGGCTTGATAGGAGCCTGCTTCCCGTGCCGGATTGAGGCGTGCCCGGCCCGGCGTCCTCCGGGGCTTCAGTAGTCGGTCCCAGACGTGGAGGTTGGACATGGTGATCATCGGGGTGGACTCCCACAAGCGCACGCATACGGTCGTGGCGGTCAACGACGTCGGTCGGCGGCTCGGGGAGAGGACGGTGCGGACCAACAGCGACGGTCATCTGGACCTGGTGGCCTGGTCGGCGCAGTTCGACGACGTCGCGTTCGTCGTCGACGTGTTCTCCCGCCGGATCGTGGGCTGGCGCGCCGCCCGGTCCATGACCACCAGCCTGGTCCTCGACGAAGGGATCGACCCCTCCGTCGGGTCGGTCGGGGATGCGCTCGACAACGCGATGGCCGAGACCACCGTGGGCTCGTTCAAGAACGAGCTGATCCACCGGCAGGGCCCCTGGCGCGACGTCGACCAGGTCGAGCTCGGCACCGCCGAGTGGGTCGCCTGGTTCAACACCGAACGCCCCCACGAGCACCTCGACGACCTCACACCCGAGACCGTCGAGAAGCTTCACTACGCTCACAGACATCCCCTGCCGAGGGCAGGGTGATCCAACAACAGAAGTCTCCGGACTCGCCGGGGCGGCTCACGACAGGCGGGCGGCCGGGGTCAGGTTGGCCACGAAGCCGAGGAAGACTGCCCGGGCAGGTGCGAACCCGAACACCAGGTAGGCCGCTGTTGTCGGGATGGCGATCGCCACGGTCAGGATCAGTGCGGTCCGCCGGCAGGGTCCCGGGATGGACATCGCCTCCAGCGAACCAGCGGAAGCGACCATGACGGATCCCTTCACGTCGAGTCGGGCGTGGGTCGTGCCACGCAGGTCGGCTCACCTTCCAGCGAATCTCGCGGCGGCACCGGAGCCCCACCCGTCGACATCATGCGCGTCCTAGACACCAGGGCCGGGCGGGGCCATGCTGGTGGAACCCCTCCGACAGGATTGCGGGGTAGCCCGTGACGGACCTTCGGCCACTGGCCGCCCGGCGCCCACCCGCACCGGCAGTTGCGCCAGCGCGTGCAGAGCGGCCGCCGCCCGCTCACCGGCTGCTCGACCTGCAACGGAGCGTCGGGAATCGAGCGGTAGCCGCATGGGTCGAGCTCCAGCGCGTCAGCCCCGGGCCGCCCACTCCGCCTACTCCGACGCGAGCGTTCCGGCCGGTGTCGGACTTCGACACGATCACCCTCTCCACCTTCAATGCCTACGCCAACGAACGACCCGACTGGGCGGGCGACCCGGCTCTGCCGGCTGTGCGGCGCGCGACCCTGGCCGCGGTGCTTGAGTTCGCCCGTCACGGGACACCTCCACCGCTGGCGCCGCTCGGAGACCTCCCGGTGCACGACGTGGAGACCAGTGGTCTGGCGGCCGACGCCCGGGCCAAGCTGCGCGACTACGCCCGCGCTGTTCGCAGCGAGGACACCGTCGGCGCCCCACGGACCTCGAGCATCAGCACCGCACTGAGCACGGGCGAGACGGTCGCTGTGCTCGAGGCCAGGATCCCCAAGGCCCGGCTGCACCACACGATGGGGTCGACGGAGAGCGGCAAGACGTGGTTCGGCCGGCTGCAGACCAGCGGCCAGGCGGCGGCATTTGCGGACTACTTCGCCACCTCCGGGGCGTATCTGGAGGCCGACAACGGGTGGGATGTGAAGTCCTACATCGAGGGCGCGACGGACCCCACCCGGCCGGAGGGGTACGTCGGCAAGCTGCCGCACGTGCGCAACTACCACCGATTCCAGGCCGCGCTGCTGGACCAGCTCATCACCAACCTGGCCGACACCAGCAAGGCCAAGCCGCTGCTGCTGATCCTGCACACCGGTACCGATCACAACGGGGCCTTCCATCGAGACCCGCAGCTCACCGCGTTGGTGCAGCACCCACGGAACCTCGCCCTCATGGTCGAGGGTGCGCTTTCCCTCAGCGCGCTGGGCGCGGAGTCCGGGCGGATCGCGCGAACCTACGGCCAGAGCGAGCGGATCCAGCAACTCATGCTGGCCGGGCACGGGCTGCCCCGATCGATGGATCTGGCCGGCTCGCCGGACCGACCCGGTTCGATCGCCAGCGGCGGCCTCGACCTGGACAACAACCGGCGCCGGACGGAAGCGTTCCTGCGCCGGATCATCGGCCAGATGGACACCGGTGCAGACGCGCGCATCGTCCTCAACGCGTGCCTCACGGCCGCGGACGAAGTCTCCCGAGACCTCCCGGCCGATCCCGCACGTGCACGCGCGGCCATCCTCAGGAGCTTGGCCAGCTCGCCCAGCCTCACCGCCCGGATCGTGGCCATGGCCCCGGGACGAACGGTGGAGGGCAACGTCTCCTCGGTACCCGCCGGGCGCTACATGGAAGAGGACGCCACCGGAACCCCGACCGGGGTGCTGCACCAACAGATCCCCACCGACCCACACGCGGGCACGTCGAATCGAGCCGACTACGTCGAGCACGGGCGCGAGGCCGAGGGCGCTATGCGCGCCGTGGTGGCGCTGTGGGCAGTCGACAAGGCAGAGCTCCTCCGAAGGATCGACCGTCGCCTGGCCCTGCCGATTCGCGGCTGGTCCGACCGGGTGATCCACACCCTCTACGACCTGGTGAAGGCGAGTCCCGACAACGCGCAGCTGATGAACAGGGTTGCCAACCACGTCGCCTACGGGCTCGGCGAGCAGGGCCTCGATGAGGAGCAGCACCCGGACAACCTCTACGGGCTTCACAACATGCTCAGCCTCGCCGAGGCCGAGAGCATCCTGCCGCACCTGTACCCGCACGCAGACCCGGGCTCGAAGCTGGCGATGGACCAGGTCTGGATGATCCGTCAGGTGGCCCGCCGGGCGGCGTTCATGACGGTCTTGGACACCTACGCCGACACCCAGGTCTTCGACCAGCACCTGCGATCCGCATGGGTCTCTGCGTCCATGGCTGGGCTGCTGCCGGTCGCCTCGGCCGCAGCCCCGACGCGCGCCCAGATGAAGCTCGCCCTGTGGGGACTGGGCTCCGGTGGACGCATCCAGGCGGCCGTGGACTTCTTGCTCGCAAACGCAGGCGTCTCCGGACGTCTCACCATGCCGGCCGGGACCAGCGTGGACGGGCTCACCGGCGGGGGATCGAGCGAGGACGACGTGCTGACCGAGCTCGGGCTGCGGGCGGCCCCTGCCCCCGGCGGGGCGACCACGACCACGAACCCACCGAACCTGGACACCGACGCCGACGGCGTCAACGACCTGTACGTCGAGTCGGTCACTGTGACCGGCCTGGTCACCGCCTCGACGCTGAACGTCCGGCAGGCGCCGAGCATGTCGGCAAGCGTCCTGGGCGGGCTGCCACGGGGAGAGCAGATCGACGTGTTCGGAAAGGTCGGCCACTGGTATGCGATCCACCACGGCGGCGGGGTGGCGTTCGTGCATCGCAGCTGGGTGCGCCAGCGGGCCGTGCTCTAGCCGGCCTCAGCGTCGCAGCACCACGATCCGTCCGTCGTGGTCGCCTACCTTCACGGCCACAAGAGTCTCGTCGGCGCACAACGAACGCACCGGACCGCCGGCCGCTGCCTCTGCGACGACTCGCTCGTCCTCGAGCAGCCGAACGACCTCGTCGTCCCCGGCGGCGACGACCATCCCCGCCGAGGTGACCGCGATGGTCCGAGCGGGTGGGAACGGCCAGGGCAGGTGTCGCGGTTGGTGTCCGGCCCCGGCCCAGAGCAGGAGTGCGCCGGGCACGGCCGCGGCGACATAGGTACCGCCCGCAGCCACGGCGGTCACGGCCTGGCCCGCACCACCCGGCAGCGGGTGCGGTGCCAGCGTGCCGTCGCCCGTCACGAGCAGCAGGCCGTCGAAGGTGTGGAGCACGATCCCGTCGTCGCCCCAGGCCAGCGCCGCCGAGGCCGGGGCCACCGGCAGAGCCGTCACGTCGTCGTGCTGGCCGTCGGCAGCCAGCATCGCAAGGCCGGACTCGGGGCCGCGACGGCCTGGGTCCCGGGAAGCACGGACCCTGTGCTGCGCCTGATCCAGCAGCAGCGCAGCGCGCTCACCGTCCGGTGCCAGGGCTCCGGTACGCAGCCGTACCATCATCGGGTCCATGCCGAGCGTCTTGGCAGCCCGCTGCACCGGCTCCCCGGCCTCACCGGCCCAGGTGGCATCGGCAGGTGCCGGACCCCAGGCGAGCACCCCCGGCCCGGCCACCCATCGCAACGGCCCGGGTCGTGGATACTTGCCGGTCGCGTCCACGCTGGGCACCGGCGTGGACGCGACGAGGTCGGCCAGCCGCCACCGCCGCAGCCGCCGGTCGCCTGCGGCTGCGACCCCGCCCGGGAACAGCGCGACCCGGTGCTCGGCAACCCCGTCCACCTGAGCAAGCAGGTCCATGCCGGACAGCGTAGCCACGTTCGTCCCGACGGCCGTGAGAAGACCCGAGGGTCGGCTGCGGACACGGCGGCACGCCAGAACCGTTCTGGGTCAGGGTACGGGTCAGGCGCGCAGCGCCTCGGCGAGCTCGGTGTAGTGCTCGACCAGGCGCTCCATGTCCTCGTCGGTGTGTGTCAGCGAGACCAGCCACTGCTCGTCCAGACCGGGTGGAGTGAGCACCTGTCGGTTCACGCCCCACAACCACGACAGCTCGGCCACCCCGAAGTCGGTGGCCTTGTAGTCCCGGTAGTTGCGCACGGGTGTGCTGGCCCAGGTGACGCACCCCTTCACGCCGAGGCCGACCGTGTGGGCGGGCAGCTCGTACCGCTCGATGACCGTCTCGAGAGCGGCTATCGCGCGCATGTTGATGGCCTCCGCAGCGTTGAGCGCGTCCGGCGTGCAGAGCTCGTCGACCGCACGTGCTGCGGCCATGACCAGCGGGCTGCCGTTGTACGTGCCGAAGTGCGCCATCCGCCCGTCCACCACGACCTCCATGATCTCGCGCTTGCCGCCGAAGGCCGCCAGGGGAAGTCCGCCTCCGATGCTCTTCGCCAGCGTGATGAGGTCTGGCTGCACGCCCAGACGCTGCGCCGCACCAGCAGCGCCAGCGGTGAGGCCGGTCTTGACCTCGTCGAAGACCAGCACGACCCCGTACTGGTCGCACAACGCACGTACACCGGCGAGGTAGCCCTCGTCTGGCAGCACGATCGCGAGGTTCTCGATCACCGGCTCGACCACCATGGCTGCGACTTGGTCGCCGTGCTCGGCCAGGGTGCGCTCCAGCATCGGCAGGTCGTTGTACGCGACCACGTGCACCGTGCCGGCCTCCACGTCGAACGGCACGTCTCCGATCGGTGCGTCCGCCGGCCCGATGTCGTCCAGCGCGGGCTTGACCGAGACCTGCAGGGCGTCGTACCCGCCGTGGTAGCCACCCTCGATCTTCACGATGGCCTTGCGCCGGGTGTAGGCGCGCGCCACGCGGATGGCGTACATGAGCGACTCGGTGCCGGAGTTGGTGAAGCGCAGCATGTCGAGCCCGAACCGCTGACAGAAGCGCTCGCTCATCTCCGTGGCCTGCGGCGAGGGCGTGACGAACAACGTGCCGGTCTCGCGCAGCGCCCGTTCGACGTGTTCCACCACGACCGGGTTCAGGTGGCCGACGAGCATGGCGCCGAAGCCCATGGACAGGTCGAGCAGGCGCCGGCCGTCGACGTCGGTGAGCCAGGCACCTCGCGCGGACTGGATCGAGATCGGGTAAGGGTCCCAGTGCTGGAACGACGAGGTGACTCCCAGTGGCAGCGTCGTGCGCGCGCGGGCGTTGTGCTCACCGGAGGCTCCCGTGCCGGAGGTGAACGTCTCCCACTCGGCGGCGAGCAGCTGCTCGACTCGTTCGGAAGGGATGGGGGTCGAGGTCTGAGGAAGCCATCGATGGGTCCCCGGCTCGTGGGCGGGCCCGTCGCTGCGGGTGGCGAGCTCGGTCATCGTTCCTCCGTGGGACTCTGGCAGGCTTCGGTCGTTGCGTTCCGTCCTGGCATCCCGGCCGGGACGTGCCGCGTGACCGGCTCGTGCGGTGATGTCCGGCAGGCTACCGCCGGTAGCCCCGGGTGCTGGCTCAGTTCGTCCAGGTGCTCACCGTGGCGGCGACCCGTCTGCTGCTCCTTCGGGCAGCCCGGGCTGCCCGGGTGGCTCTGGGTGGCGACGTGTCGGCCAAGTAACTTCTGGGAATGGACCCGGCGCGGCGCCCTCCCATGGGTCACCTCGCGGAGCGGGACACGGGCTCGCGACGCTCGCGCCGAGGACCGGAAGGTGCTCGATCGACATCTGGCACGCCGACACCTGCCCAGGCGACGCTGCATCTTCAGCAGACCGCTGGGAATGCCGCCGTGACCCGACTCCTCGCCAGACGGGCGGCCACGGTGCAGCGGGACGAACGATCGGCGGCGGCGCTTGAGGCGATCGCGCAGCCCCGAGTCTTCCGGGGCCCCAACGTGGCGATCCAGGACGAGATCGTGGAGGGGCTCGAGGCGGAGTTCGAGAAGCTGCGCGTGACGGAGGGCGGGCTGAAGCTCTCGCTCTACAACGTCAGCTGTGTCGGCGGGATCGAGCTCCTTGGGACGCCGTCCGCCGACCTCGACCAAGTGATCGCCCAGGCAGAGCTCGTCGACCTCCCCAGGGGCAGCCCGGCCGGACGGGCGGTGAATAAGAGCTCTTACGAGCAGGCGGTAGCGGCGGGTGTGCAGCAGCTGATCGTTGCGAACACCTTGAGCACGATGGACGCTGCCGGGCAGCTGGAGTACTTGCGCAGGAGCGGCCTGATCGACGAGCAATGGAGGGTCCTCGTCGAAGTCCACTACTACCGAGACCGCGACTCGACATCGACGAGGACCCACAAAGACACCCTCGGGCAGACGCTGTTCGTCAATCTGAACTTCCTGAACGACACACCCATCGCAGGTCCGGAGTTCATCGTGAACCCCGCACCAGCGCCGGAGCACGATGAACAGGTGCGCGACACCCTGCCCGCGGGCTACCGCGAGGACCTGGCGGAGGTCCGTCGGCGTCTGCAGACGCCGGAGGAGTTCGGGATCGCCCAGGTACCCGCCAAGGGTGTCGTTGCTTTCGTGGACGAGTTGCTGCACCACAAGTCCCCGACGATGGGACATCGAGTGGTATCGGGCCCACAGGTCCGTGAGTACCTGGCAAGCCGGCAGCGCATGGCCCTGGTGGGACATGAGCTGGCCTTTGAGAAGTACAGCCGGAGTGCTCGCAAGATGAGGACGGTCGAGGCGAAGTCGCGAGCCTGGTTCGACGTGATCGGTGCGATCAGGAACGACGATCGCACGTTCAACCGAGGCGAACTCAGAGAGCTGGACCCGGACAGGTGCGTCCTGAAAGACACCGATCTCGACGCCCTCGTCGAGATCGGTGGACGCGATGACTTCGCGGTGGCGAGCATCCCCAGGACCGGGGGCCCCGGGAACTCGATCGTGTCAGACGTCAAGCGTGAGGGCACGCAGACGCTGCGCCGACAGATGAGTCAACTGCTCTTGCAGGGCGCGGCCCCAGGGGCCATGGAAGGCAGGCGAGCGTTCTTCCGAACCTGGGTCCGCGCAGTGCCGCGGTGATGAAGCGGGACGCGTCCGCCAGTCAATCCCGCTCGCTACTGGCCCTCGTCGTCGGGTCCATCGACCCCGGCCCAGGCGACCTACGCTGACGCCTCGAGAGGAGAAGCCATGAAGGGGATCGAGATCATCTGCGGCGTAGCCGCCGTCGTCGTGGCTGTTGCGCTGCGGAACAGGAAGCCATCCTGACGTCCGAGCCTTCGCATGCGCCGCGCCACCGACGCGGCGCATGCGAAGGTGGATGAGGCAGCGTCGGTAGTGGCCCTCGCCGTGGAGAACGCCGGGGCAACGTTGGGGCGGACTGCGGACCGGGTCACAACGTTCGGCCGTGAAGCCGACGGTCCCCAGCGGGGACTCGACGAGGTCTCGTTGGCGGGACCTCGGGATCGCAACGAGCCCGACCCGCGGGAGGCCGCGCCGAGGACGGCGTCCAAGCGCAGGTTCGGCTTCGGCCTTCCTGCCGGACACCATCGGCCGTCCCCTTGCGCTGCCGGCGACTCTGGGTTGAGCGATGGAGCTGGGTCACCGTGCTCCTCGCCGCTACGTGCGGCCGCCGAGGAACACCTCCGACAGCATGCGCGCGCCGGAGGGCCCGAGCACCGACGCCGCGGTGAGCACTCCCGAGAGCAGGACCGCGCCGACGCCGCAGAAGAGCACGTCCTGGCCGGTGAGGAACAGCCCCCCGACAGGCGTCCGCGGTCTGATCCACGACTGGGCGAATCGCTCTGGGCTGTGCTCCAGCCCATAGAGCTCCCCCTGGGCGTAGCCGCTGAACTCGTTGGTCGACAGTGGCGTGGACAGCTCGTGGTAAGCGACGTTGCCGCGCACCTGTGGCACATGCTCGTAGACGGCGGCCAGCATCTGCTCGGCCAGGCCGGCCTTGACGTCCTCGTACTCGGCGCCGCGCTTGCGCCAGGCAGTGCCCTGCCAGCTCTGGAACCACTCGTAGGGGGCAACCGAGATGACGTCGATCGTCGACTTCCCGGGGTACCGGTCGGCCCACGCAGGGTCCTTCGCCGATGGGAAGGACACGTAGCTCAGCGGCAGGTCCCCACCCGGGTCGGCCAGGTACCGGGCCAGGCTGGCGTCGTGGTCGAAGTCGCGGTACACCCAGAGATTCGTCTGCTCCAGACCCAGCTCTTGGGTCGTCCCGCGGAGTCCGACGTAGAGGCCGACGTGCCCCACCGAAGGACGCAGCGCTTCGACCCGCTCACTGATCCCGAATCGCGCACCTACTTCGGGCGGCACCAGCCGCCGGTAGGTCTGGTGCAGCCCGACGTCGCTCACCACTCGGTTGCTGAAGACCTCGTGCCCATCGGTGAGGCGTACGCCCACGGCGCGGTCGTTGCGCACGAGGATCTGGTCGACCTCGACGTTGACGACCACGGCGCCTCCGGCCCGCTCGATCGTCGGGACGATGGACGCGGCGATCTGCCAGGCGCCGCCCACCGGGAAGCTGGCGCCGCCGAGGTAGTGCTGGGCGACGACGGCGTGCATCCCGAAGCTGGAACGTCCGGGCGGCAGCCCGTAGTCGCCCCACTGGCCCGTCAGGACACCGGCGAGCCTGGGGTCGGTCACGAACTCGGTGAGCACCGAGGCCGTCGTGCGGGTGAAGGCGTGATCGGACCCCCGCGTTGCCAGTCCGCTGACCAGCGTGGCCAGCGGACTGGGTAGCCGACGTGGCAGGAAGTGCGCCGGGACGCTGCCGCTCGCGGCCCGGATCCGGCGCAAGTACTCGTCGATCTGAGCACCGGCGTTGGGGAAGGAACGCAGAAGCTCCTCCCGGAAGCTCGATGCACCGGCAACGAAGTCGAAGGACTCGTCGCCGACGATGATCCGGTCGTAGGGGTCGGTCATCTTCGCCCATTGCAGCCGTCCGTCGCTCACGGTGTCGAAGACGCGGCGCAGGATCGACGACGGGTGGTGGACCGCGCCGACGTAGTGGACGCCCACGTCCCACTCGAAGCCGCGGCGTCGGTAGGAGTGCGTGAATCCGCCGGCGGTGTAGTGGCGCTCCAGGACCAGGACCCTCCAGCCGGCCTGGGCCAGCAGGGCGGCGGTGGTGAGCCCACCCAGTCCTGAGCCGACGACGATGGCGTCGTAGCGGGACTCGATCGTCGCAGTGTCGTACCTGGTGCCGACGAGCATGGACCTCCCTCCCACCGCCAGCCTAGGAGGCCCGAGCTCGGCGTGATGACGGCGGCGTGCGGTCAGCCGCGTCGGCTTCGCGGGCCGCCTCCAGCCCGTCGAGGATGAGGTCGAGTCCGTACTCGAACTCGTCGGCGAAGTCGTACCCTGGCCTCATCGCGTGCGCTCGGGCGAGCTCGACGAGGTACGGGTACTCGCCCTCGGGAATCGACGTCGTCAGCTCCTCGGCCAGGTCGACCATGGCCTCTCCAGCGGTGGCGGGGAGGTTCGCCTCCTGCAGGGCGAAGCCGTAGATGTAGCTGTCGAGCAGGGCGTAGGCGTGGGCGGCCAGAGCCAAGGAGAACCCGTCGCTGCGCAGACAGCGCAGCACGGCGTTGTGGTGGCGAAGTGTCGCGGGGCCGGGACTCGTGCGCGACTCCATGAGTGGGGGAGCCCATGGGTGCCGTGACAACACGGCGCGAGCGGACATGGCCCGCACCCGGGTCGCCGATCGCCACGAGGCTCCCTGCGCCGGCAGCTCGATCTCGGCGAAGACCAGGTCCACCATCCCGTCGAGGATCGACTCCTTGTTCGCGACGTGGTGGTAGATCGTCATCGGCTTGACCTCCAGGGCTGTGGCGAGTCGACGAATGGTGAGGGCCTCGACCCCGATCCGGTCGGCCAGCGTGACGGCCTCGACCACGATCCGTTCACGTGACAGGCGAGGCCGACTCGGGGGCGCATCATCCCCGGCGTTCCGGTCCTCGAGGGGTGGGCTCGTCATCGTCGCCTCCTGCCGATTGCGGCGAGCCGGGCGGTCCGGCGCTTGCCATCCGTACTTAGTACGGCTATGGTCCAGCGTACTCTCTCGTACAAAGTACGAACACGTCGACCCACCGTCAGGAGCACTGATGACGACCACCGCCCCCTCGCCAACCGGCGCAGGTCATGGCACCGCCGACGCAGCCGTCCCAGCCCGCATGCGCGCGGTTGTTCAGCGTGCGTTCGGGACCAGCGACGTGCTGCATGTCGAGACGGTGCCGCGGCCCTCGCCTGGCCCCGAGGAGGTCCTCATCGAGGTCCATGCCGCGGGGCTGGACCGCGGGACGTGGCACCTCGTCGCCGGCCTGCCCTACCTGGTCCGGCTCGCCGGGTATGGGATCCGCACGCCCAAGAACCCGATCCCCGGGCTCGACGTTGCCGGCACCGTGGTGGACACCGGGACGCAGGTCTCGGGCCTCGTGCCTGGTGACCGGGTGTTCGGTGTGGCCAAGGGCTCCTTCGCCGAGTATGCGGTGGCGTCAGCGGACAAGCTCGCCCACGTCCCGTCGAACCTCAGTGACGAGCAGGCGGCGGTCGTACCCATCTCCGGGATCACTGCCCTGGAGGCGGTGGTGGACCACGGTCGCGTCGAGGCCGGCCAGCACGTGCTCGTCCTCGGTGCTTCCGGCGGGGTTGGCTCCTTCGCGGTGCAGATCGCGGCGGCCGCGGGCGCGCACGTCACCGGCGTCGCCGGGACGCGCAACCTCGATCTCGTCCGTTCCCTGGGCGCTGAACACGTGGTCGACTACACAGCCGAGGACGTGACGGGCACCAGTGACCGGTACGACCTCATCGTCGACACCGGGGGTCGGCATCCGGTGCGACGGCTTCGCCGGATCCTGCAGCCACGCGGCACGCTGGTCATCGTCGGTGGCGAGGGTGGGAACCGCCTCACGGGCGGTTTCGGCCGCCAGTTCCGCGCCCTGGCGCTCTCGCCATTCGTCAAGCAGCGGCTCACGATGTTCCTCGCCTCTGAGAGCTCCAGCCAGCTCGAACGGCTGGCAGCCATGCTGGAGTCCGGTGCCGTCGTGCCGGCGATCCGAGCGAGATTCCCGTTGGAGCAGGCCGCGGCCGCAGTGGACGCGATGGACGAAGGACGGACCAGCGCCAAGACGGTGATCGTCGTGCGAGCGGCGGGCCGCGCGGCGGATGACATGGCACCAAGCGTGGCTCGGTGAGCGAAGTGGGCTGAGCGCGGCCGGCCGAGGGCTATGTTCAGCCCACGACTTGGCCGAGCCCGGTCGTGGGCCGGCGGCAGTCGCCGGAGCCCGCCCGCGAAGGAGCCAGCCCGCCATGTCGAAGGTCGGTAAGGCCCTGCGGGAGACGGGTGCCTCGCTGGGCGTCGTGATCCGCAACCCGGGTCTGCGTCGCGTCAACCTTGCCTTCGCCGGTTCTGACATCGGCGACTGGGCCTACGCCACAGCCATCGTCGTGTGGGCCTACGGTGTCGGCGGCGCGGTGGCAGTCGGCGTGTGGGGCTCCGCCCGGTTCGTCTTGCTCGCACTCCTCACCCCGTTCGCGTCCACTCTCGCCGACCGCTTCCCGCGCAAGGCGGTCCTGGTGAGTACCGACACGACTCGTGCAGTCCTCACGGCGATCTCCGCCGTGCTGATCTGGGGCGAGGCTCCGGCCGCCGCCGTGTTCGTCGTGGCGACCCTGAGCTCGCTCGTGAGCGCACCGTTCCGGCCGGCCGTCGCGGCACTGGTGACCGAGCTCGTCGACGAGCCCGACGAGCTGACGGCGGCGAATGGCGCGGCCAGCACGATCGAGAGCCTGGCGTTCTTCGTCGGGCCCGCTCTTGGGGGGCTCCTCATCACCGTCTCCTCCGTACCGGTGGTGGTGGCACTCAACGCGGCCACGTTCGTCTGGTCGGCCGCGATCATCAGTCGGATCCGGGTGCCCGAACGACCCCATGCCGCCGCTCAGGCGGTCGAAGGTCCCCCCGCGAGCGGCCCGGAGGCCGAATCTGCCGCTGAAGAGGCTGGAGGCGGCTGGTGGCGCGAGTCGATGGAGGGGTTCTCGGTGATCGCCGGGGACCCGCACCTTCGGCTCATCACTTTCCTCACCTGCGCCCAGACGGTCGTGGCCGGAGCATCGCTCGTGTTCGGCATCGAGATCGCCGTGCAGATGACCGACTTCGGCCCACGCGGCGTTGGCTATCTGGACAGCGTGCTCGGCGTCGGTGCCATCATCGGTGGTCTGGTGGCGGTCGGACGCACGACAGCCAGGCGGATGGCCAGCGACTTCGGCATCGGCGTCATCCTGTGGGCGCTGCCATTGGCGCTCATCGCGATCTGGCCGCAGATGTGGGCAGCCTTCCTCGCCATGGCGCTGCTCGGGTTCGCCAACCCCATCGTGGACGTCAACAGCTCGACGATCTTGCAGCGCCTCACCGACGACCGGGTGATGGGCCGGGTCTTCGGGGCCCTGGAGGCCGGGCTCATCGCGGGGATGGCGCTGGGCTCGCTCATCATGCCCGTGATGGTCGGGGTGCTCGGGCTGCGCTGGTCGTTGACGGTGCTGGCGCTGGGGATCACGGTGCTGACGCTGCCTGCGTTCGGACGCCTGCGTCGGCTGGACCGCGAGCTCGCTGAGCCGGCGGGGCTGTCGGTCCTGCGGGACATGACGCTGTTCGCGCCGCTGGACGCCAAGTCGCTTGAGCAGCTCGCCCGCCAGCTGGGGCGACGCGACGTGCCTGCCGGAGAGGCCATCATCCGAGAAGGTGACGTCGGCGACCGCTTCTACATCGTGGAGTCCGGGCACGCGACCGTCCGACGTGGTGGGGAGGTGGTCGCTCACCTCGGGCCGGAGGACCCGTTCGGCGAGATCGCCCTGCTTCGCGACGTGCCTCGCACTGCCGACGTCATCGCCGAGGACGACGCCGTGCTGCTGTGGATGGAGCGCGAGCCGTTCTTGGCCGCCGTGGCGGGTGATGCCGGCCTGGCCACCCGGATCGATGACCTGGTCTCGCGGCGGACCTCGACCTACTGACCGTTCCTGCTGTGGGCGAGTCGTTCCGGTAGAGGCGTGTCACTCCTTCCACAATCGCGTGCTGACTGCGGGCGGCTTGTCGAGGGCCAGCGACCTGACCAGCAACTTCTCGCGGGTCCAGGTCGGCGATCGCACCCGTTGTGTGCTGAGCGACACGGTTGCCGCCTCCCGACGGCGTGAGCCGCTCTGGCAGACTCCGTCCAGACGGGGGGACGGGGGGAGTGTGCCGGGCAGTGCTGAGCGACTGGACGTCCTGCCGCGGTCTCGGGCAGCCGTGCTGGTCATGGCGCTGCTTGTCGTGCTTGGCGGGTGGACCCTGTTCCGCTTCGCCTGGATCGCCGACGACTCGCTGATCTCGGCTCGCGCCGTCGCGAACGCCACACACGGCGAGGGTCTGGTCGCCAACACCGACGAGCGCGTGCAGTCGTTCACGCACCCGCTCTGGGTCATCGTCTGGTCGCTGCTGGCGCTCGCCACGGGCGAGATCGTGCTGACACCGGTCATTCTGGGGTTGACCCTCGCAGTGGCCACCCTCGCCGTGCTCGGTATGACGGCGACGGCGTCGTGGTTCGGCGCCGTGGCGCTCACCGGGCTGGTGCTCTCGACCACCTTCGGCACCTGGGGCACCTCCGGGCTGGAGAACGCCATGGCCGGCGCACTGGTCGCGACCGCCTGGGCGCTCTCGCGTGACCCGCCGGACGCCGCTCGCCCCTTGGTCGTGGCCGGTCTGCTCGGCCTGCTGTGCCTGACCCGGCTCGACCTGGCCATCCTCGCCGCTCCGGTGACGCTGTGGCTGGTCCACCAGCAGCCGACCTGGACCCGGCGGGGGGCCGTCCTCGGCGCCGTGGCGGGACCGAGCCTGGCCTATCTCGCGTGGTGCTGGGCCTACTACGGCTTCGCGTTGCCAGCCACGTTCTACGCCAAGACCAACGTGGACATCCCCCAGGGAGACCTGCTGGCTCAAGGCGTGCGCTACCTGTGGGTGTCCCTGAACAGCGACCCGATCGGTGCGGTGCTGCTGCTGGTGGGGCTTGTGTGGCTTGCCCGCTCCAGCGTCCCGCGGCGTCCAGATCTCCGGCGGCTGGCCTGGCTGGCCGGCTCACTGCTGTACCTGGCCTATGTCGTGTGGGTCGGCGGGGACTTCATGGCCGGGCGCTTCCTCTACGTGCCGATCGTGGTGGCCGCAGGTTCGATCGCCGAGCCACCGGCGGCGCTCACCGCGTCGCCGCGCAGAGCGGTCCCGTGGCTTCTCACCTCACTCGTGCTGATCGTGCTCGCGGCACCCACCAGCAGCCCGTTGAGCGATGAAGGCCGCGGAGAGAGGTGGGACTTCGCCACGCGGTTCGGCGTGGCTGACGAGCGGGGGTTCTACGTCGGGCTCGGGCACAGCGTCTCTGGCTATCTGACCGGGCGAGAGACCGGGGCGGCGATCGGGGCCTTCCGGGCCCAGGCAGCGGATTGGGACCCACAGCCTCTTGGCCCGGGGGAGACCAGGGCCACCCGGGTCGTGTGCGGCCGGGCCGGCGCGGTTGGCCTGCTGGTCGGAGCCAACGTGCACCTCATCGACCCGTGTGGGTTGAGCGACATGGTCATGGCTCAGACCGCGTACGCGCCCGCGGGATCATGGCGGATCGGGCACTTCGAACGCCCGATTCCCGAGGGTTATGTCGAGTCGGTGGAACGGGGCAGGAACGTCGTGGCCGACCCCGAGGCGCATGCGCTGGTCGACGAGGTCTGGGGGCGCATCCGGACGGCGCAGCCGTAGTCCATGCAGGCGGCGCTCACGGCTCGAACGGCGACCACCGATGGCCGTACTCGTCCTCGCCGCTGGGCGGCACTCGGCGGGGTCCCTCCTTCTCCCCGGACACCACCAGCTCGTTGGGGATGTCGTGGTCGTGCCGGGCTTGGCGCGCTGCCTGGGAGATGCTGTGCCACACGTGGTCCTCACCGATGGCGTCCATGCACTTGGACCTTCGGAGCAGCTGGCGCACCGGGAACCGGACGCGGGCGAGGTAGACGTCGACACCCCGTTGGTGCAGCGTGTTCACGAGTCGGTGCAAGGTGTCGGCGCTCGTGACGTCGAGGGCGTTCGTCCCTTCGAGGTCGAGCACCACGGCCCGGACGTCCTCGTGTGCGGCGACCTCGCTGAGTACGGCGTCGCTGCTGGAGACGGCGTTGACCCAGAAGACCGGGGCGTCAAGTCGGAGCACGAGGACGCCAGGGATGGTGAGGCGTTCGGGATGGTCGGTCAGGCTGCCCCAAGCGGCCTTCTCACCGGAGATGCGCCCCATCGCCTCCACGTGGACCCGGCTCGCCCGGTACACCAGCCCCAACACCGAGAGCCCGATCGCCACGGCGAGGCCGTTGAGCGGGCCAAGAGCCAGCACGCCGAGCGCGGCTGCGACAGCGGAGACGAAGTCCAGGCGTCGCACACCCCGGTAGCGCGCCATCGTGGGCAGATCCATCAGCCCCCACACGGCCTTGATCACGATGGCGCTCAGGATCGCGAGCGGCAGGGACGCCAGCAGCGGGGCGAACACGAGGATCACCAGCAGCGCCAGCACGGCGGTGGTGAGTCCGGCCACCTGTGTCCGCCCGCCAGCCTGGGCGACGGCGGCCGTCTTCGACAGGCTGCCGGCGACGCCGAGCCCGCCGAAGAGCCCGGAGGTGATGTTCGCTGCACCGGCGGCGACGAACTCCACGTCGGCGTCGACGCGGTAGCCGCCACGTTCGGCGAAGAGCCGCGCGGCACTGAGGCCCTCCGCCAGGCCGACCAGGGCCAGCGCAGCGCCCATCGCGAGTACCGTCGGGAGCGTGCCCGCGGGGATGCCGGGCAGTGCTGGAAGCGGGAACCCTGCCGGGACCTCGCCGACGACGGCCACGCCGTTCGTGGCCCAGTCCAGGCGGGCGGAGGCGGCGGTCGCGAGCACCACCAGGACGAGCGCCCACGGGACCCGGGGCCATCGCCCGCCCAGTCCGAACAGGACCGCGAGGGCGAGCAGGGCGAGCCCGACCGTCGGTGGGTGGAAGGTCCCGAAGCTGGCGAACATGGCACGAATCCGCTCGAGCACGTCGCCCTCAGGGACGGGGATTCCGAGGAGCTTGGGGATCTCTCCGACGATCACCAGCACGGTGAGACCGAAGACGAAACCGGTGACGATCGGCGCGGACAGGAACTCGGCCACCCACCCCACACGCAGGAGCCCGGCCGCGATCAAGACGACGCCGGCGCCCAGGGCGAGTGCAACGGTGTAGGCGACGGCCTCGGCCTCGTCGGCCGGGCCGAGCGTGGCGACCAGGGTCCCGCTGAGGACCGAGACCGTGGAGACCGGTCCCACCACGAGCTGTGGAGAGGTCCCGAACACGGCGTAGGCCAGCAGGGCGGTCGGGACCGCGTAGAGCCCGACCTGGACGGGGACGCCGGCGATCGCGGCATAGCCGAGTGACTGGGGCACGGCCAGCGCGGCCACGATCGCCCCGGCGGTGAGGTCGCTGCCCAGCCAGGCCCGTCGGTAGGACCGCACCCAGGTCATGAGGGGCACCCTGATGTGCGCCGGTCGCGAGGTGGGTCGACTGGCATTCACAGGGTGTTCACCATTCGTTCAGGAGCCACCACCGTAGCGCGGGTCCCCGTCGTAGCCGGCCGGATCGGAGGAGACGGCGAGCGTGACGTCTGAAGTCCTGCCCGACGTGCTGGCGTACCTGGAGGAGCACGCGGCCGACCTCGCGGCGACGGTGTCCAGCCTCGTGCGAGTCCCGAGTGTCTCCGGGTCGCCGGCGGAGCAGGCGATCCAGCACAGCCTCGCCGATGAGCTTGGTCGGCTTGGGGTGGAGACCGACCACTGGGAGATCCCGCTCGCCGAGACGCTGTCGGCCGAGCACTTCCCTGGCTCCGAGGTGGTACGCGAGGGTGCGTGGGGGCTGGTCGGCAGGTTGCCTGGTAGTGACAGGGGGCTCTCGCTCATGCTGAACGCCCACGTCGACGTGGTGCCACCGGGTGACCCGGCCGCCTGGAGCGTGTCCGACCCCTTCAGTGGCCTGGTGGGTGGCGGCATGGTGTACGGCCGCGGGGCCTGCGACATGAAGGGCGGTCTGGCGGCAGCGCTGTGGGTGCTGCGCGCATTCGTGGTCTGCGACGCTCCCTTGCGCGGCAACCTCCTGCTCGCATGCGTGCCCGGCGAGGAGGACGGTGGCCTCGGGACGTTCGCGATGCTTGATCGCGGGTGGCGCGCCGACGCGTGCATCATCCCCGAGCCGACGTCGTTGGGCCTCGTTCCGGCCTGCGCGGGGGCGCTCACCTTCCGGCTGCGGGTCTCCGGGGCTGCAGCGCACGCGTCTCGACGGACCGCGGGTGTGAGCGCGCTCGAGCGGTTCTGGCCGGTGTTTGCCGAGCTACGGGCGCTCGAGGCCCGTCGCAACCGGCACGCCGATGGGTTGTTCGATCGCTGGGACGTGGCCTATCCGATCGAGGTCGGCACGGTCCGCGCCGGGGACTGGTCCTCCTCTGTTCCCGACCTGCTCCTGGCGGAGGGGCGGATCGGCGTGGCCCTCGGGGAAGGGGGTCGCTGACGCTCGAGCATGCCTGGAAGGGGCCATGGCCCAGGTGTCTGCCCGAGACCCCTGGCTGCGCGAGCACCCCGTCCAGGTTGAGTGGTGGGGCGGGCAGTTCGCCTCGGGCAGCACCCGCGCTGATTCCCCGGTGGCGGCTGCGGTGGCTGCGGCGCACCGCAGGGTGAGGGGGTCGGAGGTGGCCACCTGGGCGGCGCCGTTCGGCAGCGACCTGCGTCTCATGACCGGCATCGGTCGGGTGCCGACCGTGCACTACGGGCCGGGTGAGGCGAGCCTCGCGCATGGCCCGGATGAGCGGGTCCCGATCGTTGAGGTCGTGGACACGGCGCGGGTGCTGGCTATTGCGGCGCTCGAGCTCTGCGGGGTGAGTGGCTGAGCGCTGCTGCCTGACGGGTCCACGCTCGGGCCGACCGGCCCTGGCGCGCGGAGGTCGTCCGCGTTCTCGTGGATGGTGGGGAGGAGGCGTCCTGTGACGGACGGCGCACCAGTGGCGCCCGCGCTGGCGGTACTGGCGCTGCTCGTTGTCGTGACGGTGTGGGCCTTCGGCTGGGCATCGAGACCCGAGCGTGAGTCATGGTCCGCTGATCGGCGGGCGCGCAGCATGCTGGCGGCGGTGCTGCTCTCGGTCGGTGTGGTCGTCTTCTCGAGCTTCGAGGGCGAGGACCGCGGTGGCATCGACGGCGCGGTCTTCGTCGCGGTGGGTCTCGGGCTGGTCGCGATGCTGGCGTTCGTCCGGCCCCGGCTCGCCGTGGGGTTGTTGGCTGTCGGTGTCGTGCCGACGGGTCTGCTGGTGTTCAACGACTGTGCCGCGGACCCAGAGGTCGGTGTCGAGGTGATGTCGGCGGCAACGCACGAGGCGTTCCTCGGCTACGTGTTCCCGGTGGTCGCCACCGCGGTGTTCGTCGTGGTTCCCCTGACGATCGTCTTCGTCTTGCTCGCGCCGCCCAGACGGCGTCCGCCCGCGGATGCGGCGCTCGTCGACGAGGCCGACCTGGCGCCCGATCGCCCCTAGGCGGTGATGAGTGCAGCGGTGCCGCTGACCTGTACGCCCTGACCGGGGTCCGGCGAGACCTGGACCTCGATGCGGCTCGGACGCCCGACGTGCCGTCCCTGGTGAACGACGAATCGGCCGTCGTCTGGCAGCAAGGAACGCTCCCTCAGGTACCCACCCAGGGCGGCGGCTGCGGCCCCGGTGGCCGGGTCCTCGTACACGCCACCGGGCGGGAACGGGTTGCGTGCTTGGTACTCGGCGTCGCTCGCTCGATGCACGAGCGCCACGGTCGTCCACCCGTGCCGAGCCATCAGGGCGCCCAGCTCGGCGACGTCGTAGTCCAGCTCGTCCAGCCGTGAGCTGCATTGTGCCGCAAGCACCGGGTGCCAGGCCCCGGCAAAGGCGATGGCGGGCGGCAACGACGGGTCCAGTTCTTCTCCCCTCCAGCCAAGCGCGGCCACCAACGCACGCAACAGCGACGGGCTCAGTGGTGCCGTGCGCGTTGCCACGCTGGTGAGCGTTGCGGTGGCCAACCCGCCAGGGGTACCACGGACTGCCACCGGGACGACTCCTGCAGCGGTAGAGAACCGGAGGTGTCGAGGCATCGCCCCAGCAGCGCGCGCCGTCCAGGCCAGGGCTGCTGCGATGGTGGCATGACCGCAGAAGGCTACTTCAGCCCGCGGGCTGAAGTAGCGGACCTCGGCGGCGTCCTCGGCGGTGGGCACCAGGAAGGCGGTCTCGGAGTACCCGACGGCCCGAGCCACCTCCTGCAGCTGTGACGTGCTGGCTCCTGTCGCGTCCAGGACGACACCTGCCGGGTTGCCGCCGTCGGCCCGATCGGTGAACGCCGCATATCGCACGACCTCCATAGCCGAATCCTTCCATTGCCGGGCGAGGGGTCCACGGGTGGGCAAGACTCGGCGTGAGCGTTCGGTGGCGGAGGCTGACGACCGCAACGAGCAGGGAGGCGAGGTTGGCGATGGCGCGGCGGATCCTGATCGTCCTCGCGGGCACGATCGCCGTGCTGGGGATCGGGTGGCTGCTCGGCATGCGGAACAAGCAGTCGGTCGTCGTGCGTACGCAACGACGGGTGAACCGGGCGGTATTGAACCCGAGGCAGCTGGCCTCGGCCGGCAAGCCGGGCGCCTACGCGTCCGTGGTCCGTCACACGGGCCGGAGCTCGGGTCACCTCTACGAGACGCCAGTCGGCGCCGTGCGGACCGAGGACGGGTTCGTCGTTGCGCTCGTCTACGGCTCCGATGCCGACTGGGTGAAGAACGTGCTCGCGAGCGGGTCGGCGAGCATCGTTCACGAGGGGAGCGAGCTGGCGGTTGATCAACCCGAGGTGGTGCCGCTCGAGCGGGTGGCCGACGCCTTCTCCGCCGCTGACCGACGCAACATGCGCGTCTTCGGCGTTCGGGAGTGCCTACGGGTCAGTGCCGCAGGGGAACGACCTGAAGCCGCTGGATGAACCGCACCGAGGCACAGCCAGCCGACATCCGGAGCACCACACCCGATCGAGAGGAGCACCCGATGAGCACTCTGGACGCTGCGTTCGAGCAGGCTCAGCAGGACGTGACGAAGCTGAGCTCAGACCCCGGCAACGAGGCCAAGCTCGAGCTGTACGCCCTCTACAAGCAGGCCACCGCGGGCGACGTCAGTGGGAAGAAGCCCGGTCGGCTCGACATGGTGGGGCGCGCCAAGTACGACGCCTGGTCCAAGGTGGCCGGTACGTCGGGTGAGGACGCCAAGCAGCGCTATGTCGACCTGGTGGCGTCGCTGGCCGCCGGCTGAGGGCCAGCAGGAGACTGTCCGGGCCGCGCTACTCGGGTGCCGATGTGCCGAGGTGCGTGGGCGCCGCGGGGTCGCAGTCGAGAAGGAACTGGGCGCATCGCTGAGCCTCGGGGTCCTCACCGATTGCGGCCGCGGCGCGGTGCAACGCGGCCAGGGAGCGTAGGAAGCCGCGGTTGGGCTCGTGGCTCCACGGAACCGGGCCTCGGCCCTTCCATCCGTAGCGGCGCAGCGCGTCGAGCCCGCGGTGGTAGCCGGTGCGGGCGAAGGCGTACGCGGTGACCGCGTCACCGACCTCGAGGCGTTGCTCGGCCAGCACCGCCCACGGAAGCGATGCCGCCGGCACTGCGGCGGCGACCTGCTCGGCGGGGACGCCATCGGCGAGCTCGACGTCGGCGTCACCCACGGCCGGCAGCATCGTGGGGGCGGGCGGCGGCAGCAGGTTCTCCGGCATGCTCATGATTGTGCCCGGCGCGACGTAGCGTGGCGCGATGAGCCTGGCACCTGAGGACCCACTGCGTGACGTACGGCTCCTCCTCCTCGATGTCAACGAGACCCTGTCGGACATGCGTCCCCTGGCGCGACGACTCCTCGACGTCGGTCTGCCTGAGCACGTCCTGCGCTCGTGGTTCGGGGGCGTCCTGCGGGACGGCTTCGCGATCACAGCCGCCGGCGGGATGGTGACCTTCCGCGAGGTCGCCGCTGACAACCTGGCGGGCGAGCTCCGGGCCGTCGGGCGCGACCCCAGCACGACGGAGGACGCTGTCGCCCACGTCCTCAGCGGCTTCGCCGCTCTCGACGTGCACCCCGACGTCGGGCCAGGGCTCCGTGGGCTGGCCGACGGCGGTCTTCGGCTCGTTCCGCTCACCAACGGCGCGTCGGCGATGTCAGAGGCGATGTTCACCCGCGCCGGTGTGCTCGAGCTGTTCGAGCGCCGCTTGTCGGTCGAGGATGTCGGACGGTGGAAGCCGGCCCCCGAGCCATACCGATATGCCGTGCACGAGTGCGGCGTCGGGGCGCACGAGGCCGCACTCGTCGCGGCCCATCCCTGGGACATCCAGGGTGCCCAGCGAGCTGGACTGCGCGGCATCTGGGTCGATCGGGACGGCGAGCCCTACCCGGGCTATCTGCCCGACCCCGACCTTGTCGTGCCGGACCTCACCAGCCTGGCCCAGCTGCTCGTCGAGTGAACGTGGTGAGGCCGACCGTGGGTGCCGCCCGTCACAGCCGGGCGCCCAGCTCGGTCTGCACCTCCTCGAGCGTGAGGTCGTCGATGAGGCCGAGCCGCAGAGAGACCTCGGCCATCTGGCGAGTGTCGGCACACGTCATCACCTTGCCCGGCCTGCGCACGAGCTTGTCCGTGGAGGTCGGGGAACGTTGCGGTCCCGAGTACACGTCGCGGACGAGGGCCGCTCTGAAGCGCTCGCGGTCGGAGTCCAGGAACTCCTGGTAGACCTCGGGGTCCTTCTCGCCGTTGTCGCCGACCAGAAGGAAGGCCAGCTCTGGGTACCCGTCGACCAGCCGACGGATTCGGGCCGTCTTGTGGCCGGGTGGGTCCTTGGGGCGTTCGAGGTCGAATCGGCCGGGCCGCCAGTCGGTGAGGAAGAGCGGCCCGCGGGGGAAGCCACGCAGCTGGAGGAACTGGACGAGCATGTCGTAGAGGTTCCAGGGGCTGGAGGAGACGTAGAAGAACGTGGACTCCGGACGCCCACCCTGCCCTCGGGCCAGCCCGCGGTACAGGCTCGGCATCCCCGCGATCGGCTTCCGGCCGTGGGCGTCGCGCAGCAGCGTGCGTTGGATCGAGCGCAGGCCCTCGGTCATCCCGGTCCGTAGGATCGTGTCGTCGATGTCGCTGACCACGGCCAGCTGCGAGGCGGGATCGGGCCGGACCACGCGTCCCTGGGCCCGCACCATCTTCCCGTCGTGGTCCTGGGCGCCCAGGTGGACGGCATGCCATCCCGGCGCAAGGTCCTCGACGGGGACCTTCGCAACGACGAAGCCGTCCTTGTCGCTCAGGGCAGTGACCGAGGCCTCGCCGATCGAGACCGTGACCTCGACGTCGGGGATGTCCAGGACCACCCATCGCAGCAGGTTGGCGTAGACCGCGGCGTCGATCGAGAGCCCCTCGGCGGCAGCCTCGAAGCGAGGCTTCTCCAGCACCCGGGCTCGGACGTGGGCCACGCCGTCGGTGATGAAGCCCCGGTAGGGCTGGAGCGCCATCGGTCGCAGGACGCCCCCGATGCGCTTGCCCTCCTGGAGGGCACGCGTTGCCAGCTCCTCGGCGTCGGCGCCGAGCCGTACCCAGTCCACCATTCCCCAATTCTGTCCTACGGTGCGCAGGGACGGAGCATCATCGGGTCTCGTGGAGCTGCCGAGCCTGACGCGAGACGAACGAACGGGGTACGGACGGCTGGAACGCAAGCGATGCCCGCGATCGTCGTTGGCCGAGGTGTCACTCGGGACCTCCCGGGACCGGCTGGAGCCGGTGTTCGCGCTGGAGCTGGACCGGGTGCAGGCGTTGCTGCCCCTGCGGCATGAGCGGATGGGGGAGTCGGCGTTCACGTTCTACCGTGGATCGGCGGCGCTGATGTCGGCCGACCTCGGGTCTGGGACGTCGAGCAAGCTGCACGTGCAGCTCTGCGGGGACGCCCACGCGGCGAACTTCGGCGTCTTCGGCTCGCCGGAACGGCAGCTCGTGTTCGACTGCAACGACTTCGACGAGACCTACCGTGGGCCCTTCGAGTGGGACCTCAAGCGACTGGCGGTCTCCCTCCTGCTGGCGGCCGAGGACGCCGGGCTGGGCCCGGCCGATGCCCAGGCCGTCACCATGACCGCGCTGAAGACCTATGCCGAGCACCTGCGTGAGTACGCCGAGATGCCGACCCTGCAGGTCTGGTACGCCCGGCTGGATGCTCGCGCGATCGAGGTGCACCTGGACGAGCGGCGGGCGGCGCAGGTGGCACAGGTCTCGCGCAAGGCCCGTCGGCGCTCGGCTACCCGCGCGCTGCAGAAGTTCGTCAAGGCCGACAGCCATGGCAACCCGGTGTTCCGAGAGGACCCGCCGAGGCTGCAACGGGTCCCTGAGGGCACGCACGCTCAGGCCATGATCGTCGACTACCTGGCGTCGCTCCCACCGGAGTGGGCCGACCTCGTGCGGCGCTTCCGGCTGCGGGACACGGCGTTCAAGGCTGTCGGGACTGGCAGCGTGGGCACGCGCTGCTACGTCGCCGTCCTGGACTCCGGAGACAGCGACGACCAGCTCCTCCTGCAGGTGAAGGAGGCCACGCGCAGCGTGCTCGCCGGGCACGTCCCCGGACCCGGGCCCCGGCACCAGGGGCGGCGCGTCGTGGTCGGGCAGAAGCTCATGCAGGCCGTAGGGGACGTCCTGCTCGGCTGGACGAAGGACCCGCAGTCCGGACGCTTCTACTACGTCCGGCAGCTGTGGGACATGAAGGGCGACCTCGACCTGAGCCGGCTGGACCTGTCCGGGCTGCAGGGGCATGCGCAGCTGTGCGGCTGGGCCCTGGCCCGCGCGCATGCCCGCAGCGGTGACCCGGTGGCACTGGCCGCCTACCTGGGCAAGGGCGACAAGTTCGCCGACACCGTGCTTGCCTTCTCCCTCGGCTACGCCGAGGTCGTCCGCCAGGACTACGTCGCGTTCATGTCGGCGCTGGCCGAGCAGCCGGTCAGTCCCGCAGCCGCGACGGGCAAGGCGGACCTGCCCGCCTGGGGGGACTGAGGCGGCCCCCCGCGAGGGCGTGGTTGCCAGGACGCCGCGGTGCTGGGCTACCCGCCCTGCCGTAGGTCGCGCCGCTGGAATGCGGGCACGGCCAGCAGCGCGAGCACGAGCGTCGCCGCGGCCAGGACGGCGGCGTCTCCCCAGGCCATGCCTGTGTTCAGCGGGTCGCTGCCGAGGTAGTAGTGGAACGGGGACAGCGCCCCCCACCCCGCGTCGTTCAGCTCGGCGAGGGCGTTCACCACGTGTAGGACCAGCGCTGCCCCGACCGGCACGAAGATCGCCAGGCGGACCCGCCCAGTGGCAGCGCCGACGAGCAGCGACAGGGCCCCGAAGAGCAGCCCGAGGAGGGTGGCCAGGGCCGCGGTCGCGGCGATGTTGGCGTAGTCCATCCCGAGGCTGCTGATCCAGCTGCCCGCCGAGGTCCCGGCGAACACGACCGTCCCCACGACGAGCGCGTAGAGGACCATCGCCGCGAAGGCCTCGGACACCACGGTGCTGCGCCGGACCGGGTTGGCCAGCAGGAGACCCATGGTCCGGTTCTCCTCCTCGCCGGCCAGGCCCTTCGCGCCGATCGTGATGGTGACCACCATGAGCGCGATCGGGGTGACCAGGCCGAAGCTCTCGATCTGGAAGTAGCCTTCCGGCGTCGAGAGGTCCCCACCTCCGAAGAGGGCGAGCAGCTGCTCAGGGAGGGCGTCGCCCAACGACACGACCGCGTCGTCGATCGTGGCGTAGATCGGTCCCATCATCACGCCCATGATGAGGAACATCAGCGCCGAGACGACGAACAGCATGCCCTGGTGCTCGGCGGCGGTCTTGACCCAGAGGCGCGAGACCCGGGCCGAGCCGGCCAGCGCCTCGCCGATCCTGGCCGTCAACGGGTGGGCTCGGAGCTGGTCGAGCAGGCTGATGCCGGTCGAACGGCTACGGAGGTCCCGGCGATCCAGGCCGAACAGTGCGGCCCCGAGGAGCACGAGGCCTGCGCCGGCGAGCAGGGCCAGGTGTCCCCAGCTCACGCCGTTCATCAGGGGGTCGCTCCCGGCGAAGTAGTACCAGGGGAAGGCCCTGGCCAGGTTCTCCCAGCCGGAGATCATCGGAAGGATGCCCACCGCCAGGAAGGAGATCGCCAGGACGCCCGCACTGACGCCGGAAGCGACCCCGGTGCGCCCGGTCCAGGCACCCACAGCAAGGGCGAGGAAGCCGTAGAAGAGTGTGCCGAGGACGAGATGCAGCGTGAACGCCGTGACGTCCATGCCCTCGATACTCACGCCGAGCGCCGCGGGGGTTGCCAGGCCGGCCGCCCACAGGACGAGGCCACCGAGCCCCATGAGCACCAGCATCGCGGCGGCCTTGGCGAGCAGCACCTGCCTGCGACTGCGGGGGTTCCCGAGCAGGACCCCGATCGTGCCGCGACGTTCCTCCCCGGCGATGAACGCCGACCCCATCGCGATGGCCAGCCCGGCCATGATGATCGCGCCGTAGGAGGAGTAGATGGCGTTGTAGGACAGGCTTGCGACGTCGGCGCCGTCCCCGATCCCGATCAGGGACTCGAAGGCGGGCGGCAGGCTCGAGTACACGCTGAGATCGATGTCCTGGTAGACGACCATGCCGAAGTACAGGAGGGCGGCCAGGCTGAGGACGCCCATCGTGACCCCACGCCAGCGGTCCAGGACCGTCTTGCTGAAGACGTTGGTGAGCAGCATCAGACGCTCACGCCCTCGGCCGGGGCCGCCCCGTCCTCGTCGTGGTAGTAGGTGAGGAAGACCTCCTCGAGGTCTGCTTCCTGGGTACTGATGTCGACCACGTCGTAGCGCTCGGCCACCGTGCGCAGCAGGGCATCCATCTTGCCCTGGTAGGACATCTGAACTCGGTGGTCGATGACGACGACGTCGCGTGCCCCCGGGACCGAGTCGAAGACGGCGGACTCGGCCGGGGTTGCGAGCTCGAGCTCGACTCGGCGCATGCCCTTGGCCCGCAGGGTGGACACCGACTCCAGCGCGATGAGGTGGCCGTGCCGGATGATGCCGACGCGGTCGGCGACCCTTTGCACCTCCGAGAGGGTGTGGCTGGAGAGGAAGATGCTGGCTCCCTGGCTCACCACGTCGCGCATCATGGCCTGGAACTCGCGCTGGACCAAGGGGTCCAGGCCGTTGCTCGGCTCGTCCATGATGATGAGGCCCGGCCGGTTCATGAACGCCTGGATCACGCCCACCTTCTGCCGGTTGCCGGAGGACAGGTCGCCAACCTTCTTGTCGAGCTGGGCGTCCAGGCGCTCGGCGAGCTCGTCGACGTAGGACCAGTCCACGCCGCCGCGCAGGTTGGCGAAGAAGGTCAGGGTGTCCCTGCCGGTGAGGTTGGGGTAGAGCGCGAGGTCGCTGGGCAGGTACCCGATGTGCCTGCGGATCTGGACAGCGTCGCGATGGCAGTCCATCCCCAGGATGGACGCCGTCCCGGCCGTGGGACGGATCTCGTCCATCACGGTTCGGATCATGGTCGTCTTGCCGGCGCCGTTCGGACCCAGGAAGCCGAACACCTCCCCGGCTCTCACCTGCAGGTCCACGGCCACGAGCGCTTCGACGTCGCCGTAGTGCTTCGTCAGGCCATCGGTCTGCAGGGCGCTCAGGGGGCTGGGGGTGTCGGTGCTCATCGGACTCCTTCGGAGCGATCGTCCGGGTCGGTCGGGCTCTGGGGGGTGTTGGTGAGATCGGTGAGGGCCCGGGTGGTCTGCTCGGCTGCGGTGAACAACCCGCGGCTGAGCAGCTCGTAGGCGGGTGCCGCGTAGCGCGCAAGGCTCGCTTCCTGGTCCTGACCGGTGGCGACCAGGTCGGCCTGGAGCAGGCGCCACAGGTGGCGGTGGAGCACGAGGGCACCAAGACTCCAGAGCGTGATGACCACCGCCCGGCTGCGCGCGGCCTCCTCGTCGCCGGTGGGCAGGACCATGCCGAACTCCACACCATGCGCGAGGGAGGCCACCGCGTCGTCCACGAGGTCGTCCACGAGCTGGTTGACGGCGGGGGAGTCCTCGGTGAGCGCGGCGGCGAGGTAGCCGGCGAGGGGTGGTCCTTGGTTCGCGCGCAGCACGGACGTCAGGTCCAGCTCGGGCCCGCTGCTGAACGTCTGCTCCTTCAGGTGGCGGATGACGGCCGCCACGTGCTCGTCGCAGGATTGACGGAGCCCCTCCATCGACCCGAAGTGGTGGATCACCGAGCCGGCGGAGACACCGACGTGCTCGGCCACGCGACGGGCCGACAGCGCGCCGATTCCTTCGGCCGCAACCATCGCGATCGCACCGTCCCGGATCCGGGCCCGAGTGGTCCGATCGTCGATGCCGGCACGAGGCGAAGCGGTGGGGGTGGGAGGGTGCCGCCCGGCGACTGAACGCACGTTCAGAAGTCTATACGACCGTACAAGCCAGCGGCGATGGGTCGCTGCGGGAAGCCTGGGATGCGGGTGAGGGGTTGGCAGGACACGATCGTCGGACGCAGCCGTTTCGGTCCCTGGGAGCAAAGGAGCATGATGGCTGATCGCAGCGTCGATCTCGCGGTGGTCGGTGGCGGCACGGCTGGACTCGTGGCCGCTCTCGCCGCAGCCGAGATCGGTGCGCGGGTCGTGCTCGTGGAGCGCGCTCGCACCGGTGGGGACTGCCTCTGGACCGGCTGCGTCCCGAGCAAGGCACTCCTCGCCGCCGCCGCGCGCGGACTCGGCTTCGAGGACGCGATGGCACACGTCCGAGCCACGATCGCTGCCATCGAGCCAGTGGATTCGCCGGAGGCGCTCCGGGCCGCGGGGGTCCGGGTGCTGACCGGGCATGCCCGGTTCACCTCAGGCACCAGCATGGCAGTCCGCGGCCGGCCGTTGCCCTTCCGGCGAGCGATCATCGCCACCGGCGCCGCGCCTGTCCTCCCGTGCATCCCCGGGCTCGACGAGGTCCGGCCGTTCACCAGCGAGACCATCTGGCAGGTCCCGACGCTGCCGAGGCGCCTGCTCGTCGTGGGCGGCGGGCCCGTCGGGTGCGAGCTGAGCCAGGCATTCGCGCGGCTCGGCGCGGAGGTCACGCTCGTCGAGGCGGGGGAGCGGCTGCTGCCGGCCCAGGACCCGGACGCGGCGGCACTGGTGCGCACGGCGTTGGAGGCGGACGGAGTCACGATCCGTCCGGCGGCGCAGGTGCTCAGCATCGGTGCCGAGGGAGGCAGTGCACGGCACGTCGGCAAGGGCGAGGCCCTCGTTCGGGACGGGAGCGGCCAGGAGTGGGAGGTGGCCTTCGACGCCATCCTCGTCGCCGTCGGCCGCCGGCCACGCACCGCCGACCTTGGCCTGCCCGATGCCGGCGTTCGGCGCACCCCGACCGGCGCCATCGCAGTCTCCAGGTCCTTGCGGACGACGGCTCGCACGATCTGGGCAGCCGGTGACGTCACACCCTTCCCGCACCTGACCCACCTCGCCGGTCACCACGGTGGGATCGCCGCGGTGAATGCGCTGCTCGGGGTGCGCCGGGCGGTGGACATGCGTGCTGTGCCGCGCGTCGTCTACACCGATCCTGAGGTCGCCAGCGTCGGCGAGCCCACCTGGCACGCGGGCGCAGCCTCGCCCGCCCGTGCCATCACCCGGCACCACGAGCACGTGGACCGGGCGATCGCCCAGGGACGGACCGACGGCTTCTCCAGACTGGCCCTCGACGGGCGGGGGCGGCGCATCGTCGGGGCAACCATCGTGGGGCCGCGGGCCGGGGAGTCGATCGCCGAGATCACCCTCGCGGTGCGCCAACGAGTGCGAGTCACGGAGTACGCGGCCACCATCCACGCCTACCCCACCTACGCCGACGGCCCGTGGAACGCGGCGCTGGACGAGGTCCGACGACGACTCGCGACCCCCCCGCTTCAGCGCCTCACGCGAGTGTGGGTGGCAGCCCGTCGGGCCGGATAGGCTTCGCCCTGCTGCACCGAGGGGGAGGGGCTGCCGCGTGGCCACGCTACGAACGAGGTTCGCGAGGGTGGTGGTGAAGGCCGTCGGCTACCGCATCACCGGTCAGCCACCCACCGATCAGGCCTATGTCGCTGTGGCCGCACCGCACACGTCGAACTGGGACTTCCCGGCCATGATCGCGATGGCGTGGGCAAGCGAGGTCACGCCGGTGTTCCTGGGCAAGCGCGAGGTCTTCGAGTCGCCACTGGGCCCACTCATGCGCCGCCTCGGCGGCATCCCGGTGGACCGCGAGAAGCCGGGAGGCCTCGTCGAAGAGCTGGTCCAGATGGTCGAGTCCGGCGGCTCCATCGCGCTCGTCGTCCCGCCGGAGGGCACGAGGGGCAAGGGCACGTACTGGAGGTCGGGCTTCCATCGCATCGCACGCGAGGCCGGAGTGCCGATCGTGCTGACCTACCTCGACGCACCGACGAGGAGCGGAGGGTGGGGACCCAGCTTCGCGCCCTCGGTCGACCTCGTCGCGGACATGGACTACGTGCGTGCCTACTACCGCGACAAGCACGGGTTGCGGCCGAGCCGACGCACCGAGCCGAAGCTGCGCGCGGAGGACGTCGAGGAAGGAGCCTCGTCGGCAGGATGAGGCGAGTCGGGTTCGTGGCGGCAGCGGCCCTCGCCGTCGCGCTGCTGGCGTCGTGCACCAGCGAGGGGGCATCGCCGCCGAGGGCGGGGTCCGCGGATGCTGCCGGGCCGTTCGATCCGGCAGCCGGGTCCAGCGTGCTGCTTCCGGACGCTCCGCGGGGCGAGCAGGCGGCCGGGTCGCTGGTCGTCCTCGTGCCTGGCGGGGGCTGGACCTCGGCGGACCCGACCGGACTCCGGGGACTCGCCGATGCCCTCGTGGAGGCTGGGCACGTGGTGGCCACCATCACCTACCGGACGTCCTCCGACGGGGCGTTCTTCCCGACACCGGCTCAGGACATCGCCTGCTCGGCCGCCTACGCCGCCAAGGTCGCCGAGGAGGGCGGGGTCACCTTCGACGAGGTGGTCCTCGTCGGGCACTCGGCCGGGGCCCAGCTCGCCGCCGTCGTGGCACTGCAGCCGCGTTCGGTCCAACCACCCGACTGCCCAGCGGATCGGGTCGACGCGGACCGGTTCGTCGGTCTCGCCGGGGCATACGACGTGTTCTCCGCGCAAGGTCAGGCGGTGGCCTTGTACGGAGCCCCACCGACGGGCCCGCAGGACCCGGCCTGGGCCGCCGGCGACCCGTTGCAGCTTGCTGATCGGCGGCCGGGCCTGGACGTGCTCCTGCTCCACGGCACCGGGGACGACGTCGTCCCCGTCACGTGGACGCAACGCTTCGCTGTGGCCCTTCGCGACGGTGGTCACGAGGTGCTCTCGGACTACCCGCCGGGGGAGACCCATGCGAGCATCTACCAGGCCGAGGTGGCTGCCCCGTTCATCCTCGACTGGCTGGCGGAGTGACCGGCATGATGCCGGGGCGACACCGAGCGTGCGGGCTCAGGCGAGTCGGTCTGCCCAGATGCGCGCACGACGCCCCTCTTCCCTGAGCCACTCGAAGCGAGCTCCCGCACCCACCAGGACGACTCCGACGAGGCCGAGGGCGACCCAGCGCGGCAACGCATCCAACCCCGACCACAGCTGTGCCCCGCCGGCGACGAGCACCGCTGCGACGGACGGGGCGAACACGCCCATCCAGTGGCGGCGGGCCCCGAGGACTGCGAGTCCGGTGCCGATCACCAGGACTACGACCAGCCTCGGCAGGTGGGCCTGGCCGACGTCGAGGTCAGGCAGCACCCAGGGGGCGGCCCAGGTGGCGATGGCCGAGGGCAGCAGTGCCATGCTCAGCGCGGGGCCGACCCGCTGCAGGCTCGACACCTGGCGGCCCCGGCCGGACACGAGGCCCGCGACCAGGAGCAGCAGTGCCGCCGGCAGCGTCCAGGACTCCAGCAGCGCGCCGTAGCCAGGCGCAAGGTCCTCGACGAGCAGGACGAACGCCGCGAAGCCCAGCACCGCGCCTGGCCACGCGACCAGGACCACCTCGGTGGCCCCGCTCCCGAGCCAGGAGGCGCTGAGCAACGCCGCGGCGACCACGGCGAGGAAGACGCCGATGGCACGAGCTGCGGTTCCGTCGACCGGGCCGGCCAACGCGAAGGTCATGCTCACGCCCAGCCACCCGACCCACACGGGGACAGCCGCGGCCGCTCCGTGCAGGCCGCGACCGGCCAGCACCCCGAGCAGCAGCGGCGTTGCTCCGGCACCGGCGCCCAGGACGGCCCAGAGCAGGACGGCGTCGCTCGGCAGCAGGGCCAGGGCCATGCCGATGGCGAGCCCGGTCAGCGCGACCGCGCCCACGAGGAGTCCTGGCGGCGCGGCCGCTCGTCCGCTCGTCAGGAACCAGGCCACGAGCGCGGTGAGGGCAGTAGTGGCGGTGGCGGCGAGGACCGAGGGACGGTCGGCACTGAGCGCTGCGCCCGCGGTGACGAGCCCGGCCAGCGCCAGACACACGCTGCCGGCGAGGACCAGCGGTGCCCGGTCGATCCGTGCGGCGCGCCCGAAGCCTCCATCGTCGTCGTGATCGGGGACCACCAGCCAGGGCGCGCAGACGAGCAGCACTCCCATGGCCGCTGGGACGGACATGGCCGCGGCGAGGGCCGCAGCTATGTCGTCCTCGAAGGCGGCGAACCAGGACGGCAGCATGCCGGCCACCGTGGTGCCGCCGACCCCGGCGGCCGTCGCGGCGCTTGCCCAGCCGAGCCAGGCCCAGGATCGCAGGTCCCACCGGTGAGCACCTGCCACCGCCAACGTGGCCAGTCCTCCGAGGACGAGGACCCAGTACCCGGAGTCCAGCGCCAGCCAGTCCTCGGGCAGCAGGCCGAGGGCAGGTGCGGCAACGAGGTCCACCACGGCCAGCCCGAACGCCAGCGATGCCATCGCCTCAGCCGTCCCGCGCAGCCGGGGTCGCAACGCGATGGCGACCCAGCTGACGGCCGCAGTGGTTCCCAGCACCACTCCGATCTGGCCGAGGGCGCCCAGCCGGGGCCAAGCCACGGCGGTGAAGACGGCGGCAGCCACCACGAGGAGGAACGCGCCGAGGCCGAGGAGGATCGACTGCATGCTGCGGCCCGGGGGTGCCTCCCGGCTCGGCGCCGGCGCTGCCGGGGAAGCCGACGACTCGACCGGATGCCCGGGTGGCTCCCACACCCCGTACTGACGCGCCACCGACGGGGCCGGTCCGGGCCCGCCCTCGGCGATCCGGTCGGCCAACCACGCCTGACGGGCGCGCAGGTAGGCGGCTTCAGCCAGGTACCCCGCGTAGACCTCGTGGCCGCAGGTGGTGCAGGACACGGTGCCGGTCATCGAGTCGGCGTCGTCGAGGTGGAGCGTGGGGGCACCGCAGGAAGGGCAGGGTGACATGGTCAGTCCGTCGCTCGTCGTCTGGTGTGTCGCCCTCATCCGGCCCGCCCCCTCCGGTAGCCCTCAGGTCCATCCCACCGCGAGTCGACAACGAGGTCCAGGGGCGTTCGTCACCGGGCTGCCTACTTCACGTAGGCCAGTGGGTGATGGGTCGGGGGGTCGGTCACTCCCTCACCTCGGTACTGGCCCCGGATGAGGTCGATGTACTGGCGGGCCCGCTCGGTGAGCTGGTCCCCCGCCTGCATGCGTCCCTTCGTGACGAGCACGCCCAGGTCGGCTCCCTTGAACCGGTAGTCCCCGGGGCCGTACACGCGCAGGAAGAAGCACTCGTCCTCGTGGGTCAGCTGGTGCCAGTCCGAGGATGCGTCGACGAACTCGAAGGCCCCGTCCTCGTGCAGCAGGTAGGTGCCGGTCCGCGGCGTCTCGAGCAGGCGCTCCACCCGGTCCTCGGGCTCCTTCATGATGAGCTGGGCCCAGACGTCCACGGCTGCAAGCGCCAACCACCGCTCGTTGACCTCGTCCACGTCGAGGGAGTAGTCGATGTCCATCCACTCGAGCAGGTGGAACAGGAAGAGCGGCACGTCGGAGTACGCGCCGGCCGTGACGTTCGTCATCGAGGAGGCGCCGGAGATCCGCGGGTTCAGCTCACCGAGGTAGACCTCGTCGGAGTCGAGGTCGACCAGCACGTCCACCTCGAAGAACCCCTGGTAACCCTCCTGGGCGAGCCGGTCGCCGAGACGGCGGACGTGAGAGACGGCCCGCTGACGTTGGCTCTCGTCCAGGGCGTCGGGGTAGACGTCGTTGCCGCACCAGCCGCCCTTGTACGGGGTCAGCTCCGGGTACCCGGTCAGGTCGGTCATGAACGGGCCGACGACGGTGCCGTGGCGGGTGATCACGGCTTCCACCGCGGCTGCGGTGTTGCGAATCCTGCGCATCACCTTGAGCTCCTCGCCGACGATCAGGTCGGCGTCGCGGTCCCAGTCGTCGTTGGTGGAGATGAAGAACGTCGTCTTGCCGGAGTCCCCGTAGGGCGTCTGGACGACCAGGTCCTCGCCGAGCCCGGCTCCTTCGGCCAGATCGCGCAGCTCGGCGTAGGAGGATGCCCGGCCAAGCACGTTCGGCACGCTTGGTGCGCCCGCTTCGTTGCCGAGCTGGGTGGTGACGATCTTGGAGTCCAGGCGGCGCCTCAGGTCGTGGGAGGGCAGCACGAGCTGGTAGCCCAGCTCCTGGCAGATGGCCTCGGTCTCCTCGTCGAAGAACACCATGGCGACCTTGGGTGTGTGCCGCGGGCAGCGGCGGGCGATGAAGGCCTGGACCTCGGGGTCGCGCAACAGGTAGTTGTTGATCTCCTCGGTGCTCTGGAAGTCGACGTACGGCTTGTTCTTCGGCGCGAACACCCTGGGATGTGCACCGTCCCAGGAGTCGTAGTAGACGACGTAGGAGAAGTTCCGCATGAACCGATCGATCCCCAGCAGGTTGAACGCCGTGGGCCCGACGCAGAAGACCGGCTGCGCGTTCGTCCGGAAGAAGGTGCGGATCTCAGAGATGCCGTTCAGCGACGTGGTGGGGGATGGGGGAGTGCTGGAGTTGTGCTGCATCACGCTGCATCACGCTGACCTTCCATCGAGGTCGTCCCGGGGCGCCCGGGTGTCGACCCGCCGTTGCGGTGGCGCGAGCGTAGACCGATCACCCCAGCGGCGGGGGGCCATCGCGTCTGCGGACGACCGACGGCGAGGTGGCGTCGCCGCCGAAGCGAGGCCCCGTGCGCCCCTGCCTGCCCGACACGGCGCCGGCCACCACCTCAGCGGCCCGAAGCGTGTGCAGCAGCAGCGGTGACTGCGGGGCGTCCCAGGCCGACAGCTTGACGATGACCGTCGCGGTCCCGGGGTCCACGCGGATCAGCTGGCCGTAGATGCCCAGGCACAGCAGGACGTCTCCGTGTGGGCCGGGCACCACCCACGCCTGGTTGCGGTACCAGCCGCCGGGGAGGAACGGTGCTGCCCGGGAGGCGGCGAAGGCCGCCCGCACATCGGGGTCCAGCATCCAGAACTGGGCCACCCACGAGCGCGGAAGGACCACGCGACCCGCTGCTGTCCCGCCGTCGAGCAGGAGCTGACCGAAACGAGCCAGGTCGCGGGCACTGGCGGCCAGGCCACCGTCGTGCACAGGCGTACCTGCGGTGTCGCAGACCAGCAGAGCCTCGTCGCAGGCCCCCATCGGAGCCCACACGTGCGTGGCGATGAGGTCGGCCATCGACGACCCCGTGCTGGCCTCGCAGATCCACCCGAGCACATCGGTCTCGCTGGAGCGGTAGTCGAACGGCCCGCCGTGCGGTCGGTCCGCTACCAAGGCGGCGAGGAACGCGTACAGCCCCGGGTGTGGGCTCTCACCGCCCGGCCGCCAGCCGATGGCCGCCTCCATCCGACGGATCGCCGACTGCGCGTCGGCGTAGTCCTCGTCGAAGCGCACGCCGGAGCGCATGTCGAGCAGGTCGCGCACCGTCGCCCCGCCGTACCCGGTGCCGGCAAGAGCGTCGACGTGGTCGGCCACACGGTCGTCCGGGTGCATCGCACCGCGCTCGCACAGGCAGCCCACCACCGCACCGACGATGGTCTTCGTGACGGACATGGTCAGGTGCAGGCTGGACTCGGTCATGCCCTCGGCGTAGTGCTCGGCCACCAGCCGTCCTTGGTGGAGCACCAGCCAGGCATCTGTCGCACCGGCCGCCAGGATCTCGCCCACCGACGTCCGCCCCTGGGGAAGCTCGACGGCAAGCCCGGCCAGGTCATCGACCGAAGCCGCGGTGCCGCGCACCAGGCCCGATCGGTCCGGGCCCGCCGGGACACGTCGGGTGGGCAGCACGGCGTCGACGTTGCGGAAGGCCCAGCGGTGGCCGGGCGGCTCGAGCCAGCCACGTGAGGTCGGCGTCGGTGGAAGCGGGAGAGGGTCTCCGCGCACCGCATGCCTCCTTCGCCTGGATCCGGTCCGCCCCCACGAAGACCCACCTCGCGCCACTGGGCCCCGGGCGCGGCAGGCGACCACCATACGAGGCGCCGCTGGACATGGGGGCCGACAAGGCGCGTCCCGAACCCCGCCGTAGGTGTTCATCCGCGTTCGCAGCACCGACGAGCACCAGCAAGAGACCGAGAGCCAAGGCCTCCTACGATCAGTCCGTGCATCTTCACGAGTACGCCTCCTACGACGGTCTTGGTCTGGCCGAGCTCGTTCGCCACGGTGCGGTAACCCCCGCCGAGCTCGCGGCCCTGGCGATCGAGGCGGCTGAGCGGCTCAACCCCCACCTGAACGCGGTCGTGGCGACGTACCCGGAGAGCGTCGCGGAGGCCTCGGCTGGGTCGGGCGGCGCCTTCGCCGGCGTCCCCACACTGCTCAAGGACCTCTTCCACGGCGAGCCCGGCTGGGAGTGCGGCAACGGCAGCCGGCTGTGCCACGGGTGGACGGTCACGCAGGCGGACGCCTTCACAACGCGGCTGCGGGCCAGCGGCCTGGTGCCGGTCGGCCGTTCGGCCACCTCCGAGTTCGGATTGCTCGGCACCACCGAGACCCTTGCTGCCGGGCGTACCGCCAGCCCCTGGAACATCAACGTCATGGCCGGGGGGTCTTCAGGCGGGGCCGGGTCGGCGGTGGGCGCCGGCATCGTCCCCGTTGCCGGCGCCAGCGACGGTGGTGGCTCGATCCGGATCCCGGCCTCGGCCTGTGGCGTGGTCGGCCTCAAGCCCAGCCGCGGACGGGTGTCCTGGGGGCCGCTCGTCGGCGAGCCGCTCATGGGCTGGGCGGTGCACTTCGTCCTCAGCCGGTCGGTCCGGGACACCGCCGCGGCGCTGGACGCGCTGAGCGGCCCGGAGGTCGGCGACCCGTTCGAGATCGCTGGGCCGAGTCGCCCGTTCATGCAGGAGGTCGGCGCTCCCGTCGAGCCGCTCCGCGTGGCCGTGTGGGCGCAGCCGTGGTCGGGCCACCCCGGTGACGCCGAGACAGCCTCGGCAACCACGGCGACGGCTCGGTTGCTCGCCGAGGCCGGGCACCGTGTCGAGGAAGCCAGACCGGACTTCGCGTGGGAGCAGTTCCTGCAGGCCATGACCGACCTGTGGTCCTCGACCAGTGCCCACTCGATCGACGGGTTGGCAGCCGCCTTGGGCCGCAACGTGGACGCCGACACCCTCGAAGGCCCAACACTGGCGATGGTCGAGCACGGACGGCGGGTGAGCGCCCAGCGACTGCTCGACGGTGTCGAGGTCGTCAATCGGCTGGCTCGTCAGGTGGGTGAGTTCTTCGAGCGCTACGACGTCTTGCTGACGCCGACCCTCGGGTCGCTGCCGGCGTCCCTCGGCGAGTACGACGCGACGGCTCCGACCCAGCCGGGGGAGACGTTCGCGGCGTGGTCGCACCTGGAGTCCTTCCTCCCCGTCTTCAACGCGACCGGCCAGCCGGCGATCTCCTTGCCGCTGCACCACAGCACCGCCGGACTCCCGATCGGGATCCAGCTCGTCGGCCGGACCGGGAGCGAGGCACGTCTGCTGCGCCTGTCTGCCTGGCTCGAGCAGGCGGCCCCCTGGGCCGGGCGGATGCCGCTCTGGCACGCGGCCGGCCCGCTTCCAGCCTGAGCGACGGGACCACGTGCGAGCACGTACGGCCCCTCCTCGCGTGCCGCGGGGCGTGCCGGTTGGATCTGCACCACACTGCACCCATGGCGTCCATCCCCATGCCGTTCATCGGCGCCGTGCCCCTGCTCTCCCCGGCAGACACCGCCACGGTGACGCGGGCATTCGCCAGGTCGGGTCTGCTGCGCTTCTACCGCCCCGACCACCTGCTGGGCCTGGCCCGCGAGGCCAAGGCCTACGGTCTCGGTCCCGGGATGGGGCCAGGGCTGCCGAGCCGCACCGACCCGGATGCGATCGGCTTCGTCGACGGCGGCACTCGCCTGACCTTCGCCGAGCTCCAGCAGCTGTGCGAGGAGGTCGCCGACCGGCTCGCCGCCGTCGGGCTCGTCCCGGGGTCGCGACTCGGGCTGCTCGCCTGGAACGGGCTCGGCTTCTACACGACCGTCGTCGGCGCGTCTCGGGCGGGTCTCGACGTCGGATACCTCAACACCGGCTTCACTCGGGATCAAGTCGCCGACGTGTGCGAGCAGGAGCGCATCGACGTCGTCGCGGTGAGCCCCGGCCTGCTCGACCGGGTCCCGCCCGGGATCCCCGTGCTGCACCTCGCCGACACGGGTCCCGTCCCCACCGGCGTGCTCAGCGCGAGCGACGAGAGGGCCCGACGCGGCGCCCACCGCAGCCGGCACATCATCCTCACGTCGGGGACCACCGGACGGCCCAAGGGAGCCGCGCGCACCGGTGGTGGCCTGGATGCCATCGTGGCCATGGTCACCGGCCTCGGCCTGCGCACCCACCAGCGTCACCTCGTCGCGGCCCCCATGTTCCATGCCTGGGGCTGGTCCCACCTGCTGTTCACCATGCTGCTGTCCTCCACCGTCGTGACGTTGCCGAGGTTCGACGCCGAGCGGGTGCTAGCCACCATCGAGGCCGAGCAGTGCGAGGTCCTCGTCGCAGTGCCGGCGATGCTGCAACGGATTCTCGAGCTCCCCCCTGAAGCACGGGGCGGCTACGACACCACATGTCTGCACACCGTCGCCGTCTCCGGCTCCGCGCTGCCCGCACGGCTCGCCACGGAGTTCATGGACGAGTTCGGGGACGTCGTGTTCAACCTGTTCGGCTCCACCGAGGCGGCCTTCGCCACCGTCGCCAACCCGTCGGATCTTCGACAGGCGCCAGGCACCGCGGGCCGCCCGCTTCCAGGGGTCCGGGTCCGGGTGGTCGACGAGCACGGGAAGGACGCGCCGACGGGTGTCGCCGGCTCGATCGTCGTCGGCAGTGCCACCTCCTTCGAGGGCTACACCTCCGGGGAGGACAAGCCCCGGGTGGGTGGTCTGGTCGCGATGGGCGACCGGGGGTGGTTCGACGCCCAAGGCCGGTTGTTCGTCGCATCACGCGAGGACGACATGGTGGTCACCGGGGGGGAGAACGTATACCCGGTCACCGTCGAGGACGCGGTGCGGACCCACCCGGACGTCAGGGACGTCGCCGTTGTCGGGGTCCCGGACGAGCGGTTCGGGCAGGTCCTGGTCGCCCACGTGGTGGTCCGGGCCGGGGTCGAGCTCACCTCGGACGAGCTGCTGGAGTGGACCGGTGAAAGGCTCGCCCCGTTCCAGCGGCCACGCCGCGTCGTGCTGCATGACGAGCTCCCACGCAACGAGACGGGCAAAGTTCTCGCGCGCGTCCTGCGGGAGCACGAGACGGACCTCCCCGGACAGCCGGACGAGGCCTAGGTCAGCGACCGGCCCTGCTGCCCCAGCGAAGCGGGATCACCAGGCAGGCTGCCGCAAGGAGCAGCAACGTGGTCACCACCGGCACCAGCCTCAGCACGACGAGGTCGCTCTCGACGGCCCCGGGCGACTCCACGAGCCTGCTCCACGCCAGAGCCCCCAGCGCTGCGGCCAGGATCGCGTAGACGGTCCCGTACCCGAGCAGCACCGGCGCTGTTCGCGCCTTGCCGATCGTGTCGCGCTGCGGGTTCCGGGAAGAGGCCGCGCAGGCGCGCAGCCTCGGAAGGGCCCGCAGCCAGCCGGCCAGGATCAGTACGAGGAGCACCGCGGCCAGGACGCCCGCCAGGATGGGGCTCAGGCTCGACGCCATCAACGCTGCCGCCCACTTGGGGGACAGGACGGTCACCAGCAGCACCACCAGGACGAGGCCCACCAGCAGGACGATCACCCGCAGGGACTGACCGCGGCGTCGACGTCTTGCCTGCGCCGCTGCCGGGACAAGGGCAGGGGGGACAGGTTCGGCCCACGTCGGCTCGCGGACGTAGCCGATGACCATGAGCGTGCCGATGACGCCGGCCACCCCGGCCATCTCGACGAATCGCGTCCATAGCGGTTCTCCCTTGGATCCTGGGCCGCTCACCGACCAGACCAGCAGCGGGACGACGGCAGTAGCCAGGGTCAGGGCAAGGATCGGCTGACGCGTCCGCAGCGCCGCTACGGCTAGCCCGCCGAGCAGGATCGCGAACCCCGCCACCGTGATCCAGGCAGGGGTGTCGTCGGTGAGCAGGTCGACGCCGATGAGGGCGCCTCCGAGGGCGAGCACGAAGACCGTGAGGCCGCGAAGCGCGCTGCTCTCGCTGGCAGACATCCCCCCGGTGAGCAGGTGCACGGTCTTCCCCGCCCCGTTGACGGTCTTGGTCCAGGGATTGGGTCCGCCGAGCCCGCTGTTGGCCGAGTTCACCAACGACCCCATCGCGGCCGCAGCGTCGGACACGGTGCGGATGACGAGGTCGCTCTGAGCCTCGTCCTCGATGGTCTCGCCACCGATGCGGGCGTTCACGAATCGGTCCAGCCGGGCGCGGTCCTGCGGGGTCGGCACCGTGTCGGTCATGGCTGAGCCTCCGTCCGCAGCCCGAGCCAGCGGGCGCCGTTGCTCCGTGGGTTCGCGCCCTCTCGCAGGTCGGTTCGCACCGCCTGAGCCAGTCGCTCCTCGTAGTGGGCCAGGATCTCCGCCGCCCGAAGGTCGATGAGGTGCTCCGTGAGCGGCGCCAGGTCGTCGCGACTCAGGTCTGGATCGACCAAGGCGTCGAGTCCGGCCTGGTAGCAGGCATCCTGCGAGGTGACTCCGAGGTCGGACAGCACGGCCGCGGCACCCGCGGCGGGCCCGGCCGGGTGCTGTCGAACCAGGCGGGCGAGTCGCTGCGGATCCAGCAGAGCCGTGATGAGGCGGTTCGCGCCGTCCAGGGCACCCCAGATCCAGTCGTTCACCCGCCAGGACTCCTTCAGGAACGCGGCGAAGTGCCCCAGGCGCAACCCCGCCACGCGGTCGGTCGGGGTGAGGTGCCCGGCGAACGTGTGCGGCACGTTCGTGCTGACCTGCACCAGCTCGACGACGTCCTCGGACCCCGTGTCCTGGGCCTCGAGCAGGCAGACCGTGGCCACCTCGAGCGCCAGGGCACGTTGCAGCGCCGCGCTGCGTGCCTGCGCGGTCTCGCTCTCGCGGCGGAACACCTCCGCCAGGTGTCGAAGCCGCGGGTCGCCCATGAGTGGGTCACCGGGCGTGCCCTGGGCGGGGACCAAACCGGCGGCCTCTGCGCCGAGGCCGATGATGATGCCGGCCACCTCCGTCCCGACCTCGCGGATCGGACGGGCCTCCGGCTCGCCCGGGACGTGGATCAGGAGCTCGCTGCTCCAACGCTCGGCCGCCTCCAGCAGCGCCGTGGGCGGTTCGTCGAGCCTGGCCCGCCAGAAGGCCTCGTCGTCGCGACGGGCTCCGGCGAGCAGCTGTCGCATTTCGTGGGCCTCCGCCCGCAGCGCTGCCACCCCACGTCGGCTCTCGACGTCTGGGAGCGCCCAGATGAGTCGTTTCAGCAGGTCCAGGAGCGCAACCGTCAGGCGTTCCAGTGGGGCCAGCCCCCAGGTCCACTCCGGCGCCGGGACCTGGGTCCCAGCCGGGTGCTCGCTGAGGTGCCCGTCTGGGGCGGCGATGTGGAAGGACCTCGGGATGAACGAGGGGTGCGGCGTCTGCGGCTGCGCGAGCTGGGCTGCGAGCTGGCCGGTGAACTCCTCCGGCGTCTGCGTCGCGATCTCGGTGGCCACGCTGGCGGCCGCTCGCCGCAGGCGCATGGAGACGTAGGACGGGAACAGGGACTCGGCCAGTGGTTCCAGGCCCTGCACGGAGATGGCCTGCAGCAGGTCCGTCCTGGCGTCTCGACGGGCGCGCGCCATCGCGTTGTGTCGTCGCCAGGCCTCCAGGTCGTCGTCCACGGACTGGTTGAACGGCGCCGTGGCGACGGCGACCAGCGTGTCTCGGACGCTGGGCAGGTTCCTCGCGCGGTCTGGTTGGTCCAGGGAGCCCTCGACGGTGAACGGGTCGGGGACGACGAGCAGGAGCAGCCGCCGCACCTGCAGGTCAGCCGGGGCGCTGGCGATGTCGTCGAGCACGGGGCCGAAGGGCGTGTTCATCAGGACCCCGCCGTCGACGCACCAGCGGCTGCGGTCGAAGTTCGCCACCGGCGCCATGTCTGGGTGCAGCTCGTCTGGCGGATCGTCGTTCACCGGGACGAAGACGGGCTCGAAGGCGACCGGGAACGACGCGGTGCAGCGCGCAGCAAGGCCGAGCCTTCCCGCCGTCGGCCAGATCGGGCCGTTCGGCGAGAAGTGGTCCTCTTGCCGAGCGTCCCATCGCGACCAGGGGCGTCGGAAGGTGAACCGCCCGCGCTGGCGAGGCTGCACGACTGGGCGGCCCAAGGAGTCGGTGGACACCTCAGGCTCGGGCGTGAGCAGGGTGGTCGTGAGCCGCAGGCTGATGGGCCGGTCGCTCGCCAGGTGCAGGTCGTGCTCACGAGTCGACTCGGGCAGCAGCTGACGGAAGGCGCCGGTCAGCTCGGGGAGGAAGAACTCGTCGCCCTTCAGCAGCGACGGCGGGTCCCCTGTCCACGGTGAGCGGAGCAGCTCCCGGATCGCTCCCCTCGTCGCCCACGTCTCCAGCAGCCGGTCGAACTCGGCGTCCGGGCGGACCTGGGCGCAGGCCAGCGCAGCGCCGTTGATCCCGCCGGCGGACGTGCCAGCAATGACGTCTGCGCGAGCACGGGCGTGCAGCGCGCTGAGGATCCGGCCGTAGACCGAGTCTCGGCGCGTGCAGCGATCGATCTCCGAGACGACGCCCCCCATCCAGATGGCCAGGCTCACGCCACCGTTGAGGACGACTGCGAAGCGCACCTCCTCCTCGGCGACCTGGTCGGCCAGCGGCAGCCTCGAGACGTCTGGGTTCGGTACCACCATGGATCCTCCACTGCCTCCGGACGGGGCCCGTACACCCACTCTGGCGAGTCCGTGCCGGTTGGTCGAGCGGTTTGCCAAGTTCGCGGTCGTTGCAGCAACGCAGCCATTGACACGTCCGCCGGAGGAGCCGATGGTCACAACCATGATGGCGATCCCCTCGGTCGGTGCGACGTCCGACCACCTGCCCGCACGCCCGTTGCCCCGGTTCGACGTCGAGCCACTGCTGGGCCTGCTTGCTCCTCCAGTCGACCAGCGCTGCCTGGTGCCTCCCAGCCCTGAGCTGAGCGAGCGCATCCGCGCGGAGGTGCATCGACTGCGGGCGAGCAAGAAGGTCCGTGAGCTCGCCACCGAGGTCCGGATCGGCGCACCCCGACGGCCGGGCCTCAACGACGGGCTGATCATCCCGGGGAGCCACTTCCCGCTCGGGACCTCGATCGAGCGTGTCCGCAGCGCCGCGGCTGACCGGTCCCCCTTGCACGGGACAGTCCGGGTGGCCGTCGTGCTCGTGGACTTCTCCGACCGGGCCATGGTGGAGTCCCGGCAGCACTTCGAAGATCTCTTCTTCTCCTCCGGGGTCCACCCCGGGGGGAGCGTGCAGGAGTACTTCGACGAGGTGACGAACGGCTTGGTGAGCCTCACCGGTCAGGTCGTGGGCCCCTACCGGATGCCGCGGACCCTGGCCGCCTACGCCAACGGTGCCTCCGGCACCGGCAACGCCGCTCCGAACGCGCGCACGATGGCGCGAGACGCCGCGTTGGCGGCCGACCCCGACGTGAACTTCGGCCCCTACGACAACGATGCCAACGGCTTCGTCGACGCGTTCGTCGTCGTGCATGCCGGGTCGGGAGCCGAGCAGACCGGCAGCACAGGAGACATCTGGTCGCACAAGTGGGTGCTCTCCGGCGGTGCCTACAGCACCGACGGTACCCAGATCTACGGCTACCTCACGGTCCCGGAGGACTCCAGGATCGGCGTCTGTGCGCACGAGCTCGGGCACCTGCTGTTCGGCTTCCCCGACCTCTACGACACCGACAACACCTCTGAGGGCATCGGCAACTGGTGCCTCATGGCGGGGGGCTCGTGGAACGGGGGCGGCGACGTTCCGGCGCACCCGTCCGCCTGGTGCAAGGTGCAGCAGGACTGGGTGAGCGTGGCGAACGTGACGGCCAACGGCCCGCTCACCATCGCCGACGTCAAGGACGCCCACACGGTGTATCGACTCTGGAAGGACGGTGCCGGGGGCCAGGAGTACTTCCTGGTGGAGAACCGTCAACGAACCCAGTTCGACGCTCAGCTCCCGGGTGAGGGTCTGCTCATCTGGCACATCGACGACGCCATCGGCGACAACACCAACGAGGCGCACTACCGCGTCGCCCTGGAGCAGGCCGACGGGGCGCAGGACCTCGAGCAGGCCGCGAACCGCGGCGACGACGGGGACGTGTTCCCGGGCGGGCGTGACAACCGAGCGTTCACGAACACCTCGACCCCGAACTCGAAGTCCTATGGCGGCTTGGCAACCTGCGTCTCGGTGACGGCCATCAGCGACCCCGGCGCGGTGATGACGGCCCAGGTCCAGGTCCGCTGCTCCAAGACCGCGACGAAGGACGTCCGCGACAACAAGACCACCAAGGAGTTCGGCAAGGACACGGTCAAGGACAAGGAGCTGCGCAAGGAGCTGGTGAAGGAGGTCCGGGAGAAGGACCTGGCCAGCGACAAGGTCGTGGCCATGGACAAGGGGCTCATCGGCGACAAGCGCCCGGAGAAGCCTGACACCGACAAGGCAGTGGCCTACGACAAGGCCTGGGACAAGGCCTCAGACGGCAAGCTGCAGGACGGAAAGCTCGGGGACGGTTGGCCGGGCCTGGGTGCCGCTGAGGCGTCTACCGCCGGGCACGGGTGGGCCAGCCTGGCTGCCTTGGGCGCCCGCCTGGCCGCGTTGGAAGCCGCGGTCTTCGGCGGGGAGGCGCCCTTCATCGGGGAGGAGCTGCGGCCCGACCTGCGTCAGTCGGCACTGCTGGACGAGCCCGAAGGGGGGACGACGGTGGTGGTCGACAAGCGGGTGCTCGACAGCCCGAGCGGCGGTTGAGGCAGCGGCCGCTCCTGGTGCTGGCCGAGCGCCGGGACGAGGTGGCGCATGGGGTGGTCGGGAGCTGGCCCCGCGAGCCCGCCCCGATCTGGGTCGCGCCGGAGGACCTCGTCGGTGCCCGATGGCGGCACCGGGTAGGGGCCGCCGGCGTGGTGACGCGCATGGACCTCCCCTCCGCCGGGCACCCGCAGCTGGACCTCGGGACGGTGGCGGCGGTCCTGAACCGGCTGCAGCGGGTCCCGGCCCCGGCCTTGCCAGCAGAGGCTGACCGGGAGTACGGCGTTGCCGAGCGGCACGCGCTGCTCATGAGCGTGCTGGCCGCGCTGCCATCCGTCGTGGTCAACCCGCCGTCGCCGCCGTCGCTGGCGGGGCCTTCACTGCACCAGCTCGGCTGGCTGCGTCTTGCCGCCTCCATCGGCCTGCCCACCCGAGGAGTGCTGGCCACGACGGACGGCCGATCGCACCAGCGCCCCGGGTGGACCGCGGCGAGCCCGGACGCCGCCGAGCCGCTCGCGACCGGCGTCCCCGCGGGTGCGCGGCCGACGCTGTGGCTGGAACCGGTGGAACCGCTTGGCCGCATCTGGCTGGTGGGGGACACCGTGCTCTCAGAGCGCGGCACCGGCGGTCTCGACCTGCGGCCGCTGTCGGGAGTGAGTCGGTGTCCTCTGCTCGAGGCGGAGCTCGGTCAGACCGAGGACGGCCGGGCCGTCCTGCTTGCCGCGGACCCGTTGCCCCCCACGCTGCCCGCGGACGTTCTGGCATCACTCGTGCGACTGCTGGCGGCGGGCACTCGATGATCCTGCTGTGGGGGATCGCCAGCGAGCCGCCGGTCCGGCTTGCCATCGCCGCCGCCGAACGGGCGGGGCTGGAGCACCTCGTCGTCCACCAGCGCACCGCCGCCGATGACGACATCGTCTGGGACGTCGGTGCCGGCATGGGGTCGCTGCGCTCGGGCGGCACTGGCGTCGCCCTGGAGGCGGTCACCGGCGTCTACGTCCGCATCATGGATCCCGAGGCCCTGCCGGAGGCGAGCAACGACCCCCCGGACCGGGCTCGGCGCGCCCGGGCGTTCCACGACTACCTGCTGGGCTGGGCCGACGGCGCACCTCCGGGGTGTCGGGTCGCGAACCCGACAGCTGCGATGGCCAGCAACGCCTCCAAGCCGTACCAGGCGCAGCTCATCCGATCGGTCGGGTTCGACGTCCCCGAGACCCTCGTGACGGACGACCCCCAGGCGGTTCGTGCCTTCGAGGCTGAGGTGGGACCGCTGGTGTTCAAGAGCACGAGCTCGGTGCGATCCATCGTCCGGGTCCTGGATGCGGCGGCCCGGACCCGCCTGGCCCGGCTCGGTTGGGTGCCCGTGCAGTTCCAGCGCCAGGAGCGGGGGACCGACATCCGGGTCCACGTCGTGGGAGGACGAGTGCTGGCTGCAAGCGCACTGAGCGACGCGGTCGACTACCGCTACGCCGCCAGCGAAGGCAAGCAGGTCAGGCTGGCGGTCACCGACCTGCCGGACGCGGTGGCCGAGCGGTGCCTGCGGCTCTCGGCGTTGCTTGCGCTGCCGTTCTGCGGGATCGACCTGCTACGTCGCCGGGACGACACCTGGGTGTGCTTCGAGGTGAACCCGTCGCCGGGGTACTCCTGGTACGAGGCGACGACGGGCCTTCCCATCAGCGATGCCTTGGTCCGCTGGTTGGCCGGTCGCGACTGATCGGATGCTGGCGGCGGTGGCCGGGGAGCGGCACAATCGCACCGTGGTGCAGGTGGTGGAGAACCGTTCCCTGGTCACTGGGACGCTGCGACGCGTGATGCCCAGCGACCGCGGTGAGCAGTGGCGCATCCTCGTGGTCGAGGTCGCTTCGATCGACGACGTCCCTGGCTTCGCGAATCTGCTGCCGCGCTCGGAGCGTGCGTTGCAGGTCTCCTGCCGCTCCGCCGAGCTCGCGCAGGCCAAGGCTCGCGACGGTGTGCGCGTGCGTGCGACGGTGCGACTGGCAGCGCCGGGAGACGTCCTCGTACAACCGGGGGGTCTGAGCATCCCCTGAGGCAGGGGAGAATGCTCGGTATGCCGAGCCGGGACGACCTTCGCAACGTGGCCATCGTGGCTCACGTCGACCACGGGAAGACCACCCTCGTCGACGCCATGCTGTGGCAGTCCGGTGCGTTCCGTGACAACCAGGCCGTCGCGGAGCGCGTGATGGACTCCAACGACCTCGAACGTGAGAAGGGCATCACCATCCTCGCCAAGAACACTGCGGTGCGGTGGGGAAGCGGCGGGGCCGCGGTGACGGTGAACATCATCGACACCCCAGGCCATGCCGACTTCGGCGGCGAGGTCGAGCGCGGACTGGCCATGGTGGACGGCATCGTGCTCCTCGTCGACGCCAGCGAGGGCCCGCTGCCACAGACGCGTTTCGTCCTGCGCAAGGCCTTGTCGGCGAGCCTGCCCATCGTCGTCTGCGTGAACAAGACCGACCGAGCCGACGCGCGCATCGCCGAGGTGGTGGACGAGATCTACGAGCTGTTCCTCGACCTCGACGCCACGGAGGCGCAGATCGAGTTCCCGATCGTCTACGCCGCCGCGCGCGCCGGCAAGGCCGGTGTGGAACGCCCGGCCGACGGGCAGGAGCCGGACTCAGAGGACCTCCAGCCGCTCATGCGCACCATCCTGGACACCATTCCGGCGCCGGCCTACGAGGCCGACGCCCCCCTGCAGGCCCGGGTGACGAACCTCGACGCCAGCCCCTTCCTGGGCCGCCTCGCGCTCTGCCGCGTCCACGCCGGGACCATCCGAAAAGGGCAGCAGGTGGCGTGGTGCCGGGCCGACGGCAGCACCGCGACCATGAAGATCACCGAGCTGCTCATCACCGAGGCCCTGGAGCGCGTGCCGGTCGAGGAGGCCGGCCCGGGCGACATCATCGCCGTGGCCGGGAACCCCGACATCACCATCGGGGAGACGCTCGCCGACCCAGCGGACCCGCGTGCGCTCCCACTCATCCGGGTCGACGAGCCGGCGCTGTCGATGACGATCGGGATCAACACCTCGCCGTTGGCGGGTCGCTCCGGGGGGAGCAAGCTCACCGCGCGGCTCGTGAAGGATCGGCTGGACCGCGAGCTGGTCGGCAACGTCTCGCTGCGAGTGCTGCCGACCGAGCGGCCGGACACCTGGGAGGTCCAGGGTCGAGGGGAGCTTGCGCTGGCAGTGCTCGTGGAGACGATGCGCCGTGAGGGCTTCGAGCTCACCGTCGGCAAGCCACGAGTGGTGACGCGAGAGGTGGAGGGCACGCTGCACGAACCGGTCGAACGGCTCACCGTGGACGTGCCCGAGGAGTACCTCGGTGGCATGACGCAGCTGCTGGCCAGGCGCAAAGGTCGCCTCGAGCAGATGGTCAACCACGGGACGGGGTGGGTGCGGATGGAGTACCTCGTCCCGGCCCGGGGACTGATCGGCTTCCGAACGGACTTCCTCACCGAGACCCGGGGCACCGGACTGGCGCACCAGGTGTTCGAGACGTACGAGCCGTGGTTCGGCGAGCTGCTCACGCGCCCCACCGGGTCGCTCGTGGCCGACCGCACGGGGGTGGCCACCTCGTTCGCGATGTTCAACCTGCAGGAGCGCGGCACGATGTTCGTCGAGCCGGGTACCGACGTCTACGAGGGCATGGTGGTCGGGGAGAGCTCCCGCGGTGACGACATGGACGTCAACATCACCAAGGAGAAGAAGCTCACGAACATGCGGTCCTCGACCGCCGACGAGCTCGAGCGCCTGGTGCCCCCCCGCCGGCTGTCGCTGGAGCAGACCCTGGAGTTCTGCCGGGACGACGAGTGCGTCGAGGTGACGCCACAGGCCTTGCGGATCCGCAAGACGACGCTGGCGGCCACCGCCCGCGCTCGCGAGACCGCCCGTCGCAAGCACTCGCGCTAGCGGCCATGGCAGGCGCGTCCGGCGAACCGGTGGGCCGGGAGCCCCTCGAGCGCTCCTACGACCTCCTGCTCCGCCGCGGGCACCGCAACCCCGTGGTTGCCGTGACACGGCCGAGCGCCGAGAGCGCCGTGTCGTCCGAGCGCCTGGTCCTCGGAGACGCGCGTGAGCGCTTCGAGGTCGGCTCGGTGACCAAGGTGCTCACCGGGCTCCTGCTTGCACGGTTGGCGGAGCAAGGGGTGGTGGCGTTGGGCGACCTGGTGCCGCGCTGGCTGCCCAGCGGGCTGGCGGTGGCACCCGGGGTTCAGACCATCACGCTCGAGCAGCTGTCCACCCACACCGCCGGCCTGCCACGACTGCCACCCGGTGTCGTGCAGTGGAAGCCGCCGGAGCGGCGCGCGCAAGCGGTCGACCCCTATGCTGCCATCGACTCCGCGGCGATGCACGCGGCAGTGGCCACGACGAAGGTCCGAGCACCGGGCCAGGTCCGCTACTCGAACTTCGGCGTCGGGCTGCTGGGGTACCTCCTGGGGCGGTCCACCGGGCTCGGCTACCGCCAGACCCTGCATCGTGAGGTCCTGGAGCCATTGGGCATGCGGACGGCAGACTTCAGCGACGACGCCCTGCACCAGGGCCGCAACCGCCGAGGACCGGTGACGCCCTGGCACCTCGCCGAGCTTGCCGGTGCCGGTGGGGTACGGGCCAGCGCCGCAGACCTGCTCCGGCTGCTGGAGGCCGTGGCTGGGCGAGGGGACGTGTCGAACCTGGGCAGGGCGATCGCCGAGACCACCGTGCCCAGGGCGAACGTCGGTCGCGCCTCGGTCGGGCTGGGCTGGTTCATCCTCGGTGACGGGCAGCTGCTCACCCACGACGGTGGCACCGGTGGCGCGCGGAGCCAGGTTCGCTGCGAGCGGACCACCGGCATCGGCGTCGTCGTGCTCGGTGATGCTCGCCGAGGCACCGCGACGGCGGCCGGGCGGCTGCTGAGGCCTGCACGCTCGCCCGGGCGCGGCACGCGGGTGACCCGGGCTTGAGTCGCCGGACCGGCCTGGTTGGATGCTGTCGATGACCGAGCCCCTGTTCCTCACGCCGAGCTTCCACGCCCGGCTGTGGGGCGGCCGTCGGTTGGCGACCGTCCTCGGCTACCGCGACCTCCCGGACGGACCCATCGGGGAGTGCTGGGGCGTGTCGGCGCACCCGGCCGGGCCCAGCGTCGTCCGCACCGGCTCCCATGCCGGGGCCACGCTGGCCCAGGTGTGGGAGGAGGATCCTGCGTTCTTCGGCCGGGAACCGGCAGACGCGAGTCCCTTCCCCCTGCTGGTGAAGTTCCTCGACGCCGCGGACTGGCTCTCCTTGCAGGTGCATCCCGACGACGCGCAGGCGGCGCGGCTCGAGGGGGAGCCGTGGGGCAAGTCGGAGTGCTGGTACGTCGTGGCTGCCGAGCCTGGCGCCGAGCTGGTCTGCGGGCACAACGCAGCCGATCTGCCCACGCTGCAGGCCGCGATCGACGCGGGCACGTGGGACGGCCTTCTCGTGCGCCATGAGGTGCGCCCTGGGGACTTCTTCTTCGTCCCCAGCGGCACGCTGCACTCGATCGGGCCCGGAGTGCTCGTCTGCGAGGTGCAGCAGAGCAGCGACGTCACCTATCGAGTCCATGACTTCGACCGGGTGGACGCGCACGGGCTCATGCGTGCCCTGCACCTCGAGCAGGCCAAGCAGGTGAGCCGCGCGCCCTTCGAGCCGAGGACGGTGCGAACGGCCGAGGCCGTCGTCGTCGTGCCTGGGGGTCGACGGCGCCAGCTCGTGCGCGGAGCGCACTTCAGCGTCGCCGAGCTCGTGGCCGACACCGGTCCCACGACACCGATGGCGCTCTCGGGCGACCCGGTCGAGGGCGAGCCCTGGACGACGTTCAGTGTGGTCGCCGGCGCGGGCACGCTGCGCCACGGTCGTGACACGGCCTCGCTCGTCGCGGGGGACCACGTGGTCCTGCCCGCAGCCGACGGCCCGAGCGAGGTCTACGGGCGCCTGACGCTCGTCCTCAGCACTCCATCGAGGTCGTCGGGGTCCGGCAGCGATCGTGCCCAGGCGCTGACGCCCTCGATGCTGTAGCGCTGGACCTGGAGGTCCGCGGGCCAGGCGCGTGGGGGCAGGCCGGCCTTGTGCCAGAGCACGTCGAGGAACGCCTCCCCGTCGGGAAGCTGGTCCCAGACGGACGGCAGCAGGGTGGCCCGGTGCCGCCCCGACTGGACCAGCAGGCCGTCGTCGCCCGGGGCGAGCGCGGCCCGCAGGTCCTCCCAGCTGGCCACCGGCAGGCGATGCAGGGCACTGAGGACCGAGACGGCGAGGTGCATCGAGGTGAGGTCCTCGCTCCTGCATGGCGGGAGTCGAGGATCGTCGAAGGCAGCGGCTGCGGCGTTGCGGGCAACGGAGACTCCCAGCGGTTCTCGTGCCCGCAGGGTTCCGATGCACCCGAGCAAGTGCTCGGGTGAGCGCAGCGTGACGAAGGTGGCGGTGGGCACGGCCAGCTCAGCGGGCAGGGATGCGACGTCGGGCAGCCACCGCGGTCCCCGCAGACCGCGGCGGATGGCCACCATGGCGATGCGAAGGAGCGCCGGTGACGGCCGGGACGTCGCCGTGGCCGACATGCTCACGGCCGTCGGCTCGTCGCGGCCGCCTCCTGGCCGTTCGCTCGGCGTGTCAGCGCGAAGGCCCCGTACCCGACCACTCGCTCGGGCGTGCCGGCGGTGTCGGCCGAGTTCCGGACATCGAGCTCGACGATGCGGGTGTCATCCATGGCGGCAAGGCGCAGCAGTGCCCGCAGCGGCCGGACCCCGCACGCGTCGTCGTCGGCCAATGCGTCGGCGTCGCGCTCGGTGATGGTGTGCGCGGTCCGGGCGTCGCGCACCCGGGCCTGCTCGGCCGGCAGGTAGTGCGAGAGGTCGGTACTCACGAGGATCAGCGTCTGCGGATCCGACCACCAGTCCCGCAGGAGCGCGGCCACCCGGTGGTCCTCGCCCGAGCCGACCAGCAGCGGTACCACCGGGACGTCCGGCAGCACCCGCTGGAGGAAGGGCAGCTGGACTTCCAGGCAATGCTCGTGCTGGTGGGCGCGGTCAGCGGCCGCGCCGAGGTCGACGGGTGCCTCGCGGCCGCGCGGCCGGACCGCCTCGGCGTCGATCGCGACGTCGCCGAGCGGGGTGCCCCACGTCGCCGCCGTCGTGCCGGCGACCCAGGCCACGGGGACCCGGTGTGCCGGGCCGGCGAGCACGATGCGCCGGATCCCCAGGGCGTGCTCCGCCAACCATCGGTACGCCACCGCCGCTGTCGGGCCGGAGTAGACGAGGCCGGCGTGGGGGACGACCACCGCGTGAGCCAGTCCGTCGAGATCGACCCCGGGTGCAGCATCGAGCAGGCCGTCCACCAGTCGACCGAGGCGGGCCGCGTCGGCGGGGTAGAACTGCCCGGCCACGGCCGCAGGTCGCCGCCACCCTGCGGGCCCATCCCTCATCCGTGCATCACCACTGGGAGTCGGCGACCTCCCCAATGCTCCACCGGCCCGTCGAAGATCCCCGGCAGCCTCGTGCGGCATCGCCTGCACCGGCCCTCCTCGTCCAGGTGGTACTCGCTGATCCGGTACCAGTCGCGGACGACGACCGGCATCGCGCACCCGGGGCAGGTCGTCGTCCCGCCGTCGGCGTCATGGACGTTCCCGGTGTAGGCGAAGTGGACGCCGTTGTCCAAGGCGATGCGCCGGGCTCGGGTCAGGGTGGCGGGCGGCGTCGGCGGCCGGTCCCGCATCTTGAAGTCGGGGTGGAACGCGGTGAAGTGCATCGGGACGTCAGCGCCGAGCTGCGCGACCACCCACGAGCTCAGCTGGTCGAGCTCGTCGTCGGTGTCGTTGAGCCCGGGGATGAGCAGCGTGGTGAGCTCGACCCAGGCGGATGTCTCGTGCACGAGGTACTGCAAAGTCTCGAGCACCGGGGCAAGCGAGGCCGAGCAGATCCGATGGTAGAAGTCCTCGCTGAAGGCCTTGAGGTCGACGTTGACGGCATCGACGTGGGAGTACAGGTCGGCCCGCGGCGCCGCCAGCATCCAGCCCGCGGTGACGGCGACGGTGCGCACACCGACCTCGTGGCACGCGATCGCCACGTCGCGGGCATACTCGTAGAACACCGTCGGGTCGTTGTAGGTGAACGCCACGCTGCGGCAGCGCAGGTCCTGGGCAGCTCCTGCGATGGCCTCGGGCGTGGCCTGGTCGGCGAGCGTGTCGATCTCGCGGCTCTTCGAGATGTCCCAGTTCTGGCAGAAGCGGCAGGTGAGGTTGCACCCGGCCGTCCCGAAGGACAGTGTCGGCGAGCCCGGGAGCACGTGGTTCAGCGGCTTCTTCTCGATGGGGTCCACGCAGAACCCGCTGCTGCGGCCGTAGGTCGTCAGGACGATCTGCTCGCCGAGCCGTCGGCGCACGAAGCACAGGCCCCGCTGGCCGTCGGAGAGGGAGCAGCCGCGGGGGCACACGTCGCAGCGAAGGCGATCCCGCCCGACGCGATGCCAGGCCGTCGTCGGGTGGGCCGACTCAGCACGGGCGGCCACAGGCACGCTGCCAGCCCACTCCCGGGGGGCCCTGCGGAGTAGGGACCAACGGCCCGCCGGTGTGGTGGCGCTCGGGACGCCGAGACCGAGTCGTGCGGGAATCCCGTCGGTCCGAAGCCAGGCGCGCCCCGCCGGTCCGGCATAGCCTCGCCTCGGCTGTCACCGACGGGCCCGCGTGGCCGGAAGGGGCCGACGTGGATCCTGTTGCGGCGCTGGAGCGCTATGCCTTTCTGCTCGAGCGCTCACGGGCCGAGCCGCGTCGCTCGCAGGCCTACCGTGTCGCCGCCGCGGCCCTGCGCGAGGTCGGCCCCCAGCGAGCGGTTCAGATGGCCGCGTCCGGCACGCTGACCGAGCTCCGGGGGGTGGGGCCGAGCACGGCCGGGCTCGCGATCGCGGCGTTCGCAGCCGGAGATGGCGTCCCAGCGAAGCTCGCGGAGCTGGAAGCGGCCGCTGAACCGGTGGCTGCTGGTGCGCAGGTGCTGGTAGACGCCCTGGTGGGGGACTGCCACACCCACTCTGACGCCTCTGACGGCCACGCCTCGGTGGCCACGATGGCCGCCGCCGCACGTGATCTGGTCCATGGGGGGCGTGGCCAGCAGTGGATGGTGCTCACGGATCACTCCCCACGCCTGCGGGTGGCCAACGGGCTCTCGGCGCCGCGGCTGCGGGCGCAGCTGGAGGAGGTGGCGGCCCTCAACGAGTGGTTGGCCCCGTTCCGATTGCTCACCGGCATCGAGGTGGACATCAACGAGGACGGCAGCCTGGACCAGGACCCCGAGCTGCTGGCACGCCTGGACGTCGTGGTCGCCTCGGTGCACTCCAAGCTCCGGATGGACGCCGAGGCCATGACGCGGCGCATGGTCACGGCGATCGCCAACCCTCGCACCGACATCCTCGGGCACTGCACCGGCCGGCTCGTCGAGGGTGCCCGCGGCACCCGGCCGCCGTCGAGCTTCGACGCCGAGGTGGTCTTCGAGGCCTGCCGAAGGTTCGACGTCGCGGTGGAGATCAACGCCCGCCCTGAGCGCCGCGACCCGCCCATGCGGCTGCTGAGGATGGCGGTGCAGGCCGGTTGCCTGTTTGCCTTGGATACCGACGCGCACGCCCCGGGGCAGCTGGACTGGCAGCCCTATGGTGCGGTCCGGGCTCTCGCCGCCGGTGTGGACCCGTCGCGTGTGGTGACCACGTGGGACCTCCAGGCGCTGCTCGACTGGGCTGGCCCAGTCGCCTGAGCCGCACTGGGCAGCCCGACCCCATCGGCGCTGGGGGTGGCTGGAGGCCGCCCGGTGAGCTACCAGATGGTGACGCGTTCCTGCGGCTCCAGGTAGAGGCCGTCTCCTTGCCGGACATCGAACGCTGTGTAGAACGCGTCGACGTTGCGCACGACGTTGGCGCGGAACTCCTCCGGTGCGTGTGGGTCGGTCTGCAGGCGACGCTTGGCCTCCTCGGACCGGGCCTTCCCCCGCCAGATCGTGGCGAAGGCTCGGAAGAACCGCTGTGGACCGGTGAGCTCGTCGATCACCGGTGCTTGGTGGCCGTCCAGCGCAAGCTGGTACGCCTGGTAGGCCACGGTCACCCCACCGAGATCGCCGATGTTCTCGCCGACGGTGAGCGCGCCGTTGACGCGCAGCCCCGGGAGCTGTCGAGGTTCGAAGGCGTCGTACTGGGCGATGAGCGACTTCGAACGCTCCTCGAAGCGCCCACGGTCCTCCTCGGTCCACCAGTCCAGGAGCTCCCCGCGACCGTCGTAGCGAGACCCCTGGTCGTCGAACCCGTGCCCGATCTCGTGACCGATCACTGCACCGATGCCGCCGTAGTTCTCGGCGTCGTCGGCGGCGACGTCGAAGAAGGGCGGTTGCAGGATCGCGGCCGGGAAGACGATCTCGTTCATCCCGGGGTTGTAGTACGCGTTGACGGTCATCGGGGTCATGAACCACTCGTCGCGGTCTACCGGCCCGCCGAGCTTGGCCAGCTCCCGGTCGGTCTCGAACGCCGCCGCGGCTCGAGCGTTGTCCAGCAGCCCGCTGGCACGTACCTCCAGTGCCCGGTAGTCCCGCCAGCGGTCGGGGTACCCGATCTTGGCCCGGAACTGCTCGAGCTTCTCGAGCGCCCGCTCTCGGGTTGGTCCGCTCATCCAGTCCAGCGCCTCGATGTCGTGCCGATAGGCACGCACGAGGTTGTCCACCAGTCCCAGCATCCGTTCCTTGGCCTCCGGAGGGAAGTGCTGAGCTACGTACAGCTGACCAACGGCCTCCCCGGCGGCAGCCTCGAGGAAGGACACGGCGCGCTTCCATCGTTCGCGCAGCTGTGGCGTCCCGGACAGCGTGCGCCCGTAGAAGTCGAAGTTCTCCTCGACGAAGCGCTCGCTCAGATACGCCGCGTCCGCGTGCAGGGTGTTCCAGGCCAGCCAGGCGCGCCAGTGCCGCAGCGGGGCGTCGGCGATCAGCCCGGCAGCCCCGGCGAGGAAGGAAGGTTGGCGGACGACCACCTCGTCGAGGTGCGCCTCGGTGGCGCCCAGCCCGTCGATCCAGGCGTCCCAGGGGATGGGCGCCTCGTCGCGCATGGCATCGGCATCGCGCAGGTTGTAGGTGCGCACGGCGTCGCGGCAGTCCACGCGGTCCCAGTGCCGCCCGGCGATCTGGGTCTCCAGCGCGAGCACGTCTGCGGCGGCCTGCTGCGGGTCTCCGAGGAAGCGTGTGGCTTCCCCGCCCAGGCGCAGCATCTTGGTGATGTGCTGCTGGTAGGCCGCACGCAGGTCGGCGAAGGCGTCCTCGCGGTAGTAGGACTCGTCCGGGAGGCCCAAGCCTGACTGCTCCAGGTAGACCAGGTAGCGATCGGCGTTCCTGGCGTCGGTGTTGACGTAGGGGGCCACCAGACCTCCGCCGCCGTGACGCTGCAGCCGCCCGACGACGCGCATGAGGCTGTCGGCGTCATGGACCGTCTCGACCACGGCGAGCTCGTCGCCGATGGGTCCGATCCCGAGTGCCTCGATCTGCTCGGTGTCCATGAAGCTCGTCCACAGGTCGCCAACCAGGCGCTCCACGCTTCCCGCTGCGGCCCGCCCGGAAGCAGCCTGTTCGCAGATCGCGCGCACGTCGTGCTCGGCCTGCTCGGACAGCAGGTGAAAGGCTCCGTAGGTCGCCCGGTCCTCGGGGATCTCGGTGGCCTCGAGCCAGGCGCCGTTGGCCCAGCCGAACAAGTCGTCCTGCGGGCGTGGCGGGGTCGAAGGTGCCCCTGGCACGTCAGGGCCCGCTCGGTGGGAGGTGGTCACTCGCTCAGCCTAGGTCGACGCGGCGGTGGCTGGCGCGCCGACCGGCCGTCACGGCCCGGCCACCTTCGGCCTGGTGCAGGGACCACGCCGATGGCGAGGGCGGCGGTGCCGCACCTCGACGTGGCACCCGGCTCCGCTAGCCTCGGCGCCATGGCCGAGGCGCAGCTCAAGCAGCACAAGTACCTGCTCGACGAGTCCGAGATGCCCACGCAGTGGTACAACGTCGTGCCGGACCTGCCCGTGCCCCCACCGCCGCCCCTGCACCCCGGGACACACGAGCCGATCGGGCCGGAGGCGTTGGCGCCCCTGTTCCCGATGGCGCTCATCGAGCAGGAGGTGACGGCCGAGCGCTACGTCGACATCCCACCGGAGGTGCAGGACGTCTACCGGCTCTGGCGGCCTTCCCCGCTCTACCGTGCGCATCGGCTCGAGCAGGCGCTCGGCACACCGGCCCGCATCTACTACAAGTACGAGGGGGTGTCCCCGGCCGGCTCGCACAAGCCGAACACGGCCGTGCCGCAGGCCTTCTACAACGCCCTCGAGGGCGTCAAGAAGATCACCACCGAGACTGGCGCCGGCCAGTGGGGGACGGCCCTGGCCTTCGCCTGCTCGCTGTTCGGTATCGAGTGCGAGGTGTGGCAGGTCGGTGCCTCCTACGACCAGAAGCCCTACCGGCGGATGATGATCGAGACGTTCGGTGGTGTCGTGCACCGATCGCCGTCGGACCTGACCGAAGCCGGTCGGGCGATCCTTGGTGACCACGCCGAGCACCCCGGGTCGCTGGGGATCGCGATCTCCGAGGCGGTGGAGATCGCGGCGGGTGACGAGCAGGTGCGCTACGCGCTCGGCTCGGTGCTCAACCACGTCTTGCTGCACCAGACGGTGATCGGCGAGGAAGTCCTCCTTCAGCTCGCGAAGGCGGGGGAGGACCGAGTTGACCTGGTGGTCGGGTGTACCGGAGGCGGCTCGAACTTCGCTGGCCTTGCCTTCCCGATCCTGCGCGAGAAGCTGGCTGGGCGTCAGGACCCTGAGATCCGGGCCGTGGAACCCGCGTCCTGCCCGTCCCTGACCCGAGGCACCTACGCCTACGACTTCGGGGACACCGCTGGGATGACGCCACTGATGAAGATGCACACCCTCGGGCACGACTTCGTCCCGGACCCGATCCACGCCGGTGGGTTGCGGTACCACGGTATGAGCCCGCTGCTGAGCCACGTCTACGAGCTGGGCCTCATGAACGCCACGGCGGTGCCGCAGACAGAGTGCTTCGATGCGGGGGTGCTGTTCGCCCGCACCGAGGGAATCGTGCCGGCGCCCGAACCCACCCATGCGCTCGCCGAGACCCTGCGAGAGGCGCGACGGTGTGCCGAGACCGGCGAGGAGAAGGTCATCGTGACCGCGCTGTGCGGTCACGGCCACCTGGACCTCCCAGCCTACGACGCCTACCTGTCCGGACGGATGACGGACGAGGACGTGCCCGACGAGCGATTCGCCGCCTCGATCGCCGCCATCCCGGCGGTCTGAGGAACGCCGAGCCGATGTCGCTCGTCGTCGAGCTCGGCGCAGGGCTGTACCGGATCCCGACCGTCCCACGTGACCTCGTCAACACCTTCGTCCTGACGGACGAAGACGGTCAGGTGACCTTGGTGGACGCCGGCACGCAGGGCGGCCCGAAGCGGGTCGTGGCGGGGCTGGCCGAGCTCGGCCTGGCACCGAAGGACGTGACCCGGATCCTCATCACCCACGGTCACGCCGACCATGTCGGCGGGCTCCGTCGCCTGGTCGTGGACACCGGGGCGGTGGTGGCAGCCCATCCGGGTGACGCCGAGGACATCCGCGCGGGCAGGGGAGCGCCGACGGACCCGTCGACGTGGATCGGGCGAGTGCGATCACGTGGGTTGAGCGCCGATGCTGCCCCGGTCGACGAGGAGCTCCAGGACGGGCAGGTGCTGGGCATCGGGGGCGGGCTCAGGGTGGTGCACACGCCCGGGCACACGCCCGGGCACGTGTCTCTGCTGCACCTGCCGTCGGGCACGCTCATCACCGGTGATGCGATCTGGAACATGAACGCCCGGATCAGCTGGCCGGTCCTGGCGTTCTGCTCCGACGTCCGACTCACCAGGCAGACGGCACACCGCCTGGGTGAGCTGGACTACGTGAACGCGGCCTTCACCCACGGCCCGGAGATCATCGGCAGCGGCCGCGAGGCCATCCGTTCCTTCCTGCGTCGGCCGCGTCCCTTCCGGCTCCTCTGATCCTCAGCCGACTCGGGCCGGGTTGCCCGGCCGGGGCACGACGTCGATCCGGTGCTGTGGCTGCGGCGCAGCGGCCTGGGCGCGGTCGGTGGCGCCGACGCGGGCCATGACGCGTCCCAGGGCGCGCTCTCGCGCGACCTCGGGCTCGCGTGGGTCGGTCAGGATGTCCAGCAGGGTCTCGGAGACCCCGAGGGCCCGGCCACGGCGAGCGATGGCGGCAAGCATCGGGCGGTCGGCGTCGACGCCCTCGGCATCGACGCGCAGCGCGAAGGTGTGCACCCGGGACATGGGCAGGGTGTCGATGAGGGCGGTGTTGGTCATGCCTCTACGGTAGAGACGCAAAAGCATCACGTAAAGCGATGTCTACTTATACAACCCATCGGCTATGCTTATGGATATGCCGAGTCTCCGCGAGATCGACGTCCGCCAGCTCGCAGCACTGCGAGCCGTGGAGGAGGAGGGGTCCTTCGGCAGGGCGGCGGCCGCCCTGGGCTTCTCGCAGGCTGCCGTCAGCCAGCAGATCGCCGGGTTGGAGCGAGCGGCCGGGATGCCGCTGTTCGACCGCCCCGGTGGCCCGCGCGCGGCCGTGCTGACACCGGCCGGGCGACTGCTGCTCGAGCACGCCGACGTCGTCCTTGACCGGCTCGCGCTGGCCGAGCGGCAGCTGGACGACCTCCGCCTCGGGGTCGGCGGGCGGCTCACCGTCGGCACCTTCCAGAGCGTCTCGGTGAAACTGCTGCCTCGGATCGTGGACCGCTTGCGCCGAGAGGCACCTGACCTCGACATCCAGATGATCGAGGGCGACGAGGACGAGGAGCTGGAGCACCGGTTGCTCAGCGACGAGTTCGACGTCACCTTCCTCGCGGGACCGGTGCTGGACCCGCGCCTGGACTGGGTCCTGCTGCGTACCGATCCGTTCGTCGTGGTGGTCGCCGCCGAGGACTGCCCGATCGAAGAAGGTCCGTTCCCGTTGGACCTGCTGCAGGGCACGACCCTGGTCGGCCAGGACTCCCGCTACAGCTGCCAGCAGCTCATCGACGATGGGCTGCGCGACGGGGGCGTTGCCCCGCGCTACGCCTTCCGCTCCAACGACAACGGCGCGATCCAGGCGATGGCGGCCGCCGGGATGGGACCCGCGGTGATGCCGTTGCTTGCTGTCGACCGAACCGATCCGCAGGTGCACGTCCACTCGCTCGACCCGCCGCTGGAACCACGTCAGATCCTGCTCGCCTGGCGCCGCGGCCGGACGCTCGCGCCGATCGCCGACCGTTTCCGGGAGCTGGCGCTGGAGCAGTCGAGGGTGCCGGGAGTGGAAGCAGCGATGCCGGGGGGCGGTTGAGCTTCACGAGCCTGTCGGCCGATGGGCGCACCAGCGCGCAGGCGGACTTGCGCTCTGGGTGCGCTTCGGAACACTAGGCGCGTGCCACGTTGGAGCATCGCCCACGCCCCGAGCCAATCCGGCCACGCCGTTCTGGTCACCGGCGCTACCTCAGGCCTGGGGCTGGAGACCGCGAAGGCGTTGGCCTCGCGCGGTGCCCTGGTGCTGGTTTCCGGAAGGTCCGAGCAGCGCACGGCGAGCGCGGTGGCGCAGGTGAACCGGGTGGCGGCCGAGGGCGGCAGCGCTGAGCCGCTGACCCTGGACCTCGCGTCTCTCGCCTCGATCGAGGCAGCTGCTGACGAGGTCGCCGAGCGCGTCGCGGCCCTGGACCTCCTGGTGAACAACGCCGGTGTGATGGCCCCGCCACGAGGCGAGACCTTGGACGGATTCGAGACCCAGATCGGCACCAACCATCTGGGGCACTTCGCGCTCACGGCACGGGTCATGCCCCTGCTGCTCGCGGCGCCCGAGCCTCGAGTCGTGAATGTGTCCAGCACGGCCCACAAGATGGGCACCTTGGAGCCCGACGACCTGCACTTCCAGCGCCGCCGCTACTCGGCCTGGCCGGCGTACGGGGCGAGCAAGCTCGCGAACCTGCTGTTCACCGCCGAGCTTGATCGACGGGTGCAGGATGCGGGGATCCGGCTCGTCGCCGCGGCCGCCCACCCGGGATACGCGTCCACGAACCTGCAGTACGCCGGTCCTCGCTATGCGCAGAACCCGCTCGGCCGTCTGGTCACCAAAGGAGCGAACGCGGTCTTCGGCCAGTCCGCAGCCGACGGTGCGCTGCCGCAGCTGTACGCCGCCACCATGCCCGACGTCGCCGGGAACGACTACTACGGACCGGACGGCATTGGCGAGGCCCGGGGAGGCCCGACACGCGTTGGTCGCAGCACGGCTGCTCAGGACTTGGACATGGCCCGGCGCTTGTGGGAGCAGTCCGAGGCGCAGACCGGGCTGACGATGACGCTGTCCGGCTGAGCTGTCAGATCCGGGGGCCACGACCTCAGTGAGCGGAGGCCTCGTCGTCGCGGTGCGCGAGCAGGTCCCGGATCTCGGTGAGCAGGACCACTTCGGCCGGGTCCTCCGGCGCAGCCTGCGGCAGCCGGGACTGGTAGGCCTTCATCGGTGCGACGAACACGAAGTAGATGACGGCCGCCGTGATCGTGAAGGTGATGAGTGCGGTGATCACAGCGCCGACGTCGACGAACGTCGCCTCGTTCCCCGCCACGATCTCGAAGCCGAGACCGACGGACTCAGGGCCGCCGAGGGCCGCGATCAACGGGTTGATGATGGCCGCACCGAAGACGGTCACCAGCGCGGTGAAGGCGCCTCCGATGACCACGGCGACGGCCAGGTCGACGACATTGCCTCGCAGGAGGAACTCCTTGAATCCCTTGAGCATGACGACTGATCGTAGTCGTACGCTGCCGGGGTCATGACTGCCTCGGCTCCTGGTCCCCGTCGGGTCGCCACCGACGGGAGGAGCGGCAGGAGCATCGAGCCGATCACCTTCCCGGAGACGCTGCCGATCACCACCCGCTTGCCGGAGATCGCTGCCCTGCTGCGTGCCCACCAGGTGGTCGTGGTGGCCGGCGAGACCGGGTCGGGCAAGACCACCCAGCTGCCGAAGCTGTGCCTGCAGCTGGGGAGAGGGAACCGTCAGGCCCGGATCGCACACACCCAGCCTCGTCGGTTGGCAGCGCGCACGGTGGCCGACCGCATCGCCGAGGAGCTGGGGACGCCGCCGGGCACGCTGGTGGGGTCGAGGATCCGGTTCTCCGACCGGACCTCGAAGGCCACCAGCATCACGGTCATGACCGACGGCGTCCTGCTGGCCGAGATCGCGCGTGACCGGCTGCTGCGTCGCTACGACGTCGTGATCGTCGACGAGGCCCACGAGCGCAGCCTCAACATCGACTTCCTGCTCGGGTACCTGGCTCAGCTGCTGCCCCAGAGACGCGACCTGCGAGTCGTCATCACCTCGGCCACCATCGACCCGCGGCGCTTCGCCGCACACTTCGCCGGCGTCCTCGGCAAGGAGGTGCCGGTGATCGAGGTGTCAGGTCGCACGTACCCGGTGGAGGTCCGTTACCGACCCTTCGGGCCGGGCCACGACCCCCCTGAGGACGAGCGGGACCAGGTCCAAGCGGTCCTTGACGCCGTGGACGAGCTCGCGGACGGACCCGCCGGAGACGTGCTGGTCTTCCTTTCGGGTGAGCGTGAGATCCGGGACACCGCGGACGCGCTGCGTGAGCACCTGCCGTCAACGACCGACGTGCTGCCGCTGTACGCGCGGCTGTCCGCTGCCGAGCAGCACCGGGTGTTCGACCCGCACGGCGGGAGGCGGATCGTGCTCGCGACGAACGTGGCCGAGACCTCGTTGACCGTGCCGGGGATCCGCTTCGTCGTCGACGCCGGCACCGCGAGGGTCTCCAGGTACTCCCTGCGCACCAAGGTGCAGCGCCTGCCGATCGAACCGATCTCGCAGGCCTCGGCCGACCAGCGCAAGGGTCGGTGTGGACGCGTGTCGGCCGGCGTGTGCATCAGGTTGTACGCCGAGGAGGACTTCCGGGACCGCCCCCTTTTCACCGATCCGGAGATCCTGCGGACCAACCTGGCTGCGGTGATCCTGCGGATGGCCGATGTGGGCCTGGGCGAGGTGGAGGCGTTCCCGTTCCTGGACCCTCCGGACCGTCGCAGCCTGCGCGACGGCCTCGCCTTGCTGGAGGAGCTGGGCGCGCTGGAGCCCACGCCAGGGACCGGCGCCCACCTGACCGGCCTGGGTCGACGGCTGGCTCGGCTGCCGGTCGACCCGAGGCTCGGGCGCATGGTGCTGGCCGCCGCCGAGGGGGGATGTGTGCAGGAGGTACTGGTCATCGCCGCTGCCCTGTCGATCCAAGACCCCCGCGAGCGACCCGAGCACGCCCGAGAGGAAGCGGCTGCGGCGCACCGGCGCTTCACCGACCCGGCCTCGGACCTCATCACGTACCTCAACCTCTGGGCCTACCTCCAGGACCAGCAGCGGGCCATGTCCGGTAGCGCGTTCCGGCGGCGCTGCCGCAGCGAGCACCTGCACTACCTGCGCGTCCGGGAGTGGCAGGACCTCGTCACGCAGCTTCGACAAGCCTGCCGTGAGCTCGACATCGCCGTGCCGGCCCATCCCGACCTGAGCCGAGACGGGCAGCGCGCCCCTGCCACGCACGTCCACCAAGCCGCCCTCGGTGGGCTGTTGTCCCAGATCGGCACCTACGACCAAGATCGGCGTGACTACACCGGGACCCGCAACGCCCGGTTCGCCATCAATCCCGGCTCCGCGCTGGCCAAGCAGCCACCTCGCTGGGTCATGGCCGGGGAGCTGGTGGAGACGACCCGTGTGTGGGCGAGAGACGTGGCGAGGATCGACCCCGCCTGGATCGAGCGGGCCGCCCCGGCGCACCTGCTGCGCCGTTCCTTCAGCGAGCCACGCTGGGACCGAGGCCGAGCCGCCGCCGTGGCCACCGAGAAGGTGATGCTGTACGGGCTGACGATCGTGGCAGCGCGCACCGTGCCGTACGCGCGAGTGGACCCCGAGTGGTCTCGTGAGCTCTTCCTCCGGCACGCCCTCGTGGATGGGGACTGGGACACGCACCACGAGTTCCTGCGGCACAACCGCGCGTTGCTCGACGAGCTCGGACGGGAGGAGGAGCGGGGCAGGCGTCGCGACCTGGTCGTCGACGACGAGGCAGTGCACGCGCTCTACGCCGCGCGGATCCCGGACTCGGTGGTCTCCGGACGACACTTCGACCGCTGGTGGAGACGGGCGGGCCAGGAACGGCCAGACCAGCTGTCGTTCGCCCGCGAGGACCTCCTGCGCCCCGGCGCAGCCGAGGTGGACTTGCAGGCCTTCCCGGACGTCTGGTCCTACGAGGACCTGACCCTGGCGCTGCGCTACCGCTTCGAGCCGGGGTCGACCCAGGACGGCGTCAGCGTGCAGGTCCCGCTCGCCGTCCTGGACCGGCTGGACCCGCAGGTCTTCTCCTGGCAGGTCCCTGGGCTGAGGGAGGACCTGGTCGTGGGGCTCATCCGATCCCTCCCGAAGGCGTTGCGACGCTCGTTCGTCCCAGCACCGGACCACGGGGCTGCCGCGCTTGCCCTCATCGAGGCCGAACGTGGCGACGGGCGTGCTCCCACGCCCGGTCGCCCCCGCGGGCTGCCGTCGGCCCTCGCGGCCGCCTTGACCGGGCTGGGTGGCCCCGTCCTCACCGAGGGCGACTTCGACACCTCGGCGCTGCCGACCTACCTGCAGCTGCGCTTCGTCGTGCTGGACGGTGCCGAGGTGGTGGGGGAGGGGCGGGATCTGCGGGCCCTGCAGGAGGGGCTGGGAGAGCGTGTCCGAGACGCGGTCCGCGAGCAGGCGCCCGGGCTGGAGCGCTCGGGACTGACCGGCTGGGTGATCGGCGACCTGCCCAGACGGGTCGAGGTGTCCCGCGCCAGCGGGCGACTCCAGGCGTTCCCGGCGTTGGTGGACGAGGGGTCCTCGGTGGGGCTTCGGCTGATGGCGCACGAGGCTGAGGCGCAGCACGCGATGGCTCGGGGCCTGCGGCGGATGTTGCTCCTCGAGCTGCCCTCCTCGACCCGGGCCATGGTCGCGGCCCTCGACGCCGAGGCCAGGCTTGCCCTGGCGACGAGTCCCTACCCAGACGTTCCGTCCCTGCTGGCGGACTGCGCCGCCGCCGCGGTCGACCGGCTCGTGGCCGAGCAGGGAGGTCCGGTCTGGGAGGAGTCGGCATACATCACGCTGCGCGAGCGGGTGCGCGCGGCCCTCCCTGAGGTGGCCACGCGTGCGGCTCAGGACGTCGCACGCGTGCTCGGCCTGGCCGGCAGCGTTCGGGCCCGCTGTGCGGAGGTCGGAGGACTCGCCGTCGCGGCCCGTGAGGACGTCGAGGTCCAGCTCGACGGGCTGGTCTTCGACAGCTTCGTCTCGGCGACGGGGCTGGCCCAGCTCGCGCACCTGCCGCGCTACCTGCGGGCGATGCTCGTTCGCCTCGACGGCCTCGCCGGGTCGCTCGCTCGTGACCTCGAGCGGATGGCCGTCGTGCACGACCTGGAGGACGAGTACCTGAGGATTCGCGACGCGATGCCCGAGGCGCGCACCGCCACCACGGACCTCATCGCCGTGCGCTGGCTCCTCGAGGAGCTCCGGGTCAGCCTCTTCGCCCAGCAGCTCGGAACCGCGCACCCGGTATCCGCCAAGCGGGTGCGTACGGCGCTCCGTCAGCTGGAGGAGCAGCCCTCGGGCCTGGCGGGACGCAACCGGTAGGCGGCGTTGCCGGAGGGAGCAGGCGGATACGGGTGGATCAGGGTCGCCAGGACGACAGTGATCCGTGCATATCCGCCTCGCTGAGGGTCCGAACGCCGCACGATGGCCCCATGCACATCGGGATCCTCGGTACCGGCGGCGTCGCCCGCACCCTCGCAGCGGCGCTTGCAGGCCTTCACCACGGCGTGGAGCTCGGTACGAGGGAGGTCTCGGTCACCTTGGCCCGGCGGGATCCCGACGCGATGGGCCGTCCACCTGTCGCCGAATGGCTCGCCGAGCACCCGGGCGTGGGTCTCGTGGGCTTGCAGGAGGCGGCAGCCGGTGCCGAGGTGGTGGTGAACGCCACGAGCGGGACAGGCTCTGTCGCCGCGGTGCGGGCTGCAGCGGAGGATGGCCGCCTGGCGGGCAAGGTCCTCCTGGACGTGGCCAACCCGTTGGACTTCTCAGCAGGATTCCCTCCGACCCTGTTCCTCAGCGGGAGCGACTCCTTGGGCGAGCAGGTGCAGCGTGCCGCGCCTGAGGCTCGGGTGGTGAAGTCACTGAACATGGTGACCGCCTCGGTCATGGTCGCACCGGGTTCGGCCGGCCCGGAGGCGGCTGTCGTGCCGACCATGCTCGTGGCCGGCGACGACCCCGGGGCCAAGACGATCGTGGCCGCCCTGCTCACGGAGCTGGGCTGGACCGACGTGCTGGACATCGGCGACTTGGCCGGCGCCCGCGCGATGGAGCAGATGTTGCCGGTCTGGCTTCGGGTCCTCGACGCGGTCGGCACGGCCGAGTTCGCCTTCGCCGTCGTGCGGTGAGCCCAACGACCGCGGCGGTGTCCGCGAGGGCGGCCGCGGGCGGGCATACTCCTGCGACGTGAGCACGGAGTGGCTGCTGCTGGTGCTTGCCCTCGGGCTCATCGCCGCCAACGCGGCCTTCGTGGCTGCCGAGTTCAGCCTCGTCACCGTCGACCGTGCCGCGGTCGAGGCTGCCGCGAGTGAGCAGCGCCGGGCCGCCCGGGTCCTTCGGGCGTTGCGTTCGTTGTCCACCCAGCTGTCGGGCGCACAGCTCGGGATCACGATCACGTCCCTGCTGGTCGGCTTCCTCGCCGAGCCGTCGCTGGCGAGCCTGCTGTCCGGGCCGCTGCAGTCCTGGGGCCTTGCCGAGACCACGGCGGGGACGGCGTCGGTGCTGCTCGCCTTGCTCATCGCCACCGTCGTGCAGATGGTGCTGGGCGAGCTCGTCCCCAAGAACTGGGCCATCGCCGCCCCCCTGGCAGTCGCCCAACGGGTGGCGCCGCTGCAGATGGGGTTCACCGGCTTCGCCCGCCCACTCATCAGCTTCCTCAACGGCAACGCCAACGCCATCCTGCGACGGTTCGGGGTGGAGCCCCGCGAGGAGCTTGCGTCAGCGCGCTCGGCTGAGGAGCTGCAGTCCCTCCTGCGGCACTCCGCCCAGGCCGGGACCCTCGACAAGCCGGTCGCGACCCTGCTGGACCGCAGCCTCAGCTTCGGGGAGCGCATCGCGGCGGATGTGCTCACTCCCCGGACCAAGGTGCACTTCGTCGACGCCGACGCCCCGGTGGCCGAGGTCATCGAGCTGGCACGAGTCACCGGGCACTCGCGCTTCCCGGTTGTCGGCCTCGGCGGTGCCGACGACATCGAGGGAGTGGTCGGCCTTCGTCGCGTGCTCCGGATCCCTCCCGAGCGGGCCGGCACCGTTCGGGTGCGGGAGGTGTTGGACAACCCGGTGCTGGTCCCGGAGACGCTGCCGCTGGACGACCTGCTCGGGATCCTGCGCCGGCGGGCGCATCTGGCGGTCGTGGTCGACGAGTACGGCGGGACGGCTGGCGTCGTGACCCTCGAAGACCTCGTCGAGGAGCTGGTGGGGGAGGTGCAGGACGAGTCCGACCGGCCGGTGGACCGCATCCGCCGCCGTCGAGACGGGTCGCTGGTGCTCTCCGGCCTGCTGCGCCCGGACGAGGCGAGAGAGCACGGCGTGCCCGCACCGGACGGCGAGTGGTACGAGACCCTCGGGGGGCTGACCGCTGCCAGGCTCGGGCGCATCCCATCGGTGGGGGACTCCTTCCGGCTCGAGGGGTGCACGCTCACCGTCGAGCGGATGGACGGCCGTCGGGTCGACCTCATCAGCGCGAGGGCGGAGCCAGCCCCGTCGCCGGACAGCACGCAGCCAGACGGCGGCACACCCGGCAGACCTCACGGGGGACGGTATGAGTGATGGCGTGGCCCTGCTGGTCGGGGTGCTCCTGCTTGTCGGCAACGCGTTCTTCGTGGGTGCCGAGTTCGCGCTGATCTCCGCTCGGCGAAGTCAGATCGAACCCCTGGCCGAAGCCGGGAATCGGCGTGCCCGGGTCACGGTGCGGGCCATGGAGCAGGTCTCGGTGATGATGGCCGGTGCCCAGCTGGGCATCACCGTGTGCTCCCTCGGGCTCGGCGCCATCGCTGAACCCGCACTCGCACACCTGATCGAGCCGGTCTTCGCGGCGCTCGGCCTGCCCGAGGGCCTGGTCCACCCGGTCGCGTTCGCGATCGCGCTCTCGGTCGTCGTGTACCTGCACATGGTGCTGGGGGAGATGGTGCCGAAGAACGTCGCCATCGCGGGACCCGAGCGGTCGGCGTTGCTGCTCGGCCCGCCACTGGTGGCGGTCGTCACGGCGCTTCGTCCGCTCATCGCGCTGCTGAACCTGCTCGCCAACGCCGTGCTTCGGCTGGTGCGGGTAGAGCCGGCCGAGGAGGTGGCATCGGCCTTCACCCACGAGGAGGTCGCCACGCTGATCGGCGAGTCCTCCCGCGAGGGGCTGCTGGACGAGGAGGAGACCAGCCTGCTCGAGGGTGCCCTGGACCTCTCGCACATCGTCGCCGCCGATCTCGTCCTCCCGAGCGAGCGACTGCGCACGGTTGTTGCCTCGGACCCGGTGCGAGCGGTGCACGAGGCCGCCGTGGACACCGGGTACTCCCGCTTCCCGGTCCTCGACGACGACGGGGACCCCGTGGCCTACGTGCACATCCGAGACGTGCTGGCCGCGCCGGAGCATGGGTCGCGGCGCGTCGTGGACGGGCTCGTGGCCGACCTGGAGCTGCGGCCGCTGCCGCAGGTCGCCGCCGATCTCACGATTGTGGGCGTGGTGTCGCTCATGCGGGACCAACGGGCGCACCTGGCGCGGGTGCTGGACCCGAGGACCGGCGCCTCCCGCGGCGTCATCACGCTGGAGGACGCGCTCGAGGAGCTGATCGGTGAGGTTCGCGACCCGGCCCATCGAGCGGCGCGCGGGACGACCGAGCAGCTGCGGTAGCACCGCTGGATCCTCCTCTGCGCTACATCCGATAAGGTGCATTATGTCAAGTTACCCGAATCAGTCGATCGTTGCGGTCGGGGGTCCGATCAGTGCAGCCGGGCCAGCAGGTCGAGCGAGCGCTGGATCACCAACGTCGTTGCGGCCTCGTCGTACGACGGTAACGAGGAGTCCGTGAACAGGTGTGACTTGCCCGGGTACACGAAGAGCTCGGCCACGTCCGGCCCGGCCTGTGCGACCAGCTCGCGTGCCGCGTCCAGGTCTCCCTCACCGGCGAAGAACTCGTCCTCGCCCATGCCGTGGACCTGGACGGGCACGCCAGCTGGCCATGAACCGATCGCCCAGCGTCCGCTCACGGGAAGACAGGCCTCGAACAGCAGCGCAGCGAGGGCCGTCGATCGGGTCTGGGCGTAGCGCTGCGCGATGGCCGCACCCCAGGAGAATCCACCGAAGACGACTGCCTCCGGCAGCTGAGCGACGACCTGTGCGGCCCGGGCGTCGAGGAGGTCCTCCCCCAGCGCCCGGATATGCCCAAGCCCCTCGGGCAGGGTCGCTGGGAGGACGCCTTCGAACAGGTCGGGGGTGTGGACCACGTGCCCACCGGCGCGCAGCGCGTCGGCGAACGCGCGGGTTCCCGCGGTGAGGCCCTGCACGTGGTGGAACAGCACGACGTCGCTCATCGAGACATCCCGGTGGGGCGCCGTCGAGCGCGGGCTTGCCAGCAGGCGCGGTGCCAGTGTCGCCGTTCCCCTGGTCCCCCGCCAGTGAGCACGGTCCCCGGTGCCGGCCACGCCACGGTGTGCGGCGTTGCCGGCGGGATCAGCTGGTCGCAGCCGGGGCACCGGTAGGACTTCGTGCTGGATGCTCCCGTCAGCGCGCGGACGACCCAGTCACCGTCCTCGTGGGACTCGAGGCGGTCAGCCGTGGGCGCCGGTCGTCGGCGTTCTGGGCGGTGAGGCCTGCGGCGCGACACGGTGCCAGTGTGCCCGCTGCAGGCGAGTGGTGCCCGGCGCTCGGCTCGTCCAGTGGCCTATCCTCGGGCCGTGCCGACGTATGAGTTCCGCTGCCGTTCCTGTGGGGCGACCTTCACCGAGTCGCGACCGATGGCGGCTTCGGGCGATCCGGCTCGCTGCCCCGAGGGCCATCAGGACACCGTCCGGCTGCTGTCCACGGTGGCCGCGATCACCACCAGCCGCGGTCCCGCGTCGATGCCGGTGCGCTCCCCCAGGCCCACCAGTCCCCCGTCATCAGGTGGTTGTTGCGGCGGCGGCTGCTGCTCGTCGTGACCCGCGGTCGATGACCGGCCCTGGCAACGAGATGTGAGCCAATCTGGGCATGGAGTTGCTCGAAAAGTCACGAGACAGTAACGTTCTGATCACGCGCTGATAGCGCGGACGGACAGCGCACCTACGCCCAACGCCTGCCAGGCGCTGCCCGGGACCCCAACCCGTTGTCGGCAGGCGCTGGGGGACCCACCGATGGGCATGGCCCATCAGGGGTGAAGCCGGAGATCCGGCCGGGGCGCTCCCGCTCCGAACCCGTCAGCTGACCTCAGAGGCGACTGGGAGAACCCATGCCTTCTCGTCGTGCCATCACTGCTGCCTCCATGACCGCGACCGTTGCGCTCCTCGGTGCGGTGGCGCTGGCCGCCCCAGCCCAGGCAGCATCCGACTCCACGTGGGACCGCCTTGCTCAGTGCGAGTCCGGCGGCAACTGGTCCATCAACACGGGCAACGGGTTCTACGGTGGCGTGCAGTTCACCGTGGGGTCCTGGCGGGCCGTCGGCGGTCAGAAGTTCGCCGCATACCCGCACCACGCCAGCCGCGCCGAGCAGATCTGGGCCGCTGAGCGCCTGCTCGACATCCAGGGCTGGGGTGCCTGGCCTGCGTGCTCGGCCCGGCTCGGACTCGGCTCCGCTCAGGCCGGCGGCACCCCGGACAGCGTCCTGAGGCTGCTGGGCAAGAGTGGCAAGGCCACGACGGTGCTGACGAAGCGGCGCGACCTCGTGGTGAACGCGGGCCGCGACGTCTCCAGCATGTTCGTGCTGAAGAAGTCCGACGGTCGACGCATCGGCAACGCTCGGGTCGCGCTGTGCGTCAAGCAGCACGGCAAGGACGTCCGATGCAAGAACCAGCGGACCAACGCCAGCGGCGAGGTCGTCCACCGGCTCCAAGGGGCCGACCGTCAGGCGAAGGTGTGGACCCGCTACTCCGGCAGCTCCTCCACCAAGGCCTCGAAGTCCGGCCGGCGAAGCATCGCGGTCGCGGCCGCGCTCGACGTGGTGCAGCGGCGCCTGCCCAAGCCCGAGGCAGCCAGCACCGCGGCAGCCCCCAAGCACGAGCTTCTCGTCGACGTCGAGCCGAACCGTGCCGACGTCCGACACACGGTCGCGGTGCAGGCCAAGAGCCCGAATGGCTGGAAGCGGGTGGCCGCAGGCCTCACCCAGGGTCGCGAGGAGCTGGCGGACTTCGAGGTGGGCGACGGCCGGTACCGCGTCCGCGTCCTGGCCAAGAACGGGCTGCGGGCGAGCGTGAGTGATGTCATCGTCCTCAGGTGAGGGCTGTCGCGGCGAGCATGCTCGACCCCCGACCCTGGCTGCGGACGGTCAAGCTGTTGAGTCTGCCTGCGGCGGCACTCGGCGGCGCCGGGGCCGGGGCGGTGCGCCGACTCGGCGGGGCTGACGCCGACGAGGTTCGACACCGGCAGCGACGAGCCAACGCCGAGCGGACGCGCCGGACCCTGGGTGAGCTCAAGGGGGGTGCGCAGAAGGCGGGGCAGCTCCTGTCCACCGTCGAGGCGCTCTTCCCGGCCGACCCCGACGAGTCCTGGCGCCGAGCCTTGGAGTCCCTGCAAGAGCAGGCGCCCGCGCTGCCGATGGCTGAGGTGGCTCCGGTGCTTCGCCACGATCTCGGCCCCGGCTGGCGAGGGCGCTTCCTCGACTTCGAGGGGGAGGCGGCCGCTGCTGCCTCGCTCGGCCAGGTTCATCGAGCCACCTGGCCGGACGGCCGGCCCGTGGCGGTGAAGGTCCAGTACCCAGGGGTGGCCAAGGCCTTGGCGGCCGACCTGACAGCGGTGTCGCTGATGACCAGGGCCGCCGCCGTGCTGGCGCCCGGCACCGCGCTGCCGCCGTTGGTCTCCGAGATGCGGCTGCGCCTGGCAGAAGAGCTGGACTACCGCACGGAGGCCCGGCACCAGCAGGCCTTCGTCGAGGCCTACCGCGACGATCCTGACGTCCTCGTGCCGGCGGTGCTCCTGGCGACCGAGCGCGTGATCGTCACCGAATGGTTGGACGGCACACCGTTGGCAGCGGTGGCCGACTGGGAGGACGGCTCGGCCCGGGCGCTGGCTGCGGAGCGGTACCAGCGCTTCCTGCTCTCTGGGCCGAGACGCTGCGGTTGGCTGCATACCGACCCGCACCCGGGCAACTTCCGGATCCTGGCCGACGGGCGCCTCGGGGTCCTCGACTTCGGGTCGGCGCTGGCGATGCCGGAGGGGATGCCGCCCACCTTCGGACGGCTGATCCGGCTGCTCAGCAGCAACGATCCAGCGACGGTGGAGGCGGGGCTACGCGCCGAGGGCTTCCTGCGGCCTGGGGCAGTCGTCGACGCACGAGCACTCATGGACTACCTCGCTCCGTTCAGCGAGCCCGCCAGGCACGAGCAGTTCCACTACCACCGTGACTGGCTGCGCTCGGAGTTCGGCCGGATCAACGACCCACGAAATCCTGACTTCGCCATGGCGCTCCGACTCACGATGCCTGCCGAGCACCTGTTCACGCACCGCGTGTGGCTCGGCATCGTTGGGGTGCTGAGTCAGCTCGACGTCGTCGTACCGGTCCGCGACGAGCTCGTCCGGTGGTTGCCGGGCTTCTCTGTCGAAGCCGACGTGGGTCGATGAGGGCCGTCCTGGACGTCGACGGAGTCCTCGCCGACGTCCGCCACCGGGTGCATCACTTGCATCGACGTCCGAAGAACTGGGGTGCCTTCTTCGCCGCCGCGGGAGTGGATCCCGTGCTGCCCGACGGACTGAGCCTTGCTCGAGCACTGGCGGAGGACGCCGAGGTCCTGTACCTGAGCGGTCGCCCCCAGTACCTGAAGACCGTCACCGAGCGGTGGCTGCACCGGCACGACTTCCCGAGTGGTCCGGTGGTCCTGCGGCCCTCGCACGACATGCGCCCGGCGGCCGTGCTCAAGCCAGAGCTGCTCGCACGGCTGGCCGAGCCCGAGGACGTGCTCGTCGTCGTCGACGACGACCTTGCAGTCTGCCGGGCGATGCAGGCGGCGGGGTACCGGGTGCACCAGGCGCGATGGGCGCTGCCAGACGAGGCGGTCGTCGAGGCCCAGGAGAGGCTGGGGCGTACCTGAAGCGGTTCAGCGACAGCCGTGGATCGTGGCCGCGAGGGTGTCGACCGCATCCTGGACCTCGGCGTTCGACCGCGACGGCGGGATGTCGTTGACCACGATCGCGAAGGCCTTGGCCTGCCGGTCCGCACCGGTCGTGATCCCGGTGAGCGAGCTGACGTCGAACAGCGTGCCGGTCTTGGCCTCGATCTCGCCCCGGGCGCACCGGTTCTTGCCGTCTCGGTAGCGCAGGGCCAAGGTGCCGGTCTTGCCCGCCACGGGCAGCCCGTCCCCTTGGAGTATCGAGGCCAGCTGAGGTTGCTCCTCGGTGCGGGCGATGCGCACCATGAGCTCGCTGAGCGTCGAGGCGGTCACCCGGTTGCTCCGGGACAGCCCCGAGCCATCGCGCACCTTGGCCCGGTCGGTCGATACCCCGAGCTGGGCGAGGGTCCCGATCGTGGTCAGCTGGGCAGCCGCCCAGGTGCCTGGCCGGCCCGCGCCGATGGCGGCCAGCCGGAACAGCATCTCGGCGGCGGTGTTGTCAGAGGTGAGCAGCATCCGGTTCACTGCGCGCCCCACCGTGGTCCCCCGATCCGCGACCAGGACCCTGCCAGCCTTCGCGCTCGGGCTGCTCCGGCCGGTGTACCTGGCGGGGACGTCCTTGCGCTGCAGCATCCGGGTGAGCGCGAGAGCGGCGTCGGCGGCCGTGTCGGGGACCCGACGACCGTCGTACAGGAGGGCTCGGACGGGTGCGACGTCGCGCGGGACCGTGGCGCTGGACCAACCCGGCGCAGGTGTCGGCGCCGGGAAGAGCCGGTCGTCGACCTTCACCGTGACGCCGGCGACCTCTGGCAGCGCGAGCCTGTCGGCGGCTCGTCGGGCCATCGACCGGAGCTCGTTGCCCGTCAGGTAGGGGTCGCCGGCCCCGACGAGGGTGAGCCGGACACCGTCCTTGACGGTGCGGGCTCGCAGCTCGGTCCGCAACCGTGACCGATGGTCCAGCTGCTGCAGAGCAGCGGCAGCCGTCAGCACCTTCTCGTTGGACGCCGGGGTCCGACCGACCCCCTGGCGGTGGGCGAAGACCTCACGTCCGGTTCGGACGTCGAGTACCCGGACCGAGACCGCCGACCCCAGCAGCGGGGCCTTCACGCGGCGGGCCAACGCGCGGGCCATTCGCTGGTCCTGCTGGCTGAGCGGGGCAAGGGCGCTCGGGGTGGCCGACCCCGGCTCGGCTGCGATGGGCGGGGGTGTCGTGGCCGCAGGCGCCGAGGACGCGCTCGACTTCCGCGGCGAAGCCAGCGCCTGACCGGCGTCGTCGGAGCAGCCGGCCACGGCGGTACCCGCGAGCATCGCGAGCGCCACCGATGCTGCCATCCGGCGTCGCCGTCGGTTCACGTGGCGAATGCCTCCGGCGCCGGACACGCACAGACGAGGTTGCGGTCGCCGTAGGCACCGTCGATACGTCGGACCGGGGGCCAGTACTTGTCGCGGGCCTGCTCGGCCCCGGCCGGGTACACCGCCAGTGCCCGGGGGTACGGGTGGGCCCACTCCCCCACCAGGCAGGCGGCGGTGTGCGGGGCGTTGCGGAGCGGGTTGTCCTCGGCCGGCCACTCCCCGGAGGCCACGCGGTCGATCTCGCCGCGGATGGCGATCATGGCGTCGCAGAAGCGGTTCAGCTCGGTGAGGTCCTCGGACTCGGTGGGCTCGACCATCAACGTCCCCGGGACGGGGAAGGACATGGTCGGCGCGTGGAACCCGTAGTCGATGAGTCGCTTGGCCACGTCGTCGACGGTGACGCCGGTGGCCTTCGTCAGGGGTCGCAGGTCCAGGATGCACTCGTGAGCAACCAGGCCGTCGCGGCCGGTGTACAGCACCGGGAAAGCATGCCTCAGGCGGGCAGCGATGTAGTTGGCCGAGAGCACGGCCACCTGGGTTGCCGTGCGCAGTCCCGGACCGCCCATGAGGCGGAGGTACACCCACGGGATGGCCAGCACACCCGGTGAGCCGTATGGCGCGGCGGAGATTGCCCCGATCCCGGTGGCAGGCCCCGCGTCCGGGTCGAGCGGGTGGTTCGGCAAGTAGGGGGCCAAGTGCTCGGCGACACCGACGGGCCCCACACCGGGTCCTCCCCCGCCGTGCGGGATGCAGAAGGTCTTGTGCAGGTTGAGGTGCGAGACATCCGCGCCGAACTCCCCGGGGCGGGCAACCCCGACCAGGGCGTTGAGGTTGGCTCCGTCGACGTAGAGCTGACCCCCGGCGAGGTGCACCTTGCGGGCGATCTCGGTGATGCCCTCCTCGTAGACACCGTGGGTGGAGGGATAGGTGACCATGGCGGCAGCCAGCCGGTCCGCGTGCCGCTGGAGCAGCTCATCCAGGTGTGCCAGGTCGACGGTGCCGTCCTCGGCCGACCGGACGACCACCACCTCCATGCCGGCCATCACCGCGGAGGCGGCGTTCGTTCCGTGCGCGCTCGCGGGCACGATGCAGACGGTGCGATGACCCTCCCCCTGCGCGCGGTGGTATGCCCTGATGGCCAGCAGACCGGCCAGCTCCCCCTGGGAGCCTGCGTTGGGCTGCAACGACACGGCGGCGTAGCCGGTGATCTCCGCCAGCCACCCCGCAAGGTCCTCGATCAGGCGGCGGTACCCCAGCGCCTGGTCCGGAGGGCAGAACGGGTGCAGGCCCGCGAGCCCTGGCCAGGTCACCGGCTCCATCTCGGTGGTCGCATTGAGCTTCATCGTGCACGAGCCGAGGGGGATCATCCCCCGGTCGAGCGCGTAGTCACGGTCGGAGAGCCGACGCAGGTAGCGCAGCATGGCGGTCTCGTTCCGATGGCCGCTGAAGACCGGATGGGTCAGGAACGGGGACGTGCGCCGCAGCGGCTCGGGGATGCCCACCCGCGCACGGACGTCTGGGTCGGGAGGACCCCCCGTCGGCCGCACGCCGAAGGCCGCGAGCACCCGTTCCACGTGCTCGTCGGTAGTCACCTCGTCGCACGCGACTCGCACGTGCTCACCGTCGACCCGTCCGAGGTTGATGCCGTCCTCCCGGGCATGCGCCAGGACAGCGTCGGCGTCAGGCACCCTGGCCAGCACTGTGTCGAACACGGCGTCGTGGACGACCCGCACGCCACCATCGCTCAGGCCATCGGCGAGCCTGCGCGCGTGCTGGTGGGCCTGGGTGGCGATCTGGGTCAGTCCTTCGGGGCCGTGCCACACCGCATACATGGCCGCCACCACGGCGAGCAGCACCTGCGCCGTGCAGATGTTGCTGGTGGCCTTCTCCCGTCGGATGTGCTGCTCCCGTGTCTGCAGGGCGAGCCGGTAGGCCGGGGTGTCGTCGGCGTCGACGCTGACCCCGACCAACCGCCCGGGCAGCGCGCGTTCCAGTCCGGACCGTACCGCCATGTAGCCGGCATGCGGCCCGCCGTAGCCGAGCGGGACTCCGAACCGCTGGCTCGAGCCGACGGCGACGTCCGCCCCGATCTCCCCTGGCGGGCGCAGCAGTGTCAAGGAGAGCAGATCGGCGGCGACCGTGACGAGAGCTCCCCGTTCATGAGCCTGCTCGAGGAGGTCTCGATGGTCGCGCACCGCGCCGGAGGCCCCGGGGTACTGCAGCACCAACCCGAAGAAGTCCCCGTCCGGCAGGGCGTCGGCGTCCGGGTCGATGACGACGACCTCCACCCCGACGGGCTCTGCCCGCGTGCTCAGGACGGCCAGCGTCTGCGGGAGCAGGTCTGCGTCCAGGAGTACCCGGGGGCTGGCGGCGGCCGGGCCGCGGGCTGCACGCCGCATCAGGGCGACCGCCTCAGCGACGGCCGTGGACTCGTCGAGGAGGCTGGCGTTGGCGATCGGGAGCGCGGTCAGGTCTTCGACGACGGTCTGGAAGTTGAGCAGCGCCTCGAGTCGGCCTTGGGAGATCTCCGGCTGGTACGGCGTGTAGGCGGTGTACCACGCCGGGCTCTCGAGCAAGCGACGGACGACCACTGATGGAGTCACCGTGTCCGAGTAGCCGAGGCCGACCATGTTGACCAGTCGCTCGTTGTGCTCGACGACGCCACGCAACAGCTCGAGCACCTCACGCTCGTCGACGGCCGGCGGCAGGCGGAGGCGCTCGATGCTGCGGATGGCCTCAGGCACGGCGGCATCGGTCAAGGCGTCGAGCGAGTCGTAGCCCAGCAGGGCGAGCATCTCGGCGATCTCGCCGTCATCGGGTCCGAGGTGCCGGCGCAGGAACGGTGGGGAAGGACCGAGGGGTTGCCCAGTCACCTCAGCCCGATCGTGCGCGACGCCGCGCGGCCAGCTCGTCGGCTGCGCGGCCGGGGCGGTCCTCGGTACCCTCGGCAGCACCGTCGTTGGTGGCCTCGGCGGGCATGTCGTGCAGGTCGGCCTCGATCTCGCGCCAGACGCGGCCGACCGCGATCCCGAAGACGCCTTGTCCGCCCTGGACGAGGTCGATCACCTCGTCGGGCGAGGTGCACTCGTACACCGTCGCACCGTCGCTCATGAGGGTGATGCTCGCCAAGTCCTGCACCCCACGCTCCCGCAGCTGCTGGACGGCGCTGCGGATCTGCTGAAGCGAGACGCCGGTGTCCAGGAGCCGCTTGACGATCTTGAGCACCAGGATGTCCCGGAACGAGTACAGCCGGTGCGTCCCAGACCCCGAGGCCGGACGCACCGACGGCTCGACCAGTCCGGTCCGGGCCCAGTAGTCCAGCTGTCGGTACGTGATGCCGGCAGCACCGCAGGCCACCGGCCCTCGATAGCCAACGTCGGCCGGGTGCTCCGTCGGCTCGCCGAACAGCAGTCCCTGGGTCCCTGCCGCTGTGTGCATGTCAGCCTCCGGTGCTCGTGGTGCCCCGCGCGGAATCACAGGGGCGTGATTCCCATGCGCTGGCGACGCTAGGAGCCGATCGGTCCGACGTCAACACAACACCCCGGCCAGGACCAGGCCATCGCACCCAGTGTCTCAACGTCAACTTGAGGGTTAGCACTCGGTTGCGTCGTCGGTACCGCCCTCAGGACTCGGGGCTGCCGAAGTCCTCCGGAGAGACTTGGTCGAGGAACGCTCGGAAGCGCTCGACCTGCTCATCTGCCGGTGGGCCGCCCTCTCCCTCCTCACCGTGCTCGCCGCCCTCCTCGGCGCTCTCCGCCGGGAGCTCGATCCCAGCTTCGTCCAGGACGTCCTCGCTGCTCACCACGGGTGTGTCGGTTCGCAGCGCGAGCGCGATCGCGTCGGAGGGACGAGCACTCACCTCGACCCCGCCATCCAGCACCAGCAGGGCGTAGAAGACGCCGTCACTGAGCTCGGTGATGCGCACCTCGGCCAGGGTGCGGCCCAGCGCAGCAAGCAGGTCGCGCATGAGGTCGTGCGTCATCGGCCGAGGAGGTTGCACCCCCTGCTGCGCGAAGGCGATCGCCGTCGCCTCGGCGGCGCCGATCCAGATGGGGAGGTACCGGCCACCATCTCGTTCCCGAAGCAGGACCAACGGTTGATTGGCGGGGACCTCAACGCGGACTCCCACGATCTCCATCGCACGCACTGCATCAGCCTAGACCGCAAGGGTCCTCTGCACCTGAGCGCCGTCCGGGCCGTCGCGTCAGGAGTCAAGCAGGTCCTTGATGCCCGCTCTCACCAGCGCCGCATGCAGCTTCATCGAGACACCGGCGATGCCCTGGGCCGTGTCCTCTGCCCGCGATCGACCCTCCCCGCCGCGTTGGCGCAGGATGGGGGTCACGACCTGCTCCACCAGTCCCACCTCGCGGTCGGCGGCCATCCTGAAGGCGCGCAGGTGGCGCGGCTCGAGGCCGAAGCTCCCGAGCTCGGCTGCCAGTGACAGCACCGTGAGGGCGTCGCCGTCGTAGTGCTCTCGGCTTGGCCGGATGAGGCCGTAGGACTCCAGGGCTGCCAGCAGCCGAGGGTCGGCCTTGGACTCGGCGAGCAGCTCCTCTCGAGTCATCCTCAGCCGCGGGCCGGAGTCGAGGGTGACCTGACCGGCGTCGGTGTCGCGTACCGCCCGGGGGGCTCCTGGGCGCGACAAGGGCTCCGGCGGCTCCAGGCCCCGGTCGATGGCGTCGAGGTGCTCGCGGATCACCTTGAGTGGCAGGTAGTGGTTGCGCTGCGCTGTGAGGACGTAGCGCAACCGCTCGACGTCGTCCGGGCTGAAGCGCCGATACCCCGACGGAGCACGCTGGGGCTCGACGAGGCCGGCGGTCTCGAGGAAGCGGATCTTGGAGACGGTGATGTCGGGGAAGTCTTGCCGGAGCAGGGAGAGCACGTCCCCGATCGTCATGATGCTCCCCGTACGTGCGGCTGCGCTGCTCATGCCGGCGCCGTCGCTCCTGCGGTGAAGGCCGACCCCTCGAAGTAGACGAGGCGGTACTTGCCGATCTGCACCTCGTCGCGGTTGTGCAGCTGGCGGCGGTCCACCCGGTCCCGATTGACGTAGGTGCCGTTCAGGCTGCCCACGTCCCGGACGTCGTAGTGGCCGTCCTCGTCGCGGATGAACTCGGCGTGGCGGCGCGAGACGGTGACGTCGTCGAGGAAGACGTCGGAGTCCGGCTGGCGCCCAGCCGCCACCTCTGGCGTGTCGAGCAGGAACCTGGACCCCGCGCTCGGTCCGTGCAGCACGACGAGCATGGCTGAGCCGGGAGGCAGCGCCTCGACCGCGGCGCTCGCCTCCGCAGGCAGGTCCCCGGCGTCGGCACCCTCCTCGCCCGGTAGCCCCTCGTCGGCGGCGACAGCGGAGGAGTCGACGTCGGTCTGCCCGCCGAGGCTGCTCAGGTGCAGCGTGCTGGTGCCATCGAGGTCAGCCGGCGACGCGGGTTCGACTGGCAGGCTCGCTCCACAGAACGGGCAGAAGCGCGCTCCCCCGGCCAGCTCCGGAGGGATGGCGCGGCCGCACTGCGGGCAGGTGGTCATCGGGCCTCCGGGCTGCTCGTTCACGCGGGCGCAGCGCGTGAATTTCGAGGTGAAGTCGAGGTTGACGGTTGGTAGAGAACTTAGGGAGCCTGCTCTGCTGGGTCAACCCACCTCGGCACTCCGCTCCGGCTTGCTCGTCTCAGCCGGTCTGGCTGCGGTAGCCGTCGGCGTCGAGGAGCGCCTCGCGAGCCGATGGCTCGGCCGGGGCCAGCTCGACCATCCAACCCTCCCCGTACGGGTCGCTGTTCACCAACTCCGGCTGGTCGGTGAGGGCGTCATTGCGGGCGACGATGGTTCCGGCCATCGGGGCGTACAGCTCGCTGACGCTCTTGGTCGACTCCACCTCCCCGAAGGCCTGGCCGGGTTCGACCTGGCTCCCCAGGTCGAACAGCGTGACGAAGACGACGTCACCGAGCTGTTCCTGGGCGAAGTCGGTGATGCCGATGCGCACCCGCCCGTCCGGACCCGCCGGGCCAACCCACTCGTGCTCGGCTGTGTACCGCAGGCTGTCAGGAACCTCGTCGCCAATGCCCACGCCCGTGCCCTCCATCGCCGTGTCAGGAACGCCCCGACTCCGGGACCGGCTGAGCGTATTCAGGCGGCGACATCGGGCGCAACGTCTCGACCGACAGGCTGAGGCGTTGCTCGACGTCGATCGACCCACCGGCCTGCTCGACCTCGTTGACCGTCCCTCCCGGGATCCGCAGGGCGGTCTCCATCGTCGCCGGGTCGCCGATGGCAAGCAGCCGCCAGGGACCGCCCATGGGTACACCGTCGACGTCGACCTGGCCCGAAGCGGGGAGGTCGACGAAGGCCGTCTGCGCGACCACGCGGACCGACGCCGGCGCCCCACCACCGTCCCCGTCGAGCTGGACAGCCTCGGCCCCGGCGTCGCGCAGCTCGTGCACCGCCCGCAGCAGCACCCCGGCATCAACCTCGGAGCCGACGATGCTCACCTCGACCCCCGGGCCGTCGGCGGCCACCGACCCTGCCAGGACGCCGAGGTCGCCGGCCCGTCGAGCCGCTTCCTCCCGTGCGGCAGCCTCGGCATCGGCGCTGGTGAGCAGCTTGGCGCGGGTCTCCCGGAGCCGGTCGACCTCCTCGTCCAGAGCGGCGACCCGTCCGTCCAGGCCGTCCAGGATCCTGACCAGGTCGTCGCGTCCGGCTCGATCCAGGACGTCCTCCTCGGTGGCCCCGATCGTGACTGCCGCGACGAACCCGAGGACGGCGAGGAGGCCGGCCGCGGTCACGGTACCGACGTCGGGACGTGCGCCGAGCAGCCGGCGAAGCCTGGTCCGCGGGTCCGGCTCGCCGGTGCTCATGCGCCGAGCAGCAATCGCCGCGCCGCGGCCGCGTTGGCGAAGATCCGGATCCCGAGCACGACCACCACGGCCGTCGAGAGCTGCACGCCCACACCGAGCTGGTCACCGAGGAACACCATGAGCACCGCGAGCAGCACGTTGGCGGCGAATGAGACCACGAAGACCCGATCGCTGAAGATGCCCTCCAGGTAGGCCCGGAACGCCCCGACAACGGCGTCGAGCGCTGCGACGACGGCGATCGGTAGGTAGGGCGAGAGCCAGTCCGGGACGGTCACGTCCAGCGCAACCCCGAGGATGATTCCGAGGGCCAGGCCCAGCACGAGGATCATGGCACCTCCGTCGGCTCGGGCACGGGTGCCCGAGGCTCGGCCCTGTCCAGCGAGGCTTTCGCGCTGGCCGGCAGCCGCAGGGCGTCGTCCGCCCCGCGGACCGCGATCGCGGCCGTCAGGCCGTAGGTCGATGTCAGCGACTCCAGCCAGGCCCCCCCCGGGCTCCGCGAGAAGGAGGTCGGCAGCGTTCCTGGGTTGCCGACCGCCAGGACCTCGTACGGTCCGATCACCGGTTCGTAGTTCACCAGGATCACCTCGTTGGCTGAGCGGATGGCCGTGGTGGCGGCCACTCGCTGCCCGGATACCGCGACAGCCTCAGCCCCTGCCGACCACAGCCCATTGACGATCTGCTGCAGGTCGACGTCGAGCAGTCGACCGTCCGGGGCCACCAGCCCCGTCGTGGGGTCTGCCTCGGCATCGGACACCGTGATCACGAGGCCCGGCCCCTCAACGGGTACGGCTGCCGAGCCCACCGCGGCGGCGGCCGCGGCGGGCTGGCTGACGTCGTTCGCGGAGCCGGCGCCTTCGGGTAGCCGGGCGTCGGTCAGCGCGCGGACCTCACCCCGCAGCTGGCGCAGCTCATCCTCGGCTGCCCGGACCGAGGCCAGCCGGTCAGCGGCGATCTGCTGCAGTGCGGTGCGTTCGGACTGTGTGTTGCCCGCGGTCGCTCGTGCGCCCAGCACGGCGGCCGAGACCATGAGACCGAGGGCCAGAAGCGCAACAGCTCCGAGCACGGGGCGCCGGGCCGTGGCCGGTCCCGCCGGCTGTGTCGAGGAGATTCGGTAGGAGTCGATGGCCTCCCCGGCGATGCGGTCCAGCATCGACAGCGAGCCGGGACCTCGCTCAGCCACGTTCGGCCAGGATGCGGCGGGCCTGGTCCAGATAGAGGAACCCGGCGTACCAGTACAGCACCGCCCCCCAGATGGCGAAGGCCCAGCCGAGCACGAGGGCGACTGGGGCGATGGCGAGGTCACCATCGCCGAGCAGCAGCAACGGCAAGGCGTAGAGCAGGTTGGCAGTCGCCGCCTTGCCCAGGAAGTGCACTGGGAGCGCAGTGATGCCGCTGCGCTTCAGGAACGGCAGCGCCAGCGCGATGAGGACGTCTCTCAGGATGATGGCCAGGGCGAACCAGATCGGGACGATGTCGCGGATGACGAACGCGACGAGCGTGGCCACGATGTAGAGCCGGTCGGCGACCGGGTCCAGCAGCTGGCCGATTCTGCTGATCTGGTTCCAGCGCCGGGCCAGGTGCCCGTCGAGCCAGTCGCTGAACGCTGACAGGGCCAGTACCACCAGAGCCCAGCCATCGGCCTCAGGCACCAGCAGCAGCCACATGAACAGCGGGACCCCGGCCAGCCGGGCGAAGGAGATGAGGTTCGGAATGGTGAGCACGCGGTCGGTCGTGATGTCGTACTTGACGAGCTCACGCTCGCGCTGCGACGGCTGCCGCGACTCCTCCACACGAGAACCGTAGTGCGCTGGGGCGTCGATCGTCCGCTGCCGCGGTGGTTGACGCTGGGCGCGCCGTGGCGCAGCGTTGCCCCGTGAGCGGCGAGCGGTTCGCGATCCCGCGACTTGGCCGGGCCTTCCAGGTGAGCGTGGGCGTTCGGCCGCTCGACCTCGCTGACTGGCTGCAGGCGGAGGGTCCGGACGTCGACGAGCAGCTCGGGCTCCGACGGGACCTGCTGGACCACCATCGGGAGCAGGTCCTCGGGGTGACGCCGGGGGGCGCGGAGGGCGCGCGTGAGCTTGCCGGTCTTGTCAGCGACTGGATGGGTGAGCCTCGGCCGGCGCCATCGGTCGGCGCAGAGGAGTTCCTGGCTGCTGCCGGGCGCTGCGTGCCCGAGGATCTCTGCGTGCTCAGCCGGGGCAGGTCGGGCACGTGGCGGCTCGAAGCCGCGGTGGTCTGCTTCCCCTCGCGCTGGCGGCTGAGTGAGGCGCTCGGGCGAACCATGGCCGAGATCCATGCCCCAGTGGCCGGTTACGAACGCATCGGGTCGGCGGTCGACGCGGTCCTGGACCGCCTCGACCCGGACCGACCGCTGGCGAGGACCAACTGGACGATCCTGTCCGACCCAGCGTTGTTCCAGCCACTGCCGACGGCGGTGGTGCAACCTCATCCGTCTCGGTTGACCCTTCGGCTGGAGCGTCAGACCCTTCGTGGCCTGCCGGCCACCGGCGACATCGCCTTCACCATCCGGACGCGGACGGCACCGCTGGGCGAGGTGATCGGCGAACCGGCCGTGGCCCAGGGACTGCTCGACACACTTCGCAGCGTGCCGCCGGCGTCGGTGGCCTACAAGGGATGGTCCGAGCTGCTTCCGGCGTTGCTGGACTGGCTCGGCGCGGCAGCGGCGGAGTCCACGGGACCGCCGGGTACCTTGCCGATGTGGCAGTGATCCCGTTCCCGGCGCTGCAGGCCGAGACGGATCTGTGGCATCGAGTCCCCGCAGTGGCCCCGCTGGTCCTGATCGGGACGCTCGAGGAGGACGGCCAGGCGAACCTGGCGCCGAAGCACCTGGCGATGCCGATGGGGGCAGCCAACTTGTTCGGGTTCATCTGTCGTCCCGAGCACGCGACCTACCGCAACGTGGTCGCCAGGGACGTGTTCACCGTCTGCTACCCCACTCCGCAGATGCTGTTGGCGACCAGCCTGGCTGCCGCACCGCGCGCCAGTGACGGCACCAAGCCAACCCTTGAGCTGTTGCGGCTCTCCCCAGCGCAGCTCGTGCCGGGGGTGCTGGTCAGCGGTTGCCCGGTACAGCTCGAGTGCCGGCTTCAGCGCATCGTGGAGGGGTTCGGCCACCAGTGCCTCGTCGTCGGACAGGTGGTGCTGGCCCATGTCGCCGACGACCTTGCCGGCAAGCCGGGGGACGCCGATACTCCCCCGGACCTCGACCCGCTGGCCGCTCACCCCGCCCTGGCCTACGTGCACCCGGGCCGGGTGGCGTCGCTCACCCAGACGCGCCCGTTCCCCTACCACCCCGGCTTCCACGACTGACCGGCTCAGGCTGGCAACCTCACCAGCGCGAGCATGCCGGTGCCCTGCTCGGCGCCGCTCCCGCGTGCATCGACAAGCTGGTAGGCGTCCTCGTGGATCGTCGGTTCGCTCCCCCATCGGTCGCCGAGCCGGCCGACGGCCCCCTCGACCGTGCCGACCAGTCGTGGGGCGCGGTCAGCGACCGAGCCCCAGAGACGGTTCACCACGGGAAGGGTCCAACGCTCCAGGCGTCCCAGGCGGAAACCCGGACCGCCGATCCGCAGCACCGTCGGTTCCAGCCCGGTGGCGCGCTGCACCACGGCGGCCAGGGCGTGCGCGTCCAGCGGACCGATGTGCGGCGGGTACCCGGACCAGCCGCCCCAGTAGCCGGACTCGTCCGGGGTGGACAGCACGACGACCCCACCGGGGCGCGCGCGCTCGACCAAGGACCGGACGAAGGGCTCCTGCTGACTCGGCCGCACGTGCTCGATCACCTCCATGCCCAACACGACTGCGGCTGGCGGCGCGGCCTCGATGTCGGCGTGGACGGGCACAGCCGGGAATGCGCGCCGCGCGAGCGCCCGGTGGCCAGCATCGGTGTCGCAGAGGTGCAGTGGGCGACTCAACAGCTCTGCCGCCCAGACTGAGAACGCGCCGGCCCCCGCGCCGACGTCCAGGATCGGACCCGGTGCGCTCACCGCCCGGGCGGACTGCACTGCCAGGAAGTAGTTGACCGCGTGGCGGACGACCAGCCCCTGGTCCCATCCATGGTCGGCGTCTCCGCCCTCGGTGTTGCGATGGTCGGCCGACCGGCTGGCTCGGACCCGTTCCTGCATGCGGCGCAGGCGCTGGTACTCCGTCCCCAGGCCGTGCACGGGCTGGGCTGCGGAGCACGGGCGTGTCTGCCATGAGGCGGAGGGTAGAGCGTTGGCGCCCTACCAGGGACCTTGGACCCGACGCCGCGCAGAGGCCCCGCGTTAGGTTGCCACCGACGAGGGAGGGCCGATGGCCTACGTGACGGTCCCAACCAGCAGCCCGATCTGGGAGAGGTTCCCAGTCCTCGCACCGTTGGTCCTGGTCGCGACGGTGGAGCCGGACGGCGAGGCAGACGTGGCTCCCAAGCACCTGGCCATGCCGATGAGCTGGCAGAACTGGTTCGGCTTCGTCTGCCACCCAGAGCACGGGACCTACCGCAACATCCTGGCGACGGAGACCTTCACGGTCGGCTACCCCACCCCGGAGATGCTGCTGCAGGCCAGTCTTGCCGCGGCGCCCAGGGCTTCCGACGGGTCCAAACCGACCCTGCAGCTACTTCGGCTGTCCCCGGCCAGGGTTGTCGAGGGGGTGCTCGTCGACGGCTGTCGCGTTCACCTCGAGTGCCGCCTGGACCGAATCGTCCACGACCTTGGTGAGAACGTGCTCATCATCGGGTCGGTCGAGGCCGCCCACGTGCACCAAGACGTGCTGCGGTCGGTCGACGTGGACGACCACGACCTGGTCCACGATGCCCCGATGCTGGCCTACGTGCACCCGGGTCGGGTCGCCACGGTGTCCGAGACCGTCTCCTTCCCGTACCACCTGGGTTTCCGTCGGTAGGCGCGCATGACGTCGCCCTCGTCCACCCGCCTGGACGTCGCCACTGCCGGACGCATCTTGGCATCGGTGCGTGCCCGGGAGGGCTCGATGGTCGACCACCTGCTCCACCTGGCGCACCTGGAGTCACCCTCGGCCGACCGTACGCGTCAGGCACCGGTCCTGGACCACCTCGAGGCCGAGCTCGTAGGACGAGGCTGGCGGACCCGCCGCCACGTGGGCGAGCGGACTGGCGGCATGCTGCTGGGCGCGCCCCCGAGCACGCCGCCAGCGGGGTTCCAGCTGCTCGTGGGCCACGGCGACACAGTCTGGCCGGTCGGGACCACCCACCGACGACCACCTCGACGAGACGGTGACTTCCTCTGGGGCCCAGGGACGTTCGACATGAAGGCCGGCCTCGTGCAGACCTTGACGGTCCTGGACGTCCTGGCGGAGCTCGAGCTTGTCCCTGAGGTGGGTCCGGTGCTGCTGGTGAACTCCGACGAGGAGATCGGGAGTCGCGAGTCCACCTGGCTCATCCGGGAGCTGGCGACCGCCGCCGATCGCGTCCTCGTGCTCGAGCCGTCGATGGGACCGCAGGGAGCGGTGAAGACTGCGCGGAAGGGCCTCGGCCGCTACACCGTGACGGTGCAGGGCAAGGCCGCCCACGCCGGGCTCGATCCCACCTCGGGAGCCAGCGCGATCCTCGAGCTGTCCGCCGTCATCCAGGCCCTGTTCGCGCTGAACGACGCCGAGCGGGGCGTCACCGTCAACGTCGGCATGGTCTCCGGCGGCATCCAGCCGAACGTCGTTGCGCCTCAGAGCAGTGCCGTGGTCGACGTGCGCGTGCTCAACGAGGCGGACGCTGTCCGCGTCGACGCGGCGATCCGGGGACTGGAGCCCTCCACCCCCGGGACAACGGTCGCCGTTGACGGGGGCATGGGCCGGCCACCGCTCGAGCGCACGACACGGAACGAGGCGCTGTACGCCGCAGCGGTCGACGTCGCGACCACCTTCGGGGTGGAGCTGCCGCAGGACACCGCCGGAGGTGGGTCCGACGGGAACACCACCAGTCAGGTGGCGCCCACGTTGGACGGCTTGGGAGCGGTCGGTGACGGCGCCCACGCCGAGCACGAGCACGTGGTCGTCAGTCGGTGGTTGGAGCGCACGGCCGTGCTGGCGGGGCTGGTGCTGCTTGGGCCGATCAGGTCATCCGACGAGCCCGCCCGAGGCGGCGCCCTCGACCCCTTCTCCCTCGAGCCCGAGGTCGCCTCGTGAATGCTGAGGACCGGCAGCAGCCTGCAGCGGCTGGAGGCACCTCCGAGCGGTCTCGTGAACGCCTCGTGCGGACCACCGTGGCGCGGATCGCGGACATCCCCGACTCCGGCATGGGCGTGCACCCCGTGCCCCGCGGGTCCTGGGCGACGGGTGACTACGTCGTGGGACGCGTCCGCTCCTTCGCCCGGTCCCTGCGGCAGGTGGAGCTCCCGAGCGGGCGGATGGCGGACCTGCTTCGCGGCGAGCTGGTCATCGGCGCACTCGGTCGACGAGCAGCGACGCTCGAGGCGGTCGGAGACTGGCGCGACGTGGTCGACGACGGGCGCTTGCACCTGCTCACCTCGGCGGGCCTGATGGGCCGGGCAACGTCGGTATCGCCGTTCCTGCCCCCGCTGGTCGAGCTCGACTACGCCGGCCACCTGCACGTGGACGGGGAGCGGAGCCGGATGCGTGACTGGGTGCCCGCCGTGGCGCCGCGAGTGTTCGACCTGCCGGTGGTCCTGATCATCGGGACCTCGATGTCGGCCGGGAAGACCGAGTCGGCGCGGGTCGTGGTTGCTCAGCTGCGCGACCTGGGACTCAGCGTCGTTGGTGCGAAGCTCACCGGGGCAGCCCGCTACCGCGACCCGTTGGCGATGCTCGACGCCGGCGCCACCGAGGTCTTCGATTTCGTCGACGCCGGGCTTCCTTCCACTGCGGTGCCGCAAGCCGACTACGAGTCGGCCATCGGGGGCGTCCTGAGTCGCATGATGGGGGTCGGGGCTGACGTGGCGGTCGTGGAGGCCGGTGCCTCGCCGTTGGAGGAGTACAACGGCGCCGCCCTGGCCGGGATGATCGGAGGCCGGGTGCGATTCGTGCTGCTGTGCGCCTCGGACCCCTACGCCGTCTCGGGCCTGATCGCGGCGTTCGACACCAGGCCGGACCTGGTGGCCGGCGGGGCGGCGAACACGACGGCAGGAGCCGCCTTGGTCCAACGGCTCACCGGTCTGCGCGCCCTCAACCTTCAGGACCCCAGCCGGCACCTGCAGCTCCAACAGCTCCTGGCCGAGCGCCTGGGTCGGGCCTCCCACCCCTGACTGCCTCGCCGGGCGTGGCGAAGCCCACCACGAAGGGCCTAGCAGTCGCCGCGGCGGACCAGGATCATGGACCGGTGACCGAATCCGCCGACCGGCTCGAGCTGGCCTCCGCCTTCCCACCCGTCACCCAGGAGCAGTGGCGGTCCGGTGTGGACGCTGTCCTCGCCCGCGGACGCGGAGAGCTCTCGTCCGAGGACCTGGAGCAGCGCTTCGCCGACGTGCTCACGACGCGCAGCGAGGACGGTCTCCTCCGGATGCCGCTCTACACCGCGGACGATGTCGCTGACCTGGAACCCGGGCTCCCCGGTCAAGCGCCGTTCTTGCGCGCATGCACCGCCACGGGGACCCGCGATGGTGGGTGGGAAGTCCGCCAGCGGGTGCCCGTCGACCTGGGTGAGGCGACCGTCGCGAATCGGGTCGTCCGCGACGAGCTGGCGCAGGGCAGCACGGGGGTGTGGCTCGACGTCACCAGTGCGCTTGCGGACGAGCCCTCGACCTCGGCGCTCGCCGAGCGGTTGGGCAGTGTCCTGGACGGCGTCCACCTGGAGATGGCGGGTCTGGCGCTCTCGGCGTCGTCGGGCCCGGGGGCCTCGCTGGCGATCACCTCGGCCATGACGAGCCTGGTGGAGCCCGGTGGCGGCACCAGCCGGCTCAGGCTCGGCATCGATCCGGTCGCGGTTGGGCTTGCTGGGCAGGCGCAGCAAGCAGCGGAGCTGGCGGCCGGGGCTCTCGAGCGGTGGCCGGGTGCATCGGCGATCACGGTCGATGCCACCGTGGCGCACGAGGCCGGTGCGGGCGTCGTCCACGAGCTCGCGGCCTCGATGGCTGCCGGGCTGCTGGCGTTGCGGATGCTGACCGAGCACGGGCTCAGCGTCGCGAACGCTGCTTCGGCTCTCGAGTTCCGCTATGCCGCCACCGCGGACCAGTTCGACACCATCGCGAAGCTTCGAGCGGCCCGCCTGCTGTGGTCGCGCGTGCTCGAGGAGACCGGTTCAGCAGCGGGCGTTGGGCAGCGCCAGCACGCGGTGACCTCGCGGGTGATGCTGACGCGCTACGACCCGTGGGTGAACCTCGTCCGCGGCAGCGTGGCCTGCTTCGCCGCCGGTGTCGGCGGTGCCGACGCGGTGACAGTGCTCCCCCACGACGCGCTTCTCGTCAGCGACGAGGCGGCTCGCACCCTGGGGCGCCGGCTGGCCCGCAACACCCAGACCATCCTTCTGGCAGAGTCCCACGTGGCCCAGGTCATCGACCCGGCGGGGGGATCCTGGTACGTGGAGTCCTTCACCCAGCAGGTCGCTGAGACCGCCTGGGCGCACTTCACCGACATCGAGCGCTCGGGTGGCATCCTCGAGGCCGTCGGCTCCGGCACGCTCGCAGACACCTACGCCGGGCTGCGCGCTGACCGTGACCGCACCATCGCGCACCGCCGACGGCCGATCACAGGCGTCAGCGAGTTCCCGAACCTGGACGAGCCGCCTCCGCCGCCCGTGGCGGCCGCCGGCCACGCCGGAGACCCCGCCCGCCCGCTCGTGCGCGACGCCGAGCCGTTCGAGGCGATGCGCGATCGTGCCGCCGGCCATGCCACTGCTACCGGGAACTCGCCAGCAGTCTTCTTGGCGACCCTGGGTCCGCTGGCCGAGCACAACGCACGCGCCTCGTTCACGGCGAACCTCTTCGCCAGCGGTGGGGTCAGCGCCCGACGCGCCGGTACGGTGGACGCCGAGTCGGTGGGCGAACGGTTCGCCGCCAGCGACGCCGTGCTGGCCTGTGTCTGTGGCAGTGATGCCAGCTACGCCGAGGAGGCCCTCACGGTGGTGGGTGCCCTGCGTGCGGCAGGAGCCACGCGCATCTATCTGGCGGGGCAGCCTGGGGCCCTCCGGGACGAGCTGGACCAGGCCGGTGTCGACGAGTACGTGGTCGCCGGCGTTGATGCTGTCGACCTGGTGAGCCGAGCGCTCGACGCGGCAGGAGTGGCCTCATGAACGACCGGGTGATCCCGAGCTTCGCCGACGTGCCCTGGGAGCGCGACACCCGGCGCAGGTCGGCCGCGCCCGACGTCGACGCCTGGAGGTCCGCCTTCGCCGCCGCCAGCGGACGCAGCCCGGAGGAGGCAGCCTGGCTGAGCCCGGAAGGCATCCCGGTCGCCCCGCTCTACGGTCCGCAGGACGTTGCCGAGCTTGACTTCCTTGCCACCTACCCCGGGAGCCCTCCCTACCTTCGGGGGCCCTACCCGACGATGTACGTCAACCAGCCCTGGACGATCCGGCAGTACGCAGGCTTCTCCACCGCGGCCGACTCCAACGCGTTCTACCGTCGCAACCTGGCTGCCGGCCAGAAGGGCCTCTCCATCGCCTTCGACCTGGCGACCCACCGGGGCTATGACTCCGACAACCCGCGGGTGGCCGGCGACGTCGGCATGGCCGGCGTCGCGATCGACTCGATCCTGGACATGCGCCAGCTGTTCGACGGGATCCCGTTGGACCAGATGAGCGTGTCGATGACGATGAACGGCGCCGTGCTCCCCGTCCTTGCGCTCTACGTGGTTGCGGCCGAGGAGCAAGGCGTGGAGCACCGCCGCCTGACGGGGACGATCCAGAACGACGTCCTGAAGGAGTTCATGGTCCGCAACACCTACATCTACCCGCCAGAGCCCTCGATGCGCATCATCTCCGACATCTTCGCCTTCACCTCGGCCGAGATGCCTCGGTTCAACTCGATCTCCATCTCCGGCTACCACATGCAGGAGGCGGGTGCCACCGCCGACCTCGAGCTCGGCTACACCCTGGCCGACGGGATCGAGTACCTGCGCGCCGGGCGCGACGCCGGTCTGGCGGTGGACGCCTTCGCCCCGCGGATCTCGTTCTTCTGGGCGATCGGGATGAACTTCTTCATGGAGGTCGCCAAGCTGCGGGCCGCGCGCATGCTCTGGGCGAGGCTGGTCCACGAGTTCGGGGCCACCGACGAGAAGTCCTTGTCGTTGCGGACGCACTGCCAGACCAGCGGATGGTCGTTGACTGCGCAGGACGTCTACAACAACGTCGTCCGGACGTGCGTGGAGGCGATGGCCGCCACCCAGGGGCACACCCAGTCGCTGCACACCAACTCCCTGGACGAGGCGCTTGCCCTGCCCACGGACTTCAGCGCCCGGATCGCCCGCAACACCCAGCTGCTGCTGCAGCAGGAGTCCGGGACGACCAGGGTGATCGACCCCTGGGGTGGCTCGTACTACGTCGAACGCCTCACCTACGAGCTGGCCCGTAAGGCTTGGGCCCACATCCAGGAGACCGAGTCGCTCGGCGGCATGACGAAGGCCATCGAGCAGGGCCTGCCCAAGCTCCGCATCGAGGAGGCCGCCGCCCGCACGCAAGCGCGCATCGACTCCGGTCAGCAGCCGGTCATCGGCGTCAACACCTTTCTCGCCGACGTGGACGAGCCCGTGGACGTGCTCAAGGTCGACAACTCCGCCGTCCGCCAGGAGCAGCTGGCGAAGCTCGACCGGCTCCGCGCAGAACGGGATCCGGCTGCGCTCGCCCAGGCCTTGGAACAGCTCACCACGGCCGCTCGTGCCATCGCCGATGGCACCAGGGAGCCCGGTCTGGCGCAGAACCTGCTGGCGCTGTCGGTCCGGGCGGCCCGGGCGAAGGCCACCGTCGGGGAGATGAGTGACGCTCTCGAGGAGGTCTTCGGGCGCCACACCGCCGCGATCAGGACCATCAGCGGGGTGTACCGACAGGAGATGGGGCAGTCAGCGGTGAGCGAACGGGTCCGAGCACGATGCGCGGCGTTCGAGCAGGCGCAGGGTCGCAGACCCCGGATGTTGGTGGCCAAGATGGGCCAGGACGGTCACGACAGAGGTCAGAAGGTGATTGCCACCGCCTTCGCAGACCTCGGCTTCGACATCGACGTCGGGCCGCTCTTCCAGACACCGGCAGAGGTTGCCCGGCAGGCCGTCGAGGCCGACGTGCACATCGTGGGTGCGTCCTCGCTCGCCGCCGGGCATCTCACGTTGGTCCCCCAGCTCCGGGACGAGCTGGCCGCTCTCGGTCGTCGGGACATCCTCATCATCGTCGGCGGGGTCATCCCACCGGGCGACGTGCCGCTGCTGAAGGCGGCCGGTGCAACCGCGGTCTTCCCGCCGGGAACGGTCATCGCCGTCGCCGCCGAGGAGCTGCTGGACACGTTGGAGGCAGCGTTGCGTACGGACTCCCCCGAGGTCGGCGCGTGAGTCCGGGCCCCTTCGGGGCCCGGACTGACCCGGCCGCGCTGGCCGAGGGAGTACTCAACGGTGAGCGCACCGTGCTGGCCCGGGCGATCACGCTGGTCGAGTCGACGCGGCCGGACCATGCCGGCCTCGCCCAAGATCTGCTCGTTCGCCTGCTTCCGCACGTCGGTGGGGCGAGTCGGGTGGGCATCACCGGCGTCCCCGGCGCCGGCAAGTCGACCTTCATCGACGCACTCGGCACGATGCTGACCGAGCAAGGTCGGCAAGTTGCGGTGCTGGCGGTGGACCCCTCCTCGACCCGACACGGTGGCAGCATCCTGGGCGACCGGACTCGGATGTCTCGCTTGGCCGCCGATCCCAACGCCTACATCCGCCCCTCACCGTCGGCCGGCACCCTGGGCGGGGTGACCCGGGCGACGCGCGAGACGATGGTGCTGGTCGAGGCCGCCGGGTACGACGTGGTCCTCGTCGAGACTGTCGGGGTCGGTCAGTCCGAGACCACGGTGGCCCAGATGGTCGACACCTTCCTGCTGCTCATGGTGGCGCGCACCGGGGACTCGCTGCAGGGCATGAAGCGTGGCGTCCTCGAGCTCGCCGACGTGCTCGCCGTGAACAAGGCAGACGGTGACAACGTCATCGAGGCCAAGCGCGCCGCCCGCGAGCTGACCGACGTCTTCCGCATGCTCGCACCCGCCGACCCCGACTGGACCCCGCCCGTGCTCACCTGCTCGGCACTGCGCGGGCAGGGAGTGCTCGAGGTCTGGGAGCGAGTGGCGGCACACCGAGTCCACCTGGAGTCCTCCGGACGGCTGGCGAGCAAGCGAGCCGATCAAGAAGTGGCGTGGATGTGGTCGACGGTGCAGGACCGGGTGCTGAGTCGTCTGCGGCACGAGGCGGACACCCGCGAGCAGATGCACGCGCTCGAGACACAGGTCCGTCTCGGGTCGCTGACCGCGGCGCAGGCCGCAGCCAGCATCATGGAGCTGCTCGGGCAGCGCCCCTCGACCTAGCTCACGGCCCCGGAACCACGAGCACCGGGACCTCTGCGAACTCCAGCACCTGGCGGACCTCGGAGCCGACGTAGGGCTGCCCCAGGGTTCGCAGGTCCGAGCGCCCGATGACGATCAGGTCCGCCTCGACCGCGACGGCCTCGCTGAGGATGGACTCGCCCGGGTCCCCGACCACGGTCCGCCCACGAACCGACATGCCCTGGCGCCCGGCCAGGGCGGCCACATGCCGCAGGAGGGCGTGCTGCAGGCCCTCCTCTCCGATCTCGGGTGGCATGGCCCGCTCGGTGAGCACACCGTTCAGCAGGACCGTGACGGCGTGCAGTGTCGCTGTGCACTGATGTGCGACGGCGACGGCGGTCGCTGCGGCGGCCAAGCCTGCCGGTGAGTCGTCGACGGCGAGCAGGACGTGTCGGATCGGCAGCCCCGGGCTCACGATCGTCCACCGCCCGCCGCTGGAGCGGGTGGCGGGTGTGCCACCGCACCGGCCCTGGCGAAACGCTGCATCCGGACGGCGTCCTCCAGCTCCTGTGCCTCGACGGTCTGCGCCAGGCCGGCGATGGCCTTCTCGAGATCGGGGATCCGTCTCAGCTGCAGTGCCCGCAGACGCCGCCGCGTTCGTCGGCTCTCCGCCTGCAAGGCCCGAAGCGCGGCCGTTGCTGCCGCGTGCGCCGCCGCCGCCTCGACCGCGGTCCGGGTGCTCGTCCGGGCGGCCACCAGTGCGCTGTTGTCCGGGGTGGCGTCCTCGTCCGCCTCCGCCGGCAGCACGAGCAGAGCGCGGTCCGGGTACGGCACTCCCATGGTGCTGGACCACCTCACGCGGATCGAGGCGGGTCGGCTGGCTGAGGCCAGGCGAAGGCCTCGCCGCCCGCTCAGCAGCGCTGCCCGCGTCTCCCAGCGCTGCGCATCGCGAACGGCCGCGACCCAGGCCTTCTCGGTCCGTGCCGAGAGCAGGCTGAAGCGCTGCTCCTCCGCGGCGAGGATCCGCAGCTTCGTCTCCAGCATCGTCGCGCCGCGACTGGCCACGTCGAGGCGACGCTGCAACCAGACTCGTCCGGCCCGTCCGGGTGGCTGCCCGCGCACCGCCTGGGTGCTCATGTGGTTCTCCCATCCAGGTAGGTGCGAACCTGCTCGGCCGTGACCATGGTGAGCTCTCGTCGAGGGAGGACGTCGAGGGCCGCCCAGACGCGGTCGAGCGTGTCGACCAGGTTGCGGCTCTCCTCGACGGACTGGGCCAGGACGTCTCCGGTGAGGACGTCGACGTACTCGAGGTAGCGATGGTCGGTCTGGCTCAACGCGTCCTCGCCGACCAGGTCTGCCAGCTCGCGGACCTGGCGAGCTCGGGCGAGCGCGGACAGGGCCTGAGCCGACACGTCAAGGTGGTCTGCGCGAGTCCTCCCGGGGCCCGCTCCCTTGCGCATGAGCCGGGACAGCGAGGACAGGACGTCCACCGGCGGGTACACCCCGCTGCCGGCCAGCTCGGGACTGAGCACGACCTGACCCTCGGTGATGTAGCCGGTGAGGTCCGGCACCGGGTGGGTGATGTCGCCCGCCGGCATCGTCAGGAAGGGCAGCACCGTGACCGAGCCGGCGACGTCGACGACCCGCCCGCACCGCTCGTAGAGAGAGGCCAGGTCGCTGTAGAGGTACCCCGGGTAGGCCCGCCGGGCCGGCACCTCCCCGCGAGTCGCGGAGACCTCGCGCAGGGCCTCGGCGTAGCTGGTCATGTCCCCCATGACGACGAGCACATGGCGGTGGGTGGAGAAGGCCAGGTGCTCGGCCACCGTCAGCGCGATCCGCGGGGTGAGGAGGCGTTCGATCGCCGGGTCGTTGGCGAGGTTGAGCAGCAGCACGAGCTCTCCCGCGGCCGAGCGCTCCTCCAGGGCGTCCCGAACGGCGACGGCGTCGGCGTTCGTCAGCCCCATCGCGGCGAAGACGACGCAGAAGGGCTCGCCGCCGACCGAGGCCTGTGCCGCCACCTGGGTGGCCATCTGCAGGTGTGCCAACCCCGCGACCGAGAAGATCGGCAGCTTCTGCCCTCGCACCAGGGTTGCGAACGCGTCGAGCACCGACAGGCCCGTGAGCACGGCATCCGACGGCGGGTCCCGCCGCAGCGGGTTCAGTGGTCGCCCGGTCACCTCGACGCGTCGTCGCCCCACGATGGGCGGCCCACCGTCGACCGGCTCCCCACGGCCGTTGCAGACCCGTCCCAGCCAGTCGGTCCCGACGGGGACGTGCAGCGGTTCGCCGGCGAAGGACACCGACGTCCGGCTGAGATCGATGCCGTGGGTCCCCTCCAGCACCTGCAGGACCGCAAGGTCCCGGTCCACCTCCAGCACCAAGGCGTGGCGATCCGGGCGCCCCTCGAGGTGGACCAGGGCGAACTCGTCCCAGCCGACGTCGCGCACGCCGCTCACGATCAGCAACGGGTCGCGGACCTCGTCGATGGTCGTGTACTCGACTCGGCTCACGACGACCCGCCGGGATGCTGGGCAGTGGCTGCCACGGCCTCGCCGTTGCCGTTCTGGCGGTCGAGCTCGTCGAGGGTCCGCAGCACGATGTCACGTCGGGCGTCGACCTGAGCGGTCTCGTCCGCCTCGGGCCCACCGGTCTCCTCCCGAGCGCGGACGATCTGCGAGAAGTCCTGGCTCTCGACGGTAGCCGCCGGCACACCCCGGTCGACCAGCTGCTGGCAGCGATCGGCGACGGCGAGGACTGCCTCGACCAGTGCGGCTGCCTTGGCCTCGGAGCAGGACGCGTCGACGCTGCTCAGGGCGTTCTGCTGCAGGACCCCCTCGCGCAGGAGCCGAGCGGACAGCAGGACCATGCGTTCGCCCGCCGGCAGGGCTCCGAGGCCGACCAGATCGGCCAACGCGCCGAGGCGATCTGCTGCGGACAAGGTGCGGCCCACCCGAGCCCGCCTGGCCGACCATCCGGGGTCTCCGGACTTGGTGTGCCAGACCCCGAGCCCGCCGACGTCCCGAGAGAAGGAGCCATTCCAGGAGACGGCCGGGTAGTGCCGGGAGTAGGCCAGGTCCCGGTCCAGTGCCCACACGCTGCGGACGAACCGCTCGGTGTTGGCAGTCACCGGTTCGGCCCGGTCCCCGCCCGGTGGGGACACCGCCCCGACGACGGTCACCGACCCGGTGCGTCCCCCCAGCGTGCGCACCAGCCCGGCCCGCTCGTAGAAGGCGGCCAGCGAGGAGGCCAGGTCTGCCGGGTAGCCCTCCTCGGCAGGCAACGCCCCGGACCGGGACGCGAACTCACGCAAGGCCTCGGCCCATCGTGACGTCGAGTCGGCGATCACGACGGCGTCGTACCCCATGTCGCGGAAGTGCTCCGCGACGGTGACACCGCTGTAGATGCTCGCCTCGCGGGCCATCATCGGCATGTTCGAGGTGTTCGCGACCACCACGGTGCGGTCCGCCAACGCCCTTCCGGTTCGCGGGTCGACCAGGGCGGCCAGGTCGGCGACGACGTCGGCCATCTCGTTGCCCCGTTCGCCGCAGCCCACGTAGACGATCACGTCGGCGTCGCACCACTTGGCGATCTGCTGCAGGAGCATCGTCTTCCCGGTCCCGAAACCACCAGGCACGGCCGCCGAGCTCCCACGCGCCAGCGGGTACAGCAGGTCAAGAGCGCGTTGCCCCGTCCGCAGACCGACTGGCTCGTCGAGCCGCGCCTGTACCGGTCTCGCCTGGCGAACCGGCCAGTGCTGCACCAGCGGAACCGGGGTCCCCGGCCTGTGGCCGTCGCCGGATGCGCGCGGGCCGGCGCCCTCCCCGACCCGGGCGAGGACGCCGTCGCAGGTGAACTCCCCGGCTGGGGCGACCTCGGTGAGCACGCCGGCAACCCCGGGCGGGACCAGGACGCGGTACTCCAGGGCGCCCGCCACCTCCACGACAGCGACCACGTCACCGGGCCCGACCTCCGCGCCCACCGGGACTGTTGGCTGCGCCTGCCAGCGCCTGGTGTCCACGGCGTGCATCCCGGGCTCCAGCCAGACGCCGGCAGCGCCCAGGGGTCTCAGGAGGCCGTCGACGACGCTGCCGAGGAGTCCTGGTCCCAGCGGGGCCGACAGCGGGTGACCGAGACGTCGAGCCACGCTCCCGGGCGCCAGGCCGCTCGTGGTCTCGTATGCCTGGATGGTGGCCACGGAGGCGCGCAGGGCCACCACCTCGCCGATGAGCCCCGCCTCCCCCAGCGCCACCAGCTCGGCGACTGCTGCGCCGGTCAACCCCTCGGCTTGGACCAACGGACCGGCGACACGGACGATGCGCCCTGTCCCGCTGCCGGCTGCAGCGCTCGTGCCGGTGCTCACCGGGGCACCGTCTCCGACGGCGTCCACAGCCCGGCAAGCTCGGGACCGAGGCCCTCGACGGCCTCAGCGGCCAGCTCATCCAGCGGGTAACGGACGTGACGTCCACCGAGACGACCTTCGACTCCGCCCTCTGGGAGGTCCTGGACCGCTGCGGCCCTCCCGAGGTCTGCGCGGACCCGTGCGCCCAGTCGCTCCCTCAGCAGGCCGCGTGTTGCCTCGTCGGCCCACCATCGGCCGACTTCTCGACGGACGGCGGTGACGAGTCCTTCCATGGCTGCTTGCTGGGCCTGAAGGCGCTGACCACGCGCCTCCCGTCGGGCTCGGGCGCGCAGCTGGGCCCGGAGACGCTCCCCCTCCAGGGCGCCCCGCTCGCGGGCCACGCCGAGGAGCCGGGCGGCCTGTCCCTCGGCGTCGGCCAGGCTCTCCGCGGCCTGTCGCTGGGCCTCGGTCAGCGTGTGCGCACGTGCCCTCGCGGCTTGTTCGAGCAGCCCTGCTCGTACCGGTCCGAGTGGGTCGCGCGCCGTCATGGTGGCATCACGACCCACAGCGGTGCGGTCTCGAGGAGGTCTGCGCACACCGACGCCACCTCCGCGGACAGGATGACCAGCCCAACGTCTGGTCCCCGGTCCGCTCCCCGGTCTGCTCCTCGGCCTGCTGCTCGGCCCTCCGCGGGTGCTCTCAGCGACGTCACCGACGCGCGAGCCTGCGTCGCGGACTCGACCTCGAGCACGCGGACGCCCGCCAGGGCCCAGCCGCGTACCTGCGCCCCGGAACCGATCGCGACGACGGCGGCCACGCTCACGCCTTCCCGATCAGGATGATCCCGACGATGAGGCCGTAGATGGCGATCCCCTCCGCCAGCCCGACGATGACCATCGCGCGGCCGAAGAGCTCGGGCCGCTCACTGATCGCTGCCAGCGCTGCAGCACCGGTGTAGGCGACGCCGATGGCGGCGCCGATGCCACACCCAGCGACGGCGATCGAGGCGCCGATGAGCGCGGCCGAGCCGGCTCCTCCAGAGGTCCCGCTCTGCTGGGTCGGCACCGACACGCTCGTCGTGGTGAGGATCGGTTCCTGGCTCTCGGCAGCGATCGCGGACTCGGTGCCGAGGGCGCCGCCGAGGACGAGGGCGAGCAGCCCGAGTGCAACCACCACCAGTGCCAGGTTGGTGACCAGCAGTACGGGCACCGTCCGCCGGCCATGGCGTCGCAGCAGGGGGGCGACGAGCAACGCGGCAAGGCCGGCGAGGGGTAGGGCGATGATCCAGGCGGTCACAGCAGCACCTCCGTCGGTGCGGTCGGCACGGCGGTCGCCGTACCGGGAGCAGCAGGCGCGTACCCCGAGGCGAGCTCGGGTATGTGCCACGGCTCGAAGGGCCGGCCCTCGGTCTCGAAGACCCGCGAGAACAACTCGTAGTACTCCAAGCGGAGTGCCTGGATACCGGCGACCAGTGCCTCGAAGGCGAAGACCGCCGCGTTGCCGAGCACGAACACGGCGATGCCGGCGACGACACCTACCGCTCCCGCCCCACTGGAGTCGAGCAGAGCCGTGGTGCCCGACCAGACGAGCGCGGTGAGAGCAGCGTGCGCCAAGCCGAAGGCCGCCAGCCGGGCGAAGGAGACGAGCGAGGTCCCGAGCCGGATCACCGCGTCGAACACCTCGACCCCGGCCTGGGCGGCCCCGGTCCCGCCGCCGCCGGCCGCAGCGAACAGCCCCAGGTAGGTGAGGACCAGCCCGGCCACCCCGACGACGGTGCCGGCACCCCGCAGCATGGGCTGGTCCAGCGCGAGTCCGGCGGCGACCAGGCCCAGCCCGAGGAACAGGGCGATCCCGGCGAGACCGTTGGCCGCGACCAGTGCGACCCGCCACCCGTGCTCCCGCCAACGGTTGATCGCCCCCATCGTGTACGCCACGGCCAGGAGCACGGCGCCGGCACCGACGGCCCACGCCAGCAGCGTGACCGGCTCCTCCAGCGGGTCCAACCAGATCGGTTCGAGCACCCCGGTGGGGCCGAAGAACTCTCCGAGCAGCACGCCGAAGAGGGTTGACACGAGCCCCGCGCCGACCACGAACGGCCACACCGACGTGAAGCGGGCAGCGAGACGTGGTCGCCCCGTGCGGAGCAGCACACCGAGCAGGATCAGCAGGAGGCCATGCCCAGCGTCGGCGAACATCATGCCGAACATGAGCACGTAGGCCAGGCCCGCCAGGACCGTCGGGTCCAGGTCGGCGTACGGGACAGTGGCATAGGTCCGGACCAACGGCTCGAACGAGCGACCGACCTGACCGCGGGTGCGTAGCAGGGTCGGTGGGTCGATCCCCACCGGCGTTGCCAGCCTCACCAGCGCACCGTGGTGGACCTGCAGCCGAGCAGCAAGGTCCTCGACCTGACCGGAGGGGACCCACCCGGTGAGCGCTGCGACCGAGCCACGACGTGCCGAGTCGCTCATCACCCGGGCGAGCTCGGCCTCCCCGGCAGCCAGCGCCTGCGCCTGGTGAGGCGAGTCCTCGCGCCGCGCGGACGGGTCGCCGTCCGGATCGGGTCCCAACGGAGTCCTGGTCAGCCGGGGCTCGACGCTCGTCCCTGACTGCTGCAGCCCGGGGACTCCTTGGTCGTGGGTGCTGTCGACCTGCATCAGCCCGGCGTCGGCGAGGGAGACCAGCACGTCCCGCCAGCACCACGACGGTGCCAGCAGCGCGACTCGCTGCATCCGTACCGGCTCGACCGTCTCACGCCACGGCATCGAGCTGCTCCAGCGCCGCGGGTGGTGCGCCCCGAGCCGCCACTTCCAGCGCGGCCCGAACGCGCCAGGCGTCGACGGCCAGCACGGCGAGAGCGCCGAGGGTTGCGTCCGAGGTGAACGTGGATCCCCGGAGCAGAGCGAACCCGTCGCGCTCCACGCGAGCCCACCATCTCGCCTCGGCCAGCCAAGGGGCCCAGTCACGTCCACCTTGGCCCAGGGCCCAGGCCGCCTCAGCCGGCAGAGCCGCGCGGAGCGCGTCGACGTCCTGCACGTCGATGGCATCGCGGCCCAGCAGCGGCGCGGCAGCCTCAGCTGCGGACGGCGGGAGCGGGCGACCCGCCACGCACTGCTCGCGCGCCGCCACCAGGGCGGCAGCACCGGCGGCCCAGGCTCGTGCTGCCGGCACCTGCCGGGCGATCCGTGCGGCCGCGCGAAGGCGCACGCACAGACGGATGCTGCGCTCACCGGTCCCGACCGACCCCCAGACCGAGGCGTTCAGCACGTCCTGGACCGAAGCGACGGAGGTGGTGACCGCGACCCGTGGCCAGGCGCTGGCGAAGGAGCTCAGGACGAACGCCGGCTCCGTCGACTGGCCCTTCAGCCGACGGAGGTGCTCCTCCACGTTGGCAACCTCGAACGGGCCGGCCAGAGCCCGCAGGCCCGCCGTGCCTCCTCGTGGCACCCAGCCACCCAGGACGCGTAGGTGCCACAGGACGGAGCCGGCGACGGCGTGCTGGGCCGCGGCGAGGCCCTCGTCGCCGGCCGAACGGTGGCGCCCGTCCCGCCCCCAGTCGGCCAGCCCGCGGTCGTAGCTGGAGTCCTGCAGCATGGCGACGGCCAGCTCCACCGATCCGCAGCGGGCGAGCTCGCGGACGCCCGCTGCTCCGAGGCGGCGGTGTGCGAGTGCTCGAGCACGCACGGAGGCCGCGACCCACGCGCTGCTCATGGCTGGTCCCGGCCGGTGCTCTCCTCGACCGCGCTCGGGTCGAGGCCGAAGTCAGCGGCCAGGCCCGTCAGCACCCGGCGCGCGAATCGTGGGGTCACCTGCTCGGCGTGCTGGCGGATGCGGGCCACGTCCTCCTCGGCTGCCTGGGCGATCGTCACAACCTCGGTGTCGGCAACGGCAGCGACCTGCTCGGCCGCAGCCCGGCGGGCCTCCTCGGCCAGCTCGACTGCCTCGGCGCGCCGCCGTGCCACCCGGGCAGCCGACCCGACCAGCCGTCGTTCCGCCTCTTCCAGTGCCCTTGCTCGGACCAGGGCGGCCTCGGCCTCGGTCGGGGCGAGGAGGTCGAAGAGAGCCGCCAGCTCCGCGGAGCGCTCCCCCACCCGGTCAGCGGGTACCCCTCCCCTCGCCGCCGCGCCGGGCGTCCCGCTCGGCCGGAAGCGCTCAAGGAACCCTCGCGACGTCGGCATCCTCGCTCCCACCGACACTCTCCGGGGCGAGCACGCCTCATGGCAGGGCGCAACTGCCACCAGGTCGGGACTTAGGTCCCCGTCGGGCGCGTGCAGGCGTGGGCTTGCTCACGTCGGCTCCAGGCAGCGGCCCACGCTGGACACGAGGCGAGGTCGTCCTCGACCGGCCCTAGCCCTCTGGGATGGACGCGACGAGTCGCGCTCGAAACGCCGACTGGGCGGGCTCGAAACCACCGGTCGTGGCCAGCCACTGGGCGGCACCGCCGAGATCGACGTCGAGCACGGTCGTCCCGACGCGGCCCCACTCGTCCTTGACCCAGCGGGCGAAGAAGTACGCCTCGCGCGCAGCGATACCGGGATGGTCCTCGTCCACGGCCGCGCGGATCGCGCGGGCGAGGTCACCGATCCCCTGACCGGTCTTGGCGCTGGTCTGGAAGATCGGGATCGGTCCATCCTCGAAGGGACGGGCGAGCCACAGGCTGTTGCGCAGGTGGTGCAGCGACTGCTGGGCGGCCGGCTCGTCGCACTTGTTCAGCACGAAGGCGTGGGGTACCTCGATGATGCCGGCCTTGAGGAACTGCACCTCGTCGCCACCCAGCGGGGACAGCACGAGATACACCCGGTCGGCGAGGTGTCGGATGTCAGCCTCGCTCTGTCCCACGCCGACCGTCTCGACCAGGACGAGGTCGACGAGGTAGGCCAGCAGCCGTGCGACCTGGAAGCTGGACGGACCGAGCCCACCGAGCTCGGTCGCTGACGCCTGGCTCCGGAAGAACAACCGGTCGCCGGTCGAGGAGGGCCGTAGCCGAGTCCGGTCGCCCAGCAGCGCCCCGCCTGAGAGGTGGCTGGAGGGGTCCACGGCCACGACCCCGATCCTCAGCTCCGGGTCGGACGCAAGCAGGTCGCTCGTCACGCGGGCCACCAACGACGACTTGCCTGACCCAGGCGTGCCCGTGAGCCCGACGATCGCGGCGTCCGGAGCGAGACCCCGCACGTGCAGGGCGTCTACGACCTCTCGGCGTTCGGGGACCGCGGCCGGACGCTGGTCCTCGAAGAGGCTGACGAGCCTGCTCAGCGCACCCTTGCGGCCCGCGAGCGCCTGGTCCAGGAGTGCGTCGAGGTTCAGGGTGCCACCGCCACCGGTGCCGCGTCGTCCTCCAGCAGGCCCACGATGGCTTCCATGATGTCGAGCAGCTCGTAGTCGGCTGGGGTGTACACCTGTTCCACGCCGATGTCGTGCAGCTTCTCGACGTCGGACTCCGGGACGATCCCGCCCAGCACCACCGAGATGTGCTCGGCGTCGTGCTCGCGCAGGCCCTGCATGATCTGCTCGGCGAGGGCCAGGTGCGACCCCGACAGCACCGAGACGCCGATCACGTCAGCCCCCTCCTCCACGGCCGAGGTGACGATCTCCTCGGTCGAGAGTCGGATGCCCGAGTAGACCACGTCGAACCCGACGTGGCGGGCGGAGACGGCGATGACCTCGGCTCCGTTGGAGTGCCCGTCCAGACCCGGCTTGCCGACCAGGAGTCGAGGCCGGTGTCCCAGCGTGGCGGTGATGGAGTCCAGGCGCGCACGAAGCTGGTCGACCCGGTCGCCGGACAGGGTGAGCTGCTGGCCCTCGACACCGGTCGCCGGGCGGTACTCACCGAACACCTCCCGTAGGGCCCCTGCCCACTCCCCCGTCGTCACCCTGGCCAACGCACACTCGATCGACGCTTCCATCATCGACGTGCCGTCCTTTGCGGCCCGCTGCAGCGCGGCCAAGGCGCTCTCCACCCGGGCCGGGTCACGCCTGGCCTTGGTCTGCTCGAGGTGGCCCAGGGTCTCTCGGATCGCAGCCTCGTCCAGGGTGAACAGCCCACCGTCCTCACCGGCAACCAGCGGGGAGGCCAGCCCGTCGGTCCACGCGTTGACCCCGACGATGACCTGCTCGCCCGTACTGATCCGGCTCACCCGCTCGGACATCGACCGGACGAGCGAGGACTTCAGGTAGCCGGACTCGATCGCGGGGATCACGCCACCCATCTCCATGATGCGCTCGATCTCTGCCCGGGCGCCGGCCTTGAGCTCGGCCACCTTGGACTCGATCACCGGGCTGCCATCGAAGAGGTCCGGGTACTCCAGCAGGTCCGTCTCGTAGGCCAGGATCTGCTGCAGTCGCAGGGACCACTGCTGGTCCCAGGGTCGCGGCAGCGACAAGGCCTCGTTCCAGGCAGGAAGCTGCAGCGCCCGGCACCGTGCCTTCCGGCTCAGGGTCACCCCGAGTGCCTCGATGAGGATTCGCCAGGCGTTGTTCTCCGGTTGTGCCTCGGTCAGCCCGAGCGAGTTGACCTGGACGCCGTAACGGAAGCGACGGTACTTCTCCTCCTGCACCCCGTACCGCTCGACGAGGAGCTCGTCCCAGAGCTCGACGAAGGCGCGCATCTTGCTCATCTCCTCCACGAACCGGATGCCCGAGTTCACGAAGAAGGAGATCCGCCCCACGGCCCGGTTGAACTGCTCGTCGCTGAAGTGTCCGCGCTCGGCAAGCAGGTCGAGCAGGCTCAGCGCGTTGGCGAGGGCGAAGGCGAGCTCTTGCGCCGGGGTCGCGCCGGCCTCCTGGAGGTGGTAGGAGCAGATGTTGGACGCGTTCCACTTCGGGGTGGCCTCGAGGCAGAACTCGTACATCTCGGCGATGATCCGCATGCTCTCGGCCGGTGGGTAGATGTAGGTGCCACGGGCGAGGTACTCCTTGACCAGGTCGTTCTGGGTCGTGCCGGTGAGCTTGGCGATGTCCTCCCCGCGTTCGCGAGCCAGGGCCACGTAGAGGGACAGCAGCCACATCGCCGTCCCGTTGATCGTCATCGACGTGTTCATCTGCTCGAGCGGGATGCCCTCGAAGAGATGGGCCATGTCGTCCAGGGAGTTGATCGGCACCCCGACCTTGCCGATCTCAGGCTGCGCGATCGGCTCGTCGCTGCTGTAGCCGCACTGGGTCGGCAGGTCGAAGGCGATCGACAGGCCCGTCTGCCCCGCCTCGAGGTTCCGCCGGTACAGGGCGTTCGAGGCCTTGGCGCTGGAGTGCCCGGCGTAGGTGCGGATGATCCACGGGCGGTCCCGGGTCGGCTCGCCGTCGGCTCCGAGGAGCCGGTGTGCCGCGCGATCGGTGCCCTCATGCAGGTCAGTCACCCGTCGACGATACGCAGCGGGCCCGCCGGGCGGCCAGCGCCGATGAGGTGGAGTGCGACACACGTGGCCTTGGCCGAGGCCGGGGCCGCACTAGAGTCACCAGATGCGCGTCGCGATCGTGGGGGGGCACGGAGCGATCGCCCGGCACCTCGGTCGTGCCCTGGCCCGGCGCGGTGACGAGGTGCTGTCGCTGCACCGGGCGCCGGAGCAGTCCAGGCGCCTGCTGGCGGACGGGGTGCACCCTGCGCTGCTGGACCTGGAGTCTGCCGGTGTCGGTGCCCTGGCCGATCTGCTCGCCGGGGTCGACGCGGCTGTGTTCGCCGCCGGCGCCGGCCCGGGGAGCGGCTCGGGACGCAAGGACACCGTCGACCGAGCGGGCGCAGTGCTGCTGGCCGACGCCGCCGAGAAGGCTTCGGTGCCGTACCTGCTGCAGGTCTCCTCCATGGGCGTGGAGTCGGTGCGAGCCGGGCGGGTCCTGGCAGGCGTCCCGACGGTCTTCCTCGCCTACCTGCGCGCCAAGCTGGCGGCCGAGGATGATCTCCGAGGCCGGGACGGGCTGGCGTGGACGATCCTGCGTCCCGGCCGGCTCACCGACGACGCCGCCTCCGGCCACGTCCGCCTGGCTCCTCAGGTGCCCCGAGGTCCCGTGTCGCGGGCGGACGTCGCCGGGGTGCTCCTCGCGATCCTGGACCACCCTCTGCCAGGAGCGGTGCTCGAGCTAACCGAAGGCCCCACCCAGATCGCGGCAGCCGTCGAGGCCGTCGATGCCTGATCGGGACGTCTCCTCGAGCCCGTGGCGGCAGGTACAGCTGCCGGCGTGGCTGGTCCGTTCCGGGATGGCGGCGTGGCTGGCGCTGGGGGTCGTCGCGCTGGGCGTCCTGGCCGTCCTGGCCCTCTCGACGCTGCAGAGCATTGTCCTACCGGTGGTCTTCGCGGCCGTCGCAGCAGCCGTCTTCCGTCCCATCACCGCTCGGCTCGAGCGTGCGGGATGGCCGGGCACGCTCGCTGCGTTCGCCACCATCGTGCTCATCCTCGGCCTGCTGGGCGGCGCGCTGGCCCTGGTGACCCGGGCCGTCCTGGCCCAGCAGGACGAGCTGACGGCGGCTTTCGCTGCGGTCTGGGCCGACCTCCAGGCCTGGTTCGAGCAGAGCGGTCTCGACGGCGACGTGGTGCAGCAGGCCCGGGAGGCGTTGGCGAACCTCGGTGCCAGCGGTGGGGGCGGGTTGCTCTCCTCGGCGGCCAGTGCCGCGTCCAGTGCCGCGGCCTTGGTCCTGGGTCTGTTCCTCGGGCTGGTCTTCCTCTTCTTCCTGCTCCGCGATGCCGAGCTGGCGACGGTCTGGCTGAACGGTGAGCTCGGTAGTCCCGATGCCGTGCGAGTGACTGAGGTGGGTTCGACCGCGGTCCTGGTGATTCGCCGCTACTTCGCCGGTCGCGGGGTCGTGGCTGCGGTGGATGCCGTGCTGATCGGCCTCGGTGCGGCCATCCTCGGCGTGCCCTTGGTGCCGGCGATCGCCGTCCTCACGTTCATCGGTGGCTTCATCCCCTACCTGGGAGCGTTCCTGGCCGGGGCGCTCGCCGTGGTCCTGGGCTTGGCCGAGGGAGGCCTCACGATCGCCCTGCTCATGCTTGCGGTGGTCCTCCTCGTGCAGACCGTGATCGAGCCGCTGGTGGAGGCTCGCGTGCTGGGGACCTCCCTCGGGCTCCATCCGATGCTCGTCATCCTGGTCACGACGGCCGGTGGGATCGTGGCCGGCTTCCCAGGGCTGATCCTGGCCGCACCGCTGGCCGGGACCGCCGTTGGGATCCGACGTCTGGTTCGAGAGGGCCGGGCCGGTGAGGAGGCGTCGCCGGATGGCTGACCGCCAGCCCGAGTCCCTCCGTCACAGCGTCCTCGACGACCCGACCGATGCCCTGCCGCTTCGCGATGCCCTCCCGTTGGTGCTCACCGAGACCGTGGGGCTGTCGCTGATCTTCGGGGCCTAGCTCGCGCTTGACTCCCTGGACAGCGCGCTGGCCCCGCTGCTGATCCCGCCGGTCGTCACCTTGGCGGTCCTGGTGGCGATCCCGCGGGCGGCGTCTTCTCGCCCGGCGCGCATCCTCGCCGCCTACGCGATCGCCGGGAGCACCGGGCTGCTGCTCACCGCCGCCCTCGGGCACGGCATTGCTGTGACGGTCCTGGCGGGCTTCCTCACCCTGCTGCTCATGCACCTGTCCGGGACGTTGCACCCGCCAGTGAGCTACCGCACGGTCAGGTAGCTGGAAGGTGTCCCGAGGGCCTGGCGAACCCTGCTGTCACCGGCGACCTGGACCCGCCCCCGCTCGCCGACGAGCTCCAGCCCCAGGACGCGGCCACCCCAGCGACCGACCTCAGAGCGCTCACTGACGCGCAGCTGCCGGAGCCGGCCCAGGGTGGGATAGGCCTGCTCAAGCGTTGCAGCTGCTCGGTCCACGTCCCAGCGCCGTCGCGGGTTCGCCTTGCTCCGCTCGTCCCACGGGTCCACCTTCGCCCGCAGGTACGGTTTCGGACCGGCCGCGGTGGCCCCACCGTTGGAGGAGGAGTACTGCGTGAACGCCGGAGCGCCCTCGTACTCCAGGACCATCCCCGCAGTCGAGGCGACCGCCTCGTCGGTGCGGAGGTCCTCACCCGTGCCGATGGGACGCCAGCGCCGGTCGTAGGTCGCGGCGGGTCGGTAGACCTGGCTCTGGGTGCTGTCGTAGAGGTGGAAGCGGGCTCCCGGCTGCTGGGCTCGTTCATGCAGGGCATAGGTGCGTGCGACGACGGCCTGTGCGCGCAGCGCGGTCCTTGGCCACGAGGGCGGGATCTCGTGCGGGACAACCCCACGCAGGTATGCCTCGATCGGCACGACGTTCACCACCTGGAAGAGGCCACCGACCCTGCTGGCTCGCAGCGCGCCCCGGTAGCCGGCCCGTTCGTCGCCAGGAGCTCCCGTGGCGCCGCGGGCAACCCCGGTGACCCCGTCGGCGGCGGCGAACGTCACGGGGGCGGTCCTTGCCATCCGCTTCACCGAGCGCCACGCCAGCCAGCGGTCGCCGCACTGGGCTTGGACGGCGGTTCCGCCGCTGAAGGCCCTGGCCCGCCACTGCCGGGCCGCACAGCCCTCGACGGTGCGCGGGAGCTCGACCTTGCGGACAGCGCCGCGACGCGTGGTGAACGTGACCCGCAACCCTGGCTCGGCCGCCACCACCAGCGACGGCGAGGTGTGTCGTTGGAGCTGGACCCGGACGGCAGGCTGCCCGCTGGCCGAGGAGCTGGCGTCCACCGGTCGCGCCAAGGTCGTCCCGGGGTAGTAGAAGCGCAGGATGCGCGGCATCGCCGCCCCCTCCTCGGCAGCCTGACGCGTCCCCCACTGGCTGAGCCCGATCCCATGCCCGTACCCGCGGCCGGTGAGGGTGAACACGCCGTCGCCCGGCCGGCGGAACACCTCGACCACATCCACCGTTCGCGGCTGAGAGGCTACGGTGCTCAGCCCCGGTGTCGCCGGTACACGGATCCGGTACTCGTGGCCACCACGCTCCGGCTGTGAGTGGGTGAGCACGACGGCGCCGGCGGCATTCGTCGATCGGTCGTCAACCGTGTGCCAGGTGCTGCCGCGTTGCTCCTGGAGCTGGACGCTGGGCCGATCACCAGGCGCCACCCGGACGTCGACCCGAAGGTCCTCCCCGGGAGCAAGGACGCGACCCGGCCAGACGGCCTCGATCCGAGGTTGCACTCCCACCTGCACCACTCGGCTGCGTACGCCGGTGGTCCGCTCGCCGCCGGTGTAGACCAGCTGGACCTCGGTGGCCTCGGTCAGGCGCAACCGGGGGATCGTCCGGCCACTGGCATCGGTCCGGTTGCCGCGGATCAGGCTCCAGGGTCCGCCGTCGACCGGGCGCGTGCGCACCAGTACTGCGACGTCACCGCGCGGGGCCCCGGACCGCGTCAGGGTGGCAGGCATCCGGGTGGGGCTGTCGTAGGAGGCGACGCCAGGCGGGTCGAAGGACCAGGCCGTGCCGCGGAGCCGTACGGTCCGTGGGTCGCTGAGGTTCCCGTCCTCGTCGACCGCAAGGACGCTCACCGCGTAGTCCTTCCCGCCCTTGAGCCCGGCGAGCTGTGTCGTCGTCGCCCCCGGGGGCAGGGTCGGCTGGTCCCTCGGTACCGGTGTCCCGGGCGCGTGGCGGGCGACCACGTACCCGGCAAGGTCAGGGTGTGCCACCGGGGCCCAGCCGACCTGCGTCCGCTGCAGCCCACCGGCCACCTGCACCCCACCGACCCGCGGTGGGCAGAACGGTGCTGGGGCACCTGGCCCGCCCGACACCGATATCTCGATGGTGGCGTCGGGGAAGGCCTTGCCAGCCAGCTGGCCCGTGACCTGCAGGTCGTAGGAGCCAGGTGGGACGAGCGCTCCGGTGCCGTCCCGGCCGTCCCACTCGATGCGCAGCCGCTCGCCACGCCTGGCGACGCCGCTGAGCGTCCTCAGGGGCCCGTCGAAACACCGCTGACGGACGGTGAGCGTCCACTCGCGTCGCTTGTCCTTCTTCGAGGAGAGCCGGACGCCCTTCTCGTCTCCGTACTGCCATCCGGTGCGGGAAGGCGCCGGGTCGACGGGGAGCCCGCCCATCGCTCGGTCGACCCGCTGCCGGAGCTGCGGCAGCTCGTCGTACAGCCGCCCGCCCGGGCACTCGGTGCTGTTGACGTCCCGATGCCCGGACACCGTGCGCACCTGTCGTCCCTCAAGCCGGATCGAGGCGAGCGGGTCGACGCCGTGCATCCCGAGCTTCCAGGCGAACAGCTCGGTGAAGGCATCCAGCATCGCCGGGCTGGGCGCCGCGCCGGAGTACGTGCCGATGGCCGAGGCGGCGAAGGCGACGTGGTTGTACCCAAAGGTGTGGGCGCCGACGACGGCCCTCTCGACACCGCCGGCCCGCCCCTCCCAGACGCGGCCGAACCGGTCCACCAGGAAGTTGTAGCCGATGTCGCGATAGCCGCGGCTGTTGACGTGGAAGGCGTAGATGCTGCGCAGGATGCCCGGCACCTCGGCGCGCGAGTAGCCGTTGAGCGTCACGGTGTGGTGTACGAAACCCGCCTCGACCTCCCCGTAGTCCAGGCAGCACGTCTTGAGGGACTCGTTGGCCCCCCAGGCCGACCGGGGCCGGATACTGACACCGCCGACGTCGATCGCGGCGGTGCTCGCCCGCGAGCGTGAGCGCAACGCCGCGGCGTCGCCGTCGACCAGGTCCAGCCGCAGGTCTTCGGGGGTGGCGCCCTCGAGGCGGACCCGCGCCTGGATACCGCTGCTGGAGGGGACGATCAGCGGCTCGGTGCCCCCGCGAACGCCGGCTTCCTCCTCGGAACTGCTGTCCGGGCCGTGGTCCTCGGCGTGCGGGACCAGTGTCCATGCCGACCACGCTCCCGCCGGCGCGTCGACCGACCTGGTTCGCACCAGGACGTCGACGTGGGCGTGACTATCCGGATCAGACCACGAGAGGCCGACGGCGGTGAAGGCCGTCAGCCCCGAGGTTCGTGGGTCTGCTGCCACGTCGGCGATGGCGAGCTCGGCGACGCCGTCCAGCGAGACCGAGGCCACCCCTGGGGTCCTCGTCGACGGCGAGTCGGTGCGCTGCTCGTCCACCACGGGGCTCGCACCGCTCGGCTGAGCCCCGGCGGGCGTGGAGAGCCACGGGAGCAGCAGGGCACCGGACAGCACCGTCAGGCTCAGGGCGGATCTGCCGGCCGGACGGGCACGACGTGAGAGCAGGGACACCAGGTCCTCCGGGGGAAGGCAGAGGGCGTCCGCACGCTAGCGCAGACCTGACTCGGCCGTCATCCCCTCGCGGCGCATCGCCTCAGACCTGCTCGAGACCGCTCGCGGCAAGGAGGGCCCCGACGGGGCTGTGAGCAGCCAGGATGCCGCTCACTCGGCCGTCGGCGCAGACGGGTCACCGTGGTGGCTGGCGTAGCCCGCGGTCACGCAGGCCGCGCCGTAGGTCGACAGGGTCAGCAGATACAGCATCAGGAGCAGGGCGATCGGGGCTGCGAACGCTCCGTACTGGGGGTTGTCCAACGACGAGGCGATGATGGTGGCCGAGAGGAACTTGATCACCTGGATCAGCACCGATCCGACCAGCGAGCCGATCAGGCGGGAACGGCGCGAGGGGCGAATGCCGCCCAGGTGGCTGAGCAAGAGGGCGATCACGAGGACGTCGATCGCGAAGGACAGCGTGAGTCCGCCGATCTCGGCCAGCAATCGCTGTGGATCGGTCGCCTCCAGGCCGATCGCCTCCAGGATCCGGTCCAGGAGGGTGCCGACGACGCTCGAGGCAGCGAAGGACACCACGACCAGGGGGCCGAGGATGGCCAGCCAGCCCAGCAGGCGCAGCCGAGCCACGACGAAGTTTCTGGGATCCGGGGGCGCGCCGTAGACCTGGTGCAGCGAACGCCGTGCGGCCACCATCGCGCCACTGCCCGAGTACAGCAGCGTGAGCAGACCGATGAAGCCGGCCGTCACGCCGGCCGATCGAAGCTCGTCCGGGTCCAGACCCTCGTCGCCGAGAAGACCTGGGAACGCCTCGTCGAGCGCCTCGGTCAGGGTCCTGGAGATCTCGTCGGCGCCCACGGCTGCGATCACCCCGTAGGCGAACGCGACGATCGCGAACAGGGACAGGAACAGGTAGTACGTCGTGCCGGCGGCCAGCAGGGAGGCCCGGGACCCGGAGAACCGGGTGAAGACCGTGTAGCCGAGGCCGACGACCTCAGCCTTCTCCTCCAGGGTGTCGACCACGTTGGGCCGTTCCTTCGGCGGAGGGTCGATGCGCTCTCCGGGGATCGGGTCGAGCTCCAGCGGGAGGTCGGTCGTCTCACTGGCCATGCGCGGACGCTAGCGCGGGACGGCGCGCTCGGGCCCGAATCCGCCGCCTCCCGGCGTTGCCATCACCAGGACGTCCTCGCTGGCCAGCTCCACGGTGTCACAGCCGGCCAGCTCTGCGCGGCGCCCGTCGGCGCGCTCCACCCAGGTCCGTCCGAGTGCTCCAGGGTTTCCCCCGGCCATGCCGTATGGGGGCACTCGGCGGTGCCCGCTGAGCACGCTCACCGACACCGGTTCGGTGAATCGGAGCCGCCGCACCACGCCATCGCCGCCGGACCACCGCCCACGCCCGCCACTGCCCCGACGTATCGCGAAAGCCTCCACCAGCACGGGGAAGCGGGCCTCGAGCACCTCCGGGTCGGTGAGGCGAGAGTTCGTCATGTGGGTCTGCACGGCCGATGTCCCATCGAAGCCGTCGCCCGCCCCGGAGCCGGACGCGATGGTCTCGTAGTACTGATACCGCTCGTTGCCGAAGGTGAGGTTGTTCATCGTCCCTGAGCCTTCGGCTTGCACGCCCAGCGCGGCATAGATCGCACCGGTCACCGCCTGGGAGGTCTCCACGTTGCCGCCGACGACCGCCGCGGGTGGGCGGGGGTGCAGGAAGCTGCCGTCCGGGACGACGATCCGCAAGGGCCGCAGGCAGCCGTCGTTGAGCGGGATCTCCTCGGCCACAAGGGTCCGGAAGACGTACATCGCCGCAGCAGTCGTGACCGATGCCGGCGCGTTGAGGTTCGTCTGCAGCTGCTCGGAGGATCCGGTGAAGTCCAGGGTGGCCGTGCGCCCTTCCCGGTCGACGTGCACCCTCACCTGGATGCGGGCACCGTTGTCCATCTCGTAGGACGCGCTCCCGGGCGCCAGCGTGTCGATCACTCGCCGCACTGCCTCCTCGGCGTTGTCCTGGACGTGCCCCATGTACGCCTGGACGACGTCGAGGCCGAAGTGCGAGATCATCGCCCGCACCTCTTGCACACCCTTCTCGTTGGCGGCGACCTGTGCGCGCAGGTCGGCCAGGTTCGTCTCCGGGCTGCGCGAGGGGTACGGCGACCTCGTCAGCCGCTGCCGTGTCTCCGCCTCCCGCAGGCGCCCGTCGTGGACGAGCAGCCAGTTGTCCAGCAGCACGCCTTCCTCGTGTACATGCCTGCTGAACGCCGGCATCGAACCCGGCGTCAGACCCCCGATCTCCGCGTGGTGCCCGCGGGAGGCGACGAAGAACAGTGGCGTCGCGGTGTCGTCGAACACGGGCGTCACCACGGTGACGTCTGGCAGGTGCGTCCCCCCGTGGTAGGGATCGTTGACCGCGAAGACGTCTCCTGGACCCATCGCTGGGTTGCGCCGGATCACCTCCTGCACCGTCGGGCCCATCGACCCGAGGTGCACGGGCATGTGGGGCGCGTTGGCCACGAGGTTGCCGTGAGGGTCGAACAGGGCGCAGGAGAAGTCCAGCCGCTCCTTGATGTTCACCGACTGGGCCGTGCTCTGCAGGCGCGCCCCCATCTGCTCGGCGATCGACATGAAGACGTTGTTGAAGACCTCGAGGAGGACCGGGTCGACCCGGGTCGGGACGCGATCAGCAGGCTGGTGCTGCACTCGGCGCAGGACGAGGTGGCCGAGCTCGGTGACGACGGCGTCCCACCCGGGGTCGATGACGGTGGTCGCGTCAGCCTCAGCGACGATCGCGGGTCCGAGGAGCCGGTCGCCGGTGCGCAGGTGCGCGCGCCGGTGCAGCTCGACGTCCGTCCAGTGCCCGGCAACCCACATGGGGACGGTCTGCACAGGCCCGGCACCTTGGCTCGCCCGGTCGGGTGCCGGACCTCGGTTGCCCAAGGAAGGTAGTGGCACCTCAGCGGTCCGCCCGAGGACCTCGACCGCCGCAGCCTCGACCACGAGCGGCCGGTCCATGAGGAAGGAGTACGTGCGCCGGTAGCGTGACTCGAAGGCCTCAACCATGGCTGCCACGGTTCCTCGGGAGACCGCCAGGCTGGTGTCGGTGCCCGCGTAGCGGAGATGGACCTGGTGGTAGGCCTGCATGCGTGCGGGGTCGACGCCCTGGGCCGAGAGCCGGCGGCGAGCGCGGTCCTCCAGCTCGGCGCCGAGCTCGTCGAGCGCGGGCAGCAGCGCCTCGTTGAGTGGTTGCTCGACGGCCCGCTCGGCCATGGCACTCATGTCAGCCAGGCCGATCCCCAGGGCGGACAGCACGCCGGCCATCGGCGGTGCCAGCACCGTCCGGATGCCGAGGGAGTCTGCGACGGCACACGCGTGCTGCCCACCCGCCCCACCGAACGTGGTCAGCACGTACTCGGTGACGTCGTGGCCCTGCTGGACCGAGATCTTCTTGACCGCGTTGGCCATGTTCGCGACAGCCACCGTCAAGAACCCCTGAGCGACGTCCTCGGGGCTGCTCTGACGGCCGGTCGCAGTGCAGATGCGTTCGGCCAGGGCCTGGAACCCCGCTCGGACCACGACGCCGTCCAGCCCGCTGCGTCCGTCCGGGCCGAACACGGTGGGGAAGGAATCGGCCTGGATGCGGCCGAGCAGGACGTTGGCGTCGGTTACCGTCAACGGCCCGCCGTTGCGGTATGAGGCCGGGCCAGGGTTCGCGCCCGCGGAGTCGGGACCCACTCGAAGTCGCTGGCCGTCGTAGTGCAGGACCGAGCCGCCCCCGGCGGCCACGGTGTGGATGTCCAGCATGGGCGCGCGCAGCCGGACCCCGGCCACCTGGCTGTCGAACACCCGGGGCAGGGCCCCGTGCACGTGGGAGACGTCAGTCGAGGTGCCGCCCATGTCGAAGCCGATCACCTTGTCGAACCCGGCGAGCGCCGACAACCGTGCCATCCCGACGATGCCGCCGGCCGGGCCGGACAGGACCGCGTCCTTGCCTCGGAAGTGCCCGGCCTCGGTCAGCCCGCCGTTGGACTGCATGAACAGCAGGCGGACGCCGTCGAGCTGCGCAGCGACGTCCTCGACGTAGCGCGAGAGCACTGGGCTGAGGTAGGCGTCGGCCACGGTGGTGTCTCCGCGAGGCACCATCCGCATGAGCGGGCTGACCTCGCTGGAGACCGACACCTGGGCGAACCCGAGGCCACGGGCCACGTCGGCGGCCTGCCGCTCGTGCTCCGGGTAGAGGTGGCTGTGCAGGCAGACGATCGCGACGGCGCTGATGCCGGACTCGAGCACCGGCAGGAGGTCAGCCCGGAGGCGGTCGAGGTCCGGTGGTCGCAGGACCCGTCCGCCGGCATCCACGCGCTCGTCCAGCTCGACGACCTGGCTGTGCAGCAACGAGGGCAGTCGGATGTGCCGGTCGAAGATGCGCGGGCGGTTCTGGTAGGCGATCCGGAGGGCGTCGGCGAACCCCCGGGTGATGACCAGTGCCGTCGGCTCGCCGCGGCGCTCCAGCAGCGCGTTCGTCGCCACGGTGGTGCCCATGCGTACTGCTTCGATGGGGGCAGTGGCCCCGGCGGTCCCGGTGCCATGGGTGCTCATGACTGCGCGTATCCCCGCGACCGCTGCGTCCGTGCTTCGCCCTGGTTGCTCGGACAGCACCTTCTTGGTGTGCAGCACCCCGTCGGGACCCAGGGCGACGACATCGGTGAAGGTGCCGCCACGGTCGACCCAGAACTGCCACCCGGCCCCATCGGGTCGGCTCATCGGTCAGCGGCCAGCCCGAGCGCGCGGAAGTGCGCGGCTCTGAGCATCACGCGCGTCTCGGCCGGGACGGATCGCACGTATCTGAGCTCCTCGGCCAGCACGGCGCCGAGCCGGTGGCAGAACGCCTGGGGTTCCTCGGCAGCGTCTGGCAGCTCGGCCAGCACGTGGTCCACCACCTCGTGGCGGCGCAGGGCATCTGCCGTGATGCCTTGGTTCTCGGCCATCTCGGCCGCTCTGGTGTCGCTTCGGTGCACGATCGCGCTGGCTCCCTCCGGAGGCAGCGGCGCCAACCAGGCATGCTGCGCGGCGATGACACGGTCGGCCGGGACCAGGGCGAGCGCCGCTCCCCCGGTGCCCTGCCCGAGCAGGAGCGACACGGTCGGAGCGGTGAGGGTGACGAGGTCGGCCAGGGTGCGGGCGATCTCGCCGGCCAGGCCACCCTCCTCGGCAGCCACGGACAGGGCTGCACCAGGCGTGTCGATCACGGTGAGCAGAGGCAGCCGCAGCTCCGCGGCAAGCTTCATCCCCCGGCGGGCCTGCCGCAGTGCGTCCGGGCCGAGTGCCTGCTCGCGCTGGCCATGGCGGTCCTGGCCGAGCAGGACGCACGGCTGCCCACCGAAGCGCGCCAGGGCCAGGAACAGCCCGGGGTGGGACTCGCCGGCTCCCGTGCCGTTCATCGGGAGCACGTCGTCGGCGGCGTGGCGCAGCAGGTCACGCACGCCCGGACGCCGGGGGTCTCGGGAACGGGTCACCGACTCCCAGGCCGACACCGGGATCTCGGCCGGGTCCTCGCCGGCCGGTGGGGCCAGGGTGGGGTCGAGGGCAATCGGCGGGTCGAACATGTCCAACGCACGTACCGCCAGGCCGGCCAGGAGCTCGGGCGGCAGGACGGCGTCGACGAGCCCGCACTCGAACAAGTGCTCGGCCTGCTGGATCCCGGGTGGGAATGCCTCGCCGTGCAACGCCTCGTACACCCGTGGACCGAGGAACCCGATCAGCGCCCCAGGCTCGGCCACCGTGAGGTGCCCGAGCGAGCCCCAGCTGGCGAGGACACCGCCCGTGGTCGGGTGGCGCAGATACACCAGGTACGGCAAGCCCGCCGCCTTGTGGGCCATGACCGCCCCAGTGATCTTGATCATCTGCAGGAAGGCCACAGTGCCCTCCTGCATCCGCGTGCCACCGGAGGCCGGAGCGGCCAGCAGCGGAAGCCGTTCGCTGGTGGCGCGCTCGACGGCCAGCACCAGTCGTTCCGCGGCAGCCACGCCGATCGACCCGGCGAGGAACGTGAACTCGCCAGCCACCAACGCCACCCGCCGCCCGGCCAGCGTGCCCTCGCCGGCGAGGATCGACTCCGGCTGGCCGCTGCGCTGGGCCGCCGACGCGAGCTCACGCTGGTAGGCCGGGCCCGGCGGCACTGCCGGCTCGGCCGATGGCTCGATGTCCCAGGCACGCCAGGACCCGTCGTCCAGCACCAGGGTGAGGAGCTCCTGGGCGGTGAGCCATTCAGGCATCGTGACCGCCGGTGGGCTCGGACGCCGGGACCAGGCCGAGCCACTCCCGAACCGAGGCGTCGTGCTCGCCGAGCGCCGGCGGTGGGCGCATGGGCGGCTCGGAGCCGGCTGGGACCGGTTCGCCGTGCGGCCCGAGGCGCAGTGGGGAGCCGGGGACCTCGATCGTGCCGAGCACGGGGTGCTCGAGCCGGCGTACCAGCCCCTGGGACCTGGCCTGGTCCCACTCGTACACCTCGTCGATGCGACGGATGCGACCCGAGGGCACGCCGGCGCGCTCGAGCTCGGGTTGCCAGTGTGCCAAGGGTGCGGAGCTGAGGGCCGCGTCCAGCAGCCGCACGAGCAGGTCGCGGTTGGCCACGCGGTTGGCGTTGTCGACGAATCGCTCGTCCTCGGCGTCCAGGCCCACGACGGCAGCCAGCGCCCGCCACTGGTCCTCAGTGCCGACGGTGATCTGCAGGATGCCGTCGGCCGCGTGGAACGGCCCGTAGGGCGCGATCGACGAGTGGTGGTTCCCCTGCGGATGCGGGACCAGCCCCGCCACGGTCCAGCGAGTGCCCTGGTAGGCATGAACGCCGACAGCTGCTGCCAGCAGGCTCGTGTGAACGGTCTTCCCACGCCCGGTGCGGGTCCGCTCGTGCAAGGCGGCGAGCACACCGATGACACCGTTCATGCCTGCCAGCAGGTCGGTGATGGGGACGCCCATCCGGGTGGGCTCGCCAGGCGGTCCGGTGACGCTCATGAGGCCACCCTCGCCCTGGGCGATCTGGTCGTAGCCGGGCCGCGATGCCTCCGGCCCGTCCGGGCCGAAGCCGGAGATGGACAGGACCACGAGGGCGGGGTTCAGCTCCTGCAACCGCTCAGGCGGGAAGCCCAGGCGCCGGAGCGCCCCTGGGCGCCCGTTCTCGCACAAGACGTCCGCGCGCAGCACCAGAGCCTCGAGCAGCTCCCGGCCCTCCGGCGTGCGCAGGTCGGCTCGAACCGACTCCTTGTTGCGGTTGCAGCTGAGGAAGTACGACGAAACCGGTGCCTGCGCCGGGCCGAGGAAGGGTGGCCCCCACCCACGGCTCTCATCGCCTCGCGGCGGCTCCACCTTGATGACGCGGGCTCCGAGGTCGCCCAAGGTCATGGTCGCGTGTGGGCCGGACAGGGCCCGCGTCAGGTCCACGACGAGCAAACCGTCGAGTGGCCCCACCATGAGAAGACCCTAGTCGCGGCCCCCCCCGGAGTGTTCCGACATGCCACGGGCAAGCGTCTGCGAGACCATGGACCCATGACGGCTGGTCAGCGGCGGCTGCGCTACGAGGACGTTGCAGCCGATGTGCTGGAGTCCTCCCCACGGCTCGGCCATGTGCGACTGGTGACGGTCGACGGGCCCAGCGGCAGCGGGAAGACGAGTCTGGCCAAGCGACTTGCTCACGCCCTGCACCGAGTTCCGGTGGTCCACCTCGACCACCTCTACGAGGGGTGGGAGGGGCTGGAGTCGGTCGGGCCCCGCTTGGAGGCGTGGCTGCTCACACCGCTGCGCTCCGGGCTGCCCGGCCGTCACCTCGTCTACGACTGGCACCGTGGACGGTTCGCCGAGTGGCGGGACGTACCGATGGCGCCCGCGCTCATCGTGGAGGGGGTGGGAGCCGGTCAGCTGTTGGTCGATCCGTGGGTCACGATGCGCGTCTGGGTGGAGACGGACGCGGACGTGTCGACCCAACGCGCCCTTGCCCGGGAGGGCGAGGCGAACCGCGAGCACCTGGCGAGATGGGTGGCGGTCGAGCGAGAGCACTTCGCGCGGGAGCAGACCCGCGAACGAGCCGACCTCGTCGTCGACAGCGCGGTCGACACCGACGTCGACCGCGACAGCGAGCTCGTGGCCACCCGGTACACCCTGGGTTGACCTGCCTCGGGTCGGCCGAAGCTAGAGGCGGCAGGCGTGGATGTCGGTCACGAGGATCCCGCGAGCCCCGATCGACCAGAGCTCGTCCATGATGCGCTGCGCATCGGCTCGAGGGACCATCGCGCGCACGGCGCTCCAGCCGGCCCGGTGCAGCGGAGACACCGTCGGGGACTCGATGCCGGGCGTGAGCCGGCAGGCTGCCGCGACCTCCTCCGAGGGGATGTCGTAGTCCATCATCACGTAGCGACGAGCCACCAGGACGCCCTGCAGCCGACGCAGGAACACCTCCAGCGCCGACGGGTCCGGCTCTCGGGTGGGTCCGACGAGGAGCGCCTCGGACTCCAGGATGGGCTCGCCGAACACCTGAAGGCCGGCCTGGCGCAACGTCGTGCCGGTACTCACGACGTCAGCCACCACGTCGGCCACGCCCAGACGAACGGCCGTCTCCACCGCCCCGTCGAGGCGGATGACCGCGGCGTGCACACCGTGGCGCCCGAGGTGCTGCTCCACCAACCCCGGGTAGGACGTGGCCACCCGCAGTCCGTCGATCGCCTCGATCGTGCCCGCGACGCCGGGCCTGGCGGCGTACCGGAACGAGGCCCCGGCGAATCCGAGGGAGAGTAGCTCCCGCGCCGGAGCGGCCGAGTCGAGCAGGAGGTCTCGTCCGGTGATGCCGACGTCGAGCGTCCCGGCGCCGACGTAGACCGCGATGTCGCGCGGGCGGAGGTAGAAGAACTCAACGGCGTTGTCCACGTCGGCAAGCACGAGCTCGCGACTGTCGGCGCGCTGTCGGTACCCGGCCTCGCGGAGCATGGCCGCCGCCGGCTCTGCCAGTGATCCCTTGTTGGGCACGGCGACCCGCAGGCGCGGCTGGAACTGGTCGATACTCACAAGGAACTCCTCGGCGGGTCAGGCGGGGTGGGGCGTCCGCCGCTAGAGGTGCTCATAGACCTGCTCGAGCGTGACGCCGCGGGCAAGCATGAGCACCTGTGCCTGGTAGAGGAGCTGGGACAGCTCTTCGGCGCACCGATCCAGGCTCTCGTGCTCGGCTGCCATCCAGGCCTCAGCCGCCTCCTCGACCACCTTCTTGCCCACCTCATGGACCCCGCCCCGCACGGCGACCACAGATCTTGAGGTGATGTCGTCGGCCTCCACCTTTGCCACCAGCTCGGCCCACAACGCGTCGAACGTCTTCACGGAGTGGCAGGGTAGTCGGCCTCGGCGTGACGTCCGTCGCACGTCCTGGCACCATCGGAGGGTGAGCGTGCCAGCGGGTTCCGGCCAGGACGACGACCTCGAGCGACTGCTGCGTGAGGTCGAGGCCCTCAACGCCGAGGCCGAGCGGGCCCTGGACCCGGCGAAGCCGAGCGGTGCGGGGGGGCGGGAGGTCCAGCGGCGCGGTGGTCAGGTCGCCCCCGGCGACGCGGCCGCCGAGGAGTCGGCCGGTCTGCCCGCCGCCGTCGTCCACTCGCTCGTCGTGAGTGGCGCGGCCACCCTGCTCGTGGGGCTGCTGTTCCTGCTGCTGCCGTTCCTGTCGATCGGGACCACCGGACTGGTCGCGACCTTCCTGGGGGCGCTGCTGGCCTCGGCCTACTGGGCGCTGCGTAGGCGCTGACCGGCACCTGCTGGGGCAGGCTGACCGCGGGCGGGTCCCCCCGCGACACGGGGTGGGACCGGTGAGGCCAAGCGAGTGATGATCGGTCCGCTGATGGCCAGCACGAGCACGTAGGCGGTCGCCAGCCCGCCTACCTCGGTGAGCCCTTCGGAGACCGCCAGCCCGGCGATGACGATCGAGAACTCGCCCCTGGCGATGAGTGCGGTCCCCGCGCGCAGCCGGCCCCGGCTGGCGACGCCGTCACGACCAGCCGCGTACCACCCGGTGAGGACCTTCGTGAGCGCCGTGACCGCGGCCAGGGCGATGGCCACGCCGAGCACCGGTGTGATGCTGGCCGGGTCGGTCTGGTAGCCGAACGAGAGGAAGAAGAGCGCAGCGAACAGGTCCCGCAGCGGGCCTAGCACCTTGCGCGCACGCCGGGCGGTCCGCTCGGGGATCGCCAGGCCGACCAGGAAGGCGCCGACGGCCGCCGAGACCTGGATCGCCTCGGCGATCCCGGCGACCAGGAGGGTGATGCCCAGGATCCGGAAGAGCAGCTGCTCGTCGTCGTCGTGCGTGAGCAGCCGGCCTAGGTGCGGGGAGATGCGCCGGACCAGGATGAGGACGAGGAGCACACCGCCGACCGCGACGCCGACACTGACCAGGCCCGCCACCAACCCGGCGCCGGCAAGCACGACGACGAGGATCGGGAGGTAGGCCGCCATCGCGATGTCCTCGAGGACCAGGATGGACAGCACGGAAGGGGTCTCGCGGAAGCCGAGGCGACCGAGGTCGGACAGCGTGCGCGCCACGATCCCCGAGGAGGAGATCCACGTGACGCCCGCCATCGCCAGGCTGGCCGGCACCGACCAGCCGAGGATCACGCCGACGACGAACCCGGGTGAGGCGTTGAGCAGCAGATCGACGATGCCGCTCGGAGCGTGCCGTCGTAGCGCCAGGGTGAACTCGGCCGCTGAGAACTCCAGGCCGAGGACGAGCAGCAGCAGCACGACGCCAAGGCTGGCCGCCGCGTCGAGGAAGGGGCCGGCGGACTCAGCCGGCAGGACGCCTCCGTTGCCCACGAACAGACCGGCAAGGAGGAAGAGCGGCACCGGTGAGAGCCCGCCGCGCCAGGCAATGGCGCCCAGCACCCCGAGCGCGGTGAACAGGACACCGAGCTCGATGAGCAGGTCCGGTTCGGCCTTCACAACGGCCTAGGAAGCCAGGATCCGACGAACCTCGGCAAGGCCGGCCTCAGTCCCGATCGCCACCAGGACGTCCTCGGCCTCCAGCTCGGTGTCCGGCCCGGGCGAGGCGATCACGTCCTGGTCGCGCACCACCGCCACCACGGAGGCCCCGGTCCTGGTCCGGATGCGAGCCTCGCCGAGCGGACGCCGGACGAGCCTGGAGTCAGCCGGGATCGCCAGCTGAGCGGCCATCAGGCCGGGGATCTCGCGGGTGAGGTCGGCGAAGCGCTCGGCGATGCGCGGCGCGCCCATCAGGCCCGCCAGCGTGTCTCCCTCCTCCTGGGTCAGGGTCAGCAGGCCGGTGCAGGCATCGGGATCCTTCGCCGAGTAGACGACCAGGTCGAAACGGCCGTCACGGTAGGCGAGCAGACCCACGCGTTCGCCGGCGTCGGTGGCGAACTCGTAGCGGATCCCGACGCCGGGCAGCAAGGTCTCGGTGACGTCCACAGGCCTATCCTGCCGGTTGGTCCACCGACACCGCCCACGCGGGTGGGCGCCGCTCGGCGAACGCCGTCATGCCTTCGCGGGCCTCGCCTGAGGAGAAGGCCGTGGCCGAGATCTGCTCGGCCCAGGCGAAGGCGGCCCCTCGGTCCATCCCAGGGACCCGCCGCAGCACCTCCTTGGTGGTCCGCAGCGCCTCTGGCGCCCCCTGACGCAAGGCCTGGACGTAGCGGTCCACCTCGGCGTCCAGTGCCTGCTCGTCCGCGACCACTCGAGTGACCAGGCCCGCCGAGCGGGCTCGATCCGCTGTCACTCGCTCCCCCGTGAGGAAGAGCTCGATCGCCTCAGCCCGGGGCATGCGCTGCAGGGCCACGACGGACACGATCGCCGGCACGGCGCCGACCCGAACCTCGCTGAAGGCGAACTTGGCGGTCGCCACGGCCACCGCGATGTCACACCCGGCGACGAGCCCGTTGCCTCCACCGGCGACGTGGCCCTGCACGCGGGCGACCGTCGGCTTGGGGAAGTCGAGCAGCCTGGCCAGCACGCCGACGTAGCGGGTGGGGACGTCGGCGGCTGCCGTCCCGGCTCCCCGAAGGTCAGCTCCGGCACAGAACGCTCGGCCGGTGGCCATGAGTACGACCAGCCGGACGCGCTCGTCCGTGGCCGCCGCGTCCAGTCCCGAGGCCAGACCTTCCAGCGATGCCGCGTTGAGCACGTTTCGATGCTCGGGGGCATCGAGGACGAGCCGGGCGACCCCGTCGGCGACTTCGAGCCGGACCGGCCGTGCGGGGTCGGTCATCGCCCCATGCCTTCCAGGACGGTCAGGATGCGCAGCATGACCTCGTCCGCCCCGCCGCCGATCGACAGCAGGCGCGAGTCACGGAAGAACCGCGCCGTCCAGGTCTCCTCCATGTACCCCATCCCGCCGTAGTACTGGATGCAGGTGTCGGCGACCTCTCTGGTGAGGCGTCCGGCCTTCAGCTTGGCGACCGTCGCCATCCGGGTGGCGTCCTGTCCAGCGACCAGGTGCTCGGCGGCCGCATAGTTGTACTGCCGCAGGAGGTCGACCTCGGCGAGCAGCTCGGCCAGCCGGTACTTCAGGTGCTGGTTGGCCAGCAGGGGCTTGCCGAAGGCCTGTCGGACGCGCAAGTACTCGATGGTGCGCCGCAGGGCCTGCTCGGCCTGCTCGGTCGCGCTGTAGGCCCCGACCAGTCGCTCCACCTGGAACTGCTCCATCTGCATCTGGAAGCCTCGGCCCGGCTCGCCCACCGTGTGGGCGACGGGGACACGCACGTTGTCGAAGACCAGCTCAGCGGTGTCGGAGGAGTGGTTGCCGAGCTTCGACAGCTTGCGCCCGACCGAGAAGCCCGGGGTGTCGGTCGGGACGATGACGAGACTCATGCCCTCGAAGCCGGTCGTTCCCTCCCCGGTTCGGGCCAGCAGGCAGACCCAGTCGGCCTGGGTCCCGTTGGTGATGTAGAGCTTCGTGCCATTGATCACCCAGTCCGACCCGTCGCGAACCGCTCGAGTCCGGATCCCAGCGACGTCGGAGCCGGCGTCCGGCTCAGACACCGCGATCGATACCACCACCTCGCCACGGATCGCGGGTCGAAGGAAGCGCTCACGGAGCTCGGCACTGCCGTGGCGGGCGAGCGCGGGGGTGGCCATCGCGGCCTGCACGAGGATCGCCATCGGCACCCCACCGCAGGTGGCTGCCGAGAGCGCCTCTGCCATGACCAGGGTGTAGGAGTGGTCCAGGCCCAACCCGCCGTCGGCCTCGTCGTACTCGATCCCGAACACGCCGAGCTCGCCGAGCTTGGGGAACAGCTCGTGGGCGGGGAAGGTGCCGGATCGTTCCCACTCGTCGACGTAGGGGTTGATCTCCTTCTCGACGACCTCGCGGATGACGCGACGGAAGTCCTCGTGCTCCTGGGTGAACTGCATGTCAGGGTCCCTCTCTCGTGGCGGGGTGCTGCTGTGCTGCCGGCTGGTCGACAGAATGGTCGGACGCATGGTCGGCGCCGGCGATCGACGACGGCGGGCGCAGGCCGATGGCGCGGGCCCACAGGAGCGTGATCTGCAGCGCCGCCTCGCCGGGGTCGAGATCATGCGCGCTGCGTCGTGCGAAGGTCTCCACCATCCCGGTCAGCGCGACCGCAGCGGCGGCCGGGACAACGTCGTTGGCCACCAGACCCTGGCGACGCAGTCGTTCGATGGTGCGCCTGGCGCGAGTCACGTACTGCTGGCGCAGCCCGTCCAGGACTGCGGCCCAGGCCTGCTCCGCCGATGCTGCTTCCTCGACCACGGCGAGCATCCGTGCGTGGCGCCGGAAGTCGTCGAGGAAGCGCCGGTTGGCCGAGAGCAGCCGGGCGAACGGTTCGGCCTCCCGGTCTCGCGCCGCCATGGTGACCACGACGTCCTTCGTGATCCGGTCGACCTCGGCACGCAGCAGCTCGTCCTTGGAGGAGAACCAGGTGTAGACGGTCCCATGGCTCACGCCGGCGACCTCGGCGACGTCCTGCATTCGCAGCCCGGCGTAGCCCCGCTCGTCGAAGACCTGCCGGGCGGCCTCGAGCAGTGAGGCTCGCGTGCGTCGGCCGCGTTCGGTGACCGGCTCGGCGGACGGGACGAGCGCAGAGCCACTCACGACCGAGGCCGCCTCACGCGGGGTCCGACGGACGCCGGTCGAGGACGGCTTCGGGCAGCAGGTGGGTCGGGACGTCGACGACCCGCGCCCGCACCAGCTCGCCGAGCCCCTTGGCCTGCGGGTCGAGCGAGGCGTTCTCTGCAACCCCACGGCCCAGCAACCCGATGACGACCACGTTGACAGCAAGCAGGTTCGGAAGGGCGAACACGTCCACAGAGCAGCCCTGGGCCTCCGGGATCCAGGACCTCACGGTCTCCGGGGTGACCAGCTCGGTCAACCAGCCGTAGGCCTGCGGGTCGCGGACCCACAGGCCTACGTTGGCGTTGCCACCCTTGTCTCCGGAACGGGCGCCGACGAGTCGCCCGAGCGGGGCCTTCGTCGTCGCGGCAGGCCCCGAGCCCCCGGTGCGGCTGCGTCCCGGGGCGGCTGGGTCCGCGGCTGGTCGAGCTGGGCTTGCTCGCTTCGGTGCGCCGACCTGAGCCTCACCCGAACCGCCGCCCGGCAGCCGGACCAGCGTGGTCCCGTCCAACGTGACCACCTGCTCCACACCGGCGGTGTCCACGCTGGTCGGCCAGTAGACCCCGTAGGGCGTGGCCTGTGCCGGGGGCGCGGTCGGGTACAGCCCGGGGTAGGACGCGAGGGCGATCTCCACCACACCTTGGGTGAAGGGCCGTGAGACGAGGTCACGGTCGGGGTCGCGGACCACGACCCGGAGCTCTTCTCGCTCGTCGCCCGCTGGGACGCGGTGCACGGTGACCTGGGCGATCCGACTCAGGACCGGCTCGAGCTGCTGCAGCACGAGGGCGGCCTTGGCGTCGCGATCCGGCCCGGTCAGCACGAGACTCATGGCGTTGCGGAAGCCGCCGAGGGCGTTGAGCGAGACCTTCAGGGTGGGCGGGGCGGGCTCGCCCTGCGTACCGCGCAGCGCGACCCGATCAGGTCCGACCTGCTCGAGCGAGACGGTGTCGAACCGCGCCGTGACGTCCGGGCCCGCGTAGGCGGGGCCGGCGATCTCGTAGAGCAGCTGTGCCGTCACCGTGCCCACGGAGACCTGGCCCCCGGTGCCCGAGTGCTTGGTGATCACAGCGGCGCCGTCGGCAGCGATCTCGGCGATCGGGAACCCGGGCCGGATCGGGTCGACCACCTCCTCGAAGAAGGCGTAGTTGCCACCGGTCGCCTGTGCGCCACACTCGATGACGTGGCCCGCGGCCGTCGCTCCGGCCAGCGCGTCCAGGTCCGCCGGTCCCCAGCCGTGCCACCACGCCGCCGGGCCGCTGACGAGCGCGGCGTCAGTGGTCCGTCCCGTGATGACCACGTCGGCTCCAGCGGCCAGTGCTGCTGCGACACCGAACCCACCGAGGTAGGCATTCGCGGTCAGCGGATGCAACCCCACGTCGCACAGCCGCTCGCCGGTGTCGAGGTTGACGGCTGCGGCAAGCTCGTCGCGTCGGTGGCTGAGGTCGTCACCGGTGATGACGGCCACCCGTGGCGCCAGCCCGAGCCGGCCGGCAACCTCCCGTAGCGCCTCGGCACAACCCTGCGGGTCCAAGCCGCCGGCGTTGCTGACCACGCGGATGCCCCGTTCCAGGCACGGCGCAAGGACCTCCTCCATCTGGGTCAGGAACGGCCTGGCGAAGCCGGTCCCGGGACCGTGCTTGAGGCGTTGGCGCGCCAGGATGAGCATCGTCAGCTCGGCAAGCCAGTCGCCGGTGAGCACATCGATCGGTCCGCCTTCGACCTGCTCCCGAGCCGCGGCCAGGCGATCGCCGAGGAATCCGGAGCAGTTGGCGATCCGCACCGGACGGTCCGCGACGGGCCGGGTCGGTTCAGGCGTGGCCATCGTCAGCCTCGGACTCCTCGGCTCGCGGTTCCAGGACGACCAGCACCTCGTGAGCATCGACGGCCTGGCCGGGCACGACGCTGACGTCGAGCACGGTGGAGCGGGCTGCCGCCGTGATCTTGTGCTCCATCTTCATGGCCTCCAGCACCACGAGCACGGTTCCTTCCTCGACGACGGACCCGACCGTGGCGTTGACGCTCAGCACCGTGCCGGGGACTGGGGAGGAGGGACCACGGGCAGCCTCGGCTCGGTCGCCGGCCGGGAGCCGCGCCGCTTCGGTGAGCCTGGTGGTCCGACCGTCGATCGTGACGTCGATGTGGGTGTCCTGGACGTCCCTCGGCGTGCTTCCCAGGCGGACCGCGGCTCGTCGTCGCACGCCGTCGACCTCGACCACGACGTCCGTGCCGCGGCCGTCGGGTAGCACCAGCAGGTCCGCGGTGAGCGATGGCGGCTCGACCGGGGGTCCCGGTGGTTCGCTGGGAAGGTCGACCCAGGCCACGAGCCGCGCCCGCAGGCCGGCTTCTGCTGCGGTGGCGTCCCTCCGCGAGCCGTGCAGCTCCACGCGAACGCTGCCGTCCCCGTCGAGCAGCAGCGTCTCCTGCACCCAGCCACCGAAGGCCCGCCAGTCGCTCGGGGCGAAGGCCGTGAGCTGGTCTGCTCTCCTGGCGTCCAGCAGCAGGGCGGCGGTGGCCAGCCCGGCCGCCAACGCACGTTGCTCGGCAGAGGCCGGCTCAGGATTCACCAGGTCGGGACGCGACTCCAGCAGGTCGGTGGTGGTTGCACCGGCACGGACGTCTGCGTCGTCGATGATGGCGATCAGGGCATCCCGGTTGGTCGCCACCCCGAGGACGCGAAGGCTTCGCAGTGCGGCCTGGAGGCGGTCCAGCGCCTGCGTCCGGTCCTCGCCGTATGCGATGACCTTGGCCAGCAGCGAGTCGTAGAACGGCGACACCACCGAGCCGGTGCGCACGCCGGTGTCCCACCGGACACCAGGGACCTCGTCGTAGCTCACCTCCTCGAGCGTCCCGGCGGACGGGACCCAGCCCGCGGCCGGGTCTTCGGCCACCAGGCGTACCTCCACGGCGTGTCCGCAGCGGGGCAGCGGCTCGGGCAGCTCGAGTGCTCGCCCGCTGGCGATCGCCAGCTGCTCGGTGACCAGGTCCACCCCGGTGATCGCCTCGGTGACAGGGTGCTCGACCTGAAGGCGCGTGTTCATCTCGAGGAAGAAGAACTCCGCCTCTGGCCCTCGGCCGTCGAGCAGGAACTCCACGGTGCCAGCGCCGACGTATCCCACCCCGGCCGCTGCCGCGATGGCCGCTTCGTACATCCGTTCCAGGACGGAGGGGTGGGCACCCGGGGAAGGCGATTCCTCCAGCACCTTCTGGTGGCGGCGCTGCAGTGAGCACTCACGTTCGTAGCAGTGCACCACCCGGCCGTAGGCGTCCGCCAGCACCTGGATCTCGACGTGCCGGGCCTTGGCGACGTAGCGCTCCAGGAAGACGGTCCCCTCCCCGAAGGCTGCGGCGGCCTCGCGCTGGGCCGAGGTCACTGCGTCGGCCAGCGCCTCCGCCGAGGTGACGACCCGCATCCCCTTGCCGCCGCCTCCGGCCGAGGCCTTCACCAGCAGGGGGTAGCCGATCGCGTCTCCGGCCGCCGCGAGCTCTCGCGGCTCGGTTGAGACGGCCCGGCTGGGCAGCACCGGCACGCCGAGGGAGGCCACGAGCGCCTTCGCTTCCGCCTTGCCTGCCATGAGCCGCATGGCAGCCGGTGGCGGCCCCACCCAGATGAGCCCGGCGTCGATGAAGGCCTGGGCGGCCTGCGCGTTCTCGGACAGGAAGCCGTAGCCCGGGTGGACCGCCTGCACCCCGGTCCTCCGGGCGGCCTCGATCAACGCCTCGACGTCGAGGTAGGTGTCGGCGCTCGCCGTCCCCGGCAGCCTGACCGCGACGTCGCAGTCGTGCACGTACCAGGCGTCGGCGTCGGCGTCGGAGAAGACCCCGACGACCGTGAGCCCGGCGGCCTTGGCGCTCCGGGTGATCCGCCGGGCGATCTCGCCCCGGTTCAGGACCAGGAGACGGCGGAACGGGCCGACCCGGAAGTCAGCGCCATGCTCGAGGTCGTCCGACATCTGCTGGCCGCTGACCGGCTCTTGGTCCTGCACGGTTGTCTCCTCGCTCACGGTGGTCATCGCGGTCTCACATCCGGAAGACGCCGTAGGTGCTGCTCCCGCGCACCGGGGCCGAGTGCACGGCAGCCAGAGCAAGCCCGAGGACGGTGCGGGTGTCGCGCGGGTCGATGACGCCGTCGTCCCACAGCCGCCCGGTCGCGTACAGGGCCCCCGACTGCTGGTCGATCATGTCCTGGATGCCTTGGCGCAGCGTGGCGTCGGCGGCGTCGTCATAGGGCTGGCCGGACTTCTCGGCCTTGCCGCGCGAGACCATGGACACCACCCCGGCCAGCTGGGCTCCTCCCATCACCGCGATTCGGTGCTGGGGCCAGGTGAAGACGAGTCGGGGCTGGTAGGCCCGCCCGGACATGCCGTAGTTCCCGGCGCCGTAGGAGGCCCCGAGCATGACGGTCAGGTGGGGGACGGCGGAGTTCGCGACGGCGTTGACGAGCATCGACCCGTGCTTGATGATCCCGCCCTGCTCGTAGCGGGTCCCCACCATGAACCCCGTGATGTTCTGAAGGAAGAGCAAGGGGGTGCTGGAACGGTTGGCCAGCTGGATGAACTGGGCCCCCTTCTGAGACTCCTCGCTGAACAAGATCCCGTTGTTGCCCAGGACGCCCACCGGGTAACCGCAGACCTGCGCCCAGCCACAGACCAGCCGATCCCCGTACAGCGGCTTGAACTCCTCGAACCGACTGCCGTCCACCACCCGCGCCAGCACCTCACGCACGTCGTAGCCGGTACTGAGGTCGGCTGGGGCCACCCGGAGCAGCTCTTCGGGCGAGTAGCGCGGGGGCTCGGGGTTCGCCGTCACCGGGGCCGGCCCCGCAGGTCTCCACCTCAGGTGCGCAACGATCTCCCGACCGATGCGGATCGCGTCGCGCTCGTCGGCCGCCAAGTAGTCGGCCAACCCGCTACGGCGGGCGTGCATCTCGGCGCCGCCGAGCTCCTCCTCGTCAGCGTCCTCGTTGATGGCCATCTTCACCAGCGGTGGCCCGCCGAGGAAGACGCGGGCGCTTCCGCGCTGGAGCACCGTGTAGTCCGAGAGGCCGGGCAGGTAGGCACCCCCGGCCGTGCTGCTGCCGAACACCAGGCTGATGGTCGGGATCCCTTCGGCCGACATCTGTGTCAGCTCCCGGAACACCGCACCGCCGGGCACGAAGACGTCCGCCTGCTTCGGCAGGTCCGCCCCTGCGGTCTCGGTGAGGTTCACCAGCGGCAGACGGTTCTCCCGGGCCACCTCCAACGCCCGGAGCACCTTGCGGACGCTGGTGGGCGACTGCGCCCCGCCCTTCACCGTCGGATCGTTGCCGGAGACCAGGCAGAGGGTTCCGGACACCGTCCCGATCCCACTCACCACTCCCCCGCCCAAGGGGTCCTCACTTCCCCAGCCGGCCAGGGCGTTGAGCTCGAGGAACGGCGAGCCGCGATCGAGCAGGAGGCGTATCCGCTCGCGGACCGGAAGCTTGCCGCGCTCTCGGTGCCGGGTGAGGTACCGCTCGCCTCCGCCGCGTAGCACCTGTTCCCACGCCGCACGGACGGGTTGCAGGATGGCGTCGTTGGCCTGCTGGGTGGCAGCCGCATCAGGGCTGCTCGTGTCGATCAGTGTGGACAGTGCCTGCACAGACCTGACACTAGCGTCAAGTTGACGATAGGACCACGGCCGCCACGCGCCGGGACTAGCATCCGGGCCGGGATGGGATCGGCACATGGTCCAGTCCCAGCTCGCCGCATCACCAGCAGGCCCTGACGGAACGATCAGCAGACAAGGGAGCAGCCCCCATGCCCGACCTACCCAAGATGCCGACCGGCGACGACCGCCTGGGCGTCTTCGACGCCGTCATGTGGAACGTCGAGAAGGACCCGGTCCTGCGTTCGGTGATCGTCGCGATGGTGCTGCTGGACCAAGAGCCGGACATCGACGTGCTCCTCACCCGGATCGACGCGATGACGCGCTTCGTCCCGAAGCTGCGCCAGCGCGTCATCGGCAACCCCGTGTCCCTGGTCCCGCCGCGGTGGGAGGACGACCCGTACTTCGACATGCAGTACCACCTGCGTCGCGTCGGGGTGAAGTCCGACGGGACGCTGCGCCCGGCGCTGCGGGTAGCGGAGAAGATGGCCGAGCAGGACTTCGACCGCAAGCGCCCGCTCTGGGAGATGACGCTGGTCACCGGGCTGCCGAAGAAGCAGTCGGCGATCCTCTGCAAGATCCATCACTCGGTCACCGACGGCGTCGGGGGCATGGCCATGGCGGCCGCCCTGTTCGACCTGTCCCGCGAGCCACGCACGGACCTTGGCTCGATCCCGGACACGGCCGAGAGTGCCGCCGCCTCTCCCCTGGGTCGTCTGCTGTCCGGCGCGGCCTTCGAGGTGTTCGGGACCACCGAACGGATCAAGGGACTTGCCGGCGGGGCGGCGTCGTTGGCGAAGGACGCCGTGACTGACCCCAAGACCACCGCAGAACGCGGGGCGGCGTTCGTCAGCAGCGCCGGTCGGTTGCTCGCACCCGCCAACGAACCACTGAGCCCGACGATGACGGGCCGTTCGCTGTCGGTGAACTTCGACACCTTCAGCGTTCCCCTGGACGATCTGAAGAAGGCCGGGAAGTCCCAGGGTGGAACCCTCAACGACGCCTTCATGGCGGCAGTCGGCCAGGGGCTGCGCCGCTACCACGAGAAGATGGGCGGCCAGGTCGACGAGCTCCGGGTCAACATGCCCGTCAACTTGCGTTCGAAGGGCGACACCGAGGTGGGGGGGAACCGCTGGGTGCCGACCAGGTTCGGCGTCCCCGTCGCCGAACCAGACCCCGCCAAGCACATCCGGCAGCTTCACCCGCTGCTCAAGCAGGCGCGGACCGAACCGGCCCTCGTCCTCTCCGACCACGTCTATCGCCTGATGACACGGTTGCCCAGCAACGTGGCCACGAACGTTGCCGCCGGGATGATGAAGGGGACCGACTACGCCGCCACCAACGTCCCCGGCCCCCCGATCGAGATCTTCGCTGGTGGGGCGAAGGTGCTCTCCATGGTCGCCTTCGCACCCAAGGGTGGAGCCTCGCTCAACGTGGCGATGATGACCTACGCCGGCAACGCCGTCATGGGCATCGGCATCGACACGGTCGCCGTCTCGGACCCGGCGCTCATGGTCACCTGCCTGAAACAGGGCTTCGACGCCGTCACGGGCTTGGCCAAGGACGCCGACGCGTAGCCACTGAGCAGGACGCCGACCACCGTCGTACCGTGGGCTCGTGCTGCCGCTCCTGCTGACGCCACGGTGGCTTGCACTCCATGTGCTCACGGCCCTGGCGGTGCTCCTGATGGGCTTCCTCGGGTGGTGGCAGGCTGGCGCCTACCAACGGCAGGAAGCCGACCGCGCACAGGCGCTCGCCGCCGAGGCCGGTGCCGCACCGACCGCTCCGGTAGCCGAGCTCGCTCCGCCGGGAGAGCCGCTGGCTGCGGCAGCGGTGGGGCGTTCCGCGCACGCCCAAGGTGTGTACCTGGCGACCTGGACGATTCCCGGCCGGGCAGGTCCGGCCGGCGACGAGAGCGTCTGGGTCCTGTCCGAGCTGCAGACCGAAGACGCCGTGGTGCCGGTCCTGCGTGGCTCGGCTGCTCCGTCGGACGCCGCGGCCGCCGCGCCGCCGACCGGTGAGGTCCGTGTCCGCGGGACCGTACAGGCCTTCGAACCCGAGTCCGGTGGAGGCCTTGGGACCACTCTGCCCGCCGGCCAGCTCCCCGGGCTGTCCGCCAACGCGGTGTACCAGGCCTCCTCCGTGCCACCCAGCACCATGGTGCCGGCGCTGCTCGTCGTGCAGGAGGAGGTGCTCGTCGAGAGCGGGTCGGCGGTGGACGAACCGGCGCGCATCGCGGTGGACGCGCTCCCGAGCGCAGACCGGGTCAGCGGCTGGCGTCACCTGTCCTACGCCGCGCAGTGGTGGGTGTTCGCCGTGGCGGCACTGGCCTTCTGGGGGGTGTTCGTGCGGGCGGGACTGCGGTCGCGACGTGGTCCGCACGAGCCGGACGAGGCCCCCTCCCCCGCCAGCACCGACCAGTCCGCCGGCGTGTGAACGCAGAGCCTGCCGGGGCACCCCGAGCGGACGACCCGTCACCCCGACGACGCCGGCGTCGGGGTGACGGGTTCATCTCCTGCCGCTGTGGTCAGCGTCACTGGGGTCGCCTCGGGGCTGCCGGAGTCCTGCTCCGCCGCGGGGACCACATCCTGCTGCAGCACCGGGCGTCCTGGAGTCATCAAGGTGGCACCTGGTCGATCCCCGGCGGTGCTCTTGACGCGCATGAGACGCCGCTGCAAGGAGCGCTTCGCGAGGCCCGTGAGGAGACCGGGATCCGCCAGGAGCAGGTCCGACCACGGCTGGCCTGGCTCGCCGACCACGGCGACTGGTCCTACACCACGGTCGTGGCCGACATGAGTGACGCGGACGCTGAGGCGGTGGAGCTGGCTGAGCACGGCGACGGCGAGAGTATCGAGCTCGCCTGGGTTGCAGGCCAGGACGTCTCGGCCGTACCGCTGCACCCCGGATTCGCGCACACCTGGCCCGCACTCCGGCCGTGGCTGACCTACCGGCAGCATCTGGTGGTGGACGTGGCGAATGTGATGGGTGCGCGCCCTGACGGCTGGTGGCGTGACCGGCCGGGTGCCGCCACCCGACTGCTGAGCCAGCTCGCCGACCTGGCTTCAGGCGGGCTGCCTGTCCCCGAGACCGTGCCCTCGCCCGCACTCGGGGTTGTCCGGGTGTGGCCTCAGGTGCACGCCGTTCTGGAAGGGGCGGGGCGTGGCGCCGCGGAGCCGCCGGGGTCCTCGGGCGTGCTCGAGGTGGTGCGAGCCGAAGGCGACGGAGACGACCGAGTCGTCGCCGTGGTCGGTGCGCTCCCGCTCCGGGCGTCGCTGGCCGTGGTCACCGCGGATCGTGAGCTGGCTGGTCGCGTCGTTGCCGCCCACCCGAACGTCCAGGTACTCGGCCCGCGTCGGCTGCTCCAGGCGATTCAGCCGTGAGCCTGCCGCGACTTCGCTGCGTCGACGCTGCGACGCAGTGCCTCGAGCAGGTCGACCACCTCGGCTGAACCACCCTCGGTTGCTGGCGGGGCGGTGATCTCGTGCCCGTCGACCTTGGCCTGCACAGCCGCCTCGATCGCCTCGCGGTACCGGTCGGTGTAGGCAGCCGGGTCGAAGTCGCCGACCATCGCCTCGATGTAGGACTGCGCCATGGTCAGCTCCTGCGGACGAATCTGCACCGACGTGACCTCCTCGGGGACGGAGAGGTGACGGATCTCGTCGGGCCACAGCATCGTCTGGACGGTGAGCAGTCCTCCCTCGGCGCGAAGCACCGCCAGTCGTTCCCGCCCTCGCAGGGCGATCTTGACCACGGCGATGCGGGCGCTGTCCTGCAGCGCCCGCAGCAGCAAGGCATACGGTTTCGGTTCCCCGAGCGGCAGGGCGTAGTAGGGCTTGAGCATCCCGGTGGGCTCGACTCGCTCGGCGTCGACGAACTCCAGCACCTCGATCGTCTTGGTCGTGGGGACGGGGAGGTCGCTCAGGTCATCGTCGGTGAGCACGACCATGTCCCCGTCCGGCAGCTCGTAGCCCTTGGCGATGTCGGCGTAGGACACCTCCTCGCCGTCAACCTCTGCCACCCGCCGGTACCGGATCCGTGAGCCATCCCGTTGACGAACCTGCCGGAAGGTGACGTCGCGTTCCTCGGTGGCGCTCACGAGCCGGACGCCGATCGACACCAGCCCGAAAGCGATCGTCCCCTTCCACACCGTCTGCACGGGTTCGATCATGCTCGTCACGAGCCTCGCTCGCCAACACTTCTCATCAGCCAGGGCGTGCCTGCCGGTGCGGCAAGCGCGAGGATGAGAGGCTCGAGAGGTGATGGGCTACTGCTCGACCTGCGGTGCCGACCGAGTCCTGGTCCCCGCCCGAGGCGAAGCACCGAGCGGGGACCAGGAGGAGTGGATGTGCCCTGCGTGCGCGTCTGCGTTCGTCTTCGTGGCCGTTCAGGGGGCCGGGACACACGCAGCCAGCGCGTAGCACGCCACCGCGGTGGCCGCGGCCACGTTGAGCGAGTCCACCCCGGGGGCCATCGGGATCCGTAGGCACGTATCCGCCTCGTGCAGCCAGCGCCCGCTGAGACCGTGCCCCTCCGAACCGACCAGGAGGGCCAGCGGCTGATCCGTGCGAATCGCCGGTGGCAGGCTGCGCAGCGAGTCCGCCTCCGGGTCGGGTGTGAGCGCGACCACCTGGAACCCTGCTGAGGCGAGTTCGCGGGGCCCGCGCTCCCAGCTCGGCAGCCGGGCGAAGGGCAGCGCGAACACCGCGCCCATCGAGACCTTGATGGCGCGCCGGTAGAGCGGATCGGCACAGCGAGGGCTGAGCAGCACGCCGTCCCACCCGAAGGCGGCCGCGTTGCGGAAGATGGCCCCGACGTTCGTGTGGTCGTTGACGTCCTCGAGGACCAGGACCCGCTCGGCCGCCGCCATCACCTCGACCCACGACGGCAGCGGTCGCCGGTGCAGGGAGGCCAGGGCGCCGCGATGGACGTGGAAGCCGGTGAGCGCCTCCAGCGCCTGCTCCTCCAGGACGAAGCAGGGCGCGTCCGTGGTTGCGAGCACCGGCGACATCGCCTCGAGCCAGCGTGGAGCCAGCAGCAGGGAACGGACCTCGTGCCCAGCCGCGACGGCTCGTTCGATCACCTTGGTTCCCTCAGCGATGAACAGCCCCTGCTCGCCTTCCATCCGCCGCCGAAGCCGGACGTCACGTAGCTCGGTGTAGTCGCCGAGGCGCGGGTCACCGGGATCGGTGACGGGCACCAAGGAGGCCATGAAGGTGCTTCAGCGATCCACGGTCTGCCGCGGTGGGCCCACTGGGTCCTCGTCGTCGGCCACCTCGGCGGACGCGGAGTCGCCCTCTGGTGCCGAAGCAGTCGCTGACGTCGCCCCGAAGATGATCGTCACCTCGGTCACCCCCCCGTAGGTGTGGCGCGTCATGTGGCCCGGTCCCTTCGCGAGCACCGCGAGCATCCCGAGGTTCTCCTCCAGCACATCGGCGGTGAACCCACGTACGCCGTGGCGGGCCGCGTAGTCGACGGTGATCTCGTGCAGTCGGCTCCCCAAGCCCTTGCCCTGCCAGTCCGGGTGAACCATGTAGCCGACATCGGCCAGTCGTGTCTGCGGATCGACGTAGTAGGAGGACGTGGCCACCACCTGCTCGGTCTCCGCATCGCCGACGACGGCCGCGAAGGCCATCTCACGGCCGTAGGAGACCGAGCACAGGTGCTCGGCCGCCTGCTTGGTCAGCGAGGAGAGATGGCGGAAGAAACGGGTGCGAACATCCTCCGGGTCCAGGTCGTAGAACAACGCCTGGAGCTTCCCGGCGTCGGTGGTCCGGGTCGGTCGGATCGTCACCGGTGCCTTGTCGATCACGATGTCCCGCTCCTCCTCCACGGGGTAGTCGCGGCGGCTGCGGAGCGTCTGCGCCTCTGGCAGCAGCCCGAGCTGCTTGGCCTCGGCGAGCAGCCCGTCCCGGTCGTCAGGGTGAGCGATCTCGATGAGGGCTACCGCGCGCTGACGCCGCGTCGCGCCGTAGAGGTACGCGGTTCCGAACTCGGTGACCACCCAGTGCGCCTCGAACCGGGGCAGGGTCACCGCCTCCTCCGGTCGGAGGACCGCTCGGATGTTGGAGTCCCCGTCGTGTTCTCGGGAGGGCAGGCAGACGATCGCTCGACCGCCGGAGCTCCGCGCGGCCGCGATGTGGAAGTGCGGGATGTTCCCAACGCCTGCGTAGAGGCGTCCCTTGCGGGACTCGGTGGACACCTGTCCAGTCAGATCGATGGCCGTGCCCTGCGTGATCGACACCATCCGGTGCTGGGCCTCGATCAGGCGCATGTCGGCCACCTGCTCGATGGGGCGGAAGTCGTAGCGACGGTTGTCGTCGATGGCGTCGTAGAGCACGCCAGTGCCCATCGCGAGGCTGGTCACCACCCGGCCCCGCGACGTTGCCTTGCGTCGGTTGGTGACCACGCCGGACTCGACCAGCTCGACCACGGCGTCGGTGATGAGGTCGCTGTGGATCCCGAGGTCACGGTGGCTCCCGAGGTAGCGCAGCACCTCGGCGGGGATCCCACCGCCGGCGATCTGGAGTGTGGCGCCGTCGGGGACCAGCCGCGCGACGTAGCGGGCGATCTCCCCCGCGGTGGGACCGAGGTCCTCCTGCGGCTGGTACTCCAGCATGCGCCCCTCGCCCTCGACGAACGCGTCGAAGTCCTCGAAGAGCACTTGCGTGTCGCCACGTGTTCTCGGCATGGCGGGATTGATCTCGCCGATCACGGTCCGTGCGTTGCGCATCATGGCCTGTCCGAGGTCGGCGGTGACCCCCAGGGTGCACACGCCCGCCGCGTTCGGCTCCGAGACCTGCACGACGGCCACGTCGACCTCGAACCGGCCGCTGGCAATGAGGCCCGGCACATCGCCGATGCTCAGTGGCGCGTACTGGACCAGACCCTTGGCCACCAACGGAGCGATGTCATGGCTGACGAACCAGACCCGGTGTTCGATCACTGGACGCCGAGGTTGGTCCGGGAATGCACGGGTCATGGAGTGGAGCAGGCGCGCCCCAGGGATTTCAGCTGCCGCGTCCTCGATCGCAGCGAGCATCCGGGTCGGGGTGGCACAGCCGCCTCCGACGAAGACCTGGTCGCCGGGCTGGATCAACGTCGCTGCTTCGGCAGGCGTCACGGCACGTTCACGCCAGTCCCTGGCCAGGACAGCGGACCGAACCCCCACGCTGCTGGACCCTAGCGCCCTCCCGATCCACTCGCGCCCCGGACCGTCAGCTCAGCACCGTCACCAGAGCGACGACACCGACGACCACCACCACCAGGCGGAGCACCGGGCTTGGCAGGCTGCGGGCCACGCGCGCCCCCGCGACACCGCCGAGTGCGCTGCCGAGCGCGATCATCCCCGCCACCGGCCAGTCCACGTCGGCCACGACCGCGAACACCACACCTGCAACCAGGTTGGCGGTGCCGGCCAGGACGTTCTTGAGCGCGTTGACCTCCTGCAGCCCGAGCGCGAGTCCCAGGCTCAGGACTCCGATGAGGATCACCCCCTGGGCTGCGCCGAAGTACGCGCCATAGACACCCGTGAGTCCTACTGCCGGCCAGAGCCAGCGCGCGTGGCTCGGTGAAGGTCGTGCCGCCCGCTGCTGGGAGCGGCGGGCCACGAACGGCTGGACCAGAACCAGCAGGACCGCCAGCGCGATGAGCGCCGGTACCACGGCCGCGAACACCGACTCGGGGAACGCGAGCAGCAGCGCGGTCCCGAGCAACGCTCCAAGGATCGTGGCGCTCAGCAGTCGAAGGGCCTGCCGGGGCAGTCGGGACACCTCTCGCCGGTAGCCGTAGACGCCGGTGACGGCGCCCGGGATCAGGCCGATCGTGTTGCTCACGTTCGCCGTCAACGGGGGCACCCCGAGGGCAATCAGCGTGGGGAAGGTCACCAGGCTGCCACTGCCCACGACGGCATTCAGCATTCCCGCCGCCAGCCCGGCGAGCGCTACGACGAGGAGCTCCGCGCCGCTCAGGTCCACCGGGCTCACGTCCCAAGCCGGCCGGTCATGCCCCGATCCTCCCAGGCCCGTCCCATGGTGGGTGCGGGCTGCGGACTGGCGGGTCGTGCTGCCGATCCCGGCGACATACGAGAGAGTGCGCTGGTGGCCGAACTCGACCGTTTCGTGCCCCGCACGGCTCTGGCGTGGCCGGGCGAGGACGTGCTGGCGTCGGGTCCACTGCACCGGCAGGTCGACGGAACCCTGGTGTTCATCGACGTCTCGGGATTCACCGCACTTTCCGAGCGTCTCGCCCAGCGCGGCAAGGTGGGAGCCGAGCAGCTCACTGACGTGCTCAACGCCGTGTTCGGCACCATGCTGGACCTGGCAGCGGCACGCGGCGGCTCGCTGCTGAAGTTCGGCGGCGACGCGCTCTTCCTCCTCTTCACCGGCGAGGACCATGAGCGAGCCGCGGCGTGCGCCGCCGTGGAGATGCGCAGCTCGCTGGCCAACGCCGGCGCCGTCATCCCGGGTGGGCGGCTGCACCTACGGATGTCCGTCGGCGTGCACGCCGGCAGTGTCGACCTCTTCCTGGTGGGTGGGTCCCATCGGGAGCTCGTCGTGTCCGGACCCGCCACCACGGCGGTCGCGGCGTTGGAGGCGGCGGCCAGCGCAGGCCAGATCCTGGTGGGACCACGCGTGGCCGAGGCGCTGGGGCCAGCGGCAGTCGGCCACGAGATGGGTCCGGGCAGGCTGCTGCGGTGGCGGACGCCGCACGGACCGCCGCCGGCGCCGGCCAGCTCGGCTGAGCGTGATCCGCGAGCTGCTGGATTCGTCCCGAGGGCGCTTCGGGAGCTGCTGGCTGCCGGCACCGTGGAGTCCGAGCACCGGACGGCTGGGATCGCCTTCCTCCGCTACCAGGGCCTCGACCGCCTGCTGCACGAGCGTGGTCCGTCCACGGTCGCCGAGGCCCTGCACACCCTGGTGAGCGCCGCTCAGTCGGCCGCCGACGAGCAGTCGGTCACGTTCCTGGCCACCGACCTGGCCGAGGACGGCGGCAAGATCATCCTTGTCGCCGGCTTCCCCACGACCGCCGACGACGACCAGGGACGACTGCTGCGCGCGGCCCGGGAAGTCGTCCTGGCCTCAGTTCACCAGTCGTGGCCGCTCGGAGTCGAGGCGGGCGTCAACCGCGGGCATGTGTTCGCCGGGGCTGTCGGGTCAAGCGAGCGCGCAACGGTCACCGTGATGGGGGACCCGGTGAACCTCGCCGCCCGGGTGATGGCCAAGGCCGAGCCAGGGCACGTCCTGGCGACACCTGCGGCCCTGGACGCCGCTCAGACCTTGTTCTCGACCGAAGCGGTGGAGCCGTTCATGGTCAAGGGCAAGTCCCGACCGGTGACCGCCTATGAGGTCAGCGACGAGCAGGGGGCGAGACCGCCGCGCGGCATGGGTGCCCTGCCCTACCTTGGGCGCGAGCGCGCCATGGAGGTGGTCGCGGCGGCGCTGGACGCCGTCCGGCAGGGTCACGGCGGGGTCCTCGAGGTCAGCGGCGACGTCGGCATCGGCAAGACGCGCCTCCTGCGGGAGTCGCTGGCCGGTCTCGATGACCTGGCTGTCATGTCGGCGAGAGCAGAGCCGTACGGTTCGGCGACACCGTACCGACCGGTCCGGGACCCGCTGCGGGGGCTGCTCGGCCTCGGCGCCTCCGGACGATCGCCCGCCGAGCTGGCGGAGGCGATGCGCACGGCCGTGCTCGACGTGGACCCGACGCTGGAGCCGCTGCTGCCGCTCGTGGGCGACGTGCTCAGCATCCCGGTCCCGGAGACCGAGGTCACTCGCGACCTCGATCCGCAGTTCCGGCCGCAACGCATCGCCGACACCGTGGTCCGGCTGCTCGCGGGACGCTTCGACACCCCGCTGGTGCTGGTCCTCGACGACGTGCACTACGCCGACGGCGCGACCGTCACGCTGCTCGAGCGCATCGAGCGCGAGGTCACCGATCGACCGTGGCTGGTCGTGCTCACGCGACGCCCGAACAGCACCGGCTTCACCCCGATGACCAGTACGTCCTTGGTCCTGGAGCCGTTGGACCCGCAGGCCTGTCGGTCGTTGGTGATCGCCGGCACGGCCGCGACGCCGCTGCGTCCGCACGAGGTCGAGGTGGTGGTGGCTCGAGTCGGCGGGAACCCGCTGTTCTTGGAGGAGCTGCTGCGCAGCCTGCGTGAGCACGGCGACCTGGAGTCGATGCCCTCCTCGTTGGAGGGGCTCGTCGCCGCACAGGTGGATGCGCTCTCCCCGGTGGCGCGCCGGGTGGTCCGCCGCGCATCCGTGCTCGGCCGCTCGTTCCGCGTCTCGGTGCTCGAGGACCTGTTGGAGGCCGACGAGGCCGCCCTCACCATGTCCATGCGGGGCGAGCTGGCCGAGACGCTGGAGGACGACGGGCAAGGCCGGCTCCGGTTCCGTCACGCCCTCATGCGGGATGCCGCGTACGACAGCCTGCCGTACCGCCAGCGCCAGGCGCTCCACCTGCAAGCAGCGGCATCCACGGAACGCCTCGGTCAACCTGATCCCTCCGCTTTCGCGGACAACCTCGCCCTGCACTACTGGATGGGCGGCGACATGGGCCAGACATGGAGATGGGCCCGCGTCGCCGGTGATGCGGCCCGTTCGGCATACGCCAACCCGGTCGCCATGCAGCAGTACGAGCGGGCGTTGCGCGCAGCCGAACGGGTTGCAGGACTGGACCGCGCAGAGGTGCTGGAGACGTGGCTGACGATGGGCGAGGTCGCCGGCCTCGCCGGTGACTTCGACAAGGCGCTCTGGGCCTACACCAACGCCAGACGATGGGCTCCCGAGGCAGTCGACAGCGCACGTGTCCTGCTCCACCGTGCCCGAGTCCTCGAGCGAACCGCCCGGTACCGGACCTCGTTGGCCACCTTGACGCGCGCCTTGGGCCTGGTCGCCGATACCGATCGTGGCTCCGCAAGGGCGCTGGCCGCCGAGATCGAAGCCTTTCGGGCACAGGTGCTGGGCGAGCAGGACCGATACTCGGCGGCGTTGGCGGCAGCCGAGTCGGCCGAGAAGGCCGCCCGCGCGTGTGGCGCGACCGCGGCGCTGGCCCTGGCCTTGCACTGGAAGGCCGGAGCGTTGTCGATGCTCGGGCGCGGTGACCCCGAGCCGGCCGAGCGCGAGGCGGTGGCGCTCTACGAGGCCCTGGGCGACCTCGGCGCGCTGCAGCGCGCGACGAACAACCTGGGCGCCTTCGCCTTCTTCGGCGGTGACTGGGATGCCGCGCTGGAGGCCTACGGCCGGAGCGCTGAGCTGACCAGGCGCCTGGGCAACGAGGTCGAGGCTGCTACGACGGATGCCAACCTGGGCGAGATCCTTGTCCTGCAACACCGCTACGCCGAGGCGGACACCGTGCTCACCGACGCCGCCCGCGTCCAGCGGGCGGCCGGCTACGTCGACGGCGCAACGTTCGCCGAGACCCAGCTCGCTCGTGCTCGTGCAGCGCTCGGCAGGCTGGACGAGGCCGGCACCATGCTGTCAGCGGTGCGTGCAGAACTCATCGGCCTCGGTCAACCCGACCGAGCCCTCGAGGCGACGGTCGCCGCGGCGGAGGTCGCCCTTCTCGCCGGTGGGCGAGGAGAGGCAGCCGCTCGAGCGGCCATCGCCATGCTCCAGGAGGCGCAGTCCATGGCTCGCGAGGAGACGCAGGTGCTGCTTCCTCAGCTCGCCCGCGTCCGGACCCAGGCGCTGCTGCTCGCTGGCCATGCCGAGCAGGCCCGGCTGTCGCGCGCGACGGGTTGGGCCTCGCGATCGAGCTCGGCCTTGACTACGAGCGGGCGATGCTGAGCCTGTTCGTCGTCGACGACCCCGAGGGTGCGCTGGAGACGCTCGCCACGCTCGGCGTGGTCACCACCGACCCCGTCCAGCTTCGCGCTCCGCTCGGCGTCGTACCCGAGGGCTGGTCGCCCGCCATCATGCGGCCTCTCGTAGGGAGGCTGCGCTCCGGACCTCGCACGGGCAGGTCTAGCGGAGGCGCGGGTCGTTCTTGAGATAGATCTTCTCGTCGACCTGCATGTTGCCGCCGCCCACCAAGGTCACCGACTGGCCGGCCGAGCAACCGCCGTCGATCTCCGTCGTGGACGGGATCTGGTCGCTCGGGAGCCAGGGGTCCGCGGTGGTGCCAGCGCAGAAGGCGAGGTCGAGGAACCCACGCCCGTCGAAGTAGTCGATCTGCGTCGTTCGTCCGGGGTAGACCGAAGGCTCCGGATCCCACGCGATGTCGAGGACGAACTCGGCGAAGGGCTGGTCCTCGAGGTCCTTGCTGAAGGTCAGCTCGTTGCCGTCTCGGCTCAAGGCGAACGCGATCGGGAGACACTGCCCGGACTCCGCGTCGAGGTCCACCCGGGTGATGGTGACACCGTCTTCTGAGTAGACGTTCTCACCGGTGAGTCCGTCCTCGCAGTCGAGGACGCCGTCGCTGCTGGCAAGCTCGAAGACCGAGGCGTCCGAGCCGATCCGCTCAGCGATGCCGCCGTCGAGCGCGGTGGTGTCCGCCCCACCTTCGACACTGATGGCGCCCTGGACGGCTTGCACCCGGATCGCATTCGCGCCCGGCACGTCGAGCGCGACCCGCGTGTTGTCCGCGCCGCCGGAGTCGGGGCCACAGTCCGAGCGATCGCTGAGCGTCACGACGTCGGCACCGAGCACGGTACCGTCGAGCAGGTAGGTGAAGCTTGCCGTGCAGGCGAACTTCGACTCGAGGTCGACTTCCGCCGCGGTGATGACCCGGTCCGACAACGCGGGTCCCAGGCTGAGCGTGAGGCTCTGCGCGCCGGCGATCTGCCCGCAGTTGGTGCCGCCGTTCTTGGCCCGCACGCCGAGCCCGTCGGTGGCGATCCCCACATCTCCGCCGACTGCTGCAAGGCCTGCAAGTGGGCCGTTCTCCGGACTCACCTGGCATTTCTTCCCACCTTGGCTGATGGCTTGGACCTGCGTCGGCGACGCCTCTGCCGACCCCCGGAACCGGAACTGGTCCGTCGCCCCCAGGTCAAGCTCCAGGTAACCGCCCTGCTCGAGGCCACCAGCCCCCACCGACGTGCCCGCCGCAGCGGCGGGGGATGTCAGGGCGCTGGCGGCAGCCACGGCGGCCACGGCACCAAGGACGACAGCCGCGGAACGCAGACGAGGCTTGATCATGATTGGGGCCCTTCGAGGTAGACAGACTTTGCGACTGTAGCAGCGGTTCCGTGCCCGTCAATCAGTCCTTCGGCTGAGTGCGCGGTCGCAGCGCTGCCTCAGTTGCCGCCGAGTCCACTCTCGGCATCACGGACGGCCTGGAGCTCAGTCTCGGCTACCTCCGTTGCCTCGGCGCTGGCCGCGTCGGCGGCCTCCTGCGCTGCCCGCTGCTGAGCCAGGAGCTCCTCCGGGAGCTCCCCGACCTCGGCCAGCCCACCCGAGGTGCTCGGCAGGTTGCCGGCGAGGTTGCCGAGCCCCTCCAGTGCACGGCCGATCTCGCTCGGCAGCACCCAGAGCTTGTTGGCGTCCCCCTCTGCGAGCTTCGGCAGCATCTGGAGGTACTGGTAGGACAGCAGCTTCTGGTCCGGGTTTCCGCGATGGATGGCGTGGAAGACCGTCTGGATGGCCTGGCTCTCACCGTCGGCCCGCAGGATCGCGGACTGCCGGTCGGCCTCGGCATTCAGGATCGCGGCCTGCTTCTGGCCCTCGGCCGACAAGATGGCCGCCTGCTTCTGACCTTCGGAGGTCAGGATCTGGGACTGGCGCACCCCCTCGGCGTTGAGGATCGTGGCCCGCTTGTCGCGGTCCGCGCGCATCTGCTTCTCCATGGCGTCCTTGATGGAGGGCGGCGGGTCGATGGCCTTGAGCTCGACCCGGTTGACGCGGATCCCCCACTTGCCGGTCGCCTCGTCCAGGACGCTGCGCAGCGCGTTGTTGATGTCCTCGCGGCTGGTGAGCGTCTGCTCGAGGTCCATGCCGCCGATGACGTTGCGCAAGGTGGTCACCGTGAGCTGCTCGATACCGGCGATGTAGTCGGTGATCTCGTAGGTGGCGTCCTTGGGCTCGGTGACCTGGTAGTAGATCACCGTGTCGATCGAGACGACGAGGTTGTCCTCGGTGATCACCGGCTGCGGCGGGAACGAGACCACCTGCTCGCGCAGGTCCACCAACGGCAGGACCCGGTCGATGTAGGGCACCAGCACGGTCAGGCCTGGAGCGAGCGTGCGTTGGTAGCGCCCAAGTCGCTCGACGATGCCGGCTCGCGCCTGCGGCACGATCCGGACCGACTTCAGCAAGGTCACGAAGATGAACAGCGCGACGAGGAAGGCCAGGAAGAGGCCGATCGCGGTTCCTGCGGTCATGGTGTCACTCCTTGTCGATGGGGCTGGCTGGACCCGGTTCAGGCATCGATGCCGGCAACCCGGAACACGACGGCGGTCGCACCGTCGATCTCGAAGACGTCCACCGTCTGCCCCGCCTCGATCACGTCGTGCTCGTCGAGGTTGCGGGCAGACCAGATCTCCCCCGCCAGCTTGACCTGGCCCGAGTGGGCGTCGACCTGGGTGAGGGCCAGCGCACGCTTGCCCACGAGGGCCGCCGTCCCGGTCGCCGAGGCCGCCGCCGTCTCGAGGTGGCGACGTGCCGTTGGCCGAACGACCCCGAGCAAGGCCGCGCTGGCCGCGATCGCGATCACGGCCTGCACGAGCACCGGAGCCCCCAGCAGCGCCGCCCCGGCGCCGGCGAGCGCACCTCCGGCCAGCATGAGGAACACCAGATCCAGCGTGGTCAGCTCGACGAGCCCCAGGACAACCGCCAGCCCGAGCCATCCGGCCCACGAGTTGTCCCCCAACCACTCCAGGAGACCGTCCATGAGCCCAGCCTAGACGTCCGTCGTCAGGACGAGCGCGCCGTGAACCGCCCGCCGTCCCGCCTCACCTTGAGGTCCATCCCGAACGTCGCCGAGACCAGCTCGTCGTTGAGCACCTCCGACACGGGGCCGGCCGCCACCACCGAGCCCTCCCGCAGCAGCAGGGCGTGGGTATAGCCCGGCGGGATCTCCTCGACGTGATGCGTGACGAGGACCGCAGCCGGGGCGGCGGGGTCATCGGCGAGCTCGGCCAAGGTGCGTACGAGCAGCTCACGTCCAGCGAGGTCCAGGCCGGCCGCCGGCTCGTCCAGCAGCAGCAGCTCCGGGTCGGTCATCAGTGACCGAGCAATCTGGGCGCGTTTGCGCTCGCCCTCCGACAGGGTCCCGAACTGCCGCTGTGCCAGGTGCCCGATGGCCAGCCGTGCGAGGAGGGCGTCAGCCTGGGCGCCGTCCATCTCCTCGTAAGCCTCACGGAACCGGCCGACGCGGGCGTAGGAAGCGGTCAGGACCAGGTCGCGCACCCGTTCCTCGCGCGGGATCTGGTCGGCCAGCAGTGCGCTGGACAACCCGATCCGAGGCCGGAGCTCGAAGACGTCAACCGCGCCGAGGCGCTCGCCGAGCAGCAGCACCAGCCCGCTTCCCGGGTGGGTCTGAGCGGCGAGGAGCGAGAGCAGGGTGGTCTTGCCGGCACCGTTGGGTCCCAGGACCACCCAACGTTCGTCATCGCGAACCGTCCAGCTCACCGACCGGAGCACCGGCTGGCTCCCACGCTGCACGTCGACGGCGACAAGCCGCACCACTTCGGGCACAGCCCCACCCTAGGGGGACAACTCGTAGGCTTCGCACCGTGAACACGCCCCTGCACTCGGTGCGGCTGGCGGCATGGGGTACCGCCTGGCTGGCCGGCCGGGTGACCCTCCCCGACGTGATCGCGGCTGTTGTCGGCCCGGACGAGCCGCACGAGCTGATCGATGCTCGGTTGCCGCAGGACGAGCCGGGGCTGGACGGACTGCTGCTGGCGCTGGCCGATGCGGGGACGCGGGGCCTTCGGGTCGCGCTGCCCGCCCCAGGGGACCCGCTGGGGCTCACCGGGCCGGCCGAGCTCACTCGAGCCGCGATCGACGCAGGCCAGGCCGTCATCAGCGTTGGTGCCAGGGACTGGGACGGCGCGGAGGTCGCCGTCGTGCCGGAGGTGTTGTTGTTCGGACCCCCGGGCGACGAAGGTTGCCGGGTGCGCTGGCGCTGGTATCCGGCCAGCAACATCGCCCCTCCCCCGGTGACGCTTCGGGAGGCCGAGCGCGACCTCACGACAGCGATGGCTGCTGCCAGCGATGCCCTGCAACGGCTGGGGTCCACCGACTGGCGAGCGCAGGCGCAGGACGAGGCCGAGGACCTCCGTCGCCATGGTCGAAGGCCCCGCGAGCTGCTCCCCCCCAGCATCGCGCCCCGGGCAGCGCGGGTGCTGGCGAGGGCCATCACCGTGCGCGACATCGTGCGGGCGGCCACCGGCGACGACGGCGGCAGCATCACCGCCTACGGAGCTCAAGCTCGACGCCTGGCGCTGGAGCCGTTGGACCGCGCCTGTCGGCGCGCGATGGTCGCCGCAGCCGAGTCGAGCCTGGAACCGGCGCGGCCGTGACCGGCGAGGCGAGGCCGATCGCACGGGTCGGCCCGACGGTGCTGCTCACCTTGAGCGGGCCGGACCGATCCGGGGTCACTGCCGAGCTCTTCGGCGTGCTGTCGGCCTTCGACGTGGACGTGCTCGATGTCGAGCAGGTCGTGGTCCGGGGCCACCTCGTGCTGGCAGTCCTGCTCACGGCCGGGTCGTCGCCTGACGAGCTCGGTGAGGCGATCAACGGGCTGGCTCACCGGCTCGGCCTGGCCGTAGAGCTTCAGCTCGGGACAGGTGACCAGGCCGAGACCCGGAGCGCGCCGGTGGCGGTCTCGGTGCTGGGGTACCCGCTCCCGCCCGCTGCCATCGCCGGCCTCGCACGGCGGCTCGCCGACCTCGGTGCCAACATCGATGGCATTCGCCGGTTGGCCGCCTACCCCGTGACCTCGGTCCAGCTCGACGCCTCGGGGGCCGACCCGACCGCGATTCGGCGAGCCCTGTCCAGTGCCGCGGCCGAGCTCGGGGTCGATGTCGGTGTCGAGCCCAGCGGTCTGCTGCGGCGGGCGAAGCGACTCATCGTGATGGACGTGGACTCCACCCTCATCCAGGGAGAAGTCATCGAGATGCTGGCTGCTCGGGCCGGGGCCGCCGCCGAGGTCGGCCGGATCACCGACGAGGCGATGGCCGGGCGGCTGGACTTCGAGGAGTCACTCCGCGCCCGCGTCGCCACCTTGGCAGGACTCCCCGAATCGGTCCTGGCGGAGGTCCGGGCCGAGCTCCGGCTCACCCCCGGGGCGCGAACCCTGGTACGCACCTTGAAGCGCCTGGACTATCGATTCGCCATCGTCAGCGGCGGCTTCACCCAGACGACAGAGCACCTGCTGGACGAGCTGGGCTTGGACTACCTGGCCGCCAACACGCTGGAGGTCAGCGACGGCCGGTTGACCGGGGGCCTGGTCGGGCCGATCGTGGACCGGGCCGGCAAGGCAGCGGCGTTGCGGCGCTTCGCGAGCCAGGCCGGGGTGGCGATCAGCCAGACGGTGGCCGTCGGCGACGGCGCCAATGACCTGGACATGCTCGCGGAGGCGGGGCTGGGGATCGCGTTCAACGCCAAGCCGGTGGTTCGTCGAGCCGCGGACGTCTCGGTCACGGTGCCGTTCCTGGACCCCATCCTGTACCTGCTGGGGATCAGCCGCGAGGAGGTCGAGGCTGCCGACGCGGCCGACGGCCTCGACCCGTACGCGCCGCCGGTGCTCGACGGGTCCGAGCGCCCCTGAGGGGTCCGTGAGTGCCTCCCCGGGCGGCTCGATCACGGCTACCGCGGCGTGCGTGGTGCGGACCCATGCTCGAGCCGTCGGCCGATCACCATGCGTTGGATCTGGTTCGTGCCCTCGACGATCTGCAACACCTTGGCCTCGCGGAAGCAGCGCTCCACCGCGTAGTCGGCGGTGTAGCCGTTGCCCCCGAGGACTTGGACGGCATCGGTCGCCACCGCCATGGCCGTGTCCGTGGCGAACAGCTTGGCCATCGCCGCCGATGCCGTGACTTCCATCCCGAGAGTGCGCCGACGGGCCACCTCGAGCAGCAGTGCGCGCGCGGCGGCGACCTTCGTCGCCATGTCTGCGAGCAGGAAGGACACGCCCTGGAAGCCGATGATCGACTGGCCGAACTGCTGGCGCTCGTTGGCATAGTCGACGGCGACGTCCAGCGCTGCCTGGGCCAGCCCGACCGCCACCGCGGCGATCCCAAGCCGACCGGTGTCCAGAGCCGCCATGGCGATGGAGAACCCGTCGCCCTCACGGCCGAGCAGATGGTCTGCCGGTACCTGGAGCCCGTCCAGCATCAGTGCGGCGGTCGGTGAGGCGTGGAAGCCCATCTTGTGCTCTCGAGGCCCGAACGCAAGGCCTTCAGCCGGGGCCTCCGCCACCAGGCAGGAGATGCCGCGCGAGCCCGCCTCTCCGGTACGCACCATGAGCAGGTAGCGATCGGCCACCCCTGCGTGGGTGATCCAGGCCTTGGCGCCGTCGACCCGGTACCCCGCCGGCGTCGCTTCGGCAGTGGTGCGAAGGGCTGCAGCGTCTGAGCCCGACGTCGACTCCGAGAGGCAGTAGGCCCCCAGGTGCTCGCCGGCCAGCATGCCGGGCAGCCACCGGGCTCGCTGCTCCTCGGTCCCGTACCGGGCGATCGGGAACGCCGACAACGTGTGCACGCTCACCGTGAGCGCCACGGTCGGCCAAGCCCGAGCCAGCTCTTCGAGGACCTGCAGCACGACCTCGTGCGGTTGGTCGCCGCCACCGTAGCGGGCCGGGTATGGGAGCCCGAGGAGTCCCAGCTCACCCAAGACCGGGACGAGGTCCGCGGGGAACTCGCCGTCGGCCTCGGCGGCGGCCGCCCGCGGGGCCAGCTCAGCACTGGCGAAGTCGCGGACCAGGTGCAGCAGGTCGTGTGCCTCGCGCGAGGGCAGGGCCCGAGGGACCCCGCCGTAGTCCTGGAAGGTCACGTCAGTCCTCCTCTCCTGTCTCCTGCGCCGGTCTTGGCCGTGTCCGACGCGCTGGGTCCCGCGTCCGTAGCGGCCAGCTCCCCCTCAGTCGAGCACGCCGAGCGTCCTTGGCCGATTGTTCAGCGTCTGGGCCCCGGAGTCGGTCACCGCCACGATGTCCTCGATCCGTGCCCCGAACCGACCTGGCTGGTAGATGCCGGGCTCGACGGAGAAGACCATCCCGGTCTGAAGGGGTTGGGTGTTCCCGGTGACGAGATATGGCTCTTCGTGGGTCTGCACGCCGATCCCGTGACCGGTGCGATGCACGAACAGCGGACCGAAACCGGCAGCCGAGATGGCCTCCCTGGCAACCGCGTCGATCCGCTCGGCCGTCGTTCCGGGACGAACCGCCGCCACGGCTGCCGCCTGGGCGGCCCGCAGCACCGCGTACTGATCGGCGAACAACGGGTCCGGGTTGCCGAGCTGGTACGTCCTGGTGCTGTCGGAGCAGTAGCCGGCCGCGGTGGTGCCGCCGATGTCGACAACCACGGCGTCACCGGTGGTGACGACTCGCTCGCCCGGTCCATGGTGCGGGCTGGCGCTGTTGGGTCCGCTGGCCACGATCACGAAGTCGACCTGCACGTGACCCACGTCGAGGATGGCGTCGTGGACGTCGCGGGCCACCGCCCGCTCCGTGCGCCCTGGTCGCAGCCAGTCCGCCATTGCGGCGTGGACGGCATCGATGGCCGCGCCGGCCTCCCGCAGCGCTTCCACCTCAGCCGGGGACTTGCGTCGCCGCAGCGGCACCAGCACGTCGTCGGCGAGGCGCAGCTCGGCGTCCGGCAGCGCGTCTCGGAATCGCAGCACCTTCTCCGCCCACATCTGTGGGTCCAGTCCCAGCACCGCACCGCCGTCCAGCCGTTGGGCCACCAGGTTGACGGGGTCTGCCGTCTCCTCCCAGGCCAGCACGTCTACGCCGAGCCGGGCAGCGGGGCACGTCTCGGCCGCCGCCAGCTCGAGCTGGGGCACCACCAGCACCGGGTCCGCGTCCTCGGCGACGAGCAGGCACGTCAGGCGTTCCAGCGGGGTGGCGTCGTAGCCGCTCAGGTAGCGCAGACTCGGGCCGGGGGTCACCAGCAGCGCCGACAGGCCGGAGCCGCGGAGGGCCGCTCGGGCGGCGGCGAGCCGGTGGGCATACTCGTCCGATCCGACGGGGCCGGGCAGCTGGTGGTCCACGTGGGCAGCCTACGAGGGCCTCGCACGCCGCGAGCACGGCTGCCCGGGCAGGGCGGCGCGGCTGGTGACGGGAGGTGACGACGGTGCGAGGGCTCGAGGTCCGCCCGTGCCGGGTCGAGGACCTGCTGCCCCTGCGTGCGCACGTCCTGCGCGCGGGCGCGTCCCTGGACAGCGCGCGATACCCCGGTGACGAGCGTCCAGACACGCTGCATCTCGGGGCGTTCCTGGCTGAGGCCGGCGCGCCGGGAGTGCTGGTGGGTTGCGCCTCCTGGCTCGTGGAGGCGCCGACGGACCACGGCCCTCCGAGGCTCACCGCTTCGACGGGTGCCGGCTGGCGCCTGCGCGGCTTGGCGACCCACCCCGACCATCGGGGGCACGGCGTTGCCGGCACCCTGCTCGAGACCGGTCTGGCCACTGGTGCCGAGCAGGGCCACCGCCGGGCGTGGTGCACCGCCAGGACCACGGTGGCCAGCTTCTACCGTGCCACCGGCTGGCGGGTGCGCTCCGGGCCGTTCGACACGGCGTACGGTCCACACGTGCTCATGGACATCGATCTGCCTGGAGGGTCCGGATGACCGGCCGGCTTCTCCTTGTCGACGCAGCGTCGCAGTACTTCCGCGCCTTCTACGGCGTCAAGTCGGCGGCTCGGGCCACAGACGGCACCCCGGTGAACGCCGTCCGCGGCTTCCTCGACGGGCTGGCGACCGTCCTGCTGGCCTTCCCGGCCCAGCGGCTGGTGCTCTGCCTGGACGCCGACTGGAGACCGGCCTTCCGCACCCGGGCGATCCCCGCGTACAAGGCCCATCGACTGGCACCGGCCGCCCACCAGCCCATCGGCGGGACCGGACCTGACGTCGAGGACGTCCCCGCGGACCTGCTGCCACAGGTGCCCGTCCTGCTCGAGCTCTGCCGGGCGATGGGGCTGGCTCAGATCGGGGTGCCGGGCTTCGAGGCTGACGACGTCATCGGCACCCTCGCCGCCAGAGATCCCGGGCCGGTCGATGTGCTGACCGGTGACCGTGACCTCTTCCAGGTCGTCGACGACGACCGAGGGGTCCGCGTCCTCTACACCGGCCGGGGCCTGGCTCGCCTGGCCAGGGTCGACGATGCCTGGATCCGCGAGAAGTACGGAGTCCCGGCTTCGGCCTACGCCGACTACGCGATCCTTCGCGGAGACCCCAGCGACGGCCTTCCGGGAGTGAAGGGGGTCGGCGAACGCACGGCGGCGGCGCTCATCGAGCGCTATGGGAGCCTGGCGCGGCTGCGAGCGGCACTGGCCACCGATGGGCCCGTGCTTCCCCGCAGGGCGGCGCTGGAAGCCGCGGAGGACTACCTCGACCGAGCCCCGGTCGTCGTTCGGGTGCGCACCGATGTGCCGGTCCCCAAGGCCATGGAGACCTCGCTGGCGTCGATCCCTTCCGATCCGGAGCGGCTCGTCCAGCTTGCTGATCGCTGGGAGGTGCGGGGCCCGGTGAACCGCGTCCTCGACGCCGTCGCTCAGGCGTCCTCGAGTCCGTAGCCGACGTAGCCGACCACGCCTCGCCGCAGGCTGTTGACGGCCTTGCGGGCCGCCGGGGCGAGCGGTGGGCTCGTGGCCGCCACCTGGTCCAGCAGATCGATGACTCGGCGGCTCGCGCGGACGAAGTCCCCGGCGCCCATCTCGGCCTCGAGAAGCACCGCTTCCAACCGGTGCCCGGTGGCCCAGCGCCACGTCGGCAGGGTGAAGGTGAGGTCCAGGTCCCGAGCCGGTGGAACCCCTGCGAGCATCTCCAGGTGGCGCAGGGCGGCGGCTCGCTCCTCCATCCAGGCCAGGACGTCCCGGGCACGACCGGGGGGCAGGTGTGGCGACGGCGCCTCGTCGGGACCGCGCGAGACGAACGTCAGCGCGGCCGCACAGGCCGCCAGCTCGGCGGGGCTCAGGCCCTCCCATCGGCCGGACCCGATGGCCTCGGCGGCCATGAGGTCCTGCTCGCCGTGCAACGTGCGCAGCCGACGACCCGCGTCGGTGACGCGACCGGACTCCAGGTAGCCGAGCTCGGCCAGCACCACGCACAGCGCGTCGAACTGCACCTTCAGGTTGTCCGTCGTCCGCGAGAGCTCTCGCTGGAGCCGGGCATGCTCCCGCAGCAGCCGGTCGAGCTGATCAAGGGCGGTCAGGTGCGCGTCGCGTTCGGGGCAACGATGTACCGGGTGAGCCGCCACCGAGCGACGGGTCGATCGGGAAGGCCGACGGGCCCGTGGCGGAGCGGCTCCATCGGCCCGGTCCTCAGCGACCCGGCCCGTCTCCTCGGGCGGCCACAACGTTCGCATCTGCTCGATGAGGCCGCGGCGCACGTGCGGACGACGGACGTCGCCCGCTCGGGCCAGGTCGACCCGACCGACGGTGGGGACGCCGGCCGCCTGAGCGTCGCGGCCCATGGCCAACACCAGATCGGCCGGCTCGAGCGCGCGGACTCGCTCGCGCTCGGTGAGCACGGTGACCGGGCCGGTCTCCTCCCCCTGACCCCGGCCGGCGGCGATGACGACCGCCAGCGTGCGACGCCGTGCGCCCGGGAGGACCACCACGTCGCCCGGGCGCAGCGCCGCGAGCTGCGCGAGGACCGTGCTCATCCCCCCTCGACGCTCCGGTGGTGCCGCGGCCACTCGATCACGCTCGGACAGGAGGCGTCGGTACTCCTCGACGTCACCGAGCTCGCAGGTCATCTCGGTGCGGACCTGCTCGATACGCGTCTGGAGCCGGCGCTCGCCACGGATCCGCTCGGCCAGCCGACGGTTGGTCTGGAACTGGGCCAACGAGGAGGCGATGGTGTCTCGAGCCCGGGCCATGCCTTGGCGGTCGACCAGGTTGACGGCCATCGAGTAGGTCGGACGGAACGCCGAGCGCAGCGGGTAGGTCCGAGTGGTGGCCAGGCCCGCCAGTGCGACCGGGTCGATGCCCGGCTGCCAGAGCACCACGGCGTGCCCCTCCTCGTCGATCCCTCGCCGACCTCCCCGTCCCGTCAGCTGCGTGTACTCGCCCGCGCTGAGGTCTGCGTGCTCCTGCCCGTTGAACTTGCGGAGTCGCTCCAGCACCACGCTGCGGGCCGGCATGTTGATCCCGAGCGCCAACGTCTCCGTGGCGTACACCACCCGTACGAGGCCGCGAGTGAAGAGCTCCTCGACGGTCTCCTTGAACATCGGCAACGCGCCCGCGTGGTGGGCAGCCACGCCCCGTTCCAGGGCGTCTCGCCAACGGTGGAAGCCGACGACGGCCAGATCCTCCTCGGGTAGCTCGGCGCACCGTTGGGCGACCACCGCCCGGATCTCGGCCCGCTCGTGCGGCTGCGTCAGCCAGGTGCCGGCGCTCACGAGCTGGTCGACGGCGTCGTCGCACCCCTTGCGGCTGAAGACGAAGACGATCGCTGGCAGCAGACCCGCCGACTCCAGGCGCTGGACGACACGCGTCCGGGAGGGGATGAGGTGCCGGCTCCCGGTCCTCGGCCGCCGGCGGCCCGCCCCTGGACGTCGATGGCCCTGCCGGTCTGCCGCGCCGGCCTCACTGGCCAGCCGCACGAGCTCTGGGTTCACGCGGCCCGGGCCGACCAGCAGGTCGTGCATCGTCGAGCCCGCCAACACGTGCTGGCGCAGCGGAACCGGGCGGGTCTCGGCCACCACGACCTCCGTGCTGCCGTGCACCACGTCCAACCAGCGACCCACCTCTTCGGCGTTGGACACGGTGGCTGACAGCGCCGCGACCGGCACCGACGGCGCCAGGGTGATGATGACCTCTTCCCAGACCGGTCCGCGCTCCCGGTCCCCCAGGTAGTGGACCTCGTCGAGCACCACCGCGCCGAGGCGGGCCAGGCTGCGCGACCCGGCGTAGAGCATGTTCCGCAGCACCTCGGTCGTCATCACCACCACCGAGGCGTCCGGGTTGCGGGTCACGTCACCCGTGAGCAGCCCTACCTCGGCCGACCCGTAGCGCTCCACGAAGTCGGCGTACTTCTGATTCGACAGCGCCTTGATCGGGGTGGTGTAGAACGCGGTCCGTCCCGCTGCGCGTGCCAGGTGCACCGCGAACTCCCCGACCACGGTCTTGCCCGCGCCGGTGGGGGCCGCGACCAGGACGCTTCGTCCCTCGGCCAGGGCACCGCAGGCGTGGCGTTGGTAGTCGTCGAGGAGGAAGGGGTAGCCGGCCGCGAACTGCTCGATCGCCGGTGGGCCAGGACCCATCACGACGCCGCCGGCACCACCACTCGCAGTGCACCCGGCACACAGCGGAAGCTCCGGGGCAGTGGTCCCAACAGCTCGCCGTCGGCGTAGGCCGAGACCCCGGCCGACTCCAGCCGGACCTCCTTCGCCCGATGGACCGTCACGGCCGGGTGGCTCAGGTGCTTGCCTCGATACACCCTGGGGAAGATGCGGACGAACGCCGCCTTGCTGATGCGCTCGGCGACGAGCACGTCGAGAAGGCCGTCGGCCGGGTCGGACTCCGGGCACACGAGCATGCCGCCGCCGTAGGACCGCCCGTTGGCGACCGCGACCATCATCGCCTCCCCATCGGTCTGGACTCCGTCCAGCACGATCCGGAAGCGCAGCGCCTCGAACGTCCGCAGCTCGGCGAGGACCGCCACGGGGTACCGGGCCTGACCCTTCGGCCAGCGCATCTGGTTGGCCCGATCGTTCACGAGGCTGTCGAAACCGGCGGCGACGACGCCGGCGAACCAGCGGCCATCGCCGTCCTGGCCGGCGTCGATGGTCCGTACCTGGCCGTGCAACAGGGCCTGTGCCGAGCTGGCCGGGTCACGACGCGGGATTCCCAGCAGCCGGGCGAAGTCGTCACCGGTGCCCGCTGGGATGATTCCCAGGGCGGTGTCCGTCCCGGCCACCGCCTGCAGCCCCAGATGCACCATGCCGTCACCACCGACCACGTAGAGCCGGTCGGCACCGGCCTCGACGGCCTGACGGGCCAGGTGCACGGCATCGGCCGCGTCGACCCCCTGCAGCCGCTGCACGACGGCCCCACCAGCACCCATGGCCTCGATGGCCACCTGGGCGTAGCGACCACCGCGACCCCTCCCCGAAGTGGGGTTGACCAGGACCGGGACGTCCTGGGTACTCACGGGGTGCTCTCTTCCTCGGGTGCCGAAAGCGGGCTGGCCTCGTCGTCGGCGAGCCCGGACAGGTCCGGCTCGCTCGCGCCGCGGGCTCGTCGTCGGTCGTTGAGACGACAGATGAGCACAGCGGCCTCGAACAGCAGCCACATCGGAACGGCGAGGAGCAGCATCGTGACGGGGTCTCCGGTCGGCGTGGCGACGGCGGCGAAGACGAACACGCCGACCACGATCCATCGCCGGGCGTTCGACAACGTGGCACCGCTGAAGATCCCGACGGCGTTGAGCAGCACGACGAACACCGGCAGCAGGAAGGCGATCCCGAACACGAGCTCCAGGCGGACGACGAAGGTGAAGTAGTTGGTGAACGAGACGATGTTGCTCACACCCTGAGGAGTGAACCCGAGCAGGACGGCCAGCCCTTTGGGGAGCAGCCAGTAGCACAGCACCACTCCGGCCAGGAAGAGTGGCACCGCGGTACACAGGACCGCGATCGCCCACCGACGCTCTCGGCGGTAGAGACCTGGGACGACGAAGGCCCAGAGCTGGTAGATCCACACCGGTGCCCCGACGACGAGGCCGGTGAGCAGCGCGATCCGCAGCGGGATCGTGAAGGGGTCCGCGATGCCGTCGAAGTTGATCTCGGCGTCCAGCCCCTGCTCGGCCTCCAGCCGGTTGACCGTGTCCTGGAACGGGCCGATGAAGGCGTCGAGGATCTGCTGGTAGAACACGATGCCGACGACGACACCGACGACGATGCCGAGTGCGGAGCGGAACAACCGGGTCCGAAGCTCCCGGAGATGCTCGACCAAGGGCATACGGCCACCCTCGTCCTCGGGGGTTCCGGGCTGCTGCCGGGTCATGGTGGCCATGTCGCTGGAAGGATGCCCGACCGTGCGTGCGCTCGGCAGGGCGTGGACTACTCGGCGCGCCGGGGCTCGTCGACGGCCTTCGGCGTGGCCTGCGGTGGCACGTCCGGCGCTTCGAGCTGTCGAGCATCGGTGTCCACCCGCGGCGTGGTCGGAGCAGGTCCGGCCTGCTCTGGCTCGTCGTCGACAAGCCCCTTGGTCTCTGCCTTGAAGATCCGCAACGAACGGCCCATGCCACGCGCCGCGTCCGGGAGCTTCTTGGCCCCGAAGAGGAGCAGGATGATGGCCAGGATCAGGAACAGCTCTGTCGGCCCGAGGCTTCTGAACACGCCGGTCTCCTTCGATGGCTCGGCTGGCTCCCGATGCTACGCGCTCTGCGTCCGCGGCGGCGCAAGCGCGCGATCGCGCAGGTCATCGCCGCGGGCTGCAGGCAGGGGCGCGATCGTTCCGGACCGCTAGGGTCCGGAGGGTGATCCAGTGGCGAGCGGCGACGTGCCTGGAGGTGCTGCACCGATGGCCCGGTGCGGTCGTGGTCTCGGCCAGGCTCGAGGCCGTCGAGGCAGCGACGCCGGACGGTGCCCCTGCCGAGGACTCCCCCGAGGTTCGCGCCTTGGCGTACACCGACCTGCTCGGCACACCTGAGCCGGGGCAGCGACTGCTCCTGAACACCACAGCCCTGGCCCTGGGCCTGGGCACCGGTGGACTGGCGATCGTGGTGGCGATCCCCGACGCGCTCATGGCTGATCACCCCGACCACCCCCCCAGGACGCCCGGCCACGTCGTGAAGGCCCGCTACACGCCGAGCCAGACCACCGTGCTCGGCGTCGACGAGCAGGACTCACCGCACCACGCGATCCTGCGAGACGCCGACAACCTCGGGGGGATGCCCGTCGTGGTCGCGGATCTGCACTCGGCACTCCCGGCAGTCCTGGCCGGAGCGCGCGCCTGGGATGACGGCCTGCGCGCGGCCTACGTCATGACTGATGGAGGTGCGCTGGCCATGCCGTTCTCACGATCGGTAGCCGCGCTCCGTTCGGCTGGATGGCTCGTCGGCACCGTCAGCACTGGCCAGGCCTATGGCGCCGACCTCGAGGCCGTCACGGTGCACACCGGTCTCCTGGCCGCCAAGCACGTGCTCGCGGCCGATCTCGCGGTCGTGGCCCAGGGTCCCGGCAACCTCGGTACCGGGACCCGCTGGGGCTTCAGCGGGGTCTCGGTCGGTGACGTCATCAACGCGACCGGGACGCTCCGCGGACGAGCCGTCGCGGCCTTGCGGGTCAGCCAGGCCGATCCACGTGCGCGCCACGTCGGCGTGTCCCACCACAGTCTGACCGCGCTCGGACGCGTCGCGCTGCTCCCCGCTGACGTCGTCGTTCCGGAGATCGCGGGGGATCTCGGTGTCACCGTGTCCGAGCAGCTGGCTGCCATGCTCAAGGAGACGCAGTCGCGTGGGACCGGCGCTGCTCACCGGCTGGTCTCGATCACCCGGCCTCAGACGGAGCGGCTGATGGCCGCCCTCGCCGACGTCCCGGTCACCCTGAGCACGATGGGCCGCGGTCTGTCGGAGGACCCCGCAGCGTTCCTGGCCTCGGCGGCAGCCGGCTGGCACGCGGCGCAGCTCGCCACCTGATCCCGTGCCGGGGCTAGAAGGCTCCGATCACGTCGATGACGAGGACGATGGCTGTGCCCTCGTTGTCCTCGGCGGCGATCTCGGAGACGACGCGAGCACCGACAGCTTGGCCCTCGAGAGCCTCGGTGAGTCCTGGCACCAGCTCCGGGGTGAAGGTGAGCGGTGACCCGCTCCAGGAGGAGAAGTCGACCTCCCCGTCCGGATAGGCAACTTGCAGCGCCTCCACGACGAGGGTCTGGCCCTCGACGAGCTCCTCCCCGGTTCCTTGGTTGACCAGGGTCGAGCGCGAGGACGTGCGTGGCTTGGCCTTGCTGAGCTCGAGTGCCGGTTCCTGGCCGACCTCGCCGGTGACACTGGGGACGTCTTTGGGGATGCCCTCGACGGCGGGTCCGGTCGCGGCGTCTGCCGAGCTGTAGGAGCCCAGGATGTCGACGACGAACACGAGCGTCGAGTCTGGCGGGATACCCTCCGTGCCCTGCTCCCCGTAGGCGTCCTCGGGCGGGATCACCAGCACCACCCGAGCTCCGACGGGCTGGTCCACCAGGCCCTGATCCCAGCCGGGGATGACCGAGCCGGTGCCGATGCTCGTTGCGAAGGGCGCGTCCCGGTCGAAGGAGGAGTCGAAGGTGTTCCCGGTCTCCCACACCTCGCCCTGGTAGTTCACGACGATGAGGTCTCCCTCTGCGACGCTCGTCCCGTCGACATCCGGACCCTCGCTGGCAACGCTTGTCTCGAGCCCTGCTGGCGGGTCGCCCTCGGGAACCTCGATCTCGGGGGTGTCGCCGAAGTCGCCACTCACCACGACCCCGCCGGCCTGCTCCCCCGAGGCGTCGGGACTACCGCTCGCGCCGCCCGAGCCGTCCGTGCATGCCGTCATGCTGAGGACGGCGACGACCGCTAGGAAGGGCAGCACGCGGCGCCAGCGACTCGTGAGCATCACCGCGGCAGCGTCTCATACCGTCACATCCCGGCGATCAACCGGTCGACTCGGTCGTCGACGGCCTTGAACGGGTCCTTGCACAGCACCGTGCGCTGTGCCTGGTCGTTGAGCTTGAGGTGGACCCAGTCCACGGTGAAGTCCCGGCGCTTCTCCTGAGCCCGTCGGATGAACTCCCCACGCAGCCGGGCTCGAGTTGTCTGCGGCGGCCGCGTCTTGGCCTCGAAGATGTCCAGGTCTCGGCTCACCCGTGCGAGTGCCCCCTGCCGCTCCAGCAGGTAGTACAGGCCTCGGTCGCGTCGGATGTCGTGGTAGGCGAGGTCCAGCTGCGCGATGCGGGGCGAGGCCATGGTGAGGTGGTGCCGTTCCTGGTATCGCTCCAGCAGTCGGTACTTGATCACCCAGTCGATCTCGCGCTCCACCAGCGACAGGTCGCCGGAGTCCACTGCCTTGAGGGTACGTTCCCAGAGGTCCAGCACCCGACGTGTTCGCGGGTCGGCCCAGCCCTCACGGTCGCAGAGGTCGCGAACCCTGGTGAGGTAGACCTCCTGGATCTCCAGCGCGGTTGCCTCTCGACCGTTCGCCAGCCGAACCCGGCGGCGTCCGGTGGGGTCGTGGCTGATCTCGCGGATCGCCCGGATCGGGTTCTCCAGCGCCAGGTCCCGGACCGGGAGCCCCGCCTCGACCAGCCGGATCACCAGGTCGGTGGAGGCGACCTTGAGCAGCGTTGTCGTCTCGCTCATCGAGGAGTCCCCCACGATGACGTGCAGGCGTCGGAACCGATCGGCGTCAGCGTGCGGCTCGTCGCGGGTGTTGATGATGGGCCGCGACCGCGTGGTGGCGCTGGAGACCCCTTCCCAGATGTGCTCGGCACGCTGGCTGACGGAGAAGACCGCCCCGCGCGGGGTCTGCAACACCTTGCCGGCACCTGCGATGATCTGGCGGCTCACCAGGAAGGGCAGCAGGACGTCGGCCAGTCGGGAGAACTCGCCGTGCCGACCCACCAGGTAGTTCTCATGGCAGCCGTAGGAGTTGCCGGCGGAGTCGGTGTTGTTCTTGAACAGGTAGACGTCTCCGTGGATGCCCTCCTCTGCCAGCCGCTGCTCGGCGTCGATGAGCAGTCCCTCGAGGATGCGTTCTCCCGCCTTGTCGTGCTTCACGACCTCGATCACGTCGTCGCACTCGGGCGTGGCGTACTCGGGATGGCTCCCCACGTCGAGGTACAGGCGAGCGCCGTTGCGGAGGAAGACGTTGCTCGAACGCCCCCAAGAGACCACTCGTCGGAACAAGTACCGAGCAACCTCGTCCGGGCTCAGCCGCCGCTGCCCACGGAAGGTGCAGGTGACGCCGTACTCGGTCTCCAGCCCGAAGATGCGCCGCTGCATGGCCCGGGCAGCAGCCGCATCCGCCATCGTCAGACCTGGGACGTGACGTCGCCGAGCAGCCGGTCGAGCTCGTCCCCGGACAGGCGACGAAACGCCCGGTTGGGCCGGCTTCGTTCGAGCACGGCCACCTCCAGGTCGCCCGCACTCAGGCGTCGGGGTTTGCCGTCGTTGGCGGACACCAGGGCGTCCACCGCCAGCCGCAGCACGGTCGCCAGGTCGGCCCCCGACTCGTACCGCTCGGACAGGACACGACCCACTGCTTCGGCGTTGCCACCCATCGCCGAGGATCCCCGCTCGTCAGCGACCGACCCGTCGTAGGTGAGCCGATAGATCTGGTCGGTCTCCGTGTTGGCGCCGACCTCGGCGACGATGATCTCGACCTCGTAGGGCTTCGGCTCGGTCGTGAAGATCGTGCCCAGGGTCTGGGCGTAGGCGTTCGCCAGCGCCCGACCGCTCACATCCTGCCGGTCGTAGGCGTAGCCGCGCATGTCGGCCAACCGGACCCCAGCCACTCGCAGGTTCTCGAACTCGTTGTACTTGCCGACGGCCGCGAAGGCGATCCGGTCGTAGATCTCGCTGATCTTGTGCAGCGCGCGCGAGGGGTTCTCGGCGACGAAGCAGATGCCCTCGTCGTACTGGAGGACCACGACGCTGCGCCCGCGCGCGATCCCTTTCCGGGCGTAGTCCGCGCGGTCCTTCATGAGCTGCTCAGGAGAGACGTAGAACGGCATGCTCACGCGGACGCACCTCCGTCGGCGGCCGGCTCGGCCGGGGCCAGGGGGCCGTCCGGGCGCGCGCGTCGCCGGTCCACCATCGTGCCCACCGCCCGTCCGACCTCCTCGTCGGTCAGCCGGGCGTAACCCTCGGCGGTCACGGCGGCGACCACAGGGAAGATCCCCCGGGACAGGTCAGGTCCCCCCGTGGCGGAGTCGTCGTCGGCAGCGTCGTAGAGGGCCTCGATCACCACCCGAACAGCCCCGCCCATCCCGTCCTCGGCTCGGTAGAGCTTCTTCAGCGAGCCTCGAGCGAAGAGCGAGCCGGACCCGACGGCGTGGAAATGATGCTCCTCGTAGCGCCCGCCCGTGAGGTCGTAGGAGAAGATCCGGCCTTCCTGGGCCAGCAGGTCGAACCCCGCGAACAGGGGGACCGCCCCGAGTCCCTGCATGGCCAGCGGCAGGTTCTGGCGGATCATGCTGCCGAGCCGGTTGGCCTTGCCTTCCAAGGAGAGCACGGTGCCCTCGATCTTCTCGTAGTGGCGCAGCTCGACCTGCAGCAGTCGTACGAGCTCGACCGCGATGCCGGCAGAGCCGGCGATGCCGACGCAGGAGTACTCGTCGGCCGGGAAGACCTTCTCGATGTCGCGCTGCGCGATCACGTTCCCCATGGTCGCGCGGCGGTCTCCGGCCATCACCACCCCGCCGTCGAACGTCGCGGCGACGATCGTCGTGCCGTGCGGGGTGGCGACGGCGTCGGTGGGGGGCGCGAGGCGGGCCAGGGCGGGCAGGCTCGGGAGCAGCTCTGGGGCGGACACCGAGAGGAACTCGGCGAAGGAGGCCGTCGAGCGGGACATGAAGCCCGGCGGGAGCCCCGTGCTGCCGGTCGGCCCCGTTCCCGGCGGGCCGACGTTCACTGGCCGCCCTTCTGCACGAAGCCACGGACGAAGTCCTCGGCGTTCTCCTCCAGGACGTCGTCGATCTCGTCCAGGATGGTGTCGACGTCGTCGGCGAGCTTGGCCTGGCGTTCCTGCGCCTCTGTGCTCACCTCGGTGCCGTCGGACTCCGTCGGCTCTTGCTCCCGCCGGGTCGGTCGGTGCTGCGGGCTCTCACGGCTCGTCACAGGCAGCTCCTTCGCTGACAGCGGCTCACCGAGCCCCGTACGGGACGTCGGCTTTGCGACCCTATCCAACCCGTTCCTCGCCCCGTGGGCGACCGGGCGCGCCTGGAACCGACGACGGGGCCGTCCTCAGCGACCGGTCAGGGCGTCCACCAGCTCCTCGGCCGACGCACAGCGATCCAGCAACCCTCCGACGTGCTGGCGGGTTCCGCGCAGCGGCTCCATCGTGGGCACCCGCTGCAGCGCAGCCCGGCCGGGGATGTCGAAGATCACCGAGTCCCAGGAGGCGGCAGCCACGTGCTCGGCGTACTTGTCCAAGCATCGGCCGCGGAAGTAGGCCCTCGTGTCCTCTGGCGGGTGCTGCACCGCGGCCTCGGCCTCACGATCGTCCAGTACCCGCTGCATCCGGCCGCGGGACTCAAGCCGACGGTAGAGACCCTTCTCCGGTCGGACGTCGGCGTACTGCAGGTCGACCAACGCCAGCTTGGGATCCGCCCACGCCAGGCCGTCCCGCGCCCGGTAGCCCTCCAGCAACGACAGCTTGGCCACCCAGTCCAGCCGGTCCGCGCAGGCCATGGGGTCCCTGGCGAGGTCGTCGAGCACCTGCTGCCAACGGACCAGCACGTCCTCGGTCTCGGGGTCGGCGTCCGGTGGGTTCCCTCGCTCAGCGCCGTGCCCGCTGCGCAGGAACGCCCGAACCCGATCCAGGTACCAGTACTGCAGGTCCAGGCCGCTCACCTGCCGCCCGTCGTCCAGCTCCACCGTGGCACGAAGGGAGGGATCGTGAGAGATGGTGCGGATCGCGGCCACCGGGTCCCGAAGCGCGACCCCCTCGTCCGGCCACCCGGCCTCCAGCATGTCCAGCACGAGCGATGTGGTCCCGAGCTTGAGGAACGTCGCCACCTCCGAGAGGTTGGCGTCGCCGACGATCACATGCAGTCGGCGATAGGTGGCGGCGTCGGCGTGCGGCTCGTCGCGGGTATTGACGATGGGGCGCTTGAGCGTCGTCTCCAGCCCGACCTCGACCTCGATGAAGTCGGCTCGTTGGCTCAGCTGGTAGCCGACCTCAGCGCCATCGGCACCCAGGCCCACTCGACCGGCCCCACACACCACCTGCCGGGAGACGAAGAACGGGACCAGCGTGCGCACGATCGAGGCGAAGGAGGTTGATCTGCGCATGAGGTAGTTCTCGTGGCACCCGTAGGACGCGCCCTTGTTGTCGGTGTTGTTCTTGTACAGGGCGAAGGTCCGCCCGTGCAGGCGTGAGGCTGCCGCGGCTGCGGCAGCCATCACCTGTTCACCCGCCTTGTCCCACGCGACCGCAGCCCGTGGCCCGATGACCTCTGGCGAGGAGTACTCCGGGTGAGCGTGGTCGACGTAGAGGCGGGCACCGTTGGTGAGGATGACATTGGCCATCCCGACGTCCTCGTCGGTGAGCAGGCTGGGATCGGCCAGGTCGCGACCCAGGTCGAATCCACGCGCGTCCCGCAGCGGGTTCTCCTCCTCGAAGTCCCAGCTGGGCCGTCGCATCCGGGTGTGCTCGGTGGCATAGGCGTTGACCACCTGGGAGGACGTCGTCATCGGGTTGGCCTCGGAGTGGCCCAGCACCGAGATGCCGTACTCGGTCTCGATGCCCAGCACCCGGCGCGCGCTCACCCGGCCAGCCTACGGCCGGGGCTCGCCAGGCCCTTCCTCGCAGGGCTCCTAGAGGTACTGCCCGGTGTTGGCGACTGTGTCGATCGAGCGCCCGGCCTCAGTGCCCTGCTTGCCCTGGATCAAGGTGCGGATGAACACGATCCGTTCGCCCTTCTTGCCGGAGATGCGTGCCCAGTCATCCGGGTTGGTGGTGTTCGGCAGGTCCTCGTTCTCCCGGAACTCCTCGTAGCAGGCAGTCATCAGGTGCTGGACCCTCATGCCCTTCTGCCCGGTCTCCAGGAACTCCTTGATGGCCGACTTCTTCCCTCGGTCCACGACGTTCTGGATCATCGCGCCGGAGTTGAAGTCCTTGAAGTAGAGCACCTCCTTCTCCCCGTTCGCGTACGTCACCTCGAGGAAGCGGTTCTCCTCGCTCTCGGAGTACATCCGCTCGACCGCCCGCTGGATCATCGCGCTGACCGTCGCCTCTCGGTCACCACCGTGCTCGGAGAGGTCGTCTGGGTGCAGCGGCAGGCTCGGGAGGAGGTACTTGGCGAAGATGTCGCGCGCGGACTCCGCGTCCGGTCGCTCGATCTTGATCTTCACGTCGAGGCGCCCCGGTCGCAGGATGGCCGGGTCGATCATGTCCTCGCGGTTGCTGGCCCCGATCACGATGACGTTCTCCAGCGACTCCACCCCGTCGATCTCACTCAGCAGCTGCGGGACGATGGTGTTCTCCACGTCCGAGGACACCCCGCTGCCGCGGGTCCGGAAGAGCGAGTCCATCTCGTCGAAGAACACGATGACCGGTGCGCCGCTGGAGGCCTTCTCGCGGGCCCGCTGGAACACCAGGCGGATGTGTCGTTCGGTCTCGCCGACGTACTTGTTCAACAGCTCGGGGCCCTTGATGTTGAGGAAGAAGCTGCGCACGTCGCTCCGGCCGGAGACCTCAGCCACCTTGCGAGCCAGCGACGCCGCCACGGCCTTGGCGATGAGCGTCTTGCCGCACCCCGGTGGCCCGTAGAGCAGGACGCCCTTCGGCGCCCGCAGCTGGTGCTCGGCGAAGAGGTCCTGGTGGACGTAGGGCAGCTCGACAGCGTCCCGGATCTGCTCGATCTGGGCGCCCAGCCCACCGATGTCGGAGTAGTCGATGTCGGGCACCTCTTCGAGGACGAGCTCCTCGACCTCCGCCTTGGGAACCCGTTCCAGCACGAAGCCGGATCGGGCGTCGTAGAGCAGCGAGTCCCCGGCCCGCAGGACCTCGGCCAGCAGCGGCTCGGCGAGGCGGAGCACTCGCTCCTCGTCGGTCCGGGACAGCACGAGGACTCGCCGGCGGTCGGCGAGCACCTCCTTGAGCATCACCACCTCGCCGACGTCCTCGTAGGCCATGGCGTCCACCACGTTGAGGGCCTCGTTGAGCATGACTTCCTGGCCCGGTTGCAGCGCCGGCACGTCGAGGTTCGGGCTCACCCGCACCCGAAGCTTGCGCCCTCCGGTGAGGACGTCGACCGAACCGTCGTCGAAGGACTCCAAGAAGGTGCCGTAGCCGGCCGGTGGCTGAGCCAGGCGGTCGATCTCCTCCCGCAGCGAGACGATCTGCTCGCGGGCGTCCCGCAGCGTGCCGGCGAGCCGCTCGTTCTGCTCGCTGAGCGAGGCCACTCGGTGCTGCAGGGTGGCCAGCCGGTCCTCGAGCATCCGGGCGTGCCGAGGCGACTCCGACATCCGGCCTCGCACCGCCGCCAGCTCCTGCTGCAGGTGGTTGACCTGCGCCTCGAGCTCGGCGTCGCTACGCTGCTCGCCTTGCGCTGCGGGCTGGTCTGCCATGGGGCCACCTCCCTCCTCGGGGGACGCCTCCGACCCTACCCACTTGGGCCACCGACGCCACCGGTGTCCGTGGGCCTTGCGCGTGTCCGACTCCGGGACGCGGCGGCAACCGGCCTACGCAGGGTCCTCCTGGTCCAGCTGTGTGCGGGTGTAGTCCTCACCGTAGGCACCCGGCGCGGGCCGCCGTCTCCGCTGCGGGGCGATGACTCCTGGGGCGAGTCGGCGGGCCGTCACCAGGAAGCCGGTGTGGCCCACCATGCGGTGCTCCGGGCGCACCGCGAGCCCCTCCACGTGCCAAGCACGCACCAGCGTCTCCTGGGCGACGGGCTCGGTGAAGCCGGTGTGCTCGCGCAACGTCTCCACCATCCGTGACAGCTGGGTGGTCGTGGCCACGTAGGCACACAGGACGCCGCCAGGTCGCAACGCCTCGGCCACGGCGCCGACGCACTCCCAGGGTGCGAGCATGTCGAGCAGGACCCGGTCTGCCGCCCCGGCTGGCACCACCCCTGGGAGCGCCTCGACGAGGTCGCCGACGGTGAGGTGCCAGTTGGCGGGCTCGCGGCCGACGTAGGCGGACACGTTGGTGGCCGCGACGGCGGCGAAGTCGGTCCGCCGCTCGAAGGAGTGCACCCGGCCGTGCTCGCCGACGGCGCGCAGCAGCGAGAGGGTGAGCGCCCCCGAGCCCGCCCCGGCCTCGACCACCGTGGCTCCGGGGTACACGTCGGCCAGCCCGATGATGGCTGCCGCGTCCTTCGGGTAGACCACGGCGGCGCCGCGTGGCATGGACAGCACGAAGTCCGAGAGCAGGGGACGCAACGCCAGGTAGACCTCACCGCGTGAGCTCCTCACCACCGAACCCTCCTCGAGGGCAAGGAGGTCGTCGTGGGCGATCTGACCCTTGTGGGTGTGGAACACCTTGGCCGGCTCGAGCACGACGGTGTGGTGCCGCCCGCGTCGGTCGGTCAGCTGGACGCGGTCGCCAGGACTGAAGGGCATACCCGCAGGCTAGAGGGCGGCCCGGCTGCGCACGTGGCCGGACGGTCGGGGGGGCCACCTACAGTCGACCCGTGAGCGGCCTGCAGCAGCGTGTGCAAGACGACCCCGCGGCCCAACCCGCGGGACTGCCCGAACGGCCCGACGAGCCGTCGCTGTCACCGTCGCGGGCGGCGGACTTCAAGACCTGCCCGCTGCTGTACCGGTTCCGCACCATCGATCGGCTGCCGGAGCCTCCCAGCCCCGCTGCGGTCCGCGGCACGCTGGTTCACCTCGTGCTGGAACGGCTGTTCGGGCTGGCCGCCGGTCAACGCACGCCGCAGGCTGCCGCAGGGCTCGTTCGGCCGGCGTGGGAGGACATGCTGGCCGAGCAGCCTGGGCTGGCCGCCCTGCTGGGGCCCTCGACGTCGGGGCCGAAGGTGGACCCCGCTGCGGATCAGGATGTCTCGAGCCGCTGGCTCCGCGATGCCGAGACCCTCGTCGGCCGTTACTTCGCCCTCGAGGATCCGACCCGGCTTCGCCCAGCGGGGTTGGAGGTCGCGGTGAGTGCCCCGCTCCGGTCCGGCCTGCTGCTCCGAGGCATCATCGATCGGCTCGACGAAGCACCCGACGGTGCCCTTCGCGTGGTCGACTACAAGACCGGCCGGGCGCCCGACCCGCTGTTCGAACGACGTGCGGTCTTCCAGCTCCGCTGCTACGCCCTCGCGCTCTGGCGCAGCGGGCGCCCGATCCCGGCCATGCTTCGGCTCGTGTACCTGGCGGACGGCCAGATCGTGGAGGACCAGCCGGACGAGGCGGACCTCCTCACCTTGGAGCGCCAGCTGGAGGCCATCTGGGCGGCGATCGAACGTGCGACCGAGGGGCAGGACTGGCGGCCACGCCGCAGCAGTCTCTGCTCGTTCTGCCCGCATCAGGCGATGTGCCCGGAGTTCGGCGGGACACCGCCCCCGCTGCCGGGGCACATCGAGGCCCCACGGGGCTGAGGCGCCCACGGCCACCGGGAACGCCGCGAGGCGTCGTGGCCAGGTAGCGTCCAGACGTGCCCGCCGACGGACCTGACCACAGCCGCACCGCCCGAGCCGTCGCCCTCGTCAAGGAGTACGGCGAGGGCGGCACCAAGGTCCGGGCGCTGGACGGCGTCGACGTGGAGCTGGCCGAGGGACAGCTCACCGCCATCATGGGCCCCTCCGGCTCCGGCAAGTCCACCCTCATGCACTGCCTTGCCGGGCTCGACGTGGCGACCAACGGTCAGGTCCTGCTCGGGGAGGTCGATCTGACGACCCTCAACGACAAGGAGCTCACGAGGATCCGACGGGACCGGGTCGGCTTCGTCTTCCAGGCCTTCAACCTGGTGCCGACGCTCACGGCCGAGGAGAACATCACGCTTCCCCTGGACATCGCCGGGCGAGCGGTGGACCGCGCCTGGTTCGACACAGTGGTGTCGGCCGTGCGTCTCGGAGACCGACTCGACCACCGCCCGAGCCAGCTCTCCGGCGGGCAGCAGCAACGGGTTGCCTGCGCCCGTGCCCTGGTGAGCCGCCCAGACATCGTCTTCGCCGACGAGCCGACCGGGAACCTCGACTCGCGCTCCGGCGCGGAGGTCCTGGGCTTCCTGCGCACGTGCGTGGACGACTTCGGCCAGACGGTCGCCGTGGTCACCCACGACGCGATCGCGGCCTCCTACGCCGACCGGGTGCTCTTCCTCGCCGACGGTCGCATCGTCGACGAGCTCACCGAGCCGACTGCAGAGTCGGTCCTGGACCGGATGAAGCAGCTCGACACCTCCCACCTGATCGATCCCGGCTCGCCCGGTGGTTCGAACCTGGCCCGCTGACGTGCTTCGAGCGACCCTTCGAACCGCCCTGGCCCACAAGGGCCGACTCGTGCTGTCCATGCTGGCGGTGCTGCTCGGCGTCGCGTTCGTCGCCGGGACCTACGTCTTCACCGACACGTTGCAGCGCACCTTCACCGAGCTGTTCGACCAGCAGCAACCCGACGTCGTCGTGACCGCCGCAACAGAGGTGGAGTCGCTGCAGGCCACGAGCGCGGCAGGCAGCCTTCCCGCGGCCGCTCTCGACGTCGTCTCCCGGACCGACGGTGCGGCCACGGCTGCTGGCTCGGTGACCGCCACGGGCGTCACCCTGATCGACCCCCAGGGTGAGGCGGTCGGGACCGTGGGGCCGCCCACGTTGGGGGTCAGCTGGATCGACGAACCGGCCTTGTCCCAGCTCACCATCGTCGAGGGTGTCGCCCCGTCGGGACGTGACGAGATCGCCGTGGACAGCGAGTCGTTCGCCGATGCCGGGTTCGCGCTCGGCGACGAGGTCCGGATCATCACACCCGGGCCGACCGTGAAGGCCGAGCTCGTCGGCGTCTTCCGATTCGGCACGGGCGGCAACCTCGCAGGGGCCACCCTCACGGCCTTCGCACCCGAGCGGGCGCAACGGCTGCTGCTGGGCGGGGACCGCTGGACCGAGCTGGTGGCCTTGGCGGAGGACGGCGTGAGTCAGGACCAGCTGGCCGAGGACGTCCGTGCGGCGTTCGCCGAGGCACGTGGGCCCGGTCTGCGCGGGCTCGAGGTCGACGTCCAGACGGGCGAGGAGCTGCAGGACGAGATCTCCGACGCCATCAACGAGGGGCTCAGCTTCTTCACGACGTTCTTGCTGGTGTTCGCGGCGGTCTCGCTATTCGTCGGTGGGTTCATCATCGTGAACACGTTCAGCGTCCTCATCGCCCGCCGCACCCGAGAGCTGGCTCTGCTCCGCGCCGTCGGTGCAAGCAGGCGGCAGGTCACGGCGTCGGTGCTGCTCGAGGCCCTCCTCGTCGGGCTCATCGGAGGCATCCTGGGACTGGTCCTCGGCGTGCTGCTGGCGGTCGCGCTCCGGGCCCTGATCGGCGCGGTCGGGCTCGACCTCCCCGACAGCTCTCTGGTCGTGGCGCCGCGCACGGTGCTGGTGGCACTGCTTCTCGGGGTTGCCCTGACGATGGTCGCCGCCTGGGTGCCGGCCAGGCGAGCGGGCCGGATCCCCCCGGTCGCCGCGCTTCGCGACGACGTCGTGCTGCCGGCCCGCTCGCTGCGCCTGCGCAGCATCATCGGCGGGCTGCTGCTCCTGCTCGGCGCAGGCCTGCTGAGCATCGGTCTGCTGGTCCCGGTCTCGAACGCGATCACCTTCGTCGGGGCTGGGATCCTGGCTGTCTTCATCGGCGTCGTCCTGCTCGCGGCCGTCGTCGGCGGCGCCGTCCTGCGCGTCCTCGGCGCGCCCCTGAGCCGCACGACCGTCGGCCGCCTGGCTCTTCGCAACGCCCAGCGGGACCGCCGCCGCACCGCCGCCACCGCCGGGGCCCTGATGGTCGGGCTCGCGCTGGTCACCACGATCGGCGTCCTCGGCTCGTCGGCGACGGCGTCGGTCGAGACCACCATCCAGGACACCCTCACGGCTGACTACCTCGTGACGAGTCGGTCCTTCGAGGCGTTCACCCCGGAGGTGGCGCAGGCGGTCGGCGACGTCCCAGGCGTGGAGATCGTGTCCAGCGTCGGTCAGAGCCCTGTCCTGCTCGGAGAACCGGACACCGACGGTCGCGGTGGCCAAGGACAGGGCAGGCGTGCGGGCGAGGAGCAGAATCTCAGCTTCGCAGTCGGTGTGGACCCCACGACCCTCGCAGCGGTACTCGTGGTCGACGAGCTTGCTGGGTCGCTGAACTCCTTGTCGGCCGGGGCCGTCGCCATGACCCAACCCACCGCGGAGTCCCTGGGCGTCGGCGTCGACGACCAGGTGACGGTGACCTGGCCATCCGGGCCGCAGCAGTACCGCCTCGGCGCGGTCCTCGCCGAGGCCGGGCAGCTCAGCGGGGTGATCGTGGACCGGCAGGAGTTCGCTCGAGTCGGGGTGCCCGACTTGGACTCGGCCCTCTACGTCGTCGCCGAGGACCGGACCAGTGCCGGCGACCTGCGCCCAGCGCTCGAGGCTGCGCTCGCAGACTTCCCGACCGTGCAGCTGCTGGACCAGACCGAGGTCGCCGACCAGGTTCGCGACCAGGTCGGGCAGCTGCTCAACCTGGTGTACGGCCTGCTCGGCCTGGCCGTGGTCATCGCCGTCCTCGGGATCGTGAACACGTTGGCGCTCTCCGTGCTCGAGCGCACGCGCGAGATCGGGCTGCTTCGGGCAGTCGGTACCTCCCGTCAGCAGGTGGGACGGATGATCCGGATCGAAGCGGTGCTGATCGCCCTGTTCGGCGCCGTCCTCGGCGTCGTGCTGGGACTGGCGTTCGGGGTCGCGATCCAACGTGCCTTGGCTGAGGACGGCATCGCCGTGCTCGGGATCCCGTGGCCCCTGCTGGCGGTGGTGTTCGCCATGTCGGCCCTCGCCGGGCTGGCAGCCGCCATCCTCCCGGCCAGACGGGCTGCCCGGCTGGACGTCCTCGGCGCGATCGCGACGGAGTAGCTCCAGAGGATGCCTCCGGCCTGCCCAGGCTCAGCCGGACATGTACTCACCCAACCGGTGCGGGTCCAGGTCTGCCAGCGAGGCCGCCTGCGGCCAGGGGTGGTCAGCCGGAAGCGGCGCCAGGTCGGGGACGACAACCACGTGGCAGCCGGCCGCCTGCGCTGAGCGCGCACCGGTGGCGGAGTCCTCCAGGACCAGGGTCCGCCCGGCTCTGGCCCCCAGTGCCGCCAGGGCGGCCCGGTATGGCTCAGGGTCTGGCTTCGTCCGCCGAACCTCGTCCCCAGCCACGCTCACCCCAAAGGTGTGCCGGGGCAGAAGTCGCAGCACGACGTCCAGGATCTGCCGGTAGGAGGAGGAGACCAGCCCAAGCGGGACACCGCTCGCTCGTAGCCCACCCAGCAGGGCCAGCGCTCCCGGCTTGAACGGGGCCCCCGCCGACAGCGCCCGCGCCATCCCGTCGACCAGCGCCGCCAAGGTCTCCTCGGTCGAGGCGGGTGACCCGGCCGCCCGAGCGAGTCGGGCTGCGGAGACGGGCAGCGGGTTCCCGATCAGCTCTGCGGCCTGGGTGGCGGTCCACTCGCCCGGACCTGCGAGATCGGCGAAGACGGCCGCCTCGACGTGATGCCAGAGCGGTTCGGAGTCGATGAGCAGCCCGTCGAGATCGAACAGCACCGCATCGACGCCCAGCGGAGGCCCCGTCATGCTCGCCGCAGCTTCTCACCGGGCATTGAAGTACTTCGCCTCGGGATGGTGCACCACGATCGCGTCGGTGGACTGCTCGGGATGCAGCTGGAACTCCTCGGAGAGCACAACGCCGATGCGAGCGGGATCGAGGAGACGCACGATCCCCGCGCGGTCCTCGAGGTCCGGGCAGGCGGGGTAGCCGAAGGAGTAGCGAGAGCCTCGATAGCCCTGGCGCAGGATTGCCTCCAGTGCCGGGTCGTCCTGCGCACCGAGCCCAAGCTCCTCGCGCACCCGCGCGTGCCAGAGCTCGGCCAGGGCCTCGGTCAGCTGGACGGACAGACCGTGCAGCTCCAGGTAGTCGCGGTAGGCGTCCTGCGCGAACAGCTTCGCCGTGGCCTCGGAGACCGCGTTGCCCATGGTCACGAGCTGGAAGGCGACGGTGTCCACCTCGTCGCTGGATCGAGGGCGGAAGAAGTCGGCCAGGCACAGGCGTCGGCCACGACGTTGACGAGGGAAGGTGAACCGTTCCAGCTCCTGCTCGTGGTCGGCCGGGTCCAGGACGACCAGGTCGTTGCCCTCCGACACTGCCGGCCAGTAGCCGTAGGTGACGGCGGCTTCGAGGATGCCCTCGGTGTGCAGCCGGTCGAGCCACATCCGCAGCCGCGGCCGGGCTTCGGTCTCGACCAGGTCTTCATAGCCGGGGCCGTCCCCGCCCCGCGTGGGCTTCAGCCCCCACTGCCCCAAGAACGTCGCCCGCTCGTCCAGGTATGCCAGGTAGTCCGCGAGTGGGATGCCCTTCACGACGCGGGACCCCCAGAACGGCGGCCGGGGTACCGGGGTGTCCAGCGCGACGTCGGAACGCCGCGTGTCCGGTGCTTCCTGCTCGTCGACGGGCCTGGGTGTGCTGGACACCCGTCGGGTGCGTCGCTCGGGGAGGACCGCCGACTGCGTGCCTCCGGCGCGTGGCGCGCCGACGAGTGCGTCCATGAGCCGGAGGCCTTCGAAGGCGTCTCGCGCGTAGCGCACCTCGCCGTCGTAGACCTCCGCCAGGTCCTGGTCGACGAAGGACCGGGTCAGCGCCGCCCCACCGAGGATGACCGGCCACCTGTCCGCCAGGCCTCGTTGGTTGAGCTCCTGCAGGTTGTCCTTCATCACCACGGTGCTCTTGACCAGCAGGCCCGACATGCCGATGGCGTCGGCGTCATGCTCCTCGGCAGCCTCGACGATGGCGGTGATCGGCTGCTTGATCCCGAGGTTCACGACCCGGTACCCGTTGTTGCTCAGGATGATGTCGACGAGGTTCTTCCCGATGTCGTGCACGTCGCCTTTGACCGTGGCCAGCACGATCGTCCCCTTTGCGCTGCCGGCGGTCTCCCCGTCAGCACCTTGCACCCGCTCCATGTGCGGCTCGAGGTGCGCCACTGCCAGCTTCATCACCTCGGCCGACTGGAGCACGAACGGCAGCTGCATCTGCCCACTGCCGAAGAGCTCGCCGACGGTCCTCATCCCCGCCAGGAGCGTGTCGTTGACGATGGCGAGCGCCGGACGTCGCGTCAGCGCCTCGTCGAGGTCCTCCAGGAGGCCGTTGCGGGCTCCGTCCACGATCCGGCGCTCCAGCCGATCGAACAGCGGAAGACTCAGCAACGCCTCTCTGGTGTCGGTGCTGCCCACGGTCGCGTCCGCGAAGATCTCCAGCATCCGGGCCAGTGGGTCGTAGTCGTCCCGCCGACGGTCGTGGACAAGATCCAGGGCGACCTGAACCTGGTCCTGCGGGATCCGCGCCAGTGGCAAGATCCGGGCCGCGTTCACGATGGCCGCATCGAGCCCAGCCTCAACGGCCTCGTGCAGGAACACCGAGTTGAGGACGACGCGCGCGGCCGGGTTGAGTCCGAAGGACACGTTGGACAGCCCCAGGATCGTCTGAACGTCCGGGTGGCGTCGCTTGATCTCCCGGATGGCCTCCAACGTGGCCACCGCATCGCGCCGGGTCTCCTCCTGCCCGGTCGCGATCGGGAACGTGAGGCAGTCGAGGAGGATGTCCGAGGTGCGCATCCCGCGCGAGGTGAGGTCGGCGATGAGCCGTTCGGCGACGGCCACCTTCCACTCAGCGGTCCGGGCCTGGCCCTCCTCGTCGATCGTGAGCGCCACGACGGCGGCACCGTGCTCCAGGATCGCTGGTAGCAGGCGGGCGAAACGGGAGTCGGGGCCGTCCCCGTCCTCGTAGTTGACCGAGTTGACCACGGCACGCCCCCCCAGCCGCTCCAGGCCGGCCACCAGGACGTCGGGCTCGGTGCTGTCCAGCATGATGGGCAACGTGCTGGCGGTGGCGAGCCGGCCGGCCAGCTCGGCCATGTCGGCAACACCGTCCCGGCCGACGTAGTCCACGCAGAGGTCGATGAGGTGGGCGCCATCACGCGTCTGCTGTCGAGCGATCTCGACGCAGCCCTGCCAGTCCTCGGCCAGCATCGCCTCGCGGAAGGCCTTCGAGCCGTTGGCGTTGGTTCTCTCGCCCACCGCGAGGTAGGTCGTGTCCTGCCGGAACGGGACGCTCTGGTAGAGGCTGGCGACACCGGGCTCCACCCGCACCTCGCGCTCAGGGACCGCCAGCCCCCCGACTCGCTCGACCACCAGGCGCAGGTGCTCCGGCGTCGTGCCGCAGCAGCCCCCCACCAGCGTCAGCCCGTACTCGGCGACGAACCGCTCGTGGGCATCCGCCAGCTCCTGAGGCGTCAGCGGGTAGTAGGCGCCGTCGGAGGTGAGCACCGGCAGCCCCGCGTTGGGCATGCAGGAGAGCCCGAGCCGGGAGCCTCGCGCCAGGAAGCGCAGGTGCTCGCTCATCTCGGCCGGCCCGGTGGCGCAGTTCAGACCGATGAGGTCGACCTTCAAGGCCTCCAGGGCCGTCAGCGCCGCCCCGATCTCCGAACCGAGGAGCAGCGTCCCGGTCGTCTCGACCGTGACGTGCGCGATCACCGGGACGTCACGGCCGCTCTCGGCCGCTGCCCGCTTGGCCGCGACCACCGCAGCCTTGGCCTGCAACAGGTCCTGGGCCGTCTCGACCAGGATGGCGTCCACGCCGCCAGCGATCATCGCATGCGACTGCTCGGTGTAAGCCTCGCGCAGGCGGGCGTAGGGCACGTGGCCCAGAGAAGGCAGCTTGGTCCCCGGTCCGACCGAGCCGAGCACGTACCGGGGACGGCCGGTCGGGTCAGCCGCCGTGGCGCGGTCGGTCGCCACCCGCGCCAGCTGTGCTCCCGCCAGCGCCAGCTCGGCAATCCGATCCTCGATGCCGTACTCGGCGAGATTGGCCAGATTGGCTCCGAAGGTGTTCGTGCTGACGCAGTCCACGCCGACGGCCAAGTACTCCTCGTGGATGGCTGTGACCACGTCCGGCCTGGTCACGTTGAGGATCTCGTTGCAGCCCTCATGCCCCTCGAAGTCGTCCAGCTCGAGGTCTGCCGACTGGAGCATGGTGCCCATCGCTCCGTCGGCCACCAGCACTCGCCGCCCGAAGGCGGCCCGCAAGTCCTTTGTCACCGGCGCAAGGCTACGCAGGTCGCCCGCCGGCCCCCTCGGCGAGGCACCCGACCCGGACTCGCCCTGCCCGCCATTGCTGCATCGGCGACCGTAGGGTGGTCCGGTGACGGCACCTCCCACAGTTCTGCTGGCGGCCTTCCAGGGGTGGAACGACGCCGGTGAGTCGGCCAGCGGGGCGCTCAGCCACCTGGCGGCGCTCAGCGACGCCGAACCGCTGGCCGAGCTCGACCCGGAGGACTACTACGACTTCCAGATGAACCGACCTGTGCTGCGCCGTCCGGACCCGGCACCTGATGACGCACCGGAGGTCGGTGCTCCGGGACGGGAGATCCACTGGCCCACCACCATGATGCTCCGCGGCCATCTGCCCGGCCCCCAGGGCGGCTGCAACCTGGTGCTCATCGACGGGATCGAACCGAACAACCGGTGGCGGACCTTCTGCTCCGAGATCGTCTCGGTCGCCGTGGAGGCAGAGGCCGACATCGTGATCCTGCTCGGGGCGCTGCTCGCCGACGTGCCCCACCGAGCTGCCACCCCCGTCACCGGCATCAGCGAGGACGACGCGATCGGGGCAGGCCTGCAGACCGCTCCGCCGACCTACGAGGGCCCCATCGGGGTCGTCGGGGTCCTGCACGAGGCCATGACGCAGGCGGGCTTCCCGACGGTGTCCTTCTGGGCTGCGGTCCCGTACTACGCAGCCACCCCGCCGTGTCCCAAAGCCTCGCTGGCGCTGCTGCGGCAGATCGAGGATGTGCTGGACGTCCCGATCGGGATGGATGACCTACCGGATGATGCGGCAGCGTGGGAACGTGCCGTCGACGAGATGGTGGAGACCGACGAGGAGATGGCCGCGCTGGTGGCCGAGCTGGAGCAGGACCAGGCCGAGGAGCTCATCGAGGCCAGTGGTGAGACCATCGCCGAGGAGTTCGAGCGCTACCTGCGGCGACGGAGGCGGCCGGAGCGTTGAGGTCAGTCGGGGGACAGAGCGTCCGACACCCCCAGCGACACCCCCAGCAACGCCTCGACGGCGCGCGCCACCAGCGGCGGCGCCGAGCCGTCGACCCCGAGCCCGGCAGCAACGTCCTCGCTCCAACGATCCACCACTCGTAGTGCCGTGGGCGCGTCGAGATCATCGGCCAAGGCTCGGCGCACGTCGGTCAGCAGCGTCTCGGCGTCAGGGCCGGCCGCGGCCCGCACGGCCGAACGCCATCGACGAAGCCGGTCCGCAGCGCGGGCGAGATCCGCGGCGCTCCACTCCCAGTCCTCTCGGTAGCGATGCGCCAGCAGGGCCAGCCTGATCGCCGCTGGGTCGTGCCCCGCGTCTCGGAGATCAGAGACCAGCACGAGGTTGCCCCGGGACTTGGACATCTTCTCCCCGTCCAGGCTCACCATGCCGGTGTGCACATAGGCACGCGCGAATGGCCAGTCGGCATGGGCGACCTGTGCCATCGACGCACACATCTCGTGATGGGGGAAGACCAGGTCACGGCCGCCGCCCTGGACGTCGAACGCCATCCCGAGGCGGCTCAGCGCGATCGCCGTGCACTCGACGTGCCATCCAGGACGCCCCGGACCGAGCGTCGAGGGAAAGGCGGGATCTCCGTCGCGCTCGGCCTGCCACAGCAGCGGGTCGAGCGCGTGCTGCTTGCCGGAGCGCTCAGGGTCACCGCCACGCTCGCCGAACACCCGACGCATCGCGGTGTGCTCCCAGCCCGACACAGAGCCGAACCGCGGGTCGGAAGCAGCGCTGAAGTAGAGATCTCCGTCCACCGAGTAGACGGCGCCCTGCGAGCGCAGTGTCTCGACGAGGTCCTCCACGACCTGCAGCGACTCGATCACGCCCAGGTAGTCCTGCGGCGGGAGCACCTTCAGCGCGCTCATGTCCTGCCGGAAGAGCTGCGTCTCCCGCTCGGCCAGCGCACGCCAGTCCTGCCCGGTGGCCACCGCTCGTTCGAGCAGCGGGTCGTCGACGTCGGTCACGTTCTCGACGAAGTGAACAGCGTGGCCGGCGTCCAGCCACACTCGATGCAGCAGGTCGAAGGCCACATAGGTGGCGGCGTGGCCCAGGTGCGTGGCGTCGTAGGGGGTGATGCCACAGACGTAGAGCCGCGCGGTCGGGCCGGGGGCCGTCGGACGCACGCGTCCGGTCAACGTGTCGTAGACCCGCAGGGCGCGACCGCGACCGGGCAGCTCCGGGACGAGGGGTCGGGTCCAGGAGCGCACGGGGTGGGAGCCTATGCGCCGCTCAGATCGCCGGCCACGGGAGCACCGGCCAGCCCGGCGTCGGCAGGGGCATCACGCCGTCCCGCAGCAGCGCCCACACCCTGGCCTCGAGGGCGTCCACCTCCTCCTCGTCCAAGAGACGACGGAGCTGCCCGCGCAGGCTGCCCTCCAGCCGGCCTGCCTGCTTGGGGCCGAGGTCTTCGGCGAGGGCCTTCAGCTGGCTGCGCTCTCGTTCTGAGAGCGAGCTGCCGGCCCATCCCCAGAGCACCGTTCTCAGCTTGTCCTCGGTGTGGAAACAGACGCCATGGTCCACACCGGCGAGCCCGGGGGCGGCGGTCGCCTCGGTGCCATGCCCAAGGCGCAGGATGTGGCTGCCTTTGCGATCGGCGTTGTTCAGCACGAGGTCGAGGACGGCCAGGGACCGCAACCGGGCGTCATCCGCATGGGCCAGCACGACGGGGCGTCCGTCGGGGTCCTGACCCTGCCCGACGGGCAGCCAGCCGGGCGGCACTGCCTCGTGGGGCCCGACGGACACCCAGGGTTGGCTGTGCCCGTGCTCCACCCATGCCTGGCACATGCCCCAGCCCAAGGGTCCATCTCGCAGAACCGTCGGGGGCACGAGGCCCCACCCACCGACCTCGGAGACGAGGAAGGCGGCCGCCTCCCGCGCCGCCAGGGTGCCGTCCGGGAAGTCCCAGAGCGGACGCTCCCCGGCGACCGGTTTGTAGACCACCGACATCGATGCCTGCACGTCGACGACACGTCCATACAAGGTGAGGTTGGACGCCTCCGCCAGTCGGCCCTCGACCTCCAGGCTGCCCTCGGCAAGAAGCCGGGGAACCACGGGCCAGGCGCCAGCGTCCTCCACTAGCCGGGGTTCCTCACGGGCGGCGCCGATGGCCGTTCTGGCGTGGGCACACATGCCCGACGGGGTCCAGCGGGAGCGCGCACAGCGGGCAGGCCGGGCGCCCCGCCGCTACCACCGCGCGCGCTCGCACGACGAAGGCCTGCGTCTGCGCTCGGCTCAGGACGACAGTCAACGCTCGCCGGGCTCCGGCGGGCGTTGACTGGAGCGACGCCTCCCCCTTGTCGAAGCTGTCGACCTCCATGGCGACCTCGCGCCCGTCGACGCCCTCCGGCCTGTCGGCAGCCTCCAGCACCACGGCCTGACGTTCCTCGTCCCAGGCGATCGTCAGCGCGGCGACCCGGAACTCCTCCTCGATGGGCACCTGGAGCGGGTCCAGGTCTGTGACGGTATCGGCGAGACCGCCCAGCAGTTCAGTGCCGGCGGCCTCCGGTCGCGGGCGGACCTGGCTCAGCAGGTGGTCGAGCTGATCGGCCAGCGCGCTGACCTGCTCCTTCTCCAACGCGACCGATGCCGTCAAGGAACCCTGGCTGGCCTGGAGGAAGAAGGTCCGTTGACCGGGCTCGCCGACGGTGCCGGCGACGAACCGGTCCGGGCGATCGAAGCGACGGTGGTCCTCAGGCACCCTCAGACCCTACGTCGACGTGGACCGCTCACCGGGACCGGCGCCTCCGCCGACGGTCTCGGCCGGTGCACCGGTGACGCCATCGGTCGCCAACCAGCGCAGGTCCGGCCCGGTGTCGTTCATCCGCAGCACCGTGGCTCTCCGCGCACCGGTTCGGAGAGCAGAGATCGAGCCCGGGTCCACCGCGATGCGCTGGAAGAGATCCAGATGCAGTCCGAGGGCGTCGGCCAGCACGCTCTTGATGACGTCTCCGTGCGAGACCACCAGCCATACGGACCCGGACCCATGCTCGTCCTGCACGAGACGGTCGTGCTCCCGGACGGCCTGGACCGCTCGCGTCTGCATCTGACGGATCGATTCCCCGGCGGGGAAGCGCACACTGCTCGGGGAGAACTGGACGGCTTCCCAGAGTGGGTCGGTCGCGAGCTCGGAGAGACTTCGCCCCGTCCACTCGCCGTACCGGCACTCCCCCACGCGTTCGTCCAGGACTGGCGAGGCCGCCAAACCCGCTGCCTCCACCAGCAGATCGGAAGTCTGGATGCACCGCTGCAGCGGGCTCGTCAGGACCCGCGCCACGGGGACGCCGCGGAGTCGATCGCCGACGGCGTGAGCCTGGTCGACCCCGTGCTCGTCCAGGCCGACCCCACGGGTCCAACCCGCGAGAACGCCGTCGGCATTCGCGGTGGTCCGCCCATGGCGAAGCAGAAGGATGGTCGGCACCCAAGCAGCCTATGCCGGAAGGCGGTGTTCGCCATCCACCACCGTCTCGCCGGATCGCGCCCAGCCGATCCTCCCTGGGGTGGCCCGCGGCGCCTGGGGTCTGGTGCACTGGTGAACAATGGTGGATCCTTCGCTGGTGCAGCCTGCTGCACGGCACGCAGGTAGCCTTCAGGGGGAGCGCCCATCTGGCGCCCGGAGCGAGCGAAGCTTGGTGAAGCCGAAGGGGGACGACCACGTGGCCGCTCTGCGCACACGCCGGGCGGTCCTCGCCGGGGTGGTGTGCTTCCTCGGCGGCTTGCTCGTCGCCCCCGCGACCCACGGAACGCCCTCGGCAGACCGGTCTTCGCCTTCGAGTTCTGCAGTGATCGCCGCACCCTCCAACGGCCCAGTGGCAACCCAGGACGTCGGCTCCCCGGACCCTGAGGTGGACCCGCAGCCCTCTCCCACAGGTGAGCCCGCGCAGGACCCTGACAAGCCCGAGAAGCCCAAGCCCGTCAAGTCAGAAGAACCGGACCTCCCCCCTCTGCCCGATCCGCCCAAGGATCCCCGGCCGGCGAAGAACCCGACGAAGATCACCGAGCCCGTCGATGCCGAGCCCGCGTCGCCCGAGGCTGGGACGCCAACCGCAGGGTCTGCCGACCCGTCGGCCGAAGTCGCCGAACGCACCGACAGGCTCGCCGAGGCCACAGAGGCGGTTCTTCAGGCATCCGATGCCCTCAGGATCGCGGAAGACCAGCTCGCCGATGCAGAGCAGCGCCTCTCCGCAGCCGAGCGAGCAGCGCGCCAGGCGAAAGCCGCCCACGAGCAGGCCACAGACGACCTCAAGGTTGCCAGGGTGGCCGAGCGGCAGGCGGGGCGCCGGGTGAAAGACACAGTCACCGCGGTCGAGCGGCAGCAGCAGACCCTCGGGTCGCTGGCTCGAGAGGCCTACCAGGGCGGTGGGCAGCTCGCATCGCTCTCGGTGGTGCTGGACTCCACCACCCCGGCGGAGTTCGCTGGACGGCTCACCTCGATGCAGGCCCTGGTGCGCTCCGAGGACGCTGTCATCGCCGAGCTAGGCACGCACTTGGCTGACCAGCGTGAGGCGGAGAACCGCCTGAGTGCCGCCCGTGCCATGCGTGAGGACATGGAGGAGCGCGCCGAGCGACTGCTGATCGGGATGCGGTCGACTCGCGACTCGGCCCGACTCATCGAGACCCAAGCCGCCAAGCTCGTAGACTACCGCGGCCAGGCACTGAGCATCGCCAAGGCCGCCAAGGCCGCCGACCTCGCCGACTACCGGTCCTTCATCGCGACGAGCAACGCCTTGAGTACCTCGGTTGTCGGTTGGTCGACGGACCTGGAGCAGTCTGGCAACACGGTGAAGGGCACCGGCGTCTGGGCCCGTCCCGGCACCGGGACGCTCTCCTCGCCGTTCGGGCCGCGCTTCCACCCCATCCTGCGCTACACCAAGCTGCACACCGGCGCGGACTACTCCCCAGGTGACGGCATCGTCTACAGTGCCGATCGTGGCACCGTCCTGGTCGCCGGCTACAACACCGCCTACGGCAACATGGTGGTCATCGGCCATGGTCGGCAGAACGGGCAATGGATCGCGACCCTCTACGGGCACATGGCGTCGTTGTTCGTCAAGACCGGTCAGGTGCTCCCCAAGGGGACCGAGCTCGGGTTCGTCGGCTCGACCGGCTACTCCACCGGGCCGCATCTGCACTTCGAGATCCGCGTCGACGGGATCCCGGTGGACCCGGAGCCACTACTCGCCGGGGCCGGGACGCCCAGGACCTCCGCCGCGACCAAGAGCTGAGGCAGGCTCCCCGCGATGGCGAGGGGGGAGACCTCAGGCGACCAGGGCTCCGGTCTGCAGGAGGATGAGCACGCCGACGCCGAGGCTGATCCGGTAGACGACGAACGGCATGAACGAGCGGGTACTGACGTAGCGCAGCAGCCAGGCGATGGCGGAGTAGCCGACGACGAAGGCCACCACGGTGGCCAGCAGCGTAGGTCCTAGCCCGTAGAGGTTGGGCTCGTTCCAGATGTCCGGGAGCTGGAAGATGCCGGCCCCTACGACTGCCGGGATCGCGAGCAAGAAGGCGTACCTGGCGGCATCTGCGCGTTGGTAGCCGAGCAGCAGCCCCATGCTGATCGTCGCTCCGGAGCGACTCACCCCAGGCACGAGCGCCATCGCCTGCGCCAGTCCGTAGAGCACCGCGTGGCGGGAGGTGAGGTCAGCGATGACCTTGGTGTGCGTGCCGACGTGATCGGCGATGCCGAGCACGACACCCAGCACGATCAGCGTGAACGCGATGAGGTACAGGTTGCGGGCCACGGTCTCGATCTGGTCCTGGAACAGCACCCCGAGGACCACGATGGGGATCGACCCCACGATGATGAACCAGCCCAGCCTCGTGTCCGGGCTGCTCCGAAGCTCCGGCCGCACCCACGCCCGCAGCCAGGAGGAGGCGATCCGCCAGATGTCCTTCCAGAAGTAGAGGATGACGGCGATCTCGGTACCGATCTGCACGACGGCGGTGAACGCCGCACCGGGATCCCCCCAGCCGAGCAACGCAGGGAAGATCCTCAGGTGCGCACTGCTGGAGATCGGCAGGAACTCGGTGAGCCCCTGCAGCACACCGAGCACGAAGGCCTGGAACCACTCCATCAGCTGCTCAGCCGCCCACGCCGGACGCCTCGAGACAGTCCACCATCGTGCGGAGCATGAGGGTCTGGGACTCGAGGTCGCCGGAGAAGCCCCCGACGGTGAGTGTCGTGACGCCTGCCTCGGCATAGGCCTGCATGCGCTCGGAGATCTTCGCCGGCGGGCCGATGAGGGAGGTGCGGTCGATGAGCTCGAAGGGCACCGCGGCCGCTGCCTCGGCGTACTGCTTCGCGAGGTAGGCGTTCTGAACCTCTTCCGCGGCCTGCTCGTAGCCCATCCGTCGGGCCAGCTGGTTGTAGAAGTTCTTGTCCCTGCTGCCCATCCCGCCGATGTAGAGCGCCGCGTACCCCCGGATGGGCGCCGCGCATGCTTCGAGATCCTCCCCGATCACGACGGGTACGGTCGGGACCACGTCGAACCCTGCCAGGTCCTTGCCGGCAGCGTCTCGGCCCGCAGACACCGCCGCCAGCTGCTCGGGCGCGTGCTCGGGCGCGAAGAAGACGGCCAGCCACCCGTCGGCGATCTCCCCGGCCAGCTCCAGGTTCTTCGGACCCACGGCGGCCAGGTAGATGGGCACCGAGGCTCGCACCGGGTGCACGGTCAGGGTCAGGGTCTTGCCCGGCCCGTCGGGGATGGGCAACTGCCAGTGCTCGCCCTGATACGTCAGGCGCTCGCGTCGAAGGGCCTTGCTCACGATCTCGACGTACTCCCGGGTCCGACCGAGCGGCTTGGCAAAGGGCACGCCGTGCCATCCCTCGCTCACCTGGGGGCCGGAGACGCCGAGCCCGAGCCGGAACCGCCCGCCCGAGAGCGTGTCGAGGGTGGCGGCCGTCATCGCCGTGCACGCTGGCGTCCGAGCCGGGATCTGCATGATGGCGCTGCCGACGTCGACACGGTCGGTCTGGGCGGCGATCCACGACAGCACGCTGGGCGCATCGGAGCCATAGGCCTCTGCGGCCCAGACCACCGAGTACCCAAGCCGGTCCGCCTCGCGAGCGAGCGCGAGGTTGGCCTGGTCGTTTCCAGCACCCCAGTACCCGAGGTTCAGTCCGAGTCGCATGACTGGCGAGCGTAGCCAACCTGCCTGGCACCCCGACGCAGGGACGACGTTGGTACAGAACACCGTACGAAACGTCGCCCCCCAGGGCCTAGCCTGCCGCGATCGTGGAGAACTCGGCGGTGGGAAGCAGTGGCCTGAGCACGTCAAGCCTCGGGCTGGGGACCTTCACGTGGGGCCGGGACACCGACGAGCACGAGGCGGCCGACCAGCTGCGCCACTACCTCGAGGCCGGCGGCACCACCGTCGAGACGGCGCCGTGGTACGGAGACGGGCAAGCCCAGCGACCCTCCGCGATCTCGGGACCCACCACCTGGACCTGTGGCACGTGCACGGCGTCGGGACTGTCGCTCTGCCGGAGACACTCCCGACCATGGAGCATGTCGTGGCCACTGGCCGGGTCCGCTATGTCGGGCTGGCCGACACCCCTGGGTGGCAGGTGGCCTGGCCGACCCGGCGTGAGCTCGGTGATCCTCGGGGCGCGGACCGCCGCCCAGCTTCGAGGTGCCCTGTCTGTCGAAGAGGTCCGGCTTCCGGTCGAGATCGCCGCTGCCCTCGACGACATCTCCTGAGCCGTGCTCTGCCCCGGCTCGCCGCGACGGGGCTCGTCCCGTCGAGTGGCCTGACCGCTTCGAACCCGCTGTGGCGCCGGCCGCCGCTCCCAGGTGGCTCGGCCGGGGTCATAGAAGACGGCCCGTTGGTGGCAGCCGCCGCAGCGGCTGCCACCAAGCGCGGTTCTGCCGAGCTCCTCAGGCAGCGTGCGGCTGCAGGGGTGCTCGAGCTCGTGGTCTGCCCGCTGCCGGTCGATCGGGGCGTCGACGCCGTCCCGGACCCGCTGACCGTCCCGTATGCCGAGCGGTTGCGGTGCCCGAGCTCGTGACCGTCCTGCGAAGGTGCCGGCCGGGTCGGCGCGTCCGCCTCGTCGGCGATCCGCGGCGACCTGGTCATGGACCTGGTCGCGACGAGGGTCGAGGACCGGTTCGACCTCGACCTGGCGCAGATCGGGGTGCTCACCCTTCGACAGGGCACCAGCACCGGGCCAGTGGGGTGCACGCGATTCCGCGGCGCTCAGCCAGGCCGGTTCACCGGCGTCGGTCGCCACGGTGTACGCCTCGACACCGTTCCAGCGCGAGGCGGTCGTGCTGGCGGTGGGATCCGAGGAAGCGGGCTGCCTGCGTCAGGACGTCGTGGTCTCGGCGTTCGCCAGCGCACGACGTCACCTCGCCATCGTCACCTCGGTACCCGAGCTGCTCCTCGTGTCGGTACGCCGGCCAGCCCGGCGACGCGACACCCGGCTGGCCAACCTGCTCGGAAGCTCGTTCACGCCCGACCTGACAGCATGTACCAGGTGACGCCCGCGTTCCGGCTCGGCCCCCCGCCTGCCCGCAACGAGCTCGGCTGGGAGTACCGCACCGTTGTCATCGCCCGCAGCGTCTCTCGTTCGGCAGCCCGCCAGCTGTTGAGCGAGCAGGCCGAGCGCGAGCACTGGGTGCTCGACCGAGTCCGTCGGACGTCAGACGGAACCCGACGCGTCGTCCTGCGCCGTCGGGTGCTTCGTGTCGTCGAGACGGCCGACTTCGGCAGCTGAGTCCCGCTGTGCTTGGCCACGGTCGCGATGGGTCCGCTGCTGGGCCACGCTCAGCACAGGTCGAGGAAGCGATCCAGGACGCCGGCGCCGAACCGCAGCGCATCTGCCGGGACGCGCTCGTCCACACCGTGGAACATCGCGAGGAAGTCCAGCTCCGGCGGAAGCCGCAACGGCGAGAAGCCGTACCCGGCGATCCCGAGTCGGCTGAACGCCTTGGCGTCGGTGCCACCGAACATGGTGTAGGGCAGGACCGAGGCAGACGGGTCAGCCTCCAACAACGATGCCGTCATGGCCTCGACGGTGCGCCCGGCGAACGGCACCTCGAGCGCGACGTCCACGTAGGAGTCGATCCTGCGCACCCGAGGACCCAGGAGTCGGTCCACGTCGGCCAGGAACGCCTCCTGCTCTCCGGGCACGAAACGGCCGTCGATCTTGGCTTGCGCGCGTGGCGGTACCTGGTTGGTCTTGTGCCCGGCAGTGAGCACGGTCGGGTTCGCGGAGTTGCGCGTGCCCGCGTGCACGAGGCGGCCCATCGACCCGAGCGCAGCGCGCAACGCGGCCGAGTCGGCCGGGTCCAGCTCTCGACCGGTGATCTCGCCAAGACGGTCGAGGAACTCGTGCATGGTCGGCGTCAGGACGGTGGGCCACTCGTGGTCACTGATCCTGGCCAGGGCCCGGGCGAGCTCGGAGACCGCGTTGTCGTGGTGCGGCAGCGATCCGTGCCCCTGGGTACCCTCGCTCTGCACCGTGAGCCAGGCGATTCCCTTCTCCGCGGCTTGGACGAGATAGGCCCGACGCTGCCCACCGTCCCGCTCTCCCGGAACCGTGATCGAGAAGCCGCCCACCTCGCTGACCGCCTCGGTGCACCCGTGGAACAGCTCTGGGTGGTGGTCGACGAGCCAGTGGCTGCCCATGACACCGCCGGCTTCCTCGTCGGCCAGGAAGCACAGCACGATCGGTCGGGCCGGCGGCCGCCCCGACCTCATCCGGTCACGGATGACGGCGAGCATCATCGCGTCCATGTCCTTCATGTCGACGGCGCCCCGCCCCCAGACACAGCCGTCGGCCAGCTCGGCGGCGAACGGGTCATAGGTCCATTCCTTCGGCTCGGCTGGGACGACGTCGAGGTGTCCATGCAGCAGGAGCGCGTCTGTGCGCGACGGGTCTGAGCCGTCGATCCGAACCGCCAGACTCGTGCGACCCGGGGCGGACTCGAGCATCGTCGGTCGCAGCCCGACCTCGAGGAGCAAGGACTCCACCAGCTCGGCTGCCTCCCGCTCCCCCGGCCCGGTGCCGTCCCCGAAGTTGGTGCTGTCGACCCGGATCAGCCGCTGGCAGAGCTGCACCACCTCGGTCTCGGGACCATCGACGTCGAGCTGTTCAGGTTCGTTCGCCATGAGGCCATCCTGCTACCCTGAGCACCCGCTCGTCCGGGTGGCGGAATAGGTAGACGCGCTAGCTTGAGGTGCTAGTGCCCGATTAAGGGCGTGGGGGTTCAAGTCCCCCCTCGGACACCAACCCACCGGCCGTTCACTCCCCCCCGAGGGGGTGGTGGGCGGCCGTCTTTCGTGGTGGCGGCCCCGATCGTGGGCGGGACCCTGAGCAAGGGCCAAGGCGAGCAGGGGGGCAGCGGCGACTCAGACGCACGGGCGAGCTGCCCATCGGCGATGCCCCCGGCCAGGCTGGCATCGCACCTCACGAAGCCCCGACAGCAGCCGGAATCGACGGGGCTTGCCGCCCGACGCCCCCTCGTCGACGAGGACGAAGGTGTAGCGGACGGCGGCGACCGAGTCGTCCTGGCCGTGCTGGTGAGGTGTGACCCGCACCGAGACCTCCGCGGATCCCGCGCCGTCCGCCAGGTCGATCCGCAAGCCCCCTGTCCCCGGTGCGCCGACGGCCCACGCGTCGATGCCGAGCACCGCCAGCGCGCACGCCACGGGGACATACCGCCAGCACGGATCGACATCCTCGACGAACGCCACGAACCGGTCCACGTTCGTCATCCAGCCGCCCTCGGAGAACCGGGGCGTCCCGTGCCAACCGCCGACGTCAGGGTCACAGCGAGTCATGCCCCGACGATAGGCGGTGGGCACGGCGACGACCGAGGACTCTGGCCCTATGCTCGGTGACCTCATGGGCACCCTCGACTGCCTCGGCCCATCGGTCCACCTCCGCCGTGGCCTGCCCACGAGCCGGAGGATGCCGCATCCCCGGTCGAGTGCATGACGACGCGCCAGGCCGACCGACGCCTCGCTCCGCTGCTGATGCTCGAGAGCTCCACCCTGCTCTCGGGCATCGGCAACGGGATCGTGATGCTCGTGCTGCCCTGGTTGGTGATCGAGCGCACTGGCAGCGCCACCTCGGCCGCCGTCGTCGCCACCGCCATGGCGCTGCCGCTCCTGCTGTCCAGCCTCTTCTCGGGCACCGTGGTGGACCTCGTCGGCCGACGGCGTACCGCAGCAGGCGCAGACCTCCTCAGCGCGGCGGCCGCCGCCGCGGTCCCGGTGCTGGACGCCGCCATCGGGCTGACCGTTGTCACCATCGCCATCCTGGCGGCTGCCGGAGCCGTGTTCGACCCGGCCGGCTACACCGCGCGTGAGGCGATGCTGCCGGAGACTGCGACGGTGGCCAGGGTCCGCCTGGACCGCCTCAACAGCTGGCACACGTCCGTCTTCGGTTCGGCGTACCTCATCGGGCCGGCCATCGGTGGTGTGCTGATCGCGGCCTTCGGGGCCAGTGGGGCCATCTGGGCGGGCGTCCTCGGCTTCGTGTGCTCGGCCGCCGGCGTGGCGCTGGTTCGGGTGCCGAGCGCTGGACGGCCGGGTCGGACGGCTGACGTGCGCTTCTGGCCGGACTTCTGGGCCTCCACCGTGGAGGGTCTGCGCTACGTCTGGAACCACCGCCTCATCCGGGCGCTGGCGGTGCTTGGGCTGGTCCTGCTCGCCGCGTGGATGCCGATCGAGCTGGTCGTGTTCCCGGTCTACTTCGAGGCCCAGGGTGCCCCGGAGAAGCTCGGGCTGGTCCTGGCGGCACTGGCGCTGGGAGTCATCGTCGGAGCACTCGGCTACGGCGCGATCGCCCCGCGGACCAACCGACGGACGGTGCTGCTCCTCGCGCTGGCCGGGCTGTCGCTGGCTGCTGCACTGCTGGCCACCCTGCCCACCTCGTTCGGTCTTCTCCTGCTCTACGGCGGCCTGGTCGGGCTCGTCTACGGTCCCATCGAGCCCATCGTGAACGTCACGGTCCAGGAACGGACGCCGGACGAGCTGCGCGGGCGGGTGGTCGGCGTGATGGTGGCGACCGCGGTTGCTGCCGGTCCCCTCGGGTACATGCTCGCCGGACCGATGGTCGACGCGATCGGCGTGCAGGCGACGCTGTTCGTCACCAGCGGCGTCTTCGGGCTCGCAACGCTGTTCTCGGTGGCATCCCCGACGCTGCGCCTGCTCGACGTGTCGGCGACGCCCGTCCCGAACGCCAACGGCCCCTGACAGCGCCCTCGGCTCAGCCGGGCTCGGAGTCGAGCGACTCGAGCGGGGCGAGCGCGACCAGCGTCGCCAGTGCGGCCTGCGCGGCCTCGTACCCCTTGTCCTCCGAGGACCCCGGCAGTCCGGCTCGATCCAGCGCCTGCGCCTCGGTGTCGCAGGTAAGGAGACCGAAGCCGATAGGGACGCCGGTCCGGATGCTGACCTGCGTCAGCCCCTGCGTGGCCGCCTGGCAGACGTAGTCGAAGTGCGGTGTCCCGCCACGGATCACCACGCCGAGTGCCACCACCGCTTGGTACCCGGCCGCGGCAAGTCGAGCAGCGGCGACGGGCAGCTCGAACGAGCCGGGCACTCGCACCAGCGTGGCCTCGACGTCGCTGTCGGCCAGGGCGCGTCGGGTCCCGTCGAGCAGGCCGTCCATCACCGTGGCGTGCCAGCTGGCTGCAACGACGGCGACCCTGGTCCCGGCCGGAACACGAACCGGGAGATCCGGCGCACCATGCCCGCTCATCACTCGCCTCCCGACTGCGGCAGCGACCCAGCTGAGGGCGGAAGCCCATCGATCTGGTGACCCATGCGGTCGCGCTTGGTCACCAGGTACCGCACGTTCTCGGGCGTCGCCATGCTCGGGAGCGGCACCCGCCCAAGGATCGACAGCCCGTAGCCCTCGAGGCCGGCCCGCTTGGCCGGGTTGTTCGTCAGCAGCCGCATGCTGCGAACGCCGAGCTCGGCGAGGATCTGCGCCCCGGTCCCGTAGTCGCGCGCGTCGGCGGGGAGGCCGAGCACGAGGTTGGCGTCCACGGTGTCGTGACCCGCGTCCTGCAGCTCGTAGGCCTGCAGCTTGTGCATGAGGCCGATACCGCGTCCCTCGTGCCCTCGCATGTAGAGCACGACACCTCGGCCAGCCGCAGCGACCATCTCCATCGCCGAGTGCAGCTGGGGGCCGCAGTCGCACCGGAGGGAGCCAAAGGTGTCTCCGGTCAGACACTCGGAGTGCACCCTGACCAGGACATCCTCACCGTCTCCGAGGTCACCCACCACCAGGGCGACGTGCTCGACGGCATCAACGAGGTCCCGGAACCCGATCGCGGTGAAGTCCCCGAACGCGGTGGGCAGTCGGGTCAGGGCTCCACGGCTGACCTGGGACTCGGTGCGGCGGCGGTACCTGATCAGGTCGGCGATGGAGATCATCGACAAGCCGTGCCGATCCGCGAAGGCTCGCAGCTCCGGTGCCCGGGCCATGGTCCCGTCGTCGTTCACGATCTCGGCGATGCCGCCCGCCGGTGTGAGCCCGGCCAGGCGGGCCAGGTCGACAGCAGCCTCGGTGTGCCCGGGGCGCACCAGCACGCCACCTTCCCGATATCGCAGGGGGAACACGTGCCCTGGCTGGACGACCTCGTACGGCTCGGTGGCCGAGTCCACGAGGACACGGATCGTCCGGGCCCGGTCCGCAGCGGAGATCCCGGTCGTGACGCCGTCCCGAGCGTCCACGCTGACGGTGTAGGCAGTGCGCATGCGCTCCCGGTTGTGCGGGGTCATGAGCGGGATGTGCAGACGGTCCAGCATGGCGCCCTCCATCGGGACGCACACGACCCCGGAGGTGTACCGGATCGTCAAGGCCAACAGCTCGGGCGTCGCCTTGCCGGCGGCGAAGACGAGGTCGCCCTCGTTCTCCCGGTCCTCGTCGTCGACCACCACGACGGCCTTGCCAGCTGCGATGTCGGCGATCGCCTGCTCGATGGTGTCCAGTCGGACGGCTGCCTCGCTCACGGCCGCACGCCGTCGTCCTCGGTGGCCCCAGCAGCGCCATCGGCAGTCGTGAGCAGCCGCTGGACATACTTGGCCAGCACGTCGACCTCGAGGTTCAGCACCGCCCCGACCGGGACCGAGCCCAGCGTCGTGCCCTGCAGGGTGGCGGGGATCAAGCTCACCTCGAACCAGCCAACATCCAGCGCACTCACCGTCAGCGAGACCCCGTCCACGGTGATCGCCCCCTTCTCCACGACGAAGGGGGCGGTCGAGGCAGGCAAGGCGATACGGACCACGTCCCAGTGCTCCGACGGGCGCCGCTCGAGCACTCGCCCGGTCACGTCCACGTGCCCCTGCACCACGTGTCCGCCGAAGCGTCCGTCGGCGCGCAAGGCACGCTCCAGATTGACCTTGTCGCCGGCGGTGAGTCGGCCGAGCCCGGTCCGGTCCAGGGTCTCCTGCATGACGTCGGCGACGAACGAGCCGTCGCCCGGCAGCTCGGTGACCGTGAGGCAGGCGCCGTTGACGGCGATGGACTCCCCCGTCGACGTCCCCTCGGTGACCACGTCGCCGGCGACCCGCAGCTGCACCGCGTCGCCGCGCTCGACGAGCTCGACCACGGTGCCGACCTCCTCCACGATGCCGGTGAACATCTCGACCTCACTTCTCTGGGTTGTCTGCGTACGGGGTGATGGGAGCGGCCTCGGCTGCCACCGCAGCGGTGAGCCCGGTCGGGTCGAGCTCGAGCCGGACGTCCTGGCCGAGGACGCGGACCGCGTGCAGGCGCAGCCGCTTGATGTCAGCCATGGTCTGGGCGCCGAGCTGGGCCACGATCGAAGGTCCGTCGCCGAGCAGTGCGGGGGCGAGGTAGAGCAACACCCGATCGACGACGCCGGCAGCGAGGAAGGCCGAAGCCAGGGTCGGACCGCCCTCGAGCCACAGGTGCCGGACCCCGTCCTCGGCCAGCGCACCCAGCGCCGCCTGGAGATCACGCGTGCGCAGGTGCCGTGTCGGAGCAGCATCGTCGAGGACGTGAGCCTCGGTGGGGAGTTCTCGTCGCCCGAGCACGACCCGCAGTGGCTGCCGCAGCGGCGCGCGGGCGCCGTCGGCGTCATCTCGTACCGTCAGCTGGGGGTCATCGGCCAGGACGGTGCCTGTCCCCACCGCGATCGCGTCGGCGAGGGCCCGCTCACGGTGCACGTCACGTCGGGCAGGGGGTCCTGTGATCCACTGGCTGCTGCCGTCGGCAGCGGCGGCGCGGCCGTCCAACGTCCCGGCGGCCTTCCAGGTGACGAAGGGCCGGCGCTCGGCCACGGCCCGGTTCCAGCCAGGGTTGACGTCGACGGCCGCACCGGCGGCGTGCTCGTCCTGCACGACGTCGATGCCGCCCGCTACCAGCTCGGCCGCTCCGCCTGAGGCCCAACCGCTCGGGTCGCGCTGGGCATAGACCACCCGACGCACGCCGGCAACCAGTAGTGCCTGTGAGCAGGGCGGGGTGCGACCGGTGTGGCGACACGGCTCCAGGGTCACCACCGCGGTCGACCCGGCGGCGGCGGGGCCGGCCTGGGCCAGTGCGATCGTCTCGGCGTGCGGTGTCCCGGCGCCTCGGTGCCAGCCCTCTCCGACGGTGGAGCCGTCCGGAGCCAGCAGGACGCAGCCGACGCGGGGGTTCGGCCCGAGCGGCACGTCGGGACTCCCGGCGAGCGCGAGCGCGCGCCGCATGGCCACCGCCTCGACGGGGCTCACCGGGCCGCTCGCCAACGCCACTCTCCGTTTCGCTCCGGCCCGGGGGACGCAGCGGAGGACGACAGCCGTCACCGCGGCGTGCGCCTCCCATCCGGACTCTCACCGTCGGTCCAGGAGTTCCACCTGGTCAACCGACCTGGACGGTCGGGTCGCGGACTGTCACCGCCGGTTCGGACTTGCACCGATCCCCGGGCACGCGTGCTTGGAGGGCAGTGTCTCACGCCGGCTCGTGGAGCGTTCACCCATGACCGGCGACAGCCAAGGCGCGCAGCTCGTCGACCGCCCTGGTCGCGTCCTCGGCACCGAAGACCGCCGAACCGGCGACGAAGACGTCCGCACCTGCCTGCGCACACTGCTCGATGGTCGCGCTGGACACCCCTCCGTCCACCTGGACCCACAGCGACAGGCCCGCCTCGTCCACGGCCCGCCTGGCGCGCTGCACCTTGGGGAGACAGACGTCGAGGAAGGACTGGCCGCCGAACCCCGGCTCCACCGTCATGACCAGCAGCATGTCCAGCTCGCCCAGCAAGTCCACGAACGGCTCGAGTGGTGTGGCCGGCTTGAGCGCCAGGCCTGCCCGAGCACCCACTCGGCGGAGCTCGCGCGCCAGGCGGATGGGAGCGCGTGCGGCCTCGGCGTGGAAGGTCACCCCCGCCGCGCCGGCCTCGGCGTAGGCAGGCGCCCACCGGTCCGGGTCCTCGATCATGAGGTGGCAGTCCAGTGGTAGCGGGCTCACCCGGGCCAGTGCTTGCACCACCGGGAGCCCCAGGGTCAGGTTCGGCACGAAGTGCCCGTCCATGACGTCGACGTGGGCCCAGTCCGCGTTGGCGACCCGACCCAGCTCCCGCTCCAGGTTGGCGAAGTCAGCCGACAAGATGCTGGGGGCGATCTGCGCGGGCACGAGGCCGACCCTAGTCCGGGCGACCGCTTCGGGGAGCACGGGCCGCGAGCATCCACCCCTGGGTCCCCAGCGGCGCTAGCGTACGGCGATGACGATCGAGGTCCACCCGGCGACCGCGGACCGCTTCGACGACGTCGCCGCCGTGCTCGGGCCGAGGAGACCCAGCTCGTCGGTGTGCTGGTGCCTGAGTCATCGCCTCGATGCAGCCACGAACCGCACCCTGATCGGGACGGCACGGGGTGAGTACGTGCGGGCCTTGTGTGCCCGACCCGTCGCCCCGGGCGTGCTCGCCTACCTCGACTCGGTCGCGGTGGGCTGGGCGGCCGTTGCACCGCGCGCGGAGCTCCCCTTCGCCCGATCCAGGAAGATCCCCCATGTCGATGACCTGCCCGTGTGGTCGCTGTGGTGCGTCCGCGTCCGGCCGGGCTTCAGGGGGCGCGGCATCGTGGCGCCGCTGCTGGAGGGCGCCGTGGGGTTCGCTCGCGCCAACGGCGCCCCGGCTGTCGAGGGCTACCCGGTGGACAACCGGGGACAGCGGGTCGACCTCACGATGGCTTATGTCGGGACACGTGCCATGTTCGAGCGGGCCGGGTTCGAGGTCGCGGCTGCCACCACGTCGGTGTCGGGCGGGATCCCCCGGGTGCTGGTCCGGCGCTCGCTGGCCTGAAGGCGGGCCCCCGCCGGCGCGGCGGCCCTGAGCCGTCAGGCCGTACGGACCAGCGCGAGGAACATCGCGTCAGTGCCGTGCACGTCCGGCCACAGCTGGCAGTAGGGCCCTCGACGGGCGTCAGGGACGCGTTCGTGCAGCCACGATGCCGGCTCGAGCCTTGCCCCCGGTTGCTCGGCAAGCACCGACTCGACGACGTCGACCGTCTCGGCAGGGTGGGGCGAGCAGGTCACGTAGGCGAGCAGACCCCCGGGGCGCAACGCAGCAAGCCCGGAGCGAAGCAGGGATCGTTGGAGCTGGGCCAGGACTCGCACGTCGGACTCCTGGCGTCGCCAGCGCGCCTCGGGACGCCGGCGCAGCGCGCCCAGGCCGGTACACGGTGCGTCCAGCAGGACTCGGTCGAAGGTTGCTGGCGGCCATGGTGGACGGCCGGCATCGGCGGTGAGCACTGCCCACGGACCCGGACCGCCCGAGAGGGACTGCCCCACCAGCCGAGCACGGTGCTCGTGCAGGTCGCTCGCCACGAGTCTTGCACCCCGTTCATGGACGAGGCCGGCCAGCAACGCAGCTTTGCCCCCCGGCCCGGCACACAGGTCGAGCCACCGTTCCCCACCCGGCTCCCCGGGCACCGGTCCCCGGCCGGCGTGCGCGAAGGCCAGCGCGACCAGCTGGCTCCCCTCGTCCTGCACGCCGGCATCCCCACTTCTGACCGCGGGGATGCGCCCGGGCACACCACCGGGCAGGACCGCCGCGGTCGGTGCCCACCGACCTGGCTCGGCGCCCTCGTGAAGGAGATCAGCCACCGTGACGCGCCCGGGCCGGGCTGCGAGCACCACCCGGGGCGGTGCGTTGTCGGCGGCCAGCACCGACTCGACCCTCGTCAGGTCCGAGCCCAGCGCGGCCGCGAAGGCTTCCACCACCCACCGCGGGTGGCTATGGCGCACCGCAAGAGCGCCGAGTGGATCGACGCGCGGGTCGGGTGCCAGTGCCGACAGCCACGCCTGCGCTGTCCGCGCGGCGACTTGGCGGAGCACGGCGTTGACGAAGCCCGTCGGGCGATGCCCGACAACCGTGCGCGTCAGGGCCACCGTTCGGTCGACCACGGCATACCCGGGTCGGCGTTGCCCGAAGAGCTCGTGCACGCCCAGCAGCAGGATCCGACGCACGTCTGGATCGAGCGAGTCCACCGGGCGGTTGCTGCAGGCCTGCAGCACCGAGCGGTAGGTCTGCCAGCCCCGCAGCGTGCCGTAGGTGAGGTCGGTGACGACCGCCGCGTCGCGCCCACCCAACCCTGCCTGGCCCAGCAGGCGAGGCACGACGAGGTTGGCGTAGCCAGAGTCCTCCTCTACCGCTGCAAGCGCCTGGAGGACCACGAGGCGCGGATCAGCTGAGGCGTTCACCAGACTCCGGTCGAAGCCCGCGAGCCCAGTCCTCGGCCGCCATCTCCCGCTTTCCGGCAGGCTTGACCGTCACCAGGACCACAGGCTGCGTCGCGGTGCCGACGAGCACCCCCGCCTTGGTGGCCGACAGCTCTCCCGGCGCCAACGGGGGCTCCTCGGCTGACCGCCCCAAGGCTGTGTCGGCTGCCACCTGGACCGGCAGCACGCCTAGGCGCTCGCCGCGGAAGGTCGTCCAGGCACCGGGCGCTGGGGTGCAGGCCCGGACGAGCCGCTCCACCCGCATTGCCGGGGCGGACCAGTCGACCCGGGCATCCTGGGTGCCCAGCTTCGGGGCGTGGCTGATCCCGTCGACCGGTTGCGGCTGCGGGGCCAGGCGGCCGCGCTCGAGACCGTCCATCGTGGCGAGCAGGAGCTGGGCTCCGGCGGCCGCCAGCCGCTCCAGCAGCGCTCCAGCCGTGTCGCTCGGGCGGATCTCTTCGGTGAGCATGCCGAACACCGGACCGGTGTCCAGGCCCTCTTCGAGCGCGAAGACGCTCGCGCCGGTGACCTGGTCCCCGGCCAGCACGGCGTGCTGCACAGGCGCGGCTCCACGCCAGGCGGGCAACAGGGAGAAGTGCAGATTGACCCAGCCCAGCCGTGGCACTGCCAGCAGGTCCGCGGGAATCAGTCCGCCGTAGGCAACGACGGGCGCGCAGTCCGGCGCAAGCTCGCGGAGTCGGCTCGCGAGCTCCGGGTCCGAGGCCCGTCTCGGCGTGAGCGTCTCGATGCCAGCCGCGCGTGCGACCTCGGCGACCGGCGAGGGGTGCAACGACCTCCCCCGGCCCTTGGGGGCATCGGGGCGGGTGATCACCGCGACCACCTCGTGCGGGGACTCGAGCAGGGCCGCCAGCGACGGCACCGCCGGTTGGGGGGTTCCAGCGAAGACCAGTCTCACAGCGCCCGACCGAACATCGGGTGCGGAGAGGGCTTCACCGTGGGTGGCGCCTGCCCGAACCACTCCGCACGGCGGATCTCGCGCATCGCCTGCTTCCGGGTGCGTTCGTCGAGCCGGTCGACGAACAGCACGCCGTCGAGGTGGTCGGTCTCGTGCTGGATTGCCCGGGCCAGCAAGTCGCTTCCTTCGATGGTGATGGGGTCGCCGTGCATGTTGTACCCCCGTGCGAGCACGCGCTTGGCGCGCAGGCAGTCCCACTCGAGACCTGGGATGGACAGACAGCCCTCGGGTCCATCCTGCCGCTCCTCGGACAGGTCGAGCTGGGGGTTGACGAGGTGCCCGAGCACGTCGTCCACGTGATAGGTGAAGACGCGCAGCCCTACTCCGATCTGCGGCGCGGCCAGGCCAGCCCCGGGGGCGTCCATCATCGTGTCGGACAGGTCCTTCACCAGCCGCCGCAGCTCGGCATCGAAGTCGACGACCTCGATCGCTGGTTGCCGCAGGACCGGGTCGCCGAACAGCCGGATCGGTTGGACGCTCACCGTGGCACGTACTCCTCTGAAGGGTTCGGGGTCGACCCGCTCGCTGCTTCCTGTTCCCCCAGTGTAGGAGGGGCACCCTTCAGGCCAGGTCCACCGGATCGAGCCGGACCCGCACCACCAGGTCAGCCGGGCCGTCCCGCTTCGTGGCGGCGCGTTGAGCGAGGACCGCCCGCACCGCAGCGGCCAGCGCACCCGCCTGCCCGAGGGGGACCCGGAGCAAGGCACGATGCCGCTCGGTCCCCGCCGGGTCGATCTCTGGCGGAAGGCTGCCGGTGAGCACCGGCACGGCCTCGTCCTCGTCCAGCTGCCGCTCCACGGCAGCCAGAACCTCCTCGACCGCCTCGGCGCTGCCACTGATCTCGGCAACCCGGACGGCGGGGGGGAGTCGCGCAGCCACCCGGTCGGCCAGCTCACGTTCCGCGAAGCCGACAGGGTCCCACCGCACGGCGGCCTGCACCGGTGGGGAAGCAGGCTCGGCGACGAGCACCACCTCGCCGCCGGACTCGGGACTGCGAACGAGCGAGGCCGCACCGAACCACCGGCGCAGAGCCTCCTCACCGGATCGGATGCTCGGCAGGGCCAGCTGCAGGTCCCCGTCGAGCAGCAGTGCCGCGGCGTACCCGGCGGCACAGCGCGGCTCGGCACCAGGCGTCGCGATCACCAGCGCTGGGGTCTCGTCGACCTCTGCCAGCACGTTCCCCATCCCCGAGGACCGCACCGCGACGCCCGGGAACGCACGACCGAGCTCTTCCGCGGTGCGCTGGTGGCCGAATCGGACCGTCCTCAGGGCGGTGGCCTGACAAGCCGGGCAGCGCCAGTGCGGCGCGGCGCAACCGCACCAGGAGCAGCAGGGCACCCCGCCGGCGGTGGCAACCTCGAGGGGGCCGCTGCACGTCGCACAACGAGCTCTTTGCCGGCAGGCCTGGCATGCGAGCGCCGTGTGGTAGCCGCGCCTGGCGACCTGGACGAGCACTGGTCCACGCTCGAGCCCGGACCTTGCGACCCGCCAGGCCAAGGAGGGCAGTCGCGCGCTGGCGGCCGCCGGGTCACGGGCACGCTCGGTGTCCGAGCCGACGGTGTGCACGCGTGGAGCCATCCGGCGCACCTGTTCGCGGCCTGCCTCGACTGGGTGCAGCCAGCCGGTCCCCACCAGCCGCTGGACCTCCACCGAGCGCGAGGAGGAGGCGAGCAGCACAGCGCTGCCGGTCAGGTGAGCCCGCAGCAGCACCACGTCCCGAGCGTGGGCGTAGGGCGCACGCGGCTCGGCGAGCAGGTCGTCACCGTCGTCCCACACGGCAACCAGGCCGAGATCCTGGACCGGCGCGTAGGCGGCTGCCCGGGTGCCGACCACGACCCGCACCTGGTCCAGGCGCACCCGGAGGAATCGTGCGTACCGCTCGGCAGGGCCCAGGTCGGCCGAGAGGCTGACGTGCATCCCCTCGCCCAGGTCCCTGGTCAACGCTCGGTCCACGGCCGCCAGGTCCCGGTGGTCCGGCACCACGAGCAAGGCACCTCGACCGCTGGCAACCGTGGCACGGATGGCCTCGCTCAGGCCGCCGGCCCAGTCCTCACCCGGCAGCACCGTCCAGGCTGCGCGTGGGATCCCGCCGGTGCGCAGCGTGCTCAGGAAGGTGGTTCCTGACTCGTATCGGCCCCAACGGGTGTGTGCCGCCGGACCCAGCGGGTCAGGACCGCCCGGAGCGCTGCGGCCCGGGTTCGCCGAGGCCACACCGGTCTTCAGGAACCGTGACTCGGCACGCGCGTGCCGCGGCGGCACCGCGAGGCGCAGCACGTCGGCCATGGACCCCGCCCACCGGTCGGCAACCTGTCGGCACAGCCGGGCCACGTCCGGGTCGAGTACCGGCAGTGGCGAGACCACCCGCTGCAGCGGGTGCAGCGCACGCCCGCTCTCGGAGGTCGGGAGTCGTGCCAGCACGAACCCGGTCACCAGGCGACCGGCGAACCGCACCCGGACCCGACACCCAGGAGCTGCCGACTCGGCGAGCTCTGGCGGGACGAGGTAGTCGAACGGCCGATCCAGGTGAGGCAGCCCTACCTCGACGGCGACCCGGGCAACCGGGAGGTCGGTCCCGGTCGCGGGCCCCTCAGGCCCCGAGCGCGGCACGCAGGGCGTCGACCCGGTCGGTGCGCTCCCAGGTGAAGGCGTCGAGCTCACGACCGAAGTGGCCGTACGCCGCCGTCTGCCGGTAGATCGGCCGCAACAGGTCAAGGTCGCGGATGATGGCGGCCGGTCGGAGGTCGAACACCTCTTTGATGGCCGACTGGATGCGGTCCACCGGGGTGCTCTCGGTCCCGAACGTCTCCACGAACAACCCGACCGGGTGTGCCTTGCCGATCGCGTAGGCCACCTGGACCTCGCAGCGTCGGGCGAGGCCCGCCGCCACCACGTTCTTGGCGACCCAGCGCATCGCGTAGGCCGCCGACCGATCCACCTTGGAGGGGTCCTTGCCGGAGAACGCGCCTCCTCCGTGGCGGGCCATGCCGCCGTAGGTGTCGATGATGATCTTTCGCCCGGTCAGGCCCGCATCGCCCATGGGCCCCCCGGTGACGAACCGGCCTGTCGGGTTGACCAGCAGCCTGGTCGCAGCGGTGTCGAGGTCCAGCGTGTCCAGCACCTCGTCCACGACGTGCTTGCGAACGTCCGGAGCCAGCATGCCGTCGAGGCTGATGTCCTTGGCGTGCTGGGTGGACACGACCACCGTGTCGACGCGGACCGGGACGTCCCCGTCGTACTCGACGGTGACCTGTGTCTTGCCGTCCGGGCGGAGGTAGGGAAGCAGGCCCTCGTGCCGGACGGCAGCCAGCTTGGCCGACAGCTGGTGGGCCAGGGTGATCGGCAGGGGCATCAAGGTGGGCGTCTCGTCGGTGGCGTACCCGAACATGAGGCCCTGGTCACCGGCGCCCTGGAGGTCCAGTGGGTCGTGCGATCCCTCCAGGCGCTCCTCGTAGGCGTCGTCGACGCCTTGCGCGATGTCTTCGGACTGCATGCCGATGGAGACCGAGACCCCGCAGGAGGCGCCGTCGAAGCCCTTCACCGACGAGTCGTACCCGATGTCGAGGATGAGGTCGCGGACCAGCTTGGGGATCTCGACGTAGGCGTCGGTGGTGACTTCGCCCGCGACGTGGACTAGCCCGGTCGTCACCATCGTCTCGACCGCGACGCGGCTCCTCGGGTCCTCACCGAGCAGAGCGTCCAGGATGGTGTCGCTGATCTGGTCGCAGAGCTTGTCGGGATGGCCTTCGGTGACCGACTCAGAGGTGAACAGCCGTCCGGCCATGGGTCGTCTCCATTCAGAGGACTCGTGCGCAGTGGAAGTGGAGCGCGCTCAACGCCGAGGGCCCCGTCGAGGGCACAGCCTACAGTCGAGCCACGACCAGGTCCCAGACGCGGTGCGCCAAGGCCTCCTTGGGTCCGTACGGCACCTCCACCTCTGCGCCATCGGCCCCGAGGATCACCGCCGCGTTGTCTGGGCTGCTGAAGCCACGATCCGGGCCGACCTCGTTGACCACGAGCAGGTCGCACCCCTTGGCAGCGAGCTTGGCCCGACCGTGCGCGAGGACGTCGCCGTGGTCGTCGCCGGTCTCGGCCGCGAAGCCGACGACAACCTGCCCCGCGACCCGCTCGGGTCCGGCCAGCTCGACCAGGATGTCGGGGTTCTGCACCAGCTCGAGGCTGGCCGTCGAGGACCCGGCCTTCTTGATCTTGGTGGTGGACTCGGTCGCCGGCCGGAAGTCGGCCACCGCGGCCGCCATCACGACCGCGTCGGCATCTGCGGCTGCCTTGCGCACGGCCCGCTGCAGCTGGTGGGCGGACTCGACATGGACGACCTCCATCCCCGCCGGGTCGCCGATCTCCACCGGACCACTGACCAACGTGACGTCCGCGCCGCGGACCATCGCCGCCGTCGCCAAGGCCCATCCCTGTCGTCCGGACGAGCGGTTCCCAAGGTAGCGGACCGGATCCAACGCCTCACGGGTCCCGCCGGCAGACACCACCACCCGACGGTCCCGTAGGTCCGTCGGCAGCGCACCCGCGCTGAGCACCGAGCGGACCACCCCCAGCAGGTCCGCCGGTTCTGGCAGCCTCCCGGAACCGGAGTCGGCTCCGGTGAGCCGGCCGGACGCCGGCTCGAGGACGAGGACCCCTCGAGCACGCAGCGTGGTGACGTTCGCCTGGGTCGCGGGGTGCTCCCACATCTCGGTGTGCATCGCCGGAGCCATCACGACCGGGCACCGCGCGGTGAGCAGCGTGGTGGTGAGCAGGTCGTCTGCCAGGCCATGGGCAGCCCGAGCGAGCAGGTCGGCGGTGGCGGGCGCGACGATGACGAGGTCGGCACGCTGCCCGAGGCGCACGTGCGGCACCTCGTGGACGTCGCTCCAGACGTCGGTCCGCACTGGACGACCCGACAAGGCCGACCAGGTCGCGACACCGACGAACTCGAGGGCGGCGGTGGTGGGCACGACCTGGACCTCGTGGTCGAGCTCGACGAGGCCGCGCAGCAGGGTTGCGACCTTGTAGGCGGCGATCCCTCCGCCTACGCCGAGGACGATCCGGGCTGGGCGACCCTCGACCATCACCCCGCGATGCGCTCCGTGGTGAGCAGCCCCTCGTTGATCTCGCGAAGCGCGATCGACAGAGCCTTCTCCTGCGGGTGGGTCGAGACGAGCGGCCCCACGTACTCGAGGAGCCCGTCGCCCAGCTCGGAGTAGTAGGCGTTGACCTGCCTCGCCCGCTTGGCCGCGTAGATCACCAGCGCGTACTTGGAGTCGGCGGCCTTGAGGAGCTCGTCGATGGGGGGATTGGTGATGCCCTCGCCGATGCTCTGCTGTCCAGACACGAGACGATCCCTTTCGAAGTGCGGGTCCCGGCGACCTGCGGGTCGCCCGGGGCGTACGGGCACCGTGGCACCTCACGGTCGTGAACCGTGCGCGCGTGGCTGCGGTCAGCCCTTCGTACAGGCTACCAGTCGTCGGACGACCTCATCGAGATCGTCGTTGACCAGGACTGCGTCGAAGTCGGGCTCGGCCGCCATCTCGACCCGTGCCTGATCAAGCCGAGCAGCGACCACCTCCGGGGCTTCGGTGCCTCGCCCGGTCAGCCGCTGTACCAGCGCATCCCAGCTGGGCGGCCGCAGGAAGACGAGATGGGCCTCCGGCACCGCGCGGCGTACCTGGTGAGCACCGGCGATCTCGATCTCGAGCAGGGCCGGCTCCCCAGTCGCGAGCCGTGTGCGAACAGGCTCGGCTGGTGTGCCGTACCGGTTGCCCGCGTACTCGGCCCACTCCAGCAAGGCGTCGTTGGCGACCCAGGCATCGAACGCGTCGTCGTCGACGAAGCGGTAGTGGACGCCGTCACGCTCACCGGGCCGTGGGCGTCGCGTCGTCACCGACACCGACACCCACAGCTCCGGTGCCTGCTCGCGCAGCCGGCGAAGCACGGTCGTCTTGCCCACACCTGACGGGCCGGACAGGACCACCAACCGCCCTGGAGCCGAGGTCTGGCTCAGGACGCCCCGAAGCGCTCGTTGAGTGCCGCGAGCTGGTTGGCGCCCAGGCCACGGACGCGGCGCGTCTCGGCGATGCCGAGCTCTTCCATGATCGCCTTCGCCTTGGCCTTGCCGACACCGGGCAGCGCCTCGAGCACCGCCGACACCTTCATCTTGCCGACGATGTCCGTCTTCTGGCCCTCGGCCAGGACCTCCGGGAGCGTCGTGCCACCCTGCTTGAGGCGGTTCTTGACCTCGGCGCGAGCCTTGCGGGCCTCGGCCGCCTTCTCCAATGCGGCGGCTCGCTGCTCAGGGGTCAGGGACGGAAGGGCCACGGGATCTCCTGTGGGTCTCGGGTGCACACGGTCGAACGGGCCACTGCGGCCCGCGTCGGTGAACCTATCTTCTCGCTGGTCGGCACGGCAACGACCACCGGTACGTGTTCGGCGTGTTGGCACCCGTTGCTGGTCGCCAGTCACGACGACTGCAGCGCCTCCTGGCACTGGGCGCTCAAGTCCGCGGCCGCACGGCGCAGCCCGAAGAGGTCCGGGCCGTGGGTGAGCACCGCACGGGCGGCCACCGGCACCACCCGGTCGGTGACGCCACGGAAGACGCTGGCGAGGTCCTCGGGCCCTGCACCCTGCGCTCCCAGCCCGGGTGCCAGCAGAGCCCCGCTGATGTCCAGATCCGCGCTGGTCAGGTCGACCGACTCCGCCGGGGACGGGGACCTGCCGCCGGCCGGCCGGGTGGCGCCGACGACAGCTCCCGCCGACCCCAGCAGGCGGGCCGGGCCTGCGGCCAGCTCTGCTCGATTCGCCTCCCGCAGGTCGTCGAGCACGGCCTGGGCCACGGTGCGACCGCTGGGCATCCTGGCGGACTGCAGGTCTCGGCCTTCGGGGTTTGATGTCCTGGCCAGGACGAACACGCCCGACGCGGACGTCCTCGCCAGCGCCATGGCCGGCTCCAGCGCACCGACGCCGAGGTAGGGCGACAGCGTGACGGCATCGGCGTGCAGCGGCGAGCTGGGCGCCAGGAATGCTTCCGCGTAGGCCTGCATCGTCGACCCGATGTCCCCGCGCTTGGCATCGAGCAGGACCAGAGCGCCCGCGGCGCGGGCATCCGCCACGCACCGTTCGAGCACGGCCAGCCCGGCGCTGCCATGACGCTCGAAGAAGGCGAGCTGGGGCTTGAGCATGAGCACCTGGTCGCCGATCGCCTCGACGACAGCTCTGGCGAAGCGCTCGAGGCCGACCGGCCCGTCCGGCAACCCCCAGGACGTCAGCAACCGAGGGTGCGGGTCGATCCCGACGCAGAGGGGTCCGCGTCGGAGCGACCCGGCCCACAACCGGTCCCCGAAGGTATCCCGCCCCGTGGCCGTCACTGGCTCGCGGTCCTCCGCCATGGTGGCCCCTCTCCTGGTCTGCCTCGGCGTCGACACTGCCTCAGCGCGGTCACCGCCTCAGCGAGGTCGGTGGGCGATCCCGACGACCTCGGCCACCGACCCCACTCCCCTCGCGTCCAGCTCGTGCCCCAGCTCCTGGGCGACCCGGGCAACGGCCGCCGGGTCCGAGAAGACGACCGTGCCGACCTGGACAGCGCTGGCCCCGGCCGCAAGAAGCTCCAGGGCGTCGGCGCCGGTGCGCACGCCCCCGGCCCCGACGATGGCCACGTCAGGGAAGGCCGCCCGTACCTGGTAGATGCAGCGGACCGCGACCGGGCGGATCGCCGGCCCGGAGAGGCCGCCGGTGACGCCTGCCAACGCCGGGCGCAACGTGTCTCGGTCGATCACCATGCCCAGCAGCGTGTTGATGAGGGTGAGGCCATCGGCACCAGCGTCCACGGCAGCCGCTGCGACCGAGACGATGTCGGTCACGTCCGGAGAGAGCTTGGCCAGGACCGGTACCCCGGCCGGGAGCCCGTCACGAACGGCCCCCACCACGTCGGCGCTGGCCACCGGGTCGCAGGCAAACACCAACCCCCTGTTGGCGACGTTCGGGCAGGAGATGTTGACCTCGACCATGGCGGGGGCGATGCCGGCGGTGATCGCCGCGCTGATCCGCTCGGCCAGGTGCGCGTACTCCTCGACCGTGGAGCCGGCGATGGAGACCACCGGCGTGGCGCCCACCTGAACCAACCACGGGAGGTCCTCGGCGAGGAAGGCCTCGATCCCCGGTCCCTGCAAGCCGATGGAGTTCACCATGCCGCTGGGGGTCTCCGCCATCCGGGGGGTGGGGCGTCCCGAGCGGGGCTCGGCCATCACCGACTTGGTCACGACCCCGCCGATGCTCGCCAGGTCGAGGAACGGTGCCAGCTCCCGCCCGGCTGCCGCACAGCCGGACGCGGTCAGGACGGGGGTCTGCAGCCGAACACCGGCGATCGTCGTGCTCAGGTCGGCCATCAATGGCCACCCGTGCGGAGTGCCCCGACGCAGTCGGCCGGCACGGTGCCGACGTCGTCCCAACGGACCCGGGCTCCGTCGAAGACCGGCCCTTCCGTGCAGGAGCGCACCATCCGGGTCCGGCCGTCGTGGCCGATGACCGGGAGCACGCACGTCATGCAGATGCCGATGCCACACGCCATCGCCTCTTCTACAGCGCACTGCACGCGCACGTCGCCGGTGGCGGCAGCCGCCACCCACTGCACCGCGGCCAGCATGGCCATCGGCCCACAGGCGTAGACCGCCGTGGCCCCGGTGGTCGTGAGCAGGCCCGGCAGGACCTCGGTGACACGTCCTGGCGTGCCGGCAGAGCCGTCGTCGGTGGTGACGCTCACCCGCGCTCCGGCGGACTCCAGGTGCTGCACACCGAAGAGCAGCGAGCTGCTGGCGGCACCGACGACGGCGTGCACGGCCCAGCCTTGGCCTCCGAGGAGTTCGGCCAGCGGCACCAGGGGGGCACTGCCGTAGCCACCGCCCACCAGGACGGCGGTCGGGCCATCCCCGCCGGACCGGGCCGGGGCCTCGACCGCGAAGGGCTGTCCCAGCGGACCGACCAGGTCCAGCACGTCACCGGGGCGGCGGGCCACGAGCCAACGGGTGCCCGGGCCATGGCCGGCCACCACGACGACCAGACGCCCGCCCGCTGCTCGGTGCACCGAGAAGGAGCGACGTAGCAGCATGGCCGACTGCTCGCCCCCGACCGCGAGGGTGACGAACTGCCCTGGGCGGACGCGCTGGGCCACCTCCGGAGCGTCGAACGTGAGCCGTTGGTATGCGCCGACCGGGACGGACTCCACCAGCTCGGCGAGCACCTGCAGCGGCGCGCGGGACTCCGACTCGCTCATCCGCTCATCCACCTTCATCCCCTTGCGCCCTCATCCGCTCGTGCCCCGCGCCAGGGGTGCCCACTCCTGCAGCGAACGCACTGAGGCCGTTCCGTCCCGTGCGGACTCGATTCCCTGGACTGCCGCCCCGAGCCCCTGCACTGTGGTCACGCACGGTACGTTGGCGGCCACAGCGGCCGTGCGGATCTCGTAGCCGTCAAGCCGCGGGCTGCCCCCGGGAGTAGTCCCCGTCGGGGTGTTGACGATGAGATTGACCTCTCCGTCGAGGATGCGCTGCACGATCGTCGGCTCACCGTCCGGGCCCGGGCCCGAGGAGTGCTTGCGGACCTCCGTGGCCGCGACTCCGTTGCGCCGCAGGACGCGGGCCGTCCCGGCGGTGGCGAGGATGTGGAAGCCGAGGTCGGCCAGTCGCTTCACCGGGAACACCATGTGCCGCTTGTCCTCGTTGGCCAGCGACACGAACACCGCGCCACCGGTGGGGAGAGCACCGTAGGTGGCCAGCTGGGACTTCGCGAACGCCGTGCCGAAGACGGTGTCGATCCCCATCACCTCTCCGGTCGAACGCATCTCCGGGCCGAGCAGCGTGTCGACCCAGGCTCCGTCGGCCGTCCGGAACCGGTTGAACGGCATCACCGCCTCCTTGACCGCCATCGGAGCCGAGTCCGGTGGGCGGGCTCCGTCAACCCGGGGCAGCATGCCCTCGGCCCTCAGCTCGGCGATGCTGGCGCCGAGCATGACCCGGGCCGCTGCCTTGGCCATCGGGACTGCGGTGGCCTTCGAGACGAACGGCACCGTGCGCGAGGCACGTGGATTCGCCTCGAGGACGTACAAGGTGTCGCCGGCAAGCGCGTACTGGACATTGAGCAGGCCTCGTACCCCCACGCCCCTGGCGATGGCCAGGGTGCTTGCTCTGATCCGGTCCAGCTCGGCGTCGCCGAGGGTGATCGGCGGCAACGCGCAGGCAGAGTCGCCGGAATGGATGCCCGCCTCCTCGATGTGCTCCATCACGCCGCCGAGGAAGAGGTCCTCGCCGTCGTAGAGCGCGTCGACGTCGATCTCCACAGCGTCGTCGAGGAACTCGTCGACGAGGACTGGGTGCTCAGGGCTGGCATCGGTCGCCTTCACGATGTAGGCCTGCAGCGCCTGGTCGTCGTAGACGATCTCCATCCCCCGCCCGCCAAGGACGTAGGAGGGACGGACGAGGACCGGGTACCCGATCCTGGCGGCGATCTCCCGGGCCTCCTCGTAGGAGGACGCCGTCCCATGGCGTGGGGCCGGCAGCCCGGCCGCGTGCAGCACCCGGCCGAAGGCGCCACGCTCCTCGGCCAGGTGGATCGCCGCCGGCGAGGTGCCGACGACCGGCACCCCGGCATCGGCGAGGGCCTGCGCGAGCCCCAGCGGTGTCTGCCCGCCGAGCTGGACGATGACCCCGGCGATCGGTCCGGCGGCGGACTCTGCTGCCACGACCTCCAGGACGTCCTCCAACGTCAACGGCTCGAAGTACAGCCGGTTTGAGGTGTCGTAGTCGGTGGAGACGGTCTCTGGGTTGCAGTTCACCATGACGGTCTCGAAGCCGGCGTCGCCGAGTGCCATCGCGGCGTGCACGCAGGAGTAGTCGAACTCGATCCCCTGACCGATACGGTTCGGCCCGCTGCCGAGGATGAGCACCGCTGGCCGCTCCCGGGGGCGCACCTCGGTCTCGGAGTCGTAGCTTGAGTAGTGGTACGGCGTCTGGGCGGCGAACTCCGCGGCGCAGGTGTCCACCGTCTTGTAGACCGGGCGGATCCCGAGCGCCTGCCGAAGCCCACGAACGACGGCCTCCTGGGTCCCGGTCAAGCCGGCCAGCTGGCGGTCGGAGAAGCCGTGCCGCTTGAGCCGGGTGAGCAGCCGGGGTGAGAGCCTGGTCAGGCCGGGCTGGACCGACGCCGTCGGGCGCCGCACCTGCTCGGCCAGCTCGACCAGCAGGAGGAGCTGATCCACGAACCAGGGATCGATCCGCGTCGACTCGTGGACCTGCTCTGGGGTCGCACCCGCTGCCAGAGCCCGCACGACGTCGGCGATCCGGCCGTCGTAGGGGGTGGCGACCTGCTCCAGCAAGGCCGTGGCGCGTTCGGGGTCGGCGGTCTGGTCGAACGACAGCTCGGCCCCGGGGCGCTCCAGTGACCGCAGCGCCTTCTGCAGTGCCTCGGTGAAGCTGCGGCCGATGGCCATCGCCTCGCCGACGGACTTCATGTGGGTGGTGAGCACGGGGTCGGCAGACGGGAACTTCTCGAAGGCGAACCTGGGCACCTTCACCACGACGTAGTCCAGTGTCGGCTCGAAGGACGCCGGAGTCTCCCCGGTGATGTCGTTGAGGATCTGGTCCAGCGTTGCCCCGAGCGCCACCTTGGTGGCGATCTTGGCGATCGGGAAGCCGGTGGCCTTCGACGCCAGAGCGGAGGAGCGCGAGACCCGAGGGTTCATCTCGATGACGATGAGCCGCCCGTCGGCCGGGTTCACCGCGAACTGGATGTTGCAGCCCCCGGTCTCCACGCCGACGGCACGGATGATGCCGATGGCCAGGTCACGCATCCGCTGGTACTCACGGTCCGTCAACGTCATTGCGGGTGCGACGGTGATGGAGTCCCCGGTGTGCACGCCCATCGGGTCGACGTTCTCGATCGAGCAGACGATGACGACGTTGTCGGCGCGGTCTCGCATCACCTCCAGCTCATACTCCTTCCAGCCGACGATCGACTCCTCGATGAGCACTTCGGTCGTCGGGCTCAAGGTCAGACCTGCGCCGGCGATGCGACGCAGCTCAGCCTCGCCGTGCGCGTGTCCGGACCCCGCGCCGCCCATCGTGAAGGACGGCCTGACGACGACCGGGTAGTGCAGATCGTCGGCCGCGGCCAGGCACTCCTCCATCGAGTGGCAGATCTTGGACCGAGCGGACTCACCGCCGAGGGACTCCACGATGGTCTTGAAGGTCTGGCGGTTCTCTCCTCGCTGGATGGCATCGATGGAAGCCCCGATGAGCCGGACGCCGTGCCGCTCGAGCACGCCGCTCTCGTGCAGCGCGACGGCGACGTTGAGTGCCGTCTGCCCACCGAGCGTGGCCAGCATCGCGTCGGGGCGCTCCTTGGCGATCACGGCCTCGACGTACTCCGGGGTGATCGGCTCCACGTAGGTCGCGTCGGCGAACTCCGGGTCGGTCATGATCGTTGCCGGGTTGCTGTTGACCAGGATGACGCGCAGGCCCTCCTCGCGCAGCACCCGGCAGGCTTGGGTGCCGGAGTAGTCGAACTCGCAGGCCTGGCCGATCACGATGGGGCCGGATCCGATGACCAGGACCGAGCTGATGTCGTCCTGCATCAGGGCCGACCTCCTTCGCTGCGGGTGACCATGAGGTCCACGAACCGGTCGAACAGCGCCGCGGCGTCGTGCGGTCCGGCAGCCGCCTCCGGGTGGTACTGCACCGAGAACGCCCGCAGCCGGCCGTCGTCGTCGTGCAGCGCCAGGCCCTCGACGACGTCGTCGTTGAGGCACACATGGCTGACCCGCGCCTGGCCGTGCTCGGTGGTGACCGCCTCGTCGAGTGGGGCGTCGACGGCGAATCCATGGTTGTGCGCGGTCACCTCGACCTTCCCTCGGCCAGGCCCGGGTAGGCGGTCCTGCACCGGAAGGTTGATCCCGCGGTGGCCGTACTTCAGCTTGTAGGTACCGAACCCGAGCGCTCGACCGAGCACCTGGTTGCCGAAGCAGATCCCGAACAATGGGAGATCGGCGCGAAGGACCTCGCCCACCAGGCCCACCGTCGCGGCCGCTGCCGCCGGGTCGCCCGGGCCGTTGGAGAGGAAGACCCCGTCCGGCGTGCGAGCGACGATGTCGGCCATGCTGCTGTCAGCCGGGAGCACATGGACCTCGACTCCCCGCTGGGCCATCCGGTGCGGCGTCATCGCCTTGATCCCGAGGTCGAGTGCGACCACGGTGAGCTGCCGTTCGCCGATGGCCGGCACGACGTACGGCTCAGGCGTCGTCACGTCGGCGGTGAGGTCAGCACCCAGCATCGAGGGGCTGGCCAGGACGCGCTCCAGCAGCGCCGCGGGATCGGTCGCGATGCTGGAGACCCCAACCCGCATAGCGCCGCGCTCACGGAGGTGCCGGGTGAGTGCTCTGGTGTCGACGTCGCTGATGCCGACGACATCGGCCGCGCGCAGCTCCTCCTCCAACCCGCGTGTGGACCGCCATGACGAGCTCACCCGGGACGGGTCCCGGACCACGTAGCCGGCGACCCAGATGCGCCGGGACTCCGGGTCCTCGTCGTTCATCCCGGTGTTCCCGATGTGCGGGGCGGTCTGCACGACCACCTGTCGGTGGTAGCTCGGGTCGGTGAGGGTCTCCTGGTACCCGGTCATCCCGGTGGCGAAGACCGCCTCTCCGAAGGTCTCCCCGAGGGCGCCGTAGGCGGTGCCCTGGAACGTCCGGCCGTCCTCGAGCACGAGCAGAGCGGGGGGGCGCGCGGTCGGGTCCTCAGCCGTCACGGCCGACCTCCTTCGTCTGTCGGGGCGGGTTGCTCGACTGCGTCCACGCGCGTGTCGAGCATGGACTGGACGGCGAGCTGGACGGCATCGGCCTCGGCAGCCACGCGCGGCCGTACCCCCGAGTCCACCTCGACCTCGCCCAGTCGCCAGCGCAGGACCAGGAGGCCGCCCTGCTCCACGACCTTGCCCGCCAGACCACTGTCGAAGCGCACCTGGCGCAGGTCCTCGACGGGGATCCACAGGGGGGAGCTGCCATCTCGCTCGAGGAGGACCCCAGCCGTGTGCACGGCTAGGTCGGCCTGGGCCCGGGTGCCCAACCCGTGCGCGACCACCCGGTCCAGCCAGTCCTCGGCCGTCGCCGAACCGACGTAGAGCCCCTGCAAGGTGGCCACCGGAGCGTGGCCGGCCAGGTCGGCTGGCGGCAACCCGGGCGCAGGCAGGGTCTGCTGACGCTGCGCGCGGCGACGCCAGCCGCGACGCATCCCCAGCACTCCCAGCAGCACGAGCAGGAGCAGGACGCCGGTGGCAAACAGCTGTCCGGGGCCGGGACCATCACTCACGGCGTCGACTCCTCGGTCAGCCCGGGCTCCACCAGACGGCCCGCCAGCACCCTCGGGCGGCCGCGAAGGAAGGTGGCCATCACCTGCCCCGGGAGCTCCATCCCACGGTAGGGGCTGTTGCGGCCGGTCGAAGCATGCTGCTCTGGGTCGACAACCACTCGTGCCGAGGGGTCGAGCAGCACCAGGTTGGCCGGCTCCCCCGGCACCAACCCCCGACCGTGCTCGGACAACCGCCCGATCCGGGCCGGTGCGACCGACATCCGCTCGGCGACCCCCGCCCAGTCCAGCAGTCCGGTGTCGACCATGGTGGCCTGCACGACGGACAGGGCCGTCTCCAGCCCGGTCATGCCGAAGGCCCCGGCCGCCCACTCGCAGTCCTTGTCCTCCGCCGCATGCGGGGCGTGGTCCGTCGCGATCACGTCGATGGTCCCGTCAGCAAGCCCGGCCCGAACGGCGTCGACGTCGTCCTGGGTCCTGAGCGGGGGGTTGACCTTGAAGAGCGGGTCGTAGGTTCGGGCCTGCTCCTCGGTGAGCAGCAGGTGGTGCGGCGTGACCTCCGCCGTGACGTCGATACCGCGGCCCTTGGCCCAACGAAGGATCTCCACCGTGCCCGCGGTGGACACGTGGCACACATGCAGGCGTGACCCCACGTGCTGGGCCAGCAGGACGTCGCGCGCCACGATCGACTCCTCGGCAACGGCGGGCCACCCGGCGAGTCCGAGCTGTCCGGACAACGTCGACTCGTTCATCTGGGCACCAGCGGTGAGCCGCGGTTCCTGGGCGTGCTGGGCGATCACCCCGTCGAAGGCCCGCACATACTCCAGCGCACGGCGCATGAGCACCGGGTCGCTGACGCAGTGCCCGTCGTCGGAGAAGACCCGGACACGAGCAGCCGAGTCGGCCATGGCGCCCAGCTCCGCCAGACGATCGCCGGCCAACCCGACCGTGACCGCGCCGACCGGCCGCACATCGCACCAACCAGCGTCTCGGCCCAGCCGCCAGACCTGCTCCACCACGCCGGCGGTGTCGGCAACCGGCTCTGTGTTGGCCATGGCGTGCACCGCTGTGAACCCGCCGAGGGCCGCCGCTCGTGTCCCGGTGAGCACGGTCTCAGCGTCTTCGCGGCCTGGTTCGCGCAGATGCGTGTGCAGGTCGACGAGCCCCGGCAGGACGATCAGGCCCTCCGCGTCGAGCACCGTCGCGTCTCCCGTCGAGAGGCCCCTTCCCACCTCGACGATGGTCCCGTCATGCACGAGCAGGTCGCTCGCCGACCCACCGAGGGGTCGGACCCCACGGACCAGCCACCGGCCCGGCGAGGGCGTGGCTGCGGCCGTCCGGCCGGGACGCTCGTTCACGCCGTCCCTCCGATCGCCGGTTCGCTGCCACCGAGCAGGAGGTAGAGCACCGCCATCCGCACCAGCAGTCCGTTCGTGACCTGCTCGACGATCACCGACTGCGGGCAGTCGGCGACATCGGCGGTGATCTCCATCCCGCGATTCATCGGGCCGGGATGCATGACGACGGCGTGCTCCGGCAGCAGACGCACCCTGGCAGCGTCGAGGCCGTAGCGACGGGCGTACTCCCGCGCCGAGGGGAAGAACGATGCGTGCATACGCTCGCGCTGCACCCGCAGCATCATCACGGCGTCAGCCTTGCCCAGCACCGTCTCCAGCTCGTAGGCGATGTCCACCCCCCAGGTCTGGACCCCGACGGGCAGCAGGGTCGGCGGTGCCACCAGCGTCACGTGCGCGCCCAGCGTTGCCAGCAGCAGGACGTTGCTGCGCGCCACCCGGCTGTGCAGGACGTCGCCGGCGATGACCACGTGTCGTCCGGTCAGGTCACCGGTGCCCCCGGCCAGGTGGCGCCGCAGGGTGAAGGCATCCAGCAGCGCCTGGGTGGGGTGCTCGTGGGTACCGTCCCCGGCATTCACCACCGCCGAGCTGATCCAGCCGGCATTGGCCAGCCGGTGCGGGGCGCCGGAGTCGGAGTGGCGTACGACCACGGCATCGGACCCCATCGCTTCCAGCGTCAACGCGGTGTCCTTCAGCGTCTCTCCCTTCGAGACGCTGGACCCCTTCGCGGAGAAGTTGATGACGTCGGCGGACAGCCGCTTGGCAGCCAGCTCGAACGAGGTGCGCGTCCTGGTGGAGTCCTCGAAGAAGAGGTTGACGACGGTCCGACCACGGAGGGTGGGCAGCTTCTTCACGGCCCGATCGGTCAGCCGGGCCATCTCCTCGGCGGTGTCGAGCACCAGGACCGCGTCGGACCGGCTGAGGTCCCCCGCGGAGAGCAGATGCCTCATGTCGGCCCCCCCTCCGACGGGGACGGCCCCGGTGGGCCGTCGGTCTCGACGATCGCCACCCCGTCTCGGCCGTCGACCTCACGCAGGGAGACCCGCACGCTCTCCTCAGACCTGGTGGGGAGGTTCTTCCCCACGAAGTCAGCACGGATCGGCAGCTCACGGTGACCCCGATCGACCAGGACCAGCAGCCGAACGGCCCGGGGCCGACCGACGTCCTCCAGCGCGGTGAGCGCAGCGCGAATGGTCCGGCCCGAGTACAGGACGTCGTCCACGAGGACGACCGTGACGTCGTCCACCCCGCCGGGTGGGATTTCGGTGGCCTCGAGTGCGCGAGCCGGACGCAGACGAAGGTCGTCGCGGTACATGGTCACGTCGAGGGAACCGGTTCCGACCCGGTGCCCCGCGATCGCCGAGATCTGCTCACCGAGGCGCCTGGCCAGCGGCGTGCCACGGCTCGGGATCCCAAGCAGGACGAGGTCGACCCCGCCGCGGCTGCGTTCGACGACTTCGTGGGCCAGGCGGGTCAGCGCCCGGGACACGTCCTCAGCGGAGAGGACCTCGCGCCCGACGGGCCCACCAGCAGGCAGCACGCTCATGACCGGCTCCTTCCCCGCCTCGCAGGACGGGCTTAAAGGACGGCGTCGACGACTTCTCGCTCGACGGCCGGGACGCTACCAGCCCCCGGTAACGGGTCAGCGGGTGGGCTGGTACAGCCTGCTGATCACCTCGATGAGCAGACGTTCCACCACGGCCGGTGGGGCCGCGTCCAGGAGAGCGTTCACCGGAGCCATCCGTTCAGGCAGCCCGCCACCGGGCTCGGCCAACCCAGCGATGGTGAGCAGCCCGTCGATCATCTCCGGCGTGAGCGCCTCGACCTGCAGGCTGTTCGCCGCGGCCACCAGGTCTGCGTTCGGCTCCGCCCGCCCCAGGGCCCGCGCGGACTCGGCCGCCGCGGCAAGGTCGGCCAGGAACTCCGGCACCTTCGGTTCGAGCACGGCGCTGACCGAGACGTGGATCGTCGCTGGGCCCCCATGGGCCGGCTGCACTCCCAGCGTCCAGCCGCGGGCCGTCATCTCGTCGGCCACCACCCGGACGTCCGGGTCGTCGGGCCCGCCCTCGTCGGCGAAGGCCACGAGCGTTGACTCAGGCGGCGCAGCTGTCCGCAGCCCGGGTATCTCCTCCGCCCCGGCTGCCATCGCCAACGTCGCACGTCGGGCCGCCAGGGCAAGGTCGCGGTAGCCGTCGCGACCGATCCGGTGCAGGATCGCCCAGGCCACAGCGGGCGGCCCACCCGGTCGAGTGCTGAGCAACGTGGGATTCACCACCGGGTACCCGGACCAGGCGGTCGTCGCGAAGTAGTGGTGCCGACGAAGGTCGGCATCACGGTGCAGCAGCACCGAGCACCCCTTCGGGGTGTAGCCGTACTTGTGGAGGTCGGTCGAGAGCGACGTCACTCCCTCGAGGGTGAAGTCGATCGGCGGGTCCCCCTCAGCCTCGCGGATGAAAGGCACGACCCAGCCGATGCAGGCATCCACGTGGCAGAGCACCTCGCGCTCGGCTGCCACGGCCGCCAGCTCGGCGATCGGGTCGATGACGCCGTGTGCGTAGGACGGGGCCGAGGCCACGACCAAGGCGGTCCGATCGTCGATCGCCGCGCGCATCCCGGCCACGTCGGCCTTGAAGGTGATGGGGTCGGCCGGGACCGAGACCACCTCGAGGTCGAACAGGTGTGCCGCCTTGAGGAACGCCGGGTGGGCGGTACCGGCCAGCACCATGGTCGGGTGACCGGCCGCGTTCCCGCTCCGTTGGCGCCAGCGCTCCCGGGCCCCGAGCACCGCCAGACCGCAGGACTCCGTGCCACCGCTGGTCATGGTGCCGACCACCGTGCCGAGACCGCCGCCGAACAGCTCCACCGCTGCTCCGACGATGTCGTTCTCCACGGCGGCGTAGGACGGGAAGGCCGTGGGGTCCAGGCCGTTGACCGGCTGAGCAACCGCGTATGCGGCTACGCCCAGGTCCTCGAGGCCATCAAGGCCCGGGTCGTAGACATAGGCGGTGGTGGTACCGCCCTTCGCCGGCAGGTCGCGGGTCCGGTAGGCCTGCAGCGTGGCGAGGATCTCCTCCGCCTCGATCCCGCCCGTCGGCAGCGGCGGTGGTGGTGTGGTGCTCACGCAGTGACCTCCTGGGTGTCGGTGGTGGTCTCGGGCAGGCGATAGGCCCGCACGAACGGCAGGCTCAGCACCAGCAGCACGGCTGGGACAACGGTGAAGGCCAGAAGGATGGCCGTGAGCGCCGAGTCGGGCTGCGCCACTTGCTCCTCGGCGCTGGAGGACACGAAGCCACCGATGGAGAGCACCGCGAGGACGAGGGCTGGGCCGAGGGCGAACCCGGCCGTCTCGCCCGCCGTCCAGAGCCCGGTGAACACGCCCGCCCTGCGCTGCCCCGAGGCTGCCGTGTCGGCGGCGATGGCGTCCGGCAGCATGGAGAGGGGGAACATCTGCATCCCCGCGTACCCGACGCCGCAGACCGCGACTGCCAGGGCGGTGCCGGGGAGGCTGCCCAGTGCGTCGGCGCCCAGGACACCGACGATGCCGACGAGGAAGAGCAGTGAGGCGGCTGTGAAGCCCGCACGCTTGCCGACGCTGTGCGACACCCGCGCCCACACCGGCATGACCAGCACCGCCGGCGCCACCAGGCAGAGGAAGAGCACGGTGATCGCACCGGGGTCGTCCAGCCGGTAGGTGGCGACGTACTGGGCGGCCCCGAGCATCGAGCTGGTGGCCAGGGCCTGCAGCACGAACGCGGCGAGCAGCAGGACGAACGGACGATGATGCATGGCTACCCGCAGCGACTCGCCGAACGACGTGGTCGCCTGGGCCTGCTGCCAGACTCGGGTCGTTCGCATCGCCCACCAGCAGGCCAGCATCCCCACCGCGATCAGCCCGGCGATGGCCGTGGCCATGACCAGGTAGCCGGCGGCACCGCCGACGGCGTCTCGGACCAGGGGTGCCCCGGCACCGGCGAGCAGGATCGCGACGGCGAGGAAGGCCACCCGCCAGGACATGGCCGTCGTTCGTTCCTCCACGTTGTCCGTGATCTCGGCCGGCAGGGCGATGTAGGGCACCTGGAACAGCGCGAACGCGGTGGCTGCCCCGACGAAGGCGAGCAGGACCCAGACGGCGGCAGTCCCGGCACTCGAGCCCGCCGGCACGGCGAACATGAGGACGAAGAAGGCCGGCAGCAGCAGACCCCCAGCGAGCAGGAACGGCCGACGGCTCCCACGGCGCAGCATCGTCCGGTCTGACCAGGAACCGACGAGTGGCAGCACCAGCACGTCCCAGAGCTTGGGCACGGCCACGACCAGTGCTGCCACGCCGGCCGCCACCCCGAGGGAGTCGGTGAGGTAGTAGGCGAGCAGCAGCCCGGGCACCGTGGAGAAGGCGCCGGTGCCCACCGACCCCATGGCATACCCGACGATCTCGCCTCGCCGCAGCCGCCTCGGCGGATCTGTCGGTCGGGTGCTCACCACAACGCTGCACGCTAGTGGGACGGTGCCGGTGTCCCGGTGGTCTTCTCCGGAGTGCGCCGGCCCGCCGCATCCATCTCGATCGATTCCTGATCGTTGCATCCATACGTGGGCGTTCTCCCGAAGAAGGCTCACAAGGCAGTCCCACCCAGCCAGGAGGAACCCCCATGTCCATCAAGCTCACCCGCAACGTGCGCGTCGCGGCTGCCGCGGCTGCCGCGGCTATGCTCGTGATCACCGGCTGCTCCACCGACAGCGAGGACGACGCGGCTGCCACCCCGACCGCCGAGGCGTCCCCGAGCGAGGAAGCACCCGCCGCGGACGAGCCCGGCACCATCGTCGACGTCGCCGCCGCCAGCGAGGACTTCACCACGCTGGTTGCTGCTGTCGAGGCCGCGGGCCTCGTCGAGACTCTGAGCGGCGAGGGCCCCTTCACGGTCTTCGCTCCGACCAACGAGGCCTTCGATGCCCTTCCTGAGGGTGTCCTGGACGCGTTGCTCCTGCCGGAGAACGAGGAGACGCTGACCAAGATCCTCACCTACCACGTCGTGCCGGGCGAGGTCACCTCGGACCAGATCACCGACGGGGACGTCGAGACGGTCGAGGGCCAGACCGTCTCGATCACCACCGAGGGCGGCGTCATGGTCAACGACGCCACCGTCGTCACGGCCGACGTCGACACCTCCAACGGTGTCATCCACGTCATCGACTCGGTCCTCATCCCGGAGGACGTGGACCCCGCCGCCCTGTAGCCGCTCACCGAGGGTGATCACCTCAGCAGTGATCCCCGCCACAGCCAGATGCCCGGGTCGGCCCCACTCCCGACCCGGGCATCTGGCGTGCCGAGGAACCGGTCGTGGCCGCGGTGAGGCATCCTGCGCGCATGGCGCCGGAGCCTGGCAAGACACGAGGGAACCGCTTCGACGCCTGGGTTCGTTCGGTCGGCGATGAGCCCGACCCCCGATTCACCCTCGCCAACGAGCGGACCTTCCTCACCTGGATGAGCACCTGCCTGGGCCTGCTCGGCATCGGGCTGGGAGTCGGGACGCTCGTCCCCGGGGAGCCACTCGCCGTCAAGCTGGTGGCCGCCGCCTGGATCACGCTCTCGGTCGTGGTCGCGATCCGCGCCGTGCTGCGCTGGTTCCGGATCGAGCGGGCGATGCGTCAGCAGCAGGCACTGCCACTGAGCAGGTCCATCCCGCTGGTCGCCTTCGGCATGGCCGTCCTCGGCGTCGCCTCGGCGGCCGTGATCGCGGTCGCGCCGTGAGCAGCCACGGCCATCCGGGCGCGCCCGGATGGCCCAGTGTCCCCGGCTACTCCGACGCGGGTCTGTCCGGCGAACGCACCCAGTTGGCCTGGGCGCGAACCGGGCTGGCCCTCATCGCCGTCAGCAGCGGCCTCACCGGCTACGCAGCGGGTCGCTCGGTGGTCCCGGCGATGATCACCGCCTTCTCGGCCTTGGTGGCGGGGCTGATCGTCCTCGTCACGTCCCTTCGCCACCATCGCACCGGCGCCCAGTTCGTCGAACGCGGCGAGCACGTGCTGGCTCAGGGCCGCGTCGTGCTCGCTGCGCTCACCGTGGTTCTCCTGGGCGTGGCCGCCCTCGCCCTCGTCTTGCAGCGGACCTGACTCCGCTCAGCCGTCTGGTACCGCGGGCAACAGCGACTGCTTCGTGGCCGCGACGTGACCCAGTACCCCGTTCACGAAGGCCGGCGACTCGTCAGTGGACAGCTCCGAGGCCAGCTGGACGGCCTCACTGACCGCGACCGCATCCGGGACGTCCTCGCGCCACAGGACCTCGAAGACGCCGATCCGCAGGATCGTGCGGTCCACCGCCGGCATCCGGTCCAAAGGCCAGCCGGTCGAGGCATCGGTGAGGATCTCGTCGATGCGCGCCTGATGCTCGACGACGCCACGAACGAGCTCGACCACGTCCGGGTTGAGCGCGGTCGCCGCACCCCCCGCTGAGGCACGGTCGAGGTGAGCTGCCAGCGTCCCCCCGGTCGGGAGGCCCTGCTGCTCACTCTCGAAGAGCACGTCGAGCGCCCGCTTGCGCGCCTTCCTCCGGGCCCCCACGACTCAGGCGCGACCGAGGTAGGAGCCGTCGCGAGTGTCGACGCGGACCGTCTCACCCTGGGTGATGAACAGCGGCACCTGGATCTCGTGGCCCGTCTCGAGCCTGGCCGGCTTCGTCCCTCCGCTGGAACGGTCACCCTGCAGGCCTGGTTCGGTGTACTCGATGGCGAGGGCGACGGAGGCCGGCAGCTCGACGAACAACGGGGAGCCCTCATGGATACCGACGACGGCTTCCTGGTTCTCCAGCATGAAGCTGGCGGCCTCACCGACCGTGTCGGCGCTCACGTGCAGCTGGTCGTAGGAGAGCACGTCCATGAAGACGAAGTCCTCACCGTCGCGGTAGAGGTACTGCATCGTTCGCTTGTCCACCGTGGCGGTCTCGACCTTGACGCCGGCGTTGAACGTCCTGTCCACGACCTTCCCGGAGAGGACGTTCTTGAGCTTCGTCCGGACGAAGGCACCGCCTTTTCCAGGCTTGACGTGCTGGAACTCCACGACGGTCCAGAGCTGGCCGTCGATCTTGAGGACGAGCCCGTTCTTGAGGTCGTTGGTCGTCGCCACGGCGATGGTCTCCTGTCGGTTCTCGGCTGATGGGATTGCTGCTGTCCGGCGCCGACCCGGATCAGCCGTGGACCACCACGAGCTCGTCGGGGGCCACGCCGTCGGGACGGGTCAGGAGCCGCACCGGGGTACCCCGATCCCCGGCGAGCACGGTGTCCTCGATGCGCACGCCCCCCTGGCCAGGCAGGTAGATCCCCGGCTCGATGGTGAAGCAGGTACCGGGGTCGAGTGTAGCCACGCCGCGGGCCCCGGCTCGGACCATCGGTGGCTCGTGCACCTCCAGCCCCACACCGTGGCCCACACCATGGACGAAGGCCTCGCCGTAGCCAGCCTGGCTGATCACTGCACGGGCAGCGTCGTCTGCGGCCTGCAGGCTCGCCTCCTCCTGGGCCGCAGCCAGCCCGGCGGCCTGCGCCCGGGCCACGACGGCATAGATCTCCCGCTGCCACGGCCGCAGCGCGCCGACCCCGATCGTCCGGGTGCAGTCCGCCGCATAGCCACCCACCTGCGCCCCGAAGTCGATGGTGACGAGGTCGCCGTCCCCGATGACGCGGTCGCCGGGTTGGTGGTGCGGCACAGCTCCGTTCGGTCCCGAGGCGACGATGGAGTCGAACGCGACCCCGTCCGCCCCGAGCTGGCGCATCCGATGCTCCAGGACGGCCGCGACGTCGCGCTCGGAGCGACCAAGCAGGCCGTCACCGAGCACCTCGTGCAGGGCCTGCACAGACAACGCCGACGCCCGGGCGAGGAGCGCTTGCTCCGCTGGGTCCTTGGCACGACGCATCTCCTCGACCAGGCTGCCCAGGTCGACTCGCCGGTCGGCCAGCCAAGGATGCTCTCGTTCCAGCGTGCCGGCAGTCGCGAGCGTGAGGTCGTGGTACTCCATCGCCAGTGCGAAGGCCTGCTCCTGGCCGGCCAGGCCGACGAGGAATCCGATCGGGTCCCGGTCGACTGCCAGCCTGGCCTGTGGACGAGGGCCGTCGAGCAGGGGGAGACCGGCAGCAGCCTCGGCGTAGCGGGCATCGGTCACCAGCACCACGGTGGCATCGGAACGCACGAGCATGGCTGCGTTGCTGCTGGCCAGCCCGCTGAGGTAGCGGACGTTGACGGCGCGGGAGACCAGGGCCGCCTGGACGCCACGTTCGCCCAGGGCCTGGGCGAGGCGGTCGAGGCGACTCACCGGCGATCGGCGATGGCCCGCAGCGCCAGCCGATAGGAGCCCAGACCGAAGCCAGCGATGGTCCCGGAGGCCCCGGAGGCGACCACGCTGGAGTGCCGGAACGTCTCGCGCGCTGCCGGATTCGTGAGGTGCACCTCTACGAGCGGGGCGGTGCGCTGGGCGACGGCGTCGGCAACGGCGTAGGAGTAGTGGGTGAACGCAGCCGGGTTGAGCACCACCGGCAGCTGCTCATCAGCCGCCTCGTGGAGCCAGGTGATCAAGGCGGCCTCGTCGTCGGTCTGGCGCACCTCGACTGCAACCCCGAGCGCAACGGCCTCCTGCTCGCAGACCCGGACGAGGTCCTCGTGGGTGGCCGACCCGTACACCTCGGGCTCCCGGGAGCCGAGCCTGCCCAGGTTCGGCCCGTTCAGCACGAGGATGCGCACGCCTGGACCCTAGCCCGCCGCGGTCTCGGCGTAGGCGGCGACCAGCAGGGATGGGTCCGGGGAGTCGAGGATGCCTGGACGAGCCACGTCGTCCAGCACGACGAAGCGCTGCCGGGTCCCCCGGGCCTTCTTGTCCACCCGCATCGCTGCGAGCAGCTCCGGTCCAGCGTCGGGCCGATACGTCGTGGGCAGGCCCAGCGCCACCAGTACGCTGCGATGCCGATCGACCACGTCCCGGTCCAGACGCCCGGCCAGGTGCGCGAGCTCGGCGGCGAAGACCATGCCCACGGCCACCGCCGCCCCGTGGCGCCACCGGTAGCGCTCGACCTTCTCGATCGCGTGCCCGAGGGTGTGGCCGTAGTTGAGTACCTCCCGGCCCAGACCTCGCGTGGACTGCTCACGCAGGTCCAGGGAGACCACGTCAGCCTTGACGCGGATGGCTCGCTCGATCAGCTCGCCCAGCACCGACCCGGTGGGGTCGAGCGCGGCTCCAGGATTGGCCTCGATCAGGTCCAGGATCGCCGGGTCGGCGATGAAACCGGCCTTCACCACCTCAGCCATCCCCGTCACCAGCTCGTGCGCCGGCAGGGTGACCAGGGTGTTGAGATCCACGACGACACCGGCCGGCGGGTGGAAGACGCCCACCAGGTTCTTGCCCTCGGCCGTGTTGATCCCAGTCTTGCCGCCCACCGCGGCGTCGACCATCCCGAGCAGTGTCGTCGGCACGAGCACAGCTCGCACGCCACGCAGCCAGGTTCCAGCGACGAAGCCCGCGAGGTCGGTGGTGGCACCGCCGCCGACGCCGACGACCACGTCGCTGCGGGTGAAGCCGCACTGGCCGAGGACGCTCCAGCAGTACGCCGCGACCTCGGCCTGCTTGGCCTCCTCGGCGTCGGGAACCTCGATCGCGTGGGTACGGAGTCCACGCGCAGCCACGCCCTCACGAATCGCTTCAGCGGTCGTGCGCAGGGCTCGAGAGTGGATCACCGCGACCCGGGCCACATCGGCGCCCTCGGTCGCCAGGCCCACGAGCTCGCCGAGCAGTCCCCCACCGACCAGAACCTCGTACGGGTGCTCGCCATCGACCCGGAGTCGGCTCGGCGCAGGCGGCTCCTCGCTCATGGCTGCTCCCCCGACCACTCCGCCAAGGCCGCGAGGACCGCGTCGACCACCTCGTGCACGGCCCGACCGCTGGTGTCGACGACTGCGCCGCTGAGCGCCTCGTACAGGCCTCGACGCTCGTCCATCAGCCGCTTGAGGCGGCTCCGCGGGTTGCCGACGAGCAGCGGTCGGTCTCGGTTGAGACCCACCCGGCGGCTCGCGTCGGCCAGGTTGACGTCGAGGAACACCACTCGGCGCGGGCGAAGGTCGCTCAAGGCGGCCTGGGTGTCCTCGTCGAGGACGGCGCCGCCCCCGAGGGCCAGCACTCCGGTGTGCTCGACCAGCGCCGTTGCCACGGCGCTGGTCTCCATCGCCCGGAACGCCGGCTCCCCATCGGTGAGGAAGATGTCAGCGATCGACTTGCCGGCGGCCTCGGCCACGTCGGCATCGGTGTCCCGGAAGCCCACCCCGAGGGCGGCGGCAACACGGCGGCCGACCGAGGACTTGCCCGCGCCCGGGGGGCCCACCAGCACCAGGACGGGCGTCACGGCGCGGCGACGCTGCCGGGCGGCACCGCCATCGTGTCCAGGTACGCGGCGCAGTTGCGGGCCGTCTCACCGACCGAGTCACCGCCGAACTTCTCGAGAACCGCGTCGGCAAGCACGAGCGCCACCATGGCTTCGGCCACCACGCCGGCCGCGGGAACGGCGCAGACGTCCGAGCGCTGATGGTTGGCGGCAGCCGGCTCCCCGGTCCGGACGTCTACCGTGCGCAGGGCACGCGGGACCGTCGAGATCGGCTTCATCGCCGCGCGGATGCGCAACGCCTCACCGGTGCTCATGCCGCCCTCGGTCCCACCGGACCGGGCGCTGGCACGGCGGGGGCCACCCTCGCCCGGAACGATCTCGTCGTGCGCGGCCGAGCCCCGCACCCGGGCCAGCTCGAAGCCGTCACCTAGCTCCACACCTTTGATCGCCTGGATGCCCATGAGTGCACCGGCCAGCCTTGCGTCGAGTCGCCGATCCCAATGCACGTGGGAACCGAGACCTGGCGGAAGTCCGTAGGCAACGACTTCCACCACACCGCCGAGGGTGTCCCCGTCGCGGCGACAGGCGTCGATCGCCGCCACCATCGCCGCCGAGGTCGGCTCGTCCAGACAGCGGACCGGGTCCCCGTCCAGCGCGGCGAGGTCCGCCGGCGCTGGGAGGACGCCGGCCGGGGCCAAGACCCCGCCGACCTGCACGGTGTGACTGAGGAGCTGAACGCCCACGGCCTGCTGCAGGAAGGCGGAGGCGACCGCCCCGAGCGCGACTCGAGCTGCCGTCTCCCGAGCGCTGGCGCGCTCCAGGATGGGCCGCGCATCGTCGACGTCGTACTTCTGCATGCCCACCAGATCGGCGTGCCCCGGCCGCGGACGCGTGAGCGGGGCATTGCGCGCCAGACTGGCCAGCTCCTCTGCCGGAACCGGGTCGGCGGCCATGACCCGCTCCCACTTCGGCCACTCGGAGTTGGCGACCTCGACGGCTACCGGACCGCCCATGGTCCGGCCGTGGCGCACCCCGCCGAGCAAGCGCACCTCGTCTTGCTCGAAGCTCATGCGGGCACCTCGCCCGTAGCCGAGCCGGCGACGCGCCAGGGCGTCGCTCACCTCGGCCGAGGTCACCCGGACGCCGGCCGGCAGACCCTCCAGGACGCCGACGAGCGCAGGGCCGTGCGACTCACCCGCCGTCAGCCAACGCAACACGGGACGTAGTGTCCCACGCCGGGACACGCCCGGCCCCCCACGGGCTCAGGCCATGTACCAGGCCAGCACAGCCTCGCCCCACCCGATGGCGATGAGCGCGCCCAGCAGCATGGAGGGTCCGAACGGGACCGCGGTCCTGCGCCCGGCGCGACCAGCGAGGAGCAGGGCGACGGCGACGAGCCCGCCGATGAGGAAGCCCAGCAGCGCTCCTAGGGCCAGGATCCCCCAGCTCAGCCACGCCAGCATCAGTCCGAGGGACGCGGCAAGCTTCACATCGCCCAGGCCGAGGCCGGCTGGGTTGATGAGCGCCAGCACCAGGTACGCGAGCAGCAGGGCGCCGGCCCCTGCCCAAGCCCGGGCGTAGTCGTCCCAGCCCGGTCCCCCGGTGCCGAGGAGGACCGCCGGCAGCAGCAGGACTGCGCACCCCAGCAGCGCCGGCACCGTCAGCCGGTCGGGCAGCAGGTGAAGCCGGACATCCACGTACCCCATCGCGGTACCGAGAACGCCGAGCAGGAGGAAGGCGACGACGTCGACCTCCCCAGCACGAGCCCCGGCGAGCACGCCACCGACGGCAGCACCGATGACGGCCAGCGGCAGCCTGGCGGAGCGAGTGTCCAGGTCGACGTAGCGCCCGTGCGGGTGTCGATCGGTGGCGGGCTCGGCACCAGGCGGACCGCCCTCGACGGGCTCACGCTCGGGCAGGCGAGCGACCTGGGACGGGGTGAGCCAGCCGGCCAGGGCGCCGAGTCCCCCGCCGAGTCCGACCCACAGGGCCAGCACTGTCGGGTCGGTCATGTCGTGGCCTCCCACGCCGGGGCGTCCGGCGTGGGTGCGCCGCGCTGGGCCAGCGCGCGCTGCCCGGCCTCCCGGAGCAGGCTCGCGTCCACCTGATGGCCCGTCATGAGGCGGACCTGCAGCACCGCCTGCTGTACGAGGAGCTCGAGCCCCCCCTCGACCTGTCCGCCGGCCGAGGCCCACCAGCGGGCCGCCGACGTCGGCCAAGGGTGGTAGCTGACGTCGAGCAACGCACCGAGCCGCGTCCGGCCGCCCGCCGCGAGCCCCGACTCACCGGTCTGCTCTCCCACAGGCAGCAGTCCGGCCGCAGTGTCTCCCGGCAGGGTACTGACCACGACGCTCCGGGTGAGTGCCTCAGCGACCTCGGACCAGGGGCGGAGCGCCAACGCGGCCCCGGTGCGCTGGGCGACCTCGGCCAACGCCGGGCCGCGCCCGGCGGTGCGCACGTACACCTCGACCGGGACCGAGAGCCTCGCGAGGGCCGCCACGGCGGCGGCGGCTGTCGCCCCACCACCGAGGACGGCCGTGGGGCCGGGGCCGGCGCCAAGGGCTCCCAGCACCTCGACGAACCCCGGGACGTCGGTGTTGTGGGCTGCCTTCGTGCCGTCTGCGCCCAGGATCAAGGTGTTCGCGACGCCGACCGCGCGAACCGTGTCGGAGCACTCATCGGCCAGTGCCAGGACGGCTCTCTTGAGCGGCATGGTCAGCGACAGGCCACGCCAGGAGTCGTCGAGACCGGCCACGAAGCCCGCCAGCGTCGCCTCGTCGACCTCGATGGCCTCATAGCTCCATGCCAGGTCCAACGCGTGGTACGCGGCGCCGTGCAGGGCCGGGCTGAGCGAGTGCGCGATCGGGCTGCCGAGCACGGCGCATCGGCGACGGGTACTCAGTTGTTGGCCTCCCACCGCCGAAGCTCCGCGACGTGCTTGTTGTGCTCGTCCAGCGTCTCGGCATACTTCGTCTCCCCGGTGTCCAGATTCACCGTCGCGAAGTACCGCCACTCGCCCGGTGTCGGGTCCAGCGCCGCCTCCAGCGCCTGCTCACCCGGTGAGTTGATCGGCCCGGGTGGCAGTCCCGGATAGACGTAGGTGTTGTAGGGGTCGTCGAGCGCGCGCTGCCTGTCGGAGGTGTAGACGCCGACGTCGTCGTTGGCGAAGAGCACCGTGGAGTCCAGCTGGAGGGCCTGCCCGTCCTCGAGCCTGTTGTAGATCACCCGAGCGACCTTTCCGAAGTCCTCGTCGAGGCGGGCCTCCGCCTGCACGAGCGAGGCGACGGTCACGACCTCGGCGGGACTGAGGCCGGCCTCCCGCGCACGTCGCTCGAGCCGAAGTCGCTCAGCCGCTCGGGCGTACCGGTCCGTGGTTGCCCTCAGCAGCGGAACCGCCCTCATCTGCGGCTCGAGCTCGTAGGTGGCGGGGAACAGGTACCCCTCAGGGTCGCCGTTGGCGTAGGGCGGCAGCCCGATGTCCTTCGTCCGAGCGGCCGTGTCCAGCTGCTTCTGGCCGATACCGGCGGCATCGCTGAGCACGGAGAGGCTTTGCTCGACCCGAAGCCCCTCCACCAGGGTGACCGACTTGACGACCTTGGTCGTGCCTTCCACGAGCAGCACGACGGCCTGCTCCGCGGGGATCTGCTGGGGCAACGCGTAGACACCGGGCTGGATCGATGTCGCGTCGGGGTTGGCGTCGGCGGCCTCGACGAACGCTGCGGAGCTGGCCACGACGTCGGCCTCGAGCAAGGTGTCGCCAACCTCTGCCAGCGTCTCGCCGTCCTCGATCGTGACCCGCACCAACGCACCGCCGTTCCCCGTGTAGTCCTCGGGCCCACCAAGGTCGATGCCGCCCAACCACTGCGAACCGGCCGAGACGGCGAGGTAGGCCACGGCAGCCAGGCCTGCGACGATCGCCACCGACACGCCGACGGCCAGAAGCCCTCCGACGCGTCTGCGGCGGGCGCGCCGATGGCGGCCGTCGTCCGGCTCGGGCTGCTCAGCGTGCTGCTCCGCCTCGGGTATCAGGCCGAATTGGCTCACTGACGGACTCCTTCCGATGACCCCCGGTCCGCGGGCCCCTGCACCTGCCCGACGTCGTCGACCACCGTCGCGAGCACGAGCTCTCCCGCCTCGGTGTCCTGCGCAGCCTCGGTCGCCAGCGCGGCCTCGAGGATGGCGACCGCGGCGGCCTGGTCGATCACGGCCCGGCTGTCCCGGGCCCGAACGCCCGCAGCGGCCAGCGCCCGCTGCGCCGTGGTCGTCGTGAATCGCTCGTCCACGAGGCGCACCGGGACCGGCGCGATCGCGCCGGCCAGCGTCGTGGCCAAGGTGCGGACCATCAGCGCAGAGGCACCTTCAGCCCCACGGAGGGTGCGTGGGAGCCCGAGGTAGACCGTGATCGGCTCGACGTCAGCCACCACCGAGCTCACCTGCGCGAGCAGACCGGGCCCGGCCGGCAGGGTCGCCAAGGGCGTGGCCACCAGCCCGTCCGGGTCGCTGACGGCCACCCCGACCCGCACGGTGCCCACGTCGAGGGCCAGGCGCCGCCCACGGCTAGGCAGCGGAGCTCACCGCTTCGGCCACGAGCGCGGGTACGTCCGCCAGCGCGGCGTCCAGGGCTCCGGCGTCGGACCCGCCGCCTTGCGCGACGTCGTCCTTGCCGCCACCACCTCCCCCGAGCCGCCCTGCTATCGACCGGACGAGGCCACCTGCCCGAACGCCCCGGGCGCGCGCGGGCTCGTTGCTCGCAACCACGACGACGGGCCGGTCGCCGACCACCGTCCCGGCGACCACGACACCGGCACGACGGTCCGGGAGGCGACCCCGCACGTCCAGGGCCAGCGTGCGCAGGTCGTCGGCGGTAGTCCCGTCGGGGGCTCGGTGGGCCACCACAGCGACCCCGCCGACGTCGAAGGCTCCCGCAGCGACGGCGCCCGCCCCGGCGAGCACGGCAGCAGCACGCAGCCGCTCGATCTCGCGATCGGCAGCCTTGATCCTCGCCAGCATGTCGGAGACGCGCTGAGGCAGCTCGGCGGGGCGAACGGCCAGTGCCTCGGTGAGCTGATTCACCACGACGTGCTCGCGCGCGAGGAAACGGAAGGCATCGATGCCGACGAGCGCTTCGACGCGCCGCACGCCCTGGCCGATCGAGGACTCCCCGAGCAAGGTGACCAGCCCGAGCTGACCTGAACGCCCGGCGTGCGTCCCGCCGCAGAGCTCCTTGGCCCAGTCCCCGACCGAGACCACCCGGACGTGGTCGCCGTACTTCTCCCCGAACAGCGCCACCGCCCCCGTCTTGCGGGCCTCGTCGATGGACATGACCTCGGCTTGCACGTCGAGGTCATCCGCCACCAGCGTGTTGACCCGGTCCTGGACATCCCGCAGCACCGAGGCGGGGACCGGGCCGGTGGCACCGAAGTCGAACCGGAAGCGCCCCGGGGCGTTCTCCGAACCGGCCTGGGCCGCGGTGTCGCCGAGCGCCTCCCGGAACGCCTTGTGCACCATGTGCGTGGCAGTGTGCGAGCGAGAGATGGCCGACCGCCGCGCCGTGTCGACCCCACCGCGTGCGGGGACCCCCACCCGCAGCTCGCCGTCCAGGACGCGTCCGCGGTGCACCACGATGCCACCGATGGGCGACTGCACGTCGCGGACCTCGAAGTGGGCGCCGTCGACCTCGATCACGCCCTGGTCGGACAGCTGGCCACCACCCTCGGCGTAGAACGGGGTGCGGTCGAGCACGACCTCCACCTCGTCACCGGCAGCAGCTGCGACGACTGCGGCCCCGGCGGCCACGATGCCGACGACCGAGCCGTCGGAGACCAGCTCGTCGTACCCGGTGAACTCGACGGCGTGCCCGATGGCGTCGCCGATGCCCCGGTAGACCCCGAGATCGACGTGACCGGCCTTCTTCGCCCGGGCATCGGCCTTGGCGCGCTCGCGCTGCTCGGTCATGAGCCTCGTGAAGCCCTCGGCGTCCACCGTGAGCCCCTGCTCCGCTGCCATCTCCAGCGTGAGGTCGATCGGGAACCCATACGTGTCGTGCAGCCGGAAGGCCGTGCTCCCGGACAACGTGGTCTTCCTGGCCGAGCGCACGTCCTGCACGGCCGTGTCGAACAGCTGGGTCCCCTGCCGAAGGGTGCTCAGGAAGGAGGCCTCCTCAGCAGCGGCCACGGCCAGGATCCGTTCGGACTCGGTCAGCAGCTCGGGGTACTGGGGCGACATGGCCTCGATGGTGCGCTCAGCGAGCGCCTCGATGGTGGGCTGCTCTCCCGCCCCGAGCAGCCGCATCGATCGGATGACGCGGCGCATCATCCGACGGAGCACGTAGCCGCGCCCTTCGTTGCCGGGGATGACACCGTCCCCGATGAGCATCACGGCCGTGCGGACGTGGTCGGTGACCACCCGGAGGGCGACGTCGTCCCGAGCGTCACTCCCGTAGGTCCGGCCGGACAGCTCGCTCGCCCGCTCGAGCACCATCCGGCTGGTGTCGATCTCGTAGATGTTGTCGACCCCCTGGAGCAGGGCGGCCATCCGCTCGAGCCCCATCCCGGTGTCGATGTTCTGGGCAGGCAGGTCGCCGAGGATCTCGAAGTCCTCCTTGGCACTGCCGCCACCGCGCTCGTACTGCATGAAGACGAGGTTCCAGACCTCGAGGTAGCGCTCCTCGTCGGCGATCGGGCCACCCTCTCGCCCATGCTCGGGACCTCGGTCGTAGTAGATCTCCGAGCAGGGGCCGCACGGCCCAGGCACGCCCATCGACCAGTAGTTGTCGGCCATCCCGCGGCGCTGGATCCGCTCGACCGGGAGCCCGACCACCTCGTGCCAGATCCGAGCCGCCTCGTCGTCGTCGTGGTAGACGGTGGCCCAGATGCGCTCAGGGTCGAAGCCGTACCCACCCTCGGCGACCGGCGTCGTCAGGAGCTCCCACGCCAGTGGGATGGCCCGCTCCTTGAAGTAGTCCCCGAAGGAGAAGTTGCCCGCCATCTGGAAGAACGACGCGTGCCTCGTCGTGCGCCCCACCTCCTCGATGTCGTTGGTGCGGACGCACTTCTGCACACTGGTGGCGCGGAGGTACGGCGGGGTCTCCTGGCCGAGGAAGTACGGCTTGAACGGGACCATGCCGGCGTTCACGAACAGCAGCGTGGGGTCGTCGAGCAGCAGCGAGGCGGAGGGGACGACGGTGTGCTCACGTGCGGCGAAGAAGCCCAGGAACCGCCGACGGATCTCAGCCGAGTCCACAGCCAGCCTCCTTCTTCTCGAGCGACGCGGACCGGACGCGGCGCCCTGCCGCGGCGGGTGATGGGACGCGAGGCTACCGCCCGTCAGCCCGGGGAGTCCCTCGGCGTACCGGGCGCGGGGCCTTCGGTCCCGCTCAGGATGGCCCGAAGCCGCGCCAGCCGCTCCGCCATCGGGGCCTCTCGCCCCCGCGGCAGGGGCTGGTAGTAGTGGCGCCCGGCAACCGGGTCCGGCGCGTACTGCTGGGCGAGGACACCGCGGGGGTCCTCGTGCGGGTACCGGTACCCGAGTCCGTGTCCGATCGTGGACGCCCCTCGGTAGTGGGCATCGCGCAGGTGCGGCGGGACGGCGCCCAGCAGTCCTGCGCGTACGTCGGCCAGTGCGGCGTCGATGGCGACCAGGACAGCGTTGCTCTTCGGCGCCAGGGCGAGATGGATCACTGCCTGGGCCAGCACCAGCCGGGCCTCCGGCCAACCGATCAGCGACACCGCCTGCGCGGCCGCCACGGCCACCTGCAGCGACGACGGGTCGGCCAAGCCGATGTCCTCGCTGGCCAGGATCACCAGCCGTCGCGCCAGGAAGCGGGGGTCCTCCCCTGCCTCGGCCATTCGAGCCAGGTAGTGCAGACCGGCGTCGACGTCGGAGCCACGCACCGCCTTGATGAGCCCACTGGTGACGTCGTAGTGCTGGTCACCGGCTCGGTCGTAGCGGATCGCGGCCCGGTCGACTGCTTGGTGCACCACCTCTGCCGTGATCGGCCCGTCCCCCGCCGACTGCGCGCCGGCAGCTGCTGCCTCGAGGAAGGTGAGCCCCCGCCGCCCGTCACCGCCGGCCAGGCGCACGAGCAGCTCCAGCACACCCGCGCCCAGCGCGACCGTCCCTCCGAGACCGCGGTCTTCCCGCAACGCTCGCTCGATCAGCGTGGCGACGGCAGCATCGTCGAGGGGCTGCAGGGTCAGCACGAGCGATCGGGACAGGAGTGGTGAGACGACGCTGTGGAACGGGTTCTCCGTCGTCGCGGCCACCAGCGTCACCCACCGGTTCTCCACCGCAGGCAGCAGCGCGTCCTGCTGCGTGCGGGAGAATCGATGCACCTCGTCGACGAAGAGCACCGTGCCCCCGCCACCGGTGAGCAGGCTGCGACGGGCCTCCTCGACGACCTCGCGAAGCTCCTTGACCCCAGCGCTCACGGCCGAGCGCTCGACGAATCGGCGGTTGGTCTGCCGGGACAGCAGCAGCGCCAGCGTGGTCTTGCCGGTGCCGGGGGGGCCGAACAGGACCACCGATGCGGGCCCCTCACCGGCCACCAGCAGCCGCAGCGGTGCGCCGGGGCCCAGCAGGTGGTCCTGACCGAGCACCTCGTCCAGGCTCCGCGGGCGCATCCGGACCGCCAGCGGCGCGTGCGGGGACGTCCGCTGCTCCGTCCCGGCCTGCGCTGGCATCGGCTTGCGACTCACCTCCGCCGGCTCGAAGAGCGAGTCCACCGGCTCAGTTCCGGCGCTCGTCCGGGATGACGCCGTGCCGCGGGGCGTTGGCCACCACGGCGTCCTCGGCGTCGGAGGGGACGGCGTCGATGCCCGCCTCGCGCCGTTGCGCCGCGGTGATCGGCGTGGGCGCTCCGGTGAGTGGGTCGTAGCCGGCCCCGGTCTTGGGGAAGGCGATCACCTCACGCAAGGAGTCCGCGCCCGCCAGCAGCATGCAGATGCGATCCCAGCCGAAGGCGATCCCACCGTGCGGAGGGGGCCCGAAGCGGAAGGCCTCGAGCAGGAAGCCGAACTTCTCGTTGGCCTCGGCCTCGTCGATGCCGAGGATGTCGAACACCTGCTGCTGCATCGGTGCCCGATGGATACGGATGGACCCACCGCCGAGCTCGTTGCCGTTGCACACCAGGTCGTAGGCCCACGCCAGCGCCTCCCCAGGGGCGTCGACGAAGCGCTCGGCCCACTCGGCGTTCGGGGAGGTGAAGGGGTGGTGCACGGCGTTCCAGCGCTCGCCCTCCACGTCCCACTCGAACATCGGAGCGTCGACCACCCAGACGAACGACCAGGCCCGATCGGTCGGCAGGTCCGCCAGCAGCCCCAGTCGCGAGGCGATCTCCACCCGCGCAGCACCGAGCAAGGAGCGCGCAGCACCGGGCACCCCGGCCGCGAAGAAGATGCAGTCCCCCGGCGCCGCCCCGACGGCTTCGGCCAGCCCCTCCCGCTCGCCGTCGCTGAGGTTGCGCGCCACCGGACCGGCGAGCTCGCCGTCCTCAGCCACCAGCACGTAGGCCAAGCCTCGCGCTCCTCGGGCCTTCGCCCAGTCCTGCCAGCCATCGAGCTGTCGGCGGGTCTGGTTCGCACCACCCGGCATCACCACGGCTCCGACGTAGGGGGCCTGGAACACCCGGAATGACGTCCCGGCGAACTGCCCGGTGACCTCGACCAGCTCGAGGTCGAAGCGAAGGTCCGGCTTGTCGGTACCGAAGCGCGCCATTGCCTCCGCATACGTCATGCGCGGGATCGGGGACCGGAGCTCGACACCGGCGAGCTCCGTCCAGAGCCTGGCCACAACCGCCTCACCCAGCTCGATGACGTCGTCCTGGTCGACGAAGGACATCTCGACGTCGAGCTGGGTGAACTCCGGCTGCCGGTCAGCACGGAAGTCCTCATCGCGGTAGCACCGGGCGATCTGGTAGTAGCGCTCGAGCCCACTCACCATGAGGAGCTGCTTGAACAGCTGAGGGCTCTGCGGCAGGGCGTACCAGTGGCCCGGCTGCAGGCGAACGGGGACGAGGAAGTCCCGCGCGCCTTCGGGCGTCGAACGAGTCAGGGTGGGCGTCTCGACCTCGACGAAGCCACGATCGTGCAACACCTCGCGAGTCAGCCGGCTCACCTCGCTGCGCATCCGCAGCGCTCGGGCGGGGCCGGCTCGACGCAGGTCGAGGTATCGATAGCGCAGCCGCACGTCTTCGCCGGCCGTGACGTGATCGTCCAGCGGGAAGGGCAGAGGGTCCGCTGGGCTGAGCACCTCCACCCGCTCGGCGATCACCTCGACCTCACCCGTCGACAGATTCGGGTTCGCGTTGCCCTCGGGCCGCGGCTGGACCGACCCGGTGACCGCGACGCAGGTCTCCGTCCGCAGCTCGGCGGCAGCGTTCTCCTCGCGCACGACCACCTGGACGACCCCAGTCGCGTCGCGCAGGTCCAGGAACGCGACCCCCCCGTGGTCGCGGCGGCGGCCCACCCACCCGGCCAGCCTCACCTGCTGGCCGACGTGCTGGCGCGTGAGTCGACCGGCCTCATGGCTGCGGATCACTGCTGGGTTCCTTCCCTCGGCTGCAGCAGCATCGGCCGCAGATCGTCGTCCGGTGGCGCCCAGGAGAGCGGGTCCGCGGTCACCTGCTGCCCGGAGCGGATGTCCTTCACCTCGTGCAGCTGGTCATCGGCCGGCGACGGGAACCACACGTACGGGATGCCGAGCCGGTCGGCGTAGCGGATCTGCTTGCCGTACTTCAGCGCCTGCGGCGCCACCTGGGCCGGGATGTCGCGGGCCCGCAGCGAGGCAGCGACCGCAGCCGCCTGTGGCCGCGTCTCCTCGGCCGCCAGGGCCACCAGCACGCACGTGGGCGCCTGTCGGGAGGCGCGAAGCACGCCGCGGGACAGCAGCGGTGCAAGCGCTCGGGTGACCCCGAAGGAGATCCCGACGCCGGGGAACGTCGACACCCCGTCGCTCGCCAACGCGTCGTAGCGGCCCCCCGAGCAGACCGATCCCACGTTGGCGAAGCCGTCCATCGTGGTCTCGAAGACGGCCCCGGTGTAGTAGTCCAGGCCCCGAGCGATGCGCAGGTCTGCTTCGACCCGGACCCGGTCGTTGCCTGTCCCGGCCAGGGCTTCTGTGAGACGTGCCAGCTCGTCCAGACCTTCGGCCAGCAGGGGATGCGACACCCCGAGACGGCCGACGGCCTCGAGAAAGCCGTCCGACCCGGTCGCCGCAGCACCCTTGACCGAGGCCAGGTCCAGGCATGCCCGCGCCTGCGCCTCGCGAAGTCCGAGGGGGCCGGTGAGCCTGGCCAGGACCCCCGCGGCGCCGACCTTGTCGAGCTTGTCGAGCTCACGCATCACGAGCAAGGGGTCCGCCAGCCCGAGCCCCCGGTAGAACCCCTCCACGACCTTGCGGTTGTTCACCTGCAGCCTCAGCCCCGGCAACGGGAGACGGGCCAGCGCCTCGACCATGACCTGGGCCACCTCGACCTCGGCATGGAAGGCCAGCGAGTCTCGGTCGACGATGTCCACGTCGGCCTGAAGGAATTCTCGGTAGCGCCCTTCCTGCGGCCGCTCCCCCCGCCAGACCTGCTGGATCTGGTAGCGCCGGAACGGGAAGGTCAGCCGAGCGCTGTTCTCCGACACGTAGCGGGCGAACGGGACGGTGAGGTCGTAGTGCAGCCCGAGCTGGTCCGGAGCCGGCGGGCTCGGCCGGTCCTCAGCCCGGACCGCCTGCAATCGCTGGAGGACGTACACCTCGTTGTCGATCTCGCCCTTGCGCAGCAGCTGGTGCAGCGGCTCGACGGCTCGGGTCTGGACCGAGGCGAAGCCCCATAGCTCGAACGTCGAGCGCAACGAGTCGAGCACCTGCTGCTCGACGATTCGCTGCTCGGGCAACCACTCCGGGAAGCCGGAGAGCGGCGTTGGGCGGGTCATCTCAGTGCTCGGCGGCCCGTTGCGCCCGCGCAACCTGCAGCAGGAACGGGTTGCTGACCCGTTCGCGGCCGATGGTCGTGCCAGGACCGTGGCCCGGCAGCACGGTGGTGTCGTCACGGAGCGGCAAGACCTTGCTTGCCAGGCTCGCCATCATGGCCGCCCCGTCCCCGCCGGGCAGGTCGGTACGTCCGATCGAGCCCGCGAACAGCACGTCCCCACTGACGAGCAGCTCGGCTCCGGCGCCCCCACCTTGGGCCAGGGCGGGGAGTCGGAACATCGCCGAGCCCTCGGTGTGCCCGGGAGCATGGTCCACCGTCATGGCCAGTCCGGCGACCTCGAGCACCTGACCGTCGACGATCGGCCGGACGTCGTCGGGCTCCTGCCAGTGTGCGCGGCTGCCGAACTGCACCTCGAACATGGACACTAACGACGGGTCCAGGGTCGCGATCGGGTCGGCCAGGCGGTACCGGTCCTCTGGGTGCAGGTAGGCAGCGGTGCCGGCGACACCACACACGGGCGTGACCGAGTAGACGTGGTCCAGGTGCCCGTGCGTCAGCAGCACGGCCGCGGGCTTGAGGCGGTGCTCGGCGAGCACGCCCTGCAAGCGGTCGAGCACACCGATGCCAGGGTCGACCACGACGCACTCCTCGCCGGCCGCCGGGGCGAGGACGTAGCAGTTCGTGTCGAACGCCCGGGCCGGGATCGAGACGACCAGCACCAGGGTGCTCCTTCCAGCATCGTCAGTCCGGTGGCCGCCCGCCAGGTTGCCGCCGCGGGCTGCGGGCCCAGGCTACCGGGGCGCCGCAGCCGTCGACTCCGACGCCGCACCTAGACTTCCTCCAACGTCGGCCACAGCGGTCGACGTTGGAGGACGGCCCCGGACAGTCAGGACGCACCCAGGCATGGTGAGCAAGAAGCAGCGCCGCAGACAGCTGGCTCGGGAGAAGTATGAGCGGCAGGCGTCCCGGCGCGCGGAGGCCGAGCGCGCAGCACGACGACGGGCGTGGATCACCGGTTCGGTCGCGGTGCTGCTGGTCGTCGTGGGGGTGGGAACGGCTGCAGTACTGACCGACGGCTTCTCCGGCGAGGACGACGTCACGGCTGCGACCAGCCCGGATGCCAGCCCTGACCCGAGCGCGACCGCCGGCCCGTGCGACTACCGCACCGACGGCAGCCGCGGAGACATCGCCGCACCGTTGCCGGACCCGGGCGACGTGGAGGGGTTGACCGCACAGATCACCATCGCCACCGGTGGGCCGAAGGACCCCTCGAAGGCTGGCAAGGCGTCGAACCTCGACGACGGCAGCGAGAACGGGATCGACGTGAGCACGCTGCAGGAGGCGGGCACGGTCACGGTGGCCCTCGACCCCGGGGCCCCATGCACGATCGGCTCCTGGACCAGCCTGGCTGAGCAGGACTTCTTCGACCGCACGCCCTGCCACCGACTGAGCACCAGCGCGACGCTCTCGGTGCTGCAGTGCGGCGACCCGACCGGGACCGGCACTGGTGGACCCGGCTACGCCTTCGACGACGAGAACCTCGACGGCGCCACGTACCCCGCGGGGACGGTAGCGATGGCGAACTCCGGGCCGGACACCAACGGCAGCCAGTTCTTCCTCGTCTACGCCGACTCCACCCTTCCCCCCAGCTACACGCCGGTGGGGACGGTGGTCGAGGGATTGGACGTGGTCACCGCGATCGCGGAGGCGGGCGTGGCGACCGACGGCACCGATGGGCCTCCATCGGCTGGCCCGATCATCACCGATCTGGTGGTCTCCGATGGCTGAGCCGGTCGCCAGCAACCCCTGGGGACGAGTCGAGCCGGACGGCACGGTCCTCGTCCGCACCCGGGACGGCGAGCGGGTCGTCGGCTCCTGGCAGGCCGATGACCCCGCCTCGGCCTTGACCTTCTTCGGGCGCAAGTACGACGAGCTCGAGACGTCGGTCACCGTGCTCGAACGACGCGTCGCCGGGGGCCTGACCAACCCCGAGGAGGCGGAGAGGACCCGCCGCAAGCTCCTCGACGCGATCCCCGGCGCCGCCGCCGTGGGCGACCTGGACAGCCTTGCCGATCGGTTGCTGGCCCTCGAGGCCAAGATCAACGAGGCGCGGGAGCATCGTGCGGCGAAGAAGGCCGAGGAGCGTGCGGCCGCCCGAGAGGCGAAGGGCGCGCTGGTGGCCGAGGCCGAGCGACTGGCCGGCGGCGCGGACTTCCGCCGCACGCCGGACCGGTTCCGGACCATGCTGGCGGAGTGGAAAGAGCTGCCGCGGCTGGAGCGATCCGAGGACGACGCCTTGTGGCACCGCTTCAGCAACGCCCGAAGCACGTACACGCGTCGACGCAAGGCTCACTTCGCGGAGCAGGCCGGCCGCCGCGCCGAGGCACAGACGATCAAGGAGGGCCTGATCAAGGAGGCCGAGGCGCTCGCTGGGTCGACTGACTGGCGTGCGACCTCGGTCGCCCAGCGTGAGCTGCGCGACCGCTGGAAGGCCGCCGGCGGGGCTCCTCGCGAAGTGGAAGAGCAGCTCTGGCAGCGGTTCAAGGCCGCTCAGGACGCGTTCTACGCCGCTCGCGCACAGGCCAACGCTGAACAGAGCGCGTCAGAGCAGGAGAACTTGGCGCAGAAGCTGGCCTTGGCGGCGCAGGCCGAGGCGCTGCTCCCAGTGCAGGACCACAAGGCCGCGAAGCGGGCGCTGCGAACGTTGCAGGACGAGTGGGTGGCAGTCGGGCACGTCCCGCGAGGGCAGATGCGGGCCGTGGAGGACCGGCTCAAGGCGGTCGAGGCAGCCGTGGCAGCTGCCGAGGACAAGGCCTGGCAACGGTCCAACCCGGAGGCTCGGGCCCGCGCCGCCTCCACGGTGTCGCAGCTGCGGTCCTCCATCGCCACGCTGGAGGCAACGCTCAGCAAGGCCGAGGCCGACGCCGACGCCGACGGCGTCGCCGAGGCCACGGCGGCCCTGGAGGCACGTCGGTCCTGGCTGGCCGAAGCCGAGCGAGTCCTGACCGAGTTCGGCGGCTGAGGGCAGGATCCTGGGTCGGGGCCACTCCGGGCACGCCCTCAGGTGTGATTGATCCGGAACGCGTCGAAGACCCCGTCGACCGTACGCACCGTGCGCAGCAGGTGACCCAGGTGGCGCGGGTCGGCCATCTCGAAAGTGAATCTGGTCCGGGCGACCCGGTCACGATCGGTCGTGAGCGCGGCCGAGAGCAGGTTCACGTGCTGGTCGGACAGTACCGCGGTGATGTCCGACAGCAGCCGAGGCCGGTCCAGAGCCTCGACCTGGATGGCGACGAGGAAGGACGAGGCAGCCGTCGGGGCCCAGTCGACCACCACCATCCGCTCCGGCTCGGCGCCCATTGCCTCGAGGCTCTTGCAGGTAGCGCGGTGCACCGAGACCCCGGCGCCTCGGGTTACGAAGCCCACGATGTCGTCGCCTGGGACGGGCGTGCAACAACGAGCCAGCTTGACCCACACATCGTCGAGCCCGGCCACCACGACACCCGGGTCGGCGGCCGACCGTCGGCGGCGGGTGCCCGGTCGAGCTACTTCGGCTGTGTCCTCCAGCGCTCCGTCCTCACCCCCCAGGCTCTCCACGACGCGTTCCAGCACCGACTGGGCAGACACCTTGCCCTCCCCGACCGCGGCGTAGAGGTCTTCGATGCTGCGGTAGCGCAGCTCGCCCGCCACACCGGTCAGGATCTCCGGGGTGAGCAACCGCTGCAGCGGAAGGTTCTGCTTTCGGATGCCCTTGGCGATGGCCTCCTTGCCATGCTCGACGGCCTCACCTCGGCGCTCCTTGGAGAACCAGTGCTTGATCTTGTTCCGGGCTCGCGTGCTGACCACGAACCCGAGCCAGTCCCGACTCGGCGCAGCCCCCTCCGAGCGGGAGGTGAACACCTCGACCACGTCGCCGTTGTCCAGCGTCGAGCTCAACGGCACCAGACGCCCGTTCACCCGGGCACCGATGCAGCGATGCCCGACCTCGGTGTGCACCGCGTAGGCGAAGTCGACCGGCGTGGACCCCGCCGGCAGCGCGATGACGTCTCCCTTGGGCGTGAAGACGTAGACCTCGGCGCTGCTGACCTCGAACATCAGCGACTCGAGGAACTCCCCCGGGTCGGCGATCTCCTTCTGCCAGTCCAGCAGCTGCCGGATCCATGGGAGGTCGCTGGGCACCTCTCCCGTCGATCCGCCTCGGCGCGGACGTCCGGGATCGCCCTTGTACTTCCAGTGGGCCGCGACCCCGTACTCGGCCCGTCGGTGCATCTCGTAGGTCCGGATCTGCATCTCCACGGGTTTGCCCTCAGGACCGATCACCGTGGTGTGCAGCGACTGGTACTGGTTGAACTTCGGGACGGCGATGTAGTCCTTGATCCGGCCCGGGACCGGACGCCAACGCTTGTGGATCTGGCCGACGGCCGCGTAGCAGTCGGCCTCGTTGCGCACGAGGATGCGGATGCCGACCAGGTCGAAGATCTCGCCGAAGTCCCGACCGCGGACGACGTACTTCTGGTAGATCGAGTAGTAGTGCTTCGGCCGCCCGGTGACGGTCGCCTCCACCCGGCCGTCACGTAGGACTGCCTTGACCTCGTCGACGACGCCGGCCAGGTAGTCGTCGCGAGCGGGCGCGTTCTCGGCGACGAGCCGGACGATCTCGCTGTACATGTCCGGCTGCAACGTGGCGAAGGACAGGTCCTCCAGCTCCCACTTCACGGTGTTGATGCCCAGCCGGTGGGCCAGCGGAGCATAGATGTCCAGCGTTTCCTGCGCCTTGCGCCGGGCGCTCTCACGCGAGACGTAGCGCCAGGTACGGGCGTTGTGGAGCCGGTCGGCGAGCTTGATGAGCAGGACGCGGATGTCGCGGGCCATGGCGATCACCATCTTGCGCAACGTCTCGGCCTGCGCAGCCGGTCCGTAGGTGACCTTGTCCAGCTTGGTGACGCCGTCGACCAGCATGGCGACCTCGTCACCGAAGTCGTCGCGGAGCGCAGCCAAGGAGTACGGCGTGTCCTCGACGGTGTCATGCAGGAGGGCTGCCGCGATCGTCGGTGGCGTCATGCCCAGCTCGGCAAGGATCTGCGCGACCGCCAGAGGGTGGGTGATGTAGGGCTCCCCGGACTTTCGGAGCTGGCCCAGGTGGGCCTCCTCTGCGACAGCGTAGGCACGTTCCACCACCGCGAGATCGACGTCCGGATGCGCTGACCGCAAGGTGCGCAGCAACGGCTCGAGGACCGGGTCGCTGGCGATGCGCGGTCCGACGAGGCGTGCCAGCCGGGCCCGGACCCGTCGGGCCCCGCTCAGCGCTCGAGGAGCTGGCTCCTGCCCGATGACGTCTACCGGACCGACGAAGGCGTCCGGCGCCTGGGGCTCGATGGTCTCCGCCACGGCGGCACCCCCATCACCGCTCCCCTCGTCCTGCTCAGGCACCGTCACCTTACGGCCGGGCAGATCAGGGTTCGAGGGTTCCGGCTCCGCCGAGGCGGCGCCCGCTCCCGGTGGCACCGCCTCGCTCGCCATCGCGCTCCCTAGGACTCAGGAGTCCTCAGCGTAACGGTCCGGCAACGCTCGGTCACCGCTCGATGACGGCGTGCAGCGGTAGACCCGAGGCCTTGGCCCGACCACCTAGGGAAGTGATCTCGATGAGCACACTCACGGCCACCAGCTCGGCCTCGGCCTGAGCCAGCAGGCCGGCAGCAGCCGCCAGCGTTCCCCCGGTGGCCAGGACGTCGTCCACGAGCAGCACCCGCGCTCCCGCACAGGAGTCCCGGTGGATCTCCAGCACCGCCTCCCCGTACTCCAACGCATAGGCGGTGCGGTAGGTCTCCTGGGGGAGCTTCCCGTGCTTGCGGATGGGCACGAACCCGACCCCCAGATGCTCGGCGACAGCGGCGCCGAGGATGAACCCACGGGCCTCGACGCCGACCACCAGGTCCACCGCCGGGCCGTCCGGGCCTCGACCTGGCGCGGCCAGCGAGGCCACGGCACTGGCGAAGGCCACCGGGCTGGCCAGCATCGGCGTGATGTCGAGGAAGTCCACGCCGGGCTTGGGCCAGTCCGGCACCGAGCGCAGGTACGGCGACAGGTCACGCTGCACGGGCGACTCCATGCCTGCTCGCCTACCGATCCGGCCGGCGTTGGGAGCGCGACTGGCGTCGAGGCTGACGTCGCTCGCCGGTCTCGACCACTGCACCCGTGGAGGGGGCCCGGCCTGCCTGGTTCCCGGCGGTGGGAGCCGCTGGAGCCTGCCCGGGGGTGGCAGCCTGGCCGGCAGCAGCCGCCACGGCGGCCGACATGCCGTCGGCGCTTCGCCCACCGGAGCGCCGCAGGAGCACGCGTTGGCGCAGGGAACGCATCACCGGCTCGCGCTCCTTGAGGTCAGCGAGCAGCGGCGTGGCGATGAAGATCGAGGAGTAGGTCCCGACGGCAACACCGACGAACAGGGCCAGCGCCAGGTCCTTCAGTGTGCCCGTGCCGAGGGCGACCACCGAGACCAGCAGGATCGAGCCGATGGGCAGCAGGGCGATGACGGACGTGTTGATCGACCGGATGAGCGTCTGGTTGACCGCGAGGTTGGCCGCCTCGCTGTAGGTGTAGCGGCTCTGCCCGGTGACACCCTTGGTGTTCTCTCTCACCTTGTCGAACACCACCACGGTGTCGTACAGCGAGTACCCGAGGATCGTCAGGAAGCCGATCACGCTGGCCGGGGTGACGTCGAAGCCCGTGAGCGCGTAGAGCCCCACCGTGGCAAGTACGTCGTGGGCCAGCGCGGCGATCGCGGCAACGCCCATCTTCCACTCGAACGCGACCGCTAGGTACAGCACGACGGCAAGCAGGAAGAACACGAGGCCCTGCAGCGCCTTGCTGGTGATCTCCGCACCCCAGGACGGTCCGACGGTCTGCACCGTCACCTCCGAGGGCGCGACGTCGACCGTCTCGGCTACGACGTCTCGAATCTCCTGACCCTCCTCGGTGGTGACGACGCCGGCCTGGACCCGCACCCGGTCATCGCCCACGATCGTGACTCGCGGTTCGGCCGCGCCCTCGATCCCGGTGTCGGTGACGGCCGAGCGAACCTCGCCTACCGTCGCGGACGTCGCACCGGCGGCAGGAGCGACGAACTCAGCTCCCCCGTGAACTCGACCCCAAGGGTCAGCCCGGGCCCCAGCAGACCGAACACGGCCACCGCCAGCAACGCCGCGCTGACGGCGTACCACCGCTTGGCCTTCCCGACGAAGTCGATGCTCGTCTCGCCTCGGTAGAGCCGGTTGCCGAGGCCGGCCAGCCCCCTGACCTGGCCCGCACCGGACTTGCCGAGCCTGGCCGCGTCCAGGCCCGAGAGCGGGTGACCCTGTCCGAAGAACTTCGTGCGCACCAGCAGGGTGAGCGTCGGCTTGGTGAACAGGAACACCACGACGAGGTCCACCAGCGTGGTCAGCCCGAGGGTGAACGCGAAGCCACGCACGCTGCCGACGCTGAAGAGGTAGAGGAAGAAGGAGGCCATCAGCGACACGACGTCGCTGGCGATGATGGTCCTTCTGGCCCTCGACCAGCCAGTCTCGACGGCCATCCGGACGCTCCGACCCTCACGGACCTCGTCTCGGATGCGTTCGAAGAGGACCACGAAGGAGTCGGCGGTGATGCCGATCGCCACGATCAGGCCGGCGACCCCGGCCAGGGTCAGGGTGAAGCCGATGGTCTCCCCGAGCAGGACGACGAACCCGTAGGTCAGGGCACCGGCCACCGAGAGGCTGGCCATGACGACCAGGCCGAGGCCCCGGTAGTAGATGAGCGAGTAGAGCATGACCAGGACGAGGCCGATCGCCCCGGCGATCAGACCGGCGCGCAGCTGGTCGGCCCCCAACGTCGGTGAGACCGTGGTCACCTCGCTGACCTCGAACGTCAACGGCAGAGCACCGAACTGCAGAACGTTGGCCAGGTCCTCGGAGTCCTGCTGGGTGAAGTCGCCCGTGATCGACGTCCGGCCATCGGGGATCGCACCCTGCACGACCGGTGCGGATACCACCAGCCCGTCCAGCACGATCGCGATCTGGTTCCTGGGGGGTTGCTGGTTCACGAGGTCGCTGGTGGTCTGGAACCACTGGTCGGCCCCCGTGCCGGTGAAGTCCAGCTGGACCTGCCAGCTGACGTCGCCTTGCGGGATCCCCGCGCTTGCCTCGGAGACCTCGGTCCCGCTCACTGCCACGGGGCCTAGGAGGTAACGGGCCGTACCAGTGTCGTTGCAGGTGACGAGGTTCTCGTCAGGGTCGATGACGCGGCCGGGCTCCAGCGTCGAGCAGTCCAACGCCACGAGCGCCTCGACATCAGCGGCGTCGGGCTCCCCCGGCAGCGGCTCCTGGATCGGGACGGGTTCGGCGATCGGCTCCGGCGTCGCGTCCGCAGAGCTCTCCGGCGAGTCCTGGCCCGGCAACGCCTGGACCCGCTCGCGCGTGAAGGACCGATCGGCCCGCCGATCGGCCTTGTCGCGCTGGGCCTGCTGGTCCTTCCCGTCGTCCGCCTCACCGTCGCCGGCAGTGTCCTGCTCTTGGGCAGTGGCCGCGTCCGGGTCGACCGGAGCAGGTGCTCCCCCGGGTACCTCGAGCAGCACCGGTCGGAAAGCAAGCTGCGCGGTCTGTCCCACGAGGGCGACGAGCTCGTCCTCGCCGACACCCGGCACCTGCACGATGATCGTGTCGTTGCCCTGCGTCGTGACCTCGGCCTCCGCCACACCGGAACCGTCCACCCGCTGGCGGATGATGTTGACGGCCTCGCTGAGGCTCTCCTCCGTGGGGTCGCTGCCGTCGGGGGTCGCGGCGGTCAGGGTGATGCTCGTGCCGCCCTGCAGGTCGAGGCCGAGATTCGGCGACCAGACGCCGAGCCATGCCAGCGACCCGTAGACGGCTGCCATGACCAGCGCGAAGAACGCCAGAGCGCGCCCGGGACGGGGCAGGTTCGTCGAGCTCACATGGTCCTCATCATCTGCAGGGCGCTGGCCGGCGCCGGTCGGGCGATCGCCTCGGTGGACACCGAGCTCAGGGGATGTCCTCGTCGGGGAGTGCGGTCGGCGCCTCGATGATCCGCATCACGGCCGCCCGCGCGTAGCGCAGCCTGACCCCGGGACTCGGTTCCACGAACACGTCCTCCTCGGAGAGGTCCACCACCCGTCCGTAGAGCCCGCTCCCCATCAGGACTTCGTCACCCGGCTTCACGGCCGACTGGGTCGCCTCGAACTGCCGCTTGCGTTGCTGCTGAGGGCGAATGAGCAGGAAGTACCACGCCAGCAGGATGATGGCGAAGGGCAAGAGGAAGCCAAGCTCCATGTCGTGGGAACGCCTTTGCGAGCTCGAGGACAGGTCACGGAGCGGGCCGGGCGATCCCGTCGCCGGGCATTCAGCACGCTCCGCAGCCCAGTCTACGGTCCCTCGGGCTCGCCTCCGGACTCCGCCGAGGCCCACAGGTCAAGCATCTCGACTCGCTGCTCTGCCGGCGGAGCCATGCCGAGGTGCTGGAACGCGTGCTGGGTGGCCACCCGGCCGCGGGGCGTCCGCACCAGCAGTCCGGTGCGGACGAGGAACGGTTCGGCCACCTCCTCGACCGTCTCCGTCTCCTCTCCGACCGCCACCGCGAGGGTGGAGAGCCCCACCGGCCCACCCTGGAACCGACGGCACAGCGCCACCAGCACGGCTCGGTCGAGGCGGTCCAGCCCCAGCTCATCGACGTCGTAGAGGCGAAGCGCCGCGCGCGCAACCTCGCGGTCCAGCCGCCCGTCGGCCTTGACCACGGCATAGTCGCGGACGCGACGCAGGAGCCGGTTGGCGACCCGAGGCGTCCCCCGGGCACGACCGGAGATCTCCGTCGCCGCATCGGCGGGCAGGACCATGCCAAGCAGGTCCGCGGACCGGGCGAGGATCGTGGCGAGCTCCGCAGGCTCGTAGAACTCCAGGTGCGCAGTGAACCCGAAGCGATCCCGTAGCGGCCCTGGGAGCAGCCCCGCTCGGGTGGTGGCTCCGACCAGCGTGAACCGCGGCACGTCGAGCGGGATCGCGGTGGCTCCGGGCCCTTTCCCGACGACGATGTCGACGCGGAAGTCCTCCATCGCAAGGTAGAGCATCTCTTCTGCCGGGCGTGGGAGGCGGTGGATCTCGTCGATGAAGAGCACCTCGCCGTCGGTGAGCCCGGACAGGATGGCGGCCAGGTCACCGGCGTGCAGTATGGCCGGGCCGCTGGTGATCCGCAGCGGCACCGTGAGCTCGGCGGCAACGATCATCGCCAGCGTCGTCTTGCCCAGACCCGGCGGCCCGGAGAGCAGGCAGTGGTCCGGTGTCCGACCCGCACGACGGGCCGCCTCCAGGACCAGCGCCAGCTGGTCCCGCACCCGGACCTGGCCGACGAACTCCGACAGCGTGTGGGGGCGGAGCGCGGCATCCACGGCGTGCTCGTCCGGTGCGGCCTGGGGGTCGACCACGTCGCTACGGGCCCCGGGACCGGCGTCCAGCTCTGCGCGTCCACTGGCGGCGCCATCGACCGCGCCGTCGGCCTCGTCTCGCAGGGCACTCATCCTCGCCGATCCAAGGACTGGAGCGCACTTCGCAGGAGCGCGGCCACGTCTGGCTCACCATCGGCGTCCTGCATGGCGACAGCCTGTCCAGCCACCGCAGCCGCCCCACGGTCCGCGTCGACCGCGGACCAGCCGAGGGACTGCAGCGCTGATCGCAGCTGCTCGGACCAGCCCGCCGAAACCACCACGGCGTCGCTGTCGTCCGCACCGACCAGGCCCGCACCGCCCCCGGCGGTCGAGGCGGTCGAGGCGGCCGAGCCCAGCTTGTCCCGCAGCTCCAGGGCCAGTCGCTGAGCGCTCTTGCGGCCGATCCCCGGGACCTGCATCAGGGCGTTGAGGTCCTCGGTGGCAATGGCGCGTCGCAACCCGCCAGCTCCGAGGGTGCCGAGCAGCGCGAGTGACATCCGCATCCCGACGCCGGACACTCCCTGGAGCACCTCGAAGATCGCACGCTCGTCGACGTCAGCGAAGCCCACGATCGTCCAGGCGTCCTCCCGCACCACCAGGACGCTGGGCATGGCGACGGTCTGGCCCAGCCGAGTGCGCTGGACGGTGCTCGGGGCGCACCGGACGAGCACCCCGAGCCCGTGCAGGTCGAGCACGACATGGTCGCCGCCGACGGCGACCACCTCTCCGCGCACGTAGGAGATCACCGTCTGGCCCGTTCGGCCTCGGCAGCCAACAACCGACGGTTCGTCGCCGGGGCTCGCCAGGCGTGGCAGATCGCCAGCGCCAGGGCATCGGCGGCGTCGGCCGGCCGCGGCGGCTCCGGCATGCGGAGCAGGCGCTGCACCATGGCAGCGACCTGCTCCTTGGGAGCCCGGCCATGTCCGGTCACCGCAGCCTTCACCTCCGACGGGGTGTGCAGCGAGACGGGCACCCCGTGGCGCGCCCCGACCAGGATGGCCACCGCGGAGGCCTGGGCAGTGCCCATGACGGTTCGGACGTTGTCCTGGCTGAACACGCGCTCGACGGCGACCGCCGCCGGTCGATACTCGACCACCATGAGCTCCAGCGCCGACTCGATCTCGAGCAGTCGCTCACCGAGCTCGCGATCGACCGGCGTCCGGACGACGTCGAAGGCCACCAGGGTTGCAGCACGCCCTGGAGTGGCGTCCACGACGCCGACGCCGCATCGAGTGAGGCCAGGGTCCACGCCCATCACACGCATGGCCGCCCCTCTCTCGGCGCCCGCGCACTGGTCCAGGCGTTTCGCCCGGTTCGAGCGCGTCTACGAACAGGTGTTCGGACACGCTATCGGGACCCCCGCGGCTGGGCTGAGCGCGACACGCGCCCTCCGGGCTCAGACGAGCGAGGACAGCACGTCGTCGTCGACGTCGAAGTTGGCGAAGACATCCTGCACGTCGTCGGAGTCCTCCAATGCCTCGACCAGGCGGAAGACCTTCGTCGCCGTCTCGGCGTCCAACGGGACCGAGACCGACGGCAGCCACGGAGCGTCCGCCGACTCGTACTCGAGACCGGCCGCCTGCACCGCACTCCGGACGGCGACGAGGTCCGTCGGGTCGCAGCGCACTTCGAAGGTGTCGCCGAGGTCCTCGACCTCCTCGGCCCCGGCCTCCAGCACTGCTTCGAGCAGCGCGTCCTCGCTGATCCGGCGCTCAGACTGCTCCTTCGCCACGATCACCACCCCCGACCTGGCGAACAGGTAGGAGACCGAACCCGGGTCGGCCATGTTCCCGCCGTTGCGCGTCATCGCGGTCCGCACCTCGGCCGCGGCCCGGTTGCGGTTGTCGGTCAGGCACTCCACCAGCAGAGCGACGCCACCGGGGCCGTAGCCCTCGTAGGTGATGACCTCGTACTCCGCTCCGCCGGACTCCAGCCCGGCACCTCGCTTGAGGGCACGGTCGATGTTGTCGTTGGGCACCGAGGACTTCTTGGCCTTCTGGATGGCGTCGTACAACGTCGGGTTGCCGTCTGGATCCGCGCCTCCGGTACGAGCCGCAACCTCGATGTTCTTGATGAGCTTCGCGAACAGCTTCCCGCGCCGGGCGTCGACCACGGCCTTCTTGTGCTTGGTGGTCGCCCACTTGGAGTGGCCAGACATCCCTCGCGCTCCGTCCTGTCGTGCTCGTCAGCTGGTCCGCACCAGGTCGAGGAAGTACTGGTGAACGCGGGCGTCCCCGGTCAGCTCCGGATGGAACGACGTGGCAAGCAGCACTCCTTGGCGAACGGCGACGATCGTACCGTCGGCCGGGCCACCGGTGACGGTGGCCAGCACCTGGACGTCGTCGTCTGCCGCTTCGACCCAGGGGGCCCGGATGAACACCGCATGCATCGGCTCTGGGCCCAGGACGGGCACGTCCAGGTCGGTCTCGAAGGAGTCGACCTGGCGACCGAATGCGTTGCGGCGCACCGTGACGTGCAGCCCACCGAACGTGGGCTGACCGGGTGGCGCCCCGGCCAGTCGGTCGGCGAGCAGGATCATCCCCGCACAGCTGCCGTACACCGGGATCCCGAGACCGATGATCTCCACCAGCGGCTCGAGCAGGCCGAACGTCCGGGCCAGGCGGACGATCGTGGTCGACTCCCCGCCGGGAAGGACGAGTCCGTCCAGGTCGGCGAGGTCGGTCCGCTCACGGACCAGGCGAACCTGGGCCCCCAGGCCCGCCAGGACCCGTTGATGCTCGCGGACGTCTCCCTGCAGGGCGAGGACGCCGACCAGCGGAGCCGCCGTCTCGCTACCAACCACGCTCGGCAAGACGGTGCGGCTGCGCGATGTCCTCGACGTTGATCCCCACCATCGCTTCGCCCAAGCCACGCGACACCTTGGCTAGGACGTCCGGGTTGTCGTAGTGCGTGGTGGCGGCGACGATCGCCGCGGCCCGGCGTGCCGGGTCACCAGACTTGAAGATGCCCGAACCGACGAACACACCGTCGGCACCGAGCTGCATCATCATCGCTGCGTCGGCCGGCGTAGCGATGCCGCCGGCGGTGAACATGACGACCGGGAGCCGCCCGAGCTGCGCGACCTCCTCCACCAGGGGGAGCGGCGCCTGCAGCTCTTTGGCCGCAAGGTACAGCTCGTCGGGGCGCATGGAGCCCAGACGACGCATCTCGGCGCCGATCGTGCGCATGTGGGTGGTCGCGTTCGATACGTCGCCCGTCCCGGCCTCGCCCTTGGAACGAATCATGGCGGCGCCCTCGCCGATGCGCCGCAGCGCCTCGCCGAGGTTCGTCGCACCACACACGAACGGGACTGTGAACTGCCACTTGTCGATGTGGTGGGCATAGTCGGCCGGGGTGAGCACCTCGGACTCGTCGACGTAGTCGACCCCCAGCGACTGCAGCACCTGGGCCTCGACGAAGTGCCCGATCCGGGCCTTGGCCATCACCGGGATGGAGACGGCGGCGATGATGCTGTCGATCATCTCCGGGTCACTCATCCGGGAAACCCCGCCCTGCGCCCGGATGTCGGCTGGCACGCGCTCCAGCGCCATCACCGCGACGGCCCCGGCTTCCTCCGCGATCCTTGCCTGCTCCGCGGTGACGACGTCCATGATGACGCCGCCCTTGAGCATCTCGGCCATCCCTCGCTTCACCCGCGTCGTCCCGGTGGGGGACGACGTCGCGGCAGCATCGGCGGCCTTCGCGGCCCCGTCGGTGGGGGTAGAGGTCTCGGACACGTCAGCACCTTCGGCACGGTGGTCGGGGCGGCAACGTCGTCGGACGTCGCCGGAGAGGGCAAGCCCTCATGGTATGCCGCCGGACGGCGGCTGGCGCGCGCCCCGATCTCGAGGCGTCGGTCGACGCCTCAGGCTGGAGAGGCGAGTCCCTGGGGCACCCGGTCGTCGAAGTCCATGGTCTGCGGCATCGGGGCACGCCCCGCCAGGCGCAGGTAGCGCACGACGGGGCTGCGCCGGCGGACCCGAGTCACCCGCACGGACTCGTTCAGCAGGCGGCGGGCCATGACCACGCGCCGACAGGCCGTCCCCAGCTCCTCCTCCAGCTGGGCCCGCAAAGCCGCCCGCTCCAGGTCCGAACCATCGGTCGGCGCCGGAACCGTGGTCTCGGCCGCCACGCCGGGGAAGATGACGAGAAGCGCCTCGGTGAGGGCACTCTCGGTGGCCTCGCGGACCTCGCTCGAGGCGGTTCTGGCCGCGTGCGCGGCATCGGCCAGCACCAGGGCACTGGAGGGGTCGAGCACCCCCGACCCGGCCAGCTCGAGCGCGCTCGCCGAGCGCCGCAGAAGCTCGGCGTCGAGAGTGGCCCTGCTGCGCTCCACGCGACCGTGCAGATGGTCCAACCGGCTCGCCGACCACGAGAGCACCAGCGCGAGCAGCAGCAGGACGCTGACCGCGGCAACCACTCCCTCCCAAGACACCCCGGGCTCCTCAGCGTCGGCCCGACAGGGTCAGCTCGTACACAGCCAGCACGTCCTCGGCGATCCGGCTCCAGTCATACCGTGCGGCTGCGGGCAGAGCACGCTCCCGCAGCCCCTGAGCCTGCTCCTCGTCCGCCAGGACCGACACCACGGCCGCCGCCAGTGCCGAGGAGTCCCCGTTCGGGAAGAGCCGACCCAGGCGGCCCTCCTCGAGCACGGCCCGAAACGCCGGCAGGTCGCTGGCCACGACGACCGCCTCCGAAGCCATCGCCTCGACCAGCACGATCCCGAACGACTCGCCGCCAGTGTGCGGGCCGACGTAGACATCGGCCGTGCGCAGCATCCGGGCCTTGTCCTCGTCGCTGACTCGCCCGAGCCAGGTGACCGATGACCTGGCTTCCTCGGGCAGCAGCGCTTCGGCGGCGTGTCGGTCGCCGGGACCGGCGACCAGCAGGCGAGTCCCAGGTCGACGAGCCACGACGCCCGGCCAGGCGCGCAGCAGCACCTCCAGTCCCTTGCGAGGCTCGTCGAGACGCCCGAGGAAGCACACCGTGCCCGCTGCCCCCATCCACTCAGGACGAGCCACGGCCTCGCGATAGGGCGCCACGACCACCCCGTTGGGGATGAGGATCGGGTCGCCGCCCGAGTGCTGCACGAGTGTCGCCCTGGCAGCCTCGCTGACCGCAATCCGAGCGTGGATCTTCTCCAGCGACGGTTCCAGCACGGCGGACATGCTCGTCAGCGCTCGCGACCGCGGCCTGGACATGTGCCAGGTTCCCACGAGGGGCACCTCGGCAGCCCACACCGCCAGGATGCTCAGGCTCGGCGCCGAGGGTTCGTGGACGTGCACGAGGTCGAAGTCCCCGGCCGACAGCCACCGCCGCACCCGGCCACTCGAGACCGGGCCGAAGGCCAGCTGCGCGATCGAACCGTTGTAGGGCAGTGAGATCGGCTTGCCGCCGAAGCTCACGTAGTCAGGCAGGCCCACGTCCTCGTCGGCTGGCGCCAGCACCGAGACCTCGTGCCCGCGACGTAGGAGCTCACGAGCGAAGTCCCGTACGTGGACCTGGACCCCGCCCATGGCCGTCCAGGAGTACGGGCAGACGATTCCCACCCGCAGCGACGGCGGCACGGTCAACGGCCCGGGTCCAGGTCGTCGACGAAGACTCGCTGCAGCATGTGCCAGTCCTCCGGATGCGCCTCGATGGCCTCGGAGAACACGTCGGCGACCGACTGCATCATGGCTCGGGGCCGGTCCACCCGCGCCACGCCCAGCGGCGTGGGTACGGGCTCGTGGAACCGCAGCACCGTGCGGTGGTGCGGGGCCGTCCCCTCGTACCAGCTCGTCACTGGAAGCAGCGGTGCTCCGGTCCGCAGTGCAAGGACGGCGGGGCCGACCGGGACCTTGGCCTTGGCGCCGAGCATGTCGACCACGATGCCGCTGGCGGTGAGATCTCGGTCGGCCAGCAAGGCCACGAGACGCACCGCGTCGACGCGATCGGCCAGGCTCGTCATGAGCTCTCCCGCCCCACCGGTGAGCGGCAGGATGTCCATCCCGAGTGCCTCCCGGAAGGACCGGAACTTCCGGTACACCGCCTCCGGCTCCAACCGCTCGGCCACCGCACTGACCGGTGCGTCACTGAGGCAGGCCCAGGCGCCAGCGTGGTCCCAGTTGCCCATGTGCGGCAGCGCGGCGATCACGCCTTGGCCGGCTTCGAGGTGGCTTCGAAGGTTGTCCTCCCCGACCACGCGGATCCGCCGGCGCACCAGCTCGGGGTCCCAGTCGGGGAGACGGAACGCGTCGCACCAGTACCGCAGGTAGGACCGCATCCCCGCTCGGACGACGTCCTCGAGCCCAGGGTCGCCGCTCGTGGCCGGGTCCAGGCGAAGGACTCGGGCGAGGTTCCCCCTCAGCCGCCGGACGCCCTTCCCGTTGCGGCGGTAACTCTTGTCGGCGATGGCGTCGAAGCCCCGGTACGCCGCCGCCTCGGGCAGCCAGCGCACGGCCCCCCACCCCGCCTGGTAGCCGAGGCTGGCCACGGCCGCCTTGGCCTCGCGCGGATCCGGTCGTCTCATGCGGGCTGGTCCTCGGCCGCTGCCTGGCGGCGCACCTCGGTCATCCGCTGACCGATCGTGACCGCGCTCGCCAGGGCGAGCAGGCCCAACGTCACGTGCAGGACCACGGCGGGGAGCCCTAGACCGACCAGGGCGGTCGCCAGCAGCACTGCGACGAGCCGCTCGGTTCGCTCGGCGAACCCCACGTCGGCGGTCATGCCCAGTCCCTCGGCTCGGGCCTTCGTGTACGAGACGACCTGGCCCAGCGCGAGGCAGATGAAGGTCAACCAGGTCCCGAGGACGTCCCCGTCCTCGGCGAACCAGATGCCAAGCCCGATGAAGATGGCCGCGTCGGCCACCCGGTCCAGGACCGAGTCGAGAAAGGCGCCCCAGTGGCTGGAACGTCCGGACAGCCTCGCCATGGTTCCGTCCAGTGCGTCGGCGAGGACGAACCCCGTGATCACCAGCGCCCCGCCGAGCAGGCTACCCCTGGGAAACAGGAGGAGTGCGGCCAGCACCACCCCACTGGTACCGATGAGGGTGACGACGTCGGGGGTGAGCCCGATCCGCAGCAGGCCGGTCGCGATCGGCGTCAGGACCTTTGCGGCGGCCGGTCGGGCAGAGCGGCTCAGCACGCCACGATGCTAGCCAGGTTACGGCAGTTCAGAGGACCGTGGGACCTTGTGTCCCAGGGCAGCGGGCGTGTTGGGTGAGGCGGCAGGCAAAGATAGGTCCGCAGAGCCCGGGTTCCGGGACGTCACGAAGCGAAAGGGAATGGCACTCCCATGGCCCAGGAGAAGCAGGGCGGCACCGCAGCACCTCAGGCTCGCGATCCACGGCAGATCCGAAACGTGGCGCTCGTCGGTCACACCGGGGCGGGCAAGACCACGCTGACCGAGGCACTGCTGGCGGCAACCGGCACCATCCCCCGCAGCGGGTCGGTCGAGGCGGGAACCACGACGTCGGACCACGAGGACGCCGAGATCCGCCAGCAACGCTCTGTCGCCATGTCCGTACTCCCCATCGAGCACGACGGCATCAAGATCAACCTGCTCGACCTGCCCGGGTACGCCGACTACGTCGGTGAGCTGCGCGCCGGTCTGCGCGCCGCCGACTGTGTGCTCTTCGTGGTGTCCGCGACCGATGGGGTTCATGGCGGAGGCGACGGGGCGGCCGGGATCGACGGATCCACCCGGCTGCTGTGGGAGGAGTGCGCCGCTGTCGAGATCCCGCGCGCCGTGGTCATCACGAAGCTGGACCACGTCCGCGCCGACGAGTCCGCGACCGTGGCCGCCTGCCAGCAGGCCTTCGGCGAGAAGGTCCTGCCCCTCTACCTGCCGGTGAAGGAAGGAGGAGCGGTGACCGGGCTGCTCGCCCTGTTGTCCGAGCAGCACCTGGACCACCGCGGGGGCAGCGTCTCGGCGCAGGCCCCGACGCCGGCGCAGGCCGAGCTCATCGACGAGGCCCGGGGCGCGCTGCTAGAAGCAGTGATCGAGGAGTCCGAGGACGAGACCCTCATGGACCGCTACCTCGCGGGGGAGACCATCGACCAGGATGTGTTCGTCGAGGACTTGGAGACCGCGGTCGCCAGGGCTTCCTTCCACCCGGTCGTTCCTGTCTGCTCCAGCACCGGTGTCGGGATCAGCGAGCTGCTGGAGGTGATCACCCGCGCGTTTCCCGCGCCGGACGAGCACGCGATGCCCGAGGTGACAGACCTTGACGCCAAGCCCAGGACCGGCATCACCTGCGACCCCGACGGTCCCCTCGTGGCTGAGGTGGTGAAGACCACCTCAGATCCCTACCTGGGCAGGATCAGCCTCGTCCGGGTGTTCAGCGGCACCCTGCGACCCGACGAGACCGTGCACGTCTCCGGCCACTTCTCCTCGCTGTTCGGCGCCGAGACCGGTCATGCCGACCACGACGAGGACGAACGAGTCGGCGCGTTGTCGAGCCCCTTGGGCAAGCTGCTCCGGACGGTTGCCGAGGCGCGCGCCGGTGACCTCGTGGCAGTGGCCAAGCTCACTCGAGCCGAGACTGGAGACACGCTCTCCAGCAAGGAGGACCCACTCCTCATGCGGCCGTGGACCCTGCCAGACCCGTTGCTCCCGGTGGCGATCACCGCCCGTGCCAAGGCCGACGAGGACAAGCTGTCCACGGGCCTCGCCCGCCTCGCCGCCGAGGACCCGACCGTGCAGGTGGAGAACAATCCCGAGACGCATCAGCTGGTGCTCTGGACGATGGGCGAGGCGCATGCCGACGTGCTGCTGGACCGCCTGGCGACGCGCTACGGGGCCGAGGTGGACCGGACCGATGTCCGGGTGCCGCTGCGCGAGACGCTCACCGGTTCGGGCGCTGCCCGAGGTCGCCACGTCAAGCAGAGCGGCGGGCACGGCCAGTTCGCTGTCTGCGAGATCGAGGTCGCTCCGCTCGCGGAGGGAGGTGGGTTCTCCTTCGTCGACAAGGTCGTCGGCGGCTCGGTCCCCCGCCAGTTCATCCCCTCCGTCGAGAAGGGTGTCCGGGCCCAGATGGCCAAGGGGGTGGTCGCCGGGTATCCCGTGGTGGACATCGAGGTGACCCTGGTCGACGGCAAGGCCCACAGCGTCGACTCGTCCGACATGGCGTTCCAGACCGCCGGCGCGATCGCACTGCGCGAGGCAGCCGAGAACGCCGGCACCGCGCTGCTGGAGCCGGTCGACGAGGTGGCCGTCCTGATCCCGGACGACTACGTCGGGGCCGTCATGGGTGACCTGTCCGGACGCCGTGGACGTGTTCAGGGAACCGAGCCAGTGGCGACCGGGCGGACGGTCATCAAGGCCGAGGTGCCGCAGCTGGAGCTGCTGCGCTACCAGGTAGACCTGCGCTCGTTGTCGCAGGGAACCGGCACCTTCTCACGCCGCTTCAGCCACTACGAGCCGATGCCGGCGCACCTGACGGCCAAGGTGAAGGCAGCGGCACAGGCGTAGCGGTCAGACCGGGACCTCGAGGCGTTCCGGGCGCTCAGACGGGCCAGGCCGCGGCGATGAGGTCACGGGAGTCAGCCAGGAGCTGCGGGATGACCTTGGTCTGGCTGATCACAGCGATGAAGTTCGCGTCCCCCGACCAACGCGGCACGACATGCTGGTGCAGGTGGGCCGCCAGCGAACCGCCGGCGACCCCGCCGAGGTTGATGCCGACGTTGAAGCCGTGAGGCTCAGAGACCGCCCGGATGGCGCGGACCGCGTGCTGGGTGAAGCTCATCACCTCGTGGGCCTCCGCGGGCGTGAGGTCCTCGAGGGCGGCGACGTGCCGGTAGGTCACGACCATGAGGTGACCGGGGTTGTAGGGGTGCAGGTTGAGCACGGCGTAGACGTGCTCACCGCGGGCCAGGACGAGCCCTTCCTCGTCGTCCAGGCTCGGGATCCGACAGAACGGGCAGCCATGGCCGTCCCGGCCGGTGCCCGGCTCGTTCTTGATGTAGGCCATCCGGTGCGGGGTCCAAAGCCGCTGCAGACGGTCGGCAACGGCGATGCCATCCTGCTCGGACAGCTCGGTCTGCGGGGGCTCGGCCCGGGGTAGCCCGTCGGGCTGCTGGGTCACGGTCGACGCCGCTCCGCGGCCGCGACGATCTCCTCCACCGCGTCCGCTACGGCGACACCGTTGTTCTGGGTGCCGTCTCGGTAGCGGAACGACACGGCTCGAGCATCGACATCGCGGTCACCAGCCAGCAGCATGAAGGGCACCTTCGCCAGCTGAGCGTTGCGAATCTTCTTCTGCATGCGGTCGTCGGAGCGGTCGACCTCGACCCGGATGCCCCGTGCGCGGAGCTGGTCTGCGATGTCGTCCATGTAGGCCACGTGGGCGTGGCTGATCGGGATCAGCACCGCCTGCACCGGGGCCAGCCAGGCCGGGAAGGCGCCGGCGTAGTGCTCGAGCAGGATGCCGAAGAATCGCTCCTCGGAACCGAACAGAGCCCGATGGATGACCGACGGGCGTTTGCGGGTGCCGTCCGGGGCCTGGTACTCCAGGTCGAAACGCTCCGGCAGCTGAAGGTCCACCTGCAGCGTCGAGAGCTGCCACTTGCGCCCGATGGCGTCCTTCACGTGCACGTCGATCTTCGGCGCGTAGAAAGCGCCCTCGCCCTCGGCCACGTCGTAGGCCAGCCCTGAGGCTTCCAGCGCCGCCTCCAGCGCTGCCTCGGCGGCGTCCCACTGCTCGACCTCGCCGACGAACGTGTCCGGCCGGGTGGAGAGGTCGGCGGTGAAGTCGGTGAGGCCGTAGTCGCGCAGCAGCTCCACGACGAAGCTCAGCAGGGAGGCGAGCTCCTCGGCGAGCTGCTCGGGTGTGCAGAAGATGTGCGAGTCGTCCTGGGTGAAGCCGCGGGCTCGGGTCAACCCGTGTACCACCCCGGACTTCTCGTAGCGGTACACCGTGCCGAACTCGAACAGCCGCATGGGCAGCTCGCGGTAGGACCGGCCCCGCGAGGCGTAGATCATCATGTGCATCGGGCAGTTCATCGGCTTGAGGTAGTAGCGATGGCCCTCGTCGAGCTCCATCGCCGGGTACATCCCGTCGGCGTACCACTGCAGATGACCGGAGGTCTCGAAGAGCGCGCCCTTGGTCAGGTGCGGGGTGTAGACGAAGTCGTAACCGGCGGCCTCGTGGCGGCTCCGGGAGTACTCCTCCATGATGCGTCGGATGATCCCGCCCTTGGGGTGCCAGACGGCCAGCCCCGAGCCGATCTGCTCGGGGAAGGAGAAGAGGTCGAGCTCGGCCCCGAGTCGGCGGTGGTCGCGCTTCTCAGCCTCCGCCAGGTAGTCCAGGTGCGCCTGCAGCGCCTCCTTGGACTCCCAGGCGGTGCCGTAGATGCGCTGTAGCTGCGGGTTCTGCTCGCTGCCGCGCCAGTACGCCGCGGCAACCCTCATGAGCTTGAAGGCGGGGATGTGCTTCGTGGTTGGCAGGTGCGGCCCTCGACACAGGTCCTTCCAGGCGAGTGCCCCGTCGCGGCGCAGGTTGTCGTAGATGGTGAGCTCACCCTCGCCGACCTCGACGGAGGCGCCCTCGGCGCCTCCACCCTTGAGGCCGATGAGCTCCAGCTTGTACGGCTCGCCGGCGAGCTCGGCCCGCGCCTGCCCGTCCTCCACGACCCGTCGCGAGAAGCGCTGGCCTTCCTTGACGATCGCGCGCATCCGCGTCTCCAGGGCCGCCAGGTCCTCAGGGGTGAACGGCTGGGCGACGTCGAAGTCGTAGTAGAAGCCGTCCTGCACCGGCGGGCCGATCCCGAGGCGCGCACTCGGAAAGAGCTCCTGCACCGCCTGGGCGAGAACGTGGGCGGTCGAGTGACGCAGGACGGCGCGGCCGTCCTCCGAGTCCACCGAGACGCCGACCACCTCGTCACCGTCCATGAGCTCGACGGCGAGGTCGCGCAGCTCACCGTTGACCCGAGCCACCGCCACCGACTTGTCGGCCCGTAGGGCCTTCCCCGCGGTCGTGCCCGGCTCGACCTGCGACTCCAAGCCCTCGAGGGTCACGGTCAGCACAGACACAGGATGCTCCAGAAGTCGCACGGCAGAGACGGTCAGGGTGCCACCGGAGGGTAAAGGCCGTCCGGCAAGCCGATGCTACCGAGAACCGGCCCAAGGACGCGGGGCCGCAAGAGCCATCTGGGCGGAGGTCCCTACGAACCCTGATCACGACGTCACGAACCGGTGGGTGAAGGCGTGGAGTCCGCCGGAGCGCGCGAGCGAGGAAGCGTCCAGGCCAGAGGAGTGGGCGATACTGGGTTCGAACCAGTGACCTCCTCGGTGTGAACGAGGCGCTCTACCACTGAGCCAATCGCCCGCTGCCGGCCCGAGGGCCGCGCCAAGGATAGCCGCGTCGCGCCGTCAGCGCGTCAGCGGGCTGATGACGTCGGCGATGGGGCCAGGGAACCCCCACACCTGCCAGTAGGCCAGCGCAGCCACCGCCGCCGCGAGGACCGTGCCGAAGACCAGCCAACGGGTCCGACGCCGGTTCGCCGGGTCGCTCGCCCTGACCCGCGCGGCGTGGGCACGGGCACGGACCGAAGCCAAGGCGCGCCGCGCCCAGGAGAACTCGCTCGCCAGCACTGCGAAGGCGAGGAAGATCGTCGCCCACCCGGGGCCCGGGAGCGCCAACAACGCGACGCCTGCGAGGAGCAGGACCGTGCCGATCAGCAGCACGATGGCGCGCCACGTGAGATCGAGGGGCCGATTCGACCGAGCCCGCTGCCGGGCTACCCGGTAGGCGTGCAGCGGTCGGTACCGACGCGCGCTCTCCGAGGCGGTGCCCTGGCCAGGACCGATCGAGCCGGACCGCACCGCCTCGGAGCCGTCCGCGTCCTGCTGCGGCGCGGATGCAGACTCGCCGCGCAGGTGAGCAGGGGTCCCGGCCATGGGTCCACGCTAGACACCACCAGCCCACACCGACAGTCCGGTCGGCCACCCTTTCCGGCTGGAGCCAGCACCAGGCCGCACGGGCGGCTCCCAGACGTTTGGCCCAGTGCCACATCGGGCACACCATGGCCGTGAACACGAAACCGCTGGCCATGTCGCTGACCTTGACCTTGGACTCCTGGGACTCCCCCGTCCCGGTCCAGGTCGACCTGCGCTACGACCCGTCGGACCCCTACGCGGTCCAGGCCGTGTTCGACATCGGCACCGACGAGCCGGTCCACTGGGTCTTCGCCCGCGACCTGCTCGACGAGGGCCTGGTCGGCGAGGCTGGCAGCGGAGATGTGATCACCAGTCCCGCACGCGACGGCGAAGGTCGACTGTGCCTGCGGCTGGAGCTGCGCTCTCCCGACGGGAGCGCTGTCCTGCTCGCCGATGCCGAGAACGTGCTGCGGTTCCTCGGGATCACCTACCAGCTGGTCCCGGCCGGGACCGAGTCCGACCACCTCGACCTCGACCCGGTGATCGCCACCCTCCTGGACGCTGCTTGAGGCCCTGGCCGCGGTCCACGGCTGCGCGGCCAGCCGATGGCGCCAACGCCATTGGCTAGCCTGCGCTCGTGACCACGGAGCCGAGCACCCCCGTCTCGGTCGAGTTCTGGTGTGATCTTGTGTGCTCGGAGTCCAACGCGTTGCTCGACGACGTGGAGCAGCTGCGAACGCGGGTGGAGGTGCGCATCCGACACTTCCCGATGGTTGCCCACACCTGGGCGGTCCCCGCCGCACAAGTGGCCGAGGAGGGCCGGTCCCAGGGCGTCTACTGGTCCGTGGCGGTCGCCATCCTCAACTCCTTCGACGAAGTACACGGGGTAGAGGACCTCGTCCGTCTGGCGGCGCACGGCGGAGCGGACAGCACCCAGGTACGTCGTGCCCTCATGGACGGCCGACATGCGGGCGCGGTCGCGCGTGACTACCGGCTGGGGCGCGACCTCGGCCTGACGCGGGCACCCTCACTGATCGTCCACGGCCACGCCCGACCGGCACGTCTCGACGCGTTCGGCCGCCGTCACGACGTGCTCATCGAGGTCGAGACCATGCTGGAGTCCCTGACGTAGTGGTGCCCGGCCACCGGGTTGGCGACCCTGGCATGGGCTGCTGCCATCGCAGGTGTGCCCAGCCGGCCGGGCCTCGGACGCGTCGTGCCGCCCCATCCGATCATGGCTCCCGCGCCATGGGCTGGCCTCCGCTCTCCTGCCACGGCAGCGAGGTCGTTGGAGACACGCACGGCTCCCAAGGCTGCTACCGGGCACTGCGGCTGTGACCTCACGCCGTACCCCGCGGACACGCGCTCAGGGATCGACGTCCTGCGCTGCCATGGACGCGAAGGTCGCCATCACCTGAGCCGTGACCGGGCCCGGCGTCGGCAGCGCTCGCCGCGCCGCACCGTGCGCGACCCCGCTGATCTCCCCAAGCCCACTCATGCTGCTGACCGGCTGGACGTCCCGCGTGGTGGAGGTGAGGAAGACCTCCTCGGCATCCGCCAGCACGGCACCCGACAGCGCTCGCTCCTCGGCCCCGGACCACTCGACCACGAGCGCCCTGGTGATGCCGGCGAGGCAGCCGGACTCCAGCCGGGGGGTGCAGAGCGCCCCGTCGATGACGACGAACACGTTGCTGCCGGTCCCTTCGCACAGCTCACCGACGGTGTTGAGGAACAACGCCTCGCCGGCCCCGTTGTCCCGCGCGTGCGCCAGCGCCACCACGTTCTCGCCGTAGGACGTCGTCTTGAGCCCGCTCAACGCCCCCCGCTCGTTGCGCGGCCAGGGCACCACCGCGACCTGCTCTGAAGACGGCCACGGCCCGGCAGCTGCCGCCGCCACCACCACCGTGGGTGGGACGTCGGCTCGTTCGCTGCCCAACGGGGCCGGCCCTGCGGTGTAGGTGATGCGCAGCCGGTGAACCCCTGACTGCGCGACTGCCCCGATGACCGACCGGACGCCTCGGCGCACCTCCTCCAGGTCAGGCTCGGGCAGTCCGAGCCCTCGAGCCGAGTCGCCAAGCCGATGGAGGTGGCGCCGGAGCGCGAACGGGACCCCGTCGACCACCTTGATCGTCTCGAACACACCGTCACCGACCGTCAGCCCGTGGTCGAAGACGGAGACCGTCGCCGCCTGCTCGGCCCGAAGCCCGCCGTTCACCCATACGCTCACGAGGCCAACCCTAGGAGCCTGGACGTCTTCAGCTCGGTCTCCTGCCATTCCTGCTCGGGACGAGACCCCCAGGTGATGCCGGCCCCCGCGCCGAAGACCAGCGCGTCGCGGGCGCGGAAGAAGGTCCGGATCCCGACGGCGAGCTCCCCATCCCCGGTGCTCGCGTCCACCCACCCGATCGCACCGCAGTAGGGCCCGCGCGGCACCGGTTCGAGCGCCCTGATGGCCTGCATCGCCGTCGAGCGGGGGGCGCCCGTGACCGACGCGGCGGGAAACGTGGTCGCCAGCAGGGCGGCCCAGCTCACCTCAGCGGCAAGCTCGCCTCGCACGGTGGACACGAGGTGCACGAGGCCGGGGTGGTGCTCCACGTCGAGAAGGCCGTCCACCCGGATGGAGCCGATGGCACAGATGCGACCGAGGTCGTTGCGCACCATGTCGGTGATCATCACGTTCTCGGCCGCGTCTTTGGCAAGCAAGCCCTTCGCCGCTCTGGCCGTACCCTTGATCGGGGCACAGGTGACGGTGCCGGAGCGGCGGCGCAGATACAGCTCGGGAGAGGCAGAGACCACCTCGACACCGTGGTCGGGTAGCAGGACGGCCGCCGAGAAGGGCGCGGGGTTGCCCCGCCGCAGTCGCTCGTGCAAGGCCGCGAGGTCGGCCCCCGGCGACAGGTCTGCCGTCAGCAGACGGCACAGGTTCACCTGGTACACCTCACCTCGGGCGATCCTGGCGCGGATCTCGGCAACACCGTCGAGGTAGGCAGCCGCCACCATCGACGAGCGCCACGCCGACGGCTCCACCCCGGGCCATACCCCTGTGGCAGGCGGCTCGGGCAGGGCACGAGCAAATCGCGCGAACGTCCACTCGCCTTCGAAGGTGCCAAGCACGACCCACAGACCCTCGCCGCTGAGCACGCTCGGGTCACGAGACACCTCGAGCAGGTCGGTGAGCCAACGCCCGCCGACGTGCGCCACCGACACGCCGCGTCGTCCGGCACCGCCCATGGGCCAGGGACCGTACCGTTCCGGGCATGAGACCAGGAGCCGACGGCGTCCTCACCATGGTCGGGGTCCTGGCAGCAGTCATCGTGACCGCCTTGATCGTGGGCCCCGGCGAGGTGGCCCCGACCGCCGCAACCGAGTGGGCGAGGAGTCATCAGCCGGTCAGCGCCGAGGAGGGGGTCCCGACGGGAGCGACCCTCGCCTCCACCCGGGTGGATCCCTGGACCGAGCGAGGCGAGGCTCGCGTCACGCTGGCCTTTGCCGGCGACATCCACTTCGAGGACGAGATCCGGTCCCGGCTCGATCGGCCGCAGCGTGCGCTGAGCACGATCGACGACGCGCTCTCAACCGCCGACGTGACCATCGCCAACCTTGAGTCGGCCATCACCCGACGAGGCACGCCGGCCCCCAAGCTCTACCACTTCCGCGCACCACCGAAGGTGCTACGGGCTATGGCCGCCGGCGGTATCGACGTCGTGACCATGGCGAACAACCACGCAGTCGACTACGGCGCCGTGGGCCTGCGGGACACGCTCAGGGCGGCGCAGCGCTCCCCGCTCCCCGTGGTGGGAGTCGGTCGCGACGCCAAGCGCGCCTTCCGCCCCGCCACGCTCGACGTGCGTGGCACCAGCATCGCGGTGCTCGGAGCCACTCAGGTCCTCGACTGGACCTCGGCCACGTTCGCGGCCACGGATCGCTCCCCCGGCGTGGCCAGCGCAGTGGACGCCGACCGCTTGGTGCGAGCCGTTCGACGAGTCGACCGAAACGTCGACACCGTCGTCGTGTACCTGCACTTCGGTCAGGAACGCCTCGCCTGCCCTACCTCCCCCCAACGCGCCATCGTCGACCGCCTTCGCCGTGCTGGGGCCGACGTCGTCGTCGGGGCGCACGCCCACGTCCTGCTCGGTTCGGGCTGGCGGCAGCAGACGTTCGTCGCGTATGGGCTCGGCAACTTCGTCTGGTACTCGCCGAACTCCGCTGCCGAGGCCACCACCGGCGTCCTCACCGTGCGCCTGCGCGACGGCCGACCGGTCGGCCAGGCCTTCCAGCCCGCGTTCATCCGCCAGGACGGACTGCCACGCCCCATCGAGGGTGCCGCCGGGGCACGTGCGCGGGAGTCGTTCCGGGCGTTGCGCGGCTGCTCGGGCCTCAGCGTCCATCGCTGACAACCCCTTCCCCGGGTCGAGACCTCATCCGTACCCGGGCTTGGATCACCGCCGACGGCATCGGCTACCCTGTGCACGGTCGTCGGTAGTCCGGCGCCGTCACGCGGACGTAGCGCAGCTGGTAGCGCATCACCTTGCCAAGGTGAGGGTCGCGGGTTCGAATCCCGTCGTCCGCTCGGATCGGGGCCCAGGCCTCGGCTCGGTGGAGTGGCCGAGAGGCGAGGCAACGGCCTGCAAAGCCGTCTACACGGGTTCGAATCCCGTCTCCACCTCGGCAGTCCACAGCACCACCTCGGGCGATTGGCGCAGTCTGGCTAGCGCGCTTCCTTGACACGGAAGAGGTCACAGGTTCAAGTCCTGTATCGCCCACCCCGCTGACCTGCACGAACTCATCCCTCGTGTCGGTACTTCGCGCCGGCAAACCCGGCGCGTGCGAAGCCCCACGAATCGGGCGGAACGGCCCTGTCGTTCTGGGCCCACCAGTCGCATGGTGTCGGTGTGCGCCGCGACGAGGGTCGGCGAAGAGCCGCACTGGCCAGCGACCGCGACCGAGTACTCGACGCGGCGAAGGCCTTCGCCCTGCTCGTCGTGGTACTCGCGCACAGCCTGGCGTGGGACCTGAGCAGTGGCAGCCCAGCCAGCGTGCTGGACCTGCGCCCTGGACTCGGCTGGGTAACCTGGCTGCTGCAGATCCTGCCGCTGTTCTTCGCTGCCGGAGCAGTCGCCAACCTCGGGTCCTGGACGCGTAATCCGCAGGCCAGCGCCTTCCTGCGCCGCCGCGTGCAGCGCCTGGGTACCCCGGCGCTGGTCTACGCCACGTTCTGGACGCTCCTGCTGCTGCCGATCGCCGCCGTAGGGCGCATCGACTCCATCGAGGCGGTCGGGCACTTCCTCGCCCAGCTCCTCTGGTTCCTCGGCACCTACGGACTCGTGGTCTGTGCGGTCCCCGTGACCGCAGGATGGCAACGTCGACCGGTGCCGGTCCTCGTCACCTGGCTCGCGGTGATCGTGGCTGTGGACCTGCTGCGCTGGCAGGTCTGGGACGCCATCGGCCTGCTGAACATGTTGCTCGTGTGGGGGTGGCTCCACCAGGTCGGCTACTCCTTGCCGGCCCTGCGGGCGCTTCCGCGTACGCATACGGCGCTGGCCGGCCTGAGCCTCCTCGGCGTCGCGGTCCTGACCGCGTGGCTCGGGCCCTACTCGTCGTCGATGGTGTCCTTCGCGGGCGATCCGGAGCTGTCGAACCTCTCGCCTCCGACTGTCGTGCTCGCGCTGTACGGCCTCGCCCAGGTGCTCCTGCTCGCGGCCGCGTATCCCTGGTTGCGCCGCCAGCTAGGACGCCCGACGGCCTGGCTTGCCGTGGCGGCAGTGGGCTCGCGGGCCGTGCACATCTACCTCTGGCACATTCCGTGGGTGGCGGTGGTCGCTGGCGCGACCTGGCTCCTCGGCTGGACTCCGGAGCTGCTGAGCGGCCCGTGGTGGCTGCTCCACCTCGGTGTCGCCGTGTGCGTGCTCGTCCTTGCCTGGTGGATCGCAGGACTCGCCGGGCGGGCCGACGCACGCCTGCTCGCCGGCTCGCCCGGATCAACGGGAGGGTCGCACGAGGCGCCAGGTGCCTCAGCCACGTCGTGGACGACGCCCGCCTGGGCGGTGGCGACGGCCGTGGTGGTGCTCAACGTCAGCGTGACGGGAATGGCGACCTGGTGGGGCCCCGGGGTCGCCGGGATCCCGTCCTCCGCGGCGGTCAACCTGGTCGTGCTCGCCATCGCCTGGTTGGCGTTGGCCAACCGCCTCAGCGAGGCAGGCGCAACCTGGTCAGGCCGGAGACCCCGGACAGCGTCCGAGCAGCGACCCGCAGCGCCGGCCCGCCCGGCAGGTTCGGCACCGACTCGACGATCGGGGTGAGTCGAAGCAACCCCCGGAGATCGTGCACGCGCAGGTGACCGCGGGCGATGGCCGCGACGGGGTTGATGCGCCCGGCGGACAGGTCCAGCAGCGTTGCAGCCGGTGCCTCCACGGCGGTACCGACGACGGGTCCGGCACCGAGGCGCTCGACGTCCCACTCCCCCGGTGCGCCGTCCACGCCCGGCCGCGAAGCGAAGGCCCAGCCACCGGAAGACGTGTGCAGCGCAGTGCGACCGTGGACACCCAGGCTGGCTGCGAGCGCACCGGTCACCTCGGCGAGGGCTGCCAGCCCGGTCAGCAGCAGCGCCTCGGACGGGCGCGGCGCTCCCGCGGGCGCCAGATCCAGGGCATGCACGGCGAGCTCGTAGGTGCCGGCCAGCAGGACGGAGAGCACCGGCAGTGGCCCCACCACCGACGACGCCGGGGCAAGATCGAGCATGGGGTCTGCCGAGGCGAAGAAGGCAGCGGCGTTGTCTCGAGCAGTCTGCAGCGACGCCCGCACCTCCGCCGAGGAGTCGTGCTGGTGGGCTCGGGTGAGAACGGCGTTGACCTCGTCGGAGTCCCGGTGGGTGCTGCGCGCCGCACCACGAGCCGAGGCCAGCACGTCGGCGAGGGCATCCCGCTCTGGCCACGTCCCCAGGTGGACGCACACCTCGTGCGCTCGCCACCCCGGCAGCCGAGACGGTTCGGACAGGTCGGTCGTGTCGACCAGCTCGAGGAAGTCGTCCCAGGCTCGGATCACCATCGGTCCCACGACCTCACGGCCGGCGTCCGCCATCCCTCGCACGCGATCATCCTTCCTTGGCCCTCCCGGATAGGCTCGGACGCCATGCCGCCCACGCACGAGGTGCTGAACCAGCCACCGCCGCTGCAGGGCCACGACGTGCTCGCCACCGACCGTGCGCTCACCGAGGCACTGCTGCGGCACTCGGGGCAGCAGCACCTCCCCGGGCTTGCCCGACTCGGTCGCCTCGCGGGGACCGCGGAGGTTCGCACCTGGGGCGCCCAGGCCAACACCTTCCTGCCGGTGCTGCGCGCCTTCGACCGCTACGGCCACCGGATCGACGAGGTCGACTTCCACCCCTCCTGGCACTCGCTCATGGAGGTGGCGGTGGACCACGGCCTGCACGGGACGCCCTGGACCCAGCCGGTGGCCACCGGCGCCCACGTGCGCCGAGCCGTGGGCTTCATGATCTGGTCGCAGGTGGAAGCCGGGCACGGCTGCCCCATCTCGATGACCTATGCGGCGATCCCGGCTCTACGCACCGATCCCACCCTGGCCGAGGTCTGGGAGCCACGGCTCAGCGCTCGTACCTACGACTTCGGGCTCCGACCTCCACCGGACAAGCTCGGTTGCATCGCCGGCATGGCCATGACCGAGAAGCAGGGTGGCTCCGACGTGCGCGCCAACACCACGAGGGCTGAACCGACGACCGAGGCGGGCATCTACCGGCTCACCGGGCACAAGTGGTTCTGCTCCGCGCCGATGAGCGACGTCTTCCTCATCCTTGCCCATGCGCCAGGAGGGCTCACCTGCTTCGTCGTGCCGCGGGTGCTACCCGACGGTGCGCGGAACCCGTTCCACATCCAGCGGCTGAAGGACAAGCTGGGCAACCGGTCCAACGCCTCGTCGGAGATCGAGATCGAGCAGACCTTGGCATGGCGACTCGGGGAGGAGGGCCGGGGCGTGTCCACGATCATCGCGATGGTGTCGGCCACCAGGCTGGACTGCGTCCTCGGCTCGGCCGCGCTGCTGCGCGCGGCCGTCGCCGAGGCCACCTGGCACGCGGCCCACCGGCGTTCCTTCGGTTCCCCCCTGGGCGAGCACGCGGCGATGCAGGAGGTGCTGGCCGACCTGGCCCTGGAGTCCGAAGCGGCGAGCGCCCTGGCGGTTCGGCTCGCGGCAACCTTCGACAGCGACGACCCGGCCGAGTCAGCACTGCGCCGGGCCGTGCTGCCCGGGGCGAAGCTGTGGGTCACCAAGCGCAGCGAGGCCGCGATCGGGGAAGCGATGGAGTGCCTGGGTGGCAACGGCTACGCCGAGGAGAGCGGCCTGCCCCGGTTGTACCGCGAGGCACCGGTGAACGCGATCTGGGAGGGCGCAGGCAACATCCAGGCCCTCGACCTCCTGCGCGTCCTGGTCAAGGAGCCGGATTCGCTGGCGGCCTGGCACGCCGAGGTCAGCCTTGGGGCCTCGGCCTCGCCCTCGTTGGAGAAGGCCCTGGCAGAGACCACCAGCGACCTCCGGGCGCTGGAAGGACACGGGGCCGACGCCAGCCAACGACTTGCTCGTCGGCTGGGTGCCCGGATGGCCGTCCTGCTGCAGGCCTCGATCCTGGTTCGGCATGCACCGGACCAGGTGGCTGACGCCTTCGTCCGCACCCGCTTGGACGAGCCGGACCTCGGGCTCTTCGGGCTCGCCGGCATCGGGCCAACCTCCGGCACCATCATCGAACGCGCCACCCCGGCTCTGTAGGCAGCAGCACGGACGAGGTGGAGCGATGACGATCGAAGTATGGCCGGGCACGGCGTACCCGCTCGGTGCGACCTACGACGGCGCGGGTACGAACTTCGCCGTCTTCAGCGAGCACGCCGAGCAGGTGGAGCTGTGCCTGCTCGACGAGCACGACGTGGAGACACGGATCCCGCTCACCGAGCAGGAGGCGTTCGTCTGGCACGCCTACCTCCCCAGAGTCAGCCCAGGCCAGCGCTACGGCTTCCGCGTGCACGGGCCCTACGACCCCGACAGCGGGCTGCGCTTCAACTCCTGCAAGCTTCTTCTCGACCCCTACGCCAAGGCGATCGAACGCCAACCGGACTGGGACCAGGCCATGTTCTCCTACCCGTTCGAGGCACCGCCAGAGGCAGCCCTGGGTGACGGTGGGCCGGAGACGACCGACTCGGCCGAGCACACGATGCGCTCCGTAGTGACCAACCCCTACTTCGACTGGGGGCACGACCACCCGCCGCGCATCCCCTACGCCGACAGCGTGATCTACGAGGCCCACGTCGTCGGGCTGACGATGTCGCACCCGGGCGTGCCCGAGGAGATCCGCGGGACCTACGCCGCCGTCGCACACCCAGCAGTACTGGAGCACCTGACGAGGCTCGGGGTGACCGCCGTCGAGCTCATGCCGATCCACCAGTTCGTGCAGGACAGCCACCTGGTCGAGCGAGGCCTGCGCAACTACTGGGGCTACAACACGATCGGCTTCTTCGCCCCACACAACGAGTACTCCAGCGCGGGGCAGACCGGTGAGCAGGTGCTGGAGTTCAAGGCCATGGTCCGAGCGCTGCACGAGGCAGGCATCGAGGTGATCCTCGACGTCGTCTACAACCACACGGCAGAGGGCAATCACCTCGGGCCGACCTTGTCCTTCCGCGGGATCGACAACACCGCCTACTACCGCCTCGTGGACGAGGACCGGCGGCACTACTACGACACCACCGGTACCGGGAACAGCCTGCTCATGCGGCACCCGCACGTGCTGCAGCTCATCATGGACTCGCTGCGGTACTGGGTGCTGGAGATGCACGTCGACGGGTTCCGCTTCGACCTCGCCTCGACACTGGCTCGGCAGTTCCACGAGGTGGACCGGCTCTCCGCGTTCTTCGACCTCGTCCAGCAGGACCCCGTGGTCTCGCAGGTCAAGCTCATCGCAGAGCCCTGGGACGTCGGTGACGGTGGGTACCAGGTCGGCAACTTCCCGGCTGTCTGGAGCGAGTGGAACGGCAAGTACCGGGACTGCGTCCGCGACTTCTGGCGAGGCGAGCCAGGCACTATCGGCGAGTTCGCTGCCCGCCTGACCGGTTCTTCGGACCTCTACCGCGACGACGGCCGCAAGCCCTCCGCGAGCGTCAACTTCGTCACTGCCCACGACGGCTTCACCCTCGCCGACCTCGTGAGCTACCACGAGAAGCGGAACGAGGCCAACGGCGAGGACAACCGAGACGGCGAAGGTCACAACCGCTCGTGGAACTGCGGGGCCGAGGGTCCGACCGACGACCCGGAGGTCCTCGCCCTACGGGCTCGCCAGCAGCGCAACTTCCTGGCGACCCTGCTGCTCTCCCAGGGCGTCCCGATGATCTCCCACGGAGACGAGCTCGGCCGCACCCAACGTGGGAACAACAACGCCTACTGCCAGGACAACGACCTGGCGTGGATCGACTGGGACGAAGCCGACCTGGACCTGCTGGCGTTCACGACGGCCCTGACCTCGCTCCGCGCAGGCCACCCCGTCTTCCGCCGCCGACGGTTCTTCGACGGACATGGCAGTGGACCGCAGGACCCGGTCGGCGACATCGTCTGGCTCCGCCCCGACGGCACCGTGATGACGCGCGACGACTGGGAGAACGGCTACGCCCGCTCGTTGGGTGCGTTCCTCAACGGCGAGACCATCGGCGAGCCGGGCCGACGTGGCGAACCGATCACCGACGACTCGTTCCTGGTCTTCTTCAACGGCCACCACGAGGACCTCACGGTCGCGGTGCCGGAGTGGCTGGGGCACGGCTGGGTATCCGAGCTGGACACTGCGCAGCCGGAGCTCGGGGTAGCTCCCGGCGAGCCACCGCGAGCCGTGCACGGCTCGTTCCAGGCCAAGTCTCACTCGGTCGTGCTGCTTCGACGGCCTCGCGAGAACCGATGAGCGCAACCCCGACCAGCACCTACCGCCTGCAGCTGAGCGAGTCCTTCGGGTTCGATGCCGCTGCCCAGGTGGTCCCCTACCTCGCCCGCCTCGGGATCTCCCATCTCTACTGCTCCCCGATCCTGCAGGCCGCCCCCGGCTCCACCCACGGGTACGACGTCGTCGACCACTCGAAGGTGTCGGCGGACCTCGGCGGGCGGGACGGCCTGGAGCGGCTGGCGGAACGAGTCCGTGCCCATGGGCTCGGCATCATCGTGGACGTCGTCCCGAACCACATGGCGATGCCGACGCCCGCCTGGAACAACGCGGCCCTGTGGTCGGTCCTGAGAGAGGGGCCATCCTCGCCGTTCGCGACCTGGTTCGATGTCGACTGGGTGGCGCAACGGCACGCCATGCTCATGCCCGTGCTGGGCGCCCGCATCGGGCAGGTGCTCGAAGCGGATGAGCTCAGACTGGCCGACCACGACGGCGAGCCGGTCCTGCGCTACTTCGACCACGCCTTCCCGGTGCGACCTGGGACGGAGTCGCTACCCCTGGCCGAGCTCGTGGACGAGCAGTGGTACCGGTTGGCGAACTGGCGAGTGGCCGACGAAGAGCTGAACTACCGAAGGTTCTTCGACGTGGACAGCCTCATGGCCATCCGCGTCGAGGACCCAGAGGTGTTCGAGGCGACCCACCGGACGTTGCTGGACCTGCACCAGTCGGGCGTCGTCGACGGATTCCGGATCGACCACCCGGACGGCCTGGCCGACCCCCGCGAATACCTTCGCCGTCTCGCGGAGTCAGCGCCCGGTGCCTGGGTGGTGGTGGAGAAGATCCTCGAGGTCGACGAGGAGCTCCCGAACGACTGGCCGTGCGCGGGCACGACGGGCTACGACGCATTGCGTCGCGCGACCGGCGTGCTGGCCGACCCCACTGCCGAGCGTGCGCTCACACGGGCGTGGGAAGCGGTGGCCATCCCCGAGCACCGGGACTACGACGCGTGCGTGGCGACCTCGAAGCGTCACGTGGTGACGACCTCGTTGCGAGCCGAGGTGGCGCATCTGGCTGATCTCGCTCACACGATCTGCCTGGACGACGTCACCTTCCGAGACCTGACCCACCACCGACTCGAGCTCGCACTGGTGGAGCTCCTCGTCGCCTTCGGGGTCTACCGCGCCTACGTCGTGCCGGGCGAGCAGGTGCCGGCGACCAGCCACGCAGAGATCGAGGCGGCCGTGCTCGCTGCTGTGGCCACGGAGCCAGACCTGACGGACGAGGTGCGGGCGGTCGCAGCCCTGGCCTCGTCCACCCGAGCGACGCATGCATCGTTCGTCCGCCGGTTCCAGCAGACGAGCGGCCCCGTCATGGCCAAGGGTGTGGAGGACACCGCCTTCTACCGCTGGAACCGGCTGCTCGCTCTGAACGAGGTCGGTGGCGACCCGGGCCGGGCCTGGGACCTGCCCGACACGGTGCACAGCTGGGCCCGTCGGCAGCAGGACACCTGGCCCGCAGCCATGACCACCCTGTCCACCCACGACACCAAGCGCTCCGAGGACACCCGTGCCCAGCTCCTGGCGGTGTCCGAGCACCCCGACGTGTGGGCCAGGTCCTTCGAGGCCTGGCAGCGCCGCGGTGCCACTCGAGCCCCGATGGACCTGCTGCCGGAGACGGACTACGCGGTGTGGCAGCTCACCCTCGGCGCCTGGCCCATCAGCCCGGATCGTCTGCTGCCGGCGGTACGCAAGTCCCTGCGCGAGGCCAAGACCCAGACATCGTGGGCAACGCCCGACGAGGCCTACGAGGAGGCTGTCCTCGGCTACGTCGAGGCGAACCTGGACGACGCACACCTGACCACTGCCCTCGACGAGTCGCTCGCCACCGTGGCGGAGAGCATCAGGGCCATCACGCTCGGGCAGAAGCTCCTGCAGCTGTGCCTACCGGGCGTTCCCGACGTCTACCAGGCATGTGAGCTGCTGGACCGGAGCCTGGTGGACCCGGACAACCGCCGTCCTGTCGACTTCGACTCCCGCGAGCGGACGCTCGCCCTGCTGGACGGCGGCCAGGCGCCGACGGGCCTCGCAGAGGAGAAGCTGCTCGTCACCGCGAGCGCGCTGCGCCTACGCCGGGAGCGGCCTGCCGGCTTCGCCTGTGGCGGGTACACGCCGCTGGCGACGACGACCACCCACGCCTTCGGGTTCCTTCGGGGCGACGAGGTGGCCTGCCTGCTCACTCGGCGGTTCGCGGCCCTGGCCGAGCAGGGCGGATGGGGAGCCGCCGAGGTGGTGATCCCCGCCGGCACGTGGCGGGAGGTGCTCACAGGTCGCGAGGTTCCCGGCGGCCCGGCCCCGCTGGCGACTCTGCTCGACCCGCAGACGGCGTTGCCGGTGGCCCTGCTGGTGCGCGTCGGGCGGGAAGGCCCGACGGACCAGGTGAGGTCCGCATGAGCTCAGGCCGTGAGCCACGTGCCTTCGCCGTGTGGGCACCTGCGGCGAGGACCGTCACCCTTCGACTGCGCGAGGCCGACGTCCCGATGCGCGTGAGCGAGCGGCCCGGCTGGTTCGAGGTCGAGCAGCCGGCGGCCCACGGGGACCGATACGGGTTCGTCCTGCCGGACGACCCCGATCGGGTGCTCCCCGATCCGTCGGGGACGTGGCTGCCTGAGGGTGTCCAGGCGTCGGGAGCCGTGTACGACCACGGCCGCTTCACCTGGGCCGACGACGAGTGGGCGGGAAGGGATCTCTCCGACGCGGTCGTCTACGAGCTGCACGTCGGGACCTTCACCCGCCGTGGGACCTTCGACGGTGCCGTGCAGCGCCTGGCTCACCTGGTTGCGCTCGGCATCACCCATGTGGAGCTCATGCCGGTCTGCAGCTGGGACGGGGAGCGCTCCTGGGGCTACGACGGAGTTGCGCTCTGGTCCGTCCACGAGGCCTACGGCGGCCCGGACGGGCTGAAACGGTTCGTCGACGCCTGCCATCGGCACGGTCTGGCAGTCCTGCTCGACGTCGTGCACAACCACGTCGGTCCCAGCGGCAACTGGCTTCCCCGGTTCGGACCGTACTTCACCGACGCCTACGCGACCCCGTGGGGGGCGGCGGTGAACCTCGACGGCCCCGGCTCGGACTCGGTGCAGGACTTCCTGCTGGGGTCGGTCACCCAGTGGCTCCGCGACTTCCATCTGGATGGCCTGCGCCTGGACGCCGTGCACGAGCTGCACGACTCCCGAGCGCTGCCCTACCTCGAGGCCATGCGCGGGCACGTCGACGCGCTGGCAGAACAGCTCGGCCGGCCGCTTTGCCTGGTGGCCGAGTCCGACCGCAACGACCCTGCCACCGTCCGGCCCCGCAGCGAGCATGGGCTGGGCATGGACGCCCAGTGGGACGACGACGTCCACCACAGCCTGCACGCGCTGCTGACGAGCGAGAACCAGGGGTACTACGCCGACTTCGCCGCCGACCCTTTCGCGGCCGTGGCCAAGGTGTGGCACGGCGCCTTCTTCCACGACGGCACGTGGTCCTCCTTCCGTGGGCGCCACCACGGCCGCCCGGTCGAGCCGGGCACACCAGGGAGTCGCTTCGTCGTCTCCCTGCAGACCCACGACCAGGTCGGCAACCGCAGCAGCGGGGATCGACTGAGTGCCTCGCTCTCGGACGAGCGCATCGCGGCTGGAGCCACGCTGCTCCTCACCGCACCGTTCGTGCCGATGCTCTTCATGGGCGAGGAGTGGGGCGCCGCCACCCCGTGGCAGTTCTTCACCTCCTACCGCGAGCCGGAGCTGGGACGACTGGTGAGGCAGGGGCGGCAGCGTGAGTTCGCCGAGCACGGCTGGCAGAGCAGCGGGCCGGTCCCGGACCCACAGGACCCGGAGACCATGCACCGCTCCGTGCTGAACTGGGACGAGGTCCCCGATCCGGACCACCGACGGATCCTTGCGTGGTACCGAGGCCTGATCACGCTGCGCCGCTCGGTTCCCGACCTGGGTCCGGGCCGCCTCGGTGAGGCGGTCGTGCGCACCGACCCCTCGGCAGGCTGGGTGTGCGTCCATCGCGGCGCCCACCTCGTCGCGGTGAACCTCGGGTCCAAGACGGTCACCATCGACCTGGAGCGGCCAGCCGAGCGGGTACTCCTCAGCTGGGGCGAAGGGGTGCTGACGAGCAACGGACCGCTCGGGGTGGGCGTGACCCTGCCGGCCGGCGTCAGCACCGTGCTGCGAGTCCGTGATCCCTAGCGCCTCAGCCGTCTCGGCGCGGGAGCTCAGGCTCCGCCAGCCCCTCACCCTCGCGCGCCAACGCGACGAGCCTGGAGATCGCTCGGGAGTACTTCTTGCGGTAGCCCCCCGTCATCATGTCTGCGGCGAACAGCCGGTCCAGCGGTACCCCGCTGGTGATGATCGGCAGGTCGCGGTCGTAGAGCCGGTCTGCCAGCACGACCATCCGCAACGCGCTGGCCTGGTCGTGCATCGTGCGGACGTCCTGGAGGCAGACCATGTCGACCCCGTCCAGCATTGCGCCGTAGCGGGAGGGGTGCACCTTCCCCAGGTGCTCGACCAGGTCGCCGAAGGGCTCGATGGTGACCACGGCATCCCGGGCGCGATCGCGAGCGACTCGCGCCAGCTGCTGGACGTCGTAGGGCGGCGGAGCCTCGGGCAGGCCTCGGTGCCGGTAGTCCTCGCCATCGATCCGAATCACGTCGAAGTGCGCGGCGAGGCCCTGGATCTCCCGGAGGAAGTCCTGCGCGGCGAAGCGCCCCTCGCCGAGCCGGTCCGGCAGCGTGTTGCTGGTCGCTGCCAGGAAGACGCCCGCCTCGGACAGACTCCCCAGCAAGGTCGACACCAGGACGGTATCTCCCGGGTCGTCGAGCTCGAACTCGTCAACTGCCACGAGTCGTTGACGCGAGAGCGCCTCCACTGCTGGGGCGAAGCCGAGGGCCCCGACCAGATGGGTCAGCTCGACGAAGGTGGCGAAGACCTTGGGTGCCGGAGCGACGTGCCACAACGAGGCGAGCAGATGCGTCTTGCCGACACCGAAACCACCATCGAGGTAGACCCCGATTCTGCTCTCTGGTGGGCCAGGGGACCTGCGGAACCGACGACGCAGGGAACGGCCTCGCAGGTCGGCAGGCCCGGACTCGTTCAGCCGTCGTGCGAAGGCCTGGACGCCGGCGAGCGCTGCGTGCTGCGTCGGCTGAGCCGCGTCGGGGAGGTAGCTCTGGAAGCGGACGTCGGCGAAGCGTGGTGGCGGGACGAGCTCGGCCAGGAGGCGATCGGCCGGCACGGCCGGGTTGCGCTGGCCAAGCGTGCTCAGCATGCCGGCGAGCCCACTCCGAACCGCACGTCCGCCTCGGCCAACGGAGCGATCAGCGCCACACCGAATGCAGTCGCCGGTGTCAGCACCCCCTGCGTTCTCGGCAACGGACCGCCGAGCCCGTCCTCGGTGAGCAGCGCGAGTGCTGCCACCGTCAGCATGCGCGAGGTCGCGGCATACCCGGGGTCACCGGCGGCGGTGATGTGCACGAGGACTCGCGTACCGCCCTCGGTACGACCATGGAGGTCCACGGAGAACCGTCCGCCAACCCGCTCCTCCTCGGTGGGTCCCTCGCCGGGCTTCGGCGCCGGCCCGGAGCCCGAGGAGAAGACGTTGCCGGCGAGCTTGGGCAGGTCCCCGGACCCGAGGCCGGAGACCTCTCGGTAGCGCAGCCGGGAGCCGTAGGAGTGCCCGAGCAGGGCATTGCTGCGCCGCACGACGCGCGTGTTGATGGACGCCATCACGAACGGGCCGACCCAGAGCCCGAGCTCCTCGTCGCGCTCGACCTTCCCGAGCTCGCGCTGGTCCCCCAGGTCGGCCTCGAGCCCACGCTCCGGGCTCAGCGCATACGGGTCGGCGAGGACAGCCCGGGCTCGGGGATCCTCCTTCGCGGCCCTGCCCATGGCCGCCATCGAGGCCAGCGTGCCCCCGCTGACGCCGCCGACCGACTCGGTGAGCACGAAGGTGGCCCACGCCAGCTCCGCAGCGGGCCCCTCTGCCTCGACGGCGGCCCGATGGAGGAGCAGCATCCCCAGGTCGGACGGGATGGAGTCGAACCCGCAGGAGTGCACGATGCGGGCACCGCTGCCTCGGGCAACGGCGTCGTAGCGGTCGATGCTGTCTCGGATGAAGAGCACCTCGCCGGTGATGTCGGCGTAGTGCGTGCCCGCCTGGGCACAGGCTGCCACCACCGGAAGACCGTGCTCGGAGTAGGGCCCGACGGTGCTCACCAGCACGCTGGTGCGGGCGGCGAGGTCCTGCAGCGCCGGGGTGTCGGTGGTGTCCACCCGTAGCAGCGGCCAGCCGGCAGCCGCTTGGTGCTCAGCGGCTACCGTGGCACGCAGCTCCTGGAGACGCCCGAGGGACCGACCGGCCAGCCCGACGCGCACGTCGCTCAGCCGACCACGTCTGGAGAGCTCCGCGGCCAACGCAGCAGCGACCAGCCGGCCGGTATAGCCCGTGGCCCCCAGCAGCACGACGTCGATCGGACGAGACCGCCGAGCGCTCGTCGTTGGCTCGACGAGCACGGCGGACGGGGCGTCGGCAGATCCAGGCACGGCTGCACGCTACTTCGCGGGCGGTTGGTCGTCGGGAGGACCACGACATCGACGAGCACGGCGATGACCCGACGGGGACGGTGGTACACACGGACCATGCGCCGCCTCTTCCCCGCCCCGACGCCGGCCGAGCCTGGCGCAACCCCTCTTGCCCGGGAGGAGGTCCTCGCCGAGCTGGGCTTCGAAGACGTACCGAACGACGCCATGACGGTCCGCGCGGTCTTCGTGTCCTCCCTCGACGGTGCCATCGCCGGTGGCGACGGACGCTCCGGCACGCTGTCGACGCCATTGGACCGGGCCGTGTTCCTCCACCAGCGCGACTCGGCGGACGCGATCATCGTGGGTGCGGGGACCGCGAGGGGTGAGGGCTACGGTCCGGTGCGCGCCAAGCCCGCGCTGCTGGCACAGCGACGCGCCCGTGGGCAGCGGGACGCCCCAGTGCTGTGCCTGGTGACCGGCTCGCTGGCGGTGGACCCTGCCGCCCCGCTCATCGCCGAGAGCCACGAGCGAGTCCTGGTCGCGACGACCGACGACGCCGACTGGGAGCGGGTCGAGCAGCTTGCTCAGGTGACCGACGTCGCCCGGTGCGGGCACGGCCAAGTTGACCTGCGTCGTGTCGTGTCCGTGCTTGCCGATCGCGGGCTGCACCGGGTCGTCTGCGAGGGCGGACCCACGCTCCTCGGCGCCATGCTGGCCGCCGACCTCGTCGACGAGCTGAGCCTGACCCATGCACCCCTCATGGTCGGCGGAGGTCCAGCCGGACGCCTGGCAGCAGGGCCGGCTCCAGCGGCGCCGCTGGAGATGGCCCTGGTGGCGGCCTACCTCGACGACGACCAGACGATGCTCACCCGCTGGCGACGCGATCGCTGACCCGCTGGCCGAGGAGGATGAGCAGCACGAGAGCAGCCGCGGCACCGAAGACCACCAGGGTCCCGACGATGGACTCCAAGGCAGTCGGGAAGAGCAGCATGGTGATCGAGAGGGTGACCATGACCGAGCCCGAGACGAGCTTCAGCACTCGCCCGTGCTTCTCCTGCACCTTGGTCGCCCGGAGCGTGACGACGGCGGCGAAGAACAGCACCAGCTCGTCCAGCAGGAACACCGCCATGTAGACGGCGAACAGCCAGATGGCCTGACCGGTGGTCACGTCGTTCGCGGCCAGCAGGCTGGTCCACAGCAGCGGGAGCCCGGCCGTGCAGGGGGTCTCGAGCAGCGAGACCCCGACGGCAAGCACGACCGTGCCGCCGATCATCGCGGGTACCGAGGCGTCCGCCGCGGAGACCCGTCGCATCCGCCGGTAGATGCCCGGCTTCGCCGAGTCGGCGATGGACAGGCTGGGACCCTGCTTGAAGGCGAAGAAGTCCTTGAGGTGGATCACCCCGAACACCCCGGCGACCACCGCGATCACCACCCGGATCCAGCCGATCTGCCCCACGTAGTCCAGTGCGCTGTACATCCCCGTCACGTACAGCGCGTACATGAAGGCGGTGACCGTGAGGAAGGTGGTCCCGATGGCCACGACGCGCCCACGCGAACCACTGTGCAGCACGATGGCGAGCAGGACCGACAACACCCACAAGGAGCAGGGGTTGACACCGTCGACGAAGCCGATGATCAACGTGCTCACCATCAGCGACGTCTGGGTGACGTCGACCTCCCCGACGAAGGGCACCGACAGCGCGGCAGCATCGACCACCGTAGAAGCCTCGCCGGGTGTCCCAGCCACAGCAGCCGCCACCGCACGTTCGACGCCAGCGGCGGTGGCGTCGGAGAAGCCGACGAAGACCTCGTCGCCGACGATCGTGACCGGGACGCCGGAGACCTCGAAACCCATTTCCCGCGCTCGGGTCTCCAGCAGCGCCCGTCCGTCGGCGTCGTAGTAGACCTCGTGCTGCTCGACGGTCAGGCTCGGGAACCGCTGCGCCAGCTCGCCCAACCATTCCTTCTCGGCGGCGCAGTGCGGGCATCCGTCTCCCCAGAACAGCTCGAGCGTGACGTCCTGCTCCGGCACAGGGCCCTCTTGCGCGACGGCTGGCGGGGTCGCCGCCGGGACCAACGACCCGAGCAGGACGACGAGCATGGTCAGGAGGAGGAAGAGCACCGACGTCGCGACCGCGCGCCCTGGCCTCGCCCGGACCAGGGCGCGCGTGAGGGAACTCACGGCTTCAAGAGTGACGTCCCCGCCCGGGTCAGCAGCAGGGCCGAACGACCCAGAGCGGTATGGGGGCGCCTCAGTCCAGGGAGGACGAGAGGAAGCGCCGTACCGCCCGTTCGTAGCCCGGCGGGTAGGTGACGGTGCCGTCGTCCACGACCCCGCTGCGGGCGCGCTCACGAGTCAGCTCGATCGTGCTGCCGTCCTGGCGCAGCAGCGCGTACCTGCCGGGGAAGGAGGTCTCCTCCTCCAGCGGGATGGTGACGGCGTTGGGTGTGGACGCCAGCAGCGCCAGCACGGCAGCGCTCTTGATGAGACCCCCAGCATCTGAGGATCCTGGCCTGAATCTCTGCGGGGTGCGACCATCCGTTGGGTGGATCTTCCCGTCATGCCGCCGCTGGCTCCGATGCTCGCCCGGGCGGTCACCGCTGTGCCGGACCCCGGGTCCGACGGAGCGCCTGCGGGGGGCTGGGGCTACGAGCCGAAGTGGGACGGTTTCCGCTGCGTGGTCTTCCGCGACGGCCCGGAGGTCGTGCTGGGCTCACGCAACGAGCGCCCGCTGACTCGGTACTTCCCCGAGCTGGTGGAGGAGCTGAGGACCGCGCTGCCCGAGCGGTGCGTCGTGGATGGCGAGATCGTCGTTGCCGTCGACGGCCACCTGAGCTTCCCACGCCTTCAGGAGCGCATCCATCCGGCCCAGTCCCGAGTGGCCATGCTCGCCGCGCGAGACCCGGCCCGGTACGTGGCCTTCGACCTGGTGGCGCTTGGTGACCTCTGCCTGCTGGAACGGCCGTTCGGCGAGCGGCGCCATCAGCTGGAGCAGGTCCTGCCGAGCGGCGGGTCGCTCCCGCCGGACCGTTCCAGTGTCCACCGCACCCCGATCACCTACGACGTCGACCAAGCCCGCCGCTGGTTCGTCGAGGTGGAGGGTGCCGGGCTGGACGGCCTGGTGGCCAAAGCGTTGGACGCCGGCTACACACCCGGCAGGCGGACCATGCTGAAGATCAAGCATGCCCGTACCGCCGACGTCGTCGTGGCCGGCTACCGCCTGCACAAGACCTCGACCGCCGAGCACCCGCTGCTCGGCTCGCTGCTCCTCGGCCTCTACGACGGGTCGAACCTCCAGCACGTCGGCGTCGCGGCGTCCTTCCCGATGCAGCGGCGAGGCGAGCTCCACGAGGCCCTGCAGCCGATGGTGGTCGAGATCGAGAACCACCCCTGGGGGGACTGGGCAAGACCGACGCCCGACTCCGGCCGACGCCCCGGTGCCGTCTCCCGATGGAGCACCGGCAAGGACCTCTCCTTCGTCCCGCTCGCTCCTTCGCTCGTGTGCGAGGTCAGCTACGACGCCATGGAGGGGACCCGGTTCCGGCACACCACGCACTTCAAGCGATGGCGCCCCGACCGAGATCCCACCTCCTGCACCTTCGAGCAGCTCGAGCGTCCCGTGGAGATGGGGCTCCGCGACGTGCTGGTCCCAAAGGCCCTCGACGCCACCTGATGCGGCGCGCCATCATGGTTCCGTGCCCGACACCGCACCACACCCAGCCCCGTACGACGTGTGCCTGCTCATCGAGCAGCCGCTCGCCCACACCGATGCCGAGGAGGTCGTCGCGTTGCACGCCGAGGCCGCGGAGCCGGCCCACTACCACGTGCTGCTGCCCGTGGCGGATCCGGTGGCCCAGATGGAGGGCACACTCGGTTCCCTCGCCGCAACCGAGGTGATGGCCACGGCGCCGCTCGCGTTGCTCCCGGAGGACGCCGAACGGATCCGGGACGAAGCGATGACCGAGAGCCGGCAGGCCCTCGACCGCAGCGTCTCGGCGATCGCGGCAGCCGGTGGCTCTGCTGACGGCGAGCTTGTCCTCGACGAGCCGGTGCAGCGCCTGACCGCCGCCGTACGCGAGCGTGACTCCCGCGAGGTCATCATCCTGACCCGCCCACACCTGGTGGCGGATCTCTTCCACACCGACTGGACACACCGTGCCCGTCGCATCCTCGGTGTCCCGGTCCTGCACCTGCTCGGGCACCGGGACTCCAGCAACTGAGGCCAGGTCAGCGAGCCTCTTCGGGCTCGCCGTCCAATCGGAAGCGTTCGTCCCCGAGCTCCTGGTCGGCGAAGGACTTCGGGTCTTCGATCGGCTCGAGGTGGGTGAACGTCGTCGTCCCCGGCAGGGCCGTGGCGATGTCCCGCTCCACGTCCTCGACCAGGTCGTGCCCACGCTGGACGCTCCACGCGCCGGGCACCAGGACGTGGACGTAGACGAACCGACGCTGCCCAGACTCGCGGGAACGCAGGGCGTGGAACTCGATGCCGATGGCCCGGTAGGTCTCGAGCACCCGTTCGAGCTCGTCGTACTCCGCAGTCGACAACGCGCGATCCATCAACCCGAGTCCCGAGCGCCGCAGCAGCATCGAGCCGGTCACCAGGATGTTCACCGCGACCAGCAGTGCCACGATCGGGTCCAACGCCTGCCACCCGGTGAGCCCGACCAGGCCCACACCGACCAGCACCCCGACCGAGGTCCAGACATCGGTGAGCAGGTGATGCCCGTCGGCCTCCAGCGTGATGGAGCGGTGTCGGCGGCCGGCTCGTAGCAGCGTGATCCCGACCGCCAGGTTCACCAGGGCCGCGACGGCGGAGACGGCCAAGCCGATCCCGAGCTGCTCGACCGCTCGTGGGTTCAGCAGCCGGTCCACCGCCGTGATCACGATCAGCACAGAGGCGACGAAGATCATGCCGCCCTCGATCGCGGCGGAGAAGTACTCGGCCTTGCCGCGGCCGAAGGGGAAGCGTAGGTCCGGCGGGCGCGCGGCGGTGTGCAGCGCCCAGAGCGCGATGAGCGCAGCCACGAGGTTCACGCCTGACTCCAGGGCGTCGGAGAGCAACCCGACCGAGCCGGTGAGTGCTGCGGCCGTCGCCTTGAGGCCGATGGTGACCACGGCGGCACCCACGGACAGCCAGGCGTAACGCAGCAGCCGCGCGTCCCGACTCATGCCGCCCCTCTCTTGCGCCTGTGCCGCTCCCTGCGGCCAGGGCCCAGCCTGCCATCCTCTGCTCAGTCCAGCCGGACGACCTCGCCGTCGCGGGCAACGACCGCCGTCCAGCCGAGCTCGGCCCTGATCCGATCGGCAAGTGCAGCAGAGGCGGACGGCTCACCGTGCACCACGTACACCACTGACGGCGGCTTCGGTGCCTGCGCAAGCCACCCCAGCATCTCTGCAGCGTCGGCATGGACGGAGAACCCGTGCAGCACGGCGACGTCGGCCCGCACCGGGACATAGCGGCCGTGCATCTTCACCTGGGTGGCGCCGTCCGCCAGGCTGCGCCCCCGAGTGCCCGCCGCCTGGAAGCCGACCAGCACGATGGTGTTACGGGGGTCGGGCAGGAGATGCTTGAGGTGGTGCACGACCCGACCGCCGGCGGCCATGCCGGACGCCGAGACGATGACGCAGGGATGGGTCGGCGCGTTGATGGCCATCGAGCCCGCCGCGTCGTGCACCTCGCGCAGGTCTCCCGGGTCGAACGATCGTGCCCGCCGACGTTCCTGCGAACGAACGTCCGCTGCACCTTGGGCAAGCGCTCGTCGGTAGATCGCAAGTGCGCCCAGCGCCATGGGGCTGTCCACGTACACCGGCATCGGCGGCACGCTTCCCGTACTCATCAGCTGACGCAGGGCCAGCAGGATGACCTCGGTGCGATCCACCGCGAAGGCCGGGATCAGCACCACGCCGCCGCGTCGTGCGGTGCTCCGGATGATCTCACCCAGTGCCGCCACCCCGTCGCTGACGTCGCCGTCGTGTCGACGGTCGCCATAGGTGGACTCGACCACGAGAGCGTCGACCTCCGGTGGCGGTGCCGGCGGGACGAGCAGCGGATGGCTCCCCCGGCCCAGGTCGCCAGTGAAGGCCACCCGCGAGCCGGCCAGGCGAACCTCGACCACCGAGGAACCGAGGATGTGCCCTGCGGGCCGCCACACCGCCTCAGCCGTTCCCGGTGGTGCCGGCCTGCCCGCTCGAACCGGTAGGGCCAGAGGCCGGAAGAAGTCGACCTCGGTCAGCATCGGCAAGGTCCGCTCGACATCTGCGACGCTGTAGAGCGGCTCGGGGCGAGCATGCTTGGAGTACCCGGCCTGCGCGGCGTAGCGGGCGTCCTCCTCCTGGAGCATGGCGCTGTCCCGGAGGACAAGTGACACCAGCCCCAGCGTCCCGGGCGTACCAAGCACGGGCGCCTGCATCCCTTGGCGAACCAGAGCCGGCAGGTAGCCGCAGTGGTCCAGGTGGGCGTGCGTCAGCAGCACGGCATCGAGGCACGCCGGGTCGAGTGGGAACGGAGCCCAGTTCCGGCGACGCAGGGCACGGAGCCCCTGGAACAGACCGGCGTCGACGAGGTAGTGCCCACCGTCGCCATCGGCCAGCAAGGTCTTGCTGCCGGTGACAGTCCCGGCCGCGCCGAGGAACCGCATCGTCACGGGCACGCCCCAAGCCCAGGGCTCGCGACGGCGTCGCGCCAGGGCCACCAGACCCGAAGTGCCGGTCGTCGAGCCCCTCTACCGCGCTCGTTGCCGTCTGCCAGGATGGGGTTGTCCGTCGAACCCGAGCATGGGGTGCCACGTGAGTCTCCTGCAGTGGTTGACGGCGCTCATGCCAGTGCTTGCGGTAGCCGTCCTGCTGGTGGGGCTCCGGATGCCGGCCTCCCGCGCGATGCCGATCGCGCTGGTCGTCACGGTGGTGCTCACGCTGCTGGTCTGGGACGTTCCGCCCGCCTACGTCGCCGCAGCGATCGTGGAGGGCCTGGTGATCGCCGGGTCCGTGCTCTTCATCGTCGTTGGTGCCCTGGCCCTGCTCGAGGTGATGCGCGCCAGCGGGGTGCTGGAAGCCATCCGCCTGGAGTTCCAGCGGGTCTCGCACGACTCCCGCATCCAAGTGCTGCTGGTGGCCTGGCTCTTCGTCTCCTTCATGGAAGGAGCAGCCGGCTTCGGGACACCAGCGCCGGTGGCCGCCCCGCTTCTGATGGCCCTCGGCTTCCCCGCGCTGGGTGCCGCCACGGTCGCCCTCGTCGGTGACAGCAGCGCCGTCACCTTCGGTGCGGTGGGCACGCCCATCATCGTCGGCCTCGGGCAGGGCCTCGGGCTGTCGATCGGTGATCCCGAAGAGGCCCGGACCCTGACCGAGATCGCCCTCATCGCCGCGGGGACCGACATCCTCGTCGGCGTCCTCATCCCGGTCTCGATCCTGTTGCTCCTCACTCGCGTGTTCGCACCCCACCGCACGCCGGGGGCGGCACGCGAGATGCTGCCACTCACCGTGGTGGCCGCCTTGGTCTACAGCGTGCCGGCCTTCGGCTGGACCGCGCTGCTGGGCGTCGAGTTCGGCGCCATCCTCGGCGGCATCACCGGGCTGGGATTGCTGGTCCTGGTGGTGCGCCGCGGATGGCTCGTGCCCAACCGCGTCTGGACCATCTCGGCCGGCTACCTCGACCACGACAGCGAGGACGGACCACCCACACCGCTCGAACGCCAGTTCCCCGTCTGGAAGGTCTGGTCGCCTTACTTGCTGCTGGTCGGGCTGCTGCTGCTCACTCGTCTCCTCAGCCCCCTGCAGGACTGGCTGCTGTCGCTCAGCCTCGTGGCCGAGGACATCTTCGCGACCGGGATCGGCACGTCTTTCGAGCCGCTCTACTCCCCGGGTGCCATCTTCCTCGTGGTCACCGGGGTCACGATGGTGCTGTTCCGGGTGCCGCGGCAACAGCTGGGCGTGGCGATGTCGCGGACGAGCACCGCGGTCGTCGGTACCGGCGTCACGCTCGCGGCCTCGGTGCCCCTCGTGCGTGTGTTCCTGAACTCGCAGGAGAACGGTGCCGGCCTCGACGCGATGCCGGTGGAGCTCGCCACCGCGGGCGCCGCCGCCGTTGGGAGCGCGTGGCCCGCGATCGCCCCACTGGTGGGGGCCTTGGGCTCCTTCGTCTCCGGCAGCGCGACTTTCTCCCATCTCATGTTCGCCGACCTGCAGCAAGGCGTGGCCGAGCAGGTGGGCGCGAATCCCCAGGTCGTGCTGGCCCAGCAGGTCGGCGGGGCGAATGCCGGCAACATGATCTGCGTGGCCAACGTGGTCGCAGTGGCCGGCGTCACGGGACAGCTGGGCAAGGAGGGCACCATCATCTCCCGGACCGTGCTCCCGGCGCTCGGGTACATCGCCGGCTTCGCCCTGGTCGGGTTCCTGCTCGTGTCGCTGTCCTGACGCTCCTCAGGCGCCGTCGACGATGTAGGGCGTGGCATCGATCGGCTCGCCGTCCACCCGTAGCTCGAAATGCGCGTGCGGGCCGGTGGAGTACCCGGTGGAGCCGATGTCACCGAGCTTGTCCCCAGCTTGGATCTCGTCGCCCACAGACACCTGCAGATCGGGTTGGTGGGCGTACCAGGTCTCGACGTGGTGGCCGTTCACGTTGCCGTGGTCGATCTTCACCATGTTGCCGTAGGCCTCGTCGAAGCCGGCGTAGCTCACGGTGCCGTCTGCGGCGGCGTAGTAGTTCCCGTCCGTCGCCTCGAAGTCCGTCCCGGTGTGCAGCTTGTACTCCCCGGTGACCGGGTGGACGCGCATCCCGTAGGGACTGGTCACGCCGCCCGTTGCCGGAGCGACCAGTCCCTGCTCGGAGAGCGCCTCACGCACGAGGGCCTCGGTCTTGTCGGCCTGCTTGGCCTCCTGGGTGAGCTGGTCGGCCTTGTCCTTGGCCTTCGTGCTGGACTTCTGCGCGTCGGCGACATCGGCCTCGGCAGCGTCGAGTCGAGCCTCGGCCTGCGCCACGTCGGCTTCGAAGTCCTGGTACGCGGCGTAGGCGTCGGAAGCCTGCTGGTGCGCCACCGCTGCAGTCGCCTCGGCAGTGACCAGCGTCTGCTCCGCGGCGGCCACATCGTCGCTGCTCGCACCGCCCGGCAGGACACCCGTCAGTCCGCCCGCGTCGGCCTGCACCTCCTCGAGCTCGGCCTGCGCACCGAGGACTGCGGCATCAGCGGCCGCCATGTCCGCTCGGGCCTCGGCCAGCTCCTGTGCAGCCGGGCTCGCCGCGTCCTGCAGGGCATCCACCCGCTTCTCCGCCTTCTGCAGGTCTGCCTTGGCGTCCTGCACGTCCTTGCGTGCCTCCTTTGCCGCGTCATCGGCCTTGTCCGCGGCCTTCTGTGCCTGTGTCGCCTCTCGCTCGGCCTTGGCCACGTCGTCGGCAGAGACCTCCTCCAGGTCGGGCATCTCAGCCTTGGCTGAGGTGCCCGTGGCCGTCTGCGCCTCGTGGTCGTGGCCCTCGTGGTCATGGCCCTCGTGCTCGCCGTGGTCGTGGTCGCCCTCAACTGCGGCCGGCGCGCTGTAGCTGGTCGCGGCCGCCGGTACCTCGGCTGCCGAAGCAGCGGTAGGTGCGGCGACGCCGAGCGTCCCGAGCGCCAGTGCGGCTACGGCCCCGGTCTTGATCACTCCGGCCGGCAGCATGCCCAGCCTGATACCGTCGATGACCACCACGACGTCGCACGCTGCGGACTCCAGCAGGGCCATCGGCACCCCGCCGGCGTCAGCGTCGGAGAGCAGGGCGCGGATGTCGCGCTTGCGACCCAGTCGCTTGCGGATGCGCTGCCCAGCGAGGTCGTCGAGAACAACGTCGTAGGCACCGGTGTGCAGCTGTTCCCGCACCCGCGCCACCTTGTCGCGGCCGACCCCGCCGCCTATCCACCGTGCGGTGACCCCCGCTTCTTCTGCCTTGGCCAGTCCGAGCCTGAGCAGCTCGTGCTGACGGTCCAGGGGGAGGTAGTTGAATCGCTGCTCACGAGTTTCCAGTGGGGTGTTCTCGTCGACTCCGAGCAAGAGCACGTCGAGCTCGGCCCCCGTGTGCACCGCGAGGCCGACGGCAGCCCAGACGAGGAAGCCGGAGGCCACCTGGTCGACCGAGTCCACCACGGCGAGCGCCCGTCGGTAGGTGTGCTCCCGATCACCGTCGACCACGACGAAGGCCACGCCGGGGTGCTCCTGGTCCAACGAGCGACCGGCTCCCCTGACGGCATCGGCGAGCATCTGCTTGGGCGGCGCCAGGCCCTTGGGCACCGCAACCCACCAGCAGTCGTGCTCGGCTGCCGCGGCAACTGCTCGGCCCACCGTGGCGGATCGGGCGGAGACCTCGACGCGCTCGGCCTCGACGTCATTGGCCACGCCGGGGGGAGCAACCGCCACCACGTTGGGGACGAACGACGCCATGCGTCGCACGGCGACGTCCCCCCCGGGCTCGCTCGTCGCCAGTGCCAGCACCGGCCGTCCAGCCTTGACGGTCACCATCGGATCTCCCCATTCCCGACGGCTCCGACGCCACCGGTTGCCCGGCAGGTTAGCCCGCACGCCACGGCTTGCGCCACCGTTCCCGCAGGTAGGGGCGGCAGGGCCGCCGGGACCAACGCGTCGTGGGATCAGAGGGCCAGTGCTTCGGCCGGCTCGAGCCGCCGGTAGTCGCAACCGCCCTGCTCGAGGAACCAGCGGTCCGTCACCCCCGCGCCTCGAACGCTCATCAGGGCGTCGTGCACCGAGATGGCGCGTCGAGGTGCCGTGGCCCGCAAGAAGTCCAGCGCCTCGGACAGCTTCAGCCAGGGCCCCGCGGTGGGCAGGAGCAGGGTCTCCACGGCAACCCGTGGTCCCCGCAGAGCATCGCCCGGGTGGTAGACCGAACCGTCCACGAGGTAGCCCCGGTTGTCCACGCTCGGCAGTCCGCCGTACACCTCGGCGTGCGGCCCACCGACGACCTGGACCTCGAACCCGGCGATGTCCCGACGATCCTCGGGACCGACCTCGACGAGCCCGGGGGCCGCGCCGACAGCTCGCCCAGCCGCCGTGGCGACGGCGTTCACCACGGCCGTCGAGCCGACGATCTGCGGCGGCCGTTGCCCCCGCAACACCTCAGCCAGCCGGGTCGCGTCGAGGTGGTCGGCGTGCTCGTGCGTGACGAGAATGGCATCCACCCCTTCGAACGCTGCCTCCTCGGTCCAGATCCCTGGGTCCACGAGGAGTCGGCGGTCGTCTTGCTCGAGCCGTACGCAGGCATGAGTGAACTTGGTGAGCAGCATCAGCGCGCCCCGCTCGTCCGCGGCGCCGCCACCAGCCTGCCGAGCCACACCGCTGCAGAGTAGGCGCTCAGACCGATCCCGAGCACCGCGACGGCCAGGAGCACGTTCGAGGGGACCTGCGCGAACCCCGACAGCGAGGCGGACGCCAGCGAGGAACCAGGCCCGGGCAAGCGGGTAGCCCCCGACGACGCCGGCGCACTGGCGGACGCAGCCGCCCGGTCACCGACCTAGGGTACCCGCGGGTACTGCCGGTGACCTGCTGCCAGGATGCGGTGATGGACCCCTCCATGCCCCTCACCGTCGCAGCGCTGCCCCGCGACTTCACGTGGGGCGCCGCCACGGCCGCCTACCAGATCGAGGGCGCCTGGGACGAGGACGGACGCGGGCCTTCGATCTGGGACACGTTCAGCCACACCCCGGGCGCCACCTGGGCAGGAGACACCGGCGACGTGGCCGACGACCACTACCACCGGATGTCAGCAGACGTGGAGCTGATGGCAGGCCTGGGGCTGCAGGCCTACCGGTTCTCCATCGCCTGGCCGCGGGTACAGCCGACGGGCAGCGGCCAGGTCAACGCGAAGGGGATCGACTTCTACGACCGGCTGGTCGATGCCCTGCTCGCCGCCGGGATCGAGCCCGTCGCCACGCTGTACCACTGGGACCTCCCCCAGCCCCTGCAGGACGCCGGCGGATGGCCCGAGCGAGACACGGCGTACCGGTTTGCCGACTACGCCAGGGTCATGGGCGAGGCGCTCGGCGACCGGGTCCACACCTGGACGACCCTGAACGAACCATGGTGCTCGGCGTTCCTCGGGTACGCCTCCGGTGTGCATGCGCCGGGGATCACCGACGACGCTGCCTCGCTGGCCGCCGCCCATCACCTGAACCTCGCGCACGGGCTCGGGCTGGCCGCGCTGCGCACCTGCGTGCCGGAGGGCCGCCCGCTGTCCGTGACACTGAACGTGCACCAGGTCCGCCCGGCGAGCGACCAGCCAGATGACGTCGATGCCGCTCGCCGGATCGACACCGTCGGCAACCGCATCTTCCTGGAGCCCATGCTTCGCGGGCGGTACCCGGAGGACCTCATGGTCGACACCGCCGGGATCACCGACTGGACCTTCCTCCGCGACGGCGACGAGCGGCGTATCAGCGCCGTGGAATCTGGCGGAATCGACCTGCTCGGCGTGAACTACTACACGACGTCACTGGTCGGGCACTGGAACGGCCACAGCGCCAAGGAGGCGCCGGACGGGCCCGGCGAGAGCTCGGCCTCGCCTTGGCCCGGGTGCGAGCAGGTGCAGTTCCTCCGCCAGTCCGGCCAGCACACCGAGATGGGCTGGGTGGTGCAGCCCGGGGGCCTGGGACACCTGCTCCGCCGGTTGCACGCCGACTACCCCGGTGTCGCGTTGATGGTGACCGAGAACGGGGCGGCTTTCGCCGACACGACGGCCACCGACGGCAGCGTGCCCGATCCGGAACGCACCGATTACCTGCGCGCCCACATCGACGCCGTCGCCGGCGCCGTCGCCGAGGGTGTCGACGTCCGCGGCTACTTCGCCTGGTCGCTGCTGGACAACTTCGAGTGGTCCTACGGCTACGCGAGGCGCTTCGGCGTCGTGCGGGTGGACTACGACACCCTCGAGCGGACCATCAAGGACAGCGGGCACTGGTACGCAGCACTCATCCGCACGCACCGGGACCTCTGAGAGTCACTACGGTCACCCCATGGCGAACCCCTACGGACGCTTCGACGACGCAGCCCGCGAGTACGTCATCACCCGGCCCGACACCCCCATGCCCTGGCTCAACTACCTCGGCCAGGACGACCTGTTCGGCCTGTGCACGAACACCGGCGGCGGCTACACCTTCTGGCGCGATGCCAAGCTCCGGCGACTCACTCGCTACCGGTACAACAACGTCCCGTACGACGTGGGTGGTCGCTACCTCTACGTGCACGAGGAGACCCCGGACGGCCCGTTGGTCTGGAACCCGGGTTGGAAGCCGATGAAGGTGACCCCGGACACCTACGAGTGCCGGCACGGCCTGGGCTACACCCGCATCACCGGAACCAAGCACGGGGTCGAGGTGAGCCAGCTCATGTTCGTCCCCCCGGGTGAGGACACCGAGCTGTGGCAGGTGCGCGTGCGCAACACCTCGCCGGAGGAGAAGGTGCTGCGGCTGTACTCGTTCGTCGAGTTCGCCTTCTACGAGGCGCTCAACGACATGACGAACCTCCAGCGGACCTACTCCATCGGGGAGGTCCAGGTCGCCGGTTCGACCATCGTGCACACGACCGAGTTCCGTGAGCGGCGCGACCACTACACGGCCTTCGGCTGCACAGCCGACATCACCGGCTTCGACACCTCGAGAGAGGCCTTCGTCGGCATCCACGAGGGGCTCCACGAGGCGCGCGTCCCGCTGGCCGGAGCGGCCACCAACTCCCTCGCGCGAGGCTGGAACCCGATCGGCTCGCACGAGGTCAGCCTCCGGCTCGCGCCCGGGGAGGAGCGCGACTTCGCTTTCGTCCTGGCCTACGTCGCGGATGTGGAGCCGAAGTTCACGGCGCCCATGCAGCCGAACCTCGCCCCGGCGGCCGACATCGTCGGCGCCTACACCGAGCCGGGTGCTCTTGATGCCGCATTCGATCGGCTACGGGAGTACTGGGATGCGCGCCTGGGTGCCTTCCAGGCCGACACCCCCGACCCGCACGCCACCCGGATGCTCAACACCTGGAACCAGTACCAGTGCATGGCAACGTTCAACCTGTCTCGCTCGGCATCGCTGTTCGAGACCGGGATCGGGCGCGGCATGGGCTTCCGCGACTCGAACCAGGACCTCCTGGGGTTCGTCCACATGATCCCGGAACGTGCCCGCCAACGGATCCTCGACATCGCCGCCACTCAGCTGTCCGATGGCACCTGCTACCACCAGTACCAACCGCTGACCAAGCGGGGCAACGCCGACGTCGGTGGGGACTTCTACGACGACCATCTCTGGCTGGTGCTGTCCAGCACCGCCTACCTGAAGGAGACGGGCGACTTCTCGATCCTCGACGAACCATGCGCGTTCGCCGACGTCGAGACGGCCGAGGGCGACCAGCCGGCCAGCACGCTGCTGGACCACCTCGAGACCTCCATCGCCTACACCATGGCGAAGCGAGGACCGCACGGCCTGCCGCTCATCGGGCACGCCGACTGGAACGACTGCCTGAACCTGAACTGCTTCTCCACCGAGCCGAACGAGTCCTTCCAGCTCGCCGGTGATGTCGAAGGCTCCGCGGCGGAGTCGGTGATGATCGCGGGGTTGTTCCTGTACGCGGCTCGAGCGATGGTCGCGATGTACTCGCACCTCGGCCGGGTGGGAGACGCCGAACGGATGCAGGCGAACTACGACGAGATGCTTCGCGCCGTCGAGACCGAGGCCTGGGACGGCCAGTGGTACACCCGCGCCTTCGATGCGGCTGGCAACCCGGTGGGGAGCCACCACAATCGGGAGGGCCAGATCTTCATCGAGAGCCAGGGCTGGGCCGTGCTCGGCGGAGCCGGGCACGACAACGGTCGAGCCCGGGCGGCCATGGAGGCCGTGCACGAGCGGCTGAACACCGAGCACGGCGTCGTGCTCCAGCAGCCTGCCTATACCGAATACCACGTCGAGCTGGGCGAGATCACCTCCTACCCACCAGGGGTGAAGGAGAACGCTGGGATCTTCTGCCACAACAACACCTGGATCCACCTCGGCTGGTGCCTGCTCGGCGAGGGCGACCGTGCCCTGGAGTACTACCTGTCGGTGTGCCCCTCGGCGCAGGAGGACCGCATCGACGACTACCGCCTGGAGCCCTACGTCTACGCCCAGACCATCGACGGCAAGGACTCCCCCACCTTCGGTCAGGCCAAGAACTCTTGGCTGACCGGCACAGCCGCTTGGACCTTCGTGGTGATCAGCCAGGGCATCCTGGGCGTGCAACCGGACTACGACGGCCTGCGGATCGACCCCTGCATCCCGACACCGTGGCGGGGGTTCACAGCCACCCGCCGTTTCCGGGACTCGACGTTCACCATCGAGGTGCGCAATCCCGACGGCGTCAGCAAGGGCGTGCGTGAGCTGCTGGTGGATGGGCAACGCGTCGACGGACAGACCATCCCGGTCCCCACCGAGCCGGCGGACGTGGTGGTGACGGTCACGCTCGGCTGAGCGGCAGGTATCCCTCAACCGCCGTCGAGGCCGAGCACGGTCCTGATCGTGCGGACCACCCCGTTGGCGCTGTTCGTCGGGGCTACCCAGGTCGCCCGGTCCTTCAGCAACGGGTGGGCGTTGGCCATGGCGAAGGCGTAGTGGGCGGCGTCCATCATCTCCAGGTCGTTGAGGAAGTCGCCGAAGACCATGCACTGCTCCGGCCCGATCCCGAGCCGCTGCTGGAGCTGCCGGACGCCCTCGCCCTTGTTCGCCGTCGGGCTCATCACATCGACCCAGTGGACGCCGGAGACCGCCACCTGGTGTGTCTCGGCGAAGCCCGCAAGGGCCACGGCGGCATGGTCCTCCGCCGAGACGAAGTCGTAGACGGCGACTTTGAGGATCTCGTCCGTCCCGACGTCCAGCAGGTCCGGCACGACCTCGAGGGCCCGGTAGTAGGGCTCCACCTCCGCCAAGAAGGCCTCGTCGGTCTGGTCGACGTAGGCCGAGCGCTTGCCGCAGAGCACCGCTCGAGACTGCGGGCGCGCTCGGCAGGTGGCGATGACCGATCGAGCGTCGGCCAGGAGCAGCGTGTCCGAGGAGATCTCCTCCTCCGTCGCACCGTCGACCACGTACGTCCCGTTCTCGGCGATGAACACCATCTCGTGGGCGATGTCGACGAACTGCTCTCGCAGGCTGGAGTACTGACGCCCGCTGGCCGGGCAGAAGAGGACCCCTCGCGCGTGCAGCTCGTCCACGAGCGGCCAGAACTCGGCGTGCACCTGCTTGTCGTCGCCGAGAAGGGTGCCGTCCATGTCGGTGGCAATGAGGCGGATGTCGGGACGCGGGTCAAGCGTCGCGAGCTCGGCGAGGTCGTGGCGAGTCACCCCGCCATCATGACGCAGCCAGCATGATGGGGTGATGGATGCTCCTCTGTCGCCGCCGGTCGACCTCGCGGCTACGCGCAACGCCCTGCACGCCGTCGCCGAGTGGCTGCTTGCCGGCCCCCAGTACCGCGACCACGGCACCATCAGGCTCCGTCCGCTCCAGGGAGGCTTCGCGACGGTGAGCGACCCGGTGGTCCGGGTGGCCGGGCTCGAGCTGGTGACCGGCACCGCGTCCGTCCCCCTCGCGGGCACCGTACGCTCCGTAGGCGAGGCCGCCGGCATCGAGCCCAGCCTGCCGGACCTCTACGGCGACCACGCCGCCCTCGGCCTGGATGACCCACTGGTGCCCAAGGAAGCCGAGGTCCGCCTCATTGCCGGGTGGTTCGCCCGGGGGTTCACCGAGCTGCGGGCGTTCTCGCCGGGTCAGACGCCCGTGCTGTGGCCGGAGCACTTCGACCTCGCGATGACGGTGAACGAGGTCAACTACGGGCTCTCGCCCGGCGATGCGTTCTCGGACGAGCCGTACGCCTACGTCGGCCCCTGGGCGTACGACCCCAACCAGCCACCAGGAAGCAGCCCGTTCTGGAACGCCCCGTTCGGAGCGGTTCGGGTGATGAGCGAGGTTCAGGCTCCAGAGGCACTCACCCGCTTCTTCCGCGCAGGTCGCGAGCAGGCCGCACGGCTGCACGGTCGATGATCCTCGGCATCGAGACCGGCGGTACCACGGTGGTCTGCGCGGCGGCGGCCGAGGACGAGCCGCGCACGCTCGTGGCCGAGTCCGTCATCGCGACGACCACGCCCGAGGCGACCCTGGCCGCCGTGACGGCGTTCGTGCGCGAGCAGGCTGCCGGCGGCGCCGTGCGGGCGGTGGGGATCGGTGCCTTCGGCCCAGTCGGGCTGCACCCGGACCGAGATGACTACGGCATCATCGGGGCCACGCCCAAGCCTGGCTGGGAGCGCACCGACCTGCTCGGTGCCGTGAGTCGAGTCGCCGGGTGCCCGGTCACACTCGACTCAGACGTCGGTGCCGCCGTCACCGCTGAGCATCGGTGGGGAGCGGGCGTCGGCTTGGACGACGTCGCCTACGCCACCGTCGGCACGGGGGTCGGCGTCGGCATCATCAGTGGGGGCCGGCGGCTGCTCGGTTCGACACATCCCGAGGCGGGTCATCTCACCGTTCGCCGGCATCGTGACGACGACTACCCCGGCGTCTGCCGATTCCACCGGGACTGCTTGGAGGGCTTGGCCTGCGGGCCGGCGATCGCGGCCAGGTGGGGCAGGCCCGCCGATCAGCTCGGCGGACTCACGACCCGAGCCGTGGCGATCCAGGCCTACTACCTCGGCCAGCTCATCAGCGCGTTGGTCTACCTCCTCGCCCCGGACCGGGTGATCCTCGGCGGGGGTGTGGCCTCGATGCCCGGGCTGCGAAGCGCCGTCGCGCAGGAGACCTCCCGACGCCTCGCCGGCGCGGTGGGCTCCACACCACCTGCGCGGCCTGACAGCGCGTTCTTGGTGGCCCCCGCCCTCGGCGGCCGGGCGGGTGTGCTCGGCGCACTCAGCGCCGCCCAGCAGGTCGCCATCCGCGGCGGACCCGATGCGCCGTCGTGAACCGGTGCCGCCTGAGGCTGCGAAGCCCCTCGTCCGTCAGTCGCCGTTGATCCTGGCGGCCAGGAGCGCCACCCCTGTGGGCACGATTGCCCACATCGGCCAGAAGTACAGCAGCTCGCCGGATGTCAGGCTCGTCATCGCCCAGATACTGACGAGCAGGACGCTCATGGCCAACCATGACCGAGCACCTTTGCCTGAGCGCGCCGTAGGTACCGCCTGGGTGTCCGGGCGCAGGACCGCAAGCTCGGCTTCGCCGCCGGCAGCCGCCGGAAGGTCATCGGTGAGCGAGCGCAGCTCACCGAGAAACCGGGCCGCGTAGGCCTGGTCCATCCGTTCGTGGAACTCGTCGCTGGTCAGTCGCCCCTGGGCGAGGTGCTCCCGCAAGGCAGCCACCACCACCTCGCGCTCGGCGTCCGAGGCCCGCAACCCATCGCGGCCGTCATCGCGTGCGTCGTCATGGCTCGGCGTGTTGGGCACCGACCCACCATAGGCCGACCACCAGCGTCCCTCATGCCGCGAGGACCTCCGCCGTGCCGGCCGCGGCCCGCTGTGCCGTCTCGCGGCGCCAGGCGCGGCCTGCCAGGACAAGCGTGCACACCAGGGTGGTGCCGAGCAACGGCCATGCCGCCCACTGCGGCAGCCCACCGAGCGACTCGACCACCGTGATCCCGTTGACGACCAGGATCAGGCCGCCCACCAGAGTTCCCATCGGGGCGTGCGGCAGGCGACCGGCCAGCCGAGCAGCGATTGGCGCCACCACGACACCTCCGAGGACGAGCCCCAGCACGGCCGCCCAGGGGATGTCCCGGTACGCCGCACCCGTGACGAATCCCAACGACGTCGAGAGGGCGACCAGGAACTCCGCCGCACTGACCGTGCCGACGATTCGGCGCGGCTCCTGGGCGGTCACCGTGAACAGCGAGGGGGTGACCACGGGCCCCCAGCCCCCGCCTCCGGTCGCGTCCACGAACCCGCCCGCGAGTCCGATCGGCCCAAGCCAGCGCACCGTGGCGCCTCGCCTGGGGGTCGGGATCACGGCCATCCCCAGGCCGAAACGGGCGAGCACCATAAGGCCGAGAAGCATGAGCAGAGCCGACATCCAGCCGCGCGCCGTCGTGAGGCTGACGCCCGTCAGCACGACGGCTCCGAGGAAGCCACCGACCATCCCCGGCAGGGCGACCCGGACCAGGACCCGGCGGTCGACGTTGCCGTAGCGCCAGTGCGCCAGCCCGCTGACCAGGGTCGTCGGCAGCTTCGCCAGGTGGGTGGCGGCCGAGGCGGCCGACGGACTCACCCCGAGCAGGAGCAGCACGGTGGCCGAGGTGATCCCGAAGCCCATCCCGAGAGTCCCGTCGACGAGCTGCGCGAGGCCCCCGGCCAGAGCGAAAGCGATGATGAGCGGCATCCTGTTCCCCCATAATCCTACTGAGTAGGTAGGAAAGGTAGGTTTGTTGGCCGGTTGCTGTCAACCGACACGCCGGTCGCGACGCACGAACGCCGCCCGCCGCCGATACGCTGATGCTTCTCGGACAGCAAGGAAGGAGACCTGCTCATGGACCTCGGCAGCCTCATCGCCATCGTGGCACTCGGCTTCGTCGCCGGCGCCATCGCGCGGATGCTCACTCCCAACGACGCGTTCGCCTCGATGTCCGGGCCCGCTTCCTGGGGCGTCTCGCTCGTGCTCGGCCTGCTCGGTGCCCTGGTCGGGTTCTGGTTCTTCACGACCGTGCTGGGCATCGGTGACACCGAGAAGTTCGACTGGGGCGGCATCTTCGGCGCGATCATCGGCGCGATCGTCGTCACGGTCGTGGCCTCGTTCATCGTCAAGCGCGTCGGCCCCAAGCCCGGCGCCTGACCCTCTGCAGCGGCCCTAGCGACGCGGGCGCCCCGCCTTGGCCTGTCGCTGGGCAGTGGACTCCCAGGCGACAGGGTTGTCGGCGAGCTCGTGGACCGCAGCCGGCAACGAGCCGGCTGCGACGTCGGCCAGCGTCACGTCTTCGAGCACATCACGAAGCGCCGCCCGAACCGCCACCCAGAGCTCGCGCAGGGGTTCGGCGGCCCCCGCGTACGTCAGCTCCTCGACCGGCTCCCCACGCACGGTCGCCAAAGGGCCCTCGACAGCCCGGATCACGTCGGCGACGGCGATCTCGTCGGCAGGTCGGGCCAGCCGGTACCCGCCGCGTGCGCCGCGCTGGCTGCGCACAAGACCCGCGCTCCGGAGCTCGCCGAGAATCGTCTCCAGGTACTTCCCCGGGATGTCCTGTGCGGCGGCGATGTCCTCACCCCTGACCAACCCATCGGCATCTGCGGCGAGGACGAGGGCAGCCCGCACGGCGTAGTCGGCCCTGGAGGTGATCCGCACGGTGCCAGTGTCGCAGAGCCACCGGACCTGCGGCAGGTTCGCTGTGGGCCGGCCTCAGACCTGGCCCGGGAGGAGGTGGCAGGCAGCCCGGTGCGGCCCCCCCGCGCTCAGCACCGCCAGCCGCTGGCCACGACAGGCCTCGAGCACACCCGCTTGCTCGGCGCGGCCGTCGACCACGGCCGGGCAGCGGGGATGGAAGCGGCACCCCGGGGGGATGCGAGTCGGATCCGGGGGCTCGCCGACCAGCACCACCGGCTCGAGGCGAGCATCGACCTGGTCCCCGCGAGGCACCACCGACAGCAGCGCCTGGGTGTAGGGGTGCTTCGGCGCGAGCAGCACCTCCTCGGTGCAACCGGCCTCCACGACCCGGCCGAGGTACATGATCGCCAGCCGGTCAGCCACGGTCCAGGCCAGGCCGAGGTCGTGGGTGACGATGATGACCGTCAGGTCCAGCTCGTCGCGAAGCTTGAGGAGCAGCGCCAGGATCTCCCCTCGCACCGAGGCATCCAGCGACGACACTGGTTCGTCGGCGATGAGCACCGTCGGCTCGAGGACCAGAGCGCCGGCGATGACGACGCGCTGGCGCTGGCCGCCGGAGAGCTCGCTCGGGTACGCGGCGAAGAACCGCTCCGGTGGACGCAGCCCAGCCTGCGAGAGCGCGGCGGATACCCGGGCTTGCTCGTCGCCCGGCAGCCGGTGGACTCGAACCCCCTCGGCGACCGCCTCGTACACCGTGCGTCTCGGGTTGAGCGCCCCGGTTGGGTCCTGCAGGACGAGCTGGACCCGGCGGCGGTAGGCCGTGAGACCCCGCGCCTTGGTCGGGAGCGGCTCCCCTTCGAAGCGCACCTCACCGGCGGCGGGTGGCTCCAGGCCGAGCAAGGTCCTCGCCAGCGAGGTCTTTCCGCAGCCGGACTCCCCGGCCAACGCCAGGATCTCACCCCGCTGAACCTGCAGGTCCACGCCGTCCACCGCACGAGCCGTCCCACCGGATCGAGCCCGGAACTGCACCGACAGCGATCGTGCCTCCAGCAACGGCGCTGCACCCACACTGCTCATGCTCAGTCCCCCACGCCGGCAGCCGCCTGCGGAGCCACCCGCCAGCAGGAGACCTGCCGCGTCGCGGAGACGTGGGCCAGGCGGACCTGGGTGCTCGAACACTCGCCGAGGGCGTCAGGGCACCGTGGGTGGAAGGCACACCCGGTCGGGATCTGGCGAGGGTCGGGTGGATCCCCGCCGAGCCCTCGAGGTGCCCGACGAGCCGATGGGTCGCCGACGGCGGGGAAGGCCCCAGCAAGCGCGCGGGCATACGGATGGACCGCGTCGTGCAGCACCGAGTGCGACGGCCCTTCCTCCACCACCTGCCCCGCGTACATGACGGCCAGGCGCGAGCAGGTCTCGGCCAGTGCGGACAGATCGTGGCTGATCATCACCAGGCCGGCCCCCTTCTGCTGGACCAGGTCGGTGAGCAGTCGCAGGACCTGGGCCTGCACCATGACATCCAACGCGGTGGTGGGCTCGTCGGCGATCACCAGACGCGGCGAGCAGGCCAGCGCGAGGGCGATCATCACTCGCTGCTTCTGCCCACCGGACAGCTGGTGCGGATAGGCGCCGGCGTGCCGCGACGGCAACCCGACCTGCTCCAACAGCTCACCGACCCGTTCCTGCGCGCCACGCTCGTCGGCCAGGCCGTGGACCAGGATCGGCTCGGCCAGCTGCTTCCCGATCTGCTGGACCGGGTTGAGCGAGTGCAACGCCCCCTGGAAGACGACCGAGGCCCCGGCCCAACGCACGGCCCGTACCTGGCCCCAGGTCATCTCAGCCACGTCCTCACCCTCGAAGAGCACCCGCCCCCGCACTGAGGCTCCGGCCGGCAGCAGTCGCAGCACCGGGCGCACGAGCGTGGACTTCCCCGAACCAGACTCCCCGGCCAGCCCGAGGGTCTCCCCCGGCGCCAGCCGCAGCGACACCCCTCGCACCGCTGGCACCTCACCGTCGCGGACTCGGTAGGTGATGTGGACGTCCTCGAGCTCGAGCAGGCTCACGCGGCCTCCCGCAACCGAGGGTCGACGACCGCTTCCATCGCCCGACCGACCAGCGTGAAGGACAGCACCACCACGACCACGCAGACGCCCGGGGCGAGCAGGTACCACCAGGCACCCGTCGACACCGCGCCGGCCGTGAAGGCCGAGTCCAGCATGGACCCCCAGGAGACCCGCAAGGGGTCGCCGAGCCCGAGGAAGGACAAGGTGGTCTCGGCCAGGATCGCGACAGCGACTGTGAGCGTGGTGTTCGCGAACACCAGGGGCATGATGTTGGGCAGCACGTGGTGGCGCATCTGGTGCAGGTGGCCCGCCCCGAGCACTCTTGCTCGCTCGAGGTAGGGGCGCCCCTCGATCGCCAACGTCTGCGCCCGGATGAGCCGCGCCGTCCCTGGCCAGGACGTCACGCCGATCACGATGGCGACGTTCACCAACGAACGACCCAGGATCGTCGCCAGGACGATGGCCAGCGGAAGGTACGGGATCACCAGGAACCACTCGGTCAACCGGTTCAGTACCCCAGCACCGAATCCGCGGTAGTGGCCCGAAGCCACGCCCACCACCGTCCCGAGCACGATCGAGATGACCGTGGCGAGCAGCCCGACGAACAGCGAGACCCGGGCCCCCCAGATGAGCAGCGTGAGCACCGACCGGCCAGCCTCGTCGGTGCCCAACGGGTAGTCGGGGCTCGGCGGCGCCAGCGGATCGCCGGTGGCCGTGGTGACCTTGAGCCCCTCCTCGTCGGCCAGCACCGGCGCCAACAGGGCGATCAGGGAGATGGTCGTGAGCACGGTGAGGCCGAACACCCCAGACCTGCTACGTCGGAACTCCGCCCACGCCGCGGCGAACGTGGCACGGCGGCGTCGGCGGAGCACCGTCTCGGCCGTTGCCGGGCCCGGCGGGTGCTCGCCGCTCACTGGCGCACCCGGGGGTCCAGGCGGCTGTACAGCAGATCGGCCACGAGGTTCGCGAGGATGACACCAACCGAGAACACCAGGAACAACCCCTGCAGGAGCGGGTAGTCCGGCACCCGCAACGCCTCGTAGGTGAGCAGGCCGAGGCCAGGGATCGAGAAGACGGTCTCGACCGTGATGGCCCCGGAGACCACGAACCCCAGGTTCAGCGCGATCAGCGTCGTGGTGGGCAGCATCGCGTTCGGCACCGCATGCCGGCGTCGTACCTGGACGTCGCGCAGCCCCTTGGCGCGGGCGGTGACGAGGTAGTCCTCGCGCAGCTCGTCCAGCAGCGAGGACCTCATCACGAGGCTGTACTCGGCCAGGAACGCCATCGCCAGCGTCGCCACCGGCAGCACCAGGTGATGGGCGACGTCGAGGACGCCCTCGATCGAGGTCGGATCCACCCCCGGCGTGATCAGGCCACCGGTCGGGAACAACCCCGGGAACGGCCCGACCCCGACGGCGAACACCGCCAGGAGCAGGAGTCCGAGCCAGAACTCCGGCATCGAGTAGAGCGTGAGCGTCACGCCGGTGCTGACGCTGTCGAAGCGGCTGCCGCGGTTCCAGCCGGAACGGATACCGATGGCGACACCGATCACCGTGGCCAGCAGGATCGCGGTGCCGACCAGCAGCAGGGTCGGCCACAAACGGTCCAGGATCACCTCCGAGACCGGTGCGCGGAACTTGTAGGAGATCCCCAGCTCCCCGGTGAAGGTGTTCTTCAGGTACGTGAGGAACTGCTGCAGCAGCGGCTCGTCCAGGCCGAAGTCCTGACGGAGCTGCTCGACCTGCTCAGCGGGGATCTGCCGGTTGCGGGTCAAGTTGCGGGCAGGGTCGCCGGGAAGGACCCGGAACAGGAAGAAGTTGAACACGAGGACGAAGGCCAGGGTGCCGAACGAAGCCGCCACCCGCGATGCGACCCACCGCGACCCGCCACGCCCCCAACGGCTGGCCGACTCGGCTGGCGCTCTCTCGCCGACCAGTGGGGCGGCGACGGGCACCGGTCCCTACTCCCGGTCGTCCGCGCCGCTGGCACGGCGCCTGGCGAGCGTCACACCCCCAGCGACGAACGCGGCGACGGCCGCACCGATCGCCACCAGCAGGCCCACCGACGAGCCGGGGTCATCGGCTGTCGTCGCGGCCGGCGAGCCCTCCTCGCCCACCTCGACTGGTGCACTGGCTGGGGTTATCCCTCGGTAGGTGTACGTGCCGAACTGGAAGATGATGGGCCCGTCCGGTGTCGGTTGCGGTGCCACGTTGGCCCAGCGGTCGCTGCGGTACGCCTGCAGGTCCGCGTTGTAGACGTTGATGATGTAGGGCACGTCTCGGTAGAGGACGTCCTGCATCTGCTTGACGATCTCAGCTCGGGCAACCGGGTCAGTGGTCTGCTTCTGCTCCTTGAACAACGCGTCGTACTCGGGGTTGCAGTAGTGGCTGTCGGACAACCCGGCCACGAAGTTCCCGTTCGAACGCTCCGTACTCCGCGAGCTGCACAGGAAGACTGAGAGCATGAAGTTCGGGTCGGGGTCCACCCCCCATCCCCAGTCGAAGATCTCGTAGGTGCCGTCGCCGTTGATCTCGATGAGACGGTTCTCGTCGACGACGTCCACCTCGACCTCGATGCCGAGCTCGGCGAACCACTCCTGGACGAAGGGCGCGATCTTCTGCGAGATCGGTGACTCCGACCTCGCGTAGTACCTGATCCCCGTCAACGGCTTGGTGCCGTCGGGCATGGTGCGGATGCCATCGGCTCCTCTGGCGTAGCCCGCCTCGTCGAGCAACCGGTTGGCCTCCTCGAGGTCGAAGGTGAACCGGTCGCCGGGCTCGTGGTGCAGGTCGGCGTAGATCGGTGGGATCACCGTGGTGCCGAGGTCGCTGAGCCCCCCGTAGACCCGCTCGGCCAGAGTCTCTCGGTCGACAGCGTGGGCGAGCGCCTGGCGAAACACGACGTCGGCGAAAGCCGGATGACCATCGCCGATCGGCGTGCCGTCGGTGAGCGCAGCTCCGGTGTTGAAGCCGATCTGCTCGAACCCGGTGGAGGTCGCCGGCAACGTGGTGATGCCTTCGACCCCCTCCAGCGACGTGAAGGTGTTCGAGGACAGGCCGTTCACGATGTCGATCTCACCCTTGCGCAGAGCCTGCACCATCGCGTCCTCGGCCCCGAAGACCCGCATGACGACCTCGTCCACCACCGGGGCGTCCGCCCAGTACGCGTCGTTGGCCTGGAACCTGAGGAACTGCCCTGGGCGGTACTCGACCAAAGAGAACGGACCTGAGCCGACCAGAGGCTCGTTGGCGAACGTCGTCGTCTCCTCCTCGGAGACCTTCGACCAGATGTGCTCCGGCAGGATCGGGGCGCCGAGCCGTGACATCACAGGCGAGGGCTTGTCGACCGTGATCGCCAGCGTGGTGTCGTCGAGCGCCTCCGCCTTCACCATGGCGCCGACCTCGGCCCCCCAGTTCGTCTTCTCGGCCTTTCCCTCGATGATCCGGGTGTAGGTGTACGCGGCATCGCGCGCCGTCAAGGGCGTCCCATCGGACCACGTGACCCCCGAGCGGATCTGGTAGGTCCAGGTCGTCCCGTCCGCGGACTCCTCCCACGACTCCGCCAGCTGCGGAACCGGGCCGAGGTCCTCCTGGGAGTACCCGATGAGGCCGTCGTAGACCAGCCCCCAGACCTCGAAGGACTCCAGCACGATGCCGGCGAACGGGTTCAGGGAGTCCACGTCCTGCAGGAGGCCGACCGTCAGGACGACGGGGTCGGCGCTCTCGTCGTCCTGCGAGAGCGCAGGGACCGCCCCAGCGGTCAGCAGCAGACCTGCGCCTGCCAGCACGGACAGCGTCCGACCGAGGAGTCCGCGTCGAGGCAGCGTCATGGAGGAACCCCCAGGGGGCGTCGAGTGGTGCCCGAATAGTGGGGCCTACGGCGGGCGATGTCCACCGCCTGGCCGGGACCGGCCCACTACCGTCCTCTCGTGCCAGTCCCACCGGTCGCCGAACGGCGTGCGCACGTCCATCGACAGCACGACGTGGAACGCCCCGACCCCTATGCCTGGATGGCCGAGCTCGACGAGCCAGCACTGCTGGCCTACTTGGAGCAGGAACGTGCCTTCTACGACGCGGCGACCGAGCACCTCACCGATCTCCGGGCCACCCTGGAGGCCGAGATGCGGGCGAGGGTGCCGGCCCACGAGACGGGTGCCCCGTGGCAGGCCGATGGCTGGGAGTACCGCTGGGAGCGCGGCCACGGTGCCGAGCACGGCCGGCTCGTCCGGCGACCGACCCCGACGCAGCTCCGGGAGCAGGGGCAAGACCCCGTCGCCGACTCCGAAGGGTGGCGCGAGCTGCTTGACCTCGACACGCTGGTCGGGCCCGACGGCCATGTCGAGCTCGGCGTCTGCGCCGTGAGCCCCGACGCGACGCTGCTGGCCTACTCGGTGGACACCAGCGGCGACGAGCGATTCGAGCTGCGCTTCGCAGACCTGTCCGACGGTGCCGACGGCGGACCCCACCCGCTGCCCGACCGAGTCGTCGGCGTGCATGCCGGGGGTGCCTGGACGGCCGGGTCGGACGCGTTCTGCTTCGTCGTTCCGGACGAGGCGTGGCGCGCCCACGAGGTCCGTCTGCATCGGCTCGGTGGCCCGCCAGGTCAAGCCGAGCAGACCGCAGAGCTCCTCCTGCGTGAGCCCGACCCCGCGTTCAGCGTCTCCGTTCGCCTCAGCCGTAGCCGCCAGCTGCTGCTGCTGAGTGCCTTCGCATCGGATTGCTCCCAGGAGTGGGTGCTGCCCGCACAGGAACCGACGGGCCTCGCACACAGCCCGGGTGGGCGGCGGGCGGGCATCGAGTACTGGCTCGAGCACGTTCGCGGCCCTGGAGGCGGCTTCTTGCTCGTGGTCACGAACGACGGGGCACCCGAGTTCCGTCTCATGCGGTGCGCCCCCGACGCCCCCGGTCCGCACGCATGGACGCCGTTGGTGGACGCCCGCCCGGGCGAACGGCTCCTCGACGTCGACGCCTTCGCCAAGCACGTCGTCCTCAGCCTTCGACGCGATGCCGCAGCTTGCCTGCGGGTCGTGCCGTTGGACGCCCTCGCGGAGTCTGGCTCGGCACGGGCTTGGGACCTTCCGGCCCGGGAGGCCGCCACGATCAGCCTCTCGCGTACGCCGGACTACGCGACGTCGGACGCCCTCGTCCGCACCGAGTCGGCGGTCGAGCCGAGGACCACCTTGCGGGTGAACCTGGAGGCGGAGACCTGGCCCGAGGAGGCGGCCGTCGTGCACCGCGCCGAGGTGCCGACCTTCGACGCTTCGCTGTACCGCCGCATCCGCCGCTGGCTACCGGCCCGCGACGGGACCGCGATCCCCGTCCTCCTCGTCCACCGGGCCGACGCCGCACTCGACGGCACGGCACCGTGCTTGCTCTACGGCTACGGGGCCTACGAGGCCATCGAGGACCCCGTCTTCGATCCCTCACTGATCAGCCTGCTCGACCGCGGCGTCGTGCACGGCCACGTCCTCGTCCGCGGTGGCGGCGAGGCCGGCCGCACCTGGTGGGAGCAGGGCAGGCTCAGGCGAAAGCCCACGTCGTGGCACGACCTCGTCGACGTGGCCGACGGGCTGACCGGCCAGGCACCGAACAGGAAGACGCCCCCGCTGGTCGACGGCCGGCGCATGGCCTTGCGTGGCATCTCCGCCGGCGGGCTCCTGGTCGCCGGTGCGATGCAGGACCGACCGGAGCGGTTCGCCGCGGTCATCGCCGAGGTGCCGTTCGTCGACGTGCTCACCACCATGCTCGACGAGTCCATCCCCCTGACCACGCTCGAGTGGACCGAGTGGGGAGACCCGCGGACCCCGGACGGGTTCCAGGACCTCCAGTCATGGTCGCCCTACGAGCGGACCCTCGCCGGTCGGGTCGGACCGGGGCGCCGACCACGGCTGCTCGTGACGGGGGCGCTGCACGACACCCGGGTGCGGGTCACGGAACCGGCGAAGTGGGTCGCTGCGATGCGCGCGACCGAGGCGAGCCAAGCCATCGGCGACGGAGACGGCTCCGACGCGACCCGACTCCTCCTTCGAGCCGAGACCGGCGAAGGAGCCCATGCGGGCCCATCGGGACGGTTCGCCCGACTCGCCTACGAGGCCGAGCTCGCCGCCTGGCTCCTCGACGCGCTGGCAGTGGCTGGCTGACCCGCCTCAGAACAGGGTGCGGCCCGTTTCGCCGGACTGGTCCTCCCGTCGGGCCGGCGGGAGGACCAGCGGCCGAAGTCCCACGCCCGCGGCAGCCCGACGAGCAGCGGCGACCGCCAAGGCATCGACGCGGTCGTTCATCGGGTCACCCGAATGCCCCTTGACCCAACGGAACCTGACGTCCTCACGGGCTCGGACCCGGTCGACCAGCGGCTCCCACAGGTCACGGTTGGCCACCGGCTTCTTCGCCGAGGTGTGCCAGTCCCGCCGCAGCCACCCCTCCCACCACCGGTCCCGGAAGCAGTTGACGACGTAGGTGGAGTCGCTGACGACGACCAGGGGACCGTCCAGGGCGAGCACCGCCTCCAGGGCGGCCCTGATCTCCATCCGCTGGTTGGTGCTCGGCGCTTCCCCGCCGAAGCCTTCGGGCCCGTGGCTGACGGCCCATGCCCAGCCCCCCGGCCCGGGGTTGCCTGAGCAGGCCCCATCGGTGAAGACCTCGGTCGGGGTGTCGTTCACGGGAGACGGCCGACCTGGACGAGGAAGTCCTTCAGGATCGGTCCCGCTGTCGCCGATCCGGACTCTGCTTGCTCCACGAAGACGGCGACGGCAAGGTCGCCCTGCACCGCAACCATCCAACCGTGGGTGTCCGGTGGCGTCCTGGTGCCGTACTCCGCGGTGCCGGTCTTGGCGCCAACCGCGGGACCTGGCACATCGGCCAGGAGCGAGGCCGTTCCGCCGCGAACGGTCTCGCGCATCAGCTGCTGCAGCGTCTGCGACTCGCTCTTGCTGACAGCCACACCGGGCGGGTAGTCGGCAGGCACGTCGGGAAGCAGGACCGGCCAGTCCGCCCCGCCGAGCGTGGACGCAGCCATCGTTGCGGCGGCCAGCGGGGATAGCAGCACATCGCCCTGCCCGATGAGCGATGCTGCCTCCGCGACCCTGTCCTCCGGCCGCCCACGCTCCCCCAGATCACCCCAGAAGGCGTCGAAGCCGGCGTCGGATGGGGTCCCGATCCTGAGAGAGCTGGCCGCGCCGGCGAGGTCGTCCGGCTCAAGCGTGTCGACGGTGGAGATGAAAGCGGTGTTGCACGACTCGGCGAAGGCGCGCCGCAGCGGGAGGTCGCCGAGCGCCCCCAACGGGAAGTCCGAGTAGTTGCTGAACTCTCGGCCGTCGATGGTGATCGTCTCCGTGCACGGAAGCTCCGACCCCGCGTCGAGCCCCGCTCTCAGCAGCGCCAGGGTGGTCACCACCTTGAAGACCGACCCGGGCGCGTACTGGCCCAGCGTCGCCGTTGAGTAGCCGTCGCCACCGGGTCCACTGGCCACCGCGAGAAGCTCGCCGGTACTCGGCCGAATGGCCACGAGCGCGCTGGGTGGCCGTACCGGCTGCAGCAGGTCGTCTGCCAGCTGCTGGGTACGTGCCTCGAGGGTGGTCGCCAACGCCCGACCGGGGACGGCGGCCACCCGGTGCACCGTCGACCCGACGCCCTCGGGGCTCGAGGCCACCACGGTCAACGCCGGTGTCCCACGCAGCTGGACGTCGAACTCGGCTTGGAGCCCGCTCAGCCCGACGACATCCCCGGCGACCACTGCCCCGGCAGCGCTCTCGATGATCTCGGCGGTTGCCTCGCCCACCGTGCCGAGCAGCGCTCGGGCGAACTCCCGGGTGGGCGCAAGCGGGACCCTGTCGCTGAGGAGGCGGCCGCCGGGGATCGCCTCGACCTCGGCCCGGACCGCCTTCGCCTCGGGCCGTCGCAGGACGATCGCCTCGACGAAGGCCTCGGGACCAGCGGCCTCGACGGCCTCGACGTAGCTGTTCTGGTCCACTGCCACGACCGAGGCCAGTCGACGCGCGGAACGCTCAGCCGGCATGTCCTCGAGCCGCACCTTGTCGATGCCCACCCGCTCGACCGGCCGGTCGGTGACGAGCACTGCGTCCTCGGCCCCCACGATCTGCGCGCGGGGCGCTTGCTCACGCTCGAGCTCCAGGCGAGCTCCCGGGACCAGCTCCGGATGGACAAGAGCCGGGTCCCAGACAACCTGCCAGGTCGGCGCGGAGGCACCCTCCTCCCCCGCGCCCGGGTCGTCCACGAGCTCGAGACCGGCTTCGGTCCGGTACTCCCACCTGTCCTCGACCGGTCCGTCGCCATCGAGGTCCCACGTCAGCTCCAGGACCGCAGTTGCCCTCGAACGCACGTCCGGTGTGGCTGCGTCCCCCGCCGGCAGCACCTCAGCACCTCCGGGTACCACGTCGACGGTCGCCTGCCCCATGCCCTCGATCAGGGCAGCCAGCGCCTTCTGAGCATCCTGGCCGTCGAGCTCACTGAAGGCCACCTCGGACACGTCACCGCTGCTGAGCCCCGCAGCCAGATCAGCCACGACGTCGACGGGGTCCGGGATCTCCTCTCCCGAGCAGGACGCCAGCGCCAGGACCGCCAGCACGGCCGAGGAAGACGCCCAGGCGGTCGCAACCGGCCTCCCGCGCCCGTGGGCCCACAGCTTCCTCGCGCGCACCCACGCACGCTACCGACCCTGCGCACGAGGAAGAACGCCGACCTCGCGCAGGCCAGGGGGCAGCGAAGTCCCAGACCCGCGGACGAGGGAAGACGAGCCGACGCCTTCGCACCCTCCTCACCGCAGCCGTGGTGAGCGCTCTGGCGGGCACCGAGGCTCCCATCGCGGTGGACGGGGCCGGCCCTATCAGTGTCGCCGTCGGCCCGACGGGGATCTACGTCGTCGGGGCGTCGTCGCGGTGGCCGCCCACACGCGCAGCGAGGGCGAAGGCTGGACGCGCGACGGCTCCGTGCCCGCCCGGCACTCCCCGACCGATGCCACCCTGCTCCCCGCCGGACCACGCGATCCTTGTCCGAGCGGTCGACATGCAAGGCCGAACGCGCTGGACCCGGGTGGTGGGCAGTGACCGCAGCCCCGACTTCGACCACGCGGTTGCCGTGTCGACCGGCGGGCGACGACTGACGGCCTGCGGATCCGTGGACGCCGCACCCGGACCGGACTCCTGGGTGAGGACACCCCCACGTGCCTGGGCTGCCGAGGCCACCAGCGGCCGACGGGTCCGGACTCCCCGCCCGTCGGCGAGCTCGGTGTGGCGGGAGCTGAACCCACGCGGTGGCCTCAAGTGGTCCCGGCCGATCACCGAACCCCACGGCGCCCAACCACCGTGGCCGACGGACCTCGATCACTCCCGCAGACTTGACCTGCTGGCCACCAGCAACGGACTTGTCGCCTGGAAGTGAGTGGCCTCCCACCGATCGGCGACGCCGGGTGGCCGGCGCTCTCGGGGTGCCGTCACCCACTCGTGCGGCCCCGAGAACCGCGTCCCGGCAGGCCGAGCGGACCTCCTCGACAGTGCTGCCGACGCCATGGTGCGGCCGCCCGCGAGCATCAGACGGTGACCCGTCAGGACGGCTGGAACAGCACCAGAAGCTCTGCCACGCATGGCGGCCGCTGGGACCCCTCGAGCTCGTAGGTCAGCAGAATCGTCGCCTCGAGCATCGCGCCCTTGTCGACGGCGTCGACGAGCTCGCCACTGGCCCGAAGCCGGGAGCCGACCGGCACGGGTGCTGGGAACCGGACTCTGTTGAGCCCGTAGTTCAGAGCCATCCCGACGCCGTCAACCTTCAGCAGCTCTCCAAGGAAGACCGCGGCCATCGACAGGGTGAGGTACCCGTGCGCGATGGTGGTGCCGAACGGGCTGGCAGCGGCCCGCTCGGGGTCGACGTGGATCCACTGGTGATCGCCGGTGGCGTCAGCGAAGCGATCGACCTGGGCTTGTGTCACCTCCACCCAGGCAGTCGTCCCCAACGACTCGCCGACGTGCGCACGCAGCTCGTGGGGCGATGTGACCTGCAGCGTCACGCCCTAGTCCTCACTCCGCAGAATGGGCGGCCGGGATCTCGATCTCCCGCTTGAGGATCTTCCCGGTCGGACCCATCGGCAGGGCATCGGTGATCCAGACGGTGCGCGGGTACTTGTAGGCCGCGACGCGCTCCTTGCAGAACTCGATGAGCTCCTCGTCCGTGGCGCTCGCTCCGGGCTTGAGGGTGATGGCGGCGGCCACCTCCTCGCCGAGAGCGCCGTGCGGAACACCGACGACGGCGGCGGTACCGACGGCCGGGTGCTCGTAGAGCACCTCCTCGATCTCCCGCGGGTACACGTTGTAGCCACCGCGGATGATCATGTCCTTGGCCCGGTCGACGATGAAGTAGAAGCCGTCCTCGTCCCGCTTGGCCAGGTCTCCGGTTCGGAACCACCCGTCCCTGATGGCCCACTCGGTGGCCTCGGGGTTGCCGAGGTAGCCCTTCATCACGTTGTGGCCCTTGATGGCGATCTCACCGATCTCGTCGGTCCCGGTGACCTCGTTCCAGTCGTCGTCGATCAGCTTGAACTGCACACCATCGACCGGCTGGCCGATGGACCCGGGCTTGCGCTCACGGTCGGCGTGGTTGAAGGAGGCCACCGGCGAGGTCTCGGACAGGCCGTAGCCCTCGAGGATGAAGGCTCCGAAGCCCTGCTCGAAGCCCTTGAGCACCTCCACCGGCAGCGAGGCGCCTCCGGAGACGCACATCCGCAGCGAGGAGGTGTCGTAGGAGTCCTTGTCGGGGTGCTGCAGCAGCGCTACGTACATCGTCGGCACGCCCTCGAGGATGGTGACCTTGTCGCGCTGGAGGACCTCGAGTGCCTTCGTCGGCTCGAACCGAGGGATGAGCGTGATCGTGGCCCCGGCCAGGAACGAGGCGTTCATGCCGACGGTCTGACCGAAGGAATGGAACAGCGGAAGGCCGCCGAAGACGACGTCGTCGGCGGTGATGTCGGCCAGGCCGACGCTGATCTCGGCGTTTCGAGCCATGTTGGCGTGGGTGAGCTCGGCGCCCTTGGGGGACCCCGTCGTGCCCGAGGTGTAGAGGATGACGGCGGAGTCGGCGTCGTCGCGCTCGACGAAACCGCCCGGTTCGTGCGTCATCAGCTCGCCCACGAACTCGGTGGCGCTCACGGAGATGAACTCCGCGCCCGCGTCGGCCGCACCCTTGCTCGCCTCCTCGGCCACGCCGTCCCAGGCGAACAACGCCTTGGCCTGGGAGTCCTTGAGGACGAAGCCGAACTCTCGCGACTTGTACAGCGGGTTCAAGGGGACGACGACGCCTCCAGCCCAGAGGATGCCGTAGTAGATGATGGGCATCTGCGGGATGTTCGGCAGCGTGACCCCGACGCGGTCGCCCGGCTGCACCCCCAGCTCCTGGAGCCACCCGGCAACCCGGGAAGCGGCGTTGGCCAGGACGCCGTAGGGCACGACAGCGTCGTCCAGCTTCACGGCGACCTTGCTCGGGTCGGCCTCAGCCGTGCGGACCAGGTTGGAGGCGAGGTTCACAGGGGCTTCCTTTCGTGGACGGTGTCGTGGGAGGCGCGGTGGGAGGCGTGGTGGGGGGCCGAATCAGGCCGACACCGAGCGCCGGAGGAGTCCTTCCCCCAGCCGCTCCTCGACCATAGCCGGACGGCCCGACGATGCCTAGCCTCCGGTCGACCCCTCTCCGTGACCTACGATTCTCCTTCGACCGAGCACTTCCCCACCACGGACCAGCCATCGGGGAGTTCCATGAGGACCCAGATCGCCGAGCACACCAGCTTTCTCGCCAACGACGGCCGCCGGCTGGGCGAGTACCGATGGCTGCAGCCGGACGCGCGTGCCCACGTCGTGCTGGTGCATGGAGCCGGGGAGCACCTCGGACGATACGAGCACGTCGCGGCGGCGCTCAACGAGGCCGGCATGTCGGTGTCCGGCATCGACCACCGCTCCCACGGGCGCACCCCGATGGCCTGGCTCAACCTCCCCGGCTACGAGACCTACCTCGACGACCTCGAGCTCTACGTGCGGGCGCAGGTCGCGGCCTCAGACGTCCCCGTGTTCGTCCTGGCACACTCCATGGGCGGAGGGCTCGCCCTGGTCCTGGCGTCCGAGGGACGGTTGCCGGTCGAGGGCCTGGTGGTGACCGGCCCGACAGCCAAGCTCGACGACGACCTGGCACCGATGCTGCGGCGAGTTGCCGGGGCCGTGTCCTGGCTTGCCCCGATGATCGGGATGGTCGGGGGGTTGCACTCCAAGGTCAGCAGCGACCCCGAGGTCCAGCGCGCCTACGCGGAGGACCCGCTGGTGCCGAAGAAGGTGTCGGCCAGGCTCGGGCACACCGTGCTCAGTCTCAGCGAGCGATGCCAGGACTCGCTCCACGAGGTGGATCTCCCGCTGCTCATCATGCACGGCACCGATGACCAGCTGACCGACCCCGTCGGGTCCCAGCAGCTGTACGACCGGAGCCCGTCGCAGGACAAGACGCTGCGGCTCTACGACGGCTGGTACCACGAGCTGCTGAACGAGCCCGGACGCGACGAAGTCATCGACGAGATCGTGGAGTGGCTCCTGGCCCGCGCCGGCTAGCGGTCCTCCGGCCGGGCAGCCAGTCCTGCGGCTGCCTCCAGCAGGCACAGGGCCGCGAGGCGCACGGTTCGCCCGTCGGGGGCGTCCGCCCGTGCGTCGACCTCGGCCACGTCGATGCCGACGACTCGGGGGTCGGCGCCCGCGGTACGCGCGGCGCTGCGCAGCTCGTCGGCTGAGAGCCCACCCGGGACCGACGCTGGGCACGCAGGAGCGACGGCGCGGTCGCAGACGTCGACGTCGAGGTCGACGTGCACGCGGGCGGCATCACCGCCGGCGGCGACCTCCAACGCCTCGGCCATCACCTCCGCCACCGAGCGACGGTGCAGCTCGCTGCGACCGATGACAGTGATGCCGAGGTCGCGGGCCCGGGCTGCGTACTCGCGTGAGTTGGCGAAGTCGGCGATCCCAACCTGCACGACACGGCGTCCGGCCAGGCCCGCCTCCACCAGTCTGCGCACCGGCGAGCCGTTGCTGACCCCATCCCGGAGGTCGTGGTGGGCGTCCAGGGTCACCAGCCCGGTGGCTGCCAGGCCCCGGGCCACCGGGAAGGTGAGCGAGTTGTCCCCGCCGACTGCCAGCACCAGACGCGCCCGGGCGGCGGCCTCGGCCACGGCCTGCGACGCTCGCTGCTCCCCGGCAGGCCCGTCGGGGTCCTCGACGTCGCCGAGGTCGGCCACCCGAACAGCGGCTACGTCGACCCCTGTTGAGGCCGACCAGGTGGAGAACCGGGCCAACGCAGCGCGTACGGCGGCGGGCGTGGTGTCCGCACGGGTCGGCGACAGGGACGTGCGCCAGGTGGGCACGCCGATCACGGCCAGGTCGACCTGCCCGTCCCTGGCGATGCCGCGGGCGTCGGCGAGCCACTCCGAAGCGCGGGGCCAGCGGGGATCGCTCATGCCGGGCTCAGCACGCTGCGCCCGTCTCGCCAGACGTCGCTCACCAGGTCCACCCCGGGGCGGTAGGCGAGGTGGACGCACGAAGGCGCCGACAGCAGGCACAGGTCAGCCCGTGAGCCGGGACTGATCACGCCGACGTCGGTGCGTCGCAGCGCCGCCGCGCCGCCGGCGGTGGCTGCCCACACCGCCTCGGCGGGGCTCATACCCATCTCCCGTACCGCGAGTGCGATGCAGAACGGCATCGAGGAGGTGTAGGAGGAACCGGGGTTGCAGTCGGTCGCGAGGGCGACGGTGGCTCCCGCGTCGATGAGCATGCGGGCCGGCGGGTAGGGCGAGCGGGTGGAGAACTCCGCCCCCGGCAGCAGCGTCGCGACCGTGCCCGAGCTCGCCAGCGCCTGCACGTCGTCGGGGACGAGGTACGTGCAGTGATCGGCCGAGGCGGCGCCCATCGCGACGGCCAGCTGGACCCCGGGGCCTTCGCGCAGCTGGTTGGCGTGCACCCGAAGCCCCAAGCCACGAGTGGCACCGGCTCGCAGCACCGCCGTGGCCTCGTCGGCGTCGAACGCGCCGACGTCGCAGAACACGTCCACCCAGCGGACCTGCTCGGCGACGGCCTCGAGCATCGGCCCGCAGACCAGCTCGAGGTAACCCTGCCGATCGCGTGCGTACTCCGGTGGGACGACGTGCGCGCCGAGGAAGGTGACCTCATCGGTCAGGCCGGCCGCCACCTCGACGCTGCGGCGCTCGTCCTCGACCGTGAGGCCGTACCCGGACTTCACCTCCACGGTCGTCGTCCCGGACCGCAGCATCTCCGCGGCGAGCCGGCGGGCGGTCGACTGCAGGGCTTCGTCGCTGGCCGCCCGGGTGGCCTCGACGGTGGTGAGGATGCCGCCGGCCTGGTAGGCCCGGCCGGTCATCCGGGCGTCGAACTCCTCGGCCCGGTCACCGTCGAAGACGAGGTGCGCGTGGCTGTCGACGAAACCCGGCAGCACGGCCTGACCACCGACGTCGACGCGCTCGTCGGCTTCGGGCGCACCCGACGAGCTCCCCACCCAGACCACTCGGCCACCGTCGACCACCAGTGCCGCGTCGCGGACCGCCCCGAGTGGCCCGTCCCCCAGCGCCGGATCGTTGGTGACGAGCTCGCCGATGGAGTCCAGCAGGACACTCACGGGCTGCCCTCCGAGGCAGCCTCCTCCTGCATGGGGACGCGCACCCCCGTCCCCGCAGCCACCGCCATAGCCTGTGGGTACCCAGCATCCACGTGGCGGATGACCCCCATCCCAGGATCGTTGGTGAGCACCCGCGCCAGCTTCTGGGCCGCCAGGGCGGACCCGTCGGCCACGCACACCTGTCCGGCGTGGATGGAGCGCCCCATCCCGACCCCACCGCCGTGGTGCAGCGACACCCAGGAGGCACCGGAGGCGGTCGACAGCAACCCGTTCAGCAGCGGCCAGTCCGCGATGGCGTCGGAGCCGTCCAGCATGCTCTCGGTCTCCCGGTACGGCGAGGCCACGGAACCGCAGTCGAGGTGGTCCCGGCCGATCACGATCGGCGCCCCCACCCGCCCGTCGGCGACCATCTCGTTGAAGCGCACGCCGGCCTGGTCCCGTTCGCCGTACCCGAGCCAGCAGATGCGGGCGGGGAGCCCCTGGAAGGCGACCTTCTCCCCCGCTGCGCGGATCCAGCGAGCGAGGTGGTCGTTGTCCGGGAAGAGGTCCAGCACCGCGCGGTCGGTAGCGGCGATGTCCGCAGGGTCTCCCGACAGCGCCACCCAACGGAACGGCCCCTTCCCCTCGCAGAACAACGGCCGGATGTAGGCGGGGACGAAGCCCGGGAAGTCGAAGGCCCGGCCGAACCCGCCCAGACGTGCCTCGTCACGAATGGAGTTGCCGTAGTCGAACACCTCGGCTCCGCCGTCCAGGAAGCCCACCATCGCGGCGACGTGGGCTGCCATCGACCCTCGCGCCCGCTCGGTGAACTCCTCCGGGTTGGCGGCGGCGTAGTCGCGCCAGTCCGCCAGCGCCACGCCCACCGGCAAGTACGACAGCGGGTCGTGGGCAGAGGTCTGGTCGGTGACCACGTCTACCTCGACCCCGCGGGCCAGCAGCCCGGGGACCACGTCGGCGGAGTTGCCAACCAGCCCGACGCTGTACGCGCGCCGTTCCCGCCGCGCCCGGGCTGCCTGCGTGATCGCCGTGTCGAGGTCACCGGTCCAGGTGTCGAGGTAGCGCTGCTCGACGCGTCGCTGGAGCCGGGACGGGTCCACGTCCACCACGAGGCACACGCCGCCGTTGAGCGTCACCGCCAGCGGCTGCGCGCCACCCATGCCTCCGCATCCGCCGGTCACCGTCAGGGTGCCTGCCAGCGTCCCGCCGAATCGCTGGGCGGCCACGGCCGCGAAGGTCTCATAGGTGCCCTGGAGGATCCCCTGGGTGCCGATGTAGATCCAGGAGCCCGCGGTCATCTGCCCGTACATCGTCAAGCCCAGCGCCTCCAGGCGACGGAACTCCGGCCAGGTGGCCCAGTCGCCCACCAGGTTGCTGTTGGCGATGAGCACCCGCGGGGCCCACTCGTGCGTCCGCATGACCCCGACGGGTCGACCGGACTGCACGAGCATGGTCTCGTCGTCCCGCAGGGTCTGCAACGTCCGGACGAGGGCGTCGAAGGACTGCCAGTCCCGGGCAGCCTTGCCGGTGCCGCCGTAGACCACCAGGTCATCGGGCCGTTCGGCCACGTCCGGATCGAGGTTGTTGTGCAGCATCCGCAGAGCAGCCTCCTGCCCCCAGCCGAGGCACTGGCGCTCGCGCCCGCGCGGGGAACGGACCGGACGGGCACCGACACTCATCCCTGGCTCCTGTCCATCACGGCAACCGACCGCACGCGGCCTCGGCGGCCTGCACCACAGCGCCGGCGCGCACGAGGTCCGCCACGGCGTCGATCTCCTCTGCGACGACCCGGTCCGGACCGACGGCCGGGACGTGGCGACGCACGAGGTCCCGCACCGCTCCGGTCCCCGGCGCCGGCTGCAAGGGGTGCCGCAGGTCGAGCGCACGGGTGGCCGTGAGGACTTCCACGGCCAACACCCTCGCAAGGCCGTCGACGCTGCGACGCAGCGCCCGCCCGGCGGACCACCCCATCGAGACGTGGTCCTCCTGCATAGCGCTGGACGGGATGGAGTCGACGCTGGCCGGAACCGCCCAACGCTTCATCTCCGACACGATGCCGGCAGCGGTGTAGTGGGCGATCATCAGCCCGGAGTCCACGCCGGGCTCATGAGCAAGGAACGCCGGCAGCCCATGCGACCGGGTCTCGTCGAGCATGCGGTCCACGCGGCGCTCGGCGATCGAGGCCACATCAGCCGTCGCGATGGCCAGGAAGTCCAGGACGTAGCCGACCGGGGCACCGTGGAAGTTGCCGTTGGACTCGACCCGCTCGTCGGGCATCACCACCGGGTTGTCGATGATGGCGGCCAGCTCCCGCTCGGCGACGAGGCGGGCGTGTGCCAGCGTGTCACGGGCCGCCCCGGCAACCTGCGGCGCACACCGCAGCGAGTAGGCATCCTGGACGACGTGGGTGGCGTCGCCCCGGTGGCTCGACATGATGGGCGAGTCCCGAAGCACCAGGCGCATCCCTGCAGCTGCCGCCGCCTGCCCCGGGTGCGGACGCAGCCCGACGAGGTCCGCGGCGAAGACCCGGTCGGTGGCCAGCAACGCCTCCACGCTCATCGCCGCCGCGATGTCGGCCGTACGGAGCAGCACCTCGAGGTCAGCCACGGACAGGCACAGCATCCCCAGCATGCCGTCGGTGCCGTTGATGAGGGCCAGGCCCTCCTTGCTCGTGAGCCGCAACGGTCGCAGCCCGTGCTCGTGCAGGGCAGCCGTGGCGTCCTGCTCGCCATCGCGGCCGTGCACCGTGCCCTCTCCCATGAGCACCAGCGCCAGGTGCGCCAGCGGCGCCAGGTCTCCGCTGCAGCCGAGGCTGCCGAACTCGGGCACCCGTGGCAGCAAGCCGGCTGAGAGCACCGCGGCCATCAGCCGCGCCAGCTCGGGGCGCACCCCGGAGCGACCCATGGCCAGGGTCCGTAGCCGCAGTACCGCCATGGCTCGAACGACTTCGTCCTCCACCGGGGGTCCGGTTCCGGCGGCATGGCTGCGCACGAGCGAGTGCTGCAGCCGCTCACGATCCGCGGCGGGGATGTGCACCCGCGCCAGCGCACCGAAGCCGGTCGAGACCCCGTAGACCGGGCGGTCCAGCGCGCCCAGCCGGTCGATGATCCCTCGTGCGGTGGCGAGGGCCTGCTCGGCTTCGTCGGTGAGCTCCACCGGCGCCTGGTCTCGAGCAACGCGCACCACCTCGTCGATGGTCAGACCCGATGTGCCGATTCGAACCGGCGCTGTCGCTGGTGCCATGCCCGCCTTCCGTCCGCCGACGCCCAGGCCCCGTGGGTCTGCCGGCACGCATGGGTGGTCGTGGGCCCTTGCCCGGCCCTCCAGCCTGCCACGGGGGCGCCGGGCGCTTCAGCAGATCCGAAGGGTGGCGCCGAGCGTGCCCGCCCAGCAGGAGCGTCCGTCGCCTCCCCAGCACGAGGGTTACCGTGCCCGCATGACACCTCGCGACGGCCACACGGTCTGTGCTCTGAACGCCGACGTGGTCAACTACTCGCGGCTCATGGCCGACGACCGTGACGCCACCTCGAAGGCGATGGTGAGTGCTCGACGCCATGTCGAGGAGGCGACTCGGGCGCAGCACGGCCGGCTCGTGAACTTCGTCGGAGACAACTTCATGGCCGTCTTCTCCGAAGTCACTACCGCGGTGACAGCCGCGATCGCGATCAGTGTGGCGCTGGAGGCCGACAACGCCGAGCGCCCGCCCTCGCGCGTGCTCCGCTTCCGGATGGGGATGGAGCGCGGCCAGATCACGGTCACCGACGGGCACCACGAGGGCGACGCGCTCAACGTGGCCGCCCGGATCCAGGCGTTGGCCCAGCCCGGTGGGCTCTCGGTGTCCGGCGGGGTCTACCGAGAGCTGGACGAACCAGCGCTGCGGTTCCGCCCCGTCGGCTCTCGGCGTCTCAAGAACATCCCGGAACCGGTCGAGGTGTACGAGTTCGTCGACCTCCCGACATCCGGGGCGGGAGTCCTCCGCTCACCCCTGTCGTTGGACATCCCCGCCTTGGCCGTACTGCCGATGCATGTCGAGGGAGGCCTTGAGGGCACCTTCGGCGTCGTGCGAGCCGACATCATGCACCGACTCGCCCAGATCCCGGAGCTCACCGTGCTGGACGTGGGACAGGCCAGCCCTGCTGCACCACCACCGACCATCGCGCGCTACATGACCGACCTGGGGGTGCACCAGGTCGGCGATCAGCTTCGCCTGCATGCCATCGTCTACGACGTGACGACGATGAACGTGGTGAAGGCGCACAAGATCTCGGGCACGGCGGCGGCGCTCTTCGACCTCTCCGAGTCACTCGCCGAGCAGGTCGGCAGCACCGTCGAGGTCGAGCTGGTCGTGGGCGCACCAGCGGGGCTCTACGCGGAGTTCGGGGACGCGGAGACCATCCAACGGGTCTACCTCGGCTGGTACCACCTCCGTGCCGGCACCGCGGACGACTGGGACCGAGCCGTCGAGCTCTTCGTCGAGGTGCGCGACCGGCACCCGGAGATCCCGTACGGGTGGGCGCTGTCGGCGTTCGCGAACTGGGCGGGGGCGGCCAACGGCTGGGCGGCCGACCGGGTCGCGACGATGGAGCTCGCGCTGGATCAGGCCGAGCGGGCCCGGGAGATCGGCGACCCCACCGGGGTCGCGCACATGGTCGAGTCCGCCGTCCTCATGTCCACCGGCCGGGTCCAGGAAGCCACCGAGCTTCTGGATCGCGTCATCATCACGAGACCCACCTGCGACGTGACCTTCGGCCTGGAGGGCAGCCTCATGCGCTACCTCGGACGTTGGGACGAGTCCGTCAGCCTCATCGACACCGCCATGCGGCTCACCGCACTCACCAAGCCCTGGTACCCGACGGTGAAGGCCTGCTCGCTCCTGATGGGCGGCCGCACCGACGAAGCCGCCTCGGTTGCTGAGGCCGTGCTGGAGCACCAGCCGAACAACCTCGAGGCACTGCTCGTGCTTGCGGCCGCGCAGGTCCGGCTGGGCCTCCTGCGTCGGGCCGGCGCGACCGCCGAGGCGATCCACGAACGGTTCCCTGCGCTCGACGTCGGTGCCTGGCTTGACGCGAACCCGTACCAGGACCGGGAGGCACTCCGTCGGTGGAAGGCCGACCTCGCGCAGGTGCACCTGGTGGGGGGATCACCCGCTCCCCGCTGACAACCGCCCGGGCCTCTGCCACGCTTGGGCTGGAGATGGCATCGGCCAACGCCGTTCGGACGCCATCCCCCCGGGAGCCGACGTGAACGATCTCCATCTCAGCGAGCGAGACGTCCGAAGACTCATGGAGCTCGCCGGCCGCTGTGACGCAGCACCTCGGGACGACAGCCGGCTCGAGCAGGTGCTCGACGCACTGGCGGCGCTCGTTCCCGCGGACGTCGTGTTCTGGAACTGGTTCGACCTCACGCCCCGGCTCCACGAGCGAGCCCTGGTGGGCGCAAGCGCCACCGGAGCGCCGAAGCGGGCACCCCTGGGGCCGTGGCTTGATCATCTCCCGGAGCACCCGCTCATGAGCTGCCGGTGGGGCCCGGTCGTCGCGGTGAGCGACGTCCTCAGGCCCCAGCAGCTCGAGCGGACGTGGCTGTGGGAGGAAGCCATGAAGCCGGCCGGGATCCGGCATGAGATCGGGCTGGAGCTGACCCACGCCGACGACGAGGTCAACATCGTGGTCCTCTCCCGCGGCCCTGGACGCGACTTCAGCGCCCGGGACCATCTGGTGCTTCGGCTGCTGCGCCCCCACGTCGACGCCGCGATCAAGCGGCTGAGGGCGCCAGCGCTCACACCCCGCCAGTGCGAGGTCCTGCGCTTGGTTCGCGACGGCTACTCCGACGCGCAGATCGCGCATCGCCTCGACGTGGCCGAGTCAACCGTCGGCAAGCACCTCGAGCGCATCTACCTCCGGACGGGAGCACGCAACCGGGCGCAGGTCGTGCGCCTCACGGCGGACGTGCTCGACTGACACGAGCCCGTCTGGACCGGCCGATGGGCTTACGGCGAACGTCCCCTTGCAGCGCACCCCTCTCGCCGACAGGGTGGAATCGCGCCCAGCCGCGAGGAGGACCCATGCATCGACGCCGGCACCAGACCCTGCTCGCGATCTGCGCTGTACCTCTGCTCCTCGTGCCGGCGTGCTCGTCCGACAACGGCGGAACGCCGGCCACGGACGAGGAGGCCCTGTCGGGCTTCCCCAGCGGGACCTTTGCCCGTGATCCTGCGGGCGTCTTCCAGTTCTCCCCAGACGGGCTCTACCTGTACTGGCAGCAGGACCAGGGGTCAGACCTGACTGCCGGCGGGCGTTGGGCTGCCGAGGAGACGATCACGTTCGGCCCGGTCGCCAGCATCGAGACCTGCGAGCAAGAGGGCACCTACCGCTGGAGCCTGGACGGGGACTCGCTGTCCTTCGAGGCCACCGAGGACCCAGACCCGTGCAGGCAGCGCAACGACCGGCTCGACAACCAGACCTACTCCCGCGAGGACACCCCGCCCGTGGATGTCGGGGGCTTCCCGAGCGGGGTCTTCGTGCACGCCGACGGACCCGACCGCGGAACCTTCACGTTCACAACAGACGGCATCTGGCTCCATGCGCCGGCAGCAGACGCACCCCCGGACGTCGCCGGAGCCTTCACCGTCGACGGCGACACGTTCACCGAGACCCTCAACACCCAGAGCGCGGTCCGGGACGAAGGCCGGCAGGTGCCCGCCAGCTACACCTGGGTCTTCGACGGCACGACCTTGGAGTTCGCGCTGATCGGGACCGACGACAGCAACGATCGCCGAGAGGCCTACGACGGGCAGGCCTACGAGATCACCGACGTGCCGTCCGATACCTCACCCTGAGCGGAGCAGGCGGCGCATCGGCCCTCACTAGCATGCCGTCATGGGGACCCGAATCAGCCCGGCTCACCTTCGTCGCTTCGTCACCCACACCGAACGCAAGATCTCGCCCCGGGATGTCGGCCGCCTCTACCAACGCGCCGAGATGCTTGCCCGGCTTCCGCTGCCGGCTCAGCGGTGGATCACCACCCATGCCGGCGGGGACCCGGACATCGGCTTCGTCGTCGAGCCGTACTGCCTCTTCCTTGCCTACGAGATCGACGACCTCGAGCAGGCACGGCGGCAGCTACCACCGGACTACGAGCTGGTCCCGACGTCCATGTTCGACGGGACGGCGACGAAGTACTGCGGCATCATCGGCGCCTTCAACGTGCACTCCTCGGTCTTCTGGGGCAGTCGGGTAGAGCTGTACGTGATCGCGGAGAACGCCCGCACCGGGATGCTCTCCTGGGTGATCTGCGACTACGAGTCGAACACCATCAGCTACGACCCAGGGCAAGGGTTCTCCGGGTCGAGCACGAGCCGGGCCGTGATCACGACGTCGCACGCCGGAGAGGTGATCGTCGACGTCCGGAGCAAGGTCGGCCCGAACCACCTCACGGTGTCCGCCGCGCTGCCGGGTGCGCCCATGCGGGCGCTGGACCAGCGGTTGTGGGTGGAGGGGAACCTCTCCGTCGACTACGGCGGCCGGCTGCTGGATGCCGAGTCCGTCCCGTTCGGCCTCGTCTTCGACCCCGGCGAGATGGAGCAGGCGCTGTCCATCGCGGTCGAGGCAGTCGAGGTCGAGCACAACACCTTCGGTGCCGGGTTCCTGGCGGCGAACCCGTTCGAGATCGCCTGCTTCCCCTACGCTCAGCACTTCATCACGAGCAGCTACCCGCGTCCGACCGCCATCACCCACCGAGCCGGACTTACGGACGCGGTGCTCGAGCTGATCGGCGCGGCGCAGGACACCCTCCCGCGAGCCGATCCTGCGCCCGCCCCTGGTGCAGCCTGAGCCATCCGTCCTCCGGCCGGAGCGGTCTCCCGCAGCCGGTCCTCATGCACTCGCAGCCACTCGGCCAGTGCCCGCGTCTTCCCCTGCTTCGCGATAGACCCCTGGACGGAGACGATCGGCTGCATGGTTCGCGCCTAGGCAGTGACCGTGATCTCGTGGACCTCGTCGGCCGGGTGCCCCGCGCGCTCGTGGATGCGCCGGACCGCATCGGCACTGGGGGCCTCTGACAAGCAGAACACGTGGCCCGTCTTGGGGTCTGCCCACGCTTGTCTGAAGTCGACGTGCTCGTCGTCCTGGATGGCCAGGTCTGCCCGATGAGCCTCAGCGAGAGCCTCCGGGGTAACGCCGGCCATACTCGTGTGCACGTCCATGAACTGCGCCATGTGGAAGCCCTTCGGCGGCGTCTCCTCGGGAGCACACCCATCTGGTCATCGACAGTGGACCCCAGGGGAGGCGATGTCACGGGCGCCGCCAGCGGACCTGCCGCGGGCAGCTTCCGCGGCGGCCGTGGGCTCGGGAGCACGAAGCGATCGCTTCGCGAAGGCTCAGCTACCTGATCGTGGTCCTGGTCGATCTGGGCATCGCCTACCTCGTCAACGTGCGGCGGGGCTGGCAGGAGGTCTCCTGGCTGACCGCCGAGACCACGGACCTGCTGGTCTGGTCAACCTGTCGCTGCTCGCCGGCGTCGTCCTGAACCTGGCCTGCCTGGCCTAGGACCGCCCCTGGTTCAAGGCGCTCGGCGCTGCTGACCACGGCGATCGCGCTCGCGGTCAGCGTGCGGGTCTACGCCGTCTTCCCCTTCGACCTCGGCGCGTACGAGTTCGACCGGAGTCTGCTGACCCGGATGGTGCTCGTTCTGGCGATCCTGGGGACAGGGATCGGCACCGTCGTGAGCCTTGTGAGGTTCGTCGTCCGCGCCGTCGGCGCGAGCCGGGGGTGGTCATCCGCCGTGCGGACTGCGCTCGCGCGCCTTGCTCGGCTGGACCCGTTTCGGCTCGCCTGGCATCTTCGGGTAGTTCGGCGGGTAGGGCAGGTCCGGCAGGCCACCGGCCTCGTCACGCGCGGCCATCTCGAGCAGCGGCTCCAGCGAGTGGTGCACGTCGTCGATGCCGGCATGGGGGTCGCCCCGCCGAGCCAGCAGCTCGGGCACGGTCCGCACGGTGCAGTCCCGAGGATCGACGTCGACCAGCTCCTCCCAGGCGAGCGGCGTGGACACCGTGGCGTCCGGTCCTCGACGCACGGAGTAGGCCGAGGCGATGGTGCGGTCGCGGGCGTTCTGGTTGTAGTCCACGAACACCTGCTCACCCCGCTCCTCCTTCCACCACGCGGTCGTGACCCGACCCTCGGCTCGCCGGTCCACCTCACGCGCGAACGCGATGGCCGCCCGTCGCAGCTCGATGAAGCCCCATCTCGGCTCGATCCGGACATAGACGTGCACGCCACGACTCCCGCTCGTCTTGACGTAGCCCGCCAGGCCCAGCTCGGCGAGCAGCGGCCGGACCTGCTCCAAAGCCACGCGGCGCGCGTCGTGGAAGTCCGTCCCCGGCTGAGGGTCCAGGTCGATGCGGAGCTCGTCGGGATGCTCGGTGTCCTGGCAGCGGGCGTGCCACGGGTGGAAGGTGACGGTCCCCAGGTTGGCTGCCCAGGCAACGTCGGCGACCTGGGTGACGCACAGCGCGTCGGCCTGGCGCCCAGACGGGAAGCGCACCCGACAGGTCCGCATCCACTCGGGTGCGTACTTCGGCAACCGCTTCTGGTAGATCTCCTCGCCGTCCACGCCGTCCGGGAAGCGCTGCAGATAGGTGGGACGATCGCGTAGCGCCCGAACGATGCCCGGCCCGACGGCAAGGTAGTACTCGACCAGGTCGCGCTTGCGGACTGGACCGCCCCCGGCCTCGGGGAAGTAGACCTTCTCCGGGTTGCTGACCCTGACCTCCAGCCCCTCGACGTCCAGCACGAGAGCCGCTCCGTGGGCCGGCGCGCCCGCCACGTCAGCCCTGGTCTCGCAGGACGCGGACGCGGCCCACCGTCCCAGGTGGGTCGCTGACCGGCCGCCCAGCAGCCCACTCCCGGATCACGTGGGCAAGGACGTCGGGATGGCTGTAGTTGACGGCGTGCGCGGACCCGCTGATGACGACGAAGTCGTGGCCCGGCGGACACAGTGCCACGACCTCGGCAACCCGGTCCGGCCCAGGGACGAGGGGGTCACGCGACCCGACCACCGTCAGTGCGGGTCCGGCCATGGAGACGAACCGATCCAGCGCCGGGAACTTCGTCATCGCCGAGAACTGCTGGAACGATCGCACGAGTCCGAAGCGCAGGTAGTCCGGGACCGAGACGAGGCCGATCGACGGCGGCTCGAGGACCGCGTCGACGGCCATCTGGCCGAGGGCCCGAGGCAACGGTCGGCTGTGTCGGCCCCCCGCCGGGGACACCAGGACCGATCGGTCGACGCGCTCCGGAGCGCGTACCACCAGCTCGGTCAGCACCTGGCACCCCATCGAGTTCCCGACGAAGGTGGCACGCTCGACACCGACCGCATCACAGAACGCCAGCAGCGCATCGGCTTGCTCCCCGATGGTCAGGGGTGCTCGAGGCCCCTCGCTGCGTCCGTTCCCCGGCAGGTCCGGCACGAAGGTCCGGAACTCCGCTGCCAGTCGCTCAGCCGTCGGCAACAGGTAGGTGCCCGAGATGGCGAACCCGTGGACGTGAACCATGACCGGCCGCGGGTCGGGTGGTCCGGCCGGCACGTCCCGCGGCCCGCGGTAGCGCAGTCGGTATCCGTCCACCGCCACCCACCGCTCGACCAGCGCAGTCCCAGACATGCGGGCGAGCATGGCACGGCCTACCGTGGTGGCGTGTTCGGACGCAGGCAGTCGACCCCCAGGGACGGGACCAGCTACCCCGTGGAGCGCACCGACGAGGAGTGGCGCGCACGCCTGCGCCCGGAGGAGTACCACGTCCTGCGCCAGCACGGCACGGAACGTCCCGGGAGCAGCGCCTACGAGCACGACCCCACGGTGGGGGTGTACCGCTGCCGCGCCTGTGACGCTGAGCTGTTCCGAAGCGAGACGAAGTTCGACGCGCACTGCGGCTGGCCGGCCTTCTACGCCCCGCTGGCGGAGGACCGGGTCGAGTACATCGAGGACGTCAGCATGGGGATGAAGCGCACGGAGGTCCGCTGCGCGGCGTGCGGCTCACACCTCGGCCACGTCTTCGAGGGTGAGGGCTTCGGCACACCCACCGACCTTCGCTTCTGCATCAACGGGATCGCGCTGGACCTGGCGGCGGATCCCCTGGACTGAGCCCGCCGCTCGCTATCCTCTGGCTGTCCGGCGCCGCCGGGAGCCGGACGCGGAGGTGCCGAGGATGCCCGAGGTCGTGCTGCACGTCGGCGCATTCAAGACGGGCACCACGTTCCTGCAGACGTGCCTGCGGCTCAACCGAGACCGGCTTCAGGAGCACGGGATCCTCGCCCCTGCTCCGCCAGGCGCCGGGCCCGGCGCCGAGTCCGCCGGCGCCCTTCGGAGCTGGGAGGAGTTCGTCAGAACCTGCCGCTCCTGGGACGGCGAGCGGGTCATCATCTCGGCCGAGAGCCTCTCGACCATGCGCACCCCACGGGTCCGACGCGCGATCACCTCGCTCGCGCCCATGCCGGTCCGCGTGGTCTACGCCGCTCGTGATCTGCCGCGAGTCATCCCCGCCCAGTGGCAGTCCTCGCTTCGCGGACCGGGGCGAACATGGGCCTACCGAGCCTACGTGCGAGCCGTTGTCGACTCCCCCGGCTTCCAGGCCGACGCTGCTGCGGGACCTGCGAAGGAGTTCTGGAGCAAGCACGACTGGCCGGCGATCCTGCGGCGCTGGCGTCAGTCCCTCCCGGCGGAACGTGTCGCGCTGCTGACGGTTCCGCCCCCGGGTGCGGACCCAGCCCTGCTGTGGCACCGGTTCGGCGAGGCAGGGGGATTCGACGCCGGCGGGTACGAGGTGCCGGGTCCGGTCCACGAGTCGATGGGCGCCACCTCAGCCGAGCTGATGCGACGGGCCAACCTCGCGATCGCCGAGCGTCGGCTCGACCCGGGCAAGGCCAACGCCCTTCGTCGCCGGATGAAGTACGTCTTGGCCCGCGGCGTGCTCATCGAGCACCGAGGCGCCGAGTCGCGGGTGGTCTTCCCCCCCGAGCAGGAGGAGTGGGCCCGGCAACGAACTGCGGCGATGCTCGACGAGGTCGGCGCGATCGGACCCTGCGTGGTCGGGACACTCGAAGACCTGCAGGTGCGCCAGCTCGGGGTCAGGCCGGGGGAGACGACCACCCCGGAGGATGCGCCGTTGCGCGACCTCGTCGAGACCGCGGACTGGGCAACGGCTCGGCTGACAGGCCGGCCGCCCATCGGCGGACCCTCCGAGCAGTCCGAGCAGTCCGAGCTGGACCACGCCCTCCGTCGGCTCATCCGGGCGGTGCGGGCCAGCGAGCTGAGCCGACCCAACGGCGACGACTGACGGTCAGCCTGCCTGGAGCGGGCGACGCAGCACGGCGACCGCTGCCAGGACCGCCTCGTGCTCGCCGGCCATCGCGGCGTACTCGGGCGCCAGCTCCCTCGTGCCGGCCGACCACAGGGGCACGACCTGGCTCGCCAGATCGGTGAGGTCGGCCCGCTGGAATCCGTCGCGCTCCAGGCGCGCAGCGTCGGCGGCGATGCTGCGGTAGTCGGCCACCTTGCCCGCCCAACCGGGGTTGCGCATCCGGTCTGTTTCGGCCGCCATCGCCCGGGCCAACCGACGCAGGGCGTCGTCGAGGTCGATGAGCTGCGCCGCACGGGCGGCGACCTCGTCGCTGGGCACCGGGTCGTCGACCGGCCCGCTGTCGACGACGACCTGCTGCTCGCCGTCCGCCGGGCCAACGTCCCCGCCGGTCGGCCTTGCCTCGTCCCGGCGGAGTCGATCCAGCATGCCCATGTGATGAGGCTAGGGCAGGACGGCGAGCAGGTCACCGATCTCGCGAAGGGGGCCGGTGTAGAACGGGACCTCCTCGCGGACGTGCAGCCGCGCCCGTGAGGCTCGCAGGTGCCGCATCAGGTCGACGATTCGCGTGAGGTCGTCGGCCTCGAACGCCAGGATCCACTCGTAGTCTCCGAGGGCGAAGGCGGCGACCGTGTTGGCCCGGACATCGGGGTACTCCCGCCCCATCATCCCGTGCTCCACCAGCAGCTCGCGGCGGTCGACCTCTGGCAGGAGGTACCACTCGTAGGAACGCACGAACGGGTAGACGCAGACATAGCCGCGAGCTCGCTCCTCGGCCAGGAACGCGGGGACATGGCTGCGGTTGAACTCGGCCGGCCGGTGCAATGCGACCTGCGACCAGACCGGCTGCAGGGAGCGACCGAGAGCCGTGCGCCGCAGCCGGTGGTAGGCCTCCTGCAGGTCGTCGCTGCTCGGGGCGTGCCACCAGACCATGAGGTCGGCGTCGGCCCTCATCCCGGCCAGGTCGTAGCAGCCGCGCAGGACCACGTCCTTGTCGCCGAGCTGCTCGAACAGCTCGACCAGCTCTGTCGCCATCGTCGAACGGTCAGCATCCCCGAGCTCATCGCGGAGCCGGAACACCGACCACATCGTGTATCGGGTGGCCGCGTTGAGGTCACGGGCCTTGGGCCTGCCGGGAGTGCTCGTCACGGCGATGATTCTGCCCCGGTGCCGATGTGGGCGCCCACCGGGCGCCCCACTGGGGCGACGTGCTCGAGCACGCGCGCCGCTGCACGGTTGCCCGACGCGATGCACGCGGGGATCCCGACACCGTCCAGGGCGGCGCCACACATGGCGAGGCCAGGCTGCTGCGACAGTGCCCGATGGACGCGGGCAGCCCGATCCAGGTGACCCACCTCGTACTGCGGCAGGGCCCCGCCCCACCGAACCACGCGGCCGTCCAGCGGCGCACCGTGGACACCGACCCGGTCCTCGAGGTGGTGAGCGCCCAACCGGATGAGATCGGCGTCGGCACGCTGCAGCAACGCCTCCTCCCCGTCCCGGCCGATGGACACCCGGAACAGCACGCGGCCTGGCTCTGCCGCGGCCACCCAGTCCCACTTGCTGGTCGCGTAGGTGACCGCCTTGACCTCGTCCCGCTCGACCGGCGGCACCAGATGCCCGGACCCGGCAAGCCGATCGGCCCGTCGACCGGCCACCCGGCCGGGCATGGAGACCGACGGGTAGGCCAGCCACACCAGCGCCATCGAGGCGTAGCGCACGACCTCGAGGTCGTCGGCCGCGCGCGGCAGCAACCCGCGAAGCAGCCGTGCTGCCGAGGGTGCCGGGACGGCCAGGACGACGGCGTCGGCTTCGTACACGCTGGGGGCCGACACCGGACCGGTGACGACACGCCAACCGTTCGTGGTGCGCTCCAATGCCCGCACCGTGACGCCGGTCTCCACCCGCAGGCCAGGCGTGGCGCTCACGATCGCAGCGGGGAGTCGGCCGAGCCCACCACGAACCCCAGCGAACGCCGTCCCGGACGCCGAGCCTCCGCGGGAGCTCCCGATCCGGAGCTTCGTGGCTGACTCGAGGACGCGACCCGTCCGGCGGACCTCGGCGTAGAGGCCCGGCATGGTGGCGGCAAAGGACAGACGTGCCGCCCGCCCGGCGTACACGCCACCGAGCAACGGCTCGACGAGGCGATCCACGGCCTCCCACCCCAGGCGCCGACCGACGTAGCCTCCGACGGTGACGTCGGACCGGGGTGGCGCGGCCGGCATCGCCCGTTCAGCGACCACTCTGGCCAGACCCGACGTGGACAGCACCCGACTCCCAGCCAGCGCACGAAGGTCGCCAGGGACCCCGAGCACCGTCCCGGTGGGGAACGCCCGCAACGTGCCGCGCGAGAGCACTGAGGCAGCCGACGTCCGTGGACTGACGAGCTCCGGGCCCAGCCCGACGGCGCGGAGGAGATCGACGCCTTCTGGGCGTGTGACGAGCATGGCCTCGGCCCCATCGTCCACGGAGAGGCCGACCACGCTGCCGGTGCGGAGCTTCCCCCCGACGCGATCGCTGCGCTCGAGGACCGTGACCTGGATCTGGGAATCGCGCTGCTGGGTGGCAGCAGCCAGTGCCGACGCAGCAGCCAGACCGCTCACGCCTCCCCCGACCACCACCACGTTGCGCATCCGTGGATGATCCCAAACTCACCGGAGTTCCCAAACTCGCCATCGCTCGCACCTGCTCAACCTCGGACCGGGTGAGGCGGAACCGATGCAGTCGCGGCGACGTCGGAACGACATGAGCGCCACCACGCGAACGTTCCGTCCCCGCCCGATCACCACCGCGTCCGCCGGCCTGGCAGCCTCCGTCCTGGCCCTGGCCCTGCTGCTGGGCGCCTGCAGCGCGGACGCCCGGGACGTCGGCGACGCGGCGAACCCAGAGGGCGCTCTCGCCGAGCCCGAGCTCCAGGAGCAGTCCGCGAGCAGCACCGACGTCACGGCAGCGGGCGCCGCCGCCGAAGCCCTGACCGGCGAGGACGCGGCCCGCACCGGCAAGGCCGTCGGCTCGGCCGCTGGCCAGCTGCAATCCGTGCAGGTCGAAGGGCGGGCCGTGATCTCTCGGGTGGACCTCGTCGGCGTGACCGCGGACCCCGTGGTCACTGCCGAGCAGACCCGACGCATCGTCGCTGGTGCGGGCGGCTTCATCAGTGAGGAGAGCACCGTCTCCGCGCCGGCGCTGGTTGCGGAGGAGGCCGCGCCGCTCCCCACCCCGGACTCCACCTTCCTGGTGGCGCGGGTCCCGGCCGACATCCTGGAGGAGACCGTCGATCGGATCGGCGACCTGGGCGAGGTCACCTCGCGCAGCAGCAACGCCCGCGACGTGACCGAGCAGCTCGTGGACCTGGACAGTCGGGTGAAGTCGCAACGGGCCAGCATCAACCGCATGCGCGTCCTGCTCACCGAGGCGGACGACCTCGGGGACGTCATCGCCATCGAGTCCGAGCTGTCCTCCAGGGAGGCCGACCTGGAGTCGCTGCTGGCCCGGCAGGCCGAGCTCGGCGACCTGGCCACCCTGGCGACCGTGTCCGTCACGTGGCAGACGCCGGCGGCCGTGCTCGATCCGGCGGCCACCGGTGGCTTCTGGGCTGGGCTGCAGGCCGGCTGGGACGCCTTCGTCAAGGCCGGCACCTGGCTCGTCACCGGGCTGGGTGCTGTGCTGCCCTTCCTGCTGCTCGGTGCACTCGTGCTGCTTCCGGTGGCCGCCTCACGGCGGCGACGGATGCGCCCTGCGTCGTCAGCTCTCGCTGCCTCGGACGTGGTCGACGACGCGCCTCAGGACGTCGGGGTCCGCTGAGGGCGGGACCCCGTGCCCGAGGTTGAAGATGTGCGCCGGGGCCGCCCGTCCCTCCTCGAGGATGCGGTCCACCTCGGCGCGCAGGACGTGCCAAGGAGCCCCGAGCAACGCGGGATCGAGGTTGCCCTGGAGTGGGACACGTGGACCGAGCCGGCGCGCTGCCTCGTCGAGCGGAACCCGCCAGTCGATGCCCATGACGTCCGCTCCGGCATCGCGCATCGCCACCAGGAGCTCGCTGGTCCCGACGCCGAAGTGGATCCGCGGGACGCCCAGCTCGCCAGCAGCGGCAAGCACAGCTCGGCTGTGAGGCTGGACGTGCTGCTGGTAGTCCCGCAAGGACAGCGAGCCCGCCCAGGAGTCGAAGAGCTGCACCGCGGAGGCACCAGCGTCGACCTGGATCTTCAGGTAGGCAGCGCTGATGTCGGCCAACCGGGTCATGAGGTCGTGCCACAGCCCGGGGTCGCTGTGCATGAGGGCCTTGGTGCGAGCCTGGTCCTTGGACGGCCCGCCCTCCACCAGGTAGCTGGCGAGCGTGAACGGCGCGCCCGCGAAGCCGACCAGCGGAGTCGGCCCCAGGCGGGCGACGAGCCCGCGGACGGCCTCGCTGACGTACAGCACGTCGTCAGGCTCCAGCGACCGTAGCCGGCGCACCCCGGAAGCGTCGCGGATCGGCTCGGCGATCACGGGGCCGACCCCACCGACGATGTCCAGGCGCACCCCGATGGCCTTGAGCGGCAGCACGATGTCGCTGTAGTAGATGGCAGCGTCCACTCCGTAGCGGCGGACCGGCTGCAGGGTGATCTCCATGGTGAGGTCCGGGCGCATGCAGGACTCGAGCATCGGCACACCGTCCCGGATGGCTCGGTACTCCGGCAGCGCTCGCCCCGCCTGGCGCATGAACCACACCGGCGGCCGGGCCCCACGCTCGCCGCGGCAGGCCCGCACGAACAAGGAGCCGTCGGTAGCGCGCGGGGGCACCCCAGATGGCTGAGCACCGAGGTCTTCCGTCGTCCTCACGACGCGCATCCTCCCACGTCGCTCACCGCACAGCCCGCCACCGCGGAACGTGGCCGGCCGCTGCCATGTCGTTCCTACCCCTGCGGCAACGGTCGGCGTACGCTCCCCGACGTGGTGGTCACCGGCAGCACCGGGCGCCCCGCGGAGCTGCCCCCGGCCTTCGCGGCGGCCCTGCGCGAGCTGCGTGACCTCACCCCCCGCAGCGAGGTCCTGCTCGAGGAGGTGCCCGCTCCGCAGCGGCTGGCCCCTCACGCCGTGGCCCTGAGCGCCGACGTGGTCGACGCCGAGGACGAGGACCTCGGGTCTGGCCGCCTGGTCCTGCTGCACGAGCCCGACGGCCACGAGACGTGGGACGGCGACTTCCGCCTCGTCACCTACGTGCGGGCTGAGCTCGATCCGGAGATGGCTGCCGACCCACTGCTCGCGCAGGTCGGATGGTCCTGGCTGCTGGAGGTGCTCAGCGCCCACGGGGCCGACCACCGAGCACCGAGCGGCACCGTCACCCGAGTGCTCAACGAGTCCTTCGGCTCCCTGGGAGCCGCACCCCCACAGGCCGAGATCGAGATCCGGGCCTCGTGGACGCCGGCCGGAGGCACCGTCGCCAACCACGTGGAGGCCTGGATCGAGCTGCTGTGCACCGCTGCGGGCCTGCCACCGCTGCCAGATGGCGTCGCCGTCCTGCCTCGTCAACGCGGTCCGGGCGCCAGCCACCCTCGCTCGTGAGTGGCGAGGCGGACCAGCAGCCCATCGTCGAGGAGGCCGCGCGCGACCCCGAGCCCGAGCTGCTGGTGGCGCCACGGTCACCGATGCCACCACTGGTCGACAGCGCCGAGGCTCTGGGCGATGCCGTCGAACGCCTGGCCGGCGGGCACGGACCGGTGGCGGTGGACACCGAGCGCGCCGGTGGGCACCGCTACTCCCAGCGCGCCTACCTGGTGCAGGCGTTCCGTCGTGGCAGCGGCATCGTGCTCATCGACCCGATCGCCTGTCCGGACCTGTCCGAGGTCTCTGCCGTGCTGGCAGACGAGGAGTGGGTCCTGCATGCCGCCAGCCAGGACCTGCCCGCGCTGCGCGGCGTCGGGATGAGCCCGGACAGGCTGTTCGACACCGAGCTGGCCGGTCGGCTGCTCAACCGTCCACGCGTCGGCCTGGGCACGCTGGTGGAGGAGTACCTCGGGTACGGGTTGGAGAAGGCACACTCGGCTGCTGACTGGTCACGGCGACCGTTGCCCGAGGAATGGCTGCGCTACGCCGCGCTCGATGTGGACCTGCTCGTCGACCTGCGCGACCTCATCGACGCCGACCTGCGCGCGGCCGGCAAGCGTGACTGGGCAGAGCAGGAGTTCACCGCCACGCTCCACGCCCCGGCCCCGGCGCCGCGCGTCGACCCATGGCGTCGGACCAGCGGGATGCACCGAGTCCGATCCCCTCGGGCAATGGCGGTGGTGCGCGAGCTGTGGACCGAACGCGACCGACTGGCCGCCGACCGCGACCTCACCCCGACCCGGGTGCTTCGCGACACGGCCATCGTCGAGGCCGCGCTGGCGATGCCGGGCAGCCAGGAGGAGATGGCAGCGCTGCCGAGCTTCAAGGGACGGCGCCCCCGCGGCTCCATCGGCCGGTGGTACGGGGCGATCGCACGGGCGGCAGCCCTGCCCAAGGAGTCGCTGCCGCCCCCAGCCGCCCGCTACGACGGTCCACCTCCGGCGCGGTCCTGGGCCGACCGTGACCCGGCCGCTGCCGCCCGCCTCACGGCCGCGAGGGCCGGGCTGGCCACCGTTGCCGAGGCCTGCGACGTCCCCGTCGAGAACCTGCTGCTACCGGAGACGTTGCGGCGCATCATGTGGCAGCCGCCGGAGCCGGCCGACGAGCCCGACGTTCGGGCTGCGATGACGGCTCTGGGGGCGCGAGCGTGGCAGGTGGAGAAGTGCGCGGGGGCGCTCGCCAACGCCATCGCCGCCAGTGAGGCCGCCCTCGAGCCCATCGCGCCCGAAGCCGGCGCTGGCGACGGGAGCGAGGGGACTCCCGGCAAGTGAGGCTTCTCCTCTTGGTTACTGGCGGGTAATATAGCGGGCGTCCCATCACCCAGCCCCAGGAGATCTCCGTGGCTCGACCAATCCGCGACGTCGTCTTCGTCGACGGCGTACGCACGCCGTTCGGCAAGGCAGGCCCCAAGAGTCAATTCGCCGAGACCCGCGCTGACGACCTCGTCGTGGCGCTCATCCGCGAGCTGATGCGGCGCAACCCGACCCTCCCCCCTGAGCGGGTGGACGAGGTGGCCATGGCGGCCACGACGCAGATCGGCGACCAAGGGCTGACGCTCGGTCGCACCGCGGCGCTGCTGGCCGGCCTGCCCAAGTCGGTGCCCGGCTACACCATCGACCGGATGTGCGCCGGCGCCATGACCGCCGCGACGAACGCCATGTCGGGCATCGCCTTCGGCGCCTACGACGTGGCAATCGCGGGCGGCGTCGAGCACATGACGCGGCACGGCATGGGCGAGGGCGTCGACCCGAACCCGCGCATCGTGTCCGAGAAGCTTGTCGACCCAGCGGCGCTCAACATGGGCGTGACCGCAGAGAACCTGCACGACCGGTTCCCGACCCTCACCAAGGAACGCGCTGACGCCTACGGCGTCGCCAGCCAGGAGAAGTACGCCAAGGCACTCGCAGACGGCAAGGTGGCCGAGGACATCGTCCCGATCGCCGTTCGCTCCTCCGAGCACGGCTGGGGCCTGGCCAGCACCGACCAGCCGCCGCGCCCGGAGACCACCATGGAGGGCGTGGCGAACCTCAAGACGCCGTTCCGGCCCCACGGTCGGGTCACCGCTGCCAACGCCTCCCCACTCACCGACGGGGCAACGGCGTGCATCGTCGCTGCGGCGGACGTTGCCGAGGAGCTCGGCCTGCCGGTGAAGATGCGTCTGGTGTCCTTCGGCTTCGCCGGTGTCGAGCCGGAGTTCATGGGCGTGGGCCCGGTGCCGGCAACCGAGCGGGCGCTCGCCAGCGCTGGGCTGAGCATCGACGACATCGGCATGTTCGAGCTGAACGAGGCCTTCTCGGTCCAGGTTCTTGCCCTGCTCGAGCACTACGGCATCGACGACGACGACCCGCGGGTCAACCCCTGGGGCGGCGCCATCGCGATCGGGCACCCGCTGGCCTCTTCCGGCGTGCGGTTGTTCACCCAGCTGGCCCGTCACTTCGAGGCCCACCCCGAGGTGCGCTACGGCCTGACGAGCATGTGCGTCGGGCTTGGCCAGGGCGGCACCGTCATCTGGGAGAACCCCCACCACGCCGACTACGGCAAGGAGAACTGAGCGTGAGCGAGTACACCGAAGTTGTGACGAAGGCCTTGGTGCGCAGGGTCGAGCTGCCGCTCGGCGCCGGCACGCTCGGGCTCATCACACTCGACAACGGGTTCGACCACAGCAAGCCGAACACCCTCGGCCCGCAGACCTTGGCCAACATCGACGCCGCGATCGACGAGGCGCTCGCGCTCCCGGGCGTGGTCGCCATCGGCGTCACCGGCAAGCCGTTCATCCTGGCCGCCGGTGCAGACCTCAAGGGCATCACCGTGGTGACCGACATCACCCAGGCCCGTGAGATCGCCGAGCTCGGACACCGGGTGTTCCGACGCCTGGACGAGAGCCCGGTTCCGTCCTTCGCCTTCGTCAACGGCCTTGCGCTGGGCGGCGGGATGGAGATCGCGCTCAACTGCACCTACCGGACCGTGTCGCGGGCGACTCCTGGGCTTGGCCTTCCAGAGTGCTTCATCGGGCTGCTGCCCGGCTGGGGCGGCAACTGGCTGGTCCCGAACATCGCCGGCGCCGAGGTGGGCGTGAAGGTGATCGTGGAGAACTCGCTCAACAATGCCAAGATGCTCAAGGGCGACGAGGCGGTGAGGCTCGGCCTGTTCGACGCCGCCTTCGACGGCGCCGACTACCTGGCCGAGGCGCTGCGTTGGACCGCGAAGGTCCTGCGCGGCGACATCGAGGTGATCCGTCCGGAGGTCAACCGGGACGAGCAGGCCTGGGAAGCGGCCGTGGCCGCCGGGCGTGGTTTCGCCGCAGGGAAGACCAAGGGACTGGCCCCGAACGTGGACCGCGCCCTGGACCTCATCTCCGCCGCGCGGACCTCCAGCAAGGACGAGGGGTTCGTCGCGGAGGACGAGGCGTTGTCCGAGCTGATCATGAGCGACACCACGCGGGCGAACCTGTACGCGTTCGACCTGGTGCAGCGTCGGGCCAAGAAGCCGGCCGGGGCGCCGGACCGGGGCCTGGCCCGCAAGGTGGAGAAGGTCGGCGTCGTCGGCGCGGGCCTGATGGCCAGTCAGCTGGCGCTGCTGTTCGCCCGCCAGATGCTGGTCCCGGTGGTCATCACCGACCTGGACCAGGACCGCATCGACAAGGGACTCGCCTACGTGCACGCCGAGGTCGACAAGCTCCTCGGCAAGGGCCGGGTCAGCCCGGACAAGGCCAACCGCATCAAGGCGCTGGTGACGGGGTCGACCGACAAGGCGGCCTTCGCCGACGCCGACTTCGTCATCGAGGCGGTCTTCGAGCGGATGGACGTCAAGCAGCAGGTCTTCGCCGAGCTCGAGGAGCATGTGAAGCCGGACTGCATCCTGGCGACCAACACGTCCTCGCTCTCGGTGGCCGAGATGGCCAAGAACCTGCAGTACCCGGAGCGCGTCGTGGGCTTCCACTTCTTCACACCGGTCGCAGTGATGCCGCTGCTGGAGATCGCGCCAACCGACAGGACCGACGACCCGTCGCTGGCGACGGCCTTCGCGGTCGGCAAGAGCCTGAAGAAGTCGCTGGTGTGGAGCAAGGACGCCACTGCCTTCGTGGTGAACCGGCTGCTGCTGCGCTCCATGGGCGAGGCGATCACCTGCGTCGACGAGGGAACGCCCTTCGAGGTTGCCGGTGAGGGGATGCTCAAGGTCGGCTTCCCGATGGACCCGTTCGTCCTGATGGCGATGACCGGAGCTGGGGTGGCGCTGCACACGGCGCAGAGCCTGCGCGATGCCTTCCCCGATCGCTTCGCCGACTCCCCGGGCTTCGTGAAGCTCGTCGAGGCAGGCAAGAACGCCGTCTACCTCTGGGACGAGGCAGGCAACCAGTCCGTCGACCCCGAGGTGCTGGCGCTCTGGGACCAGGGAGACTCCCCCAGCACGGCCGACGAGGTTGCCCACCGGGTGATGGCGGCCATGGCCGACGAGAGCCGCCGGATGCTCGACGAGGGCGTCGTGAAGGCACCGCAGGACATCGACATGTCGATGCTGCTCGGGGCGGGGCTGGCCTTCTCCAACGGCGGCATCCTGCCGCGGCTGGACCGCGAGGGGATCTCCGAGGAGGTCACCGGCAAGCGGTTCCTGGAGCCGGGAGTGGCCAGCGTCGCCGACTGATCATCGCCCCGGGGGCCCACGCCCTCGAGATGATCACGTCAAGTGGGTGCGTTGGGGCTTTGTGAGGACCGCAGTCCTCACAAAGCCCCAACGCGTCTCGTTGAGCGGGCTGGCCCATCGGGACGGGCCAGCAGCCTCACCGGCCTAGAAGGCCGCGGAGCCACGTCCGCTGGATCGGCCTCGTAGCGTCGTGGCTGGGCCCGTCGGTAGCCCACCTGGGCGCCGGCCATCCGCCGGACGAGGCTTCTCGGGGCTTTGTGAGGTCGAGAAGCCTTACAAAGCCCCGAGAAACCCACTTGACGTGATCATTCTGGGAGGCTCAGGCCTCGTCGGCCAAGGCCCGTGAGCTCAGCCCGTTGGCGTCTTCGGCGTTCAGCCGCGACACCCACTCGATCGTCTCACGGGCGAGTTGCTGGGCCGTCAACCCGATGCGCTCGAGGATCGCAGCCCGCTTGGCGTGCGCGAGGAACTCCTGGGGGATCCCCGCATCGTGCAGCGGCACCAGCACCCCCGCGTCGCGGATGGCTTGTGCGATCGTCGAACCCACACCGCCGACTCGCCCGTTGTCCTCCAGGGTCAGCACGAACCGATGCCGGGCCGCCTCCTTGACGACCGCCGCATCGACCGGCTTGACCCATCGCGGGTCCAGCACGGTGACACCGATCCCTTCCGCAACCAGACGCTCGGCGACGGCCACGCCCACCGGGGCCATCGCACCGACAGCCACCACGAGCACGTCGCGTATCCCACGACGAACCAGCACGTCGCACCCGCCGACCCTGCTCAGCGCCGGCAGGTCACCGGGAACCGGCCCCTTGGGGAAGCGCACCACGGTGGGGGCATCGGCCACATCGACCGCCTCGTCGAGCACCTCACGCAGCGTCGCCGCGTCGCGCGGAGCCGCCAGACGCAACCCAGGCACCAGCTGGAGGAAGGACATGTCCCACATGCCGTTGTGCGAGGCGCCGTCATCGCCGGTCACGCCGGCCCGGTCCAGCACGAAGGTCACCCCGAGCCGGTGCATCGCCACGTCCATGAGGATCTGGTCGAAGGCTCGGTTGAGGAAGGTGGCATAGACGGCCACCACGGGGTGCAGACCCGCCATGGCGAGCCCCGCAGCCGAGGTGGTGGCGTGCTGCTCGGCGATCCCGACGTCGAAGCAGCGGTCCGGGAAACGACGGGCGAAGGCGTCCAGCCCGGTGGGGTGCAGCATCGCCGCGGTGATGGCCACCAGGTCGGGCCGCTGCTCCCCCAACCGGACGAGCTCCTCGCTGAACTCCTTCGTCCAGGTGCGCAACGAGGGACCCGTGGAGACGCCGGTGGCCGGGTCGAACGGCCCGGGCCCGTGGAAGTGGTCGGCCTCGTCACGCTCTGCGGCCTCGTAGCCGAAACCCTTGCGGGTGATCGCGTGCACGATGACCGGTCCGCCGAAGCGCTTGGCCGCGCGGAGCACCTGCTCCAGGCTATGCCGGTCGTGGCCGTCCACCGGTCCCACGTACTTGAGACCCAGGTCGCTGAACAGGCCGTGCGGCATGAGGACGTCTTTGATGCCCTCCTTCACCCCGTGCAGGGCGTCGTACATCGGGGGCCCCAGCACGGGGGTGTGTCCCAGCGTCTGCTTCACCATCTCGAGCACGCGCTCGTAGCGTGGACTGGTCCGCAGCTCAGCCAGGTGGCTGGCAAGCCCACCGACCGTCGGGGTGTAGGACCGCCCGTTGTCGTTGACGACGATGACCACGGGCAGGTCCGGCTGAGCGGCAATCGTGTTCAGCGCCTCCCAGGCCATCCCGCCGGTGAGCGCACCGTCACCGATGACCGCCACCACGGTGCGGTCCTCCCCACGGAGCCGGAACGCCTTGGCCATGCCATCGGCGTAGGACAGCGCGGTGGAGGCGTGCGAGTTCTCCACCCAGTCGTGCTCGCTCTCGGCCCGACTGGGGTACCCCGACAGCCCGCCTTCCTGACGAAGCGTGCCGAACCCATCGGCCCGGCCCGTGAGCATCTTGTGGACGTAGGACTGGTGACCGGTGTCGAAGACGATCGGATCCCGGGGCGAGTCGAAGACGCGATGGATCGCCAGTGTGAGCTCGACGGCTCCGAGGTTGGGTCCCAGGTGGCCACCAGTGCGCGCAACCGCTTCGACGAGGCGGTCCCGGATGTCGGCGGCGAGCGCGTCCAGGTCGGCATCGTCGAGCGAGCGCAGGTCGCGCGGGCTGCCGATCCGGTCCAGCGGGGACATGCCCATGAGTCTAGGTGCCAGCGACAGGCGTGTCCTGCGGCGGCGACCCTGCTCGCACCGATGGCCTAGAGCCTGGGTCGATGGCGGTGACCACGCAGGGCCCGCTCGACCTCCCGCACCTCCCGTGATCGCGCCAGCCAACCGGCGTGCTCACGCTCGAGCACCTGGACCGCGGCCTCGACCGTGCCGGGGTCGACCACGTCCGCAAGCTCGGCCCGCGCAGCCGCAAGTCCGCGACGGGCAGCCTCCAGGCTGCCGGCCACGTGCCATGCGGTGAAGCGAGCCAGCACCACCGGGTGCCGACGCAGGACTTCGTGGCTGCGGTACTCCGGGGGGCAGCGGTCCAGCAGCCAGGCCGCGGCCGCCTCCTCCCACCGGGGTGCGGCCGGCGGCGGGAGCCCCGACGGCCACCCGGGCGGGATCCGCGGGTCCAGCGCTCAGCCGATCAGCTGGCGCAGCACGAAGGGCATGATCCCGCCGTGGCGGTAGTAGTCGGCCTCTCCCGGGGTGTCGATGCGCAGGTCCGCATCGAAGGCGACCGACGTCCCGTCGCCGCGGCGCGCCAGGACGGCCACCGTCCCCGGCACGATGCCGTCGTTGAGTGCGGTCACGCCGGTGATGCCGAACACCTCGGCACCGGTCAGCCCCAGGGTGTCGGCGTTCTGCCCACTCGGGAACTGCAGCGGCAGCACACCCATCCCGATGAGGTTCGACCGGTGGATGCGCTCGTAGGACTCCGCGATCACCGCCCGCACCCCGAGCAAGGCGGTGCCCTTGGCGGCCCAGTCTCGGGACGAGCCCGAGCCGTACTCCTTGCCGGCGAGTACGACAAGTGGGATGCCAGCCGCCTGGTAGGCCGCCGATGCCTCGAAGATGGTCCTCACCGGTGCCTGCACGGGATCCTCGTCGGCCGACACCGCGGTGAAGTCGCGGGTGTAGCCACCCTCGGTCCCCGGCGCGATCTGGTTGCGTAGCCTGATGTTGGCGAAGGTGCCGCGGATCATCACCTCGTGGTTGCCGCGGCGCGAGCCGTAGGAGTTGAAGTCTCGCCTGGCCACGCCGTGCGCTTCGAGGTACTTCCCAGCAGGCGAGTCGGCCTTGATCGCCCCCGCTGGGGAGATGTGGTCGGTGGTGACCGAGTCACCGAGCATGGCCAGCACGCGGGCACCGTCGATGTCGGTGACCGGGTCCGGCTGCATCCCCATGCCGTCGAAGTAGGGCGCCTTGCGCACGTAGGTGGACCCGGGGTCCCAGGAGAAGGTGTCCCCGTCGGGCGTCGGCAGCGTCTGCCAACGCTCGTCACCGGCGAACACGTCGGCATAGTCGCGCGTGAACATCTCACTCGCGATGGCGGAGTCGATGACCTCCTGGATCTCGGCCGGCGAGGGCCAGACGTCGGCGAGGTACACCGGCTGCCCGTCCGAGCCTGTCCCCAGCGGCTCGGAGGTGATGTCGACGTCCATCGAGCCTGCCAGGGCGTAGGCGACCACCAACGGCGGCGAGGCCAGGTAGTTCATCTTGACGTCCGGGTTGATCCGTCCCTCGAAGTTCCGGTTCCCGGACAGCACGGACGTGACCGCGAGGTCCTCGGCGTTCACAGCCGCGCTCACTTCCTCCGGCAGCGGCCCCGAGTTGCCGATGCACGTGGTGCAGCCGTAGCCCACCAGGTGGAAGCCGAGCTTCTCCAAGTACGGCGTCAGGCCCGCCCGGTCGTAGTAGTCCATGACGACTTTCGATCCCGGCGCCAGGGTGGTCTTCACCCACGGCCGACGCTCCAGGCCTCGCTCGACGGCCTTCTTGGCCAGCAGCGCTGCCCCGATCATCACCGACGGGTTGGAGGTGTTCGTGCAGGACGTGATCGCCGCGATCACGACATGGCCGTGGTCCAGGTCGAAGGACGTGCCGTCGCCCATCGTGACCGGGACCAACGACGATGGCCGACCGGAGGTGCGTCGGCCCACCTCGTGCTGGGCCGGCGCCGGCTCGTCGTGCTGCACGGCCACCGGGTCGCTGGCCGGGAAGCTCTCGGTGCCCGCCTCGTCCAGCGAGGTGTGCGGCCCCTCCTCGTGGGTGGTGAAGTTCAGCACGTCGGAGCGGAACGCCGAAGCGGCGTCGACGAGCGAGATCCGGTCCTGGGGACGCTTCGGCCCGGCGATGGACGGGACTACGCTCGCGAGGTCCAGCTCGAGGGTCTCGGAGTAGCGGGGCTCCAGGTCGGGGTCGTGCCAGAGCCCCTGCTCCCTGGCGTAGGCCTCGACCAGAGCGAGCTGCTCCTCCGGACGGCCGGTCAGCCGGAGGTAGCGAATCGTCTCGGCGTCGATGGGGAACACGGCGATGGTCGAGCCGTACTCGGGGCTCATGTTCCCGATCGTGGCGCGGTTGGCCAGCGGGACCGCTCCGACGCCCGGCCCGTAGAACTCCACGAACTTCCCGACGACCCCATGGTGGCGGAGCATCTCGGTGATGGTGAGGACGAGGTCGGTGGCCGTGGCCCCCTCGGGCAGCTCGCCGGCGAGCTTGAACCCGACGACGCGAGGGATGAGCATGCTCACCGACTGACCGAGCATCGCCGCCTCGGCCTCGATGCCACCCACCCCCCAGCCGACCACGCCGAGGCCGTTCACCATCGTCGTGTGCGAGTCGGTGCCCACGCAGGTGTCCGGGTAGGCGCGCAGGACCCCCTGGACCTCGCGCGTCATGACGACGCGTGCCAGGTGCTCGATGTTGACCTGGTGGACGATCCCGGTTCCGGGCGGCACGACCTTGAACTCGTCGAAGGCACCCTGGCCCCACCGGAGGAACTGGTAGCGCTCCTTGTTGCGCTCGTACTCCAGGTCGACGTTGCGCTCGAAGGCGGTGGGAGCACCGAAGACGTCGGCGATGACGGAGTGATCGATCACCAGCTCGGCCGGGGCCAGCGGGTTGATCTTCTGCGGGTCACCACCGAGGTCGACCATGGCCTCGCGCATCGTCGCCAGGTCCACCACGGCTGGGACGCCGGTGAAGTCCTGCATGATGACCCGGCCGGGTGTGAACTGGATCTCCTTGGCCGGGTCAGCCGCCGGGTCCCACCCCACCAGGGCGCTGATGTGCTCGGTGGTGACGTTGGCCCCGTCCTCGGTTCGAAGCAGGTTCTCCAGCAGGACCTTGAGGCTGAACGGCAACGTGGCGATGTCGCCGGCGGCACCGACTCGAAAGATCTCGTAGCTGCGGTCGCCGACCTCGAGCATGCCCTGCGCGGAGAAGCTGTCCATGGGGGTCCTTCCTCGTCCAATTTGTCTTGACGTCAAGATACCCTATCGAGCCGTCGACCGCCGTCGACGTCAGTCTTGCACCGCAAGCTTGGCTTCCGCCTCGTGACGCAGGATGGCCACGCACTCGACGTGGTGGGTCATCGGGAACAGGTCGAAGGCCCGAAGCTCGCTCACTCGGTACCCGAGTCCCGCGAACGTCCGCACGTCTCGCGCCAACGCAGCCGGATCGCAGGCGACATACGCGACGGCCCGGGGCCGGCGCTCGGCGATCGCGGCACAGACGGCCGCCCCGGCGCCCCGCCGTGGCGGGTCCAGCACGATCAGTTCGACGCTCGGGGGCGCGGCAATGGCTCCGCCGGTGGGCGCCCGTACCAACGCCTGGAGGACCTTGGCGTGGACCAGGTGCACCTGAGGAAGGTCGTGCAGGTTACGGCGAGCGTCCTTCACAGCCCTCGCATCGGCCTCCACTGCCCACACCTGGCCACCGGGGCCCACCGCGTCGGCCAGCGAGGCGGAGATGACCCCTACGCCGCTGTACAGGTCCAGGCAGTGCTCCCCCGGCCGGGGCTGAAGTCCGTCGAGGACCGCGGCCAGCAGCGCCGTGGTGGCGCCGGGATGCACCTGCCAGAAGCCCGCCGCCGAGACCCGGAAGAGTCGATTCCCCACGCGGTGCGACACCCTGGCCGGACCGGACACCAGCTCCTGCTCGGCAGCTGCACGTTCACCACGGACGACCACGACGCTGCGGACGGACGGGCTCTCCCCCGTACCCACGCTGACCAGTACAGCGCTGGCGCCCGCCCAGTCCCGCGACAGGATGTCCGGCAGCGCCAGGTCTGGATGAGCGATCGGGCAGTCCTCGACCGGGACGACGTGATGGGAGCGGTGAGCCCGCAGACCCGCGCGCCCTCGCCCGTCGACGGCCAGCTGCTCCCGCGTCCGCCACCCCAGGCCGTCGCGATCGCCGGGCACCGCCTCCACCGAGAGCGCCAGCTCCGCCAGCTCCGCTTCGGAGAGCCCGCCGAGGCGCTGCAGCTGCTCGAGGACTACGGTCCGTTTCAGCTCGCGCTGCGTGGCCAGCTCGGCGTGCTGCCAGTCGCAGCCGCCGCACTCCCCGGCCACCGGGCATGGCGGCAACACCCGGTTCGGTGAGAGCTGGAGCACCTGCACGGCATCGGCGCGCCAGAACCGTCCGTGCGCCGGACGCTGCACGACCCGGGCGAGCACCACCTCGCCGGGAAGCGAGTGGCGGACGAAGACGACGCGTCCCTCGTGCCGAGCCACGCAGTGACCACCGTGCGCCACAGGTCCCACCTGCAGCCGCAGCAGCGAGTCCGGCGGCGGGGACTCCGCGCCCGAGCTCATCAGGTCGGGTCCTGGGTCCGGCCCTCGCCAGGGGTCGCAGAGGAGAGCTGCCACGGCACCGACGTGACCATCACGCCGCGCAGCATGGACAGGCGTGCCTTGAGCTGGTCGGTCGAACGGTTGTGCAGCTGACGCTCCCACCAGCGGCCGCTCACGTACTCGGGGATGAACACCGCGACGACGTCGCGCGGGCTGGAGCGGCGGATGCCCTTGACGTAGGCGACCGTCGGGCGTGTGATCTCTCGGTACGGAGAGTCCAGCACCCGCAGCGGCACCGGGAGGTCGGCCTTCTCCCAGTCGGCCATGAGCCGACGGGTGGCTCGGGGGTCGACGTCGACGGTCACGGCTTCCAGGATGCTCGGCCCGGATGCCCTGGCGTACGCGATGGCACGCAGCGTCGGCCGGTGCAGCGCGGAGATGAGGACGATGGCGTGCACGCGAGCCGGCAACGCCCGCTCGCGGGCGTTGCCGGTCGGGGTGGCCTCGACCGTCACCTGGTCGTAGTGGCGCCGGATGGCCAGCATGAGCAGGCTCACGAGTGCGACGAGCAGCAGTGCCGCCCAGGCTCCACGGGCGAACTTGGCGATGAGCACGACCACCAGGACCAGCGAGGTGAGCACGAGGCCAACCCAGTTCAGCACTCGCGTTCGGGTCAGCTGCGTGATGACCTCTGGCCGGACCTCCTCCCGCAGCAGCCTCGTGTGCCGGACGACCATCCCGGCCTGACCGAGGACGAAGGCGATGAAGACCCCCACCACGTACAGCTGGATCAGCGACGTCAGACTCGCCCGCAGGACCACGAGCAGCACCCCGGCCGCGGCCGCCAAGGTGATGATGCCGGCGGTGAACGCCAGTCGATCTCCCCGGGTGTAGAGGTGGCGTGGCAGCAGACCGTCACGAGCCAGGACCGAGCCGAGCACCGGGAAAGCCGAGAACGCCATGTGACCGGCGAGCAGCAGTACGAGGACAGCCGCGACTCCCACCAGGTTGCTCGGCCAGCCGTCGCTCCCGAAGACGGCCGTTGCCAGCTGGGACAGCACCGGCGCCTGCAGGTAGTCCTCGCCCACCGGGACTCCGTCGCGGGTGAGGGCCGTCATCGGCTCGGCGGAGTAACGGATGCTGCTCACCTGGGACAGCCAGATCACGCCGAGCAGCAGGGTCGAGCCGAGGGCCGCCAGCACCGTCAGCCCCTGAGCCGCGTTGCGGGCACGTGGTCGTTCGAACGACGGTGTACCGGAGACGATGGTGTGCACCCCGGCCAGGGAGACCGACCCCACCGAGAACGTTCGGAGCAGCAGCGCTCCGAGCGCGAGACCGGCGAGCGCGGAGTCGATCGGCTCGGTGGGGATCAGGTCCAGGTCAGCGCTTGGGGCCACCGGTGGGTCACCAGACAGGACCCGGATGACGCCGACGAGCACGATGGTTCCGACGACGCCCACGAACAGGTAGGGCGCGATGGCGGACAAGCCCGACCACCGTTGCAGCCCCCTCAGGTTGTAGACGGTCAGGAGCGCGAGGCCCGCCAGGGCTGCCGAGACCCGATGGTCGTCCACCCACGGCACTGCGCCGGCCACGTAGCTGGCAGCCGCGGCCAGCGACACCGCGACCACGAGCACGTAGTCCACCAGCAGCGAGGCACCCACCAGCACTCCGGCCCGCTGCCCCAGATTGCTCCGCGCCACCAGGTAGTCCCCACCGCCGGACGGGTAGGCCTCGATCGTGGCCCGGTACGAGGCGGTCACGACGGCCAGCACGACGACGACGGCAATCGCGACCGGGATGGAGTAGGCGTAGGCCGCCAGGCCGGCCACCGCGAGGGTGAGCAGGATCTCGTCAGGGGCGTAGGCGACCGAGGAGAGCATGTCGGACCCGAAGACCGGCACCGCCACCCGCTTGTGCAGTGACCGCGGGCGCAGCTCGTCGGACCGACGCCGCCGGCCGAGCAGCAGCCGCCTGGAGACGTCACTGACCCTGGCCACGGTGTCGATGCTAGGGGGTGGGCGGGACGTGTAGCGTCATGGTGTGCACGTCGTGATCATGGGCTGTGGACGCGTCGGCGCAACGCTGGCCCAGATGCTGGAGGAGCGCGGACACAGCGTGGCCGTCGTCGACCAGTCCAACGATGCCTTCCGGCGGCTCGGGCCGCAGTTCGAGGGTCGCACCGTGACCGGTGTCGGCTTCGACCCGGACGTGCTCCGCGACGCGGGGATCGAGCAGGCCGACGCGTTCGCCGCCGTGAGCAGCGGCGACAACTCCAACGTCATCAGCACTCGGGTTGCGCGGGAGACATTCGGGGTGGACAACGTCGCCGCCCGCATCTACGACCCGGGCCGCGCCGTGGTGTTCCAGCGTCTGGGGATCCCGACGGTCGCCACCGTGACCTGGACGGCCGAGCAGCTCGCCCGTCGCCTGCTGCCGGAGGGCTCCCGAACGGAGTGGGTCGACCCGAGCGGCATGGTGCGCCTGGGCGAGGTCCACATAGGCGAGGGCTGGCTCGGGCAGGCGGTTGCGGCGTTGGAGCAGGCGGCTGGTGTTCGCGTGGCCTTCCTCACCCGCCTGGGCAGAGGGATGATCCCCGCTTCGGACACGGTGCTGCAGGACGGCGACCTCGTGCACGTCGCGATGTCGAGCGACGACTCCTCGCGGGTCACCGACCTGCTCGAGCAGGGGCCGGTGCAGGGATGATGCGGGTCGCGATCGCGGGGGCCGGCAACGTGGGGCGATCCATCGCCGCCGAGCTGGTCCACAACGGCCACACCGTGCTGCTCGTGGACAAGGAGCCCAAGGCCATCAAGTCGGCGTCGGTCCCCGAGGCCGAGTGGCTGCTCGCCGACGCGTGCGAGCTTGCCTCCCTCGAGGAGGCGGCCTTGGACCGCTGCGACGTGATGATCGCGGCCACCGGAGACGACAAGGCGAACCTCGTCGTCTCCCTGCTGGCCAAGACCGAGTTCGGGGTGCCTCGTGTGGTCGCGCGGGTCAACCATCCGAAGAACGAGTGGCTGTTCAACGAGACATGGGGCGTCGACGTGCTCGTCTCCACGCCGCGGATCATGAGCGCCCTGGTCGAGGAGGCGGTCACCGTCGGGGACCTGGTGAAGCTGTTCTCCTTCCGCCAGGGCGAGGCTGATCTCGTCGAGCTGACGCTGCCCGAGGACTCCCCGGTCATCGGCACCCCGATCGGGGATGCCCGCTGGCCGGTGGACACGGCGTTGGTCTCGATCATCCGTGACGCCCACGTCCTGACCCCGTCGGTGGACCTGTGCCTGGAGGCCCACGACGAGTTGCTCTTCGTGGCCGCTCCCGAGCGCGAGGCGGAGCTTCAGGAGATCTTGTCGCCGCACTGACCCACGAGCCCACCACCGACGGCGAGCCCCGGACCCACGGACATCAGTCGGCGTTGGTCGTCTCCAGCTGCCGGGCTCGTCTGATCACCACCCACGACAGGTACAGGCACAGCAGGAAGAGCGGCCAGCCCATGACCACGCGCGCCACACCCAAGGCCACCACCGAGCCGGTGAGGTAGAGCGGCAGCTGGACGCCGAGTCGGAGCCCGAACATGGCAACCCAGAACCAGGACGCCACGGTGTAGGCCTTGAGCAGGTGCGGCGACTGCCGCCAGGCTGTGCCCTCCCCCGTCGCCAGCCCCACCAGCACGCCCAGCAAGGGCCAGCGGACCATGATGGAGACGACGTAGGCGGCGAGGTAGCCAGCGTTGATGAGCAGCCCCGGCAGGAAGAAGGTCTCCGCCCGCCCGGTCCTGGCCGCCAGGAAGACGGCGATCCCCAGTCCGATGTAGCCGGTCAGGACGTGCTGGAGTGACTCGCGGCGAGCGAGCCGGAGGCCGGCCAGCACGACCCCCGACGCCAACGCGGCGATCAGTGCGGGCGTGAGCAGCCGGCCCGAGATGGTGTAGACCGTGACGAAGACGAGCGAGGGCAGGCCGGAGTCGACGAGCAGCTCCTTGGTGACCAGGTCGCTGGTCGGGAAGGCTTCTTCGTCGGCCAGGCTCGCCATCCCACCGGCGGGGGGCCCGGGCTCACCCGAGTCGGGTTCCCCGGGCCCGGGCGCGTCGGAGCTCACGCCGGCAGCGGGTCCAGCTCGTAGGCGGGGTTGTAGATCTTGGGCTGCTCGTCCTTGCGCAGCACCAGCCCATGCGCCGTGATGGTGCGCCCGCACTCCATGGCAGGGATCCGTCGGCGGCCGAGGAAGACCAGCACCACGTTGCCGGTCCCGTCGAAGACCTCGACCTCCAGCGTCGGGGCGCCGTCGAGGGGTCGTACGACGACGGAGCGCACCACACCGTGCACCGTGACGCGCTGCCGGTCGCAGCACTCCCCGGCGCTCGTTGCCCCTCGGACGGACGTCACTCGCCGGAGATCGGCGGCGTCGAGGCCTTCTTCGCTGGTCAGGAGGCGGTTCATCCAACCCCGTAGTCGCCCCTGCCTGCCGCCGTCCTCAGTCGACTTCGACCGCGCAGCTTCTCGCGTGCTCACGAGCGAGGAGGGTACGCCGACAGAGCGCCCCGCGCCCACACGAAGCCACGGATCCCAGCCGAACGGCCGGGAGGACAATGCCCGGATGACGCTGGCGCTCATGGCCCACGGCTCGGGTTCGAGCGCCTCCTTCGTGCTCCGCACCTTCGGTCGGACGCTGAGCGCCGAGGGGATCGACGTTCTTGCCGTGCGGGACACCACGGGGGACGTCGAGCGGGTCAGCGAACGGCTGAGGGTTCTTGCCGGCCGGAGCACGGCGCCCATCCTCGGTGGGGTGTCGCTCGGTGCGCACGCAGCCGTCCTGGCAGCCGCAGCGCTGCAACGCTCCGGGCACGAGGTCGCCGGACTGTTCCTGGTGCTGCCCGCATGGACCGGTGAGCCGGGGAAGGCCGCGGCGCTGACAGCTGCCAGTGCCACCGATCTGTCCCGCCGGGGACGGTCCGCGGCGGCGGTCGCCACTGCGGTCGAAGAGTCGCTGAGGTCGATGCCGGCAGGATGGGTGCGCTCAGAGCTGGCGAGAACCTGGCCCGGCCTGGGACCCACGTTGCCCGACATGCTCAGGGCCACGGCGCGATCTCGCGGCCCACGCGCAGACGAGCTCGCCGCCCTCCAGGCCCCGGCCGCCGTAGTCACCATCCGGGCAGACCCCTGGCATCCGCAGGCAACCGCGGAGCACTGGTGCCGGCTCATCCGGTACGCCAGCCTGGTCGTGCTCGACGCCACGCCTACCGACCCGCAGGCGCCGCCACTGGCGGCTGCGCTGGTCCAGGGCTGGCACGCCGCTCAGGGACGTGGCTCCGCCCCGCCTTCAGCCGGCGATATCGGGGGAACCTCATCCGCTGGCTGATCCGCTGCCTCCAGGTCTGCCTCCTGGTCGTCCTCCTTGGTCGGCACCGGCGCGACACCGGGCGGCGGCCGGAGCCTGATGAGCTCACCCGGCGCCATCGGCCCCTCACCACGGGCCACCACGGTCCGGCGCAGGATGGCCAGCATCTCGTCACGGCCCGCCTTCTCGGTCGCGGCCCGGCCCAGCAACGTGACCCGCAGCAGCCAACGCGGCCCGTCGATGCCCATCACCACGGAGGGTTGGACGCCGCTGCGTCCGTCGCTGGCTGCCACCGGCAGCTTGACCTGCAGAAGCGGGCCCCATGGACCCTTCGTCTCCGTCACGGCGGCGTTGCGTTGCTGCAGCTCGGCCTGGATGGTGACCAGCGTCTCCGGCCACAGCGGCCGACTGCGCGGTGCGGCAACGGCGAGCAGCTCCATCGCCGCGCCTTTGACGGCGACCAGCACCGAACCCGCATCGCCTCGCCGCTCGTCCACGTTCATCTGTACTTGCAGACCCTCGACCGCAGGGAGCTCCAGGCCTCCCAGATCGACTCGGCTGCCAGCGCGGGCCGGATGATCCGTCGCCAGGGCGGAAGCCTCCTCGGCGTCCCATGGACCGTTGGTTCGCGCTGGCTTGGCCGGCCCGTCCGGGAGCACGTCCACGTCCTGGTTGGTCACGAGTGCGGCAGCGACGGACCCGTCACGGCTCGACCCGGGATCCTCCTGCCCCGGCTGGGCAGCCTCGGCTTCGGCCGCCTCGCGGCCCTTGCGTCGCTTGAACATGTGCAGCTGCCTCCGCTGTCGGGGTTGGCTCAGATGCCGGTCGATCCGTGGCCGCCTTCACCCCTCGCCGAGCCGGGGAGCCGGCGCACCTCATGGAACTCGGCCGTGACGACAGGCTGGATCACCAGCTGTGCGATCCGGTCACCCCGGCGCAGCGTCACCGCGGTGCTCGGGTCGAGGTTGACCAGGCACACCTTGATCTCCCCTCGGTAGCCGGCGTCCACCGTCCCAGGCGCGTTCACCACGGTGACACCGTGGCGAGCAGCCAGTCCGGAGCGTGGGTGGACGAAGGCCGCGTACCCGGGCTGAAGGGCGATCGCGATGCCCGTCCCGACGAGCGCCCGTTGCCCGGGCTCGAGCGTGAGGTCACTCGTGGCCACCAGATCAGCTCCGGCGTCGCCAGGGTGGGCGTAGGTCGGGACGGGCAGGTCAGCGTCGATCCGACGCAGGAGCACGTCGGTCGATGGCTGAGGAGCGGGCATGCTCGGAGGGTACCGCCGCATCCTCGCAGGCCTTCGTGGGGCAGGCTGGTCCGCCGTGGGGAGCACGACCTACCGTGAACGACTCCGGGTGCCATGGCACTGGTGGTTGCTCGCCGCCCTGTTCGTCGGGTCGGTGGCGCTGGCCTACGACGCAGCCGTGGGCGGGACCTGGCCGTTGGTCGCGACGGTGGTCGCCGGGGGCCTCAGCAGCTGGTGGCTGGTGGCACAGAGAACCTCGATCGAGGTCGATGCTCAGGGGGGGCTTCGAGTAGACGCGGCGTACCTGCCGGGCTGGGCCATCGGGAGCACCGTGGCGCTCGACGAGCAGGCCACTCGGCTCGCCCGCGGGCGAGAGTCCGATCCGAGGGCCTTCCACGCCCTGCAAGCGCACATCAGGACGAGCGTGCGGGTCCAGGTGCTCGACCCCGCCGACCCGGTGCCCTACTGGCTGGTCTCCACCGCGTCGCCGGAGTCGCTGGCCCAGGCCCTCGCCCGCCCGCCGCGCTAGACCCGCTCTCCCTCAGTCCGCGCAGTCCCGGCAGATCGGCTGCTCGCCGCGCCACTCGCCGAGCAGTCGGCGGTGGTGCACGAGGTGGCAGCTGGAGCAGGTGAACTCGTCGCCCTGGCGGGGGAGCACGCGCACAGCCAGCTCCTCGCCGGACAGGTCGGCCCCCGGCAGCTCGAGGCTCTCGGCCAGCTCGGTCTCGTCGACGTCGACGATCCCGGACTTGGGATCGACGCGACGGGCTTTCAGCTCCTCGAGCGAGTCCTCGGTGAGGTCCTCCTCGGTTCTGCGTGGGGCGTCGTAGTCGGTCGCCATGGTGGCAGTTCCTCACTTCCGTGGTGTTCGTCTTCGTTCGCCGGTCCGGCAGCTGGTCCCGCGTTGCGCTTGCTGCGACTGACGCAGGCCGGGCGGACTCTAGCCCCCGTGATCCCCGGATGCAGCAGGACCACGGCACTCCTGCCGAGGCGGCCGAGACTTCACCCCACGTTCAGGTGGGTGTGGCCCGGGAGAGCCACAGAAACCGCTTCACGGACCCTGCTGTGCGCCCGACGCCCGGAGCAACGACCGGAGGGGCTCGCTGATTCCCGGTCCCGACGCCACGAGCATCGATTCGGACGGCTCCTCGGTGTCGAGGCCGCGAACCAGGCCGCCGGCCTCCCGCACCAGCAGCCGACCCGCGGCGAAGTCCCATCGCTGCAGCCCTCGCTCGAAGTACGCGTCAACCTGTCCGCCGGCCACCGCACACAGGTCCAACGATGCTGCCCCGAACCGTCGGACGTCTCGGACCTTCGGCAGCATCCGCGCCAGGGCTGCCCCCTGGGTCAGCCGACGCTCTGCCCGGTACCCGAAGCCGGTGGCCACCAACGCTTCCTCGATCCGCTGGACCTCGGAGACCCGGAGGCGCTCCCCGTCGCAGGAGGCGCCTCCCCCGCGGACAGCCGCCCAGGTGCGGCCCATCGCGGGGGCGTGCACCACGCCGACGAGGGCGCCCTCGCCGTCCTCCGCCGCAATCGAGACCGCGAAGTTCGGCAGACCGTAGAGGTAGTTCACCGTCCCGTCGATCGGGTCCACAACCCATCGGGTCCCGGACGGGGTGCTCGCACCGACGGTGGCGCCACCCTCCTCACCCACGACCTCGTCACCGGGACGGGCCTCGAGCAAGGTGGCTCGGATGTGGAGCTCGGCAGCGGTGTCGGCGGCAGTCACCACATCGGTCGGGCTGGACTTCGTCCCCGCCACGACGCGGCGGCCGCGGACCTGCGGCCAGGCCTCCATGATCAGCTCCCCAGCTTGCTCGGCCACGGTGAGGGCCAGGGCGAGCAACGCCTCGGCCGAGCCCGGGGCGGCCGACGTGCTCATGGGCCGGCCAGCGGAGCTGCCGGGGCGTCCTCGCCGCACAATGCCGGCTTGGAGGCTCGCAGGTTCGGGCAGCACCCGACTGGGCAGACGTCGTGCATCGGGCCCGGCCGAGTCATCGATGCACGTTCCGGGCGCTCACCCCGCTCGACTGCGGCACGCTCGAGCAACAGGTCCCGCACGGCGGCGACGAAGGCCGGATGCGTCCCGGCCGTGCCTGCACGGCGCATGACGAGCCCCAGCTCCGTGGCGGTCTCCATCGCCTCGGTGTCCAAGTCGAAGACCACTTCCATGTGATCGCTGACGAAGCCGATCGGCACCAGCACCACCGCGCGTACGCCGCGGGCGGCGAGCGCCCGAAGGTGGTCGTTCACGTCCGGCTCCAACCATGGGACGCTCGGCGGCCCGCTCCGAGAGCAGTAGACGAGGTCCCACGTGGTCTGGTCGTCCGGGTCGAGGACGACGGCCGGGTCGATCCCGGCGAGGCTGTCGCCCAGCCCGTGGGCCAGAGCCCGACGCAGGATCGCCGATGCCGCCGCGAGATGCTGCCGGGTGTAGCCGTGCCCGTCCGGACCGCTGGAGTCCTCCATGGCGTCCGGGATCGAGTGGGTGACGAAGACCACCCGCGAACCCGGAGCCCCCTCGCCGGCCACCGCCCAGGACGGCGTGGCGGCAGCTCGTGCTGCGGCCACGTCGTCCACCAGTGCGGCAGTGGCGGAGAGCAGGGCCTCGCTGTTTGCCTCGACGAAGCCGGGGTGATCGAAGTAGTGGCGCAGCTTGGACAGCACCGGCAGGCGCGCCGTCGCGACGGATTCCTCGGCGCCGGCTTCCGAGATCAGTGCCGCACTCGAGGCGGCAAGGTCCTCCCGGTACTGCCGGCAGCCGGAGTAGGAGGAGTAGGCACTGGTGACGAACACCGCGGCGTGCCGCACACCGTCGGCGACCATCTCGCGCAACGTATCGGTCAGGAACGGGCCCCAGTTCCGGTTTCCCCAGTACACCGGCACGTCCACCCCGGCGGCGGCCAGGTCCGCGCGGACAGCGGCCAGCAGCGCCCGGTTCTGGTCGTTGATCGGGCTGCGACCACCGAAGTGGTGGTAGTGCTCGGCCACCGCCACCAGGCGCTCAGGCGGGATGCCGCGTCCCCTCGTCACGTTCTCCAGGAAGGGCAGGACGTCCTCGGGTTGCTCCGGGCCTCCGAAGGACAGCAGCAGCAACGCGTCGACGGGATCGGTCCTCGGCGCGATCGGCGAGGTACCGGGCGTGGGGTCCACGGCGTCTTGGGTCACTGGTCCATCCTTGCCCGCACGACCGGAACCCGCGACACCGGGCCGGCAGGCCTACGCTGCCCGTCGTGCTGGCCCCCTACCGAGAGCTGTTGGCCCGGCCCGGCACCCTGGCCTTCTCGGGTTGGGCCCTGGTGGCGCGGATGCCCATCTCGATGCTCGGGATCGGGCTCGTGCTGCTCGTCACAGAGGTGCGAGGGTCCTACGGGGACGCCGGTGCGGTGGCCGCCGTCTCGCTCGTGGCCGGCTCCCTGGCCGCCCCGCTGCAGGCTCGCCTCGCCGATCGAGCTGGGCAGGCCCGCGTCCTGCCCCCGCTGCTGCTGGCGCACGCCGCCAGCCTGAGCGTGGCCGTGGCAGCCGCCACGGACGGCGGGACGCTCTGGGCGCTCGCCCTTGCAGCCGCCGCCGCCGGGGCGACCCTGCCGCAGTTCGGCGCCTTCGTCCGGGCCCGCTGGGCGGCGCTGCTGGGGCCCTCGCCCGCGCTCGGCACGGCCTACGCGCTCGAGTCCGTCCTGGACGAGGTCGTGTTCGTGCTGGGACCTGTGCTCATCACGCTGGTGGCAACCACCTTCGGACCGGACGTTGGGGTTCTCGGGACCCTGTTGCTGACCTGCGGCGGCGGTCTGGGCTACACGATGTGCCGTTCGACCGTCCCCCCGGTGCACGGGCTGACGGGGTCGCAGTCGCGTCAGCGTCTGCCGGTGCGGGCCCTCACCCCGTTGGTGATCGCCTTCACCGGTCTCGGCATGGTGTTCGGCACGGCAGAGGTGACGACCGTGGCCTTCACCGACCAGGCCGGGACGCCCTGGGCAGCCGGAGTGGTGCTGGCGTCTTTCGCGGCAGGCAGCCTGCTGGCCGGTGTGGTGGCCGGGACACGGCCACCACCGACGCCTCAGTCCCGACGGTTCCCCTACGGCCTGCTGCTGCTCTCCTTCGCACTTCTGCCGGCCACCACGGTCGCCTCCTGGCCAGCGTTGGCAGGGGTGCTCGCCCTGGCCGGCCTCGCCATCGCGCCCACCTTGATCGCGGGCTTCACCGCGGTGCAGCAACGCAGCCCGGCGGAACGCCTGACCGAGGCCCTGGCCTGGTCCAGCACCGCGCTCGGCATCGGGGTGGCCCTCGGCGCCGCGGTCTCCGGACAGATCATCGACCGGGTGGACCCGTCGGCTGCCTTCCTGGTCGCGGTTGTGTCCGGACTGCTCGGCGGCCTGGTGACGCTGCTGGCCTGGCGCACCGGTTCGGTGGCTGCGACCCCCGTCGGGAGTCCTTCTTCCGGCGCTGCCCTGCGTGGCGACTTGGAGGGACCCCTCTAGGCGGGGACGATGCTGCTGAGTCCGTGACGCCACGTCAGTCACCGCGCACCGCCGGGAGCAGGGGGAAAGATGCGAGACCTCACGATCGCCGCCATCAGCACGACCTCGACGGGAGGCCGCTCGCTGCTGCTCCGTGACGCTGCCGGCGTCCAGTACCGCTTGCCCATCGACGACCGGCTGCACGCCGTGGTCCGAGGTGAGGACCCGTCAGGACAGCTGCGACTGACACGGGAAGAGCTGACTCCGCGCCAGATCCAAGCCCGGGTTCGCTCCGGTGCCAGTATCGCCGAGCTCTCCGAGTCCGCTGGCATGGCGCCGGACAAGATCGAGCCCTATGCCGTACCGGTCCTGGCTGAGCGCGCGCACCTGGCCGGGCGCGCAGCTCAGGCCTACGTCCGGGTGCCGGACGACCCGGAGGCCCAGCCGTTGGGGCTCGTGCTCGAGCGAGCCACGGGAGCCAAGGCCGAGGACGTGGAGTGGGACGCGTGGCGACGAGACGACGGTCGGTGGGTAGTCGCCAGCCGGTGGTCCGACGGCGACACCACCAGAGCAGCGTTGTGGCTCACCGACTCAGGCCCCCGCTCGGCGATCCCACACGACGACGAGGCCAGGGCCCTGCTCGACCCTGCCTCGGCGGCAGCCGGTCGCGCCAGGAAAGGGGGTCCGCCGCCGAGGGCATCCCGGTTGAAGGTCCTCACCGGAGGTGGGGCCTCCACCCCTGCCGGCACACCCGCGGAGGGGGTCACCGAGTCCGAGCCGGCGCATGACCGAGCGGTCGACGACCTCTTCAGCGACGCGGCTGGAGCTGGGGGTGGCGCGGGATCGCCAGCCGAGACGCAGCCGACGAACGACGGCGAACCAGATGCGCTGGGCAGCGAGGACCCCACCGGACCGATCCCTCCGCTCGGGCGCCACCCGGCCGGTCGTCGCCGACCGCCCACAGCGACAGCACCGGCGACCCCCTCCGTCGATGCCCAGCAGGCTGAACCCAGCCCTCAGGTCAGCACTCCACCCCGCTCGCACGTCCCCACCTGGGACGAGATCATGTTCGGGCGCCGGGTCGACTGAGGCCCACCGCTCACCGAACCGCGAGCGCCGCTCGCCGCGAACCCCGTGCGGCTCGTCGGCCATGATGCATGCCGAGCGTCCCGACGACTAACCTGGCCTGACTCCCACACGCCCATGAGGTGGTCATCGGTGAACGATCCGAACCCCAGGTCCGCGTCGCAGTCCCAGGCGGACCGTGACCTGTTCGGCGCCAACGCATGGCTCGTCGACGAGATGTATGAGCGCTGGCAGCAGGATCCGACATCGGTCGACGCGGCGTGGAACGAGTTCTTCCAGGACTTCCGCAGCGCGGAGGTCGGCACCCGTGGCAGGGCACCAGCTGCCGCGGCGAAGCCAACCGCCACCACCCCACCGGCTCCCCCTCGCCCAACCACCGCCCCGGCGTCCTCAGGAGCACGAGCGCAACCGAGCGCGCCACCACGACCGGTGGAGTCGGCTGCTGTCACCTCCACGACAGCGCCTCGAGGAACCGCTGGCCCGGATGCCGACGTCGCGAGTGGTCCGAGTACCCCGGCGAGCTCCGGCGGGCCGCCGCCGGCGATCCTGCGTGGGCCCGCCGCGCGAGTGGTCACCAACATGTCGCAGTCGCTGTCGGTGCCGACGGCCACGTCGGTGCGTGCGGTCCCCGCCAAGCTCTTGACCGACAACCGCATCGTGATCAACAACCACCTGTCCCGCTCGCGCGGTGGCAAGGTGTCGTTCACCCACCTCATCGGGTTCGCCATCGTCCGGGCCCTGCAGCAGATGCCGGCGATGAACGCCGCCTTCGCCGAGGTCGACGGCAAGCCCGCCGTCGTGCACCCCGAGCAGATCAACCTCGGCCTGGCCATCGACCTGCAGAAGGCGGACGGCACCCGCCAGCTGGTCGTCCCCGCCATCAAGGACGCCGGCGAGATGGACTTCGCCTACTTCTGGTCGGGCTACGAGGAAGTGGTGCGCAAGGCGCGAGCCGGGAGGCTGGCGCTGGAGGACTTCCGCGGCACGACGATCAGCCTGACCAACCCGGGCACCATCGGCACCGTGCACTCCGTCCCACGGCTCATGGCTGGCCAGGGCGCCATCATCGGGGTGGGAGCGATGGAGTACCCGGCGGAGTACCAGGGTGCCTCCGTCGACACCCTCGCGCGCCTGGCGGTGTCCAAGGTCATCACCCTCACCAGCACCTACGACCACCGGATCATCCAGGGTGCACAGAGCGGGGAGTTCCTCCGGATCGTCCACGGTCTGCTCCTCGGCGACAACGCCTTCTACGACGAGATCTTCACCTCGCTCCGCATCCCCTACGAACCGATCCGCTGGGTCCCCGACATCTCGGTCAGCCACGAGGACGAGATCGGCCGGCAGGCGCGAGTCCTCGAGCTCATCCACGCCTACCGCGTTCGCGGTCACCTCATGGCCGACACCGACCCTCTGGAGTATCGGCAGCGCAGCCACCCCGACCTCGACATCACCTCGCACGGCCTCACCCTCTGGGACCTCGATCGCGAGTTCGCCACCGGCTCCTTCGGCGGCGAACGACCCTTCCATCGCCTCCGCGACATCCTTGGGATCCTGCGCAATGCCTACTGCCGCACGGTCGGCGTGGAGTACATGCACATCCAGGACCCGGACCAGCGCCGGTGGCTGCAGGATCGGCTCGAGAGCGAGGTGCACCGCACGCCCCGAGAGGAGCAGCTCCGGACGCTGCACAAGCTCAACCAGGCCGAGGCGTTCGAGACGTTCCTGCAAACGAAGTACGTCGGTCAGAAGCGCTTCTCCTTGGAGGGCGGGGAGTCCGTCATCCCCATGCTGCACGAAGTGATCTCGAACGCGGCCAGCAGCGGTCTCGTCGAGGCCACGATCGGCATGCCCCACCGCGGCCGGCTGAACGTCCTGGCCAACATCGTCGGCAAGTCCTACGGGCAGATCTTCCGTGAGTTCGAGGGCAACATCGACCCTCGCACGGTTCAAGGTTCGGGGGACGTGAAGTACCACCTCGGCGCGGAGGGACAGTTCACCGGGGAGAACGGCAACGCGATCCGGGTGTCGCTGTCGGCGAACCCGTCCCACCTGGAGGCTGTCGACCCGGTCCTGGAGGGCATCGCTCGGGCCAAGCAGGACGTCCTGGACCGGGGCGAAGAGTTCCCGGTCCTGCCGATCCTCATGCACGGTGATGCCGCCTTCGCCGGTCAGGGCGTGGTGGCCGAGACGCTGAACCTCTCCCAGCTCCGTGGCTACCGGACCGGCGGGACGATCCACGTGGTGGTGAACAACCAGGTCGGCTTCACCACCGCACCGCACCACTCTCGTTCCAGCGTCTACAGCACCGACGTCGCACGCATGGTTCAGGCGCCGATCTTCCACGTCAACGGCGACGATCCCGAGGCCTGCGTCCGGGTCGCCCGGCTGGCGTTCGAGTTCCGACAGGCGTTCAACAAGGACGTCGTCATCGACATGATCTGCTACCGGCGACGCGGCCACAACGAGGGCGACGACCCCTCGTACACCCAGCCGATCATGTACGACCTCATCGAGCAGAAGCGCTCGGTCCGCAAGCTGTACACCGAGGCGCTCATCGGCCGTGGGGACATCACCATCGAGGAGGCCGAGGCGGCCCTCCGTGACTACCAGCTGGAGCTCGAGCGTGTCTTCGACGAGACCCGTCAGGCAACCAGCGGACCCATCGGCGACTACACCACCGTGCCGTCCTACCCCAGCAAACCCACACCGTTCGACGACGTGGTCCGTACCGCCATCTCCGAGGAGACACTGGCGCGGATCGCGAAGTCCTACACCGAGGTGCCCGACGGCTTCACCGTCCACCCGAAGGTCCTTCCTCAGCTGCAACGTCGGGCCGCCGCGATCACGGGCGGCAAGATCGACTGGGGCACCGCCGAGATCATCGCGTTCGGGTCTCTGCTGCTCGACAACCGGCCCGTCCGCCTTGCCGGTCAGGACAGCCGGCGCGGGACGTTCGTGCAGCGCTTCGCCACCATCATCGACCGCCACACGGGGGCCGAGTGGACGCCGCTGCGCAACCTGGACAGCCACCAGGCGCAGTTCTTCATCTACGACTCATTGCTGAGCGAGTTCGCTGCGCTCGGCTTCGAGTACGGCTACTCGGTCGCCCGCCCGGAGGCCCTCGTGCTGTGGGAGGCCCAGTTCGGGGACTTCCTCAACGGCGGCCAGACCATCGTGGACGAGTTCATCGTCTCCGGCGAGGCCAAGTGGGGCCAGCACTCCGGCGTCGTGCTACTCCTGCCGCACGGCTACGAGGGCCAGGGCCCCGACCACTCCTCGGGCCGTATCGAGCGGTTCCTCACCCTGGCGGCGGAGGGCGCCATCCAGGTCGCCCAGCCGACCGACCCGGCCAACTACTTCCACCTGCTTCGGCATCAGGCACTCGAGCCGGTGCACCGCCCACTCATCGTGTTCACCCCGAAGTCGATGCTGCGCAACAAGCGTGCGACCTCGGACCCGGTCGACTTCACCACCGGAACCTTCCGCCCGATCATCCCCGATGCCTCAGCGAGCGCCACACAGGTGCGAACGCTGCTGCTGTGCTCGGGCAAGGTCGCCCATGAGCTCGAGGCCGAGCGCGAGGTGCGCAAGGACGGGTCGGTCGCCATCGTGCGCGTGGAGCGGCTCTACCCGCTCCCGGTGCAGGAGATCCGCGGGCAGGTGGAGCGCTACCCCTCGTTGCAGACGATCCGGTGGGTGCAGGACGAACCTGCCAACCAGGGAGCATGGCCGTTCATGGCGCTCAACCTGGCCAGTCACCTGCCCGTGCCTCTCGAACGGGTTTCCCGGAGCGAGAGCTCGGCTCCGTCGGTCGGGTCACACAGCCGGCACCAAGGCGAGCAACGGACCCTGCTCGACAGCGCGTTCGCCTGATCGGCGGGACGACACCACCGATGTACTTCACCGATCGCGGGCTCGAAGAGCTGGCGGATCGACGTGGCGAGGAGTCAGTGACCCTTGCCTGGGTCGCCGAGCGGTTGCGTGACTACCTGGACGAGCACCCGGAGGCCGAGGCCACCATCGACGGGCTCGCCACCTGGTTGGCCCGCAGCGACGACGAGGACTGACCCGCCCGCCGAAGGCTCCAACGGGGCGGCTACTCCGGCCTGCCGGCAGCATCGGCCTCCTCGGCCAGCACCACTCGAAACCGCACCTCGACCGAGCCGACGTGAAGCCTCCCGTGCAGGCGCACCGGGAGGCCCTGGCCCAGCGGGAGCGCACCGCTGGCCGGACGCGCGCCAAGCTCGATCGCGTCGGCCTCCAGCCCGAGCACCTCGCCCTCGGAGTCCGCCCACGCCGTCGGCCTGCCCGGAGGATCGGCGTCGACACGGAGGACGACCGGTGCCCCGACCGCTTGGGCACGCAGCACGACCCGGGGCTGGCCCCCGATCGTCTGTCGACGGACGTCGAAGCCCACGGCGCCATCGGCCTCGGTGCAGGCGCTCCGGGCCATCATCCCCGCGGCAAGGCTTGCGCCGGTGGCCGGACGCGCTGGCTCGCCGTCGACCGTCAGCTGCCACGCACCCCCCGCGGACGGCCGCCGGGCCTCCTGCGGCGAGCCCACGTCCCTGATGGCCCGCAGCACCTCCGGCAACTGGTGTGCCGAAAGCTCCCCCCGCCAACGACCGACTGCCACCTGTCCCGGGCCGGCGGCCTCCAGCCGCCACCACGTCGCCGCTCCGGACGAGGACAGCTCGACCTTCTCCAGGACCGGCCCCGCCCCGGCGTGCAGCTCCCAGACCGCGAATCCGCTCATGAGCTTCCTTCCATCCTCACCGACCCACAGACCGGAATGCCTCCTCACGCGCCGGGTCCCGCAGGACCGGGTTCCCGTTGAACTGGTCGACGATCGGCTGGATCATGTCCGCCCGGAAGGCACCGGCACCCGTGGTGTTGTTGCCCATCATGGTGTCCATCGAGTAGCGCACATCGGTGCCCGCACCGCCAGCCCCAGGGTTGATGTCGGCGGACTGGTTCCAGCTCGCGCTGTTCTGCTGTGCCTGCAGCAAGGCGTGCAACGACGACGCCACCGAGGCGATGTTCGTGTCTCGGGGGCTTCGCGCAGCCGCCGCCCCTGCCGGCAGGCCCATGACGCTGTCGACCTCGGTGTCGATCTGCCCCCGCAGCGCGGTGACCTGAGCCGTGATCGCCGGGTGCAGGGCCTCGTCCAGGAAGCGGTGGACTGCCTGCTGGCTGCTGCCCCTGGCGGACCCGTTCACGATCCCCAGCACGCGACGATAGAGGTCGGACAGCGAGGCGATGCGGCCGATGGCACCGCTGGTCACCACCGCGGTCGCAGCCTCCCGAGCGGCCGTGGTCACGACTGCGGGCGTGTAGGTGGCGTCGATGCCCTCTCCGGGCGTGCTCCAGGTTGCCGGGATCGCGCCGAGCTGGCCGAGCAAGGTCGAGGACGGCCGGATCGCGGGGATCGGCAGGGACGCCGACCCGACCACGCGATCGGCGACCGCAGAGCCGGCAGCAGCCCCGGAGCCGGAGGAGGCAGCGCCCCACACGTTGCCCGACATCTCGGCTTGCATCGTCGTCGTGGTCCCGTCGGCCCCGGTGACACCGAAGGAGGACCCGACGAAGTCGTCGAACTGCTGGCCGAAGAAGCTCAGGGCGTTGCCCTGCACTCCCGCGGCGGTCATCTGCGCCAACGCCTCGTCGGCCACGCTCACATTCGACAGGTTGCCCTCGGTCTGGAAGGCAACGACGCGCTCGACGTGCCCTCGGTATCGGGTGGGCACCTCGTCCCGGATGGTGTCTGCGATCGCCGCACGCACGGCTGCGTCCTGCCAGGAGGCCCTGATCGCATCGGCGAGCTGGCGACGCAGCAGCCGGTGCTGCGTCATGAACGCCCGGCCGACCTCGCTGAGGAGACTGCGCAGCCGTGAGTACAGCGCCCGTCCCATCGCCGCCATCACCATCCTGCGCAGCGTCTCGCGGTCGAGTGCCGCGTCCGAGTTGGCCGCGCCACCGCCCATCCGGTGCAACGTCTGGTGGACCTGGTCGTTGCTGCGGAAGTACTCGTCCTGCAGACCCACGAGGTGCCCGTACTCGTGGGCGTAGATCGCGTCCACGTCAGCGTCGCCGTAGTTCGTGGTGTTCATGTACCAGTTGCCGGAGTCGATCGGGTGGGCACCGGCCCGGTCGGCGGCGGTCGCCGGACCGAACACCCGGACCTTGCTGTGGCTGCTGGCGGTCGGGTCGAAGACCGGATTCGCCACGAACCTCAGCGGCAGGCGGATCTCCGGTTGCGGGGCGGGCGCCGGGCCGGGGGCCGGCGCGACCCCGGCTGCCGGGGCCGGGGTCCCGGCATCGACGGGACCGGTGCCGGCGGAGCCTGCCGGGGCACCACCGGTGGCCGGGGCAGGCAGCGCACGGCCGACGAGGTCGTAGTGTCCCCAGGTCGCACCGATCGTGGAGCACCGGTCGATCGCGAACTGGCGGCGTGGGTCCTCGGCGGCGATGACGGACTCAGGCCCGACGTAGCCCTGGTAGTTGGGGTTGGGCGAGCCGTTCGGCAAGGTCTCCTGGGTATCTCGGGCCTGGGAGACGAAGAGGATGTTCACCGTCACGGTGACCTCGGTCCCGCTACGAGCCATCTCGTACTGGATCCCGCCGCCGCCGGCCACGGTTCCGCTGGAGTAGGACGTCGGCTGGAACTGGGTCTGACCCGTGCCCGGGTCCTCGTAGAGCGTCTCCCCGGTGTCGTCGTAGGCGACCGGGACCCGCTGCAAGGTGACCTGCTCGGGGTCGAGTCGCGAGGCCAGCAGGCTGCCGAAGGCGCGGTTCCCGGCGGCGGTCGCCAGCTCCAGGTCACGAGGGAGCACGGCCAACCCGACGCCGGGGCGAGGGTTGGCCGCCTGTCGGGGCGCGCTGGGGCCGCGACCGGGGCTTCCAGCCTCCCGCGGAACCCGCCCCTGCGTGGGGCGGGCGAGCCTGTCCATCGCCACGACCCTAGAGGGCGCGGCACCGCCGTCGCTTGCCCGATCGGGCAGCCCAGGGTGCAGACCGGGACCTCGCTGCCCTGAAGGGTGCGCGGTCTCAGCCCGTGAGGTCGAGCACGATCTTGCCGAAGACGTCGCCCTCGGCCAGGGCTGCGAAGGCCCGAGGCGCCTCGCCGGCCGGAACGACGCGGTCCACCAACGGACGCACCCCGGCGCTGCGGCACAGCTCCACGAGCCGGTCCAGCTCCGGTCGCGTTCCCATGGTCGAGCCCACCACCTTCAGCTGCAGGAAGAAGACCCGATTGAGCTCGGTCTCGGCCCGGTACCCGCTCGTCGCCCCTGAGACCACCAGGACGCCGCCCGGGCGCAGCGAGCGCAACGAGTGGGACCAGGTTGCCTTCCCCACGGTCTCCATGACGCCGTCGACCCTCTCGGGCAGTCGCGCACCGCTGTCGAAGGCAGCATGAGCGCCGAGAGTCAAGGCTCGCTCCCGCTTCCCCGCGTCGCGACTGGTGACCCACACGCGGTAGCCGGCCGCGGCTGCCAGGACCACCAGCGCCGTCGCCACACCACCCCCGGCGCCCTGCACGAGGATGGTCGAGCCGGGAGCGAGGCCGCTCTGGGTGAAGAGCATGCGGTAGGCCGTGAGCCACGCAGTCGGCAGGCAGGCTGCCTCGGCGAACGACAGCTCCGGGGGCTTGGGCACCAGGTTGTAGCGCGGGACGGCCACCTTCGTCGCGAAGGTGCCCTGGTACCGCTCGGAGAGCAGGCTGCGCCTGGGGTCCTCGGTCTCGTCACCTCGCCAGGACGGGTCCGAGACGACCGCGTGCACGAGGACCTCGTTGCCGTCCTCGTCCACCCCGGCGGCATCACACCCCAGGATCATCGGCAGCCGACCCTCCGGCAGACCGACCCCGCGTAGGGACCACAGGTCGTGATGGTTCAGGCTGGCTGCGCGGACCTCCACCACGGCCCACCCGTCGGGGACGTCCGGCTCGGGTCGCTCGCCGACGACGAGGCCCTCGAGCGGGGAGTCCGGGTCGGTCCTGGCGGCGTAGACGGCGAACATGGTGCTCAGGCTAGCCAGGGGCCCAGCGCGCTGGTCAGGCCCGAGCGACCCCGTCGCGGCGGGCGCACGCGGCCACCGCCGCGGCAACCGTGGGGCCGACCCGCCGGTCCAGGGCCGAGGCGATGACGAAGTCGGGAGCGAGGCGGTCCCTGACGAGTCCGGCCAACGCGTCGGCCGCTGCGATCTTCATGCCTTCGGTGATGCGGGAAGCACGCACCGCCATCGCACCCCGGAAGATGCCCGGGAACGCCAGCACGTTGTTGATCTGGTTCGGGTAGTCGCTACGGCCGGTGGCCACCACGGCGGCATGCTTGGCTGCCACGTCGGGGTGGACCTCAGGGGTGGGGTTGGCCAGCGCGAAGACGATGGCGTCCTCGGCCATGCCGGTGATCGCCCGCTCCGGGACAGACCCACCGGAGACCCCCACGAAGGCGTCCGCTCCGCGCAGGGCATCGGTGAGCGAACCGGCGATCCCCGCGCGATTGGTCCATGCGAGCATCTCTGCCTTGTGCCAGGGCAGCTCCTCACGGCCTGGGTGCAGCGTTCCCTGGCGATCCACCACGACGATGTCACCGACCCCCGCCTCGTAGAGGATGCGGGCGACGGCGACGCCGGCCGCCCCGGCCCCGGAGATCACCACTCGGGTGTCGACCACGTGGCGTCCGGTGATCTGCATCGCGTTCACCAGTGCCGCCAGCACCACGATGGCGGTCCCGTGCTGGTCGTCGTGGAAGACGGGGATGTCAAGGCGCTCCTGGAGCAACCGCTCGATCTCGAAGCAGCGCGGGGCGGAGATGTCCTCGAGATTGATGCCCCCGAAGGCGGGCGCGATGCGGACGACGGTCTCCACGAACTCCTCGACGTCGGTGCAGGCAAGGCAGAGCGGGACGGCGTTGACCTCGCCGAACTCCTTGAACAGGATCGCCTTGCCCTCCATGACGGGCAACGCGGCCGTCGGTCCGATGTCCCCCAGTCCCAGCACGGCCGTCCCGTCGGTGACCACCGCGACGGTGCCGCCCTTCCAGGTGTAGTCGTAGGCCAGGTCCGGGTCCTGCTCGATGGCCTCGCACACCTCGGCCACTCCGGGCGTGTAGGCCTTGGCCAGGTCATCGCGGTCACGCAGCGGCACCGTGGACCGAACCTCCATCTTCCCGTGCTCGTGCAGGGTGAACACGGCATCGGTGCGCTGGCTGGGAGCGCCGAGGGAGGACGAGCCCGAGATCTGGGACATGATGGCGCAAAAGGCTACCTGTGCCGACGCAGGCCTCGGCGCACGGCCGGTCGCGGCCAGGAGCGCGCCAGCACGACGGCCAGCACCCCCTCGGGCGGGACCGCTCCGAAGTCCGCCGAGTCCCGACCGCGGACACCGTCACGCTCCACCCACCATCCCTCGGCGGTACGGACCGTGGCCCGCTTCACCATGAGCGGCCATCCCGGGACCCGGAGCAGGACGAGGTCGCCGGCCTGGACCGCCAGGCCATAGACGACGAGGAGCCGGTCCCCGTCGGCCAGGGTCGGTGACATCGAGTCGCCCTGGACCCGGGCCCAGCCAAGTCGCATCATGGCGCCCCAGCCACCGGCTCAGCGGCGCTTGGGCCGGAGACCGGCACGGCAGGTCCCTTCAGGCTGGTGATCCGAGCGCTACCCGGTACTGTCCGAACAGGTCCTGCCCGTGCAGGACGGAACCGTCGATCACCCGAAGGAGTATCCGTGCAGCAGGTCATCTCGTCCCTGTTCTCCCCAACCGTCACCGCCTCGGCCCACTGCGACCTCCCCTGCGGGGTCTACGACCCGGCGCAGGCACGCATCGAGGCTCAGTCGGTGAAGGCCATCATGGAGAAGTACCACGCCAACGAGGACCCCGTCTTCCGAGAGCGTGCCGTGCAGATCAAGGAGCAGCGCTCGCACCTGGTGAAGGAGCACCTGTGGGTGCTCTGGACGGACTACTTCAAGCCCCCGCACTTCGAGGCCTACCCCGAGCTCCACACGCTGTTCAACGAGGCCACCAAGCTGGCCGGGGCCGCCGGCACCAAGGGCGGCATGGACGTGGCTGTGGCCGATGGGCTCCTGGCGAAGATCGACGCCATCGCCGACATCTTCTGGGAGACGAAGAAGGCGTGATCCGCGTGCGGGCGGCGCGGCCGGACGACGTCCCCGCGATGCACGGCTTCATCACCGAGCTGGCCGAGTACGAGCGCTCCGCGCACGAGGTGCTCGCCAGCCAGGACGACCTGGCACGAAACCTCTTCTCGGCTGAACCAGCGGTCCACGCGCACGTCGCCGAGTTGGTCGAACCCGAGGTCGCACCGAGCGTCGTCGGGATGGCGGTGTGGTACGTCACCTACTCGACGTGGCTGGGCCGACATGGGATCTGGCTGGAGGACCTCTACGTCACACCTGATGCACGTCGGCTCGGGGCCGCTCGAGCGCTGGTGAGCGCGCTCGCCGAGCACTGCCGCGCACAGGGGTACGGTCGGCTCGAGTGGTGGGTCCTGGACTGGAACGAGCCGGCCCTCGCCTTCTACCGGAGCCTGGGGGCGGCGCCGATGCAGGAGTGGACCGTCCAACGTGTGCAGGGCCCTGCCCTGGCACGGTTGGCCGCCCGACCGACGCCGGCACCCGTCGACGTCGTGTCCGACGGCGGTTCCGACCTCGGCAGAGGAGGATCAGGATGAACGAGCAGCCGTCTGCCCCAGGAACGCGCGACCCCGACGTGCGACGAGACCCGACCGAGCGTGGCATCGGCCCGGGGGACGACATGCACCTCACCGTCCCGGCCGTGACCGCCTTCGTCAGCGTCCTTCGAGCCACCGTCGCGGGGGTGGGGACCCGGCTCGACCTCGACCTCGACAGCGTCGAGGACCTCCGTCTGGCCGTGAACGAAGCTGCCGCGATGCTGCTCGAGCACGGGGTGGCCGACGGCAGACTGGCGTGCCTGGTGGCCGTGGAGGACGGCGGGTTGCGGGTCCGCCTCTCCGCCGCTGTCCACGACGCCACACCTCCGAGCCAGACCTCCTTCACGTGGGCGGTGCTGTCCGCCCTCGTCCCCGACATCGACGTCCAGGCCACCGACAATCGGCTCCGCATCGACCTGTGGTTCCCGCTTCCGGCAGCACGTTGAGCCGCACCGCAGGGCGAGAACGCAGCCAGGAGGCGTTCGCGGCGCTGGCGTCGCTGGACCAGGCAGACCCGGCGCGCGAGGCGCTGCGGGCTGAGCTCGCGGCTCTGCACCGGCCACTGGCGCTCTCCCTGGCCCGCCGCTTCGCGAACCGGGGCGAGGCGACTGAAGACCTCGAGCAGGTGGCGATGCTGGGGCTCGTGAAGGCGATCGACCGCTACGACCCAGCCCAGGGGGCCGCGTTCTCCAGCTTCGCCACCCCGACCGTGCTCGGCGAGGTCCGTCGACACTTCCGGGACACCGCCTGGGCCGTGCGGATGCCCCGCGGACTCCAGGAGGCCACCGCAGCGGTGAACCGTGCCGTCGCCCACCTCACCAGCGTCAACGGACGCGCCCCGAACGCCAGCGAGATCGCCACCCACCTGGGCATCGATCGCGAGAAGGTGATCGAGGCCCTCGAGGCCAGCGAGGCCTACTCCACCGTCCCGATCGAGGCACCCCGCTCGGCCGACGGCTTGTCGCTGGCTGAGACCATGGGACGGCTGGACTCCGCCCTCGAGCGGGTCGAGGAGCACGCTGCGCTGCGGCCGTTGCTGGCCGAGCTGACCGAGCGGGACCGCGACATCCTCTACCTACGGTTCTTCGAGGAGATGTCCCAGTCCCAGATCGCCGATCAGGTAGGGATCTCCCAGATGCACGTCTCGCGCCTGCTGGCCCGGGCCCTCACCCAGCTCCGAGCGGGGCTGCAGACGGCCGAGCCGGCCTGACCCATCCCCTCAGGGCTCGCCTCGACCGAAGAGCAACCGGCCGGGCAGGGACAGCAAGGCGATCAGCGCCGAGCCTGCGACCAGCACGAGCGCGACGACCCCCAGCCAGAAGCCGGCCCCGGCCATCGTGATCACGAGCGCCAGGGCGAGCAGCTGCAGGAACACCGTCCCGCCGTAGACCGCAGGAAGCCTGCGCCAGACGCCGTAGCCGACGCCGACGACGACCAGCCCCATGAAGAGGAAGAAGAGCCCGGACCCCGTGGCCACGTCCGAGCTCTGTGCGGCCGACCCGGTCACGACGCTCAGCACCTCCGCGCCGCCGAGGACCAGCAGCACCAGCGCTTCGAGCCCAACCGCGACCAGGATCACCCGATGGGTCGCCCGAAGCCTCGGGTCGAGCTCAGCGGCATCGCTCACCCTGACAGCGTAGAAGTCGGGCTGGGGGCCACTAGAGTCCCGGTCGTGCATGTCGTGGTCATCGTCAACCCCAACGCGACGACGACGGCACCGGAGATCCACGAGCTCGTCATCGCCGCCATGGCCGGGGCCGGCTCCGTCGACGTCGTCACCACCACACACCGAGGACACGCAGTCCAGGCCGCCGAACGTGCCCGGACGATCGGCGCCTCGGCCGTCATCGCCTACGGCGGCGACGGCACGGTCAACGAGGTGCTCAACGGCATGCTCGGCCACGGGGCCACCGGCCCCGGTCCTGGGCCGGACGTGCCGGCGCTGGGCATCATCCCCGGCGGCAGCGCCAACGTCTTCGCCAGGAACCTCGGACTGCCGGCCGATCCGGTGCGTGCAGCCGGTCGGCTGCTGTGGTCGCTGCGCCACGGTGCACGCACCCGCAAGGTCGGCCTTGCCGTGGCAGAGGACCGTTGGTTCGCATTCAACGCGGGGCTTGGCCTGGACGCGGCCGTCGTCCGAGGCGTGGACGAGGCACGCACGCGGGGGAAGCGGGCGACCCCGGCCCGCTACGTGCGCACAGCCGTGCGCCGGTTCTTCGCCGAGGACCGCCGAACCCCGGCGATCACCGCCCACCTGCCGGACGGCACGGAGCAGACCGGCCTGTACCTGGCGTTGGTGACGAACTCCTCACCATGGACCTACCTCGGCTCGATCAGCGTGCGCCCGACCCCGAGGTCCTCCTTCGACGCCGGGCTGGACCTGGTTGCTCTTCGCGACCTCGGCGTCCTCTCCACTTGTGGGCACGCCGCGATGATCGTCCTCACCCGGCACGGACCCGTCGGCTCCAGCGTCCTGAGCAGGGACGACCTGCCCTCGATCCGGTTGACGGCCGATCGCCCGATGCCCATGCAGATCGACGGCGAGTACTTGGGGAGCACGCAGGCGCTGTCGTTGCGGAGCGTGCCGGACGCAGTCGCGGTCCTCGGCTAGGCGGTTCGGGCCGGACGGGACGCAGCCGTCTCACCCAAGAATCCCGGGGTGGACGGGAACATGTGAAGACTTTCACATGGTTTCCACCTACACTGGAAGGGTCATCGCCGACCACCATGGTCGGCGATGACGAGTGTCGGGGCATCCCGCGCTCGTCAGGCCACCCTCGCCTCACGAACGGAGCAGTACGCCATGGACTGGCGCCACCGGGCCGCTTGCCTGGAAGAGGACCCCGAGCTCTTCTTCCCGATCGGCAACACGGGCCCTGCGCTGCTCCAGATCGAGCAGGCCAAGCAGGTGTGCGCACGTTGCGACGTCAGCGAGGCGTGCCTGCAGTGGGCGCTGGAGAACGGTCAGGACGCCGGGGTCTGGGGCGGCATGAGCGAGGACGAGCGCCGGGCGCTGCGTCGCCGCCGGGCGCGCGCCGCCCGCGCTCGCTGAAGCCGGCGACCGAAACGACGGGCCGGGCGACCTCACCCTGACAGCGGGTCGTGGCTCGCGCCGGGGGTCTGCGGTACCGGCAGCACGATGCGGACCCTCGTCCCGCCTTCGGCGTTGCCGGACCAGCCGATCTGCCCGCCGCGCTCCTCCACCAGCGTTCGGACGATGCGCAGACCCAGCCGGTCAGAGCGCTCCGGGTCGAACCCGTCGGGCAGCCCAGGACCCTCGTCGTCCACGACGAGGACCAGTGTCGGTGACGTGCGTTCCGCGGTGACCACCACATGCCCGCGCCCGTCTCGGCTGCCGTGCTCGACGGCGTTCTGCAGCAGCTCGGTCAGCACCATGGCCACTGGGGTCGCCATCACTGCGGGGAGGTTCCCCGCACTGCCCAGCCGCGAGACGGTCAGGGCGGCCCGCGGGTCCCCGCGGGCCATGTCGACGATGAGGGCTCCGAGCCGGTCGATCACGTCATCCATGTCGACGTCTTCGTCAGCGGTCTGGGACAGCGTGTCGTGCACGACCGCGATCGCCGCGACCCTTCCGACCGCCTCCTCGAGGGCTACTCGGGCGGCCGGGTCCTGCACACGGCGGGACTGCAGGCGCAGCAGGGAGGCCACGGTCTGCAGGTTGTTCTTCACCCGGTGGTGGATCTCGCGGATCGTCGCTTCCTTGGAGATGAGCTGCTGCTCACGGCGGCGCAGGTCCGTGATGTCGCGCACGAGGACGACGGCGCCCTCGTGCCGACCGCCCGGCTCGAGCGGGATGACTCTGCTCGTGAGCGTCAGCGGGGTCTCACCCGGCAGGGCCACTTCCACCCGCCATGGGCGGCGACCGGACAGCACGCTGGCGAGGTCGAGCACAAGGTCGCCAGACACCGTGGTGGCGCCCATGGCAAGGGTCACCTCGGCCAACGACTGCCCCACGAGGTCGGTGGCCAGCCCGGCCCGCCGGTAGGCCGAGACCGCGTTCGGGCTGGCGAACCGAACGCGGCCATCGACGTCGAGGTGGATGAGGCCGTCGCCGACGTTCGGTGCGCCGCGGGAGGCGTCCCAGTCCACGTCTTGCTCGCCGGGGCGGGGGAACCGGCCCTCGGCGACCATCCGGGCCAGCTGTGCAGCGCACTGCAGGTAGACGAGCTCGAGCCGGCTGGGCGTGCGGACCGAGACGAGGTTGGTGTTGCGCGCGACCACGCCGATCACACGGTCACCGAGCCTGACTGGGATGGCCTCCACCCGCACCGGGATGTCGTCCCACCACTCTGGATCCCCTTCGCGGCGCACTCGGCCGGTGTCGAAGGCGTCGTCCATCAATGGGCGGCGCCCTCGCGCGAACCGGGTGCCGACGAGATCGTCGACGAATGCCGTAGGGCTCGTGCTCGGCCGCTGCTGCGCACCGACGACGAAACCGCTGCCGTCACGGGTCGGCAGCCAGAGGACCAGGTCCGCGAAGGACAGGTCCGAGAGCAGCCGCCACTCCCCGACAAGCCTCCGCACCCACGCCAGGGCAGCCTCGTCCAGCGCGGTCTCACTTCGCACCACCTCGTCCAGGGTCGGCACGGCGGCGAGCCTACGGTGCGGCTGGGCGGCCTCGGGCCTGCCGGTAGGTTGACCTGGTGGCAGCGACCCTCTCCGGACATGCGGGCACCCTCGGGCTGACTGCCATGCGGGCCCACGGCGTCCGAACCATGTTCACCCTGTCCGGTGCGCATGTCTTCCCCTTCTACGACGCGGCCACCAAGGCCCGCCCACCTATGCGCCTGGTCGACGTACGCCATGAGCAGAGCGCCGTCTTCGCCGCCGAGGCGACGGGCAAGCTGACCCGCGCGCCCGGCCTGGCCGTCCTGACGGCAGGGCCCGGTGTCACGAACGGCGTCACCGCGATCGCGCAGGCCCAGGCGAGTGGCGTGCCGATGCTCGTCGTCGGCGGACGTGCGCCGACCTCCCGGTGGGGCTCCGGGGCGCTGCAGGAGATGGACCACCCGCCCCTGCTCCGACCGTTGGTGAAGATGGCCGCCACCGCACCGTCGCCGGGGTCCGTCCCGCTCGTGCTGGACGAGGCCCTGCGGGTGGCGGCGATGGCCCACCGCGGGCCCACATTCGTCGACATCCCGATGGACGAGCTCTTCAGCCATGCCGAGATGCCAGACCTCCCCTCGCCTCCACCGACGGTGCTCGAGCCCGCCGAGGAGGACCTGGACGCGGTTGCCCGTGCTCTCCGCGCCGCCGAGCGGCCTGTGCTCGTCCTGGGCTCGGACGTGTGGTTGGACGGCGCTGAGCGAGCAGCGAGGCTCTTCGCCGAGACCCTGCGGCTGCCGGTCATCGTCAATGGCATGGGCCGCGGCCTGCTCCCCCGGGGCCACGAGCTCCTCATGAGCAAGGCGCGCTCGCATGCGCTGTCCAGCGCCGACCTGGTGGTGGTGGCGGGCACGCCGCTGGACTTCCGGATGCAGTACGGCCGGTTCGGCGGCGCCGACGGGAGGGCCCCGGCGGCCGTGGTCCACCTCGCCGACTCCCCCGGGCAGCTTGCGATCCACGCCGACCTCGCGGCCTCGGCGGCGGGTGACCTCGCCGAGGTCTTCGAGGGCGTCCTGGATGCTCTGGAGGAGACACAACCCAGTCGCGAGACCCGCGATGCCTGGCTGGCCGAGCTGGTTGCCGCGCGGGCTCTCGCCACCGGGCGTGACGCCGAGCTGCTGACCGCCGACGCCGCCGATGGGCTGCACCCGGCCCGGGTCTATGGCGAGCTGCTCCCGCTGCTGACCGACGACACGGTCGTCATCGGGGACGGCGGCGACTTCGTGTCCTGGGCCGGCAAGTTCATCGAGCCGGCCAGACCGGGGAACTGGTTGGATCCGGGACCGTTCGGGGCGCTCGGGGCGGGGCTAGGTGCAGCCATCGGGGCCGCCGTCGCCCGACCGGACTCCCCCATCGTGCTGCTCCTCGGGGATGGTGCCGCCGGCTTCTCCCTCGCCGAGCTCGACACGCTGGTGCGTCACCGGCTGCCGGTGACTCTGGTTCTGGCGAACAACGGCGCATGGGGGCTGGAGAAGCACCCGATGCGGTTCCTGTACGGGTACGACGTTGCCGCTGACCTGTCCCGAGAGACCCGCTACGACGCGGTGGCGCGAGCTTTCGGAGCACGAGGCGAGATGGTGGCTGCCCCGGACGAGCTTGCCGGAGCCCTGGATCGCGCGCTCAGCAGCGGCGAGCCGTCACTGGTCAACGTCCTGCTCGATCCTGAGGTGGCCTACCCCCGCCAGACCACCGGAGTCTGATCGTCCGCTCCACTCGGCCGCCACCGAGGCCCTGCTTGACGAGACGAGTCACGGCTTCGCGAGGCGAGTCACCGCTCTGCGAGGCGAGTCACCGCTTCGCGAGGCGTGGAGGCCACGCAAAGCCATGGCTCACCCACTTGACGTGATCAATCCTTGGTTCAGCGGACGGTGACGGCTCCGCGCAGCCGTCCGGTGACCACGGTCGCGAACACCGCGAGCCCTTCCCGGGGCCGCACGCCGCTGCGGCTGGCCACCACGTCAACGCTGTCGGCGCTTTGCACCTGACGCAGGCTGCTGAGCCGTTGGGCGAAGTCACCCTCGTTGCAGGTCTCGCACCAGCCTCGCGCCGTACTGGCCCGGATCGCCCAGCGACCGCTGCGCCTCGGAGCGTCGAGGACCAGGACCTGCCGGCTGATGTCCGCACTCCTCCAGTGCTGCGCCGTAAGCCTGACCTTCATCGGCCGACCCTCGGTCACGACCACGTCGGGAGTCGCCTCCTGCCAGCTCCCCCTGGACCGGACCTCCAGGCCTCGCAGCCGCAACCGATCGAAGTCCTCGTCCAACGTCCCGGTCACGGTGACGCGCCGAAGCATGGCCTCGGTGTCCGGCGCTGCCAGCAAGGGGCCGAGGCGGTCGTAGACCAGCGCACCGACCTCCCAGCTCACGTCCCACGAGCTGCTCACGGCATCACTGCGCCGCACCCGCCAACGTTCGCCGGTACCGGTCGTCCCGGCCGCGACCCAGTCCATGGACGCCTGCCCGTCCCCCCACTCGTCGACAACACGACCTGCTGTCACCAGCAGGTGATAGGCGGCCAGGTCCAGAGCCGCGTCCGGGGTCAGCACCTGGGTCGTCCCCGTGCGGGTGAAGCCGCTCTCGGCGTTGGTGAACGTCGACGTGACGGGAATGGCGTCCGGGAGCTCGGCGGTGGTGGCCCGCAGCCCGGCCAAGCGGTCCTGGGTCACCGTCCCGAGCTGTCCCAGCGGGTTGGCCAGCTTGAAGGAGACGAGAAGGTCTTCCTGGACCAGCAAGGCCTCGGCGCCGTGCAGGCCCATGGTCGTCACCCCGTCGTAGTTCATGGGGTGGCCGAAGACCAGCACCTCGTCCCCACACACGGCGGTCACGGTGCCCGTGGCAACGACCGAGAAGTCGCCGATCGACATCGCCACGGCGGCGTTCCCGCCGGGGACGGGCGACGGAGTCGGGGCGTCGGCAGATGCCGAGCCGACCCGGTGCAGCAGCCGTAGATCCAAGCCGAGGTCAAGCCGGTCGGCCACCGCACGCACCCGTGCGGGGGACGCGCCGGAGACCCCTAGCGGCACCGGCAGTGCGGTGACGCCCGCTTCGATGGCGGCCACGGTGGCCAGGCCTCGATCGCTGATCGCGGCAGCCAACGGACGGGTCAGCTGTGCCGGATCTGCGGGCCCAGCGGTCAGCGGCGGGGACACCGGCTCGTCCAACAGCTCCTGCATCGCGGCCGCCGGGGTGACCCCGGCAACGGGTGAGGCGCCAAACGCAAGCCCGTAGGCCACCGCCCCGACGAGCCGACCGTCCGCGCTGTAGACCGGTGAGCCGGACATCCCGGCCCACACGCCATACCGGTCCACCGCCTGCGAGCTCACTTCCACCATGATCATGTCCACACCGGGGGCGATCCCGTCGTTCAGGACCCCAAGGACCTCCGCCTTGAAGGACTCCGGCTCGGTGCCCTGCTCCACCGTCAGGCCCGTGAGTGCCTGGCCGTTGTGAAGGGCCTCAACCGGGAAGGCTGCCGGGCAAGGATCGTGCCCTGGGGCAGGGTGGGCCTGCGCTGCGGGCGGCGGGGGCGAGCCGAGCGCAACCACCATCATCGCCGCCGCGAGCCCAACGAGCACCGAGCCTGACCGGGACCGACGCCCCCTCAGTCGTGCGAGTCCACCCATCCGAAGGAACGCCATCTCCCTCACCCCCACCGCTCCGAGCAGGCTGCCCCTTGAGCGTCACTTCAGTGTGCGCTGCAGGGCAGGGGAGAAACAGTCCCAAACGGCCCGCGTCGGGCGGGCCCGAGGCCGGCTGCTCCGGAGGGTCACAGCCGGCCGAGGAACCCCGATCGCTCCACGACGGCCCGTGAGATCTGCGCATGCGCTGCCACGGTCCCGTCGTCGGCGTGCTCGGCGCTCGCCTCGAACCGCAGCTCGCGGCCGTCCTGCTCGGCCACCACCGCCCGGATCACCACGTCTCGCCCGACGCGGGTCGCCCGCCGGTGCTGGATCCTCGCCTCGGTCCCGACGCTGGTCCGACCCTCCCCCAGCGCGTCGGCCAGGGCGGCAACGGTGGCCCCTTCCATCCACGCCAACAGGCGAGGCGTCGCCAGCGCGGGGACGTCGCCGGAACCGAGTGCAGTCGCGGTGTCGGTGTCGCTCACGTGGTGACGCAGCTCTGCGGCGGCCCCGACGAGGTCAGGCAGGCCGGAAGCGGGCTCGGCCATCAGGGGGTGGTGCCCAGGTCCCTGCCGAGCGCCTGCAAGCGCTGAAGGACGCGCACCCGCAGCTCCTCGGGGGCGTGCTCGGCGCAGCAGCGCGCCATCTGGGAGCGAACCTGCTCCTCGAGCTGGTAGACCCTGACCTCGTACTCCTCCTCGCATGGGCTGCACTCATGGAGGTGACGCTCGATGCGCTGGTAGGACACCTGGACCGATGCACCGGACCCGATCTCCTGCTCGAGGAAGACCTCGACCCGCCGCAGCACCTCGCCGCAGTCCAGCTCGTGTGGGTTCCCGCAGCTCACGAGGCCACCTCCGAGGAGTCGGCCGGCACCAGGCCGCGCTCCGCGGCGTACTCACTGAGCAATGCACGCATCTGCTTGCGCCCTCGGTGCAGGCGCGACATGACCGTCCCGATCGGAGTCCCCATGATCTGGGCGATCTCCTTGTAGGCGTATCCCTCCACGTCGGCGTAGTAGACCGCCATCCTGAAGTCCTCGGGCAGCGCCGCCAGCGCGTTGCGGATGTCGACGTCGGGAAGGCGTTCCAGCGCCAAGGTCTCGGCCGACTTCAGACCACCTGAGGTGTGGGCTTCGGCGGCAAGCATCTGCCAGTCCTCGACGTCCTCGGTGTTGGCCTGCTGCGGCTCGCGCTGCTTCTTGCGATAGGTGTTGATGAAGCTGTTCGTGAGGATGCGGTACAGCCACGCCTTGAGGTTCGTCCCGTCCCGGTACTGGTGGAAGGAGGCGAACGCCTTTGCGAACGTCTCCTGCACCAGGTCCTCGGCGTCGGTCGGGTTGCGGGTCATCCGCATGGCCGCGGCGTACATCGCGTCTAGGTACTGCAGGGCGTCCCGCTCGAACCGGGCGGCCTGCTCGGCCGGGGACTCGCCCCCGGGCTCCTGGTCACCAACGGCGGTCCCGCTCACAACCGGCGAGCCTAGCCCGTTCCCTCCACTCGGCTCCTCGACGGTCAACAGCCCGGTGGGATCCAACGTGGCCGCGAGCCGCACGAGTCCTCCCTCAGGGCGCATGAGCGCGGACATGCTCCGCACTGGTCGTGCAGGACAACGGTGGGGCATGCGAGGGCATTCCCTGGCGCCTGACCTAGGCTCAAGGTCATGACCGACCACCCACCGAATGGCTTCGCCCGACTTGTCCAGGAGCAGATCGGGCACGAGTTCGCCGCCTCGCAGCAGTACGTGGCAGTCGCGGTCTGGTTCGACCAGCAGGCCTTACCGCGCCTGGCGGCGCACTTCTACGCCCAGGCCCTGGAGGAGCGCAACCACGCGATGATGCTGGTCCAGTACCTCATGGACCGTGACGTCGCCGTGAGCATCCCGGGCATCCCGAGCGTGCGCAACGACTTTGCCGGCATCACCGACCCGATTGCCCTGGCGCTGGCCCAGGAGCAGCAGGTGACGAAGCAGATCGAGGGCCTGATGGCCGCGGCGCGGGGGTCCTCGGACTACCTCGGTGAGCAGTTCACCCACTGGTTCCTCAAGGAGCAGGTGGAGGAGGTCTCCTCGATGGCTACGCTCCTGCAAGTCGCCGAGCGGTGCGCGGACAACCCGATGATGCTCGAGGAGTACCTGGCCCGCGAAGGCGCCGGCGAGGGCGTGGACCCGACGGCGCCACCCGCAGCCGGCGGCGCCCTCTGACGATCCGTCTCCAGGTGAGGGCCTACTCCGGGTCGAGAGCGGAGAGCGCTGCCGAGGCGGTCGTCGTACTGGCCACCTTCGTCCCGGACGAGCGCCGTTCAAGCCATCGCGCGAACGAGGACAGGCTGAAGTTCACCACGATGTAGAACAGCGCGACCGCAAGGTAGATCGGGAGCCCGTACCTCGACGTGTAGAACTCCACGAGGTTCCGCCCGGCCCGCAGCAGCTCGAAGTAGCCGATGATGAACCCCAGCGACGTGTCCTTCAACAAGGTCACCAGCTGGGAGATGATCGTCGGCAGCATCCGCCGAATCGCTTGCGGGACGAGGATCAGGAACATCAGCTGGTACTTGCGCAGCCCGAGGGCGTAGGCCGCCTCGGACTGGCCGCGGTCGATCGACAGGATCCCCGCCCGGAAGATCTCGGCGAGCACCGCCATGTTGTAGGCCACGAGCCCCACGACCAGCGTCCAGAACAGGCTGAGGTTGATCCCGAGGCGGGGCAGGGCGAGGTAGGCGAACAGGATGAGCAGGAGGAGTGGCACACCGCGGAAGAACTCGATGACGCCAGCGATCGGGAGTCGGACCCAGGACCGCACCGAGATCCGGCCTGCTGCCAGCAGCGCACCGATCAGCATCGAGAGCACCATCGCCACTGCCGCGGCACGCAGCGTCGCCCCCAGCGCTCGGAACAGGCTCTGCGACACGCCGGACTCGGGGTCGAAGAGGATGGCCCACCGGTCGGCCTCCAGCTGGTTGCTGGACTGCAGCCGCAGCAGCACGAGTCCGATGGCGGCCAGCAGCAGTACGGCACCGAAGACGGTGCCGATCCTGACATTGCGCCTTCCCCTCGGGCCGAGGGTGTCGAAGAGGACGGTGGGCGCCGCGCTCATCGCAGGATCGCCACCTTGCGCTCGACCACGCCGACCAGCAGGCCGGAGGGAACGGTCAGGAGCAGGTAGGCGACGGCAGCGCCGAGGAAGATCGCCACGACGTCGGCTGGGTTCTGGTTGGCAAGCCTGGTCGCGATGGCCGTGGTCTCGGTGACGGCGAAGGCTGCGCCGATCGAGGAGTTCTTCACCAGGGCGATCCAGACGTTGCCCAGTGGCGGGACCACCGTCCGGAAGGCCTGCGGCAGTACGACGAGGCGCAGGGACTGCAGGAACGTAAGCCCTATCGCCCGCGCGGCCTCAGCCTGGCCCGCAGCGACGGCGTTGATCCCCGAGCGAACGGCCTCGGTCACGAAGGTCCCGCTGTAGACGCCCAGCGCGAGGACGCCGGCGACGAAGAAGTCCAGGCTGATGTCGATGAGCGGCAGCCCCAGCGCGCAGAGGAACCACACGACGGTCAGGGGGGTGTTACGTACGGTCTCGACGTAGAAGGTCCCGAGGCCGCGCAGCGGCGGGACCGGGGAGACCCGGAAGCCGGCCATGAGGGTTCCGAGCACCAGTGCCAGCAGCGCGGCGAGCACGCTGAGACTGATAGTGGTGCGCATGCCGAGCCAGTAGCTGTCCAGGTTGTCCAGCACGGCGTCCACCGGCGCTCACCTCCCAGCCGGGGCGATCGTGGCGGGGGCCGAGGTGTGCCCGGTCCCCGCCACGATCGATCGATCGATCACGGTCTCTGCGGGTCAGTACCGATCGACGGCGATCGGCTCCGGCGTCTCGGCGAACTGCCCAGCCGTGGTCTCCCAAGCCTCGGCCCAGCTGCCGTCCTCGTAGCTGGCATCGAGGACGTCGTTGATGAACGCGCGGAACTCGTCGTCGCCCTTGGCCACGCCGATGCCGTAGGGCTCCTCGGTGAAGGGGTTCTCCACCAGCTCGAACTCCTCGGGCTCACCGGCGATCAGCCCCAGCAGGATGACGTTGTCGGTGGTCACCGCGTCCACCTGACCGTTCTTGAGGGCCTCGGCGCACTTGCTGTAGACGTCGAAGAGCGTCAGCTCCGCGTCGGGGTAGTTGGTCCGCATGTTCTCGGCCGGAGTGGAGCCCTCCACCGAGCAGACGTTCTTGCCCGCCAGGTCCTCCGGGCCGGCGATGCCTTCGGGGTTGCCCTTGGCGACCATGATGTCCTGGCCTGCCTCGTAGTAGGGCCCGGCGAAGTCGATGACTTCCTTGCGCTCGTCGTTGATCGTGTAGGTGGCCACCACGAAGTCGACGCGACCCTCCTGCAGGAACGGCTCCCGGTTGGTCGAGACCGTCTCGACCCAGGTGATGCCGTCGTCCTCGATCCCGAGCTCGCCGGCGATGATCCTGGCGATCTCGACGTCGAAGCCCTCGGGCTCGTTCGTCGCCGGGTTCAGCAACCCGAAGCCAGGCTGGTCGAACTTGGTACCGATGGTGACCGCGCCGGCATCGGCCAAGGAGGCCATGGTGGTTCCCTCGTCGAACGCGGTCTCTGCGCCGCCCGAGGCCTCCGCATCGCCTTCGTCGCTGCCGCAGGCGGCCAGGCTCGCCACGAGGACCAGCGCCCCCGCCGCGGCAACCCAGCGCTTCGTCGTGTGTCGCTTCATCGCGACTCCCTCCAGTTCTGCCCTGCCGGACGGTCCGGCACGAGGTCTTGGTCCTGGCACGGACTAGTGCGTGAGAATCTTGCTCAGGAAGTCCTTGGCCCGCCCGCTGCTCGGGTTGGTGAAGAAGTCCTCCGGCGTGGCCTGCTCGACGATCTCCCCGTCGGACATGAAGACGACGCGATCTGCCGCACGGCGCGCGAAGCCCATCTCATGGGTGATGACCATCATGGTCATCCCGCTGGCAGCCAGTGAGATCATGACGTCGAGCACCTCGTTGATCATCTCTGGGTCCAGAGCCGAGGTGGGCTCGTCGAAGAGCATGAGCTTGGGCTCCATCGCGAGCGCACGCGCGATCGCGACCCGTTGCTGCTGGCCTCCGGACAGCTGCGCCGGGTACTTGCCCTGCTGGTCTGCTACGCCCACCCGGTCAAGGAGGGTCATGGCGCGCTGGTTCGCGTCCTCCTTCTTCAGCTTCCGGACCTTCAGCGGACCCAGGGCCACGTTGTCGAGCACGGTGCGGTGAGCGAAGAGGTTGAAGGACTGGAAGACCATGCCCACGTCGGCCCGCAGACGGGCCAGATCCTTGCCCTCTTCGGGGAGCGCCACACCGTCGACCCTGATCTCGCCCTCGTCGATCCCCTCCAGACGGTTGATGGTGCGGCAGAGGGTGGACTTGCCCGAACCAGAGGGTCCGATCACGACGACGACCTCGCCGCGGTCGACGGTGAGGTCGATGTCCTTCAGGACGTGCAGGTCGCCGAAGTGCTTCTGGACGCCCCGGACCTCCACCAGCGGCGTCGCCTCGGGCGGCCGACCAGGAGTCGTCATCCCGGCAAACTACCGATGACCGGGCACGGTCTCGGGGAGATCGAGGTCACAACTTGGTAGCGGTCGGGTAGCCCCAGACGTTCCGGAGATTCCCTCAGTCTGCCGGCAGCACCTGGCCAAGGAAGGCCTCGACGGCCCTGACCAGCCCAGCTGGGTCCCGGTCCAGGGTGTGGTTCCCGGGCAAAGCCGTCACGACGGCTGAGCCGGAACGCCTGTCGGCACCCAGCGCGTCCTCGACCTCCTCCGGTCGCCCGAAGGGGTCCGCCGCACCCTGCACGACCAGGATGGGCACCGACACATTCGTCAGCTCGTCCCGCCGCGAGCGCTCGGGACGGCCTGGCGGGTGCAGCGGGAAGGCAAGCGCCACGACCGCGACAGCGCCCACCTGCGCGGCGGTTCGGCAGGCCACCCGAGCACCTGCGCTGCGACCGCCGACGAGCAGCGGCACCTTCGCCGCTCTGGCTGCGGCGAACGCCGGCCCGGCCAGGACCGCCGTCCAGGCGCGGTCCAGGCGAGCCGGTGCCTCCGCCACTCGACGCCCAGCCACTCGCCACGGCTGCTCCACCAAGGCGACGCGCACGCCGGCCGACGGCAGCGCAGCAGCGAGCGCCTGCAGGTCGCCGGCCGCGACTCCGCCGCCGGCGCCGTGCCCGAGCACGAGCAGCCCACGCGGGCTGGCCGCCTCGAAGTGATGCACCCGCGCAACCCCCTGGGGGGTGTCCACCTCCTCCTGCCGGCCCTGGCTCACGGCCGGACCGACTCCTCCTCGGGCGGGAGCGGCTCCAGCAGGCTGGGTCCGTTGTTGCGCACACTGTTGACCCGGGTGGAGACCGGGTACGCGGCCAACCGGCCCGGGGCTGCGGGGACAAGCAGGTCCGCGACGCGCGCCGCCTCCGACACACCCGGGTCCAGCCAGCGTTCCCACCCCGCTGGTTCGACCAGCAGCGGGGCTCGGTCATGGATGCGGCCGGTGTCGTCCGGAGCCGCAGTGGTGAGGATCGTGCAGGTGGTCAGCCAGGACGCCGGGTCCTGCGAGTCCTCGGCAGCCGGGTCCCGCCAGAACTCGTACAGCCCCGCCAGGGCGAGGCAGGAGCCGTCGGCTGCGTGGATGAAGAAGGGTTGCTTGCCGGGTGCTGCGTCGGGTCCCGGTGTCGGCGCGTACCACTCGTAGTAGCCGTCGGCGGGCAGCAGGCATCGCCGCTTGGCGAAGGCGCGACGGAAGGCCGGCTTCACTGGCGCCGTCTCCAGCCGTGCGTTGATCATCCGGCTGGAGACCTTCGGATCCTTTGCCCAGGACGGGACCAACCCCCAGCGCAGGGTCCGAAGCTGTCGGACGGGGCCGCCTCCCTCGCCCGCTGCCCGCGTCAGCACGGCCAGGACCGGTTTGGTCGGAGCGACGTTCCAGTCTGGCCCGGGGGCGTTGCCGGCCTCTGCCGACGGGTCCACCCGCTCGACCTCGAACACCTCGACGAGCTCGTCCGGGTTTCGGCTCGCCGCGTAGCGTCCACACACCCTCGCCATTGTGCCCTCACCCCGGACGCCCGCGACCGGTGATGATGTCCTGGGATGATGTGTCGGTGACCACCGAGCCCTGGCCCGCCCCGACCGCGGACGTCGCCATCGACGCCGTAGTCGACCTGCCCGGGTCCAAGTCGCTGATGGCACGTCACCTGGTCCTGGCCGCACTCGCCGAAGGGCCAACCACCATCGTGCACCCGCTTCGTTCACGCGACAGCGAGCTCATGGCCGAGGGGCTGCGCCGACTCGGGAGTCGAGTGAGGATCGCCGAGCAGTGGCACGTCGCACCGGGCGAGCACCGGACCGGCCGCTCCCAGACCACCTCCGTGGACTGCGGGCTGGCCGGGACCGTCATGCGCTTCCTCCCACCGCTCGCCGCTCTCGGCATCGGCACGGTCGCCTTCGACGGTGACCCCCGCGCCCGCGAACGTCCGATGGCCGGGCTGCTGGACGCCATGCGCGACCTCGGTATCGGCCTCGATCCGCCGACGAGCAGCGCGCTGCCCTTCGCCGTGCTTGGCCGTGGCCACGTGAAGGGCGGCCAGGTCACGGTGCGGGCAGGCGCGTCGAGCCAGTTCGTGAGCGCGCTGCTGCTCGCTGGCTGCCGGTTCGAGCAGGGCGTGCACGTGCTGCTGTCCGGGCCGGTCCCCAGCCGACCCCATGTCGACATGACGCTCGCGGCGATGACCGAGCGCGGGCTGGCGGCCGAGTGGCTGGACGAGGCCTCGGTTCGGGTCCGCCCTGGTAGCCCCAGCGGCGGAGTGGTGGTCCTGGAGCCCGACTTGTCCAACGCGGCCCCGTTCTTGGCGGCGGCACTCCTCACCGGCGGTGAGGTGAGGGTGCCCGACTGGCCCGCCACCACGACCCAGGCTGGGCGGGCGTTGCCGGGCCTGCTGGCGCGGATGGGGGCCCGGGTCGAGCTCGACGACCGAGGGCTGCGGCTTCGCGGCACCGGGGCCGTCACCGGCCTGGGACGGGTTGACCTCTCTGAGGTCGGCGAGCTCACCCCTGTCCTGGCCGCGGTGGCGGCGCTGGCCGAGGGCACCACGCAGATCGTCGGGGTAGCTCACTTGCGGGGCCACGAGACCGACCGGCTGGCGGCTCTGGCCGGAGAGCTCAACGCGCTCGGCGGGCAGGTGGAGCAGACGCCGGATGGCTTGCTCATCACGCCACGTCGCCTGCACGGCGGCCTGGTGGGAACCCACGATGATCACCGGATGGCAACGGCAGCCGCCGTGCTCGGGCTCGTGGTGCCGGGGATCACCCTTGACGACGTCCGCACCACCGCCAAGACCATGCCGGAATTCCCGGACCGGTGGGCGGCGATGCTCGGGGAGGCGCCCCCCAGCCGTGCCGACGCCGTGCTCGGATGATGGGCAGGGCCAGGGCCAGCGACTACGCCCACTACGACGAGGACGACGCCCGCTCCCGACGCTCGCCCGGCTCCCGCCCACGCAGCAAGCGGCGCCCGGAGCACCCTGGCGCTGTGGCCGGGCGGGTCGTCGGCGTCGATCGCGGGCGCTTCACCTGCTGGCTTGCCGAGGAACCGGTGATTCCGGCGTCCGAAGCCGGCGCTCCGTACCGCCCCGAGCGGTTGGTGGTGGCCGTCAAGGCACGCGAGCTCGGCCGCCGCGGACTCGTCGTCGGGGACGAGGTGCAGCTCGTCGGCGACCTCTCCGGGGACGAGGACACCCTCGCCCGGATCATCCGACGCGACCCTCGGCGAACGGCGCTGCGTCGCACCGCCGACGACGCTGATCCCGTCGAGCGCGTGGTGGTCGCCAACGCCGACCAGCTCGCCATCGTCGTCGCCATCGCCGAGCCCGAGCCGAGCACGCGTCTCATCGATCGGTGCCTGGTGGCCGCGCTCGACGGTGCGCTGGCGCCGTTGCTCGTCGTGACCAAGGCAGACCTCGGCGAGCCCGCCCAGCTGGTCGCGGCGTACCGGGCACTGGACGTACCTGCCGTCGCCGTGCAGCGCGGAGACGGGCTGGAGCCCATGCGGGAGCGGCTGCAGGGCCGTTGGACCGCGTTCGTGGGGTCCAGCGGCGTCGGCAAGACGACGCTGGTGAACGCGCTCATCCCAGGGACGGACCGGACCACCAGCGCGGTGAACGCCGTCACCGGCCGGGGCCGCCACACGTCGTCCTCAGCCGTGGCCCTCGAGCTGCCGGGCGGTGGCTGGGTGGTCGACACCCCGGGGCTGCGCTCGTTCGGACTGGCCCACGTCCACCTCGACCGGGTGCTGCACGCCTTCCCCGACCTGCAGGCAGGCACCGCCCAGTGCCCGCGCGGGTGCGACCACCGCTCGCCTGAGTGCGCCTTGGACGCCTGGGTGCAAGCCGGCAAGGCCGAGGCCGAGCGACTGGACTCGCTGCGACGCCTGCTCTCCAGCCGGGACTCCGATCAGCCCTCAGCCAGCTGAGGCCAGCACGTCTGCCCAGACCGCCTGAGCGCCGGCGTGCCCGGTGACCACCACCCAGGCGGTCACCGCCAGCATCGCGAGGGTGGCGCCGGCCGCCAGCACCGGGCGCCGCCGCTCACGGCTGAGCGCTGCCCAGGCCACGACCGCCAGGCAAGCGAGGACCACACCGATCGCGGCACCCCGCCCCAGGTCGGTGTGACGACCCAACGCCGCGCTGCCGGCCACGTCGGGAAGCAGCGCCTCGCCGCTCGCACGAGCCAGCAGGGCCGCGGCCGCTGCAGCGACGGCCAGCAAGGCCAACGGCCAGCGCAGCCGCAGAGCCCAGGTGTCGCTGAGCGCCACCACCAGCATGCCGAGCGCGACGAGCGGCACCAGGACCACGACGGCGTGGACGACGAGTGGGTGCAGCGGGAGTCCGAGCAGGGACTCGAGTGCCTCGATCACCGCCCCATTCTCCGGGCCGAACCTCCGCTGCGCCCGTCAATTCGCTCGCACCTCGCGCTCGGGTCGCCAACTAGGCTTGCTCGGTGCGGATCTCCGACGACCTCGCCCTCGCACTGGACGCCGCCGACGTGGCCGACCGGATCAGCATCGCCCGCTTCCGGGCGATCGACCTCGACGTCGCCACCAAACCCGACCTCACACCCGTCTCCGACGCCGACCGCGAGGTGGAGGCACAGCTCCGCGCACTGCTGGCCGAGCGATGTCCGCACGACCAGGTGCTCGGCGAGGAGATGCCGGCACAGGGGCCCGGCGCGGCCGCCCGAGCCTGGGTCGTGGACCCCATCGACGGCACCAAGAACTACGTCCGCGGGCTGCCGGTGTGGGCCACGCTGATCGGGCTCATGCAGGACGGGGACCCCGTGGCCGGTGTCGTCTCCGCGCCGGCCCTGGGCCGGCGGTGGTGGGCCGAGCGAGACGGCGGGGCATGGCTGGCCGAGGTGGGCCGGCCGCCCCGTCGCTGCCGGGTGTCGTCGGTGAGCGAGCTTCGCGACGCCTCGATGTCGTACTCGTCGCTGCACGGCTGGCAGGCCCGGGGGCTGGGCTCGGCCTTCGCCGCGCTCATGGCCGGCTGCTGGCGGACCCGGGCCTTCGGGGACTTCTGGTCCTACATGCTGCTGGCCGAGGGTGCCGTGGACGTCGCGGCCGAACCGCAGCTCGCCCTGCACGACATGGTCGCGCTGGTGCCGATCGTGCGCGAGGCCGGCGGTACCTTCACCTCCGTCGCCGGGGCTCCCGGGCCGCACGGCGGTGACGCGGTGGCGAGCAACGGGCGCCTGCACGGCGAGGTGCTCCGGGCGCTGGGAGCTCAGTAGGCCCGGCTGGCGCTCAGTCGTCCAGCGACGCCTCGCGTTCCTGACCGGTGTCGAAGAAGGTGTCCAGGTACACGTCCGGGTCGAGCTCGCTGTCGCGCAGCAGGGAGAAGACCTCGGCTCCGTGCCCAGGGGGCTCCGGCATGACGAACGCCTGGGCGAAGCCCATGAACGAGGCCTCGACCTCCTCGGCGTACTGCTCGGCCTCGGCCTCAGCAAGCTGGACGGCGTCACTGAAGGTCGCAGCACGCCAGATGGTGACACGCTCCTCGTAGGAGCCCTCCGGGTCGTGGAACACGCACCGGACTCCGAACCACTCGGCCATGCCGACCTCCTGTGCCCTCGTCGACACGCCACGAGCCGCGTGCCCGATGCGCCGAGAGGGACGCTACCCCGGCGCGGACCCCGGTGTCTCGGGGGCAGGTCGGCTGGGGTCGAGCCGGCCGGCGAGATACTTGCCGACGGTATTGAGCACGGCCACGAGCGGGACGGCGATGATCGCCCCGATGATTCCGGCGAGGACCGCCCCGATCGAGATCGAGACGACCACGGCAAGGGGGTGCACCTGCACCAGCCGGCCGACCACCAGCGGCTGGAACAGGTGCCCCTCCAGCTGCTGGACCGCGATGAGGCCCGCCAGCACGAGCAGGGCGACGACCAGTCCCTTGGTGACCAACGCGACCAGCACCGCCGCGGCACCGGTGACGAAGGCCCCGATGAGCGGCACGAAGGCCCCGAAGAACACCAGGACCCCGAGCGGCACCGCCAGCGGCACCTGCAGGACCAGCAGCCAGATCGTGATGAAGACGGCGTCGAAGAGGGCCACGAGCAGGGTGGCTCGCACGTAGCCGACCAGCGTGGCGAAGGCGAGTCGGCCCGCCCGGTCGGCGCGCGAGCGCGCCGGGGCGGGGGTGAGGCTCACCAGCCAGGACCAGATGGCCGGACCGTCGTAGAGGAAGAAGAACAGCGCGAAGAGGGCGATGGCCAAGCCGGCCAGTACCTCCGCAGCCGCCGTGGCGGTCGTCAGGGCACCGCCGAGGATGTCACCGCCGGAGGGCAGGGAGGTGCGTGCCTGCTCCACCAGCGTGTCGATCTGGGACTGGCTCAGCTGCAGCGGCCCCTCGGACAACCATGCCTGGATCTCGGCGAGTCCGGCTTGTGCGCTGGTGGTGATCTGGCTGAGCTGACCACCGATCTGTCCCCCCGCCAGGGCCAGGACGCCGACCACCAGGAGGAGGAACCCGACGAAGGTCGCCGCGGCCGCCAACCCGCGCGGCCAGCCACGTCGACGCAGCGCGATGACCGCCGGCGCGAGGATGGTGGCCAGCAGCACGGCAACGACCAACGGGAAGACGACCACCCGCAGCTGCCACGCCGCCCAGCCGACCAGGGCGACAGCAGCGGTGATCACGAGCAGCCGCCAGGCCCAGCCGGCGGCCACGCGGACACCCACGGGGACGAGGCTCTCCGGCGACACCGGCCCTCCCGCTGGGGACGAGGCCTGTCCCGTCAGCTCCCCGGAAGGCAGGAGGATCCCGCGCTCAGTCTGGGCCAAGGCCGCCAGGTCGGACTCAGCGGCCCGACGTCGCTCGTCGATGCGGTCCCGCAGCGACCCGGCCCACCGACGGGACGACGTCGACCCCACGCCAGCACCGTCGGCGCCCGGCTCGCGCCCGCCTGACTCGCTCACGGCCTCAGCGTCGCACACCGGAGGGCTCGGCAGGCAGGCACCGCAGACCACGATCACGGGCGGGCGAACAGGCGGGCTGGACGAAGGAGGGCCGGCACGGTAACGTCATCTTTGGGTTCCAAACTATTTGTCGACCAAACATTCGAGCCGGTCAGGATCCGCACCCCCGTCGTTGCTCGATGCGCGCCTCGTCCGCCGAACCCGGGAGTCGATCTCATGCCGCACCCGCCCCAGCCGCCGTCACCGAGCCTCTACCGCGCGGCCAACCCGATCCGTGTCGTCACCGCGTCGAGCCTGTTCGACGGTCACGACGCGTCGATCACCATCATGCGGCGGATCCTGCAGGCCCAGGGAGCCGAAGTCATCCACCTCGGCCACGACCGCAGCGCCGAGCAGGTGGCTCGGGCCGCCCAGCAGGAGGACGCCCACGCTGTCGCGGTGAGCTCGTACCAGGGCGGGCACGTGGAGTACTTCTCCTACCTGGCCAGCCTGCTCCGGCAACGCGGGCTCTCGCACGTGCAAGTGTTCGGCGGCGGCGGCGGGGTCATCATCAGCGAGGAGATCGCGCTGCTGGCCGAGCAAGGAGTCCAGGTGTTCTCCCCCGCCGACGGCCAACGGCTCGGGCTGGCCGGCATGATCAACGAGATCATCCGGCAGTGCGACGTCGACCTGGCCGCCGATGGACCCCGGCTGGAGGGTGTGCTGTCCGGGGAGTCCACCGCCGTGGCCCGCGCCATCACCGTGCTCCAGGCCGGGCGGGCCTCGGCCGGCCTGCTCGAGGCCATCCGGCAGGCGGCGCACGCCCGAACGGTCCCGGTCCTCGGCGTGACCGGAACCGGAGGCTCCGGGAAGTCCAGCCTGACCGACGAGCTGGTCCGACGGTTGCGGGTGGACCAGGAGGACAAGCTGCGGGTCGCCGTCATCGCCGTCGACCCCACCCGCCGTCGTGGCGGGGGGGCGCTGCTCGGCGACCGGATCCGGATGAACGCCGTCGACGCCGTGAACGCCGCCGGGCACACGCCGGACACCTCCTACTTCCGGTCGCTGGCCACCCGCGGGGCTGGGCACGAGCTCCCCGAGCATCTGCAGGACGTCATCGACACCTGCAAGGCCGCCGGCTACGACCTGGTCGTCGTCGAGACACCGGGCATCGGGCAGGGCGACGCGGGCATCATCCCGTTCGTCGACGTCGCCCTCTACGTCATGACCCCGGAGTTCGGCGCGGCCTCACAGCTGGAGAAGATCGACATGCTCGACTTCGCCGACGCAGTGGCGGTCAACAAGTTCGAACGCCCGGGCGCTGAGGATGCCCGACGCGACGTGGCCAGACAGCTGGTCCGCAACCGGAACGCCTTCGGCGAACCCTGGGAGTCCATGCCGGCCTTCGGTACGTCGGCGGCCAGGTTCGACGACGACGGCGTCACCATGCTCTACCACCACCTCCGCGATCTGCTGGCAGCGGCCGGGCTTCCTGTCGGCGTTGGGGTGCTCCCCAGGCTGGATGGCCGCGTGTCCACCGACCTGCACCCAGTGGTGCCTACCGACCGCGTGCGATACCTGGCCGACATCGCCGACACCGTCCGGGGCTACCACGGAGCGACCGCGCGCGCCGCTGACGCCGCCCGCCGCCGAGAACACCTGCGCACCGCAGCTGGCGCGCTGGGCCAGGACGACCCGGCGACGGCCCGCCTGCTGGAGATGGCAACGGGGCTCGCGGACGCGGTCGGCAGCGACCTGGACGAGCAGCTGGCCGACTGGCCGGCCACCGTCGAGCGCTACCAGGCGGACGTGCTCGTGAGCACCGTGCGCGGGCGAGAGCAACGCACCCCGCTGCATCGGCAGACGCTGTCCGGGACGTCGGTCCCTCGGGTGGCCCTGCCCCGCCTGGAGGACGAGGGCGCGTTGGTGCGCTTCCTGCGGGCGGAGAACCTCCCCGGGAGGTTCCCCTACACGGCTGGCGTGTTCGCCCTCAAACGGGACAACGAGACCCCGGCCCGGATGTTCGCCGGCGAGGGCGACCCGGACCGCACCAACCGTCGCTTCCACCTGCTCGCCTCCGGCCAGCCAGCGACTCGGCTGTCGACGGCGTTCGACTCCGTCACCCTCTACGGCCGGGACCCGTCGGCGCAGCCCGACGTCTACGGCAAGGTGGGGACGTCCGGTGTCTCGGTGGCCACCCTCGACGACATGCGGCGGCTGTTCGACGGCTTCGACCTCTGCGCCCCCAGCACGTCGGTGTCGATGACGATCAACGGCCCCGCCCCCGCAGTGCTGGCGATGTACTTCAACGCCGCCATCGACCAGCAGGTCGCCTTCTTCGCCGCCGAGCACGGCCGCGACCCCGACGTAGCGGAGGCCGAGGCACTGGCCGCCGCCACGCTCGCGCAGGTCCGCGGCACGGTGCAGGCCGACATCCTCAAGGAGGACCAGGGCCAGAACACGTGCATCTTCTCGACCGAGTTCGCCCTGCGCTGCATGGCGGACATGCAGGAGTGGTTCATCACACACCAGGTCCGCAACTTCTACTCGGTCTCGATCTCCGGGTACCACATCGCCGAGGCGGGGGCGAACCCGATCACCCAGCTGGCCTTCACCCTGGCCAACGCCTTCACCTATGTGGAGGCCTACCTCGCCCGCGGTCTTGACGTGGACACGTTCGCGCCGAACCTCTCCTTCTTCTTCAGCAGCGGGATGGACGCGGAGTACACGGTGCTGGGCCGAGTGGCCCGACGCATCTGGGCCATCGCCATGCGCGAGCGCTACGGCGCGGACGAGCGCAGCCAGAGGCTGAAGTACCACGTGCAGACCTCCGGCCGGTCGCTGCACGCCCAAGAGATGGCCTTCAACGACGTGCGGACCACGCTGCAGGCCCTGGGGGCGGTGTACGACCACTGCAACTCGCTGCACACGAACGCCTACGACGAGGCGGTCACCACCCCGACCGAGGCGTCGGTGCGCCGAGCGCTCGCCATCCAGATGATCATCGACCGGGAGTGGGGCCTGTCGGCCAACGAGAACCCGCTGCAGGGGGCGTACGTCGTCACCGAGCTCACCGAGCTCGTCGAGGAGGCGGTGCTGGCCGAGCTCGAGGCGATCTCGGCCCGCGGTGGTGTGCTCGGGGCGATGGAGACCGGCTACCAGCGGGGCCGCATCCAGGACGAGTCGATGCGATACGAGCAGCGCAAGCACGACGGCACCCTGCCGATCATCGGCGTCAACACGTTCACCGCCCCGGGCGACGAGCAGGAGCAGGCAGAGCCACCCGAGCTGGCCCGGGCGACGGAGGAGGAGAAGCAGCGTCAGCTCCAGCGGCTCGCCGACTTCCACACCGAGCATGCCGACCAGGCACCGGCGATGCTCGCCCGCCTGCGGGAAGCAGCGCACGCCGGGGACAACGTCTTCACCGTGCTGATGGAGGCCGTCCGGCACTGCTCGCTGGGCCAGATCACCGAGGCCTTCTTCGAGGTCGGTGGCCAGTACCGGCGGAACCTGTGAGCGAGCAGGCGGCCGCGCTCCCGACGGACCCGGTGGCCGAGGCACACGGGCACTGGGTCGACCGTGGCTGGGAAGCCGCCGCGGACGGCATGGCAACGGTGACCTCGGTGATGCGGACAGCCCAGATCATGCTCGCCCGCGTCGACGCCGTGCTGCGGCCAGACCTGACCTTCGCTCGCTACGAGGTCCTCATGCTGCTCGCCTTCAGTCGTCACGGGGCGCTGCCGATGAGTCGGATCGGTGCTCGACTCCAGGTGCACCCGGCCAGCGTGACCGGCGCGGTGGCGCGTCTGGAGGCCGACGGGCTGGTGCGCCGGCAGCCACACCCACACGACCGCCGCCGAGTCCTGGCATCGCTCACCGACGCGGGTCGGGCGCAGGCCATGGCAGCCACCGAACGGCTGAACGCCGAGGTGTTCGCCGACCTGGGCATCGAGGAGGAGGAGCTGGCCACCTTGGGCCGGGTCCTGCGTGCGTTCCGCTCCGCAGCGGGGGACTTCTGAGGAGCGGAGCGAGCGAGTAGGAGACGATGCGGCATGAGCACGCCCAGCCTCCCCCCGGGTTCCTACCTCCTCCTGCGCTACGACTACGTCCCGGACGTGCTGGAACGGCGGGACCCCTTCCGGCAGGCACACCTCGAGCACGCCGCGGCGGCCCGTTCGCGTGGCGAGCTGGTGGCGATCGGGGCGACCGCCGAACCGGGTGGGCCACCCAGCGGCGCCGTCCTGGTGTTCCGCGGCGTCGACCCACAGGTACTCCTCGACTACGCGGCCGCGGACCCCTACACGGTCGCCGGGCTCGTGACCGGACGTCTCGTCCAGGCCTGGACGGTCCTCTGAAGCCGCGGTGGTGAGTGTTCATTCGGCTCCGGGCCCCCAGCCGTGCCATCCTGCCGGGGTGAGTGAGACGCAGGGAACCGACAACGCCCTCGACATCAAGGTCATCACCGACGAGCACGGGCACCGACGCTTCGCCGTCATGGACCAGAGCGGGGTGTGCGAGCTGGCCGACGAGATCGCTGGGCTGAGCCCGGCAGCGCAGGAACGCGCCGCCGAGCTGGGGCTCACCGGCTGATCGGGCCCGGCAGCACGAAGTCGTACGGCCGACCCAGCAGCCGATGTGCTGCCCGGTCCGCTCGCCGGAGCCGCAGGTACAGGGCCATGAGGGCCGCATCGGACCGGTAGTAGCGCTGCACCTCGGCCACCGTGACCGGCTCCCCCACCGGCATCAGGTCGGCATGCTCGCCGATCCACGCGTTGACGACTCGCACGCCACGGGCGACCCGGTCGGGGCGGCCTTCCTTGACCAGGTTGCCGAGCAGGTCCAGGGCGGCGGTGCGTGGTTCCAGGTAGTCGTCGAGGTAGCCGGGGACCGTGCCGGCCAGCCGGAAGGCGGTGCGCACGCCGACCGGACCGGAACGCAGGATCCACTCCTGCTCGAACCGGTGGGTCCGGCGACGCACCGCTCGGCCCCGCCGGTCGATGCGATCGCCCTCGTCGGTCAGGATCGGTGTCCCCACGTCGAGCAGCACCGGCCCGTCCGGTTGCGCATGGGCGGCCTCGGAAGGCGGGGGGAACCACCAGTTCGACAGCTGGGCGTCGACGGCGACCCGCGCACCGCCGCGGAGGGCGTCGAAGCGCCTCAGCCGGACGATCTGCTCGAGCACGGCGGCGATCGCCTCGTCCAGCACCAGGGGGTTCGGATCGTGGACGAGTGCCTGGCCGAGCCGCCCGGGCGCCATGGCCGGCTGGAGGAGATACACCACCGGGGGACGCCCCCGCCGGGGCACGACAAGGGCGCTGGTGTCCACGACACGTATCCCGGCCGCGGTGAGCAGCTGGACGTAGGCGTCGACCAGGCGGGCGTACCGCGCGGCTGCGTCAGCGTCGACGAACCCCGCCATCCGCTTGGCCACCGAGCCGGGCAGCTCCGCGAGCCGCAGTGCCACGCTCACCTCTCCGTACCCCAGCACGTCGACGCCCGGCTGCTGCTCCACCCGGCTTGGGTCCAGCCGGGCCTCGAACTCGCCCAGATGCTCGAGGGCCACGTCCTCGGCGTCCGGGCGGCTCGCGCCGGTCACGCCAGGCCTGCACCCGAGGCAGCGGAGGCACACGCGGCGTCGAGTGCGGCCAACGCCTCGTCGGCCTCGGACTCGGCGAGCAGAAGCCCTGGCTTGACCTGCAGGCAGTCAGCGGCGAAGCCAGCGAACATGGCCCACACCCCCTGCTCGAGGAGCGCCCCCGTCATCCGCAGACCGCCATCGGGTGGGGGGAATCGAAGCCCGATGACGAGGCCGGACTGACGGATCTCGAGGAGCCATCCCGGATGTCGAGCCCGCAGCCGGGCAAGGCCGACCGCGAACCGCTCGGTGAGCGCCGCCACGTTGGCGGTCGTGGTCGCGGCGTTCGTCATGCCGAGTACGGCTCTGGCCAGCCGCGCGCCCGGTTCGGCACCGCCGAACGTGGACACGTGCGACCACCCGTCGTCCTCGAGCCAGGCACCGAGACGCTCGTTGAGCAAGGTCGCCGAGATGGGGTAGAGCCCGCCGGAGAGCCCCTTCGCCGCGATCACCGCATCCGGGACCACGTCGCTGTGCTGGTAGGCCCACAGCGCGCCGGTTCGGCCCAAGCCGGTCTGCACCTCGTCGGCGAGGTACGCCGCGCCATGGCGATCGCACAGGGCACGTACCCGGGCAAGGTAGCCCGACCCCGGGAGGGGGAAGCCAACCGTCGCCGGGATGGTCTCCAGCAGGACCGCGGCGACGTCGCCGGCGGCAAGCTCGCGTTCGATCGAGGCGACGTCGTCGAAGGGCACATGGACGAACTCTCCCGGGGCACCGGTGGAGCCGAAGGCGACCGCAGCCCGCGCGTCCCCCGCCGCCAGTGCCAGCCCGGTGTGGCCGTGGTAGGCACCGTCCACCGACACCACGCGGGATCGACCAGTCGCCCGCCGAGCGCTCTTGATCGCCAGGTCCACCGCCTCTCCCCCACCGCTGCCGAAGACGGCGTAGCGCATCCCCGGGGTGAGCGCGACGAGCTGCTCGGCCAGCAGGGCGCGCTCGACGCTCGGGAAGTGGTGGTTGCCGATGTCCAGCGACTGCAATGCCTCCACGAGGACCTCGACCAGCGCCGGGTTGCGGTGACCGAGGTTGAACGTGCCCCCGTTCAGGTGCAGGTCGAGCAGCGAGCGCCCATCCACGTCGGTGATCCGATACCCGGCGCGCTCCCCCAGGACGATGTCGGCTCCCAACGCCTGCAGCGTGCGCACCCGATTCGGGCACAGGCAGCGCTCGGCCAGCGCCATGGTCGCCTCGTGCTGGTCCGAGCTCACCGCTGGCCAGCCTTCCGCCCGGCCTCGATGTCCCAGTGCGCCCAGGCGGCTGCGTGCGGGCGGTGCCGGAGCGGTTGCCTCCTCTCGCCCATGCTCGAGCGGGTGAGCACCTGACGTGTCCACCCCTGCTCGGCTTGGTCAGCGCGTCGGAAGCTCTCCCGCGTGCAGGCCTGGCGATCAGCAGCCGTCCCGGCAAGCGCTGCGGCGGCGGCATGGCGCAGCTCGGCCTCGAGCACGTCGCGAGCGACGGCGTAGTCGGCGAGCGCCGACCAGTCCCGAAGGGTCGCGCGGTGCAGGTCCTCGTGCCGCCACCACAACGCCACTGGGTCGTAGTGGCCGGTGGGAGCAGGCCCGAGGTCGGGCAGACCGCCGTCGAGCCACACCGGCTTGAACACCGAGGTACACGGCGCCGATGTCCCGGTCAGCCAGATGGTGGGTGGTCCTGACGCGGGAAGCTGGACGACCATCGAGCCGGTCGACTGGCTGACTCGAACCGGGCCGAAGCCGGCGTGGGCACACACCTGCTGGCCCAGCAACGCATCGGCCGGAGACCAGCTCCGGCCGACGTCGCCGTGGTCACGCAGCAGACGCTTGGCCAGCCTGACGTCCACCTGGCCCTGCGAGGCGGCCAACCCGCCCTCGGTGCGGCACTGACGCAGCCGCGCCTGGCTGAACCGGGTGTAGAGCCGGTCGCTCGCATCTCGGCCGAAGTCGAAGTCGTCCGGCCGTGAGCTCCATCCCTCACCGAGTGCGGTCGCCACCAGCGTGCTCGACGCTCGTTCCCAGTCCCGACCGATGGTGATGGCGTTGGAGATCGAGGCGTAGCGCGCAACCCGCCTCGCCGCCCAGTCCCGACCCGCCGTCTCCAGCACCCATGCCTCGCGACGATCGGCCACGATGAAGCTGTTGTCGTAGGCGAGTCGGTGGTCGTACCCGCAGTTGCCTCCCTGGCCGTGTCGTTGCAGGAGCGAGGTGACGACGTCCACCGCTTCCTCGGCGCTGCCGGCCCGCTCCAGCGCGAGACGCACCAGGTCCATGCCGATCAGGCCCGGGTCGGGCTCTGGGGCGGCCTTGGTGAACACGGCCTCGTTCCCGATGGCCACTCCGCACTCGTTGACGCCCATCTCAGCGCCCCAGACCCAGAAGGGCTTGGCCAGCAGCACCGCGTGGGTGCGCGACACCTGCGGTATCCGGAGGTAGGTGGTGCGCACCACGTCGCCGGCCTGATGCTCCGCCCCCGCTGCCAGGACGAGCTCGTGTGCCTCGTTCGGGTCGCGGTCGCTGTTCTTCCCGAGGATCACCTCAGCGCCGGTCGCCGCGGCCAACGCGACGAAGGTGTCGCACACGGGTGAACCCTACGACGCCAACCCCTCCCGCAGGGCGCCGCGCACGATCGGGTGGGACCAGTAGTAGGAGGCGGCGTGCGTCATCACCCGCGCCCCGGTGTCGCCGAACACCTCGATGTCCGCAGGGTCCTGCCCGTCGCTCATCGTGAACAACGGCGCGGCCAAGAACGCCCACGGGTCCAGGGGCACGAAGAAGTTGCTCCAGCGACCGATCGTGGGCGGCAGCGTCACGTGGGGGCCGGACCCGGTCGGGTCGATCGCACGGGGCGAGCACCCGACCAGGTGGAAGTAGGAGATCTGGCTGGCGCAGGTGAAGAGGTTCCGGATGTGCAGCGCTGGCTTGCCGGAGACCGCCATGTCGAAGACGATCGAGCCGCCGAGGCTGTGGGTGATGACGTCGATCGGGCGCTGGGCAGTCCCGTAGCCCGGGGCCTCGCTCATCAACGTCTCCCACACACGGGCGTGGAAGTCCCACTGCCGTCGCTGGTAGAGCACCAGGTCGGCGGTGAACTCCCCGGACGCGCGCTGGTAGGACAGCCGCACCATGCGGTAGATGGCGGCGAGCAGCCGGCGGCGCGAGGACGCGCTGCGTCGCTTCCAGCCGGCCGCGACCGAGTCCAGCACGTCGCCGAGGTCTCGACCGGCAGCGGACTCCGAGTCAGCCGTCGCCGGCTCGCGGCCCCCCGAGGCGGCGTCGACGCCCTTGCTCCAGTCGAGGTAGGGCAGCACGTCGTCCAGCGGCCGGTTGAGGCCCCCGAGGTCGCCCCAGTACAACGGGATCAGCCGAACACGTTCGCCGAGGGCCTGGCCGAGGGCGCCGACATCCTCGAGGAAGCTCTCCCGGTCCCGCGTCCCGATGCCGTGGATGACCAGCACGGGTCGTACCGGCCCATCCGCCTGCGCGTCAACCCCCGACGCCGAGCTCGCCTCGCCAGCCACCCGCTCAGGGTGCCAGTCGGGACGGTGTCGCGGCGGCATCCCAGCAGATCGTGCACGTCGATGCGTGCTCCCAGGGCGGCGGCTGACCCTAGGGTCAGCAACGTGCATCGGGTCCGCGCAGCCGCTGTCTGCGGCCTGGCTGCCCTCGCCTGGGGGCTGCCGCCGCCGGAGGGCCTCAGCGACGAGGCCTGGCACCTGCTGGTGGTGTTCGTGGCCGGCATCGCAGCGCTGCTCGTGGACGCCGCCCCGGTGCTGCCGACCGCGGTGGCGATGGTCGGCGTCGCCGTGCTGACCGGGACCCTCGACCCGGCCAAGGCCTTCGCCGGCTACGGCGACCCCACGGTGCTGCTCGTCGTGATGGCCTTCCTGATCGCCCGCGCCGTGGTCGCCTCCGGGCTCGGAGAACGCCTGGCGCTGCTGGTGGTACGCCGGGTCGGGGGCTCCTCCCTGGGTCTGGGCTACGGGCTGGTGGCGGTGGACCTGGTGATCGCCCCGGCCTTCCCCAGCAACACCTCCCGCAGCGGGGTGCTGTTCCCCGTGACCGAGTCGCTGGCCCTGGCGAACGGGTCCCGCCCTGACGACGCGACGCGCGACCGGCTCGGCTCCTACCTCATGATCAACGGGATGGCCGGGCTCTCGGTGTCCTCGTGCCTCTGGCTCACGGCCATGGCGGCGAACCCCCTGGCCGCCGAGCTCGCCGCTGCTCAGGGGGTCCAGATCACCTTCGGCTCGTGGGTCCTGGCCGCCAGCCTGCCGGTGCTGGTCCTTGCCGCACTGCTGCCCTGGCTCGTGCACCGGATGACGCGCCCGACCCTGCAACGCACGCCCCAGGCCCCGGCGGCGGCCGCTCGAGCGCTGGCTGCCCGCGGCCCGCTCACCCGGGACGAACGCATCACGGCGGCGGTGTTCGCCGGGCTCGTGCTCGGCTGGAGCGCCGGCGGCCTCGTCGGGTTGGACCGGACGGCGATCGCCTTCGTGGGACTCGTGGTCCTGCTCGTGGCCGGTGTGCTGACGCCGACGATGCTCGCCACCGAGGGTGAGGCCCTGCAGGTGTGGCTCTGGTTCGGCGGGCTCTTCGCGCTCTCCACCGCCCTGAACACGCTGGGAGTCACCACCTGGTTGGGGGAGGGCGTCGCCGCGCGCCTCGACGGTGCCTCGGTACCGCTCGCGCTCCTCGCGCTCGTCGTCGGCTACGTGCTGCTGCACTACCTGTTCGTCAGCCAGACCGCGCACGTCGCGGCCCTGTACGGCGTGTTCCTCGCGGTGGGGGTGACGCTCGGAGTCCCGGTGGTGCTGCTTGCCTACCTGCTGGCCTTCGCCTCGAACCTGTTCTCCTGCATCACGCCGCAGGCTTCCAGCGGCAACCTGCTCTTCGTGGGCGCCGGCTACGTGGAGGTGTCGACCGTCTACCGGTACGGTGCAGCCATCACTAGCGTCAACGTGCTCGTCCTGCTCCTCGTGGGCGCGCCGTGGATCCTGCTGGTGACGTGAGTACCGCCGACGACCAGGGCGCCGCCGGGATCCGCCTCGGTACGCGGGCGTCGACCGGCCTGCTGGCCGCAGTCGTGCTCGGTGCCGGGATTGCGTTCCTGGACAGCACCGTGGTCAACGTCGCGCTGCCCACGATCGGTCGCGACCTGGACGCGAGCTTCGCCCAGCTCCAGTGGATCGTCACCGGCTACACGTTGACGCTGGCCTCGTTCATCCTCGTGGGCGGCTCGATGGCCGACCGCCTCGGGCGCCGTCGCGTCTACCGGTGGGGGATCCTCGGGTTCGCCGCGACGTCGCTGCTGTGCGCAGTCGCACCGACCGCGGACCTGCTCATCCTCGCGCGCGCGCTGCAAGGAGTGGCGGGTGCGCTGCTCACGCCCGGGTCCCTGGCGATCATCCAGGCCAGCTTCCACCCCGACGACCGAGGCCGGGCCATCGGGACCTGGGCCGGGCTGACGGGCCTCACGCCGGCCCTTGGCCCGTTGCTCGGCGGCTGGCTCACCCAGGTGGACTGGCGCCTGGTGTTCCTCATCAACCTGCCGATAGCGGCCGCCGCAGCCTGGCTCACGACCCGCCACGTCCCGGAGAGCCGCGACCCACAAGCTGCCGGCCGACTGGACTGGGTGGGTGCCGCGCTGGCCATCATCTGCCTCGGCGGCGCCACCTACGCCCTCATCGGGCTCGGTGCGGACCCGCAGGCGGCCACGGCAGTCGCGGCAGCATGGGCAGTGCCGCTGGCCGGGGCCTTGGGCATCCTGGGGGCCGCTGGGTTCCTCTGGTGGGAACGTCGAGCACCCAACCCGATGGTGCCGCTCAGCCTGTTCGCCAACCGGACGTTCAGCGTCACGAACGCCCTGACGCTGGTCGTCTACGCCGCGTTGGGCGCCTTCCTCTTCTTCGTCGTGCTCCAGCTGCAGACCACGCTCGGCTACTCTCCGCTGGCCTCGGGGCTGGCCACCCTCCCCATCACCGTCCTGCTGCTCCTCTTCTCGGCCCGTGCCGGCGACCTCGCCGGGCGAGTCGGTCCACGGATCCCGCTCACTGTCGGGCCGCTGGTTGCCGCCGCGGGCACGACATGGCTGGCCTTCCTGGACGCGGGCGCGCCCTACGTGTCAGGTGTCCTTCCCGGTGTCCTGCTCTTCGGGACCGGCCTCGTGCTGCTCGTTGCACCGTTGACCACGACCGTGCTCGCCGCGGCGCCCGATCGCCTCGCCGGCACGGCCAGCGGCGTCAACAACGCCGTGAGCCGGGGCGGGGGGCTGCTCGCCGTCGCTGCGATCCCCACCGCGGTCGGGCTCGCTGCTCAGGACTATGCCGACCCCGCCGCGCTCACCAGCGGGTACCAGTCAGCCATGCTGGTCTGCGCTGGTCTGCTCGTCCTGGGCGGCCTGTCCGGCCTGCTCGTCCCGGCTCGCCTCGAGGAGGGGCGCTGATGACGACCGAGCCCGCACGCCGGCCCGGCCGGAGCCGGAGGACACCGGAGGCGGTTGTGCTGCGCGAGGTCCGCGACGAGGACCTCGACGCGCTCTACCAGGAGCAGGCCGACCCGGCCTCGGTGGCAATGGCCGCGTTCACCTCCGAGGACCCAGCCGATCGGGCTGCCTTCGACGCCAGGATGCAGCGGATCCGGACGAATCCCACCGTGCTGCTGCGCACGGTGACCGTGGACGGCGTCACGGTGGGCAGCGTGGCCGCCTTCGAGATGGAGGGCCGGACCGAGGTCACCTACGGGATCGAGCGTTCGCAGTGGGGTCGTGGCCTGGCTACCGCGGCGCTGCAGGCACTGCTCGCCGAGGTCTCGGCCCGGCCGGTGTACGCCCGCGCGGCCAGCGACAACGTCGCCTCGCTACGCGTGCTCCACCGGGCGGGTTTCGTCACGATCGGCACCGAGATGGCCCACGCCCCCGGCCGTGGACGCCCGGTCGAGGAGACGATCCTCGTCCTGCCCGGATGAGGTGTCACCGGCTGGCGGGAGCAGCCAGCGGGGTCACGGTTGCACAACGTCGTCCGGGCACGTTGGACCTCTTCGTCCGGTTCGGCTAGTTTCGACATGTCCGAGCTGTGGCGCCGTCGTCACCGGGGCGGCGAGTGCTCGGCGAGGCGAGCCGCACCGGGACCGGTGATTCGTCCGACTCCCTGGACCCCGCTGTCGCAGGCCAGTCGCAGCCGGTCGTCCCTTGTTGCCAACCCCTGGAGTGTGCTGTGCATTTCCCCAACACGCGGTGGGCTCGACCCGCAGCGATCATCCTCTCAGCCGGCCTGCTGGTGACCGCCTGCGGCTCCGACGAGCCCGCGGCCGATACGGCAAGCTCGGGCGAGGCCGCCCTCTCCGGTGTCAGTGTCACCGTCGGCTCCAAGGACTTCACCGAGAACATCCTGCTCGGCGAGATGCTGGCCCAGGCCCTGGCGGCCGAAGGGGCGGACGTGACCAAGCAGATCAACCTCGGTGGCACCTCGGTGAACCGCAAAGCGCTGCTCGCGGGCGACATCGACGTCTACCCCGACTACAACGGCACCGGCTGGACGGTGCATCTGGGCAACCAGGACCCGAGCCAGGACCCGGAGGAGCTGTACGAGGTCACGGCCGCCCAGGACCTCGAGGAGAACGGGATCCAGTGGGTCGGGCTCTCCCCGTTCAACGACACGTACGGCTTCGCCGCCAACGGCGACCTGGTGGCCGAGAACGGCGGCCCCTTCGACGTCCAAGGCATGTTCGACTACGTCGCCGCGAACCCCGACGCCGTGGTCTGCATGGAGACGGAGTTCCCGGACCGCCCGGACGGCCTCGTGCTCTTCGAGGACGCCACGGGGGTGACGATCCCGCAGGACCAGATCCAGATCCTCGACACGGGTCTGATCTACACCGAGACCGCGAACGGCGCTTGCCAGTTCGGTGAGGTGTTCACCACGGATGGCCGCATCGCGGCGCTGAACATCGAGCTGGTCGAGGACCCAGGGGTGTCGATCCTCTACAACGTGTCCTTCACCTGGAACGACGAGCACTTCCAGGAGCACGCCGACACGTACACCGAGATCGTCGACGCCATCCTCGCACCGTTGGATGAGACCACGATGGCCGCGCTCAACGCGCAGGTCGACGTCGACGGCGATTCCGCCGAGGACGTCGGCGCTGAGTACCTCACCGAGCAGGGCCTGCTCTAGTCAACACCGCACGTCTGCACGTCTGAGCCCCCGCCCACGGATGTGGGCGGGGGCTCAGACGTGCAGACCGGGAGGCTACAGCCCGCGGGGCTTCAGGTAGCGCTCGGCCAGGGCACCCAACCAGTCGAAGGTGAGCGCGATCAGGGCGACCATGGCCGCCCCGACGATGATGACCGGGTCCTGCTGCAGCTTCAGGCCCGAGCTGATGGTGATCCCGAGACCGCCACCACCGATGAGGAAGGCCAGCGTCGCCATCCCGATGTTGATGATCATCGCGGTGCGCACGCCGGCGATGATCACCGGCACGGCAAGCGGGAGCTCGATCCTCGTCAGGGCCCCCCACTTCGTCATCCCCATCCCACGTCCTGCCTCGATGACGGCACGATCCACGCCGTCCAGGCCGACCATGGTGTTCCGCAGCACCGGCAGGATGGCGTAGACGACCAGCGCCCAGATTGCGGTCGTGGTGCCCTGGCCGAGCAGGATGAGGAAGATGATGAGCAGGCCGTAGGCCGGCAGGGCCTGCCCCGAGTTGGCCACCGCCAGCACCCCGGGGGCGAACCTGCGCATCGAAGGCCTGGTGAGCACGATCCCGGCGGGGACCGCGATGAGGATCACGACGAGGGTCGACCAGAAGGCGATCGTGAGCATCTCGACGGTCTGCGGCCAGAGCTTGGTGGACCAGTCCAGCGCGCTGGCCTGCTGGATGTTGACCTCTGGGTCCAGCCTCAGGCTCCGGTAGTACAGCCAGAGCGCGGCTGCCAGGGCCAGGATGCCCACCGGCGCCAGCGCCAGGCCGAGCAGCCGCCCCCGCGTCTGCGTCGCTCCGGCAGCGCTGACCGCGAGGTCGGTGGTGTCGTCGTCGGTCGTCACCGAGCGGTCCAGCCTGGTCGCAGAGGCCGTCGAGTCCCGCGCGGGCTGGAGCCGTTGGCTCACGAGCTCGCCCCGAGGGCCTGGTAGTGCTCCTGCGCCTCGGTGCGCAGGCTGCGGATGACCTCGGTCAGGTGCTGGACCTCGACCACACCGTGGTAGCGACCTCGGGGATCGACGACCACCGCCTGGCCGGTGGAGGACTTCAGCATCTCCTCGAGGGTGTCGTGCAGCGTGGCGTTCTGCTCCACCACACTGCGGACCTGCTGCCCGAGCGCCTGCAGGTCATCGGTGCCGCGTTCGAGGTCCCCCGGTCGCAGCCACCTGGTCGGCCGACGCTCCTCGTCCAGCAGGAGCAGCCAGTCGCGTCCGGTCTGGGCCAGGGCTGCCCGGCCGACGTCCGGGCTGTCGGTGACGCCCATCGTCGGGTACGGCTTGAGATCCAGCGAGCTCACGCGCTCGAAGTTCAGCCCCTTCAACGTCGACCCGGACCCGATGAAGTCGTCGACGAAGTCGTCCACCGGGAACGCCAGGATCCGCTCCGGGGTGTCGATCTGACGGATGACGCTGCGCTCCCCCAGGATGGCGATCCGGTCGCCCATCTTGATGGCCTCGTCGATGTCGTGCGTGACGAAGACGATCGTCTTGCGCAGCTCCCCCTGCAGCCGGAGGAACTCGTTCTGCAGTCGGTCCCGCGTGATGGGGTCGATGGCCCCGAACGGCTCGTCCATGAGCATCACGACCGGGTCGGCTCCGAGCGCACGGGCCACGCCCACGCGCTGGGCCTGGCCGCCGGAGAGCTCCTTGGGGTACCTTCCCCGGTACTGGTCTGGGTCCAGACCCACCGTGTCGAGCAGCTCGTCCACCCGCGCCTCGACGGTGGCCTTGTCCCACCCGAGCATCCTGGGGACGGTGGCGATGTTCTGCGCGATCGTCTGGTGCGGGAAGAGGCCGATCTGCTGGATCACGTAGCCGATCCGGCGACGAAGCACGTCGGCGTTGACGTCGGTGACGTCCTCGCCGTCGAAGTAGATCTGGCCGCCCGACGGCTCGATCATCCGGTTGATCAGGCGCAGGGTCGTGCTCTTCCCGCAGCCCGAGGGACCGACCAGCACGAGGATCTCGCCCTCCTCGATGTCGAGCGTGAGCTGCTCGACTGCGGGGGCGCTGGTGCCGGGGTACACCTTGGTCACCCCGTCCAGGTGGATCATCGGGCGATCGCTCATGCGGAGCCTCCTGTGACCCGGAGCCCGGGCGAGGTCGTGAGTCGTTGGATGGTGGCGAAGACAAGGTCGAGCACGAGTCCGAGCAGGACGGTGAACACCGTCCCCACGAACACCGACTCGGTGCTGCCGGGCAGGCCGAGGCGTGTGAGGCCACCCTGGATGAAGGACCCGAGACCGTCACCGCCGACGAGGACGGCGATGGCCGCGACCCCGACCACGAGCAGGCTCGAGACCCGAACGCCGGCCATGATGACCGGCCAGGCAAGCGGCAGCTTCACGCGAAGGAGCTGCTGGCGGCGGTCCATGCCCATGCCTCTCGCCGACTCGACCACGGCCGGGTCCACCTCGTCGAGACCCGTGACCGTGTTGCGCAGGATCGGGAGCAGGGCGTAGAGGAACAGCGCCATCATGGCGGGTGGGTTCCCGATGCCGAGGACCGGGATGAAGATCGCGAACAGCGCCAGCGACGGGATGGTGAGGAAGATCCCGGCAATGCTGAGGGACGCGGCCCGGGCAGTGGCGTTGCGCTGCACCAGGATGCCGAGCAGCACCGAGAACACGGTGGCCAACGTCACCACGACGAGCACGATCTGCGCGTGCTGCCAGGTCTCGACCAGGATGTCGTCGATGTTCTCGGCGACGTAGGAGAACCAGCTCGTGATGCCGTCCATCAACGAGCCTCTCCGTCGCGTACGTCGTCCTCGCCGAGCCTCGTCGGACCCCCGTGCGGGCGTCCGACCGGACCGACGGCACTTCGACCATAGAGGACTTCACCAATCGGACCAAGCAGGCCGGTCGATCGTTGCGCGACCGCGACCTGGGCTGCCACCGGTGCCGTGCTGGTCCGCTCAGCCCTCCTGGTCGGCCGGGCCGATGCGCCGCTGCTGCTTCAGCTCACCCCGCCGACGCTTGGCCTGCATCCGCCGGCGCTGCGAGGCCCGACTCGGGCGGGTGGCGATACGTGGACGCGCGGGCGGCGCGAGTGCCGTTCGCACGAGGGCCGCGAGCCTGTGCCGCGCGATCCGACGGTTCTGCCACTGGGAGCGCTCCTGCGCCGCGCTCACGCGCACGCGCCCGTTGACCAGCAACGGGACCAGCCGTCGACGCTGACCCTCCCCGAGTGCCCTGGACTCCAGCGGGGCCCAGCTGAGCTCCACGCGGCTGTCGGTGGTGTTCACCGACTGCCCGCCAGGGCCGGCCGACCGGGAGAATCGCCACGACAGCTCGTCGGCCGGGATGGTGAGACCAGGACTCACCACGAGGTCGCCACCGACGTCCTCACCCACCGAGCCAGGCTAGCGATCGCCAGCCCCGGCGGAGGTGCCGCGTCACTCGTGCTTCCATTCGGCGTGTGCGTACCGAGCAGCCGCGGCACCCGCTGACCCATCGCCTCCTGACGCTGCACGAGCGACTCGGCTCGATCACCGACGGTGACGTGGCGAGCTACATCCCCGCGCTCGCCCTCGCCGACCCGGACAGCTTCGGGATCTCGATGGTGAGCGTCGACGGACGCCGCTACAGCGTGGGCGACAGCGCAACTCCCTTCACCATCCAGTCGGTCTCCAAACCCTTCGTGTACGCCCTCGCCCTGGCCGACGCCGGTGCCGCGACGGTGCTCTCCCGGGTGGGCGCCGAACCGACCGGGGACGCCTTCAACGCGGTCACCCTGGAGGCCGGGACCGGGCGTCCGATGAACCCGATGGTGAACGCCGGCGCCATCGAGACCGCCTGCCTCGTGGCCGGGGTCGAGCCGGCCACGAAGACGGCCCGCATCGTGTCGGGCCTGTCGGACTTCGCCGGTCGCATCCTCGAGATCGACGACGACGTCCTTCGGTCGGAGTCCGAGACCGGCGATCGGAACCGGGCGCTGGCCTACCTCATGCAGGGCGCTGGGGCGCTCAGCCTGCCGGTCGACCAGGCGCTGGAGGTCTACTTCACCCAGTGCTCCGTCCTGGTGACCGGCGAGGACCTGGCCGTCATGGCCGCCACCCTGGCCAATGGCGGCGTGAACCCGGTGACCGGTGGCGTCGTCGTGCCACCGGAGGTGATCGGACCCGTCCTGAGCGTGATGGCCACCTGCGGGATGTATGACGCCGCCGGGACCTGGCTGTTCCGGGTGGGTCTGCCCGCCAAGAGCGGCGTGTCCGGTGGCGTGATCGCAGTGCTGCCGGGGCAGTTCGGGCTGGGGCTGTGGAGCCCCCCGTTGGACGCCCAGGGCAACAGCGTGCGCGGCGTGCTGGCCGCCAGCGAGCTGTCCCGGGAGCTCGGCCTGCACCTGTTCACGCCCACCGGCCAGGCCGCCTCGCCCATCCGCCGATGGACGACGGCGACGACGGCGCGGTCGGTCGCACCTCGTAGCCCGGAGCAGCAGGCGGTGCTCGACGAGCACGCCCACGACCTCCAGCTCATCGAGCTGCAGGGGGCCCTGCACGACTTGGCGGTCGAGACGCTCGCTCACCGCCTGCTGGAAGCCTTCGGCGACGCTCCGGGGCGCCTCGTCCTCGACGTCCGCCACGTGGGGTCGGTGCACGAGCAGGCGCGACACCTCCTCGACGAGCTGTTGGCGACGCTGACGAGCAGCGGCACGACGGTCGCGGTCACCGACCCCCGCCCCCACGCACGCGGCGAGCGCCCTATCGGGACGGGAGTCCCCGAGGTCGCCCACTACCGCGACCGGGAAGAGGCCCTGGTCGCGATGGAGGACAGCCTGCTCCGTCAGCACGGCCTCGTCGGTGGGATGGCCGACGCGGCCCTTCCCGCCGATGCCCTCGAGCTGCTCGGCGACCTCGACGCGTCGGACCGCGAGGCGGTGATCGCCCTCACCAGCACACGCGTCGTCCCCGCTGGTTCCATCGTCATCGACAGCGGCTCGCCCCCCGACGGCTTGGCGTGGGTGACGGCCGGCGAGGTCTCCGTGCTGGTCCGGTCGGCCGTCGGTGGCTGGCACCGGGTGAGCCGGATGGGTGCGGGCAGCGTCCTAGGAGAGATCTCGATGATCGACGGGCTCCCCCGCTCTGCGCGCGTGGTCAGCGAGACCCCAGCGCTGCTGGTTTCCCTCGACGCCGGCAACGTCGCCGAGCTTCGCGCCGAGCACCCGACGAGCTACGCCGCGCTCGTGCTCGCCCTTGCCCGGCTGCTCTCGAGCCGTCTGCGCCGGGCGAACACCGTCATCCAGGCGCTGCAGGACTGAGCCGGTGCACCCGCCGCGCTAGGACGCGACGTCTCGACGGCTGAACGAGACCCAGGCGCCGACGGCAACCACGCCCGCCAGCGCGAGCAGCGTCAGGAAGGCCCTCGTCGGGGTGATCGTCACGAAGGCCAGCGCGAGGTCGGCGCGACGGGACACCTCCGAAGGCGGCCGGGACACCAACCACTGCAGTTGCTCCCCGCTCAGGACGACCAGCGCATTCGTCTGGACGAGCCACTGCGACCCCCAGGGCCACACCGCTTGGACGACCGACTCCACCACGAGCACGTATCCCGCTGCCACCCCGAGGGCGAAGCCGGTGCCGCGCGCCAGCATGGCCAGGCTCAACCCGACGATCCCGGCGAGCGGCACCAGCAGGAGGAGCCGAGCCGAGTCAGCCAGCAGGTCGAGCCAGGCCGAGGAGCCGAACCCCAGCCAGGTCCCGCGGATGGACACGGCGAGGGAACCGAGGGCTGCTGCCACCGACATCAGCGCAACACCGAGGGCAACCGTCGCTCCCGCGACCACCCCGGTGCGCACGGCCAGCACACGTCCCCGCCGAGGTTCCCAGGTGAGCAACAATCCCATCGACCTCGACGTCCAGTCCGCGCCCACCGCGGTCGCACCCACGAGGAAGCCGACGAACGCTGCCAGCCCACCGGCGAAGGTCACCAGGGCCCGCAGGTCGGTGACGGGCGAGAAGCTCGTGTAGGGCAGGAGTCGATCGGCCGTCAGGGCACGTGAGGGTTCCGGGCCACAGGCGCCCGGGGAGAAGTCGACTGGTCCCGACTCCTCGAGGCACCCCTGGTAGACGACGATCTCCTGTTCGTAGGCGCGCTCGAGCCGGGCCTGCGCGGTCTGCTCGCGCCCTGGCGAGGGAGCCTGAGCCGACAACATGCCGGCGAGTGCACCGAAGACGACGGCCAGCATGGCCATCCCGACGAGCCACCGCACGGCCCGGCGGGAGCGCAGCCGAAGCACCTCGGAAGAGGCCAAGGACCCCCAGCCGACGGTGGCCGCCGCGACATCCGGCGTCATGCCATCTCCCCGCCGACGCCGGCGACCTCGGGAGAGGCATCCTGGGTCAGCGACAGGAACGCCGCCTCCAGGTCGTTGACCACCGGCCCGATCTCCAGCGCCCAGACACCGGCGCGGCCGAGCCGCTCGTTCACGGTGGCCGGGCCGGGCGCTCCTCGGACCCGCAGCGCCCCCTCGTGAAGGGCAACCTCCCATCCGGTGGTGGCCAGCGCGGCTTGGGCCGCGGCCAGGTCGGCCGCTACGACGCGCACTGCGGGAGCCTCCGCGCCCGTCGCCATCAGCTCGGCGATGGTGCCCGTCCGCACCAGCCGACCCCGGTTGATGATGGTGACGGAGGAGCACACCTGCTGGACCTCGCCGAGCAAGTGAGAGGACAGGAACACCGTGGTGTGCCCGTCGCTGCCGAGCCGGGCGATGAGCTCGCGGACCTCGACCATGCCGGCCGGGTCCAGGCCATTGGTCGGCTCGTCGAGGATGAGCAGCCTCGGGCGCTTGAGCAGCGCCGCCGCGATGGCCAGCCGTTGGAGCATCCCGAGCGAGAACGTCTTGACGCGGTCCTCGGCCCGATCCGCGAGCCCGACGAGGGCGAGGCACTCCTCGATACGAGCGTCGGTGACGCCACCGAGCGGCGCGAGCACCTGCAGGTTCCGGAGAGCGGAGAACGAGCCGAAGAGCTGGGGCTTCTCCACGATGGCGCCGACGGCACTCACCACCGTCGCCAGCTCTGCTGGAACCTCGGCGCCGAGGACCCGCACCGACCCGGCACTCGCGCGCACCAAGCCGAGCAACATGCGGATCGTCGTGGTCTTGCCCGATCCGTTGGGGCCGAGGAAGCCATGGACGCCACCTTCGGGCACGGTGAGGTCGAGCTCGCTCACCGCCTCCGTCGGCGGCCTCCGCAAGCGCCGGTAGGACTTGCTCACGTCCTCCAGCTCGATGACGTTCACGCGGTCAGGCTAGGCCACGCCCACGACCGTCCTGCCGGGCATGGGCCTGGACGTGCGGGTCAGCCGACGACGTCGACCCGTCGGTCGAACGCGACGTACCCGGCGATCGCCTTGGCCGCCTCCATGGGCTCCGGGTATCCCCAGGCCGCATCCGGCATGGTCACCCCGGCGGCTTCGACGCTCCAGTAGCGCGCGGTGCCCTTCCAGTGGCATCGGGTGCTCCTCTCGCTGTCCTGCAGCGCCTCCCAACGCACCGCGTCCGGCGGGAAGTAGTGGTTGCCCTCGACGACGACGGTGTCGTCGCTGTCGGCCAGCACGACGTCGTTCAGCAGTGCGCGCATACGAGCTCCTCGATGACTCCCTGAGACGGCTCCGCTTGTGGAGTGGTCTCAGCAGAACTCCGGGTGGGCCTCGATGCTTCCCCGGTGATGCGATCGAGGTGCTCAGGCCTTCGGTCCGCCGGCGACGTAGAGCACCTGCCCAGAGACGAACGACGCCTCCTCGGACACGAAGAAGGACGCGGCCGCCGCGATGTCGGCCGGCTGCCCCACCCGCCCGACCGGGATCTGCGAGGCGGCCATCGCCTTGAAGTCCTCGAAGCCGACCCCGACCCGAGCGGCGGTACCGGCGGTCATCTCCGTCTCGACGAAACCCGGCGCGATGGCGTTGGCGGTGACGCCGAACTTGCCGAGCTCGATGGCCAGCGTCTTGGTGAACCCCTGCATCCCGGCTTTCGCCGCCGAGTAGTTCACCTGCCCGCGGTTGCCGAGCGCCGACGTGCTCGAAAGGTTGACCACCCGCCCCCAGCTCGCCTCGATCATGTACCGCTGCACGGCCCGGGTCATGAGGAATGCGCCGCGCAGATGGACCCCCAGGACGGCATCCCAGTCGGCAGTGGTCATCTTGAACAGCAGGTTGTCTCGGGTGATGCCGGCGTTGTTCACCAGCACGGTCGGGGCGCCCAGCTCCCCTGCGACGTGGGCGACAGCCGCCTGGACCGCCTGCTCGTCGGCGACGTCGGCCCCGACGCCGATCGCCGTTCCACCGGCCTGGGTGATCTCCCCGACGACGTCCGCGCAGGCAGCCTCGTCCAGGTCCAGCACGGCGACCGCGAGCCCGTCGGCATGCAGCCGTCGGGCGATGGCCGCACCGATGCCGCGAGCGGCTCCGGTGACGATGGCGGTCCGGGTGTCGGGCATGGCAGTCCTCCAGAGGCTGGGTCAGGAGCCGGGCATCCCGGCCTGGTCGAGTCGATGCTGCACGGCCCGCATGCCGCTCAGCCAACGTTCGGTGTCGGTCACCCGGGCGAGGTAGTGCTCGCGCACCCGGGGGTGTGGCAGGATGAGGAATCGGTCGTCCTGCATGGCCAGCCACACCTCCTCGGCCACAGCTTCCGGTGTCAGCACCACCTCGTGGGTCAGCAGCGGCTTGAGCGGGCCGGACTCGGCCAGCATGCGGGTGTCGACGCCCAAGGGGCACAGCGCCTGGACGACGATGCCGCGCCCGCCGTAGGTCGCCGACAACCACTCGGCGAAGGCCACCGCGCCGTGCTTGCTCACCGTGTAGGTCGGGCTGCCCAGCATGGTCAGCAGGCCCGCGGCGGATGCGGTCACGACGAAACGCCCGCCACCCCCGTCGGCGAGCCAACCGGGGACGAGCTCACGGGCAGCACGCACATGCGCCATCACGTTGACCTCGAACGCCCGCGCCCAGTCCTCCTCGCCGGCTGCCAGACCAAGTCCGACGCCGACCCCGGCGTTGGCGACGTAGACGTCGACCCTGCCCAGCGCTGCCCGAGCCGTGCGGAGCAGCGACTGGACGCCCTCGACGCCGGCTGCGTCCCCCCCGACCGCTAGCCCACCGATCTCCTCGGCCACCCGGGCCGAGCCGTCGACGTCGAGGTCGTTGACGACGACGCGGGCTCCCTCGCCGGCCAAGCGTGTCGCGATGGCTCGACCGATTCCGGCAGCTGCGCCGGTCACGACGACTCCCAGGCCGTCGGTGCCCAGGCCGTCGGTGCCCAGGCCGGCGCCAGCAGGAGCGGTGCTCGTCTGCGGTCCGGCCCTCTGGCTGTCGCTCGCGCTCACCAGCCTCAGCCTAGGACCACCGGGACCGAGCCCACCGTGGGGTCGTGGGTTCAGCCCAGCGGTGGCTTCGGATGCTCGGACAGCAGTCGGATCAGCGCGCCACGGCCAGGGACGTCCAGCTTTCGGTACACGTGCGACAGGTGGTACTCCACCGTGCGCGGCGAGAGGAACAGCGCAGTAGCCACGTCGCGGTTCGTTGCTCCCCGCGCCACCGCCGCAGCCACCCGCCGCTCCTGCGGTGTCAGCCTCTGCATCCGGTCCCCCGGCGGGGCACGACCGCCGGCCGCGCCCAGCTCCTCGCCCGCCAGCCGTTCCCACGGTCTGGCACCCAGTCTGGCGAAGGCCGACGCGGCTTGGAGAAGCTCACCTCGCGCCAGTCCGGTGCGTCGGCTCCGGCGCAACGCCTGGCCAAGCAGGAGGCGGGTCCTGGCCTCCTCGAACACCTCACCGGCGAGGGCAAAACCGGCCACGGCCTCGCGCAGCGGCTCCAGCGCCGCTTCCTGCCCGGACTCGTGCTGCGCCACCTGTGCCCGGGCACGGGCCAGGGCCGCCGGTGCACTGGGGTCGGGCCACTGCGGCAGCAGTCGCTCCAGTGCCCAGACCGTCTCGCGCGCCAGGGCGAGGTCCCCACCGTGCGCCGCGGCTTCCGACAGGTCGGCCATCGCGCCGAGCACCGGGTCGTGGAGGTCACGGCCCAGGCACGGCCGTTGTGCGAGCGACCGCCAGTGCGCCGCCGCCTCGATCGGACGCCCGGCCACCAGCGCGGCCAGACCCGCTGCGCGGTCCGCGTGATCCAGGGCCTGCCGATCACCGACCTGGCACGCCAGCTCCCGCAGCTCGGCCTCATGGACCCGTCGGGCCTCCTCCTCCCCAGTCAGGGCCTCGAGCTCGACGAGCGATGCCAGACCGGAGAGCATCTCCGCGTTCGCGCGCACGGCGCGCGCCAGCGCGAGCCCCTCCCGCAACCTGGCCAGCGCCACCTGCCAGTCGCCCCGGCGGCGGGCTCGAGCCGCCTGGATGATGCGTACGCCCGACAACGTCCCCCTCGGGTCGTCCATCAGCCGTCTCGCCAGCTCGTCCAGGCGGACGTCGGCGACCGGCCCGCGGGCCCGTAGCGCCTCGTCCAGCCCGACGACGTTGATGAGCTCCGAGAGTGACGTGCCGGGGCCGAGCGACCATGCCTTCGCTGCCGAAGCCGCGGCGGCCAGGTGTCGGGTCCCGGCACCGCGCATGGTCGGGTCGCGACCCAGCATGAGGCAGGAGACACCCAGCAACGTCTCCGCCGCCCAGGACGGGACGCGGCGATCGACCGGAGATGACGGCATGCGGCACCAGCAGTAGAGCTGGTGGGCGGCGGCGTGAGCCTCCTCGGCCTCCCCGGCTCTCCAGGCGGCACTCACACTGCTCCACAACAGCCACGGCACCAGGGACGGCAGGCTCGCCTCGGCGTGTCGTGCGGCCACGACCGCGGCCGTCGCCGCCTGGGCCAGGTCCTTGTCCGCCAGCACCTCGGCTCGCAGCCACTCCCGCCAGACCTCCTCGGCCGGGTCCAGCTGGATGGCCGCGAGCGTCTCCAGCAGCTGAGGCCCGCCGGTGGCGGCCGTCGACTCGCACAGCCACGTGCGCGCCGCCTCAACGGCGTGTCGACGACGTCGGTCCGGGTCGATCTCCAGCCGCGAGGCCGCCTGCCATCCAGTGGCCGCCACATCCGGCTGATCCAGGTCGAGGGCGCGCTGAGCCTGGCGCGCCAAGCAGCGGGCGACCTCCTCGTCGGGACCTGTCGAGGCCGCCTGGAGGTGCGTGATCACCACGACCGGTGGCAGACCGAGCTCCTCGGCCGCCTCCGCTGCCACGCGGTGCAGCATCGACCGCCGCTGCGGGGCAAGCGCGCCGAGCACCGCGGAGCGCACCAAGGGCCCCGTCGGCCTGGGCAGCCCGGAGGGCGCCGGTTCGAGCAGCCCCGCCAGCACGGCGGGCTCCAGCGTCGCCCCGAGATCGGCCGGTGGCTGCGAGGTGATCCGGCGGAGTACCTCGTACAGGTAGTCCGCACGACGGGTGGACACCAGGCAGAGGACCTCGAGGGCGGTTCGGGCATCTGTCGAGAGGCGTGCCAACGGCTCCAGCCAGGCGAGCGCGAGCCGCTCGTCCAGCGGGACCGGGTCCGGCAGCCGCGCACGCCCTTCGAGCTCGTCGGGCGTCAGCACCAGCGGCGCGGCCAAGATGGCGGCGGGGCAGCCACCGAGCGCACGGGAGATGAGCGCAGCCTGGGCCCCGTCCACGACTGCCCGTTCACCGACCGCGTGGCGCAGCAGACGCGCCCCGTCGGCGTCGGACAACGGTCCGAGGCGCAGTCGCGGCCACCCGGCGATCCGCGGGTCAACCGCGTGCGGTCGGGTGGCAGCCAGCGTCAGCAGCGGCAGCGAGCGGGCCCGATCCAGCAGCAACGTCAGCGCCGCGAGCGAGTCCTCGTCCGCCCTCTCCAGGTCGTCCAGCACCAGGAGCGTCGGCGAGTCCTGAGTCAGCCGGACAAACAGCTGGAGCAGGGCGTGTGCCACCTCCGAACGTGGAGCGGCCCTTCCCTCGCCGAGCCCCGTCAGCACGGCGCGGGCATCCGAGGGCAGGCGAGCAACTTCGTCCGGGATCGCTCGCAGCAGATCCTCGACCACGGTGAAGGCAACCTCGGACCACCCCGGCGTGGCCGCGGTCGCCACCACGCGCAACCCCTCCCGGTCGGCGGTCCGTGCTGCCTGACGCAGCAGGCTCGTCCGGCCCATCCCGATGTCGCCGACGACCAGCAGCCGCTCGGCGGCGCCGTCCTCCGCCCGCCGGACCCAGCGGTCCAGGCGCGCCAACTCGGTCGAACGCCCGACGACCACACCTCATGCTCCCCTCGCCCCAGCCCGCTGCCTAGGGACACAAGGCCCCGGGTCCACCCCCGCAACGACACCGCGAGACCCAGGGATCGCCCGGATTCGTCGGCGCCGGCGGCGGCAGATGATGAAGGAGCACGGCAGGAAGGTAGGAGGAGCCATGACGACACGCAACGAGGCCCGGGCCGAGGAAGTCCCGGTCCAGACCACCCCCAGCACGGCAGGTGCCCCGGCCAGTGGCCGGATCGCGCTGCCGGACCGCAAGATCGAGCTGCACGAGATGCCGGACATCACCAAGGAGGCCCCCGAGGTCGAGTACGGCCAGCCCAAACGGACATGGCTTCGGGTGCTGGCTGTTGGTCTCGCCGGAGCCACCATCGGTGTGGCCGCCGGGGTCGGGATCGGGGCCGCCGTCTTCGGCCCGACGGAGTCCACGACGCAGGTGTTGTTCACCAATGGCTACAGCGCACCACGCGAGCACCTTGCACAGGCGCCCGGCGGGTTCGGCTCCACCCTCGCTGGCTACCCGTCGACCTACAGCGCCGCCCGCGAGCACCTGGCCCAGGCACCGGGCGGGTTCGGGTTCGTCACGGCGGACCTGACGTCGGAGTACAGCCTCGCTCGCGAGCACGCCGCCCAGGCGCCCGGGGGGTACGGGAACTACTGGCACGGCTTCCCGGACGGCTACAGCCTGGCCCGCGAGCACCTGGCCGCAGCGCCGGGCGGGTTCGGGACCGTCCCGACGGGTTGAGCGAGGCCGCGCGCGGGCCTGAGGCTCGGGCGAGGACCGGGTCCGTCATGATGATCCGGTGACTGCGCCCGAGCCGGCCCCCGCCACCTTCGCCGACCTCGGTCTGCGTTCCGAGCTCGTCGACTCCCTGGCCGCTCTCGGCTACGAGGAACCGACCCCGATCCAGCGCGAGGCGGTGCCGCATCTGCTGCAGGGGAGTGACCTGCTCGGGCAGGCCGCCACCGGCACCGGCAAGACCGCGGCGTTCGCCCTCCCGGCCCTGCATGCGCTCAGTGCCCACCCGAAGCGCCCGGACCCACAGGTGCTGGTTCTGGTCCCGACCCGTGAGCTCGCGGTCCAGGTCAGCGAGGCCGTGCACCGATACGGCCGCCCGTTGCAGGCCCGGGTGCTGCCGGTGTACGGCGGGGCTCCCATCGGGCGGCAGATCCGTTCCCTGGCCAGCGGAGTGGACGTCGTGGTCGCGACCCCAGGACGCGCGGTGGACCTGCTCGGTCGAGGGACGCTCAAGCTCGGGTCGCTGAGCACGGTCGTGCTGGATGAGGCCGACGAGATGCTCGACATGGGGTTCGCCGAGGACCTCGAGGCGATCCTGGCCGAGACACCACCGCACCGACAGACGGTGCTCTTCTCGGCGACGATGCCGAAGCGGATCGACAAGCTCGCTCGTCAGCACCTGCGTGACCCGGTCCGGGTCACCCTGGGGCAGCACACGACGCTGGACGGCGAACCGCCCAAGGTCCGCCAGGTGGCCTACGTCGTCCCGCGGGCGTACAAGCCGGCCGCCCTCGGGCGAGTCCTGGACGTCGAGTCGCCCACCGCGGCGATCGTGTTCTGCCGCACGCGCGACGAGGTCGACGGCTTGACCGAGACGATGAACGGCCGCGGCTACCGCGCGGAGGCCCTGCACGGCGGACTGAACCAGGACCAGCGCGACAAGGTCATGGGCCGGCTACGGCAGGGCATCACCGAGCTCCTGGTCGCCACCGACGTGGCTGCCCGCGGGCTCGACGTCGACCAGCTCACGCACGTGGTCAACTACACCCTGCCCTCGGCTCCGGAGTCCTACGTCCACCGCATCGGCCGGGTGGGCCGGGCCGGCCGTGAGGGTGTGGCCATCACGCTGGCCGAACCACGCGAGCACCGCATGCTCAGCACCATCGAGCGGGCCACCGGGCAGCGGATCGCCCGGGAGGCCGTCCCCACCGTGGCCGACCTTCGAGCGCGGCGTCTGGACCTCACCCAGGCATCGCTGCGAGAGGCCCTGCTGTCCGCCGAGCACGATCGGTTCCGCGTGGTCGTGGAGTCGTTGAGCGACGAGTTCGACGTCGTCGACATCGCCCAGGCAGCCGTCTCGCTGGCCCACGAGGCGCTGGGCGGCGACACCGAGGACGACACCGAGATCCCCGCGGCAGCCGCCCCGAAGCACGGCAAGGGCGAGAAGTCGGGCAAGGGCGAGAAGCTCGGGCAAGGGCGCCAAGGCTTCACGCTCGGGCTCCGGCGGAGCGCGGGTGTTCATCGGGATCGGTCGGTCGGCCGGCGTGCGCCCGAACGACCTGGTCGGTGCGATCGCCGGTGAGTCCAGCCTGCGTGGGAGCGACATCGGCGCGATCGAGATCGCTGAGCGCTTCTCGCTCGTGGAGGTGCCCGCCGAGCACACGAAGGAGGTCATCGCCGCCCTGCGGAGCACCACCCTGCGCGGTCGCAAGCCAACGGTGCGGATGGACCGTGCCGGCGGTCGGCGCCCCCGGGAGGACGGCTGACCACCACGCCCGGACGCGCGCGCGGAGGTGACGTTCGCGCCAGGCACGGGTAACCGGTTCACCCCTGACGGCGCATGCTGCCGGGCCGGGGCTGGGAGGCACGGCTCGAGGCGTCGCCGCAGGACGAGCGCCTTCGGCCCAGGTCGGAGCGCCCTGGCAGGTGCGGCGAACCGGGTCGCCGCACGGTAGCCTCAACGCTGCAGGCCCGTGAACAGAGAGGGCGCGAGTGACTCGGCAGGACGAGATCCGCGACTCCGGTCGCCTGGCCGGCACCGCGCTGGCCGGCTTCGTCGGCATGATCGGCGACATGCAGGCTGCCGTCACGCAGCGCGTGGAGGATGCGCTGCCCCCCGGCTCCGAACCGGTCATGGCGACTCATCGAGCCATAACCTCCTTCACGTACCGCACCGTTGCAGCTGGGCACCGACTGGCCGCCGTCGCCGCGGCCGAGGTCGTGCATCGGCGGACGGACCCAGAGGCGCCACCGCCCTCGGAGTCCAAGCTCGGCGGCGGCGTCCTGCCGACGATCAACGGATTGTGGGGAGACCTGCTGCAGCGCGACCACGCCTCGCTCGCCTACCGCATGGCCGTGCGCGCCGAGGGCCAGGACGTGCCCCTGGAGCCCAGCGCCGTGCTCAGGGCGTTCCCGTACGCGAATGGACGCCTGGTGGTCTTCCTGCACGGCCTGGCTGAGACCGAGCGCTCCTGGGACCGGCGACCCGGGAGCGAGCTCGGGGACCATCGCCCCTACGCCCAACGACTGCAGCAAGAACACGGCCTGACGCCGGTGTTCGTCCGGTACAACGCTGGTCTTCGGATCAGCGACAACGGTGCGTCCCTCGCCCGACTGCTCAGCGAGCTGGTCGAGGTGTGGCCGACGCCGGTCACGGAGATCTCCTTCGTCGGTCACTCCATGGGTGGTCTGGTCGCTCGAAGCACCTGTGCCTACGCCGAGCGTCACCAGGCCGCCTGGGTACCTCGGGTGCGAACCGTGGTCACCCTCGGAACGCCGCACCACGGGGCTCCGCTGGAGAAGGCGGTGCATGTGGCGGAGTGGCTGCTGCGACAGGTCCCTGAGACTGAGCCACTGAGCCGCGTCCTCGGGATGCGCAGCGTGGGAGTGCAGGACCTGCGGTACGGCAGCGTCGTGGAGGAGGACTGGTTCGGGCACGACCCGGAGGAGTTCCTGCAGGACCGACGCACCGAGGTGGCGTTCCTGCCGCACACCACCTACTGCTTCGTGGCCGCCTCGCTGACGCGCGACCCGCAGCATCCGGCGGGGAGGCTGCTCGGCGACGGCCTGGTGCGCCATCCCAGTGCTACCGGCACCGATCGGACGAGCCGCGTCCCCTTCGAGATCGACGACGGCGCCCACCTGCACGGGGTGAACCACCTGGCGTTGCTCAACCACCCCGCGGTCTACGAGCACCTGGAGCGCTGGCTGGCCCCACAGGACGTCGAGCTCCCGGCGCACCGCTCGGGCTGAGCCGGGTCCGGGGTCGGACCGCGGGGATGAGGCTGAGGTGAGGCTGCCGGGAACGGGCGCCGACGGTCGCTCGGCCGAGACGCCGTTCGTCGTGCGATACGTCCGCGCTACCAGCGACGTCGGACGTCTGGCCGGTTCACTCGTTCTGCTCGGGCTCGGCGTGGCGTTGGCGTGGGTCGCCGAGGAAACCCTCGCCGGCGTGGAGGCCGACCTCACGGAGGCCTTCGCCGAGCTGCCGGCGGTGCTGGCGTTGCTGGTCGTGGCGGTGGCACAAGTGCTGTTCCTGCTGCTGCTCGTGAGCGTTCCCCTCGTGCTCCTGCTCACCAAGCACGTTCGTACCCTCGGCGTCGCGGTGCTGGGCATCCTGATGGCCGTCGCCACCATGCGGGCGCTGGAGTCCGTGCTCCCCGACCGAGCACCGCCGGGCACCGCATCCGGCACCGGCACGTTCATCTTCGACGACGGCTGGCCGCCGGCCACCGCGTTGGCCGGCTTCACGGCCGCCGCCTTGGTCATCGAGCCGCTGTTGCCGCGCCGCTGGCGGCGCAGCGCCTGGCTCGCCCTGGGAACGCTCGTCCTGCTGAGGATGATCACCGCAACGGTCGTGCCGCTGGACATCGTGGTCTCGTTGGCGGCCGGCGGTCTCGTCGGCGGCCTTCTGCTGCTGGCCTTCGGCCGCCCGCTACGGCTCATCACCGCCGATGGTGTGGGCGCGGCCATGCGCGCCGCCGACATCGACGTCCACGTGGTCCACGAGGTCGGCCACGGCCACGACACGTGGCGCTTCGTCGCTCAGCCGACTGACGACGAGCACTACCCCCATGCCCTGCTGGTGAAGGTGACAGGGATCGAGGACTGGCACTCCGACCGATGGCAACGGACCTACCGTCGGATCCGGCTGCGGGACGTCGGTGATGACACCCCCTACTCCTCACCCCGACGTGCCGTCGCCGTGGAGTCCATGCTCCTGCACCAGGCCCAAGCCGCCGGCGCTCGCGTGCCCTCGGTGCGAGCCGTGGCCCCGGCCGGTGGCGGAGCCGTGCTCATCGCCGCCGACCTGGTTGACGGGCGGACGTTGGACGAGGTCGGCGTGCACGAGCTCACCGACGCCGTGCTCACCGACGCCTGGCAGCAGGTGGCCGCGATGCGTCGCGCCCGCGTCGCCCATCGGGACCTGCACCTGGGCAGCCTGGTGCTGGACGGTGACCGGCAGGTGTGGGTGACGAATCTCGACTTCGGCGAGCCGGCTGCCGGTGACGACGTGATGGCCGGCGACGTGGCTGAGCTGCTGGTCGCCACATCAGTCCGGGTAGGCCCGGAGCGGGCGGCCTCGGTGGCGGCCGCCGTGCTGCCCCCTGCCGTCCTCGCTGACGGCGTCGTGCGGATCGTGCCGGCGGCGCTCACTCGGCCCACCCGGGCAGCGCTGCGCTCCTCCGACGGGGGCCTGAGCCCACTGGTGTCCCAGGTGTGCCGTCAGGCCGGGATCGAGGAGCCCCAGCCGGTCCGGGTGTCGCGTTTCCAGGCGCGCTACGTCGTCACCGGCGTGATGCTGGCGGCCGCCATCTATGTGCTGGCCCCACAGGCGGCCAACGTTCCGGGGATGATCGAGGCAGTGCGTGGGGCCGAGACGGCGTGGCTGCCGTTGGTGGCGCTGATGTCGGTGGCCACCTACCTCGGCTCGGCCCTCGCGGTGGTGGGTGGCACGCCGGGACGGGTGCCGCTCGGGCAGTCCGGTCTGGTTGCGCTGGCGGCCTCCTTCGTCGCCACGGTGACCCCGCCCGGCATCGGCGACGTGGCGCTGAACGTGCGCTACCTGCAGCAGCGCGGGCTTCCTGGGCCAGTCGCGGTGACCGCGAGCGCGGCCAAGGAGGCCGCCGTGGTGACCGTGCACGTCGTGCTGCTCGCCGTCTGCGCGGTGTGGGTGGGCCGTACCGGGGTGCTGTCCGAGCAGCTCTCCCGACTGCCGCCACTGAGCCTGGTCGCCGCCGTGGTGGGCACCACCCTGGCGGTAGCGGGCGTGACCCTGACGATCCGGCAGGTGCGCCGCGCCATCACGCGAACCGTGTTGCCGGCCGTCCGGGACTCGATCGGTGCGATGGGACAGGTGGCCCGCAACCCAGCCAAGCTCCTGATGCTGTTCTCCGGCGCGGCGATGCTCCCACTCGGGTACGCCGCGTGTCTGTTCTGCTCGGTCGCCGCCTTCGACCCCTCGATCGACTTCGCCACGGTCGCGCTGGTCTCGCTCACCGCCGGGACCCTCGCCTCGGCCGCCCCAACCCCGGGCGGCGTCGGAGCCGTGGAGGCAGTGCTGCTGGCCGCCCTGACCGGCATCGGTATCGCGTCACCGATCGCGCTCGCCGCCGTCTTCCTCTACCGGATTGCGACGTTCTGGGCGCCGATCGCCCCGGGCTTCCTGTCCTTCCGATGGCTCAGTGCCCGGCAAGTCATCTGAAGCCGGGCCGTGCCAAGAGCCGAGACGCACCAGTCCGGCAGTGCACGCCAGGACCCAGGCACTGCCCAGCAACCAGCCACCGGCCACGTCGCTCGGCCAGTGCGCCGAGAGCGCGATCCGGCTGAGCCCGACCGCGCCGATGACGACGGTGGCCAGCCCCACCAGGACGGCTCGCCCTCGTGGGCCACCGATGACGAGGAAGCCCACGACCAGGAGCACGGCGACCCAGAGCACGGTTGCCGCCTGAGCGTGGCCAGAGGGGAAGGACGATCCCCCGGCCTGAGCCAACGGGTCGGTCCCCGGGGGTCGCTCCCGGTCGACCAGCAACTTCACGAACGAGTTGAGCAGCGGGCTGACCGCGACGACGAGGATGATCCACACCGCCAGGCGGGCGCGACGCGTCACCAGCAGGCAGAGCACGACCACGGCGCACACGGCCACGCTGACACGGGCGCTGCCGAGCGCTGTGACCGCCAGGGCGGCCCGCGAGTCCTCAGCTGCCCAGGTGGACAGCTGCTGCCCGCCAACGGCGTCGAAGGCCTGGAGGAAGGGCGGGTCCAGCAGGACAAGGGCCAGCACCACGCAGAAGGCGAGCAGCGTGCCTGCCGTGGCCAGGCCAAGCCGGCCATGCTCCTGGCCAGGGCCCCCGCTACTCGACGTCGTTCACTTCCGGGTGCCGACGCATATACCCGCTGCGGTCGTTGACGTAGGCGTAGTACAGCCCGATGAGCAGGCCACCGCCGACGAAGTTGCCCACAAGAGCGATGGCGATGTTGCCGATGGCAGCGCCCAGGTCGACGCCACCCTGCAGCCCCACGATGCTGAACAGGACGGTGTTGGCGACCGAGTGCTCGAAGCCGAGGAAGGCGAAGATGAAGACCGACACAACCATCACGAGCGCCTTCGTGATGTCTTCCTTGATGAGGCCGTTGTAGACGAGCAGCATCGCCAGGTTGATCATGAAGTTGCACAGGATGGCCCGGACGAACAGGTCACCCCAGCCGGCAGCTCCCTCGGTGACGTAGGCCAGCTTGTGCTCCACGGACTCCTCGAGCTGCCCGCCGACGTCGCCGTCGGCGATCGTGCTGAAGGCGAGCAGGATGGCCACGAACAGGCCGCCCAAGAGGTTGCCGAGGTAGCAGAACACGAGCAGGCGGCCTGCCTTGATCCACCCGATGCGGTGGTGGTACGCCCCGATCGAGACGATCATCATGTTCGAGGTCAGCAGCTCGGACTTCGTCCAGTAGATGAAGACGAGTGCCCAGCCGAAGGCCATGGCGCCGGCGACCCTGCCGATGGGTTCGAGCGTGCTGCCCTCGCCGGTCTCGACCTCGGCGAACGCCGCGACCAGCGCGTAGTTCGTGACGTAGAAGAGGCCGATGATGACCCCGGCCATGGCCGCGCGTTGCAGGTATCGCTGCAGGAGGTCACCGGTCATCCGGGTCTTCGTGTCCAACGTGTCGAGCACGGTGCTGATGAAGACCTGGCCGGGGAACAGCTGGTTGACGTCTTGGCTCACGGCGCTCCTCCTCAACGGCGTCCCACGACCACGGCTGCTCCCCTGGTGCTCGGGAGGCTATCGGCTGCATCGGTTCCCGACAGGCGATCCGTGAGAGCCCGTGGCCGGTCTACTGCAGCGTCCGCAACGCCTCCAGCACGGCCTCTGGGTCGGTGGCCGGGTTGACGAAGGCCAGCCGAAGCACGGTTCGCCCCTTCCAACCGGTCGGCAGGCAGAGCAGCTGTCCCCGCAGCGCGAGCTGCCGGGACCAGTCGTGGTACTGCTCGGCCTCCCAACCCGGCCGTTCGAAGAGCAGCACCGACAGCTCCGGTGCGAGCACGAGCTCGAGGCGCTCGTGGCGCTCGATGCCGGCGGCCACGTCCCGGGCGACCGCCAACGTCCGCTCGACCGCCTCCCGGTACCGATCCGTGCCGTGGGTGGCCAGGGAGAACCAGAAGGGCAGCCCCCGCGCGCGCCGGGTCAGGTGCATCGCCAGGTCCGAGGGGTTCCACGTCTCCCGGTCGACGGCGTCGAGGTAGGTGGCGTGCTGCGCGTGCGCTGCCCGAGCTGCTGTCGGGTCGCGATACAGCAGCGCACAGCAGTCGAACGGGGCGAACAGCCACTTGTGCGGGTCGACGATGAAGCTGTCGGCACGCTCGATGCCGTCGAAGCGTGGACGCACGCTCTCGGCCGCCAGCGCAGCGCCTCCGTAGGCGCCGTCGACGTGCAGCCAGACGTCGAACTCGTCGCAGACCCCCGCGATGTCGGCCAGGTCGTCGACAACCCCGGTGTTCGTCGTCCCCGCCGAGGCGACCACGGCGAACACGTTCCGCTGGCGAGCCAGTACCGTCCGCAGCGCGGGGCCCGTCAGGTGCCCGCGCTCGTCCTCGGGGACCTCGGCCACGGCGACGTCCAGGGCGCGCGCGGCCGCTCTGATGCTCGAGTGAGCATCAGCAGTCGCGGCCAGGGCCCACCCCTGCTGTGGACGGCCTCCCCGACGGGCATGCACGGCCTCCCGCGCTGCGACCAGCGCCGAGACATTGCCGATGGTGCCGCCGGAGACGAAGCAGCCTCCGGCGGTCTCGGGCCAGCCGAGCAGCTCGACCAACCAGGCCAGCGCCTCGTTCTCGGCGAAGATGGCCCCGGCCCCCGTCTCCCACAGCCCGCCGAACACGTTGGCGGCACTGGTCGCGAGGTCGAAGGCGATGGACGTCTTGGTGGGTGCCGAGGGGATGTAGGCCAGGTTCATCGGGTCGTCCTGGGCCCTGGTCGCCGGCGCCAGGACTCGGTCGAAGACCTCGAGGGCGGCCTGCCATCCGATCCCCTCGGCGGTGACTGTCCGGCCGGCGTCGGCTGCCAGGGCCGAGGCAGGCCTGGCCGTCGTCTTCGGGTCCGAGGGACGGACCACGCGATGAGCGGCCCAGCGCACCACCCCCTCGACCGCGGGCCGTTCGTCGCCCCAGGGCGTCCCCGGCGGCGGTTCCCGGCTCGCCACCGGCAGCCCTAGGACGCCGTGCGAGACGCGGAGCCGGCCTGGCCGGCCTCATCGGCGTGGACACCGGCCCGCTCGTGGAGCCGGGCCCGCACGTCGTCCGCCGTGTAGGAGCGTCGCTTACGCTCCTGGCGCGCGACGACGGCACCGGTAGCCACCACCCCGACCGCTCCGGCAAGCCCGACCCACTTCCAGCGCTCCATTCCCCTACGGTAGCCAGCCGTGAGCCTGTCGGAGATCGGCTTGACCGAGGCAGTGGAGCACACCCGAACCGGGGACCTGTGGCTGTTCCGGGGATCCTCCCTCGCCGACCGGTCGATCCGGGTGGCCACGAACGCACCGGTGAACCACGTTGGGATGGCGGTCGTGCTCGAGGACCTGCCGCCACTGCTCTGGCATGCCGAGCTCGGGCAGTCGCTGCCCGACGTGTGGACCGGCACGCACCATCGCGGCGTCCAGCTGCACATGCTCGCCGACGCGGTGCAGACCTGGCACGACCGCTACGGCCAGCAGGCCTGGATGCGGCAGCTGCAGGCCGAGATCACGCCGGAGATGGAGGACGCCCTGCTGCGCACCATCGCCCGGATGGACGGGACGCCATTCCCGAGCACGACCGCGCTGGCAAGCCGATGGCTCAAGGGGCGTGTGCGGAGCGAGGCATCCCTGGAGACTGCCTACTGTGCCGAGCTCGTCGCCGCCACGTTGCAGCAGATGGGGCTGCTCTCCAGCGACCGACCGGAGAACTTCTACGACCCAGGCTCCTTCTGGAGCGGCGACGACCTTCAGCTCCTGAAGGGTGCACGTCTTCACCCGGAGGTGGCAGTGCGGGTGCGCTCAGCCGGCGCCGAGGACCGCCCCGGCAGGGACGGGTCCCGAAGGGCGGAGCCGAGGGAGGGCGGCGACAGGCGCAGAGAAGGGCCCGGGCGTCGCTGCGGTGCCCTTTGCCGGTGGTGGCGTCGCCGGCGGTCGACCCGGCGCTCAGGAGGCCTCAGCGCGACGTGAGGCCGGCGGCCGCACGGACCGCCGCCTCGAACGCCGCCGGCGCGGAGACGGTCACCGTGAGGCCCGGATGGCGCACCGCCCCGAGGGGTTCCAGCCCTGGTACCGGCTCGTCGAACAGCAGGCACACGCCACCGGCCGTCGTCGTCCCGAAGGTCAACCCGCGGTCTGTCCTCGACAGCCGGGCCCCGATGGCCTTGGCGGCCAGGTAGGGCCCACTGACCTGCACGTCGACGATGTTGCGGACCGACGAGACACACACCCAGGGCCCGAAGCGGGCCCGCACCTGCTCTGTGTCCACGTCGACCCATGCGGTGGCCGGGGTGACCCCGAGCCCTGCCAGGAGAGGCCGAAAGACCGGGTCGAAGCGGAACCTGAACCGTTCGGCACCACCACCCGATCGGCGCTCGGGGTCGGTCTCGGTCACGACCCCAGCCTAGGCGTCGGGAGCGTCCGGACGCCGCCGCGCGATGCCGCTCGGGTGGGTCGGGCTCCCGCTTCGACGCCTCAGATCGCACCTCGGGCCCCGAGCCAGCGAAACGCCAAGAAGCCCGGGAGAATCGGCAGCCAGAACGTCGCCACCCGGTAGAGGAACACCCCGGCAAGCGCCATCGGCGATGCCACGCCGATGGCGACGAGCGCCGCCAGCAGGATCGCCTCGACGGCACCGAGCCCACCCGGGGTAGGAGCGGCCGAGGCCACCGAGCCGGCCGTGAGGGAGACCAGAGCCACGGCCGCGAAGCTCGCCTGCGCCCCGAAGGCGTTCACCGCGAAGTACAGGCAGGCGCCATACCCCAGGGACAGCAGACTCACACCGACCACGAGCATCGCCATCTTCGCCGGGCTTCGGGCCACCTCCTTCATCGCCTCGACCGAGTGCCGGATGGCCGGGATCACCGTCTGTCGGACAACGAGTCGGACCCTCGGCACCAGCAGGGCCATGCCGAGCAGGGCCAGCACGCCGCCACCGACGGCGACGAGCACGCCGACCGGCGGAAGTCGCTTCAGCTCCTCTTCCAGCGCCCCGCTCCGTCCCGCCCACAACGCGAAGACGCCGAGCAGGACGACATGCATGCCGAAGGTCACCACCTCCTTGGCCGCCAGGATGGACACGGCCAGTGGCCCAGCGAACCCGCGCTTCTGCAGGTAGCGCAGGTTCAGGCCCAGGTGCCCGACGCCCGGGGGCGCGAACGTCGCCACGAAGGAGGACGCCAACGACAACCCGCTGTACTCCGCGGCCGAGACCCGCCCCGGGGTCGCGCCGGCCAGCCCGAGTGCCACCCCGACGTAGGTGAGCGCCGAGGCCAGCAGCACCCAGGGCACCCACCGCCAGTTGGCGTCGGCGATCGTCTGGACCATCTCCGGGAAGTCCGCCAGCTGCGGAAGCAGCACGTAGATGGCGACAGCGAAGAGCACGCCCATCACCAGGTAGCGCGGCTGCAGTCGCTCGATCTTGGCCAACGACGGCGCCACCACGCCACTCACCCGGCACACCTCGGCGATCAGCGGCTCGGCGCCGTCCTCGGTCGCCTTGAGTCCTGCTCGTGTACCCGGTGTCAACGCCGCCGGCACCAGTCGAGAGACGGCCTGCTCCAGCGAGCGAGGACCGAGGACGGCGAGCGCGGCGGCCACCGCGCGCTCGGCACCGACCCGGATGTACGTCGCCGCCAGCACTTCGGCGACGTCGCCGGCAAGCACGTGCTCCTCGGCCGCAGGCTGGCCGAAGTCGAAGCCGGTCAGCCAGACCGCTCCCTGCGGGTCGAGCACGAACGAGTCCAGGTCGAGGCCTCGGTGGGCCACGTGAGCTGCCCGCAGCCCCGCGACCTGCGTCCAGCACTGCTCCAGCACATCGTCGGTGATGGCAGCGGAGTCGAGGTCACCGACGGCGGTACCGGTGATCTCCTGCACGGCGACGAGCACGTCCTCCCCGTGCAGTGGCACCACCGCGCGGACCGCCGGGGTGCGGACCCCCCACTGAGTCGGGTAGGTGGTCAGCATGGCCTCGACGGCGGCCGCGCGGCGGGCTGAGGAGTAGCGCGAGTCGTCGCCCACATCCCGCAGGCGTACTCGCCGATACCCCCTCACGATGGCATCGAGCTGCTGGCTCTCCTCACCGACGACCTTGACGAGCAGGTGCCCTTGCGGCGTTCGCACCCGGTGCTGCCAACCGCCGGGAACCTGCCTCAGATGCTCGACGTCCTCCACGACGAGTCCAGCCTGCTCCAGGGCGGCCCTGATGGCGGCGGGTGAGGCCACGCGAACGCTGCGTCCGGCCAGCAGCAGCAGGGCGCAGCCCACGACACCGCCGACACCGATCGCCATGGCGATGTCCAGCGGGAGCTCCTGGGCGGTGAGGACCCGCATGATGGCGAGTACCCCGAGCAATCCCCAGACCGCGCGCCGCCAGCGGGCCGGCAGCTCGAGACCGGCGACCACGGCAGCCGCGGTGTAGGAACCGAGCAGGCCGGCGGGCGGGAACTCCCCGAGCGTCTCGAACGCCGTGACCGCGCCGTCGGGCAACGCGGCAGTGCGCAGGGGCACGGCTCCCCGTAGCAGATCGAGGGCGACTGCGGCCAGGACGATGGCCAGGAAGCCGAGCCCCAGCGTCCGGAGCCGGCGCGTGAGCAGGAGCATGAGTGGGGTACCGAGCGCCAGTGCCAGCGTGATCACCGAGAGCGCCGCGACCATGAGGCCGGCGACGGTGAGCGAGACCCGAGTCGCACCCTCGGCGATGTCGACCTCGATGCCCGCCATCGTCTCGTCTGCGACCGTTGCCAGGCCGAAGCCCACGACGAGCAGGACCAGGAAGCCGAGCAGCCGGGTCACGTCGGCCGGCGACCGTCGGTGCACGTCCTGGGTGAGCGGCTCGGCATTCGCGGTGCGCCCGAGCTCGGCCGTCGTCGTCACCGGGGGGAACACCCACCTCGTCGCGACCACCTCACGGCGAGGCTGTGATCTCGGCGAGGCTGTGCTCCAACCGCAGGGAGTGCTCCAGGGGGTCCTCGATCGGCCCGCAGGCGTCCCCGTCGCTGTCGTGGCTGCTCATCACCGCAAGCCTAGTCAGCCTCGAGCCCTATGCTCCGCCCCAGCCGTCTACCCTCGAACCGTCCACCCTCGCCCACCCACCGAACGAGAGTCCCACTGCGTGCTGTCCCTCAAACGCCTGCAGCTCTGGGTCGAGAACGCCTTCTGGCTCATCCCGTTGGTCGGGCTGCTCCTCGCCATCGGGCTCAGCGTTCTCGCGGTCGAGTTGGACGAGGCGCTCGTGGAGGACCAGGACGTGCAGCGCGTCATCGGGCCCGGTGCGGCGACGACCCTGCTCGCCGCCATCGGCGGAGGGATGGTGACCTTCACCGGGTTCGTGTTCTCGGTGGTGCTCCTGCTGCTGCAGTTCGGCTCCTCGGCCTACTCCCCACGCACGGTCACCTACTTCCTCCGCGGCCGCACGATCCAGGTCGTCCTGGGACTGTTCATGGCGACCATCCTCTTCGCGTTCCTTTCCGTCCTCGACGTCGGCTCCCTCGGCCGGCAGGACTTCGTGCCCGCGGGCAGCGTTGCGATCGCGATCCTCATGCTGCTGCTGAGCATGGTCGGGTTCCTGGTGCTCCTGAACAACGTGGGCCACCGGGTCAAGGTGGACGCGGTCCTTGCCGACGTGGGCAGGATGGCCCGTGACGAGCTGCGCTCACGGTTCTCGACCCCGACCCGTAGGGGCGCCGCCCTGCTGGACCGACTACCGGCGCCGGCGCCGGACGCCGCCCTGGTGCGCCACACAGGCCGCCCCGGCCAGCTGGTGGCCGTGGACCGCCGACGGGTCTTGCGGTTGGCGCGCCGCAGCGGAGCCACGATCGTGCTGATGACGCGCACCGGCGACGGGCTCTCCTCGGGCTCGGCCATCGCGCACGTGAGCCCGGGCGGGTCCCTGAGCGACCGGGCGGTGAGCCGCTGCCTGCTGGTTGCCCAGGAACGCTCGTTGCGCCACGATCCCTTGTACGCGCTGCGGATACTGACCGACATCTCGCTGCGGGCGCTCTCCCCGTCGACGAACGACCCCACCACTGCCGTCCGCGCCCTCGACGAGGTGGAGGGCGTCCTGCGGGCCGCGGCGCCGCTGCCGCTCGGACCGGTCGAGGTCCGGACCGGCCAAGGTCGTGTCGTCCTCCCCTCCCCGTCCTGGCCCGACGTCGTCGACCTGGCCCTGATCGAGGTCGTCCTCGCCTCGCACCGCCAGCCACAGGTGACCCGTCGACTCACCGCTCTCCTCAACGACCTCCTGGCCGACCTGCCGGCGGAACGACACCCGCCGCTCACGCGGTTCAAGCGCGAGCTCGTCGACGGCGTGCGGTCCAGCTTCGACGCGGAGCAACGGGCCGTTGCCATGACCGGAGACCGTCAGGGCATCGGCGGCGCACGCTAGGCGAGTGCCTCCAGGTAGCCTCCTCCGCGATGCCAGCCCTCGATCCGGCTGCAAGGAGGCCATCGTGACCACCGCCGACACCGGCACCGACCTCGTCCAGGTCACCCGACGAGGTCGCTCCATCGAGGTCGTGCTGAACCGGCCCGAGAAGCGGAACGCCCTGATCGGCGCCATGTACACGGCGATGGCCGAGGCGATCGAGCAGGCGGACGCCGACCGCGACGTGCGCAGCGTCCTGTTCTCGGGCAACGGCACCGCGTTCACGGCCGGGAACGACCTTCAGGACTTCGTCAGCAACCCACCGAGCGCCGACAGCCCAGTGGTCGCGTTCCTCAACGCCTTGACGCGCACGACCACCCCCGTCCTGGCCGCCGTCCACGGTCCGGCCGTCGGCGTCGGCGCGACGATGCTGCTGCACTGCGACTACGTCGCCGCCAGCGAAGACACCATCCTGCAGTTCCCGTTCGTCAACCGTGCCCTGCTGCCCGAGGCAGCCAGCTCGCTGCTGCTCCCCCGGGTGACCGGGTACCTGCGGGCCGCCGAGATCCTGCTCACCGGGGACGACGTGCCCGCCCGGCGTGCCCTGGAGCTCGGCCTGGTCTCGGCCGTGGTGGAGTCGGGGCAGCACGTGCAAGCCGCCCGCGCCTTCGCCGATCGACTGGCCCGGCAGCCCCCGGCGGCCCTTCGCCAGACCAAGCAGCTGCTGCGCGACGACGCCCCCGGCGTGGAGCAGCGGATCCTGGCCGAGATGTCGTTGTTCTCCGAGCGGCTGCGCTCGCCCGAGTTCTTCGAAGCGATCGGCGCGTTCCTGGAGAAGCGGGAGCCGGACTTCGACGCGGTGGCCGAGCAGCAGGGGTCCTAACCGGCTCCGTCACCGCGGACGAACCAGTCGGTGACCTCGCCCCACAGCGACCTCGCCGCAGGGCGGAAGAAGCCCATGTGCCCCACCGAGCCGAGGCCACGCTCAGCTGGGACCAGATGGCGGTAGGTGACGTTCGGGTAGGCCCGCATCATGCGGCGGACCGAGGAGGCGCTCCCCCACTCGTCGTCCTCGATGCTGTAGGCGAGCACCGGGGCGCCGAAGCCCGCATAGCGCCCCACCGGAAGACTGGGGTCGCCCAGCAGGTAGGCCGGGTCGCGGCACCAGGCCGCCCACTGCCGCCCTACGCCGGCGGGCAGGTCCTCGCCCGAGGCCACGCGTGACCACGGGACGTAGCCCAACGTTCGAGCGGCCAGTGGGACCGTCAGGTGCATGTGGAGGCCGACGGCCAACGGCTGCCAGCCGCGCTGGGCACGCCAGTACCCACTCTGCGAGGAGACGGTCACCATCGAGGCGACTCGGTCGGGGTCGGGAAGCAGCCCAGCGACCTGCCCGCCGAAGCTGTGACCGAGCAGGAAGACCCGTCCGCCCAGCCGTGCCGATGCCCAGTCCACCGCGGCCGGCAGGTCGCGCAGGGCCCAGTCGCTCATCGTGGCCGGGTAGCCGCTGAGCCCGCTGCGGGGGCGAGAGGCTCCCACTCCGCGGTAGTCGTAGGTGAGCGTGCTCAAGCCGGCGCCCGCAAGGGCCTCGGCGAAGCGCCGGTAGAACCCGTGCGGAACTGCCGTGGCTCCGCTCAGCACGACGATTCCCACCGGCTCCCGCGCATGGTGCAGGCTGCCTCGCAGACGGGCACCGTCCTGGGCCGAGAACCTCACCGACTCGGCGGCGGCAACCGATGGTGTGCTGGCTGAGGTGACGGGCGGCCCCGACCGGGCCGGCGGAGCGCTCACCCGCTCAGTGTCCCTCACACCCCCCTCTCGAGCCCACCCAGGCGCCTGAGCGCGACCGCCAGCGTCGCGGCCAACACGGTCGCCGCCCAGCCGAGCACCCCGAACCCGCCGGTGGCGACGACGAGTCCGGCAGCGGCCCCGCCGACCGCGGCGCTGAGGCTCATGACCGTGTCGGAGGTCCCCTGGGCCGCCGCGCGGTCGGCAACAACGGTGGCGTCGGTCAGCAGCGCGCTCGAGGAGACGAGGCATGCAGACCAGCCGAGCCCGAGGAGCACCAGGCCTACGCTGAGGACCGCCGAAGGCCCGGGTGCCGACAGGGCCGCCAACGCGGCAGCCGCGGTGAGCGTGAGCGCCCCCAGCGTGGCCACCGGGACGCGGCCCATTCGGTCGGCGGCCCAGCCCATGACCGGCGACAATGCGTACATCCCCGCGATGTGGCCGCTGATGACGAGCCCGATCACGCTGATGCTGGCTCCACCGTCGTTCATGTGGACCGGCGTCATCACCATCACCGCGACCATCACCGTGTGGGCGGTGGCGGCTGTCCCGATCGCCACCGCCACTGCTCGCGAACGCCGGGCGAGCACCAGCCCTGAGCGCAAGGACGGACGAGGCGACCCGGCCGGTCGGTCCGGCTGCCCGAGGTCACGGCGCGCCAGTGCCAGCGGGTCCTGGCGTAGCCCGGCCAGCACGACGACCGCTGCCGCTGCCAGTGCGAGGGCCGCGACGAGGTACGCCCCAGCGAGCCCCGGCGCACCGACCGCGTCGCCGAGGACGGCGGCCGGCCCAGCGAGGTTCGGGCCGAGCACGGCGCCGATGGTGGTGGCCCAGACGACCACCGACAAGGTTCGGCCGCGCTCGTCCGGACGTGCCAGGTCGGCGGCGGCGAAACGCGCCTGCAGGCCGGCGGCCGTCCCGCCGCCGAGGAGGAACGACCCCAGCAGCAGCATCGCGAAGGAACCCACCACGGCCGCGGCCACTGCCACGCCGGCCCCGGTGGCACCGGCCAGCAGGGCGGTGGCCAGGCCAGGACCCCGACCGAAGCGCCCCGACACCCGAGCGGCCGGCAAGGCCAGGACGGCCGCACCCAGCACCTGGCCGGTCTGTACGAGTCCGGCCAGGTCACGCCGACCGAGGACGTCGGCGGCGACCAACGCCCCGACGGCGACTCCCGCCGCCACACCGATGCCGACGAGCACCTGAGCCCCGACGAGGACCGCCACCGTCCGTCGCTGGACCTGCTCACGACTCCGCGAACGACCTCGCGTGGAGGGCTCCGCAGACGGCGACATCCGGCAAGTATGGCCCCGGTGCCCGGCCGGTCAGCCCACGCTCGGGCCTCAGCCGAGGCCGTGCGACGCCATGCTCTGCCGCTCCTGGGCCTTGAACAGACCGAACCTCGGCAGGAACTTGTCCCAGTCGATGATGTGCGAGTCGAGCTCCGGACCATCGATGCAGGCGTGCTTGCGGACGAGCTGGCCGTCGACGACGACGGGCACCATGCACGCCCCGCACATCCCCGTGGCGTCCACCATGATCGAGTTCAGGCTGGCCACGCACGGTGCGTCGTAGCGGGCGGTGAGGTCACTGACGGCGCGCATCATCAGCGGCGGACCGATGGTGACGACCTCGGCGACGCGGCGACCCTCGCCGGCCTGGCTGGCCTGCAGCATCTCCTCCAGCGGCCCCGTCACGAAGCCCTCCACTCCGAAGGTCCCGTCGTTGGTGGTGTACACGACGTCGAGCTGCTCGCCGTACTCGGCCTGCAGCCGGCCCACGCGTTCATCGGGTTGGTCCCAGAACATGAGTGCTGCGGTGCGGAACCCCGCGATCAGCGTCACGTGGTTGCCCAGGCGAAGATGCTCGCGCAGGATCGGGAAGACCGGCGGCAGCCCCAGGCCGCCGGCGGTGAACACCACCGTCTCGGCGTGGTCGTGGCGGTGCAGGTCGCTCGGCCTGCCCAAGGGACCGGCGATGCCGGTGAAGGCCTCGCCGACCTCCATCGCGTTGATCTCGATGCTGGAGGTCCCCACCCCCTGCACCACCAGACCGATGGTGCCCGCCTCGGCGTCCCAGTCGGCCAGCGTGAGTGGGATGAGCTCTCCGTCGGGACGCGGCAGCACTCGGACGAACTGCCCGGCCCGGGCGGCCTTGGCCACGAGTGGGGAGTAGACGGTGAACTCCTCGATGCCCTCGCTCAGGTCGGCCTTGGCCAGGATGGTCTGCGCGGTCGCCCCGGTGTCGGAGTAGACCTCAGCCCGGCGCACCCGATCGCGGATCTCCTCGGTCGGCAGGTTCGTCTCGCCGAGGATCTCTCGAGCCGCGCTCTGCCCGTCGCCGGCCGCCAGGATCGCCGTCGAACCGCCCCGCGCTGCGTCGCCACCGGTGAACACCCCCTGGACGGACGTCTCCTGCGAGCCGTCATGGTCCAGCTCCAGGGTGCCCCACTTGGACGTGTGCAGCCCAGGCTCAGAGTCCTTGATGATCGGGTTGGCGTCGTTGCCCAGCGCCATGATCACCAGGTCGGCCAGGACGGTCTCCTGGCGTCCGGTCGGCATGGGTCGTCGGCGCCCGGAGGAGTCCGGTTCCCCCAGCTCCATCACGTCCAACGTGGCGGCGTTGACGAAGCCGCTGGAGTCCCCCAGGAACTCCGTGGGCCCCCGGAGCTCCTGGACCGCGATGCCCTCCTCGACCGCGTGCTCGAGCTCCTCGACCCGGGCCGGCATCTCCTTCTGGGTCCGGCGGTAGACGATGGTGACCGTGCCGCCGAGCCGCTTGGCGGTGCGGGCGGCATCCATCGCGGTGTTGCCGCCGCCGATGACAAGCACGTTCTTCCCTTGGGTCTCCGGGAGCGGGGTCTCGTAGTCCGCCCGCCGGCCCTGCATGAGGTTCACCCGGGTGAGGAACTCGTTGGCCGACATGACGTTGAGCAGGTGCTCGCCCGGCACGTTCATGAAGCGAGGCAGTCCAGCCCCGGTCCCCACGAAGACGCGCCAGAAGCCCGCCTCCCTGAGGTCCTGCAACGAGGCCGTCTTGCCGACGACGAAGTTCGTCACGAACTTGCCCCCGAGCATCCGGATCTTGCCGACGACGTCGTCGATGAGGTCGTTCGGCAGCCGGAACTCCGGGATGCCGTAGCGAAGCACGCCACCCAGCTCGTGGAAGGCCTCGAAGACGGTGACGGGGAAGCCCTCGGCGGAGAGCAGGTAGGCGTTGATGAGGCCGGACGGCCCGGAACCCACGATGGCCACCGGCGGGTGCACAGCGGCCTCCCACGGGTTGCGGTGCCCGGCGAAGCGGGCGACGTCGCCACCAGGGTTGGCGAGCTTCTCTCGCTCGGGCAGGAACCACTCCAGCTGCCCGATGGCGATGGGCAGCTTCTGCAGGCACACCCCTTGGCACTGCAGCTCCTGCGGGCAGACGCGGCCGGTCACGTCGGGCAGTGGGTTGCTGCCCTCCAGGAGCTCGAGGGCGTCACGGAACTTGCCGTTGCCGATGAGATCGATGACCTGCGGGATGTGGATGGAGACCGGGCAGCCACCCTTCGGCGTGCTGCAGCCGGCCAGGAAGACACCCAGCTCGCACGGCTTCTCCTCGCACTGCTTGTCGCGAAGCACCTCGAGCCAGACGAACAGGTCCACGTCGCGGGAGGAGTAGCCGATGTCCAGGTACCCGAGGTAGCCCTCGTTCACCAGACCGAAGTCGTGCGCCCGGTCCTCGGCCTCACGGATGTAGGGCGGGATCCAGCTGCCCGACGGCCAGTTCTTGCTCAGCCCGTCGAACATCGGGTACCGGTCGGACAGGTGCGTGTCGATGGCCCTGATGAACTTGCGCTTCATCCCGAGCGGCAGGCTCCAGATGAACCGCATGATCACCGTGCTGCTGTCGTCACCGCGCAGGAGCATCGCCCACAGGGCTCGAACGAACTCCGGACTGAGCTCCGACTGCCGGAACTCCCAGGCCACTGCCTGCATGCCGTCGCTGATGAACATCTCGCGGAACGCGCGCGGGTCGGCAACGAGCCGGCGCCTCAGGAGCTCGACTTGCTGCTCGAACGGCTCGGACACGGTGCTGGTCATCGGATGATCTCCGCGTCGCAGTTGGCTCGGACCCGGTCGATGCGCTTCTGGATCGCCTCCGTGACCTGCACGCTCTCCAACGAGCCCGCGATCATCTGTGCCACCGGGCGTGCCTCGCCATCGAAGATCTTCGTCACCTTCTCGAAGAACTGGGGCAGCTCCTGGTAGCAGGTCCCGCAGTCGTTGCAGAGCACCTCCTCGGCCGGGTCGAGGAAGACCGGCCGCTCGGGCGTCCCAGCGACGGCTGGTGCGGCCTCGGCCTGGCGGACCGGCAGCGTCGCGCCGCCGACCAAGGGCGCCGTGGGAGCCGGGGCCGGAGCACCACTGGATGCAGCCAGCTCGGACATGGCTCGTGCGATGTCGTCGAGCGAGGTCTCCCGCGCCTGGGTGGCCTCCTCGTAGCGCTGACGCAGCTCCTCGAAGTCCGCCCGGTGCAACGCCGTCAGCTGCGCCTCGTGCACGCCGGACAGGTACTGCAGCGTCTGCCAGTAGCGCCGCCGGTCTTCGACCAGCGAGACGATCGAGGACGAGCAGGCCACCTTCATCAGGTGTCGAGCCTCGTCGGTGGCGTAGACGAACGGCACCCGGTCACCGCGCTGGGTCTGCGGGATCTCCACGTACTCGTCGATCGGGACCGCGTTGGCTTCGTCCTGCGGGTCCAGCCGTTCGAACTGCTTCTTGAACCGGGTCTCCCCCAGCGCGAACTCCGCCGGCGTCAGCGGTGTGTTCTTCAGCTGCAGGTTCCCCTCCTCGTCGAGGTACTGCAGCGTGCTCGTCGTCCAGGTCTGGTCCAGGTCGGGGTTGCCGTCCAGGGAGAACCAGTCGTGCAGGGTGCCGCCACGCCGGGGGTCGTGCACGAACAACGGGTGCATCCGGCTCTCGACGGCCAGTCGGGCCCGGGCGTTCGAGGATGCCTCGGAGACCCCGTGCTCGGAGCCGCACGGTGTGTACACGTCCATGACAGCCGGGGCCGGGTAGCCGAGCAGCTCCATGGTGGCGCGCAGGAAGTGCCCATGCAGGGCGGTGCTGGTCGCGCAGACGTACACGTTCGGGTGGAAGGAGGCGAGCAGCCCGAGCTCTTTGCGGGTCTCGTGCTTGCCGTGGTGGGCTCCTCCGAACCGGGACAGGTCGGAGTCCTGGCCGGTGAAGCTGGAGGTCGAGGCCTGGCCGCCGGTGTTGGAGTAGGCGCCGGAGTTGAGGACCAGCACCTTGATCGGGGTGTCGCTGGCCAGCACGCGCGACATGGCTCCGAAGCCGATGTCGTAGCTGGCCCCGTCGCCACCGATCGTCATCACGGTCGGCAGCAGCGCCAGCTCGTCGAGGGTGAAGTCCTCCCACGACAGCGTCCGCAACGCACGCTCGTGCCGGGCGGGGTCATAGGCGTCCTCGAGCTCCAGCCGAGCCAGCCGAAGCGCACGGACATCCCCGGCCGCCTGTGCCGAGATGCCCTCGAAGATCCCCTTCGCCAGCGGCTGGGTGTCCTGGAACAGGCTGTTGACCCAGGGGTCCAAGTAGGAGTTGAAGGGCATCGTGGACGCGTAGACGCTGCTGCACCCGGTTGCGTTGGCGATCACGGTCGGCGCCGGGCCGTTCCCGGTGGGCCCGCTCTCGGTGAAGTACAGCCGCCGCTCCAGGGTGGAGACGATGCCGCTGATACGCGCGCGCCGTTCGCGAGTGTCCTCACCCTCGCCGAGCTGCTCCAGCTTGTCGTGCAGGCCCGCGAGGACCTCGTCGAGGTCCTTGAGGTGCATCCGACGCCGTTCCTCGCCGAGCGCGTGGTTGGTGGCCATCACCAGCCGGATGGCCGTGACCTCACCGCAGCCGCGGCAGGCGCCGTGCCCGCCGGTGGTCGCGTAGAAGTTCGGTCGGTCGAGCAGGAGTCGCTTGAGGTCTCCGTCGAGCGTGGTCGAGCCCTCCAGGAAGCGCTTGGGCGTGCTCGGCAAGGTGCTCATGAGGTCGAAGCGCTCCTGCAGGCTGGACAGCACGTCGGCGTCCTGGTCGATCGCGCTGAGCGCTCCGGGACCGCACACCTCGATGCACTCCAGGCAGCCGGTGCACTTCCAAGGGTCGACGACGGCCGAGAACAGCCCGCCGGTGCCCGGTGTCTCCTTCTCCATGGCGTCGAAGAAGGGGCGCGTCCGCGCGACCGGGAAGGCGGCCAGCTTGGCGACCATTGCCGCCAGGTTGCGTTCCTCGGTGGGGTTGTCGACGTAGAGGCCCTCCACGGCCCCGGCGACCAGCTCGTCGAACGGCCTGGCCGTCCTGTCGGCCCGGTAGGAGGCGCGAACTCGCTCGGCCAGCTCGTAGACGTGGCGGCGCAACGGCTGCCGCTGGGCCTCGGAGACCTCCAGGGCGTCGATGGCTGCCAGCAGCAGGTCGTGCACCTCGTGCACGGTGTTCGGGATCGCGGCGTCCGGGCACACCAACGTGCACTCAAGGCAGCCGGTGCACAGCGAGAAGTCGAAGGCCGGGACGGTGCGGCGGAACAGCCCCTTGTCCTTGCCACCAGCCGTACCGGCGGGCATGAACAGGCCGATGCCCGGGAGCACCGGGGCCTCCCCGATGGTGCCCTCACGGAACGGGCGTGCCGTCATGTCCTCGTAGTAGCCAGGGTCGAACAACCCGCTCGCCCCGGAGGAGGTGGCATTGCCGCACATGGCGGCCGACATGGCCACGGTCCTCAGGACGTGTGGCGCGGCCTGGTCGACGTCGATGGCCAGCAGCCCTGGGCTGTCGTAGTCGACGACCTCGGTGGCCGCCATCCCGTCGGCGATGACGGCCATGTTCGCCTCGACGACAGCCTCGCCCTTCGTGCCGAACTTCTTCTCGATCTGACCACGGACCTTGGTCTGGATGGCCTCGGGCGTCGCCCCACCTGCCACCTGGTCGACGTGCCCGACCACGGCACCGATGAAGGCAATCCCCATCATGCGGAGCTCCAGCTCCGGGATGGGGGCGTGCTGCTTGGCGACCTTGAAGGCGTCGACCACGAGGAATCGGATCTTCTTGTCCCTGATGGTGCGCCGGGCGTACTGCGGTAGCTCCCGCCAGACCTGCTCGGGCGTCAGGTCGGACTGCAGGACGAACGTGCCGCCGGCGACCATGCCCTTGAGCGGGTTGGTGTGGATGAACGCCTTGTGGTCCGGAGAGACCACCACCTCGACGTCCTCGAGCTCGGCGTTGGTCACCAGAACCGGCTCGGGGCTCAGGGTGATGTAGTAGTTCGTCGGGGCACCGCTCTTCTCCGAGCCGTACTTCGGCGCGGACTTGGAGTGCATGCCGAGCACACCGGCGAGCACGTCGGTGAGCAGCTTGCCGGTGGCGATCGTCCCGTAGCCGCCGACGGAGTGGAAGCGGATACGCATCGCCTCCGGCGGCAGGATGACCGGGTTGTCCTCCGTCTCCAACGCCATCAGCTCGGTCTCCGGGTAGGCAGCCCGGAGCCGTTCCTGGATCTCGGCCAGGTATGCCGACGGGGTCTTGCTGAAGAACTGCGAGCCGAGGTAGACGAGCGGAGCACCGCCACCGTCGGCCATGTGCTGGAAGGCCGCAACCAGGTGGCGGGGCTGCACGTCATGGCCGCCGAGGCCGAAGATCGCCGTGGTCATCCGCGGCACTGCCGAGATCGCGGAGATGCCCGGGTACTGCTCGGCGTCAGCGTTGGCGCGCGCCTTGAACAGCGCCTGCGTGACGAGACTGGTGAGGGCGGTCTGGTCCGAGCGCTCCAGCACCGTGACGGCCTTGGCGGCACCGATGGCGTCGATGACCTCAGCCTCGGGGAAGGGCTGCAGCAGCTTGACGGAGACGGCGCCGACCTTCAGCCCACGTTCGCGCAGCACTGGCAGGACCGCACGGACGTCATCGGTGATCGAGCCGAGCCCGACCATCACGTAGTCGGCATCTTCCGTTCCGTAGGTGTGGATCGGCGAGTAGGGACGACCAGTGAGCGCGCTGTACTCGTCCATGGCCTGCCGCACGAGCGAGGGCACGGCGTTGGCGAAGTGAGTCCGGTGGTCGACGGCGCCGGCCTGGAAGTCCGGCTGGTTCTGCACCGGTCCGGTCAGCCCCGGGTTGTGCACGTCCACCAGCGCCGGTACGAGCTGGCGGGTGCCCTTCTGCAACGAATGGCGCCACTGGCGTCTCCACTGCCCGTGCAGCTCGGTGGGCAGCCGGTCGAGGGTGGCGCCGATCAGGTCGCCGTCGTCGTCCAGCTCGACCTGGTCCGCGTGTGCCTCCAGGTGCTCGGTGATCGCCGCGACGTCGTCCTCCCCGATGTCGTCACGGTGGCGCTGCAGGTACGCGGTGAGCTGGTAGACCCGCCCCTTGGCCCCGAACAGCAGCTCCTGGGCGACGGTGGGAGCAGGGATGCGACCGGCAGGGTCGCCGAGGTACTCCTTGAGCAGCTCCGGCTCGGGCATGCGCGCCTCGCTGAGCATGTGGCTCGTGGAGAAGCCGTCCATCGCGTTGGCGACCGGGATCAGCGAGAGCGCCGATGTTCGGTAGGCGATGGCTGCCAGATCGGCCGCCTCCTGGGGGTTGGACCCGAACAGGACGGTGTACCCGGCGGAGAGCAAGGCGTAGACGTCGTCGTGGCCGGCCATCACGTTGAGCGAGTGCTTGGACACGACTCGGGCCGCGACCTGCAGCACGAAGCCGCCGATCTTCTTGCCGACGGTCACGTAGTGGGACTCCATCGCGTACAGGATCCCCTGGCTGGAGGAGGCGTTCGAGATGAACTGGCCCCCGGTCAGGGCCGCGCCGAGCGCACCGCTCTGGGCCGAGTGCTCACCCTCGGGCTCGAAGAAGAACGGGTGCTTGCCCCAGACGTTCACGCCGCCCTCGGCGCGCGCTGCCTCGTAGAGCTCGGACACCTCCGTCGACGGCGTGATCGGGTACCCGATCACCCCTCCGCACACATGCTTCATCACGTGCGCGATGGCGCCGTTGCCGTTGATGACACCGGGGATGCCGGGGTAGGTGGGTGCGTCGGTGCGGTCGAGCTGCTGCGTCATGTGGCGGTCCCGAGCGGCTAGGGGGCGAGGTCCTGCTCGTGCGGCCAGCCTTCTCGTACCTTGGGACGGGCGACCGGGCCAACCGTCCCGTGCTGCCCCCCCGAACGACCCGCCAGGGGCAGGTTGCGCTCGTCCGCCGCCGAGTCCTCGTCGCGGCGTTCCCGGACTCGCGCGTACCGACCTCGACGCCGACTGGGAGGCGCTCATCGTCAGGCAGGCCGTGCTGGGCATGGGCACACTCGATCTGGCCGCCGTGCAGCGGGCTGCCGACGGCGGCACCCGGGCCCGAGCCGGTGCTACTGGGGCCCAACGTCGAAGCCGGCCTGACGGAGACGGTCGAGCAGGACACCGTCGCCAGCGGCGGCCGGGGTGAGGAAACCGTATCGATCGGGAAGCACGTCCCGGTCGTGGAGCAGGGCCAGCGCCATCTGGCTCATGATGAGCGCGGTGGCCCGGTACCCGCCCATGGGCGTCTGGACCCGTTCCCGGTGCACGTGACCGCCGGCCGTGTGGCCAACGACGGTGGCGACCGTGGGGGTGGCAGCGTGCTCGGCCGGCCCGGTGCCAGGTGCCGGCGCCGTCCGTCGTCTCACCGACTCCACCAGGGGGCCAGTTCGGGGGTTCAGCATCAATGGCACCCAGGCCAGCTGACTCAGTGTCCACAGCCTCCCGATGATCGCATCGCGCCCGTTCCCCAGGTCGGTTGCCTCCCGGTATCGCAGCTGGCGGCCGTAGCCATGCCCGAGCAAGGCGTTGGTCCGGCGTACGACGCGGGTCTGCAGGCTCTCGTACCAGAAGGGGCCCAGCCAGGTGTTCAGCTCGGGGTCGTGGTCGAACCTGGTCCTGTCGAGCTGGGCCCCAAGATCCGGTTCGTTGGCCCGGTCCGGGCTCAGGGAGTACGGGTCTCGCGCCAAGCGACGCAGGTCAGCGCTGTCGCGAACGGCGGCCAGCCCCTCCAGCGTCGATGCGGTCGTGCCACCGCTGCGCTCGCCGGGCAGGCGGGGGTACAGCGTGATGACGTCGGTGAGATCACCGCAACCGCACTCCCTGGCGTGCCGGGCAAGGTCCCACACGGCGAGGTCGACGACGGCCGCCACCACCCCGCAGGTCTGCACCAGCCGGATCCGACGCTGCTCGGCCTCGATCTGATGACGGTCGATGCACGAGCGCAAGAACGGGATCTCTCCGGACAGGTCGACGTAGTCGGTGCCGGCGTGGACACAGGCGTCCACCACCGGCATGCCCAGCCGCCCATACGGGCCAACGGTGCTCAGCAGCAGCCGGCAGGACCGCGCCAGAGCGAGCAGGGCGTCGGGGTCCTCGGAGCTCGCCCGCAGCACCGGCCACTGCTGGGCCCGTCCCGGCAGCTCGGACCGTCGACGACGAAGCGCTCCCTCGTCCCGACCTGCGATCGCGACATCCAGGTCCTCGGGCGCGGACCTCGCCAAGTACTCCGCGACCAGACCGCCGGTGAACCCTGTTGCACCGAACAGGACGAGGTCGTGCTCTCGAGCGGTCACGATCGACACCTCCACCGACAAGCCTAGGATCGCCACACCATCAGCGGCAGGTCTGGGGCGCCGTGGGGGCCCCAGGCTCAGGTCTCGATCGCCTTCTTGAACAAGGCGAGCATGCTGTCGAGGTCCCCGTCGCCATCCCAGGAGAGGCGATCCTCGACCTTGTCGAGCAGGGGCACCTTGGACGACATCGTGAAGCCCATGCTCAGGGTCGAACCCGTCTCGTCAGGCCGCACGGTGAATGCCCAGCTCGTGCCGGCCTCAGCGTTGCGATCGACGATGCGCTCGTTGGGGACGTACTCCTCACGGGTGAAGGTCGCGTCGAAGTGGAAGACGAACAAGGCGCCTGTGAAGGACCACGTCGACCCGAGGCCCCCGTCCGGCGTCAGACTCACGTCGGTGAGCTCGGCCTTGATGTGGCCGGTGAGACGCGAACCGGGGTACTGGCGCATGACCTCGTAGAAGCTGTGCGGATCCTTGACGTGATCGAAGACCTTCTCGACCGGTGCGTCGACATGGATGCTGCGGGTGTGTGTGGTGGTGCTCATCTTGCTGTCCCCCTTCGGACTGAGCCCACCCGGTCGCACCCAGCGACCTGCTGCTCCTGCGGCTCGGGGCCCGCAGGCTCCCTCGAACTGACTATCCGGCCGGTCGTGGTGCCCGACGAGTGCCCAAGGTCCCGGCATCGGCCACCTGACGATGCTCAGGTGCGCAGCCCACTGGCGCGGACCACCCGTCGCGCCACCGCCGCTCGGATGGAGGCCTCGGTGCCGATCACCCGCACCCCCGATCTGGCCCTGGTCACGGCGGTGTAGAGCAGCTCTCGTGTGAGCAGCCGGGACTCCGGCGGCGGCAGGACCACACTGACCTGGTCAGCCTCGCTGCCCTGCGCCTTGTGGACCGTCATGGCCAGTGGTGACTCGACCGGCCCGAGCCGGTTCAGGGGCACGTGCAAGGGCGGCTCGATCCCACTGTCGAAGGCAGCAACCACCTGGTCGTCGACGACGACGACAACCCCGAGGTCCCCGTTCCAGAGCCGCAACGCGGGGTTGTTCGCCGTCACGAGCAGCCCTCGCCCGACGTCGAACCGCTCACCGCCCACGCCCCAGCTCCCGACCAGCTCCCGCCAGTGCGCGGTGCCGTACTGGCCCGAACGATGCGCACACAGCAAGCGGTGACGCCCCAGCGCTGCCAGAGCACCCCCGACGTCACCGGCATGTGCGGCCTCGGCCAGGGCCCGCCCCTGCGCGAGGACATCAGCGCACAGGCCGACGAGCTGCCCAGCAGCATCCCGCGCACCGACGTCGAGCGGGACCCACTCGACGACACCCTCGTCAGGTCTGGGCTCTGCCGACAGGGCCGCCATCACCGAATCGGCCTCCCCGGCGAGCACAGCCTCGGCGAGTCGGCTGATGGCCGGCGTCGAACGGTGGTTGGTTCGCAGGCGGACGAGGTCACGCCGGAGATCGCTCTCCCCGCCGGCAAGGTCGGCCGGGGTGACCTCGGCCAGCAGCACCTCCCGTGCGTCGGGCACCGTCCGCGGCGATCGACCCACGAGGTCGGCAAGGACGGCACCGGCGTCCACTGAGACCAGCTGGTCAGGGTCACCGACCAGGACCAGGCGGGTGTCCGGGCGCAGCGCCTCGAGCAGACGTGCCATGAGCTCGAGGCTCACCATCGAGGTCTCGTCGACCACCACCACGTCGAATGGGAGCCGGCGCTGCCAGTCATGGGCGAAGCGGCTGCTCGACCCGCGTCTCGAGCCAAGGAGCCGGTGGATCGTGGACGCCTCGTATCCTCCGCCTACCTGCTCCTTGAGGCGTGCGGCGGCCTTCCCGGTCGGCGCGGCCAGGGCCACCCGCAGCGGGGGGTGGCCCTGCAGCTCAGCGACTCGCGCCAGGGCATCGAGGAGGCGAGCGACCGTTGTGGTCTTGCCGGTGCCCGGGCCCCCGGCGATCACGGTCACCCAGCCCGCCACGCCGGCGGCGACGGCCAACCGCTGGAGGTCGGGGACGGTCGGCTCGCTGTCGAACACCTCGTCCAGCACCCGCCGCAGCACTGGCGCCGACACCTCGGGGCGCTCGGTCTGCCCTCGCGCGGCACGGCGTCCGAGCACGACCCGGACCTGGTCCTCCAGCTGGGCATACCGATCGAGGAACAGCAGGTTGCCGCGGAGCGTGAGCGGGCGTGCGTCGTCGCGAGCAGCCGACTCCCAGGCCCCGGGTGGGTTGGCCGTCGCCACCATCGGAGAACCGGCACACGCGGCAACCCAGGAGGCCGACTCGGGCCAGGGCAGCTCCGGGAGCGATCCGGAGCTGGAGTCCAGGCTGTGGAGCGAGGCGGAGTCGAGGTCGTCGTCGAGCACCGCCTCCGGGGCCGCCACCCGAGCGACCGTGGTGAGGTCGACACAGACCGACCCGAGCCGCAACGACCGGACCGCCAGAGCCGCAGCCAGGAGAACACGGTCGTCCGCCTCTCCGGTCAACCGTCCCAGCGCGCGGGCGACCTGCGTGTCTGCCGCTACCAGGACACCAGCGTCGGCGAAGCGCCCGAGCAAGCCCTCCGCACGGACCGGCACGGTCATCGGCAGGGCGGTCATGACCGTCCTCCCCCAGCGAGCAGGTCCGAGACCTCGAGCACCGCGGCCTGGGGCAGCGCCCACTCGAGCAGGCCGGCCACCTCACCGCTGGGCTCGCCGTCAGCGCCGGCGAGGAGGCTTGCCGGCCCGACCATCCCTCGCACGAAGTGGTACTGCACGCCGCCGAGGTGCACGTCCGGGTCGTAGTCGCCCAGGCGCCACCGAAGGAACCGGTGCAGCGCCACGCTGTAGAGCAGCGCCTGCAGCGGGTAGTGGGCCGTCATCATCGCCTCCGCGAGCGCCTCCGGTCGGTAGGCCGCCAACGTCACGGCACCGGCCGCATCACGGAGCACGTTCGTCTTGTAGTCCACGACGAGGTGCGTGTGCTCCCCCGGCACCCTTGGGTGCGGCACCCGGAGGACCGCGTCGATGCTGCCCAACAAGTAGCCGCGGAGCTGCTGGCCACCCAGGGCACCGGCCGCCAGCCGATCGGGGTAGGCGGCGAGCGGGTCCGCCGGCGCCAGCCGATGTCGCAGCACCGTGGCCACGTCTGCCAGGACGGCACAGCTGCGATCCACTCCCACCTGGTCGCCGCCGGCCATCGGGAGCTCGAAGACAAGCTCGCTGAGACGATCTCCCCGCGGGATGTCGCAGTGTCGAAGACCACCGGCGAGCACCCCCAGCGGCGTCGTGAGTGCCCCGCGCAGACCAGCCGTCAGCGTGTCGGGATCGACGCCGTCGACCGTGCCCAGGGCCAGTGCTGCGGCGACCCGTTCGCCCAGCACCTCCCGCAGGTCGACAGCAGCCGGGTCCAGCCCGTCGAGCACGTCGTGCACCAGGGTGCCGAAGGCCGCCCCCGCCGGGAGCCTCGACCAGGGGGTGTCGGCGACGACGGCACCCGGAGGCGCGACGTGCGTCGCGTCGGCAGGCTCGTCCACGGTGCCAACCCCCTCAGGCTCACTCATCGGGCCCACCTCATGAGCGACAGCAGCCGTGAGCCCCGAGTAGGACGTCCGCCGCCAGGCGAGGTCGAGCGACCGGTCGAAGCGGGCGACCTCCAGCCTCGGGGCGTCAAGGACTGGTCCGCCGCGTCGCCGCGAGCCCGGAACACCGGGTCGCTCGACCCGCTCCACCACCAGGTGCCCGTCCGACCTGGCCGCCACCGCTCCCCATCGGCTCAGCGCGTCCTCGTCCTCCATCGGCACCGGCACCGACTCGGGCACCGACCCGTCGGACCCAAGCCCGAAGACGACCCGGTGCAGCGGGCCGACGTCGACGCCCCTCGCCGGCGCCCACCAGGCGATCACCTGGCTGGACGCGCGCGTCAGCGCGACATACAGGGTTCGCAGCGCCTCGCCCGCCTGCTCGGCCTGGTGCTGTCGCCACGCCGCCGATCGGTCCGCGGATTCCCCACCGACGAACAGCGCTCGTCGACCGTCCAGATGCAGCCCGAACGCCTCGGGGGGTTGCCTCGGCGCGAAGCCGAAGGCCGCGTACGGCAGCATCACGATCGGGAACTCCAAGCCCTTGGCGGCGTGGACGGTCATGACCTGTACTGCCTGCGCATCGGTCTCCAACCGCCGGCTCCGTTCGCGGGCCTCGTCCTCCACCGAGGTGCGTCGCTGCTCCCGCAGCCATTCGCGCTGGGCGAGCGTGCTCAGGCGGTCGTTCGATGCGGTGGCCTGCAGCACGTCGGCCACATGGCGCACGTCGGTGAGTAGCCGGTCACCGCCCTGCCGCCCGGCCAGCCGAGCGCTCAGGCCGTCCTGCATCAGGGCGTCCAGCAGGGCCAGCGCCCCGCGTTCCCGCCAGACCTCGCGAAGGCTCGGGAGCCTTCCCGTCAGCGCGTCGAGGGCGACCTGGTCGGCACCAACGGCCTCGAGCAGCCCGAGCAGCGTCGTGGCGGCCGCGGTTCGCACGACGTCCGGCCGTCCCGGTTGGTCGACGGCATCGAGCACCGCCAGCCAATCCCCTGCCGCCGGGGACTGGAAGACGTCCCGGAAGCTCGCGACCACGGCGGGCACGGCGCGGTGCTCCAGCGCCGCCCTCACCCGGTCGGCTTGGGCACCGGTCCGGACCAGCACGGCGACATCGCCGGGCCGGACCGGCCGGGGCATCCCGGAGTCCGCCAGCACGCGGCCAGGTCCGTCGAGGAGCGTGACCACCTGGTCTCCGAGGTCCTCGGCGATGTCTCCTTCGGTGCCCACCCCATGGCGCAGGCCCGTCTGCGTGGGCTGCCCCTCGCGGTCGAGCACTCGCACCCGCAGCGGCGGTCCCGCCTGTGTCAGCCGTCTCCCACTGCGAGCCGGCTCCACCGGGCGGACCGCAATCCGGTCGTCCCCGAGCCGAGCTCCGGCGAGCAGCATGCCGACGCCTCGGACCACCTCCGGGTCCGAGCGCCAGTTTCGGGACAACGTCCGGTGCTCCGTGGCCCGGGCGCTGGCGGACAGATAGGTGGCGACGTCCGCGCCACGAAAGGCGTAGATCGCCTGCTTGGGGTCTCCGATGAGGACCAGGGGCAAGTGACCGTCGGCGATGGCGCGCAGGATCTCCCACTGCACCGGGTCGGTGTCCTGGAACTCGTCCACCAGGACGGCGCCTACTCGCTCGCGCAACCGGGACAGAGCGGCGTCGCCGCCTGGCCCGCTGAGCACGTCGCGCAGCCTGTTGAGCCGGTCGTCGTACCCGGACCGGCCAAGTCGACGGCGCCTGGTGGCGAGCTCCCGACGGGAGCCGTGGGCAAACGCCACCCGGGCGGCGACCGAGGCGTCCTGCGGCTCCATCGGCAGCAGCAGTGCTGAGGGATCCCCGGCTGTGGCCGCCCGCGCGATCGGCCTCGCGGCCGCTGGTGGGAATGTCTGACCGCCGGCACCGACGAAGCCCGTCAGGTAGAGCGCCTCGACCACGTCGTCGACGAGCTCGGAGGGGCTGTCGTCGAAGCGCTCGCTGCGGTCGCTGTCGCCGGCCATCCCGAGCACAGCCATGGCGCGGGTGCTGAACTCGTGGATGGTCCCGATCGCAGCGGTGTCGAAGTCGGCAACGGCCCGTCGCAGTCGGTCGTGTCGTCGACGACGCTCCCGGTCGTCACAGTCCCCGATGACCCTCAGGACCTCCTCCTGCACCGCCTGGCTACCCGGACCCGCCATCGCCTCGGCAGCGTGCACGAGCCGCTCACGAACACGGCCCTTGAGCTCCTTCGCCGCACTGCGGTTGAACGTGAGCAGCGCGAGCCGGTCGATCGGGACTGCGGCCTCAGCGACGAACCGCGCCGCCAGGGCGGCGATCACGAAGGTCTTGCCCGTGCCGGCGGAGGCCTCGAGCACGCTGGTGCCGGTCGGCAGCGGGTCATCGAGGCGGAACGGCCTCGCCTCAGCAGGGTTCACGACGTCGCCCCGGACGCGTCAGCGACGTGCATCGGGCCAGCCCAGATCTGATGGGCGAGCTCGGCGAACCAGGACGCGAAGCCGGCGACGGCCATCGAGGCCGGCGGTTGAGCGCCGCGAGGTCGCGGGCTGCGCAGCAACGCATCAAGACCCTGCCCCCAGACCAGCCGCATGGCCGGGTCGGCCGCGTCGGAGTGGCGCTGGTCCCAAGCCTTCCGGGCGGCGCTCTCGGACCGCCGCTGCACGGCCTGGCGAGTGTCCCACCGTGCCGACACGACGTAGGCGGCGCTGGACTCTGCCGCTGCCGGGAGGACTCTGGTCAAGCCGACGTCGCGCAGGGCGACGAGGCCGGACAAGACCTGGCGGGCGTGCAAGGCGTCCAGTGGGCCCCAGCGGAGGACCTGCGGCTTGCCGGCGGACCTGCCCCGCCCCACCAGGAGTGCCGTGAACGGCGTCGGCCCGTCGTCCTGGTCCATGGATGCGGCCGCAACCACGAGCTGGAGCCACGGGCGTAGTCGATGCCTGGCCGAGACCCTGGCGTACTGGGTGGTCACGATGACCCCACCTGCCGCCACGTCAGACAGCGTGCCGGTGACTGAGCGACCGTCGGCCAGCCGGGCCTGAATCCCCAACGCTCGGCTGCGAGGCGGGGCCGCGCCGGCGATGGCACGAACGTCCGCGTGGATCCGATGGAGCGCATCCGTCCCGAGCTGCCCGAACGGAAGGGTCTGCCGGGCCCGCGCCGCGACGACGGCGCGATCGCCTCGACCCGCCCGCCACTCGCCGAGGAGGCGATCCCCAGCTGCCCAGCCGGCGAGCGGATCCAGCTGTATCGGGACGTGCCGCGGGGGCGGGTCGGCCTCGTCAGGGAGCCGAAGGTGCAGCCGTTGGGTGAGGAACGCGCGTGCCGGGTTCACGAGCATGGCAACGAGGTCCTCCAGGTCGACCTCGTGCTCGGGCGGGTCGACGGCGGGCAGCCGAAGCCCGTCGACACCCGTCGGGGCTCTCCGTTCGCCACGTGCGGCTTCTGCAGCCGCCCGCCAGGCATGGTCGAAGGAGAACGGCCGGCGCGCGGCCGAGGTCCGTGGCGCTCCAACCGCTCCGGTCGTGAGGTTGCGTTCGTCGAAGGGCTGGAGTGGATGGCGCACCAGCAGCCGGTCGAAGTCGTCCGGGCTCACCATGCCTCGCACGGTGTCGAGCAGCTCCCCGACCGGGACTGCTGGCGGCTCAGCCACATTGGTCCGCGGGTTCATCCCGGTGAACAGGACCAGCAGCCGTTCCGAGGCGGCATGCACGGCGTCCAGCAGGATCTGCCGATCCTCGGTCCGCACCTCACGCTCGCCGAGGAGCGGCCGGCGGGCGAGGACGTCGTCGCCTCGCGCGACCGGCGTTCTGGGGTATGCGTCGTCGTCCATCCCCAGCAGCACCACGACGCGGTGCGGCACGGAGCGCATCGGTGCGAGGGAGCAGACGGTGAGGTCGCCGGTCCGGAAGCCGGCCCGGGTCGGGCGACCAGCCAGCCGGTCGGCCAGCAGCACGCGCACGTCGGCCAGCGTGAGGTCGGTCGTTGCGGCCGCCGGCCCAGCGTCGGCCAGTACCTCGGCCAGGACCCGTCGGGCAGCGCGGTTCTGCCACTCCTCGCTCGACGGCACCTCAGCGAGCAGGTCGAGCCCCCGCACCAGCCCCTCGACCCATCGGGCCAGTGGCTGTGGCCGGTGCAGCTCCTCCAGGACGAGCGACAGCCGCTCGAGCACCTCGGCGAGCCGCCCGACCAGCTCAGCCGACTGGGACGCGACGTCGTCGAAGGGCAGCACCCCGCCGACGAGCGGCAGGCCGTCCTCGCTCATGGCCACCCCGAGCAGCAGGCGGTCCAGACCGGTCCGCCAGGTGTTCTGGTCGATGCCCGGCATGCCGTGGCGGGCTCGGTGCTCGGCGTCCAGGCCCCAACGAACCCCTGCGTCCGGGAGCCACTGCTCCAGCAGCCCGAGCTCCTCGGTTCCCAGTGCGAAGCGGCGAGCGACCGGCCCGAGGGCGAGCAGCCCGAGGACCTCTTCCACGCTGCACCGAGCGTCTGCCAGCGCCAAGAGCTGCCCGAGGAAGGAGAGCATCGGGTTGACCTGGAAGAGCGAGCGATCGGCGACCCTCACCCGGATGCGCTGACCAGGGTGCGCAGTGTCCTCCCCGGCGGTGACCCGACCGAAGGCTGCGCCGACCAACGGGGCCGCTGCCTCCACGTCGGGACACATCACCACGATGTCACGCGGCTCGAGCGACGGGTCGTCGGCCAGGAGCCCGACCAGCAGCTCGCGGAGTACCTCGACCTGCCGTGGCAACCCGTGGCAGGCGTGCAGCTGCAGGGAGAAGTCCTCCCCGGCCAACGGCTCGGGTGCCGGAATGGCGTCACTCGCGACCGCCTCCTGGAGCCGGCCGAGCAGGTGTGCCGATCGGGCACGTGCAGGGTGGTGCTCGTTCAGGTGGGGCCCAGTCGCCGTGAGCGTGCTGAGGCGCACCTGCAACTCGCGCGAGTCCCGGCCCAACGACTCCAGCAGGGGCAGCGTCGTGCCCTGGCCAGTGGTGTCCAACGCACGCAGGCGCGGTACCGGGGCCGTGCCGAGGTGCGCCTGCACGCGGTCCCAGAGCGCCGGTGAAGGATGTGGGAGCCAGAGATGGACCGCTCGGTGCACGGCCAGGGCCGCCAAGATGTCGAGCGCCGCGGCACTGAGTCGGGTCGGCCCGAACACCGAGAGCCGGGCCGGGATCTCGACCACAGCCGGGTCCGTGCGAAGTCGCTGCAGGACTTCCGGCAGCACCTCAGCAGGGCAGGCCACGCCGGTCCGCTCCAGCACCCGCTCGCGGGCCCGTCGCCAGAGCTCGGCCTGCCAGCGCAGGTCATCGGGCAGCCGCTGACCAGTGCCGTCCTCGTCCAGGCCCTGCACCCAGCTGCGCAGCATGTCGGGGCGTTGTTCGGCGTAGCCCGCGAACAACGCCGCCAGCTCCTGAGCGGTGGCCAGACGTCGGTTGGTGCCGTGCGCCTCCTCCTCGGCGGGGACTATGGCCCGCTGCAGGAAGCTGAGCACGACGCCCAGCCCGGCGTCCTCGGCCGCACCTGCCTGGTCCAACACCGAGAGCACGTCCCACTGCAACCGATCCGTCCCCCACGGGTCGGCGTCCGGGTCGCCGCCGCCGACGGCGGCCACGCAGGACAGCGCCAGGGTTGACGGCGACGGGAAGACCACGCCGGCGCAGACACCGTCGCCAGTCACCGAACCGAGTCGATGGGACAGCCGCTGGGAGATCCAACGTTCCACCCCACGGGTGGGGACGGCCACGACCTCCGTCGCAAAGGGGTCTGGCAACGGGGCGGACATGACCTCCCCGAGCGCTTCCACCAGGGTGTCGGCACGCTCGGCGCGGTGGATGTGGAGCACGCCCTCCCCCCTCCCGCACACTGGCTCGACAACGGCCGTGCGAGGGCACGCTACCGCTGGGGGCAGACACGACGGACCGCCCGCGCGTGACACCATGCTGAGCCCGATGCCCACGCCACGACCGCTGTCCGGCGAGCCCGCCTTCATGCTGACGGTGCTGCCGACCGATGCGGCGCCGGCAGGCCTGCTCGCAGATGCCCACTCCCTGGTGCGAGAGGCCTTCGCCACAGCACGGCAGCAGGATGGGCCCAGTGGCGTGGAGCGGTTCACCAAGACGGACTGGGCACACGCGCTCGGCGGGCTGCATGTCTTCGCGTGGGCCGGAGACCGGCTGGTGGGCCACGCCGCGGTGGTCCCCCGCCCGCTCGAGCACCGCGGTCGACGCTGGGACGCGGGCTACGTGGAGGCCTTGGGCGTCGCGGCCGACTCCCGACGCCTCGGTGTGGGCAGTGCCGTGGTCGCCGCGCTCGACCCCCTCATCCGCGGACGCTACGAGCTTGGGGCCCTGTCCAGCACCCAGGAGGCCGCCGGACGCTACGCAGCGGCAGGCTGGCTCCGCTGGCGAGGAACCACCAGCGTCCGGCTCGGTGGAGCGGTCATCCCGACGCCCGAGGACGACGGCAGCGTGCACGTCCTCCCGGTCGGATCCGCGCTGGACCTCGACGGACCCCTGACCTGCCAGTGGCGTCCGGGCGATGTCTGGTGATCGCGTGCGACCCTGTCACCCATGACCGATCTCCCTCCCCTGCCAGAGGGCCTCAGCGCACCTGACGTCGCCGTGATCGGCGGCAGCGGCTTCTCGTCCTTCCTCGAGCCAGTCGCTGAGCTCGACATCGAGACCCCCCACGGGAGGCCTGCCGGACCGGTGACGGTCGGCTTGGCCGGCGCCCGCTCGGTGGCATTCCTGCCCAGGCACGGGCCCGGCCACCGCTTCCCGGCGCATCGGATCCCGTTCCGGGCCAACCTCTGGGCGCTTCGATCGATCGGCGTACGCCAGATCCTGGCCCCGTGCGCGGTTGGCTCGCTGTCGGTGGACCTCGGTCCGGGCGCGCTGGTGGTGCCGGACCAGCTGCTCGACCGCACGAGCGACCGCGAGCACACCTACTACGGGGAAGGTGCCGTCCACGTCGCGTTCGCCGACCCGTACTGCCGGTACGGGCGCCGCACCGTGCTCGAGACGGCAGCGGATGCGGGTCAACCCGTCGTCGACGGCGCCACGATGGCCGTCGTCAACGGACCGCGCTTCTCCACCCGGGCGGAGTCCCGTCAGCTCGCCGTTGCCGGTGCGACCCTGGTGAACATGACCGGGATGCCCGAGGCCTCGCTGGCGCGTGAGCTGGCGCTCTGCTACACCTCCATCGCGCTCGTCACCGACCGGGACGCCGGCATCGACGAGGGCTCCGGTGTCACGCAGGCGGAGGTGTTCGAGATCTTCGCCGCACACACCGAGACCCTCAAGGCGCTGCTGGCCGACGCCGCTGCCCGGCTCCCGAGCAGCCGACGCTGTGCGTGCCCGAATGCCTTGGACGGCATGCGCCTGCCATGGGACCTGCCGTGACGCTGGTACTGGTCACTGGCGGCGCCGGCTTCATCGGGTCCAGGGTGGTGGCGGCCCTGCTCGCCGCGGGCCACCAGGTCCGCGTCCTGGACCGGGTGAGACCCCGGTCAGACGCATTCGTCGGTACCTCCTCCGACACACCTCCGGATCTGCAGCTTCACCAGGGCGACGTCCGGGTCCGGGCCGACTGCGACATGGCGCTGCGCGACGTGTCCGTGGTGTTCCACCAGGCCGCCAAGGTGGGCCTCGGGGTCGACGTGCAGGACCTGCCCGGCTACGCCGAGGAGAACGTGGCCGGGACGGCGACCTTGCTCGCCGCGATGGCCGCGGCAGAGGTCCCGCAGCTGGTCCTGGCGTCCTCGATGGTGGTCTACGGGGAGGGCGCCTACCACTGCCGCGCGCACGGGGAGGCACCCACACCACCACCACGGGCACCGGCGGACCTGGACGCCGGTCGCTTCGACCCTCGTTGCCCGACCTGCGGACAGGCGCTGGTGCCCGGGCTCGTCCAGGAGGACGCCCCGATGGACCCGCGCAACGCCTACGCGGCCAGCAAGGTGGGGCAGGAGCACTTCGCTGCCGCGTGGGCCCGTGCCACCGGGGGTACTGCGACGGCCCTGCGCTACCACAACGTCTACGGGCCAGGGCTCCCTCGGGACACCCCCTACGCGGGGGTGGCCGCGCTCTTCTGCTCGTGGCTGGCCAAGGGCGAGCCCCCACGGGTGTTCGAGGACGGCCGTCAGCGTCGGGACTTCGTCCACGTCGACGACGTGGCCGGGGCGAACGTCGCGGCGCTGCAGGCGCCGGCGGGACCCGGGCGACTGCGCGCCTACAACGTGGGGTCCGGCACGCCACGCAGCATCGGCGCGATGGCCGAGGCGTTGGCCGAGGCCGTCGACGGACCGGAGCCACGGGTGACCGGCCAGTACCGGCTCGGCGACGTCCGGCACATCACCGCCAGCTCGCGGCGGGCGGCCGACGAGCTGGGCTGGGCGGCCCGAGTCACGTTCGACGCCGGCATGCGCGAGCTGGCTGAGGTGCTCGTGCGGGACTGACGCCCTGGGTGCAGGGTCGATCACCATGGTGTGACCAGGACGTGCGCGAGCACGAGCGCGGTCACCGCCTGAGCGGCCAGCCAGGCGCGTGTCCTCGCGGCCGGCAGCAACGTCGCCGCGACCGCCACCCACACCGCGAAGGGCAACCAGATGCGCTCCACCTCCGCCTTGCTCAAGCCGGACACGGTGGCCGCCACCACCGCAGCCACGCCTGCCAGCACCAGCCCCGACACCCCGGCCGGCGCCGACGGGGCCCCTGCCCGCCAGGAGGCGTACGCACCAGGCGCCAGTACCACGACGCGCCCGAGCCCGGCGACAACGGCAGGCCCGAGCACCAGCACCATCGCCGCCAGGTTCGCCCACACCCAGTAGGCGTAGGGGCGCGCTCCGCCGTACCCCTGGAAGTAGCGGATGCGCACCAGCTCGTAGCCCTCCCACCAGGCGAACCCGGCCACCGTCACGAGCACGACCACGAAGCCCGCCCCGAGGACCCACAGGAGCAGCACCCGAGGACGGCGCTGCAGCAGCACGACCACCAACGCCACCCCCCAGACGAGCACGAGCCCGTAGGACAAGTAGAGGCACCAGCCGAGCACCAACCCCGCGGCCAGTGCCGTCACATCCGAACGCCAGCCACGCATCCGTGTACTCAGGGCCACGAGCGCCACTCCCCATGCCGAGACAGCCAGGAAGATCGCGTCGGCGGACACCCCGACCCAGATGGCGCCGGGAGCCAGCACGGCGAAGAGCACGCCGAGGCGAGCGTGCTCCTCGTCGCTCAGCGCTCGCAGGGCGACACCAACCGCGACCACGGCGGAGGCGCCGGCCAGGATGGCCACCACGCCGGCCCACGCCCCACCGACGAGCCCGGCACGATCCAGCCCGACGAAGACGAGCAGCGCTCCGGGGGGATGACCGGAGACGTGCGTGGTCCAGGAGTCAGGCTGGCCGGCGACGATTCGGTCGGCGAAGCCGGCGAGCAGGTCGGCCACCGGTGGCGCCGTCGGGACCTCGCTGAGGTACTCCGCCGGCACCGCCAGCCGCCCGGCAACCCCGGTCGACCAGCCATCGACGAGGGCCAACGACACCGTCCAGGCGGTGGCCGCGAGCCAGGCTGCCGCCAGCAGCCGCGCCCACCCGAGGCGCTGGGCCGTCCTGGGCCCCAACCACAGCACGAGCCCCGCCACCAGCAGTGCAAGTGGGGTCCCCGGTCCGACGTGCACGCCCCATCGAGCGAACAAGGGCGGAGCCTCGACGAGGAGCGGGACGCCCGTCCCGAGCAGGACCGCGCCGATCACCACGGCGGCCGCGACCAGGACACCGGCGACGCCCAGCGCCACCCGCTCCGCCGTCACCGGGCGACCGTACGTGATGGGCCCCACCGCTGCGGCCTTCGTGCTGCCATGCTGGCTGGGTGGCGACCGAGCATCCCGGCGTGGACGTCGTCCTGCCCTGCCGGGACGAGGCCATCGCCCTGCCGTGGGTGCTGACCCGGATCCCTGCGGACTACCGGACCATCGTCGTCGACAACGGCTCCACCGACGACACCGCAGCCATCGCCCATGCGGCCGGGGCACAGGTCGTGACCGAGCCGCAACCGGGCTACGGGGCGGCCGTGCACGCGGGCCTGCTGGCCGCCGGCGGCGCATTCGTCTGCGTCATCGATGCCGACGCATCCCTGGACCCGGGTGACCTGCCGCGCCTGGTCGCCCTCGTCCGGCGCGGCGAGGCCGATCTCGCCCTCGGCCGGCGGCGGCCGGTCTCCCCTCGGGTGTGGCCCTGGCACGCCCGACTGGGCAACGCCTTCGTCACCTGGCGGCTGCGTCGAACCCTCGGCCTCGAGGTCCGCGACATCGGCCCGGCGCGGGCAGCCCGACGCCGCGACCTCCTCGAGCTCGGGGTGCAGGATCGCCGCTTCGGCTACCCCTTGGAGCTGCTCGTACGAGCGCGCCGCGCAGGATGGCGGATTCGGGAGCTCGACGTGGCCTACGGTCCGCGGGCCAGCGGGAGCCGCTCCAAGGTCTCCGGCTCCTTGCGCGGCACCCTGCGCACCGCGCAGGACTTCCGTGACGTGCTGCGGTGAGCGACGGGGCAGGTGCGCGCGGCGCTCGACAACCGGACCGCACAGCGGTGCTGGTCATTGCCAAGGCTCCCGTGCCCGGGCAGGTCAAGACTCGGCTGTGCCCGCCGTTGAGCCACGACGAGGCCGCCCAGCTCGCCTCGGCTGCGCTCATCGACACGTTGACGGTGGCCGCCGGTGCCGCGTCACGGCTGGGCGAGCACCGGCCCATGCTCGCACTGAGCGGCAACCTGGCACAGGCCGCGCGCCGCGAAGAGCTCGGCGGCCTGCTGACCGGCTTCGAGGTCATCAGCCAACGCGGCAACGGGCTGGGCGAGCGGCTGGCCGCAGCCCACGACGACGTGGCCCGCGCCCACCCCACCAGTGCGGTCGTCCAGATCGGCATGGACACGCCTCAAGTCACCGTCGAGCACCTCATGCGGGCGGCCGCGGCTCTCGCCACCGCCGACGGGGCGCTCGGGGCCGCCCAAGACGGCGGCTGGTGGGTCCTGGCGCTGCGGGAGCCTCGGCGGGCTGCCGTCCTACGGACCGTCCCGACCTCGAGGCCCGATACGGGCCCGCGCACGCTGGACGCGCTCCGCCGTCGTGGTGTGAGCACGGCCGAGCTCCCCCGGCTGCGCGACGTGGACACGTGGGAGGACGCCCTGTCGGTGGCCGAGCTCGTGCCGGGCTCATCGTTCGCCCGAGCACTGGCACGCCTCAGGAGCGTGGCCCAGGACCGCGATGCACCGGCAGCCCGGCCCGAGCCCAGCCCCGGAAGCCGTCGATGAGGTCGGTGGCCTGGGTGAGGCCGAGGTCCTGCAGGCTGGCAGCCACCAAGGAGGAGGAGGAGGAGGAGGAGGAGCCCTCCTCGCAGACCACGACGACCGCCACGTCGTAGCCGTCACTCGCCAGACCTGGAGTCCCATCGATAGGGACGCTCGACCCTGCCGGAACCTCTGCCACCTGCGTCACGCTGAAGACATGGGTGGATCGACATTCGCATGGGTGGCACTGGCTGTGTGGTTGCTGGGCGGCCTGGCGGGCTACTACTACCTCTACCGGCACGGACACCCCTCGGCCGTGTGGCTGCTCGGTGGGCTGATCCTCGGGCCGTTCTCGTTGCTCGTGTTCATCGAGCGGGTGGAGCGCACCTCGCACGTGCTGGTGGAGCGGCCAGCGGTCGACACGTCCGGCACGACGGTGGTCCTGGGCCTGGACGGGTCGCCAGACTCGGAGCACGCACTGCAGGTGGCCACGACAGTGATGGGCGATCGTCCGTGCTGCCTGGTGCTGTGTGAGGTCGTCGACTACGACGCCGAGAGCGACCCGAGTGGGGCGGAGGTTGCCGCGGCGAGCGACCGGCTGGACGCGGTGGCGAAGACCCTCAGCGACCACAACGTGACGGTCGAGGTCGTCGCCGGGCGTCCGGTCCAGGCGTTGGCCGAGGTGGCCGAGCGTCACGACGCCGGCATGGTCGTCGTGGGTACCCGCGGACGCGGGGTGTCGAGGCGGCTGCTGGGCAGCGTGGCAGAGGGGTTGCTGGCGCAGTCGCGCCGTCCGGTGCTGGTGACGCACCAGGGTTCTGAGTGAGCCCGGATGCCAACGACCGTCGGGCACGTCGGGCACCACGCCCTGCCCGAGTACCAAGTGGTGCTGCTGCTTGAGACCCATCCTGAGCGAGGACTGAGCGAGGACGAGGCGCGGTCGCGGCTCGCCCGATGGGGGGCGAACGTGCTGCCGCCACCTCGTCGACGCGGCCCGGTCGCGCGCGTGCTGCGGCACTTCCACCACCCCTTGGTCTATGTGCTGCTCGTGGCGCTGGCGCTCACGATTGCCCTGCAGGAGTGGATCGAGTCCACGGTGATCGCGGTCGTGGTGCTCGTCAACGTCGTCGTCGGGTTCCTCCAGGAGGAGCGCGCGGAGAAGGCGCTGTCGGCCCTGATGGCCATCACCCGCACGAACGCCACCGTGGTGCGCGACGGCGAACGGGTGCGCCTCGACTCCACCGCGCTGGTGCCCGGCGACGTCGTGGCGCTGGAGGCCGGGGACAAGGTTCCGGCCGACATGCGCCTCCTGCGAGTTCGTGGACTGTCGATCGATGAGTCCGCGCTCACCGGTGAGTCGGTTCCCGTGGCCAAGCAGCCAGCGGCCGTGCATGAGAGCACCGAGCTGGCCGACCGAGCCAACATGGCCTTCTCGGGCTCGCTCGTCGTGGCCGGCACCGCTACCGGGGTCGTCGTGGCGACCGGTGGAGACACCGAGCTCGGGCTGATCCACCGCCTCGTCGGGGAGTCCGGTGGCGTTCAGACGCCGCTCACCCGCAAGCTGGCGGCCTTCAGCCGCTTGCTGACGATCGTCATCCTCGTGCTCGCCGGACTCACGTTCGTGCTCGGGCTCTACCGCGGCGAGCCCGTGGCCGACATGGTGACGGCAGCCATCGCGCTCGCTGTCGGAGCGATCCCGGAGGGGCTGCCGGCAGCCGTCACGATCATCCTCGCGATCGGGGTGTCGCGGATGGCGAGACGCCACGCCATCATCCGCCGCCTGCCTGCGGTGGAGACCCTCGGCGCGACGACGGTCGTGTGCAGCGACAAGACCGGCACGCTCACCCAGAACCAGATGACGGTGACGACCGTGGTGACCGCGTCCGGTCGCTACGTCGTCACCGGAACGGGCTACGAGCCGAGCGGCACGCTGCTCGACACCGAAGGCACACAGGTCGAGCGTGGGGCCGACGCCGCACTGACTGAGACGATGCAGGCTGGGGTGCTGTGCAACGACTCCGTGCTTCAGCACCGCGGCCATGAGTGGGTCGCGGTCGGGGACCCGACCGAGGTCGCGCTTCTCAGCGCAGCGGCCAAGGCGGGCATCGACGGCGCCCACCTGGTCGAGCACCACCCGAGGATCGACGAGATCCCGTTCTCGTCGGAGTCCCAGCGCATGGCCACCCTGCACGCAGGACCGGACGGGGAGCACCGGATGCTCGTGGTCAAGGGCGCGGTGGAGGCCGTGCTGACGCTGACCGGCTCCGTACGGGCCGCCGACGGGCATGACTGCCCACTCAGCTCGGCGTGGGTCGGCCAGGCTGTCGACGAGATGGGCCGCGCTGCCCTGCGGGTACTCGCCGTCGCCAGCGCGGCCGTGCCGACAGACACGGACCGGCTGGCGCCGGCTGATCTGGACGGAGCCACGCTCACGCTGCTCGGCCTGGTCGGGATGCACGACCCGCCTCGTCCGGAGGCGGTCGCGTCGATCCGCACGTGCCACCAGGCTGGCATCGAGGTCAAGATGATCACCGGCGACCACGCTGCCACCGCGCGAGCGATCGCTGCGGATATCGGCCTAGGCCTTCACCGGGGCGAGCCGGTCGCCGTCACCGGCGCTGAGCTGCGCGAGCTGTCCAGTGCCGACTTCGCCCGCGCCGCCGCGTCGGCGAACGTGCTGGCCCGCGTCACTCCGGAGCACAAGTTGCGCCTCGTCGAGACGCTTCAGGCCCAGAACCACGTCGTGGCCATGACGGGTGACGGGGTGAACGACGCACCCGCCCTTCGCCAGGCCGACATCGGCATCGCCATGGGGCACGCCGGCACGGAAGTTGCCAAGGACGCAAGCGCGATGGTGCTCACCGACGACAACTTCGCCACCATCGAGGCAGCGGTCGAGGAGGGCCGCGGCGTCTACGACAACATCACCAAGTTCATCACCTGGACGCTGCCCACCAACCTTGGCGAGGGCCTGGTGATCCTCACCGCGATCATGCTCGGCGCCACCCTGCCCGTGCTGCCCGTCCAGGTGCTGTGGATCAACATGACGACGGCGCTGCTGCTCGGGCTCATGCTGGTGTTCGAGCCAAAGGAGCCGGGGATCATGGACCGTCCTCCCCGCGACCCCGACCAGCCGATCCTCACGCGAGTGCTGGTCGATCGGATCATCCTGGTGTCGGTGCTGATGCTCATCGGCGCGTTCGGGCTGTTCGAGTACGAGCTTGCGAGCGGGGCCACCACGGCCGAGGCCCGCACCGTCGCGGTCAACGTCTTTGTGCTTGTGGAAACGGCATACCTCCTCAACTGCCGCAGCCTCACGCAGTCGTTCATAACGCTCGGGTTCTTCAGCAACCCCCCGCTGCTCGCCGGGATGGCGGCCATGGTCGCCCTCCAGGTGCTGTTCACCTACATGCCGTTCTTCCACCTGGTGTTCGAGTCTGCGCCGATCGACCTGGCCGCCTGGGGGCGCGTCGCCGCCGTCGCGTTCGGCGTCATGCTGGTTGTCGGCGTGGAGAAGGCGCTCCGCCGCCGGGGTTCGGGAAGTCAGGCGACTGGCGTCGACGAGACTGACAAGACCCGTCCAGGCGCGTGAGGCCAGCGGTGGCAGGCATCGGCCTCTGACGGCTTGAGGTGACTCCCCCGCCACCATCCCTGGTGTGGCCCACGCCGAGCACCCGCGATGCCCGCGGACTACTCCGGCCGACCACCCGCCACCCGCCCCGACGGGTCGAGCACACACGCCGCAACCAGGCGGCCTCCAAGCACGACGACGGCCAGGTCGTCAGACGGCTCTCAGCAACTCAGGTCAGTGGATCGAGGCCTGGGAGTCCGACCCGGGATCCTGCTGCACCGGCAGCCCGGCCCGAGCCCAGCCCCGGAAGCCGTCGATGAGGTCGGTGGCCTGGGTGAGGCCGAGGTCCTGCAGGCTGGCAGCCGCCAAGGAGGAGGAGTAGCCCTCCTCGCAGACCACGACCACCGCCACGTCGTAGCGGTCGAGCTCGGGGACGTGCCACGGGGCGGCCGGGTCGCACCGCCACTCCAGCTTGGTCCGTTCGATCACGAGGGCCCCTGGTATCAGGCCGTCGCGCTCACGCAAGTGCTGCGGCCGGATGTCGACGAGCACGGCTCCGGCCCGTTGGAGGGCGTACGCCTGCTGGGCGTCGACCCGGCGCAGCCGCGAACGCGCCGAGACGAGCATCTCGTCGATGTTCACCACGAACCCCTCACCGCTGGCTCCGCCGCAGCTGATCGCTGAGGACTCCGCCGGCAACGGCCACACCCAGGAAGGCGGCGAACGTCGTCCCGTCACCACCGAGCCATACCTCGCTCCGGCCCCACTGCAGCAGCACGCTCAGGGCGGCAACGCCCGCAACCCCGCTGCCCAGCGATCCCAGCGCCCAGGACCGCCCGCGTGCAGCGGCGGCGAGCAGGCCGGCGACCACCACCAGGACCACGCCACCGAGGGCGTTGTACATGCCGATCGTCACCTCGTACTCGGGCGAGCCCAGCCGCGTCCCCGGGGAGCCGGTCGGACTGCTCAGGAGCCCGACGACGGTGGCCACGGCACCGAAGGCGCCCACCACGATCGCGGTGACGCTCAGGCCCCGCAGCGCCGCCGCTGTGGTCCCGCGCGCCCGGACGCCGTCGACGCCGGCGTACCGCCCGGCCGAGGTGAGGCTCACCGTCAGGCTGATGCCCGCCAGCATGTAGTACCCCCACGGCCACTCCCCAGGCGTGGACAGCACGGCCAAGCCGATAGCCACGGCCTGGCCGGCTGCGAGCAGCCCGACCACACGAGTGAACGCCCCCGCCAGCAGGAAGGCCCCCAGAGCGGCCTCCAGGACGAGCACGCCCCAGCCGAACACCGCGTAGTTGGGCAGCACGACCTGCTCCATGAGCCAGGAGTAGGGCGCGACGACGGGCTCCTCCACCGCCTGGACGACGTAGCCGTAGAGCTGTCGCCCGGTGTCCCGACCGAACTCCGGCGGCACCTTCCAGCCGGCGTTGTAGAGCCACAGCAGGCCGAGCAGGATGCGCAGGAAGGCCAACCCGACGGCATGGGGCCGGTCCGCCCCAGCAACGACGGCTCCGGGGGCAACGAACCAACGCAGGACGTCCATCCGCTCAGAACCCCGCTGACCCTCCAGCAGATTCCGACGCACCGGGGCGGCCGCGGCGGCGTAGCAGGACGGCGGTGAACTGCTGCGAGCTCCCCCACGGTGTCGTGTGGTCCTCGCCGGCGGTGGACACCAGCTCGTACTCGGGCCCGAAGGCGGTCACGAGCTCGGCGTGGGAGTACCGCACGATCGGGAGCCCGCTGCAGGTCTCGGGCCCGTCTGGGCCGAACGTGGCGACCACGACCCAGCCGCCCGGCTCCAGGCACCGATGCAGGGAGGCGAGGTAGTCCGAGCGCTCCTCGCCGTCGATGAGGAAGTGGAAGACAGCTCGGTCGTGCCAGAGCCGGTAGCGCTTCCTCGGGTGCAGGTCGAGGACGTCGGCCACGCTCAGCTCGACGTCGGCACCCGCCGGCCCGAGTCGCTCGCGCACGGTGCGCAGCGCCGTCGTGGACAGATCGATTGCGGTCAGGTCGCGGTAGCCACGTGCGAGGAGGTGGTCGACCAGCGTGGACCAGCCCGCACCGACGTCGATGACCGGCGCGTCCAACGCCACGTCGGCCTCCTCGACGAGCCCCAAGGACAGCCCCGGCACCGACTGCCACCAGGAGACGCCGTCGACGGCCTTGCCGTCGTGGACGCCCTCCCAGTAGTCCTGGCGAGGAGCGGCGTCGGCCGGGCGCGCGGTCACAGTACGACGGTAGCGGCCACCAGCCCCCCGGGTGGGGCCACGGCCTAGAGTCAGGACATGCACGAGACGGGCACCGAAGCGTCTCCAGCAACCACGCTGCCCGACGGGACCGTGGTCGAGCGCCTCGTCGACGGTGGGGCCATGGACTGCGGCAGTGGGCTGCTGCTGCTCATCACCCGAGCGATGCGACGGGTGGAGCCGGGCTCGCTCGTCGGGGTCCGCAGCGAGGAACCCAGCGTGCAGGTCGACCTCCCGGTGTGGGCCGACCTCGTCGGGCATGGACTGGCAGCCACGCTCGCCGAATCGCCGGTGGGGCCGTGGTGGTTCGTCGTCCGTCGGGGAGCTCGGGCTGGCAGCACCAAGGTCACGGCGACACCGGTGGAGCCGGCGCCGGTGTTCTCCGAGGGCGCCCCCACCCCGCTCGGCAGCCGGCTCTGGGCCTACACGAACTTCGACTGCAACCTGGCCTGCAGCTACTGCTGCGCCGAGTCCTCGCCGAAGGCGGCTGCTCGCCGGCTGCCGGTGGACGTCGCAGCGACCGCCTTCGCCGAGCTGGCGGCGATGGGCGGTCGAGAGGTCTACCTGACAGGCGGGGAGCCCTTCCTGCACCCAGACCTCGGCACGCTGGTGGCGGCCGCCGAAGGGCTGGACGTCACGATCCTCACGAACGCCATGGTCCTCAGCCGCGGCCGCCGACGCGCCGTGCTGGAGGGGCTGGACCGCCGAGTCGTGCTGCAGGTGAGCCTGGACTCTGCCTCACCGGGGCTGCACGACGCCCAGCGAGGGCTCGGTTCGTGGCAACGGGCCATGTCCGGGATCGAGCTCGTTCGCTCGCTGGGCTTCCGCGTCCGCGTGGCCGCGACGTTGCCGAGCCCGGACTCCGTCGGCGTGCAGGCGTTGCACGCCCATCTCGACCGCTTCGGCATCGACGAGCAGGACCGGTTGATCCGGCCGATCGCTCAGGAGGGCTTCGCGACCGAGGGGATGCACGTGTCCATCGACACCCTGAGCCCAGAGCCGACGATCACCGCCGACGGTGCCTGGTGGCACCCGGTGGCGGTGACGAACCCCAACCTGCGGATCGCCGACGCACCGCTGCCGTTGGCCGAGGTGTTCGGCGTCGTCGGCGACACGCTCGCCGCTCAGGACGCCGCGACCCGGGCCGGGCTCGAGGTGTTCCGTTGCGCATGAGTCGGTCGTCTGGCTGAGCCAGCACCTACCCCCGCGCCACGTACACCGTGTTGGCCGACGTGCCGCCCGTGAGCGGGTTCTCGAAGGCGACCACGCTCGCCGTCGCGTCGGCGAACACCTCACGGAGGACGGGGAGGAAGTACTCGTCCGGCGGGTCGTCGGACCACAGCGCGAAGGCCCCGGTGGGGCGAAGAAACGTCCGCAACGCCCACAGCCCGTCCGCGGTGTAGAAGGACGCGTGCGCCGGGTGCAGCAGGTGGCGCGGGCTGTGGTCGACATCGAGGAGGATCACGTCGAACGCTCGACCTGGGTGGTCGCGGTCGAAGCCGTCCTCGGAGGCCGCCATCGCGAAGAAGTCCCCGTGCACCAACGACGTCCGGTGGTCCGACACCAGACCCTCAGCAGGTGGGATGAGCGCCTGCTCGTGCCAGGTGATCACCGCCTGGAACGCCTCGACGACACGAACTGCGCGCACCCGGACGTCCTCGAGGACGGCGAGTGCGGTGAACCCAAGCCCGAGGCCACCGACCAGCACGTCCCCGGGCTCGTCGCAGGCGGCCAGGCCCAGCCTCGCCAGCGCTGTCTCAGCGACCGTGAAGAGGCTCGACATGAGGAACTCCTCGCCGAGCTTCACCTCGTAGACATCGAGGTCGAGCAGCGGGTCTCGACGCCGACGCAGCGTCAGCTCGCCCATCGGGGTCGGCGCCCAGCCGAGCTCGGCAAGCCTGGCGGACACGCTCGCCTCAGGCCCTCGGCAGGACTGGACCGGGGGCCTCGTGCGCAGCCGAGCCGGCGACCGGCAGCATCGTGAGCAGCATCACCGTGGGCTCGAGTGCCCGTACCGAGTGCGGCAGCCGCGGCGGCAGGTGCACCCACCCTGCGCGGTCGAGCTCGACCTCCTGGTCCTCCCCCAGGCTGAGCGCCAGCCTCCCGCTGAGCACCTGGATGGTCACGGCCAGTGCCGAGGCATGCTCGGTGAGCTCCTGGCCCTCGGCGAACGCGAACCCCACCAGCCGCACGCCATCGGAGCGCGACAGGGTCCGGCTCAGCGTCCCCTCCTGCGGGATGGGCAGCAGCGCCAGGACGTCGCCGAGATGGACCGCCCCCTCGGGGCCGTCCGCACCGGCAGGCTTCACAGCTGCACCACGTCGTGTGGTCGGTCTCGCAGCGCGACCAGGTTGCTGGGCGCGTAGGAGCCGTCCTGCTGCATTCGCTCGAGCGCGCTGGAGGCCAGCGCCTCACGGCCACCGGGAGCCACCGCGATGGCTCGGGGCGCCGGCGGCACGAGCCGGTAGAAACCCTTGCGGGAGTCGTGCATGACACCCAGCGGGTTCGGTCCGGTCACGACGGCCTCGGCGCGCAGGGTCAACCCACACACAGCCGCCCGCTCCATCATCCAGCGAAGCGGCAGGTCCGACAGCCCGGTGTCGGCGTACCCGCCACCCACGTCGCTGTGCACGCCGCTGAACCAGACCTGCTCGAGCGTCTGATCGGCGGCGTCGTCCTGCTGCTGCCAGACGGCCGGCGCGAACGGCTTGCGGACCTCGTCGATGGCCAGCGCCTGGTAGGCGTGCTGCACGATGCTGCTCAGGCGGGTGTCGTGGAACTGCCAGCGACGGTTGAACCGGTCGATCGCCGGCACGCCGCTCCACGGGATGCCCAGCGCGCCGACGGTGTCCCAGACGCCGATGAAGCGGATCGGGCCCTCTGGGTGGGAGAAGGAGCGACGGAACAGCTCGGCCTCGACGTCGCGCGGGCGAACCGAGCGCTCGCGGTAGAGCGCGTATGCCTGCGTGACGCGCTCAGCGTTCTCTCGTCGCAAGATCCCGGCGCTGCGGATCAGGCCGGCGGCACTGCGGGCCATGTAGGCGCCCCGGCTGAAGCCGAAGAAGAAGACCTCGTCCCCGGGCTCGAAGTGCTGCACGAGGAACCGGTAGACGGCCTGCACGCCGCGCGACAGGCCCACCCCGAAGGCACCGCCACGGATGCGTTCCGTGCGAGAGGTGCCGACCCCCCGCTCGTAGAGCACGAGCTGCTCAAGGCCGTCGTCTGCTCGGTCCGCGACGGCGCGGGCCACCTTGGTGACGTTCGTCTGGCAGGGCCGACCGTCGCACTGCTGGTCCGGGGTGTTCCAGGTGCCGTCGCAACAGACGACCAGGCGTTTGGCCATGCCGGTCCCTTCGTGGTGGCCGGGTCACACCGTTGCCGGCGCACCCAGCATGCCGGACAGCCGCGAGGCGATGATCTCCTCGGCTTCGGCCATGATCCGATCCACCAGCTCCTGGCAGGTCGGCACGTCGTTGATGAGCCCAGCCACCATGCCGCAGGACCAGGCCCCGGCATCCAGGTCACCGTCCTTCATGATGCGCGGGTACACGCCGGCGACCTGCTCGATGATGTCCTCGAACCGCAGGTCCGGGCCGAGCTCTCGTTCCTTGGCCAGCAGGGTCTCCACTGCGGCGTTCGTCATGACACGCTCGGTGTTGCGCAGCGGGCGCATCACCAGCCGGGTGTCGAGCTCGGAGGCCGCGACGATGGCCTCCTTGACTCGCGCGTGCACGGGGGCCTCCGCGGTGGCGATGAACCGGGTCCCCATGTTCATGCCCTCGGCACCGAGGCTGAGCGCGGCCACCAGCGAGCGCCCGTCAGCCATCCCGCCGGAGGCCACGAACGGGATGCTGAGCTCTTCGGCCGCGCGGGGCAGCAGGACCATGTTCGGGACGTCGTCCTCCCCTGGGTGCCCCCCGCACTCGAAGCCGTCGACGGAGGCGGCGTCGCAGCCGATGGCCTCAGCCTTCAGCGCGTGGCGTACGGACGTGCACTTGTGGATCACCGTGATGCCGGCGTCCTTGAGCGCCGGCATGAACGGCTCCGGGTTGCGACCGGCCGTCTCCACGATCCGCACGCCGCCCTCGACGATGGCGCGCACGTAGCCGGGGTAGTCCGGTGAGGCGACCGTCGGCAGGAACGTGAGGTTCACACCAAAGGGCTTGTCGGTCAGGGTGTGGCACTTGGCGATCTCGGCCGCCAGGTCCTGCGGGGTTCGTTGGGTGAGCCCGGTGATCACCCCGAGCCCTCCCGCGTTGGAGACCGCAGCTGCGAGCTCGGCGAAGCCCACGTGGTGCATCCCGCCCTGGATGATGGGGTGCTCGATGCCGAGCAGCTCCGTGATCCGCGTCTTCACCGTCATCGACCTCCGCGTTGGGCACCTCGGGTAGCGCCCGAGTCTAGTGCGACCGCCAGCAGGGCTCCTCGGCAGCCGAGCCTCAGCGCGGCGGGACCGGACCCGCGGCGGGTGTCGGGGTGTGACGCCACACTAGGAGGGTGGCCGAGTCCCTCCTGACACCATCGACGATCACCGCCTGGCTGGACTGCGCCCACTACGTGACGCTGCGCCACGAGGTCGAGCTCGGCACTCGCGCGCGTCCACGAAGCACCTTCGGCGAGCTCGCGCAGATCCTGCTGGACAAGGGGATGGGCCACGAGGAGGCGGTGCTGGCCCGCTACCGCGCCGCCGGGCGATCGGTCTACGAAGTCCCCGCGCGCGGCGAACGCGAGACGTTCGAGCAGTGGGTCCACCGCCTCGGCGACGTCCTCGCTGAGGGCCACGACGTGGTGTACCAGCTGCCGTTCGTGCACGAGGGCATCCGCGGGGTCGCAGACTTCCTGGAACGTGCCCAGGGACCGGACGGGGTCATGACCTACGAGCCGGTGGACGCCAAGCTCGCTCGCGCAGGGGCGAAGCCCGGGCACGTCCTGCAGCTGTGCTTCTACGCCGAAGCGATCGCAGCCCAGACCGGCAGGTCGCCCGTACAGGCCCACCTGGCCCTCGGCTCGGGGGTCCGCGAAAGCATCCGGTTGGAGGAGGTGCTCCCCTACTGGCGTCGACTGCGCGGGCGACTGGCGACGGTGGTCACCGACCCATCTGGGCAGGCCACCCGTCCGGACCCGTGCGCCCACTGTGCGTTCTGCGAGTTCTCACCGGTCTGTGACGCGCAGTGGCGGGCCGCGGACTCGCTCGTGCACGTGCCGGGCGTCCAGCGCACCGATCGAGACCGCCTGGCGGCCAGCGGAGTCGACACCATCGCTGCGCTCGCGGCGGTCGTGGAACCGCTCGCCGACCTCGTCCCTGAGCGTCTGGGACGCATGGTCGGGCAGGCATCGCTGCAGGTCCAGGCACGCGAGGGCGACGGTGGGGGCCCACCGCCGTTCCGACTGCTGCGGAACCGCCCATCGGCTCGCAGCGGTGCTCCAGAGCCGGCGCTCACCGGGTTCGCCGCGCTCCCCCGCCCCGCGGAGGGGGATGTCTTCCTCGACTTCGAGGGCCATCCCTTCTGGCGGCCGGAGATGGGCCTGTTCTTCCTGCTCGGGCTCATCGAGCATCTGGACCAGCACTGGGAGTACCGCGCCTTCTGGGCACACGACCAGCCCGAGGAGGCCGCCGCGGTCCAGGACCTCGTGCGCCACCTCACCACGCGTCGCCAGCGGTTCCCGGACATGCACGTCTACCACTACAACCACACCGAGCGGTCGTCGCTGGAACGCCTCGTGGACGAGTACGGCGTGGCCGAGGCCGACCTCACCCACCTCGTGGACTCCGGCGCCTTCGTCGACCTGTACCCGATCGTCACCGGGGCCGTCCAGATCGGCACGGAGTCCTACGGACTCAAGCACGTCGAGCGCCTCACCGACTACGAGCGAAGCCACGACATCGACCAGGGCGCCGGCGCGGTCGTGGACTACGACCGCTGGACCCGCGACGGTGAGCCGCGCAGGCTGGAGCGCATCGCCCGCTACAACGAGGACGACGTGCGGGCCACCAGGGCCGTCCGCGACTGGCTGGTAGAGCACCGCCCCGAGGACGCAGCGTGGCGCCCTGCCGTCCTCGAGCCCCGCGCTCCAGACATCGAGCTGGAGGAGCGCATCGAGCGGCTGCACGCCTTCGGACCGGACACTCCGCAGCACCTCATGGGTGACCTGCTCGGCTACTGGCGACGAGAACGGGCAGTCGTCGCCGCCGACTGCCTGCGCCAGTCGGTGGCCAGACCGGCCGAGCAGCTCGAGGCCCCGGGGACGATCGCCGGCCTGACGTTGGCGGGGTTCGAGACCCGGTACACAGCCAGGGGTACCGAGCGCAAGTGGCCCTCGGCCGTGCTCACCTTCCCGGAGCAGCCGATCCACCACGACGTGAAACCCGGGTCGACGATGATCGTGGCGCTGAGCGAGCAGGAGTGGGTGTTCTTCACGCTGGACCGGATCGACCGGGACGCACGGACCCTCGAGATCACCTGGAACCAGGCAAGGCTCGACCGAGGCCTGGTGCCGGGTTCGCTCGTCCACTACGGCTGGATCAACGAGGCCCCGAAGCCGGCCGCGCTCGCCACCGTGGCCGACGGGCTCCTGAGCGGGCCGGCAGACGCCGTCGGGCACGCGATCCTGCGTCGGGACCCGACGACGTTCCTCCCCGGGCAGGCACCCGGCCCGGACGGACTCGTCGGTGACCTCTCCGACATCTGCCGGTGGGCAGGCGCGCTGGACGCCAGCTATCTGCCGATCCAGGGCCCCCCGGGCACCGGGAAGACCTTCACCGGCGCCCACATCGTTCGCACGCTCGTCCGTCAGGGCAAGCGCGTGGGCATCACGGCGATGAGCCACCCCGCCATCGACAACCTGACCCGAGCGGTGGTCGAGCGCTTCGCCGAGGATGGCGTCGAGCTGCGGGCCGTGCGGAAGAGCCCGCGAGCCACGGTGGACGGCGTGGCCCACGCGACGGCCAACCGGGAGTGCGCCACCGGCGAGTACGACGTCATCGGCGGCACGCCGTGGCTGTTCGCCAGCGAGCAGATGCGTGAGCATCCAGTCGACGTGCTGGTGGTCGACGAGGCCGGCCAGCTCGGGCTTGCCGACACCCTGGCCGCCACCGCCTCGGCCACGAACGTGATCCTGCTCGGCGACCCGCAGCAGCTGCCCCAGGTGGCGCAGGCCGGCCACCCGCACGGTGCGGGGGCCAGTGTGCTGGAGCACCTGCTCGGAACCAGTGCGCGTACGTTCCCGCCGGACCGCGGCGTGCTGCTGGAGACGACCTGGCGGATGCACCCCGAGGTGGGCACGTTCATCTCCGAGGTGATGTACGAAGGCCGGCTGCGCAGCAGGGAGACCTGCCTCGGTCAGACGACCGCCGCCGGCACCGGGCTGCGCTGGATCCCAGCCGAGCACACCGAACGGTCCACCGACTCGCCGGAGGAGGCTGCCATCGTCCACGACGTGGTCGCCGAGCTCATCGGCTCCGACTGGACCGACCAGAACGGCCGGACCGCTCCACTCACGCCTGCCGACATCATCGTCGTGACGCCCTACAACGACCAGCGGCGGCTACTCAGCTCGACGCTCCAGCGCGACCCAGCAACGGCTCGCGTCGAGGTCGGCACGGTCGACAAGTTCCAGGGCCGTGAGGCGGCAGTCGTGCTCTACTCGATGGCGACCTCGTCTGCGTCGTCCATGCCACGCGAAGCGGACTTCCTGTTCTCCAAGAACCGACTCAACGTCGCCGTCAGTCGCGCCCGTTGCCTGGCCTACCTGGTGTGCACCGACGAGCTGCTCGACACCCGAGCGCGGGACGTGGAGCAGATGAGCCTGATCTCGGCGCTGTGCGCCTTCGTCGAACGGGCCGAGCTCGTCGCTCAGTCGCCGCGGACGACGTCGTAGAGCAGGCCCCGCCGGACGAAGACCTTCTCGAGCTCCACGCCCAGCGGCACCAGGAGCGCCAACCCGAAGCACGCCGCCAGCTGCTGCGCGGTCAGGCTGTCGGTGCGGAAGACGTCCTGGAACCACGGGACGTACACGACCACCATCTGCAGGGCCACCGTCAGCACCACCGCCCCCAGCAGCGCCGGGTTCGCGAAGAATCGGCGCCCCAGCAACGGCTGCGTCTCCGAGCGCACCGCCATCGAGTGACCGAGCTGGGCAAGCACGAGCGTGGTGAAGACGACGGTCTGCCAGTTCTCCGCCCCGCCGTGGTAGGCCCACGCGAGGCCGGCCAAGGACACACCGCCGATGAGCAGGCCGACCCAGGCGATGTGCCACGTCACCCCGTGGGCGAAGATGCTCTCCTTCGGCGGCCGCGGCGGGCGGTGCATCACCCGCGGCTCCGCCGGTTCGCGAGCCAGGGCCAGCCCTGGCAGCCCGTCGGTCACGAGGTTGATCCACAGGATCTGCAGCGGCAGCAACGGGAGCGGGAAGCCGAGGAAGGGTGCCGCGAACATCACCCAGATCTCACCGGCGTTGCTGGTGAGCGTGTACTTCACGAAGCGCCGGATGTTGTCGTAGATGCGACGACCCTCCCGGACCGCTCCGACGATCGTGGCGAAGTTGTCGTCGAGCAGCACCATCGCCGACGCGCCTCGGGCCACGTCGGTCCCTCCCCGCCCCATCGCCACCCCGATGTCAGCCTGTCGGAGCGCCGGTGCGTCGTTCACCCCGTCCCCGGTCATCGCGGCCACCTGCCCCTTGGCCTGCAGCGCTCGGACGATGCGGATCTTCTGAGCCGGGTCGACGCGCGCAAACACGCGGGTGTCCAGCACGGAGTCGGCCAGCGCGTCGTCGGACAGCTCGCCGAGCTGGCGACCGGTGACCACGTCCTCGGCCACCTGATGCTGCTCGGTCACCCCGACACGGGCGGCGACGGCGTGAGCGGTGTCGGGGTGGTCCCCCGTGATCATCACCGGGACGATGCCAGCCGTTCGACACTCCTGGACCGCGATGGCGGCCTCTGCCCGCGGTGGGTCGAGCAAACCCACCAGGCCGATCAGCGTGAGGCCCTCCTCCAGCGTGTGGAGGTCCGCCGGGACCTCGGCAAGCCCGCGACGAGCGACTGCCAGCACTCGCAGGCCGCCAGCGGCCAGGTCCTTGGCCCGGCGCTCGGCCTCGAGTCGCTCGGCGTGGCCCAACGCGCAGCGCGGCAGCAGCGCCTCCGGGGCGCCCTTGGCGTAGACGACGTAGGCAACGTGACCGGCCGGGCCACCGGCCGAAGCATGGACCGTGAGCATCCGCCGCCGCTCGGCGTCGAAGGGGATCTCCGCCACCCGAGGAGGGGCCGGCGGCACGTCTCGATCCGAGGCGAAGGACAGCAGCGCGATCTCCGTCGGGTCGCCCTGCTCCACACGATCGGCTCCCTCCCCAAGGATCTCGGCGTCGTTGCAGGCCGCGACCGCCTGCGCCAGGGCGTCGAGGTCCCCGTCGCTCACCCAGGTGGCGTCCACCGTCATGCGGTTCTCGGTCAGGGTTCCGGTCTTGTCCGAGCAGATCGTGGTCACCGAACCCAACGTCTCGACTGCGGGCAGGCGGCGCACGAGCGCGTTCTGGGCGACCATGGTCGACGCTCCGAGCGCCAGGGAGATGGTGACGACCGCGGGCAGTGCCTCCGGGACGGCGGCAACCGCAAGGCTCACCGAGGTGAGCAGCATCTGCAGCGGGTCCTCACCACGCAGCAGGCCGGAGACGAACACGACCCCGGAGATGATGACGACGGCGAGCGCGAGCCTCGTGGACAGGTGGGCGAGGCGCTTCTGCAGCGGGGTCTTGACGTCCTCGACGTCGGCGAGCAGCCCGGCGACCCGTCCGAGCTCGGTCTCCGCTCCTGTTGCCACCACGAGGCCTGCACCTCGGCCGGTGGTCACCTCTGTTCCTCGGAACGCCAGGCAGACCCGGTCCCCCAGCGGCGCCCGGGTGTCCGTCAGCGACTGGGTGTGCTTGTCCACCGGCACCGACTCCCCGGTCAGTGCCGCCTCGGCGACCTGCAGGGAGGCTGCCCGGCTCAGCCGTAGGTCCGCCGGCACCACGCCTCCGGCCTCCAGCAGGACCAGGTCGCCCACGACCACGTCGGCACTCGGGACCGAGATGCCCCCACCGTCGCGCACGACGCGGGCCTGCGGCGTGGCCATGGCCAGCAGCGCCCGGATTGCCTGCTCCGCCCGGTAGCCCTGGACCACCCCGATGACCGCGTTCAAGGCGATGATGACGAGAATCGCAATGGTGTCGACAGGCTCGCCGACGAGGCCCGAGATGACGGCGGCGGCCAGCAGCAGCAGGATCATCACGTCCTTGAACTGCTCCCCGACCAGCTCCCACACCCCGCGGCCGCCCTGCTCCGGCAGCGTGTTCGGCCCGTACTCCGCCAGCCGTCGGGCGGCCTCGTCGGCGCTCAGGCCGACGTCGGGGTCCGCGTCGAGGAGGGCAGCGACCTCCTCGACCGCGATGGCGTGCCAGGCCCGAGGTTCGAGGACGCGACTGGTCACACCATCCACCGTACTGAGGCTGCCTCGGCGTGGGAGCGGACCCGTACCCTGGCCGCACCGTGAGCACCCCATCTGCACCGTCTCCTGGGCCGGCCCCGGAGTGGGTGGCCGGCCTCGGCGACGACGCCGTCCGTTCGGCGGTCGGCACGGCGACGTTCGCCAGGGGCAGCGACTACGCGACCGGCGGCGCCGTACTCACGATCACCTCGGGTGACCATGGGCGGCTGCTCCTGGCCAGCGTCCGTGGCCGTGGCGCCCGGGAGTACCAGACGATGGTTCGCCACGACCCGGCGAGCCGCGGGAGCCGCCAGTGGACCGGCCGATGCAGCTGCCCGATGCAGAAGGACTGCAAGCACGTCGTGGCCGTGATCCTGACTGCTCGGGACGCCTCGCCCGCGCTGCGCCCAGAGGAGGAACCCTCCACGCCAGGCTGGGAGTCGCACCTGGCCGACCTCGTGCGCGAGGAGAGCAGGAGCGAGGGTGCGCCGGCCCCGTTCACCCCCGTCGCGCTCCAGGTCGAGCCCGTGACCCGCGAGCCGACGAGGTTCTCCGCAGCGGGGGCTCCCCGAACGCGCCTACGACTGCGCCCGGTCGTGGAGGGGAAGTCGGGGCACTGGGTCAAGACCGGGATCGCCTGGACCGACCTCGAGCACGAGTACCGCGGGCCGAGCGTGGACCCGCGACATCGCGAGCCGCTGCTGGCCCTGCTGCTGCGCTACCGGGCCGGGCAGCGCGCCTATCACTCGCCGTACCAGGATCCGCTCGTCCATCTCGACGAGCTCGGGACTGGGGCCTGGGCACTGCTGCGCACGCTCACCGCGGCCGGTGTCCCCCTGGTCGCCGCCGGTCGCGAGGGCCCCGAGGTTCGGCTGAGCGACCTCCCTGCCGCCGTCGTGGTGGACGTCCGCCGAGACAGCAGCGACGGGCCCGTCACCTTGGTCGCGCGACTCGACCTGCCGGAGGCGCTCGACGTCGCGCCCCATCGGCTGGTCTTCGTCGGCAACCCCGCCCACGGCGGCTTCGTCCAGCAACGCGACCTGCTCCTGCTGCTGGCCTTCGCGCGGCCCCTCGACGCAGCCATGAGGCGGCTGCTGCACCAGCCGGAGCCGCTCACCATCCCCGCGGCCGACGTCCCCCGCTTCCTGGCGATGTACTCACCCGGTCTGCGGCGCCACGCCACCCTCGCCTCCGGCGACGGCAGCGTCACGTTCCCCGAGGTACAGGCTCCTCGGCTCGCGCTGCGGGTCGGCTTCGAGCCACACCATCGGCTGCGGCTGCGGTGGGGCTTCGCCTACCGGATCGGCGACGACGACGTCCTGGTCGGCCTCGACGCGACCGGCCGGGCCTTCGTGACCCGCGACCACGAGGCCGAGGCAGGGCTGCTGGCCAGCGTGCCTCGCTACGAGGCGGCTCCCGGGATGTTTCGGGCAGGGCGGGGCCGTGGACTCGCCCCGACCAGCGTCCTGGTCGGCATCGAAGCCGCTCGGTTCGCCGGCGACGTCCTGCCCGGGCTGGAGCAGCGCGAGGACGTCCTCGTGACGATCGAGGGCGACCCGATCGCCTACGAGGAGTCCACGCGGGGCCCGGTGATCGCGGTGTCGGCCGGCGGGGGCGAGGAGACCTCCGACGCCGACGCCGCCCCGAGCAGCAGGACCGACTGGTTCGACGTGGGCATCAGCGTCACCGTGGACGGTCAGCAGGTGCCTTTCGCCGAGCTGCTGGCCGCGCTGACCAACCAGGAGGAGCACCTCATCCTGGACAGCGGCACGTGGTTCAGCATCGACCGGCCGGAGCTGCAGGCCTTGCGGCGGCTCGTCGAGGAGGCCAGGGCCCTGCAGGACTCACCGGCGGCCGGCCTGCGGATCACCCGTTGGCAGGCCGGGCTGTGGGAGGAGCTGGTCGAGCTCGGTGTGGTCGCCGAGCAGAGCCACCGGTGGGCCCGGGCCGTCCAGCCGCTGCTGGGCCTGGAGGAGGTCCCCAAGCCTGAACCACCGCTCGGCGTGGCAGCCACCTTGCGCCCGTACCAGCTGGACGGCTACCACTGGCTCTCGTTGCTGTGGGACCACCAGCTCGGCGGGGTGCTGGCCGACGACATGGGGCTCGGCAAGACGCTGCAGACGCTCACCATGGCGGCACGCGCACATGAGCAGGGCACCCTCGACGACGACACCGGTCCGATCCTCGTGGTCGCACCGACGAGCGTGGTGTCCACCTGGGCGCACGAGGCCGCGCGCTTCTGCCCTGCGCTGCGCGTGGTGAGCGTCACCGAGACCCGGCGGCGCAGCGGCCTCGACCTCGCCGACATCGCCGACGGGGCCCATCTGGTGGTCACCTCCTACGCCCTGCTGCGCATCGACGCGGAGGCGTTCTGCGGCCACCGTTGGTCGGGCCTCGTCCTCGACGAGGCCCAGTTCGTGAAGAACCATCGGGCGAAGACCTACCAAGCGGCTCGACGCGTGCATGCCCCTTTCCGGCTGGCGGTCACGGGGACGCCGCTGGAGAACTCACTCATGGACCTGTGGGCGATCCTGTCGCTGGCAGCACCCGGGCTCTACCCCGATCCGCAGCGCTTCAACGAGCAGTTCCGGACACCGATCGAGAGCGGTGAGTCGCCAGAGCGGCTCGAGGTGCTGCGTCGGCGCATCCGTCCGTTGATGCTGCGGCGCACGAAGGAGCACGTGGCCAAGGACCTGCCGCCGAAGATCGAGCAGACGATCGAGGTCACGCTCAACCCGGCGCACCGGCGCATCTACGACCAGCACCTGCAGCGTGAGCGCCAACGTGTGCTCGGCCTCATCGATGACGTCCGCCGCAACCGGGTGGCGATCTTCCGTTCCCTCACCCTGTTGCGCCGGCTCAGCCTGGACGCCTCACTCGTCGACGAGCGGCACGCCGGCAACGTCCGCTCCAGCAAGATCGACGTGTTCGCCGAGCAGCTGCAGGACGTCGTCGCCGAGGGCCATCGTGCGTTGGTGTTCAGCCAGTTCACCGGCTTCCTCTCCCTGGTCCGGGACCGCCTCGACCACGACGGCATCGGGCACACCTGGCTCGACGGGCGAACGAAGGACCGAGCCCGGCGCATCGCCGAGTTCACTGAGGGCGACGCGCCCGCCTTCCTGATCAGCCTCAAGGCCGGCGGCGTCGGGCTCACGATCACCGAGGCCGACTACGTGTTCCTGCTCGACCCGTGGTGGAACCCCGCAGCCGAGGCCCAGGCCGTGGACCGCACGCACCGGATCGGGCAGGACAAGACCGTGATGGTCTATCGGCTGGTAGCCGTGGACACCATCGAGGAGAAGGTGGTGGCGCTCCAGGCGCGCAAGCGTGACCTGTTCACCAAGGTGGTCGACGAGGGCGCCCTGCAGTCCCGGCAGCTCACCGCAGCGGACATCCGCGGCCTCTTCGAGGCGTAGGCGCCCGGGCTCGAGCGCGCAGGCCCGACCCGCTGCCACACTGACCCGGTGGTGCCGCTGCGGATCGAGACCCTGGATCCCTCGACCTGGGATGCCTTCGCCACCCTGGTCGAGGCCGATGGCGGGGTGTGGGGAGGCTGCTGGTGCATGGCATTCCACAGCGAGGGAGTCGGCCGCCACACCACAGCTGCCCAGAGCCCCCATCGACGCAGCGGCGTTGCGGACGCGGCCCTGGCTGGCGCCCTCAGGCTGATCAGCGACGCCGGCGGTGGCCGGGTCGAGGCGATCACCGAGGACACGGCCGGGCGCGTGGTGCAGGGCAGGTTCCTCTTCAGCGCCACGTTGGACCTCGTCCAGGCATATGGCTTCACCTCCGACCGCCAGGTCGACAGGCACTCCTGGCTGGTGTCTCGTGTGGTGGCGCCGGGCTGAGCAGGTCATCGCGACACGAGCGCATCCATGGCTCGCTCGGCCAGGGCGGTGATGGTCAGGCTCGGGTTCACCCCGACGTTCACCGGCAGGACCGACCCGTCGGCGACGTACATGCCGGGGTAGCCCCACACCTCCTGCCCCGGGGTCACAACCGAGGTCGACGGGTCAGTCCCCAACCGGGCGCCGCCCAGGATGTGAGCCGTTGCGCCGGTGCCGAGCAGAGCAGCGATCGAGCCGTAGGCCCTGCCACCGCTGGCCTCTGCGACGGCGAAGGCCGCGTCGTTGGCCGCCGGAAGGAACGTGGCGGGCGCTCGCCCGCCCGGCGGGACGCCCGAGCTCAGCCCCCATCCCGAGGGGCCCCTGCGGTAGCGAAGAGCCAGCGTCGGCGTGTCGTCCCCGGCGTCCGGGTCGTCGTGCTGCATGACCGTGAGCATCGTCGTGCGTGCACTCCAGCCCCTGGCCCGCATCCCGTCCGAGGCCATGCCCGGGTGGCGGAGCATGTGCATCACCGTGGCCCGGGCCATCCCCTTGCGATCGGCGCCCGCCACCAGTGGGGCCATCAGGAAGCGGTTCATCGCGTAGGAGTCGGGCAGCCGGTTCTGGGTCACGTGCGTGTACGGATCCGGCCAGAGGTCAGTCGTGATCGCACTGCCGTCCATCCGCAGGTCCAAGCCTTCGTCGAGCTGCTCGCGGGGCTGGACCACGGCGGTGAAGGCCTCGCTGTTCGTCAGCACCCCGTGCCCGAGCGTGGGTGAGAGGTCCGGCAAGGTGCCGTAGCGATCCCGGTTGGCCAGCAGCAACGCCACCGTGCCCAGCACGCCCGCCGACAGGACGAGCTCCCGTGCGGTGACCGTCACGGCGGAGGCTGTCCGGGCACGGCGGGGCGACAGCGGGTCGACAGCCTGGACGCGGTAGCCCTCGATCCGCGCGGATTGCCCTCGGATCGGCGTGATGCGCTGGACCATGGTGCGTGCCCGGACCACGGCACCGGCACGCTCGGCCTCGGCCAGGTAGTTTCGGTCCAGCGAGTTCTTCGCGCCCACGTCGCAGCCGGACAGGCACATCCCACAGCGTGTGCAGGCGTCGAAGTCGATGCCCAGAGGCACCGATCCGAACGTGTCGGCCACCCCGAGCGCTGCCGCTGCCCGCTGCATCCAGTCGTCCTGCCGCCCATGGTGGGGGTTGCGCGCTACGCCGAGCATGCGTTCCGCGGTGTCGTAGTGCTCGGCAAGCTGGCCGGACCAGTCGGTCCCGGCCGCCCGCCAGGCCGGGTGCGCCCAGAAGCTGTCCGGCGGACGCAGCAGGACGGCCGCGTAGACCAGGCTCCCACCCCCGATGCCGACGCCGCCGAGCGCGATCATGTGGCGCATCACCGTCTGGCGGAAGAAGCCGCGCCTGAGCCCGACGTCAGGCGCCCACAACAGGTCCCGCGGGCGCGCGGCGGCGCGGCGCATGTCCTCTGGGGTGACCCGCCGACCCATCTCGGCTACCAAGACCCGCCGCCCCGACCGGGCCAGGCGCAGGGCCGCAACACTGCCCCCGAACCCGGAGCCGACGACCAAGGTGTCGCAGTCGAAGCGGTGCATGGCCCAGTCGTGTCCAAGGTCTCGGGTGTACCGCATCCTGGCATGACGCGCCCCGATCGCGGCACCGCTCCCCCCGGGTGGCGGACGCGGCGGCAGCGCACCTACTGTCCACGGGTGGCCTACATCGCGTCCGTGCGGGGCGCCCTGCCGGAGCACCGCTACGAGCAGGACGAGATCACCGAGCTGTTCGCCCAGGTTGTGCTCACCGATCTCGATCGTCGCCCGCTGCTCGAGCGTCTGCACAAGGCCACGACCGTCCGGAGCCGACACCTGGTGCTGCCGTTGGCGGACTACGCCCACCTGAGCTCCTTCGGCACGGCCAACGCGCACTGGCTCGAGGCCGCGGTCGAGCTCGGCACGACTGCCGTGCAGGAGGCGTTGACAGCAGCCGAGCTGCGGCCCAGCGACGTCGACCACATCCTGTCCACGACGGTGACCGGGGTCGCGGTGCCGAGCCTGGACGCCAGGCTCGTCCCCCGCCTCGGCCTTCGGCCCGACGTCAGACGCCTCCCGCTGTTCGGGCTGGGGTGCGTCGCCGGCGCGGCCGGCATCGCCCGCGCCAGCGACCTGCTGGCCGGCGACCCGGACGCCGTGGCCGTCCTGCTCAGCGTCGAGCTCTGCTCGCTGACGCTGCAGCGCGAGGACGAGTCGATGCCGAACCTGGTGGGCAGCGGCTTGTTCGGGGACGGCGCCGCAGCGGTCGTACTCGTCGGCGACCGAAGAGCCGAGCAGATGGGGATCACCCCCGCAGGGGGTGCTCCGGCCCCACGCGTCGTGGCATCGCGGTCAACCTTCTACCCCGACAGCGAGCGCGTCATGGGCTGGGACATCGACGAGCGAGGGTTCTCGCTCGTCCTGGACGCCTCGGTACCCGATGTGGTCGAGGCCTACCTGCGGGGTGACGTCGAGGCGTTCCTGCACGAGCACGGTCTTGGGATCGGCGACGTCCAGCACTGGGTCGCCCACCCAGGAGGTCCGAAGGTGCTCGAGGCGATGCAGCGCTGCCTCCAGGTCACCGACGACGCATTCGCGGTGACGTGGGACTCCCTGGCCAGCATCGGGAACCTGTCCTCCTCCTCCGTCCTGCATGTGCTGGCCGACACGATGCAGCAACGCCCGCCCGGGACCGGGGTGCCCGCGGTGATGACGGCGATGGGCCCGGGCTTCTGCTCCGAGCTCGTCCTGCTGCGCTGGTAGTCCTCACCATGTCGAGCGAAGCCTGGTTCACGCTGCTGGTGGCGCTGGTGGGCCTGGAACGCGTCGCGGAGATGGCCGTCGCCCGACGCAACGCGGCGTGGTCGTTCGCCCGCGGCGGCGTGGAGACCGGTCGTGAGCACTGGCCGTTCATGGTGATGCTGCACGTCGCGCTGCTGGTGGGGATGCTCGTCGAGGTCTGGGTGGCCGACCGGCCGTTCCTGCCCTGGCTGGGCTGGTCGATGTTCGTCCTCGTCGTGCTGGCCCAAGGTCTGCGCTGGTGGTGCATCCGCACGCTGGGCTCCCAGTGGAACGCGCGGGTCATCGTGGTGCCAGGGTCGCCAAGGGTGACGACGGGGCCGTACCGATGGTTCGCCCACCCGAACTACGTGGCCGTCGTCGTGGAAGGCATCGCGCTGCCGCTCGTGCACACCGCCTGGGTGACCGCCGCTGCCTTCACCGTGCTGAATGCCTGGGTGCTGACGTTGCGACTGCGCGACGAGGAACGAGCCCTCCAAGGGCTCGTCTTGCCGTGATCGACCTGCTCGTCGTCGGCGGCGGACCGGTCGGCCTGGCCACCGCGATCGGTGCCGCCCAGCAGGGTCTCGAGGTGGTCATGGCTGAGCGGCGCGCAGGCGACGGTGACAAGGCCTGCGGAGAGGGGCTCATGCCCTCCGCGCTTGCTGCGTTGCACCGGCTGGGCGTCGACCCACCAGGGGCTCCGATCCACGGGATCCGCTACTGCGCCGGCGACCGGGATGCCGAGTCGCGATTCCGAGGGTCACCGGGACGAGGGGTCCGCCGAGTCGCGCTGGTGGCCGAGCTGCGGCAGCGGGCCCAGGACGTCGGGGTGAGCACCATTGCTGCTGCGGTCACGTCGGTGCACCAGAACTCCGGCAGCGTCACCGCCGGCGGCATCCGCGCTCGATACCTGGCCGCCGCGGACGGGCTGCACTCCCCGCTGCGCCGGCACCTCGGTCTGGAGGTACCGACGCCGGGGCCGAGGAGGTTCGGGCTGCGGCGCCACTACGCCTGCCCGCCGTGGACGGACCTCGTGGAGGTGCACTGGGCCGAGGACTGCGAGGCCTACGTCACCCCGGTCAGCGATCGCGAGGTCGGGGTGGCCGTGCTCAGCGGCGGTGGGCAGTCCTTCGACACCTGGCTGCAGTGCTTCCCACGGCTCGGCGATCGCCTCGGCGGGTCGCCGGCGAGCAGTCGGGACCGCGGCGCCGGACCCCTTCGACAAGGTGTGCGCCGGCGCGTTGACGGCCGAGTGATGCTCGCCGGGGACGCGGCCGGCTACGTCGACGCGCTGACCGGCGAGGGGATTGCCGTCGGCCTCGCCGAGGCTGCCGCGCTCGTGGGATGCGTGCTCGCCGAGGACCCCACGGCCTACGAGCGTGCCTGGCGACGGGTCACTCGCCGACCACGACTGCTCACGGAGGGACTGCTGCGAGCCACTCGCCGACCATCGGTTCGACGCGCCCTCGTGCCGACGGCGCAACGGCTGCCGTGGGCGTTCGACAGCGCGGTGGACGCCCTGTTCTGAGCTCAGCGCACCCAGAGGCCGAGCACCCCCGCGTCCAGCGCCGCCAGGCCCAACAACGTCGGGAAGAGCCACCGTCCCTCGCCGACCCAGGCGGCAAGGCCGAGTACGAGCACTTGGGCCCCCAGCACGAGGACGAGGGCCGGTACCGCCACGGAGACTCCGACGACCAGCGCAAGGGCGGCCAACGCGACGCACCCGACTGCCAGGGCTCGACTCGCGGTACTGCCGAGGCGTCTTGCCAGGCCGCCGCGACCCACCGCGGTGTCGGAGTCGATGTCCCGGGCCGTGTTGGCCAGGTGCGCACCAACCCCGAGCAGCGCAGCCACCGCAACAGCCGACGCCGGCGCCACCACGCAGGCATCCGCCACGCCGAGGACCACGACCGGGACGAGTCCGAATGCCACGGCGTACGGCAGCGGCGAGAGGACGGTGTCCTTCAGCCAGAGGTTGTAGGCCCAGGCCGCCGCCACGGCGGCGATGTGCGCCGAGCCCGCCCGCCAGCCCAGGAGCAGGATGGACAACACCACGCACAGCGCCAACGCCGCCCAGGCGAGTCGCCAGACGACGCTCGCCGCGACCCGCTGGGCCACGATCGGCTTCTCGCTGCGGCCTGCCCGAGCGTCGGCCTGCGCGTCGCCGGCATCGTTGGACCACCCGACCGAGAGCTGTCCGAGAAGGACCACGAAGGCAAGCTCACCGGCGCCCTTCGCGCTCGCCCCGAGCACGAGGGCGAACGCTGCGACGAGCAGGGTGACCGCGACCGTCGGCGCCGGATGAGACGCCCGGACGATGCCGGTCAGCGAACGGCCCCGCGAGGGCATCCGGTCATCCTGGCCCATCGCTTCGATCGTTCGCGAGGACAGCAGGGCGAGCCGTCGGAGTCAGTGGGCGACCGCACGCTCCGGGTTGACCGCGTGCTCGACGTCGGTCGGGGCCACCGAGCCAGGCATCCCCCGACGGCTGATCGCCTTGGCCAGCTCGATCACCACGGGTACGACGAGCGCCAGGCCGACACTGGCCGCCCACTGGCCGCCGCTCAACGACGTGGTGCCCAGCAGCCCCTGCATGAAGGTCCACTCCACCGCAACCACGGTGAGGGCGACCGGGATCGACAGCGTCCGCACGGCCGGCAGCAACGGCGGGGCGAGCCCCGGCTCGGGGTCGCGTCGCAGCACCAGACCACTGAGGATGGTGCCCAGTGCCATGACCGCGAAGGCCATCGTCATCGGGACGTTCGGCTCGTCCACGCTGAGCTCGCCCGGCCCGGCCAGCAGGGCGACCAACGTCACCACGAAGAGGACACCGCCATAGAGCAGCCAGTGCCGCACGGCCGTCGGGTTGGCCAGGGCGACGGCCGGGTCGCGCGGAGGTCGTGTCATGGCTCCTTCCCCCGGCTCCTCGTGCATGATCGCGATCACCGGGAAGACGGAGATGAAGAAGTTCAGGAACAACACCATGAGGGGCGTCATCGCCACACCGGCGTTGATGTCGAAGATGCTGGCCGCGAGGAAGAGCAGCACGAGCGAGATCAGCTGGCTCATCTGGTAGCGGACGTAGCCCACGACCTTCTCGTAGGTGCTTCTCCCCAGCTCGATGGCACGGACCAGCGTGCCGAAGTTGTCATCGGTGAGGATCATCTTGCCCGCCTGCTTCGTCACCTCGCTGCCCGAGCCCATGGCCACGCCGATGTCGGCCTGCTTGAGGGCTGCCGCGTCGTTGACAGCATCCCCGGTCATCGCGACGATGTCGCCCCGACCCTGCATGAGCTTGGCGAGGCGGAGCTTGTCCTGCGGGGTCACTCGGCCGAAGACATGCAGGGCCGGCAGCGCCTCGGTGAGCTCCTCGTCACTCATCGCGGCGATCTCGGCGCCGCTGATCGCGCCTGGGCCCAGCCCCAGCTCGGCCCCGATCGCGCCCGCCGTGATGGCATGGTCGCCGGTGATCATGCGGACCTCGATGCCGGCAGCCTGTGCGGTACGAACAGCGTGGATCGCCGAGGGGCGCAACGGGTCGATGATCCCGACCAGGCCGACGAACTGCAGGTCCTCGACGAACGCCATCGGGTCGGCCTGCACGGCTTCGACCTGCCCGCTCAGGTCACGCATCGCGAAGGCCAGCACCCGAAGCCCGTGCTCGGACATCTCCCGGTTCGCCGCCAGCACCTGCTCGGCGTCGATCGGCACCACGCGGTCCTCGACGAGCATCGTCGAGCACCGGTCCAGCACCACGTCCGGCCCGCCCTTGACGAGCTCGACGAAGCGCTGGCCACCACTGGGCGCGGGGACCTCGTGGAAGGTGGCCATGAACTTGTAGGCGGAGTCGAAGGGCACCTCGGCCAGTCGTGGGTACTCCCGGCGGCTCTGCTCGGCGTCAACCCCGATCTTCGCTGCCAGCACCACGAGGGCTGCCTCGGTGGGGTCGCCGATGACTGCTCCAGCGTCGGAGACGGTGGCGTCGCTGCACAGCGTCAGCCCGTAGGCGAGCTGGGTGAAGTCGGGCGTGGAGTCGCCGGCCGCGGCACGGATGGCGCCGCTCTTCGCATAGCCCTCACCCGCGACCACGTACCAGTGGGCGCGGACGTACATCTGCCGCACCATCATCTCGTTCATCGTCAGCGTGCCGGTCTTGTCCGAGTTGATGGCACTGGTGGCGCCCAGCGTCTCCACGTCGGTCAGGTTCTTCACGACGGCCTTGGCCTCGGCGAGCTGCTTGGCACCGTAGGCAAGCATCGCCTGGACGAACGTCGGCAGGCCGGTGGGGATCGCCGAGATCGCCATGGCCACGCCCAGGAGCAGGACCTGGTCCAGGTCCTCGCCTCGCACGACCCCAAGCACCACGATGACCGCCACTGCCACCCAGGCGATCGCCCCCAGCACCTTCGTCAGCCCGTCCAGCTCTCGCTGCAACGGGGACTTGCTCGGCGCCACGCCCGAGAGCATGGTGGCGATCTTGCCCATCTCGGTGCTCATGCCCGTCTCGGTGATGACGATCGTGCCCGTCCCCCGTGTCACCGAGGTGTTCTGGAAGACCATGTTCGACCGGTCACCGAGGGCGACCTCGCGTTCGTCGATGACCTCGGCTGCCTTGCTGATCGGAGCGCTCTCCCCGGTGAGCGCCGCCTCCTGGGTCTCCAGGGTCGCCGAGCGGATGAGCCGACCATCGGCGGGGACGATGTCGCCCGCCTCGAGGTTCACGACGTCGCCGGGGACGAGGTCGTTCGCGCTGATCTGGCTGAGCGAGCCGTCGCGAACCACCTTGGCCTGGGGCGTCTGCATCTTGGCCAGCGCGTCGACGCTGGCTCGCGCCTTGAGCTCCTGGCGGGTCCCGAGCACCACGTTGAACACCACGAGGAACGCCACGATGGCTGCCGTCGCGGCCTGTCCGATGGCAAGACTGACGAAGGTCACCGCGACCAGCATCAGGTTCATCGAGTCCTTGAGCTGGATGAGCGCCACCGCCCACGTCGACGGTGGCGGCTCCGAAGCGATGAGGTTCGGCCCGTAGGTCGCCGCGCGGGCGCCCGCCTCCGTCCCGGTGAGACCGGCCGCAGGGTCCGCGCCGAGCTCGGCCAGCACGTCGGCCACTGGCTGGTTGAACCAGGTGGGCGCCTCCGTTCCGGCAGCAGCAGGTGTGCTCACGAGACCTCCCCTCCCGCGGCGACCGCGGGCCAGAACGACACTGGACCTAGGTCTGGCAGGCTAGCCGACGTCGCTCGAGGCCTGGTCTACCGAGGACCGCCGACCACCTCAGCGTCCCGCAGTGCGGTGATCTCCCGCTCGTTCAGGCCCAGCATCGTCGCGAGGATCTCGTCGGTGTGCTCGCCCAGGACCGGTGCCCGGGCAGGTTCGGTACGCGGCAGGGCACTGAAGTCCAACGGGGTCCCCGGCGCCGGGTAGGTGCCGATTCCTGGCTGGTCGACCAAGGAGTACAGGGGCCCGTCGGGCGAGCAGCCCGGGTCGTTGCGGACGGCGTCCTCGAAGTCCTGGAACACCGACCAGGTGACGCCGCCCCCGTCGAAGAGGGACCTGATGGCGTCGATGGTGCGCGCCCGGAACCAGGGGGCGAGCACGTCCGCGATCTCGCGGCGGGCGCGGAACCGATCGCCTTCGAGGGTGAAGTCCAGGCCGAGGCCGCGGGCGACCTCGTCGAGATCCTCGCTCAGGCCGGTGCAGCGGCACAGCCGGTCCCACTGCCGGCGCGTGAGCCCCACCACCATGACACGACGTCCGTCCGCGGTGACGAAGTCCTCCCCGAAGGCGCCGTACAAGGAGTTCCCGTACTTGGGCCGGCTCTCCTCGTTCACCATGACCTCCCCGACGATGCCCAGGTTGCCGAGCATCGCCAGGCCGACGTCCTTCAGGGCGATGTCGACCTCCTGGCCCTGTCCCGTCAGGCGGCGGTGCCGTTCGGCAGCGAGCAGCCCGAGCGCCGCCGACTGCCCGGTGATGCAGTCCCAGGCCGGCAGGACGTGGCAGACCGGGTCGTTCGACCCCTCCGGCCCGGTTGCCAGCGGGAACCCGAGCGCCGGGTTGACCGTGTAGTCCACGGCCGGTCCACCCTCTCGCGTGCCCAGGACGGTGACCATGATGACGTCGTCGCGGCGGGCCTTGAGGTTCTCGTAGTCCATCCACCCACGCACCCGCAGGTTGGTGAGGAAGATGCCGCCGCCGGGACCTGGCGCGCTGATGAGGCTGGTCAGGATCTCCTGGCCCTGCGGTGTGGTCATGTCGACCGCGATCGAGCGCTTGCCCTTGTTGAGCCCGGCCCAGAACAGGCTCTCGCCCCGCTCGGTGACCGGCCACCGGTGATGGTCCAGCCCTCCTCGTAGCCGGTCGAACCGGATGACGTCTGCGCCGAGCTGGGCCAACGTCATCCCGGCGAACGGTGCCGCGACGAAGGCCGAACCCTCGATCACGCGCAGCCCGTCAAGGACGGCGGCCATCTCCTCACCTCCAGGTCACCTGCGCTCGCATGCAGACGTCGTCGCTGCTGTTGCCGGTGAAGAGCTCGGTCCCGTCCTCGGTCGGCCTCCCGGCGACGACACATCGGTCGTGGTCGAACATCGGCCGGAGGGCTCGATAGCGGAAAGACGCCGGGAGCCGTCCGGGCTGCCGCCGGCGCGCCGCCTCCAGCAGCAGCAACGCCTGGAGAGGGCCGTGGACGACCAGGCCCGGGTAGTGCTCGTGCTGCATGGTGTAGGCGCGGTCGTAGTGGATCCGGTGGCCGTTGAACGTCAGCGCGGAGAAGCGGAAGAGGACCACCGGGTCGACCCGCTGCTCCTCCCGCCAGGCAAGCGCGTCCGGGAGGGGGTCCGGCGGCGGCTCGGCGTAGGCATCGGGAAGGCGTACGTAGGCGAGATGCTGCTCTTCCTCGACCGCGACGCCGTGCGCGCCGGCGATGGTGTGACGGACGCTGACGAGGACCATCGGCCCGACGCGGGCGTCCTTCTCCTCGACGGAGTGGATCGTCGAGGTCTTGGTCACCGGCTCCCCGATGTGCAGGTCCCGGTGGAACTCCAGACGCCCGCCGGCCCACATCCGGCGCTCCAGCGAGACGGGCGGCAGGAACCCACCCCGGCGCGGGTGTCCGTCCCCGCCGAGGGCGGCCGTGGGCACCAACGGCAGGAAGTAGAGCCAGTGCCACAGGGGCGGCAGCGGCGCACCCTCCTCGTGCCTCGACATGGGTTGGTCCAGCGTCTGGGCCAGTGCGCGCGCCGGGGTGGGGTGGAGCACGTCGGTCGTCTGTTCCGTCCGGCCCACCCAGCCACGGATGTCGGCCGCATCGCCGAGACGCCCGCTGGCTCCCATACTGCGATCGTAGGGACTCCGAGGCCTCAGGATCACCGTCCTGGTGATGCCGTGCATCACCCCGCACCACGTGTGCCAGGGTTCGCCCATGCGGCTCCTGGCAGTCACGGACCTGCACTACCGCCTGCCCCTCTTCGACTGGCTCCTTCGAGTGGGGCCGGCCGCGGACCTGGTCACGGTCTCCGGCGACCTGCTCGACATCGCCAACCCGGTGCCCTACGAGGCACAGTCGGTCGTGGTGGCCGGCTACCTGAGTCGCCTGGCCGAGCACACCACCCTCCTGGTCTCCTCGGGCAACCACGACCTCGACGGGCCTGGCGCCGACGGCGAGCAGGTCGCAGGCTGGCTTCGGCGGGCCACAGCACCAACCCTGCACACCGACGGGTCCAGCCTCGACGTCGATGGGATCCGGTTCACCGTCGTCCCGTGGTGGGACGGGCCGCTGACGCAGGCAGCCGTGAACCGACAGCTGGCCGAGGCCGCACAGGACCGCCCGCAGCGATGGGTCTGGGTGTACCACGCTCCCCCGGCCGGCACCCGGCTCTGCTTCGACGGACGACGGTCCTTCCCGGACGCTGAGCTGACGGCGTGGGTGGAGCGCTACCGGCCTGACCTCGTCCTGTGCGGGCACATCCACCAGGCCCCGTGGGTCGAGGGAGGTGGCTGGCACGACCGCCTCGGGAGCACCATGGTGCTCAACCCCGGCAAGCAGGTCGGGAAGGAGCCGCCGCACGTCTGGATCGACCTGGACGATGGCGTCGCCACCTGGCTCGGTCTCGGTGAGCGCGACTCGGTCAGCGTCTGGTGAGACTCGACCTAGCCTTCCGGGTCGCGAGCTGAGCCGGGGCGGGCAGTCTGAGCCTGCTGCTGCGTCAGGGCACCGAGGACGGTGTCGATCATGCCGAGATGGTTCTCCTCGTCCCCATACTGCTGCTTGATGTCGACCAGGTAGGTGGTGAGCGCGTTGACGCGCGCCGCGGAGATCCGCACCAGCTCCATCGCCGCCTCGGGGTGCTCGGCGAGGAACGTCTCGGCGTCCTCGGCCACTCTGATGGTGACGTCGGACTCGCATCGCACCGACGCCGTCGCCGTCGTGCCGAGGGCGACGGCGATCTCACCGAACACCGCTCCGGGCTGGTCGACTCGGGCCACCGGGACACCGTCGCGCTCGATGAGGACGGTCCCGCTGGTCAGGATGTGAAGGGGGCCACCGGGATCACCTTGGGTGATGATCGTGTCCCCGGCTCGCAGCTGGCGCTCCGGCAAGCCTGCCGCCAACTCAAGCAGCGTCATGGCTCAACGGTAGGCGGCCGGCGCGGCGGACACCACACCTGCTGGAGGACGCACTCCCGAAGACCGTGCGCCGTGACCACCGCGATACCCACCACCGTTTGATACCTCTAGGGGGTAGGGGTTGACAGCAGAGTCGGCGACGGGTACCCCTGAAGCCATGAGCCATGACCACCCACCCGTCGGCTACCTCGACCACAAGAGCGACGTGCTCTCACGGCTTCGCAAGGTCGAGGGCCAGGTCCGCGGTCTGCAACGCATGGTCGACGCCGATACCTACTGCATCGACGTGCTGACCCAGGTGGCGGCAACCACCCGAGCACTGGAGTCCACGGCGTTGCTGCTCATGCAGGACCATCTCAGCCACTGCGTTGCCCATGCAGTCACCGAGGGCGGCACGGTCGCCGAGGAGAAGCTCAAGGAGGCAGGCGACGCGATCGCCCGCCTCGTCCGTTCCTAGCGCCATCGACACCAAGGGAGCCCTCATGCCCACCTTCGCCACCTATGCCGTCAACGGGATGTCCTGCGACCACTGCGTCCACGCCGTCACCGAGGAGCTGCAGAACCTGGACGGCGTGACCTCGGTCGAGGTCAGCCTCGCCGCCGAAGGCCCGTCGCAGGTGACCGTGACCAGTGACGCCGCGCTCGACCTGGCAGCCGTCCGGGCAGCCGTCGACGAGGCCGGCTACGAGCTGGCTTCTGTGTGAGGCACCGATGAGCGCTGCTGCGAGGCTGGGCGGCTTCGCCCTGGTGCTGGCCCTGCTCTTCGCGACGGGGCTGATCCTCGGACACGTCGTGGGGCCGCTGTGACCACCGTCGACCTCCAGATCGGCGGGATGACCTGTGCCTCGTGCGCCGCGCGGATCGAGAAGAAGCTGAACCGCATGCCTGGGGTGGAGGCCAGCGTCAACTACGCCACGGAGAAGGCGCGGGTCAGCCTGCCGGACGGGTTGAGTGTGGCAGAGGCGATCGCCACCGTCGAGCAGACCGGCTACAGCGCCACCGAGCCGCGTCGGACGCCACCAGGTGCCGAGCGGCCCGGCGCAACGTCAGCGACCGGATCCGACGTTGCCCAGGACCCGGAGGTCGTGTCGCTGCGCCAACGTCTGCTGGTCTCCGTGGCCCTGTCCCTCCCCGTGGCTGTGCTGTCGATGGTGCGCCCCCTGCAGTTCGACAACTGGCAGTGGTTGGCGCTGACCCTCGCCTCCCCTGTGGTCGTGTGGGGTGCCTGGCCGTTCCACCGCGCTGCGTGGATGAACGCCAAGCACGCCGCTGCCACGATGGACACGCTGATCAGCGTCGGCGTGCTGGCGGCCTACGGATGGTCGCTCTATGCGCTGTTCCTGGGCGATGCGGGGCAACCGGGGATGCGGATGGACCTTCATCTCATCCCCGAAAGGGGGACGAGCACGGGTGAGATCTACCTCGAGGTGGCCGCCGTCGTCACCACCTTCCTCCTCGCCGGCCGGTACTTCGAGGCCCGCGCCAAGCGCCGGTCCGGCGCAGCCCTACGCGCCCTGCTGCAGATGGGTGCCAAGGACGTGACGGTCCGTCGCCACGGCCGCGAGCAGCGACTCCCCGTCGACCAGCTCCGCGTCGGAGACGAGTTCGTCGTTCGCCCCGGCGAGAAGATCGCCACCGACGGTGTCGTCGTGCAGGGGTCCTCAGCCGTGGACGCCAGCATGCTCACCGGCGAGCCCGTCCCAGTCGAGGTCTCACCCGGCCACGAGGTCACCGGGGCCAGTGTCAACGCGCACGGACTCCTCGTCGTGCGAGCGACGCGCGTCGGCACCGACACGCAGCTGGCGCAGATGGCACGGCTGGTGGAAGAGGCGCAGTCGGGCAAGGCACCGGTACAGCGGCTGGCCGACCGGGTCGCCGCTGTCTTCGTCCCGATCGTGATGGGGCTGTCCGCCCTCACGCTGGGCTTCTGGATCGGCGCCGGCTCCGGAGCGGAGCTGGCGTTGACGGCCGCCGTCGCCGTCCTCATCATCGCCTGCCCGTGTGCCCTCGGGCTTGCCACACCCACCGCGTTGCTGGTGGGGACCGGCCGGGGCGCACAGGTCGGCATCCTCATCAGGGGACCGGAGATCCTGGAGTCCACTCGGAAGGTGGACACGGTCGTGCTCGACAAGACCGGCACGGTCACGACCGGCCGCATGCAGCTCGTGGCTGTGGTGCCCGATGACGGCGTGGACCCGGACGAGCTGCTGCGCCTCGCCGCTGCGCTGGAGCAGGCCTCCGAGCACCCGATCGCACGCGCCATCGCCGCCGCTGGGCAAGAGCGCGGCAAGGTGCCGGAGGTCCAGCGCTTCCGCTCGACCCAGGGCCTCGGGGTGAGCGGCACCGTGCGCCACGAGGCAGCCGAGCACGAGCGGGCCATCGCCGCAGGCCGGCCTCGATGGCTCGTCGAGCAGTGGTCCATGCAGCTGCCTCGCAAGCTCGCTTCGGCCGGCGACGACGCCGAAGCACTTGGACGGACCCCGATCGCAGTGGGCTGGGACGGGCGCGTGACCGGCCTCCTCGTCGTGGCCGACGCTGTCCGACCGACCTCGGCCCGGGCCATCAAGGAGCTTCGTTCCTTGGGTCTGCGACCGATGCTGCTGACCGGAGACAACGAGCGCGCTGCCCGAGCGATCGCCGCCGAGGTCGGGATCACCGACGTCCTCGCCGAGGTGCTGCCCGAAGACAAGATCGCTGCCGTCCGCCGGCTGCAGGACAACGGTCGAGTCGTGGCCATGGTGGGTGACGGGGTCAACGATGCGGCCGCGCTCGCTCAGGCCGACCTCGGCATCGCGATGGGCAGCGGTACCGACGTGGCGATCGAGGCAAGTGACCTCACGCTCGTGCGTGACGACGTACTCGCCGTCGGCGACGCCATCCGGCTCTCCCGGCGGACGTTGCGCGTGATCAAGGGCAACCTGTTCTGGGCGTTCGCCTACAACGTCGCTGCCATCCCGCTGGCGATGGCCGCCCTGCTCAACCCGCTCATCGCCGGAGCAGCCATGGCGTTCTCGTCAGTGTTCGTCGTGAGCAACAGCCTGCGACTGCGCCGGTTCCGGAGCGCGGGCACGACCTGAGCCGCCGATCTGCCCACCGAGCGGGAAGGCAGGGCGGCCAGAGCCCCGTGGAGGTCATGCTCGGCAGCTGTGAACCACCTCGCCTGCAGGGACAGCCCACAGGACCTCCCCAGACGGGCGAGGAGAGTGGAGTCACCCCGGAGGGCTTCCCGAACCTGCCGCGCGCGCTCGTCCGTGGCCTCATCGTCGACCAGCTCGACGAGTCACCCGCTGTCACTACGGACGAGCACCGCGCAGACCGTTCGGCCCTTCTCGGTCCCCAGGTCGAACTCGACCACCTTGCCTGGGAGGGCCACCAGCGCGGCCTCCAGCCCCTCTTGTGCCGTGAGCGACGGCAGCTGGCCCTACGCGAGGCTGGGCAACGCCTCGGGTTGCTGCTGCACCAGCTCGCCGTCGGCAGCGGCCCAGCCGCCGGAGCATCCGCCATCGGCGACGCACTCTCGGTCGGGCTGGGCGAGGCGGCGGCCTCGGGTCAGAGGGGCGTCCGACCTGCTCCGGCGGGGTCGAGCGGACGATCCTGCGGCCAGCTCGAACGCTTGCCCGCCACTGCTGGGATCTGCCGCGTCAGGGCCTCACGGGTCTGGGGGTGGTGAGCCGTCGGCGTTGACGACCCTGGTGGTCGAAGTTCGACGGGCTCAGCCACTCCTCGAGAGCGGACCGCACCCCGGGCCACTCACCATCCAGCAGCGAGTACCAGGCGGTGTCCCGGTTGCGCCCCTTGACCACCAGGTGCTGGCGGAACGTCCCTTCGTAGGTGAAACCCAGGCGACTGGCCGCCGCACGCGACGCCGCGTTGAGCGCATCGCACTTCCACTCGTAGCGGCGGTACCCATGCTCGTCGAAGACCCGCTTCATCATCAGGTACATCGCCTCGGTAGCCGCCGTCGTGCCTCGTAGCGCCGGCGCCAGGTAGATCCAGCCGACCTCGATCGACCCGGTCTGTGGCTCGGCCGCCAGGAAGGCGGCGAACCCAGCCGCCCGACCCGATGCGCGGTCGCTGATCGCCCAGAAGAGAGGGTCACGGCTGGCTTGCACGGACTCGACCCACCGCCGGTATGCCGCCGCAGATCGCCAAGGTCCGACGGCGAGGTAGGTCCATCCACGTCCGATCTCGTCGGACACCTCCGAGCTCGCCAGGTCTTCGGCGTGGTCGACAGCACGGAGCCGATCCAGTCGACACGTACGACCCACCATGGGCTCGTAGCCAGGCCGGACGGCGCCGTCCCATCCCGGGATCTCCCGCCCGACCGGCTGTCCGAGCGCGTTCAGCACGGCGCCAAACCTAGCCCCGCGATGCCCGCGCTGCCGATGAGCGCCGAGCGGGGAAGAAGGCCTGCTCACCCGAGGGCCGGTAGGCCCCGGGTGGCGCGGTGCTGAGTGCCGCTTGCCGGATGCCGCCGTGGCGCGCCGGCGCGCAGCGGTCATCGGAGCGTCGGAGTCTCGCCCTCGCCGTCCGAAGCAGTGAACAGCGCGAGCAGCTCGCCGACCTCGTGATGGGCCTCGGCCGGGTGGCGGAAGGGGACCTGTGGATGAACCTCGTAGACGTTGCGACGTCCTTCACGACGACGGGTCACGTAGCCGGCATCCTCGAGGTCGCGCACGATCGCCTGGGCGGCGCGTTCCGTGATCCGGGCTTCGACGGCAAGTTCGCGCAACCGCCGGTCCGGGTGGGCAGCAATCAGCAGCAGCAGCCTCGCGTGGTTGGTCAGCAAGGTCCAGCGCCGAGTCCGGACGACGGCATCGTCATCGGCAGGAGGCACCTGTTCATCGTGCCGCATCCACGGCACGGGCGCCTGAGTTGACATACGAAGTTTTTTTCCGGCATTCTCCATCGCATGTTGGCGATGCAGATCTCTCGACACCTGCTCACCGGTACTGCTGCGATCGCAGTCGCCATCCTCGCGCTCGTTCTCGCGACGGGCGACGTGACGGGCTACGGCGTGCGCGTGACGCCCCTGAGCGCCACCCTGCTGCTGCTCGTGACCGGCCTCGGTGCAGTGGTCTCGACGTATGCAGCCCGCAACCTCGAGGGCCAGCGGCGACTCGGGCGCTTCGCCGTCCTGCAGGCGTCGGTGGTCGCCGGACTTGCCGTGGTCGTGCTGAGCAGCAATCTGGTGGTGCTCGCGCTTGCGTGGAGCATCGCCGGAACGGCCATGACAGGACTCGTGAGCCACCCAGGGACGTCCCCCGCCCTCGCTGCATCGCGGCTCGTTCGTCGTCGGATCCTCCTCGGCGACCTTGCGTTGTGGCTTGCCGTCGCCCTCGCGTGGTTCGGGCTCGGCACCGTCGACGTGGTCGAGATCGCCGAACCAGCCTCGGCCGCGCCCGTCCTTACCGGCCTCATCTGCGTACTGGTGGTGACTGCCGGAGCGGTCCGGAGCTCGCTGTCGCCGTGGCACGGCTGGCTGCCAGAGACAGCCGAGGCGCCGTCGCCGGTCAGCGCCCTCCTGCACGCTGGCTTCGTCAACGGCCTGGGGATCCTCGCCCTCGTCCTCTGGCCGCTCGTCGGGGTCTCCGGCCCCGCCCGGGCGCTCGCCGTCATCCTCGGCCTGACCACCGTGGTGATCGCCACCGCGCAGCACCGGGTGCGCCCGGATGTGAAGGGACGACTCGCGTCCTCGACGTCGTCGCAGATGGGGTACATGGCCGTGCAGGTCGGCATCGGCCTCCCGGCCGGCGTGCTCGTGCACCTGGTCGGCCACGGGATGTGGAAGGCGTCGTTGTTCCTGGGGGCCGGCGGCGCAGTCGAGCGAGTGCGGTCGGCCCCGGCCCGTCCGGCCCTGCGGAGACGTAGGACAGCCGTCGCGGGCGCCGTGGTGACGGTCGGGGGTGTCGTGGCCGTGGCGAGCCTGCCCCTGCCCGGGACCGCCTCCCTGCTGCACGCACCCGCCACCACACTCCCGGTGCTGGTGGCCGCCCTGGCCACGAGCGCCGCCGTCGTGGGACTGCTACGCCACTACCGGGGCACCGTCCTCGTACCGGTCACCTTGACGCTCACGGCTGCCTCGACCTACCTGATCGGGTTGCGGGCGCTGGAGGCCGCTACCCTCGGGATGTGGGGGACGTCGATCCCCGCCTGGGGCGCGGACGGCTCCTGGGGCACCACCCTCACGCTCGTCGCGACGGTGTTCGTCGGCGCCGCCCTCGTGGTCGTCGACGGGCGCCTGCGCAGCGGCCGGTCCCCCCGTACCGTGGCGCGAGTCGCGTCCTCGACCCTGCCGCGTGCCACGTCCAGGCGCGCAGCCCCAACCGAGCTCCTCAGGCTCGCGCCGTCCACGGACTCGGCTCCGTCAGCCGGGGCGGGAGTCCCCAGTGCAATCGCGGCTGCGGTGACGGCCGCACGGGCCAACGTGGCCCCTGCCTGGCCACTGCACTCCTTCGTCGCGAGCAACCCGCTGGCCGGCCTCGAGGAGCTCGACTTCACCGATGCCACCCGTATCGGCGCCCGCACCTGGGGAGGCAACCCGGGGATCTCTGGCGCGCTCCTGCACTCAGCCGTCGAGGCCGGACGAGTCTCGCGCGAGGCCCTTCGGGAGGCGGTGGCCGAAGCCGGCTTCAGGGACAACCCCGTGGGGCGAGCTGCCCTCGGCTCGACCGTCACGGAGGCGGATGTTGCCATCACCGTCCTGCTCAACGACGGCCCTCTGCAGGGCGGCGAGCCCGGCCCGGAGCGACGCCGCGCGAGCAGGGTGGCGGGCCACCACTGTGCCTGCGTGTACGCGTCGACTGAGTGGAGCACCGGCGCGGCAAGCGTCTGGCAGTCGCTGCGCGACTCGGGGAAGCGACTGGACGCCGCCCTGGGCGTGTCCGGCGCCGCCGAGTGCGTCGCGGCCTTGCCGGACGATGCGCAGGAGGCGCTCGGTGTGCTGCTGGTGGGACCCGGCGTTCCGGTTCGCGACTGGGCCGCCCACCTCGGCCAGGTACTCGCCCAGGACCCCGGCTGGGTCGCCCACCTCGCCTGGCGCGAACGTGTTGGGGACCTCGACCCGGGGGCGTTCACCGACCTGTTGGCGGTCCGCGTGGTGCTGGCCGCCTTGCTGCCCGGGAGCGAGCCGCCCGCCAGGGCAGGGGTGCACTCGCCCACCCCCCTTCTCCTGCTCCGCGAGCTGGGGCTCGAGACGGACGCCGACACCGTCGCCGGGGCCGAGTCCGTGATCAACCGCGTGCAGTCCCAGGGCCTGGAAGCCCTGCGTCTGGCTGCCTGGGAGCGGAGCTATCGGGAACCCGTCATCGAGGCGCTGGGCACTCGAGGCCGGGAGCTGGCCCAGACGACGTCTGCCCTGGTCGACCAGTACGCAAGTGGACGGGGCGGCCCGGATGCCCAGGTCGTGACGTGCATCGACGTCCGCAGCGAGCGCCTGCGGCGCCACCTTGAGTCGGTAGGACCGTGGGAGACACTCGGCGCGGCGGGCTTCTTCGGGCTGCCGTTCGCGTTCGTCGCCCCGAACGGCGCGGTGAGCGAGCGGCTACCGGCCCTCCTGCGCCCCGATCACGAGGTCCATGCATCGGCCGACCACGGCTCGGCGTCGGCGGCCCTGCGCGAGGCCCTGCACAACGTGGAGACCTGGCCCATCGCGCCGTTCGCGCTGGCCGAGTCCGTCGGGTGGATCGTCGGGCTCCATGCCGCGCTGCGCACCTTCACCCCACGGTTCGTCCACGTGCTCTCCCCCGCCCGGCGCGGGCCCGCCCCCACCCTGGACCTCAGCCGGCGGGAAGGGACTCCCACCGGGTTCAGCCTGGACGAGCTCGCGGACGCTGCCGCGGCCTTCCTGCAGACCACGGGCCTGCAGACGCCCGCCCGCGTCGTCGTCCTCGCCGGCCACGAGGCGCACGTCCCGAACAACCCGCACGTCGCGGCGTACCAGTGCGGCGCATGCGGTGGCCACGCCGGCGACATCAGCGCCCGGGCCATGTCGGCGGCACTGAACGACTCGCAGGTGCGCGTGGCCTTGCGGGACCGTGGCTTGGACCTGCCCGCTGGCACCCGGTTCGTGGCGGGGGTGCACGACACCACGCGCGACCGGGTGATGCTGTTCCTCGACGACGTCCCCGACGAAGTCCGGGTGACGATCGACCGCCTGCAGAGGGATCTGGACCGCGCGGCCGACGAGGTTGCCGACGAACGTGCCGCCGGCCTCCCCGGGCTGGACCGCCCCCACCGGCTCAGGACCTCCCTGGAGCAGCGCGCGAGCGACTGGGCGCAGGTGCGGCCCGAGTGGTCGTTGGCCCGCAACGCCGCCATGGTCATCGGGCCCCGTGCCCTGACGAGCGGGCTGGACCTCGAGGGTCGGGTCTTCCTCCAGTCCTACCGACCCGACACCGACCTCGACGGCAGCGCACTGGACTTCCTCATGTCCGCACCGTTGGTCGTGGCGCAGTGGATCAACGCGCAGTACTGGTGCTCCACCGTAGATCCCGACGCCTACGGCGCCGGGGACAAGACGACGCACAACACGATCGCCGCGCCCAGCTTCGAGGCTGCGCCGCTCACGGCAGTCATGACCGGCGTACGCAGCGACCTGCGCGTGGGCCTGCCGTGGCAGGCGGTGTCCGCGACGGCGCCGACTGGTCACGGATGGCCCGACGCCCTGCCGTTCCACGAGCCGGTCCGTCTGCTGGCCGTCGTCTGCGCGCCGACCGAACGGGTCGAGGCCGTGCTCGCCGCTCGTCCCGAGGTGGCCCGTCTGGTCTTGGGCTCGTGGATCGAGCTTGTCGTGGTTGACCCCTCCAGCGGGGCCCTGTCGCGGCGGGACGCGGCCCGGGGGTGGGTCCCGGCGGAACAGCGCGCTCCGGCGCGCGAGTCGATGCAGTCGGTCACCACCGCTCCATGACGCGCGGCACCCGACCTCCCTGCGGGTGTACCCGTGCTGGAGCCTTCCGGCGTACGACTGGCTCGCCAGTCGCCAGAGCGTGGCGAGGTTCGACACCGAGAACCCCAACGGGATCGCGGCGAACGGATGCGCCATCTCGACGCGACCGTCGGGCCGAGGACCACCTGCCGTGCCGCCGCCAAGGCACGCAGGCCTCCCACGACCTCAGCCTGCCGTGCGCGCAGGCTCGAGCCGAGCTCAGCGACGGCTGGTGATCGCCCGGTCTCGGCGAAGGACCGGTACGCCGCGACCCGCAGATCCTCCAGCTGCACGTGCGGATTCTGGGCTCTGCCTGATCGGGCTCGTCCGGGGCGCAAGGTGCTCGGTATCAGCCGCGCCGCAGGTCGATCAGCCGGTGGCCTCCCGGTCCATCACGGCAGCAGCGCCACAGGAGAGCCGTCGTCAGCCAGCGTGGCCATCTCGGTTGTCCGGGGCGTCGTCCCAGTGCGTCCGGGGGCTGGGGCCTTGCATCCACTCGATGCGGAAGCGAGCGTAGAAGGCGCAGGCGAAGATGACGGTCATCATGGCGGGCCAGCCGATGAGTCCGCGGGCGGCGACGAACTCGACCGCGTCGGCGTGGGAGAGGTGCCACGCCTCCCAACCCGAAACGGTGAGCTCGGCGACGGCCCAGACGGCCGTGACGTGCGCGCTGACGCGTCGGTAGGTGGAGTGAGCGGCGGTTTCCGGTCGGAGACGGCCACGCATGAGCAGTGGCAGCACGTAGGCCGCCACGGGCGTGCGGGTGAACGCGGTCGCGAGGACGGCAGCAGCAGCGGCGATGCTGGCGGCGACGCTGAGCCCGAAGTACACCTCGTGCGAGCCGGTGAGCGCGCCGGCAGCGCCACGGAGCAGGAGGTAGCCGAGCAGCGCGAGCCCCAGCCAGCCCGTTCCTCGACCACGGCGGCGTCTCACCCAGATCACCACGATCGCCACCGCGGTTGACGCAAGCATGCCTGGGACCAGACCCCAGGCGGCGTTGGCCAGCAAGAACACCGCTAGCGGCGCCGCCATGCCGAGCACGTTGACCAGTCCGGGGGGCTCGGTGGGCAGTACGCGTGCGACAGCGGGACCGTCCGTGCCAGTGGACGTGGGCAGCACGGCCTGCGTCGGGCTGTTCCCCGCGGCTGCTGGGTGTGTCATGCCTCCAGGGTCACGCCCGGCCCAACGCTGAGGTAGTGCCTCGCATCATCGGTTGGTGATGACGATCGTCATCTTTGGACGCTGTGACGGGCGGTGGGGTCAGAGCCAGCCGCGGTCGCGGGCGAGCCGAGCGGCGGCGGTGCGGTTGGGGGCGTCGAGCTTGCGCATGGCCTCGGACAGGTAGTTGCGCACGGTGCCCTCGGACAGGTGGAGGCGGGAGGCGATGTCAGCGTTGGACAGGCCCTCGCCGGCCAGGCGCAGCACCTGGCGTTCCCGCTCGGTGAGCGGGTCGGGCTCGGCCCACGCCTCGGCGGCCAGGGCCGGGTCGACGGCGCGACCGCCATGGTGGACGGTGCGGATGGCGTCGGCCAGGGTGGCTGACGGGGCGTCCTTGAGCAGGTAGCCGCCGACGCCGGCATCCAGCGCCCGACGCAGGTACCCGCTGCGGGCGAAGGTGGTGAGGATGACGACCCGGGTGGCCAGTCCGCGCCTGCGGATCTCCGCAGCGACGTCCAGGCCGGTTCGTCCGGGCATCTCGATGTCGGTGAGCAAGACGTCCGGTTGCAGCGTCTGCACCAGGCGCAGCGCCTCGTCCCCGTCGGCGGCCGTGCCGACGACGTCGAGGTCTGGTTCGAGCGCGAGCAGGCTGCCCAGGGCGCCGAGGACCATCCGCTGGTCCTCGGCCAGCAGCACGCTGATGCTCATCCGGGGACCTCCGAGCTCGGCGTCACGGTCGGGGTGGACGTTCGGGGCAGGGTGATGCGCACCATGGTGCCCGGTGGGTAGCCGCCCGACGGGCCGCTTCGGAGGGTGAGGGTGCCGCCGAGGGCGGTGACGCGCTCGCGCATGCCGGCCAGGCCGGACCCGTCCGACCCGGAGGCACCGCGCCCGTCGTCCAGGACTTCGAGCACCACTTCCTCCGGGGTGGCCTCGGCGCGGATGGTGGCGCGGTGGGCGTCGGCGTGGCGAACGATGTTGGTGACCGCCTCCCGCAGGGCCAGGGCGAGGGTGGCCTCGTGCTCGGCGGGCAGGACCGGAAGGTCGACGGTGGCCTGCAGGTCGACCCCGGCGGCGGAGAGGGCGCGTCGTGCGTTGACGAGCTCCGTACCGAGGCCCTTGGCGCGGTAGCCGGACACGGCCGAGCGCACCTCGCCCAGGGCCGTCCGAGCCGTCTGCTCCACCTCCCGCACCTCCTGCTCGGCCCGGTCCGGGTCGGAGCGGACCAGCCGCCCGGCCAGCTCGGACTTCAGCACGACGACCGACAGGGTGTGGCCGAGCAGGTCATGCAGGTCGCGGGCGATGCGCTCGCGCTCGGCGATGGTGGCCAGCCGCTCGATCTCCTCGTCCGCGCGGCGCAGCCGGGCATGCGTGCGCTCACGCTCGACCTCCACGACCCCCGCCGCACCGATCACCAGGACGAACAGCAGGACCGGCAGCACCGCCAGCAGCCGCCACGGCATCGGCACCGGGGAGACCACCAGACCGAGCCCGGCCACCGCGGCCAGGCCCGCGATTGCCAGCCACGCCCGCCGGACCGGCTCGAGCCGCCCAGCGAGGGCGGCGGCGTACACGACGAACACCCCGGCCCCGGCGTTGACCAGCGACCCAAGCAGCCCGAGACCGGCCAGGGCCGCCAGCAGCAGCACCAGGCGGCCCTGGTCCCGCGTGCGGAGGCTGGCCCGGTACAGGGGAAGGAACACCAGGACCATCGCCGCAGTCGCGACCCAGTCCAAGGCAGTGGTGTCGGGGTCGAACGCTGGCTGGAAGACCAGCGCCCCGAGGTAGACCAGCCACAGGTAGGGCGCATAGCGGGTGATGCGCTGGTTCACCGCAGCCCTCGTCTCATCCGTAGGTGCGTCCCTCGTCGCGACGGAACCCCCAGGCTGCCACGAACAGGAATAGCGCGGTGAATCCCAGCACCGCCGCGGCGTGCACAGCCGGTGATCCGCCCTCCGACGCCCCGATCGTGCCCAGGGCCAGCTGCACGAAGTGGTACGGCGGGAGCGCGACCGCCACCGACTGCACCACGTCGGGCAGCTGGGAGATCGGGATCCACAGCCCGGAGGCGAACGCCATCGGCAGCCACACCAGGTTGAGCACCGCCGGGGCCGAGTTCGGGCCGACCAGGTAGCCGAAGGCCAGGCCCATCGCCGAGAACGGCAGCGCACCGGCGACCAGCGCCAGACCCACCGCCCCCCACTGCCCCGGGTCCAGGCGCACTCCGCCCAGGGTCGCGGCGAGGACGAACATGGCCCCCACGATGATCGTGGCGACGGCCACGCTCATCACCACCTTGGCGACGAAGTAGGCCAGGGGCGGCATCGGCGCGACCCGCTTGAGGCGCATCCAGCCCTGCCCCCGCTCGACCGCCACCGACACGCCGAACCCGAACAGGGCGGCGCCGATCACGCCGAACGCGCCATAGGTGACCAGCATGTAGGTGGTCACACCCACGCCGCGGGCCTGCTCGCCGGCGAAGGTGAGCCCGAAGATGACGTAGAACACCAACGGCAAGGCGACCGTCGTGGCCGCGAAGATCGGCAGCCGGATCAGCTTGAGGAACTCCTGCCACGCCTCGACGCGGTACACCCGCAGCACCCTGCGCAGAGTCTGTCGGGCCGACACAGCGGTGGCCGATGCGGTTCGCTCGCTCGGGAGGGTGGTGCTCATGCTGCCTCCTCGCTCCGGTGGGTCAGGGTGAGGAACGCGTCCTCGAGGCTCGGTGCGGTGACGGTGATCCCAGCGACCGACCGGTCCTGGTCCAGCAGCTCGCGCAGCACCGGTTCGGGTTCGCTGACCAGCAGCTGAAGCCGGGTGCCGTCCCGTTGAGCGTGGTGCACCCCGGCCCAGGCGGCCGCTTGCGCTACCTCAGTGCTGGACTCGGCCGTGATTCGCCGCCCCGGCACCAGGGACTTGATCTGCGCCGGCGTGCCCTCGGCGATCACCCGCCCCTCGTTCAGCACGACGACCCGGTCGGCCAGCGCGTCGGCCTCCTCCAGGTAGTGGGTCGTGAGCACCACCCCACGGCCCGTCGCGGCTCGGCTGCGCAGCGTCGCCCACAGGGTGCGCCGTACCTCCGCGTCCAGCCCGGTGGTCGGTTCGTCCACGAAGACCAGCTCCGGGTCCCCACACAAGGCGAGTCCGAAGAGGACCCTCCGCTGCTGGCCGCCGGACAGGGTTCCGAACATCCGGTCCTGCAGCCCGTGCAACCCAGCCGCCTCCACCACAGACGCAAACGGCAGCGGGCACGGGTAGTAGCCCCGGAACGCCGTCAGCAGCTCCCGCACCCGCAGCGTGTCAGGCACCCCGGAGGACTGCAGCATCACACCAATGTGCCGGCGCGCCACCAGGTCCCGAGGATCCCGCCCCAGCAGCCGCGCGGTCCCGGCCGTTGGGGCCGTCAGCCCGGTCAACATGCCCAACGCAGACGTCTTGCCTGCACCGTTCGGCCCCAACACCGCGAGGAGCTCCCCCGCCCGAACGGTCAGGTCGATATCCGCGACAGCGTGCACGACCGTCCCGCGGGTCTCATACGTCTTGGAGGCGCCGAGGAGCTCGGCCAGGACGGCACCCGGCGCCCCGCTGTCTGTTCCTCGCTCATGCATGCCCTCAGGATCTGGCGAACGCCCCACGCCGGGGTAGTGCTGCGGATCACCAGATCCAAGTGACGAACGTCAGACCCAGCCGACCGCGCAGGCGGGCGGATGCCGAGCAGCTCGAGGTGTGTGCACATCCCCGCCGCCGACCTGGAAGACAACGTAGCCGTAGGGGTTCAGGATCGGGGCCATGACCGGTGAGCGGTCATTCTTGGTGAGCACCAGGTCGGCGCGCTTGCCGACCTCGATGCTGCCAACCAGCGAGTCCAGCCCGAGTGCCTTGGCAACCCCCATCGTCGCCCACTCGACGACCCGCTCGGCGCGCAGGGCATGGTGAGTGATGGTCTCGCTCTTGGCGTGGGCCTCCAGGTGCTCGCGACTGCGGTCGGCGCCCAGCGTGGAGCGCATCGCAGCGAAGAGATCGGCGCTCCACCAGACGCTGCTGTCCATCGACAGCGACACGTCGATGCCGTGCCGACGCAGCTGCCAGGTCGGCGGGTAGCCCTGCCCGGCGTTCTGCTCGCTCTCGGTGGAGACTGCCGCGATGCCGCCTGTCGCGGCAATACGTTGGTAGGAGTCGTGGCTCCGTGTGGCGGCATGCACGTAGATGGTGCCCGGCACCACGAAGCCGTTCTCGTACATGACCCGGATGCCGTCGTCGTTCGTCGCCCCCCACACCCCGGCGTGCGTGGTGACGGGCACGCCCAGGTCCCGGGCCACCTCGAACGCGGCCCTCTCGGGGAACTCCGGATCGCCGGTGATGTCGCCCACTCCCAGGGCCCCTGCTGGGTGTTGCCGTAGGCGAGGACGGACCGGGCCGGGACGGACTCGAGGTCATCTCCGTTCGCCACGCAGTCCGGAGTCCCTGACACCGACGCCGTCCGTAGCCTTCTTGCCGAATGCTCGCTTCTTCGCTAACGTACAACCCGATGGTTGTATATGAGCAGGCTCAGGGCCTCCTCCCCGATGACGAGGTGGACCGGGTCTTCCGGGCGCTGGCCGACAGGACCCGCCGCGACATCGTCCGGCGCACCCTCGTCGGTGAGGTCACCGTGTCACAGCTGGCCAGCGGCTACGACATGTCCTTCGCCGCTGTGCAGAAGCATGTCGCCGTCCTCGAGGGAGCTGGCCTGATCACCAAGCATCCGCACGGTCGAGAACGACTCGTCCGGGGCAACCCGGAGACCATCCGACGAGCACAGGTGCTGCTCGACCAGTTCGAGGCGCTGTGGCGCGAGCGCGTCGCCCGACTCGATGCGCTGCTCACCGCCGACACCCCCTGATCCGTCCCCACTGCCGCGAAGGACCACCATGCCCATCACCTCCGTCAGCACGGACCCAGCATCCCTCACCATGACGGTGGTCGCCGAGTTCCCCGTCCCGGTCCAGCGGCTCTGGGACGCCTACGCCGATCCGCGCCAGCTCGAGCAGTTCTGGGGTCCCCCCACCTACCCCGCTCGGTTCACCCGCCACGACATGAACCCGGGTGGGCGCAGCGAGTACGTCATGACCGGGCCCGACGGCGACCAGTCCCGCGGCTACTGGCAGTTCCTTGACGTCACGCCGCTGGAGTCCTTCGAGGTCCGGGACGGGTTCGCGAACCCCGACGGCACCGCCAGCAACGGGATGCCGTCCATGCGGATGGTGTTCCGCTTCGCCGAGACCGACACCGGGTCGCAGGTCACCACCACGACCTGGTTCACCTCCGTCGAGGACCTCGACCAGCTGCTCGCCATGGGCATGGAGCAGGGCATGCGCGACGCCATGGGCCAGATGGACGCGGTCCTGGCGGACCTGACCACCTTCGCCGCTGGGCGTGCAGTCGAAGCCCAGCTCCTCAACGACACCCAGGTCAGGGTGAGTCGGATCATTCGCGGCACCGCGGAGCAGGTGTGGCAGGCCCACCACGATCCGGCCATCATGCAGCGCTGGCTCCTCGGCCCGGACGGCTGGAGCATGCCCGTCTGCCAGGTAGCCGTCGTCGCCGGCGAGTGCTACCGGTACGAGTGGGAGTCGGACAACGGCGCGCAGAGCTTCGGATACACCGGCGAGCTGATGGAGAGCAGCCCCCCGAACCGGGTCGTCACCACCGAGCAGATGATCGGCACGGACGGGCCGACTACGACCAACGAGATGACCCTGACCCCGGTCGCGGGCGGCACGTTGCTGAGCATCGTGACCACCTTCCCCAGCCTCGAGGTCCGAGACCAGGTGCTGGCCACCGGTATGACTGGCGGGATGGAGGCCAGCTACGCGCGGCTGGAGGAACGCGTCTTGCACGCCGCCTGACGACCCCGGGTGGGAGGCGCCGAGAACCCAGCGGGTACCGGCGTACCAGCACCACGTCGGCGGCCAACAGGGCGACTTTCCGACCGGCGCGACGCCGACGACCACCACCGAGGTGGCCGATGGGACGACCCACAACGCGTTCGCCATCCCCTTCGCCGACCGCGTGCCGGCGGCGCAGAACCCCTGGCAGCCATCGCCGGTCACACCGCAGTCCGGACAGACCCCCACGGGGTGTGGCCGAACTCGGCGTTGCTGCATCCGTGCTCGGAGCAGGGGGACCGTCGAGGGAACCGTCGGGAAGCCGGCGCCGTCAGCCGGAGCGGCTCAGATCTTGTCTTTGGCCGCGTCGGCGGCCTTGTCGATCATCGGGTCGGCCTGGTCCGGGGTGGCCTGCTTGGCCTGCTCGGCGACCTGGTCGATCGCCTGGTCGGCCGTGTCGCCACCCTGACCGCCCGAGACTGCATCCTTGGCCTTGTCGACCATGTCGCCGATACCCATGGGTCCACCTCCGTGTCGGTGACGCCCGGGCGAAGTCCTGAGCGTCTCGGCGACGGTAGCGGCCAACCAGGCGCTGCGGGTCCGTTCACCGAACGCGGGCGCCCTCCCGGAGGGGCGGTCGTCTGCCGCTCCCCGGGCCGACCGGGGGTCAGGCCCCCGGCTTCGGCCCGACTCGCTTGACGATGAAGGACGCTACGACAGTGACCACGATCGCGCCGATGACCGCACCCACGATGCCGCCCCAGTCGAACTTCTGCGCATCCCCGATGCCGAGCACGCCGGTGAAGAACCACCAGCCCAGCCACGCACCCACCAGGCCCAGCACCAGGGAAAGCCCCCAGGACGCCGGCCCGGACATCTGGTTGAACGCATCCCCGGGGGTGAGCGCCCGAGCGACCGCTCCGGCCACGAATCCCAGCAGCACGATCGCGATGATGCTGCCCACGTCCATCTCTTCCTCCGCGAGTTGAGAGCAGGGTCAGCGAACGGTAGCGGCCCACCAGCGCCGGTCATGAACGAGTGAGAGACGCCCGGACTCGCTGCCTGGTTCCGGCGCGTGTGAGCATCCTGGTGTTGTGGGGAGACGACATCGGGATCACGAACCTGAGCTGCTACTCCGACGGGTTGATGGGCTACCGGACACCGAACATCGACCGGGTGGCCGCTGAGGGTGCGCGGTTCACCGACTACTACGGGGAGCAGTCCTGCACGGCCGGCCGGGTGGCGTTCATCACCGGGCAGAACCCGTACCGGACCGGCCTGACGAAGGTGGGGCTGCCCCACGCGCACCCGCCGAGATCATGGCCCAGGTAGCGACTGCCAACGTCAAACGCGGCCGAAACGACCCCTGCCCCTGCGGGTCCGGCGCAAGTACAAGAAGTCCCACGGAACCGCCGAACGCAGGACCGTGCTTGCCTGACCATCCACGGCACGCTCCCCAGCAGAGCGAGGACAGCCGTAGCGACCAGCAGACGCTCCCCAGGCGGCCCCACCGCAACGTCCGACCATCGACCATGAGCGAGCGTGGCCGCGCAACCCGAGCGACCGCGCCGGACGGTGCGCCACTCCGCGGCCAGTCCTGCACCTTGGGAGCGGCCATCGCTGGGCTTGGAGCGGGCTGGTCCCCTGAGGGAGGGTCGCGGCGCAGGTCGGCTACCGGAGCAGGCGCACTCGGATGGGTAGGTCAAGTTCGGCCCAGGCGCGGTCGGCTGTCAGGACTTCGGGCGGGTTGCCGCGGACCGCCAGGGCCAGGCAGCATCGATCGCCCAGCGACAGCCGTGTGCCTCCCTCGAGCGATCGCATCGCGCCAGCGAGCTCGGCATCGGCTTCGGTGACGGGTTCGATGACCACCCCGGCGGCGGTGAGAAGCCCGCGGACACGGCTGACGTCGACCTCGGCGTCGACCAGCTTGCCGATCACCTCGGCGAGGTTCGCCGCTCCCAGGTGCGCGGACCCGAGTGCGTCAGCGACGATCGCCGCGCCTGGTTCGTCGTGTACCAGGGCCAGCACGGCTGACGCGTCGAGGACCGTCATTCGCCGACTGCTGCTGCGTGGCGACGCTCGCTGAGCAGCTCGTCGACCAGCGACCGCGTCCTGGGCACCTGCGCGGCGAGACCGCGGAGCTCGGAGGCAGCATCGTGGGGCCGTTCAAGCACGAGGCTGTGGCCGACCAGGCTCAGGTGCAACTGGTCTCCGGGCGAGAGCCCCAAGGCGCTGCGAACCTCTGCCGGGATGACAAGTCGCCCTTGCTGACCCAGCACCAATGTGGCATTCATGAATCAAGAATGCCACGGTCAGTCGACTCATGCCACAGCTGCCTGCCCCGGAAGCTCGCTCACGAACTGCGTCACTCCGGCTCCACTGTGGGGCAGTTCGATGAGGGGATCTGAGCCGACGACGACACCCTGAACGCGCTACAGCAACTCGCCAGCAGTGCGAACCACGCCATCAGCGACACCGTTCGAAACGCCAGTACTCGTCCAGGCATGATCCGAACAACACTGACATCCTCCGCACAGCGGAACGACACCACCCCGCGGGACTCTCCTGGGCTCGGGGGTGAGTGACTCCTCCTTCCAGGAGAAGACCCAGGGACCACTGGACTGCGGCGTCGCGGCGACGGCCCTCACCAGGGGTCCAGGTTCTCTGACTCGCCAGGCATCGCCAGCCGGATGGCGCGTCGGCCCGATCTCTCTTGGGCGCGGCTTCTAGGCTGACGCGGGTGGATCTGTCGGCGTTTCCCACGCGTGCGTTGCTGCGGTGGGACCTGGCGGCTCGACTCCTCCTGTCGTTGGCTATCCCTCTCGTCGTCGGCGTCGCGCTCGGCGACGTTGGTGAGCTGACGATCGCTGCAACGATGGCGGCGGCGCTCGTGTCGTTCAGCACCCTCGGCCCGGACCTGTCGAGCCGGCCGTGGCAGGCTGTCACGGCGCTCGGTGTTCCGCTCGCCATGGTGCTGGGGGTTGCCTCGTCGCGGCTGGCCTCCGGCGGCGTTGTCGTGGTGTTCCTTCTCTTCACCGCTTTCGGGGCGTTCGCACGGGCGGGCTTCGTCGCCCAGCTCTCCTGGTTCCCGGTTGCCGCGGCAGGGATGCTGGCGGCACTTCTCATCGGCCCCGAGGCGAGCCTGGGTCAGATAGCGGTCGGCGCAGCGCTCGGCGCCGTCCTGGCCGTCGTCCTCAGCATCGTCGTCCCGCTGCTGCTCCGCCCGCCCACGCTGACGCTGCCGGCGCAGGCGCTGCACGTGGACACGGATCGTCTGCACCGCATGGTTCGGCACCCGTCCTGGCACGACTGGGCCTTTCCCCTCGTGCTCGGGGTGGTCTCGGCGGCCCTGCTGGTCGTGTTCGACGTGTTGACCGGGGGCTTCAAGCCGTACTGGGCCGTGCTCGCTTTCGTCAGTGTCCTCGCGCCAACGGCAGCCGAGACCCGCCGGTCGGCCCGGGAGACCATCACCTCAACCGTGACCGGTGTCGCACTCGCCGCCCTCGTGCTCGCCCTCGACCTGCGCCCGTCCGCCACGGCGGTCACCATCGCGGTCCTCGGCACCATCGGTGCGCTCCTGCTGCTGCGCCAGGGCTTCGCGTCGAAGGTACTGATCACGCCGCTGCCCGTCGTGCTGGCGACGGCCACCCCCGGAACCGACGCGGCCTTCGCCCTGCCCGTCCGACTCGGTGAGTACGTCGTGGGCGCTGCGCTCGGAGTGGTCGTGGTGGTGCTCACCGACTGGGCCGACCGGCAGGTCACGACAGCCAGCACCCAGGAAACGGCCATCGTCGGGTGAGGATGCCCCGCCGATGGTGCCAAGACCGTTCAGATGCACCGCGTGAACGATCATGTGGGCGAGCAGCCAACCACGCGCGGAATGGCTCCACCAGCGCTGCGCTCTGACCGAGTGTCATGACCGGTCGACTCGACGGTCACCGACCCGGATGAGGGCGATGGCACAGGGCTCGACGACTCAGGTAGCTGGACGGGCGCGGACCGCGCGAACACCGGGCGTCCTGGTCGTGATCGCCGGCGTGGTACTGACCGTGTCGGGCCTCGTGGCCTACTTCGCGGTGCGGACGAACCTCGCCCAGGAGCGCATCACGTCTCCGGTGACGCCCCGTACTTCGCCGATGACCCGGTGGACGGCCAGTGGACGGCCTACATGGAAGCCGAGATGATCAACCAGCACTACCAGGAGTCGACCGAGGGCAAGACCTCCGCCGAGCTTGACCGGGACGACCCGCTGCGCCAGACCGCCATGACCGCGTCGTCCCTGCGAGCATCGCTGCTCACCTCGGTGGTGACTTCTGGTGTCTCTGTCACGGCATTCGGGCTCGGCGTCGTGCTCATCGTCGTCGGGTGGGCCGTGCTGGCTCTGGCCGCAGCACGTCGCCCCACCGTCGAGTAGCCGCCTGTGGACGCACCACTACCTGCGTCGTTTCCGCCCAGCAGTGCGGCGCCCGGTGGGGGCGCGCCGTGGTGGGTCGACGATGGGGGTGGCTGGGTTGGGCTGTCCCGGTGTGGCCTGTGGGGAGGGACACTGCCAGGGTGCGTCGCGGTCGACCCCGCTCTTTCTGTAGTGCCGGTGAGCCTGTCGCCCAGCATGGTGGTGGAGGGCTTCCACGGGAACCGTGGATTGGTGCCGTTGAGCCCGTGCGTCAGATTGCGTTCTTCTCCCTGCCCTCCCCGTGTCGCACGTCCTGGTTGTTGGTGCGGTTGGCAACCCACCGGCTGACTCCGACGACCTTGCCGTCACCCGGGGAAGTCTTCGCGTCAGAGGGACGCGGCCTCCGACGTTCCCTAGGTGAGGGGGCCGGGGGCTAGCCGAAGTCATCGGCCTCGTTCCTCGTCGACGGACTGTGCCGCAGCGCGAAGACCAGGAGCAGGTAGAGAGACGGTACCGCCAGGTAGAGGAGCAGGCTCAGGGTTGGAGCAGGCTCGGCGAGCACCATCGCCACCAGGTAGACCGCGATCGGTGCCACCGCGAGCAGGGCGCCGACCCGCCGCGCCAGGGGCGTGGGAGAGGCCCAGAGCAGGGCGGGTCGCCGCATGAGGTAGGCATAGAGCACCCATCGCATGAGTGATGTCGCGATGAGCACCACCCCGTAGACGTGCAGCCCGATGGGGTCCCCGCTGTACTCCCCGAGGACGGAGGCGGCGAACGGGATCAGCGCGGCGGGAAGGAGGAACAGCAGGTTGAGCCAGACCGCGGTGGTGTCCACGTAGCGCACCTGGTTGAACAGGTCTCGATGCCACACCCAGTACATGCCGGTGATCAGAAAGCTGACGACCCAGGCGATCAGATCGGGACCGAGCTCGTCGAGAGCGTCCCGCAGCGACTGCTCAGACAGGTTGGGCGGCACACCGATCTCCAGCACCAGGATGGTGATGATGATCGCGAAGACGCCGTCCCCGAACGCCTTGACCCGTTCCGTGCTGCCCCGACGCTCGTGTGCCGCCGACAGGGACGACGCGTCCATGATGTCTCCTCTCGGCGCCGCGCGACGAACCCATCGCCGGTCTACCCAGCGGTGGCCTCGATACCTCCGTCAGCGGCGCCAAATGGGGTTGTCATTCTCACCTGGTAGTCCTTCTCGTTCTGGTCCGCGTGGGCCACAGCGAATCGACACCAGGCCGTGTCGAAGGCCGATCCGCTGCCACTGTAGGCGCTGATGGCCACGGAACCGCCTGATCCAGCGTGCCCGTGCGCCAACGACCATGCGCAGACACGTGCGTAGGACCCCAGTTGGTCCGGGGACATCTTCGTCACCTCGGCGGAGCCCTGCTCGTCGCGGACTGCCGCCAGTATTGCTGGTGTCCGCCGTACGCCCGCCATCGAGGACCGTGCCGTGGAGGTACGGCTGCTGCTGGCCCGAGAGGGACACCACCGTGCACCCCTCGATCCCCGACCTGGTCATCGCTGCAGTCGCCGAACTCGCGGGCCTGCCGGTGCTGCACCTGGACAAGGACCTCGAGCTCATCGCGGCCCTCACCGCACGACCCCTCGAACGCCTCGCGGTCTAGCGCTGGTGCGCCGGGGCGTTCCGCGCCGATCCGCGTTGCGCTAGTCGCGAATGTGGATGGGTCCGGGGTAGTACTCGACCAGGCGTTGCCGGGGGGCCGCCGTGGACGTCGTCGATCAGGCTTCCGGTGAGGACAACGGGGTGTCCTCTCCAGGTTGTGCTGACCGCTCTGTAAGGGGGTGGGTGCCAACCCAGGTTTCGGGTCCCGTTGGATCTGCCGGACCCGCGCCACCACGAGGAGCCCGAGCAGGATGACCTCGATCACGAGCACCACCACGCTGGTCATGTCACTCGTCGACGTCACCGCAACCACCGCGTACGCCCCCGACGATCGGCCCTGCCACTAGGTCTGACGTGCAACAGTGATGATCGGGTTGCCATGATGCCGGCTGATCGCGGGGTCTCGCGGTACATTCCGGATGCACCCGCTCCACGAGGGACAGGATGGGACAGACGATGATCAATCTGCGGCTAGTTCTGACCAGGCGAGCAGGGGCCGCGGTGCTGGCTGTTGGGCTCGCGCTCGGCACTGTGGCTTGCTCGACCGACGAGTCGACCGAGATTGAGCAGCTGGAGGAGACTGAGTCGGAGGGGGCGGAGCAGCCCGACGAGGCGAATTTGGAGGGGGGGTCCGAGGCGGAGGCGGAGCAGGAAGACCTCGACGAGGAGTTCGCGACCACGGACGCCGACGACAGCGAGGAGTAGACGCGCCAGCCGGCGTTCAGATCCCTTGCCAGTCCGGCTTCCCGGCGAACGTGTCGACGTAGTAGTTGGTGAAGCGCAGTTGGCTGGCGGCGTCTTCGTCCACGACGACCGTGGCGTGGGGGTGCATCTGCAGGATGGACGCCGGCCAGCGCGAGGCGATCGGCCCCTCGACGCACTCGGCGACCGCCTGGGCCTTGTTCTTGCCGAAGCCGAGCATGACGGCGTGACGGCTCTCCATGATGGTGCCGAGCCCTTGGGTGAGGCAGTGCTTGGGCACCTGGTCGATGTCACCGTCGAAGAACCGGGCGTTGTCGGTGCGCGTCTTGGTCGTCAGCGTCTTCAGCCGCGTACGACTGGTCAGCGACGACATAGGCATGTTGAACGCCAGATGCCCGTCGGCTCCGATGCCGAGGATCTGCAGGTCGATGCCGCCGGCGTCGGCGATCTGCTGCTCGTAGTCGGCGGCTGCGGCGGTGAGGTCGTCGGCCAGGCCGTTGGGGCCGTTGACGGCACCGTCGGCGAAGTCGACATGGCTGGTGAACTCACGCTCGATGAACGTCCGGTACAGCTCGGGGTGCCCGGCCGGCAGACCGACATACTCGTCGAGGTTGAACGCCTGCGCCTGCGCGAAGCTCAGCCCCTCGTTCCGATGCCGCCCGATGAGCTCGCGGTATACGCCCAGGGGTGTCGACCCCGTCGCCAGCCCGAGCACCGCGTCCGGCTTGCTGGTGAGGAGCCGGCTGTAGGCGTCGGCGACGACGGGCGTGGCGTCCTGTGGTGTCGGAACGACCACGACCTCCACGTCAGAGGGCTCCCTTGATCTCGTCCTTGAGCCGCTCGGCCTTCGGTCCGAAGATGGCCTGCACGTTGTTGCCGACCTCGATCACGCCCGCCGCACCGAGCGACTTCAGGGCGCCCTTGTCGACCAGGGTCTTGTCGGCCACCTCCATGCGCAGCCTGGTGATGCAGGCGTCGACGTTGACCAGGTTGTCGCGCCCGCCGAACGCGGCGATCAGCTTCTCGGCCATGGTGTCGGGTGCGGCAGCAGTAGCCGTCGCCGCACCGGCGGTTGCTGCCCCTGCGGTGCCCTCGGCGGTGGTCAGGTTGAGCGGGTTCTCCGGCACCCCCTCGTCGGTGAGGTTGGCTGCCTGCTCGGCGGCAAACTCGTCCTCCGGCTCGCGACCCGGGGTGCTCAGGTTCCACAGCCTGATGGCGAAGCGGAACATGAAGTAGTAGATCGCGGCGAACACGACACCTTGGATGAGCAGCAACGGGATGTTCTTGGCCGCCGGCGCGGTGCCGTAGAGGAGCAGGTCGATGAGTCCGGCGGAGAACGAGAAGCCCAGATGGATGTCGAGCAAGTACGACACCGCCAGGGAGAGCCCCGTCAGCACCGCGTGCACGAGGTACAGCGGGAACGCCACGAACATGAACGAGAACTCGAGCGGTTCGGTGACCCCGGTCAGGAACGCGGTCAGACCGGCGGCTGCCAGGATGCCGAAGGCGACGTTGCGCTGGGACTTGTTCGCCATGTGGATCATCGCCAGAGCCGCAGCGGGCAGGCCGAACATGAGGATCGGGTAGAAGCCCGACGTGAGCAGTCCTGCCGTCGGGTCGCCCTGGGCGAAGCGGGTCAGCTCGCCGGTGACGACGTCGCCGTCGGGGGTCTCGTAGCTGCCGTAGAGGAACCAGACGTAGGAGTTGACGATGTGGTGCAGACCGATGGGGATGAGCATGCGGTTGGCGAAGCCGTAGACGAAGGCGCCGAACGCCCCTGCCCCGCCGATGAACTCGCCGAGCCCGGTGAGCCCTGCGTCGAAGATGGGGTAGAAGTAGCTCATCCCGAAGCCGACGAACAGCGACGTCAGGGCGACGACGATCGGCACGAAGCGGCGACCACCGAAGAAGCCGAGGTAGGACGGCAGCTGGATGGTGTGGTACTTGTCGAACAGATACGCGGTGTAGAGGCCGACGATGATGCCGGCGAAGACGCTGTAGTTGATGACCCCTGGATCGCCATCCCCCTCCGCGGGCAGCACGATCGGCGACATCGTCACGAACACGCCCTCGATGGAGAGGTAGCCGACGACGGCCGCGAGGCCGGTCGAGGCATCGGCGTGCTTGGCGAACCCGATCGCCACACCGACCGCGAACAGCAGCGGCAGCGCCGTGAACAGCGCCCCGCCGGCCGCGCTCATGGCGTCGAAGAACGGCCCGATGATGGGCACGTCGATGCCGCCGAGCAGGTCGTCCTGCCCCAGACGCAGCAGGATGCCGGCCGCGGGCAGCACGGCGATCGGCAGCATCAGGCTCTTGCCGAGCCGCTGGAGCTGGGCGAAGCTCCGGCTTCCCAGCCCCTCCTTCTTCGCCTCCGTTGCAGACGCTGTCGCGCTCATCGTCGCTCCCTCGAGCCGGGTTCCCCGCTGACGCGCCGACTCTAGGACTCTGCGCCGCGCATGTGGGTGACTTCGGCGACATCGTCACTCGGGGTTGTCACCGGGCGGTCATGATGAGCGATGCCTGCCACGCATGACCGGGGGCGATGCGCGTCGGCTCCAGCACGGCAGGCTCGATGCACACGAAGCCCGCTTCCTCGCCGGCCGGCACGTCGCTCAGCCCGTGGCCAGCGCCCGGGTTCCAGACGACCCAGTCCCGAAAGCCCTCGGTGCTGATGACGAGGTCCGGCTGCGCAGCGTCGTGGAGCACGAGTGCTCCGGGGATGTCGCGAATCATCAGGTCGAGAGGTCCAACGGTGGACAGGCGCTCCTCGCCCAGCGTGGTGGCTCGTCCACCGGCCGCGGCGTCCTCGGCGGCACGTCCTTCGAGCCCGCTGATCCCGGCGTCAGATGTGCTGCTCACGTGCAGATAGGTGTGCAGCGCGGCGGTGAAGGCAAAGGGGGTCGAGGCGGTGTTGGCGACGGCCAGCCTGACGGTCAGCATCTGAGCACGTGCGCTCGCCGACAGCCTCAGCGTCGCCTGGTGCGGCCAGTCGCCTCGCGTCGGGATGGTCGTCGCAAACGTCAACCTCGCCTCGTCCGTTGTGGACGGGTGTTGGGGCTCCCAGGCCACTGTTCGGGCGAAGCCGTGCTTGGGCAGCGGGCCGAGCACCCCGAACTGGGGGAACACCACAGGGACGCCTCCGCGGATCGCTGCACCGGGGCCGCAGGTACTCGCGCTGCTCATCCACAGCCGCGACCGCGACTCACCGGCCGGCCACCAACCGGTCAGGTGCCCGCCGTGGGCGCAGCCCCGGAGCCTGGCACCGTCGTCGGCGACCACGTCGTGGGGCCGGCAAGGGTCCACCGTCACGGGGCCTCCCTCAGCCGGCGACGAACGCGCCCTTGTGCCAGACCTGCTGCAGGACGAGATCGTCGTCCAACGCTACGAGGTCGGCGTCCTTGCCGGGCTCGATCGATCCGATGTCGTCGCGGCGCAGCAGGCGCGCCGGGGTCACCGAGGCGGCCATCACGGCGTCGCTGAGGCTGAACCCGCACTTGCGCACCACCAGCCGGAGCGCCCTGTCCATCGTTAGTGTGCTGCCGGCGAGCGCCCCACCTTCGGTCAGCCGGGCCACACCATCGGTGACGGTGACGGCTAGGTCGCCGAGCAGGTAGCTGCCGTCGGACTGGCCGGTGGCCGACATGGCATCGGTCACCAGCAGGATCCGGTCGGCCGGCACGGCCTGGCGCACCATGGCGATGACGGCCGGGTGGACATGGATGCCGTCGGCGATGAGCTCGACGTGCATCCGCGGGTCGGCCATGAACGCGGGCATGGGTCCGGGTGCGCGATGGTGGATCGGGCGCATCTGGTTGAACAGATGCGTGGTGACGGTGCTGCCGCTGTCGATGGCCGCCTGGGCCTGGTTCCAGTCGGCGTCGCTGTGGCCGGTGGCGGCCAGCACCCCGGCGTCAGCGAAGCGGCGCACCGCCTCCATCCCGTGCTCGAGCTCCGGAGCCAGGGTGACCATGTGGACGGTGCCGCGGGCGGCGGCGAGCACGGCGTCCACCTCGTCCGGGAACGGCGGCCGCAGGGCCGTCGGGTCGTGCGCACCCTTCATCGCCGGAGAGATCCACGGCCCTTCCAGGTGGGTTCCGGCGATCAGGCCGTCCTCCACCAGCTCGGCGAGTGCCGCCACGTCGTCCAGCAGCGGTTGTTGATGGGCCGAGACCAGGCTCGCGCAGATCGTCGTGGTGCCTTGCCGTCGATGTGTGGCCGCAAACGCAGCCACGGCCTCTTGGTCGGCTCCCACCACCGTGGCACCCCCGCCGCCGTGCGTGTGGAGGTCGACGAACCCGGGTACCAGGTGGGGGACCCGGACGTCGACGTGGTCGGGCACGACATCGGACACCGCGAAGATCGTGCGGCCCTCGACGGTGACGCACCCGGGAGTGAGTACCTGGCTGCCCGTGACCACGGTGTCGGCAGCGATGACTGTCTGCACCGGCTCAGCCAACCACGCCCGGCACGGGGCGGGTGCCGATTCAGTCGTGACGGTGCCGGAAGGTCAGAAAGGCCGTCCCCAACGTGACGGCGAAGGCCCCGATGATCACCGTGGTGAGAAGGTCCGGCTCGCTGTAGCCCTCCATGGCGACCTGCTCAGGGTCGGCCGGGTCGTAGATCAAGGGCACAGGCGCACCTTCGGGCGGCACGAACGTCAGCCGGTCGGTCGTGGCCTCGACGTCCTCGTCATCGATGGTGGTGAACCGCACCGTGATCGCGGTCGGCGACCCTTCGCTCACCGACACGACCTCGGCGACGGCCGAGCGGTAGTTGTTCAGCCGTGGGTTGGCCATCGACCAGGTGACGCCGGCGGCCATCAGCAGTGCGAAGGCCAGGATCAGCAGCAGGCCGATCCGGCGGCGGTAGTCCACCCGGTTCCAGGCGCCCCGCCAGCCCCCGTCGCCTGCCGTCACAGGCGCGACTATGGCACGTCCATCCCGATCAGCGCGGCGACGGCGGCCGTCACACCGGACTCGGTGTTGGCCGGTGCACGCAAGGCAGCGCGGCGGTGCACCTCGGGGTGCGCGTTGGCCATGGCGAAGGAGTAGGTCGCCGCGTCGAGCAGCGTGAGGTCGTTCAAGAAGTCACCGAACGCGGCCGTCTGGTCACGGGTGATGCCGCGTTCGCGCTGCAGACGGCGGACGGCGCTGCCCTTGTCGGCGGCTGCGCTGACGACGTCGACCCAGGTCGGTGCTGTGGCCATCACGTTGAGACCCTCGGCCAGCGGACCCAGTGCGGGCAACGAGTTCGACTCCGCCGAGCGATGGTCGAAGATGCCGACGCTGAGCAAGCAGCCCGACGGCATCTCGCTGATGGGCTGAACAACCTCCAAGTGCGGCAGCACCGTCCGCAGCCAGCCGAGGAACTGCTCGTCGGCGTCCTCGGTGAAGGCGGTCGTTCGGGTGGTCACGACCGCCCGGGCATCCGGAACGTCCCTGATGCGCTCGACGATGGCGACAGCCCTGTCGCGGTCCAGGCACTCGACGAACACCTCGCGGCCGGCCTCGATGACGTGGGCACCGTTGGAGGCGATGACCACGATGCCGGCGTCGGAGGGCAGCAGTCGCCGCAGGCTGTACTCGTGTCGACCTGAGGCAACGGCGAACGTGACGCCACGCTGGGCCAGCTGCGAGACGAACGACTCGAAGCCATCTGGCAGCCGGTGCTGGTCGTCCAGCAGCGTGCCGTCCATGTCGCTGACCACCAGGCGGATGTCAGGTCGGGGGTTCAGACCGGCGTGCGCGGCGAGGTCGGGTGTCGTCATGGCCCTACCGTGGCGCCTGTGCGTCGTCTTCGCCAGAGACGTGCGAACATCTGCGTCATGGGCGCGCGCTTCGTCAGGGTCGTTGCGTGCCTGCTCATGTGCAGTGCTCTCGTCGGCTGCGGGGCGGATCAGTTCCTCGGCCGAGACCCGCCGTACCCGGCGCTCGACCCGGATCAGATCGGCACGGACACCGACCCCGAGACTGGGATGAGCTGGGTGCTGCTCGACGACCTGCCGGCAACGGCACAAGCCACCATCACACTCGTTGAGGCCGGTGGAACGCCACCTGGGTCTGCGGATTCTCCGGTGCCCCTCGATGCGGTCGATCTGCCTGACCAGCCCGACGGGTACTACCGGACGGTCGGTGTGCCGAGACCCGACGAGAGCGGCCCAAGCCCTTGGTACCTGGTCTTCGGCTCCGACGGAGAGGTGTTCTGGACCAGCAACGGCTTTGCCTCGCTCCGTCGGGTCCAGGAGTAGGCACCCCTCTGATGTCAAGTGGTCATCTGAGACGTCTTTCGCGGTGAGGTCTGTCGGGGTCGCTGAACGGGTTGTAGCGTCGTGTTTGCGGGTCCCGGGAAGTGGCTGATCCGAAGTGTCGATGGGCGGGGCCAGGTCGACCGCGCTGGATCGATGAGACGCCCCGCAGTGCCCTTCCGGGCCCGCACTGACCGTGCTGGCGACAGATCGCGTCGGAGATCCTGCGTTTCAGGCAGCGGATCGCCTCGAGGGGCTTCTTGCCCTCGCGCTTACGTCGGTAGTAGGCCCTCCCGTCGGTATCCAGGCGCAGTCGGCTGATCGCGGCGATGTGGATCATGTGGTTCATCCGCCGGTTCCCGGCCCGCGACAGCCGGTGGCGGTGCCGGTCCAGGACGCGAACCGGTTGCGGTCGGCGAAGCGGCCACGACAGGGCCGACACCCCGCAGGTCCATCAGGTGGGAGTGGCGGGCCAGCACCATCGCCTTGCGCTCGGCTCGGCCTTCTTCGTCTTGGCCTCGACCGCGACCAGCTCGGCGAGTTCGTCGGCGGCGATGCGGCGACGGGTCTTCCCGGCGATGTCGCGTGGGCGCACGCCGGCGAGCATGGCCTTGGCCTGACCTGTGGTGATGTCCTTCTTCGCCTGCCCCGGCAGCAGCTCGGCGAGCAACGCCTGCAACCGGCCGACGGTCTGGATGCGACGCCGGGTGAGGGCCTCGCGGCGGTCGGTGAGCAACCGCAACGCCTCCAGCTCCCCGTCGACCTTCAGCACCCGCAGGTTCTCGGCCGGGCGCCCGACACCGTGGGCGCCCTCGACCGCCCACAGCCGCTCCGGCCAGGTCTTGGCGTAGCGGCGCATCGCCGCATAGCCGGCCCGGTCGGTGGTGAACCGGCCCGACCCGAACCTCGTCTCCTGGGCGTCGACGACCTCGATCGTGGCCGACACCTTGTGGGGATCCACCCCGATGACCACCTGCTGCATCTGCCGCATCCCGCTTCCTCCTGCCTTCACTCGCACCGATGAGGACGGCGAGGTGGGCAGTGCTACTACGAGCAGGGCAGTCCCCTCTGGAGCCACACCCAACAACCCGCGTGGGCAGCCGCATAGAGAGCGTCCCGCCGAGCACCTCGACCGAGTCTGGCCAGACACCGGTCGTACCGAAAGGCTCTGGTAGCCGCCTGTTGGGCTACTCGCGGGGCACGATCAGAAACGCACTACACGCGGCATGGAGCGCGTCTCCGGTGCCCGCGATTGGCTGGGATGCGCGTTCGGGGTGGGCGCGATTCCTGCTAGGCAGGCGTCTGCTGGTGCTGTCGGATGAAGTCGAGTGTGTCGGCGGCGAACCGCGGACTGGTGATGGCTCCGAAGTGGTTCGTGTCCGGGTACAGCCGCAGGGTGCAGTCCGGGATGAGCTGCGCTGCCTGCGTGACGGCGTCCGGGGAGAACCACACGTCCTTCTCGCCGGCGACGAGCAGGAGTGGCACGCCGATGCTGGGCAGAACATGCTGCGGGTCGAACGCGTGCGTCGCTTCGGCGGAGACCAGCAGGTCCTCGGCGGTGTGCTCGGCCAGGGCTGCGCGTGCGAGGACAGCGCCGAGCACCGTAGCCACGCCAGGGAGGCGGATGTTCGGCAGCAGCAGCCGGGCGATGTGGTCGCCGGCCTCGCGGGTTCGCCCGGCGACCAGCAGCCGGGCGGGCTCCAGGTTCGCCCGGTCGGCCCGATCGCTCCACATCCCGGCTCCGGCGATGACGATGTGGCCGAATAGGTCAGGGTGCCCGGCGGCCAGGCAGAAGCCGATCATGCCGCCGGTGGAGTGACCGATCACCAGATCGACCCGGCCGTCGAACTCCGCATCGATCAGGGCGGCGTAGTCCTCGGCCATGTCCTCAAGCGTGTGGCCGGGTGGCAGGTTCGGTCGCATCGATACCAGGCACGCGCGGTATCCGTGGGCGACGAACGGGCGGATGGCCCGTGTCATCATCGCCAGCATCGGGCCCTTGGTGCCACTGGCAAGCCACAGCAGTGTCTTGGGGCCCTCCCCGAGGCGGGCGTAGGTCATCGCGTTCGGGAAGACCCCGCGGTCGGGTCGCAGCATCGTCATGTCCAGGCCGAGCATGGAACCCTCCTCCCACGGCGGTGGGACGCGGCGACTCCGCATGCACCGCTCCTCTCCACCAAGCGCCGAACGCCTGCGCATGACGAGAGTCCAAGGACTCAACATCGCCGCGCGTTGCGCGCACAACTGACGACCGAGCGACCCAGGCGAGCAGACGGAGAGTCCTCACGCGGGTGCGTCGTCGCCCCAAGGCAGTCATGGCGCACGCTGGTACGGGCCGGCGCCGCTAGGTTTCGATCGCCTTCTTGAAGCTGTCGAGAATGGCGTCGAGGTCTTGATCACCGTTGGAGAAGATCGCGGCTTCGAGCTTGTCCAGCAGCGGCACCTTGGTGGAGAGCTCCATCGCCAACGACAGCGTCGTGCCGTCGGGGTCGGGTTCGAAGGTGAATGTCCAGACCGGCCCGGTGGAGGAGTGGTCCACGATGCGCTCGTTCGGCACGTACTCCTCGCGGGTCATGGTTCCGCCGATGTAGAGCAGCGACCACAGGTGAAAGGTCCACTGGTAGGTCGACCCGACACCCTCTGGCTTCGTGTCGACGTCGGTCAGCTTCGGCGGGTCCTCCGGAGACAGCGCGGCCAACGCTGCGTAGAAGTTGCGCGGGTCCTCCACGTGGTCGAAGGCCGTCTCCACCGGCACGTCGATGTGGATACTGCGCTTGTAGGTCGTGGTGGTCATGACGCTGGCTCCTCCTGCTGACGCCCACCCGGTCGTGCCCAACGACCTACTCCTCCCGCGACACCCTGTCGCGAGCACCCTCACGATGAACGTCTCGCCGGGCCCGTCGGGCAACCAGAGTCGTTGGCCCCAGAGCCTCCGGTCGCGTTCCCGACGACCTGGCGTGCCATGGGGCGCCCAGCGGACCTGACCCCCCGGGGTCGGAGCCAGGGGACGAGGACACGCACCGGGGGTCTGCAACACTCCGCAGCAAACGCTCGACTCCCGGCATGCTGGGGCTTAGCCGCGAAAGCCGAGCGACCACACCGGGCCTAGCGTCACACCGGTCTGTGGACGCACGCCAGGGGAGCGTTCTTGGGCCGCGGCAGTGTCGTTTCCGCCCACATTGACGCGGGGGCCGCACCTGGTCACGGCGGCGGCCTTGGCCGTTAGTCTTCGGCGTTGCCGGGGTGCAGCGTCCCGGTCTGGCGTGCGGGCAACGCCATGCTCGCGGGGTCGAGGTCGTAGGTCCAGGGCAGTCCTGAGGCCTTCCAGCCGTTCTTCAGGCGCATGCCGTGGAAGACGCTGTCTGGGTCGTCGACCTTGCTGCCCTCCATCCCGTCGAGGATGTTGTAGGCGTTGCGGAAGCCGGCGGCGGCGAGCGTGCTGATCGCGATCGCCGACCGGCCGCCTGAGCGGCACGAGACGAGGATCGTGTCATCGGGTGCGAACCGCGCCTGCACGAGGTCGACGAAGTCGGGGTTCAGCTGCCACGGGTACCCGTGCTTCTCCTCGTCCCAGACGTAGGCCATGAACGCGACGGGCACGTTCACCGCCATCGGCGCGTGGCCGACGAAGACCCACTCCTCGGGCGTGCGGACATCGAGAATCCGCACGCCCTCGGGGTCGGCCTGCCAAAGGTCGTAGGCCTCCTTGGCGGTCACGTACAGCCCGAGCGTTGTCTGCCGCGCCTGCGCGATCGGCCGACCTGAGTGTGTCGGTCCGCTCATCGTCGCCGCCTCGCTAGCCGAGCCGCGTGCCCTCGACCTCGAGCCCGCCGCCGGCGGGGAGCTTGCTCCAGCTCCGGCGCTCCCACTCCTGCTTGAGAACCTCCTCAGCGGCCTGCTCGAGGAACTCCGGGCGCGCCCACTCGTCGACATCGAAGTCGTTGTGGATGTAGCCGTGGCTGACCATGAAGTCCTTGCCGATCCGGACGCACTCCAGGTTGCGCGCGCTCAGGCTCGGCACCATGTCGACATCCTTGATGCCCTGATAGGTGTCCTCGGCGTCGAGGTAGAACGTCTGCCGGTTCAGGATCGCGCCGGCGGCCCGCTTGTGCTCGTTCGCCCACCGGCCGACCTTGATCATGGCCCGCATGTACGCCAGCACCAGCTCGGGGTGCTCGTCGGCCATCTCCTGAGTGCAGGTGATGACCGCCGGGGTGTTCGCGACCTGGATCGTCCAGTCGGGGTACCGGGAGAGATCCTCGATCATCGTGAGCCGCCCCGTGGCCTCCTGCAGGTGCTGGAACACCTTGCTCTGGGTGTAGATGGCGTCCACCGTGCCGTCGAGCAGGGCCGTCTCCAACGGGCGGAATGCCAGGTCGTGCTTGTGGTCACGGCGCATCCACAGCTCGGAGGGGTTGTTCATCGGCGGGACGAGCATCTCCGGCTTGTCGTACCAGTCGTCCGGGTAGGGGAACTCGACCAGCTCGACGTCCTCCATGCTCATGTCGTGCAGCATCAGCATGTTCTCGATGCCCATGTGCTCCTGGATACGCCACCAGTCGTTCTTGATCGTGTTCAGGCTCTTCGAGATCCCGATCTTCTTACCTCTGAGGTCCTTCATCCGGAAGATCGCGTCGCGCGCCCGGACCGCCATGCAGCCCCCCTCGTGCACCCACGTCGCCCCCAAGAGCACGGTGCGGCGGACGTCGGCGCGCACGTGGATCGGCGGGTACAGCCCCCCGAACCGGATCAGGTTGTCCAGGTTGTGGATGTAGTGCGGGTACCAGTTGTTCTCCGGCGCATGCCGGAAGTAGGCGTACTCGACACCGATCTTCTTGAACTCCTCCCGGCACCACCCGAGCTCCTGGTCGACGTTGTTCGCCGACACCATCGGGCAGTTCGTGAAGTAGACCTCGTCCCACCGCAACGGGACGGTCGTCGAAACGCGCTCCTCGGCAGCCATGTCCAGCTCTCTCTCCCTCGCGGATGTCTACAAACGTAGAAGTTCGTGCCGCCAGGGCCCACGGTCCAGTGCCGAAGGTCCCACGCTCGATGCTCAGACCGACGAACGAGGCGTCGGATCCGGTGGCGACGGCCAGGGCGCGGCCCCCGTACGACGGGCGGTCCGCACCAACTCCTCACGCAGGGTCCCCCTCGCGACATCCTCCAGCTCGCCGGCCTCCACGAGGTAGTCCTCGAAGATCCGCCACCCCAGCGCCGCCCCCACGATCTGCGCAGCACGCAGCCGAGCCGCCAACGGTTCCAGGCCGTACCCCGCCTCCAACGTCTGCGCCATCGCCAGCACCGGGTTGAACGCCGTCCGCCCAGCCAACCGCTGCCCAGCGATCGCCAACGACGCCGCCACCCGCACCCACTGCCCCATCAGCGTGTCCGGACCATGCCCCTGGCCCTCCAGCGGCATGTCGAGCACCCGCCTGGCAAGACGCTCCGACAAGTCATCGAACACCGCGGACACCAGCTGGGCACGGCTGCCGACATACCGCCGGATCAACCCCAGATCAACGTCAGCCGCGTCGGCGACCATCCGCAGCGACACAGCGTCCACTCCACGATGCGCGAACAGATCCGCCGCCGCATCCAGCACCGCACGGCGCACCGCACCCGGACCAACCGGGCGCCCCCCCGATCGTCGTGGACCAGGAACCGACTCCTCAGCCTGGCCATCCGCCACGCGGCACAACGTACCCCCGCCCTCGACCGGTCACCCGCCACCCAGACACGCCCACCAACAGCCAGCGAACGGCCTCCCCGACCACGCCACGCGCCCTCCTGAACCGCCGAAGCTGGAGAGACACCAGCGCCTGCCCACGCTCTCCGCAGGAACACCTGAGACGCCACCACATGCCGCGCTCCCGTCGGCTTCGGGGTGCGTCTCTTCCGCCGCCTGTTGGGCTACTCGCGGCACGACCAAGCACGCCCGACTCGCCGCACGTTGGGACGCCTCCGAGCCCCCGTCAGGTGAGCCCTTGGACACGGGCGATCGGGACAAGGTCGCGAACGGCAGTCGCGACCTCGGATCCCATAGCGCCGCACCCGACAACGTGTCCCGAGTCAACGGCGGCCACGTCCATGAGGTGGTACGCGTCGGGTCAACCCGGAGTCGCTGTGCCGCTGGCCCTTGACCTAGGCCGACGCCTCGATGCCGTGCTCTTGGGCGTACTTCGCCATGTTGGCCTGGACGACCCCCGCCTGGGCGTTGGCTTCCTCGATCGGGGTGAACACGACGAACTCGGTGCCGGCAGCAACTGACACGACGTGACCCGGCTTGATCACAAAGGCGTCGCCGCCCTCGAACACCTCCTCGCTGTCCTCAGCCCCCGTGACGGTGAACTCGCCCTTGATGACGTAGCCGACGTGGCTTGCCTGGCATTGATCGTCTGGCAGGCCCTCGTAGGCGAACGCCATGTCGAAGGCGATGTCGTAGCTCTGCATGTCGACGGAGTACCCGTCCACCGCTGCCTGCACGAAGTCCCCCATTCCCGGGATGCTCGTGCGATCCACAGCAGTCGTCATGGATGTCCTGGGCATGGTCCCCTCCCTTCCCTCCGTTCGACTTTCCTGCCGGTTTCGCGAGCGCCACCAGAGCCGAAGGCCCTCACCTGGTCGACCGCTGGGAGCGTGTGCAGTGCCCAAGGCCGACCCGCGACCCTCGCATGACGGGACGAGCCCACACGCCGCCATCAGCCAGGCGCGTGATTCTCCCCCGGGTCGCGCGCCGCCGGCTGAGCGGCGCGGACTGCTTCCCTCGCTCGGGTTGCCGCGGCAGTCGTCGTGGCGGGCGAAGGGGACGTCTGGCACTGGGCCTCGTGGGTGGCCAGGCCGAGTCCGCGAGAAGAGAGCCTGTCCGGTAGCCGCGCACCGGGCTGTGGCGGCAAACCTCTGACGGGAGAGGAGGCCCCGATGGGGACGACGGCGGCGGCCGGGTCATCACTACGTGGGGGTCGCCGATCACGGCTGGAAGGCGCAACAGATCGCCACGGGCGACGAGGTGAGCGTCACGGTCCTGGTTCGCCGCGGCGGGCTCTAGCGCTGGTGATTCCTATCCCTCCCGCGACCGTCACCTTTCGTGCGCGGGCGACCGTGCACCGGGCGGGCACGGCGCACGCCGAACAACTGCCGGGCGAGCTCCTCAAGCGGCTTCCCGCCGCGACCCGCGACGACATGGCCCTCATCGAGCTGGCGCCGGAAGGGGACTTCTTCACCTACGGCATCGGTGTCTCGTTGCGCGCGTTCGCCGATCCGAACGCGGCTCCAGGCCGGGTCAGCGTCGCCTGACCATCCCAGGACGCGGCACAACCCGAGCGACCACGCCTGACCCCCGCGTCATAGCGCCGCCTGTGGACGCACCACGACCCCGCGTCGACTCCGCCCACTATGGGGCAGGTCTTTCGCTACAGCTCGAGGACCAGCCGCAGCGCGGCGTCGACTTGGCGAAGCCCGAGGAGCGTCAGTCGGCCGGCATGGTCGCCGAGCCTGGAGGGGTCGACTGCCGAGGTTTGCTCCACCAAGACACGGGTGGTCGTCCCGGCGACCTGTACCTCGGGCCGGAAGCTCGCTGGCCGCGCCGAGGTCGAGGTCGGTGCGACCAGCCAGGTCGACAGCGGCAGGTCGTCAGACTGGACGACCACGACGTAGCGGGGCCCCGCCTGCTCTCGCCCACGCACGTTGCGGGAAGCCCGAAGGCGGTAGACGTCACCACGCACGCAGGCACTCCATGTCGCGCAAGACCTGCGCAGCCTCCGCTCTGTCCCGCTCGTCAGCGGCAAGGGTCTCTGCCTCGCTGCGGAGCTTCGCCCGCGCCCGTTCGCGGGCGGCGGTGATGAGCGCCGCCCGCACCGCTGTCGAGACTGGGGTGCCATCGCTGGTCAGAACGTCCAACGCGCGAGCGGCGTCCTCGTCGGGCCGAAAGGTGATCGTGTCAGCCATGCCCCCATCGTCGCACAACTTGTAAGACAGGCGTGGATCTGGCCCGACACCGGCCCTGACGGGATCTTCCAGTAGCCGCCTGTTGAGCTACTCGCGGCACGACCAGACGCGCACTACAAGCAGGATCGCGCGTTTCGTGACTGCCCGGGCAGGCCGCTCGCGCCCAGGATGCGTTGGCGGGTGCCGATCGCTTGCTGATGTAGTCGAGGATGACCGGTCCCAGCCGGCGGCTGTCGCAGGTGGCGTCGTGGCCCTTGCCGGGGCACCACACGAGGGTGCAGTCGGGGATCAGCTGGGCAGTCTCCTCGACCAGCTCCTTGGGGTAGCTGCGGTCGCGGTCGCCGTTGATGAGCAGCACCGGGGCGCGGATGCGGGGTAGGGCCTCTCGCGCGTTGAACCGGATCACGGCGTCGGATTCGATGGCGTAGTCGTGCTCGACGTGCTCGTGCTCGCTGGGGTCGGTCTGCCAGTCCCATGTCCGCGCCGCCAGCGGGACGAGCAGGCGGCGTAGCCAGCCGAGCCTGCGACCGGGAAGCATCTGTTCGGTCGCGGCCAGACCCCGTTGGGTGTGGTCCCCGTTGGCCACGACGGCCGCCTGGTGGCGGACCAGATCCTTGGACTCCTCGGTGACGTCGCACGCTGCAGCGAGCGCGACGAAGGTCTCGGCGCAGTCGGGATGGTTCGCCGCGAGGTACTGCACGATCTGGCCGCCCATGGACGAGCCGATGACGATGTCCACACCTCGGCCGAACTCTGCGGTGATCACGGCGGCGATTCGTCGGCCATGTCCTCGATGCTGTGCCCGTCGGGCAGGTTGCGTGGCCGGGTGACCACCCACACCGTGTAGCCGGCGTCGCTTGCCATGCTGGGCTTTGTGGGGACGGCGCTGCTGTGCGTGGCCGTTGTCGTGGTGGCGGCCACGGGCGGATTCACCGGCACGGTCGGGGTGGCCGTGGCCGGCGCCACGACCTACTTGATCGACACCTTCGGGCTGACAGCCGCCGACAACGTGCCCCGCAACAACCGGCTCGAGCGGTACGGCGACAGCAGCCAGGGGGTCGAGTACTGGCCGACCTACCGGCGCGAGTGGACACGCGCCAACCACGCCCGAACCGCCGCCGGCATCGGCGCGGCTCAACTGCTGACCCTCGCCGTCGTGCCCACCTGATCCGGCAGACACCCCCGCCCAGACGCGTCGACCCACCGACAGCCCGTCTGCCTGCTGGGCACACCGTCGTGCACGGGCCCAGCGTCGGCGCGCTGCATCGCCAGTACCGTGGCTGAGGTGAGTGGGCTCTCAGCGCAGCAGGCAGGTCGTGGGGCAGCAGCGGTGCTCGGTGGTGCCGCGGTCTTCCAGATCGGCTTGGCTGCCGGTGCGCCATGGGGTGCAGCAGCCTGGGGTGGCCGCCGTCAGGGAACGCTCCCCGCCGGGCTACGCGCAGCCAGTGCCGGATCAGCGGTGATGCTCGGCGCGATCGCGGCCCTGGCCGCCTCCCCAGACCCCGCCCACCCGGTACTGCGCGCACGCATCCTGCGCGGCAGCGCTGCGTACCTGGCTGTGGGGGTGCTCGCGAACGCAGCATCGCGCTCACCCGTTGAGCGGTGGTGGGCACCGGTGAACGCGGTCGGGGCAGTCCTGCTGTGGCGCGCTACGACTTCACCCTGACCAGTTCGACCCGGCGTTCGCTACCGGCAGGATCGGGTGGAACCGACCGGACGCATCGCGTCCACGCATGCACCGAGGGGTGCGTCCTACCGCCGTGTCGTCGACGCATCGCGACGAGAGCTGGCTCGGTCCGTGGACCGCGTCGCTTGCGCCCACTGTGGGTCACCCCCGGCGCCGAGGTGGCCGTTTCCCCTCGCCGCGGTCCGCGGTGTATCTGGGGAGGATCGGTCGACCGCCGACCTCCAGCGCGTGTTCCTGCCGTCGTCGGTGTGGGTGTTGGAGGTCTCGGTGGTACCGCTGCCCGCGGGTGACCTGGATGGCGCCGTGGCCTGGAGAAGCTGGCAGATGATGTCCAGTCCGCGCCGGGTGTCGTCGGCTTCGTCGTGGCGGCAGGCCCGGGTGAGGGAGTCGATGCGGGTGACGAAGCCTGCGGCCTCGGTGGCCAGGAGGGTCCGTTGGTCGTGCTGGGTGAGCGCGATGCGCGGGACCTCGGTTGCTCCGAGTCCTGGCGTGGTGCCGGCGACGTGACTCGAGTCGGTGTGGGTCGAGCCGGGTCCGGGTGGACCTGCTGGTGACGCCTCGGCGTTGGCCAGGGCGGACAGGGCCGATCGCAGGACGGCGACAAGCGCGGTGTCACGGCGGTGCATGGCCGCGGCGAGCGAGCCGAGGACTACCGAGTCGAGTACAACGAGACCCGCCCCCACGAAGCCATCGCCTTCAACCGGCCCAAGGAGGTGCACCTGGGCCTGGCCGACCCCACCACCCCGACATTCGAGACCAACGAAATCCTGCCAACTCCTTGACGCGGGACATCTGGAGCAGCCGTACGTGCGGGGCATGGTGACTCCGTGGATCACCGCGTCGGGACCTGCCGAGCATGCTGTGCTGATCACCGCGGCGGGGCGGCCACGCCTGCGCCGCCTTTCGCGCTCACCAAACGGTTGACGTCGACCGACGCAGCCCGTTCACTCAGCGCGTCGAAGGAGCGCAAGGCCGCGCACACCCACGCCGTCGCGATCGGTGAGGGCCTCTTCTTCTGGCCGAACGAGTACTGATCGAAACCTCGGTAGATCGATCGGGGCACGACGCGGCCGCCGGGATCGGTGTTGTAGGCGGCGAGGCAGGCGACCAGCTCGGCTGCGGCGGCCTCGTCGTCACGCTCGGCGCCAGCGCCCGACCACACCTCGGGGTACGGGGCGAGGCCCTGCAGCACCGTCAGGTCCGAGTACCAGATGTTGGGCCACTTCACCGCCTTGAAGTGCATGCCGTGCCCGAACATGTACGGCTTCACCTCTGCGCGCTTGCGCCACACCTGCAGCAAGGTCCGGGCCAACTCGGCGAGCGAGGACGGCCTGTCGGCCGCGTCCAGGCGCCCGAAGGTGCGCAGCGCCTCGGCGGTCACCTGAGGGCACGGGTCGCCGACACGTCCGGGGCCGCGGCCGCCCGTACCGCTGTGCGGCAGGCAGCGACACCCCTGCCCCAGCGACGTATTGGTGATGTCGTCGGCCATCAGGTCCAAGGCGGTGCGGACGCGCGGGTCGTCGACGCGTCCGAAACGGATCAGCACCTCGGTGATGGCGTAGTGGTCGCACGCCAGCGTGGACCACGCCGCGTCGGGCTGGCGAATGAACGTGGCGAAGGCAAGGAACCGGCCCTCGGGCGTGCGGTGCTCCAGCATCTCGCCGAGCAGACGCTGCACTCCCGGAAGGTCGTCCTCCCCGCTCACTCCGAGATCGGCAAGCAGGTTGAGCAGGTTGGGCGCGTAGGCGGGTGCGCTGTGCGAGCGGATCGGGTCGGTCCACGCCGGCAGCCGCTCGATCAGCGCTTGGACGAGGGGATCGTCCATGGTCGCCTGGTGATCCGCCGAAACGATCGGGTCGTCCGGCTGGCGGTCGTCGAGGCGCACCCCGGTCACCCACCGGGCGTAGGGCTCGTCGCTCTCGCGCAGCCACGGCCTCGGGTCGGACGGGAGCAGACCCACCCACGCCTCGTCGGAACCGGTCACGCCCACACGCTACGACCCACGTGTACCCACCCTTGCCCACGACCGAGTGTCCCGCGTCAGAGCTAGCCTGGATCCCACCGGTGGGGTGGCTGTTCAACGGCGTGACGTGAACGTGCAGATGCCCTCTGAACAGGGACGATGTGTCTTGCGACGGACAACATCGACCTGCACGGAGAGGGCATCTGACAGGTGCGAGCATCTCATGATCTGAGCCGGGTCTCGGTGAGTTCCGATGAGTCGAATCTGGTGCCGCACGCCGGGCTGTTACCGGCGGCCGTGCTGGCGCAGCGCGTCGATCTGGGCGGGCTGGTCGACGCCCGGCTGCACCTGGCCCGGCACGGCGCGAACAGTGGCACGAAGGCGTTGACGGTGATCGGGGCGATGCTGGCCGGTGGGGACAGCATCGACGATGTCGCGGTGCTGCGCGCCCGCGCCTGCGGTGAGCTGTTCGACGCCACCCGGGCCCCCTCGACGGTCGGGACGTGGCTGCGGGCGCACAAGTGAATCGCCCCGGGTGTGATGGAGGCTCTCAATCCTGGGAAGGATGATGAGAGTCATGGGAACACCGAGGAAGCACAGCGTCGAGCTGCAGCAGCGGGCGACGCGGATGGCATAGGACGCCAGGAAGGACCCTGAGTCCTCGCGTGGGGCGGTCAGGCGGATCGCGGACCAGCTTGGGGTTCACCCGGAGGCCCCGTCAGGCGTTGCGGAGTTGGGTTCGGCAGGCCGGGGTCGATGGTGGGGTGCGGCCGGGGACGACTACCGAGGGACGCGACCCGGATCGCTTCGTTGGAGCGGGAGGTCCGCGAGCTGCGGCGGCATCGACGAGGGCCAACGAGATTCTGAGGACGTCCGCGGCGTCTTTCGCCGCGGCGGAGCTCGACCGCAAGATCAAGTAGCAGCCCGCGAGGTGCCGGTCGCGGTGGTCGTCGACTACATCGATCACCACCGCGACCGCGTCGTCGAGGGCCGCCCGCTCGGGGTCGAGCCGATCTGCGCTGTCCTGCGTGAAGCAGGCGTGCAGGTCGCCCCGAGCACCTACTACGACACCAAGAACCGTGTCCCGTCGGCTCGTGCCGTGCGCGACGCGCAGCTGACTGGGGAGATCACGACCGTGCACAAGGACAACCTCGGGGTCTACGGGGCCCGCAAGGTCTACCCGACGCGTCCGCAGGGCACCTGGCCCCAGGTGACCGTGCAACGCTGCATCATGCGCCTGATCGCGGCTCGTTCGCGCGCATCCCGCGAGGAGAACGACGCCTGCCGGACCTGACGACTCACCGACTGAGCGCGCAAGCCCCGCCACCGCCTGGACGCCTGGACGAGAAGTGGGACAGCGCTACCCAGCCGTCATCAAACTGTGGCGGGCCGCCTGGAGGAGTTCATCCCCTTCCTGGACTACGACATCGAGATCCGCCGGGTCATCTCCAGCACCAACGCCATCGAATCGCTCAACGCCCGGTACCGGCGGGCGGTCAAAGCGCGTGGCCACTTCCCGAACGAGCAGGCCGCCCTCAAGGTCCTCTACCTCGTCACCCGATCACTGGACCCGAAAGGCACCGGACAAACCAGGTGGGCCGTACGGTGGAAACCAGCACTGAACGCGTTCGCCATCACCTTCGCCGACCGCATATCGCTAGCGCTTCGCGGTGCTGCTTGGCGACGCCTCCGGATCGCCGGTTCGTCGGACGCGGCGATGTCCCGCGAGCTGCGAGGGCCGACGAGATTGTGCGGACGTCGGCGGCGTCTTTCGCCGCGGCGGAGCTCGACGGCGAGATCAAGTGGTAGCACGCGAGGTGCCGGTCGCGGTGGTCGTCGACTGCATCGATCACGCACCGCGACCGCGTCGTCGAGGGCCGCCCGCTCGAGGTCGAGCCGATCTGCGCTGTCCTGCGTCGAGCCTGCGTGCAGGTCGCCCCGAGCACCTACTTCGGGATCGAGAACCGTGTCCCCGTCGACCCGTGCCGTGCGCGACGCGCTGCCGACTGGGGAGAGCCAGTAGCCGGGCGGGGTGCCCTCCTCGGCGTGGTAGCGCGTCAGCGGGTCGCGCAGGGACCTGTCCCCGTCGCCCACCGCAACAGTGCGCAGCAGGTAGTCGACCCCTTGGCCGGCGTGCATCGACTTGATCGTGACGGTCACCGCGACCACCTTCGTTCAGGAGGTAGGTGTGCGGGCGGGGCCGCCGCGCCGGTCGGTCATCCCGGGACGGGCGACCTCGGTTGCAGGAAGCGTGGAAGGAAATCAGGAGACTGAAGGGAGCAGGACGGGCGGAGGCCATGGGAGTCAGGAAGAAGACGATGAGGAAGGAGACGAGCAGGATGAGGATGAGCAGGAGCAGGAGCAGGAGCAGGATGAGCATGAAGGTGCGGGAGGCGCGGGTAGAGAACGGCAGGACGGAAGGAGGCGCGGGTAGAGAACGGCAGGACGGAAGAATGGCGGCCGTGAGCACCCTGGGCGACGCCGTACTGCCGCTGATCCGCACGCGGTCCGTCGTCTACCGCTACGCGCCGCCAACGCGCACGCCGTGACATGCACGAGGCGGACGACATCCTCGACGTCCGCGATCCCGACGACCGATCCGGCCGAGATCTACTCGGTCACGCACAAGGCGCTCGCATCCGCGCTGAAGGTGATCGCGCGTGCTGACGACTCCAGCGGAATCATCGGCGACGCCTGCCGACGGCTGCTGGAGCTGCACCCGCGGGCGGCTGCCGCGGCCAGGACGCCGGTCGGGAAGCTGATCGACTGGATGATGAAGTTCCAGTTCGGCGACGACGAGGTCGACTACTTCGAGCTCGACCCAGTGGCGTACGCGCCGGCTCTCGGCGAGGTCGGCATGGCGTCGTACCGGAAGCGGCTTGGCCGGCGTCGAGGCGAAGCTCGGTCCTCGTCCGGCAGCGACCGGTGGAAATCCGGCCACTCCCACGAGTGGTTCACCCTGGACTGGAACGCCCAGCGACTCGCCGTCCTGGACCACGACATCGACGCGATCATCCGCACCCACGCCAAGGACCGGAAGGTCGCGGCGTGGCTGGAGGACACCGCCGAGGCCTTCGAGGAGATCGGCGAGATCGACCTCGCCATCGACTGGGCGAAGCAGGCGACCGACTTCGACCGCGGGCACCAGTCGCTCAAGGCGGCGGACTACTGGTGCGGGCTCCTGGAGGCGCATCGGCCAGCCGAGGCGCTCGACGCGCGGCTCTCGGTGTTCCGCAAGTGGCCCTCGTCGACGTCGGCGGCCCGGCTGCACAAGGCCGCGGGCAGGACCTGGCCGGACCTACCGCGACGAGGTCATGGCGACGCTCGCGGCAAGTCCGAGCAACGCGGTGCTCTTCGCGCTGCTCAGCCTGAAGGACGCCCGAGTTCGCGTGGAACCTCGCGCACTCCCTTGCCCTTGACAGCGACCACACGTGGGGCGAGCTGGTGAAGGCGTACGAGAAGGTCCACCCGATCGCCGACGCGCCGATCTCGCCCTCGACGCGCTCGACCTGGTCGAGGCTGGGCCCGGCAGCGGGCCGGCCAGGATGTGACCGGCCTGGTTCATCACTCGGACAGGGGCTCGACCTACACGGCGGACTCATTCACCCGGTTGTGTCGCCAGCTTGGGGTCCGCCAGTCCATGGGATGGGTCGGATCATGCTTCGACAACAGCGCTGCGGAGGCGCTGCTCTCACGCGTCTCCTCGCTGGAGTGGGAGGTCCTGTCCCGCCACGACTTCGCCACCACCGGCCAGGCCCAGGCCGTCGTGCTGGAATGGTGCCACGGGTTCTACAACCACACCCGCCGCCACAGCTCGGCGAACATGATGAGCCCCATCAACTACGAGAACGCTGCGGCCCGCGACCGGGACGCCGCATAGAGAGGCCCTCCACGATTCGGGGGGAACCACACGCGTCGAGTTCACCACCCACCCCGGTGCCCGAGGTGAGCCGTTCGTCGTCCCCGATCGCCTGTGGCGCCTCGACACCGCCACAGCCTTCGCGACGGTGACGCTGCCCCAGCATCTGCACTGGTCCGGCCCGTCGCGTCCCTACCACCTTCGCGACCGGCGCGACCGCGCCAGGGTCTACGAGATCGTTCTTCGCGAAGGAGAGCCGGGCGATCTGCTCAGCTACATCGATGGCGCACTACTGGTCGACCTCTGGGACGACCTCGTCATTCCCAGGGCGATCCGAAGCGCTTGGGAGCCGCTCATCACGTCGTTCGGCGCAGTCGGTTGAGCGAGTCCGGACTCAGCGAGTTCCATGTAGAGCTGGCCAATCCGTTCTTCTCGCTGCCCGAGTCGGCTGGGTTCCTCCTCGCGGGAGGCGGGGCGCTCATCGTTCACGGCATCGTGCCTCGGCCCACCGAGGATCTCGACTTCTTCACGTCGCACCAGCTCGGGAGTGTGGAAGCCGCGAGCGATGCACTGGTTGCTGCTGTCACCGAGCGGGGCTGGACCGTCGAATCGAAGCGGACCGGCGACGAGCTCCGGCGCTGGGAGGTCACCGGGCCGGAAGTCGTACTGTTCGACCTGGCCGTCGACAGCCCTGCCGCAAGCACGCCGACCGTCACGATCGCCGGTCCGAGCTTCGCTCCCGACGAGCTCGCAATCCGCAAGACGCTCGCCTTGTTCGGTCGAGCAGAGCCAAGATCGATGCACGCAGGGCTTAGGTTCAACGTGCGAGACAAGAGCCCTTGACCCGGTCTTCTGCGTGCGCGTAGCGTCGCAATCGCCCGTGACCTCCTCTGGGGGTTGCAGGCAGGTTAGGGGTGACATCGTGGTCCGAGCAGCGCCCCGTCCACCGGGATCGGCGGGGGTTTCGTCCACCCAGGGTCGCCGGCACCGGCGGCGAGCAGCGGCGATCGCGGCCGTCGGCGCGCTTGTCCTGGCCCCCGTCGGCGCTGCCAGCGCGGCGCCTGCGGCACCGGCACTGGCGAGCACGGGTGCGCATGTCGCGGCGGCGACGTCCGTGGCGCCCGACTTCGGGCCGAACGTGCACGTGTTCGACCCGAGCATGCCGACTGCCGAGATCAGGGCGGTCTTCGACGAGATCCACGCCCGGCAGGTCAGCAATGAGATGGGCACCGATCGCTATGGCCTGTACTTCCTGCCCGGCACCTACGGGACGCCCGAGGAGCCGTTGCAGGTCAAGGTGGGCTACTACACCGAGGTGGCCGGCCTGGGCGCCAACCCGGGCGACGTGCAGATCAACGGCGCCATCGAGGTGTACAACCAGTGCTTCGACGACCCGGACAACCCGGAGTTCGTGGGCTGCTTCGCGCTGAACAACTTCTGGCGGGGCCTGTCGAACCTGACCATCAACGTCAACACCCTGGGCCAGCCCGGGTGTGAGGCCAGCGCCAACTTCTGGGCCGTGTCCCAGGCCGTGTCCTTGCGGCGGGTGGAGGTCAAGGGCGGCAACCTCACACTGATGGACTACTGCACCGGACCGTCCTTCGCCAGCGGTGGCTTCATCGCCGATTCGAAGGTCGCCGACATGGCCACGCCCGGCCAGACGCTCATCAACGGCTCCCAGCAGCAGTGGTACACGCGCAACAGCGAGGTTGGCGTCTGGAGCAATGCGGTGTGGAACCAGGTCTTCTCGGGCGTCGAGTTCGGTGATCCGGCCGCTGCCCCGCAGGATGCCGACTACCCGGACCCGCCGTACACCGTGCTGGACACCACGCCGCTGAGCCGGGAGAAGCCCTACCTCTACAGCGACGCGGGCACGTGGAAGGTGCGCGTTCCCTCTGCGGCGACCGACAGCCGCGGCGTGACGTGGGACGATGGCATGACCCCAGGACGGTCCATTCCCCTGAAGCAGTTCTTCATCGCCGACCCTGACGATCCGGTCCAGCGGATCAATCGGGAGCTGGCCCGAGGCAAGCACCTGCTCCTCACCCCCGGTGTGTACGACATCGACAGCAGCATCCTGGTCAAGCGCACGGACACCGTTGTCCTGGGCATGGGCATGGCGACCCTGGACGCCGTGGACGGCGCCGTTCCGATGCGGCTGTTCGACCGGCAGGGCATCATCGTCGCCGGTGTCACCATCGATGCGGGCGCCGCGAGCTCGGAGGTCAACGACGTCGAGTCGCCGTACCTGCTCCAGGTCGGCAAGCCCAGCGGCAACAACGGGCGCAACACGAGCAACCCGGCCAACCCGACCACGCTGTCCGATGTGTACTTCCGCGTCGGCGGACCGCACACCGGCAAGGTCGACATCGCCCTGGAAGTCAACAGCGACAACGTGCTCATCGACCACACCTGGGTGTGGCGCGGTGACCACGGGATCGAGGACTTCGACCGCAACGACGGCACGTTCGGCGACAACGTCCGCTGGCGGACCAACATCGGGCGCAACGGGGTCGTAGTCAACGGCGACGACGTCACCGCCACCGGGTATTTCGTCGAGCACTTCCAGGAGTACAACAGCGTCTGGAACGGCGAACGAGGACGCGTGATCCTGTTCCAGAACGAGCTGCCCTACGATCCGCCGTCCCAGGCGGACTGGACCGCGGACGACGGAACGCTCGGGTGGGCCGGCTACAAGGTCGCCGACCACGTCAAGGAGCACAACCTCTGGGGTGGTGGGGTCTATGCGTTCAACCGCAACGATCCCAGGATCGTGACTGAGAACGGCTACGAGGTCCCGGATACGCCCGGCGTGGTGATGCGCCACGTGATGACCAAGGTCCTCAGCGGACCGGGCGCCATCCTCTCGGTGATCAACGGGGTCGGCGAACCGGTTGACGGCATCCTCCCGTGCGTCGTCCCGCCGGACGATCCGCCCAACTGCGGACCCGACAAGGGCCCGTTCGAGCCGCCGAGCTACGTGATCCAGTACTCCAACGGGGTCGCCGCGCAGCCGTGACCTCAGTCTCCTCTTGCGGAACTCGAGCGTTCTCAGTGGGTCATGACTGTCTCGCCAAGCGAGGGGCCAAGGTCCGTGAGTGCGGCTTGTCCCTTGAGCTGAGTCCCTCTAGAGAACCGGATTCGACAGGTCTGGGCACACGAACTGGCCTCAGAGCGTTCGGATCGACCCGTGTCTTCTGCTGGCGGTGGGGCGAAGCCGGGCACGCCGACTGATTCGGACACCGGCCGGGGCGGGTGGGTGGGCCGGTTCTCGTCCCCGGGGGTTGGTGTCCTAACGGTGATGAGGAAGTGCTGCTGACCGGCTGGGACTTCGTTATCGGGGTGCTTGCCAACTACTCGTACGGTGACACGGTGTGGTCATCGACACGAGCCAGGACTACAGCGAGTGGCTTGGACCAATAGTCCGGACGAGCGGCGACCTCGTCTTCGTCGACGTGCAGCCGGACGTCTTCGTGCCCACGCCGGACGTCTTCGTGCCCACGCTGGACGGTGCTGCAACTCAACTGGGCCAAGAGCCGGTCGGCTCCGGGCCGGACCCCGGCACCCCTCACCGCCCGAATCCCCGGCGTGTCAACCAGGAGCGAGCATGCCGCGCAACCTGAACGACAGCTTCGGGCCACCTGCGTCACAGCGCCGCGTAGCGTGCGCTCGCGCCCGTGACGTGTCATAGCGCCGCGAGTCGCGCGCCTTGGGGGTAGGCATCACCCCGCAAGGTCAGGGGCAGTGGCGTTGACCGGTTCTCCGCCTGAACCCGGCTGAGCTGAGGATCGCGCCGGCAAGTCAGGAGCACTTCTTGGTCCTGAAGGCTTGGGGGCGGCCAACAGGAGCACTGTTCGGCCGATCCCAAACACGAAGCCGAAGGGCAGCGCGAAGCCGGTCCAGAAGGCCACCTCGACGGGGAGAAGCCCGTGGCTCAGAGTCGTCGACCGGGGCCAGTCGCGCCAGAGCGCCAGGGCGAGCCAGACCTCGGCGGCGCAGACCGCTACGAACCCGGCCAGCAGGGGCAGGCTGGTCTCGATGCCGACGCCCTCGAATGGCCCCTGCCCATACGTGGGGAAGCCGCCGAACGTCCAGACGTCCCCCGTCTGCGCGAGGTAACGCAGGCCGCATAGGCCGGGGATGCCGAAGCCGAGCCCGGCGCTTGCCGCCAGCGCAGCTGCCCAGGGATGCAGTGGTCGGCTCCTCACGACGGTGTCTCCCTTCCCGGGCCAGCCGGGATCATCACCAGACCCAGGCAGTGCGATCGCTGCGTGCACGCCTGCCGGCTGCCCGGTCCATGCCGGTTCGGTCGGTTAAGTCTGCTCGACCGAGGTCCGTGGATGGGCCTCTGTCGTTTGGCCCTCGAGCAGGGCTTTGAGCCGCTGGTCGTCGCGGCGGCTGTCGACATCCAGGAGCCGGGCCAGCACCGGTTGCACCAGGCGCAGCAGGCCGGCCGCCGTGAACTCCATCCGGCAGGTGACCCGGCTCCGCGCACCGATTGGTACGACCTCATAGCTGGCGCGACCGCTGATCCAGCCCTCCGGGATCTCGAACCCGATCCTCCTGGGCGGGTCGTACTCGGTGATCCGATTGCGTGAGGCCAGCGTCCGCCCGGCGAAGCGCCGCTGGAACACGTGCTCGCTGCCGACCCGGACGGGCCCCGGAGTCATGCGGCGCACCGAGTGCAGCCCTGTCTGCCATCTCGGCGCGTTGGTCATGTCCGCCACGAAGGCGAACACCTCGGACGCCCCACGATCGATCTCCACCACGCTCTCCACGACGAACACCAGGACCTCCCTCGGCGAGTAGAGTGAGTCACTAGAGTTTCACTCAAGTAACGAGCACTATGCTGCTGCCCGTGACCGATGTCAAGACCCCGACCCGCCGCGACCGCGCTGCCCGAACCCGCCGGGCGATCCTCGACGCCGCGCACGCGGAGTTCCTCGAACGTGGCTACCACGGCGCGACCATCACCGCGATCGCCTCCCGCGCCGGAGTCGCCCCCCAGACCGTGTACTTCGTCTTCCACACCAAGGCCGCCCTCGTCAGCGCCGTCATCGACGACCGAGTCCTCGGGCCTGATCAGCCCACCGTGCCGCAGGAGTCGCCCTGGTGGGCTGCCATGCAGGAGGCCCCCACCCCCACCAACGCGCTGGAGCAGTTCGTGCGAGGCGCATCACAGCTCCTCGCGCGGGCGGCCCCGGTCTCCGAGGTGGTCCGCGCCGCCTCGCTCACCGACGAAGAGGTTCGCGCAATCCACGACCACCACGACCGGATGCAGATCGCCGGATATCGCCAGGTCATCGACATCGTCGCGGAGAAGGGCCACCTGCGCGCAGGCCTCACCCCCGAGACCGCCACCCACGTGCTGCTCACCGTCTGCGGCGACAGCGTCTGGGTCCAGCTCACCAACCGCGGCTGGACCCCCGACCAGGTGACCGACTGGCTGGCAGTGACCGTTCCCGCATCGATCCTCCAACCCACCTGACCCACTGGGAGCCAATCCACGCTGGAGATGACCAGGCGCATGTGGGCATCTGCTGCTGGTCGGCCAGCAGCCCGCCGAGGGTGCGGCCGGGCCCGGTGCTCGTGAGTCCATGCTCGTAGGCCATGGTGGCCGTGTGATCGGGACGTGCCGTTCTACACAGTCACAACGCCGCGTGCCGGGCGGGCGTCGTTTCCGGCCCGCAGTGCGCGTTGGGGGCTTTCGCGCTGCTGGGTGTCTCAGCTTGCGTCTGTGAGTTCTGACTCGATGCTGGCGATGATGGGTGGGATGTCGTGCTGCACGGTCCGGCGCACGATGTCTGTGTCGACGAGCAGGTAGCCGTGTGCGATGCGGTTGCGCATCCCCCACATGAGCGGCCATGCGTCGCCGAACAGTCAATCCCGGGTCGGTGTGTCCAGCCTGGCCAGTGCCTCCACGCCAGCGGAAAGCCGCATGCAGACTGCGTCGATCACCATCCGGTCGGCGAGGTCGCCCTCGGCATGTTGGCGCATCAACGCGAAGTGGGTCCGAGCCTCCCGTAGCGATTCCTCCGGGGTCCGGGTCACAGGGTCACTGCCTCGGCGAGGACCAGGTCGCGCAGGTCCGGGCGCAGGGCCGACGTGGGGATCAGGTCGACGGGGGCGCCGAGCAGTTCCGACAGGCGTCGTTCCAGCGCGCCGAGCTCCATCAGGCTCATCGGGCTGCCCATGTCGAACAGCAGGTCGATGTCGGACCCGGTCTGCTCGGTGCCCGTGGCGACCGAGCCGAACACCCGCACATTGCTGCCTCCGGCCTCGTCGATCAGTTCACGGACCTCGCGGGCGTGCCGACGCAGCCGCAGTGCCAGTGGACCGCGGCCGTGGAACCGCAGCAGGCGGGATACCTCGGGCTGGCTGCGCCCGATCAGCGTGGCGATCTGGGCCTGGGTGAGGCCTTGACGTGCCGCCTCGCGAACGGCGTGCACCAACTCGGCGCGGGCATCGCGAACCGCCTCGTCGCTGCGTCGGGCTACCTCCACCAAGTCCATTGCCATAAGGAGGACAATAGCAGGTGCTATAAGGACGGCCGCGCATCACCTCGGCGCATCCTCACCCGCGACCTTCCGCCGCGTAGCGTGCGCCCGCGGCCGTGTCACTCCGCCGCGTGTCGCGCTACTCGCAGCGCGACCAAACGCACTACAGGCGGCGTATCAAGCAGAAGTGCGCGTTGAGTCAGGTGCCCGGGCCGGTCAACGGCGCTGGCGGTGGAGGGCTCGAATCTCGCGTTCGATGTCGGCGTCGCTCACCTTCGGGTGGTGCACCGACCAGGCGTTGAGCGCGACGATGGCGCCCCATCCGAAGGTCACCCAGATCGGTGATGCAGCCAGGCTGAACTCCGGTCCTGCGGTCAGTGCCCACGCCAACCAGAGGAAGGCGTTGACCAGACCGAACAGCACCACCTGGGCCGAGAGGTCCCGTCGAGCCTTCGCCCGCCCGCGGGCCACTTCCCACAGCTGCTCGTCGCTGAACGAATCCTCCCGTGCCAGCGTCATCCCGCACCTCCGATCCCCTCGCTACTGATCATGGCTCCACCGCTGTCGCGCTCGCCACGGCCACACGTCCTCCCGTCTCGGGTCGCCGACCTCGCCCAGCGCCCGGGGTCCATCCATTTCCGGACGTTCGTGGCTGCGGGTGGGGGACGAGGGCTTCGACGGGCTGGCCGTCGAATGGAGGAAGACGGTTATCCGAACTGATGACGAGCCACTTGAGGCGGAGCTTGGGTCTCTCACGTGAGGGCCTCGCGCGCGGCGCGGTGGTCCGCCGTTGTCTGCCGGTGATCTCGTCGCGGGCGGGTAGGGCGAGCATGCCGTCCTTCGGTCGAGTCCACGGTGGTGGTGGATGAAGGCGTCACCACGTGATCGTCGGTTGTGACTCGATGCGGTGATCTCGGCTGGGGTCACCTCCTTCGTCTCGGCTTGGTCTGGGGTGTTGGGGACGAGGCTGAGCCTTGCCCTGCGGAGGGCGTCAAGGCCCATGTAGCGGCGGGTCTCGATCCATTCGTCGTGCTGTTCGGCGAGGACGGCGCCGACGAGGCGGACCAGGGCGGCGCGGTCGGGGAAGATGCCGACGACGTCGGTGCGGCGGCGGATCTCCCGGTTGAGCCGTTCTTGGGGGTTGTTCGACCAGATCTGGCGCCAGACCTCTTTGGGGAAGCGGGCGAAGGCGAGGATGTCGGCGCGGGCGGCGTCGAGGTAGTCGGCCACCTCGGGCAGCTTCTCGGCGAGGGTGTCGGTGGCCCGGTCGAACTGGGCGTGCACCGCGGTGGCGTCGGGCTGGTCGTAGATCGTGGCCAGCATCGTCTTCACCCCGGGCCAGGCGCTCTTGGGGGTGACGCCCATCAGGTTCAGCGCGAAGTGTGTCCGACAGCGTTGCCACGACGCCCCGGGCAGGGTCGCGGCGACCGCGTCCACCAGCCCGGCGTGCGCGTCGGAGGTGACCAGGGCAACACCGCTCAGGCCGCGGGCCACCAGGTCGCGGAAGAAGCCCAGCCACCCGGCGCCGTCCTCGGCGGTGGTGACCTGCAGACCGAGAACCTCGCGGTGCCCGTCGGCGTTCACACCGGTCGCGATCAGGGCGTGCACGTTGACCACCCGCCCGGCCTCGCGCACCTTGATCGCCAGTGCGTCCGCGGCCACGAACGTGTACGGGCCGGCGTCCAGCGGCCGGGTGCGGAACGCGGCGACCTGCTCGTCGAGGTGCTTGGCCATCTCCGACACCTGCGACTTACTCAGCCGGGTCACGCCGAGCTGCTCGACCAGCTTCTCCACCCGCCGGGTCGACACCCCGAGCAGGTAGGAGGTGGCCACCACGCTCACCAGCGCCTGTTCGGCACGGCGGCGTGGTTCGAGCAGCCAACTGGGGAAGTACGAGCCCTCCCGCAACTTCGGTATCGCCAGCTCGATCGTGCCGGCCCGGGTATCCCACTCCCGCTCCCGGTACCCGTTGCGCCGATTGCTCCGGTCCGGGCTACGTTCCCGGTAGCCGGCATTGCAGACCGCGTCAGCATCCGCGGCCATGATCGCCTCAGCGAACGTCTTCACCATCGCCCGAAGAAGATCCGGGCTCGCCTGCGCCAGCTGCTCGTCCAACCAGCCAGACACGTCAATACTGGGTCCTGCGGCCATCGCGTGCTCCTCATCTCGAGTTCCTTCGACAGACCTCTTGATGATCACGCGGTGGCCGCCCCCATCAACGGAGCGCCACGCTCACCACGTCGACGTCGTACACCACGTCCGTAGACTCAACTCGGCCGAGGAGCCGTGCTAGATCACGAGGTCGATTGGACTCCCTGGAATCGCCTCTCCATCTCAGCCTTCATCGCTGGGAACTCCGACCTACGGAAGCCGAACATCATCAGCCGGGAGCCAAGCGTCTGCAGGATGGGGATCCGTGGTTCGAAGTAGGAGCGAACCGTGATGGTGGTTCCAGCATCATCCGGGACGAAAGTCCACACGCCCCGCAGGCTGCCGACGGTAGCCCGCTCGGGGCCGTGCCACTGGAGGGTGAGCGTCTCGCTTGGGACGTACTCGGTGATCGTGCAGGTGCCTTCGGCCCGCCAGCCAAGCAGGCCGAACCCATAGCGGAACGCGGCTCCCAGCCCCTCAGCGGGCGTCCCGGGTTCCGGGGAGCCGCCGACGTTCTTCATCATCAGCTCGAACACTTGGCTGAACGCGGCCTCTGGTGGGACGCCTACATGGAGGCTTGAGACGTAGGTGGTCATGTCATCACCTCTTCCGATCCTCGCGTGTCGAGTGGCCGTCTGTTGGGGCAACGGGCTGATCGAGGGTCTCCTTCGGAACGGTCAGCATGTCTTGGCGAGAACGTCGTCCCCGAGCCATGTGCCAGTACGGCCTCCCTCCTCACCCTTAGCCGTAGCACCACGAGGGCAGACCAGCCAGTGCCGGGAGACCCACTCATCGAGGACCGCGTGGCCGGCTCGCGATGCCGCTTGTACGTGCGCCGCTGGCGCCCACCTGCCGCGTGCAACTCCGACGGGAAGCCGATTTCGACGGCTGCCCGGACGCAGCGGGACGGGACCATGGGCACTGGCTTTGGGGCAAGGTCGGCAGGACCCTCAGGCTGGCGGGCCCGGCCGGTGTCCGCGGTCGCCCCGACCATCGGCGAGCGTCGTCCAGGTACCTGGGGAGGTCGGTGATGAGCGACCGGGTTTGCGAGATCGTGATCAATGCCCCGGTTGACGTGGTGTTCGGCTGCGTCGAGAACCCAGAGAACTTCAACGAGCTGATGCCGGGCGTCACCTTCGGTGATGTGGTACGCACCCCGAAGGGTGTCGGCACCACCTATCGCTTCCGGACGCGGGTGGCTGGCGTCACCATCCGAGGGGCGGGCCAGTACGTGGCGTTCGAGCGGAACCGTCTGATCCGCGATGAGACGACCGTGGCCACCGAGGGCTCGTTCACCTGGCGGTTCCAACCCCTCGCGTTAGGCACCCGGCTCACGCTGGAACACCATGCAGGAAGGTTCTGGAGTGTCCCGCTCCTGGGCCACATCCTCGCCGACAGTTACCAGAGATCGGACGAAGACGTCCTCCGACGTATCAAGACGGCATGCGAGCAACAGGCCAGTGCGGCACGCCGCACAGCCAGTACCTGTTGACTGCCTGCAGGATCATCCCAAAGTGCCGCAATTAGTGCGTTTCTGGTCCTGCGGAGTCCCGACGTATGTCCCAACGTGTCTCCGGGTTGTCTGGGGCTGGAACGAGCCCACGGTCACCACGCGGTCGAGCTGCATGGCGACGCGACGGCACCGGCAGGTGGTGTCCCCTCCGGCTTCCGGATGTGGGTCCTCCGCCCCTGTGCCCGCACCCGCGACGCGGGGTACTTCCGAAGGTGGGGTGAGTCAGATGGGTGGAAGTCCACGACGTGTCCTGGATCGAGCCACGGTGTTCTCGGTGGGCGGCTACCGGTTCGAGGGCGGACCGTTCCACGCCTTCAGCCGGCGAGGTGTGACCGGCCTGTTCCGCGCCGACCGGGCGGCAGTGGAGGGCCTGCTTCCCTCACCCCTGCTGCATCCGGTGCCGTGGGGACGGTCGGGCACCCTGGTCGTAGTAGCGGGTAGCGACTTCACCGCCAGTCTGGGATCGCTGCCACCGTCCCGCTACGGCGAGGTCGTGGTCACCGCGCTGGTCACCTACGGCGAGCATCCGGCTCCGCCGCACTGGCCGGCGTTGAGCCTCCTGCGGCCGGAGTACCGGCCCGCCCAGTACAACCTCGCGATCGCGGTGACCAACCGGTTCGCCCGCGACCACGGCCAGCAGGTATACGGGCAGCCCAAGGTCCTAGCCGACATGCGCTACGAACGGCGCGACCACCACGACCGGGTGCTGTGCCACGACGACGACGCAGCCCTGCTGGACCTGCAGGTTCGCACCGACGGCCGGCCCGGTGACCTCAGGCCCGCCCACCTCACCGCCCACGCCGCCCGCGACGGGCTGCTGCTCGCCTGGCCGATGAGCATGCGCGGCGTGCAGCGCACCCGAATGGGACCAGACGCGGCCCGGCTCACCCTCGGAACCCACCCGTCGGTGCAGCACCTTCACTCGCTCGGCCTGTCGACCACGACACTGCAGGGCGTCGCCATCCTGGCGGGCTCGCTGCACATCAGCGAGCATGCCGAGGTCGTCGGGTCCGCCCAGCCGCCGCCTGCCCCCATCCCGACCTCCCTGCACCGGGACGGTCACCTAGTCATCAGCTACGCCCCCGGTGTCGACGTCGAGGCAGGCCAGCACCTGGACCGCCTGCCCTTCGACCCCAGCGATCACCTCACCGTCGACGACCTCGCCGCCGTCTGAGCCAGCACGCCAAGGATCGTCCCTGCCGCTGACGATCTCGCTGTCATGCCGCGATCCGCGCGCTCCAGCCGTACCGGTAGCCGAGCGGGGCCCCGGCTGAGGCGGTTGCGCGCACCGACTGCTGAGCGTCTACTGGAGGCCTATCCGCTGCTTTGTCGCTGCGGTGGACCGGTGCATCCGGTGTCGACGTGCGGGGCGGCGCGAGTGGAGACGCGGGCCACCACCTGGCTACGACGTGGACGTGGGGACAGTCATCATCTGGAAGTACGCCCCGAACGGGTCGGCCACGACCGACATGCGCATCCCCGGGACATCCATCGGCCCGCCTCTACCCGCCCCCCGAGCTCAGCGACCTTGGCGGTGGCGGCGTCACAGTCGTCGACCCTGAGATAGACCATCCACACCGACGGTGTGCCCTCCGGTACCCCGGGCGGCATCGGCATCGCGCCAGCAACGCTGGTATCGACTGCCGCGGCGGTCTCGCCCTTGGCGTCCAGATGGGCCACGACGTAGTCCGACTCGCCGGCTGGCTCGACCTTCTCCCAGCGCCAACCGAACAGCTCCTCGTAGAACGCAGGGCCGCGGCGAGATCGTGGCTCTGCAGGTCAGACCACCCGGGCGTTCGGGACATTGAACACGTCCGCGCCTTCGTGCCCAGCCGGCTGCCACGCCCGATCGCCGCGCCGGACGGGTCAGCGACCATGGCCAGCCGGCCCTGACCCGTCACGTCCATGGCCGGCATCACCACGCTCCCCCCGGCGCCAGGGGCCGCCGCCACCATCTCATCGGCATCGCCCACCAGGACATAGGTCGCCCACACCGACGGCATCCCCGCCGCGACCTGCTCCGGGGCCATCGGGCCCAGCCCGCAGACAAGGTTCCCCGCCTCGATCCCCTCGCGGTACAGCATCGAGTACGGCGGACCACCGTCGGTCGGCACGTCCTCGGCGACCCAGCCGAACAACTCGCCGTAGAAGGCCTTGACGCCGTCGGGATCAGGAGTCTGCAAGTCGATCCAGCCAGGAAAGCCGTTCGGGTAGAGCACACCCCGACGCTACGCCTCACAGGCCCGCCCGCCTGGGCAGCGACAATCGACACCAATCGAGGCCCCCATCTCGCTCGCTTCTACTTGATATGCCGCGATGAGTACGGCATACCGTTTCCCGGCCATGCCGCGCTGAGGGCCACTGCGATCGCTCGAGTATGCCGCTGGTGGTGCGTTCCGCCGGGTCAGGTACTGCTGTTGGAGTAGGGCTGCCTACTCCACGGCGTTCAGGTGCGGCTCGATGTGGGAGAAGCGGAACCTGCGGGTCCACCGAGAGTGCGGATCGAGGGCAGGCGGCCCTGCTTGGCCCAGCGGGACACGGTCGTCGGGGTCACGTGGAACAGTTCGGCGATCTCGCCGGGACTGAGAGGCCCCTCACCGGCTATGTCGGACATGGCGCTCGTAGCAGGCCACACCGCCCGTCGGGTGGTGCCTCGGCTACTACAGCCGGAACTCCGCGACCACCCCCGCATGATCCGAGGGCCAGAACGGAGGCGTTTGCTGGAATGGCGTGTCCGCGACCAGCGACGCCTGGCCACCGCTGGTCCGTGCCGCTCCGCGGCTCAGGATCAGGTCGATGCGCGTCTGCAACGTCGACACCTCGTTGTTCAGCGCCCCCGGGGCCAGCGGTGGGGTGTTCGAGGCCTGGCAGCAGGTGAAGCCGTCACCGAGCTGGACCTCGTCCCAGGCGTCGCGGAACTTCCCGGGTGCGGTCAGCTGCGCGTAGGACGTCGTCGTGGACCCGTCAGCAGCGGAGTTGAAGTCACCGACAGCGATGATCGTCCCACCCCGGCCGGGCCCGGAGACGAACTCGGCCGCCTGGGCCTGCTGCACCGTCGGGAAGTCTTCGGTCTCCAGGTGCGTATTGACGAACCGGAACGGCTGGCGATCCAGCCGCGCGTCGATGCTCACCCAGCCGCGGTCGAACGACAGCGGCCCGACCGGGGAGTTGACCACCGCCTGCGCCTCGTATCGTCCGCTGCGCGGGTTGCTCCACGTCAGCCCCGGGGTGTCGTCGTTGACCAGGATCACGTCCCGATCGTCTAACTGCACCCAGCACGTGATCGTCGGGCCAGGCTGCACACAGCCGGGGCGCGCCAACGGAGCGGGTCCGATCGAGGCGTTGTCCACCACCGCGGCCACCGAGTAGTCCAGCCCACGGGTCGCCAGCGCCGCCTGCAGGATCGCCAGGAAGTCATATCCAGGAGGAGGATTCAGGCCCCCGGTCGTCCACCGAGTGACCTCCTGCAGACCGACGAGGTCCGGCTCGTTGGCCTCGATCTCGTCCGCGATCGCCTCAGCGCGCGCCGGGAAGTCCGTGTACTGCACCGTCGCGAAGATCTGGGCCACTGCCGCCACGAACCCCTCGGGCGAGGTGGCGGCCAGCGCCGGGGTCAGGCTGGACCCCAGGTACAGGTTCTGGGTCATCACGACAAGATCGGTCTCGTCCTTCGGCTTCGCCTGCGCCGGAAGCACCGGCAGCGCAGCAACGAGCGCGGCCAGCACGCCGAGGAGAACTGCACGGCCTCGAATACCGACACGGGCCGAGGTGATCTCACGCATGGACATGCCCTCCCACGAAACGCTTGGCTCCTTGGAGCCTAGGACCCGGCGCCCATGCATGTCCGGCCAAGCCCGGAGAACTCCGGTACGGCCTGATGGCAGGTGATCGCGCGCCGCCACCAGCAACGTTCACTCCCCGACCGTTGGATTCAGTCGCGCAAGCCAGCCACGGGAACCCCGCGCTCATGCCCTTGACGCCCGGCTCGGCTCCCCGCGGAGTCCGCCGGCCCGATCAGCCCCGCCGCACCCCAGGATCCCAACACCCGGCGCATCGGCAGACCGCTCAGTTTGGCGATCGCCCTCGACTACATCAACCAGCGATCAACACCCACCAGCGCATCCTGAACATGAGTGGCCCGCCCGTGCAGTCGCGAAACGCGCGAACATGCCGCTGCGGGGGCGTTTTGGAGATCAGCAGCCGGGCGATTGCCAACAGGTCTGATCATCGGGGATGACCGCTGTTCTGGTGCCGGCTTTGGCCGGCGAGATGCTCACTGCTGATGTGCGGTTGCGGGTGGCGGTGGCGGCGTTCCTGGCCCGCTACACCGGCCTGTCACGCACGCACACAGCCTCAGATCTGCGCGGGTTCCTGGACTGGTGCGCCCAGCGCCGCCTGGACCCTCTGGCGGCGACCCGGCCGCAGTTGGAGCTGTTCGTGCGGTGGATGCAGGAGACCCGCCGGCTCAAGCCGTCGACGGTGTCGCGGCGCACCTCGGTGGTGGCCGGGTTCTACCGCACCTGCGTCATCGACGGGGTGCTGGAGCACTCGCCGGCCGAGCACCTGCGACGCCCCAGGGTGCCGCCGGAGTCGCCGACCCTAGGGCTAACGCACTTGCAGTTCGAGGCCCTGCTCACCGCGGCCCGGGACTCGGCCAACCGCAACGACTTCGCGCTGGTGGCGATGCTCGGCTTGCTCGGGCTGCGGGTGTTCGAGGCCTGCGGATCCGACGTCACCGACCTCGGGGAGGAGCACGGCCACCGGGTCCTGCGCGTGGTCGGGAAGGGCAGCAAGGTCGTTCTCGTGCCGCTGCCCCCGGCGGTGGGCCGGGCGATCGACCTCGCGATCGACGGGCGTCCGGTCGGGCCGATCCTGCGCACCCGCCGCGGCTCCCGGATGGACCGGCACGCCGCCACCCGCCGGCTACGCCGGCTCGCCGAAGCCTCGGGAATGCGGATGCCTCGGCTGCACCCCCACATGCTGAGACACACCTTCGTCACCACCATGCTCGACGCCGGGGTCGACCTGCGCGACGTGCAGATCGCCGCCCGGCACGCCGACCCCCGGACGACCATGCGCTACGACCGGGCCCGCAAGAACCTCGACCGGCACCCCAACTACATCCTCGCTGCGTTCATGGCCTCGGGCACCTGACAACGCCGTCCTGGCGGGCAGCGGTAGATCGCCGACGTCCCGCGGCCACCAGTGGGCCTACGCTGACCCCATGGCCTACACCCGGATCACGGTGAACCCTGACCAGATGGGCGGGGTGCCGTGCCTGCGGGGGCTGCGGATCCCGGTGGCCACCGTGGTCGCCATGGTGGCCGACGGCATGACCACACAGGAGATCCTCACCGAGCTTCCGGACCTGCAAGCCGACGACATCACTGAGGCGCTCCGGTTTGCCGCCGACGCGGTCCGGGAACGCCAGCTGCCACTGCTGCACACCGCATGAGACTGCTGCTGGACAACAACCTCTCACCCGCGTTGCCCGCTCTGCTGGCCGAGTCTGACATCGACGCGGTGCACGTCCGCACACTCGGGCTGGCCCGAGCATCCGACCCCCAGGTCATGCAAGCAGCCCGCGACGATGACCGAGCCGTGGTGTCCGCCGATACCGACTTCGGCACCCTCCTGGCACGCAGCGGCGCCACGCGGCCGTCGGTAGTCCTTGTCCGCACCAGCACCGGCCGACGACCGCATCAACTCGCCGCCCTGCTCGCCGCCAACCTGCCCGCCATTGAGAACGACCTGACCGCGGGTGCGGTCGTCGTCCTCACCGACAGCGCCGTCAGAGTCCGCCAACTGCCACTCCCACCCATGGCCTAGCGCGGGCCCCGAACTCCAGCCAGAACGCGCGACTCTGCCGCGACCAGCGCGTCTTCTGCTGATCCATCGAGCTGCGTCTGGGTTCCGCGGCCGAGTGGTGAATCGCTGCTTCGGAGTCGTCCGCGAGGCTGGGGTGCGGCCATCCGGAGCGTGCTCGCCCGACTGGGCCTCGCCATCAAGCCTCCGGCTGGGGAAGGAGTCTCCGTATGGCCGATGACAAGCCAATGGTCCAGGAGTTCTACGACGCGCTGTCTGCTGGCAGGACATCGACGCCACGATCGACCGCTACATGGCTGAGGACTTCGTCGAACACGAGCCCTGGCCCGGCATGGAGCCGACCCGCGAGATACCGCGGCAGGGATTCAACATGATGCGTGCGGCGATGCCGGACTTCGCCGTCACCGTCCACGAGATGCTCCAGGACGGGGACAAGGTAGTGGTGCGCGCGACGTTCAGCGGCACACACCAGGGCGAGCTCATGGGCTTCCCTCCCAGCGGGAGGCGGGTCGAGATCCCCGTGATCGACATCCATCAGGTTCGCGAGGGCAAGATCGTTGCCCACTGGGGGGTCTCGGACATGGCGGCGGTCATGGGGCAGACCGGGTAATCAACCGACTCGTCCTGCGCACCTCGACTCGGCGCCGGAGCAGATTGACGACGTTCCGCGGTCACTGATCCAACGGCTCAACCGAAGGCCCTCCCCGCGCGACATGACGCAGGTCAGACACTGCCAGCATCGACCGGATCGATCCGCGATGAGTACGGCATACCGTTTACCGGTCCTATGCCGCATGTAGCACGGCAGTCCCCCGGTGGGCCCTGGCCCCGTTCTGGCTTGCCCGGTCAGACGGTGGTCGGGTGGCGGCGTCCGGTCGGTGCGTCTGCCTTCACGCCGGGCCCTGAACCCGGCCGGCGCAGCTCGGCAGCACTGAGACCGGCGATCAGGAAGGCCAGAAGCACGGCCACCGCGGCCAGCAGGACGTGACCGTTGACCACACCGTCCAACACGTGGTCGCCGACAAGCAAGGAGCCCAGAAGCCCCACCAACAGCCCAACGACAAGGCTGGCGTAGCGGTTCACCCGATCACGGGCCAGCAGCGTCACCGTCGCCATCGCCAGGGGGATGACCACCAGCACGGCCATCTGGTAGCCCACGCCCGCGGTCAACGCCTCGCCCTCGATCTGACCAGCCAGCATCTCCTCTAGCGCTCCCGGGATGAGCAAGTACAGCAACATCTGGGCCACCGTGGCGACCGCAACCGCCATCCACAGCACGGCAGCGCGAGTCCTGAACTGCAAGGCGTTCATGCCGTCCCCTCCGTTCCGACAGGGTGCCGGTATCGACTCCCGTCTCTCGTGTTGCACCGGCGGGGGGCCATGCCAAGAGGCCAAGGACCCTCATCGCGGTGGGGGGAGGCACCTGCCGGTCGGGAAGACCACCAAGACCGACTCACACGGACATCCTCAATTGCCGCGACCGGTGCGTTTCCCACTCGAGCCGCGATGGTGCGGTCCCGGCTTGCTCTGGACCTCACCAGTAGGTGGGGCTACGTCACGCTTCCCGCGGGGTCGCCGGTCTGCTCGAGGGTCTGCTTCAGCAAGGTGAGCATGTGCTCGTGGCGGGGTCCCATGACGTAGTCCACCAGCCAGGCGACACCCGGCAGGCGCCACAGCCCGCGGGGTTGTCCGCGCATGGTCAGCCGGGTGCCGCTGCCCTCGGGGGTGAACTCGTAGTGCCACGTCCCGTGCAGGCCCATCGACGACCGATCCACGATCAGCCGGTTCGGGATCAGCTCGGTGAACTCCGTCGAGGGCCCGCGTACCGTCCGCCCCGCCACCTTGATGGCTATGCGGTAGGACGTCCCCACGCCGCTGTCGGTAAGCCGCACGTCCACCAGTTCGGCTCGATCATCCGGCGCCAGGGCGAATTGGTTCGCCGGGTCCTTCCAGAAGTCGAACACGCTCTCCACTGGCGCGTCGATGCACACGCTGTGCTCAAGCCACACGAGTGAATCGCCTCCTCCCATGCCCTCCTCCCCACAGGTAGCACCGGGGGTCACCACGTGCCAGAGTCCACCGTCACGGCGCGCGAAACGTCCCAACGTGCCGCATGTAGGGCATTGCGGTGCTTGCCGGCCATCCGCTTCGCGCCTGCGGTGAGGTCCTCGGCCCCTGGACGGGTGACCCATCTCGCCTGAGGATGCAGGTACCAGGCGCGACCGCGGTCCTAGATCACCAGGAGGTGGGTCATGTCTGTCGAGCAGGACCACGACCTGGACCAGCAGGTGCGCGAGGCAGTGCAGGCCTTCCATCAGGCGTTCCAGGATCGTGACGTGGAGGCGATGGTGGCTACCTACGCACCTGATGGTCAGGTCACCGCCGCCCCCGGCACCTTCCGTGGACACGAGCAGGTGCGCACCATCGTGCAGTGGGACGTGGACACCAGCCCCGTCGCGGTGGTGCGGGACACCGGCGGGATCGTGGTCTGCGGTCGGACTGAGATCTGGGAAGGGGAGATCACCGAGCGCTACGGCGACATCGACTACACCTACCCCATCGTCGAGGTGTACGAGTTCGACGAAGGCCTGAAGATCAAGCGCAAGCACAACTACTACGACAAGTTGGCGATTCTGCGCCAGATCGCCGCCCAGCTACCCGGCGTCCAAGGCGCGGTCTACCGGTTCCTGCTCGACCGCGTCATCGACGCCGGCGAAACCGGACTCACCACCCCTCGCTCCTGACTACCCGCGGGGTACTGCGATCGCCCTCAGCCGCGATGAGTACGGCATACCGTTGACCGGTCATCAGCGATGGTCGGGCGTTCCCAGTATCCGTCAGATCGTGCCGATGACCGGCGTCATTCAGCCCAGAAGCGGGCGCATCCTCTCGTTCGACAAGCCGACCGGATCTGCCTGCCGATGAGAAGACGTCGGTCCACGACGTGCCGACAGGCGTCTGGATAGCCGCTGCGGGGGTCTCTGGGGGCGTCGGAAGGCAAGCCGGCCGGATGCCGCGCGGTATGTGGGTCCTAGGACTCTGGAAGCTCGACTTGACCGGCAGGACCGTCATGCTGTGGGTGCCTGCGGCACCAGGCCGCAGGAGCAGCGGGCCACTGGGCACGGCCGGGTGGGATCAAGCTGATAGGGGGCCCGTCGCGATGAGTAGCACGTCGTTGCAGCGCAGCATCCACATCGACGCACCCGTAGAGAAGGTCTTCGACTTCGTCAAATACCCGACAAACACGTTCGAGGCGTTCTTCGAAGGGGCGTCGACGATCGCCGAGAAGGACGTCGCACCGGATGCCGGGGAGGGCTCCGTCTGGCGTTGGCAGAGCCACCTGCTCTTCCTTCCCTTCCACGGGACCCTCACGCGCCAGGACTACGTCCCCAACGAGCGCATCGTGGACCACTCCTCCACCGGTGTGACGTGGACCTACACCTTCGAACCACACGAGACAGCCACGGCGCTTGCCTTGGAGGTCGAGGTCTCCAGCCCAGTGCCGTTCCTGGACAAGATCGAGGTCAAGGTCTTCTCGAAGGGTGAGAGCGACCTGGTCACCTGGCTCGGCAGCATCAAGAAGGCGATCGAGACCTAACGGCGGCGCCCCACAACGACGTCAGCAGCCGCGCACCGACGTGGCAAGGACGAACGACCCCGCTGCAAAGGCGCGGACCAGGCGAAACGAACGCGCGCATCTGCCGCTGGTCGCGCGTTCGCCGGGGTCGTTCGCTGAGCCCGGCGGGGGCGGTCGGATGTCTACTTGACGGCGGCGATGGTCTGCAGGTTCTCCACGGCGAGGCGACCGTCGAGGGTCCACAGGCGGCGGGTCTCGCTGTTGAACCCTTGGTGGGCGGCGGACATGAACCCCTCGTAGGCCAGCGGCTCACCGGCTGGGATGGTGGCGGGGTCGACGAGTAACTGCGCCTTGAAGGTCACCGTCGGCATGGGTCGAAGAGTGGTGAGCGTGGTCATCGCAGTGACCCACCAGGCGTCGGCGATCCCCAACAAGGAGGCGGCGTCCCAGCTGGCCTGGTCGCGGAAGCGCACGTATCCGGTCGACCGCGGCGGCTGGCCGCTCAGCGGCGGCCCCTCGGCCAGCCGGAACTCGACATGCCGGGTAAAGGGCGGGGCCGGCGGAACGGGCAGTAGCAGGGGTTCTAGGTCATCCCACGGGGGCAGTTCGGGTGCGTCGACGGTGCCCCAGCCGGCTGCCACGTCGTCGAGGTCGGCTGCCCGGGACCTGCCCGTGACGGCGACCGCGTGCGCTGCCAGCCCATCTGACGCGTCTCTGACGGTGACTGACCACATGGACAGCCCGGATCCCACGCGCAGCGGGTCGACCACCACGGTTGCCGGCCCGATCGGCAACGGCACGCCCAGGTGCAGGCTGAGTGAGCGCAGCACCCGGTCGAGATCGGGCTCGCTCAACTCGGCCGCCCGAGCGGCACCGCCGGCGACGAACCCGCCGTAGGCACCGAGACCTTGGTCCCAGTCCGCTGTGACGGCCCAGTCGAAGCGCCCGTTCCCAGCCGGTGTGAGCGTGGTCGAGTCATCGAACAGCATGGCTCCCCCCTCCCATCAGCAACCGCCACAGAGTTCGCCGCCTGGGGTCATTCCCAACCGACGTCTCCATCTTGTCGGTCAGGCGGCGGATCAGACTGGCGAACAGAGGATGTCGCGTGCGAGCACCCACGCGGAGACCGCCTCGGCCAAGTCCGCTTCTGCTTGACAGGATGCTTCGCCGCCCTGCACCAGAGCGGCGTGGCGCGCCAGGTTCCAGTCAGGTCGTGCGACTCTGCCCCCGCGACCCTGCGTGGCTGATGCTCGTCAGGGAGGGACGAGTCATGTCCAGTCTGCAGCCGACCGGTCATCCAGTGGGTGGCGTCGAGGCAGTGTTCTCCGGTGTGGAGGCGCACCTGGGTGCGCTGCGGCCGGAGGAAACCGCTGCCATCTATGGCGCTGCTGTTGCCCAGCGGTACGCCCCCGAAGCACCGGGGGTGTCATCTGCGGAGGTGATGGCGCTGAGCCAGGCGCTGGGCGCGTTTCGTAGCGCACCTTGCCGGTTCTGCCACCTGGGGCTGATCGATCATGCACTGGATGTGTCTGCCGAGGGTGTTGAGGTGCGCTGCCTGTCCGACCAACAGGTGCGGCCAGTGCGAGAGTGGCTGGCCACACCATCGACCGCCTCGCGGGGCAGTGCGGTATGGACCGCTCTGCTCTGGGTCGGCATCCCACTGATCTCCCTTGGGCTCCTCGCATGGGCGATTCCCGCGGTCGGTGCCGGGATGTACCGGCGACGTTCCTGGGCAGTCGCTGCGGTGGTATTCCTCATCCTGGCCGTGGTGGGCTTCATCATCACCCCCCTCGACCCGAACGAGGTCGATCCCGTCGCCGACGCCGTGCTCCTGATCACCTGGCTGACGGGGGCGGGCTACGGAGCATCCCAGATCAAGCCCTGGCTCACCGCGCGAGCGGCCAGTCGATAGCAGGGACGACAACCGCGGCCGGACGACCCGGCACGTGCCCGTATCCGTGCGACTCTGCCGCGAGTCGGGCACGATCGCCCGACCAAGCCGCAACCAGGGTGTCGCCGGGGACCGCACGGAGGGTTCAGTTCGTGGGGTGGGTTCTCGGCGAGACGCTGCCGCTTGCCGTTAGTGGCGCGCGTCGGTCCAGGGTGAGCAGTCGCAGGGACACCGCGGTCATCCACAACAGTGCCGGCCACATGCCGGCACGTTGGAGCAGGCCGTTGGCGTCGGTGAGGACGCCGGACTGGATGACGGGCCCGGAGGCAAGGGTGAGGACGCCGACCAGCAGCGACAGGACCTGCCAGCGGCTGCTGAAGCGGCCGTCGCGGGCGAACACCCACGCGGAGAGGATCGCCGCGGCGGGCAGGCCTATGGCGCCGGGTGCGCTGAACACGCCGTGCAGGCGGCCCGTAGCGGTGACATCGACACAGCCGGGGTCGCAGGGAAAGAATCCGACGATCACCATGCCGAGCCCGGCCACCCCCAGGAAGATCACCGCCACCGCCTGCGGCCAGCCGCCGCGCAGGACCAGGGCGTAGCAGGCCGCGAACGCCAGGATCGACAGCCCCAGCCCCCCGAAGCCGGCCACGTTCATCACCGCTTGGTACGGGCTGTCCACGGCGCCAAGCTCGCTCTGGGTGTCGCGGATCGGGTCGTAGCCGGCCCACAGCAGACCGAGCACCACGGTGAGCAGGATGTACAGCACCGGCCCGACCCCCGCGACGACCGCCAGCAGCCTCGTCGTCGCCCCCGGCACCCGCTCGCGCCACGAGCCGACCGAACCCTCCTGCACGCGCTACCTCCCAGTCACACGGCAATGCCGACCACCATCATCGCCACAAGCCGCGCAACACGATCACACGCGCTGACAAGTGCGCGGATCCAGCCGCGATGAGTGTGGTGCTGAGGGCGCCAGAGGCCTTGCCGCGACACCGCACAGCAGTACCGCATGTAGTACCATCCTGACGTGGCGTCGATACCTCAACTCCTGAACGCCATGAGAGCCAACCCCTGCAACGTCCGGTACACGGACCTGCACCGGGTCTGCGAGCACTACTTCGGGTCGCCACGCACCACCGGTGGCTCGCACGCGGTGTTCAAGACGCCGTGGCCCGGTGACCCCCGGGTCAACATCCAGAACGACAAGGGCAAGGCCAAGCCCTACCAAGTCCGACAGGTCTTGGCCGCGATCGACAAGAAGGAGGCGATGTGATGCCGACCGCACCTGCTATCGACGTGTCCCACTACACCTACCGCGTCACCTGGTCGGCCGAGGACGGCGAGTTCGTCGCCACCGCCGCGGAGTTCCCGTCGCTGTCCTGGCTCGCCCCCTCCCAGCAGGAGGCGCTGCAGGGGCTCGCAGACCTACTCGCCGGCACCGTCGACGACATGACCACCGCAGGCGAGGAGGTCCCCCAGCCGTTGTCGGACCGGGCGTACTCGGGCAAGTTCAACCTGCGCGTCGGCGAAGCCCTGCACCGGGACCTAGCGATTCGGGCGGCCGAGGAGCGCCTGAGTCTGAACCAGTACGTCGTCCGCAAGCTCAGCGCGAGTCCCTGAGCGACTTCTTCCGCTTCTGCCGCGACCAGTGCCGTCTCCGATCCGAGCTGCTCGCTGGCCTGCGCGACGCGTTGTGTCGCCCGCTGCCGATGCCATCGCCGTTTGCCCGTGCGACAGCCGGCTCGGGAGCGAAACCTGCGACCTCTGGGTCCCGGCGACAACTCCCGAGCACCGGGGAGGGCGTTGACCTGCATAAACGCCGCTGCTGACGCATCGTCGGCCCCATCAGGCTGCGGTCGAACTGCGGTCAAGACTGGTCAGGGCCTTGATCACTATCGAGTGATCAAGGCCCTGACCTGCATGTTCTTGGTAGCGGGGGCAGGATTTGAACCTGCGACCTCTGGGTTATGAGCGACATCAGCTGGGCACAGAGCAGGCCGTTGACCTGCGCAGCCGTTCGCGCAGGTCAGCCTGGGCGTCTGCGTCTCACGGCGTCTCCCCCAGTCTCCCAGTGCCTGCTGCCATTTGCTGCCACGGCGAAGTGCATCGACGCGGCGATTCCGCGCTTCGTTGCCGCTTGTGCCAGCGATGCCCTGAGCCGCGCGACCACGAACTAGGCCGTGGCGTAGACCGCGCTCACTTGCCTATCCGGTGCTGTCCTGCATCGCGGCTTGGGCCGCGGCAAACAGCGCCCGCAGCGACTCGCCCCAGGCCGGGAGGTCACGGGAGAGCGTCAGCCAGGTCAGCCGGCGGTCGATCTCGTCGTACTGATGGATGAGGAAGTTGCGGTTCGCGACCGCCAGCGCCCACTCGACCCCATCCGGCTCCAGCACCCCTAGCCGGGACAACCTGTTCGCAGCCTCCCCCACCTTCATCATCAGCGAGTCACCGGCCTCCTGAAGCAACGAATCGGCCAGGTAGACGTCCGCACCCCGTTCCACAATCTGCCCGACACGGTCAAGCCAGCCCTGAATGTGCAGCAACTCCTTCGCGGCCCTCCGCTCCATCACAACAGCACCGCCTCACGACGAATGTCGTCATCCACCACAGGCTTCAGCCCGCCATAGGACACCAGATCCACCTCACGTCCCAGCACCTTCTCGAGCAGCCGCCGGAATCGGAGGAAGTCGAACGTGGACGTCCCCTCGGGGGCCTCCACCAGCAAATCGATGTCAGAGTCGCGGGTGGCCTGGCCGCGGGCCAGCGAGCCGAAGACCGCCAGACGCGAGTACCCGCGCTCGGCCGCCAACGCCGTGAGCACTGGCCCGGCCGCCTCCACCAGCAGCTCCGGATCGACCCCACCAAGCTCTCGTGCCGTCTTCAGCTGCTGGCTCACCGCCGGCTGGCTAACCCCGAGCGAGTCAGCGATCTCGCGCTGGTTCATGCCCGTCGCGGCCATCGCCCGCAGCGAAAGCAGACGACTCAGCCGCGCGACGCCCTCATCCCGACGAGCATCGCGATAGGCGGCCAGAAGGCTCATAAGCACAACTTATCACGCTGTTCTGCCAGTATGAACAGGTCACACCGTCGCACGCTCGATGCGGGGATCCCCAGGGGAACGGCCTGGCTCGTGTGACGGGGCGCCCGGCCGAACGCGGCATACCCCGGGGGGTATCAGCGTTGAGATGACCGACACGAACGACAACACCGACCCATCGCTGGGAGTGACCATGACCGTCAACGAGAGCAACCTGGACCGCGCCGTTCGCGGCGGTATCGCCGTGACCGCACTCGGCGCCGGCACAGCAATAGGAGGAGTGCTCAACCCGGTGGGCATCGCGCTCTGCTGCCATGTGCGGGTCGGCTCTTTGGGTCAGAAGAGCAGCTCGAGTCTGGCGTGGCCCCACAGCACGTGCCAGGCCAGGTAGTAGAGCAGCCGGAACGCCACCATGGGGAGGTAGCCGAAGCGTCGCAGCAAGAGCAGCTCGACCACGCCGATGAGGAACACGTGCGGCACGACGAAGGGCAGCAGCCCTGAGCCCAGGACGGCTTGGGCGACGGGTTCGACTGCGGCCGCGGCGAGCACCAGGACCCATGTCCGTTCGGTGAGCCGCAGATCGTGGAAGTGGGAGCGGGTCAGCCCCACCAGGGCGCTCAGCGGCAGCAGGTGGAAGGCCGTCTCGGCCACGACGGCGATGACTGGGTACACCACCCATGCCTGCGGCCACGCCACGTTCGTGTCGCTCGGGAACCCCACGGCCAAGTCCACGCCGATCGCGACCGCGGCCAGCGGCAGGGCCGCGGCAGCAGCGACGCCGATCCCGCGCAGCATGGTCGCCCGGGTGCTGCACGACCAGAACCCCCGGCGCTCGAGGAAGGTCAGGGCCCCTAGGCCGGCGGCCCCCGCCGCGGCGACGACGACCGGGCCAGGCAGCCCTCCGATGAACCGTTCGAGGCCGGACGAGTCGGTGGCCGCCAGCGTCGCGGCCCCCAGCACCGCCACCCCTGACACCGCCACCCACGGGGCGAGGCACTTGCGCCGCGCCCCGCGATCCGTGCCCGGCCTGATCCACGACATGACCCCAGTCTCCTCACCGACGGGACGGATGGATGCGGGGTTGGCGTGCTCGCCGCTACGCCGTCGGGCTGGTGGCGCCCGTCCGGGCTTCGCGGTCGGTGCGGGACTTGAGGACGATCACGACCGCCCACAGCAGCAGGTTGGCCAGCACCGCTGCCGGGGAGCCCTCGAACAGCAACACGATGGTCAGGGGGACGGTGTTGAACGCGGCGTGGATGACGATCGCGAGGAACACGCTGCGGGTGCGCTGGTAGAACCACGCCTGCAGGATCGCCATGGCCACGATGCCGATGCTGAACCCGGCCAGCGAGCCCACGATCGCCGCCGGCTGCATGCCCTGGGCCAGGAAGATCTGGATGACCACCGGGAAGTGCCAGACCGCCCACACCGGCCCGACGGCCCACCCGGTGTCCCAATAGCCACGCCCGCGCAGCAGGGTGTGAGTCAGGTAGCCGCGCCAGCCGACCTCCTCGGTGCCCGACGTCACCAGCTGCACGGCAAAGAACACCAGCAGAAACACCAGCAGGGTGCCCGCCCCGGGAGCGTCATCGGCCGGGTCAGCGATCACGGCCGTCACCGCGAAGGTCGGCACCGTGACCAGCAGCAGGATCAGCACCACGAGGCCGTAGGTGCGGCCCCCGACCCCCACCCGCAGCACCCGCTGCCGCAGGTCCCCCGCCGGGATCGCCGGGTCCGCACGGGACGCGACGAGCCCGGCGACCATCGGCCCATACACCCCGAGCAGGGACAGCAACGACAACGCCACCAGCGTGCCCGACGGGTCCCCACCGAACAGGACGTCGAAGACCAGCGCCTCGTTGAACAGCAGATCACCGGCGTCGGTGGCCGTCGCCGCGACCCAGGCTCCCAGCCAGAACACCCACGACACCCCGTACGCGATAACCAGGAAGCGCAGCCGAGGCCGATCCCACAGACCTACCCGCTGGCCCGACTGCTGATCGTCCACGTTCGCCTGGTCCGGCATCCACGCACCGTACAACCACGGTCAACGACCCCCCGCCCACCGTCAGCCGGCAGGAGAGCAGACACATCGCGGCGGACGGACATCGGCTGGTCGGGCTGCTCTGTTCCCGTTGGCCTGTCCGGACGCTCCCCACCAGACCGCAGTAGGCCGTCAGATCCTCTAGTCGGGAAACGCACAGCTCTGCGGCCAGGCACGACCCACTCCGGCCGCCAGTGGACGCACCTCGATGAGAGCGATCTGTGCCTCACCCGCGTCGCTACCGCCCGCAGCGTGGGCGACCGCGTCGTGGGGTGCGGATGGGTCTGTGGTTGGTCGTGGCCCCTTCGCAAGGGGGCTGAGGCTAGTTTGGCGGTGTCCGGGCCGCTGGCGTGGCCGGGGTCGTTCCAGTTGAGGGAGGGTGGCGGCGGTGGATCTGGCGGTGCAGACGCGGGGGTTGTCGAAGTCGTATGGCGGTGTGAGCGCTGTGGATTCGATCGACTTGCAGGTGCCGCGGCATTCGGTGTTCGGGTTTCTGGGTCCGAACGGTGCGGGCAAGACCACGACGATGAAGATGCTGCTGGGGCTTATCCGGCCGACGGCGGGGTCGGGCAGCGTGTTCGGGTGCGATGTGGTCGCCGACAGTCCGCGGGTGCGTGCCCAGGTGGGGTATCTGCCGCAGGAGCCGCGCTTCTACCCGCGGATGACGGCCCGGGAGACGCTGCGGTTCGCTGCCGGCTTCTTCTTCTCCGGTCCGGCCGCCGCCATCGAGTCGCGCATCGCCGAGATGCTCGAGCTGGTCGGGTTGACCGGCAAGGCCGACCGGCCGATCAAGACTCTCTCAGGTGGGGAGACACAGCGGCTGGGCATCGCGCAGGCGCAGATCCACCAGCCCGACCTGCTTATTCTTGACGAGCCGGCCGCTGCGCTGGACCCGCTGGGGCGTCGGGACGTGCTGAGCATCCTGGAGCACTTCCGGGCGACCTCCACGGTGTTCTACTCCACCCACATCCTCGATGACGTGCAGCGGGTCAGCGACATCGTGTGCATCCTCAAGGACGGTCGCATCATCAGCCAAGGACCACTCACCGAGATGCTGGCGGGGGGGTCGCAGCCGACCTTCGTCGTCGCGGTCGAGGGGGACGTGCAGCGGGCCCGGATGACGCTGCTGGAGCAGCCGTGGGTGACACAGGTGAGTGTCGACGGTGGCGAGCGCACGGCGCGGTTGACCATCGTGGTCAGCGACACCGATCTGGCCGCGGCCCGCCTTCAGCGGGTGTTGCTGGACGACGAGACACTCGTCGTCACCGAGTTCACCCGGCCCAGTGCCCGGCTCGAGGACGTGTTCGTCGACCTGGTCGAGAAGAGCTCCGGCGATGAGTGACCTGACGGCCTCGGGACTAGAACCGTTGCGCGGGCACGGGTGGCGGGCCGGTCTGTCCCCGCTGATGCGGGCGGGGTTCGGCGCCTGGTGGCGCACCCGGGAGTGGTGGACCCAGGCGCTGCTGTGGACCGTGGTCATCAACGGCTCCGTCGCCGTGGCCGTGTGGGGGGACGCCCCGGATGACCTGGGCGTGTTCGGCCTGTATGGCGTGATGACGATGTTCGCTGCGATCGCGGTGGCGATTCTCATGCAGGAAGAGATCGTCGGGGAGAAGCGCAGTGGCACCGCCGCGTGGGTGCTGTCCAAACCCGCCTCCCGGGACGCCTTCTTGCTGTCGAAGCTCGTCCCGAACGCCGTCGGCGTCGTCGCCACCATGATCGCTATCCCCTCGGCGGTGCTGCTTGTGCAGACTCTGCTCGCCGGTGTCGAGGTGTCGGTGCCCAGGTTCGCGCTCGGGGCCCTGGTGCCGGCGCTGAATCTGCTCTTCTACCTCACCCTCACCCTGATGCTGGGCACCCTGTTCGACTCTGCCGGTCCGGTCATCGCGATTCCCTTGGCGTTCGCGTTCGGCCAGCAGCTCGTCGCCGGGATCCCCGGGCTCGGCATGGTGTTGCCCTGGGCCCTGGTCGTCGGCACCGCCGACTCCGACACGTCGGTGACCGGCGCGATCATCACCGGCCAACCCATACCCGCGCCCCTCGCGCTTGTCACGACGGCCCTCGCCTGCGCGGTGTTCGTCACCGTCGCGCTCTACAAGTGGCGACGCACCGAACTCTGAACCAGCCACGCCCGCAGCATCGGGCGAGCCGCCAGGCGGTCACTCGTCGGCTCCTGGCTATGCCCCGGTACGCCGCGAGGCGCTGCTCGATCGACGAGGGATGCGAGACCCTGACCGTGCTGGTCTCGTGGCAGGAGCATGAAGCTGAGGGCGGTCTGTCTCGCCGAAGACCGTCGCCCCTCAGGGCTCGACTCGGCACCGCTGACCCCCCCTGGCTCGAGCTGCTGCGCCGCGTCGCTCGCGGCGGCACCAACCGGTGCATCGCCCGACCTGCGCCTGCCCGAACCCACCGAGTGCGACCGGCTGGAGAACACCGACGCCGAGTTCGACGTCCACTCGCGCACCGAAGCCTTCGCCGGAGTCGGCGCCCTCCTCAACGTCGCGGTCGACCGCGGTGATCGCGGCGTTGACGAGCCGTTCCGTGGCCAGGACTGGCATGTTCGCCGTGTCGGGGCTCATCGCGTCGATCCTGCCGGGGCGCCCACCGGGTGGGTGTACTCCTGGACCAGTGCTTCTTCGTCTCCGGCGGAGAGCACGCTGGTCACGCCCGCGCTGCGGCTGAACATGGCGCGGCGGTTCACCAGCACGGCCGCCACGGCGAGGCCGGCGAAGATGAGCGAGTCGTAGGGCTGGGCGTCGGGCCAGATCGGGTTGTTCATCTGGAAGTGGTAAATCGCGGCGACGAGGATGCTGCCGCCGGCGGCGTTGAACAGCGGGGTGAGGATGAAGGAGATCGACACGACGCCGATGAAGAACACCGGGAAGGACCACTGGCTCTGCGGGGTGCCACTCATCAGGAACGCGGGAAGGTGCCAGATGGCCCACAGGGTCGACAGGATCAGGTCGGCGCCGATCGGGCGGAACTTGCGTTGCAGCAGCGGCAGGGCGACGCCGCGCCACCCGAACTCCTCCATCGGGCCGAGCACCAGCATCAGCAGCAGCGCCGGGAGGACCGTGTACCAGGGTGTGAACGGGAACGACAGCGGGCTGCCCTTGATCCAGGCCCCGAGGTAGAACGCGACCGGGATCCCGAAGGCGAGGTAGGCGGCCCAGCCCAGCGGCATCCGCCACAGTGTCAGACGGCGTAGGTAGCTGCGCAGGCCACGGACGCCGTAGTGCCGCAGTACCAGGCCGATGCCAGAGAGGGCGGGGGCGTAGACGGCGACGAAGAACAGCGGATTGGTCAGACCGACGGGGCCGAAGATGGGCTCGAGCTGGTCGGCGAAGCCGAGGGCGACAGCGGCCACGCCCCACGACAGCCCGAAAGCCATCGCGAAGAACGGGATCACGGTGCGGACCGTCATCGGCCTGATCGGTGTGGTGCGGGTTCGGGTGTTCGCTGTCGTGGCCATGATTCGCCTCTCGTCGGGTACTCACGAAGCTATGGCGAATCCAGCGACAGGTCGTCAGACCGGGGGTTGGTTGCGCTCTCCCCCCCAGGGTTGAGTCGGGGATGGTCGGTGCTCAGAAGCCGACGTCGTGCCCGCCCACCTCGACGAGCCCACTCTCGAAGGCGAAGACCACCGCCTGGGCGCGGTCGCGCAGCCCGAGCTTGGCGAACACGCTGTTGACGTGCGTCTTCACCGTTGCGGCGCCGATGAACAGCTGTTCTGAGATCTCGGTGTTGTTGTAGCCCCGGCCGATCGCCGTGAGCACCTCACGCTCACGATCGGTCAGTCGCTCAAGACGAGCAGTGACTGCACTGTCGGCGCCGAGACGCTGGGTGAAGCGCCCGATAAGGCGTCTGGTGATGGACGGTGCGAGCAGGGCTCCCCCGTCGGCGACTGTGCGGACCGCCGCGACCAGCTCGGCCCGGGGGATGTCCTTCAAGACGAACGCGCTGGCACCGGCCTTCATGGCTTGGAACACGTACTCGTCGGGGTCGAAGGTGGTCAGGATGACCACGCGCACCGGCCAGTCCGCCTCACCCAGGATGCGTCGGGTCGCCTCCAGGCCGTCCATCTCCGGCATACGGATGTCCATGAGGATCACGTCGGGCCGCGATGAGCGCGCCACCTCGACCGCGTCCACGCCGGTGCCTGCCTCACCGACCACTTCGATGTCGTTCTCGTTGTCGAGCACCAGGGCCAAGCCCTCGCGGACCAAGACCTGGTCGTCGACCACGACAACACGGATCGTCATGCCGGCCCCACTGGGATGCGGGCCCTGACCCGGAACCCGCCACCGGGCCGCGGGCCCGCCTCGAAGGTTCCCCCGAGGAGCGCGGCCCGCTCCCGCATCCCCACCAGACCTTGACCAGCGCCGGGCAACGTCGAGACGCCCGCCCCCCTGTCGGTCACCTCGATCTCAAGCATCTGCTGCCCGCTTGAGATGCGTACCTCGGCCTTCGCGGCGGGCCCGGCGTGCTTCACCACGTTGGTCAGGGCCTCCTGCACGATCCGGTACGCGGCGAGATCCACCCCCGTCGGGAGGCCGGCGGGCACCTTGTCGTTGGACAGCACCACGTCCATCCCCGCGGCTCTCATCTCGGCCACCACACCAGGGATCTCGGCCAGCCCATGGATCGGGGCCAAGCCATCCTGGCTCGCATCGGCTCGCAGAACGCCGAGGATCTCGCGTAGCTCCTCGAGGGCTCCCCGGCCTTCGTCCTCAACCGCCTTCATCGCTCGGATCGCTCGCTCGGGGTCGCGGACAGCCACCGTCTGGGCGGCACCGGCCTGAACCGTCATCATGCTCACCCGATGCGCCACCAAGTCATGCAGCTCGCGAGCAATCCGGGCGCGCTCCTCGACCACCGCTCGGCGGGCCTGTGCCGCACGATCCCGCTGCAGGAACTCGGCGCGCTCCTCCACAAGAGCCAAGTACTCCCCCCGACCCTTCACACGCCGCCCCACGTACCACGCCGCGAGCACCAGGCCGATTGACAGCCCGACGACCGAGACCGGCTCGCGCTCGACCAACAAGTCGTCGGCCACCACCGCGACGACCGCCGCAGTGACAGCCAGAAAGCTCCTGCGGTTGTCGGTGATGTAGCGGCCCACCCCGTACAAGGCGACGAAGATCGCCAGCGACGGGCCCCCAGCCAGACCCAACACATCCCACACCACCGACGCCATCAGAGTGGCCGCGAGAACGACCAACGGGCGGCTCCTGCGCCACAGCAGAGCAGTGCTGCTGGCAAGCAGGAACAGGTAGGTGGCAGCCGGCACATCGCCAACCACCGACAGGGAGAACTCGCCCGACTCGTCGACCGCCCGACTCAGAACGCCAACGACCTCGAAGACCAGCACGATGACCGCGAGCGCCACATCCGACGCCCGTCGCCAACGAGAGAAAGGGCCCCCAGGCGGACGCCCCGGGACCTCCTCGGCCACGGCAGCGCCTGACAAGGTGCCGGTGACCATTCCCAGATGGTGACACAACCACCGCTCAAGCAGACGCTCACTCCGAGCCGGCGAACACCCCGCAGGGCCAAGAAGCCTGGTCCTTCCCGGCGCCCCCTGCGAGCCGGACCCCTCGCTCCCGAAGCTCGGTCACTGCATGACCAGCGGGCCCCGCAGATCCGGATCAAGAAGATCAAGAGACTGAACGGGGCTAAGCCGACCACCTCAAGCACGCCGTCACGAAACGCATCCTCAGCCTACCTTCACCGCTCGCTGAACGGTGCTCCCAGCCACCGCGCCGACTGCGTCGGCGGGGAAGACCGGCCAGCCTGGCCGCAACAACCGGGCGCGTACGGCTGAGGTGCCCCACTTCGCCGCCTGTGGACGCGCCGCATTCCGTCGGAGGGGGGGACCGTCAGCCGCCATCGTTCTCTCGCCCCTCAGGGATGCCGGGGCGGTCACGACCCGTGGCCACTGCCGATGGGGTTACGGTGCCCCAAGCGCCAGCGGCTTGGCAATGGCCTCGCAAAGGCGCTGCCGGGGTCCGCGTCCACGCGTGGCCGGCAACGAGAACCCTGGAGGGGCGCATGGGAACCGACGACCTGGCACATCGGCGACGTCAGATGGGTGAGGCTCTGGCGGGCTGGGCAGGGTCAAGTCCCGTGAGGTGGTGTACGAGGTCTGATCCCTCGTTGTTGTGGTTCAGGCGGTGATGGCCTGGAGGGTGAGTTCGTTGGTCACCTCCTTGGTGTCGGTGTCGACGGCTTGGGATCGGGCGAGGACGTCGAGTCCGAGGTAGCGGCGTCCTTCGGCCCATTCGTCGTGCTGTTAGGCCAGGACGGCGCCGACGAGCCGGATGATCGAGGCGCGGTCGGGGAAGATGCCGACGACGTCGGTGCGGCGGCGGATCTCGCGGTTGAGGCGCTCGTTGGGGTTGTTCGACCAGATCTGGCGCCAGAGCTCTTTGGGGAACTTCGCGAACGCGAGCACGTCGGCTCGGTTCTGCTCGAGGTGCTCGGCCACGGCCGGGAACTTCTCGGCTAGCGCGTCGACGACGCGGTCGAACTGGGCGTGGACAGCTGGCCCGTCGGGCTGGTCGTAGATCGAGTGCAGCAGCGCCTTGACCCACGGCCACGAGGCCTTCGGGGTGATGGTCATCAGGTTGGCCGCGTAGTGGGTGCGGCAGCGTTGCCAGGACGCGCCGGGCAGGGTCGCCGCCACGGCTGCGACCAGACCGGCATGGGCGTCGGAGGTGACAAGCTTGACCCCGGCCAGCCCCCGGGCGACCAGGTCGCGGAAGAACGCCAGCCACCCGGCGCCGTCCTCGCTGGAGGTGACCTGGATACCGAGGACCTGCCGGTGCCCGTCGGCGTCGACACCGGTCGCCACGAGCGCGTGGACTCCCACGACACGACCACCCTCGCGGACCTTGAGCACGAGTGCGTCGGCGGCCACGAACGTGAACGGACCGGACTCGGCCAGCGACCGGGTACGGAACTGCTCGACGTGGGCGTCGAGTTCCTTGGCCATCTCCGACACCTGGGACTTCGACAGCGTCGTGATCCCCAGCGACTGCACCAGCTTGTCCATCCGGCGGGTCGAGACGCCGAGCAGGTAGCAGGTCGCCACCACACTGGTCAGGGCCCGCTCGGCCCGCTTACGGCGCGCAAGCAGCCACTCCGGGAAGTAGGACCCGGTCCGCAGCTTCGGGATCGCCACGTCGAGGGTGCCGGCGCGGGTGTCGAACTCACGCTGCCGGTAACCGTTGCGGCGGTTGACCCGATCCGGGCTGGCCATGCCGTACTCGGCGCCGCAGACAGCGTCGGCCTCGGCCGAGAGCAGTACGTTGATGAAGATCTGCAGCAACTCGCGCAGCAGATCAGGGCTCGCCTGCGCGAGCTGTTCCTCGAGGAGACGAGCAGGGTCGATACTGGACTTGACGGTCATCGCGGTGTCCTTCTTCGAGTCGGTTGTGAGAGATCACTCGAAGGATCGCCCGGTGACCGTCGCCTACATCAGCAGCGACACGCTCACCGGGATCCGTACACCACTCTGCTGGACTCCACTCTGGGCAGCTGTCCCCGGCGCCGAGCACGTAGTAAGCGACGTCTCGTGGACGTACCTGTCCAACCTCCCCAGCGCAGACGTCAACATGGCACTGGTCCACGGCGGCGATCCGGACGACCTGCAAGCCGTCGTCGATCGGATCGACGAGGCCGCGGTGCCCGCCATGGTGTTCTTCTCCGGGGACGGCCTGGCGCGCGCCCACGACCTCGACGCCGGGTGGTCCCACGCCGGCTCCATGCCGTTCATGATCTGCGAGGTCGCCGGGACTCCCCAGAAGCCGGACCCGCGGGTTCGGCGCGGGAGAGCCGAGGACATGGCCGCCGTTGTCGGGCTCCAGGCAGACGCGTTCGGGCTGTCACCCGAGGTCATCGGGCCGATCATGGAGGTCAGCCTGGCGGGTCGGGACGGAGCCATGGCTGCGTGGCTGCTCGAGGACGAGGGGCAGGCGGTCTCCACCGTGGTCTCCGGCCGCGTGGGCGATGCGATCACGCTGTGGTGCATGGCGACGCCCGAGCGGTTCGCGCGGCGCGGGTATGCGCGGGCGCTGCTGGCCAGCACGATGGCTCGGGCCGCATCCGAGGGCGTTCGGGTCGGGCTCCTGGGAGCGACCCCGGCGGGCAAGCCCCTGTACGACGCGACCGGTTGGTCGACGCTTGAGGACTGGGAGATCTTCATGAACGGCGACTCCGCGCAGTTCCACTGACCGGGATCCCTCGGTCACCTGCGAGGTCTGGGTGCCGCCTTCGGCCCCGGCTTCCGGCTGTCCTTGATCACGGTGACACACTTCCGGTGGCAGGCTTGGCGCGCAGCGGGCGCGAGCGCTCTCCGGCCGGATGTGATATCCACGTGGGAGAAGGTTCGGGGCGCGCCCTGGGCGCGGGCGCTGGCTGGCCGCGCTGCTGGCGGGCTGCGCGCCTGAGGGTGGGCAGCAGGGTGAGTCGGCGGCGCTGTTGTCGCCCATGCCCACAGCGCCGGGCTCCTGCCCCGAGCACGGAAACGGGTGGCACCTCGCCCGCACCAGACCTGCCCCGAGCGATGCATCGGCGCAGCCCTCCCTGAGCGCCGTCGCGGCCGGCCCACCCCCGACTCGGGGGCCGGTCCGACTCGAGCGGTGGTTCGACCTCGATCTGTCGGGCTCGCCTGCGACTCGGGGCGCTGCGCGATCAGACGTGTAGCTACCGCTCGCACAACGTGTCCTACCGCAGCCAGGACCTGCGCATCTCGGGGGTGATCGACGTACCACGAGGTCGAGGACCGTTCCCCGCTGACGTGCTGGCCCACGGCTACATCGACCCCGCCATCTACGTGCGCGGCCAGGGGATGCCGCGCGAGCGGCGCCACCGCGCGGCAGCCGGCTAGATCGCCCTGGATGTCGACTACCGCAACCAGCGTTTGGCGGGTTGGCGGAAGACCGAGTTGATGGACACCCGCCCGTCGCTCGGGATCGAGATCGACGTCCCCGCCGGGCAGGTCATACTGCGGGTCATCGTCGCGACCACCCAGTACCAGCAGGGCCTGGACGAAAAGTACGGCGTGGACGTGGTACGTCTCCAAGGCGAGCTCGTCCCGCTCGCCAGCGCGAGCCGCTGATTGCCACCAGTCCAGCCTGGCCGACTCAGCTCGATCGGGACGCAACCCGAACCTGAGTCCTACTAGCCGCGTGTGCACGCGGCCGTGTCCGCCGCGTTGAGCGCAGCGTTGGCTGTGTCGGCGTCAGGCGGGGGCGCCTCCCATCGTGGACCGTTCGTCGAGGCGGTTCAGCGGGTGGACGAGGATGACACCTTCCGCGACGAGGGCCGTGCCGAGGGCGGCGTAGGCGCCTGAGGGCCCCGCCGCGTGGATCAGTAGTGGGGCCGCCGCGGCCCCAACCGCTAGACCGAGCATCGTCACGCCTTCCTGGACGGAGAAGATCCGCACGAGTGCGGCGTCGCTTGTGGAGCGTTGCAGGAGCACCCGGCCGGTGACGTTGGTGAAGGCCTGACCAGCCCCGAAGCCGGCCAGCAACGCTACTGCGGGGACGACGGACCGCACGCTCAGCATGGCGATCAGGCAGACCCCGCCCAGCACGAGCGCGCCACAGATGGGAATGGCGAGACGCCGGCCACGTGCCAGGGCCGCCGCACACCCGGCGCCGGCGAACACCCCGAGCCCCGCCGCCCCTGCCAGGGTTCCGGCCACGGCCTTGCCGGCACCAAGGCCGCTGTAGGCGAACGCGACCCCAATGATCTCCAGCGCGCTGATCACCACGAACGTGCTGGCGAAGCCGAGCAGCATCGCCATGACCGGGACGTCATGGCCCACCTGGCGCACCGTCGACCAGATCGACCCGGACCCCGCCGGCTCACTGTCCGCGCGAGCCGGGTGCCGCTGCAGCCGCAAGCCCACCACCAGCCCGGCCCCTATGAGCATGAGGACCGCGCCCACGGCGGGGACCGCGGCCAGCCCGAACGCCTCGGCCATCACCCCCGCAGCCACCGGCCCCAGGAACACCCCGACCCCGTCGAACAGGCCCGAGGTCGCGGTCGCCGAGACCAGCATCCGCCCATCCCCGGCGACCTGGGGCAGGGCGGCGTAGTGCAGCGGCCGCGCGACCGACATCAACGTGGTGGCCACCACCGCACTGGCGATCGTGACCCAGAACGACCAACCGAACCGCAAACCCGCAGCCAGAGCAACCAACACAGCCCCGATGGCAGCGTACGTACCGGCCAGGGCGACGCTGCGCGACGGCTTCTCCACCAGCGGCGACACGGCCGGGGCAACGAACGCCGCCGGCAGCAGCTGGAGGACACCCACAACACCGGCCCGGCGCGCCCCACCCTCATCGAAGGCATAGAGCAGCACCGCGGTCCAAACACCGTACTCCACCACCGAGAAGGCCAACGCCGCCGTCAGGATGCGACGCATCCGGCGCTCCTGCAGCCACACCATCGGCCACCCGTCCCGAACCTCACGCACCCCGCGCCAGGAGAAACGGTGAGCCACCATGCGCCCGCGACCCAAGGCGAACAGAGACCGACCCACCAGCCGCGTCAGCACCACCGAGTGTGTCCACCGTCCTCGCCGCCCGGACCCACGTCAAGACTCCGACGAGACTCACGAAAACTGCCCGCGAAACGCTGTCCGTGCCTCACGTGGGAATGCCCGCGAAACGGTGAGCGTGCGGGGGTATGGGGAGTGGGTTGTCGATGGCGTCTCGGGCCGAGATCACAACGAAGTACGCCAAGGCGTATGTGAAGGCGGGGAAGGGCGAGAGGGGCCGGATCCTGGATCAGGTGGTCGAGGTGACCGGGTGGTCGCGGGACAACGCCCGGCGGCGGCTGACGGCGGCGGCCAGCCAGCCGCCGGGCGTCGGGCGGCAGGTCGCGAAGCGGCCCCGCAAGCCGCGGGCGCCGAAGTTCTCCTCCGACGCGGTGAAGGTCCTGGCGAGGGTGTGGGCTGCCTCGGGTGGACAGTGCGGGAAGTACCTGGCCGCGTCGATGCGGATCCAGCTCGACGGGCTGGAACGCCACGGGGAGCTCGTCCACGGACAGGACCGGTACGGCCCGGCGGTGCGCCAGGAGCTGCTGGGCATGTCGGCGGCGACGATCGACCGGTACCTGCGGTCGGTGAAGGCTGCCGACCAGATCACGGGAACGGCCACGACCAAGCCCTCGCCGCTGCTGCGCTCGTCGATCACGATCCGCAAGGCCGGCGACGAGGTCGAGGCCGAACCCGGGTTCTTCGAGGGCGACACCGTCGCGCACTGCGGGCCGACGTTGAAGGGCGAGTTCGCCCGCACGGTGAACCTGACCTGCGTGCACACCGGCTGGACCTTCACCCGCACGGTGCGCAACAACGCCCACGCCAACATCCTCTCCGCGCTCACCGCAGCCCTGGCCGAGGTGCCGTTCGAGGTGGTCGGGCTGGACTTCGACAACGGCAGCGAGTTCCTCAACAAGGCCGTCATCGCCTGGGCCGGTGAGCGGGAGATCTTCTTCACCCGGTCCCGGCCCTACAAGAAGAACGACCAGGCCACCATCGAGTCCAAGAACGGGCACCTGGTCCGCCGGTACGGCTTCTACTACCGCTACGACACCGAACCCGAGCGGCGGGCGCTCAACCGGCTCTGGACACTGGTCAACGACCGGCTCAACTACCTCACCCCCGACGAGACTCACGAAGACTGCCCGCGAAGCGTTCCCCGTGCCTCACGTAGGAATGCCTGCGAAACGGTGACCGTGGTGCGGCGTGAGGAGTGGGTTGTCGATGGAGTCTCGTGCCGAGGTCACCAGGGCCGCGCCCCGTCGGCTTCGGGGTGCGTCTTTCCGCCGCAAGTGACGCACTCACACGGCCGCGATGAGTACGGCATACCGTGTGCCGGTCATCAGCGATCCGCGCGTTTCGGTCGCCGAGTTGTGGGGGGGATTGGCTGGGCTGGAAGAGCAGGATTGGTACCTGCGACCTCTGGGTTCCAGCGACAACTCGCTCGCACGGAGGAGGGCGTTGACCTGGACAAACACCACGGCTCCCGCACCCTCCACACCGTTCGGCTGCGGTCCGACTGCGGTCAAGGCAGGTCAGGGGCTTGATCACATCGATGTGATCAAGCCCCTGACCTGCATGTTCTCTGTAGCGGGGGCAGGATTTGAACCTGCGACCTCTGGGTTATGAGCCCAGCGAGCTACCGAACTGCTCCACCCCGCGGCGAAGGCCAACCATCACCTTGTGCGCTGCAGGATACGCCAGCCAGGGGGCCGCGGACAAATCCACTCCCGGGAGCCGGGAGCGGCCGCGAGTACCGCCGGCGCTACAGGTACACGAACCCTGGGCCGACGTCTCGATGCCCGACGGCAGCGTCGTGCAGCGCGGGACCCCAGTCCCCGCGCACAAGCTCGTTCGCTCCCTCGAACCCATGGTCGGCCGTGAGCAGAAACGCCACCTGATCGGTGACGCCCAGCCCGTCGAGGTGCTCGAGGAAGGCCTCGAGCCGACGGTCGGTGTCCGCAAGGGAGTCCAGCGCTGCGGCTGACCCAGGCCCGCCAAGGTGGTGCCCCGCGTCGGTCACCGAGTTGGCCCACCAGCTCAATCTCGGTGCCGACGCAGCGCTCTCCCAGGCCTGGCGCATCTGCTCGAGCCCGATGTCATCCACCTGGGTCGCCCACGCGTAGGTCGCGTCGAGCAACCGGGCTCGGCTGGTGAGGAAAGCGGAGTCGCGCGGGTTCGGCAGCAGGTGGGACAGCCCGTCGGCCCCCGACCGCGACCCGCTCTCCCGGATGACCGCCATCGTCGAGATGAACGCCCCCCGGTCGATCGGCTCGTTGATGCAGGTCGTCGCCGTCCCTGGCACCCCGTCCCGCACCATCTCGAAGACGGTCCGTACCCCCGGTCGCAACCACCCGGTCGCCCGGTGCCAGGCCGAGCTCGTATTCGTGAGAACCGCCTCTCCCAACGCCCGGTCGAAGTAGGCGTTGCCGAGGATCCCGTGACGGTGCACGCCGACACCGGTGAGCAGCGAGGTGTGGTTCGCCAATGTCACGCTTGGGAACTCGGCCACCGCTCCCCCATCCAAGGCCAGTCCTCGCTCGAGCAGTCGCGCGACTCCTGGCAGGTTCCCAGACCTCGCACCCTCGATCACCGCAGTGGACGGCGCGCCGTCCCAGAGCATGCCCACGACCCAGCGGGCCGCCCCTGGTTGGGCGAGATCGAGCCTGGCCACCCCGTCCAGCACTTGTCCGTCAGCGTCGACGAGGTGTGCCGGGTCGACTCCGGCCAGCGCGGCCAACGTCGGGGCCACGTCCGGGGTGCGGGCGTGCCCCTCGATGACCCCACGGGCGGCCACACCGGCACCCGAGAGCAGGAACGGCGCCCGCGACTGCTCGACATCCAAGGAACCGTGCTCACCGAGATGCCCGCCGTGCTCGGGGAAGTAGTGCGACGGCGTGTGCACGACCACGAGGTCCGGCGAACGATCCCGGTCGCCGAGCGCGCGAGCCAGGCGTTCGCGCGCGTACGGGTACGCGTTCCGCTCGTTCGGCGGGGAGGGGTCGGCACGCTTGCCCGGGTCCGGCAGGAACGCGCGAGGGTCCTGCGACGCCACCGGGTTGCGCCCGCGCAGCACCTGCGGATCGGCACCTGGCGCCAGCCGCACGTGCCCGTCGACGTTCGCGACATGCACGACGCCGTCGCGGCCGAGACCATCACCCACCCGACGGGCCCCAGGCTCGAGCCAGGACACCAGATCGACGACGTGCGCCAGCTCAGCGCCGACCAGGACCTCGACGGCTCGCTCGAGAGCCCTCGGGCTCGGGGCATCCTCGGCGTCCACGGTGCCCGGTCCCACGACCTAGGCCGGCTCTGCCTCCGCCGCGACGGCGGGACTGACCTCAGGACTCGGCGAGTCCTCCGGTGGCACGACCTCGTCCGTCGGCGGGAGCACCTCTGGCGCGGTGTCGTCCGGAAGACCTGTGCCGTCGCCGGAGAGCTGAGCCGCTCGGTTCAGCGCATCACCCAAGGCCTCGATCGCCTCGCCGTAGTCGGCGAAGCGCCCCTCACTCAGGGCTGTCTCCGCGTCCTGGTAGGCCTTCTGGGCATCGGCCAGCGCTTGGGCGAGCTCCTCGGACGGGGTGCCGGTCTCGCCCTTGCCCCCACCACCGCCGCCACCCTCGTCAGGAGGCGTCCCCGAGCTCTCACCCGTCTCGGTGCCCGCGTCTCCCTGGAAGACGCTGTCCAAGGCCTCCTGCAGGGTGTCACCCACCCCCACCGAGCCGCCGAAGGAGACGAACACCAACCGCAGCAGCGGGAACGAGGCGTCGCCGGCCCGTCGCTCGACGTAGACCGGCTGTACGTACAGCAGCCCGTCTCCAACCGGCAGGGTCAGCAGGTTGCCTTCGCGTGTCTCGGCCCCGCTCTGGCGCAAGGGCAGCGTGGCCTCGGCGATCGCCTGGTCGGTCTCGAAGGCATTGGCCACCTGCGAAGGGCCGTCCACCTGGGTGGACCCGGGCAGCCGCAGCACGCGGATGGTGCCGTAGTCCTCACTGGAGGCGTCGGCGTTCACGGCCATGAACGCGGCCAGGTTCTGGCGGTTCCTCGGCACGTACGTCGTGGTCAACGAGAAGGCCGCGTCGTCCTGATCCGGCATCTGCAGGGTCAGGTAGTACGGCGGCACCGGCACCGGGGTCGGCACCGTCGGGTCGGTCGGGACGGACCAGAAGTCCTGCCCGCCGTAGAACGTCGACGGGTCGCTGACGTGGTACCGGGCGAGCAGCCCTCGCTGCACCTTGAACAGGTCCTCGGGGTACCGCAGGTGCACGAGCAACGACTCAGGGATCTCGGCACGATCCACGACGAGGTCAGGGAAGACCTTCTGCCACACCTGCAGGATCGGGTCGTCCGCCTCCCACTCGTAGAGGGTCACCGTCCCGTCGTAGGCGTCGACGGTGGCCTTCACCGAGTTGCGGATGTAGTTGATGTCCGCCTGCGGCTGCGCGGCAACGGCCTCTCGAGCAGTACGGGAGTCACTGGTCGCGGCCTCCAGCCCGATGCGTTGGCTGTAAGGGTAGGACTCCGCGGTGGTATAGCCGTCGACGATCCACACCACCTTGCCGTCGACGATGGCCGGGTACGGGTCGCCGTCCACGGTGAGCCACGGAGCGACCTTCTGCACGCGGTCGCGCGGGTTGCGGTCCCACAGGATCTGGGAGTCCTCGTTCACGCGGTTCGACAGCAGGATGTTGCCCTCCTGGAACCGGGTCGCGAAGAGGAGCTTGTTGAACAGCGACCCCACCGGGACACCACCGTCACCGGTGTAGGTGTTGCGTTGCCCGCCACCTTCGACCGCGTCGGTCGGGATGTCGAACTCCACCGGTTCGGCGCCCTCCGGGGCCCCGACGATCGAGTACGGCGGGGAGTTCTCACCGAAGTAGATCCGGGGCTGGTAGTCCCCGGTCTCCTCGCTCAGCACGCCGACCGGCGGGATGTCTTCCTCCGCCCACACGGGGCTGCCATCAGGGTTGCGCTGGTTGCCGAAGGCCGCGACGTAGCCGAAGCCGTGGGTGTACACGGTGTGCTCGTTGATCCAGTTCTGCTGGGCGTCCGGGATGCCGCCAAGGTCGATCTCGCGGACCGCGACCACCATGTCGCGCGTCTTGCCGTTCACCTCGTACCGGGCGACGTCGAGCGGATCGGAGAAGGAGTAGAAGCCTCGCACCTGCTGGAGCTGCTGGAACGTCGGGGGTACCACTGCCGGGTCGAGCAGGCGAATCCCCGGGACGGTGTCGGCGTCGTCGCGAAGCTGGCCAGCCGAGGTGGTGGTGACGGCCGCGTACTCCTGGATCTCCACCGAGTCCGGACCGACCTGGTAGGCCTCACGGGTGGCCTCGATGTTGCGGGCGATGTACGGGCTCTCGCGGTCGGCCTCGCTCGGGCGGACCTGGAACTGCTGGACGATCGCCGGCCAGACTGCTGCGAGCAGGACCGAGGTGAGCAGCAGCAGGCCCACGCCGAGCCCAGCCAGCACCCAGGTGCGCCGCACCATCGCGACGATGAAGAGCACGGCGACGACCAGGGCGTTGACAGCCAGGATGGTCTTGGCCGGCAGCACGGCGTTGAGGTCGGTGTAGCCGGCACCCGTGAAGAGGCTGTTGTCCGTGAGGACCAGCCCGTACCGATCCAGCCAGTAGGCGGCGGCCTTGAGCAGCATCAAGATGGCGCCCAGGCCTGACAGGTGAGCCACCGCCCCCGGAGTGACCTTCTGGCCCGCCGTCTGCAGCCGGATGCCCCCGTAGAGGTAGTGCACGAGGCCGGCCGCAAGCAGCGAGAGCAGCACCGTGGCGAAGCCGAAGGACAGCAGGAAGCGCCACCACGGGTACTCGAAGACGAAGAACGACACGTCGGTGCCGAACTGCTCGTCGGTCACCCCGAACGGCGTCCGGTACCACCACCGAAGGAACGTCTCCCACTCCGCTGCCGCCGACAGGCCGGCGAGGAGGGCGAACAGTCCGGCACCGAGCAGCACGACGGGACGTCGGATGGGCTCGAGCGCCTCTCGGTAGCGCTCCAGGCTCTGCTGCTCGAGGCTCATCGGCCGGTACTGCGGCCGTAGCCGGTAGGCCAGGGCGACGTTGAGGATGATGGCGAGCATCGTGATCAACGTGAAGACGGCGAACATCGCCACGCGCACCAGCAGCGAGACCGTGAACACCTCGGTCGCGTCGACGGAGTCGAACCACAACCGCTCGGTCCAGATGTTCGTGAAGATGCCGAACAGCAACGCCAGCGCACCGAGAACGCCCAACGTCAGCAGCAAGGCGCTCGAACGCCCTTGCCGGGTGGGAGCGGCGGCGGGTGGGCCCGCGGGACCTGAGGGTTGGCTCACGGGTGAAAAACTAACCGAGAGCGCCGGGAGTTCCCCACTTGAGGGGGGTCAGCCCTGAGCGGACACCCCCTGCACGACCTCTGTGCAGGTCGGAAGGTCGGCCTCCTCGACCAAGTCGGCGCCCGACAGGTCGCCGTCCGCTGCGACCCGGTCCAGGACGTCGATGGCGTCCTGCAACGTTGCCGCCGGCACCACCGCCATGTCGCCCGGGTCAGCTCCGAGAACCGCAGAGCAGTTCTGTGGCGGGGCCAGGAAGACGGTGGCGCCCTCGTCCCGGGCCGCCACGATCTTCTGCTGGATGCCTCCGATCGGGCCGACCTCGCCGTCCGGGCTGATCTCCCCCGTGCCGGCCACGTGCCGTCCCTCGAGCAAGGACCCCTCGGTCAGGGTGTCCACCACCGCCAGGGAGAAGATGAGCCCGGCGCTGCTGCCGCCGATGTCCTTCGTCACGTCGATCGTGACGTCCACCGGGAAGGCCGTCTCGACCAGCACCCCGACCACGGCTCGCTCCTGCTCGGAGTCCTCAGGCGCAGCCGGATCGGGAGCTGCCTCGGTCGGGACCTCCACGACCCGCTCGCGCCCGTCCCGCTCGATGAGCATCTCGACTTCGTCGCCGGGCACGGTCCTCGACACCTGGGTGGACACGTCGTCCGCCGACGGCGTGGGCACCCCGGCCACCTCCAGGATGAGGTCCGCCGGCTCCAGCACGCCTTCGGCCGGGGCGTCGGGCACGAGCTCGACCACGCGCGCCGCGATCGGCTCGTAGTCCAGGTAGAGCAGCGCGGCGGAGACCGCCCGGTCCTGCGAGGCGGTGAACAGCGCGGCGTTGGCCTCGCGGACCTCCTCGGTGCTCACGTCGTCGGGGTAGACGGACTCACGTGGCAGGACTGCCTGGTCGGGGTCGAACCACGCCACCAGTGCCGTCACCAGATCCATCCGGGCACCGGCCGGGGTGACACTGATGGTGGTGAGGTCGAGCTGCCCGTCGGTCGGGAAGGTCGGGGCACCCTCGACAGCGATGATGTCCTCGTCTGGGTCCAGCACGTCTGCGGTGGGCCCCGGGGAGAAGACCACGTAGGGCACTGGCAGGAGGAAGGCCAGGGCGACGAGTCCGGCGACGAGCAGCCCACCGAAGGCATAGGTCATTGCCTGACGCGTCACGGGCCGCGAGCGTACCCGGCCGGCTTCGCCGCTCTGCCGTGCGCGAACGGGTCGAGGATCGGGCCTGATCGGGGCGTCGAGACAGCCAGTGTGCACAGATCATCGACAGGGCTGCATCGGCCCCTACGGCTACCGTGGACGCCATGAGCGACACGCCTTTCGGCTTCGGCCTGCCCGAGCGCGGGGACTCCGGTGGTTCCGGTGGTTCCGGTGGTTCCGGTGGTTCCGGTGGTTCCGGTGGTTCCGGTGGTTCCGGTGGTTCCGGCGATGGTCCGGGCGGTCCTGGGGGCTTCCCCTTCAACATGACCGGGCCAGACGGGCAGCCACTGGACATCGGCCAGGCGCTGCAGCAGCTGGGACAGATGCTCTCGTGGCAGGGCGGCCCGGTGAACTGGGACCTCGCCCGCCAGTCGGCCCGCCAAGCCGTCGCCGCCGAGGGTGACCCCTCGGTCAGCCACACCGAGCGGCAGCAGGTCGACGAGGCCGTCCGGCTCGCCGATCTCTGGCTCGACGCCGCTACCGAGTTCCCGGCCTCGACGCGAGCAGTTCGCACCTGGAGCCGCTCGGAGTGGATCGAGGGGACGGTCGAGGGGTGGCGCACGCTGGTCGAGCCGATCGCCGAGCGCGTAGCCGGCGCCATGGAGCACGCGGTGCCGACAGAGGCCGCGGCGATGGCCGGACCGCTCATGGGGATGCTGCGCCAGATGGGCGTGTCCCTGTGGGGCGCCCAGGTGGGCCAAGGCCTCGGAGCGCTGGCTACAGAGGTGATCGGCTCGACCGACGTCGGGCTACCCCTGACCGACCCTGGTCTCGTCGTGATCCTGCCTCGCAACGTCGCCGCCTTCGGCGAAGGGCTGGGCATCGAGGAGCAGGACGTCCTGCTGTACCTCACCCTGCGCGAGGTCGGTCGCCACCGCCTCTTCGCCCACGTGCCCTGGCTGCGCACCCACCTGACCGGGCTGGTGGAGACGTTTGCCCGCGGCATCAGCATCGACACCAGCCGCATCGAGTCCTCGCTGTCGAGCCTGGACCCAACTCGCCCCGAGGCCATCCAGGAGGCGTTCGAGTCCGGGTTGTTCGAGCCGCAGCAGACACCAGAGCAGGCGGCCGCGCTTGCTCGTCTCGAGGTGGCACTGGCCTTGGTCGAGGGGTGGCTGGACGACGTCATGGGTCAGGCCACGGAGGGAAGGCTGTCCTCCGCCGCAGCCCTGCGCGAGACGGTCCGACGGCGTCGGGCCAGCGGAGGCCCGGCCGAGCAGACCTTCGCCACCCTTGTCGGTCTCGAGCTTCGACCCCGCCGCCTTCGTGATGCCGCGGCGCTCTTCGGCGCGCTTCGGGCCAGCGGCGGGCCACCGGCCCGTGACGCGGTGTGGGGCCACCCGGACCTGCTGCCCTCGGCCGAGGACCTGGACGACCCGATCGGCTACGCCGAGGCGGCGAAGGCGCCGTTGGACCTGCCTTCGGCCGATGACCCTCGCGGCGATGCCGCCGAGGAGGGGTGAGCTAGGCCTCGGCCTCGGACTCGGTCTGGGCTGCTGTGCGAGGGTCGGTCCCGAGGTCTTCCCGCCCGGGGTTGCGGCGGGCCGAGACCGCGATGAACGTCACCGCCCCGGCGAAGACCAGCAGGCTGGTCCAGACGTTCAGGCGCAGCCCGAGCACCAGGTTCGCCGGATCGATCCGCAACAGCTCGACCCAGACCCGGCCGAGCGTGTACCCGGCGACGTACAGCGCGAACGCGCGCCCGTGCCCGAGCCGGAACCGACGCTCGGCCCAGACCACGACCGCCGCAAGACCGAGGTTCCACACCGCTTCGTAGAGGAACGTCGGGTGGAAGGTCTCGAACTCCTCGTAGCCGGGCGGCCGGTTGACCGGGTCGATCTCCAGACCCCACGGAAGGGTGGTGGGCTTGCCGAACAGCTCCTGGTTGAAGTAGTTGCCGAGCCGGCCGATCGCTTGCGCGACCGGGAGCGCCGGCGCCATGACGTCGAGCACCGGCGGCATCGGGATGTCGTTGCGCCGGCAGTACACCCAGATACCGAGCGCTCCCCCGGCCACCGCGCCCCAGATGCCCAGGCCACCCCGCCACAGCTGTGGGATGAGTGCAAGGTCGCCACCCTCACCGAAGTAGGCCTCCGGGCTCGTGAGCACGTGATAGATCCGCGCACCCACGATGCCGAAAGGCACCGCCCAGATGGCCGCCTCCTGCACCACACCAGGACGCCCGCCACGCGCAACCCAGCGGCGCTCCCCCCACCACACCCCGACGAAGATGCCGAGGATGATGAACAGTGCGTAGGCCCGCAGCGGCAACGGGCCCAGGTACCAGACCCCGCTGTCGGGGCTGGGGATGGACGTGGTCAACGTGGCGAGCACGCGCGCCACTGTAGGCGGGCCTCCCCGAACGACCGGAACGCCCCGAGGCTCGGCCCGCGAGTATCGCTCTGGTCACGAAACACCGAATCTGCGTTGACGGTCCCTTCCCTGCCCCCTACGGTCGGCGGCCACGGCCCCCGGGTGAGGTCGTCGTACGCAAGGGGAAGGCGTGCGGCACGCGCCCGGGGGCCGCCGTCGCCCGAGCGTCTGCTCAGCGCCCGCTGAAGCGTGGTGGCCGATGCTCTCTGGCAGCAAGGACGCCCTCCTGCAAGTCCCGGGTCGCCAGCGTGATGGGTTGCGCCAACCCATCCCAGGCGATGGCCTCCGCCAGGGAGCCGGGGCTGCCCGGGCCGAGGCCGGCCTTGGTGAGCCGGATCGCGATCGGCGCCGCGGTCGCCACGGCAGAGGCTGCCTGCAGCGCAGTGGCGAGAACCGCTTCGGCTGGCACGGCACGGGTGGCAAGGCCGCAGGCCGCGGCGTCTGCGCCCGTGATTGCCGCTCCCGTCAGCAGCAGCTCCCGGGCCACGGTGTCACCGGCTGCCCGCCGCAACAGGAATGTGGTCGCCATCCCGGGATGCAGGCCGAGGGCGGCAAAGGGCACGGACACCCTGGCTTCCGCGGCGACGTAGCGGAGGTCGCAGGCAAGGGCGAGGGCCAGGCCGGCGCCGACGGCCGGGCCGTTGATCGCCGCAATCGTCGGAACCTCGAGCTCGGTGATCGACAACCACGTCCGGTAGAACGCGAGCATCCGCTCGCGGAGGTCGGCGACGGAGGCGTCCGGCTCGGCGCCGAGCCAAGAGAGGTCCCCACCGGCGCAGAACGCCCTCCCGGCGCCGGTCACCACGACGGCGCGCACCGAGGGGTCCGCTCGAACCTCAGCGATCGCCCGACCCCACGACCGGGTCATCTCCTCGCTCATGGCGTTGCGCCGCTCGGGGAGGTCGAGGGTGAGCAGCGCGACGCCGCCGTTGCCTGCTGCGTCGCGCTCCATCCTCAGGTGCTCCAACCCAGCGGGGTCGCGGTCTTGCCCTTGCTCGCCCATGACGGTCCTCTCCCGATGCGCTGCGGGCATGCTGCCGATGGTGTGCGCCTGTGGACAGCGCCGGCCAGCACCGGCCCGTAGCGGGCACGCTACCGACCCGTGCCCACCTCGCACCCCTCGCCCGAGCCGCAGGCGTCTCGTCCGGCCCGGGACCCCCTGCTCCTGTGGCGCCGACCGGATGTCCTGCAGCAGGGGCTGGACCCCGACCGCTGCCGTGCCGTCGCCGGTGTGGGTGTGGAGGTGGCGACGTTGGCCCGTCGGCTGGCGATGCTCGGGCCCGCGCTGGAGGACCGGGAGCACGAACGGGCGATCTGGATGGAGGCCGCCCGTCGCGGCCTCGACGAATCCCTCGCTGGGCTGATGGCGCTCCTGGACCTGGAACCCAGGCCACCGGTTGCCCCTACCTGGGTCCATGTGCTCGGGGCCGGCGCGCTGGCCCTCGGCGTCGCGAGCGTGCTGCGACGGACCGCCGGCCTGGAGGTGGAGGCGAGCCCCGGCCCACCTCCTGCCGGTCCCGACCTCCTGGTGCTCGCGCCCGCGCACGGACGTGGCCTGGTGTGGGCGGAAGAGGCCATGCTGCGGGGGTCCGCGCACGTGTTCGTCCACCTTCGCGACGGCCGTGTCGTGCTGGGCCCGCTGGTCCGACCCGGGCACAGCCCCTGCTTGCGATGTCTGGACCTCACCCGCGCCGGATGGGACGACCGCTGGCCCGCCCTCGCGCTGCAGTGGGAGCAGTCGGCGGACTCGGCGCACGCGCGACGGGCGGGGGACGTCCCGGCTGCGCGCGCGCTTGCCGCCGGGCTCCTGGGCCGGATGGTCGCCCTGGGGAGTACCCGCCCAGGTTGGGAGGGCTGGACCGGCAGGACGCTGGAGGAGCAACCAGACGCCACCGTCCGCAACCTCCGCTGGCGCGGCCATCCGGACTGTGGGTGCGGGGCGCCGTAGCGTGCCGCCAGACCCACCGGCCCCGTCGAGCAGATGCACACCGCGGCGCGATCGCACCGCGTCGACGAGCAGCGACCTCCACGACGGAGCAGACTGCACTGGTGAGCGACACCCCTTCGCCGGCCGAGCTACCCCGGCGGGCCGCGATTCGCGGCGCCAAGCTGGCCGCGCTCCCGCTGTCGGCTGCCGGGCGAGCGACCTGGGGACTGGGCCGGCGCATCGGTGGCGCACCAGCCGAGGTGGTCGCCGCCGAACTCCAGGCCCGCACCGCCGAACAGGTCTTCAAGGTGCTGGGCGAGCTCAAGGGCGGCGCCATGAAGTTCGGCCAGATGATGTCGATCTTCGAGGCCGTGCTGCCAGAGGAGGTCGCCGGGCCGTATCGCGCCTCGCTCACCGCGTTGCAGGAAGCCGCTCCACCGATGCCGGCCGAGACCGTGCACCAGGTGCTGAGCACGGACCTCGGCGAGGACTGGCGGGAGCTCTTCGAGGACTTCGACGACGACCCAGCGGCGGCCGCATCCATCGGGCAGGTCCATCGTGCTCGCTGGCACGACGGTCGCCACGTCGCCGTCAAGGTGCAGTACCCAGGTGCCGGCGATGCTCTGCGGTCGGACCTGAAGCAGATCGGCCGACTCGGCCGGTTGGCTGGCGGCCTCATCCCAGGGGTCGACGTGCGCCCAGTCATCGCTGAGCTCTCCGAGCGGCTCGTCGAGGAGCTGGACTACCGGCTGGAGGCGCAGGCACAGGACGCGTTCGCCAGGGAGTTCGCGGACGATCCGGACTTCGCCGTGCCGGGAGTCGTTCAGGGGGCCGAGCACGTCATCGTGTCGGAATGGCTCGACGGGCGAGCGCTGTCGTCGGTCATCGCGACGGGCACCCAGGCCGAGCGCGACCGGGTCGGCCTGCTCTACGTGCGGTTCCTCTTCAGTGGACCGGCCAGATGCGGGCTGCTGCACGCCGATCCGCACCCCGGCAACTACCGGCTGACCGAGGACGGCCGGCTCGGGGTCCTGGACTACGGCGCCGTCGCCAGGCTGCCGGGCGGCCTGCCCGACTCGATCGGTCACCTCATGCGCAACGCACTCGCCGGCGACTCCGAGGTGATGGTGGCCGGGCTGCGAGAGGAGGGCTTCGTGCGCCCGGGCGTGCATGTCGACCCCGAAGAGCTCCTGGCCTACCTGGCCCCGTTCCTCGAGCCGGCGGCCGTTGAGGACTTCACCTTCACCCGTGCCTGGATGCGCGAGCAGTTCAGACGCGTGAACGACCCGCGGGCCCCCGGCTACACGATGGCCTTCCGGCTGAACCTCCCGCCCTCCTACCTGCTCATCCATCGGGTGTGGATCGCCGGGATCGGCGTGCTCTCCCAGCTGGAGGCCACGGCGGGGTTCAGAGGCGAGATGGCCACGTGGCTGCCCGGCTTCGCCGAGGACGACCGCTAGCCCTGCCCCACTCAGGCGAGGACGCCCGCCGCCCGCAGGCGCGCGATCTCCTCGGCCTCGTACCCCACCTCCAGGAGCACCTCCTCGGAGTGCGCCCCAACCGCGGGCACGGGCGCGAGCCCTGCCGGCGGAACCCCGTCCTGTCGAATGGGCAGCCGTGGGACCACTGCCTCGGCGACCTCGTCGTAGGACCCGCGGGCCGCTTGGCTGGGGTGCGTGGCAGCCTCGGACAGGGTCAGGACCGGGGAGAGGCAGGCGTCGGTCCCCGTCGCTGCCAAGGCCCACTCGTCCCGGGTCCGGGTCGCGATCACCTCCACGAGCCTTTCGGTCAGCGCCGGCCAGCAGGCCACCTCGTAGGGCGAGCCCAGGTCACCCGCCGCATCCTCGGCAGCCAGGCCCACCACGTTCAGCAAGGCCTGCCAGAACTTCGGCTCCAGCGCCGCCACCGCCACGTAGGCGTCATCGGCGGTGCGGTAGCAGCGGTAGTTGGGGGCGCCACCGTCAAGCAGGTTCACGCCGCGCTCGTCGCGCCACAGACCCGCACCGAGCATGGCCCGTTGCATCGTCGCCAGGTACGCCGCGCCATCGGTCATGGCGACGTCGAGCACCCGTCCGCGTCCGGTGCGGCCTCGCTCCAAGAGGGCGCTGAGGATGCCGACCACCAGCATCATCGAGCCGCCGCCGAAGTCGGCAACCGCGTTCAACGGCGGAACCGGAGCGCGCCCGGCCTCACCGACGGCGTGCAGGACTCCAGCGGCAGCCAGGTAGGTGAGATCGTGGCCCGCAGCAGCGCTGTCGGGCCCCGTCTGCCCGTAGCCGGTGATCCGCGCGACCACGAGGCCAGGATGCCGGCCGTGCAGGCGCTCAGGCCCGAGGCCGAGTCGTTCCAGCACACCTGGCCGAAAGCCCTCGATGAGGACGTCGCACCCAGAGGCGACCTTGAGGACCGCCGCCACGCCCTCCGGATGGCGCAGGTCGACGGCCAGCGAGCGGCGACCCCGGCCCATCGCACCCTCGTTGCCAGCCAGTCCGCCGTACGGGTCCTCCCCCGGTCGTCGGTCGACGCGGACCACATCGGCGCCGAGGTCGGCCAGCAGCATGCCGGCGAACGGGACCGGCCCGACGCCGGCAAGCTCGAGCACCCGGACGCCGGCCAGCATGCCGGCGTCCTGCGGCTCAGCCATCCGAAGCCCCCCCATGCGCGGCGCAGACCTGCAGCACGTCAGGGCCGTAGCGCTCCAGCTTGACCGGACCGACGCCGGCGAGGACGGCCAGCTCCTCGGCCGTCCGAGGGCGACTGATGGCGATCCCGGTCAGCGTCGCGTCGGTGAAGACGACATAGGCCGGCACTGCGTCGGACCTGGATCGAGCCAGTCGCCACTGCTTGAGCGCCTCCAGCAGGGCCTGATCTGCCTCACCCGTCGGCAGGGCGACGGGTGAGCGTCGTCGAGCCCGACCAGCGCGCTCCCCTGCGGCGGGCGGGTGGGCCCTGCCTAGGGTCCGCGTGGAGGCGTCATCAGCGCCGAGCACCCCGACGAGGAAGCGCGAGAGCCGGCGCTTCCCGGCACCGCCAGGGGACCGCGATCGGGACCAGCTCACGTACAGCCGGTGACGCGCCCGGGTGAGCCCGACGTAGCACAGGCGTCGCTCCTCCTCGACGTCTGCCGGCGAGGTTGCGCTGATCCACGGCAGCCCGCCGTCATGGGCTCCGGAGAGGACAACGGCGTCCCACTCCAGGCCCTTGGCGGCATGCAGCGTCGCGATCGTGACGGCCGGGACGTCGGGGGCGTGCTGCATCGCGGCTCGATCGCGAAGTGACTCGACGAAGGCCGGGAGGCCCATCGGTGACGTGCGAGCAGCGTCCTCGGCGAGCGCGACAAGAGCCGCCAGCGACTCCCACCGTTGTCGCGCCGCCCCCCTACCCTCCGGCGCCTCTGCCTGCCAGCCGGCATCGCGTAGGACAGCGCGCACGTCATCGACCAGCATCGCCGCAGCATCTCGCTGCTCCTCGGGCGGCGCCGTCTCGTCGGGGTCGGACCGCTCCTGCACCATCGCCGCAGCGCGCAGAACGCCGAGGGCCTGACGGACCTCGCCGCGTTCGAAGAAGCGCTCCGCCCCCCGCAACGTGACCGGGATGCCGGCTTCGGCGAACGCCTCCTCGAACGGCTCGGTCTGCGCGTTGGTCCGCAGCAGAACCGCGACCGATCGCGGGTCGATGCCGTCGGCGAGCATGGATCCAACGACCGAGGCAGCGGCTACCGCCTCAGCCGGCTCGTCGGCGGCCTCCAGCAGCTCGACCGCCGACCCGTCGGGCTGCTGCGCCTGCAGCACGGCTCCCGCCCGTTCCGGGCCCGACGCCTTCGCCAGGACGGCGTTGGCGACGTGGAGGATCTGTGGCGACGAGCGGTAGTTACGTGTCAGGCGCACCGTGGTGGCATCCGGGTAGCGGCGAGTGAAGTCGAGCAGGGAGCGCGAGGACGCACCGGCGAAGGAGTAGATCGTCTGGGCTGGGTCACCGACCACGCACACGTCGTCGCGGTCGCCGAGCCACAACGACAGCAACGTCTCCTGGACCGGGGAGACGTCCTGGTACTCGTCCACGACGAACCACCGGTACTGGGCCCGCACCCGGGCCGCGACGCTTGGATGCTCGCTGAGCAGGCCGACGGCGGCCAGCAGGACGTCGGACAGGTCGATGACACCCTGCTCGGACTTGACCTGCTCGTAGGCGTCGTAGACGCGGGCGACCGCATCGTGGTCGGCACCGGCCACCACCCGGGCATGACGGGCGGCGACGTCCGGGTACCGCTCGGGGTCGGCGTTGTTGACCTTGGCCCAGGCGATCTCGGCGACCAGGTCTCGCTCGTCGGCAGCGACCCGGACACGCCGTGCGGCCTGCGTGACGAGACCACGGTTGCGCTCGACGATCGGTGGCAGGTCCTGGCCGACGAAATCGGGGAAGAACCAACGGGCTTGCCGGAGCGCGGCGGAGTGGAACGTCCGGGCCTGGACCCCCGGCGCCCCGAGCGTCGCCAGCCGTCCGCGCATCTCGCCAGCCGCCCGGGTGGTGAAGGTGACCGCAAGGACGCGCTCGGGCTCGTACTCCCCGGTTCGCACGCCATGGGCGATGCGATGCGTGATGGCCCGGGTCTTGCCGGTGCCGGCTCCGGCCAGCACGCACACCGGGCCGTGCAGCGCTTCGGCGACCAGACGCTGCTCGGGGTCGAGCGCCTCGAGCAACCCCGGCGGACCGGGATGCTCACGGCCGGGCGTCCCGCCCGGGAGCCCTGGCGGGCCAGACCGATCCGCGCTCACCGACGTGATCCTGCCAAGGCCCTCCGACGAGCGGACGGGCGGGCGCCGGGGAGGGCATGCCACCGGCCCTCGGCCGGCCCGAGGCGCTGATCGAGTCACCTGCCCCTGATCCGGGCCCCCGGGCTTCTCGAGATGCGACCTCCCGCTCGGTCGGTGGACAATCAGGACATGAGCGACGAGATCCTGACCCTGCCCGACGGTGCGCCGGCCGTGAGCCCGGGGGCCGAGTGGCCGGCCGACGCTGCGTCGCTCGCGCCCCTCACCGTGTTCACCACCACCTGGTGCGGGTACTGCCACCGGCTCAAGCGCCAGCTCGAGCGTGCCGGGATCGGCTTCGAGGAGGTCGACATCGAGGAGGACCCGCGCGCGGAGGCCTGGGTGAAGTCGGTGAACGCCGGCAACGCCGTGGTCCCGACGGTCCGCTACGCCGACGGCTCGGTGGAGACCAACCCCAGCCTGGCGCAGGTCCAGGCGCGGCACAGCCGCTGATCAGCGCCAAGCACCCAGGCCGTCGACCGGGCCACCGAGCCACCCCTCGATGAGCCGGCGGGCCACCGACACCGATGGCGGGAGCACCATTCGGGCGTCCACGAGTGCTGCGCGCAGCTCCTGGCGCGTGAACCAGGCAGCCTCGGCGATCTCGGTGCCGTCCACCGTGATCGCGTCGTTGGCGGGGTCAGCGAGGCTGGCGTAGAAGGCGAGCATCAGGCTGGACGGGAACGGCCAGGGCTGGCTGCCCGCGTACCAGACCTCGCCAACCTCGACCCCAGCCTCCTCGGCCACCTCGCGCACCACGGTGCGCTCGACCGGCTCCCCCACCTCGACGAAGCCGGCGAGGGTGGAGAACCGTCCGGCCGGCCACCTCGCCTGGCGCCCCAGCAGGCAGCGGTCCTCTCCCGGCGGACGTCCGTCGAGCACCAGCACGATCATCGCCGGATCGGTTCGGGGGAAGTGCTGGGAACCATCGGCCGGGCATCGGCGGGCATGCCCAGCGCTGATCGGCTCGGTCGGCGTCCCGCACCGTGGGCAGCGAGGGTGGGTCTCGTGCCAGTTGCTCAGCGCGATGGCATGCACGAGCAGCCCCGCATGCTCGTCGTCGAGCAGGTGTCCCAGCTCGCGAAGGCCGGCGCGGCTCGACCCCGACGGGAGCCCGGCCTCGGGCCGGACGGCGAAGACCCCGCCGCCGCCCGCACGGGTGCCGAGCAGGTATCGCTCCCCCGGGGGGGCCTGCTCGGGACGGACCATGAGGAGCGACCCGTCGGCGGCCAGGGTCTGCCCCGCGCAGACGAGCACGGCGCGCGTGCGATCGTCGCACCACAACAGCGCAAGCGCCTGCTCGTCTTCGCGCAGGTGCGCCGTCCGATCCAGGCCTGCGCGAGCCAGCATCAACGGCTGAGCGATCCGATAGGGACTCGGGCTCGGCTCGTCGTCCTGACGGGTGTTCAGCACCTTCGAGACCCTACGCGCGGGGCACCCGGCCGGCACGAGCCACGGGAACCGGCAGGATGAGGACCATGACGACACACATCGGTGCTGAACGGGGCGAGGTGGCTGAACGCGTGCTCCTTCCCGGCGACCCGCTCCGGGCGCAGTGGATCGCCGAGACCTACCTTCAGGACGTGCGCACCTACTCGCGGGTCCGCAACATGCTGGGGCTCACCGGGACCTACCGCGGTGTCCCGGTCTCGGTGCAGGGCACCGGGATGGGGCAGCCGTCGCTGGCGATCTACGTCCACGAGCTCCTGACCGGGTTCGGCGCAACGACGCTGCTGCGCGTCGGCTCGTGCGGTGCCCTACGTGGCGAGGTCGGCCTCCGCGACGTCGTGCTGGCGATGAGCGCGTGCACCGACTCGTCGATGAACCACCACCGGTTCGCCGGGATCGACTTCGCCCCGACCGCGGACTTCGCGCTGCTGCGACGTGCTGCTGCCCTGGCCGAGGCCAGCGGCCTGCCGACGCACGTCGGACCAATCGCCGCGTGGGACACCTTCTACTCCGACCGACCCGACCTGCTTCGACAGCTCGCCGACTACGGCGTGCTGGCGGTCGAGATGGAGACCGCGGCGCTCTACACGCTCGCCGCCAAGCACGACGCGGCTGCGCTGAGCATCTGCACCGTGAGCGACAGCCTCCTCACGAAGGAGCAGACCTCGGCCGAGGAACGCGAGCGAACCTTCGCCGACATGGCCGAGCTGGCTCTGGACGTCGCCGTGGGCGCTGCTGAGCAGGCCGGGTGAGGTGGTGTCGACCATCCGCCTCGCCACCTGGAACCTGCTGCACGGCATGTCCGTCGCCGACGGACAGGTGCGTCCGGCCGACCTGGGGGCGGGAGCGCAGGCCCTGGACGCCGACGTCCTGGCGCTGCAGGAGGTCGACTGGAACCAACGCCGATCGGGTGACGTCGACCAGACCACCATCATCGCCGAGGCCACCGGAGCGGTCTGGCACCGCTTCGTGCCGTCGGTGAGGGGGGTCCCCGGAGAGCAGTGGGAACCGGCCGCTCACGACGAGGACCTGACGGGAGATCGCCACGATCGAGACGGTGACGTCATTCCGGGGCACTACGGGATCGCGCTGGCGAGCCGTCTGCCTGTCCTGGAGTGGGAGGTGAAGCGCTTCGCACCGGCTCCATGGTCGCTTCCGCTGCTCGTTCCCGGAACCGGCCTCGTTCGGGTGCCTGACGAACCCCGCCTGGCCATCGTCGCAGTCGTCGCCGGGCCGACAGGGCCCTTCACCGTGGCCGCCACCCACCTCTCGTTCGTACCGGGGTACAACGTCTCGCAGCTTCGGGCGCTGCGACGCTGGTTGCAGACGAAACCAGGGCCTCGAGTGCTGCTCGGAGACCTGAACCTGCCCAGGAGCCTGGTGCGACTGGTGGGCGGACTCAACGTGCTGGCTGGGACCGCGACCTATCCCTCATGGTCACCACGCGTGCAGTTCGACCACGTGCTCGCCGACGGGATCACCGAGCGCCAGGTCGAGCGCAGCCAGGCCGTCCGGACCCCGGTGTCCGACCACTGCGCACTCCTGGCCGACATCAGGCTCTGACTGGCCTCCGTGCTGTCAGCCGCCGCGGATGAGCGCACGGAGCTCGGAGATGTCCGGCAGGTCACTCGCTTCGACGGTCTCCTGCTCGCGGATGTGGTGGAACGACGCCCGAACCCGGTCGACCGGCAGCCCGTACAGGCCCGCGAACGCGAGCCGGTACACGGCGAGCTGGACAGCCAGTGTCTGCTTGCCGGGGTCGTCCTTCGCCGGCGGACCCGTCTTCCAGTCCACCACTTCGATGCCACCGTCCGCGGCGGCGAAGACCGCGTCCGCGCGACCGCGGACCACTCGACCGTCGAGCAGCAGCTCGAAGGGCGCCTCGACCTCGATGGGCGTGCGCTGCGCCCAGGCGGAACCGAGGAACGCCTGCTGGAGCTCGGCCAACGCCTCGGCGGGCACAGCACCGGCATCAGCCGCGCCCGGAATGTCCTCGAGGTCCAGCAGTGCGGGCGAACCTGAACGCGCCTCGATCCAGGCGTGCATCGCAGTCCCCACGCGCGCCTGCGGCGACGGACGCGTCGGCAGCGGCCGACGGAGCCGGCGCAGGAAGTCGGCACGGTCTCGGGCGATGGCGGTCAGCTGAGAAACCGAGACCTCCTCGGGGACGCTCGACGCCTCCGGCGTCCGCGGGGACGTGGCGTCACGTTCAGCCAGCAGCAGGCGGGCGAGCGACGCCAGGTCGCTGTCGCCGTCGAGCACCACTGTGCCGCCATGGTCCCCCAGGGCGGCACGCGCGTCAGTCACGAGCAGCGCTGCCGCCTCGATGTCCCCCCGCCGCTGTCCCAGCGGGTCGACGGGCCACACGGGAGGCGGTGGTTCCGGCGGTGGCTCACTCGCGGGAGCGCGGTCCCACTCCGCCACGTCGATCGCCAATGACGCAGCGACCTCGCGGAGGAACGTGGAGGGGTGACGGGGCCGGCGGCCGCTGCCCCAGCGCGACCCGGTGCAGACGAGGCGATGACGAGCGCGGGTGACCGCCACGTAGGCCAGCCGGCGCTCCTCCAACACCCCGGCGTGGCCAGCGTCCCTGCCGAACGCTTCGACCACGTCACGCAAGCCACGCTGGTCGGCCGCATCGCCATCGCGCAGCACAGGCAGGGCGGCGGCGTCCCCGCGCAGCGGCGAGGGCAGGAGACCGGGGTCCTTGAGCCACCCAAGGTCGCGCGCCGTCCCGGCAGGGAAGCCTCCCTGGACGAGGCCCGGAACCACGACGAGATCCCACTCGAGCCCTTTGGCGGCGTGCACGGTGAGCAGCTGCACCCGGTCGGTGAGATCCGACGGCTCGGCCGAGCGCATCCCGCGCTCATGCTCGCGCGCCGCGTCCAGATAGGTCAGGAAGTCGACGAGCGACGGTGGCCGCACACCGACCTGGGAGGCCACGAACTCGAAGCACACGCCCAGGAATCGGTCGAGGTTGCGCCGCGCGTCTCCGCCACGGACCGAGGCCTCGACGGTCAGACCGGTGCGCTCCAGCACCTCTGCCACCAGCTCGGGCAGCGGGAGGACCAGGCTCCGGCGCAGCTGCGCCAGCTCTTGCCGCAGGGCTCGGCAGCGCGAAAGCCCGACCGGGCTGAGGTCGCCGCTGGGGAGCTCGCCGACCAGCACGTCGATGAGGGTCGGCCCCTGCTGACCACGCGCCTCGGCCTGCCGACGCCGGTGGTCCGACCAGCGTCCGAGCGCCATGAGGTCCTTGGCTCCGAGCCGCCAGCGGCTGCCGGCCAGTACCCGGATGAGGGCGTCGCCGCGTCTGGGATCGGCGAGGACCTCCAGCATGGCCACCAGTTCGACGACCTCGGGGCTGCCGAGCAGGCCACCGACACCGACGACCTCGACGGGGAGGGCCCGCGCGTGCAGCGCTCGCTCGAGCTCGGGCACCTGGCGGCGGGCCCGCACGAGCACGGCGATGCTGTGCTCACCGGCCGACCATGCCGAGGCGACGAGCTCGGCGATGGCCTCGGCCTCGGCGGTAGCCGTGTCGAACCACCGGCAGTCGACCCGCCCGGGTGCCGCCTCGGCTCGGGCGCGCAGCACCGGGACGTCGAAGCCGGCGGACCGGAGCGGGCCCGCGACGACGTTCGCGATCTCGAGCACGGCGCGGTCGTTCCGGAAGCTGGTGCGCAGGTGCGTCAGATCCCCCTGGCCTGCGTCGGTTCGTGCCAGGAAGGTGCTCAGCGTGCCAGCCCCGGCGCCGCGCCACCCGTAGACCGACTGGCACGGGTCTCCCACCGCAGTGACGGGGTGCCGTTCACCGAACAGGGCCAGCAGCAACCGCAGCTGTGCGACCGAGGAGTCCTGGAACTCGTCCAGCAGGACGGCTCGGTGCCGGTTGCGCAGCGCCTGACCGACCTCGGGCGCCTGCAGGGCCAGTCGAGCCGCATCGGCACCAACACCGGCGAAGTCGGTGACGCCGAGGCGGCGGTGTTCCTCTCGCAGCCGTCGCACCAACGGCAGGAGGGCCAACCGGGTGCGCTGGGCGTCCAGGACCGGCCGAACGCTGGCATACGGCGTCCCACCCTCATGACCTGGTCTGGGCAACCCCTCCCAGCGCCGCAGGAGGTCGCCCTCGAAGTCGACAACGTCGTCGACCTCGAGGAGATGGCCGGCGAGCTGGTCGTGCAACCGCAGCACAGCGGCCACGACCGTGCTGGGCGCGGACTCGACACCGTCCATCGGGCCGTCCCATTCGGCGACGACACGTGCGGCCAGCTGCCAGGCACCCGCCTCCGACAGCAGGTGGGCCCCCGGCTCGACACCCAGGCGGAGCCCGTGCTCGGCCACCAAGGCCCGGGCGAACGCGTCGTAGGTGAGCACGGTCGGCTCACCGCTCACGCGGACCCCCTCGGCAGCGAGTACACCCGACGCGGCCAGCTGCTGAAGCCGCACCCGGACCCGGTCCGCCAGCTCTCCAGCGGCCTTGCGCGTGAAGGTGAGGCCGAGGACGTCCTCAGGTCGGACATAGGCGTTCGCCACGAGCCAGACGACGCGGGCTGCCATCGTCTCGGTCTTGCCCGAGCCGGCCCCCGCCACGACGACGCTGGGACGCAGCGGGGCCGCGATGGCGGCGCACTGCTCCTCGGTCGGCGTCGGCAGCCGAAGCACCGCAGCCAGGCGGGCCGGACTCCACGGGGCCTGTCCCTCGGCGACCTGCGCACCGGGCGCCCGGCTCACGAGGTCTCACGCCCCGTCGCCGACCCGGCCGGCGCCTGGACCTCGGCACTCACGAGGCCCGACTCGGGGTGTGCCGGACAGGCCCGACGCACCGGGCAGGTGCGGCACCAGGAGCCCGCGACGGCTTCGAACACCGAACCGGCCATGCCGACGGCCACCTCGCGCAGCATCGCCCGCGGCCACGGCACGTCCTCGCCCCCCTGGGCCACCCGCGAGGGCTCACGCGCCGCCAAGTCCGGACGGATCGAAGGCTGGAGCTGCTCGACGGCCTCGCTGCGGTCAAGGCCGAGGTGGACCAGGGCGGCTCCGCCCGGGTCGCCCTTCCCGGCTGGCCCGAAGCCTTCCACGGGCCGGCCATCGTCCACGACCTCGTCGAAGGCACCGGCCGAGGCCGCGACCTGGTAGATCCCCAGCTGCGGATGGGACTCGACCTCGCCGCGGGACAGCTTGGCTCGACCGGTCTTGAGGTCCACCACGACGAGCCGACCCTGCACGTCGAGCTCGAGCCGGTCGACGCGGCCGACGAGGCGCGTCCCGTCGACCCTCACGTCGAAGGGCACCTCCACGCCGACCACGTGTCGCGGGTTCGCCGCCATCCAGTCGAGCAGGCGAGTGACCATCGCTTCGGCACGAGCCCGCTCTCGGCGCCCTACCCACCCCGGCCGGCCCTGCGTCTGCGTCCAGCGGAGCTCCAGGGTCGAGAACACATCCTCCGGTCGCAGCGTCCCGTCGCCGAGCATCCGGGCGAGATCATGGATGAGGACGCCGACTTCTTGGCCGCTGCTGGAGGGTCCACGTCCGCCGCTGGCGACGAGCATCCACCGCAACGGGCAGCGTCGGTACTCCTCGACCCGGGACGGTGAGACCACGACCGGCTGATCCCCATCGACGAGGGCGGCCGTCGTCGACAGCTCACCCAGCCCGTGCCACTGGCTGGGGTCGGCGCCGGGCACCCCCTGCTCAGCCAGCCAGGCCAGGGTTCGCGCCACCTCGTCGGAGTCCGCGCCGCCGTCCTGCTCGAGCAGACGACGACGCAGCGAGGCCACGAATGCCGACAGGTCCAGCGGCAGCATCGGCGGCCGCACTGCTCGACCGGTGCCCGGCGGGCGCGGGTCCACCTCGTCGAGGAATCTCGACGGTCGGTCCGCTTCGCCGTTGACCGCGGTCACCAAGGTCGCCTCGCTCGCCCGGCTCACCGCGACGAGGAACAGCCGCCGTTCCTCCGCCAGCAGCGCCGTCGCGCGTTCGGTCGGGCTCGCCAGGGCACCCTCGTCGCTCACCGCGGACAGCAGGTCCGCCCCCAGCAGGGTGTCTCGTTGGCGCAGGTCCGGCCAGGCGGACTCCTGGACGCCGAGCACGACGACACGCCTCCATGCCAGGCCGCGAGCAGCGCTCGCGGTCAGCAGCGCCACCTCCCCGGCGGCCGCTCCCCGACGTGGCTCGGGACGGACCTGCTGGTCGGCCACGTGGTCCAGGAACGCCTTCACTCCGGCGCCGGGGACCTGCGACCCGAACCGGGCTGCGACGGCGAACAGGTCCACGACTGCGTCGAGGTTCTGCCTGGCGGCGACGCCCATGCGGTCCTCGGCCAGCGCCGCCTGCGACCACGACTGCGCACACCCGGTCGCCGCCCAGACCGCCCACATCACCTGCTCGACATCGCCACCGTCAGCCATCGCCGCCTCCCCGGCCGCTAGCGTGTTCCGCAACCGGGTGAGCTCGTCGACGCCGGTCTCCTCGGCTTCCTCGAGCACTGCCTCCCAGGAGCCCGCACGGGCGCGCAGTCGACGCCGGACCAGCGCGTCCAGCCCGAAGACCGGACCGGCGAGCACCTCGGTGACGATCTCGTCGCTGGTGGGCTCGGTCCGACATACCAGGGCCAGCAGCACCAGCATGGCCCGCGCCGCGGGCTGGCGTGCCAACGCCGCGTCCTCGCTCAGCTGTCGAAGCGGGACCCCGGCGCCGCGCAGCGTGCGCCGCACCCGTGGGAGTGCGGCGCTGCTGCGGACCAGGATGGCCATCTCCTCCCACGGCACCTCCTCGAGCAGGTGTGCGCGGCGGAGCCAGGCTGCCACGTGCGCCAGCTCGTCGTCCGGGTCGGCGAACACCGCCAAGTCGAGCGCCGCTGCAGGCGGGCGCGTGGGCGCGCCGGGGAGGTCCACGTCCTCGGATCGACCTGACAGCACCCGGTGCTCCCAGGCGCCGCCGAGGCGTGGCGTGATCTGGTTCAGGCGTACGGCGACCGAGTCCGGAAGCCGCCACGACCTGCCAAGCGTGATCACCGTGGCCCGGTCGCGGACCTGGCGCAACCTCCCGAGGTCTCCGCCCCGGAACCCGAGGACGGCCTGGTCGGGGTCGGCTGCCGCGACCAGCGGGCCGGCCTCGCCGACCAGAAGCCGCACCAGCGCCCACTGGGCAGGGTCGAGGTCCTGGGCGTCGTCGAGGACGAGAAGGCCACACCTCGACCGCTCGGCAGTCAGGAGCTGCTCGTCGCTGCCGAGCAGACGCACCGCGGCGGCCACCAGACCCGCCGCGTCGTAGGCCCGGGGCGGCGGACGCAACGCCAGCGAGTCCTCGAGCTCGGCGGCGAACTCGGCGGCGGCCACCCATTCAGGCCGGCCGTGCGCGCGACCCAACGCCGCCAGCCGCCGTGGGTCGACGCCACGTGACTCGGCCCGGTGCAGCAGGTCCCGGAGCTGACGGGCGAGCTCGCGCGTGCCGAGAGCCGGGCGCAGGTGCTCGGGCCATCGCTGGGCACCGAACTCCTCCACCTCCCCCGCCAACAGCTCGCGCAGCATGAGGTCGTGCTCCGGCCCGGTGATGAGGCGCGGTGGCGGCTCGCCGGCGGCCAGCAGGGCCCGGCGAAGGATCGCGAAGGCGTAGGAGTGCAGGCTGCGGGCAACCGGCGCTCGGACCGCCCGCGCCGGCTCCCCGGGGGTGGGGGGCATCAGCCGCCGCGCCAGCGCCGTCCGCAGGCTGGCGGCCGCCCGACGGTCGACCGACAGCGCCAGGACCCGCTCGAGCGCCAGCCCATCGCCGACCCTGCTGAGCACGTGCTCGAGCAGCACCGTGGACTTGCCGGTCCCCGGCCCGCCGAGGACGAGCAGCGGACCGTCCCGGTGCTCCACCGCACGGCGTTGCTCAGCACTCAGGCTGCCAGGCGTCCCGGTGTTGTCCATGGCTCGATCTCAGCACCTGCCTCCGACACAGAACGCCACAGCCGACAGCCGGGGAGTCCACCCATGGGGACATGGCACGATCGGCTCGATGTCCGTCTCCGGCCCCACCAGCCCGAAGGTCGCCGCCGCGGCCGACGGGCAGGAAGCGGCTGCCAAGGAGGGCATCTCGGGTGGAGCAGCGGTGGTCCAGGTGCCAGTGAGCGAGGAGTGGGTTCGGACCGAGCTCTCCCGGCCCGACGGTGGCTTCGTGGAGATCCTCGAGCCGCCGGTCCCGGCTCGCACGCGCCGACCGCTCGACGCCGCCCGACTCACGATCGCACTGCTCGCAACCGCCCTGGTGGTCGTGATCGCAGTCACCGCCGAGCGCACCGTGGCCGGTCTCGAGGGTGACATCACCGAGGCCAGCGGCCTGCTCCCGAGCTGGGTCACCGACCCACTCGAGCTGCTCTCAGCGCTCGCCGTCGTGGGGCTGTGGGTCGGGCTCGTCGGACGTGCCATCGTGCGTCGGGAGCACCGCGAGGCGATCGAGCTCGCGACGGCATGGGCGCTGGGCCTTGCCGTCGTCGGCCTGCTGGCGTGGCTGCTGGAGGGCGGGGTGATCAGCGACGAGCTCGCGACGGCGTTCCGCCCCCTCACCCCGGGTGGCAGCGTCCTGGACTCGGGGCTGGCGGCCACCGTCGCCATGGTCTCGCTGGTGGGCTGGAGCGACCGCCCGTGGGTGCAGCGGGGCGCTCTGCTGGGCGTGCTGGGCGGCGCGGCTGCCGAAGTGCTCGCCGGGACGACCACGATCCAGGGAGCCCTCATCAGCATCCTGCTCGGCCGGCTCATCGGCCTCGGCATCCGGCTGGTCTCCGGAGTGCCGACCGTGCGCGCCACCGGGCATCAGATCGCCGAGCAGGTCGTGGCGCGCGACGTGCCGCTGGACACCCTCGAAGCCGTCGGCGGGTCCTGGCCGCGCTACTACCGCGCTTCCGCGAACGGCCGCGAGCTCTCCGTCGTCGTCCTGGACCGCGACCAGCAGGGCGCCGGCGCTCTCGGCCGCGGCTGGCGGTGGCTGCGGCTGCGCGGCGAGGTGCTCCCGCAGGAGGCGGTCACGATGCGGGCGGCCACCTCGCAGCGAGCCCTGGCTGCGCACGCGATGCACGAGGCCGGGGTCCGGGTCCCCGAGGTGTTCGCCGTGCTGCCGGTGGGCACCGAGGCCACGGTGTTCGTCGAACGCCCCGCCCCCACGGAGACCCTGGACACGCTGGTCCCGCCGTCGCCGGAGCACGACGAGGGCCGCGAGGACCACGCGGACGACGGGACGTCGCCACCGCAGCAGCGCTCTGCTCACGAAGAGCAGCGCATCGACCAGGTGCTCGACGACCTGTGGAACCAGGTCGTCCTCATGCACGCCCACTCGCTGGCCCATCGGCGCCTGTCGGCGGAGTCCATCCGGCTCGACGAGCACCGGCAGGTCTGGCTGACCGACACCGCCGGCGCCGAGATCGCCGCCAGCCCGCTGGCGCTGCAGGCCGACGTCGCCCAGGTCCTGGTGTCGACAGCGGCGGTCGCCGGGACCGACGCCGCGGTGGCCGCCGCAGTGCGGGCGCTCGGAGCGCCCGCCGTGGCCAGGGCGCTCCCCCTGGTGCAACCGCTGGCGCTGACGTCGGCAACTCGCAGCGCGCTGCGCGGCAAGGGGCAGCTGCTGGAGGAGCTGCGGGAAGCGGTCCTGGAGGAGGCGCCCGCGGTCGACACCAGCGAGATCCGCATCGAACGGGTACGGCCGAAGATGCTGCTCAGCGGCCTCGCCATGGTCGTCGCTGTCTCCCTGGTGGCCGGCCAGCTGGCCGGGGTGGACGTCCTCGGGGTCCTGCGGGATGCCGACCCCGCCTGGGTGCTCGTCGCGCTCCTGGCCTTCTTCACGACGTATCTGGGGGCATCTTGGGGCCTGCTGGGATTCGTCCCCGACCCGGTTCCGCTCGGCCGCGTGGTGGCCACCCAGATCTCCCTGTCCTTCGTCCGGCTGCTCGCTCCCTCGACGATCGGGGCGAGCGCCTTCAACCTGCGCATGCTCCTCAAGTCCGGCGTGGCACCGGCGGCGGCCGCCACCAGCGTGGCCGCCTCGCAGGCCGCGGCTGCGCTGGTGGGCGTCCCGCTGGTGCTCGTGCTGGCCATCGGGACCGGCAGCAAGGTGGACCTCGGGATCCGGCCGAGCACCGTACTGGTGACGGTGGGGGTGGTGGTGGCCGCGGCAGCCGTCGTGCTGACGCTGGTGCCGGCAGTACGGAGACGCGCCGTCACAGCGTGGGAAGCCTTCCTGCGGCGGGGTCTGCCTCGGCTGCTGGACGCCCTGCAGGACCCGCGCAAGCTGGCGAAGGGGCTCGGCGGGAACATCCTGCTGACCTTCGGCTACGGCATCAGCCTCTGGGCGTCGGTGCAGGCGCTCGGTGGGCAGATCGCGATCGCCACAGCCGTCCTGGTCTACCTGTCCGGCAACGCCGTCGGCAGCATCGTGCCGACACCCGGCGGTCTGGGCGCCGTGGAGGCCGCGATGGTCGCCGGCCTCGGCGCGGCCGGAGTTGGCGGCGGGATCGCCGTCTCGGCCGTGCTGGTCTTCCGGCTCATCACCTTCTGGCTGCCGATCCCACTGGGCTGGTTCTTCTTCAACCGGCTGCAGCGATCGGGCGTGCTCTGAGGCTGCTCAGTAGGCCGGCTGCTCCGGGTCGATCTGGGAGACCCAGGCCGACACGCCCCCACCCACGTGCACGGCGTCGGCGAGGCCCGCCTGCTTGAGCACCGCGAGCACCTCAGCCGAGCGGATCCCGGTCTTGCAGTGCAGCACGACCGGGGTCTCCTGGGGCAGCGTGGCCAAGGCCTCGCCAGTGAGGAACTCGTTCTTCGGCACCAGCACGGAACCGGGGATGCGGTTGATCTCGAACTCGTTGGGCTCACGGACGTCGACGAGCAGGAAGTCGCGCTCCCCACGCTCGCGCTCCTCGAGCCACAGCGCCAGGGTCTTGACGTCGATCGTGGCGTCCGCGGCGGCGTCGGCAGCCGCGTCGCTGATCGTCCCGCAGAAGGCCTCGTAGTCGATGAGCCCGGTGATCGGCTCCCCAGCCGGGTCCTTGCGCACCCGCACCGTTCGATACGTCATCTCCAGCGCGTCGAAGACCATCAGCCGGCCGAGCAGCGACTCCCCGATTCCCGTCAGCAGCTTGACCGCCTCGGTGGCCATGATGGAACCGATCGAGGCGCACAGCACGCCGAGCACACCACCCTCCGCGCAGGAGGGGACCATGCCGGGCGGGGGCGGTTCCGGGTACAGGTCTCGGTAGTTGGGACCGTGCTCGTCCCAGAACACCGACGCCTGGCCTTCGAATCGGTAGATGGAGCCCCACACGTAGGGCTTGCCCAGCAGGACGCAGGCGTCGTTGACGAGGTAGCGGGTCGCGAAGTTGTCGGTGCCGTCGAGCACCAGGTCGTACTCGGCGAAGATCCCCAGGACGTTGTCGCTGTCCAGTCGCTCCGCGTGGACCACCACCTCGACATGCGGGTTGGTCTCCAGGACCCGGTCCCGAGCGGACTCGGCCTTGGGCCGTCCGATGTCACTCTGCCCATGGATGATCTGGCGTTGCAGGTTGGACTCGTCCACGACGTCGAAGTCGACGATGCCGAGGCGACCGACACCCGCGGCCGCGAGGTACACCAGCGCCGGGGAGCCCAGGCCGCCCGCGCCGACGACGAGGACCTTGGCGTTCTTGAGCCGTCGCTGACCGGTCATCCCGACGTCGGGGATGATGAGGTGCCGGGAGTACCGGCGGATCTCCTCGGTCGAGAGCTCTGGGCCGGGCTCGACGAGCGGTGGCAAGGACACGGCGGGCTGCGACACGAAGGACTCGCTTCCGGGTGACGATCGATGACGGTGCGGCAGAGCTGGTCGGCGGGCATGAGCCCGAGAGTGGCTACCGGGCGCCTCAGGACCCACTACCGGCACCAACACCGGCCGGCGCATTCGATGTTCCCGCCGGCTCGCCACGGCTTGGCGCGGCTGTCCCAGCCGCCAGCCAGTGCTCGGCCAGCAGTGAGGCAACCACCCCGGGACGCTCCACCATCGCGATGTGCCCGGTGGCCGGCATGACGACCACGCTGGAGTCGGGTCGGGCCCGCCGCCAGCTGCGCCCCGTGCTCACGTGGACCAACCTGTCCTCGGTCCCGAGCAGCACGAGCGTCGGGGTGCTGGTCGTGGCAGCCAACCGCCACGGGTAGGTGCCTCGCCCGCTCAGGACGAGGCTCAGCATCGAGCGCAGCGAGCCGAGGAACGCTGCCTCCGCGTCGGGCTCGGCGCGCCGGCGGTCGCGCTCGAGGACGACCCGCTCCACCCACCAGTCCGGCAGGCTGCTCGGGTTCGGCACGACGCGCGCGAGCTCCAGCCGCACCAGCTCGGCAGCCTCGACGGCCCCCATGCGCTGCATGAGGCGCTCGCCCACCGCCGGGACGCCGAGCAGACTCAGCCCCATGGCCCCACGGCCGACTCGCCGGGAGGGCATCGCCGGGGAGACCAGGGAGAGCGAGCCGAGCAGGTCCGGACGGCTTGCGGCCACGAGCAGGGCAATCAGTCCGCCCATCGAGTTGCCGACGAGGTGGACGCGAGCCGGCGCGAGGCCGTCCAGGTATTCCACGAGGGCGTCGGTGAGAGCCCCCAACCCATGTCCGCGTTCCGGTTCGGGCAGCGACTCCCCGTAGCCCGGCAGGTCCACGGATGCCAGCGCCAGGTCCGGCAGCCGCGGGTCCGGGTGCTGGACCAGCTCACGCACGAGCGGGTCCCAGTCGTGCCTGCTCCCGCCGAGTCCGTGGACGAGCACGACGTGCTGAAGCGGTCCTCGGCCTCGCGGGGCCGTCCCCTCGATCGGCTGCGCCGGGCTCGTCGTGGCATGGGACACCACGAGCCGCGTGCCACCGGGAGGAGAGGTGCCCATGGCTGACATCGTAGGCTTCCCGAGGCGCTCGGCCCGGTGGCGCCGCCGGACCTCGACCACCAGGCTACTCGCGAGTAACATCATCGGAATGACCGCCACCGACGACGTCCGGGCCCGCAGCGTGCGTCTCCCCCGCCAGGAACGGCGTGCCCAGCTGCTCGCTGCCGCCCAAGGCGTCTTCGTTGCTCGTGGCTACCACGCGGCTGCCATGGACGAGATCGCCGAGCGGGCCGGCGTCAGCAAGCCGGTGCTCTACCAGCACTTCCCCGGCAAGCTCGATCTCTACCTCGCCCTGCTCGATCGCAGCATCGAGGCCTTCGTCAGTCGCGTCGTGGCCGCGTTGTCCTCCACCGAGGACAACAAGCAGCGTGTCGCCGCTGCCGTCGACGCCTACTTCGGCTACGTGGACGACCCGGACGGCTCGTTCCGGTTGCTCTTCGAGAACGACCTCGTCGGCCTGGACGCGGTCAGCGATCGGCTCGACCGCCTCACCCGACGCTGCGCCGAAGCCATCGCCGCAGTGATCGCCGAGGACACCGGGCTGGGCGCTGAGGAGTCGCACCTGCTGGCGGCCGGGCTGGTCGGGATGGCGCAGGTGTCCGCCCGCTACTGGCTGGTCACCGATGGCCAGCTCCCACGCGCGGCAGCCACGACGATGGTCTCGACCCTCGGGTGGCGCGGCATCGGCGGATTCCCCCGTCGGGACGAGGACCAGTAGGTCTGTTCGCCGTCGGCACACCACGTGGGCGCGCCCGGGCAGGAGCTCCCAGCTAGGCTTCCGGACGTCCCGCACCACCGCGGGGCGCTGGCTGCTGAACGGAAGGATCGTGCCGTGGAGGTCAAGGTCGGGGTGCTGCACGCAAGCCGTGAGCTCGCCTTCGAGAGCCAGCAGACCCCGGACGAGGTGCAGGCTGCCGTCGACGCCGCATTCGACGGCAGCGCGTCGGTCCTGGCCCTCACCGACGACCACGGTCGGCGCTTCCTTGTCCCGGCTGACCGCCTCGCCTACGTCGAGATCGGGGAGTCCGTGGAACGGCGCGTGGGCTTCGGCACGAGCTGAGCCGACAAACGGTCGAGCCTCAGGCCGCCAGCCCCAGGGACGCCATCCGCGCGGCATGGTTGGCAATGATCCGGTTGAAGATGGCGCCGATGCCACCGAGCCCGATGCCCTCGCGCTCCGGCGTCCCGATGAACAACGGCGTCAGCGCATCACGCTCGGCGGCCACCCGCTGGGCCTGCGACAGCGCCTCGCCGACCAGCCGGCGGGCCCACAGCGCGAGCCGGCCAGCCACTCGGGGGTCAGCGGCGATGGCGGCGCGCACGTGGCTGAGCACGAACGCGCTCTGGCCGAGGTCGTCGAGGACGTCGATGACCAGCACCTTGGTGTCCTCGTCCAGGTAGTGCGCCATCTCCCGGTAGAAGTCCGCCCCCAGTCCGTCGCCGACGTAGGCCTTCACCAGGCCCTCGAGCCAGTTGCTCGGCGTGGTGGAGGCGTGGAAGGCGTCCAGGGGGGCTCGGAAGGGTTCCATCGCGGCGGGCGGGTCTGCGCCGAGCGCAGCCAGTCGGTCGCGCAGGCGTTCGAAGTGAGCGAACTCCGCGGCCGCCATCCCCGCGATGGCCGCCTTGTCGGCCACGGTCGGAGCCATCCGTCCGTCGCCGGCCAGCCGTTCGAATGCCGACAGCTCACCGTAGGCAAGCACGCCGAGCAGCTCGACGACCGCGGCGCGGTAGTCGGCGTCGTCCAGCACGTCGGTCATGAACCGCACCCTAGCGAGCGGGTAGGATGATCAGTACAGACGCAGCGTGAGCGCGCGCGCATCGATCGTGACGCGCCTGTTCGCCGCCGGCGGTACCGCCAGGTGCCATCAGCGCCGGGCGGACTCCGCGCCGTTGCACCGACCGGAAGGCGGCACCCGCTGACCAGCGACGCCATCACCGACGAGGCCACCGAGGCCGAGTCCACAGAACCCACCATGACGTTCCGCACCCTCGGTGCGCTGCCGGCTCTGGCCGAGGCGCTCGAGGCCAAGGGCATCACCACCCCATTCCCGATCCAGGAGCTCACCATCCCGGTGGCGCTCACCGGCACCGACCTCATCGGGCAGGCCAAGACCGGCACCGGCAAGACGCTGGCCTTCGGCATCCCACTGCTCCAGCGCACGGTGGCCCCAGACGAGCCCGGCTACCTCGACGTGGTCGAGGCTGGCAAGCCCCAGGCCCTGGTGATCTGCCCGACTCGTGAGCTGGCCGTCCAGGTGGCCGGCGACCTGCAAGCCGCCTCCACCATCCGCCGAGTCCGCGTCCTGACCGTCTACGGCGGGCGCGCCTACGAGCCCCAGATCGCGGCGCTGCGGGCGGGGGTCGACGTCGTCGTCGGGACACCGGGTCGCCTGCTGGACCTGGCCAAGAACGGCGAGCTCGACCTGTCCCACGTCAAGGAGCTCGTGCTGGACGAGGCCGACGAGATGCTGGACCTCGGCTTCCTCGCCGACGTCGAGGCCCTGGTCAACCGGACGCACGAGATGCGTCAGACCATGCTCTTCTCGGCCACGATGCCCAGCCAGGTGGTCACCCTGGCCCGGCGGTACATGCGCCACCCGGTGAACGTGCGGGCCCACGAGCCCGACCAGGGCGCCACCGTGGCGGCCACCGCCCAGTTCGTCTATCGCACGCACCGGATGGACCGCGAGGAGATGGTCGCGCGCATCCTGCAGGCCGAGAACCGCGGTCTCGTCATGCTGTTCTCCCGTACCAAGCGGATGGCCCAGCGGATGGCCGACGACCTCACCGATCGCGGCTTCGCGGCCGCCAGCGTGCACGGGGACCTCGGCCAGGGCGCACGCGAGCAAGCGCTGCGCGCGTTCCGCACCGGCAAGGTCGACGTCTTGGTGGCCACCGACGTGGCAGCCCGCGGGATCGACGTCGAGGGCGTCACCCACGTCGTGAACCTCACGTGCCCCGAGGACGAGAAGACCTACCTCCACCGGATCGGTCGCACCGGTCGAGCCGGCGCCTCCGGGGTCGCGATCACGCTGGTGGACTGGGAAGATCTGGCCCGCTGGAAGATGATCAACAAGGCATTGGACCTGCCCTACCCGGACCCGGAGGAGACCTACTCCACCAGCGAGCACTTCTCCCACGACCTGGGAATCCCCCCTGGCGTCACCGGGGTCCTGCCTCGCGGTCAGCGAACCCGCGCGGGCCTGGCCGCAGAGGAGATCGAGGACCTGGGCGAGACAGGGGCGAAGGCAGGCAGCGGACGTGGCTCCGGACGGTCCGGCGAGGGCTCCGGTTCACGCCGCTCCGCGGGAACGTCCTCGGGCCGCTCGCGCACAGCCGGCTCCGACCGGCAACGCCAACGCACTCGGGGCGGTCGTCCGGACACCCAGGCAGCCGCGCAGACCTCCGGCGAGCAGGCCACCGCAAGGCCGGCAACCGCCGAGCAGGCCACCGACAGGAACGCCGCGGGCGAGGGAAAGCCGCGGCGGCGGCGACGCAGACGCCGCTCAGGGTCCGGCACGGGTTCCTCGGATGCGTCGGGCGCGCAGGGCCTCCCCGACGTTGCCGCCCCGAATACCCCCGACCAGCCCGGCTCAGCCGGCTGAGCGCAGCGCCGAGCGCTCCCGCTCCGTGGCCGCCCCCTTCGAGGCCGCCCCCTTCGCCGAGCGCGCAGGCAGCTTCGCGGGCTGCATCTCGATCAGCGCCGCAGCCACGTCGCGGTAGGCGCCGGCTCCTCTGGACCGCTTGGACGTCGCCAGGATGGAGCGCCCGATCGCGGGCGCCTCGGCGAAACGGATGGACTTCGGGATCGGCGGCTCGATGATGGGCAGGCCGTACTGCTCCTGGATGTCGGCCAGCACCCGTCGGGAGTGGTTCGTCCGGCTGTCGAACAGGGTCGGCAGCACGCCGAGGATACGCAGCTTGGGGTTGAGCAGGCGCCGGACGTCCTCGATCGTGTCCAGCAGCTGACCCACGCCGCGATGCGACAACGTCTCGCACTGCAGCGGGATGATCACCTCGCGGGCCGCGGTCAGGGCGTTCACCGTGAGCACGCTCAAGGACGGCGGGCTGTCGAGGAGGACCCAGTCGTAGTCGGCGGCCAGGTCCTCGATCCCCATCCGCAGCACGAACTCGCGGCCCGTCCGGGTCAGCAGCGCCCCCTCGGCACCGGCGAGCTCGATCGTGGCTGGAAGCAGGTCAGGACCGTCGTCGGTGGCCAGGACGGCCTCGGCGGCGTCGTCACCACGCAGCAGCACCTGGGTCACGGACTGCTCGGGCTCCTCGGGATCGATCCCGAGCGAGAAGGTCAAGCACGCCTGCGGGTCCAGATCGACCAGGAGCACCCGTTCACCGAGCTCGGACAGGGCAGCGCCCAGCGAGGCGACGGTCGTCGTCTTGGCGACCCCGCCCTTCTGGTTGGTGACGGCGACGATCCTGGTCACGGCGAGCTCCCTCTGGTACGGCCGATGGTCTGCGACGTGGGTGCGACCACGGCTCATCATGCCCCCTCCCGGAGAGGTTTCCGTCATCGGCTCCCGGGGTACCGTCACCTGGAGATGAGCAGCCACCACCCCGTCCCGGCGCGACCGCCAGCGGCCCCGGACGTCCCCCGACTGCGGATGGCCGTACCGGCCGACACGGCCGCGGTCGCGACCGCTCGACACCGAATCGAGGACCTGCTGCCCCGCCTGGACCGACCGTACGAGTCCGACGTGGTCATCCTGCTGACCAGCGAGATCGTGGCCAACGCCGTCGTGCACGGGCGATCACCGATCGAGCTGCTGGTGTGGGAGACCCCGCGCAGCCTCCGGGTGGAGGTCAGCGACGACGGAGACGGAATCGCGCCGGCACCGGGCACCATGCCAGCCGAAGCCAGGGCGGAGCGCGGTCGAGGCATCGCCGTCGTCAACGGCCTGGCCGACCGTTGGGGCACCGAGCGCAGCCACGGCCGCACCACCGTCTGGTTCGAGTGCGACGCCCCCGGACCGTCCCGCTGACGCAACGGCTGACGCCTGATCGTCGGACCTCAGCCGGCGGACTCGCGGGCGGCGGGATCCCGTGCCGTCGACCGGAGCGCGCGATACACCGACGCTGGGGTGCAGTTGCTCCCCAGTCTGGCCTCGCCCTTCCCGCGGGTCCCGTGGTCATCACTGCCACCGGTGGCAAGCAGGCCCAGCCGCTGCGCGATCGCGGACAACCGGGCACGGTCGACCTGGTCGTGCTCCACGTGGTCCACCTCGATCCCCGCGAGCCCCGCTGCGGCCATGTCGGCGAGCACAGCCTCGCCGAGCGCGGCACGACTTCCCCTGCCCCATGGGTGCGCCAGGACCGGCACGCCGCCAGCGCTCCGGAGGAGCCGTACGGCATCAGCCAGCCCAGGCGGTGCCTGCTTGCGCAGGTAGGCCGGGCGCCCCTCGCCCAACCACTCGTCGAACGCCTGCGCCCGGTCGTGCACCACCCCGGCGCGGACCAGTGCGTCGGCCAGGTGTGGCCGCCCGATCGGGGTGCCAGCTCCAGCTTCACGACGGACATCGTCCAGCCGGACGTCGATGCCGTGCTCGCCCAGCACGGCCAGCGTGCGTCGGGCTCGGTCCTCACGGCTGTCACCCAGCCCGGCCAGGGTGCGCACCAGCACCTCGTCGGCCGGGTCCGGCCAGTACCCGAGCAGGTGAACCGCGATGCCGTCGAGCTCAGCCGAGAGCTCGATGCCCGGAACCACGTGGACGCCGTGCTCGCGACCGGCCGCCAGCGCCTGGGCCCAGCCCGCGGTCGTGTCGTGGTCGGTGATCGCCATCACTGCCAGCCCCGCTGCGGCTGCCCGGGCCACCAGGACCGCAGGTGGCTCGGTGCCGTCGGACACGTCGGAGTGCGCGTGCAGGTCGATGCATGTCGGGGTGCGCACGCCGGCCGCTGCCACCGGCCTCAGCCAGGAAGCCAGGTGGAGCGGGCCCCGTACGGGAGCAGGCGGGCCTCAGCGCCGAGCTCGCGCAGGTCGACGAGGCGCAGATCCTGCTCGAGCAGCAACGCGCCCGCAGGCCCGGGTCGCAGCAAGAACCACAACCACGCGCCGTCCCACTCACCGACGAAGGCCGCCACGTCTGGACCGCCAGGGACAGCCCACATCGGCGTGAGGTGGCTCCCCACCCCGACGCGGGCGTAGGGCGCGCTGGCGGTATCCACCTCGGCGTCGACGGCGTCCAAGCCCGCCAGGGCCGCACCGAAGCCGGTCCCCGGGGCCTCAGCCACCAGCACCGCCTGGGCCGGGCCGCCGAGCGGGCTCGGCCCGTCCAGGGCGACGGCGACGGCGCGCACGCCGGTCACGTCGTCGCCCACCGGTTGGATCCCGCTCACCACCCAGCCGCGCGGCAGTGGCCAGGGCAACCACATCGGGACCTCGGCCCGCTCGGCCACGTCCATCGCCCATCCAGCGCTCGGCGCGGGCGCCGGGACCAGCGGGAGCACCGCACCGTGCTCGTCGCACTGCCACGATGTCGAGAACAGGCCGGGCTCGGCCAGCCGTACCGAGCAGCGGGGGCATCGGGCGGAGTCGCTCACAGCACGACCGTGCTGCACCAGGCCGAAGGTCGTCAAGGGCCGGACGGGGACAACGCCATCGCAGCGGGTCGGAGCCCAACGGGCCTAAGGTCACCGCATGCAGCAACGCCAACCGTGCGGCGGTGCGGTGATCATCGACGAGGCGGGGCGCCTCCTGCTCGTCCGCCGTGGGAACCCGCCGTACCCGGGCACCTGGTCACTGCCGAGCGGCCGCTGCGAGCCTGGCGAAGACCCGGCGGCCACTGCGGTGCGCGAGACGGCCGAGGAGACCGGGTTGCAGGTCCGGGTCGATCGGCTGCTCGGGGTCGTCGTCCGGCAGGACCCGGAACTGCCGATCGTGTACGAGATCGCCGACTACGCGGTCACGGTCGTGGGTGGGACGCTGCAGGCCGGCGACGACGCGACCGATGCCCGTTGGTGGCCGGCTCCGGAGCTCGCCACCTTGCCGACGCCCCCAGGGCTGATCGACGCGTTGGTCGGCTTCGGTGTGCTGCCGATCAGGCCTTCGGCTCCGGGCGAGGCTCCATGTCCCCCGTGAACTCACGTTTCGGCACCATCACCTTGCGGCGGAAGATGCAGACCATCGTGCCGTCCTGGTTGTAGCCCCGGGTCTCGACCGAGACGACGCCGCGGTCCTGCTTCGAGGAGGACTCCTTCTTGTCCAGCACGGTGGTCTCGCCGTAGATCGTGTCACCGTGGAACGTCGGGGCCACATGGCGCAACGACTCCACCTCGAGGTTGGCGATGGCCTTGCCCGAGATGTCGGGCACCGACATCCCCAGCAGCAGGCTGTAGATGTAGTTGCCGACCACGACGTTCTTCCCGAACTGCGTCGCACCCTCGGCGTAGTGCGCATCCAGGTGCAGCGGGTGGTGGTTCATGGTGATGAGACAGAACAGGTGGTCGTCGTACTCGGTCACCGTCTTGCCCGGCCAGTGCTTGTACGTCGCTCCGACCTCGAACTCCTCGTAGAAACGCCCGAACTTCATGTGCCTCTCCTCCGTCACACGGCTGGTAGACCGACGGGAAGCCGGTCGGTGCACCCCCCTCGCGCGCACCGACCGGCTCGAAGGGGGTGTGCCCACTGCGCCACCAGGTCAAACATGCTCGGGCGGCGTCGAGGGGTCTCTCAGAGCTTGTACTCCTCCAGCAGACGGCGCCCGATGATCATCCGCTGGATGTCAGCCGTGCCTTCGCCGATCATCAGCATGGGCGCCTCGCGGTAGAGCCGTTCGATCTCGTACTCCTTGGAGTAGCCGTAGCCGCCATGGATGCGGAAGGAGTCCTCGACGACCTCCTTGCAGTACTCGCTGGCCAAGTACTTCGCCATCCCGGCCTCGAGGTCGTTGCGCTCACCGGAGTCCTTCTTGCGCGCCGCCTTCACCATCATCTGGTGCGAGGCCTCGACCTTCGTGGCCATCTCGGCCAGCCGGAACATCACCGCCTGGTGCTGGGCGATCTGCTTGCCGAAGGTCTCTCGCTGCTGGGAGTAGGCGATGCCGAGCTCGAAGGCTCGGGTGGCGACCCCACAGGCGCGAGCGGCCACGTTGACCCGGCCGACCTCCACGCCGTCCATCATCTGGTAGAAGCCACGTCCGGGCTGCTCCCCGAGCACCGTGTCGGCGGCGGCCTGGTAGCCCTCCATGATGAGCTCGGTGGTGTCCACACCCTTGTAGCCCATCTTCTCGATCTTGCCGGGGATGCTGAGCCCGGGAGCGACCTCGCCGAAACCAGGTTCCTTCTCGATCAGGAACGTCGTCATGTTCCGGTAGACCGAGTCGGCCCCCTCCTCGGTCTTCACCAGCACCGCCACCAGGCTCGAGGACCCACCGTTGGTCAGCCACATCTTCTGCCCGGTCAGCTCGTAGCCGTCACCCACTCGCTCGGCCCGCGAGGTGATGGCGGCCACGTCTGACCCGCAGCCGGGCTCGCTCATCGAGAACGCCCCGCGCAGGTCACCGGCCGCCATCCGGGGCAGGTAGTCCGCCTTCTGGGCCTCGGTGCCGTGCTGGTTGAGCATGTAGGCCACGATGAAATGGGTGTTGATGACGCCGCTGACGCTCATCCAGCCGCGGGCGAGCTCCTCGACGACAAGCGCGTAGGTCAGCAGCGACTCGCCCAGCCCGCCGTGCTCCTCCGGGATCATCAACCCGAAGATGCCCATCTCGGCCAGCCCTGCGACGATCTCGTCCGGGTAGGCGTCCTTGTGCTCCAGATCGGTCGCCACCGGCAGGATCTCGGCCTCGACGAAGTCGTGCACCGTCTTGAGGATGTCCTGCTGGATGTCGGTCAGACCTTCGGTCCGCGCGAGCCGGGCCATGTCGCTCCTTCGTCGGGGGTCGCAACGTCAGAAGGCAGTATCCGCCGGTCGGGACCGTGCGTCATCATGCCGTTGCTCACAGGTGGGACCCGAGGGACGAACCGCGTCAGAAGTAGATGACCATCATCTGGGCGATGATGACCTTGCTCAGCATGATGACCGGGAAGATCATCGCGTACAGGACGGCGATGCGCTGGTCGCCGTCCCTGTCCATCGAGTAGGCGAACGGCGCGGGGTTCAGCTGCGAGCCGGTCAGCCCACCCAGCGATCGGGCGGTCCCGTAGGCCAGTGCTCGACGCAGGCCGACGATGCACACGAGCACGTGGATGACGCAGAACGTCAGTGCGACCACCAACAGCTTGAGGCCGAGCGCGCTGGAGAGCGCGTTGACGAGGTCCTCACCGGAACCGGTGCCGACCCCCGCCAAGAAGATGAGCAGGAACAGCTGGTTGAAGGCGTTGTTGACGCCGGTCGGCAGCTGCCACACCACCGGCCCGGTCCGCCCGAGCGCACCGAGGACCACGCCGATGATGAGCGGCCCGGTGGCGGTACCGAGGAGGAAGGAGCCCCCGCCGGGCAACGGGATCGACACGAGGCCGAAGAGCAGCCCGATGACCAGACCGAGGCCGAGCCCGAGCGCGTTGATGTCGTTGGCCGCCCGCTCGGAGTCCCCGAGGTGCTTGGTGATCTGCGGGAGCACGTCGCGACGGGCGGTGACCCGGAGCCGGTCGCCCATCTGCACGGTGAGGTCGGGTTGGGCGATGAGGTCCACGTCGCCGCGCCGTACTCGGCTCACCACGGCGTCGTAGCGCTCCTCGAGCCGAAGGTCGCGCAACGGCTTCCCGACGTAGTCACGGTTGGACACGGCCACCCGGCGGAAGTCGATCTGGCTGCGGTCGTGCCACGGCTCGCGCTCGGACAGCTCCCCGAGCTCCTGGACGACTGCGGGCAAACGGTCGTCGGCGACGGTGACCGTGATGAGGTCTCCGGTGCGCAGGGACTCCTCGGCCTGGGCCACCACCGTCTCCAGCTCACGAGTGATGCGGGAGACCACCGCGCCGAAGCGCTCGGCGAGCTCGGTGACCGTGATGCTCACGGGGCGAGTGATCTCGATCGTGCGCACGACCGGGGTGGCCTGGTGCTCGCTGTCCTCGGGCGTGGGCTTACGGCGCCCCGCGTTCATCAGGTAGATGCAGCCCAGGATGGTGATGAGGACGGCGAACGGGTAGGCCACGGCGTAGCCGACGGCGGGCTCCGGCGGGATGTCGCCGCCGGCGGCGAGCTGCTGCTGGACCGCGCCGAGCGCCGGGGTCGCGGTGCCCGCTCCCGCGTAGGCGCCGGCGATGAAGGCTGTCTCGACGCCCATCGCCCGGCCGATCGCCAGGCCACCGGCCGCCATGGCCAGGATCGCGGTCAGCGCGACGAGCAGGGGCTGGTAGGACGTACGGATCGCGGTCAGGAAGGAGGGCCCGGCAGACAGGCCGACCATGTAGCAGAACACGCACAGCCCGATGGTCTGGTAGATCGGGTCGAGCGCGACGTCGGGCTCGACGGCGGAGAGGGCCAGGCCGGCGAACAGCGCCCCTGCGGGCCCGAACGACACCGGGCCGAAGCGGATCATCCCGAAGGCGACGCCCACGCCGATGCAGGCGAACAGCGTGATGAGGGGATTGTCGACGAAGAGGTCCACGGCAACCGAGGCTATGGCAGCGGCACGCCTCTCGGGTTTGATTGGCGCTGGATGATGGCGGGCTCGCCCCTCGACGTGGGTGACGTGATCGATCAGGGAGTTCGGTCAGGCCTCCGGTGGGGTGAACGTCGACGTCCGGGCCATCCCCGCGGCCCGGCCCTTGGCAGAGATCACGGTCGCCATCTTGCGAGAGGCCTCGTCGATCATCTCGTCGCCGAGCATGACCGCCCCGCGCGCACCACCCTCGGCGGAGGTGAAGTAGGCGTAGGCGTCGAGGATGAGCTCGGCGTGGTCGTAGTCCTCCTGCTTCGGCGAGTAGACCTCGTTCGCCGCGTCGATCTGCCCTGGATGCAGCACCCACTTGCCGTCGAAGCCCAGCGCGGCCGAGCGGCCCGCCACCCGCTTGAACCCGTCGACGTCGCGGATCTGCAGGTACGGCCCGTCGATGGCCTGCTTGTCGTGGGCGCGCGCGGCCATCAGGATGCGCATGAGGATGTAGTGGTAGGCGTCCCCGACGTCGTAGCCCGGCGGCTGCTCCCCCACCACGAGCGACTTCATGTTGATGGAGGCCATGAAGTCGGCCGGCCCGAAGATGATGGTCTCGACGCGGGGCGAGGCGGCCGCGATCGCGTCGACGTTCACCAGGCCGAGCGCGTTCTCGATCTGCGCCTCGATCCCGATGCGTCCCACCTCGAGACCAAGGGATTTCTCCAGTGAGGTCAGCATGAGGTCCAGCGCGATGACCTGCTCGCCGGTCTGGACCTTCGGCAGCATGATGCAGTCGAGGTTCGCGCCGGCGCCCTCCACGAGCTCGAGGACGTCGTGCGTGGTCCACTGGGTCGTCCAGTCGTTGACCCGCACGACCCGCACCTTCTCCCCCCAGCCACCCTCGTTGAGGGCCTCGACGATGGTCTTGCGGGCGCCCGGCTTGGCCAGCGGGGCACAGGCATCCTCGAGGTCGAGGAACACCTGGTCTGCAGGCAGGCCCTTGGCCTTGTCGATCATCTTCTGGCTGCTGCCAGGCACCGCCAGGCAGGAACGGCGGGCACGCAGCGATCGGGTCGAGACGTCGGTCATGGCGCCCGAGCGTAGAAGGCCCGGTGCCGAGGCGGTACCGGGCGGGGTCCGTGAGATCGCTCACGCGCCCGCCCGGGGGCCGTCACGGGTCGGGCACCGGTGCCGGCGCCGTCGGCCCACGTGCGCTGATCACGACCGCCACCCCCGTCAGGACGCAGAGCGCGGCTGGCAACGCCGCAAGCGGCGGCACCTGCCCCAGCCACCAGGCTGCGATGAGGGTGGCCGCCGGCACCTCCAGCAGGATGACGAGCGCCACGACCAAAGGACCCACCGTCCCGACCGCACGATTGAGGATCGTGTGGCCAAGCAGCTGGGCCAGCAAGGTCAGCAGCAGCAACGAGCCCCAGGCACCCGCGGAGAAGCCGGTCACCGGCACGCCGAGGAGCAGGCACAGGCCGAGCAGCAGCAGCGCACACCAGACGTAGCAGACCAGCGCATAGCTCCCGGTGCCGACCTGCTCGCGGGCCTTCGCCCCTGCGGACACGTAGACGGCCGCCGCGGCGCCTCCGACCAGGGCAAGGAGATCTCCGACCAACGCCCGGGTGCCCCCTCCGGCTAGCGAGCCGAGGAGGTCGATCCCCGTCAGCAGCAGGACCCCGAGCAGGGCGATCCCGATGCCCGCCCACACCCTGGCGGAGACCGACTGCCCCTGGGCGCGAGCGATGAGGGCGTTCCACACGGGTTGGGCGGCCCCCAGCGCGGTGGCTGCGGCCACGGTCGTCAGCGTGACGGCCGGGACCCACGTCGCGAAGTGCACGGCCAGAGCCGTCCCGGCCAGGAGAACCGTGCGGAGCAGCCGCCGGTCCCCGGCCATGCGGCGCAGGTCTGCTGTGGACCGCAGCAGCACCCACGGGGCGATCGCGAGGCTGCCGAAGACGTTGCGCCACAGGGCGATCGCCAGCGCCGGTGCTGCCGTTGCCGCGATCAGCGGAGCCGACGCGCCGATGCCCACGACCGCGAGCGCGAGCAGCCCCGCCTCCATCGCGGGTGTGCGCACCGCCGGACCGGAGGGGAGGGGCTGTGGAGCGGGTGTCGGGCTGGTGTCCACGGCGTGGCCAATCTATGGCACTGGTAGCACCGAGGACCCATCCGCCGAACACGGCACCCGCCGATCAGGGCTCGGTAACGGCGCTACGCTCCCCCGTCATGAAGGGGCGCCCAGGGCTGGTCTTCGCGGCCCGGCTCGCCGGCACCGACGTGTTCGACCCCGTCGGCGACCGCGTGGGCCGGATCCGCGACGTCGTGGTCCGGCTGCGCAGCGACCGGCTGCGCCCCAGCGCCACCGGGCTTGTCGTGGAGGTGGCCCGCCACCACCGGGTCTTCGTCCCGATGACGCGGGTCACCAGCGTGGCGCCCGGACAGGTGATCACGACTGGCCTCATCAACGTTCGCCGGTTCGAACGACGGGCCGGGGAGGCACTGGCGCTGGAAGACCTCCTGGACCGCACGGTCCAGCCACGTGAGCTTGCCGAACGTGACGCACCGCAGGACGAGGTCGCCGCCGACGGGGAGTTCACCGTCTACGACGTCGGCCTGGAGCCCGGCCGCTCCCGGGAGTGGCAGGTGGCCAAGGTGGCGGTCCAGCGGCGGCGCTCACGGTTCGCCCGTCGGGTCGAGACGACGATCCTGGACTGGGAGGAGGTCGACGGCCTCCAGTCCACCGCACCGGTTCAAGGGGTGGCCAACCTGCTGGCCGCCTTCGGTGCGATGCGCGCGGCCGATCTGGCCCAAGCGCTCGTCGACATCGCCCCCCGGCGTCGCGCCGAGGTGGTGGCCGCGCTCGACGACGAGCGGCTGGCAGACGTGCTGGAGGAGCTGGACCATCGCGACCAGCGCGAGGTCCTGGCCGGTCTGGACCAGGAACGCGCGGCCGACGTTCTCGAGGCGATGGCCCCCGACGACGCGGCGGACCTGCTCGCCGAGCTACCGAGCGAGCAAGCGCAGATCCTCCTGGCGCTGATGGAGCCCGAGGAGGCCGAGCCGGTGCGTCAGCTGATGGCCTACGACGACAACACGGCGGGTGGGATGATGACCTCGGAGCCGGTCATCGTGCTGCCTGACACCACCATCGCCGAGGTCCTGGCCGAGCTGCGCAACCCCGACCTCACACCGGCCCTGGCGGCGATGGCCTACGTGTGCCGGGCACCGATCGAGACCCCGACTGGCCGCTTCATCGGCGTCGTCCACATCCAGCGACTGCTGCGCGAGCCGCCCTCGAGGCTGGTCTCGATCGCGGTGGACTCCGACCCGGCACCGTTGCGCCCGGACGCCTCGCTCAACGAGGTGACCCAGCACCTGGCCACCTACAACCTGGTGGCCGCGCCAGTCGTGGACGCGAACCGGCATCTCGTGGGAGCCGTCTCCGTCGACGACGTGCTGGACCACCTGCTGCCTGACACGTGGCGTCAACACAGCCAGGACTCGGAGGTGAGCCGTGGAGCGTGACCGTTTGGACCTGCCGGGCCAGACCCGGCGGCGACCGACCGCCAACGTCGACCCTGAGTTCTTCGGACAGCTCTCCGAACGGATCGCTCGGTTCATCGGGACCGGGCGCTTCCTGGTCTACATGACGGTCTTCATCATCACCTGGCTGGTCTGGAACACCGTCGCGCCCGAGGACGCCCGCTTCGACTCCTACCCGTTCATCTTCCTGACCCTCGTCCTGTCGGTTCAGGCGTCCTACGCTGCCCCGCTGATCCTGCTGGCCCAGAACCGCCAGGACGACCGGGACCGGGTCGCGATGGAGCAGGACCGGTTGGTGGCCTTCCAGTCCCGCTCCGACACCGAGTTCCTCGCCCGGGAGATCGCTGCCCTGCGCCTGGCGGTGGGCGAGGTGGCCACGCGTGAGTTCATCCGCTCCGAGCTGCGCGGGTTCTCCGAGGAGCTCGCCGAAGAGATCGCCGAGGAGATCGCCGAGGACCTGGAGGACGCTCGCGAGCGCCCGGGCCCAGGTCCGCTGGCAACCCCGCGACCACGCGCGGACGGGCCGGTTTCCGCCGAGCCAGAGCCGCCGGTACAGTCGTGAGTACGCGCTCGTCGGAGCGCGTGTTCGACAGGGGAGCGCTCAGCGCTGAGAGTGCGGCACCCGCCGCAGACCCTCGAACCTGACCCGGGTCATGCCGGCGTAGGGAGTCGATGTGAGCAGGTGCCGCGTCATCGCTGAGGTCCAATGCCTCCCGGACTCCGCAGGTGAGCCCGAGCAGTCGTACCGGCACATCGAGGCCGCCATCGCCACCATCGCCGACTCCGGGCTCAAGTACGAGGTCGGAGCGCTGGGAACCACGCTGGAGGGCGAGGCCGACGACGTGTGGCGGGTGATCCGAGCCGCCCACGACGCTGTGCTGGCCTCCGGTGCCGGCAGCCTGGTCAGCGTCGTGAAGGTCTTCGGGACCGCCGACGCCGACTCCCCGAGCATGCGCGACCTCACCGGGCCGCATCGGTGAGCACCACCCCGAGGTGGGTGCCGCCCGTCGTGCTCGTGCTGGGGCTGCTGGCCTTGGCCGAGGTTGCGGTGCGGGTCCTCGACATCCCGGGCTACCTGCTGCCCGCGCCGTCGGCGATCGGGATGGCGCTGGTGGACAACGCAGGGACCCTCGTCGGCCACACTGCCGCGACCGCTGCGACGGCCGTGCTCGGCCTTGCGCTGGGGTCGGTGCTCGGCGTCGGCCTCGCGCTCCTGATGGCGGTCTCGGGGGTGCTGCGTGCCGCTGCCTACCCCCTGGTCGTGATCACCCAGAGCATCCCGACAGTCGTGCTGGCCCCCCTGTTCGTGGTGTGGTTCGGCTTCGGGCTGCTGCCCCGGGTACTGCTCGTGGCGCTGGTGTCGTTCTTCCCGATCGCGCTGGCCGGAGTCGGGGGCCTGCTCTCGGCCGAGCGCGACCAGGTGGACCTCCTCCGGTCGATGGGGGCTGCGCGCCGACAACTGGCGCGGTACGTGCTCGTGCCGGGTTCGCTGCCTTCGCTGTTCGTGGGCCTGAAGGTCGCCGCGTCGTACGCCATGTTCGCCGCCGTGGTCGGGGAGTGGATCGGCGCGTCCGCCGGTCTGGGCATCTTCCTCGAGCGGTCCCGGGCATCGTTCGCCACCGACCAGATGTTCGCGGCCGTCGTCGTCATCGCCGCCCTGAGCGTGGTGCTGTTCGGTGGCGTGACGCTGCTGGAACGCCGCGCGATGCCGTGGCGAGCCGCCGAGGAGGAGCACCATCGAAAGGATCGGGAGGACGCGCCGTGGTGAGCCCCACGCTTCGGTTCTGGGCCGCGCTGACGATGCTGGCGATGCTGGTCACCGCCTGTGCCGATGACGCCGCCGACGCAGGAGCAGCCCCGACAGAGGACTCGTCGGACCCGAGGGCGCTCTCGCTCATGCTCAACTGGACGCCCAATGCCCACCACGTCGGCATCTACGCCGCCCTCGCTGCCGGCTACTACGCCGAGGAGGGGTTGGACGTCACCGTGGTGGAGCCGGCCATGTCCGGAGTCGAGCAGGCCGTGGCCTCCGGTGCAGTCCAGGTGGGCATGGCGCAGGCCGAGTCGCTGCTGCCGGCACGAGCCGAGGGCGTCCCGGTGCGATCGATCGCCACGGTGCTGCCGGTGAACGACTCGGCCCTCTACGGCCTGGCCGAGGACGGCATCGAACGTCCCCGCGACCTCGAGGGCAAGCGGTACGGCGGCTTCGGAGGGGCACTGGAGACCGAGATCGTCTCGGAGCTGGTTCGCTGCGACGGCGGCGACCCTGACCAGGTGGAGATGGTCGAGGTGGGCAACGTGGACTACCTCGCCGGCCTTCAGGCCGACCAGTTCGACGTTGCGTGGGTGTTCTCCGGATGGGATGCGCTTCGGGCCGAGGTGGTCCAGGACGTCGAGGTCTCGCAGATCCGGTTCGCCGACTACGCCTCGTGCATCCCCAACTGGTACACGCCGCTGTTCTTGGCGGCCGAGAGCACCCTCGCCGGGGACCCTGCCCTGCTCGAGGCGTTCCTCGCCGCGACTGCTCGCGGCTATGCCGCCGCGAGCATGGACCCGGCCGCGGCTACCGAGGCGATGCTGGTGCTCGTCCCCGAGCTGGAGCCGGCCCTCCTCGAGGCTGCCGTGGCCTACTACGCCCCACGCTTCGTCGACCAGGCCGGCGCCACCAGTCCTGCATCCGGGCGCTGGGGTCTGCAGGACGAGGCCACCTGGGTCTCCTTCGCCGACTTCCTCACCGAGGCCGGGGTGGCCCGCAGGGCGGTGGACGGCGCCGAGGCGTTCACGAACGACGTGCTGCCGTGACCCGATCGTCCGGGAGCTGGCAGATCCGTGGGCTGCGGCACGCCTTCGCCGACGGCCCGCCCGTGCTGGAGGGCCTGTCCCTCGCGGCCCGCCCGGGCGAGTTCGTGAGCCTGCTCGGCCCCAGTGGCTGCGGCAAGAGCACCGTGCTGCGCGTGCTGGCCGGCCTGCTCGTGCCCGCCGAGGGAGCCGCACACGTCGGCGGCAGCAGCACCCTGGGAAACCCCGGGCTCTGCGCGTTCCAGCCGCAGCGCGACACGCTGCTGCCGTGGCTCCGGTGCCTGGACAACGCTGTGCTGGGGGCGGTCGTGGCCGGGGTCCCGCCGGAGCAGGCTCGAGCCGAGGCAACGGCTCGGGCCGAACGCTTCGGCCTGGGCGGCTACCTGGATGCCTGGCCGAGCTCGCTGTCGGGTGGGATGCGCCAGCGGCTGGCGCTGCTGCGCGCGTTCCTCACCCCGGGGGAGGTCCTGCTGCTGGACGAGCCGCTGGGTGCCCTCGACGCGATCACCCGCCGGGACCTGCAGGGATGGCTGGAGGGTGTGTGGGACTCCGACCAGCGCACCGTCTTGCTCGTCACCCACGACGTGGACGAGGCGGTGGTGCTCTCCGACCGGGTGGTCGTGCTCTCCGACCGGCCGGCACGGGTGATGGCGGACCTGCCGGTGGACCTGCCCCGACCGCGCGAGGACGAGCTCGTGACGTCGCCGGACTTCCTGGCGTTGCGCACCGCAGCGATCCGGGCGCTACGCGCCGGGCACCGCAGCACGATGGCTCGCAGCGAAGCGGCCGGCGGACTGACCTAGCATCGTGCTCATGGCATCTGACCCCAGCAGCCCCGACGGCGCCGACCCACGCACCACAGCGATCCGCGAGGCGCTGGCCGCCGTCCAGGACCCCGAGATCCGCCGGCCCATCACCGAGCTGGGCATGGTGCGCTCGATCGAGGTGGACGCTGAGGGGGCAGCGCGAGTCACCGTGCTGCTCACCGTGTCCGGCTGCCCCCTGCGCGACACCATCACCCGCGACGTCACTGCGGCGACGGCGGCCGTGGCGGGCGTGGCCTCCGTCGAGGTCGTCCTGGACGTGATGGACGACGAGCAGCGGCGGGCGCTGAAGGAACAGCTGCGCGGACCTACCCGCGAGATCCCCTTCGCCAAGCCCGGGTCGCTGACCAGGGTCTTCGCCGTCGCCTCCGGCAAGGGTGGTGTCGGCAAGTCGTCGCTCACGGCCAACCTGGCCGTTGCCATGGCTGATCGCGGCGTCTCGGTCGGCTTGCTCGACGCTGACATCTACGGGCACTCGGTGCCACGCATGCTCGGCATCGAGGGGGTCCGACCCACCGTCGTCGAGGGGATGATCCTTCCAGTACCGGCCCACGGCGTGAAGGTCATCTCCACCGAGATGTTCAAGCCCGAACGGAACGCCCCGGTGGCCTGGCGGGGGCCGATGCTGCACCGCGCCCTCGAGCAGTTCCTCTCCGACGTGTTCTGGGGCGACCTCGACGTCCTCCTGCTCGACCTGCCACCGGGCACCGGAGACATCGCCATCTCCCTGGCCCAGCTCCTTCCCAATGCCGAAGTCGTCGTGGTCACCACGCCACAGCTGGCCGCGTCAGAGGTTGCCGAGCGGGCCGGCAGCGTGGCGCTGCAGACCCACCAGAAGGTGGCCGGGGTCATCGAGAACATGGCCTGGCTCACCTGCCCCTGCTGCCACGAGCGGATCGAGCCGTTCGGGTCCGGCGGTGGAGCAGCGGTCGCCGCCGGCCTCACCCGACTGATGGGCACCGACGTCCCGCTGCTGGGCTCGGTGCCCATGGACCCACGACTGCGCGAGGGCAGCGACCTCGGACGGCCCCTCGTGATCGACGACGTCGACGCACCGGCCGCGCAGGTGATCACTGACATCGCCGGGCACCTGGGGCGTCGTGAGCGCGGGCTGGCCGGGATGTCGCTGGGCCTGACGCCGGCGCGGCGCTAGGTCGCGTCGGGGTCGATGGCCACATCCCCGTCAAACGTCGCACTTCTGGCTCGATCAGTCGCAGCGGCGGGCTTGGCCGGCTCGCCCTCGGCCAGGAGGTCATGGGCATCACGCGCCAGCCCGTCACGCCCGGCCGTGTAGCTCGACCTCACCTCTTCCACGAGGTCGGTGGGCAGACCGTCGGTGACCTCCCCGCGGACCGAGGCAACCATGCCACGGATCTCGCGTACCCAACGCCCAGCCTGGGCAGCCATGTCGGGCAGGCGGTCGGGACCGAAGACGAGCAGGCCGACCACACCGATCACGAGCACTTCCATGATCCCGATGTCGAACATCGGCCGCCTCCGTCCCGGACCTCCGGCAGCCTCCCGGCTCAGCCGACGGCCGCGTCGAGCGTCACCTCCAGCGTCTGCTCCTGGCCGTTGCGCTCGATCCCGAGCTCGACTGTATCGCCTGGCTGCTCAGCTCGGATCGCCACGATGAGCTCCTCCGGCCCGGTGACCGGAGCTCCTTGGAAGCTGAGCACGACGTCGCCCGCCCGCAGACCCGCCTCGGCAGCCGGGCCTCCTGCGACGACCTCGGCGATGACGGCGCCAGTAGTCGCCGAGCGGATGTCGAGCTGCGCTCCGATGATCGGGTACACGGCCTCGCCGTCGGAGATGATCTGCTCAGCGGTCAGGCGAGCCTGGTCGATCGGGATGGAGAAGCCGAGGCCGATGCTGCCGCCCTGACCGGCGGCCCCCACCCCGATCGTGGCGATGGCCGAGTTGATCCCGATGACCCGGCCGTCGCCGTCCACCAGCGGGCCGCCGGAGTTACCGGGGTTGATCGCGGCGTCGGTCTGGATGGCGTTGATGTAGCTGGCAGCGTCCCGGCCGCCTGCCGTGACCGGCCGGTTCAGAGCCGAGACGATGCCGACGGTCACCGTGCCGTCCAGCCCGAGGGGGCTGCCCATGGCCACCACGGGCTCCCCCACCACGAGGGCGCCGGAGGAGCCCAGCTCGGCCGCCGGGAGCCCGCTGGCCTCGACGTCGAGCACCGCCAGGTCATACGTCGGGCTACGGCCGACGAGGTCGGCAGCGAACTGCTGGCCGTCCTGCAAGCGCACCGATATCGCTCCGCCGGCGCCGGCGATGACGTGGTTGTTGGTCAGGATGTAGCCATCGTCGGTCAGTACGACCCCCGACCCGGTTCCACCGTCGGTGGAGATCGACACCACGCTCGGCAGGGTCGCCTCGGCGATCCCGGCCACCGAGTCCGGCGCGACCTGACGCGCCGACGACGAGGGCTGCGAGCCAAGCAGGGTCTCTTGTGCGCGGGGTACTGCCGCTCCGCCGTCCTGGCTCGCCGCCACCCCGACGAGGCCACCGACGAGGCCTGCCCCGGCGGCGACGGCTGCCACCGCGAGGAATCGGCCACGGCGTCCGCCGGAGGCGGCCTCCCGCCCGACCGGTGCCTGCCCGCCGGGCGGGCTCTGCGGAGCGGGCGGCAGGCTCGGCGACGGCTGCGTCGGCCAGGTCGGCGTCGGCTGGGTCGCGTACGGCGATGCCGGCGCAGACCCCGCGGTCGTCGAGGCCTGCGGGCTTGCCGGACGCGACCACCACTGGTGCTCGGCGTCGCCGCGAGGTGCCTCCCCGCCGGTGGTCTCCGGTTGGCTCACGGTCCCACTCTGGTCGTTCGTCGTCGTCATCGCAGGTCGATCCTTCTGACTGGTCTCGGTGCTCGGTTCTCGGGCGGTTGTCCTGCTCGGCGTGCGGTGGGTGCCCATGTCCCGGCTCAGGTCGCCGGACGCAGCGTGCGGCGAGCACGCCCGGCCCCCCTGGCCGAGGGCGCGGGCCTGGACGTCGTGGCGGGGGCCGACGCCGCGTCGGTGGCCGACAGCGCCTCGCGCAGCTGGCTGCGACCCCGGTGGATCCGGCTGCGGACCGTCCCCAGCGGAACGCCGAGCGTCTCGGCGACCTGCTCGTAGCTCAACCCCTCCAGGTCGCTGAGCACGACCGCGGCGCGGTACTCCGGCGACAGCGTCTGGATCGCCCGTCGCAGCTCCCTGGTCAACGACGAGTCGAGGACGATCTGTTCCGCGCTCGGGACCCGCCCCAGGCGTTGGCCCAGCTCCTCGAGCAGCGGCTCCATCCGCAGCCGGCGCTGGCGGCGGACGCGGTCGAGGAACAGATTCGTGGTGATGCGGTAGAGCCAGGCCTCGAAGCTGCCAGGCCGCTGTGGTCGGTAGGACGGCAGCGCCTTGAACACCCGGAGGAAGGCGTCGTGCGTGAGGTCCTCGGCATCGTGGCGGTTCCCCGTCAGCCGGTAGGCCAGTCCGTAGACGCGGTTGCGGTGGGTACGGACGACCTCCTCCCAGCTCGGGACCTCGTCCCAGGCTGGGGCCACGGGTGCCTCCGTCGCTGCCGGCTCCATGACGTCATGGTCCGCCACCCCAGCGACGATTCGCCAGCCAGGACGCGCTTCCTGACCGATTCCTGACACATCCCGAACGTTGCTGCCCGGGCGCGGGGTCAGGGGTGGCTGGGACTCGGGACGCCCTCGTGGGGCGTGAACCCGCCCTGGTGGACGAAGCAGTAGACCCAGTCCTCGGCGGGCTCGAAGGACTGCATGACGGGGTGCGACTCCTGCTCGGCGTGCAGCCGGGCGTGGGTCGCCGGGGAGTCGTCGCAGCAACCCACCCGTCCGCAGGTCACGCACCGACGCAGATGGAGCCAGCTGGACCCGTTCGCCAGGCATTCCTCGCACCCCTGAGTGCGTGGAGGGACCCCCAAGACCCCATCCGAGACCGTGAGCGCGGCGGTGTGCTCGCAGGCGGACATGCCACGAGGGTAGCCACCTCCCCGCGCCGGGTCAGGCCGAGTCGCGAGCCGGTCGGTGACTCGAGCGGCAGGTTGGCTAGGCTTCGACTCGTCCCGGATGGGATAGCAGGTCGGCGCGACCTGCCTGGACCGTGCCACCCCGGAGGTCGTCATCGCCAGCACTCTGCCCGCGCTCAAGCCCGCCAGCTGGGCCTTCGCCGAGGCGTTCGTCGCCGAGGACGAGGTGCTCGAGCGGGCCCGCGAGCGAGCGACCGAGGTCGGTGTCGTCCCGGTCGGGATCGGCGCCGGGTCCACGCTGCGCTTCCTCGCCGCCACCCTGCGTGCCACCCACGTCGCCGAGGTCGGGACCGGCACCGGCGTCTCGGGCCTGTGGCTCCTGCGCGGCATGGCACCCGAGGGAATCCTCACCAGCATCGACATCGAGGCCGAGCACCAGCGGCTGGCCAAGGAGGCCTTCCACGAAGAAGGCATCGGCCACACCCGTCACCGCCTGATCACCGGCCAGGCCCTGGAGGTGCTCCCCCGGCTGACCGACAACGCCTACGACATGGTTCACGTCGACGGCGACAAGCGGGAGTACGGCCCCTACGTCGAGGCGGCGATGAGGATCCTTCGCCCGGGCGGCGTGCTGGCCGTGGACAACGCCCTGTGGCACGACAAGGTCGCCGACCCTGCGCAGCGCGACGCGGAGACGGTCGCCATCCGCGAGGTGGCCCAGCAGGTCCTGGCCGACGAACGGCTCGTGCCGCTGCTGCTCCCGGTCAGCGACGGCCTGCTGCTCGCCCTGAAGCGCTGACAGGCCCCGCAGGCCGACTCAGGCCGTCGCCTGCTGGTTCTTCCCGACCGCCACGATGCCCTCGTCGGTGACGGTGTAGCCGCGGTCACGATCGGCGTTGAGATCCACGCCGATCGTGGCGCCGGGCGCCACGTCGACGCCCTTGTCGATGATGGCGTTGCGGATGATGGCCCGGGCGCCGATCCGGCTGCCGTGCATGATGACCGAGTTCGACACCGCGGCGCCGTCGAGCACCCGCGTCCCGGGCGAGAGCACCGAGTGGTCCACGAAGGAGCCGGCCAGGATCGACCCGATGCCGACGATCGACTCCCGCGCCGTCCCACCCTGGACGAACTTGGCGCCCGGCAGCTGCGGGTGGCTGGTGAGGATGGGCCACTCCCGGTTGTAGAGGTTGAAGACCGGGTCGATGGAGACGAGGTCCATATGGGCCTCGTGGTAGGCCTTGAGCGTCCCGACGTCACGCCAGTAGGCGTGGTCGCGCGCGGTGGAGCCGGGGATCTGGTTCCGGTTGAAGTCGTAGACGGCCGCATGCCCTCGCTCGACCAGCATGGGGACGATGCTGCCTCCCATGTCGTGGACGGAGCCCTCGTCGCCCGCGTCGACCTGCAGCGTCTCGAGCAAGGCGTCGGTGCTGAAGACGTAGTTGCCCATCGAGGCGAAGCACTCTTCCGGGGCGTCCGGCAGCCCGGGCGGGTCCGAGGGCTTCTCCAGGAAGGCGTCGATCGAGGTCCCATCGCTGGTCTGGATGATGCCGAACTCGCTCGCACCGTCGCGGGGGACGCGGATGCCGGCGACCGTGACGCCGGCGCCGGCCTCGATGTGCGCCTCGAGCATCTGCGCGGCGTCCATCCGGTAGACGTTGTCGGCGCCGAACACGACGACGTAGTCGGGCTCGTCGTCGTAGACGAGGTTGAGGGACTGGAAGATCGCGTCGGCGCTCCCCTGGAACCATCGCGGGCCAAGCCGTTGCTGAGCCGGCACCGGCGTCACGTACTGGCCGGTGATGGACCCCATCTGCCAGGTGAGCGAGATGTGGCGGTCGAGCGAGTGCGACTTGTACTGGGTCAGCACGGCGATGCGGTCGATGCCGGAGTTCACCAAGTTGGACAGCACGAAGTCGATGAGCCGGTAGCTGCCCCCGAAGGGGACCGCCGGCTTGGCTCGGTCCCGCGTCAGCGGCTGCAGCCGTTTGCCGGCGCCACCTGCCAGCACGATGCCCAGGACTCTACGCTTTCGGTTCACGCTGGGCACCCTAGCCAGCAGGACCTCAGCCGGTGAGGGACTTCGGCCCCCTGCCGGACGGCCCTCTCGTCCACAGCGGCGTGCCCCCGTGGATGAGCGGCCGGAATCCTCGTCGGCACCCGCCACTCGGTCGCTACGGTGACCACGTGCGAGTTGCGGTGATCACCCGGGAGTACCCCCCCTTCATCTATGGCGGCGCAGGCGTCCACGTGGAGCACCTCGTGGCCGCCCTGCGTGGCGTGCACGGTGCCGAGGTGGAGGTGCACGCGCTCGGCGAACCCCGTGAGGGCGCGGCCACCTACGGCGAGGACGACCCGCGGATGCCTGAGGCGAACACCGCCCTGCGCGTGCTGAGCGCCGACCTCACCCTGGCCGCCGCACTCGAGGAGGATCCGCCGGACGTCCTGCACTCCCACACGTGGTACGCCAACTTCGCCGGGCACGTGGCCAAGCTGCTCCTCGGACGGCCGCACGTGATCAGCGCGCACTCCCTGGAGCCCATGCGGCCATGGAAGGCCGAACAGCTCGGCGGCGGATACCGGTTGTCGTCGTGGGCCGAGCGCTCGGCCTACGAAGCAGCCGACGCCATCATCGCCGTGAGCCACGGCATGCGGGAGGACATCCTCAACGCCTACCCACGGGTGGACCCCACCCGGGTGCCCGTCGTCCACAACGGCATCGATACCGAGCTGTACCGACCGGTCGCCGAGCACGACGTGCTGGACCGGCTCGGTATCGACCCGCAGCGGCCGTCGGTGGCCTTCGTCGGGCGCATCACCCGCCAGAAGGGCGTCCCCCACCTGCTCCGCGCCGCCCGGCACCTCGACCCCGACGTCCAGCTCATCCTGCTGGCAGGGGCGGCCGACACCGCGGCGCTCGGCGAGGAGACCGACGCGATGATCGATGAGCTCGCCGCCACCCGCAGCGGTGTCGTGCGCGTGTCGGAGATGCTCCCCAGGACCGACGTCCGCCAGGTACTCACGCACGCGACCGTGTTCGCCTGCCCCTCGGTGTACGAACCCCTCGGGATCGTCAACCTGGAGGCGATGGCCTGCGAGACAGCCGTGGTCGCCAGCCGGGTCGGCGGGATCCCCGAGGTGGTGATGCACGAGCGCACCGGGCTGCTCGTGGACTACGACCCGCGTGCGGAGGAGCAGTTCGAGCGCGACCTCGCCGATGCGCTCAACGCGGTGGCGACCGACCCGGGCCGGGCCCGCGAGATGGGCCGCCTGGGACGGGAGCGCGCGGTGTCGGCGTTCGACTGGCACGCCATCGCCGAGCGGACCGTCGAGGTCTACCGGGGGCTGCAGTAGGGAGGACTGAGCCAAGGGCGACTGCTAGCCGGCGACCTCGGTCAGCTTGGCACCGAGGTCTTGAGCCTCGGAGGGGGTCATCTCGACAACGAGACGGCCGCCGCCCTCCAATGGGACACGCATGACGATGCCGCGCCCCTCCTTGGTCACCTCGAGCGGACCATCGCCCGTCCGGGGCTTCATCGCGGCCATCTCGTACCTCTTCCTTCTCGTGATCCTTGGCCGCGCTAGGTCGGTGCTGCCGGCCACTCCGTCGGTCTCGCAGGAGCAGTATCCCACCGATCGCCGGTGACTCGTGCCTGACAAGCCGCAAACGTCGCCTTCGCGGCCTGGACGGGGCCTCAACCAGCCCGAGGCGGACGCACTGACGCTCCGTTCCCCCGGAACGCACAGTCCACGAGGTGGTCGTCGACCAGACCGCAAGCCTGCATCAGCGCGTAGGCGGTCGTCGGCCCGACGAACCGGAAGCCGATGGTGCGCAGCCCGCGCGCGAGGGCCGTGGACGCCGTCGTGCGCGTCGGCACGTCTGTCGACGTCCGGGGAGCCGGGCCTGCCGGCGGAGCGTAGGACCACACAAGCCGGTCCAGAGCGCCCTCCCCGTCGCCCTCGAGCAACCGCAGGAGAGCGGTCGCGTTGGCTCGCGTGGCCACGATCTTGGCCCGGTTGCGAACGATGCCGTCGTTGTCCATCAACAGCTCGAGGTCTCGGTCGGACTTCCCGGCCACCAGCACCGGGTCGAAACCATCGAAGGCCTCCCGGAAGGCGGGCCGCTTGGCGAGGACCACCCGCCACGACAGGCCCGCCTGGAAGGCCTCGAGGCTGATTCGTTCGAACAGCGGCTGGTCACCGTGGACCGAGCGCCCCCACTCCTCGTCGTGGTACGCGCGATACAGGGCATCGTCGGCCGGAACCCAGGGGCAGCGAGCGAGGCTCACGCAGGCGCCTCGTCCGATGAGATGACGTCCTCAGCTGGAGCGCAGCTGGCGGACGGAGCGCGAGGCGCTGTGCCGAGCCGCTACTTGGTGGGCGAACTTCACCAGGGAGCGCTCGATGGCCGCAGCGGCGATCGGCTTGACCACCACCCATCCGGCGGCACCGAGCGGCCCGAGCGGCAGGTCGAGGTGCTCGGCCCAGATGAACCTCGACCGGTCCCGTGGGAGCGCCTCCACGACGAACTCCCCCGTCCCCCGCACCGTCGTCCCCGTGTGGCGCACCACGCAGCGGTTCGGCGGGTCCCACTCGGTGATCTCCATCGGGTCGACGAAGCCGATCCGGCCCACGCCGGTGAAGGCCTGCAGACCGTCGCCCACGGCCTTGCCCCCGGTGGGCCCGGTGCCGCGCACCGTGGTGCCCATCATCCACTCACCCTGTCGGGCCCAGTCGGTCACGGCGTCCCAGGTGGCCTGGGCGGGGGCATCGACTTCGACTGCCAGCACGAGCGAGGAGGTCACGTCGTGGATTCTGGCACGCCGCCGGCGACGGCGCCGCTCGGGCACCGTGCCCAACGGTGCCCAGTGCGAGGATGGGGCGGTGAGGACGCTACGGCTCGGACCGGTGGAGATCCCGGCGGGCGATCACGCCGTGATGGCCATCGTCAACCGGACACCTGACTCCTTCTACGACCGAGGCGCCACGTTCGCGCTGGACGCAGCGCTCGCCCACGTCGAGCGCACGGTGGCCGAGGGGGCCCGCATCGTCGACATCGGCGGGGTCAAGGCGGGACCCGGCGACGACGTGAGCCCCCAGGAGGAGCTCGATCGCGTGCTGCCCTTCCTGGAACGGGTCCGGGAGGCGCACCCCGACGTGGCCATCAGCGTCGACACGTGGCGCTCGGAGGTCGCCCGAATCGTGGCCCAGGCCGGCGCCGACCTGCTGAACGACACCTGGTCCGGCGCGGACCCCGCGCTGGCCGACGTGGCCGCCTCCTGGGGCCTCGGGCTGGTCTGCAGCCACGTCGGGCCGTTGGGACCGCGCAAGCGTCCACATCGCGTGACCTATGGCACCACGCCAGGTGATGTCGTCGACGACGTGCTGAACCGGGTGACCTCGCTGGCCGCGACGGCGGTGGCGAGCGGCGTCCGCGAGGACGGGATCCTCGTCGACCCCACCCACGACTTCGGCAAGAACACCTACCACTCGCTGCGGCTGAGCCGGGACCTGCACCGGCTCGTCGAGACCGGATGGCCGGTGCTCGTCAGCCTGTCGAACAAGGACTTCATCGGCGAGACGCTCGACCGGGACGTCCTGAGCAGGCTGCCGGGAACGCTGGCCACCACGGCACTTGCTCGCGCGGCGGGAGCGCGAGTGTTCCGAGCGCATCAGGTGGCGGAGACCCTCGACGTGCTGGACATGGTCGCGGCGGTACTCGGCGAGCTCAGCCCTCGGTTGCCGCGGCGGGGCCTGGCCTGAGGTCGGCGGAGGGGGAGATCGGCGAGCGCGCCGCGGCCACGATGAGCTCCACGGCCTCGTCCACGTCGTCCGTGCAGGAGAGCAGGTCAAGATCGGCCGTGAGCACCTTGCCCTCGACGGCGACGGTCTCGCGTAGCCAGGCCAGCAGGCCCGACCAGTAGGCGCAGCCGAACAGGATCACCGGGAACTGGGTGACCTTGCCGGTCTGGACCAAGGTCAGTGCCTCGAAGGTCTCATCCATGGTGCCGAAGCCGCCCGGGAAGGCCACGAAACCGCGGGAGTACTTGAGGAACATGGTCTTGCGGACGAAGAAGTAGCGGAAGTTGATGCTGAGATCCACCCAGTCGTTCATCCGCTGCTCGAACGGCAGCTCGATCCCCAGGCCGACCGAGCGACCGCCGGACTCCGAAGCACCACGGTTTGCCGCAGCCATGATCCCCGGACCACCCCCAGTGATCACCGCCAGCCCGGCCTCGGCCAGGGCGGCTCCGAGCGCCCGGGCAGCCACGTGGTGCGGGTCGGACTCCGGGGTGCGCGCCGATCCGAAGACGCTGATGGCCGCCCCGAGCCCGCTCAGCATCCCGAACCCCTCGACGAACTCGGCCTGGATGCGCAGGACCCGCCACGGGTCGCTGTTGATCCACTCGGTCGAGCCGTCGGCCTCCAGCAACCGTTGGTCCATCGTGGTGCGCCCTGCTCGACCACGCCGCACCTGGGGGCGCTCGGTCATGGCGCCCCCTCGCTCAGCCACCGCAGCATGCGACGCTCGCAGCCGAGGAGCTCAGCGACGTCGACGTGCTCGTCGTCCCGATGAGCCAGGTGTGGGTCACCGGGACCGAAGTTGACTGCCGGGACGCCCAGCTCGGAGAACAACGCGACGTCGGTCCACCCGTACTTGGCCCGGACCTCCCCGCCTACCGACGTCACGAAGTGCTCGGCAAGCGGGCGGTCCAGCCCGGGGCGGGCCCCCGGCGCGGTGTCGGTGACGGTGACCGCGAAGGAGTCGAACACCTCGCGAAGGTGCGCCTGAGCCTCAGCCTCGGAGCGATCAGGCGCGAACCGGTAGTTGACCGAGACGGTGCAGCGATCCGGGACGACGTTGCCGGCGATCCCGCCGTGGATGCCGACGGCGTTGAGGCCCTCGCGGTAGTCCAGCCCGTCCACCGTGACGACTCGGGGCTCGTAGGACCGGAGACGGTCCAGCACCTCACCGGCGCCGTGGATGGCGTTCACCCCGGTCCAGGAACGCGCCGAGTGCGCGGCGACCCCTTCGACGGTCACGTCGACACGCATCGTCCCGTTGCAGCCACCCTCGACCAGCGCCGCGGTCGGCTCCATGAGGACCGCGAAGTCGCCGGCCAACCAGTCCGGGTGTCGTCGGGCCAGGCGACCCAAGCCGTTCAGCTCTGCCTCCACCTCCTCGTGGTCGTAGGCGATGTAGGTGACATCGAAGGCCGGCTCGGCGACCAGGGCGGCCAGGCGGAGCATGACCGCCAGCCCACCCTTCATGTCGACCGTCCCCCTGCCCCACAGCTGGTCGCCCTCACGCCAGGTCGGCAGGTTCGCGGCGATCGGCACCGTGTCCAGGTGACCGGCGATGAGCACGCGGGCCGGTCTCCCGAGGCTCGTCGAGGCCACGACGGCGTCCCCGTCACGACGGACGTCGAGATGAGCGCACTGCTGCCACGCGAACTGCACGGCGTCGGCAAGCTCCGCCTCGTCGCCGCTGACCGACGGCAGGTCGCACAGCGATGCGGTCAGCGCCACGACATCGGCGTCGAGGTCGAGGACCGGGGCGGGGGCGGGGTCGGGGTTGGGTTCGGCAACCGGCACCCCTCGACGCTACCGCCCCCGCCCCGGACATGACCCTCGACGGGCTGGCAGGCTGTGCGGGTGACCGACCACACCACGCCAGCATCGCCACCCACGGGCCCCCGACGCATGGCCTGGGGCTACGGACTGGCAACGGTGACCGATGCCGACGCCGCGCTGGACGCCTGGTACCCGGACCCCCGCCTGGGGGCGCCCAGCGCCGAGGACAGCGCCATGCCGCCGGACCTGCTTGCCCTGGAAGGGGTGGATGAGGCGCGCGGTGTCCGCCGCGCCCTCGTCCGCACCGTGATCGACCTCGATGCCGCCCCCGAGACGGTCGAGGACGCCTACCTGCGCCTGCACCTGCTCTCCCACCGCCTCGTGCCCCCGCACGGCCAGAACCTCCACGGGCTGTTCGGAGTTCTGCCGAACGTGGTCTGGACCTCCTTCGGCCCGTGCGCCGTGGAGGGCTTCGAGCAGACGCGAGCGCGGTTGTCGGCCGCTGGACGAGTCAGCGTGCTCGGGGTGGACAAGTTCCCCAGGATGGTGGACTACGTCGTCCCCAGCGGCGTGCGCATCGGTGACGCTGACCGTGTCCGCCTGGGGGCCCACCTGGCCCCCGGGACGACCGTCATGCACGAGGGCTTCGTGAACTTCAACGCCGGCACCCTCGGCACCTCGATGGTGGAGGGCCGGATCTCGGCCGGTGTCGTGGTCGGGGATGGCTCGGACATCGGCGGCGGGGCCTCCATCATGGGCACGCTGTCCGGAGGAGGGCGTCAGGTGATCTCGCTCGGCTCCGGCTGCCTGCTCGGGGCGAACGCCGGCCTGGGCATCTCTTTGGGCGACGACTGCATCGTCGAGGCCGGCCTGTACCTCACCGCAGGCACGAAGGTGCGCCTGCCCGACGGAGCGACGACGGCCGCCAGGGAGCTCTCCGGGGCCAGCGGGCTGCTCTTCCGTCGCAACAGCCTCAGCGGTGCGGTGGAGGTGGTGGCCCGGACGGGTTCCTGGGGCGGGCTCAACGTCGCGCTGCACGCCAACGACTGAGCTCGACAGGCACCGGCACGGCCCCCGCGCCACCGCGTCGCCGAAGGGTTGAACCCACGCTCCGCGGGTACCGTTGACCTTGATGGTGACGGTCATGACCCCCACTCCGGCCCGCCCGGTGCCGCCGCGGCGGCGGTCGTGGCTGCCCCTGACCGCCTTCGTCGTCCTCACTGCCCTCCTCGTCGGGGGTGTCCTCGCCGGCGGCGTCTGGTGGCTCGGGCGCCAGGGTGTGCTGCCGATCTTCGCGGTCTGCCAGACCACGGTCGGCGACACCACGGTGCGCCTGGACCGAGAGCAGGCGGAGAACGCCGCGACCATCGCGGCCGTCGGCGTGCAGCGTGGCCTGCCTGGCCGAGCCGTCACGATCGCGCTGGCCACCGCCTACCAGGAGTCGGACCTGCGCAACCTGGACTACGGCGACCGCGACTCCCTGGGGGTGTTCCAGCAGCGACCGTCTCAGGGCTGGGGAACTGCCCGCCAGGTTCGTGACGTGAGGTACGCGTCGGACCGCTTCTACGACGAGCTGCTGAAGATCGACTACCGAGACATGCGCATCACCGAAGCGGCACAGGCCGTGCAACGAAGCGCGTTCCCGGAGCACTACGCCAAGCACGAGCCGGAGGCGCGCGCGTTGGCCTCCTCGCTGACCGGCTGGTCCCCGGCCACGCTCGCGTGCAGCGTCGACACGTCCGGCCACCGGGTCCAGACGGTCGGCGAGGCCGGATTCACCAAGCGTGCCGAGTCGGTGCGCAGGGACCTCACCGCCAGCTTCGGCTCGTACCAGATGAGCACCTACCAGAGCCCTGCTGGGACTGGCACGCACGACCGCGGGATCGCCGTGGACGTGTTCGCCCCGATGGCCGACGGCAAGGGCAGCCCCACCGGCTGGGCCATGGCCCACTACCTCGTCGCGAACGCCGACCGGCTGGCGGTCGCGATGGTCATCTACGACGACCGGATCTGGACGGCCCGACGGGCTGCCGAGGGCTGGCGGGAGTACCGGCACCCGAGCGGCAGCACGACCGCGACCGATCGTCATCTCGACCACCTGCACGTCGAGGTCGTCGAGGGTTCGTGATCGGAGGACCGCGCCCACGGCTGACGGCGACAGCCGCCGCTCTCCTCGTGGGTTGGCTTGCCGGGTGCGGCGGAGGCAGTGCAGCCCAGGTGGCTGCGTCGAGCGATGGCTCTGTCCCGCCCGGGCCGGCGGTCAAGGTCGGGGCCGCCCCGTGGCTGTCGGTCGAGGTGGCCGACGACGTCCAGGAGCGAGCCGTGGGCCTGTCCGGACGCAGCGAGCTGACAGCGGGCAGCGGGATGGTCTTCCTCTACCCGCAGCCTCGGCCCGGCGGCTTCTGGATGCAGGACACGCTCATCCCGTTGTCCATCGCCTGGGTCCGGGACGAGGCGGTGGTGGCCATCGACGAGATGGAGCCGTGCCAGGAGCAGCCGTGCCCGATCAGCTACCCGAACGGGGACCCCGATGTCCTCTACGAGCTGGCGGTCGAGGCAGCGGCTGGGCTCTTCACCGACGCCGGGGTGAGACCCGGTGACCCGGTCGAGCTCAGAGGCCTCGGAGGCGTCCAACCGCAGCCGTGATGCGCTCGTCCGTCGCCGTCAGCGCGACCCGGACGTGGCGGGCCCCGGCCGGGCCGTAGAACTCCCCGGGCGCGACCAGGATCCCCTGCCCGGCGAGCCGCTGGACGGTCTCCCAGCACGGCTCGTCGGCACTCGCCCACAGGTACAGCCCGCCCTCGCTGTGCTCGATCCGCAGACCGGCAGCCTCCAGCGCCGGCCACAGCGCAGCCCGGCGGCTGGCGTAGCGGGCGTGCTGACGGCGCACGTGCTCGTCCTGCGACCAGGCAGCCACACTTGCCGCCTGGACCGGGCCAGGCATCATCATCCCGGCGTGGCGCCGGACGCCAAGCAGGTGCTGCACCAGCGCGGGGTCACCGGCGACGAAGCCGCTGCGGTACCCGGCCATCGAGGAACGCTTGCTCAAGGAGTGCACCGCCAGCACACCGTCCTGCCGCGGCCCGCAGACCTCCGGGTGCAGCACGCTGGTGGCCCGGCCCTCGAACACGAGCTCGCCGTAGCACTCATCACTGACGACGACGGCGTCGCGCTCGCGCCCCCAGTCGACGACCTTCGCCAGGTGCTCAGGCGGCAGCACCCGCCCCGTCGGGTTGGACGGAGAGTTCAGCCACACGAGCCGGACCCTGGCCGGGCCTACGGAGGTGAGGGCGTCCGCCCCGACTGCCTGGGCGCCGGCAAGGCGGGCGCCCACTGCATAGGTCGGGTAGGCGAGCAGGGGATGCACCACCACGTCGTCGATGGAGAGGCCGAGCAACGTCGGCAGCCATGCCACGAGCTCCTTCGTGCCGAGGACCGGCAGGATGCCGTCGGGGTCGACCTGGGCACCCCAGCGGCGGAGGAGGTAGTCATGGATCGCTTCGCGAAGCTGCCTGGAGCCTACGGTGAGCGGGTAGCCATGAGCATCTGCCGCCTGCGCGGACGCGGCCTGCACGAAGTCCGGCGTCGGGTCGACCGGGGTCCCGACGGAGAGGTCGACGATGCCGTCGGGGTGGGCTCTGGCCTGCTCGGCGTATGGCAGCAGTCGGTCCCAGGGGAACGCCGGCAGCCGTGGACCAGCTGGCAGGTTCAGGAGTCGTGCTCCTGCGGTGGGAGCGCGGCCACGACCGGGTGGTCCTTGGCGATCGCTCCCATCTTCGAGGCGCCACCCGGGGAACCGAGGTCGTCGAAGAACTCGACGTTGGCGGCGGTGTAGGGCTCCCACTCCCCCGGGACGTCGTCCTCGTAGAAGATCGCCTCCACCGGGCACACCGGCTCGCAGGCGCCGCAGTCGACGCACTCGTCGGGGTGGATGTAGAGCATCCGCTCACCCTCGTAGATGCAGTCGACCGGGCACTCCTCCACACAGGCCCGGTCCTTGAGGTCCACGCACGGCTGGGCGATCACGTAGGTCACGAGCTGCAGCCTAACCCGCCACCGACGCCATCGTGCGACGCGGCGGCAAGGTTGCTCGGTTGCGTCACTGACAGATCACGGTCGGCACCGGCTGGTAGCGGGTGAAGAGCTCGTCGGCGCTGCGTTGCCCATTCGGGCCGAGGACCGTGCGGTTCACCACCACGTCGAACCCCTGGGACCCGGTCGACGGCTGGCAACCGCTGTCGCTGACCGTCTTCGTCTCCGGCTGGGAGTAGTTGAACGGAGACCCGGTGCTGGAGCCGACCCGCCAGTACTTGCTGCTCCAGACCTGGACCGTGACCGAACCCTGCCCGCCGGGTGAGCTCGGCCTGATGAACGCGGTGATGACGGACCCGTATGGCGTGTCGTTCTTGAATCGGACGTCCAACGCCCCGAACACGGTGGTCGACTCCCGACCCATCGGGTACCGGTCGATGTAGAAGGAGTGCGGGTGGTGCTCGAGATCTTCGTAGCCGGCGAAGTAGCCGGCGTTGAACACGGTCGTGGCCAGCTGGGACACCCCCCCAGCCAAGCCCTCCTTGTAGATGCCGTTCTCGATCACGGTGCCGGACACGAAGCCCTTCTCCACGGTCCGGGGTCCAGTGGCGGCGTTGAGTGAGAACTCCTCGCCCGGCTGGAGGAACGTGTTGTTCACCAGCTCGGCGGCGCGGCCGATGTTCGTGTTCCGGTAGTCGGCGTGGGGGTAGGCGGTCGTGAACTCCGCGACCACGCGCTTCACTCCGCTGGCCTCGGCATCGGCCGTGCTGAAGGCCGGCTTGGCCGGCCTGGTCGGGACGGTGACGGTTCGCTCGGCGCGCGCGAGCGGCAGGACGTCGAAGACGTCCTCGGCAACGTCGCTCGTATCGGCCCTGACCCCGGTGCTGGAGGGCACGACGACGGGCTGGTTGCCGCGGATCTGCACCTTGGCGTCGACCGGAGGACGACCAAGCTGCAGCAGTGGCCCCCGGATGTCCTTGAGCAGCCGGCTCTCGTCCATCACCGGCTTCAGGGCGCCGTCGGGGTCCGGGCGCATCGCCAACGACGGACTCAGCTGCTCCGGGGTGACCAAGGACGTCCCCTGGTCCGAGCGCAGCTGGACTGGCGCGGCCATGGCCGGGTCGGCGAAGTCCTTGACCGCGGTGTCCACGTCTTCCTGCCCGACTGCTGGCTCGACGACCTCGGTCGGCAACGCGATGGGGGCCGCCTCGACGAGGTAGGCCGCTGCGATGACCTCGGCGGAGCCTTCCTGCTCGACGGTCAGACCGACGACGGCGTCGCGGGTTCGGACCTCCCCGTCGACGAAGCGGACGTTGCCCTCGACAGGCGCACGGTCGGTCTCCTCGGCGACGCCGGCCACGCTCGCGGCCAACGCCTCGGCATCGACGACGACGACCGGGTCGACCGGCCCTCCACCGGCGAAGACAGCCTTGGCGAGCGACACCGGGTTGGCGCCTCCGCCGGGGGCCCGGCGGACGGTCTCGGTCACGTCGACGTCGAGGCCGGAGCGCGACGGGGTGATCCGGTAGGCGGCGTCCTCCACCAGCAGCGTCAGGGGCTGGTCGGCGATCGGTGGCAGCTCGTCGGTCAGGGTCTGCTCGGCACCCGGGCGGGTCTGCCCACCGATGTCCACGCCCAGCACGGTGGTCCCGTCGACCACCCGGTCTCCGTAGTAGGCGTAGGCCGCCGCATAGCCACCTCCGAGCACGGCGAGGACGACCCCGGCCCCCACCAGCCAGCGAGTGCGCCGTGACGTCGCCGGCTCGTCCCCGGGAGGCGACCCGGACGAAGACCCAGCCGATGCAGCGACGTCGGGAGGAGGGGGTGCCATGGTGGGCGCGATCCTAGTCGCGAACCGACGACGCGCGAGTGGGGCGCGGGTCCGGGAACGGCACCGCGAACGCGGCGGCGAGCAGGACGGCAGACCCGACCAGCAGGGCGATCCCGTAGCCGTCTGCGACCAGGAGCAGGTCTCCTTCCGGGCGGGTGATGGCACCCAGCACGACCGGAGCCAGCCACGCCGCGGCGACCAGGCCGAGGCCACCACGACCTGCCCCGATCCGGCGGCCGCGGACCAGCAGGACGGCGCCGGCGGCGAGTGCCAGCAGAAGCCCCGCCGGCAGACGAAGCACGGGGTCCGGGCTCACCTCGACCCGCCATCGGTGCAGCAGGAGCCCGGCCAGGCCGACCACGAAGGCGGCGAGGACGAGGAGGGCGAGCACCAGGCCGCGCCGTCGGTTCGACCCAGTCTGGGCCGACTCGGGACGCGCCGACTCGGGGTGCGCCAGCTCGGTCAACGGTGCCCGAGCCTCACGCGAACAGCCCGAGCGTCGCCGCACGCCCGCAGTCCTCGCCGCGCCGGCCCTTGGCAGTGCGGTAGTACTCCGTCCCGTAGGCCTCCTGCCCCAGGTGGTTGGACAGGGCGAAGAACGGTCCATCGACCGCGATCTGGGTGGCATGTGCCCGCATCGCCGCCAGCTTCTGCTCGACGTGTGCCTGGGCATCCACGCGTCGGTCGACCAGCTCGTCCTCGACCAGGAACGGCAGGTCCTCGACCGACTCCGTCCCGAAGAAGTCCACCCCGGCCTCGCGCATCCGCCGCAGCCCCTCGGCCATCACCGAGCGTGGCATGGCGTTCCACAGCACGGTCGGGACGTCCCATGCCAGCCCAAGGTCGTGGCGATAGCCCACGACGGCGGCCAGCACGGTGGCATAGGTGGCCACCCGGTGAGCCTGGATGTGGTCGGGGTGCCCGTAGCCACCGAAGTCGTCGTAGGTGACGAGCACGCTCGGGCGGGTCTCGCGGATCACCGAGACGAGGTGGTCGGCTGCTTCTCGCAGGTCGGCACGCCAGAAGCAGCCCGGGCGGTCGTTGGCCGGCGTCCCCATCATCCCGGAGTCCCGGTACCGCCCAGGGCCGCCGAGAAAGCGGTGGTCGTCGACGCCCAGGGCCGTCATGGCCACGGCCAGCTCACCGATGCGATGCTCACCGAGCCGATCGTCGCGATCGGCCGCGAGGTGCTCCAGCTCGGGCACGAGTACCTCGCCCTCCTCCCCGAGGGTGCAGGTGACGAGGGTGACCGGGATACCACGAGCCGCACACCAGGCCATGGAGGCGCCGTTGCCGATGGTCTCGTCGTCCGGGTGGGCATGCACGAGCAGCAGCCGAGCCCCCTCCGGGACCTCGCCGTGGTGCCGAGCGCCATTCGGGTCCTGGTGTACCACGTCGTCCATCCGGGCACTCTAGGCAGCAGCGCCCCCCGGTGGGGTGTCAGGATGCCGGGGTGAGGACTCCCAGGCCGACGCCCGCCCGGTCGGCAGCACTGGCGACCTTCCCCCGACGGCAGGCGCTCTCCCAACGCTTCACCCTCGGCGTCCCACGATCCGTGCAGATCTCGCCGGACGGTCGCCGAGTCGTCTACGTGCGCTCGCGCACGGGCACCGACGCCACCGGCCTGCTGTGGCGCGCCGACCTCGAGGTGGGCGACGAGCACGCCGGCCGCGCCGTGACCGAGCGGCTCGCGCTCGACCCGCGGCAGCTCCTCGCCGAGACGGAGTCCCTCGACGAGGCCGAGCGTGCTCGGCGTGAGCGGCTGCGTGAGTCCGGCTCCGGCGTCACCGCGTTCTCCCTCGACGACACCGCCAGGCATGCGGTACTCGCCCTGGGAGGTCGGATCCTGCTGGTCGACCTGGAGATCGCAGACGCCGCACTGGGGACCCGCCAGCTGACCGCACCCGTGCCCGCCGTCGACCCCCGGCTCTCCCCGGACGGCGCGTGGGTGGCCTTCCACCACGCCGGGCGGCTGCTGGCCGTCCCGACCGACGGTGGCGAGGCGGACGAGCTGGCCGGTGCCGGTGAGGCGGGCGTGGGGGTCACCTGGGGTCTGGCCGACTTCGTCAGCGCCGAGGAGCTGGATCGGATCCGCGCCTTCTGGTGGGCCCCGGACAGCTCAGGTCTGCTGGTGACGCGCGTGGATGAGTCCTCGGTACCGCGGTGGTTCATCGGTGACCCGGCCCGACCCGAGGAGGCGCCGAAGCAGGTGCGCTACCCGGCGGCGGGCGCCCCGAACGCGACCACCGGGCTGGCGTTCTGCGGGACGGACGGCCGACACGTCGAGGTGGCCTGGGACCGGGAGCGCTTCGAGTACCTCGTCGACGTGCGGTGGTCCGCAGATGGCCCTGCGCTGCTCACCGTCCTGGACCGGGCGCAGCAGCACGCTCAGGTGCTCGCCTGGGAACCGGGCCGGCAGCCCAGCGTGGTCCGCGAGCTGCGCGACGAGGCCTTCGTCGAGCGGCGCCCGGGCACCCCGCGCTGGTGGGACGGAGCGTTGGTGACCATCGAGGCCGATCACGCCGGCGACACGTACCGCCTGTGTGTGGATGGCCGCCCACTGAGTCCCGTCGGGATGCAGGTGCACGGGGTCCTCGGGGCGCTCGACGGCTCGCTCGTCCTGCAGGTGAGCGAGGACCCACGTGGGAGACGGGTGGTCGCGCTGGCGCCAGGGGGCGCCCTGACGGTGCTCGACGACTCGCTGGACGGCGTGAACACCGCGGTCGCCGCCGGTGGCACCGTCGTGCTGCGCCAAGAGGCTCCCGCCTCACCGCTGCCGAGGGTGACCGTGCGCCGCTTCACACCGGAGCACGAGGTGCCGTCCTGGGAGGGCGAGCTGCGGTGCGAGGCCGAGGACGTCGGGCTGGAGCTGCGCATCGGACATGTCGATCGCGACGACGGACCCGGCTCGAGGGAGCCTCGGGTCGCCGTCGTGCTGCCAAGCTGGTGGACGGAGGCCGACGCCGCACTGCCGGTGCTCCTGTCGCCCTACGGCGGCCCGCACGGGCAGCGGGTGGTGCACGCGGGACGGGCCTTCGCCGAGTCCCAGTGGCTGGCCGAGCAGGGCTTCGCCGTCGTCGTCGCCGACGGTCCTGGCACTCCCGGCCCGCCCGCCTGGGAACGCACCATCCGCCTTGACCTCGGGCCGCCGGCGCTGCAGGCCCAGATCCGGGCGCTCGAGCTCGCCGCGGAGGACAACCCCGGGGCACTGGACCTCGCGCGCGTCGGGATCCGCGGCTGGTCCTTCGGCGGGTACCTCGCCGCGCTGGCCGTGCTCGTGCGACCCGACCTCTTCCACGCCGCCGTCGCGGGGGCGCCGGTCACCGAGTGGCGCCTCTACGACACTGCCTACACCGAGCGCTACCTGGGCCTTCCGTCCGAGCACCCGAGCGCGTACGACCGCAACAGCCTGCTCCCGTTGGCGCCGAACCTCCAGCGACCCCTGCTCCTCGTGCACGGCCTGGTGGACGACAACGTGCTGGCCGCACACACGCTGCGGCTGTCCGCGGCGCTGCTCGCCGCGGGCCGCCGCCACCAGGTGCTGCCACTGAGCGGCATCACGCACATGTCGGCGGGCCGAGCAGACGTGGCCGAGCAGCTCCTGCGCCTGGAGGTCGCCTTCCTCACCGAGGCCCTCGGCTGATCGGGCTTGCTGTCAGCCGGGAGCTCACTCCTGGGCAGGCACGCCGACGACCTTGAGCGGCTCGGCGAAGTGGCACGCCGACGGGTGCACCATGTCGCTGCGCACCTCGAGCACCGGCTCCTGCGTCCTGCAGATGTCCTGCGCCTTCCAGCACCGGGTGTGGAAGCGACAGCCCGGCGGCGGGTTCACCGGGCTCGGCGGGTCGCCAGTGAGCACGATCCGCTTCCGATCGTCACGACCGACGGGGTCCGGTACTGGGACGGCCGACAGCAGCGCCTGGGTGTAGGGGTGGCCGGGCTGCTCGTAGATCTGGTGCTCGTTGCCGAGCTCGACGATCTTGCCCAGGTACATCACGCCCACCCGGTCGGAGATGTGGCGAACGACCGAGAGGTCGTGGGCGATGAAGAGGTAGGAGAGGTCGAACTCGTCCTGCAGCCGGCCCAGCAGGTTGATCACCTGGGCCTGGACCGAGACGTCCAGCGCGCTCACGGGCTCGTCGCAGATGATGACCGAGGGCTGCAGCGCCAGGCCGCGAGCGATGCCGACCCGCTGGCGCTGACCTCCGGAGAACTGGTGCGGGTACCGATTGATGTGCTCGGGGTTCAGCCCGACCACGTCGAGCAGGTCCTTCACCTTGGCCACCCGATCACCCTTGGGGGCGACCTCGGGATGGATCTCGAACGGCTCGCCGATGATGTCGCCCACCGTCATCCGTGGGTTCAGCGAGGAGTAGGGGTCCTGGAAGACGATCTGGATCTGGCGACGCAGCCGGCGCAGAGCCTTGCCCTTGGCCGCGTAGAGGTCGTCCCCGCTCAGCAGCGCCGAGCCCGACGTCGGGCGCTCGAGCACCATGAGCAGCTTGGCCAGGGTCGACTTGCCGCACCCGGACTCGCCCACGATGCCAAGGGTCTCTCCCCGGTGCAGGTCGAAGGACACACCGTCGACGGCCTGGACGGCACCGATCTGCCGGCGGAGGACGACGCCCTTGGTCAGCGGGAAGTGCTTGACCAGGTCGCGGACCTCGAGCACCACCTCGTCACTGGGTGCCACCGAGCACCTCCTCGAAGACGTGGCAGGCCGCGCTCCGGCCCTCGGCGACTGGCCTGAGCGCTGGTGGCGGGTCGGCACGGCAGATGTCTCGGGCGTAGACGCAGCGCGGGTTGAACGGACACCCCGGGGGGACACGGATGAGGTTCGGCGGCAGGCCCTTGATGGCGTAGAGCTCGCTGCCCTTGGCGTCGACCCGGGGGATCGACTCCAGCAGGGCCTTCGTGTACGGGTGCGCCGGGTTGTGGTAGATGTCCTCGACCGCGGCCTGCTCGACGATCCTGCCCGCGTACATCACCGCGATCCGGTCAGCCACGTCCGCGACCACGCCGAGGTCGTGGGTGATGAGGATGAGCGCCATGTTCAGCTCGTCCTGCAGCTCGGCGAGCAGCTCCATCACCTGGGCCTGCACGGTCACGTCCAGCGCGGTGGTGGGCTCGTCGGCGATGAGGACGTCGGGGTCCAGCGCCAGCGCCATCGCGATCATGATGCGTTGGCGCATGCCGCCGGAGAACTGGTGGGGGTAGTCGTTCACCCGATCCTTCGCGGCCGGGATCCGCACGAGGTCCATGAGCTCGATCGCCCGCTGCTTGGCCTGCTTGCGGTTCATCCCCTCGTGGACGCGGAACATCTCGCCGATCTGCTTGCCCACGGTCTGCACGGGGTTGAGCGCACTCAACGCGTCCTGGAAGATCATCGCGATCGCCCGCCCCCGGTAGGTCCTTCGCTCGCTCTCCGGCAGCGAGAGCAGCTCGGTGCCCTTGAAGCGGACCGAGCCGCCGGTCACGTACCCCGGTGGGGTGTCGAGGATCCCCATGATGGCCTGAGCGGTGACGGACTTGCCGCACCCGGACTCCCCGAGCACCGCGAGCGTCTCTCCGGCATCGACGGTGTAGCCGACACCGTTGACGGCCTTCGCCACGCCCTCACGCGTGCGGAACTCCACCTGCAGGTCCTCGACGACCAGGACCGGCTCCTCCCCGCCGGCTGCGGCTCCGGCCGTCCCCGGGCTGGAATCGATCATGCTCACGTCGGCTCCTAGCGCAGCTTCGGGTCCAGGGCGTCGCGCACGGCGTCGCCCAGCATGATGAACGCGAACACGGTGACGGAAAGAAACGCGGCCGGGAACAGCAGCATGTGCGGTGAGGTCCGGACATAGACGGCGGCGTCGTTGATGGCGATTCCCCAGGAGATGACCGGCGGCTGCAGGCCGATGCCCAGGAAGCTCAGCGTCGCCTCGGCGCCGATGTAGGCCCCGAGCGAGATCATCCCGACGACGATCACCGGTGCCAGGGAGTTGGGGAGCAGGTGGCGCATGACGATGCGGTTGCCGCTGGCACCGAGTGCCCGGGCGGCCAGCACGAAGTCGGAGTTCTTCACCTGGATGACGCTCGAGCGCATGATCCGCGCCAGCTGCGTCCAGCCCAGCACGGCCAGTGCGACGACCACCTTCATGATGACGGCGATCTCGGGGGTCTCGGCGTCGGACGGGAAGGCCGTCAGGATGAGGATCGAGCCGAGCAGCAGCGGCAGGGCGAGGAAGATGTCGGTGAGGCGGGAGGAGACCGAGTCGATCCAGCCGCCGTAGAACCCGCCCACGATGCCGATCGCGCCTCCGATCAGCATGACGGCGGTCGTGGTGAAGATGCCGACCAGGATCGAGGCCCGAGCCCCGTAGATCGTCCGGGCGTACACGTCGCACCCCTGCAGGTCGTAGCCGAACCAGGCGTCGGCGGAGGGAGGCTGGCGGGAGTTCGACAGGTCGCAGAACCGTGGGTCGGTATCGGTGAAGAGCTGAGGGAAGGCCGCCATCACGACCAGCACGACGACCAGCAGCAGCCCGATGATGAACAGGGGGTTGCGACGCAGGTCGGCCCAGGCGTCCTGCCACAGCGACCTGGGCTTGCCGACGTCGTCGCGTGGCCTCGGGTCGTGGGACTCCTGCGGGAGCAGCTCGTCGCGGACCTCGGGCAGGTCCATGGCTGCCGCGATGTGGTCGGGGTCACTCATAGCGGATCCTCGGGTCGAGCACGCCGTAGAGCAGGTCGACCAGCAGGTTCACCAGCAGGAAGACCAGGACGATGAAGGTGATCGCCGCAGTGACCGTGGCCCCCTCCCGGGTCTGGATGGAGGTGTAGACCAGCCCGCCGATCCCCTTGATGTTGAAGATGCCCTCGGTGACCACCGCGCCGCCCATGAGCGCCCCGAAGTCGATGCCGATGAAGGTGATGACCGGGATGAGGGAGTTCCGCAACCCGTGCCCCACGACACCGCGGCGCGGCAGGCCCTTGGAGGTGGCCGTGCGGACGTAGTCGGCGCGCATGTTCTCGGCCAGCTGGGTTCGCATCAGCCGGGCGACATAGGCCAACGACACCGAAGCCAGCACGAAGGCCGGCATGATGAGGTCGGACACTGGGGCGCCGATGCCGACGGTCGGCGGGAACCAGCCGAGCTGGACCCCGAAGATGAACTGCGCCAGGTAGCCGATGACGAAGATCGGGATGCTGATCACCACGAGGGTGCTCAGCAGGACGAGGTTGTCCACGAAGCTCCCGCGCTTGAGGCCGGCCAACACGCCGGCCCCGATCCCGATCACGATCTCGATGACGATCGCCATCGTGGTGAGCTTCAGGGTGGCGGGTAGGGCCACCGAGAGCTCCTCGAAGACCGTGGTGCCCTTGAAGGTGTCCCCGAGGTCGCCGGTGAGCAGGTTGCCCATGTACTTGACGTACTGGAGCACGAGGGGGTCGTCGAGGTTGTACTTCTCCGTGAGGGCTGCCACGTACTCCGGCGGGCAGGGCCGGTCTCCGCACTTGCCGGAGAACGGGTCGCCTGGCAGTGCCCACACCATGGCGAAGATGAAGAAGGTCGTGCCGATGACGACCGGAATCATCTGCAGCAGGCGCCGCAGCGTGTACTGACCCACCGGCTGCCCCCACTCTCCTCGTCGGCGCTGACCTCATCGGCGCCGCCACAGTAGCGCGGGTTGATCACCGGCGGCAGTGCCATCGCCAGGCGAGTCGCTGCTGACCTCGCCGAGGCGTCTCAGTCGGCCGCCAGATCGCTGCCGGACCGGCTGCCCCGACGGCCGATGGCCCGCCGGAGCTCCGGCGGGCCATCGGGCACTGCTGTCGTGCGGTGGTGCTACCCCGGGTAGGTCACCCGGCCAGCTGGATGCTGGGCAGGTCGAACCGGCCGAACGCGTTGACCGTCACGCTCTCGACGTTCTCCGACCAGCCGGCGGCCGCTTGGGTGAACCACAGCGGCACGACCGGGAAGTCCTCGACGAGGACCTGCTCGGCCTGCTGGTAGAGCGCGGTTGCCTCCTCGACCGACTCGGCCTGGGCGGCCTCGTTGATCAGGTCGTCGAACGCCGGGTTCGAGTACTCGCCGTCGTTCGAGCTGGCGCCCGTGGTGTAGAGCGGTGCAAGGAAGTTCTCGGCGTTCGGGTAGTCGAACTGCCAACCCGTCCGGAACCAACCCTCCATCTCCTCGGCCGTGATCTGCGCCCGGAAGGTGGAGAAGTCGACCACCGGCTGCGCGACGCAGTCGAACCCGAGCGTCTGGCTGACGCTGTTGCAGACAGCCTCGGTCCAGGCCTTGTGGTCCCCGTCGCCGTTGTAGGACAGCGTCATGGTGCCGTCGAAGCCACCGGCTGCCTCCAGCGCTGCTTGGGCGCCCTCGGCGTCGAAGACGCACGCGTCGCCGCAGGCACCCTCGGTGTACCCGTCCACGACCGGGGAGACGAAGGAGTCGGCCGGGGTGGCCGTGCCCTCGAAGATCGCCGTGGTGACGGCCTCACGATCGATGGCCTTCGAGACCGCCAGGCGCAGGTCCTTGCCGGCAGCGCCGACGCCCTCGCCGCTGGGCTCGCCGCCGAAGTCCGGGTCGGCCATGTCGATGGACATCGTCTGGATGACTCCCTGCGGCTGGACGACCTGGCGGTCGCCGAGGTCGCTCTTGAACGTCTCACCAGCCAGCGCGGAGGTCGGGATGTCGTCGAGCAGGTCCAGGTTGTTCGCCAGCAGGTCCTGGTAGGCCGCCTCGGTGTCCTGGTAGATCCGGAAGGTGATGTCCTTCACCGACGGCTTGTCCTCACCGGTGTAGTCGTCGTAGGCCGTGAGGACGATCTCCTCCTTCGGCGTGTACGAGACCAGCTCGAACGGCCCGTTGCCGACTGGGGCGCGGCCGAAGGCCTTCGGGTCGTCGAAGAAGACCTCGGGCAACGGCGCGAAGGCGCTGTAGCCCACCACGGTCGGCAGCAGCGCGAACGGACGATCCAGCTCGACCTCGAGGGTGAGGTCGTCCACGGCCGTGAGGCCGGACATCTCCTCCGAGGCCGGGTCCTTCTTGCCCTCGGGCTGCAGGTCCTCGAAGCCGGCGATGGCCAGCACGTCGGGCCCGAAGAAGTACTGGTTGTACTGGGCGTTCGGGCCGTAGGCAGCGTAGTTCCAGGCGTCGACGAAGGACTGGGCCGTCACCGGCGTGCCGTCGTGGAAGGTGAAGCCCTCCTTGAGCGTGATCGTCCAGGTCTGGTTGTCGTCGCTGGCGAACTCCTCGGCCACCGCGTTGTACGGGGAGGCGTCCTCGGGGCTGTACTCGGTGAGCATGGTGAAGACACCGTCGAGCGGCGTGCCACCACACGTCTCCCCGGTGTCCGCCGGGACGAGCGGGTTCTGGGGGGTACAGCCGTTGATGACCACAGAGCCAGCAGCCACGCCGTCACCGGCAGGCGACTCGGCAGGGCTCTCCGCCGCCTCCTCCTCGCCGCCGCCACAGGCAGCGAGTGCCAGGGACAGCGCCGCAGCACCTGCGACCCACCCGGCGCGCGTCAGTCCGCGCATGGACTTCCTCCTTCGGTATGACGACCCACACGGCGCCTTCCGCCGCACAGGGCTACCGAGGCCAACACCGGGATCACCGGCGCCTGGCCCCCGCAACCCTCTGAGTGTCCCACCGCGCCGCGACCGCTCCGGCACCCGGGGTGCCCGATCGCGTTGCGATTCGGTCACGATCCGGTTGCGAGGATGCCCCGGATGGCCTCACGGCGTGCTTGCACCGCAGCGGCACCGGCCTGCGTTGCTTCCGGGATCCCGGTGCGCAGGAGGCGCTGCAACCCGACGTCGCCCGCCTCGGCTCCCCGCCGCATGAACGCGACAGCCCCACGCAGGCGGGGCACGACGCGGTCCAGCACCCTCACCGGATCGACTCCGTAGCCCTCGGCAAGTGCTCGCAGGCCGGCTGCCTCGGCCTGCTCCTGGTCCCCGTGGCGCAGGACGAACTGCCAGGCTGCGAACGCCACGTCGTCGAGCGGGTGCCCGGGGGCGGCCATGTCCCAGTCCAGCACCCCGGTCAGCCGGCCGCGCGGGTCCAGGACCACGTTGTGCGGACCGATGTCGTGGTGGCAGATGACCCCACCCTCGCGCCGGGAGAGCACCCCTCGGCGCCAGGTCCGGGGGCGGTCGTCGGGGAAGGTGGCCGTCACCTCGTGCATGCCTCGCAGCCAGCTGCCGACCTCGGCCAGCACCGGGTGGCTGCGGAACGCCCACGGCACGACGTCGGCGTCACCGAGGGTCCTCCCCGGCAGGAAGCTCAACCGCTCGCGCCCCTGGGAGTCGACGCCGAGGACGCGCGGCACGGCGGGGACGCCCGCGTCGGCGAGCATCCGGAGCAGCTCGTGGACGGCCGGCGTCCACGAGCCGATCGGGCGCCGGACGGTGTCACCGACGCGCACAGCGCCACCGACGCGGCCACCGGGCATCGGCTCCCCGGCAGCGAGCACCTCGGCCAGCACCGGGAGGAGTGGTCGGTCGACAGGCAACCAGGGGACCTCGTCGAGGTGCTCGGCGTCGAGCCAGCGCAGCTCGTCGTGGTCCTCCAACGGTCGTGGTTCGCCCGAGACCAGTCGCGCCGTCCAGACGCGCAGCCGACCCGACGGCGGCACGTGCAGGTCTGGGCCGAGCCGGTCGAGGACCTGCACGCGTACGCCGAGCTCTTCCGCGCACTCGCGCACGAGGGCGTCGACCTCGTGCTCGCCGGGTTCGACCTTGCCACCCGGGAACTCCCAGCCGCCGGCCAGCCGGGGAGGTGCGTCCCGCCGGGCAGCCAGCACCTGGCCGTGGCGCAGGATGGCCGCACCGACGATCGGGACCCGCGTGCCCGCAGGAGTGGTTCGGCTCATCGCTGGCGGGCTCCGGCTGGGCATGCCACCGTTGCTGCATGAGCGAGGAGCCAACCACCGGAGCCGCCGGCGCCACCGACCTGCTGACCGACGCGGAGGCGCGTGCCGGGCTGGCGGACCTGCCGCACTGGTCCGGAGACGCCGACGGGATCGCCCGGACCGTCGTCGCCGTCGACTTCCCGACGGCGATCGCCGTCGTGGACGACGTGGCCGAGGCCGCGGAGCGGGCCAACCATCATCCGGACATCGACGTCCGCTGGCGCAAGGTCACCTTCACGCTGGTCTCCCACGACGTGGGGGGCCTGAGCCGACGTGACCTGGCACTTGCCGCCCAGATCGACCGGATCGCGGCCCAGCACGGCGCCTGAGGGGACCATCAACCCGGCAGGCGGTCGTAGCGGGCCGCCAACGCCCGCAACGAGTCGGCGAGCTCGTCGGAGAGCCCGTCAGGAGGCATGCGCCAGGACCAGTTCCCGACGAACACGGAGGGGTCGTTCATGCGGGCCCGCTGGTCGAGCACGAGCAGGTCCGGCATCGGGATCACCGCCACCTCGGCCCGCGACCCGATGGCAGCCTCGATGAGCGACCAGGTGACCCGGCCCGCGTCGTCCCACGGGGCGAACTGGTAGTAGCCGGCGACCTCGGTCCGCGCGCCCTCGTCCAGCGTGGCCCACCAGCCGGCGACCGTGTCGTTGTCGTGCGTGCCGGTGTAGGCCAGGCACCGCACCGGGAACCGATGCGGCTGGTGGTCGTTGTCCGGCGTCCCGTCGAAGCCGAACTGCAGGATGCGCATGCCAGGGAGGTCGTTGTCGTCGCGAAGCCGCAGCACGTCCTCGTCGAGCGTCCCCAGGTCCTCGGCCACGAAAGGCATCTTCGGGAAGTGCCTGCGCAGGGCATCCAGGAACGCCTGACCCGGACCGGGCACCCAGCGGCCACCACGGGCGTCCGGCGCGTCCGCGGGTACCTCCCAGTACGCCGACAGGGCGCGGAAGTGGTCGATCCGCACGATGTCGGTCAGCTCGAGGCAGCGCCGCAGCCTGGCGACCCACCAGGAGAACCCCCGCTCGGCCATGACGTCCCAGCGGTAGAGCGGGTTGCCCCACAGCTGACCGGTCTCGCTGAAGTAGTCAGGTGGGACCCCGGACTGCGCCAGCAAGCCTCCGGCGTCGTCCAGACCGAACTCCTCGCGGTGCAGCCACACGTCGGCGGAGTCGTGGCTGACGTAGATCGGCAGGTCCCCGAGGACCTCGATGCCCTTGGCGTTGGCGTAGGCACGGAGCCGGTGCCACTGGTGGTCGACGATGAAGAACAGCGCCTCCCAGGTAGCGATCTCCTCGGCCAGCTCGGCTTCCGAGGCTGCCACCGCCGCCGGCTCCCGGTCGCGCAGTGGCTTCGGCCACCGGAACCAGGGAGCGTCGTCGTGGCGCTGCTTCAGCGCGAAGAAGTGGCTCGTGCCATGCAGCCACGCCTGGTCACGACGGAACTCCTCGAGGTCGGCGCGCCAGGGATGAGCGTCGGCGGCGAGGAGGTTCCGGGCCGCCCGCTGCAGCTGGGGAAGCTTGCGTTCCGGGAGCAGGTCGAACGGCACCGCGGCGTCCTGCACGTGCGGGAGCAGGACGGGGTCGTCCAGCAGTCCGTGCTCGTGCAGGTCCGGCAGGTCGATGAGCCACGGGTTGCCCGCGAAGGCGGAGTAGCTGAAGTACGGCGAGTCGTACTGCCCGTTCATCGTCAGCGGCAGGATCTGCCACAGCGAGACCCCGGCGCGCTCCAACCAGTCGAGGAAGTCGTAGGCCTGCTGGCCGAGGGTTCCGATGAAGTCGGTGCCGAACAGCGACGTGGGGTGCAGGAGCACGCCGAGCTCTCGCCGGTTCACCGGGGCCATGCCGACATCCTGGCAGAGGCAGCGCCAAGGGACGTGGGCCGGTGCGGGATCCGAGTCGCCGGCAGGCCGGGTGACCAGACACGATAGGCCGGCAGCGCGTCCTGCCAGCCGAGGGCGCCGACGCCGAGCCGGATGAGGAGGCCAGCCGTGAGGGTCCGCGCTCGTCGCAGGACTGTCGCGCTTCTCGCGGCCGCGGCGTCCGCGCTCGCTGGGTGCTCGATCGGGACCGGCGGCGCCGAGGTGCCGGGCCAACGACCGCTCCTCATCCCGCCACTGGCGACGTCCACCGTCGACGAGCAGGGGCGACGGGTGTTCACGCTCGACCTGGCACCAGGAACCACCGAGTTCCGAGAAGGCGTGGCGACCGAGACCTGGGGGGCGAACGGCAGCTACCTCGGCCCGACGATCCGGGCGCAGGTCGGCGAGCAGGTCCAGGTCGACGTCAGGAACGGGCTGCCGGAGATCACCACCCTGCACTGGCACGGGATGCATCTGCCCGGGGAGATGGACGGCGGCCCGCACCAGATGGTCCAGCCGGGCCAGACCTGGTCTCCCAGGTGGACGATCGACCAGCCCCCGTCGACGCTCTGGTACCACCCGCACCCGCACGGCCAGACCGCCACGCACGTCTACCGCGGCATCGCCGGGCTCTTCCTGCTCGACCCACCGGATGGCGAGGCCGTCGGCACGCTGCCAGCCGAGTACGGCGTCGACGACATCCCGCTGATCGTGCAGGACAAGGAGTTCGACCCCTCCGGACGGCTGCGCTTCGAGGCGGGCGGCGACACCGCCGTCGGATTCATCGGCGACACCATCCTCGTCAATGGGACGTTGGGGCCGTTCTTCGACGCCAGCACCGAGCTCGTTCGACTTCGCCTGCTCAACGCCTCCGCGTCACGCATCTACCGATTCGGCTTCTCCGACGAGCGGCCGTTCTCGATGGTGGCGACCGAGGGAGGGCTGCTGCCTGCCCCCGTCGAGCTCACTCACCTCCAGCTCACGCCCGCAGAGCGGGCCGAGATCGTCGTAGCGCTCTCTCCTGGCGAGCGGGTCACGCTCGTCAGCTCGCAGCCGGACCTGGGAACTCGGCTCGCCGGAACGCCACTGTTCGGTCGTGGCACGTTCGACGTGCTCGAGCTTCGGGCAGCAGAAGCGCTGGCCCCGTCCGACCCGCTGCCCACGACGTTCGCGCCGCTGCCGGCCGTGGACCCCGCCCTTCTCACGGCTCAGCCGGACCGGACGTTCCGTCTCGGTGGACGGACCATCAACGGGCGCCTCATGGACATGACGCGGATCGACGAGGTGGTGGCCCAGGGCAGCACCGAGGTATGGGAGCTGTTCAACCAGTCCAGCCAGCCGCACAACTTCCACGTCCACGACGGGCAGTTCCGGGTGGTCAGCATCGACGGCAACCCACCACCGCCGGAGCTTGCCGGCTGGAAGGACACGGTGTACGTCGCGCCGAACACCACCGTGCGACTGGTCAAGACCTTCGCCGGTCGGGCCGACCCCACGGTGCCGTACATGTACCACTGCCATCTGATGGTCCACGAGGACCAAGGGATGATGGGCCAGCTGGTCGTGGTCCCGCAGCGAGAGGTCGAGGCGGCGACCGGCGCCGTTGCCGGCTCCGGCGAGGGCCACGGCCAACCGGATGGGAGCCGGCCCGGTTCGGGCCTCGGCCATCCGGCAGGCCACGACTCGTCGTCCGGATGAGAGCCGGGCCCCCAAGCCTCACTCCTGCTGGCCGAGCGGCCTCCTTGCGCGGCGACTTGGTGCTGTGCGAGGCATGCGGCCCTCGCAAACCCCCAGCTCGCCCACTTGACGTGATCAATCCGGAGCCGTGGGCGCCTGGGCGCGAGTGCGGCTAGTCGAGGACCTCGCGGCGTGCCTGGCTCGCCTCGGCCCCCTCGGTCGAGCGGGTGTCCTGCAGCTGGCCGTTGAGGGCCTGCTCGACGACACGGCGGGCGGCTCGGGCGGCATCCAGGCGCGGGATCAGCACGTAGTCGGCCCCGGCGTCGTAGAGCGTCCTGGCCTCCGGGAACGTCGTGGCAGTGGCGATGAGCGTGCCGTCCGGGTTGACCTCCCGCACCACGCGGACCACCTCCTCGGTCGAGGCGGAGGCCAACACCTCGTCCGGGATCGTGCACAACGTCACCCGGGCGCGGTCGACTCCTGCATGTCGCAGCGTCTCGGGCTTGGTCATGTCCCCGTAGCGCACGGTCGGCCCGAGCTCGGCGATCCGCCCGTGGATCGCCACGTTGAGGTCGACGACCAACGTCCTGGCGAGCAGCTCGGGGTCCTCGGTCGACAGCTCGTGCATCAGCGACGACGCCGTCCGGTGCACGCCCAGCAGGGCCAGGTCATACGTCTCGCTGTCGTCGACCACTGCGCCGCCGGGAGACCTCAGACCGATCCGCTCGAGCAAGGGCTGCAGCCGGGCGTGGACCTGCTGGTCGCGCGTGAACAGCCACGGGGTGAGGACCGCGGTGAGCACGAAGGCGAAGATGATCGCCGCGTTGAGCTCGGCGTCGATGTGCCCCAGCTGCAGCCCGAGGAAGGCGATGACCAGGCTGAACTCGGAGATCTGCGCGAGCTTGGTCGAGGCCAGGGTCGAGGTCCGCGGATCCAGGCCGGTGCCGGCCAACAACGGCAGCATGACGAGGTACCGGGCCAGGATCGCCAGCGCGGCGAGCCCGACCGCGAGGATGACCACGCCCGCACCTTCCGGTGCCGGGATGCTCATGCCGAGCCCGACGAAGAAGAGCGTGACGAAGAAGTCCCGCACGACCGACACCTGGCGGATGATCTCCGTGCTGAAGGGCAGGTTCGCGATGGTGGCGCCGGCGATGAGCGCGCCCATCCCGGCCCCGACGGAGAGCCCGGGGTCGCTGCCGGTCAGCCCCTCGATCACCACGTCGAGGTTGATCCCGGCGATGACGATCGCGAAGCACCAGGCCAGGGAGGCCACCAGGATCGTCGGCGGCTGCTTGGCGATCCAGGTGAAGCCGATGGGGAGCAGGTTGTTCCCGATGAGCCAGGCGAGCACCACCATGATCGCGATCCCGGCGAACGACGACAGGATCGGGCCCACCGACGGGTTGTCGAGGTTGGGCTGCAGCGCGAGCACGATGATCGCCCACAGGTCCTGGAAGACCAGCAGGGCCAAGGCGATCCGACCTGTCACCGTGTCGAGGGTGAACGACTGCTGGAACAGCGCGACGACCAGCAAGGTGGACGACGCGGCCACGGCCAGGCCGACGTAGAGGGCCCCGAAGCCGCCCAGCAGCCCGCTGGCCACCCCCAGCAGGAGCATCCCCTGGCCGACCAGGAACCCGAGGACGACGGTGAGCGGGTACTGCAGCAGCCCGGAGACGATGACCGTGCGCCCGCTGTCGAGCAGGGCCCGCACGTCGATCTCGAGGCCGATCAGGAAGAGCAGCAAGATCAGGCCGAGCTGGGCGATGGTGTCGATGTTCGTGGCGTCGGAGACCAGCCCGGTCCCCACCGGGCCGAGGAAGACCCCGGCAAGCAGGAAGGCGGCGACGGTCGGCACCTTGATCTTGGTGAAGAGCACCGCCAGCGCCCCGGCAACCACCAGCGCAAGCCCGATGTCGGTGACGAGATCCGGGATACCGCCGTCTGCACCGCCGGCAGCAAGCAACGTCGGGTCGGCGAGCGCCGTCACGGCTTGCAGCACGGAATCCCCCAGATGTCGTCACGTGTCGGCCACGCGGTGGTCAGGCCTTCAGCGCCACGCTGCGCCGCCCGAGCGCGCCAACGAGGAGTCCTCGCCCTGGCAGCCGCCCGTCGTGCGCATGATAGGCGGCTGCCACACCCGGTTCGTCCACCGCTGGAACCAGAGCGCTAGTGCGGCGTCAACGCCTGCAGGACCTGGGTGATGACGACCGATCCCTCGCCCACCCCGGCGGCGACCCGCTTGACCGAGCCGGATCGCACGTCACCGACGGCGAACACGCCGGGCAGCGACGTCTCGAAGGGGAAGGGTGGGCGCTCCAGCGGCCAGGCGTCGTTGGGCAACGCCGTTCCTGTCAGCAGGAACCCATGGCTCTCCCGGGCAACCTGTTCTGGCAGCCACGCCGTGTTGGGGACCGCGCCGATCATGATGAGCATCCCTTCGGCGTCGATCTGCTCAGTCATGCCAGAGGCCCTCTCCCGGATGGTCAGGGCGCGCAGACGGTCATCGCCGTGACCCTCGACGGCCTCGACGCCGGTGAGGACAGTGATCTTCGGCTCGGCCGCGAGCTCGTCGATGAGGTAGGCCGACATCGTCGCCTCGAGGGTCTCGTCACGAACGAGCAGCGTCACACTCGAGGCGTAGCGAGCCAGGTACATCACAGCCTGACCAGCCGAGTTGCCGCCACCGACCACGGCCACCGGGAGCCCGCTGAACGACCGAGCCTCGGCTGGGCTGGCCCCGTAGAAGACGCCGGACCCCAGGTGCCGCTCGATCGACTCGACCCCGAGCCGGCGGTAGGCCACCCCGAGGGCGAGCACGATGCTGCGCGTGCGGACCGAGCCGTGCTCCCCCACTCGTACGACGAAGCCCGTGTCCGTGGGCTCGAACGCGGTGACCTCGCTGGTCAGCAGGAACTGGGCACCGAACACCCACGCCTGCTGGTATCCCCGCTGGGCCAGCTCGGCACCGGTGACACCGCGGTTGAAACCGAGGTAGTTGCGGATGAGCGTGCTCGTCGCCGCCTGCCCACCGAGGGCCTCCCGCTCGATGACGAGCGCGTCCAGGCCCTCAGCCGCCGCGTACACCGCCGTGGCGAGTCCCGAGGGACCCGCGCCGATCACCACGATGTCCACGTCGTCCACCTGGTCGATGTCAGTCCCGACGCCGTAGCCGCCCACGAGCTCCCGGTTCGACGGGTCACGCAGGACGCGATGGCCCAGGGCCGGCATGACGACCAGCACCTCGGCCGGGTCGTCGAGCTCGACGCCGGCGTCGAGCAGCAGTCTCGTCGCCTGCTTGGAGTCCCTGGCCACCAGGGCGTGCGGCACGCCGTTGCGCGTGAGGAGGTTGTCCAGCTCGTGGCCGCGTGCGTCCCACTGGTCGGAGATGACGGCGATCTCCGGCGGGCCCTGTCGCTGCGACCGGCTCCACTCGTGCAAGAACTCGGCCACCGTCCGGTGGAAGTACTCGTCCGGAGACTTCCACGGCTTCAGCAGGTAGTAGTCGATCTCGCCGATCGCCATGCTGTGCAGGATCGTGTCGGCGGCGCTTCGGTCCGCCCAGCCTCCCCAGGGGATGAGGAACGCGCGACGGGCGTCAGGGAACCCGCTTCGGGCGTGGGAGAGCATCTCGCGCACCTCTTCTCGCGGGAGCTCGGCGTCGACGAGCAGCAGTGCCAGCTCTGCGCTGGCTCCGGTGGCGGTGTCGAGCTGCCGGCGAGCATCCTGCAGGGATCGCTCCCCCCGGACCCGGTAGTCCCCGCCCAGACGGCGAGCCAGCTCGCCCTCGATGCGATCCAGCGTGGCCGGGTCGGGGTCGACGGCGAGCACGAGGGGGCGAGGCATGCCCGCGACGATAGACCTCCGGGCCGGGTCGGGACCCCGTCCCTGGATGAACCGTGGCCAAGTCGGTCGCGGACGGCGAGCCGTCGACCCTGGCCCGAGCTGGTCAGGCAGAGTACGCGCCCGTGCCCATCGACCGCGCCGCACCGTGGGACCGCTACGGCCGAGACGTCCTGGCGGCCGATCCCCACCGCGCTGTTGGCGAGCAGCCGCCGACGGTCACTGCGGCTGCCGGTCTCGTCGTGGAGCATCCCGTCTCCGGTTGGGTCGGAGCGGTGGTGGCCACCGACGCCCTCGGCGTCTCCCTCGAGGACCGCCACGGGAAGGTCCGGATCTTCACCTGGTCTGACCGCTTCGCCCTCGAGGGACGGCTGGTCTCGCTGGCACGTCCGGCAGTGGGCGCGCCCGGCACCTCCCTCGAGAGCAGGCGAAGCCGATCAGGCTCGAGGGTGGTCGACCTTCCCAAGGCCCGCGTCGCGAGAGCCAGCCGGATCTACGTCGAGGGCCTGCACGACGCGGCCCTCGTCGAACAGGTGTGGGGGCATGACCTGCGCGTGGAGGGGATCGTGGTGGAACCGCTGCACGGGATCGACGACCTGCCCGGCGTCGTCGAGGCATTCGCCCCGGCCCGCGGCCGCCGGCTCGGCGTCCTGGTCGATCATCTGGTCCCCGGTTCCAAGGAGTCCCGGGTCAGCGGGCGGGTTCGCTCCCCGCACGTCCTGGTCACTGGTCACCCCTACGTCGATGTCTGGCAGGCCGTGAAACCGGCCTCGATGGGGATCCGGGAGTGGCCGAGCGTGCCCATGGGCGTGGCTTGGAAGCAGGGCATCAGCGAAGCCCTCGGCGCGGCCGACGAGGAGACGATGTGGCGGCGCGTCCTGGCGTCGGTGCAGTCCCATGCCGACCTCGAGGTGCCGCTGCTCCGCGCCGTAGAAGCGCTCATCGACTTCGTCACGGCCGAGGACTGACCCGAGCCAGCGGTCGCGGAGGATGCGAGCCCCGACCCGGGCCCGGATGCCGGCCGGTCGCTCAGCGAACCCGCAGCACGACCTTCGCGGTGGCGTAGCCACCCACCGTCGCCGTGGCCTTGAACGACTGCTTGCGGAGCTTCGGGAAGCGGATCGAGCAGGACCCGGACTTCGTGGTGGCACACGAGCGCGACCCGGCTCGCACCTTCACGCCGCCGACCCCGGAGCCGGCGTCGGTGGCGGTGAACCGCACGGTCCGTGGCTGCTTGCCCGACCAGGAGCGCGGGGACGCGGCGAAGGAGAGCCCTGGGATCACTTGGGTGTGCCAGATGGAGTGCTGGCTCTGCAGGTTCACCACGTTGCTCAGGACGTCGACACGCTTCGAGGTCCCTTCCATGACCAAGGAGTAGGCATCGATGCTCTTCGGCGGGGACGCCAGCCGACGTGGCGCCCCGAGACGGCTGGCAGCGGCGTTCGATCTGGCGAAGGTGAACTGCCCGGTGTTGTTGTCGTGGGACCCGAACCAGATGCGCCCCTTCGGTGCGGGTCCGACGCCGACCACGTCGGTGGTCCTCGTGATCGGGGCTGGGGCCGTCTTGTTCGTCCCAACGCGCCACACCACCGCCTTGTGGCAGGTGGGGTAGGTCGTGCAGTAGGTCGTGAAGAGCCCACCGCGTGTGCCGACCGCCAGCGAGAGCTGCTGAGCCGGAACCAGCGACTGCCCGGCGAACGGTCCGCCGGCCATCGTGGACTTCGGTGCCTTCACCGGCGGCCCGAGGGTCGGCTCCACCTGACGGGCCCAGACGCCGCCGTTGGTCAGGTCGTACCAGACCACCCACGCCTGGTCGCTCCGGGCGTCCACCGCGGCGTTGAGCCGGATGATCGAGATGCCCGGCAGGGTGAAGGACTCCCCCGCCGTCGTCGACGTGCCGGTCTTCCAGGAGACCAAGCTGTTCAGCGCCCCCGCCACCAGGGACGTCCCGCTCGCGAAGACACCGGCGCCCAGCCCGTAGGTCCCGTATGCGAAGCCCCACTGACCGACCTTGGACGGCGTCGTCCACGTCGATCCCGTGGTGCTCGTCGCCTGGTAGAAGGTCCCCGACGTCGGAGTCCCATCCAGCCCGGAGAAGAGGACTCGCAGGCCGGAGCCGGCCTGGACGAGCTTGGGGGTCGACGTCACCGAAGGCCATGGCCCTGCGAGCACCGGGTGCTCCGGCCCGGACTTGCCGGCTGGGCTGATCGCCACGTGGACGAGCTGCTCGTCGACTCCGACGTCGGTCGGTGTGACCACGTGCAGCGTGCCGTCGGCCGTCCGCAGAGCACCCGGGGTGGGAAGGCTGCTCCCGACGTCGCCGACGGCCTTGCTCCACTTGCCGGGGGCCCCCGCGGCGGCAGGGATGGCCAGCCCGACCGCCAGCGACAGGCTCAGCAGCGGCAACAGGAAGGCGGACTTGCGGACGGGCCGAGCGCGCATGGCAGACCTCCGGTGGCGGTGCTGCACGGAGCGTAGGCCGCAGGTGACCGAAGTACCAGGAGCGGATTCGGCCAGGACCGGATCCAGCCAGGACCAGATCCGCTCAGGTCGCGACGCAGGAGACGACCTTCGGCCCCGTGCAGACTCGGCCGACTCCCCATACGCTCCGAGCATGGCAGCCATGAAGTCCACGACCAGCGATCGGCAACGTCGGGCCTCCGACCTCCTGGAGGCCCTTCCCGGTGCTCGTCGCGACGCGAGGGTGCTCTCCATCCAGTGTGCCAACGCCCACCACGTCGCGGTCGTGTACCGCACCGAGGGTGGCCCAGTGGTGGAGTCCACGCTCGGTCGTCGCTCGCACGGGCACCGCGACCGGGTGGACACGCCCCACGGCAGAGGTGGGACGGCCCGCAGCTGGGTCGACCTGCTGGACGCGAAGACCGGGGACGACGCGTTGCCGGCGTCGTGCGACTGCGGTCCCTGGACGCTGAGCCGGGCTGAGATCGGCGCCTGGCTCGCCGACGGTGAGCGCCGAGTGGTGCTGGCCAGCAACGCCTGACTGATTCGCCGACGGAACCGGAGGAAGCCAGCATGCGCATCGGTCTGCTTACCGGAGGGGGCGACTGCCCAGGACTGAACGCCGTCATCCGAGCGGTGGTCCGGCGCGCCGAGATGGAGCACGGCGACACGATCGTGGGCTTTCGCAACGGGTGGAAGGGGATGGCCGACGGCGACATCGTGGACCTGTCGGTGGACACCACTCGTGGGCTGGTCACCCGTGGCGGGACCATCCTCGGCACCGCTCGCTACCACCCGCACGAGCACCCGGACGGCGTCGGGATGGTGTTCGAGAGCTTCAAGCGCAATCGTCTCGATGCTGTGATCGTCGTCGGGGGTGACGGCACGCTGTCTGCTGCCGGCGAGCTGTCCGACCAGGGCCTGCCGATGATCGGCGTCCCGAAGACCATCGACAACGACGTCGTCGAGACCGATGTCTCCGTCGGCTTCGACACCGCCGTGTGGATCGCCGCCGAGGCACTCGACCGCGTGCAGACGACCGGTGAGAGCCACAACCGGATCATGGTCGTGGAGGTGATGGGTCGGCACAACGGATGGATTGCGCTCTCGGCCGGGATCGCCGCCGGGGCCGAGGCCATCCTCATCCCGGAGGCACCGTTCGACATCGAGGAGCTCTCCCGTGACATCGTCCACCGCCACCGCCGCGCCCGTTCGTCGGTGATCGTGGTGGCCGAGGGCGCCATCCCAGCGCCAGGCACGCTGGACTGGACGCCCCCGAAGGGCCGGTTCGACTCCATCGTCGCCGGCGCCGTCGGTGAGCACGTCCGTTCCGAGCTGGAGGAACGCACTGGCTTCGACGCGCGGCTCACGGTGCTCGGGCACACCCAGCGCGGTGGCACGCCGACGGCCACCGACCGGGTCCTCGGGAGCCGGTTCGGGGTGGCGGCCGTCGACGCTGTGCATGCCGGCGAGGCCGGGATGATGGTGGCGCTGCAGAGCGAGCGGGTCGTGCGCGTCCCCATCGCCTCGATCGCCGGCCGCCGCAAGGACGTACCACCCGAGCTGCTCGAGGTCGCCCGGTCGCTCACGGTCTGATCGGGCAGCCGGCCGGTGGTCATCGATGCCACCACTTGGACCCAGGTTCGGGGATCGTCGGGCAGCGGGCTGACACGAAGGAGAACGCCCATGTCCACCATCACCGACGACGGCTCCTCCACCGTCCCTGTCTCCGGGCCAAGCGAACGGCTGGCCTGGTTTGGCCTTGGCTGAAGGCACCGGGGCCACGAAGAACGTCCGGGCCCACGCCCGGGTCGTCCTGACCGGCGAGCCGCGGCTGCCACGCTAGGTCGCCCACGCCACCCTGTCCCTGCTCGGCTCGACGGCCGGCTACGACACCGTCCGCAGCTCCATCGGCGCCGGCGTGCGCGCCGTGGCCGCGGCGTCGGCTGGGCCATCACCAAGGCCGGCCTGGGGCCTGCTCTGGCTCGGCAACACCACCGCTCGGCTCGTCGGCGACGCTGGTCCGATCGGGCCCGGTTCGACTGGCAGGCGTTCTCGTTCGTGACGTACCCGAGGGAGTTCTGGCCGGGGTGGCCGCGCACGCGGCGTGTCTGGGTCTGTCGCGGGTGGAGTACATCCGGCGCCGGCTCGCGGCGGGCGCCGCCACGTCCGGGGAGGCCCCGCCGAACCCTGGCCGGCGTTCTCGCCAGGCTCGCCAGACCCGGCACCGTCCTGCTGATGTGGTGCTTCTCCGCCACCGCTACCGGGGCCCCGTGGTTCAGCCTGGCCGGTGCTCTGGCCCAGATGGGTGCCTCACCCAGCTAGCCCCGACGGCGGGAACGCCGCCAACGGCGATGGGGGATCGCAGCCGTGCATCACCGCGACCGTCCCCGGAACGCGACAACATGCCGCATCTGGTGCGTCTTGGGGTGGGCTACGAGTTTCGCTGTCTGAGGCGGAGGGACGCACGTGGCAGTGGCGCTCGGCTGGGAAGGGAGCTGTGACTGCCGGCCGCGACGCCTGGTTGCGAGTTCATGAGCCAGCGATTTCGTTCCGGCGGGCCCGGACGAGATCGCGGATCGTGTGTTCCGGTAGCGGCGCCTCGGCGCTGAAACGCACAGTGCCCTTCGACAAGCTGGCGCCCGAAAGCTGTTCGCGCACTGCGGCGACCGCCGTCGGACTGAAGGGGTACACCGCCAGGTGCTTGGCCGTGGCCTGGAACCCGAGCAGCGGCTTGCCCCGGTACCGCAAGGCAGGCATGCCGTAGCTGGTGCTCTGCTCGGCTTCGGGAGTTACCTCCGTTGCGATGGCGAGTACGCGGCCCAGCGCGGCGCCGTCGGACTGGTCAAGGCCGGCAAGGTACTCGTCGACGGTGCCCATGCGGGCAGCCTAGGGGGAGTGGCCGGCGAGGACTGTCCGCTTCCTGGGGCTGCGATGTCCAGCGAAGCCCGGGTGGGCAGCCGGTCGTGACGGGGATCCGCTCGGCAACCGGATTCGCACAGCCACCGCCCTGCGCCGACGCGCTCGCTGAGTGCGGCACAGAAGGGCACGGGTCTGGAGCCCACCCCAGCGTCAGTCACGCTGGGGTGGGCTCGTCCGCATGGTCCGGGGGTGGCCCCCCCTTGGAGTCGATCTGCTGCAGTGCCCAGGTGTTGCCGTCGGGGTCTTCGAAGGTGGCGTACCTGACCCCGCCCAGGTCTGCGACCGACCCCACGGACACGCCGTTGCCGATCAGCTCGTCGCGGACCATCTCGATGTCGTCGACCACAAGGTGCGTGTTGCGCACCGAGCCCGGTTCGGCCAGCTCGCCGATCCCTGCGCCGAACACGATCGAGCAGCTCGACCCCACCGGGGTCAGCTGGACGACGCGCATCCCGTTGCCCGGCGCTACGTCGTGATCGAGGACGAAGCCGACCTTGTCTCGATAGAACGACAGACTCGCGTCGACGTCGGTCACGGGCAGCATCACGACTTCCAGCGACATACGCACGAGGTGAGGCTACGACCCGCGGACGGTCTCGGGGCCGCCCAGAGGCGGTTCCGGCTGTGTCCCGAGCAAGGCGGTGGTGGCAGGCTGGGCCCGTGGTCGGGTTGGAGGACGTGCGGCGGGTGTGCCTGTCCCTGCCCGGTGTCAGTGAGCGGGAGAGCTGGGGGCAGCCGGCGTGGTTCGCCCGTACCCAGGTGGCGCGAATGTGGGACGACGGGGTGCTCACGGTGAAGACGACCGAGCGAGACGCCTTGGCCGCCGAGGATCCTGACACCTACTTCTGGACTGCTCACCACGACCGGTCCCCACTGCTGCTGCTGGTGCGCCTGGACCGCATCGACGAGCACACCGTGCAGGAGCTGATCGTCGAGTCCCACCGGCTCGCCTCGTGATGCGGTCGTCGGAAACGAGCTGGTCGGGGCTGCGCCGAGGTTGATACGGGTGCGCTCGGTGGGAGGCTGATCAGTGAGCAGGGGTGGCAGGCGATCCTGGCCGCCGCCGTGTTCACCGTGTCGTCGCTGAGCGAGGCGGCGCGGCTGACCGTGGCGGTCGCGAAGGTCCCTGGCGTGGCTCAGGGTCGCGGCGCTTCAACGCGGTCGGGGTGTTCGCCGGCTCAGGTGGAACTGACGGGGTACTCCCGGACGCTTCGGCTGGATGATCGCGGGCTTCCTGATCGACGTCGTCGTGGCCATCGTGGCCGCTGCCCAACCAGTGGCGACGTCATGCCGGAACTGGGTCGAAGGCCTCTGGGCGCGACGTGTGCCTGGAGCAGGCTGGACGTGGAGGTGGAGGAAATGGGTGGCGTGCATGACGCAACCACGCATCCGTCGCCCAGCTGGCCCGGCCACCACCCGGTGGCAACGGTCCTCATGGGACTGCTCGGTGCCATCGCCGCGGCTCTGACGGTGTACCTCGGCGTGAACGTCGTCATGGCCGCCCAGCAGTGGTCCTCCTACGTCGGCGGTGAGGCGGAGACGGTCCTGGTGCTGATGGCGGTTCTTGGGGGCCTGACGGCTGCCGCGTGGACCGGGGCTTTCGTCGCCTGGCGAGCCCGCCATCTCTAGGCGCGGGTTCGCTCGCCACGAGGGCCGACCCGACCCAGAGTCCGCTACCGCCATTGCCCGTCCAGCCGCGCATCGGATGGAGGATGGTGGGGTGTGCCGCGGGGGCCCTGGCGTCGTTGGGTCCGTGCGCTGTCCCACCGCGTTCGGAGTCTTCGCCACTTGCTCGCGTTCGGACTGATCGCATCTGGAAGTCGTGTTGACCCGGTTCAGCGGCCTCCCAGACGCGCAAAGGCATGGGGCTGCCCAGGCCGGGAGTCCTGCGTTGGGAACAAGTGGAAGCCGGCTCATGCGGTGACCCTCCCATCCACGGAAACAGGTCTCTCTGTTGCGCAAGGGAGATTGCTGGAGCAGCTGTAGCGTTCGAAGGCATGAACCAACAGCAACCTGGCGATGTCCGTTTGGGTGCGTTCTCGGTCAGTCTGAGTGTTGACGACCTAGCGGCGTCGGAGACGTTCTACCGGGCCCTGGGCTTCACCCAGGTGGGGGGAGCCCCTGCCGAGAACTGGCTGATCATGAGGAATGGCTCGACCACGATCGGCCTCTTCCAGGGGATGTTCGACGGCAACGTCCTCACGTTCAACCCCGGCTGGGATCAGGATGGTCGGGCGGTGAGCGACTACACCGACATCCGTCGTCTTCAGCAGATCCTGCAGGAGCGCGGTCTGTCACTGGATACCCAAGTCGCCGATGGGACCAGCGGGCCAGCCAGCCTCACCCTGCGCGACCCCGACGGAAACATGATCCTCCTCGACCAGCATCGGTAGAAAGACGCGCAGCCCGACGCGAGTGTCGGGGCCGACCCGGCGGCAACCCCGTGCTGCTGTTCGGGGGGAAGTCAGCGGCCCCCTTCATCCGCGGTCGACCCGGAGCCCGGATGCGAACCACCCCGAGACGCGCGACAGCATCCCGGAACTGCCGACGCCAGCAGGTCGGGTGGTTCCAGCTCCCATCAGTCCTCCCTGCGGCAGACACGACCCTAGCCAGTGACCAATTGGCGGTCCGATGAATGTCTGACTCCCACTTCTTGTCAGGGGAGAAGCGTCGCTCACCGGCCGGTCGAGTACACATCGCGTACACCAGACGTTCAGCACCGCCCGGAACTCACCGGTGTTGCCCGGGGTATCGCCTCAGATCAGACACAGAGACAGGCGGAGTCGCTGGGGCCGGCCTAGGCGTCAGACGTTGAAGCGGAACGATCACGCGGGGATTCGGTGGTCGTTGATCGTCGCCGGTTGATGCCGAGAAACAGCGCATGACCTGGAGAAACGCGTTCGCGGGACCGTTAGACGTCGTCGGCGCGAATCGGTCTCCGCCGGACTTCTTGCGGACTATCTGCGGACCGCTGGACGGTCCGGCTAGTCCGAGCCCCGACCTAGACCTTCGACCTTCGCGCATCGTGCGGAGAGCTCGCGGATGCTCTGCCAAACGACTGCTCGGGGCGCCTCGATCTTGAGTGCGCGGATGTAGTCGTCGAGACGTTGCGGGCGATCTCGGAGGTGGGTGACTGCCTTGACAAGACTCTCGCCGACCGTCGTGCCGTACGCATCGACCGCCTTGCGTGCGCCGGCCTCCAGGGCGGCGATGTCGGGCCTCATCATGGCTAGGTCGATCAGGTCGCGGCTGAACGTCGACGTGTCCGCCCAACGGTCGTCGTTGGCGAGCAGCTTGGTTGCGACCTGGTCGGTTCGCGTCAGGATCCGCAAGCCGCAGATCTCATCCTCTGGCGAGGGGGTGTCGAGGTCGATGCGGCCTTCATGGATGATCTCGAACTTGATCGCAGTTCCCGCAACGAGCACCGAGGTCCTGATGCCGGAACCGTCAACCGAGGGTGTTCGACCCAACTCCAGTTCGCGTGTTGCCAGAGCGTCGAGCCCATGGTCCCTGACCAGCTGGCGCAGCCGTCGGAACGACTGCTGGTCGGAGACCAGGAAGTCGATGTCGACCGACTCGCGAAACTCCCCGTTGCCGAGGACGATCGCGGTGCCGCCGCCGAACCAGCAGTTGTGCTCGGCCAGGAGCGGGGCGTCGAGCATCGACAGCAGCTCGGCCACCTGTTGGTGGTGCAGCCGCCTAAACAAGGAGCCTCCCGTTGCTGTAGGTGTCAGCCAGATGCTGGATGAACGCCTTCTCGTGCTCGGTCAGCGTCTCCCGGTTGAGGTGTCGCCAGCCGCGCTCGTAGAGGTTGAGGGCCTCGGTCTCGGTGATGGTCGTGCCGGCGTCGGTCTGCCAGGCCAATGTGCGCAGGCCGGGATAGTCACCGACCGTGACCGTCGCGGGTTCTGCTGCTGGCGCGTCCAGGATCGGGACGACGAGGTGAAGTCCGAGGGCGGCTGCAACGTTGGCGTAGGCGCCGATCGTGACCGAGGGGTTGCCTGCCTCGATCCTGTGCATGGTGACACGCGAAACGCCAGCGGCTTCGGCACAGGCGACTACCGTGACACCGAGGGCCTTGCGGCGTTCGCGCAGCCGGGCGCCTAGGCGTTCGAGGTCCGCCTGTTGCTCGGGGCTTGTGTACGGACTAGAGGCTGGCATGTTTCTCATTTTAGTCATTCAGTCCTTGACGTCAATAATGAGAAACGTTTCGAACGATCTCTCGGTCAAGCGGGCTAGCCCGCGCGAAGCCAGCCGTGCCCCCGGAGGACCAGATCGAGCCCATCACGCACGATTTCTTGCGGACTCTGTGCGGACTGAGAGGAGCCACACCCCCTCTGACCTACGCAAACGCAATGATTCACACGTTGAAGCGGAACTCCACGACGTCCCCGTCCGCCATGACGTAGTCCTTGCCCTCGACGCGCACCTTCCCGCGCGCCTTGGCTTCGGCCATCGACCCAGCGGCCACGAGGTCCTCGAACGAGACGACTTCGGCCTTGATGAACCCGCGCTGGAAGTCGGTGTGGATCACCCCGGCGGCCTCTGGCGCGCTCGCCCCATGCGGGATCGTCCACGCCCTGGCCTCCTTCGGGCCCGCCGTGAGGTAGGTCTGCAGACCGAGCGTGGCGAAGCCCGCGTGAGCGAGCTGGTCCAGGCCCGACTCGGTCTGCCCGAGCTCACTCAACAGCTCGAGCGCCTCGTCCCCGTCGAGCTCGCTGAGGTCGGACTCGACCTTCGCATCCAGGAAGACCGCCTCCGCCGGCGCCACCACCGCCCGCAGCTCGGCCTGCAGGGCATCATCGCCGAGCCCGTCCTCGTCCACATTGAAGGCGTACAGGAACGGCTTGGCGGTGAGCAGGAACAGCTCGCGCAGGGGCTTGGGCTCCAGCCCAGCGGCGAAGACCGTCGTCCCGCCCGCCAGCACGCTGAAGGCTTCCCGGGCCGCATCCAGCTCGCCCTGGCGCTCCTTGCGGAACTTGGCCTCCTTCTCCAGTCTGGGCAGCGCCTTCTCCAAGGTCTGCAGGTCCGCCAGGATCAGCTCGGTGTTGACGGTCTCGATGTCGTCTCGAGGGTCGACCCGACCATCGACATGAGTGACGTCGTCGTCGACGAAGGCACGGACGACCTGGCAGATCGCGTCGGTCTCCCGAATGTGGGCCAGGAACTGGTTGCCGAGGCCGGCGCCCTCGGAGGCTCCTCGGACAAGGCCGGCGATGTCGACGAACTGCACGGTAGCGGGGATGATCTTGGCCGACCCGTGAATCCCAGCCAGCTCGGCGAGCCGGGGATCGGGGACACCCACGACGCCGACGTTCGGCTCGATGGTGGCGAAAGGGTAGTTGGCCGCCAGAACGGTGTTCTTCGTCAGCGCGTTGAACAACGTGGACTTCCCGACGTTGGGCAGGCCGACGATGCCGATGGAGAGTGCCACAGGCGGTCATCGTAGGCGGCGGCCCGGACTCGGCCTGCCTCCCGGGTTCCGTCGGACCTTCGCGGGATGCTCGGAGCATGAACACCGCGACTATCGTCCTCATGCTGCTCATGGCGCTGCTCGCACTCCTCGCCGGCCTGGGCGTCGGCTATGCCGTGGGGCGCAACCGCAGCGACGCCCGGTTCGCGGACCTGGCCGCCGACGCGCTCCGGCACAACAACGACCAGTTCCTGAGCCTCGCCGGAGAGCGGCTCAGCCGGGCGGGTCAGCAGCAGACGGCCGCACTTGCCCCGGTGCAGGACACGCTGGCTCGGGTCGAGTCCGAGCTGCGTCGGGTCGAGAGCGCTCGGCAGGAGGCCTACGGGCGGCTGCACTCCCAAGTCGAGGCCGCCCAACGCAGCTCTGAGGAGTTGCGTCACCAGACAGCGACGCTGGCGGCCGCGCTCACCGCTCCCAGGGCCCGTGGCCGATGGGGCGAGATGCAGCTTCGACGGGTCGTCGAGCTGGCCGGCATGACGAACCACGTGAGCTTCTCCGAACAGGTCACCGTGACCGTCGACGGACAGGACCTTCGCCCTGACCTCGTGGTACACCTTCCCGGCGAGAAGCACTGCGTGGTGGACGCCAAGGTGCCCCTCGACGCCTACCTCAAGGCCTCGGACTGCTCCGACGACGCCCAACGCCAGGCACTGCTTCGCGACCACGCCCGGGCGCTGCGCTCGCACGTCCGGGCTCTCAGCGGGAAGGCCTACTGGAAGGCGTTGGACGGCACGCCCGACTTCGTCATCCTGTTCGTCCCGAGCGAGGCCTTCCTCGCCGCCGCCTTCGACGCCGACCCGGCCCTGGTGGAGGAGGCGATGGCGAGCCGGGTCGTCGTGTCGACACCGCAGACGCTGGTCGCCACGCTGCACGCGGTCTCCTACGCCTGGCAGCAGGACACCCTGGCCGACAACGCGCGTCAGGTGTTCGTGCTCGGACGCGAGCTCACCGACCGCCTTCGGACCTTCAGCAACCATCTCGGCAAGCTCGGCACCGCTCTTGGTACAGCCGTGGGGTCCTACAACAGCGCCGTAGGTTCCCTCGACACCCGCGTCCTGGTCACGGCGCGGAAGCTGGATGCGCTCGGGGTGAGCAGTGGCGAGGTCACACCCCCGGACGTCGTGGACTCCCAGGCCCGCCAGCCGGCGCTGCGCCTCGCCGATCGCACAGGTGTCGAGGACCCGCACGACATGAGCGCCTGACGAACCTTGCCCGGAGCGCCCCAGCGCAGGCGAGGGCCCAGCGGCCCGATGTGCCGATCGTCAGCGACCCCGGCGAGGCGTCGCCTTCGCGGAGAAGGCCGCAGCGCCACCCGTACGCCTGGGGTGCACCGGGGCGGCCGCCGGCCGGGCTGTCGCGCCCTGACCGCGCTGGCCGGGTCGGCGACGACGACCGGCGGATGTCGAGCCCGCAGGCTTCGACCCGGCCGGGGGGCTCACAGCGGCTGAGGGCTCGACTCGGGCGGCTCGTGGGCCGACGAGGTCGTCCAACGAGGGGTGACCAGGGGTGATCTCGTGCACGGTGGCCCTGATGGAGGCCTTGCGGAGCAGGGCATGCACGTCGCTCCGCTGCTCCTGCGTGCCGACGGTGACCACCGTGCCGGATGCACCGGCCCGAGCCGTGCGACCGGAGCGATGCAGGTAGGCCTTGTGCTCGGCCGGTGGGTCCACGTGGACCACCAGGCGGATGTCGTCGACGTGGATGCCGCGGGCTGCGATGTCGGTGGCGACCAGCACGCGCACCGAACCGTCACCGAAAGCCGCGAGGTTTCGCTCCCGGGCGTTCTGCGAGAGGTTGCCGTGCAGGTCGACAGCCGGAACCCCGGCAGCGGTCAGCGTGCGAGCGAGCTTCTTCGCCGCGTGCTTGGTCCGGGTGAAAGCCAGCGTCCTGCCCTGCCCGGAGACAAGATCGCGCACGACCTGTGCCTTGTGCTGGCTCGTCACCATCACGAGATGGTGCTCCATGTCTGGGACGTGGGAGTCCGCGGTGTCCACCGAGTGCGTGACGGGACGATCAAGGTAACGCCGGACGAGGACGTCGACGCCGCCGTCGAGGGTCGCGGAGAACAGGAGCCGCTGGGCGCGCTTCGGGGTCCGGTCCAGGAGTCGCTTGACCGCCGGGAGGAATCCGAGGTCGGCCATGTGGTCGGCCTCGTCCAGCACGGTGACGCTCACCTCGTCCAGGCGGCAGTGGCCGCGTCCGATCAGGTCCTCCAGCCGACCCGGGGTGGCGATGCAGACGTCCACCCCGCGGTTCAGGGCCTGGATCTGACCGTGCATGCCCACGCCGCCCAGGACCGTCATGGCTCGCAGCCCGACTGCGGATCCAAGTGGGGCGACGGTGGCATGCACCTGGTTCGCCAGCTCACGGGTCGGAACGAGGATGAGGGCGCGCGGAACATTCGGCCGAGCCGTGCGCCCCGAGCCACGGTGCTCGGCAGCGAGGCGCGCGACCACGGGGATGGCGAAGGCCAGGGTCTTGCCGCTGCCGGTTCGGCCACGGCCGAGGACGTCACGGCCGGCGAGGCTGTCCGGGAGGGACGCCTCCTGGATCGGCAGGGGGGTGTGGAGCCCACGAGAAGCGAGGGCGGAAACGATGGGTGCGGGCACGCCGAGGTCGGCGAAGCCCGTGCAGAGCTGAGTCACAGAAGTCCTAAGAGCTGGTGGGTGGCTGGCCGCGGTTGCCGGGCCTTCTCACGCGTCACCGGAGAGGGAGCCGCCGACCCGAATCCATCGGGTGGCGCTCGAGCAGACGACCTCAGGCAGCGGGTACGCCGCCTTGTCGGTCACCATGCTACCGGTTGTTGTGCGAGATCCCGAACCCGCTAGGCCCGGCGGGCCGCCTTCAGGTCTCGCCGAAGCTCCGGTGGCAGCGAGAAGACCAGGCTCTCCTGCGCCGTGGTCACCTCGTCGGGCAGCGGGAACCCGCGCTCAGCGAGGAGGTCCAGGACTCCCCGGACCAAGTGCTCCGGCACCGAAGCACCGCTGGTCACCGCCACCGTCTCCACCCCCTCCAGCCAGGCCTCGTCAACCTCGGTGGCGTTGTCAACCCGATGTCCGCGCTTGGCGCCGGCTTGAACCCCGACCTCCACCAGGCGGACCGAGTTCGAGGAGTTCGCCGAACCCACCACGATGAGCAGGTCGGCATCGGCGGCGATCCGCTTCACTGCTTCCTGGCGATTCTGAGTCGCGTAGCAGATGTCGTCGCTCGGTGGAGCCTGCAGCCCTGGGAATCGCTGCTGCAGCCGGTCCACCGTCTCCATGGTCTCGTCGACGCTGAGCGTGGTCTGGGACAGCCAGATGAGCTTCGAGTCGTCCTCGACGACGACACTCTCGGCCTCCTGGGGGCTCTGCACCAGCGTGATGTGCTCCGGCGCCTCCCCGGCGGTGCCCTCGACCTCCTCGTGACCGTCGTGGCCGATGAGCAGGATCCGGTAGTTCTCAGCGGCGAAGCGCCTCGCCTCCGCGTGCACCTTCGTCACGAGCGGGCAGCTGGCGTCGATAGACCGCAACGAGCGGGCCGCTGCCTCCTCTCGGACAGCCGGCGAGACGCCGTGGGCGGAGAAGACGACCCGCGAGCCCTCCGGTACCTCGTCGAGCTCGTCCACGAAGACCGCCCCACGCTCGGCCAGGTCCTCCACGACGTGCCGATTGTGGACGATCTCCTTACGCACGTAGACCGGGGCGCCGTAGAGGTCGAGCGCCTGCTCGACGGTGATCACTGCCCGATCGACCCCGGCGCAGTACCCCCTGGGGTTGGCCAGCAGCACTCGCTTGCCGCCGTGCTCGCGCGGGGCCGTCTCCGAATCCAGCACGTCGCTCATGCACGCCATGCTACGGACGCCTTGGCCTACCGGCATCGTCGACCGCCGAGCACCGCCTACCCTGCGCTGATGGCCCTGGAGACCTCGCCGGAACGACCGGCCCCGGTGCGGGTCATCTCCCAGGCGATCGGCGGCTGGATCGACCGACTCGGCACCGTCTGGGTCGAGGGCCAGGTCGCACAGCTGTCCCGACGGCCGGGAGCGCGCATGACCTTCCTCACCCTTCGGGACCCCTCGGCCGACCTGTCCATGACAGCGACCTGCGCCGCCCACGTCCTCGAGGCGGTGCAGCCAAGGCTCGAAGAGGGCGCCCGGGTCGTGGTCCGGGCCCGCCCGAGCTGGTACCACCCCCGCGGCACGTTGAGCCTGGCCGTCGAGGAGATCCGCCCTGTCGGCCTGGGTGAACTGCTGGCGAGGATGGAACGCGTGCGGGCACTGCTCGCCGCAGAGGGGCTCTTCGATGTCGAACGCAAGCGCGCCCTGCCGTTCCTGCCGCGCGCCGTCGGGCTGATCTGCGGTCGGGCCTCCGCGGCCGAACGGGACGTGCTGACCCATGTCGAGTTGCGGGCCCCGGGGACACCCGTCCGGGTCCGAACCACCGCTGTGCAGGGACCGCTGGCCGCAGCGCAGATGATCGAGGCACTCGCGGCTCTCGACGCCGATCCCGAGGTCGACGTCATCGTGCTGGCGCGCGGCGGCGGGTCGGTGGAGGACCTGCTCCCATTCTCCGACGAGGGCATGGTGCGGGCGGTATCGGTGTGCCGGACCCCAGTGGTGACGGCCATCGGCCACGAGAGCGACCACCCGTTGGTCGACCTCGCAGCCGACATCCGTGCATCGACACCGACCGATGCGGCGAAGCAGGTGGTCCCGGACGTCGCGCAGGAACGACGCCGGGTCGGGGAGCTGCGAGACCGAGGCACGCAGGCGGTCGCAAACCGCATCGGGACCGAACGCCACGCGGTGGCGTCGCTACGGGGCCGCCCAGTCCTGGCGAACCCGGCCACCGTGCTCCTCGAACGTGAACGCGAACGCCTGCAGGTCGCCCAGGACCGCTGCCGCAACGCCGTCGTTGCCCGGCTGGGTACCGAGCGGCTCACCGTCACGCATCTCGGTGAGCAGGTCCGCGCCCTGTCGCCGCAGGCCACGCTGGACCGCGGCTACGCGATCGCCCAGCGGCTGGACGGCCGCGTGGTCCGCGACGCCGGGACAGTGCAGCACGGCGAGCGTCTGCTCCTGCGGCTGGCCGCAGGGCAGCTGGGCATCGCCGTCCGTGAGGCGCTGCCGGCCGAACCGACGCCCCCTCTCACCGACGAGATCGCCGACCAGACGGCCAACCAGACGGCCGACACGACGGATGGAGCCACCTCGTGACCGAGCACTCCCCCAACCCCGCACCGGCCGAGGCGCCGCTGAGCTTCGAGCAGGCGAAGCAAGAGCTGGCCGAGGTGGTGCAGCGCTTGGAGGCAGGCGGGCTGCCACTGGAGGATTCGCTCGCGCTCTGGGAGCGCGGGGACCGACTCGCCGATCGCTGCACCGAGCTGCTCGACGCCGCCCAGCTCCGGTTGAGCGAGGCTCAGCGCAGACGCGAGGCGAACAGCTCCAGCTCCTCGTAGTCCCCGGAGCCGAAGACCACGACGCTCCCCGCGTCCTCGCCGGTGCGAGTGATGGCGACATCCGGGTCCGAAGCACGGCCTTCCACCCAACGTTCCCACGGGCGACCGTCCACGGTGCTCTGCCCGTCGCGATCGGGCTCGTCCAGCAGGTCGGTCAGCACCTCTTCGGGCGCCAGCTCACTCTGCAGCACGGCCGCGTAGGTGTCCGTCGGCGAGACGAACCCCAGCCGCCACTGGGCCGGCGGACCCGGGTCGTAGCTCACGCCGGTGGCACGCCAGGCCTCGTCGAGACCCACCGGCGCCAGCACCTCGAACGGCGCCGCCTCACGAGCGGCGTCGAGTGCCGGCTGGTAGTCGATCGTGCGCACGACTTCCTCAGGCGGCTGGCGGACGAGGCCGACGAACCCGGCCACCAGCGCCACGACGATCAGGACCAGCCCGAGGGAGCGCACCATGTCCAGGGCTGTCTCCCGGCCACGCACGCGTCCCTTCCCCGGACCTGCCATGGCACCATCCTTCCCGGCCCCGGCCGTTCGCGCGCTTCCAGGGTCACCGAGGGCTCGGCCCCCTTAGCATCGAGGACGTGATCACGGTGTGTGGGGAGACGGTGGCCGACCTCATCGAGCAGCCCGACGGCCTGCTCCGACCGATCCCTGGCGGCAGCCCCGCGAACACCTCGCTCGCGCTGGCCAGGCTCGGCCACGACACACGGTTCCTGGCCCGCCTGTCCGCCGACACGTTCGGGCGCCGCGCCCGAAGGCGCCTGCAGGAGGAGGGGGTCGACCTCTCCGGATGCATCGCCGCGGATGAGCCGTCCACGTTGGCCGTGGTCGCCACCGATGAGCGCGGGCACCCAACCTACGACTTCTGGACCACGGGGACCGCCGACTGGCAGTGGACACCGGCGGAGCTGGCGGGCGAGCCGGCCGCTGGGACGCGGGTCGCGCACACGGCCTCGGTGGCGTCCTGGACCGAGCCGGGCGGGACGGTGATCGCCGAGATGCTCGAGCGGGCCCGAGGCGACGGCGTGCTCGTCAGCTACGACCCGAACGTTCGCCCGGGGCTGTTCGGCCCGGACTCCACCGATCTGGTGCGACGCATCGTGGCCGCAGCGCACGTGGTGAAGCTGAGCGACGAGGACCTGGGACTGCTGAGCCCCGGGGAGGACCCGGTCGACGCGGCACGCGCACTGGCCGCAGCCGGACCGACGGTCGTGGTGGTCACGCTCGGCCCGGCCGGGGCACTGGCCGTACGGACCGGGCAGGTCGAGCCGATCCGGGTGCCGGCGCCTCAGGTTTCGGTGGTCGACACCGTCGGAGCCGGTGACACCTTCACCGCCGGGCTCGTCGATGGGCTGTTGGCGGCGCTCCCCCGTGACCCGCGGGACCTGGTGGGCGAGCTGAGTGCGCTCTCGGCCGAGGCGCTGGGCGACATCCTGCGCCGAGCTGCCACCGCGGCCGCCATCAACTGCTCCAGGGTCGGGTGCGACCCACCCCGGGCCGATGAGTTGTCGGCAGCACTCCGCGCGCGCGACGACGCCCCCCGGCACCACGACTAGCCATCCAGCGGCTTGCGCCTCGGCTTCTTCGATGGCTTGGGCGGCTTGCGCTTCACCTCGACGCCGCCCATGATCGCCAAGCCGTTGACCTGCACCCGGACCGTGGCTGGCCCGTCCAGGTGGTCGTGAGGACCCTCGAAGGCCCCCATGATGCCGACGCCGTCGGTGGTGACGCGGACATCCTCACCGACGGTGATGTCGACGCCTCCCCAGAAGGCGATCGCCGTGATCGTGACCTGAGCCGCCTCGAACCGGGCCTCGCGCAGGTCGAGCTCCACCCCGCCCATGACGGCGACCGCAGTGAAGGACTGCGGCACGACCCAGTCGCCCTTGCGGGTCGAGCCGCCCATCACCGCGATCGCTGCCGTGGAGCTGGGCAGACCTCCGACTCGCTCCAACGAGCGCGACGGGAGGGGGGCCATGGCAGCCGCGGTCGGGACGACCGCGGAGCCCTTGGACGAGACGTCCATGCCTGGCGGCAGGAGCACACCGGGCAGGTCGGCCAGGACCGGCTCGAGGTCCCGGTAGGTCTTGGCGGCGTAGGTGGCGGCGAGTCGCTCGTCCAGCTCCTCCAGGTCGATCCGACCGTCGCCGGCCGCTGCCTGCAGCACACCCGCCACCTGTTCCCGGTCGGCGTCGGAGCAGCGCAGGTCTCGCGGATCCGACGGGCTCCCGGACACGGGAGGCTGATCGCGGGGGCTCACACCGAGCACGCTACCTAGGGTGGGGAACGTGGACACCGCCATCTCCCTGCGCGGCGTGGTGAAGCGCTACGGCGACCTGCCGGCGGTCGACGGCCTCGACCTCGATGTCCCTGCCGGGATCTGCCTCGGGCTGCTGGGACCCAACGGTGCGGGCAAGTCGACGACGATGCGCCTGCTGTCCGGGCAGTCCGTGGCCGACGCCGGCACCATCCGCATCCTGAACCTCCCGATCCCTGCGGCATCCAAGCAGGCGCGCGCCTTGATGGGGGTGGTGCCGCAGCAGGACAACCTCGATGGCGAGCTGAGCGTGCGGCAGAACCTCGAGGTGTACGCCACGCTCTACCGGGTCCCGCGCGCCGAGCGGCCGGCTGCCGTCGACCGTGCGCTCGACCTCGCCCAGCTCACGGGTCGTCAGCACACGAAGGCCGAGGCGCTCTCGGGCGGGATGAAGCGCCGGCTGCTCATCGCCAGGGGGTTGGTCCATCAGCCCGCCGTCGTCCTGCTCGACGAGCCCACCGTGGGCCTGGACCCTCAGGTCCGAGTGGGCATGTGGGCACTCGTGGACGGGCTGCGCGCCGACGGGGTCACCGTCCTCATGAGCACGCACTACATCGAGGAGGCGCAGCGGTTGTGCGACGAGGTGGTGATGATGTCGCGGGGACGGTCGGTGGCCGCGGGGACGCCGAGTGCCCTGATCCAGGAGCACGCCGGCTCGGTCGCGCACGAGGTCTTCGGACCGGCCGCGACCTTGGCCGAGGTCGAAGCCGCCGCAGCTGAGGCCGGTCTGGCACATCGACGGACCGGCCCCTCGGTGTCGGTCCTGGGCACACCACCGACGTCGTGGCTGGAGCGCTTCGGACCAGCGACCCCCCGCGATCCTTCGTTGGAGGACGTGTTCGTGCTGCTGACCGGGGAGACGGTGTCATGACGGGGACGCAGAGCCCGACCCAGGTGCGAGCCGACGCCCAACGGCTGCGCTGGTTGGAGCCGAGCGCCGTGGCAGCCGTCTGGGCCAGGGAGTGGACGCTCTACCGGCGCTACTGGCGGTCCACCTCCTTCGCAGCCCTCGTCGAGCCCTTGGTGTACCTGCTCGCCTTCGGGGTCGGCTTCGGCTCGCTGCTGGCCTTCGTCGGCGACGTCCCCTACATCGAGTTCCTCGGGACGGGCATCGTGGCCAGCGCCGTGCTCTTCACGTCGGTGTTCAGCGGCATGTTCACCACCTTCGTCCGCAGGGTCTTCCAGCGGACCTACGACGCGCTCCTCGCCGCCCCGGTGGACGTGCACGAGCTGGTCCTCGCCGAGGCGTCCTGGATCGCCGTCAAGGCCGGCGTGTACGGCTGCGCCCCGCTGCTGGCGGCGATGCTCTTCGGGCTCGAGCCGTCCGCCGGGATGCTGCTCGTACCGATCATCGGCTTCGTCACCGGCTTCGGGTTCGCCCTCTTCGGGATCCTCATGAGCGGCATCGTCCCCAGCATCGACTCCTTCAACTACGTCACGTCTGGGATCGTGACGCCGTTGTTCCTCGTCTCGGGGACCTTCTTCCCGCTGGAGACGGCGCCGCCGTGGATGCAGACGGTCGCGCTGGTGAACCCGCTCTTCCACTGCGTCACGCTGGTGCGAGACGCGGTCTTCGGGACCTGGGCCGCGGTGGATCTCGTCCACGTGGGCGTCCTGGTCGCCTTCGCCGCCTTGATGGCCTGGCTGGCCGTCCGACAGATGCGGATCCGCCTGATCGACTGAGTCGGCTCAGCGGCTGCGTCGTAGGCTCCTTGCATGCCTGAGTTCGCCTACTCCGACCTGCTCCCGATCGGCCCGGACTCCACCGAGTACCGGCTGCTCACCGAGGACGGCGTCGAGGTCGAGGCGACCGACGGACGCCGCTTCCTGACGGTCGAGCCAGCGGTGCTCCGGTTGCTGGCCGCTGAAGCCATGCACGACATCGCGCACTACCTGCGCCCAGCACACCTGGCCCAGCTCCGCTCGATCGTCGAGGACCCGCAGGCATCGGGCAACGACCGCTTCGTCGCCCTGGACCTGCTCAAGAACGCCAACATCGCCGCGGCCGGAGTCCTGCCGATGTGCCAGGACACCGGTACCGCGATCGTGATGGGCAAGCGCGGCCGCTACGTGCTCACCGACGGCCGGGACGCCGAGCACATCAGCAGGGGCGTGCACGACGCCTACACGCGCCTGAACCTGCGCTACTCCCAGCTGGCGCCGATCACGATGTGGGAGGAACGCAACACCGGCACCAACCTGCCGGCTCAGGTCGAGCTCTATGCCGAGGACCCCGGCGGGGACCCGGCGGCCTACAAGTTCCTCCTCATGGCCAAGGGCGGCGGTTCGGCCAACAAGTCCTTCCTCTACCAGGAGACGAAGGCGGTCCTGAGCCCTGAGCGAATGCTGACGTTCCTTGACGAGAAGCTGCGCTCGCTCGGGACAGCAGCCTGCCCGCCGTACCACCTGGCCATCGTTGTGGGGGGCACGAGTGCGGAGTTCGCGCTGAAGACGGCGAAGTACGCCTCGGCCAAGTACCTCGACGCGCTCCCCACCGAGGGCTCGATGAGCGCCCACGGCTTCCGCGACCTCGAGCTCGAGCAGCAGGTGCTGGAGCTCACCCGCAGCTTCGGGATCGGCGCCCAGTTCGGCGGCAAGTACTTCTGCCACGACGTCCGGGTGGTGCGACTGCCGCGACACGGCGCCTCGTGCCCGGTCGCCATCGCCGTGTCGTGCTCGGCCGATCGCCAGGCGCTGGCGAAGATCACCAAGGAGGGCGTGTTCCTGGAGCAGCTGGAACGGGATCCCGCGCGCTTCCTCCCCGAGGTCACCGCTGAGCAGCTCGACGAGCAGGAGGCCAGCGACGTCGTGCGGGTGGACCTGAACCGACCGATGCGTGAGATCCGGGCCGAGCTCACCCGCTACCCGGTGAAGACGCGCCTGTCGCTGTCGGGACCGCTCGTGGTCGCCCGCGACATCGCACACGCGAAGATCAAGGAGCGCCTGGATGCGGGCGAGCCGATGCCGGACTACCTCCGGGAGCACCCCGTCTACTACGCGGGCCCGGCCAAGACGCCAGCGGGCTACGCGTCCGGGTCCTTCGGGCCCACGACCGCAGGCCGGATGGACTCCTACGTCGAGCAGTTCCAGGCCGCAGGCGGGTCGCTCGTCATGCTCGCCAAGGGCAACCGCTCCCAGCAGGTGACGGATGCCTGTCGAGATCATGGCGGCTTCTACCTCGGTTCCATCGGGGGACCCGCCGCACGCCTGGCCCAGGACTGCATCAGGCAGGTGGACGTGCTGGAGTACGCCGAGCTGGGGATGGAAGCCGTCTGGCGGATCGAGGTGGAGGACTTCCCGGCGTTCATCGTGGTGGACGACAAGGGCAACGACTTCTTCGCCGAGACGGCTCGACCGGTGGCCCTCAGCATCGGGCGTCGGCCCCAGGACTGAGCCAGCTCAGACCATCCAGCCCCCCGGCTCGACGACGTCGACGCGCGTTCGGGGCGCGCGCCTGCCCGCAGCCTCAGCGAACGCGTGCGGCGGGTCGACGAGCCGGTCCTGCAGCCAACGACGCGCGCCAAGCGGGAGCAGGCTCCCCCAGTGCACCGGCATGGCCCGGCTGGGCCGGATCAGCCGGGCAGCCTCGGCAGCCTGTCTCGGGTCCATGTGCCCGGGCCCGAGGTTGGGACCCCACCCCCAGACCGGCAGCAGAGCCAGGTCGACCCCCGGGCCGTCGGCCAGCTCCGCCATCGCGGCGAACAGGGCGGTGTCGCCGGCGAAGTAGACCCGTCGCATCGGGCGCCCACTGCCGCCGCCCGCCACCAGGTAGCCAAGTGCCTGGGCGCTGGGTCCGGTCGGTACCCGGCGTCCGTCGTGGTCCGCGTGCACTCCCGTCACCGTGACGGTGCCGAAGCCACGCTGCTCCCCCTCGCCCAGCTCGACCGCTTGCGAGATGCCCTTGGAACGGAGCCAAGCCCCCGCACCCCGGGGCGCGACGACGGCGACGTCAGGGCCGAGCGCCCGCAGCGTGGGCAGGTCGCAGTGGTCGTGATGCAGATGGGAGATGACGACCACATCGACGGGACCCAGGTGCGTGGCGGCCACCGGGACGGAGTGGCGCCGCAGCAGTCCGACGCGGTCGCGCAGGACCGGGTCGGTGAGGACCCGGGTCCCATCCAGCTCGACCAGCACGCTGGAGTGGCCGAGGAAGCGTGCACGCAGGTCGACGTTCATCGGGCGAGCCGGCCCCGGAGACCGGGCACCAGCCTCGGGACCCGGCTGGCGTAGGTGTCGTAGGCCTGGCCGAACCGCTCGCGGAGCAGGTCCTCCTCGTAGCCCGCCTTCACGTGCAGGACGACGGACAGCCCGAGCAGGCCGAGGAGTGGGACGAGCTGGCCGGAGCGAAGGACCTCACCGGTGGCCGCGAGGAGCACTGCCGCGTAGATCGGGTGGCGGACGAGCCCGTAGACGCCGTCGGTGCGTAGGGCGGCCCGCTCCGGCGGGGCGGGGTGGATCCGCAGGAAGCGGCCGAGGCGAGTAGCACCGGCAAGTCCGAGCAGCAGCGCCACGACGAGCAGCGAGACGCCCAGCGCACCGACGGCAGCGGGCACGTCCCACTGGGGGCTGCCCGGCCAGAGGAAGACCACCGCCAGGCACACGGCCTGCAGGCCGACGAGCAGATGACCACGGTCCACTCCCACGACATCCAGTGTCCCGCATGCAGCCTCGAGGGCAGGATGGTCCTCATGACCAGCGACGCCGACCCGCGCCCGGAGCATCCCCCGACCGGGATGCGCATCGAACGCGACACCATGGGCGAGGTCCTCGTCCCCGAGGACGCGCTGTGGCGCGCCCAGACAGCGCGAGCCGTCGCCAACTTCCCGATCAGCGGACGGCCGGTCGACACCGCAGTGGTCCGAGCCCTCGCTCGGGTCAAGGGAGCCGCTGCCCGCGCGAACGTCGCTTCCGGGCTGCTCGACGCGGCCGTCGGCGAAGCCATCGGGGCCGCCGCCGCCGAGGTGGTCGCCGGGGACCACGAGGAGGCCTTCCCCGTGGACGTCTACCAGACCGGCTCGGGAACCAGCACGAACATGAACGTGAACGAGGTGCTGGCCACGTTGGCATCGAGTCGCCTGGGTCGGCCGGTACACCCGAACGACGACGTCAACATGAGCCAGTCCAGCAACGACACATTCCCGACGGCGATCCACCTCGCCGCCACCCAGGCGGTCGTGCAGGACCTCCTGCCAGCACTCACCGCCCTGCACGCAAGCCTCGCCGAGCGGGCCGACGCCCTGGCCGACATCGTCACCGCCGGCCGAACACATCTCATGGACGCCACCCCCGTCACCATCGGCCAACGCTTCGGTGGCTACGCCGCCCAGGTTGCTGCCGGGATGGCGCGGCTCGAGGCCACGCTGACGCGCCTGGGCGAGCTCCCGTTGGGCGGCACTGCGGTCGGGACGGGGATCAACGCACCCCGTGGCTTCGCTGCCGCCGTCATCGCGCAGCTGGCGGAGGAGACCGGCCTCGGGCTGCACGAGGCCGGCGACCACTTCGAGGCCCAGGGTGCCCGCGACGGGCTCGTCGAGGCATCCGCTGCTGCCCGCTCGGTCGCGGTGAGCCTCACCAAGATCTGCAACGACCTGCGTTGGATGGGTTCGGGGCCGCGGGCCGGCTTGGCCGAGATCCGCCTCCCCGACCTTCAGCCGGGCTCCTCGATCATGCCGGGCAAGGTCAACCCGGTCGTCCCGGAGGCGGTGCTCATGGTCTGCAGCCGCGTCGTCGGCAACGACGCCACCCTCGCCTGGGCGGGCGCGTCCGGCTCGTTCGAGCTGAACGTCCAGATGCCGGTGATGGGGCAGGCGCTGCTGGAGTCGATCAGGCTGCTGGCCGCAGCCTCGAGGCTGCTGGCAGAACGCTGCGTGTCCGGCATCGAGCCCGACGCGGCCCGTGCCCGCGCCTACGCGGAGGGCTCCCCGGCCATCGTCACCCCGCTCAACCGATTCCTCGGCTACGAGGCTGCCGCCGCCGTGGCCAAGCGGGCGTTGGCCGAGCAACGCACGATCCGCGACGTCGTGCTGGACGAAGGCTTCGTGGACCGTGGCGTGCTGACCGGGGCCCAGCTGGACGAGGCGCTGGACGTGCTGGCCATGGCACGGACCGAGCCGCCTAGTGAGGAAGCTCCTCCAACATCTCGGTGACCAGCGCGGCGATCGGGGAACGCTCGGAGCGGCTCAGCGTCACGTGCGCGAACAGCGGGTGCCCCTTGAGCTTCTCGACCACGGCGACGACGCCGTCGTGTCGACCGACGCGGAGGTTGTCGCGCTGGGCGATGTCGTGGGTGAGCACCACCCGGCTGTTGGCACCGACCCGAGACAGCACCGTGAGGAGCACGTTGCGTTCGAGCGACTGGGCCTCGTCCACGATGACGTACGCGTCGTGAAGCGATCGCCCACGGATGTGGGTCAGCGGCAGCACCTCCAGCATGCCCCTGGCCACGACCTCCTCGATCACCTCCGGCGTGGTCAGCGCGCTGAGCGTGTCGAACACCGCCTGCGCCCACGGGTTCATCTTCTCGGCCTCGCTTCCCGGCAGGTAGCCGAGCTCTTGGCCACCGACGGCATAGAGCGGCCGGAACACGACGACCTTGCGGTGCAGGCGGCGTTCCAGCACCGCCTCCAGCCCGGCGCACAGCGCCAGCGCGGACTTCCCGGTCCCGGCGCGCCCACCGAGGGACACGATGCCCACCTCGGGGTCGGCCAACAGCTCCAGGGCGACCCGCTGCTCTGCTGAGCGACCCCGCAGCCCGAAGGCGTCGCGGTCTCCCCGCACAAGTCGGACCTGCTTGTCCGGGGTGACGCGGCCAAGGCCGCTGCCGCGCATGCTGGAGAGCACCAGACCGGTGTGGCAGGGCAGGTCTCGTGCCTCGTCGAGCTCCACCACACCGTCGGCGTAGAGCTGGTCGAGCACCTCGGCGCCGACCTCGAGCTCGGCCATCCCGGTCCAGCCGGACTCCACCACCGTCTCCGCGCGGTACTCCTCAGCCAGCAGCGCGACCGCCGAGGCCTTGACCCGCATCGGCAGGTCCTTGGAGACGAGCGTGACGTCGCGGCCCTCAGCCTTGAGGTTGAGCGCGACCGCCAGGATGCGCGAGTCGTTGTCACCGATCCGGAAGCCGGCCGGAAGGACCTGCGGGTCACCGTGGTTCAGCTCCACCCGCAGCGACCCGCCGAGCTCCCCCACCGGCACCGGTTGGTCGAGCCGATGGTGCTCCAGCCGCAGCTCGTCCAGCACGCGCAGGGCCGTTCGGGCGAAGTAGCCGAGCTCAGGATGGTGGCGCTTGCCCTCGAGCTCGGTGATCACCACGACTGGCAGGACGAGGTCGTGCTCGGCGAAGCGCAGCAGCGCGTAGGGATCGCTGAGCAGGACGCTCGTGTCCAGGACGTAGGTGCGACGCTCGACGCTCGGCACGTCAGACATGCGACTCCCTGCGGGGTGCTGGCCAGGACGAGCGGTCCGGGACCGACGCGAGAGCCGGGACCGGCCCTCGCTCGCTCTGTAGCGATCGATGCGCGCCGCGCGGTGTCCGCGAGGAATGCACGTCTCCGGGCCTCCCGTTCGACCGGCATCCGAACCGGTCGTGCCCTTCACGGTACGGTCCCCCCGGCCGACCCTGGGCCAGACACGCCCGACGACGGGGTGAACACCCCGCGACCGCCCGGGGACCGGAGCCAGCGTCAGCGGCCCAGGCGACGCTCACGCTGGGCGTAGGCGCGAAGGGCGCGGAGGAAGTCGACGTGCCGGAAGTCCGGCCACATCGCCTCACAGAAGTAGAACTCGCTGTGAGCGCTCTGCCAGAGCAGGAAGCCGGACAGGCGCTGCTCCCCCGACGTGCGGATCACCAGGTCGGGGTCGGGCTGACCGCGGGTGTAGAGGTGCTCGGCGATGTGCTCCACATCGAGGAGGTCGGCCAGCTCCTCCAGCGTGGTGCCGGCAGCAGCCTGAGCGTGCAGGAGGCTGCGGACGGCATCGGCGATCTCACGTCGCCCGCCATACCCGACAGCGACGTTCACGAGCATTCCTGGCAGGGCGGCCGTGCGCTCGGCGGCCGCCTTGAGCACCTCCGCTGTCTGCTCAGGGAGCAGGTCCAGGGCGCCGACCGGGTTGACGCGCCAGCGTCCCTGCTCGGCGAGCCCCTCGACGGTGCCCTCGATGATGCGCAGCAGGGCCTGCAGCTCCCCGTCCTCGCGGGTGAGGTTGTCGGTGGAGAGCAGCCACAGCGTGACCACCTCGACGCCGGCCTCCTCGCACCAGCCCAGCAGGTCGACGATCTTCCCGGCGCCGCGCGCGTGCCCCTCGCTGGCCGCCGCACCGGCCGTCCTCGCCCAACGACGGTTGCCGTCCAGGATGACGCCGACGTGGCGAGGCAGCGGCTCACCGTCGAGCCCGGCGGCGATCCGGCGCTCGTAGGCGGCGTACATCACCTCGCGCAACCCCACGGCTGGAGGCTAGACCGTGCCGGGCCCAGGGTGCCCCTGGACCGTCGATCACGAGGTCAGCGCCCTCGGGCGAGCACGACGACCCCGTGACGATTCGGTTACCAACAAGTAACTTACGCGTCCGTAGGCCTACACTCTGCTCATGGCTCCCGAACGTCGCGAACCGACCGCGCCGCCGGCGGACCTGCGCCCGCAGGTCGCCCGCGCGACAGACGAGACGGGCGCGAATCCCAGCGCACGCGAGCGGGCCGAGCACGCCTACGACGCCTGGGCGGAACGGGTCGACACCTCCGTGACGGCGGCCCTGGACCGGATGCCGGCAGAGGTCAAGCCGAAGCTCAGAGGCTGGCTGCACATGGTGACGGCACCGATCGCGCTGCTCGGCACGATCGCCCTGCTGCTCGTCGCGCAGGGATCCTCGGCCGAGTGGGCAGTCGCCATCTACGGGCTCACGAGCATCATGCTGTTCGGTGTCAGCGCCGCGTACCACGCCGGCACGTGGACCCCGCGGGTCAAGGAAGCGTTCAAGGTCTGGGACCACGCGAACATCACGCTCATCATCGCCGGGACGTACACGCCCTTCGCCGTCCTGCTGCTCGACGGTTGGCAGCAAACCTTCATGCTCGTGGTCGTGTGGGGCGGGGCCCTGGTCGGTCCGGTCGTTCGAGCCACGAAGATCAACACCCCGCGGTGGGTCTACACGCTCGGGTACATCGGGCTGGGCTGGACGGCTGTCGCCTTCATCGGCGACCTCGCGAGGGCCGGCGGCTGGCTCGTCGTGTCGCTCATCGCGCTCGGCGGGATCCTCTACACCGTCGGCGGCGTCGTCTACGCGACCAAGCGGCCGGACCCCAGCCCCCGCTGGTTCGGCTTCCACGAGGTGTTCCACGCCTTCACGATCGCCGCCTGGCTGTGCCACTACGCCGCCATCATGATCGTGGTCGTGCGCGCCGGCTGAGCCCGGCGTCGGCCTCAGTGCGGCGTGCGGACGACCGCGACGGGTCCGTGGGCACGGGTGACCACCTGCTCGCTCGTGCTCCCGAGCAGGAGGCCGGCCAGCGCGCCGTGCCCGCGCGTCCCCACCACGACGAGCGCTGCGTGCTGGGTGGCCTCGAGCAGCGCCTTGACGGGTGAGGCGTGCACCGGCATCACCTGCAGGTCCAGCCCGGCCAGCGCGTCCTCACCGCCGAGCGCCCTCACGACCTGATCCCGCAGCTCAGCGGCCACGGCGGCTTCGTAGTCGCCCATCGGTGGCACGATGCCGGGCTCGGTGGGCGGCGTGGGCGCCGAGGTCATGTTCCACGAGCGCAGGGCGACCAGCGGGACCTGGCGAAGCCGGGCCTCCTCGGCCGCGAAGCGCACCGCCAGGGTGGCACCGTCGGAGCCGTCGGTCCCGACGACCACCGCACCGTCGACGCCACTCACGTGCTCGCGCACCGAGGGCATCCCACCGACGCCGGCGCCTTGATCGCCCATCCTGCACGCTCCTCCATCCGTCCGGCCGTCCTCCCAGAGCATCCTCCCCTACCGTGGGGGCATGGCCCAGCACCCCCGCGCCGGCACGCCCGCAACCCCCGCTGACCTTGTCGACCTCTCGCGGCTCGTCACCAAGTACTACACCGAGCACCCGGACGTGACCGAGGCGTCCCAACAGGTGGCATTCGGGACCTCGGGGCACCGCGGCTCGTCCTTGCGCCGATCGTTCAACGACGACCACATCGCTGCGACCACCCAGGCGATCTGTGACTACCGCGCTGCCCAAGGCTTCGACGGACCGCTCTTCCTCGGCAAGGACACCCACGCGCTCAGCGAGCCCGCCTTCGTCACGGCCATGGAGGTGCTCGCCGCCAACGAGGTCACCGTCCTGGTCGACCCGGACGCCCGACGCGGGCGCGGCTACACCCCCACCCCGGCGTTGAGCCACGCGATCCTGGCCGCAAACCGGGGCAAGCGGCTGTCGGGGAGCAGTCGCGGCACGGGCCTGGCCGACGGCATCGTGATCACCCCGTCGCACAACCCGCCCGCCGACGGCGGCTTCAAGTACAACCCCCCGAACGGCGGACCGGCTGACACCGACATCACCGGCTGGGTCCAGGACAGGGCCAACGCCCTCCTGGCGGCCGGGATGCCGACCGGCGCCGACGGCGTCCGACGGATGAGCATCGACGCCGCCTGGGCCGCCCAGACGACCGACACGTACGACTACCTGGGCGGGTACGTGGCCGACCTGCCGAACGTGCTCGACCTCGCGGCGATCCGCGCGGCCGGCGTCCGGATCGGCGCGGACCCGCTCGGTGGGGCGGCCGTGGACTACTGGGGCCGCATCGGGGAGGAGCACGGCCTCGATCTTGAAGTGGTGAACCCAGACGTCGACGGCACCTTCCGGTTCATGACGCTGGACTGGGACGCCAAGATCCGGATGGACTGCTCCTCGCCGTCGGCGATGGCCTCGCTCATCGGCACCGTGCAGGCCGACCCTGACCGCTACGAGGTGGCCACCGGCAACGACGCCGACGCCGACCGGCACGGCATCGTGACCCGGGACGCGGGCCTGATGAACCCGAACCACTTCCTCTCGGTGGCCATCGACTACCTCGCCGGCCACCGCGAGGGCTGGTCCACCGACGCGGGCATCGGCAAGACCCTGGTGTCCAGCTCGATGATCGATCGGGTGGTCACCGGGATGGGACGACGCCTCGTCGAGGTGCCGGTGGGCTTCAAGTGGTTCGTCCCCGGGCTGCTCGACGGGTCGATCCTCTTCGGCGGCGAGGAGAGCGCCGGCGCATCGTTCCTGCGGCACGACGGCACGGTGTGGACGACGGACAAAGACGGAATCCTGCTCTGCCTGCTTGCCAGCGAGATCACTGCGGTGCTCGACCGGTCCCCGTCGCAGCGTTACGCCGAGCTCACCCAGGCCTACGGCGAACCCGTCTACGCGCGCGTGGATGCCCCCGCCACCCGGGAGGAGAAGTCCGTCCTCGCCAGGCTCTCACCGGACCAGGTCCGCGCGACGTCGCTGGCCGGCGACCCGATCACGGCCACCCTGACCGAGGCACCCGGCAACGGGGCGGCCATCGGCGGCCTCAAGGTGGTCACCGAGAACGGCTGGTTCGCCGCGAGGCCCTCGGGGACGGAGGACGTCTACAAGATCTACGCGGAGTCCTTCCTGGGCGCCGACCACCTCGCCCGGATCCAGGCCGAGGCCCGCCAGGTGGTGGGCGAGGCGCTGGCCGGGTGAGGCGCCTCAGGGCAGCATGGCCAGCAGGTCCGCCACGTCGGTGACCGGCCGCTGGCACACGAAGCCCCGGCACACGTAGGCGGCCGGCCGGCCGTCGATCCGCTGCCGCTGGTGCAGCAACGGCACCCGGCTCCCGGGCTCGCCGATCGCCAGCACGAGCCCAGGGACGCCCGAGGCGAGCGCCGCCCGGTGCATCGCAGCGGCCTCCTTCTCGGCCAGACGACCAGCCACGGCCACCTCGACCGGCCCGTGCACGGCCGCCTCGGCGACCGCCAGGGACCAGCCGAGGAACCTGGGTGCTCTGGTGGACAGCGCTCCGACCGAGGCGAGCGCTCTCTCCGCGGCCTCCCGGTATCGGCGCTCCCCGGTCAGGCCGGCCAGTGTCAGCAGCGCACCCGCAGCAGCAGCACGGCCCGACGGGGTGGCGTTGTCGCTGGGGTCGGCCGGACGACGGTGCAGGCGTGGGTCGGTCGCGTCGGCCGCGGTGTCGTGGAAGGCACCGTCGGCGTCGACGAACTGCTCGAGGACGACGTCGAGGAGCTCGGTGGCAGGGGCCAGCCAACCATCCTCCCCGGTGGCGCCGAGCAGGGTGAGGCACGCCTGAGCGAGGCCGGCGTAGTCCTCCAGCAGCCCGGCGGGCGCCCCCACCACCCCGTCGCGAGACACCCGACGCAGCCGAGTGCCACCGGCCGCTCCCTCGACGACGTGCACCTCCAGGAGCAGCCGCGCGGCCGACACCGCGGCCTGCACCCAGGAGGGCTCCTCCAGCAGGAGCCCAGCCTCGGCGAGTGCGACCACGGCGAGGCCGTTCCAGGCCGCGACCACCTTGTCGTCGCGAGCCGGCTGCGGCCTGCCCTGACGAGACGACTGCAGCTGGGCGCGAACGACCGCCCAGCGGTGCGGGTCGTCCGGGTCGGTGCGCAGCTGCAGGGTCGACGCGCCGTGCTCGAATGTGCCGTGCTCGGTGACACCCAGCAGGCGGGCCGCCCAGGGACCGTCCGACGGTCCTAGGACGTCGACCAGCTGCTGTGGCGTCCAGACGTAGGTGAGGCCTTCGACGCCGACGCGCCCCCCCGCCTGCTCCACGACGGTGTCGGCATCCAAGGACGAGGCGAACCCGCCCTGGGGCGTGCGCAGGTCGCCGAGGAGGAACGCCGCCGTCTCACGTGCCACCCGCTCCGCCAACGGGTCCCCGCTCAGCCGCCACCAGTGCAGGTAGGCGCCGAGCAGCAGCGCGTTGTCGTAGAGCATCTTCTCGAAGTGCGGCACGACCCAGGCGGCGTCCACCGCGTAGCGGGCGAAGCCGCCGCCGAGCTGGTCGTACATCCCGCCTCGGGCCATCGCCCGGCAGGTCCCCTCCACCAGCCGGAGCGGCACAGGGTCCCGGGTTCGCGCATGGTGGCGGAGCAGCCACTCGAGCACCATCGACGGCGGGAACTTCGGCGCCCCGCCGAAGCCGCCGTTGACGTGGTCGTAGTCGGCAGCCAGCACCTCGACGGCACGAGCGAGCTCGTCGGGACCGACGGGGACGGCCACCGGCGACGGCTGGGCGGCGAGCTGCTCGGCGATGCGGCGCCCGGCCGCCTCGACCTCCTCACGGCGCTCCTGCCAGGCGGCCGAGACGGCCGCGAGCACCTGCCCGAAGGCCGGCATCCCGTGGCGCGGCTGGTCGGGGAAGTAGGTCCCGGCGTAGAAGAGCCGGCCGGTCGGGGTGAGGAATGCGGTCAGCGGCCAGCCCCCGTGCCCGACGAGTGCCGTCACGGCCTCCATCATCGAGGCGTCCACGTCGGGGCGTTCCTCCCGGTCCACCTTGACGTTGACGAAGTGATCGTTCATCACCGCCGCCGTGGCCGAGTCTTCGAACGACTCGTGGGCCATGACGTGGCACCAGTGGCAGGCCGCGTAGCCGATGGAGAGCAGCACCGGCACGTCTCGAGCCTGCGCCGCCGAGAAGGCCTCGTCTCCCCACTCGAACCAGTCCACCGGGTTGTCGGCGTGCTGCTGGAGGTAGGGCGAGGTCGAGGCAGCGAGCCGGTTGGGCATGAGGCCATGCTCGTCCAGGCGGACCAGGTCCGCCACACTGGGAGCATGGGCACCGCCGAGCAGGACCAGCGCAGCCATCGCGAGCGGATGGTCGCCGGCGATCCCTACATCACCGACCCGGAGATCGCCGGGATGCAGGCCGGACGGGCAGCCCTGAACGCGGCCTTCAACGCCGCCGACCCAGGTGACGAGGAGGGCTGCCGAGCCGCCCTGACCGCACTCGTGGGGAGCCTGGGCGAGGGCACCTTCGTGCGTGCCCCGCTGGCCGTCGACTACGGCTCGAACCTGCACCTCGGAGCGCGTGTCTTCGCGAACTTCGGCCTGGTGGCCCTCGACGTGGCCCCGATCCGCATCGGCGACGACGTCCAGATCGGCCCGAACGTGCAGCTGCTGACGCCCACCCACCCGCTGGAGGCCGAGGCGCGACGCGCCAAGTGGGAGTCGGCGGCCCCCATCACGATCGGTGACAACGTCTGGCTCGGTGGCGGCGTGATCGTGCTGGCCGGCGTGAGCATCGGCCCGGACACCGTGGTCGGCGCCGGTGCGGTGGTGACCAAGGACCTCCCGGCCGGCGTGCTCGCCGTGGGCAACCCGGCACGCGTCGTGCGCGAGCTCTGAGACAGCCCCGCGCCCGGTCGCCCTGTCAGCTCGGCGAGCGCCCCGGCTCGTGCTTGGAAGGGTCCGATGAGTGACCCGGGAACACCTTGGCCGAGGGGTCCACCACGGGCGCGGCGTTGTTCACCGCGGTGGCGGCCTCACCGAAGCCGGTCGCGATCAGACGCACCTTGCCCGGGTACTCCACCACGTCGCCGATGGCGAACACGCCGGGCACGTTGGTGGCCATCGTCGAGTCCACCAGGATGTGTCGCTTCTGCGTCTCGATGCCCCAGGTCAGCATCGGACCGAGATCGGCGATGAAGCCCAGTGCGGCCACCACCTCGTCGACCTCGATGACCCGATGCTCCTCGGTCTCCTTGTGCACGACGTCCACGGCCGTCACCACCCCGGCCCCACCGCCGATCACCTCGTGCGGGACGTACGGGGTGAGGATCTCCACCTTCGAGGCCTTGAGCTGCTCGACCGAGCCCTCGTGGGCGCGGAACGCGTCGCGGCGGTGGACCAGGGTGACCGAGGCGGCCCGGTCGGCGAGCACCAGCGCCCAGTCCACGGCGCTGTCGCCGCCACCGACGACGAGCACGCGCTTGCCGTCCAGGGCCGACAGGTCGGTGACGACGTAGCGCAGGCCCTTGCCGACGTAGGGGTCTGCACCGGGCAGCGTCCGTGGGGTGAACGTCCCGATCCCCGCCGCGATGATGACGGCCTTGGCCAGGACATCCTCGCCGTCGGCCAGGCCCACTCGCAGCCGGCCGTCGTCCGCACGCGCCAACGACTCTGCTCGGCGCCCGAGCAGGTACGTCGGGTCGGCCGAGGAGGCCTGCTCGACCAGCTGGTGGGCGAGGTCCCGCGCGAGCACGCTCGGGAAGCCGGCCACGTCATAGATCGGCTTCTCCGGGTAGAGCGCCATGAGCTGTCCGCCGGGCTCGGTGAGGGAGTCGACCAGGCCGACGTCCATGCCCCGGAAGCCCGCGTAGTAGGCGGCGTACAGGCCGGCTGGGCCGGCCCCAACGATGAGGAGGTCGAGCTCGGTGGTCACGGCTGACGGTCCTTCCGATCGGTCAGTGCGTCGGGGTCGGGTAGGAGTGCAACGTCTCGATGTACTGCGCACGCTCGTACCCGCCCGGGTCGGCCGCATGAGCCCTGGACACGCTGCCCTGCAGCTGCCGCACGGACACGTACTCCCGCTCGGCGAGCCACTCGTACACCTGCGCCTCGACCTCGGCGACGTACCCCGGCCCGTTGCGCAGCAGCGCCGAGGCCATCATGGTCACGTCGGCACCGGCCAGCAGCAGCTTCAACACCTCGTCGCCACTGTGCACGCCCGAGGTGGCTGCCAGCGAGAGCTCGGGGTACCGCGGACGCAGCAGCCCGATCCACCGGAGCGACAGTCGCGACTCGCTCGGGTGGGAGAGGACCAGGTTGGGCACGACACCAAGGGTCTCCAGGTCGATGTCGGGCTGGTAGAAGCGGTTGAAGAGCACCAACCCGTCGACGCCGGCGTCCACCAGCCGCGAGGCCACGGCCGGCAGCGCGGAGAAGTAGGGCGACAGCTTGACCGCCAGGGGCACCTCGAGCTCGGCTCGCACCGTGCGCACGGCCTCCACCAGGCGGTCTTCGACCTGCAGGGACGTCACACCCTCCTCGGCCGCCACGTCGTAGAGGTTGAGCTCGACCGCATCGGCGCCGGCATCGGCGAGCATGCGGGCGTACATCACCCACGACCCGCTGGAGCGCGCGTTGACGCTGGCGATCACCGGGATCCCCAGTGCCGCTTTCGCCCGCTCCACGTGGCGCACGTGCTTGCCCGGCCCGACCTCCCGGTAGTCCATCTCGGGGAAGTAGTCGCTGGCCTCCGCGAAGACACCGGACCCGGCCTCGAGCCGGTCCTCCAGCTCGAGTACCTGGTCCACCACCTCCTCCTCGAACAACGACGGCAGCACCACAGCGGCCACCCCGGCGTCTTCGAGCGCGGCGAGCCCCTCGACGGTGCGCGTCAACGGGCTGGAGGAGGCCACCAGCGGCGATCGCAGCACCATCCCCAGGTAGGTCGTCGACAGGTCCGGCCCCATCAGTCCTCGCCCCCTTCCCCACCGAGCATGCTGTCCTCGTCCTCGATCAGGTCGCCGCGGTGGTCCTGCGGGATGCTCCGCTCGACCCCGGCCAGCTGCTGGTAGTAGCGCCACCGCTCGTCGACGTCGGACTGCGCCAGGGCGAACAGGTGGCGAGCATGCTCCGGGTCGGAGCGGGCCAACGCGGCGAAGCGGGTCTCGGAGAGCATGAAGTCCCTCAACGGGATGCTGGGCGCCTTGCTGTCCAGGTGGAACGGCTGCGCGTGCTCCTGCGGGTCCGGGTGGAACCGGTAGAGCGGCCAGTGACCACTGGCCACCGCCTGCTTCTGCTGCGACATCGACGTCGTCATGTCGATGCCATGGGCGATGCAGGTCGAGTACGCGATCACGAGGGAAGGGCCGGGCCAGGCGTCGGCCTCGAGCAGCGCCCGGATCGTCTGGGTCTCGTTGGAGCCCAGCGCGACCTGGGCGACGAAGGCGTTGCCGTAGGCGCGGGCGAAGGCACCGAGATCCTTCTTCGCGATGGCCTTGCCCGAGGCGGCGTACTTGGCCGCAGCACCGCGCGGCGTGGCCTTGGATGCCTGGCCACCGGTGTTGGAGTAGACCTCGGTGTCGAGGACGAGGATGTTCACGTCCCGGCCGCTGGAGAGCAGGTGGTCCAACCCCCCGAAGCCGATGTCGTAGGCCCAGCCGTCACCGCCGACCGCCCACACGCTGCGTCGTACCAGGTGCTCGGCCACCGCCCGGAGCTGGCCGACACGAGCGTCGGCGGTCGGGAGGTCGCGCAGCCGGGCCTGCAGCGACTCCACCAGGAGTCGCTGCGCGGCTACGTCGGCGTCCTCGACCTGCTCGGCCATGAGGATGGCAGTGACCAGGTCGACGCCGAGCTGGTCCGGGTAGTCCCGAGCCAGCTCGGAGAGCAGCCGACGCGCTTGTGCTCCTTGCTGGTCCACGCCGAGGCGCAGCCCGAGGGCGAACTCGGCGTTGTCCTCGAACAGCGAGTTGTTCCACACCGGTCCACGCCCGTCCGCACGCGTCGCCCATGGGGTGGTCGGCAGGTTGCCCCCGTAGATCGAGGAGCAGCCGGTGGCGTTGGCCACCACCATCCGGTCGCCGAACAGCTGGGTGAGCAGCTTGAGGTAGGGGGTCTCGCCGCACCCGCTGCAGGCTCCACTGAACTCGAACAGCGGCTGCAGCAGCTGGGAGCCCTTGACGGTGTCGTGGCGGACGAGAGCCCGATCCACCTCGGGGATCCCGAGGAAGAAGTCCCAGGCTGGTCGCTCGACATCACGTCGCTCAGCGGCGGGAACCAGGTCCAGGGCCTTGTGGCTGGCGTTCTCCTTGCTGCGCGCTGGGCAGACGTCCACGCAGATCCCGCACCCGGTGCAGTCGTCGGGAGCGACCTGGACGGTCAGCACCGACTCGGCCAGCTGCTTGGACCGGTAGGGCTTGGACCGCATCCCTCGAGGCGCCTCGCTGAGCAGCTTCGGGTCGTACACCTTGAGCCGGATGGTGGCGTGCGGGCAGACGATCGCGCACTTGCCGCAGTCGATGCACAGATCGGGATCCCACTGCGGTAGCTGTTGAGCGAGCGAGCGCTTCTCGACCGCGGCCGTCCCCGTGGGGAACGTCCCGTCCAGCGGCATGGCGCTCACCGGCAAGGTCTCCCCCTGGCCGGACGCCAGCACGGAGGTGACCTCTCGCAGGAAGCTCGGTGCGTCGTCGGGGACCCGGACGGCCTGACGCATGGGGCCCGTGACTGCTGCGTCCGCGGGGACCTCGAAGTGGTGCAGCTCGAGCAAGGCGCGGTCGATGGCGGCCAGGTTCCGATCCACGACGGCCGGGCCGCGCCGGGCGAAACGCTTGCGCACCGAGGCCCGCAACGCCTCGAGCGCCTCGCTCGCTGGCAGCACGCCTGAGAGCTTGAAGAAGCAGGGCTGCATCACGGTGTTGATCCGAGCACCCAGCCCGAGCTCGCGGGCCACCCGGTGGGCGTCGATGACCCAGACGTCGAGGTGCTTGTCGAGGATCTGCTGCTGCACCTGCGCGGGCAGCCGCTCCCACAGCCGCTCGGGCCCCTTGGGGACGTTGAGCAGGACGGTCGCCAGCGGGGCCGCCGACTCCAGGACGGGCATCCGGTGCAGCAGGGTGAACTGGTGGCAGGCCACGAAGTCGGCCGGCGTGGTCTCTGCGCCGATGAGGTACGGGGCGTCGATGGGCTCCTTGCCGAAGCGCAGGTGCGAGACCGTGACCGAGCCGGCCTTCTTCGAGTCGTAGACGAAGTACCCCTGTGCGCGAAGATCGGTGGACTCGCCGATGATCGAGATGGTGCTCTTGTTCGCCCCGACGGTCCCGTCGCTGCCGAGCCCGTAGAAGACCGCCTGCCTGGCCGAGACCGGCAGACGGAAGTCCGCCGGCTGCACCGACAGACGGGTGACGTCGTCCACGATGCCCAGGGTCACGGTTGGCCGGGGTTCGGGGCCCGCGAGCTCGTCCAACCACCCCTTGACGTCTGCAGGGGTCAGCTCCCGGCTCCCGAGGCCGTAGCGCGCCGCGAGCACCGTCACGTCGGCCCGGCCGCTGCGGGCAAGGCCGCTCACGGTGTCGAGGAACAGCGGCTCACCAGGGGCACCCGGCTCCTTCGTCCGGTCCATCACGCCGACGCGTCGCACGGTCGGGGGCAAGGCCTGCAGCAACGCCTGCGTCGGGAAGGGCCGGTAGAGGCGAAGGTTGACGACGCCAACCCGCGCTCCCGCAGCGGCCAGGTGCTCGACCACGGTGCCGGCCGTCTGTGCGCCGGACCCCATCGCGACCAGGACGGTCTCGGCCTGCGGGTGCCCGACGTAGTCGGCGAGGTGGTAGTGGCGCCCCGTGCGATCTCCCAGCTCGGCCATGACCTTGCTCACCAGGTCGGGCAACCGGTCGTAGGCGGTGTTGACCGCCTCGCGAGAGGTGAAGAAGACGTCCGGGTTCTGCGCGGTCCCACGGACGACCGGGCGATCCGGCGACATGCCGCGGCTGCGCAGCTCATGGATCTCGGCGTCGCCCACCAACGCGCGCAGGTCGTCGTCGCTGAGCAGGCTGACCGTGTTGATCTCGTGTGAGGTGCGGAACCCGTCGAAGAAGTGCAGGAAGGGCACTCGCCCGCGCAGCGCCGCCGCGTGCGAGACGAGCGCCAGGTCGTGTGCCTCCTGCACGCCGGAAGAGGCGAGCATCGCCCAGCCCGTCGTTCGAGCGGCCATCACGTCGGAATGGTCGCCGAAGATCGACAGCGCATGGGTCGCCACGGCTCGCGCCGCGACGTGCAGCACGACGGGAGACAGCTCACCGGCGATCTTGTGCATGTTCGGCAGCATGAGCAGCAGGCCCTGGCTGGCCGTGAAGCTGGTCGTGAGGGCGCCGGCCTGGACGGCACCGTGCAGGGCGCCGGCGGCACCTGCCTCGGACTGCATCTCCACGATCTGCGGCACAGCACCCCACAGATTCGGCCGCTCTGCGGCGGCCCAGGCGTCGGAGGACTCCCCCATCGGGCTCGCCGGCGTGATCGGGTAGATGGCCACGACTTCGGACAGCGCGTACGCCACGCGCGTCGCTGCCTCGTTGCCGTCGATGCAGGCCCACGCAGCCGCCATGCCGGTCCTCTCGGATGCCTCACGCGGCCGGGTTCGACAGCGTTGGCAAGCAACCTAGGCGCCGGGGACGGCCCGGCGATCAGAACCGAAAGTCCCGACCTTCCGGGTCGGCGGAGCCGCGAGCCTCAGGAGAGCCGGTCCTCGTCGTCGTTGCCGGCCGGTGACGGCGTGCCGACGCCGTCGCGTCGCTCGGCATCGGTGGCACCGTTCTCGTCGAAGTCGATCCGACGGAACTGCTTGCGCATGCTGAGGATCAGGACGACGGTGACCACGCCGAGGATCACGAAGGTCCAGAAGGCGAACGGCCCGGCCTGGAAGCTGTCGATCTCCGGGTCCGGCGTCTGGGTGAGGATGACCACGCGGTCCATGGTGGCACCTGGCGGCACGCAGGTCGACCTCAGCCCGGGGCCGGGGTCCCGTCCGCGGGCCGGCTCGGCCGGATCCCGTCGAAGAGGTCGGTCTCCAGCACGCCTGCCGACACCGCTGACTCCACGTGGCTGCGCACCAGCTCGTAGTCCTCGGTGGGCCATGCCTGCGCATGCACCTCGCGGGGGACGGAGAACCAGGCGCCGTCGGGGTCGATCTGGGTGGCGTGCGCCAGCAGGGCGGCGTCCCGGACGTCGAAATAGGCCTCGCAACGCACTCGGGTGGTGATCCGTCGGGCGTGCTCGGGGTCCGGCGGCCAGTTCGCCAAGCGCTCGGCGTAGGGCGAGGCGAGGCCGCGAGCCAGCATCGCCTCGTGCAGCGCCACGGTGCGCTCCCGATGGAAGGCGTGATGGTAGTAGAGCTTGGCGGGCTGCCAGGCCCTTCCCGAGCGCGGGAACGCGGCCCGGTCACCGCTGGCCTCGAAGGCCGCCACGGCGACGTCGTGGCAACGGATGTGGTCTGGGTGCGGGTACCCGCCGCTCTCGTCGTAGGTCGTCATCACGTGCGGCCGGAACCGTCGGACGACCTCGACCAGTGCCGCCGTGGACTCCTCGAGCGGGACTCGTGCGAAGCACCCTTCCGGCAGTGGTGGCAGCGGGTCGCCCTCCGGTAGGCCGGAGTCGACGAAGCCGAGCCACTCCTGGCCGATCCCCAGGATCGCCCTCGCTGCATCCATCTCGCGGCGACGGACCTCCTGGATGTCCGCCCACACCTCGGGGCGGTCCATCTTGGGGTTGAGCACCGAGCCACGCTCACCGCCGGTACAGGTCACCACCAGCACCTGGACGCCCTCGGCAACGTACTTCGCCGTCGAGGCCGCGCCCTTGCTCGACTCGTCGTCCGGGTGGGCATGGACGTGCAGGAGCCGCAGTGGCTCCCCTGGAGCAAGCAGCGCGCCGGCCCCGAGGGGCTCGGATCGGGGCTCGGCACGAGACACGGCACGGGGCACAGGGGCAGGCGGCTGCACAGGCACAATGATGCCGTGCCGAGCCTGCCTCCCCTGCCGCCAGACCGGCCCGACCTGCTCGAGCGCTACGGCGCCGGCCGGCGACCATGGACGTCGGTGGCTCCGCTGGTGGCCCTCGGCGCGCTGCTCGTGGTGATGGTCGGGTTGTTCGCCGCCTCCGGCTTCGATCAGGCAGCCGCAGAGGTCCGTAGCGGCATCTCCTCGTTCGGTGACATCACGCCCACCTCGATCGACGTCACCGTGGAGGTTGTTCGCGCACCAGGAACCCCCGTCGCCTGCGAGGTCACGGCGGTCGGGGAGGGACAGGTCGACGTGGGCGCCATCCGCATCGTCGTGCCCACCGATCCCCCCGAGCGCATCCTGGTCACCGAGACCGTCCCGACCGCCTCGAAGCCGCGTGCTGCCAGGCTGCTGGGGTGCTTCGTCATCGAGCCCTCCGCGGAGTCGGGATAGGCTGGCAGGCACGAGGGCTCGCCGCTGACGCGCGCACGGCCCGACACGTCGACGACCGACCGATACGGGAGCACTGTCCATCGTGACGAGCAACGACATCGCCTGGCTGACCCAGGACGCCTACGACGAGCTTCGCTCCGAGCTGGACCAGCTGCAGTCCCAGGGACGCTCGGAGATCGCCAAGCGCATCGAGGAGGCGCGCGGAGAGGGCGACCTCTCGGAGAACGGTGGCTACCACGCCGCCAAGGAGGAGCAGGGCAAGCAGGAGGCCCGCATCCGCCAGATCCAGGACCTGCTCCAGCGCGCCCAGGTCGGTGAGCCGCCGGCGGCGAACGGCCGCGTTCAGCCCGGGATGGTGGTGACCATCCGCTTCGTCGGTGACGAGGAACCCGAGGTCTTCCTGCTCGGCTCGCGCGAGATCGGGCACCTGGACTCGGTCGAGCACACCGTCTACTCGCCGAACTCCCCGCTCGGCCGGGCGGTGCACGAGGCCGAGGTGGGGAGCACGGTCAGCTACCTCACGCCGAGCGGCGCCTCGGTCCAGGTGGAGGTGCTCGACGCCGAGCCGTTCACCGGCTGAGAGCCGTCCCGGGCTCCCTCAGCGGTTGGCCCGGTTGTAGGTCCGTACCCCCAGCGGGGCGAAGACGGCGGTGATCACGACGATCCAGATCACCGACAGCAGGATCGGGTTCTCGCTCGGCCACGACCCGGTGGAGGCCACCGGGTTGCCGAACAGCTCTCGCGCCGACTGCGTCACCGCGCTGAACGGGTTCCACTCCGCGATCGGCTGCAACCAGCTCGGCAGCGACTCCAGGGGCACGAAGACGTTGGAGATGAACGACAGCGGGAAGATGGTGATGAACCCCATCTGCTGCACGACCTCGACGGTGGGGGCCTTCATGCCCAGCCAGACCCCGATCCAGGTCATCGCGAAGGTGAAGGCCCCGAGCAGGAGCACCGCCAGGCCGAACTCGGCGGCCGTGCCGTTGACCCGCCAGCCCACGGCCAGTCCGCTGAGCATGAGCACCGCCAGGATGATGGCGTTGTAGAGCACGTCGGCCACCACTCGCCCGCCCACCACGGCAGGGCGCGCCATCGGCAGCGAGCGAAAGCGGTCGATGAGGCCCTTGTTCATGTCGTCGTTCATGCCCACGGCCGTCGTGATGGCTGCGAACCCGAGCGTCTGGACGAAGATGCCGGGCATCAGGTAGTTGCGGTAGACCTCCGCGCCGCCGTCCCCGACCGGGATCGCCCCGCCGAAGACGAAGGCAAACAGCAGCACGAACATGATCGACTGCAGCACCGCGAAGATCGCCAGCTCCGGGATCCGGGTGACGCGCTTGAGGTTCCGCCAGACGATGACGCGGCTGTCGACGAGCACGTGGGCCACGCCGGCGGGCGCCGCCGGCGTGGTGTCGGTGGCGGTCGAGGCGGGCCTCGTGGCGCTCATGCGGTCCTCCCGGCGCCGACGGCCGGCGCTTCGTCGTCCTGGGTGTCGCGTTCCTCGGCGACATGCCCCGTCAAGGAGAGGAACACGTCGTCCAGGGTCGGCCGGCGAAGGGCGATGTCATCGATGACGATGCCCTCGGCGTCCAGCTGACGCACCACCTCGACGAGGTGGCCGGCCCCACCCGTGGACGGCACCGTGATCCGTCGGGTGTGCTGGTCGAGCTCCGGCGGCGAGGGCGCTTCCCGGCCGAGCAGCCCGAGCGCGTCCTGGACCCGACCCGGCTCACGCACCACTACCTCGATGCGCTCACCTCCGACCTCGGACTTCAGCTCGTCGGCCGTACCGCGGGCGATGATCCGACCCTGGTCCACGACTGCGATCGTGTCGGCCAGCTCGTCGGCCTCCTCCAGGTACTGCGTCGTCAGCAGCAGCGTCGTGCCGTCCCGGACCAGGTCGCGGATCACCTCCCACATCCCGAGCCTGCTGCGCGGGTCCAGCCCGGTCGTCGGCTCGTCCAGGAAGAGCAGCCGCGGGTGTCCGATGAGCGCCGAGGCCAGGTCGAGCCGGCGGCGCATGCCGCCGGAATAGGTCTTGGCCACGCGGTTGCCCGCATCGCTGAGGTTGAACTGCTCGAGCAGGTCCTCCGTCCGGGCGCGTGCCTGCTTCGGCGACATCTGGTAGAGCCGGCCGAACATGGTCAGGTTCTCTCGTCCCGTGAGGTTCTCGTCCACGGCGGCGTACTGCCCCGACAGCCCGATGAGCCGGCGAACCTGCTGGGCCTGGCGGGCCACGTCGAAGCCGGCGACGGTGGCGTGCCCCGCGTCCGGACGCAGGAGGGTGGCCAGGATGCGCACGGTGGTCGTCTTGCCGGCCCCGTTGGGACCGAGAAGGCCCAGCACGGTGCCCTCCGGGACCTCGAGGTCTACCCCGTCCAGCGCGCGTACCTCGCCCGCGCCGCGAGTCTGGTAGGTCTTCACCAGACCTTCAGCCGTGATGGCGTTCATCGTTGCCCTTCATCTCTGCTGGCATGGCCGTCGGGTCGCGCCCGCACCCGTGGGGCAAAGCCCCCGACCTCGCGCAGTATTCCTCACGGCCCGGCGCCTGTTCCCCCGGCGATGTCTGGCCCGCGCACCTGGTACCCGTGCTCGTCGAGCGACTGGAGGATGTCATCACGGTGCCCGGCTCCGCGGGTCTCGACACTGATGTGGACGTCGACGTCGGTGACGGCGAGCGAGGCCCGGGTTCGCTCGTGCACGACGTCGAGCACGTTGGCTCCAAGCTCGGCCAGCAAGGTGAGCAGCCCGGCCAGCGCACCGGGACGGTCCCGGATCGAGGTACCGAAGGCCAGGTACCGGCCCCCGGCCGCGAGCCCGTGCCGCACGACCTTGAGCAGGAGCAGCGGGTCGATGTTGCCGCCGGAGAGCACGGCGACCGCCGGGGTGGGAACCACCGTGACCTGCTCCAGCACGGCGGCCACCGCGGCGGACCCGGCCGGCTCGACCACGAGCTTCGACCGCTCGAGCAGCAGCAGGAGCGCGCGGGACAGGCCCTCCTCGGACACGGTGACGACCTCGTCGACGAGGTCTTCGACCAGCGCGAACGGGATCTCACCGGGGCGCCCGACCGCGATGCCGTCGGCCATGGTCGACATCGAGGGCAACGAGACCGGGTGCCCACTGGCCAGCGAGGCCGGGTAGGCCGCGGCACCGGCCGCCTGGACCCCGACGACGCGAACGTGCGGCGCGAGGGCCTTGACCGCGACGGCGATGCCCGCGAGCAGCCCACCGCCCCCGGTGCACACCAGCACGCTGCGCACCTCGGGCACCTGCTGCAGGATCTCCAGCCCGACGGTGCCCTGACCGGCGACGACGTCCGGGTGGTCGAAGGGGTGGACGAAGACCGCGCCGGTGCGCTCGGTGAAGGCCGTGGCGGCGATGAGCGCCTCGTCGATGGTGCTGCCGGCGAACTCGACCCTGGCCCCGTAGGACATCGTCGCGCGCTCCTTGACGATGGGTGCCCCGTTGGGCATGAACACCGTGGCCCGCGTCCCCAGCAGCGAGGCAGCCAGGGCGACCCCCTGGGCGTGGTTGCCGGCGCTGGCGGCCACGACGCCACGAGACCGTTGCTCCGGGCTCAGCCGAGCCAGCCGGGTGTAGGCACCCCGGATCTTGAACGACCCGGCACGCTGGAGGTTCTCGCACTTGAGCCGGACCTCGCCCCCGGCCTGGCCGGCGAGCCACCGGGCACCCTCGACCGGAGTGGTGCGCACGACCGGAGCCAACAGCTCCGCGGCAGCCCGGACGTCCTCCAGACCAACCGTCAATGGCTGGGCATCACCCATCCCGCCATCCTGCCGGATGCCGCGGCCGGCTCGTGGCGAAGCAGGAACGCGACGAGGCAGAGGCCCGGATGACACCAGCCGCCCGACCGACCTATGGTTGCGTGGTGCAAGCAACCGTACGGACGACGGACCTGGTGCCGGACCTCTTCGCCGTGGCTCGCCGCCTTCGCCAAGCAGGCTCCCGGCAGGCGGGCGCCCCCTCTCTCGACGTCACCGCGATGATGCTGCTCCACCGACTGTCCGGGAGTGGTCCCGCTCGACTGAGCGAGCTGGCGACCGAGCTTGGCCTGGACCTGTCCACGATCAGCCGACACGCGACCAGCCTGGAACGAGAGTCGCTGGTCACCCGCACGGTGGACCCAGACGACCGCCGAGCGACGCGGCTGGAGATGACGCCCCAAGGAGGCGAGCTGCTCGAGGAGGCGCTGGCCCACCGCCGACGGGCGCTGAGGACGGCCACCGCCACATGGCCGGCCGCCGACCTGCAGACCCTGGCCACCATGCTGCACCGCCTGGCCCGAGACCTCGACCCTGCCGGCCCCAGCACAGAGGACACCGCATGACCGAGCAGCACCCGCCCAGCCCGTCGGACCCGTCTGGGCTCGGCGACCCGGTCCACGCGACGTCGGCGGAGTCGGCCCCCGCCGCGCAGCCACCGGCGCTCGCCGCGGGCACGATGACCCACCGCGAGGTCATCGCTGTCATCACCGGTCTCATGATCGGACTCTTCCTCGCTGCTCTGGACCAGACGATCGTGGCCACCGCGCTGCCGACCATCGTGGGTGAGCTCGGCGGGCTGGAGCAGCTGTCATGGACGGTGACGATCTACCTGCTGGCCTCGACGGCCACCACGCCGCTGTACGGCAAGGTGGGAGACCTGTACGGCCGCAAGCAGGTCTTCCAGTTCGCCATCGGCGTGTTCATGGTCGGGTCCCTGGTGTCCGGTCTCGCCCAGGACATGACGACGCTCATCGTCGGCCGAGGCGTGCAGGGCATCGGCGCCGGCGGTCTGATCGCCCTCACGCTCGCCATCGTCGGCGACATCGTCAGCCCTCGCGAGCGCGGCCGCTACCAGGGCATGTTCGGTGCGGTGTTCGGGGTCTCGAGCGTGCTCGGTCCCCTCCTGGGCGGCTTCTTCACGGAGTCGTTGAGCTGGCGCTGGGTCTTCTGGATCAACATCCCGCTGGGTCTGGTGGCGCTGCTCGTCATCCAGCGGCGGCTGCACCTGCCTCGCCACCGGGTGGAACACGCCGTGGACTACGTCGGGGCCGCCCTGATCGTGGTCGCCGTGACGAGCCTGCTGCTCGTCACGGTATGGGGCGGGGACACCTACGCCTGGGCGTCCACCCAGATCATCGGGCTCGCGGTCCTCGGGCTGGTCGCCCTCGGCTCCTTCATCTGGTGGGAGAGCCGGGTCCCAGAGCCGATCCTGCCGCTGCGCCTGTTCCGGAACTCGGTGTTCACCATCACCAGCATGACCTCGTTCCTGTTCGGCTTCGGGTTCTTCGGCGGGATCATCTTCCTCCCGCTCTACCTGCAGGTCGTCAAGGGGTACAGCCCGACCGCCTCAGGGCTGCTCCTGCTCCCGCTGGTACTGGGGATCTTCCTGACCTCAGCCGGCTCCGGTCAGCTCATCACCCGAACTGGGCGATACAAGATCTACCCGACGATCGGTCTGGTGCTCATCCCGATCGCGATGTTCTGGCTGTCGACCCTCACGGTGGACACCCCAGTCTGGAACCTGGCGATGCGGACGTTCTTGCTCGGGCTCGGCCTCGGGCTGGTGATCCAGACGCTCGTCGTCGCAGTCCAGAACGCCGTCGACTTCCGGGATCTGGGGGTCGCCACGAGCAGCAACACGTTCTTCCGGTCCATGGGTGGCGCCATCGGTACCGCGGTGTTCGGGGAGGTCCTCAACACCACCCTCAGCCGGGAGCTGGAGACGGCGCTGCCAGGCGGGCCCCCGGCCGGCGTCGACCAAGCGACCCTGACGGGTAGCCCGGCGGCGATCCAAGCCCTGCCCGACCCCGTTCGCGAGCCGTTGCTCGCCGCGTTCACGACCGCCATCGACGCGGTCTTCGTGGTCGGCGGGGTAGTGATGGCCCTGGCCTTCGTGGTGAACCTGTTCCTCAAGGAGCTGCCACTGAGGGACACCTCAGGGCTGCAGGAGGCCGCGGGTGCTCCGGGAGCCGACGGGGTGTGAGGACGCGGCTGCGCCCGCCGAGAGGCGGGCCGGGGAGCCACGGCGCAAGCCCCGGCCGGGACCGCCTGCCGACAGAGGTATGGGTGCTGACGGCCATCGCCTTCACCGTGGCGGTCGGCTTCGGCATCGTCGCCCCCGTCATCCCGCTGTACGCGCAGTCCTTCGGCGTGGGCGCCGCAGCCGCCGGCGCCGTGGTGTCGGTGTTCGCCCTCATGCGCCTGGTCTCCAGCCTCGGCGGCGGCCGACTCGTCGACCTGCTCGGCGAGCGCAAGGTCCTGGCCTCCGGCGTGGCCATCGTGGCCGTGTCAAGCCTGCTCGCCGGGCTGGCCCAGTCCTATCTCCAGCTGCTCCTGCTCCGGGGAGCCGGTGGCGTCGGTTCGGCCATGTTCACCGTGTCGGCCTTCGCGCTCATGTATCGGGTGGTCGCCTCGCACCAGCGTGGGCGAGCCGCTGGTCTCATCCAGAGCGGCTTCCTCTTCGGTGGGATCACCGGACCCGCGATCGGCGGCGCGCTCGCTGAGGTCTCGCTGCGCGCCCCGTTCTTCGTGTACGCGGGAGGTCTCGGCGTCGCCACCGCCATCGCCATCGTCGCCTTGCCGGATCCGGGACAAGGTTCGACCGAACCACCAGCGCCGCAGGCCGGCACGACGAACGAGGACGAACCGCCGCACCCGATCCGCGCCGCGCTGGCCGACCGCGCCTACCAGGCTGCACTCGTCGCCAACTTCGGCACGGGTTGGGCGTTCTTCGGCGTCCGGTCCTCGTTGCTCCCGCTCTTCGTGGCCGACGCGCTGGGGCGAGAGGCCCGGTGGGTCGGGATCGGCTTCGTCGTCAGCGCGGTGACGCAGGCGCTGCTGCTCTGGCCGGCCGGGCGGGTGACCGACATGGTGGGGAGGCGCCCAGCAATACTCGGGGGCAGCCTGGTCGCTACCGTGGCCCTGGCACTGCTCGCGCTGTGGCCGTCGCTCCCGGGGTTCCTCGTGTCCATGGCCGTCTACGGAGCCGCGGCGGCCTTCCTCGGCACGGCACCGGCAGCCGCGGTCGGCGACGTGGTGGGCACGCGGAGCGGCACCGTGGTGGCGGTGTTCCAGATGGCCGGAGACCTTGGCGCCATCTGCGGCCCTCTCGTGGCCGGATGGCTGGCCCAGGAGGTCTCCTTCGAGTCGGCATTCTGGGTCACGGCAGCCATGGTCCTGCTCGGTGCGCTGATGGCGCTACGGATGCCGGAGACGAGGGCCCTCAGGGCGCCGGACGTTCATCAGGCCGACGCAACCACCTGAGCGAGCAAGGCCCGTGGGGTGTCCCACAGGACCGCCCGGAGCCAGTCGTCGTCGAAGCCCGCACGACGCAGCGCCAGGACGGCGTGAGCGTAGTCGTACGGGATGCTCGGGAAGTCGCTGCCGAAGACGACGCGGCGGCTCAGCTGGGCCAGTCGGGCCAGGTCGCTCGGCGAGCTCGGGCGCCAGGCCTCGGTGAAGTCGGTGAAGCTCATCGTGGTGTCGAGGTAGGTGTTCGGACGCCGCTCCACGAGGTCGAGGAAGGCCGAGGTCTCCGGCATCCCGAGATGGGCGATGACCGCCAGCAGTCGGGGATGGGCGTCGAGCACGGCGGCGATCGGTCCCGGACCGGTGAACCGGCCCGCAACCGGCCCGGAGCCGGCATGGATCACCACCGGGACCCTGGCTGCCGCAAGCGCGCGCCAGGCCGGCTCGAGCACCGGGGCACCTGGGTCGAACGCCCCCACCTGCAGGTGGACCTTCGCCGCCCGAGCCCCGGCCTGCAGCGCAGACGAGACGTACTCGCCGACCCCGGGCTCGGGGTAGAAGGTCAGCGTGGGCAGCACGTCTGGATGACTGCTGGCCAGGGCGAGCGAGGCCGAGTTGAGGTCGGCCGCCATCCCCGGACGGTGGGCGTAGGGCATCGTCGTGAACGCGGTCACCGACATCCCTCGCAGGTGCTCCACGAGGTCCGCCACCGGCCACCGGTAGCGAATCGGCCACGGGCGGCCGAGGAGCGGACCGGCCTGGTCGAAGTGCGCCCAGACGCGGGCTTGCATGCGCTCCGGGAGCAGATGGACGTGGAGGTCGATCATGCCAGGCAGCCCGAGCTCGGTCAGCAGCCGCGGGACGGCCTCGTCGCCGGGTCGAGGCTCGACGGGCGCGAAAGGCTCTGGTGGCACCGGCCAAGCCCACCAGAGCGGCCTCAGCGCGTCCACCCCGGCCTCCCTATCCTGCCCGGGTGACCACCACCCCGCCCCGGGCTGCCTCTGCCGAGCTGCAGTCACAGGCGGCCTTCGACAGCACCGAGCGCCAAGCGGTTCGCGCCAGCGTGCAGGCCTTCCTGGGCCGGGAGGTGCTGCCGCACCTGCAGTCGTGGGAGGACTCCGGTGAGCTCCCACGGTCCCTGCACCGATGCGCCGCCGACGCCGGCCTGCTCGGTATCGGGTTCCCCGAGGAGGTGGGTGGCAGCGGCGGTGACAGCCTGGACCGCCTCGTCCTCACCGAGGCGCTCCTCCTCGGCGGCGCCAGCGGCGGCCTCGTGGCGAGCCTGTTCACCCACGCCATCGCGCTCCCCCACCTGGTGGCGGCGGCCGATCCCCGGCAGGTCGACGCCTTCGTTCGACCGGTCCTCGCCGGCGAGCAGGTCGCCGCCCTGGCCATCACGGAGCCGGACGGCGGGTCCGACGTGGCCGGGCTGCGCTCCCGAGCCGAGCTCGTCGGCGAGGACTTGGTCGTGAACGGCACCAAGACCTACATCACCTCAGGGATGCGAGCTCACTTCTTCACGACCGCGGTCCGCACCGACGGGCCCGGTCATGGCGGGATCTCCCTCGTCGTGATCCCGTCCGACACCCCCGGCGTCACTCGACGGCCACTTGCGAAGATGGGCTGGCAGTGCTCGGACACTGCCGAGATCGCCTTCACCGACTGCCGGGTCTCATCGACGAACCTCGTCGGAGCTCGCGGCACGGGTTTCGTGCAGATCGCCACGCACTTCGTCGACGAACGTCTCGGGTTGGCGGTGCAGGCCTACGCAACCGCACAGCGGTGCCTGGACCTCACCGTCGACTGGGTCCGGCAGCGCGAGACCTTCGGTCGGCCGCTGGCCCAGCGCCAGCTGGTCCGCCACCGACTCGTGGAGATGCACCGGCAGGTCGACGTTGCACGCACCTACACCCGTCAGGTGGCGCTGCGCCACGCGGCGGGCGAGGACGTGGTCGCCGAGGCGGCCCTGGCGAAGAACACCGCCGTGGCCGCCTGCGACGCCGTGGTGGACGATGCCGTCCAGCTGCACGGCGGGCTCGGGTACATGCGCGGCACCGAGGTGGAGCGCCACTACCGGGACGCCCGCCTGCTCGGCATCGGCGGTGGCGCCAACGAGGTGATGGCCGAGCTGGTCGCGGCGCGCCTCGGCTGGTGACGGGTCCTCTGCCGAACTGGCCCGGACCAACGTCCCCTGACGGATCCCGTGGTTCGGGCCATACTGGCCCCGACGGACGTGAGTCCGCCATGTCATGCTGCCACCCCCCAGGAGTAGGAACCCTCGTGACCGAGACCCTGAACCCCGTCGAGACCGCGTACGACCCGGCTGAGGCCTGGCGAGGCTTCACCGGTACCCAGTGGCGCGTCGCCATCGACGTTCGGGACTTCATCCAGGAGAACTACACGCCCTACGAGGGTGACGATGCCTTCCTCGCGGGCGCGACCAAGCGCACCACCATGCTGTGGAACACCCTCAGCGAGCTCATGAGGACCGAGAACGAGCGCGGGATCCTGGACGTGGACGTGCACACGCCCGCGACGATCACGAGCCACGCCCCCGGCTACATCGACCGGGACGCCGAGCTCGTCGTCGGCCTGCAGACCGACGCACCACTCAAGCGCGCGATCATGCCCAACGGGGGCTGGCGGATGGTCGAGGCCGGCCTGAAGGCCTTCGGCTACGACTACGACCCACAGGTGAAGGAGATCTTCACCAAGTACCGCAAGAGCCACAACGACGGCGTGTTCGACGCCTACACGCCCGAGATCATGGCCGCCCGTCGGTCGGGCATCGTCACCGGCCTGCCCGACGCCTACGGTCGCGGGCGGATCATCGGCGACTACCGGCGCGTGACGCTGTACGGCGTGGACCGCCTGCTGGAGCGCAAGCGCCAGGAGAAGGCGGGCCTGGACCTCCTGCACTCCTCTGACGAGGTGATCCGCGACCGGGAGGAGCTCTCCGAGCAGATCCGGGCGCTCGGCGAGCTCGTCGAGATGGGCGAGTCCTACGGCTTCGACCTGCGCCGTCCCGCACGCGATGCCCACGAGGCCGTCCAGTGGCTGTATCTGGCGTATCTGGCTGCGGTGAAGGAGCAGAACGGCGCGGCGATGTCGCTCGGTCGGGTGTCGACGTTCCTCGACGTCTACCTGGAGCGAGACCTGGCCGACGGGACGATCACGGAGGAGTTCGCCCAGGAGCTCGTCGACGACTTCGTCATGAAGCTGCGGATCGTGCGCTTCCTGCGCACGCCGGACTACGACGCGCTCTTCTCCGGCGACCCGACCTGGGTGACCGAGGCGATCGGTGGGATGGGCGAGGACGGCCGACCGCTGGTGACGAGGACCTCGTTCCGCTTCCTTCAGACCCTGTACAACCTCGGGGCCGCGCCGGAACCGAACCTCACGGTCTTCTGGTCAGCGGCGCTGCCGGAGGGGTTCAAGCGGTTCTCGGCCAAGGTCTCGATCGACACCTCGTCGATCCAGTACGAGAACGACGAGCTGATGCGCCCGCGCTTCGGTGACGACACCGCGATCGCCTGCTGCGTCTCGGCCATGCCGGTCGGCAAGCAGATGCAGTTCTTCGGCGCCCGGGTGAACCTCGCCAAGGCACTGCTCTACGCCCTCAACGGCGGTCGCGACGAGATCACCGGCACGCCGGTGGCCTCGATCGGGGCGCCCTACGAGGGCGACGTCCTCGAGTACGAGCAGGTGGTCGCCAAGTTCGACGAGGCCATGGACTGGCTGGCTCGGGTCTACGTCAACGCCCTCAACGTCATCCACTACATGCACGACAAGTACGCCTACGAGCGGATCGAGATGGCCCTGCACGACTACTCGCCGCACCGTACGCTGGCCTGCGGGATCGCCGGGCTGTCGGTGGTCGCCGACAGCCTCTCGGCGATCAAGTACGCCACGGTGCGGCCGGTGCGGGACGAGACCGGCCTCATCGTCGACTTCGAGACCGAAGGCGACTACCCGGCCTTCGGCAACAACGACGACGAGGTCGACCAGATCGCGGTCTGGGCCATCGAGAGCTTCATGCGCAAGGTGCGCGCGCACCCGGCCTACCGCAACGCCCAGCACACCCAGTCGGTCCTCACGATCACCTCGAACGTGGTCTACGGCAAGAAGACGGGCAACACGCCGGACGGGCGCCGCAAGGGCGAGCCGTTCGCCCCGGGCGCCAACCCCATGCACGGCCGGGACAAGAAGGGACTCGTGGCAGCGGCGCTGTCGGTGGCCAAGCTCCCCTACGAGGACTCCCAGGACGGGATCTCGCTCACCGCCTCGCTGATGCCCAGCGTGCTGGGCAAGTCCGAGGACGAGAAGATCACCACCCTGGTCGGGATCATGGACGGCTACATGTCCTCCGAGGGCTTCCACATGAACGTCAACGTGCTGAATCGAGACACGTTGCTGGACGCGATGGAGCACCCGGAGAACTATCCCCAGCTCACGATCCGGGTGTCCGGATACGCCGTCAACTTCGTGCGCCTGACCAAGGAGCAGCAGAAGGACGTCATCAGTCGGACCTTCCACATGAACCTCTAGGCGTCCACGGCCGGCGCTGCCGGCCACCGACACATCTGCGTGCGCCTTGACCGGAGGCCCCCGGTGCCCGCGAGCACAGATCCGGTCGGCGCCCCCACGGGCGCCGACCGGTCTCCCGCACCTCACTCCTGCTCTTAGCACGTGTTCTTGTAGGTGTCGGACACGGTCCGAACGAAGCCGCGCTGTGCCGGCGTCACCGCCCGGAACCTGAGGAACTTCTCACCCTTCTTGGCGGGGATCGAGCAGTTCTCGTCCGGCACGAACATCCCACCGTTGCTTGTCTGGCCCTTCGCGATGACCTTCCACGCCTGGTCGGGCTTCTTGCCCTTCACCCGGATCCGGTAGTGGTTCTCGCCCTTCAGGTCCGGACCGACGTCCACCGTGTGGAGGACGATCCAGCACTGGTCCACGTCCCACCCGGCCTTGAACCACGTCATCGTGGTGTGCCCCGCACCGTTGGCCGCTGCCGCAGCCGAGAGGACGTCGTCGGCGGCCGTCGGCATCGCACCCACGCCCAGGCCACCGAGGCCGAGCACGAGCGAACCAGCCACCGGGGCGACCACAGCCGCCCACCGACGAGTGCGCTCAGCCATGACACTCACCTCCCTCCATCTGCAGGGTCCACCCGGGTGGCGGCAACCCGGCTGCAGTGGGCGCAGCGTGTCAGCGAAGCGCGACGCAGGCCGCCCCGATCGGGGCACCCGTGAGGTTGCCGGTGTCGAACGCCGCGTTGAGCAGGCGAGAACCCTGGCTCGCCAGCGTGAGGTCCGCGGTCGCGTCGCAGGGATTCCCGTCGCCGCGGGCCAGGCCGACGACGTCGAAGAGCTCGACGCGCTTCGGCTCGATGCGCACTGCTGCCGGGCGCTGGGTCTTCTTCTTGATCGCCGCCTTCGCTGTCAGCACCCCGGCGTTGGTGTCGATCACGAAGCGCTTCACCACGACGCGAGCATCATCAGTGGCGAGTCGCAGCCCGCCGACGTGCTTCACGGTTCCGGCCTTGGCGTTGCCGACCACGGGGAACACCGCCAACGTGGCTGAATCCGTGCTCTTGAGCGTGGCGGGTCGCTTGGCCGTGGGGTTCAGCGGGGCCAGCGCTGCGAGCGTGCCCTCGTCCAGGGTGACCGTCGTCGCCCCCCGAGCCTTGCCCACCCCGGTTTCCCGAGTCGCGTCATCGGCCACCGCGACCCCACCGCTCAGCATCCCGGTGCCAAGCATGAGTCCTGAAGCCACTAGTGCAACCGTCCGTCGCATGACCGTCCCCTCCTAGCTCGCGTGGTGCATGACCCTCTCACCGTAGCCAACGTCACGGACGGCCTCGACTGGCGCGACTCGGGCACCTCACCAACCCTCGAGCAGCACCTCGGCGAGGACGTCGACGAAGAAGTCGGCCGACTCCTCGGTCAGGGACAGCGGCGGCTTGACCTTGAGCACGTTGGAGAAGTCCCCGGTGGGCTGGCAGATCACGCCGAGCTCCAGCAGTCGCTCGCACACGGCCGCGGCCTCGGCCGTGGCCGGTGCTCGAGTGGTCAGGTCCTGGACCAGCTCGACCCCCTGGTAGAGCCCGTGCCCATGGACGTGGCCCACGAGCGAGTGACCCACCAGCTCCCCAAGTCGTTGCTGCAGGCGATGGCCGACGCTGGCAGCGTTCGCCTGCAGGGCTTCGTCACGGAGGGTGTCCAGCACGGCCACCCCGACGGCGCAGGAGACCGGGCTGCCGCCGACGGAGGAGAAGAAGGAGCCCTGCGAGGCGAAGGTCTCCGCCAGCTCCCGCCGAGTGACCACGTACCCGAGTGGGTACCCGTTCCCCGCGGCCTTGGCCATCGTGACGACGTCCGGCACGACGCCATGCTCCTCGAAGCCCCAGAAGGTGCTGCCGAGACGGCCGTACCCGACCTGCACCTCGTCGGCGACACAGAGCCCACCGGCGCCTCGGACCGCATCGTAGACGCCAGCGAGATAGCCCGGGGGGAGCTCCACGCCACCGGCGTTGCCCGACAACGGCTCGGCGACGAAGGCCGCAGGCGCCCGGCCGGCACCGCCCAGGGCCTCGAGCCGAAGTCGGAGCAGTTGGAGGTACCACTCCGCCGCCGCCTCGTCGGCGACACCTGCGAGACGGTGCTCGCCGCGGTAGCGGTTCGGCATCGGAAGCGGATGGACCCACGGTGGACGAGTTCCCGCGGCGTTCGGGTTGTCCTGCAGCGCGGTCGAGATCTCGTCGGTGGCGGTGGTCCATCCGTGGTAGCCGCCACGGAGACAGAGCACGTCCTGCCGGCCGGTCGCGGTACGCACCAGCCGAAGCGCGAGATCGACCGCCTCGCTGCCGCTGCTCACGAAGAGCACGGTGTCCAGCGGGGAGGGCAGCAGGGCCACGACTCGCTCCGCCAGCTCGACCATGATGTCGTAGACGAAGCGGGAGTTCGTGTTGAGCATCGAGAGCTGACGGGTCGCCGCCTCGGTGACGGCCGGGTGGCTGTGCCCCAGCACGGCCACGTTGTTCACCATGTCCAGGTAGGCGCGCGCGTCGGTGTCGAAGAGGTGTGACCGCCAGCCCCGTTCGATCTGCGGGGGGTCCTGGTAGTAAGACTCCTGCACCCCTGCCACCACCGCGGCTCGACGAGCCACGACGTGGCGAGCGCGAGCCGAGGAGTCCGGCACTCCGGCAGGCACGCCGAGCAGCCGGGACGGGTCCGGGCAGAGGCGCCGCCACCCCCGAGCATCGGCAGCCGTGACTGCCTCGGGGACGTCGAGGCCCGGCACCGCGACCACCTGCAGGCGAACCTCGCCCTCGGCCTTCCCGATGACCTCCCCGGCCGACACCGCGCGCGCGCCGCCCTCGGGGAGGACGCCACGGATCCGGAGCTCGAGCTCGGCGTCTGGTCGGCTCGGGTGCGACGGGCTCGACGTGACGGCTCGCACGCGAACGCCGTCGTCGGTCTCTGCGAGCACGCCCGAGACGGGCGTGCGAACCTCACGGCCCGGCTCGCCGCGCACGCCCACCGACAGATGCACGGAGCGTGGTGCCTCGATGCTGTCGAGCCGCGTGCCGGACAGCCGGGCCTCGCCGTACCTGCTGACGTGGGTGCGCCCGGCGGCAAGGTCGACGTCCCATCCAGGCGGCGTCAGCGCCGGCGAACGGATCCCGAGGTCGAGGATGTCGAGGTGCTCCTGCGGGTCATCACCGGCCGCCGGCGAGGAGCACCACGGCACGCAGTCCACGTCGGCCACCCACCGGACCGCGGCGCGCGCCGCACGGCCCAGCGGGAGACCGAGGCGGGCCCGGAGCACCTCTTCCGCGAAGCGCGCGTCCACGGCGGCGACACGTTCGAGGATGGACCAGTCCGAGCCGCGCTCCGCCAGCAGGTAGCGGTTCGAGGGGTCCTCGCCCAGCTGGTGCTCCACCGTGACGGCCAGCACCGCGGCGCGGGCGCAGACCAACGGCCACACAGCTGCGACTTCAGGCTCGAGCAGCGGCCGCCGCTCGTGGAAACCGGCCACCACCTCGGCCACGTCGTGCACGGGTTTGGATCGCGGCCGCCCCAGCAGGCTCGTCGCCGCTGTGGCGAGGTCACCGACGAGCCAGGACCGCACAACGTCACCGAAGTCGATGACCCCGCTCACCAGCGGGCGACCGTCCGGACCGCGTCGGGCGACCAGGTTGTAGTCGGCCAGGTCTGCGTGGATCACCTGCTGGCGCAGCCGCGGGGCCAGCAGGTCGAGCTCCCGGGCTGCAGCCTCGGTGACACGCACGACCAGCTCCTGCTGCTGGCGCTCGGCCACCGCACCGACCAGCGCGTCGACGACGTGGCTCGCCCGCCGAGGGTCCCACTGCAGGACTCGGTCCGCGGCCGGGTGGTCGAAGTCGGCGAGGGCGAGGCTGGTGGCGGCGACCGTCCGGCCCACGCCACGCAGCACCGGGGCGCTGAGGAACCCGGCGTCGGACAGGAGGTCACCGTCCAGGAACGTCAGCAGCCGCACCAGGGACCCACCGGCCGCGCTCTGCGCTGGGGTGCTGACCACGTCGGTACCGTCCGGCGTCCGCATCGCTGTCGGGACAGCGAGCCCCTCCCGGGCCAAGGCAGCAGCGACGTGCCGCATCGCGGCGTTCTGCAGGTCGAGCTCTTCGGCCGAGACCGACTGGTTCGCCACCTTGAGGACGTAGGCGCCGTCGGCGGCGTCGATCCGGACGTTGAGATCCTGGTGGCTGCCGAGGCGGCGAGCTCGTCCCTGCACCCCGAAGACGTCGGCGGAGAGATGCGCGGCTTGGCGTTCGGAGAGCTGTGGCGGCGGCGACCGCAACCCGACGAAGGGGTTGATCTGGCCCATCCCAGCCTCCCGGAGCACTCTGCGGGGAGCGTAGCGGGGGCGTAGCCTGACGGCGGCGCTGAGGGGAGGGTTGATGACCAGGTCGGACCTGCCCGTCCCGCGACGGCTCGATGCCCGCGTCGACCAGCCGCCATCCGTGCTGGTCGAGGAAGATCCCCCGCTGCCCGATGGCACCCTGCGCGGCTACCTGCACTCCACCGAGACCGTTGGCTCGGTCAACGGCCCCGGCGTCCGCTACACCATCTACCTGTCCGGGTGTCCGCTGCGCTGCCTGTACTGCCACAACCCAGACACCTGGGAGATGCGGATGGGCTCGCGCTCGACCGTGGAGGAGGTGATCGAAGACGTCGGCAAGTACGCCCGTTTCATCTCCGTGTCCGGCGGTGGCCTCACGATCTCCGGCGGCGAGCCCCTGCTCCAGGCACGCTTCGTCGAAGCCGTGTTCACGGGCGTCAGGCAACGCTTCGGGATGCACACCGCCCTGGACACCTCCGGCAACCTCGGATCACGCGCCTCGGACGAGCTCCTCGACAACACCGACCTCGTCCTGCTCGACATCAAGTCCGGCGACCCCGAGACCTACCGGCGGGTCACGTCGGTGGAGCTGCAGCCGACCCTCGACTTCGCCCGCCGCCTCTCCGAGCGAGGGAACCACATGTGGATCCGCTACGTCCTCGTGCCCGGGGTCACCGACGACCCGGCGAACATCGCCGAGGTCGCCGACTTCGTGGCCACGCTCGACGGCGTCGACCGGGTGGAGATCTCCCCCTACCACGACTACGGAGAGCAGAAGTACGAGGCGCTGGGGTGGACCTACCCCCTGCACGGCGTGGAACCAGCCACCAAGGAACAAGCCAATGCTGCCGGTGAGGTCTTCGCCGCACGGGGTCTCGACGTCCGCTGAGCCGACCACGCAGTGCTCGATTCAGATTCGTTGCATCCAGGCGAGGCGCCGGCGGAGAAGTAGGGGAAAACCACTACTCACCACGGAGGACCCCATGCCCTTCAAGCAGCGCCTCGTCGCTACCGCCGCTGCCGTTGGCCTCGCTGCCGGCACCGCCCTGGCCGCCGCTCCCGCGGCCTCCGCCCTGACGCCTGAGGAGACCACGGACTTCCTCGGCCAGCTGACCGCGAGCTACACCGATCCGACGGTCGAGAGCGACGGCAACCCGTACGACTTCGACATCGTCACGAAGGCCGCCCTCGTGACCGGTGCTGACGGGATCCTCGCTGGCCTGGACTCCTTCACGCTGTTCGCCCCGAACGACCGGGCCTTCGAGGTGCTCGCGAAGGACCTGGGCCTGCTGCCGAAGGGCTACCGCTTCTCGGCCACCGTGGACGAGACCCAGATCTTCAACGCGATCGCCGGCCTCGGGGTGGACACCATCACGGCGGTGCTGCTCTACCACGTCGTGCCGAACGCAAAGCTGACCGGCTCCGACGTGGTGTCGGGCAGCTGGTACAAGAAGCTCACGATGGCCAACGACCAGAAGCTGAAGGTGTTCGTGCTCTCCAAGCGTGCGCCGTTCATCGTGCTCGGCGACCAGGATGGCCGCTTCTTCAACGACACCGTCGTCCGCTCGAAGATCGACGTCATCGAGACGGACAACACCGTCGTGCACGGCATCAGCAACGTGCTGCTGCCCAAGCTGTAAGGGCTCGGTACCCCTCTGGAACCCTCCCCCGAACGCCAGTGCCCCGACCGCCTTCCGGTCGGGGCACTGGCGTTCGTCGGTCCTCCCGGAGAACGATTCAGAATCGATGCATCCATGCACGACCTGGCGTCCGAAGAAGGGGCAACACACCCCGCAGCCCACTGCCTCTGGAGGAGCACGTCGTGAACATCCGTCGCCGTACCATCGCCGCCCTCGCCGCCGTCAGCCTCGCCGCCACCCCGGCGCTCGCGCTGGCACCCACCGCCCAGGCGAAAGGGACCGCACTCGCCGAGATCCTGCTGGCTGACACGAAGAAGAACGGTTCGCCCTCCTTCGACAAGAACAAGGGCGACTTCGACATCCTGACGGCTGCGGTCCTCGCGGTGCTGGACGCCAACCCGCACTCGGCAGTCAGCGTGCTCACCGACCCGTCGGTGAAGCTCACCGCGTTCATCCCGACCGATGGCGGCTTCAAGGCTACCGCCAAGGACCTCGGCATCAAGGCCGGCAAGGAAGAGACCGTGACGAAGAAGCTGGTCAAGGCGCTCGGCGCCGACGGCGTCGAGTCCGTGCTGCTCTACCACGTCGTCCCAGGGGCCAAGATCAACGCCAAGAAGGCGTCGCAGGCCGATGGAGCGAAGCTGGAGACCGCGCTCGGCCAGAACATCAAGGTCAAGGTGAGCAAGAAGGGCATCACCCTGAAGGACAAGGGCGGCCAGAACCCGATGGTCGTCGCCACCGACATCAACAAGGGCAAGAAGAACAAGCAGATCGCGCACGCGATCGACCGGGTCCTCGTCCCGAACCTCTGATCGACCGGCTCACACCCGAGCCATCCGCAGCCGAGCGCGGGGTCGTCCTCACCAGGGCGGCCCCGCGTTCTGCGTCTGAGGCACCTCGTTCGGGGCCTAGCCCAGCGCGAAGCGCAGGTCGTCGAGCAGGTCCGCCACCGACTCGATGCCCACCGACAGCCGGACCAAGTCGTCCGGCACCTCGAGCGGAGAGCCCGCGGCACTGAGGTGGGTCATCTGCCCAGGGTGCTCGACGAGCGACTCCACCCCGCCGAGGGACTCGGCCAAGGTGAACACGCGGGTCCGTGCACACACCCTCGCCGCGACGGCCGCCCCACCGCGGACCCGGAAGGAGACCATGCCGCCGAAACGCCGCATCTGGCGTGCCGCCACCTCGTGGCCGGGAGTACCGGGGTGGCCCGGGTAACGGACCTCGAGGACCTCGGGGTGCTCCAGCAGGAGCTGCACCACCGCCTCGGCGTTGTCACAGTGTCGTTCCATCCGGACACCGAGGGTCTTGATCCCGCGCAGGGTGAGGAAGGCGTCGAAGGGGCCCGGCACCGGTCCCATCGCGTTCTGGTGGAAAGCGAGCGTCTCGGCCAGCTCCTGGGAACCGGGTCCGCCACCCACCACCAGAGCACCGCCGACGACGTCGGAGTGCCCGCCGAGGTACTTCGTCGTGGAATGGAGGACCACGTCGGCGCCAAGCAGCAAGGGCTGCTGCAGGGCAGGGGTGGCGAAGGTGTTGTCCACGACGAGCAACGCCCCTGCGGTGTGCGCGAGCTCGCCGACGGCCGCGATGTCGGCCACGGACAGCAACGGGTTGGTGGGCGACTCCAGCCAGATGATCTTGGTCCGGTCCGTGACCGCGGCCGCAACCGCATCGAGGTCGGCGACGTGGGCAGGTGTGGAGGTCACGCCCCACCGGTCCAGAACCCTCGCGAACAACCGGTAGGTCCCACCGTAGGCGTCGTCGGGGATCACGACGTGGTCCCCGGGCTGCAGGACCGCTCGCAGCAGCGTGTCCTCTGCCGCCATGCCAGAGGAGAACGCCAGGCCTTGCCGACCGCGCTCCAGGGCGGCCAGACACTCCTCGAGCGCGGTACGCGTCGGGTTCCCACTCCGGCTGTAGTCGTAGCCGACCCCGAGACCGGTGCGCAGGCCACCCACGCCGTCCTGGGCGTAGGTCGAGGTCGCGTAGATCGGCGTCATCACGGCGCCGGTGGACGGGTCCGGCGACTGCCCGGCGTGGATCGCGAGGGTGTCGATGCCTCGCACCAGCTCGAACCACACCAGGACGACGGCGGTGTCCTCGGCGACCTCCGTACCTTGGCGCGCCCAGTACCCGCGGTGGCCCTCGCGCCACGCCTCGATGGAGGCGTCGCCCTCGCCCTCGGCTTCGGCGAACTCCCACGGGACGTCACCGAAGGCGGTCTGCTCCACCCGGGTCACCTCGATGATGCCGACCCGCTGGTCCTGGTCGTCGACCAGGACCAGTCGCTCGCCAACACGCTCGAGCGGCTCGTGCTCGCCCTGGTAGTCCGCCAGCAGCCCAGCGGTGGCGCGCTTCTGCCCGGCGAGCACGAGACCGTTCAACCAGGACCGCATCTCCCCGGGCGTACCGAGGTCCATCGTTCTCAGGTCACTCGTCGTCATGCCATCCACCTCGCCGTCCATCAGGATCCACCCCGCTGCGGGCCAACCATCCCAGACCCGGCCAACCGTCGCGGACCCGCCGACTGCGTGCCGCCTGCTCGATCCTGGGAATCGGGTGCCGCGCGGGCCGGATCGGAACACACTGCGCGGAGCGGCCGTCCTGCTCGGCTCGCTCAGCGTAGGAGGTTCCCGTGCCACCCAGCACCGCGACCACGACCCCGGCGAAACACCGGCGGGTCCTCAACTGCGACCCGTCGCAAGACCAGGACCAGGACTGGTCCCTGGCCACGGCGGCAGCAGCCGGCGTCGGCGGGGCGGCCAAGCCCCCGCCGACCATGGATCTGCGAGCCGACTGGTGGACCGTCGCCGACCAGGGAGCGACCGGGTCATGCGTCGGATGGGCAAGCGCCGACGCGGTGCTGCGCTGGCACTTCGTGCAGCAGGGGCGGCTTGACCCCAGTGCACCGCTGTCGGTCCGGTTCCAGTGGATGGCGTCCAAGGAGGTCGACCCCTTCCGACGACCGAGCAGCTTCATCGAGTCGGCGGGGACGTCGCTGAAAGCCGCTCTGGATGTGGCCCGCAAGTGGGGCGCCCTCCCGGCTGCCGACCTGCCCTTCGAGCCGGGCGCGCTGTTCGCCGGCTCGGAGGAGCAGCTCTACGCACGGGCCAGTCGCTACCGCATCTCCTCCTACTTCAACCTGCACGACGACCTGCGTGGATGGCGGAGATGGTTGGCCGAGAACGGCCCGATCCTCGTTCGCCTCGACGTGGACGCCACCTTCGACTCCGCCGGCGACACCGACGGCGTCCTGTCGACGTACCGTCCCGCGACCGCTCGTGGCGGTCACGCCGTCGCCATCGTGGGGTACACGGCACGGCGATTCATCATCCGCAACAGCTGGGGCACTGGCTGGGGGGACGAAGGGTTCGCCTACGCCACGAACGCCTATGCGCGCCGCGCCTTCACCGAGGCCTACGGCGTGGTGCTCTGACGGCGAGCAGACCTGAACAACCCTGGAACACCCCTGGATCGACCCTGGAACATCAGGCGCGGCTGCCGGGTTCTCCCAGCAGAGACGAGGAGGACCGCCCATGTTCGACTTCCTGTTCGCCACCCCCGCCAAGGCCACCCTGGTCTCGGCCGCGGACGCCTTGCCCGGCCGCCCCGACCGGCCCTATCGGCTCAGCGGCTCGCACGCCGTGCTCGGCACTGACATCGAGGCCGATCCCCCAGCGGGGATGCAGGAGATCGTGCTCGGCCTCGGCTGCTTCTGGGGCGCCGAGCGGCTGTTCTGGCGGCTGGACGGCGTGTGGACCACCGCGGTGGGCTATGCCGGCGGCTCCTCCCCCAACCCGACCTACGAGGAGACCTGCACCGGTCGCACCGGGCACACCGAAGCCGTCCGCGTGGTGTTCGACCCTGCCACCGTCACGCTGGGCACGATCCTCCGGACGTTCTGGGAGGGGCACGACCCAACCCAGGGCATGCGACAGGGCAACGACCGCGGGACGCAGTACCGCTCGGCGGTCTACTGGACCACGTCGGAGCAGCAGTCGATGGTCGAGCGGTCGCTGACGGACTACCAGCAGCGGCTGCACGCGGCCGGCCTCGGCACGATCACCACCGAGGTGCGCCCGCTGGCGCCGGAAGCCGAGGCCGGCGCCGGGCCGTTCTTCTTCGCCGAGGAGTACCACCAGCAGTACCTCCACAAGAACCCGAACGGCTACTGCGGCCTTGGCGGGACTGGGGTCGCCTGCCCCGTCGGGCTCGCGTTGGAGGGGTAGTCAGCCGAGCGAGCGGGTCGCGTGCAGGACGACGTCGATGGCCATGCGCTCCCCGACCGGCCGAGCCACCTCTTCGCATCGCCGCACGTCCAGACCGGTGGCAACCCCCCGATACAGGTCGACGTCCTGCAGCCGCTGTGGGTCCTGGGGCCCACCGACCCCGTCGATGAGGTTGCGCAACGCATGGCCGACGACGACCAGCGAACCCCCTGGTGCGAGCCACTCGGTCGTGCGCGCCAGCAGCAGCCGCATGGCCTCACGCTCGAGGTGGAGGTAGCAGACGACCACGAGATCGACGAGCTCGTCGGGCCGGTAGTCGACGACGTCTGATCGCACCCAGCGCAGGACCTGTCCCCCCGGTCGGCTACGCCCCCGTGCCAGCGCGACCTCGCTGAAGTCGACCGCAGTAGTCTGCCAGCCGCGAGCGGCCAGCCACAACGCGTTGCGCCCCTCTCCTGCGGCCAGGTCGACTGCACGCCCGGGTGGGAGAGGCTCGACCATCTCCACGACCCACCGGTTGGCCTGCTCGCTCCACACCTGCTCGCTGGCGGCGTACCGGGCGTTCCAGTCCTCAGCATCCATGCCGCTACGCCGACAGGTAGCCGAGCAGGTCGTGTCGCGTCAGCACCCCGATGGGCCGGCCGTCGTCGAGCACCAGCAGGGCGTCGGCGTCCTCCAGCTTGCTCACCGCGGCCGAGACGGGCTCCCCGCCACCGACCTCCGGCAACGGTGGGTCCATGTGGTCCCCGACGCGGTCGAACAGGTGCGCCCTCCCGTCGAACAAGGCCGCGAGCAGCTCGCGCTCGGACACCGAGCCGGCGACCTCGGCCGCCATGACCGGCGGCTCAGCCCGAACGACGGGCATCTGGGACACCCCGTACTCCCGCAGGATCTCCACCGCGTCGGCGATGGACTCGTTGGGGTGGGTGTGCACCAGGTCGGGCAGACCACCTTCCTTGGTCCGCACCAGATCACGGACAAGGACACCACCGGACTCGCTGAGGAAGCCATGACGGTTGAGCCAGGGGTCGTCGAAGACCTTGGACAGGTAGCCACGCCCGCCGTCAGGCAGCAGCACGACGACCACCGGCGCCTCGCCATCCCGGCTCCGCCAGTCCTGCGCCTCCAGCTCACGAGCCAGCCGGACGGCAGCCACCACCGCCATCCCGCACGACCCACCGACCAGCAGGCCCTCCTCCCGAGCCAGGCGCCGCGTCATCGCGAAGGAGTCGGCGTCGGAGACGGCGATGACTCGGTCCGTCGTGGTCGGGTCGTAGGTGTCGGGCCAGAAGTCCTCACCGACCCCTTCGACCAAGTAGGGACGCCCGTCCCCCCCCGAGTACACCGAGCCGACCGGGTCGGCTCCGACGACCTGCACCGCCCCGTCTGAGACCTCCTTGAGGTAGCGGCCGACACCGGTGATCGTGCCGCCGGTCCCCACCCCGGCGACGAAGTGCGTCACCCTGCCCTCGGTCTGGGCCCACAGCTCCGGCCCGGTGGTCTCGTAGTGCGAGCGCGGGTTCTCCGGGTTCGCGTACTGGTCCGGCTTCCACGCCCCGGGGATCTCGCGAGCCAGTCGGTCCGAGACGGAGTAGTAGGAGTCCGGATGCTCGGGCGGGACGGCCGTCGGACACACGTGCACGGTGGCCCCGTAGGCACGCAGCACGTTGACCTTGTCCGCCGACACCTTGTCCGGCACGACGAACTCGCAGTGGTAGCCGCGCTGCTGGGCAACCAGCGCCAAGCCGACGCCGGTGTTGCCGCTGGTGGGCTCCACGATCGTGCCACCCGGCCGCAGCGCCCCGGAGGCCTCGGCCGCCTCGATCATCCGCAGGGCGATCCGGTCCTTCACCGAGCCGCCGGGGTTCAGGTACTCCACCTTCGCCAGCAGCAGGACGTCGACGCCGTCCAGCACCCGCGTCAGGCGGACCAGGGGGGTGTTCCCGATGAGGTCGACGATCGACGAGGAGTACTCCACCCCACGATGCTAGGGGGACCACCCAGGTCCGGGTGGCGCGAGGTCGACCACGCAGGTCATAGGGTGGCGGGCGGCGAGCGTCCGAAGGAGGCAACGGTGAGCAGCGCACGTGCGGCTCGCCTGATCGCGACCGCTGCGGTCTATGGCGGTGGTGGCCTGTCCGTGCTCGGTGCCTCGGCCTTCGCGCTGCTCTACGCCGAGGCGAAGCTGGCCCGGCGCGCGATCGGGTGGGCCGACGACATCCCTCCGGAGGCCGACGGCACCTACGGACGCCAGCACGCCGCACCCGGTCGACCCCCCCTGCAGCTCGTCGTGCTCGGCGACTCCACCGCCGCCAGCTACGGGACCGAGCGAGCCGAGGAGACGATGGCCGCGATGCTGGCCTCCGGCCTGGCTGCGCTGGCCGAACGTGAGGTGCGCCTGCGTGTGCTGGCAGAGGTCGGGGCCCGCAGCGAGGACCTGGCAGCCCAGCTCGAACGAGCCCTGGAACAGGTCCCCCACCCGGACGTGGCCCTCGTGATCGTCGGGGCCAACGACGTCACCAAGGGCATCCGCCCCTCCGAGTCCGTGCGCATGCTCGACGCCGGCGTCCGCAGCCTGCTGGCCACCGGCTGCCAGGTGGTGGTCGGCACCTGCCCCGACCTCGGCACCATCGAGCCGATCGCGCCGCCGCTGCGCTGGGTGGCCCGCCGCTGGAGTCGCCAGCTGGCGGCCGCCCAGACGGTCGCCGTGGTGGAGGCCGGGGGACGGACGGTATCGATCGCCACGTTGCTGGCACCGGAGTTCGCCGCAGCCCCGGGCGAGCTGTTCGGTCACGACCGGTTCCATCCCAGCGCCACGGGCTACGCGACGGGCGCGGCCGTGATGCTCCCGAGCCTGGCCGCCGCCGCCGGCTTGATCGATGAGCCGAGCGTGGACCCCATCAGAGGTGAGGCACTGCTCCCCGTGAGCCTGGCTGCCGCCCGCGCAGTCGAGCAGCCCGGCACCGAGGTAACGGTGGCACAGGTGAGCGGTGAGGATCGCAGCCGGCGAGGCCGATGGAGCGCGCTGCGCTACCGGCGCCGGTCGAGCATGCCGAACCCGGTCGGCCCCGCCCGGGGGAGCCCGGTCTCAGGGGACGAGGCGACCGAGGTCGGACAGCACGCCTGAGACCCGCGCAGCGATGTCCTCCCTGGTCGGGCCGGGGTTCTCCGGGAGCGCTCGTAGCAGGTCGGCCCCCAGGACCGCGAGCGCGTCGCCGAGGGCCTGCTCGGGCAGCGGCGGCAGCACTCGAGCCGGCTGGCAGTCGGCCTCGGCTGCCAAGTCCGCCAACCGCTGCAGGTGGGTGGTGATGTCGGCGGAGACCGGGTGCAGCCGGGTCGGGCTGCGGTGGCGCAGCCGCTCGGCGAGGGAGTCCAGGCGCCCGGCGAGGGTTCCCGGATGGATCCCTGGGCTCATGTCGGTACCGTCGCAGCCGTGAGCCGGCCTCCGGAGGACGATCCCCTCCAGCAGACGCAGCTGATCCCCGTCGCCCGGGAGCCGGACCGTGCGCCCGGGACCACTCCTCCTCCCGGCAAGCGCAGCTGGCTCCGGACCACGATCACCGCCCTCCTGGTCGTGCTTGCCCTCATCCTCGGGTACGCCGTCACGCTGCTCCTCCTCGGCTACCTGTCTCTGGACCGCGTGGACGCCATCCCAGGCGGAGCACGTCCGCCAGACACGCCGGGCACGACGTGGCTGCTCGTGGGCTCCGACAGCCGCGAGGGGCTGAGCGCCAAGGAGCGGCGCGAGCTGGCGACGGGTGCCGCCACTGGTCGCCGGACGGACACGATCATGCTCCTGCACCGGGCGCCGGGTGGGCAGACCTCCCTCATCAGCATCCCCCGCGACTCCTACGTCGAGATCCCCGGCTACGGGATGAACAAGATCAACGCCGCTTACGCATTCGGCGGCCCACAGCTCCTCGTCCAGACCGTCGAGCTGGCCACCGGGCTGCGGATGGACGACTACGCCGAGATCGGCCTCGACGGCTTCGCCGGCATCGTGGACGCGATGGGAGGGGTCCAGGTATGCCTGGATGACGCGCTCGCGGACCCACTCGCCGGGATCGACCTGCCCGCCGGGTGCCAGACCCTCGATGGCGCCGACGCGCTGGGCTACGTGCGTTCGCGGTACCAGGACCCCGACGGAGATCTCGGTCGGGTGGAACGGCAGCGGGAGATGCTCTCGGCGATGGCCGAGCGCGCCACGTCGCCGGCGGTCGTGCTGAACCCTTGGCGGGCCGGTCGCCTCGCGCTCGCCGCCGGGAGCGCGCTCACCGTCGATGAGGGCGCCGGGCCCGTCAGCATCACCCGGTTCGGGCTGACGATGCTGCGGGCCACCGGCGGGCAAGGCGTCACCCTGACGGTCCCGATCGGCGGCTTCGCCACGACGGACGTCGGCTCGGTCGTGCTCTGGGACGAGGCGGAGGCAGCGAGGCTCTTCGACTCCCTTGCCGAGGGCGACCCTGTCCCGAAGCGACTCACGAAACCCGATCGCGAGCCCCGGTAGGCTCCAGACCATGCAGAACGGGGAGCAGCTGCCGCGACGGGTCACCGTCGTCGGCACCGGGTACCTCGGCGCCACCCACGCGGCCTGCATGGCCGAGCTCGGCTTCGAGGTGGTCGGCGTCGACGTGGACGAGACCAAGGTCGCCGCCTTGTCCGCCGGGCGGGTGCCCTTCTACGAGCCGGACCTTCAGCCGCTGCTGGAGAAGCACGTCTCCGACGGGCGGCTGCGGTTCACCACGTCCTTCGCCGAGGCCGGGCAGCACGGGGACGTGCACTTCCTCTGCGTGAACACCCCGCAGCGCAGCGACGGGTTCGCCGCCGACCTCAGCAACCTGCGCGCCGCCGTGGACCAGCTCGCCCCCCACCTCGAGCCGGGCGCCCTCGTGGTGGGCAAGTCAACCGTGCCGGTGGGCACGGCCGCCGAGCTCACCACGCGCCTGCGCCAGAGGGCCGCTGCAGGCGTGTCGCTGGCATGGAACCCCGAGTTCCTGCGGGAGGGGCTCGCAGTGGCCGACACGCTGCACCCGGACCGGCTGGTGTTCGGGCTCGGCGAGGACGAGGGCTCGGCCGTCGAGACCGTGCTCCGAGCCCTGTACCGCGAGGCGATCACCGCCGGTACGCCGGTCGTGGTGACCGACCTGCCCACGGCCGAACTCGTCAAGGTGTCGGCGAACGCGTTCCTGGCGACCAAGATCTCCTTCATCAACGCCGTCGCCGAGATCTGCGAGGTGACCGGTGCCGATGTGGTTGCCCTGGCCGACGCCATCGGGCATGACCAGCGCATCGGCCGGCGCTTCCTCAACGCCGGCATCGGCTTCGGTGGCGGCTGCTTGCCCAAGGACATCCGCGCCTTCATGGCTCGCGCCGGTGAGCTGGGCGCCTCGGACGCGCTGTCGTTCTTGCGGGAGATCGACGCGATCAACATGCGCCGCCGCGGGCGCACCGTCGAGATGGCTCGCGAGCTGGTCGGCGGGTCGTTCCTCGGGACCCGGGTCGCGGTGCTCGGAGTGGCCTTCAAGCCCGACTCCGACGACGTCCGCGACTCCCCTGCGCTCAACGTCGCCGGACAGATCCAGCTCCAGGGCGCCCACGTCCGCGTCTACGACCCGAAGGCGATGCCGAACGCACGTGCGGTGTTCCCCACCCTGCACTACGCCGACACCGCCACCAACGCCTGTGACCGCGCCGATGTCGTGCTGCACCTCACCGAGTGGGACGAGTTCGCCGTGCTGGACCCAGCCACGCTGGCCGACACCGTGCGCGCCACCCGAGTCCTCGACGGCCGAAACACCCTGAGCCCGGAGGCCTGGCGCGCGGCGGGCTGGACCTATCGCGGCCTGGGACGTCCGTGAGCGCAGGGCTGGACCTGCCCGGGGCGGACGAGGAGAGCATTCGCTCGATCCTGGCCGATGCCGAGACCTGGGCCGTCGTAGGCCTGTCCACGAATCGACGACGAGCCGCCTACGGCGTCGCGACCTTCCTCCAGCAGCACGGGAAGCGCATCATCCCGGTGCACCCGAAGGCCGAGACGGTCCACGGCGAACCGGGGTTCCGCACGCTGGCCGAGGTGGACTCGCCCATCGACTGCGTGGACGTCTTCGTGCGGTCCGAGCTTGCCGGCCGGATCGCCGAGCAAGCGATCTCGGTCGGCGCCGGCTCGGTCTGGTTCCAGCTGGGGGTGATCGACGCCGAGGCCTACCGCCGAGTCACCGGGGCCGGGATCGCCATGGTGATGGACCGGTGCCCGGCCATCGAGTGGCCTCGCCTGGGTCCGGCGGCCTGAGCCTCGCCAAGATCGCCCCCCCCCCAGGGCCCTCAGTCTCCCAGCGAGCCACGCAGCCGCTCGCCCTTGGCCCTGGCCTGCTGCTCGAGCTCCTCCTGGAACATGACCATCCGAGCGCGAAGCGCGGCGGCGTCCTCGCCCTGACCGGCACCAAGGATCCGCACGGCGAGCAACCCGGCGTTCCGGGCGTTGCCGACGGCGACCGTCGCCACCGGCACCCCAGCGGGCATCTGCACGATCGAGAGCAGGGAGTCCATCCCGTCGAGGACCTTCAGCGGCACCGGGACCCCGACGACCGGCAACGGGGTGACCGCCGCGAGCATGCCCGGCAGGTGTGCGGCGCCACCGGCCCCCGCGATGAGCACGCGGAGCCCGCGTTCTGCAGCGGTGGCCCCGTACTCGATCATGGCCCGCGGCATCCGGTGCGCGGAGACCACGTCCACCTCGTGGCTGACCTCGAACTCGGCCAGGACCTGCGCGGCCGCCGACATCACCGGCCAGTCGCTGTCAGAGCCCATCACCACACCGACGAGCGACCCGCTCATGCCGCACCTCTTCCGTCGTTCGCGCCTGGTCCTGCCTGACTCACTCGTCGATCATCCCCGTGATGCAGTCGGCGGCGTGCCAGGCCCGCTCCCGCAGCGAGGCCAGGGCGCTCTCGGTGTTCTGTCCAGTCACGGTGACATGGCCGACCTTGCGTCCAGGACGGACCGCCTTGCCGTAGAGGTGCACCTTCACGCCTGGGTCACGCGCCATCACGTGGCGCAGCGAGGCGTGCAGGTCAGGGAGCTCCCCACCCAGGATGTTGACCATCACCGTCCGCGCAGCCACGGCATTCGGCGCACCCAGCGGGAGGTCCAGCACGGCGCGCAGGTGATTCTCGAACTGCGAGGTGACGGCACCGTCGATGGTCCAGTGCCCGCTGTTGTGCGGGCGCATCGCCAGCTCGTTCACCAGGAGCCTGTCCTCGTAGGCCTGCGGGTCGGTCTCGAACAGCTCGACGGCCAGCACGCCAACCACGTCGAGCTCGGACGCCACCCGCAGCGCGAGCTGCTGGGCTGCCGTTGCGAGGTCCGGGTCCAACCCCGGAGCCGGGGCAAGCACTTCCACGCAGATGCCGTCTCGCTGCACCGACTCCACCACCGGGTAGGCGACCGCCTGACCGGACGGTGACCGGGCGACCATGGCCGAGAGCTCTCGCCGGTAGTCCACATGCTCCTCGGCTATCACCGGGACGCCGGCGAGGAACGGCTCGCCAGCCTCGGTGACGGAGTCCACCACCCAGACCCCACGGCCGTCGTAGCCGCCGCGGGCCGTCTTGAGCACGACAGGCCAACCCGCCTGCTGGGCCGTCGCGACAACCTCCCCCGGGTCGGCTACCACGGCGAAGGCCGGAACCGGGATCCCCAGCTCAGCGAGCCGTCGGCGCATCACGAGCTTGTCCTGCGCGTGGGCCAGCGCCGCCGGTCCCGGTCGCAGGATCGCGCCGTGGGCCACGAGGGACCGCAGGTGCGCCGGGGACACCTGCTCGTGGTCGAAGGTCACCACGTCCACGACATCGGCGAAGGTCGTGAGGTCAGCCAGGGAGCTCTCCTCGCCCACGGACGTCCCGGGCACGACCAGCGCGGCGCTGTCCGTCGACGAGCCGGCGAGCACACGCAGGTCGACGTCGAGCGCGACCGCCGCGGGCTGCAGCATCCTGGCGAGCTGACCTCCGCCGACAACTCCGACCACCGGCCTCGGGCTGCTGCTGGCTGCCGACACGCCTCGGAGGGTATCGCCGACATAGGCTGGTCCGATGCAGGTGCTGGAGGCGGCTCGGCAGCGGCTGTCCCACCGCAGCAGAGAAGGCATGAAGTTCCTCGCCGTCGGCGGAGTCGGCTACGTCGTGGACGTGACCGTCTTCAACCTGCTCCGCTTCGCCGGTGGTGAGGGCGTGCTGTACGACAAGCCGTTGACCGCGAAGGCCTGCTCGGTCGTGGTGGCCACGATCGTCACCTACCTGGGCAACCGGGAGTGGACGTTCCGCCATCGCGGCCGCTCCGGCTACGTCCGGGAGTACGCGTTGTTCTTCCTGCTCAACGCCGTCGGCATGGGCATCTCGCTGGCCACCTTGGCACTCAGCCACTACGTGCTGGGCCTCACCAGCCCCTTGGCGGACAACATCTCGGCGAACGTGGTCGGGTTGGCGCTCGGGACGGTCTTCCGGTTCTGGGCCTACCGCCGGTGGGTGTTCACCGAGCCCGGGCAACCCGTCGCCCCGCTGGACCTTCCCGGAGAGGCTGCCGCGCTGCAGGTCGAGTGATCAGCCCGGCTGCTTGGCGATCAGCTCGCTGAGCATGTGCTGGACCTGCTCGACGTTCGGCACATCGTTGAAGATGACACTCGTGGTCTCCGCCGAGGACTCCACCTTGAGCGTGCCGCAGCCGAACATCCGGTCCAGGGCCCCCTTGTCGTAGGAGACGCCACTCACCCGCTTGAGCGGGATCTCGCGCCCGGTCTGGTTGATCAGGCCGGTCCGCGTGATGATCCGCCGGTCGGTGACCGTGTATGTCGAGGAGTACCACCGGGCGAAGGGCGAGAGGAAGAACCAGCCACCGACGAGGACGATCAGGGCGAGAGCAACCCAGGACAGCGCGGTGACGTCGAACAGCGTCAGGAGCAGTATCGCGCCGACGACACCGAGCAGCAGCCAGACGATGCCGCCGATCATCGCCTTCCAGTGCGTTCGGGTGTGCAGCAGCAGCGTCTCGTCGCTGGAGAGCGAGTCCTCAGGGAAGCCCATGGCGGCAGATCATGGCACGTCGGACGCCGAGTCGGTGGGACGTAGGTGAACCACGTCGCCGGCAGCGATCGACACGACGTCGGCCTCACCAGCTGGTCGAACCACCAGCCGGCCGAATGCGTCGACTCCGACCGCTCTCCCAGCCAGCCTGCGCGAGCCGGGGAGCTCGACCCGGACGTCTCGGCCGATCGTGGAGCAACGGCGGCGATACGCCGCACCGACGGTGGTGGCGCTCGCGGTGGCCAAGGCCTCAAGGTGCTCGTCGAGGCGGGTCAACAGGCTGGATGTCACCGAGGCCGCGTCCGGCGTGCTCTGGAGCAGCTCCCCCAGCGCGACGGCACCGGCAGGCAGCCCACCGGCCTGGAGGTTCAGCCCGATCCCGACGATCGCCACCGGGCCGGTCGGGGTCTCGAGCCGCTCGCTCAGGATCCCGGCCAGCTTGGCCTCGCCGGAGTGCCTGACGACCAGCACGTCGTTCGGCCACTTCAGCGTGGCGCGCACGAGCCTGCCGGCGACGTCGTCGACCGCCTCGGCCACGGCCAGCCCGGTCACCAGGGGCAACCACGTCCAGCGCTGCCTCGGCAGGGCGCCCGCGAGCAGATCTGGCCGCAGGACGGCGCTCACGGCCAGGCCCGCACCTGGCGGCGTCACCCAGGGCCGGCCGTGCCGACCCCGACCACCAGTCTGGTCCAGGGTTGCGACCACCACGCCGTGCGGTGCGCCGGACATCGCCCGCTGGCGGGCCTCGTCCTGCGTGGAGGTGACTCGCGCCTCCCAGCAGACCTGCCACCCAGAGGTCATCCGGTGTTCTGCAGCCCAGCAGCCACGCCGTTGACGGTGATGAGCAGGAGCCGCTGCAGCTGCTCACGATCGGCCTCGGCCGACTCCTCGAGCGCGCGCAGGCCGCTCAGGGCCCGGATCTGCAGGAAGGACAAGGCGTCGATGTATGGGTTGCGAAGCGCGACCGCCGGCCCCAGCACCCGCCGACGCTCGAGCAGGACCCGCTGGTTGGTCACGGCCAGCAGCCCACGGACCGCGGCCTCGTGCTCATCGAGGATGAGGTCGACGATGTCCTCGCGCTCACCTACCGCGAGCAGTCGTCGGAACAGGTGGCGGTCGGTCTTGGCCAACGACATCTCGGCGTTGTCCAACGTCGCCTGCAGCAGTGGCCACTCCCGGTAGGCCGAGCGCAGCGACTCCAGCCCACCGGGGCGGTCGAGCTCGGCCGCGAGGGCCGAGCCGAGGCCGTACCACCCGGGGACGTTCGCCCGGCTCTGCGCCCAGGCGAAGACCCAGGGGATCGCGCGCAGGTCGGCAAGGGAGTCGATGGTGACTCCCCGCCGAGCGGGTCGCGATCCCAGCGGCAGCAGGGCAAGCTCCTCGAGCGGCGTCGCCTTGGCGAACCAGGCCGCGAAGCCGTCCGTGCCCACCAGCCGCCGGTAGGCCGACGCCGCGTCGACGTCGAGGCGCTCGCCCAGCCCGGTGAAGCGCTCGGCAGCCTCGGCGATTCGGGCTTCGGTCTCCGGCGAGGACGCCTGGAGCACCGCGGCACTCACGTGGTCGAGGTGCCGCAGCGCGATGGTCGGGTCACCGTAGCGAGCAAAGACCACCTCGCCCTGCTCGGTGATCTTGAACCTCCCCGCCAGGGAGCCAGGGGGCTGCGCCAGGACGGCACGTCCGACCGGGCCACCGCCACGCCCCAGGGCACCCCCACGACCGTGGAAGAGCGTCAGCCGGATGGCGTGCCGGCTGGCCCAGGCCACCAGTCGCTCCTGGGCCCGAGTCAGGGCGAGCGTGGCCGAGAGCGGACCGATGTCCTTGGCCGAGTCGCTGTAGCCGAGCATCACCTCCAGGTGGCGCCCGCTTGCGGACAACCGGCGACGCACCGCCGGCAGCGACAGCATCTCCTCGAGCACGAGCGGAGCCCGCTCGAGGTCCTCCCCGGTCTCGAACAACGGCACGACGTCGATGACCAAGGACCGGCCCTCGGCCGCGACGTCGGCCAGCTCGTAGACCGCCGCGACGTCGGCGGCGCTGCGGGTGAACGAGACGACGTAGCGACGACAGGCTTCGACACCGAAGCGTTGCTGCAGCTGCGCCATCACCTTCAACGTGGCCACGACCTCCTCGGTTGCCGCCGAGCGCTCACCGCCGGCTCGGACCTCGGCCAGCGCGTCGGCGTGCACGCTGCTGTGCTGGCGGACCTCGAGGGAGGCGAGGTGGAAGCCGAACGTCTCCGCCTGCCACAGCAAGCCCTGCAGCGACCCGTAGGCGGTCCTGCCGTCGCCGGCGGCCGCCAGGGAACGCTGGACGAGCCGAAGATCCTGCAGGTACTCCTCGACCACCGGGTAGGCGAGGTCGGCATTGCGGGCACGGGTGGCCCGCAACCGCTCGGCCATCAGGACGAGAGCCACGCGGTGCGTCTCCTGCGGTGAGCGCGTCCTGATCGGGTCGAGGACCTCCGGGTGCTCGGACTGCGCGTCGGCCACCAGCCGGCGCACCCCCGGTGACGGCGGCGTGCTGCGATCGTCCACGGTCAGCGCCCAACCGACATCTCGGGTGGCCCGCTCCAGAGCACGCAGGACGGTGTCGGCCTGCACGGCCATCGCCTGACGGGTGACCGCCGCCGTCACGAAAGGGTTGCCGTCACGGTCTCCGCCGATCCACGAGCCGAAGCGCAACCAGGGCAGCACCCGCGGGGGGTCCAGGCCGCTGCGGTCACCGACCAGGTCGTTCTCAGCGCGCCGGTAGACCGCGGGAACGACGTCGAACAGCACCTCGTCGAAGACCGCCATGACGGTGCGCACCTCGTCAAGCGGCCCGGGTCGCTGCTCGCGCAGCAGCGAGGTACGCCAGAGGACGTCGATCTGCTCCAGCATCCGACGACGGCACTCGGCTCGCTCGGCCGGCGCAAGGCGCTCGTCGTCCAGACGGGCCAGGAGCTCGGCCAGCGATCGCACCGCACGCACCACCGAGCGTCGACGAGCCTCAGTGGGGTGGGCGGTCAGCACTGGATGGACGCGGAGGCCCGCCAGCGTGGCCCGGGACGCCATCGGCCCTTGCCGCTGCTCGATCCGGCTCAGGGCGTCGCCCACACCGACGGCGGCGTCCTCGAGCTCGGCACCGGAGCGCCGGAGCAGCCGGATGCGGTGGTACTCCTCGGCGAGGTTGGCCAGGTGGAAGAACACCGTGAAGGCTCGCGCCACGTCTTCAGCCCGCTCCAGCGGCAGAGCGGCGACGAGGGCTTCGACGTCGCTGATCGCCCGCGTCGCGTCGTCGTCCTGCGGCCCGGCGGAGCCCGTGCCTTCGTCCTGGTGGGCCAGCAGCACGCCCTTGCGAAGCTCGACCACGGCATCCAGCAGAGCTGGCCCTCCGTACTCGACCAGCACCTCACCGAGCAGGTCGCCCAGGAGTCGCACGTCGGCGCGCAGCTCGGCCGGGACCTCTCGCCGAGCAGCGCCCCGGACGTCACGCTCCACGCGACAGACCCTAGTGATCGCGGTCGGCGACCTCACGTCGAGACCCATCTCTCCAGGCCCGCCGGCGCTGGGCACTCGCGCCGTTGACTACCCTGCCACCATGTCCACGCAGCAGGCCGAGCCGCCGGCGGTCGACACCAAGAGCACAGCCGGCCGGATCACCGATCTCGCCCAGCGTCTGGAGCAGGCCACCCATGCCGGCTCGGCGAGGGCCGTGGAGAAGCAGCACGCCAAGGGCAAGATGACCGCCCGCGAACGCCTCGAAGCCCTGCTGGACCCGGGCTCGTTCCTGGAGACCGACGAGCTCTCCCGGCACCGCTCGACCCAGTTCGGCCTGGACAAGACCCGACCCTACGGCGACGGGGTCGTCACCGGGCTCGGCACCATCGACGGTCGTCAGGTCGCGGTCTTCGCCCAGGACTTCACCGTCTTCGGCGGATCGCTCGGGGAGGTCTTCGGCGAGAAGATCGTCAAGGTCATGGACCTCGCGCTGAAGATCGGCTGCCCGGTGATCGGCATCAACGACAGCGGCGGGGCCCGGATCCAGGAGGGCGTGGTCTCGCTGGGCCTGTACGGGGAGATCTTCTACCGCAACGTGCTCGGCTCGGGGGTCGTGCCACAGGTCTCCCTCATCATGGGACCGTGCGCCGGCGGCGCCGTGTACTCACCGGCGATCACCGACTTCACCGTCATGGTGGACAAGACGTCGCACATGTTCATCACCGGACCCGAGGTGATCAAGACGGTCACCGGCGAGGACATCGGCTTCGAGGAGCTCGGTGGCGCGCGGACGCACAACGCGACCAGCGGGAACGCCCACTACCTGGGCAGCGACGAGCAGGACGCCATCGACTGGGTCAAGGCGCTGCTGTCCTACCTGCCGTCGAACAACCTGACCGACGCGCCCAGCTACGAGGTCGACACCCCGATGGAGGTCACCGACGCCGACCGTGCGCTGGATGCCATCATCCCGGACTCGGCCAACCAGCCCTACGACATGCTCGACGTCATCAGCGCCATCGTCGACGACGGCGAGTTCCTCGAGGTGCAGCCCCTCTACGCACCCAACATGGTGATCGGCTTCGGCCGCGTCGACGGTCACGCGGTCGGCGTGGTGGCCAACCAGCCGATGCAGTTCGCCGGCACGCTGGACATCGGGGCCTCGGAGAAGGCCAGCCGATTCGTCCGTACATGCGACGCCTTCAACGTCCCCGTGCTCACCTTCGTAGACGTCCCCGGCTTCCTGCCCGGCACCGACCAGGAGCACCAAGGCATCATCAGGCGCGGCGCCAAGCTGATCTACGCCTACGCCGAGGCCACGGTTCCCAAGGTCACCATCATCACGCGCAAGGCCTACGGGGGCGCGTACGTCGTCATGGGCTCCAAGCACCTCGGCGCGGACATCAACCTGTCCTGGCCGACCGGGCAAGTCGCCGTGATGGGCGCCCAGGGAGCCGTGAACATCTTGCACCGCAAGGAGCTCGCCGACGCCGACGACCCGTCGGCCCGGCGGGCCGAGCTCATCCAGGAGTACGACGACACGCTGGCGAACCCCTACCAGGCAGCCGACCGCGGCTACGTGGACGCCGTGATCACGCCTTCGCGTACCCGGGTCGAGGTGGTCAGGGCACTGCGGGCCCTGCGCACGAAGCGTCAGACCTTGCCACCGAAGAAGCACGGGAACATCCCGCTGTGACCGCCGCTCCGCCCGATGGCCCCGGAGGCCCCGGAGGCCCAGGTGGCCCCGGCCCCGAGACGGCACTGCGCGTCATCACCGGGCAGCCGACGCCCGAGGAGCTTGCCGCCGTCGTCGCCGTCGTCATGGCGCGAGCCAGCGCCGGCACGCGGCGGAGACCACGCCCGCCGGACACTTCGGCCGGGTGGGCGGCCTACTGGCGCAGCCACCGGGCTGTTCCGGCGCCGGCGCCGCAGGGGTGGCGCACCAGCGCGCTGCCGTCCTGAGGCCCACCAATGACGGCCCCTGCTGGCCAGCCGGCCAACCGGGACCTTCGGGCCACCCGCTGGCCCGGTCGACCTCGGTACGGTCACACCATGAGCGAGCAGCCGGCGACCGATCAGCGGGGCGGGGACCAGCATGGCGTCGACGCCGTCGCCGAGGCCTACGTCGAGACGTGGGCGGCGAGCGACCCCTACGGTGCCACGTCCGTCGGCATCGCTGGGCATGACCACGAGACGAGCGACCTGAGCCCCGAGGGGTTCGCCCGCCGGCTGCAGGAGACGCGCGAAACCTGGCGCGCCGTTGATGGCCTGACCCCGACCGACGACCGCGAGCGCATCGCCCAGCTCGCCATGACGGAACGGCTGAGCAGCGCAGTCGCCTACGCCGAGGCCGGGCTGGAACGATCGCTCAACGTTCTGGCCAGCCCGCTGCAGGAAGTCCGCCAGGTCTTCTCGCTCATGCCGACGCGGACCGCCGCGGACTGGGACGCCGTGGCCGAGCGCCTGGTGCACGTCCCCTCCGCCCTCGACGGGTACCGGCGCACCTTGTGCTCGGAGATCGAGGAGGGACGGCCGCCGGCCCTCCGCCAGGTGCTGGCCTGCCAGCAGCAGTGCGGTCGACTGGCTGACGGCTTCTTCACCGACCTCGTCCAGCCCGCCCTGCAGCGCGCCGAGTCCGAGGTCGGCGCCCAGGAGGCAGCGCGAGTGCTCGCGGCCGCGAAGGAGGCCGAGCATGCGTTCGGCACCTTCGAGGGCGTCCTGGACGGGATGACGGCCCGTGCCACCACCGAGGATGCCTGCGGACCCGAGGTCTATCGGATCGCCTCGCAGTTCTTCCTCGGCGCGCAGGTGGACGTCCACGAGAGCTACGCATGGGGCTTCGAGGAGCTCGCCAGGCTCGAGGCGGAGATGTCCGCGGCTGGCGAGCAGGTCGCGCCCGGAGCCGGCCTCGAGGGGGCACTGGACGCTCTGGACGCCGACCCGGCGCGCCGTCTCCATGGCGCAGAGGTGTTCGTCGCCTGGATGCAGGACCTCAGCGACCGAGCCTTGGACAGCCTGGCTGGTACGCACTTCGAGATCCCCGACGCCATCCGCAGCCTGGAGTGCCGACTGGCTCCGCAGCACGACGGCGGCATCTACTACACCGGCCCGAGCGAAGACCTCTCCCGACCTGGTCGGATGTGGTGGTCGGTCCCGGAGGAGACCACCACCTTCCACACCTGGCGAGAGATGAGCACGGTGTTCCACGAGGGGGTGCCGGGCCACCACCTGCAGATCGGGCAGACGATGCTGCGCACCGACGAGCTCAACCGCTGGCAGCGGCTGCTCTGCTGGGTGTCCGGCCACGGCGAAGGCTGGGCGCTGTACGCCGAGCGGCTCATGGGTGAGCTCGGCTGGCTGGAAGACCCGGGCGACCGGCTGGGGATGCTGGACCTGCAGCGCTTCCGGGCAGCGCGAGTCTGCGTCGACATCGGCCTGCACTGCGGCTTTCCGGTACCCGAGCGCTACGTGGAGCAGGTCGGCCCGCGCTGGAGCGCCGACGGCGTCCTTCGGTTCATGCGCGCGCACAGCCGCCACGACGAGCCGATGCTGCGCGCGGAAGTGAACCGCTACCTCGGCTGGCCGGGACAGGCGCCCTCCTACAAGCTCGGTGAACGGTTGTGGCTGCGGGCAAGGGCGGAGGCGAAGGCGAACCAGGGTGCGGACTTCGACCTCAAGCGGTTCCACGACCATGCGCTGGGCCTTGGTGCGATGGGTCTGGACCCACTGCGCGTCGCCCTCGAGACCCTCTGAGCACCTGCCCGCGCGTGCGTCCCCGACTCGTGCTCGCCTCGGCCTCACCCGCTCGGCTCCACACGCTCCGACGCGCCGGGCTGGACCCCCAGGTGCTCGTCAGCGGGTTGGCCGAGGACGAGCATCCCGAAGAGGCCCCGGCCGAGATGGCCGGCCGGCTGGCGCTGGGCAAGGCCCAGACGGTGGCTGACCGACTCGCCGCGGCCGACTCGGCGGGCCCGACGCTCGTGCTCGGCTGCGACTCCGTCCTGGAGCTGGATGGCCGGGCTTTCGGCAAGCCCGGCGACGCTGAGGACGCCACCCGCCGCTGGCGGGTGATGCGTGGGCGATGGGCACAGCTGCACACCGGTCATGCGGTGGTCTTCCTGCCCGGGCGACACGTCGTGCACCGGGTCGCCTCCACCGCGGTGCAGTTCGCCGACATCAGCGACGAGGAGGTCGCGGCCTACGTGGCGACCGGCGAGCCGCTCAGCGTGGCCGGGGCCTTCACCATCGACGGCCTCGGCGGAGCCTTCGTCGAGCGGATCGAGGGCGACCCGCACAACGTCGTCGGCGTCTCCCTGCCCCTGCTGCGGGACCTGCTGCGGCAGCTCGACGTCAGCTGGCCGACACTGTGGGCGACCGCCACCGTCACACCGGCGGCACCCCGTGACGCTTCGGCGGCATCGACCGGTCCTTCGTCTGGGCCGCCGCGAACCGGGCGATGAGCTCGGCCCGTAGCTCGCCCGGCTCGATGATGGCGTCGATCACCAGGTCGGCGGCAAGGCGAAGGATGTCGATGTCCTCCTCGTAGTCCTCGCGCAGGCGCTCCACGTAGGCCGCCCGCTCGGCCTCGTCGGCGATGGCGGCGATCTTGTTCGCGTAGACCGCGTTGACGGCGGCCTCCGGGCCCATGACGGCGATCTTGGCGCTCGGCAGACCGAGCACCGCATCGGGTGAGAACCCGGGGCCGCACATCGCGTAGAGACCGGCGCCGAAGGCCTTGCGTAGGACCACGGACACGGTCGGCACCGTGGCCTCGGCGACCGCGGTGATCATCTTTGCGCCGTGGCGGATGATGCCCTGCCGCTCCACCTGCGAGCCGATCATGAACCCGGGGACGTCGGCCAGGTAGAGCAGCGGCACGTTGAAGGCGTCGCACCACCAGACGAAGCGGGCCGCCTTGTCCGCGGAGTCCACGAACAGGACGCCACCGCGCACGGCCGGGTTGTTCGCCACCACCCCGACGGGCTGCCCCTCCAGCAGGCCGAACCCCACCACGAGCTCGGCCGCCCACAGCGGTTTCACCTCGAAGAACGAGTCGGCGTCCACGATCGCGTCGATCACCGCATGGACGTCGTAGCCGGCGGTCTCCTCCTGGGGCAGCACCGCGCGATCGAAGACCACCGCCGGCGGACATCCGTCGTAGGCCGGCGGCCGCTCTCGCCACGAGGACGGCAGGAACGAGAAGACGTGCCGGATCTGCTCGATCGCGTCGGCGTCGTCGACGGCGAGGTTGTCCCCACAGCCGGACACCGAGGCGTGCATCCGGGCGCCACCCATCTCCTCCAGGCTGACCCGCTCCCCGACGACCATCTCGGCCATCCGTGGGCTGCCGAGGTACATCGAGGCGTTGCCCTCCACCATGACCACCAGGTCGCAGAACGCCGGGATGTAGGCACCCCCGGCCGCCGACGGACCGAACAGGCAGCACAGCTGAGGCACCTTGCCGCTCAGCAGCACCTGGTTGTGGAAGATCCGCCCGGCACCTCGGCGGCCGGGGAACAGCTCCACCTGGTCGGTGATGCGGGCCCCGGCGGAGTCGATGAACCAGAAGATCGGCAGCTCGTCGCGCAGGGCGATCTCGGTGACGCGCACGATCTTCTCCACCGTGCGCGCGCCCCAGGAGCCGGCCTTGACGGTCGGGTCGTTGGCAACCACGAGGGCGGGCCTTCCCTCGACCAGACCTCGACCGGTGACCACGCCGTCGGCCGGTAGCCCGCCAGCGCGGGCATTCGCCAGCTGGCCGTCCTCGACGAAGGTCCCTCGGTCGAAGAGCAGGTCCAACCGCTCCCGGACGAAGCGCTTGTTCTGGTCGGCAAGCTTGTCGGCCCCTGCCGACGTGGGTACTGCGGTGGCGTGACGGGCCTGCGCGACCTGCGCCCAGTGGTCGTGCATGCTCACTCGCCCGCCGGCAGGCCGAGGGATCGAGCCAGCAGCATCCGCTGGACCTCGCTGGTCCCCTCACCGATCTCCAGGATCTTGGCGTCCCGGTAGAAACGTGCCACCGGGAACTCCTCCATGAAGCCGTTGCCGCCGAACACCTGGGTGGCAACCCTCGTCGCGGTCACGGCCGCCTCGGTGGCGAACAGCTTGGCTCGGGCGGCGGCGCGCTTGACCTGCTGGTGCCCGGCGCCGGCGTCCTTCAGCGCAGCGGCGCGATAGACCAGCAGCCTGGCGCCCTCCACGGCCACGTCGAGGTCGGCCAGCGGGAAGGCCACCCCCTGGTTGGCGCCGATGGGGCGTCCGAAGGCGACCCGCGTGCCCGCGTAGGCCACCGCGTGCTCGAGGCAGGCGCGCGCCAGGCCGAGGGCCAGCGCGGCGATGGCGATGCGCCCGTCGTCGAGGGTGGCGAGGAACTGCCGGTAGCCGGCCCCACGCTCCCCCAGCAGGTGGTCTTCCGGGACCCGGCAGTCGTCGAGGATGAGGCCGTGGGTATCGGAGATGTGCCAGCCCAGCTTCTCGTAGGCCGGCTCGACGATGAGCCCGTCGGTGCCGGCCGGGACGAGGACGGCGGAGATCTCCGGCCGGCCGTCGGCAAGGGTGCCCGTGCGAGCCGTCACCGTGACGAGTGACGTGATCGGGGTGCCCGAGTTCGTGATGAAGGCCTTGCTCCCGTTGAGCACCCAGGTGCCCTCGGCCTCCTCGAGGCGAGCCGTGGTTCGGGTGGCCCCGGCGTCGGAGCCGGCCTCGGACTCGGTCAGGCCGAAGGCAGCCAGGCGCCGCCCGGCCACCAGGTCCGGCAGCCACTGCTCCTGCTGGTCGGGGGTGCCGAAGGCCAGCAGCGGGGTGATCCCGAGGCCGACCCCGGCCGAGAGGGTGATGCCGATCGACTGGTCGACCCGGCCGAGCTCCTCGATGGCCACGCAGAGGCTGGTGAAGTCCCCCTCTCCACCCCCGACGGACGCCGGCGCGGTGATGCCGAACAGGCCCAGGTCCCCCATCGCCTGCACCGTCTCGACGGGGAAGTGGGCCTCCCGGTCCCACTTCGCCACGTGCGGAGCCACCTCGCGTTCGGCGAAGTCGCGGACAGCCGCGCGGAAGCTCTCGTGGTCCTCGCTGAGCTCGAACGTCATGGGCTTACGTTAACGTAAGCGTCATGGCGGCTGCCCGGACGTGGTCCATCTCCGAGCTTGCCCAGGAGTTCGGCGTGACCTTGCGCACGATCCGCTTCTACGAGGATCGCGGCCTGCTCGAGCCCGAACGCCGTGGGCCGAGCGGCCGCCAGCGTCTCTTCCATCCCCGCGACCACGTCCGGCTGGCCCTCATCCTGCGTGGACGCCGCCTCGGCTTCTCGCTGGAGGAGATCGCCACCATCATCGGCATGTACGACGCCGAGCCGGGCGAGGTCGGTCAGCTGCGCTACCTCCTGGCCCAGATCGAGGGCCGCCGGCACGATCTGCGCCAACGCCGGGCCGACATCGACCAGACCCTGGAGGAGCTGGGGGTCGCCCGCCGCCGGTGTGAGGAGGAACTCGCCCGGCTGACCGCCAACCAGGTCCCGGCCGCTCCGTAGACTGCCGTGCTGTGACCGACGACAGCGGCGCCCTTCGGCGCATCCGCAAGATCCTGATCGCGAACCGGGGCGAGATCGCCGTTCGCGTGGCCCGAGCGTGCAGGGACGCCGGCATCGGCTCGGTCGCCGTGTACGCCGACTCCGACCGGGACGCCCTGCACGTCCGCGTCGCCGACGAGGCCTACGCCTTGGACGGCGAGACCAGCGCACAGACCTACCTCGACATGGACAAGCTGATCGGCGTCGCGGAGCGGGCCGGCGCCGACGCCGTGCACCCGGGGTACGGCTTCCTGTCCGAGAACGCGATCTTCGCCCAGCGGGTCAGCGACGCCGGCCTGACCTGGATCGGGCCGCCACCGGCCGCGATCGAGTCGCTGGGCGACAAGGTGCAGGCCCGCCACATCGCTCAGCGTGCCGGCGCACCGCTCGTCGCCGGTACCGCCGACCCGGTCTCCGGAGCCGACGAGGTCCTCGCGTTCGCCGACGAGCACGGCCTGCCGATCGCCATCAAGGCCGCCTTCGGCGGCGGCGGTCGAGGGCTGAAGGTGGCCCGCGAGCGCGACGAGGTCGCCGAGATGTACGACTCGGCGGTGCGCGAGGCAGTGGCGGCGTTCGGACGAGGCGAGTGCTTCGTCGAGCGCTACCTCGACCGTCCGCGGCACGTGGAGACCCAGTGCCTGGCCGACCAGCACGGCAACGTCGTCGTCGTCTCAACGCGTGACTGCTCGCTCCAGCGGCGACACCAGAAGCTGGTCGAGGAAGCCCCGGCACCGTTCTTGTCCGCGGAGCAGAACGCCGAGCTCTACCGGGCGAGCAAGGCCATCCTGTCCGAAGCCGGCTACGTCGGTGCGGGCACGTGCGAGTTCTTGGTGGGCCAGGACGGCACCATCTCCTTCCTCGAGGTGAACACCCGGCTCCAGGTCGAGCACCCGGTCACCGAAGAGGTCACCGGCAAGGACCTCGTCCGCGAGATGATCCGGATCGCCGAGGGCGAGCCGCTCGGCTACGACGACCCGCCGATCCGCGGTCACTCCTTCGAGTTCCGGATCAACGGCGAGGACGCCGGCCGCGGGTTCCTGCCGGCCCCCGGACCGGTCACGGTGTTCCGTCCACCTTCTGGACCGGGTGTGCGGATGGACTCCGGCGTGGAAGCCGGCACGGTGATCGGCCAGAACTTCGACTCGCTGCTCGCCAAGCTCGTGGTCACCGGAGCCACCCGCAACCAGGCCGCAGAGCGGGCTCGTCGCGCACTGGCCGAGTTCGAGGTTGATGGCCTCGCGACCGTCGTGCCGTTCCACCGCGCCGTGCTCGAGGACGACGCCTTCGTCCCCGCCGAGGAGGGCGCACCCTTCCGTGTGCACACCCGGTGGATCGAGACGGAGTGGGAGAACACCGTCGAGCCCTTCACCGGCGGGGCGACCGTGGATGCCGAGCAGGGCCCGCGTGAGCGGATCACCGTCGAGGTCGGCGGCAAGCGCCTGGAGGTCGTGCTCCCCGCTGGGTTGGGTGCGTCCGCGGGGCCGGCCAAGGCCAAGGTGGCCCGTCCCCGCAGCCGGAGCGGTGGCGGCTCGGCAGCCCCGTCGGGCGACACGTTGACCTCCCCGATGCAGGGGACCATCGTGAAGATCGCCGTGGAGGATGGCCAGCAGGTGGCCGCCGGTGAGCTCGTGGTGGTGCTGGAGGCCATGAAGATGGAGCAGCCGCTCAATGCGCACAAGGCCGGCACGGTCAGCTCGCTGGTCGCCGAGATCGGCGCCACGCTGACCAGCGGCGCACCGATCTGCGAGATCCTCGACTGACCGACCGACCCCGCCCGAATGATCACGTCAAGTGGGCGAGCAGCAGCTTTGTGCGGCATGGAGGCCGCGCAAAGCCCCAAGGAACCTGGCAAGGCGCACCCAAGCCAGGCCCGGAGTGGCGGGGTGGCCCGATGGAACCGAGACGGGGACAATCGACGGTATGGAGCTCCTGCTCATCCTGATCGTGGTCGTCGCCGCGCTGTACTTCGTCGGGAAGTCCACCCGGCAGGGACGCCTGGCCGGCGACGACGTGCCGCCGGGTCTGCGAGCACCGACAACGGCGGACACCGTCCGGTTGGCTGCGGTGCACGCGGTGGCAAGCGAAGACGTGACCCAGTTCGGCGAGCAGCTGCGCTCAGAACCCCTGGACGACGTGACCGACGAGCAGGCGCAGGCCGACTGGCAGCGCGCCTTCACGGCCTACGAGAACGCCAAGGGCGCGCTGGACGCCGCACGCACACCTGAGGACATGCAGTGGGTCACCCGTGCCCTCGACGACGGCCGATTCGCCCTCGCCTGCGTCCGAGCCCGCCGCGAGGGCCAACCGCTCCCGACCAGGCACGGGCCGTGCTTCTTCGACCAGCGGCACGGGATCGCCGTCCAGGAGGCCTCCTGGGCCCCACCTGCTGGAGCCGAGCGTGACGTGCCCGCCTGCGCCGCCTGCGCCACCACGCTGGCCGATGGTCGCGACCCGGACACGCGCCGGGTCCCCACGGCCAACGGCCCGCAGCCCTACTACTCGGCAGGGCCGGAGTTCGGGCCGTGGGCCCGCGGCTGGTACGGGGCGCAGGGGACCCACGTGCTCAGCGGCATGCTCGCCGGCACGGTCCTGGGCACGATGCTGTGGGCGCCGATGGGCTACGACCTCGGGCCGGATGCCGGTGGGGAGGCCGGAGATCCCTCAGCCGGCGGGGAGGCCGGAGATCCCTCAGCCGGCGGGGAGGCCGGAGATCCCTCAGCCGGCGGGGACGCCGGTGACCCCGGTGACGGGGGCCTCGATGGAGGCGGGTTCGGCGGCGGTTTCGGGGGCAGCGGATTCGACGGAGACGGCTTCGACGTCTGAGATCGCCGTTCGGGCGCGCTCGCCCGGCCCGCTCAGGAAGGGCGACGCAGCCGGCGGGCCGCTTCGGCGACCGACCCGGACAAGGACGGGTAGACCGTGAACGCCCGGGACAGCTGGTCGACGGTCAGGCGGCACTCCACGGCGAGCGCCACCGGATGGATGAGCTCGCTCGCGTGCGGCGCGACCACGACCCCGCCCATGACGATCCCTGTCCCCGGCCGGCAGAACACCTTGACGAATCCGTCGTGAATGCCCTGCATCTTCGCTCGGGCATTGGTCGACAGCGGCAGCTTGACCGCGGCGGCCGTCACGTCGCCAGCATCGACCATGGCCTGGCTCCACCCCACCGTGGCGATCTCCGGGGAGGTGAACACGTTCGAGGAGACGGTGGCGAGGTCCAGCGGCGCCACGGCCTCGCCCAGCGCGTGCCACATGGCGGTGCGGCCCTGCATCGCCGCGACCGAGGCCAGCATGAGCCGACCCGTGCAGTCCCCGGCGGCGTATACCCCGCGCGCACTCGTCCGCGAGACCCGGTCGACGACAACGAAGCCGCTGTCGTCCAGCCGCACCCCGGCCTCGACCAACCCGAGCTGGTCGGTGTTCGGCACCGAGCCCACCGCCATCAGGCAGTGCGACCCGTCCACCACCCGGCCGTCGGCGAGCTCGACGCGCACGCCTCCCTCGACCCGTCGTACCGCCGAGGCCCGGGCCTGGCCGAGGACCGTCATGCCCCGTCGGCGCAGCACCTCCTCGATGACCTCGGCGGCATCGGGATCCTGCGAGGGCAGCACTCGCTGCCGGGAGGACACCAGCACGACCTGGCTGCCCAGCGCGTGGTAGGCGCTGGCGAACTCGGCTCCGGTGACACCGGACCCGACGACCACGAGGCGCTCAGGGACCTCGTCCAGGTCATAGACCTGCGTCCAGCTGAGGATGCGCTCTGCATCGCACCGGGCCTCAGGGAGCTCGCGTGCTGTCGCGCCCGTGGCAACCAGCACGACGTCGGCGTCAAGGACCTGCTCGGCGGATTCCGGCGACGCCGACCCCCCCGCGGTCGCAGGCCCGGCAGCGGGACCCACCACCACACGATGAGGACCGTCCAGGCGACCCCGACCACGAACGATCCGCACACCGTCACGTCGGAGCCGTCCGGCGATGTCGGCTGACTGCGCGCGGGCCAACGCCTTGACCCGCGCGTTGACCGAGGCGAGGTCCACCGAGACGGCCTGATGGCCTGGCTCGTCGTCCAGGCGCACGCCGAGCTCGGCCGCATCGGCGACCTCGGCCATGAGGTCCGACGTCGCCACGAGTGTCTTGCTGGGGACGCAGTCGGTGAGCACGGCTGAGCCACCGATCCCGTCGGAGTCCACCACGGTGACCTCCGCGTCGAGCTGGGCTGCGACCAATGCGGCCTCGTAGCCGCCGGGTCCACCACCGATCACCACGACGCGCTCAGCAGCCACCCCGGCATTGTGGCCTACCGCACGGGCGGGCGGGGCGCCGCTACGCTGACCCAGCCCACCCCGCCGGTTCCAGCAGCGACCAGGCCCGCCACGACCCACCCGGAGACGCCCCGGTGCTCTACGCCGCCTACGCCTCGAGCCTGGACCCTGCCGAGATGAGCCGCCGGGCGCCGCACTCCCCCCTGCGTGGGACCGGTTGGCTGCCCGGCTGGCGGCTCACCTTCGCCGGTGAAGAGCTCGGCTGGGAGGGTGCGATCGCCACGGTCGTCGAGGCGCCCGACGACCCGGCTGCTCACGTCTTCGTCGCGCTCTACGACCTCACCCCACAGGACGAGCAGGGCCTGGACCAGTGGGAGGGCCTGGACCTGGCCCGTTTCCACAAGGTGCGCGTCCGCGTGCGCACGCTGAACGGGGACCCGCTGGCCTGGCTCTACGTCGTGGACGCCTACGAGGGTGGCCTGCCCTCGGCCCGCTACGTAGGCATGCTCGCCGACGCCGCCGAGTCCTCCGGCGCACCGGAGGACTACGTCCAGCAGCTGCGAAGACGCCCATGCCGGTCGTTCGGCTCCTGATGCCGGCCACTGGTAGGAGGCAACGCCTCTCGAGCGCCGCACTCCTGTGCGCCCTGCTGCTCGCGGCTTGCAGCGCCGAGCAGGTGCAGGACGCCGGGACCGACCTCGCCGACGGGGTGGGGGCCGCGGTCGGCGAGGGCCTCTCCCGGGTCAGCAGCGGGACAGTCTCCGACGCGGTGGGCGAAGCGGTCACCGCCGAGCTGGGCGACCTCGGCATCACGCTGGCCAGCACCCCCGCCTGCACCCCCAGCCTCGCCCGCCAGGGGGCGGGGCTCACCGGCACCATCCGCTGCACGGCAACGACGCTCGAGCAGGGCGCCGTGCGGGCCACCTTTCGCGGCGCCCTCGGCCTGGACGGCTGCCGTGGTGGCCTGAGGGTCGCCGTGGACGGCGAGCGCGTCGTCGACACCGACGGCATCCCCGTATGCCTGGTGCTCGGGCTCTGAGGTGCCCTGACCACGCAGGTCCGCAACGCGGAACCGCAACCCCGCCCATCCAGACCAAGGAGCCCGTGATGCGCCCGGCAGCGAAGCACTCGACGCCTTCGACCGATACGGACCCACCCGCGACGACTCCCGCTGTTGCGGCACAGCAGGCTGCCCGGGCCCTTGCCGAAGCGACCGGCAGTCAGACCCACGACGTCGCCGTCGTGCTCGGCTCAGGTTGGCGACGGGCCGCCGACGTCGTCGGCGCCGACACCACGACGATCGAGATCCCGACCAGTGACCTGCCCGGGTTCAGCCGACCCGGGGTCGCCGGGCACGCCGGCACGGTGCGCAGCCTCACGCTGGGTGGCGTGCGGTGCCTGCTCATGCTCGGTCGGACCCACCTGTACGAGGGAAACGGCGTCGCGGCGGTCGCCCACGGTGTCCGCACCGCCGCGGCCGCCGGGGCACGGGCGGTGGTGCTGACCAACGGCTGCGGCGGGCTGCGCCCGGAGCACGCGCCCGGCTCAGCCGTGCTCATCAGTGACCACCTGAATCTCACCGCCACCTCCCCCCTGCAGGGCGCGGAGTTCGTGGACCTCACCGACGTGTACTCGAGCCGGCTTCGGGCGCTGGCCCGGGAGGTCGACGCCGACCTTCTCGAGGGGGTCTACGCCGGACTGCCCGGCCCGCACTACGAGACACCGGCCGAGATCCGCATGCTGCAGACCATGGGGGCCGATCTCGTCGGCATGTCCACCGTGCTCGAGGCCATCGCGGCACGGGCAGCCGGCCTCGAGGTCCTTGGGATCTCCCTGGTGACGAACCTGGGGGCCGGCCTGGGCTCCGAGCCGTTGGACCACGCCGAGGTGCTGGCCGCCGGGCGACAGGCCGACCAGCGAATCGGCACGCTGCTCCGAGGCATCCTGGAGCGGATGTGAGCGTCGGGGCCGGACGCGTCTCCAGCGACCTGCACCGGCAGGTGGTGGACTGGGTGACCCACGACCCGGACCCGAGCACCCGCGCGGAGCTGACTGCCCTGCTGGAGGCGGCCGGGCAGGACCCGCAGGCCCTCGATGCACTCGCCGACCGCTTCGCCGGTCCGCTCACCTTCGGCACGGCCGGGCTTCGCGGCGAGGTCGCAGCTGGACCCCACCGGATGAACCGTGCGGTGGTGATCCGAGCCGCAGCCGGACTTGCCGCCTACCTGCAGCGCCACGGGGGGACCTCGGTCGTGGTGGGCTTCGACGCGCGCCACCGCTCGCACGAGTTCGCCCAGGACACCTGTGCGGTGATGACCGCCGCCGGCATCGAGGCGATGGTGCTGCCCGGCCCGCTGCCGACACCGGTGCTGGCCTTCGCGATCCGTCATCTTGGGGCTTCGGCCGGCGTGATGGTCACCGCCTCCCACAACCCACCACAGGACAACGGGTACAAGGTCTACCTCGGCGACGGCGCCCAGATCGTGTCCCCGACCGATGCCGAGATCGCCGCCGCGATCGATGCCCAGCCATGGGCCGACGAGGTGCCGCGCGCCGAGGATGGCTGGCGGACGCTCGACGACGCACTCCTCGAGGCCTACCTCGAGCGGGTGGCGGCGCTGGTGGCCCAGGACTCCCCCCGCGACCTCCGGGTGGTGTACACCCCGCTGCACGGCGTGGGCCGCGACGTCGTGCTCGCCGCCTTCGCAGCCGCCGGCTTCAGCCCGCCGCTGATAGTCCAGGCCCAGGGTGACCCCGACCCGGACTTCCCCACCGTGGCGTTCCCCAATCCCGAGGAGCCGGGCGCGATGGACGCGGCGATGTCCGAGGCCGCCGCAACCGGAGCCGACCTCGTGCTGGCCAACGACCCGGACGCCGACCGCTGTGCGGCCGCCGTCACCACCCGAGAGGGGTCCTGGCGGATGCTCACCGGAGACGAGGTGGGTGCGATCCTCGCCGACCACCTCCTGGCCCGCGGTCGCCGGGGGACGCTGGCCTGCTCGGTCGTCTCCTCCTCGCTCCTGGCCGAGCTCGCCGGACACGCCGGGGTCCCCTTCGCCGAGACCCTCACCGGCTTCAAGTGGATCTCCCGCGCCCCCGGCCTGACGTTCGGCTACGAGGAGGCCCTGGGCTACTGCTGCGACCCCGAGGCGGTGCGCGACAAGGACGGGGTGAGCGCCGCGTTGCTGCTCGCCGAGGCCGCGGCCCTACGCAAGTCCGCAGGCCAGACCCTCCTGGACGCGCTGGACGACATCGCCGGACGCCACGGCAGCCATGCCACGGCCCAAGTGAGCCTTCGCGTCGCCGACCTCGGCGAGATCACCGACCTCATGGGCCGCCTGCGCGCCGCTCCCCCGCACAGCCTGGGAGGCATGAGCGTGGACCGGGTGGAGGACCTGCTGGGCGGCGGTGACCTCCCGCCGACTGACGCCGTCCGTCTGTGGTTGAGCACACCAGCGGAACGACGCGACGGTGTTCGCGCCCGGGTCATCGTGCGCCCGTCCGGAACCGAGCCGAAGCTCAAGGCCTACCTCCAGGTCGTGGCCGATCACGCCTCGCGGGCCGAGTCCATGCTGGCTGCCCTGCGCGCCGACGTCGCCACGCTGCTCGGGGTGGCGGCCTAGGATCGCGGCGTGACCCATCTGAGCAGGACGCACGACCTGCAGGACGCCACGTCGTCCGAGGCATCGTTGCGCGCGTTCCTGCACGGGCTGCCCGGCGTGGACGCGGTCGGGTTGCAGGCCCGCGCCGCCGAGCTCGCCACCCGGTCGATCAAGACGACGAGCAAGGACACCGCGCTGGACCTGGTGCTGCGGATGATCGACCTGACCACGTTGGAAGGCCAGGACACCCCGGGCAAGGTCCGCACGTTGTGCGCGAAGGCGGTCCACCCCGACCCGTCGCTGCCCGACACGCCGTCGGTGGCCGCGGTCTGCGTGTACGGAGACCTGGTCGGGGTGGCCAGGGACGCCGTCGCCGGGTCGAGCGTCAACGTCGCCGCCGTTGCCACCGCGTTCCCCAGCGGGCGTGCCTCACTGGCGGTGAAGCTGGCCGACACCCGCGACGCCGTGCAGGCCGGTGCGGACGAGATCGACATGGTCATCGACCGAGGGGCGTTCCTCGCCGGGCACTACCAGGTCGTGCTGGAGGAGATCGTCGCGGTCAAGGAGGCCTGCGGTTCGGCCCACCTGAAGGTCATCCTCGAGACCGGCGAGCTGGCCACCTACGACAACGTCCGACGCGCGAGCTGGCTGGCGATGCTCGCCGGGGCCGACTTCATCAAGACCTCGACCGGCAAGGTGGCACCGGCTGCGACCAGGCCCGTCACCCTGCTCATGGTCCAAGCCGCTCGCGACTTCAAGAGCGCCACCGGCCAGCAGGTGGGCGTCAAGGCAGCCGGCGGGATCCGGACCGCCAAGGACGCCATCCGCTACCTCGTGCTGCTGAACGAGACAGCGCCGGAGTGGCTGCACCCGGACTTCTTCCGATTCGGGGCCTCCAGCCTGCTCAACGATGTGCTGCTGCAGCGGCAGTGGCGGGTCACCGGGAGCTACTCCGGTCCGGACTACGTGACGTTGGACTGACGAGCCGAGTGAGAGGCTGAGCTACCCGTGTTCGAGTACGCAGCGGCACCGGAGTCGCGGGCGGTGGCGCACATCGCCCCCTCCTACGGGCTCTTCATCGACGGCGAGATGGCCGAGCCGACCGACGGCGAGATGTTCAAGACGATCTCGCCCAGTGACGAGTCGGTCCTCAGCGAGGTGGCCGAAGCAGGCCCGGCCGACGTCGGGCGGGCCGTGGCCGCCGCACGGACGGCGCATCGACGAACCTGGTCGCGGATGTCCGGAGCCGAACGCGGGAAGACGCTGTTCCGCCTGGCCCGGCTCATCCAGGAACGCTCCCGCGAGCTCGCCGTGGTGGAGACCCTCGACAACGGCAAACCGATCCGGGAGACGCGCGACGTCGACATCCCCCTGGCTGCCGCGCACTTCTTCTCCTACGCGGGCTGGGCCGACAAGCTCGACCACGCCGGGCTCGGCCCGAACCCGCAGAGCCACGGTGTGGCTGCCCAGGTGATCCCCTGGAACTTCCCCTTGCTCATGCTGGCCTGGAAGGTCGCCCCAGCGTTGGCGGCCGGGAACACCGTCGTCCTCAAACCGGCCGAGACGACGCCACTGAGCGCGCTGCTCTTCGCCGAGCTCTGCCAGCAGGCCGAGGTCCCCCCGGGCGTCGTCAACATCCTCACCGGCGCAGGTGCGACCGGCCGGGCCCTGGTGGAGCACCCAGACGTGGACAAGGTTGCCTTCACCGGCTCCACCGAGGTCGGCAAGCAGATCGCTCGCAGCGTCGCGGGCACGCACAAGCACGCCACGCTGGAACTCGGCGGCAAGGCCGCCAACATCGTCTTCGACGACGCCCCGATCGAGGAAGCCGTCGAAGGCATCGTCAAGGGCGTCTTCTTCAACCAAGGCCACGTCTGCTGCGCCGGTACTCGGCTGCTGGTGCAGGAGTCGGTGGCCGAGGAGGTGATCGACCGCCTCAAGCGGCGGCTGGCGACCCTGCGGGTCGGTGACCCGATGGACAAGAACACCGATCTCGGCGCGATCAACTCGGCCGAGCAGCTGGCCAGGATCCGCAGCATGACGCAGATCGGCGAGGACGAGGGTGCCCATCGCTGGGCCCCCGAGTGCTCGCTGCCCGAGCGAGGCTTCTGGTTCCCGCCCACGGTCTTCACGAACGTCTCCCAAGGCCACCGAATCGCCCGGGAGGAGATCTTCGGGCCGGTCCTGTCGGTCCTCACGTTCCGGACACCAGAGGAAGCCGTGGCCAAGGCCAACAACTCCCCGTACGGGCTCTCAGCGGGCGTCTGGACCGAGAAGGGGAGCCGGATCCTCTGGATGGCCCAGCACCTGCGGGCAGGCGTCGTCTGGGCGAACACGTTCAACCAGTTCGACCCGGCCTCGCCGTTCGGTGGCTACAAGGAGTCCGGCTACGGGCGTGAGGGCGGTCGGCACGGGCTGCTCGCCTACCTCAAGGAGACGATGTGATGACCCGCCAAGCGGTCCGCAAGACCTACAAGCTGTACGCGGGCGGCAGCTTCGTGAGGTCCGAGAGCGGACGGTCCTACCCCGTGCACGACGCCCGGGGACGGTTCCTCGCCAATGCCGCGCAGGCCTCGCGCAAGGACCTCCGCGATGCCGTCGTCGCCGCTCGCGGCGCCTTTCCCGGCTGGTCCCAGGCGAGCGCATACCTGCGGGGGCAGGTCCTCTACCGCGTGGCCGAGATGATGGAGGGCCGAGCCGAGCAGCTCGTCGACGAGGTCGCTGCGGCCGAGGGCCTCGATCGGCGGACCGCTCGCAGCACGGTGGCGGCCAGCATCGACCGATGGGTCTGGTACGCGGGGTGGACGGACAAGATCGCCCAGGTCCACGGCTCCGCCAACCCGGTCGCGGGACCGTTCTTCAACTTCTCGGTGCCCGAGCCGACCGGCGTCGTCGGCATCCTCGCCCCACAGGAGTCCTCGCTGCTCGGCTTCGTCTGCGTGCTGGCCCCAGCACTCGCCACAGGCAGCACGGCCGTGGTGCTCACGAGCGAGGACCGCCCGCTGCCGGCGCTGACCCTCACCGAGGTGATCGCCACCTCCGACCTGCCCCCAGGGGTGGCCAACGTCCTGAGCGGTCGGACCGACGAGCTGGCGGGCTGGCTGGCGAGCCATCGCGACGTCAACGCCTTGGACCTCACGGGAGCGCCAGGGCAGGACGCTGCGGCGCTGGAGGCCGAGGCCGCTGTCAACATCAAGCGCGTGCGTCGGCCGGTGGCCGACGAGGACTTCCGCACCGACCCGGGCCTGTCACGGATGCTGGGACTGCTGGAGGTCAAGACAGTCTGGCACCCCGTCGGGACCTGAGGGTGCCCGACGCCGAGGCTCGGGTGATCCTGCTCACCGGCCCATCGGGGTGCGGGAAGAGTCACCTTGCCCGCCGCAGCGGCCTGCCGCTGCTCCAGCTCGACGACTTCTACAAGGCCGGCGACGACCCGAGCATGCCGCGCCACCCCGGACTCGGCATCGTCGACTGGGACGACTCCGACGCGTGGGACTCGGACTCAGCCATGCGCTGCGTGCGGGAGCTGTGTCGGCGTCGGCGAGCCGAGGTGCCCGTCTACGACATTGCTGCCGACCGGGCGACCGGCTCCCGTGTCGTCGACCTCGATGGGCATGACTCCTTCGTGGCCGAAGGGCTCTTCGCCGCCCTGCTCGTCGAGCGGTGCCGCGCTGAGGGGTTGCTCGCCGACGCCATCGTGATGGTGCGATCCCCGTGGAAGAACTTCCTTCGCCGCTTCGCCCGAGACCTGAGTGAGCGGCGCAAGCCGCCACTCGTGCTCTGGCACCGCGGCCGGTTGCTCATGCGCCACGAGGCTGCCGTGGTCGAGGAGCAGGTCGACTCTGGTTGCCGGCCGCTTGACGCACGCGCGGCCCGCGCCGCGCTCGCCCGGGCTCAGCGGTGAGGAGGAACGCCCCCTGCGGGCGGCTGCGGTGCCCTGACCGCAGCGAGGGCTCGCTGCGCCGCCAAGGCCGCGTACCCGGGCTTCACGACGTCGCTGATGATGGCCAGACGCTCGTCGAACGGGATGAAGGCGGACTTCATCGCGTTCACGGTGAACCATTGCAGGTCCTCGAGGTCGTAGTCGAAGGCCCGTGCGAGCAGCAGCATCTCCCGCGACATGGACGTGGCACTCATGAGCCGGTTGTCGGTGTTGACGGTGACCCGGAAGCGCAGCCGCGTCAGGAGCCCGATCGGGTGCGTCTCGATGGACGCGGCGGCACCGGTCTGCACGTTCGACGACGGGCACATCTCCAGCGGGATCCGCTTGTCGCGGACGTAGGCGGCCAGACGCCCCAGTCGCACGGCCCCGTCGGCGTCGACGTCGATGTCGTCGCCGATGCGCACCCCGTGGCCCAACCGATCCGCTCCGCACCATTGGATGGCCTCCCAGATGGAGGGCAGCCCGAACGCCTCGCCGGCGTGGATGGTGAAGTGGGCGTTCTCCCGCTGCAGGTACTCGAACGCGTCGAGATGGCGGGTGGGCGGGAACCCCTCTTCGGCGCCGGCGATGTCGAAGCCCACGACGCCTGCGTCCCGGTGACGAACCGCCAGCCGAGCGATCTCGGTCGAACGGGCCGCGTGCCGCATGGCGGTGAGGATGGTGCCGACCCGGATCGGGTGCCCGGCAGCAGCCGCGCGCGCCTCGCCCCGGCGGAAGCCACGCTCCACGGCCTGGACGACCTCGTCCAGGGTGAGCCCGGCCGCCAGGTGCTGCTCCGGGGCGTAGCGAACCTCGGCGTAGACCACACTGTCGGCAGCCAGGTCCTCGGCGCACTCGGCGGCCACCCGCTCCAGCGCTGAGGCCGTCTGCATGACTGCGACCGTGTGCGCGAAGGTCTCCAGGTACCGCTCCAGGGAGCCGCTGTCCGCCGCAGCCCGGAACCAGTCGGCCAGCACGGCGGGCTCGCGGGACGGTAGCTGGTGCCCCGCCTCACCAGCCAGCTCGACGATGGTGGCCGGGCGCAGCCCCCCGTCGAGGTGATCGTGCAGCAGCACCTTCGGCGCCAGACGGATCTCCTGCTCGGACGGCCTGGAGCTGGCCTGCACGCTCGACATGAGGTCGACGGTAGCCGTCTCGGAGGGTGAGGACCGGCCCCACGGGAGTGAACCTTCGGGAGACTCTGAACGAGCACCCGGAGGCATGCGTCGTCGCTAGGGTCGCACTCGTGGCGAACGGCGTGTACCTGGCAGCATCAGAAGCAGACAGCGGCAAGTCGGCCGTGGCGCTCGGGCTCTACGAGCACGCGCTGCGACGAGGACTGCGCGTGGCCGCGTTCCGGCCGGTCGTGCGGGCCGGTGGCGTCGCCGACCCACTCATCGAGCTGCTGCGCAGCCGTGGTGGCCCTGAGCTGCCCTTCGACTCCCAGGTCGGGGTGACCTACGACGACATGCACGCCGACCCCGACGACGCCCTGAGCGAGATCATCGCCCGCTACCGCGCCCTGGCCTCCCAGGTCGACGCCACGCTCGTCGTCGGCACCGACTTCAGCGAGGTAGGCGCTCCGGTCGAGCTGACCTTCAACGCCCGGGTGGCGGTCAACCTGGGCATCCCCATCCTGTTCGTCGCCTCCGGGAAGCGGCACGTTGCCGAAGACATCCTCAGCGCGGTCGAGATCGCCCGGACCACGTTCGCCGAGGAGCATGCCGAGCTCCTGCGCGTGGTGGTCAACCGGGTGGATCCCACCGAGCTCGACCGGGTGCGCGCCTCGATGGCCACGGTGGCCGTCCCGGTGGATCTCGTGCCAGAGTCTTCTCGGCTGACCGCGCCAAGCGTCGGAGAGCTGGCGAAGGCAGTATCGGCGCGGCTGTTCAGCGGCGATGCCGAGCTGCTCAACCGGGATGCGCTGGACGTGATGGTGGGCGCGATGACGCTGCCGAACGCACTGGGTCACCTCACCGACGGCTGCCTGGTCGTCACGCCGGGCGACCGCTCGGACATGCTCGTCGGGATGATGCTGGCCCACTGGGCCGAGTCCTACCCGCCGCTGGCGGGCATCATCCTCACTGGTGGCTTCGAACCCACCGACGCCATCGGCCGACTCGTCGAGGGCGCCACCAGCCGGCTGCCGGTGTTCGTGACCGACCTGGACACCTTCGACACCGCAGCCAGCATCAGCGCCACGAAGGGTCGGATCACGGCTGCCTCGGACCGCAAGATCGAGGCAGCCGTCGACATCGTGGCCGAGCACATCGACCTCGAGGCCGTCGTGTCCGGAGTGGGCGGGAGCACGACCCCGGTCACGACGCCGTTGGTCTTCGAGTACGACCTCATCGACCGAGCGCGCAAGGACCGGCGCCGTGTCGTGCTCCCGGAGGGCACCGAGCCCCGCGTGCTCCGTGCGGCCGAGATCGTCCTTCGCCGTGGGATCGCCGACATCACCCTGCTCGGCAACGCCTCGGAGATCGCTGCCCGAGCGACCGACCTCGGCCTGGACATCTCCTCCGCGCAGGTGCTCGACCCGAACGACAGCCCCGAGCGCGACCGGTTCGCCAAGGAGTACGCGGCGCTGCGCGCCCACAAGGGCATGACGCTGGACGGCGCACTGGACATCGTGGCCGACGTCTCCTACTTCGGCACGATGATGGTCCACACCGGGCGTGCCGACGGGATGGTCTCCGGTGCCGTGCACACCACCGCGCACACCATCCGGCCGTCCTTCGAGATCATCAAGACCAAGCCGGGGGTCTCCATCGTGTCCAGCGTGTTCCTCATGGCCCTGGCCGACCGGGTGCTCGTCTACGGTGACTGCGCAGTGAACCCCAACCCCGACGCCACGCAGCTCGCCGACATCGCCATCTCCTCTGCCGAGACCGCTGCGCAGTTCGGCGTCGCCCCTCGGGTGGCGATGCTGTCCTACTCCACCGGGTCCTCCGGCAGCGGCGCCGACGTGGAGAAGGTGCGTACCGCCACCGACCTCGTCCGTGAGCGGCGCCCTGACCTGTCCGTGGAGGGGCCGATCCAGTACGACGCTGCGGTGGACGCCGGCGTGGCCAAGACGAAGCTGCCGGACAGCGACGTCGCCGGCCGGGCGACGGTGTTCATCTTCCCGGACCTCAACACCGGGAACAACACCTACAAGGCCGTGCAGCGCAGCGCTGGAGCAGTGGCGATCGGCCCGGTCCTGCAGGGCTTGAACAAGCCCGTCAACGACCTCTCCCGAGGCGCACTCGTGGAAGACATCGTGAACACGGTGGCCATCACCGCCATCCAGGCGCAGAACCCAGGAGCACCCACATGACCGCGCACGTCCTCGTCGTCAACTGCGGCTCCTCGTCCATCAAGTACCAACTCATCGACGTGACGTCCGAGGCCTCGGTGGCACGGGGCCTGGTGGAGCGCATCGGCGAGGAGGACTCCCTACTCGTTCACACCGGACCCGACGAGGTCCTGGAGCAGGGCGGCGCCCTGGTCGACCACGAAGCCGGGCTTCGAGCCGTGCTGCGGGCCTTCGACGATGCCGGGCCACCACTGGCCGAGGTGGGACTGGTGGCCATCGGGCATCGGGTCGTGCACGGCGGTGACCGGTTCAGCGACCCGGCCGTGGTCGACGACGACGTGCTCGCCGCGATCGAGGACCTGATCCCGCTGGCGCCGCTGCACAACCCGGCGAACCTCGAGGGGATCCAGGTCGCGATGCGGGTGTTCCCCGACGTCGCGCAGGTCGCGGTGTTCGACACGGCATTCCACCAGACGCTGCCGCCGCACGCCTTCACCTACGCGATCGACCGTGGGGTGGCCCGCGACCTCGGCATCCGTCGCTATGGCTTCCACGGCACATCCCACGCCTTCGTCTCCCGGCGGACGGCCGCCGTGCTCGGCAAGCCGCTGGGCGAGGTCAACACGGTGGTCCTGCACCTTGGCAACGGCGCCTCGGCATCGGCCGTGCAGGGCGGACGGTGTATCGACACCTCGATGGGCCTCACGCCCTTGGAGGGCCTGGTGATGGGGACTCGCAGCGGCGACCTGGATCCGGCCGTGGTCTTCCACCTCACGCGCGTGGGCGGGATGAGCATGGACGAGGTGGACACGCTGCTCAACAAGCGCAGCGGCATGCTCGGCATGGCAGGCGCCAACGATCTGCGGGAGGTGCAACGGCTGGCCGACGAGGGTGACGCGGATGCCGCGGTGGCGCTGGACACCTACGCCTACCGGATCCGCAAGTACATCGGCGCCTACGCCCTGGCCCTGGGACGGCTGGACGCGGTGACCTTCACCGCCGGGGTCGGCGAGAACGACACCCGGATGCGCCAACGCGTCCTCGACGGGCTCGATGGCCTCGGCCTCGAGCTGGACCCGAGCCGCAACGAGGTCCGCAGCAACGAGGCGCGGGTGATCTCTGCAGACGGGACTGCGGTCGCCGTCCTGGTCGTGCCCACCAACGAAGAGCTCGAGATCGCGCAGCAAGCGCTGTCGGTGGTGGGCTAGGTGTACTGACCGGCCAGGTTGGGTACGCGGTCGGCGGGTGAGGCGCCGGCGAGTGCGGTGTGGCCGCGGTGGTGATTGTAGGTGTGGAGGAACGTGTCGAAGGCGGCGATGCGTTCGGTCTCGCAGGTGTAGGGGCGGGCGTAGGCCCATTCCTCGAGCAGGGTCCGGTTGAACCGCTCGACCTTGCCGTTGGTCTGCGGCCGGTAGGGCCGGGTTCGTTTGTGCGCGATGTCGGGGCCGAGGGCGGCGGCGAACACTGTGGACCGATAACAGGAACCGTTGTCAGTGAGCACCCGCCGCACCGTGATGCCATGGCTGGCGAACCAGGCCGAGGCGCGGGACCAGAAGTCGGCCGCGGTCTGTTTGCGCTCGTCGGTGAGGATCTCGGAGTAGACCAGCCGGGAGTGGTCGTCCAGGGCATGGTGCAGGTAGGCGTAGCCGGGCTTGCTCGCGCCCTTGACCGCACGGCCGGCCGCGCGGCCCAGCACCTTGTGCCCGCCTCCGTCGGGGATCCGTCCGAGCTTCTTCACGTCCACGTGCACCAGGTCACCGGGCTGGGCGTGCTCGTAGCGGCGCGCCTTGGGTCGCGACGTCTTGGTCCGCACCCCGGTGGCCGGGTCGGTCCAGGCCAACCTCGGCGCCCCGTACCGAACGAGGACCTTGTGCACCGTGGACGGGTTCAACCCCAACCGGTAGGCGATCCGCGTCGGTCCCCACCGCCGTGAGACCCGCAGCCCCAGGATCCGACGCTCGGTGCGGGTGGGCAGCCGATGCGGGCACGAGACCGGCCGCGAGGAACGATCGACCATCCCCGCTGCACCCCGCTGCCGGTACCGGGTCGCCCACCGCTGCGCAGTCCTGACCGACACCCCGAACCGCTCGGCGGCCCGACGCAGCGGCCAGCGCTCATCGACGACACAGCGCGCCAGGCGCAGCCGGCCGGCCGGAGTCAAGATGGCGTTAGCGTGGGACACGAGGACCTCCTCGGTGACGATGTGGGTGGCTTGGCAGCTCCACACCCCACCTGGAGGTCCTCGCTATGTCACGTACCCACTTGCCGTGTCACCAACGTCCGTGGTCAGTACAGCTAGGCCTCGGGGGTCTCCCGGCCGGCTCGCTCCTCGGTGAAGGCGGGGAGGCAGATCGCGACGTACTCGGCGCCTTCCTCGCCCACGGCATAGCGCACCCGCGCCCCAGCCCGGGTCAGGACGGCTTGCCCGGCGAGGACCTCGAGCGTGCACGGCGGCTCGTCCTCGAGGAGGTGCTCGAGGCGGACCGAACCGCTGAGCACAACGGTGACCTCGTCGAACGCCGGCCTCTGTGCCGGCTCGGTCCAACCGGCGGGGGCGCTCATCCGCGCCACACTGACCGCCTCGGCACCGGTGCTGGCCACCCCCACGTACTCGTCGATCGTCTTTCCGCCGGGGACCGGCACGCGAGTGGGAGCGTCCAGCAGCTGTACCGCCGCTGCCGGCGCCGGCTCGTGTACGGCCGGCTCAGGCTGGAGGGCGGGCTTGGTGACGATCAACCCATTGCCTTGCGTGCCAGGCAGGTCGAGCGCGACGAGCACCTCCCCCTCGGCGAGCAGGCACAGGCCCTCGGGCTTCTTGGTCCCGCGGGGCAGCCGCCAGGCCTCGGCCAGGGACTCGATGCGGTCCTGCTTGGGGTCCAGCGGCGCGGACAGGTCTACGCGCCCAACAGCAGCACTCGTGTCGCTCAGCAGCCACAGCCCCCGCTCCGGGCCGACGGCCATCGCGCTGATGTCGGCCAGCGTGCGCTTGGCTTCTCCACGCAGCCGCCAGTACGCCAGGGCCTGGAAGTCGGTGTCGCCGTCAGGCAGGGGAAAGGCATCCCCTGGGCCGATGAGGAGCTCGGGGCGCACACCACCGGCGACCGATCCGGCCGGCCCGAACTCGACGAGAGCGGCCGGCTTCTTCTCCTTGGCCACCAGCAGGTGCCCGTTGTTCAGCAGCACCAGGCCCTCCCCCCGGGAGCTGCGGTCCCGCCACGTCGAATGCAGCGGGGAGGACTCCGGGACGACCAGGCGCACCGTTGCCACGAGCCGCCGCTGCCGCGTGTCGGCCAGCAGCACGTTCGCCGGATCCTCGCGCAGCAGCGCGACGGTGGCGGCGCCATCGCAGGCGATGGCCTCGAACTGGCTGTCGGTGGCCGGGAGGTCCCAGCCACTGAGGCTGCTCAGGTTCACCAGCTCCCAGGTGGTGGGGCGTCCGTCCTCCAGCGGGGCGACCGCGACCACCGGCGCCCAGTCACCGACCACGAGGACGCGCTGGCGACCGTCCGCACCGGTCGTGATGGCCAGGCCCGAGGCCTCCGGCACGGGGAGGTCGATGCGCTCGAGCTCGAGCAGGCGGTCGGGAGCCATCAGGCGCTCACCCGCCCCAGCACGAGGTCGCGAGCCGGCTGCGCGGTCGAGCTCGGGACGATGCTCGCGGCCCTCGCCAACCCCTCCCGGGCCCTGGCGAACCGGGGTGGCTCGTCGGTCAGCAGCGTGAGCAGCGGCTCACCCGCCCGGACCTGATCTCCCGGCTTCTTGTGCAGCAGGACGCCGGCAGCGTGCAGGACTGGGTCCTCCTTGCGGGTGCGACCGGCTCCCAGGCGCCAGGCGGCGACGCCCACGGCGCGTGCGTCCAAAGAGCTCAGGACTCCGTCGGTCTCGGCCAGCACCACGTCGCGCTCCTTCGCCACCGGCAGCGGGGCGTCCGGGTCGCCTCCCTGGGCACGGATCATCCTGCGCCACACGTCCATCGCCGAGCCGTCCTGCAACGTCTGGGCTGGGTCCACCCCATCGACGCCCGCGGCGGCCAGCATCTCCTCGGCCAGCCGGAGCGTCAGGGCCACGACATCGGCGGGGCCGCCGCCGGCGAGCACCTCGACGGACTCGGTCACCTCCACCGCTGTCCCGACGGCCAGGCCGAGCGGGGTGTGCATGTCCGTCAGCAGCGCCACGGTCCGAACCCCGGCGTCGGTGCCGAGATCGACCATGATGCGCGCCAGCTCCTGAGCCGAGGCCAGGTCGGCCATGAATGCTCCGGTGCCCACCTTCACGTCCAGCACGAGCGCTCCGGTGCCCTCAGCGATCTTCTTGCTCATGATGGACGAGGCGATGAGGGCGACGGCCTCGACCGTTCCGGTGACGTCCCGGAGGGCGTAGAGCTTGCGATCGGCCGGCGCGAGGTCCTCCCCCGCCGCGCAGACCACCGCGCCGACCTGCTGCAGCTGCTCGAGCATCTGGGCTGGGCTTCGGTCGGCCTGCCAGCCGGGGATGCTCTCGAGCTTGTCCAACGTGCCGCCGGTGTGCCCGAGCCCACGCCCGGACAGCTGCGGCACCGCCGCACCACACGCAGCCACCACCGGGCCGAGGGGCAGGGTGATCTTGTCCCCGACCCCGCCGGTGGAGTGCTTGTCCGCGGTGGGGCGACCCAGCGCGGACCACTCCAGCCGGGTGCCGGTGGCGATCATGGCCTGGGTCCAGCGGTTGATCTCCGCGCGGTCCATCCCGTTGAGCAGGACGGCCATCGCCAGTGCGGCCATCTGCTCGTCGGCCACTGCGCCACGGGTGTAGGCGTCGATCACCCAGTCGATCTGGTCCGCGCTCAGGCGCCGACCGTCGCGCTTGGCCCGGATGACGTCGACCGCGGCGAACAACTCGGTCATCGGTCCAGCTCCTGCGGTCCGAAGCCGTCGACCAGGAGCTCGCCCATCGGGCGCGGACCCTGGGCAGTCCCCACGAGCAGGTCCGCCCCGCCGTGCTCCCAGAGCAGCTGTCGGCAGCGCCCGCACGGCAAGACCGGGTCGGCCTGCTGCTGCTCGGCCGGCCCCCCGTGGCAGAGCACGGCCACCAGCCGGCCACCGCCGCCTCGGTGCAGCTCGGACACCAGGCCGCACTCGGCGCACAAGGTCACGCCGAAGGAGGCGTTCTCGACGTTGCAGCCGGTCACGGTGCGGCCATCCTCGGTGAGCCCCGCCGCGCCCACCAGGTAGGCCGAGTACGGCGCGTAGCCGCGGAGGCGGACCTGTGCAGCCGCGTCGGCCAAGGCAGCCCAGTCCACGGCATCGATGGCATCCGAAGCAGGCACGTTCACGCTCCTCACGAGGGCAGACAGGTCGCTCACGACTTGACGTAGGGCTGACCGTCGGCAGCGGGTGCGCGGACCTTGCCGACGAGCCCGGCCACGGCGAAGATCGTGGCCAGGTACGGGGCCATCAGCATGAACTCGCTGGGGATCGGGGTCCCGATGATGCTCAGCACGCTCTGCAGGTTGTCGGCGAACCCGAACAGCAACGCGGCCCCGAGTGCGCCGATCGGCGACCAGCGCCCGAAGATCATGGCGGCCAGCGCGATGAAGCCCTTCCCGGCCGTCATCTCCTTGCCGAACGCGCCGACCGAGCCGAGCGTGAAGAACGCCCCCCCGAGGCCGGCGACCATGCCGGCCATGAGGACGTTGCGCGCGCGGACGACGTTGACCCTGATCCCGACGGTGTCGGCAGCCTGTGGGTGCTCGCCCACGGCACGGACGCGCAGACCCCAGCGGGTGGCGAACAGCCCGATCTGCAGCGCGATGACCGTCAGGTACATGAGGTAGACGATGATCGACTGGTTGAACAGCACCGGACCGACGATGGGGATGTCCCCCAGGATCGGGATCTTGATCGGCGAGAACGTCGACGGGCTGTTCCACTCGTTCTGGTTCGGCGCGAGCACTCGCCCGTAGAGGAAGCCCGTCAGCCCGATGACCAGGACGTTGAGCACCACACCCACGATGATCTGGTCGACGGCGTAGCCGATCGTGAACAGCGCCAGAAGCATGGCCACCAGGAGCCCGGCCACGGGTGCGGCCAGCAACCCCAGCCACAGGCTGCCGGTGAGACTGGCCACCACGGCAGACAGGAACGCCCCGGCCAACAGGTGGCCCTCGATGGCGATGTTGATCACCCCGGCGCGTTCGCACATCACCCCGCTGAGCGCGCCGAAGACTAGTGGCACCGCGAGCAGCAGGGAGCCCTGCAGCAGGCCGGTGAGCGAGAGCTGGGCTCCGGCAGCCGCCCAGACCAGGAAGCCGAGGATCCACGCGACGGAGAAGGCCACGACCAACCAGGTCGGTGTACGCCGCCCTCGCCTCACCAGGACCGAGGACAGCACCGCCAACGCCGCGCAGACGAGGCTGAGCACGAGGCCCGCAGCCTTGGACGGCACGGTCCACGGCCCGACCTGGACCTCGTCCCCGGGGAGCGAGAGCAGGAACGTCGTCTGCTCGCCCTCCGGTGCCAGCAGGCCGAAGAGCACCAGGCCCAGCCCGGCCAGGACCGCCAGGCTGACCGGCGCCTTGCGCGAGAGCGGCGTGTCCACGACCGGCGCGGTTCCCGCGGGCTCGGTGGAGGTGGGAGCCACCGTGGTGCTCATGCTCCCCACCCCTTCGACATCTGCAGCGACCCACCGGCCCCCGTGGCCCGCAGGCGGAAGACCTTGCGGATCAGCGGAGGCGCCGCCACGAACAGCACGATGAGCGACTGCACCACGAGCACGATGTCGATCGGGGTCCCGGTTCGCGCCTGCATGGTCACCCCACCGGCGCGCAGCGCACCGAAGAGCAACCCGGCCAGGACCGTGCCGAGCGGACTCCCTCGACCCAGCAGGGCTACGGTGATCGCGTCGAAGCCGATCCCGGCGGAGATCCCACCGGTGAGCGCCTTCTCCGTGCCCAGCACCTGCATCGTGCCGGCGAGCCCGGCCAGGGAGCCGGCGATCGCCATCACGAGGAACAGGTTCCACTCCACCTTGATGCCGGCTGCCCGGGCGGCGCTGGCGTTGGCGCCCACCGCCCGGAAGCGGAAGCCCCAGACGCTGCGGGTCAGCAGCCACCACACCCCGACGGCTGCGCCGAGCGTGACGAGGAAGCCCAGGTGCAGGCGCGACCAGGTCCCCAGCAGCAGCGGGTACTGGGCCGAGGTCTCCACGATCGGGCTGATCGGGTCGTTGCGGCCGGGGCGCTTGAACGCCTCAGTCGTGAGCAGGTATGCCAGCAGGAATCGCGCGACGTAGTTGAGCATGATCGTCACGATCACCTCGTGCGCACCGGTCCGAGCCTTGAGCGCCCCGACGATGCCTCCCCAGACAGCGCCCCCGATCAGACCACCGAGGACCGCGAGCAGCAGGTGCAGCGGGAATGGCAGGGAGAAGGTGAAGCCGATGTAGCCGGCCACGGTGGCGCCGATGATGATCTGGCCCTCCGCACCGATGTTGAACAGGCCAGCCTTGAAGGCCAGCGCGACGGCCAGGCCGGCGGCGATCAGGGGGGCAGCCACGGTGAGGGACTCGGTCAGCGGTCGGATGGCCTGCTGGAAGGAGTCGGCCTGGAAGTCCCAGACCGCTCCCTCGAAGAGGGCGAGGTAGGCAGCAGAGACGCTTTCCCACGCGGCGGTGAGGGTGTCGCTGGGCTGGGCGAAGAAGTAGGCGAGGGAGTCCGTGACCGCAGGGTCGGAGATCGCGATGAGGACGGCCCCGATGATGAGGGCCAGCAGGAAGGACAGCGCGGTGACCACGATGGTGTCCCACCAGGCCGGCCGCTGTCGAGGGGACTTGGCCGAGGGCTCGGGGGCCGGTGGTGCCTCCGGCGTGGCGGTCGCGCTCACAGGGCCCCTCCGTCCACGACCGGGGCGTCGTGGTCGGCGTCGTGCGCCGGGTGCAGCTTCCCGTCCTGCTCGGCACCGGCCTTCGCTGCCTGCTCGGCCGGGACGCCGGCCATCATGAGGCCCAGCACGTGCCGCGAGGTGTCCGGCGCGACGGCGCCCACCACCCGGCCGCGATACATGACGACGATGCGGTCGGCCAGCGCGAGCACCTCGTCCAGCTCGGTCGAGACGATGAGGACCGCCGTGCCCTTGTCACGCTCGGTGACGATCCGCTGATGCAGGAACTCGATGGAGCCGACGTCGACGCCGCGGGTCGGCTGCGCGGCCAGCAGGAGCCGCAAGGGACGGGACAGCGCACGGGCCATCACGACCTTCTGCTGGTTGCCACCGGACAACGACGAGGCCGGGTACTGGGTGCCCTGGGCGCGGATGTCGAAGTCGTCCACCAGCTGCTCAGAGGCGCGCGCGATGTCTGCCAGGCGCAGCGCCGGCCCCTTGGAGTAGCCCGGCTCGTCGACCTGGTCGAGGACGAGGTTCTCGGCGATGGTGAAGGCCGAGATCAGCCCGTCGTGCGATCGGTCCTCCGGCACGTACCCGACGTCGTCGAGGATCTCGGCCGTGCTGCGCCCCAGCAGGTCTGTCCCGTCGAGCGCGACACTGCCGCGCACGTGTCCCTCGGCCAGCCCCATCAAGGCCTCCACCAGCTCGGTCTGGCCGTTGCCCTGGACACCGGCCACTGCCACCACCTCGCCGGCGTGCACCTGCAGCGACAGGCGGTCGACCCGGCGATGCCCGGTCGAGTCGGTGACCGTCAGGTCGCTCACCTCGAGCACCACCTCCCCGACCTCGGCGGCAGCCTTGTCCACGGTGAGCTGCACGGTGCGCCCCACCATCATCGAGGCCAGGTCCGCCTCGGACGTGCCGGGTGAGGCCTGCCCGACGACGGCTCCGCGACGGATGACGGTGATCTGGTCAGCGACGGCGAGTACCTCGCGCAGCTTGTGGGTGATGAAGACGATGGACGTGCCGGCCGCCGCCAGCTCGCGCATGATCGCCATCAGCTCGTCCGTCTCCTGCGGTGTGAGCACCGCCGTGGGCTCGTCGAGGATGAGCACGCGGGCATCGCGTGACAAGGCCTTGATGATCTCCACCCGTTGCTGCACCCCGACCGGGATGTCCTCCACCATCGCGTCGGGGTCCACGTCGAAGCCGAACCGGGCAGACAGCTCCAGGACCTGCTCGCGGGCGGCCTGTCGGTCGAGCAGGCCGGCGCCGCGCGTGAACTCGTAGCCGAGCATCACGTTCTCGGCGACGCTGAAGACCGGCACCAGCATGAAGTGCTGGTGGACCATCCCGATGCCGGCGGCGACGGCGTCCCCGGGTCCGTGGATCGTCAACGGGGCCCCGTCGACCAGGATCTCCCCAGCGTCAGGCTGCAGGAGGCCGTAGAGGACGTTCATCAGGGTCGACTTGCCGGCGCCGTTCTCGCCCAGGAGGCAGTGGATCTGCCCGGGCTCGACCACGAGATCGATCGAGTCGTTGGCCACCAAGGACCCGAAGCGCTTCGTGACTCCACGGAGCTCGAGCTTCACGTCGGGCTCTCCCCTCCTGCACCGGGCCGCACGCCCGCACGCTACCGGGGGGCGGCCCGAAGACCGCCCCCCGGTCGGGAACTGCGTGCTACCGCGTGTTGCGGCGGTCTAGCCGGCCGACGGCGACGCCGGGGACTCCACCACGATCTCGCCGCTGATGATCTGCTCCTTCAGCGCGTCGACCTCCGCCTTGAGCTCGTCGGGCACCTCGTCCTCGTAGTCGTGGTACGGGGCAAGGCCGACGCCCTCGTTCTCCAGCGTCCCGACGTAGGTCTCGTTGCTGAACGAGCCGTCGAGCGCTTCCTCGGTGACGGCGAAGGTGGCGGCATCGATCTGCTTGAGCACCGAGGTGATGAACAGGTCCGCGTAGTCCGGGGCGGTCTCGTAGCCGTCGCTGTCCACCCAGATCATCGACACGTCCCCAGCCTGGTCCGCTGCAGCTGCGGCACCCAGACCCACCGGGCCGGCCACCGGGAAGATGATGTCGGCGCCGTTCTGGATGAAGTTGTTCGTGACCTGCTTGCCCTTGTTCTGGTCGTCGAAGTCGCCGGTGAAGGACCCGTCCTGCTTGTCCTTGTCCCAGCCGAGGACCTTGACGTCGCCGTCCTTGTCCTCGTTGTACTTCGCGACTCCGTCGACGAAGCCGTCCATGAAGACCGTGACCGGCGGGATCGGGATGCCGCCGAAGGTCGCGACCGTGCCGGACTCGGTCATCCCCGCAGCCAGGTAGCCGGCCAGGTAGGCAGCCTGGGCGGTGTCGAACAGCAACGGCTTGAGGTTGTCGAGCGGCTCCTCGGGAGCGGAGTCGACGATGGCGAAACGCTCGTCGACGTTCGCGGTGGCCGCCTCGGTGGTGGCGTCACCCATCAGGAAGCCCACCGTCACGATGACGCCGCAGTCCTGCTGGACGAGGGAGTTGATGTTCGGCGCGTAGTCGGTGTCGGCCTTCGACTCGACGAACTTGGGCGTCACGCCCAGCTCGGACTCGGCGTCCTGCAGCCCGCGCCACGCCGAGGCGTTGAACGAGCGGTCGTCGATCCCGCCGGCGTCGGACACCATGCAGGCGGTGAAGTCCGCCTGCTCGGCACCGGCGTCCGGGCTGGTCGCGGCCTCCTCCTCCTCGGGGGCCGAACCGCAGGCGGTTGTCACCAAGGCGATGGCCCCGGCAACGGCTGCCATCCTCATCATCTTCTTCACAGAACCCTCCTCAGGGCGTTGCTCGGTGTCCGCCGGGCTGGCTGCGGGCTCGAGGACGAGGCGCGCACGCGGCGGGGTGACGGCTGGGGGAACGATAGCCGCCCCTGCCAGCGAGCCGAGCACCTCCCCACACGGGATCAGTCGGGCTGGAGGGCGGCCACCGCGAGGACTCGGGCCCCGATCGCGATCGCGTCCTCGTCGGGGTCGAAGCTTCCCTGATGCAGGTCGCCCATGTGCTCGCGTTCCACGCGGTGGACCCCGAGACGGGCCATCGCACCGGGGACCGACTCCAGGTACCAGGCGAAGTCCTCGCCGCCGAGGCTCTGATCGGTCTCGGCGATCCCGTCTGATCCGACCGCAGCCAGCGTCGCGGTGCGCAGGGCGGCGATGGCGGCCGCGTCGTTCACGACGGGAGGGGTCCCGCGGTAGACGTCCACCTCGGCCTGCACCCCGAACGGCAGCACGATCTGCTGGGCGAGATCGGTGACGAGGGAGGGCGCCAGGTCCCAGACGCTGGAGTCCAGGCAGCGAACCGTGCCCTCGGCCCACCCTTCGGCCGGGATGGCGTTGGCCGCGTGCCCGGCAGCGACGCGGCCCCACACGAGGTTGACGCCGGCGCGGGAGTCGACGCGGCGGGCCAGGGTCGCCGGGAGCTGGGCGATGAGCACGCCGAGCGCATAGACCAGGTCCTGGGTCAGGTGGGGACGGGCGGTGTGGCCGCCCTCGCCGGTCAGCCGGATGAGCACCCGGTCGCTGGCCGACGTGATCGGCCCGACGCGCAGCCCGACCGTGCCGGTGGGCAGCCGTGGGTCGGCGTGCACGCAGAGGATCCGTCGGACCTCCTCCAGCCCACCTTCCTGGATGACGTCCAGCGCACCGCCAGGCATGACCTCCTCGGCCGGCTGGAAGACCAGCCGCACCGGGTGGGGCAACGCACCGGCGTCCCGGACGGCCAGCAGCGCGAGCCCCGCCCCCAGCACCACCGCGGTGTGCAGGTCGTGCCCGCAGGCATGGGCCACCCCCGGCACCGTCGAGCGGTACGGCAGGTCCGTCTCTTCGCGCACCGGGAGTGCGTCGATGTCGGCGCGGATGGCCACGATCGGCATCGTGCCCGAGCCCGACTCGGCCGCATCGGGCCAGATGTCGCAGAGCAGACCGGTCCCCGGCAGCAGCCGAGGCGTCAGGCCGGCCTCCCTCAGCCGGGCCGCGAGCAGCCGAGTGGTGCGCACCTCGGCGCGGGAGAGCTCCGGGTGCGCGTGCAGGCTGCGTCGAAGGGCGACGAGCTCCTCGGCGACCTCGTCCACGCGCGCATGGATCATCTCGAGCACGCCGCCGGGCTGCGTGGCAGTGTCGCTCGTCGGGCTGGTCTCGATCACGGTGGGCCCATGATCCCACGATCCGGCCCCGGTACCCCGACGAACACCACCACCGACTCCCAGGTGGAGTCCGTCACACGAGCGATTCAGGCGCTGATCATGCTCCACGGACCGGGCTACGATGCCCGTACCCACATCTGAGGAGGAGCTGCCCGCCGTGACGACCAGCCCTGCATCGGCCTCCGTCGAGGGGGTCGCCGCGCCGTTGACCTCGCCTCGGCCGGCGGGGACGCTCTACCGGGGTCGAGAAGGCATGTGGTCCTGGGTCGCGCACCGGATCACCGGAGTCGCGATCTTCTTCTTCCTCTACGTGCACGTGCTGGACACCTCGCTCGTGGCCGTCTCCCCCGAGAGCTACGACGCCGTGATCGCCACGTACAAGAACCCGGTGGTCGGCCTGCTCGAGGTCGGCCTGGTCGCAGCGGTGCTGTTCCACGCGCTCAACGGCCTGCGCGTCGTCCTCGTGGACTTCTGGGCGAAGGGCCCACGTCGGCAGCGGGTGATGCTCTACGCGGTGCTGGCCCTGTGGGCGGTCCTCATGGCCGGCTTCACGCTCCGCCACCTCATGAACGTCTTCGGGGAGTGACGATGGCGACCACCTCCCTGCCGAGCCAGCCCGCACCCCAGCAGCCGGCGCTCCCCACGCCACGGAGCCCGCGGGCGTCGAAGTCGAACTACGAGCTCTGGTCCTGGGTGTTCATGCGGGTGTCCGGCCTGGTGCTCGTGGTGCTCGTGCTCGGCCACCTGTTCGTCAACCTGGTCGTCGGCGACGGCATCAAGGCGGTCGACTTCGCCTTCGTCGCCGGCAAGTGGGCCAGCCCGTTCTGGCGCGCCTACGACCTGCTCATGCTCTGGCTGGCGATGCTGCACGGCACGAACGGGCTGCGCACCGTCATCAACGACTACGCCGAGCGCGACCAGACCCGGTTCTGGCTCAAGGCCCTCCTCGTCGCCTCGGCGGCGGTGATCATCCTGGTGGGGACGCTGACCGTCTTCATCTTCGACCCGTGCATCGACCCGGCGTCCACCCTCGAGGTCTGCCAGGTGAAGTAGTCGGCAACCCAGGCCGACGGCGGCGAGCCGCAGCACGACCAGCACACGCAGGAGAGGCGGAGGCATGCAGCACCATCGCTACGACGTGGTCATCGTCGGGGCCGGCGGCGCCGGGATGCGCGCCGCGCTGGAGTCCGGGCAGCGTGCCAGGACGGCTGTGCTCACCAAGCTCTACCCGACCCGCTCGCACACCGGGGCAGCCCAGGGGGGCATGTGCGCGGCCCTGGCCAACGTCGAAGAGGACAACTGGGAGTGGCACACGTTCGACACCATCAAGGGCGGTGACTACCTCGTCGACCAGGACGCCGCCGAGGTGATGGCGCGCGAGGCCGTCGACGCGGTGCTGGACCTGGAGAAGATGGGGCTGCCGTTCAACCGGACCCCCGAGGGGCGGATCGACCAACGACGATTCGGCGGGCACACCCGCAACCACGGCGAGGCCGCCGTTCGTCGCTCGTGCTACGCCGCGGACCGCACCGGTCACATGATCCTGCAGACGCTCTACCAGCAGTGCCTCAAGCGCGGCATCGAGTTCTACAACGAGTTCTACGTCCTGGACCTGCTGCTCACCGAGATCGACGGCGAGCAGCACACCGCCGGCGTGGTGGCCTACGAGCTCGCCACGGGAGAGATCCACATCTTCTCGGCCAAGTCCGTGGTGTTCGCCACCGGCGGCTTCGGCAAGGTCTTCCGCACGACGTCGAACGCCCACACGCTCACCGGTGACGGGATGGGGATCGTGTGGCGCCGCGGGCTCCCGCTGGAGGACATGGAGTTCTACCAGTTCCACCCCACCGGGCTGGCCGTGCTCGGGGTCCTGCTGTCCGAGGCTGCGCGTGGGGAGGGCGGCATCCTGCGCAACAAGGACGGCGAGCGCTTCATGGAGCGCTACGCCCCCACGATCAAGGACCTCGCGCCCCGAGACATGGTCGCCCGTGCGATGGCGAACGAGGTCCGCGAGGGTCGTGGCTGCGGCCCGGACGGCACCTACGTGCACCTGGACCTCACCCACCTCCCCCGCGAGCAGATCGACGCCAAGCTGCCCGACATCACCGAGTTCGCGCGGACCTACCTGGGGGTGGAGCCCTACACCGAACCGGTGCCGGTCTACCCGACGGCCCACTACGCCATGGGCGGGATCCCCACGAACATCGAGGGTCAGGCCCTGGCGGACAACGACCGCGTCGTGCACGGCCTCTACGCCGCCGGCGAGGTGGCCTGCGTCTCGGTCCACGGAGCCAACCGACTCGGCACGAACTCGCTGCTCGACATCAACGTCTTCGGTCGACGGGCGGGCATCGCCGCCGCGGACTACGCGGTGGGCGCCGAGTTCCAGGAGGTCCCCGAGGCACCGACCGAGGCGGTGGAGTCGATGCTCGCCGGGCTTCGCGACGGCACCGGCGGGGAACGCGTGGCGATCATCCGCGCCGAGCTGCAGACCAGCATGGACACGCACGCACAGGTCTACCGGACGGAGGCCTCGCTCAAGCAGTCGCTGGCCGACATCACCGCCCTGAAGGCGCGCTTCGCCAACGTCACGGTGCAGGACAAGGGCGCCCGGTTCAACACCGACCTGCTCGAGGCCGTCGAGCTGGGGTTCCTGCTCGACCTGTCCGAGGTCCTCGTCGTCTCCGCGCTGCACCGCCAGGAGTCCCGCGGCGGGCACTTCCGTGAGGACTACCCCACCCGCGACGACGAGCGCTTCATGGCGCACACCATGGCCTACCGCGTCGAGGCCGGCGACGGTGAGGCCGGCAGCACCGTGCGGCTGGGCAGCAAGCCCGTCGTCGTCACCAGGTACCAGCCGATGGAGCGGAAGTACTGACCCGATGGAGCTGACCCTCAAGATCCGCCGGTACAACCCGGAGGTCGACACCGAGCCGCACTGGGAGTCCTACGACGTCGAGGCTCAGCCCACCGACCGGGTGCTGGACGCGCTGCACAAGGTGAAGTGGGAGCTCGACGGCACGCTGACCTTCCGCCGGTCCTGCGCGCACGGCGTCTGCGGCTCGGACGCCGTACGGATCAACGGGCGCAACCGGCTGGCGTGCAAGACACTCGTGAAAGACCTCGACGCCTTCACCCAGATGGGGGACGGCACGCTGGGCAAGGGCAAGCCGATCACGGTCGAGCCGATCAAGGGCCTGCCGGTCTTGAAGGATCTCGTCGTCGACATGGACCCGTTCTTCGAGGCCTACCGCTCGGTGCTGCCCTTCCTCATCACCGAGGGGAACGAGCCCACCCGCGAGCGCCTGCAGTCAGCGGCGGACCGAGCGCGCTTCGACGACACCACCAAGTGCATCCTGTGTGCGGCGTGCACCACCTCATGCCCGGTGTTCTGGAACGACGGCCAGTACTTCGGCCCGCAGGCGATCGTGGGTGCGCACCGCTTCATCTTCGACAGCCGCGACGCCGGGGCGCAGACCAGGCTGGAGATCCTCAACGACAAGGAAGGCGTGTGGCGCTGCCGCACCACCTTCAACTGCACCGAGGCCTGCCCTCGGGGCATCGAGGTGACCAAGGCCATCCAGGAGGTCAAGCGCGCGCTCGTCTTCGGGCGAGCCTGAGCGGCCTGCCCGCTCAGGCGTCGGCAGGCAACAGCTCGGCGAGGTCCTCGACCACCACCGTGGCACCGCCCGACAGCAGCTCCCCGCGACCGGCACCGCGGTCCACGCCGATGACGTGGACGAACCCGCCAGCGGCCCCGGAAGCGACACCGGACAGCGCGTCCTCCACCATCGCCGAGCGCTCCGGCGTGACGCCGAGGTCTCGGGCGCAGTCGAGGTAGGTGTCCGGGGCGGGCTTGCCGGGCAGGCCACGCTCGGCCGCGTCGTTGCCGTCCACGATGTCGTCGAAGTGCTCGAGCAGGCCCACGGACCCCAACACAACCCGGCAGTTCTTCGACGAGGACACGCACCCGGTCGCGATCCCCCGCTCCCTCAGCACGTTGATCAGTCTCAGGCTGCCGTCGAAGACCTGAGCCCCCTCGTCCTCGAGGACGGCCATGAAGAGCACGTTCTTGCGGTTGCCGACGCCGCAGACGGTCTCGGCGTCAGGCGGGTCCTCCGGCGTCCCCTCGGGCAGGATGATGTCGCGAGCGGCCAGGAACGAGCGGACCCCGTCGTAGCGTGGCTTGCCGTCGACGTACTCCAGGTAGTCGATCTCCTCGAAGGGCACGAACTCGGACCCCTCGCGCTCCGCGCGCTCGGCCAGCACCGCGTCGAAGAGGCGCTTCCAGGCGTCGAGGTGGACTCGGGCGGTGTCGGTGATGACACCGTCGAGGTCGAAGATGACGGCATCGACCGAGCCGTCGAAGAGGTCGGGCACGTCGGTGTGATGCGTCATGAGGCGACGCTAGCGCGCTGCTCGTCCTCTCGGGCGCTCTCGGGCCTCCTTCGCCCGTGTCTCGGTCGTCGTCGGGCTAGCGGGCCGGGGCGTGCCCGGCGATCGGGACGAAGCCCACCTGCTCGTACACCTCACGCAGCGTCTGGGACGCCACGGCGCGGGCGCGTTCGGCGCCGATGGCCAGGGCCTCCTCGAGCACGGCGGGCTGGGCGAGCAGCTCTTCGGTCCGGGTCCGGAACGGCTCGAACGTCTCGACGAAGAGCTCTGCGAGCGCGGACTTGAAGTCGCCGTAGCCCTTGCCGGTGAACCTGTCCTCGACCGTGGAGATCTCCTGCCCGCTGATGGCCGAGTAGATGGTCAGGAGGTTGCTGATGCCCGGCTTGCTCGTCTCGTCGTAGCGGATCTCACGCTCGGTGTCGGTCACGGCACCGCGGATCTTCTTGGCGTTCACCCGGGGCTCGTCGAGGAGATCCAGCACACCACTGCTGATCTCTGCGGACTTGCTCATCTTCGAGGTCGGGTCCTGGAGGTCGTAGATCTTCGCGATGCCAGCGACGATGTGGGGCTCGGGCACGACGAAGGTCGGCCCGAACCGGGCGTTGAACCGCTGGGCCAGGTCCCTGGTCAGCTCCAGGTGCTGACGCTGGTCCTCGCCCACCGGGACCCGATCGGCGTGGTAGAGCAGGATGTCGGAGGCCATGAGGACCGGGTAGGTGAAGAGACCGACCGTGGTGGAGTCGCTGCCCGTACGAGCGGTCTTGTCCTTGAACTGCGTCATCCGGCTGGCCTCGCCGAAGCCGGTCAGGCACCCCAGCACCCAGGTCAGCTGGGCGTGCTCGGGGACATGGCTCTGCACGAACAGCGTCGACCGATTCGGGTCTACGCCGGCCGCCAGCAGCTGCGCCGCGGAGACCAGCGTCCGTCGGCGCAGAGCGGCCGGGTCGTGACCGACGGTGATGGCATGCTGGTCGACCACGCAGTAGAAGGCGTCGAAGTCCTGCTGCATGGCCACCCATTGGCGAAGGGCGCCGAGATAGTTGCCGAGATGGAAGGAGTCGCTCGTCGGCTGGATCCCGGAGAAGACCCGTTGGCGGGGGGTGCGATCACCGGCAGGCATGCCCGGCATTGTGGCAAACGGCCGGGGCCGGTCATGGCGTGGCCTCGTCCCGGGTCCGCGCGGCCACCTCGATCTGCTCGATACGGCGCCCGTCCATGGCCACGACGGTGAACCGGTGGTCCTCCTCCTGGACGAAGTCGCCCACCTTCGGCAACCGACCGAGGCGAGCCACCAGGAAGCCGGCGACGGTCTCGTAGGGACCCTCGGGGACCCGCACCCCGGTCCGCTCGGCGAAGGCGTCCAGGTTCAGCAGGCCGGTCACGGTACCGAGGCGGGGCTGGGTGGGAGCGGGCTCACCAGGCACGTCGTACTCGTCGTAGATGTCGCCGACGAGCTCCTCGACCAGGTCCTCCAGCGTGACGATGCCGTCGGTGCCGCCGTACTCGTCGACCACGATCGCGAGATGGATCCCACGCCGCTGCATCTCGCTGAGCGAGGCGAGCACCGGCTTGGTACCGGGCAGCGGCAGCACCTGGCGCGCCAGGTCGCCGACCGTGACATCGCGGCGACCGAGCTCGGGGTCCCACAGGTCGCGGATGTGGACGAACCCGAGGACCTCGTCGGCGGTGCCGTCGATCACCGGGTACCTCGAGTGCGGCCGGGCGCTGGCGAACCTCGCCGCCTGCGCGACCGGCGTGCCGGCGTCCAGGAAGGCGACCTCGGTCCGCGGCAGCATCACCTCACGCACCTGCCGGTCCCCGGCCTCGAAGACGTCCTCGACGATCCGTCGCTCCTCCTCCCCCAGCCCCTCGTGCCCGGTGACCAGCTCTCGGAGCTCCTCCCCGGACATCGCCTCCCGGCCGCGCGACGGATCACCGCCGAAGACCCGCACGACGACGTCGGTAGAACGCGAGAGCAGCCACACGACCGGCCGCAGCAACCAGGAGAGCCGGTCCAGCGGTGGCCCGAAGACCATGGAGACGCCTTCGGTGCGCTGCAGGGCAAGACGTTTGGGGACGAGCTCGCCCAGGACGAGGGAGAGGTAGGCGATGAGCAGGGTGATGAGGATGAGCGACGTCGTCGCGGCGGCCTGCGTCGACAGGCCGATCCCCGCCAGGACCGGAGCGAGGTCATCGGCAAGGGTGGCGGCGCCGAAGGCGGCGGAGAAGAACCCGGCCACCGTGACCCCGACCTGGACGGAGGCGAGGTAGCGGTTCGGGTCCGCTGCCAAGCGGGCCACCCGGACGCCACGCTGGCTGCGCTCGGCCATCGCGCGGATCTGTCCCTCACGCAAGGAGACGAGGGCGATCTCCGTCGCGGCGAAGACCCCGCCGACCAGGACGAACAGCAGCACGAGGGCCAGATTGCCCAGCAGGTCGATGCTCATGGGTGTCTCGCACGCAGGCTCACACCGGGAGAGCGTAGGTTGCCTCGGCATGAAGCTTCTCGTCACCGGTGGGGCCGGCTACATCGGATCGGTCGTCGCCGCCCAGCTCGTCGAGGCCGGCCACGACGTCACCGTGCTGGATGACCTCAGCAGCGGGTACTCCGACGGCTTGCCGGACGGTGTCGCCTTCGTCCAGGGCCGGATCCACGAGGCCGGTCGGGCGCTCGAGCGTGGGGGCTTCGAGGGCGTGCTGCACTTCGCCGCCCGGTCCTTGGTCGGGGAGTCGGTGACCCGACCAGAGCTCTACTGGGAGAACAACGTGGTGGGCTCGCTGGCGCTGCTGGATGCGATGCGCGAGCACGGCGTCGACCGGATCGTGTTCTCCTCGACGGCGGCCACCTACGGGGAGCCGGCCGACTCCCCCATCACCGAGGACACCCCCGCGGTGCCGATCAATCCCTACGGTCAGTCCAAGCTCGCCGTGGACATGGCGCTCTCAGGCGAGGCCAAAGCACACGGGCTGGCCGCGGTGTCGCTGCGATACTTCAACGTCGGCGGGGCCTACGGCCGCCACGGAGAGCGCCACGACCCCGAGACGCACCTCATCCCGAACGTCCTGGCTGTCCCAGCCGGTCGCCGCGAGGCTGCTGCCATCTTCGGCACCGACTACCCCACCCCGGATGGCACCGCCATCCGCGACTACCTGCACGTCCTCGACCTGTCCCAGGCCCACCTGCTCGCCCTCGATGCCGCCACACCCGGCGAGCACCTCGTGTGCAACCTCGGCACCGGGACCGGCTACAGCGTGCGTGAGGTGATCGACACGTGCCGCCGCGTCACCGGTCACCCGCTGCCGGCCCGGGAGGAGCCACGCCGGGCTGGGGACCCCGTCAGTCTGGTGGCCTCGAACGCCCGGGCGGCCGAGGTGCTGGGGTGGCGCGTCGAGCGAGGCCTGGACGAGATCGTGGCCGACGCCTGGGCCTTCGAGCAGCGCGCCGACTGAGCGGCCATGATCGCTGGGGCCGGGGTGTGGGCTGCCCCCGGACGCGTCAACCTCATCGGGGAGCACACCGACTACAACGACGGCTTCGTCCTGCCGTTCGCGATGCCGCAGGTGTGCCGCGTGCAGGCGCGGCTCCGCAGGGACGAAGTCGTGCAGGTGCGCTCGGCGCAGCAGCCGGGCGACGTCGTCCGGGTGGCCTTGGAGGAGCTCCGACCAGGGGCGGTGACCGGGTGGGCGGCCTACCCGTTGGGCGTCGTGTGGGCCCTCCGGGAGGAGGGGCTCGAGGTCAGCGGCGCGGATCTCGCGTTGGACAGTGAGGTCCCGCTCGGAGCAGGGCTGTCCTCCTCGGCAGCACTGGAATGCGCGGTCGGCCTGGCCCTCGTCGACCTGCTCGAGGCACGCGTGGACCGGCCAACGCTGGCGGCAGTGGCCAGGAAGGCCGAGAACGTCTTCGTCGGCGTGCCATGTGGGCCGATGGACCAGATCGCCTCGACGCAGGCCAAGGCGGGCCACGCCCTCCTCGTCGACTGCCGGACCCGCCAGGTCGAGCACCTTCCGTTCGCCCTGGCCGGGTCCGGCCTGACGCTGCTCGTCATCGACACCCGGGCGCCCCACCGGCTGGTGGACGGTGAGTACGCAGCCCGGCAAGCGGGCTGCCGCCGGGCTGCCAGCCGACTCGGTGTCGCGGCGCTGCGCGACCTGGACGACCTCGACGCCGCTGTGGCCTCGCTGCCGCCCGAGGAGCAGCCGCTCGTGCGCCACGTCGTGACCGAGAACGCCCGCGTGCGCCAGGTCGCGGGGATCCTCCGATCAGGAGCGGACCCGCGATCGCTCGGACCGCTCCTCTCCGCCTCGCACGAGTCGATGCGGACCGACTACCGGATCACCGTGCCTGAGGTGGACGTGGCCGTGAACGCCCTGCTGGGAGCCGGGGCCATGGGAGCCCGGATGACCGGCGGGGGCTTCGGCGGCTGCGTGGTCGGGCTGGTCCGGACCCAGGACGCCCCGCGAGCCCTACGAGCGGTGCACGACGCCTTCGCCGCCAACGGCTTCGCTGAGCCCGCCCCGATCCACGCCGAGCCGTCGGCCGGGGCCCGTCGCCTATCCTGACCGGATGCCGCTGGAGACCGCTGCGTGCCTGCGCCTGTGCTGCTGGCGGCCGACCGCACGGCAGCACGAGGGGTTGACGGTCTTCGCCTGCTCGGGGTGCGGCTCGGAGTGGACGCGCGGGCAGGCCTGGGTGCCGGCGGACGCGGATGGGACGCAGAGCGCCGACCTCGTTGCCGAGCTCCGCGACCCGTCGGAATGATCACGTCAAGTGGGTTGCCCGGGCATTTGCGCGGCCTCTACGCCTCGTCAAGCAGCACGTCACCTCGTCAAGCCGACGGACCAGCGAAGCACGCGGCGGGCACACTCGCGGTATGAGGACCACCTCGGCCAAGGCACCCCGCCACTACGAGCAGGACTCGCCGTTGCGCAAGGTGATCGTCGACGTCGGCGCGGCAGCCACCCGTCGCCACCCCATCCCTGCATGGTTCAGCGCCGACCTGACCGACGTCATCCCACGCCTGCAGTCCCCTCAAGGCACCACCGTGTCGGTCTACGTGATCGCCACGCTGGCCCGGACGGTCGCCCACCATCCCCGGATGCATGCCACCAGAGACCTTCGTGGACGCGTGGTCGTCTTCGACGACGTCGACGTCAACGTATCCGTGGAGGTTGACGCCGGCGGGCAACCATTCCCGATGAACCACGTGCTGCGGTCCGCCGATCAGCGATCAACCCAGGACCTGCACCGAGAGCTCCACGCCGTCAAGCGTGACCCCCGCTCCAGCACGACGATGCGCCTGGGCACGCCCGTTCGCGCCTACCTGGCCCTTCCAGCCCCCGCCCGCAGTCGCCTGCTTGGTGCCATCCGCCGGTGGCCAGACCGCCAGAAAGCCCTCATCGGCACGGTCGGACTGAGCTCGGTCGGGACCGCCGGACGAGGAAGCGGACTTGGGCTCCCGTTCCTGGTGCACACCCTCGACCTGCTCGTCGGCGGGATGGAGACCCGACCAGGGTTCGGCCCGAACGGGATCCTCACGCCACGCCAGCACCTGTGGGTCTCGCTGGTGGCCGATCACGACCTGGTCGACGGCGCCGCCGTCGCCAGGTTCGTCGCAGAGCTCCGAGACGCCCTCGAGGCCGGGACCGTGCTCGACTCGAGCGCTCCCGCGGGCAGTCCCTAGGCGGCGATGCGTCGACGTCTACCCCGGGCCATGGCTTGTCGGATTCGCGACGCCGTCTTGGCCGGCTGGTACAGGTCCCGCCAGGTCACCCGGACTACTTCGTAGCCGAGGCCACGCAGCTCGTCCTCCCGGAGCTTCTCCGCCCACAACGCATCAGGCCCGACGGGACCGTCCCACCCCTGGCCGTCCCGCTCACGTCCATACTTCACGCGGCCGTCGAACTCGAGGATCGTCCAGTCATCCTCGAGGAGTCCGTCGACGCGAGCCACGACGCGACCATCCGAACGGATCTCGACCTGAGGGGTCGGCGTGGGCAAACCCTGGACCACGCACAGCACGCGCAACCGACTCTCCCCGGGTGACTCCGACCGACCGTCGGCGACGGCGACGACGTCATTGGCTCGTCGTGAGCCCGGCCAGTCCGCCGTCGCGACCGCCAGCTCGGCAAGCCCATCCTTCGTCGCGAGGTTGAGGCGGAGGGCGGCATCAGCTACGACCACGCCGATCTCCAGACCGAGCGCGCGTGCGACGTCGAGGACCGTGCGGTCCGGCCGCGTCAGCTCCAGGCCCCTTCGCCGGACAACCTGATCGTCGGGCAGGAAGGCCACGTGATGGGCGACGCCGGCCTCACGGCGGCTCTGACCGCGGCGGGGACGAGTGACGTGGACAGTCGCCAGGTCGACGTCGGGGAGCGGCAACCTCAGCACGGCTGCGGCGCTGACATGGCTGAGCACGGCTGGGTGCTGGAGCGATCGTTGCACGGCGGCTGCTGCGACGACGTGACGGTCGTCGTCGTCGAGCCGGGCCCATGCTCGCGCGTCGACGTACGCACCGCGCCGAATCCGCCTCCAGCGGCCGCGCCGCAGCTGGGCGACGATGACGTCGTCGGCCAGCCCGGCCGCCAGCAGCTCGCGGCGCAGGATGGGTTCCCCTCGTTCGAGGCGGGCGGTGATCACAGCCTCCACGCGGCCACGGTGGCACGGGACCAGGAGCTGGCGCTCTCCTCGTCCACAGGCGACGGGGGCGCCGGGCGAGGCGGGTGGCTCAGGGCGGCAAGCGACGGCAAGCGGCGGCGGCGGCTACATCACGAGGCGAGTTGAGGCTCTGCGCGGGTTGCGGGCCGCTCAAACCACCAGCTCACCCACTTGACGTGATCATTCGGGGAGGCGCTGCCCTTGGGCGGCGGCCTCCAGCCCGTCGGCCAGGGCCGCGAGGAAGTCCTCGGTGGTCAGGAAGGGCTGCTCCGGACCCACCAGCAACGCCAGGTCCTTCGTCATCTTCCCGGCCTCGACGGTCTGCACACAGACGCGCTCCAGGGTCTCGGCGAAGCCAGTCACCTCAGGGGTGGCGTCCAGCTTGCCGCGGTGCTTGAGCCCACCTGTCCACGCGAAGATCGACGCGATCGGGTTGGTCGAGGTGGGCTTGCCCTGCTGGTGCTGCCGGTAGTGGCGCGTCACGGTCCCGTGCGCAGCCTCGGCCTCGACGGTACGACCGTCCGGCGTCATGAGCACCGACGTCATCAGCCCGAGCGAGCCGAAGCCTTGCGCGACCGTGTCACTCTGCACGTCGCCGTCGTAGTTCTTGCAGGCCCAGACGTAGCCGCCCTCCCACTTCAGCGCAGCGGCCACCATGTCGTCGATCAGCCGGTGCTCGTAGGTCAGCCCTGACGCGGTGAACCGCTCGGCGTACTCGGCCTCGAAGACCTCGGCGAAGACGTCCTTGAACATGCCGTCGTAGGCCTTGAGGATGGTGTTCTTCGTCGACATGTAGACGGGGTAGTCGCGCTCGAGCCCGTACTCGAACGAGGCCCGCGCGAAGTCGGCGATGGAGTCGCGGTAGTTGTACATGCCCATCGCGACACCACCGTCGTCGCCGAACTGCGCGACCTCGAACACCAGAGGCTCGCTGTCCTCGGCGGGGGTGTACGTCATCGTCACCGTGCCCGGTCCCGGCACCTTGAAGTCGGTGGCCTTGTACTGGTCGCCATGGGCGTGACGGCCGATGATGATCGGCTTCGTCCACGACGGCACCAGGCGGGGGATGTTGCTGATGAGGATGGGCTCGCGGAAGACGACCCCACCGAGGATGTTGCGGATCGTCCCATTCGGTGAGCGCCACATCTTCTTGAGGCCGAACTCCTCCACGCGAGCCTCGTCCGGCGTGATCGTCGCGCACTTCACGCCGACGCCGTGCTCGGCGATCGCGTTCGCCGCGTCGACCGTCACCTGGTCCTCCGTTGCGTCGCGGTGCTGGATCGACAGGTCGTAGTACCGCAGGTCGACGTCGAGGTAGGGCAGGACGAGCCGCTCCTTGATGAAGGCCCAGATGATGCGGGTCATCTCGTCGCCGTCGAGCTCGACGACGGGTCCGTCAACCTTGATCTTGGTCATGGTGCGAGGGGTCCTCTCTGGTCAGTTCCGGGTCACATCGAGGCGACGTCGGCTTGCTTGCTGCGGACCGCGTCGGCGGCCTCGCCCAGGGCTGCACGCTCGGTGTCGTCCAGGTCGGTCTCGACGACGCGCCGTACACCCTCGCGGCCGATCTCGGCCTCCACGCCCAGGTAGACACCATCGATGCCGTACGGGCCGTCGACCCACGCACACACTGGCATCACCGCTCCAGCGTCCTCCACCACCGCGCGCGCCATCCGGGCCGCGGCAGCCGATGGCGCGTAGTAGGCCGAGCCCGTCTTGAGCAGCGCGACGATCTCGGCACCGCCGTTGCGAGTCCGGGTGACCAGCTCGTCGATCTTCGCCGCCGGCAGCATGTCGGTGAGCGGCTTGCCGGCGACCGTGCACCGCGAGGGGACCGGCACCATCGTCTCGCCGTGCGAGCCGAGCGTCAGGGTCCTGACGCTGGCGACGGGAACGCCGAGCTCGACGGCGACCGAGTTCGTGAAGCGGGCCGTGTCGAGCATGCCGGCCTGGCCCATCACTCGCTGGTGGGGGAGGTCGGAGGCGATCTGCGCGAGCGCGGTCATCTCGTCGAGCGGATTCGTCACCACGATGATCACCGCGTCCGGGGCGAAGCGGGCCACGCTCTCGGAGACCGGCCGCACGATTCCGGCGTTCTTCTCCAGCAGGTCCATCCGCAGCATGCCCGGCTTGCGGGGGAAGCCAGCCGTGATCACCACCACGTCGGAGCCTTCGAGCACCTCGTAGCCAGACCCGTCCGGCCTGGTGGTCTGCCCGACGACCGTGGTCTCGAAGCCCTCCACCGGACGTGACTGGTTCATGTCCAGGGCCAGTCCCTCAGGCTTGCCCTCGACGATGTCGGTGAGGACGACGGTGTCGACGACGTCGTACTCCGCCAGCCGCTGGGCAGTGGTAGAGCCGTAGAACCCAGCTCCGACAACGGCGATCTTGCTCATCCTCAGGACTCCTTCGGAACGACGACGGGGGTACGTCCGCCAGGTCCGCCGCGGGGTCTGCACGAGCCCCCAGGGCGGACATCTCGACGCGGATATCTTGGCTTCAAGACAACGGCCGAAGCCTAGCGGATCGAAGCCTCTTGGGAGGCGTGACGTTCGTCCCTCCTGGGGCGCGACACAGCACGCCGCGCAGCTCAGGCAGCGCCGGGGACGATCAGCGCCAGGACAAGCGTGGCGGAGGCCAGCACTGCGTACACAGCCACGTCGATGGCCCGCCGACGCACTACGAGCATGCCGGCGTAGTCGCTCGGCAGCACGAGCCGCAGCAGCGCGGCAAGTAGCAGCGCGGCCCCGACGGTGAGCACGCCGAGTCGGAACAGGAGCGGGCGGACCAGATCCATGGCCACGGCCCCGGTGAGCAGGAGCCCGACAGCGAGGACACCGATCACCACCCAGTACGCCGACGTCGGCGCCGGCCACGGGGCCGGGGGGATCTCCTCGTCCCGCCAGTCCGGGAGTCCCCATTCCTCGATGCTCGGGTCCTCGCCCTCCGCGCCGCTGACCGGTTGGTCGGTCACGAGCGGGTCGCGGCCTCGGCCGCCTCGACGACGTTGGTCAGGAGCATCGCCCGGGTCATCGGCCCGACCCCACCCGGCATCGGCGCCTGGAACGCGGCAACCTCGGTGACGCCGGGTGCCACGTCGCCCATCAGTCCGTGCTCGGTCCGGGTGATACCGACGTCAAGCACGGCCGCACCGGGACGCACCATGTCCGGCTGCACGAGTCCGGGGACGCCCGCCGCGGCAACGACGATGTCGGCCGAGCGCAGGTGTCGCACGAGGTCCTTCGTCCCGGTGTGGCACAGCGTCACGGTCGCGTTCTCCCTGCGACGGGTGAGCAGCAGGCCGAGGGGTCGACCAACGGTGACGCCACGGCCCACGACGCACACCTCGGCGCCGGCGACCCCGACGTCGTAGCGTGCCAAGAGCTCGACGATGCCCCGCGGGGTGCACGGCAGAGGTGCGGTGCGCCCGAGGACGAGCCAGCCGAGGTTGGTGGGGTGCAGCCCGTCGGCGTCCTTGGCCGGGTCCATCCGGGCAAGCACGGCGTTGGCGTCGAGCTGGGGTGGCAGGGGCAGCTGGACGATGTAGCCCGTGCAGGCCGGGTCCTCGTTGAGCTCGCGGACGACGTGCTCGACCTCGGACTGCGTGGCCGTGGCCGGTAGCTCGACCTGCAGGCTTTCGATACCGACCTCGGCGCAGTCCCGGTGCTTGCCGGCGACGTAGGCGCGGCTGCCGGGGTCCTCGCCGACGAGCACGGTTCCAAGCCCAGGGACGACTCCAGCGGCGCGCAACGCGGCGACCCGCTCGGCCAGCTCAGCCTTGATCGCGCCCGCCGTGGCCCTGCCATCCATGATCGTCGCACCCACGAGATTCATCCTCGCACGAGTGCCGGCCCGGGCCGTGACCACGGACCTCAGTGGAGGAAGTGGCGCGTCCCGGTGAGGAAGAGCGGCACCCCGGCGGCAGCAGCCGCCGCGACCACGTCGTCGTCGCGGACCGATCCACCTGGCTGCACGACGGCACTGACCCCGGCTGCCATCAGCACCTCGAGCCCATCCGGGAACGGGAAGAACGCGTCGGAGGCAGCGACCGAGCCGCTCGCCCGCTCACCTGCTCGACTCACGGCCAAGCGAGCGGAGTCCACCCGGTTGACCTGACCCATGCCGATCCCGACGGCAGCACCGGCACGGGCGAGCAGGATCGCGTTGCTCTTCACCGACCGGCAGGCGCGCCAGGCGAACACGAGGTCCGCCATCATCTTCTCGTCAACCGCTCCCCCCGTCGCTTGTCGCCAGGTCGACGGGTCGTCGCCGGAGGCGTGCAGACGGTCACGCTGCTGGAGCAGCAACCCCCCGGACACCGGTCGTGACTCGACGGCCTGCTCGCCGGGCGCCTCGGCCAGGAGCAGACGGATGTTCGCCTTTCGGGTGAGGACGTCGAGGGCGTCGGCATCGAAGCCGGGGGCCACGACGACCTCGGTGAAGATGCTCTGCAGCTGCTCGGCCATGGCTCGGCTCACCGGCCTGTTGGCGGCGACGACTCCCCCGAAGGAGGACACCGGGTCGGTCGCGTGGGCCCGGACGTAGGCCTCAGCGACGTCCTTCCCGATGGCGATGCCACACGGGTTGGTGTGCTTGATCACCGCCACCGCCGGCTGCGCGAAGTCGTAGGCGGCCCGATGGGCAGCATCAGCGTCGAGGTAGTTGTTGTACGACATCGGCTTGCCGTGGAGCTGCTCGGCGACGGCAAGTCCCCGGCGACCGGGCCCCGAACGATAGATCGCTGCTGCCTGGTGGGGGTTCTCGCCGTAGCGCAGCTGTTCGCCCAACGTCCACGTCGCGCCGATCCAGGAGGGGAACGGCGAAGCCCCCGAACCCTGGCTTCCCATCCACGAGGCGACGGCGACGTCGTAGGAGGCGGTGTGCGCGAAGGCCTCGGCCGCAAGCGACTGGCGCTCGGCGTCGGTGAACCCACCGTCGACGACGGCCTGGCGGAGAGCGTCGTAGCGCCCCGGGGAGACCACCACGGCGATGCTCGCGTGGTTCTTCGCCGCTGCCCGCACCATCGCCGGGCCCCCGATGTCGATCTGCTCCACGCACTCCTCGGGCGCCGCACCGGAAGCCACGGTCGCTTCGAACGGGTAGAGGTTCACCACCAACAGGTCGAACGGCTCGATCCCGAGCCGGCCCAGCTCGGCTGCATGCGCCGGGCGAGTGAGATCGGCGAGCAGACCGGCGTGGATCCCTGGGTGAAGGGTCTTCACCCGACCGTCGAGGCACTCGGGGAAGCCGGTGACCTCCTCGACCTTGGTGACGGGCACGCCCGCAGCGGCGATGTGCTGCGCCGTGGACCCGGTCGACACCAGCACCACCCCGGCAGCGTGCAGGGCGCGCGCCAACGACTCCAGCCCGGTCTTGTCCGACACACTCACCAACGCCCGGCGGATCCGTCGACGGGACTCGTCGGTGTCGGGCTCGCTCATGGGATGGTCACGTTCCTCTCATCGGCGTCGTCGACGGTCCAGCCGTGGCGAAGCATGTCGCCCACCACGTCCACCAGGAGCTCACGTTCGCAGGCCTTGATCCGCTCGTGCAGGCGTGCCTCGTCGTCATCGGGGTACACCGGGACGGGCTGCTGAGCCAGCAGCGGGCCGGTGTCCACGCCTTCGTCCACCAGGTGCACCGAGCACCCGGTCACCTTGGTGCCGTAGGCCAGCGCGTCCCGCACGGCGTGGGCGCCGGGGAAGGCCGGGAGCAGGGCCGGGTGGGAGTTCACGATCCGTCCGCCGAACGCCTCCAGCACCTGCGGTCCGAGGATTCGCATGAAGCCGGCCGTCACCACCAGGTCAGGGGTGGCCGCCGACAGCGCCGCTGCCAGCGCCGCATCCCAGGACGCCCGGTCCGGATGCTCGGCCAGGGCGACCACGGCAGTCGGGATGCCCGCATCCTCGGCCAGGACGAGCCCACGTGCCCCGGGTCGATCGGACACGACGAGTACCACCTTCCCGGGCACGCGGGCCTCCGTGGTGGCGACCAGCAAGGCCTCGAAGAGCGTCCCGGTCCCGGACAGCATCACGGCCACCCGTGCGGGATGCTGCGGAGGCTGCGGCACACTGGCTCCTGAGCTCACGGTGGAGACGACCGCGTGAGGATAGCGAGGGAGTCGCGTGGACGATCGCCCGCCCGACTCGGGCCTGGCACCGAAGCCTGGTCCGGGCGACCGCCCGGCGAAGGCGTCCACCTCGGCCCGGCTGCGGGCCGGCCGGGCTGGGCTGGTCGCCGGCATGGCCATCATCATGGCCATCGCTGTTCCTCCGGTCGGCATCGTCCTCGGCCTCCTGGCCGTCACGATGGCCGTTCGCGCTGCTCGCGCGCCGGGGTCCGGGCAAGGCCTGATGGCGGGCGCCGCGGGCCTGGCCGGCACTGCAGCCGTCCTGGTCGGGATTGCACTCAGCGTGGTGCTAGCCCTGTTCTGGACGGAGCTGCGGACCTACTACGACTGCTCAGCCGGTGCCAACACCCGCCAGGCCGAGCAACGGTGCGACACGGAGCTGTCCGACGTGCTGGACGAGCGCCTCGGGTTCACGATCTTGCGGTGACGGCACCCCGTCGGGCTTCCTCGGCTGCGCGACGCCCATCCGCTCGCCGCCCGGCAAGCTGCCGACGGACGTGACGCAAGGCCAGGATCGAACCGCCGACCACGCTCACCCCCACACTCACCGCAAGGGCGACGTGCCAGGGCACCGGACCGAAGGTTCCGAGGTTGCCCGGCCCGGCGGGCCCGGACACGTAGGAGGCGACCCAGGCAACGGCCAGGCCGGCCAGGACGGCGGCAACGCCCAGGTCGGCGAGCTGTGCAGCCAACGCTTGACGACGGGGTCCCTGCCGGTCCGACGAGGACTCCGCGACGTGCTGCTCGGTCGGCCAAGGCACGCTCGAACGCGCCAGCACGGTGGCCGCTGCCCCACCCGCGAGGAGGTAGGTGACGACGACGACGAGCACGGCCACCTGCTGCGGCACCGCCTGCGGCAGCGCGCCCAGCACCGGGATGCCCGGAAGGACGGAGGGCTCGACGCCGGCCACGTTGGCCTGGCCTGCGGCACCCAAGGCCAAGCCCGGGCCCACCGCGTAGGCCAGCGCCCACACCATCAGCGTCGGCAGCAGCAGGATGCTCGCGAGCAGGAGCGCCAGCATGCCGAGCCAGCCCGGCGCAAGCGAGGCCACCAGGTCCGCGACGCGGGAAGCCCTCGCCACCAGGAGGCCGCTCGTCAGGGCTGCCCCGACCATCACCAGCACCGCCACGACAGCCCCGGCCGGCGCGACGGCTCGCCGCAGCCGCGGGGACGTACTTCGGAGCACGCGTTCGCCCGGGCCATCGATCCGGGTACTCCTCAGCACCGCCACGCCGACGCACACCGCCCCGAGCAGCCCGACAGCCACCGCCGAGGCTGTCGGGTCGGCGACTACGAGCGGCGAGGTGCTCACTGCGGCGACCAGGCCGCCGGCAAGGGCAGCCGTGGCCCCGGCGACGACGGTCAGCCCCACCGCTCCGCGAGTGCTGGGTGGCTCGGGAAGGGCCTGCGCGGCACGTGTCCCGCCACGGAAGGCCAAGACGCCGAACACCAACGTGATACCCAGCGGGGCAATGCCGAGCTCGCCGGCGGGCACGGCCAGGGTCACCCCGGTGCCGAGCAACCACCCCGCCCCGGCCAACGCCAGTGCGTCGCCGATGGGCTCCGCAGCACCCTCACCGATCCAGGCAAGCAGAACGACCAGGACGGCGAGCGCAAGTGAGCCCACCACCGCCCACAGGGCGGCAAGGACGCCAGATGCCGCACGCTGCCAGATCACTGCTCCATGGTCGCGGGCGTGGCCCCACCGCAGCCACAAGGCGCGCCGACGGGGTCAGGATCCCCAGCCGTGGAGGCCCAACAAGCGCCGTCACCGCGCCTGCATGACCTCCCGCATGATGCGGGCAGCCTCGCTCGGGGTCTTGCCGACCTTGACGCCGACAGCCTCCAGGGCCTCCTGCTTGGCTGCCGCAGTGCCGGCCGAGCCGGAGATGATGGCACCGGCATGGCCCATGGTCTTGCCCTCGGGCGCGGTGAACCCGGCCACGTACCCAACGACGGGCTTCCGGACGTTCGCCGCGATGTAGTCGGCGGCACGCTCCTCGGCGTCCCCACCGATCTCGCCGATCATCACGATCGCGTCGGTCCCCGGGTCGTCCTCGAAAGCCTGCAGGCAGTCGATGTGGGTGGTCCCGATGATCGGGTCGCCACCGATGCCGACGCAGGTGGAGAAGCCGATGTCCCGCAGCTCGTACATCATCTGGTAGGTAAGCGTGCCGCTCTTGCTGACCAGCCCGATACGACCGGGCTTGGTGATGTCGGCCGGGATGATGCCGGCGTTGGACGCCCCCGGGCTGATGAGCCCCGGGCAGTTCGGGCCCACGACGCGCGTGGTGCCCGCCCGCTGGGCGTAGCGGAAGAAGGCGGCGGTGTCGTGCACGGGGATTCCCTCGGTGATCACCACCACCAGCGGGACGCCGGCATCGACGGCCTCGATCACGGCGGCCTTGGCGAACCTCGGCGGCACGAAGACGACGGAGACGTCGGCGCCGGTCTGGGCGACCGCATCGGCGACGGAGTCGAAGACCGGTACCGCGGCACCCACGAAGTCGACACTCTGCCCACCCTTGCCAGGTGTGACCCCGCCGACGATCGCCGTCCCGGAGATCAGCATGCGCTGGGTGTGCTTGCGCCCCTCGGACCCCGTCATCCCCTGGACGATGACCTTGGACTGCTCGGTGAGGAAGATCGCCATGGCTCAGGCCCCCCGGGCAGCAAGCTCGGCGGCGCGACGCGCGGCCTCGTCCATCGTGTCCACCATCTCGACGATGTCGTGCTCGGACTCGTCGAGGATGCGGCGTCCCTCCGCAGCGTTGTTGCCGTCGAGACGCACGACGAGCGGCTTGTCGATCGACTCGCCGCGAGCCTTGAGCATCTCGATCGCCGCGATGATCCCGTTCGCCACGGCGTCGCAGGAGGTGATGCCGCCGAAGACGTTCACGAACACGCTCCGTACATCCGGGTCGGACAGGATGATCTCCAGCCCGTTCGCCATCACCTGCGCCGAGGCGCCACCACCGATGTCGAGGAAGTTCGCCGGACGGACCCCGCCGAAGTCTTCCCCCGCGTAGGCGACGACGTCCAGCGTGCTCATCACCAGGCCGGCCCCGTTACCGATGATCCCGACCTCGCCATCGAGCTTGACGTAGTTGAGGTTCTTCTCCTTGGCACGCTGCTCCAGCGGGTCCTCGGCAGCGTGGTCGACATAGGCCTCGTGACCGGGATGGCGGAAGTCGGCGTTCTGGTCCAGCGAGACCTTGCCGTCCAGCGCGAGGACGGTGCCGTCGGGTGTCCGCACCAGCGGGTTGACCTCGACCAAGGAGGCGTCCTCGCCGATGAACACCTCCCACAGCCGCTGCAGCACCTCGATGACCTGATCACGCACCTCCGCCGGGAAGCCGGCCGCATCGGCTATCTCGGCGGCCTTGGCCGAGTCCACCCCGTCCAGAGCGTCTACGGGGACCTTCGCCAGGGCCTCGGGCCGCTCGACTGCGAGCTGTTCGATCTCCACCCCGCCCTCGCGGCTGGCCATCGCCAGGTACCCCCGGTTCGCCCGGTCGACCAGGTAGGAGACGTAGTACTCCTCGTCGATGTCGCTGGCCTGCGCCACCAGGACGCGCTTGACCACATGGCCCTTGATGTCCAGGCCGAGGATGTCCTCGGCGCGGGCTCGGGCCTCGGCTGGGTCAGCGGCGAGCTTCACGCCGCCGGCCTTGCCGCGGCCGCCGGTCTTGACCTGCGCCTTGACCACGACGCTGCCGCCGATCTCGGCGGCGACCTCGCGGGCGGTATCGGCGTCGTCAGCGGTGCGGCCGGGCAGGCCAGGGACATCGTGCGCGGCGAAGAGCTCCTTCGCCTGGTACTCCATGAGATCCACCGGGTGCGTCCTCACTTCGCTCGTGGTCGGCCGTGCCAGCGTATCGAGTGTGCCGGAGCCACCGGGACGGGCCCAGGCGAGCAGAGACCAACGTCATAGGCCATGCGCCGAACGGCGCGAGCGGTTCACAGCTTCTCGACCGGTGCGTACCGCAGCAGCAACGTCTTCACGCCCGTGCTGCCGAAGTCGACGGTCGCCTGGGCGTCCTGCCCGCTGCCACCCGTGGCCAGCACGGTGCCCAGCCCGAACGTGTCGTGGGTGACCCGGTCGCCTGGGTCCAGGGACGGGATCGGCCTGCCGCTAGGACCCCCACCGCTGGATGACCGGGTGCCGGGCGCGGCCGGACGCTGCCCGTGGGCGCCTCGACGGATCCCAGAGCCCCACGTCACCTGCGCCTGCTGCGCCTCCTCGCCGGTCCGGCGCCACTCGAGGAGCTCGGCCGGGACCTCGTCGAGGAACATCGACGCGGGGTTGTACTGCGGTGCACCCCAGGAGCTGCGGACCATCGCACGGGTGAAGGTGAGTCGCTCGCGGGCCCGGGTGATGCCGACGTAGGCGAGGCGACGCTCCTCAGCCTGCTCGGCCTCGTTGTCCATCGAGCGCTGGTGCGGGAAGACCCCGTTCTCAAGCCCAGTGAGGAACACCGCCGGGAACTCCAGCCCCTTGGCGGTGTGCAACGTCATCAGCGTCACCACGCCCCCGTCGGCGTCAGGGATCTCGTCGCTGTCAGCCACCAGGGAGACGCGCTCCAGGAACGCTGCCAACGAGCCGTCCGAGGGCACCGGTGCATCGGCATCGTCCGCGGCCGCCTCGACGTCGGTCACCACGCTCGCGCCCTCCGCTGCCGATGACTCGAACTCCTGGGCGACGGCCACCAGCTCGTGCAGGTTCTCCACCCGAGTCTCGTCCTGCGGATCACTGGAGCTGGACAGCTCCGGCAGATAGCCCGAGCTGTCCAGCACGTGCTCGAGCAGGCCGGCTGGACCCGCACCGTCTCGGACGAGCTCCTGCCAGCCAGCCAGCAGCTGGGCGAAGCCGGACAACGCCTTGGCCGAGCGGGCGGCCAGCCCGGGAACCTCAGCAACCCGAGCCAGGGCCGCGCCGAAAGAGATGCGCTCCCGCTCGGCGAAGGCGGCCACCATCGCCTCGGCCCTCTCCCCGATGCCTCGCCGAGGCGTGTTCAGGATGCGCCGGAGCGAGACCGCATCGTCAGGATTGGCGATGACGCGAAGGTAGGCCAGCGCGTCGCGCACCTCCCGACGCTCGTAGAAGCGAACCCCGCCGACCACCTTGTAGGGCAGGCCGACCCGGATGAACACCTCCTCGAACACCCGCGACTGAGCGTTGGTCCGGTAGAAGACAGCGACGTCGCTTCGCGCGGCAAGCCCCTCGTCGGCGTAGCGGTCGATCTCGTCGGCGACGAACTGCGCTTCGCCGTGCTCGTCGTCCGCGACGTACCCGACGATCGGTGGGCCTGCCCCGAGGTCGGTCCACAGCCGCTTGGCCGGGCGATCCGGGTTGCGCGAGATCACCGCGTTGGCCGCGTCCAAGATCGTCTGGGACGAGCGGTAGTTCTGCTCCAGCAGCACCGTCCGGGCCGAGGGGAAGTCACGCTCGAACTGGAGGATGTTGCGGATGCTGGCGCCCCTGAAGGCATAGATGGACTGGTCGGAGTCGCCAACCACGCACAGCTCGCCAGGTGGGACACGCGCCCGCTCCTGCCCCCCGACGACCTCGCCATCAGCAGCCAGCCGCTGCGGACGTCCCACCAGCTCACGGATCAGCACGTACTGGGCGTGGTTGGTGTCCTGGTACTCGTCGACGAGGACGTGGCGGAAGCGACGTCGGTAGTGCTCAGCCACCTCACCGAAGGCCTGCAGGAGGAACGTGGTCGTCATGATGAGGTCGTCGAAGTCCAGCGCGTTGGCCTGCTGCAGTCGCTCCTGGTAGCGGACGTAGACGCTTGCGACCGTCCGTTCCAGGTCGCTGCTCGCCCGCGCCTGGAAGGTCTCGTGGTCGACGAGCTCGTTCTTCGCCGCGCTGATCCGTGCGGCCAGCATGCGCGCCGGGTAGCGCTTGGGGTCCAGCTCGAGGTCACGCGCCACCAGTGTCAGCAGGCGCTGCGAGTCGGCCGCGTCATAGATCGAGAAGGACGAGGTGAACCCGAATCGGGTGATCTCGCGCCGAAGGATGCGTACGCAGGCGGAGTGGAAGGTGCTCACCCACATCAGTCGCGCCCGCGGCCCGACCAGGTCGACGACACGGTCGCGCATCTCGCGTGCGGCCTTGTTGGTGAACGTGATGGCCAGCACCGATCCTGGGTGGACCCCTCGGGCGCCGAGCAGGTACGCGATCCGGCGCGTCAGCACGCGGGTCTTCCCGGAGCCGGCACCGGCCACCACAAGAACCGGTGGGCCCTCGTGCACGACCGCCTCACGCTGGGCCGGGTTGAGGTCGCCGAGGAGTCGCTCGAGGTCGACGGCGGCCCTTCCGCCACGATCGGCGCCGCGATCGGCGAGCGGCTCATCGGGGAGACCGGCTCGCGACGGCGGGAGGAGCATGCTCATGACGACTCTCAGCGTACGTCGCGGGCCCGACGCCGCTGGCTACCGTGGGTCGGTGCCCACGACCACACCCGCAGCCCCTCGAGACGGCACCAACGCGGCGACCGACCCCGTCGAGCGTGTCCTGGTGGTGACTGCCCATCCCGACGACGTGGACTTCAGCTCTGGCGGCACCGTCGCGACATGGACCGATGCCGGGGTCGAGGTGACCTACTGCGTGTGCACCGACGGCCAGGCAGGCGGGTTCGACCCTGGCCTCGACCGCGAGCAGATGCCGGGGATCCGGCGTGCCGAGCAGCGTGCGGCTGCGACCGTCCTCGGCGTGTCCGACGTGCGGTTCCTGGGCTACGTCGACGGGGATCTCGAGCCCACCCCCGACTTGGTGCGCGACCTGGTGCGGGTCATCCGAGACGTCCGACCGCACCGGGTCCTGCTGTGGAACCCCGATCGCTGGTGGGACCGGATCGGCGCCAGCCACCCGGACCACATGGCCTCGGGCGAGGCGGCCATCCGTGCGGTGTACCCCTTCGCGCGCAACCCGTTCGCCTTCCCCGAGCTGCTCCAGGACGAGGGGCTCCAGGCATGGACCGTCACGCAGGTGTGGGTGATGGCGGCACCAGATCCGAACACGTTTGTCGACGTCACCGACGCCTTCGAGCGCAAGATCGAGGCGATCATGGCCCACGAGTCCCAGCACCCGAAGCCGGCGGAGGTCCGCGGCTGGGTCTCCCAGTGGCTCGCCGGCGTGGCCGGCCGCGCGGGACTGGCCGAGGGCCGTCTGGCCGAGGGCTTCCGGGCCCACCACACCGGGTGAGGAGCCCACCGCCCGGTCACCCGATCGACCGAGAGATCCGCCGGCTGGCGGTGCCGGCCCTCGGCTCGCTCCTGGCACCACCCATCTTCCTGCTGGTCGACGCGGCCATCGTCGGAACGCTCGGCGCTGCCCCACTGGCGGGGCTCGGGCTCGCCGGGTCGGTCCTGACAGCGGTCACCGCACTGGCCGTCTTCCTGGCCTACGGCACCACCGGCTCGGTGGCCCGGCTGCTCGGCGCCGGGCAACGCCGGGCCGCGCTGCGCCACGGTGTGAGCGCCTGCTGGCTCGGGCTCGGCATCGGTGTGGCGGCCGCCCTGCTGGGCACGCCGGTCAGCCAGCCTCTGATCAGCGCCTTCGGGGCGCCTGAGGCGGCGACCGAGGCGGGCATCGCCTACCTGCGGATCGGCTGGTGGGGACTGCCCGGGTTGCTCGTGGCGCTGGCGGCCACCGGCGTGCTGCGGGGGCTGCAGGACACCCGTACCCCACTCGTCGTGACGGTCCTCGGGGCACTGCTCAACGCCGCGCTCAACGCGCTGCTGGTCCTGGCGCTGGACCTGGGGATCGCGGGTGCGGCGATCGGCACCGTCATGGCTGAGAGCGGGATGGCCGTCGTGCTGGCGGCGGTCCTGGTGCGCGCCGCGCGCCGCGTCGGGATCACCCTGACCCCCTCGAGTGCGGCACTGCGCTCCTCCTGGAGCGTCGGCTGGCCGCTGCTCGTGCGAACGGCACTCATGCGGGTGGTCCTGCTGGGCGCGACCGTAGCCGCCGCCCGCCTCGGGACCCCGGCGCTGGCCGCCTACAACGTTGCTCTCGCCGTGTGGGGGCTGCTCGCCCTCGCACTGGACGCGCTGGCCATCGCGGCCCAGGCACTCGTCGGCCGGTACCTTGGCGCGGGTGCCCGCACCGAGGTGCGGGCACTCACCAGACGACTGCTCGGATGGGGGCTGGCCTGCGGGTCAGGCCTGGGCATCCTCACGGCGTCGGTTGCCCCAGCCCTGGCCCCACGCTTCTCCACCGACCCGGACGTCCATCGGCTCCTGCTGATGGCGTTGCTCGTGGTCGCTGTCCTGCAGCCCGTGGCGGGCATCGTGTTCGCCCTCGACGGCATCCTCATCGGTGCCGGCGACGGCCGCTACCTGGCCGCTGCCGCCGCCCTTGCGACCGCGGCCTTCGTGCCGCTGGCGGTGGTCGCCGCCCGGGTCGGTGCTCAGGACGAAGGCGTCGGCCTGGTCATGCTGTGGGCAGCGCTCGGGCTGTGGATGGGCGTGCGGCTGATCACGCTCGTGGCCCGCGCTCGCACCGACCGTTGGCTGGTCCTCGGTGCCGCCCCTACCCCCAGAGCACGGCCAGGGCGACGTTGGTGATCGCGATGCCGCCGATGGCGAGGAACAGGCCGTCGGGGATGACCTGCTTGCGACGGTTGACCCAGGCCAGGATGACGATGACCATCGTCAGCACCAGCTTGACGGCGATCTTCGCGTAGTCGTAGGTCAGGTCCAGGACGGCCTCACCCAGCCCCACGATGACGATGCCGGTCACCAGCTGGGTCAGGGCGCCGTGCAGCATGGCCGGCAGGATCCGCCGCTCCCCCGTCGACCGGAGCTGGACGAGCCAGCCGCCGATGAGGCTGGCGAGGCCCAGGAAGTGCAGGACGACGACGACGTCGTAGACGATCTCCACGATCACCCAGCGTAGTGATCGAGTGGGTCGAGCTGCGGCTACCGCTCGCGCTCGAGCAGGACCGGCATGCTCAGTCGGCGAGCGATCGGCAGGTCGAGGCGCGTCAGCATGAGCAGCAGGCCGGGTTCCAGCTCCCGCAGCTCGTCCAGGACGCGGCTCCACAGCACGCTCTGGCCTGGCACGTAGGACACCGCGGCCACCGGCCTGCCGTCGTCGAGGCCCGGACGCTCGGCCACGACCATCCGGAGCACGGCGACCTCGACCCCACCGCGACGGCATCGGTTGGCGCCTTGCCCGGCCCGGTCGAACTCCTTGCCGTACCACCCACGCAGCGCGGTGAGCCCGAGGACCAGCGGGGTTGCGCGTCGGACGAGGGAAGGGCCGACGAGACGGGCACGCCATCGGCCCTCGACGGAGTCCGGTGGCGACAGCGTGGCGAACCTCGCCCGAGGCCGGCGCAACGTGGGCGGCGTGGTGGGCCGTGCCGTCGGCTGTCGAGACGGCTGTCCGGGGCGGGCAGGCAGCTGCGAGGACACGTCCTGATCCTTGCACGCTTGCAGTTGTCCAGCGGGCTCGTGGGGGCCACCATGCACCCAAGCACTGCGCCGAAGGGGAGACGATGCCCGACAGCAGCGGCGACACCACGGGGACAGGTGGCCACGAGATCCAGGTGGCCCTGCTGGACTGGATCGCCGAGCACCGAGACCTCGTGTCCAGGCTGCGCTCGGACCCGCCCTGCCGGGTGCTCCTGCTGCCCTGCGGCGATGGCAAGACCGCGCTGGACTTCGCTCGCGAGTACCCGAAGACCACGACCTACGGTGTCGAGCCGAATGCCGCACTGGTCATCCGCGGACAGGCCGAGGCGGGCCACCTGCGCGACCGGGTCGCCTGCGTCCCGGGCGACCCGTGGACGAAGGCACTGCCAGTGACGTTCGATCTGGTCGTCGCCCACACGGGTGAGGTGAGCGACTCGGGGCGGCCGGAGCTCAGCCGGCTCATCCGTCACCTCGGCCAGATGCCCGGAGGGGAGGGTCGCGTGATCATCGACCTGGAACCGGACCAGTCGCTACCGCCATCCGTCCGCCCGATGTTCAGCGAGGTGGAGCACTTCGCCACCCGGGCCGACGGAGGCCAGGTCCTGCTGCTGCGCGAGTAGCGAGGGCTTCGGGGCCGGCGAGCGGTGGGGCTCCCTACTCCCACTCGATGGTGCCTGGCGGCTTGCTCGTGACGTCGAGCGCCACCCGATTGACCTCGGGCACCTCGTTGGTGATCCGGGTGGAGATGCGGTTGAGCAGCTCGTAGGGCAGGCGGGCCCAGTCAGCCGTCATCGCGTCCTCGCTCGTCACCGGTCGCAGCACCACCGGGTGCCCGTAGGTCCGAGCGTCGCCCTGGACCCCGACGCTGCGGACGTCAGCCAGCAGGACGACGGGGAACTGCCAGATCTCCCGGTCCAGGCCGGCGCCGGTGAGCTCCTCGCGAGCGATGGCGTCGGCGGCCCGAAGCACTCGCAGTCGCTCGGCGTCCACTGCTCCGACGATGCGGATCGCCAGGCCTGGCCCGGGGAACGGGTGCCGCCAGACGATCTCGCCCGGCAACCCGAGCTCCTCACCGACCGCGCGCACCTCGTCCTTGAACAGCGACCGCAGCGGCTCGACAAGGCTGAACTCGAGGTCCTGCGGCAGGCCTCCCACGTTGTGGTGGCTCTTGATCGTCGCCGTGCCGGCTCCACCTCCGGACTCCACCACGTCCGGGTACAAGGTGCCCTGGACAAGGAAGCGCACCTGCTCCCCCGACGGCCCAGCACTGACCACCACATCGGCGGCCGCCTCCTCGAAGACGCGAATGAACTCGCGGCCGATGATCTTGCGCTTGGTCTCCGGGTCGGCCACGCCGGCCAGTGCAGCCAGAAAGCGCTCGCGGGCATCGACCACCATGAGCGCCACGCCGGTCGCGGCGACGAAGTCCCGCTCGACCTGCTCGGCCTCGCCCTCCCGAAGCAGCCCGTGGTCCACGAACACGCAGGTGAGCTGGTCGCCGACCGCCCGCTGGACGAGGGCGGCCGCCACCGCGGAGTCCACCCCACCGGAGAGCCCACAGATCACGCGGTCGGCGCCGACCTGACGGGCGATCCCATCGACCTGCTCGGCAACGACGACGCCCGTCGTCCAGGTCGGGCGGGCCCCGGCGATCTCGTAGAGGAAGTGCTCGAGGACGGCCTGACCGTGCTCGCTGTGCAGCACCTCGGGATGGAACTGCACGCCGGCCAAGCCGCGCTCCGCGGCCTCGAAGGCGGCCACGGGGGCACCGGCGCTGGTGGCCACGACCCGGAAGCCCTCAGGGGCCTCGGTGACCGCGTCGCCGTGACTCATCCACACCTGCTGCTCGCGCGGAAGGCCGTGGAAGAGCGTGGAACCGGTGGCCGAGACCGCCAGGGCGGTACCGCCGTACTCCGACGTCCCGGTACGGGCGACCGACCCGCCGAGGGCCTGGGCCATCGCCTGGAAGCCGTAGCAGATGCCGAAGACCGGGACGCCGGCGTCGAAGAGCGCCGGGTCGAGGCTCGGGGCTCCCTGCGCGTAGACGCTGGCGGGGCCCCCGGAGAGCACGATCGCGGCCGGGCGTCGGGCCAGCATCTGGCGCACCGGCGTGGTGTGCGGGACCAGCTCGGAGTACACCCGGGCCTCGCGGACGCGCCGTGCGATCAGCTGGGCGTACTGAGCCCCGAAGTCGACGACCAGGACGGTGTCGTGTTGGGTCACTGCCGGAGTCTACGAAGCGACCAGCCGGAGGGCTCCAGGGGCGTCCTCCGGGACCATCGGGAGCACCGGCGACACGGGGTCGAGCCGTCGGTAGTCCGAGCCGAGCGGTGGGCGTGGGTCGGCATCGCCGAGGTTCGGCCAGAAGGACAGCGCCCGCTCGGCCATCGCCGTGATGGTCAGAGAAGGGTTGACGCCGAGGTTGGCCGAGACCGCGGAGCCGTCGACGACGTGCAGGCCAGGGTGGCCGAAGACGCGGTGGTACGGGTCGATGACACCCGTGTCCGGGGTGTCCCCCACCGGCGCACCACCAAGGATGTGCGCCGTCATCGAGGCATCGAAGATGTCATTCCACGCGCCGCCCGGGTCGCCGCCGATGCGGTCGGCCAGCAGCCGGACGGCGTCGTGGCCCGCCGGCAGCCAGGCGGGGTTCGGGGCCCCGGTGCCGTGGCTGGTGCGCAGGCGGGCCCGGCCGGCGAGCCCCTTCGAGCCGTTGACGACCAGCGAGTTGTTCTCGCTCTGCATGACGAGCGCGATGATCCCGCGCTCACTCCAGCGGTAGATCCACAGCGATCGAAGGAAGCCCTCCGGGTCCCGCGCGACCTCGCGGAGGAACCGCAGGAAGCGGTGCCTCGGCGGCTCTCCCGGCCGGTCGCCGTCGACGAGGATCGTGGCCAGCAGCCCCATCGCGTTGGCACCCTTGGTGTAGCGGACGGGTTCGATGTGGGTCCGTTCGTCCGGGAAGAAGGACGAGGTGATGGCCACCCCCTGGCTGTAGTCCACGGCAGCCGTCCGACTGACTGCGCCGAGGAGCGCCTCGCTGTTCGTTCGCAGCAGGTGCCCGAGGCGGTGGGACAGGTTCGTCAGGTGCCCGGCCAGCACCATCTCCTGCAGCAGTCGCTGGGTGCCCAGCGTCCCGGCCGAGAGCACCACCTGGGTACTCGTCACGGTGTGCCGACGTCGGCGGTTGCCGGTGCGGTGCACGTCGACCGCCCAGCCGCCGTCGCCCAGCGGGCGCACGGCGTCCACCGTCGCCATCGGCATCACCCGTACCCCAGCCGCCTCAGCCAGGTGCAGGTAGTTCTTGGTCATGGTGTTCTTGGCTCCGACACGACAGCCCGTCATGCAGGCACCGCACGAGGTGCAGGTGGTCCTCGTCGGACCCACCCCGCCGAAGAACGGGTCGGGGACGTCCTGACCGGGCTGCTCGCCGAAGAGCACACCGACGTCGGTCGGCTTGAAGGTGTGCCCGACGCCCATCAGCTCGGCGACGTCGCGCATGGCCTCGTCTGCCGGGGTGACCTGAGGGTTGGTGACGACACCGAGCATCCGCTTGGCCTGGTCGTAGGCCGGGGCCAGCTCGGAACGCCAGTCGGTGATGTGCTTCCACTGGGGGTCGGCGTAGAAGTCGTCGAGGGGTTCGTACAGCGTGTTCGCGTAGCCCAGGGACCCACCCCCGACGCCCGCCCAGGACAAGGCGAGGACGTGCTTCAGCGGTGTGATGCGCTGCATCCCGAACAACCCCAGCGCAGGTGCCCAGAGGAACTTGCGCGCGTCCCACGAGGTCCTCGGGAGGGTGTCGTCGGTGAAGCGCTGACCAGCCTCGAGGACGAGGACGCGGTAGCCCTTCTCGGCGAGCCGAAGTGCGCTGACCGAGCCGCCGAACCCGCTGCCGACGATGACGACATCCCAGCGGTCGAGCCGCTGGGACGGGCCGCTCATGGCCGACCCGTGGCGTGCAGCGCGCGCAGCGCCTTGGCCATGACGTCGGCGAAGCGCTCCTGGGTGAGCCCCTTGGGTGGATGCACCCCGTGGAATCGCTGCACCGTCACCGACTGGGCCTCGGTGAAGCGAAGGATGCCGTCGCGGCCGTTGCGCCTGCCGAGGCCGCTGTCCTTCATGCCGCCCTGCGGGACGTCCGGGCTACCCCAGGTGGCGAAGTACCCGTCGTTGATCTCTACCGTCCCGGCTCGGATCTGGGCTGCCACCTGCTGAGCAGCCTTGGTGTCTCGGCTCCAGACGCTGGCGTGCAGCCCGTACTCGGTCGCGTTGGCGAGCTCGACGGCCTCGGCGACCGAGGAGAACGGCGTCACGCTCAGCACCGGGCCGAACGTCTCCTCGTCCCAGGCCAGCATCCCCGGCCGCACCCCCGTGAGCAGCGTGGGCTCGAAGAAGTAGGGCCCGATGTCAGGGCGGGGACGCCCCCCGTGCAGGAGGGTTGCGCCCTGCGCCACCGCATCCTGGACGTGGCGGGTCACTCGGTCCAGCTGGGACTGGTTCACCAGCGACCCCATCTCGAACCCGTAGCTCAGGTCGGTGCCGAGCCGCAGCTTGGCGATCTCGTCCAGCAACAGCTCGACGAGCTCGGCGTGCACCGACTCGGCCACCAGCAACCGCTCCGTGCCCACGCAGGCCTGACCGCAGTTCGTGAACGTGGCCCGCATCGCCCCGGCCGCTGCCCGCTTGAGGTTCGCATCAGACAGCACCACCAGCGGGTTCTTCCCACCGAGCTCCAAGGAGACGCCGATGAGGCGCCCCCCCGCCGCGGTGGCGATCTCACGACCCACCTCGGTAGAACCGGTGAAGGCGACGTAGTCGGCGCGCCTGATGATCTCGGGTCCGGTCACGGCTCCCGGCCCCAGCAGTACCTGCCACAGCTGCGGGGGCAGACCCACTTCCACCGCCACGGAACGAACCCACAACGCGCTCAAGGCCGTCTGCTTGTCGGGCCGGTGCACCACCGCGTTGCCGGCGACCAACGCCGCGAATCCGTCGGCCGCGGCGAAGATCGCCGGGAAGTTCCAGGCCGTGACCAGCCCGACGACCCCCTTCGGTCGGCGGTGCTCCGTCGGCAACGTGGCCACCGGGATCATCCCGAAGCGTCGCTTGGGCTCCAGTGCGCTCGGGGCGGTCCGGGCGAAGAACCGCGAGTACACCGCGACGCCGGCCGCTTCCGCGAAGGCGTCGTAGCGGGCCTTGCCCCCTTCGAGCTGCAGGAGGTCCACCAGCTCGTGGCGGCGCCTGAGGACCTCGTGGTGAACACGTCCGATGAGGGCCGCCCGCTCCGTCGCGGGAACGGCAGCCCAGGTCTGCTGCGCCCGGCGGGCCTCGTCGAAGGCAGCCTCGATGTCCTCACCTGTTGCGATGGGCAAGGAGAACAACGGCTTGCCGGTGAAGGGCGCGCAGGTGACGTAGCGCTCGGCACCGGGCGAGGACCGCAGGTCGGCGACCAGCCGGTCGACCATCCCGGGTGGCAGGTCGTGCTCGAGCTCGTCGACGGCATGCACCACGCGGTCATGCTCGTCGCCCTTCGGCAGAGGGCCGAGGCGGCTGGCGGCAGCAGAGGCGGTCACAGTGGCGAGGATACGGCGGCGGCGGCGATAGCAGCAGGGGGCCCTGAGCCCGCTTGCCGCGGCTAGCCCACGACGGTGACCTCGACGCGCTGGAAGTCCTTCAGCTCGGTGTAGCCAGTGGTGGCCATCGCTCGGCGCAACGCGCCGACGAGGTTCATCGTCCCGTCTGCGACGACCGAGGGACCGAGCAGGATCGCGTGGAGGTCACCGCTGACCCCGACGTGCACTCGCTCCCCGCGAGGGAGCTCGGCATGCCAGGCCTCGGCTCCCCAGTGCCACCCGCGCCCTGGCACGTCGCTGGCCCGCGCCAGCGGTGAGCCGAGCATGACGCCGTCAGCGCCCAACGCGCATGCCTTGACCAGGTCGCCGGACCGGGCGATGGAGCCGTCAGCGATCACATGCACGTAGCGACCGGCGGACTCGTCGAGGTAGTCCCGCCTTGCTGCCGCCACGTCGGCGATGGCCGTCGCCATCGGTACGGCGACGCCGAGGACCGATCGGGTGGTCCCACCCGCGCCGCCACCGAAGCCGACGAGCACCCCGGCCGCGCCGGTTCGCATGAGGTGCAGCGCGGCTTGGTAGGTCGCGCACCCCCCGACCACGACCGGCACGTCGAGCTCGTAGATGAACTGCTTGAGGTTCAACGGCTCGGCACGTCCGGAGACGTGCTCGGCCGATACCGTCGAGCCACGGATGACGAACAGATCGACGCCGGCGTCGAGCACCGCCCGGTGGTAGCGCTGGACCCGCGGGGGGGACAGGGCACCGGCGACGGTGACCCCGGCTGCCCGGATCTCGGCCAGCCGCGCGGCGATCAGCGCCTCGTCGATGGGGGCCCCGTACAGCTCCTGCAGGCGACGGGTAGCTACCTCAGGTGCGACGTCGGCGATCTCCGCCAGCAGCGGCTCGGGATCGTCGTACCTGGACCACAGCCCCTCGAGGTCCAGGACGCCGAGCCCGCCCATCTCCCCGACCGCGATCGCCGTGGCCGGCGACATCACCGAGTCCATCGGTGCGGCCATCACCGGGATGTCGAAGCGGTAGGCGTCGATCTGCCAGGCGGTCGACACCTCCTCGGGGTCCCGCGTCCGGCGGCTGGGGACGACCCCGACGTCGTCGAGGGCGAAGGACTGACGGGCTCGCTTGCCGCGACCGATCTCGATCTCCACGAGGAGCGACGATAGTCGGCGCCCTCGAAGCGTTGGCCACACTGGACCCGTGACGACGGACCCTGAGGACTCGCTGGACCCCCTGGTAGGGCCGCATCGGCCCGTCCCGCTGGCGTTCGAACGACTGGAACCGAGCGAGGCACGACGCCGCTCCACGGAGCATCGCCACCGGATGCTCGCCCGCCGAAGCGTCCGCCAGTTCTCGCCAGAACCTGTCCCGTCGTCGCTGGTCGAAGACGCCATCACCGTGGCGGCCAGTGCCCCGAGCGGCGCACACGCGCAGCCCTGGACCTTCGTCATGGTCACTGACGCCGCCGTCAGGAGCCGGCTTCGCGCCGCCGCCGAGGCCGAGGAGCACATCTCCTACCAGCGCCGTATGCCCGCGGACTGGCAGCGGGCCCTGCGGCGGCTCGGCACCGACGAGGTCAAGGCGCACCTCACCGACGCACCGCACCTCGTGGTGGTCTTCGCACACGCCCACTACGCCGGGCCGAACGGCTACCGGCGCAAGTACTACTACGTCAATGAGTCCGTCGGCGTGGCCTGCGGATTCCTCCTGAGCGCCCTGCAGGTTGCCGGGCTAGCCGCCTTGACGCACACCCCTTCCCCGATGCGCTTCCTCAACGAGGTCCTCGGTCGGCCGCTCCACGAACGCCCATACCTCGTCATCCCCGTGGGCTACCCGGCGGCCGGCGCCACCGTTCCGGACCTCCGGCGCAAGCCCCTCTCCGAGGTGCTGGTCCGAGTCTGACCCGAGGGACGATTCCCCCCGCAGCTGGGACCCCTGCTCGGGCCGCAGGACCTCGCCGCACCCTGAGCAGGCTCGCGCGGCTCACCGGCGTTGGTAGTTCGGCGCTTCGACGGTCATCTGGATGTCGTGAGGGTGGCTCTCGACCAGCCCGGCAGCCGTGATCCGCACGAAGCGGCCTCGCTCCTGCAGCTGCCCGATGGAGGCTGCGCCGACGTAGAACATCGACTGCTGCAGCCCGCCCACGAGCTGGTGGGCGACCGCGGCCAGCGGCCCGCGGTAGGGCACCTGACCTTCGACACCCTCCGGCACGATCTTGTCGTCGCTGGGGACGTCGGCCTGGAAGTACCGGTCCTTGGAGTAGGACGTCCTGCCTCGGGAGGCCATCGCCGCCAGGGACCCCATCCCCCGGTAGTTCTTGTACTGCTTGCCGTTGATGAACACGAGATCACCTGGGCTCTCGTCACAGCCGGCAAGCAGGCTCCCCAGCATCACGGAGTCGGCACCGGCGACCACGGCCTTGGCGATGTCACCGGAGTACTGCAGCCCTCCGTCCCCGACCACCGGGACTCCCGCCGGGCCGCACACCGCCGCGGCCTCGCTGATCGCCGTTATCTGCGGGACGCCGACCCCGGCCACCACCCTGGTCGTGCAGATGGAGCCCGGCCCGACGCCGACCTTGACGGCATCGGCTCCGGCCTCGACCAGCGCCTGGGCACCTGCCCGGGTAGCCACGTTCCCAGCCAGTACCTGGACGTGCCTGGTTGCTGGATCAGACTTGAGTCGACGCACCAGATCGAGCAGCAGCCTCGCCTGCCCGTTCGCGGTGTCTGGGACGAGCACGTCCACGCCGGCCTCGGCCAGCGTGCCCGCGCGCTCCCACGCGTCGCCGTGGAAGCCGACAGCTGCAGCCACCAGCAGCCGACCCTGCCCGTCCTTGGACGAGTCCGGGTACTGCTGGGCCTTCACGAAGTCCTTCACCGTGATGAGCCCGGCAAGGCGCCCTTGCTCGTCCACCAGTGGCAGCTTCTCGACCTTGTGCTTGGCCAGCAGCGCGGCTGCGTCCCCGCTCGTGATCCCGACCGGGCCGGTGACCAGGGGCATGGGGGTCATGAGCTCCCGTACCCGCCGCTCGGCGAACGCCCCGTGGGGGACGAACAGCAGGTCACGGTTCGTGATGATGCCGAGCAGGGTGCCGTCGTCCTGGACGACCGGTAGGCCGCTGACGCGGTAGGTGGCGCACAGCGCGTCGAGCTCGGCAAGGGTGGCGTCGGGTGCGACCGTCACCGGGTCGGACACCATGCCCGACTCCGAGCGCTTCACCATCACGACCTGCTGAGCCTGCGCCTGGATGGACAAGTTGCGATGGATGACACCGATGCCGCCGATCCGCGCCATCGCGATCGCCATGCGAGCCTCGGTGACGGTGTCCATTGCTGCTGAGACCAGCGGCACGCGAACGTCGAGCTCACGGGTCAGGCGAGAGGTGGTGTCCACCTCCGAGGGGATCACGTCAGTCGCCCCGGGGAGGAGCAGGACGTCGTCGTAGGTCAGCGCAAGGGGCGGGTCCAGCGGGGCCCGCGGCTGGTCGGGGTGGGGCATCGGACCTGCCAGTCGGTGGGTGGGAACCGCCATCGTAGACGTGCTGGGCGCAGTCGAGACGAGGTGCCTACCGGCGATCGGCGGCCGCCTGGACGTCCGGTCGGGCCAGCCATCGCCACCGGTCCTCCTCGGCGAGCCCGGCAGAGACCCGATCGATCGCCGCCTGCGCTCGTGGACGCCACAGCGCTTCCCCACTCCGTCCCCGAGGGTTCTCAGCTGACCCTGCGAGCGTGCCACCAGGCAGGCCCGCCAGGACCGCAGCTGCCGGCCAGGCCAGCTGCGGGCATCCAGCAGCCACAGCCTCGCGGTAGGTGACGGCCAGAGCCGAGGGTGCCTCTGGGTGCCCACACCCCAGCCCCGCGACGGCGAGGATCAGGCGCGACTTGACCCGGTGACGAACGGCCTCCTGCGGACATCCTCCGAAGGCCTGGGCGGCATGACGGTAGGCCTGGCGTGGCTCCTCGAGGAGGAGGCCGAGCTCGGCCTGGACCCAACCCAGCCGGATCCTGGCACGACGCCCTGCACCAGCCGCGGCCATCACCGCGGCGTGCATTCGGTCGGCGGCGAGCTCGGCGTCACCCAGCCCGACGGCGTCAGCGACCAGGCCAGTGCGCGCATCGGCGGCAGCCGCCATCGCCAACCTGTCCACGGCGACGCCCTGCCCTCCACCGCGGACGGACAGGTCACCCTCCTGGACCAGGCGAGTGGCCAGCAAGTCCCAGGGCTCCGCCTCATCATGACGGCCCAGCTGACGCAGCAGGCTCCCCTGCAGGCTCGCCCCCAAGGACCGCCAGGCCGGCGGGCGCTCCGGCTGGGCAGCAGCCTCGGCCGCCGCGAACGCGTCGGCGTAGCGACCCATCCCCCCCAGCGCTACCCCGAACAGCCAGGCACGATCCGGCTCGGGCGCGCGCGCAGCGGCTCGCAAGGCCTGGTTCGGGCTGGCCAGGAAGACCGCTCGCGTCACCCGGCAGGCATCGGGGGCAGCGGGCCGATCGCTCACCGACCCATCATGGTGCGAGCGGGTCTTGGCATGGGGCTGCCCTCACGCACCGGCCGCGTTGGCCAGGACCGCCACCGACTCGGCCAAGTCGTGCACAGGGACGATGCGTTTGCCGGGCGCGGCCCTCCCAGCCTCCAGTGGCCAGCCTCCGCCACCGAGAGCGATCACCGGCGCCGGATGCAGGTCTGGAAGCGCAGTGAGCTGTGCTGGGTTGCCGGTCTCTGGCCGCAGGGACCACAGCAGGACCCCGCTGGGGCCAAGCCGCTTCATCGCGGCGGACAGGGCGCTCGTCGGCACCCGGGCGCCGAGGATGCGCGACCCGACGTGCCGCTCGGCCAGCGCAGCCGCGGTGGCGTGGAGCGGGAGTGAGTGCTGCTCCTCCTCACTGCAGGCCAACAACACCGGGCGGGGATTCACCGCATGAGCGCTGGCGTGCGCGGTGTGCTGGCGGAGGACACCCAGGACGCACTCGGAGGCCAGGTGCTCGACGTCGACGCCGACCCCGGTTCGCTCCCATTGCGACCCGATGGTCCGCAAGGCTGGGACGATGAGGGCGTCCCACGTGGGTACGACCCCCCGACGTTGGATGCTCTCGCTGATGATGCCGCTGACGGCACCGGCGTCGAGGCTCTTGGCGGCCCGCAGCAGCCCACGCACGGCGTCCTCGACCCGAATCGGTGGTCCGGGCTGTCCTTCGCCCCGAGACCCCGCCCCGCTGTCCGCGAGGCCGTTCGCCCGACGGAGCAGCCCGGGACCCGCGGCTCGTACGTCAGCGGCGGATCGGGGATCGACCACCGGGAGCTGCTGGACCGGCGTGTCCTTGGCCACCTGAGCCGCCTCGGCAACCCCGACCCCGTCCAGCGCGAGGCGACGCATGAGCATGAGACGGGCCAGGTCGGTGGGCGTGTAGCGGCGGTGGGTGCCGGCCTCGTGCTCCGTCGGCCCGATCCCGTGGCGACGGTCCCAGGTTCGCAGTGTGGTCGGCGACACACCGAGCCGGTGCGCGACGGCGGCCACCGTCAGCGACTGCCCGACCGGCTCGCGACGACTCGTCGGGGCAGGCGGAGCCGGCTGCATCGAGACCATGGGGCGAGTGTGGTGGCCTGACGCGATCCTCGCCACTTGAGGGCTCACTCCCTCGTGGAAGGCCGGGACTGATCCCGTCGATGGACGCCTGAATCGAATCGTGGAAGTTCCTTGACGCGATTCTGAAACGATTCTAGGGTAGGTGCATCCGAGCGGGACTCGTCCCGGGAAGAGCCAGCAAGACCAACGAGCTCGCCTCGATGGAACGAATCACACCGTCCACCGCGTTCTCTCCGACATGGCAGGTACACACGATGGCTGACCTCTCTCGACTCCCCGGGCCCGTCGCCGACATCTGGGAATGGCAGATGGCTGCTGCCTGCCGGGACGCCGACCCGTCGCTCTTCTTCCACCCCGAGGGCGAGCGCGGGCCTCGCAAGGCTGCGCGCGACAACGCCGCCAGGGCAGTCTGTGCGACCTGCCCCGTGCTCGAGCAGTGCCGCTCGCACGCGCTGAAGGTTCGCGAGCCGTACGGTGTCTGGGGCGGGCTCACAGAGGAAGAGCGTGACCTCCTCATCGCCGCCGAAGACGGACGCACCATGCCCGTGGCGGTCTGAACCGGCCCAGGATTCCCCAAGCAACTACCCTCCCCCCACCCAGGCGGCGGGGCCAGAGCTCTCGCTCTGGCCCCGCCGTTGGTGTTGGGGGTTCGTTGGCTCAGTGCCCGTGCCCGTGCCCGTGACCGGCCGCGTCCTCCTCGACCTCCTCGGGCTTCTCGACCACCAGCACCTCGGTGGTGATGAGCATGCCGGCGATGGACGCGGCGTTCTCCAGGGCTGACCGCGTGACCTTGACCGGGTCGAGGATGCCCGCTGCGACGAGGTCGCCGTACGCCAGCCGAGCGGCGTCGTAGCCCTGGCCGGGTTCCATCTCCTCGACCCTGGCGACCACCACTGCTCCTGGCTGGCCCGCGTTCTCAGCGATCCACCGCAACGGCTCGCTCACGGCAGCACGAACCAGCCGGACGCCGACTGCCTCGTCGCCGTCCAGCCCGAGATCGTCGGCCAGCACACGGCGAGCATGCACGAGCGCCGACCCACCGCCAGGGACGATGCCTTCCTCGATCGCTGCTCGAGTCGCCGACACGGCGTCCTCGATGCGGTGCTTCTTCTCCTTGAGCTCCACCTCGGTCGCCGCCCCCGCAGTGATGACGCCGACACCGCCGGCCAGCTTCGCCAGCCGCTCCTGCAGCTTCTCCCGGTCCCACTCCGAGTCGGTGGCCTCGATCTCACGACGGATCTGGGCCACCCGGTCAGCCACGGCCGTGGCTTCCCCGAGACCCTCCACGATCGTGGTGTCCTCCTTGGTGACGATGACGCGCCGCGCACGCCCGAGGACGTCGAGCCCCACCTCGGACAGCGTCAGACCGACGTCTGCCGTTACCACCTGCGCCCCGGTGAGCACGGCCATGTCCTGCAGCATCGCCTTGCGGCGGTCACCGAAGCCCGGAGCCTTGACGGCGACCGCGGTGAAGGTCCCGCGGACCTTGTTGACCACGAGTGTCGCCAAGGCCTCGCCCTCGACGTCCTCGGCGACAACCAGCAACGGCTTGCCGGTCCCGGCGACCTTCTCCAGCAGCGGGAGGAAGTCGCTGAGCCCGGCGACCTTGGCCTGGTGCAGCAGGATCCACGGGTCCTCGAGCACGGCCTCCATCCGCTCGGGGTCGGTCACCATGTAGGGGCTCAAGTAGCCCTTGTCGAACTGCATCCCCTCGGTGAGCTCGAGCTCGGTCCCGAGGGTGTTGCCCTCCTCCACCGTGATGACGCCGTCCTTGCCGACGGAGTCGAACGCCTCGGCGATGAGCGTGCCGATCTGGGCGTCTTGCGCGGAGAGCCCGGCCACCGCAGCCGTGTCGGTCTTCGTGTCGACCGGCCGAGCGGCGTCGGCCAGCGCTGCGGCCAGCGCTGCGACGGCCTTGTCGATACCACGCTTGACCGCCAGCGGTGCGGCACCAGCGGTCACAGCACGCAGGCCCCCGTGCACCATGGCCGCCGCGAGCACGGTCGCAGTCGTGGTTCCGTCGCCGGCGACGTCGTTCGTCTTGGAGGCGACTTCCTTCGCCAGCTGGGCACCGAGGTTCTGGTTCGGGTCTTCCAGCTCGATCGCCTTGGCGATCGTCACGCCGTCGTTGGTGATCGTGGGGGCACCGAACATGGCGTCGATGACCACATTGCGCCCTCGGGGGCCGAGCGTCACACGGACGCTCTCGGCCAACACATCCACGCCACGCTCGAGGTCCTTGCGGGCGGCGGTGTCGAATTCCAGCAGCTTGGACATGCGGTGGGTCTCGTCTCTGTCATCGACGCTGCTCGCTCAGGCGCATGCGCCCGTCGAGCCAGGGCGTCGAGGCGGGTCTGGTCCTGCGACCGCCCCGGGGTGGTCAAGCCAGCCCGGGGCGGTCCGCGCGGCCGACGACCAGCGTCGTCGGCGTTCGTCAGGTGCTAGCCGATGACGGCGAGGACGTCGCGAGCGGAGAGGATGAGGTACTCCTCGCCGCCGTACTTCACCTCAGTGCCGCCGTACTTGGAGTAGAGGACCTTGTCGCCGACGGCGACGTCGAGCGGGATGCGCTTGTCGCCATCGTCGTCCCAACGACCCTGACCGACGGCCAGGACCTCTCCCTCCTGCGGCTTCTCCTTGGCGGTGTCGGGAATGACAAGGCCGGAGGCCGTGACCTGCTCGGCATCCAGGGGCTTGACGAGGATGCGGTCCTCGAGCGGCTTGATCGCTACGGACACGTGTTGATCTCCTTGTTACGCGGTCACGCGGTTCACGCGTCGGAATGTGGACGGTCGTACGGTGCAGGGCCGGAGGCTGTCGTCGCGGGTGCCAGCAACCGGATCTTCACCTGGCACACTCACCTTGCGAGTGCCAGCCACACCCTAGCGAGGCGTTAGCACTCGGTCAACACGAGTGCCAACATGGCGACGAGGCGGCGATGGACTCAGCTGAAGCCCAGTGGCTCGCCTCCCCCGTCGGGACCGAGCTCCTCAGCAAGGTCACCCTGGCCCTGTCCGAGGTCCAGCGGGAGCATCCCGAGGCGGCTGCGGACCCGCTGCGGCGCACCACGTTGGTAAGGGCGGCGGTCGGGGGAGCCTCCGGGCCACCAGCCGCCAAGGTCGCCGCGGCCCTGACCCAGCTGGAGCTTCGCACCCTCGCCCGGCGCAAGCACGGCGCCGACGCCGAGCACCTGCTCCTCACCCGCGCGGGCCTGGAGCAGTCGACCAGCGCCCCACTCGCCCAGCACCGTGCCGACCAGCTCGTCAGGCGCCTCACCGCGACCGATTCGTCCAGGCGCGAGCCGCTGTGCGTTGTAGACCTGACCTGCGGTCTCGGCGCCGACCTCGTCGCCTTCGGGCGGCGTGGCCTGTCGGTGACCGGGGTGGAACGCGACCCCGCGACCGCCATCCTGGCCCGCTGGAACGCCGCCAGGCTCGGGCTGGCCGCCGATGTCCGACTCGGGACGGCCGAGCAGGTGCACCTCGACGACTTCGATGCGGTGTTCTGCGACCCGGGCCGCCGCGACGCGCGTGGCCGCGTCTTCGACCCGTCAGCCTACGAACCGTCGTGGGGCTTCGTCCGCAAGCTGCTGACCGAGGGGCACGCCGCCTGTGTGAAGGCTGCTCCCGGGCTTCCAGCCGAGGCGGTGCCGCCCGGCGTGGAGGTGGAGCTGGTCTCGTGGCGTGGGGCGCTCAAGGAGTCGGTGCTCTGGAGCACGGCGCTGACCCAGGCGCCCGGGCAACGTCGGGCGACGTTGCTGCCGGCAGGCGTCACGTTGCTCGGCGCAGCGGGGCCGTCGGAGCGGGCGGTCCCCGACGTCGGCCCGCCGGCCGCCTACCTGCTCGAGCCCGACCCAGCGATCATTCGGGCAGGACTCGTCGCCGAGGTGGCGGCATTGGTCGGCGGCCACCTCCTGCACCCGCGGATCGCCTACGTGGCAGCCACGCGCGAACCCGACGCGTCGTGGGGGCGGACCTATGCCGTCCGCGAGGTTCTGCCCCACGATGAGCGAGTCCTGCGTGCCTACGTCCGCGCGCACCACATCGGTCGCCTCACGGTGAAGAAGCGCGGCGTCGAGGTCGACCCAGTCGCACTGCGGCGGCGGCTGCGGCCCCGGGGCCCTGATGAGGCCACCTTCGTCCTGACCCGGACCTCGGGCTCGGGTGTCGTCCTGGTGTGCGAACCGCTGCGCTGATCACCATCGGCCGCCGCTCTCAGCAGCCCCGTCGGGGGACACCGGGTACCCCCACCGACAGCTGACCCTTCGCCCTGACCTTGCCGCGCAGCACGTCGACCAGTGCCGAGAACGCCGGCTGGGTACGCCCGTGCAGCGCGACCTTCGCCCGGGTAGCGCTGCTACGGCCGAGCCCGTAGGGCGCGTCCAGCGCCACCACGACGTCGGCCGAGCCGGCCGAGCCGGCACCGCCGAGCAGCAGCACCCGCTGCCCGGACCCGACGCCGAGCCCCGCTCGGCGTGCCGCCGTGGCCAGCCTGGACCGATCCTTGGCGTCACCCCCGGCGATCCGGATGGCACGCCCGACGATCGGTCCCCGGCAGCGCCCAGCGACGATGGCCATGCCGGCCAACGAGAGGTCGTAGGACTCCGCCCGGTGTCGCCCCACGGAGGACGCCGATCTCTTCCGAACCCCTGGGCTCGTGCGTTCGGCAGCCAGCATCGTGGCCAGGACCCGTTGCGCGGCCTCCTTCACCCGCGCGCCGGGCAGGCGCCCCTGACGCACGGCAGCCACCACTGCGGCCCGGGCCGCAGCCGGGCTCGGGGGCATGAGCAGGACATCAGCACCGGCTCGCAGTGCACGCACGGCCGCCTCGCCCGACCCGTAGCGCTTCGCGATGGCCGCCATCCCGAGCGAGTCCGTCACGGCAAGCCCGTGGAAGCCGAGGTCTCGGCGAAGCAGCCCGGTCGACACCCGCTTGGACAACGACGACGGGGTCCCCGGGTCGATGGCCCGCACGTCGATGTGGGCCAGCATCACCGCAGGCGCGCCGTAGTGAGCCGCCCGCGCGAACGGGACCAGGTCCCGCGTCCGCAACGCAGCCTTCGACGCACGCTGGACCGGGAGTGTCAGGTGGCTGTCGGCGGGGACGCTGCCGTGTCCCGGGAAGTGCTTGAGCACCGGCACGACCCCCGCCTCCACATAGCCCGCGGTACTGGCCTGCACGACTCGGCTGACGAGCCCTGGCCTCGATCCGGCGGACCTGCTCCCGATCGTCGGGTCCGACGGCCCGATGGTCACGTCGGCCACCGGAGCGAAGACCATCGTGAAGCCAAGGTCACGAAGCTCTGCGCCACTGGCCTCGGCCGCGGCGCGCGACACCGTGCGGTCATCGGCGGCGCCGTGGGTCATGAAGGTCGGGAACTCGGTGGCGGGGGGTCCGACGCGCGCGACGATGCCGCCCTCCTGGTCAACGCTGATCACCAGCGGCCGTTTCACCGACGTGGACAGGCGACGGTTCGAGCGCTGCACCTGCTTGGTGGATGCCACGTTGTTGCCCATCACGATGACCCCACCGAGATGCAGGTCACGGACGAGTCCGACCGGCGCACCAGTCCCTGCGTAGGTCGCAACGATCGTCTGGCCGGCCCGCTCGGCCAGGGACATCTTCCGCACCATGGCGCGGGCCCGCCGCCAGTCCCGCGTACTCGGTCCGGCCTGCGCGATCGTGCCTGCGGTCTGTGCGCGCTGGGTGGACGCGAGCTGCGACTTGGGCTCCTGGGCGCTGGCGGGGTTGGCTGCCGACGACGGGCTCGGCGCTTCGGTGGGCTCGCCGGGCGGTCGCTGGGAGGCACCCGCCCCACCGACGGCGCAGCCGGTCACCAGCGTGGCTCCCGCCAGCAGCACAGCCAACGTAGTCCGAGGGCCGGGGCGCACGCTCACAGGGAGAAGCCTGACACATCTGCGGGCGGGTACGGTCTGGGCGCGGCCACGCGCAGGCGGTGCTCGAAGGGTTCGGCAAGCATCTGAAGCGCCAGCTCGTCAGGACGGCGACCCGGGGCGACCAGCCGGGCCAGTCCGTCGCGCCCGTGGCCCACCCCGCGCAGCTCGACCCGAGCCAGGCGGTGGGCCAGCCCGATGGCCCAGGCGTCGTCGATCCCGGTGTCCACGACGAGCACGACGTCAAGCGGTGGGGCCCGACTCAACGGTTCACGGTCTCCACGTCCATGATCGAGGACGCTCCCAGGTCCTCCCCGGAGGGTTCGATACCGGCCTCGACGAGCGCCGACCCCAAGGCGGCCACCATCGCCCCGTTGTCCGTGCACAGCCCGGGACGGGGCACTCGAAGGTGGATGCCTGCGGCCTCGCACCGAGCCTGGGCCAGGGCGCGCAGCCGCGAGTTGGCCGCGACCCCGCCGCCGAGCAGCAACGTGTCGACGCCCTGATCGCGACATGCCCGCACCGCCTTGGCCGTGAGGACGTCGACGACGGACTCCTGGAATGACGCGGCCACATCTGGGACCGAGACCGTCGACCCATCGGCCTGGGCCTGCTCCACCCAACGCGCCACCGCGGTCTTCACCCCGGCGAAGGAGAAGTCGTAGGGGCGCTCCCGCAGGTCGCGCTGGCCCGTCAGGCCACGTGGGAAGGTGATCGCGGCCGGGTCGCCGCCGGTCGCGACCCGGTCCAGGTGCGGACCCCCGGGGAAGGGCAGGCCCAGCAGACGAGCCACCTTGTCGAAGGCCTCCCCGGCCGCGTCGTCGATGGTTGAGCCGAGCGCACGCACCTGCTGAGTGACATCGTCGACCAGCAGCAACGAGGAGTGCCCGCCCGAGACCAGCAGCGCCAGGGCCGGCTCGGGGAGGCGGCCGTGCTCGAGCCGATCGACGGCGACGTGCGCAGCCAGGTGGTTGACGCCGTACAGCGGCCGGTCCAGCGCCAGCGCGAGCGCCTTGGCCGTGGCGACGCCGACCAGCAGGGCGCCCATCAGCCCCGGTCCGCTGGTCACCGCGATCGCGTCGACGTCATGCACGGTGACCCCGGCCTCGGCGCAGGCGGCTCGGATCGTCGGCAGCATCGCCTCCAGGTGCGCCCGGCTGGCGATCTCTGGGACGACGCCACCGAAGCGCGCCTGCTCGGCGACGCTGGAGGCCACCACGTCGGCGAGCAGACGTTCGCCAGCCACCAGGCCGATCCCCGTCTCGTCGCAGGAGGTCTCGATGCCGAGCACGAGCGGAGCCACGGGTCAGTCTCCCAACCGGCAGCCGACCGTGGGTGCTGCGAGCGCCCCGGCAGCCTCCTGCTGAGGCGAACGGGTCCCCCGACGTCGCAGCACCACGGCGTCCACGGTCCCGGCTGCGTAGTAGCCACGCCGGCGGCCGATCGGCCGGAAACCGGCTTCGGCGTAGAGGCAGGCGGCAGCCTCGTTGTCGGCTCGCACCTCGAGCACGACGTCACGCAGACCGGCCTGCTCGGCCTGGGTGAGCAGGGACCCCAGGAGCCGGCGCGCCACGCCCCGTCGGCGGGCCGGGCGGGCCACCGCGAGCGTCTGGACGTCCGCTGTGTCGATCCCGAGGTCGATCCCGGCATACCCCAGCAGCGACCCGCCACCATCGACCGCGACCACGTAGCGACGTGTGCCCTGAGCCAGCTCCCCCCAGAGCTGGGCCTCCGACCATGCCTCGGGCGAGAAGAGCTCCTGCTCGAGCGCCAGCACGTCCGGCAGGTCCCACCATCGCATCGCCCGGATGGTGGCGAAGTCCGCGCTCATCTGGGCAGGACCGACTTCGCCGCGCCAGGTGGCCTCGCATCAGGCTGGCGCAGGTAGAGCGGACGGGCCGGGAGGGTCTCGACCCGCCCAGTGAGCACACCGATGGCCAGGGCTGCGGCCCTGACATGGGTCGGCGGGCGGACCGTGGTGAACAGCGGCGCGTGTGCCGAGGCGCCGGCACCGACCGCGGGCAGGTGACGTCCGGGCACGGCGTCCGGCGCGGCCAGGGCCGGGCCTTCGACCCGGTGGCCCTGCACGTCGTACCGGGCCCAGAACACCTCGCGTCGGCGAGCATCGGTGACCACGAGCAGACCCGCTCCGAACACGTCCGGAGCATCCCCTTCAGCGGCAGCGTCGAGGGCTTCGACGGCAAGGCCGTCCAACGAGCAGACGCCGGTGACCGGCGCTCCCCAGACCTCGGCCAGGGCCAGAGCGGTCACGATGCCGACACGCAGCCCGGTGAAGGCTCCCGGTCCGACACCGACGACCACCTGCTCCAGCCGCTCGCCGGCGGTCTCCGCCTCGGTGAGGACCTCGGCAACCAGGGGGGCCAAGAGCTCGGCATGCAGCCGCGGCTCACGGGCCGATCGCTCGGCACGAACCGCACCTCCGTCGTGCACCGCCACCGTGACCGCATCGGCGGAGGTGTCCAACGCCAGCAGCACCTGGCCAGCGTAGGGCAGGAACGGCCTCGCCCCGCTACGGTCCTCGGGTGGGCGACACGCCAAGACCTCAGGACACCGTCGGCGAGCACTCCGCGATGGAGGAGCTGCTGGACGTGCTGGCCCTGGAGAAGATCGAGGAGAACCTCTTCCGAGGGCACCACCCGAGCGGTGGCCTCAAGCGGACGTTCGGCGGACAGACGGCGGCGCAAGCCCTGGTCGCTGCGACCCGAACCGTCCCCGAGGATCGCACCATCCACTCGCTGCACTCCTACTTCCTTCGACCGGGCGACCCGACGATGCCCACCCTGTTCCAGGTGGACCGGATCCGGGAGGGCCGGAGCTTCACCACGCGAAGGGTGCACGGCATCCAGAAGGGCGAGGCGATCTACTCCTTCGCCGCCTCCTTCGCGGTCCCGGAGGCTGGGTACGAGCACCAGGACGCCATGCCAGCAGTGCCCGAGCCGGAGTCGCTGCCGACGTTCGACCAGACGCTCGCGCCCTACCTCGACCGGGTCCGTGTCAGCAGCAGCCTCGCCGACACCATCGACTTCCGCGCCATCGACCCCCACCCCTTCGCCCAGCGTGACCTCGGCCCTCGCGAGCAAGCCGTCCATCGGGTGTGGCTGCGTGCCGCCGGCGTACTGCCCGACTCCCCGGTGGTGCACCAGGCGATGCTCGCGTACATGAGCGACGTCAGCCTGCTGCACCCGGTACTCGTCCGGCATGGCGTCGCCTTCACCCTGGACCCGGTGATGGGCGCCAGCCTCGACCATGCGATCTGGTTCCACGCCCCCCTGAGGGCCGACGACTGGTTGCTCTACGACGCCCACAGCCCCTGGGCGGGCCACGGCCGTGGACTGGCCCTGGGGCGCCTCTTCGACCGCGGCGGGAGGCTGGTGGCCTCGGTCGCCCAGGAGGGGCTCATCCGACCGGTGCCTCCCGATCGGGTGGCGTCCCTGTCCGCACGGCACAACCCGTTGCGCGGCTGACCCCGCCTGGGGACCGAGCCGGCCGGAGGGTTCTAGTCGAGGTCGGTCACCCGGATGCCGGCGTGGGCCTGGTAGCGGCGGTTGACCGAGATGAGGTTGGCGGTCAACGCCTCGACCTGGTGGGCATTGCGGAGCCGGCCGGCGAACACGCCTCGCATCCCGGGCAGGAGCCCAGCGAGGCCAGCCACCAGGTCAGTCGCTTCGCGGTCATCGCCGAGGACGAGGACGTCGCCACCGAGCTCGGTGTTCGCCAGGTCGTTGAGCAAGACCGCCGAGACGTGGTGGAAGGCGGCGACGACGGTACTGCCTGGCAGCAGGGCGGCCGCCTGCTGCGCAGCGCTGCCTTCTGGGACCCCCAACGCGTAGGCCCCCCGCTTGTCGAAGCCCAAGGGGTTGACGCAGTCCACGACGACCTTGCCCGCCAGTGCGTCGGCAAGCTCGACCAGGGTGGCGGCGTGCCCCGCCCACGGGACGGCGACGACGACGAGCCCGCTGCGCTCGGCGCAGGCTCGGTTGTCCACGCCGACTGGCGCGGGGCCGCCCGGCCCTGAACGCCCGGCCAGGGCCTCGCTGATCTCACTCGCGGCAAGCTCGGCTCGGGCAGCGTCGCGGGAGCCGATGACGACGGAGACCCCCGCAGCGGCGAACCGAGTCGCCAGGCCTCGTCCCTGGTCACCGGTGCCACCGAGGATGCCGACGCTGAGCTGAGCAAGCGCCGTCGGGAGGTCGGCAAGGGTGCCGGGAGTCGGGCTCGGTGGCGTACCGCTGATCGTGCTGCTGGGCTGGCTCATGTCGCGGCACCCTAGAACGAGCCCGCGTCGTGATCACCAACCACCCCGTCCATCGCCTCTGCCGCCCACCGCGCGCCGACGCCGGAGACCGTCACCCTCCGACGGTCATCGGCCGACCCCGGCTCGATCCGCACCACCAGGTGGGCCTCGCTCAGGACCTCGGCCATGCCCTCGCCCCACTCCACGACGGTCACCGCCGAGCGGAGGTCCAGGTCGAGATCCTCCAGCTCGGCCACCGACCCCAGGCGGTAGGCATCGACGTGGACAAGGCCCAGCCCACCGTCGCGCGAGCCGTGTTCGCGAGCGATCACGAACGTCGGTGACGTGACCGCGCCGAGGACGCCAAGTCCACGTCCCAGCCCTTGGGTGAACGTCGTCTTCCCCGCGCCGAGCGGACCGACGAGCACCAGCACGTCTCCTGGCCGACATACGCCGGCCACCTGCTCACCCAGTGCCTGCATCGCAGCAGGCGAGTCGACCACGGTGGACAGCGCCCGAGTCGACCCGCTCCTCCGGCGCTCGCGGCCCGTCACGACGCGCCCGAGGCCGCACGGCACAGCTCGGCGGCCAGCAGCAGATCGGCGGACAACGCCGCCATCGGCTGACCGCGGGGACCGAAGCGCAGGGCGGCCGAGGGATGATAGGTGGCCAGCAGCGCACGTCCCCGCCACGGGATCGGAGCGCCGCGCAGCTGGGTGAGCCGAGCCCCAGGCCCCCAGCACCACGTCACCGCAACGCTGCCGAGCGCGACGACCACGGCTGGCTCGACAAGCGCGATCTGGCGTTCGAGGTACTCCCGGCACGACCGGACCTCCTTGGTCCTCGGCGGCCGGTTGGCCGGGGGCCGGCACTTGAGCACGTTGCCCACTGAGACATCGGTGCGCGAAAGACCGGCCTCGCTCAGCAGTCGGTCCAACAGCTGTCCGGAACGCCCCACGAAGGGCCGCCCGAGCCGGTCCTCCTCCGCACCGGGCGCCTCTCCGATGAGCATGAGCGAGGTGCCGGGACGCATGTCTCCGGCGACCGTTCGCTCCCGGTGCTCGGCGAGCTCAGGGCAGCGGCGGCAGGCGGCGATCTCCTCGCTGAGCACCCGCAGCGAGTCCAGCGCCGCACCGGTACTCACCCGCTGAGACCACCCGGTCGGTGCGAGGGACTCCCCGAACGACTCGGGCGTCGGGGGCGACGGGTCGCTAGGGGCACCGGTACCGCGGTCTCGTCGGACCGCTGGTCCCCGGTCGCGCGCTTCATGAGCGCCCGCAGGTGCGCCGTGACCAGCCCGTGGTGCTCCAGCATCGCCATGTGCCCGGAGTCGGGGATCTCCAGGTACTCGGCACCGGCCATCCGCTCAGCCATCGAGCGGCTGTGCTCGACCGGGATCATCCGGTCCCGGCCTGCGCCGACCACCAACGCCGCCACGTCGTTCAACGACGCAAGCCCCTCGGTCCCCACGTAGCTGCCGAAGGTCGGCAAGAACTCGGCAACGACCGTGACCGGGGTCGCGGCGTTCATCGCGACGACGAAGGAGACCAGGGAGGGCGAGACGTCGGCAGACCCGAACGAGTAGCGCCGCGTGAGGACGTATCCGAGGTCGCTGCCGGCCCGTCGTGTCGTCTCGATGAGATCGGCCTGCCTGGAGGCCACCCCCACCGCACCTGGGGCTAGCCGGTGCATCATCCGGGCCGGCGCCCCCCGCAGCCCGAGGACGCTCTCGCGCAGGCCGTCCGCCGTCGTGGCGATCAGGCCGACGCCGCGGACGCGCGACCCGAACAGCTCCGGCCGCTGGGTGGCCAACGTGAGTACGGTCATGCCACCCATCGAGTGGCCCACCAGGACCACGGGCCCGTCGGGGGCCACGGCGTCGATCAACGAGCCGAGGTCACGGGCCAGCTGGTCGATCCCCACCCGGCCGTCCTGAGCACGACCCGACCGCCCGTGCGAACGGTGGTCGTAGAACACCAGCCGATGGCCACCCCCGAGGTCACGCCGCTGGAAGTGCCAGGAGTCAAGGTTGAGGGAGTACCCGTGGACGAAGATGACGGTCAGCGGTGGCGCCGAGGTCGGCCGGGTCACCTCGTCGACCTCGACGTGCAGCTGGACGCCGTCCTCGGTCTCGTGCACATAGGGACTGCCGCGCCGTTCGCCGAAGGGCTCGTCGCTGAACGGGTCGAACCCACGCTGCACCCGCGCGATCACGCGTCGCTCGGCGGCGAGCCCGGCGACCGAGCCCAGGGCGGTCGCACCCAGCCCGCTGACGGCCACACCGGCGATGCGGGCCGCAGCCGGAATCCCGACCATCACCCCTCCCCTCGGTAGCGACGTGGCAGGCGCGCCGACATCCTGGTCACGATCTCGTAGGAGATCGTGTCGCACGCTCGAGCCCAGTCCTCGGCCGTCGGCTCGCCCTCGGTGCCCGACCCGAACAGGGTCACCTGGTCGCCCACGGCGACGTCCAGGTCACCGACGTCGAGCACCACCTGGTCCATGCACACCCGCCCGGCGATGGCGTAGGTGCTACCTCCCACCTGCACTGGGGCGCGCCCGCCGCCGTGCCGTGGCACCCCGTCGGCGTAGCCGAGCGGCACGAGGGCCAGCCGGGTGGGACGCTCGGTGACGTACTCGTGCCCGTAGGAGACGCCGTGACCTGCAGGCACGTCCTTGACGAGCGCCAGGCGCGCGGTGACGGTCATCGCCGGCCGCAGGCCGAGCTCGGCCGGGGAGGCCACCTGTGGCACCGGAGAGAGGCCGTAGACGGCGAGCCCGGGGCGCACGAGGTCGTAGTGCGCCGAAGGCAGCGTCAGCGTGGCCGCGGAGTTCGCCAGGTGCAGGCGTGCGTCGGTGGCGCCGAGGCGGCGGGCCTGTGCGGCGGCCTCCTCGAAGACCTGCTGCTGACCTGCGATGGTCGGGTGACCGGGCTCGTCGGCGTAGGCGAAGTGCGACCACAGCCCCGCGAGGCGTACAGCCCCCTCCGCCTGCGCCGCCAAGGCTTGCTCGAGCAGTGCCGGCCACTGCGCCGGCATGGCCCCGTTGCGCCCGAGACCGGTGTCCACCTTCAGGTGCAACGCGGCACACGCGCCGGTGCGGCGAGCCGCGGCAACGATCTCGCCGAGCTGGGACTCGCTGGAGGCGGTGAGGTCGATGCCTGCCGAGACGGCAGCATCGAAGTCCTCACCGGGCCCGTACAGCCAGCAGAGCAGCGGACCGTCGTCACCGGCGGCACGCAGCGTGAGGGCCTCGGCCAGGACGGCTGTGGCCAACCACGTGGCTCCGCCGCGACGGGCGGCCTTCCCGACCGGGACGAGGCCATGCCCGTAAGCGTCGGCCTTGACCACTGCCATGACCTCGGACTGCGGGGCATGGGCCTGCAACGCCGATACGTTGCTGCTCACGGCATCGAGGTCGACGTGCACCTCGGCGTGCTGCACGCTCTCCTCGGCAGGGCTCACGGGACCAGTATCCCAGGACCACGAGTGCCCGGCCGTCTCATGACCTCACCGAGGGCGAGCACGACGTCCTGAGCACTGGGTCGCCCACAACGCATGGCGGCCACCTCGCCGGCGCGCCCGTGCAGGTAGGCCGCCAGGCTGCCGGCCGCCATGGCGTCGAGACCTCCGGCGAGCAGCGCACCGGCCAACCCGGCCAGCACATCGCCGGAACCGGCAGTCGCCAGCCATGGGGTCCCGCTGCGATTCACCCGCGCCCTTCCATCCGCATCCACCACCACGGTGGTCGATCCCTTGAGCAGCACGGTCGCCCCCCAGCGCCGGGCAGCCCGGCCGGCATGCTCCAGGCGCTCGCTCTCCACCCGCTCACGACTGACCCCCAGCATCCGGGCCAGCTCGCCCGCGTGCGGGGTCAGCAGCACGTCCGGGCCGAGCTCCCCGGCAGGCATGTCGGCGACGACGTCCAACGCGCCGGCATCGAGCACTGCCGGCAACCCGGACGACAGCGCCACGGCCACGCCGGACCCAGCCGCCAGCGGTGCCACCCCGGGCCCGACGACCCAGGCCTGGACACGACCAGGCGCGCCCACCACCTCCGGCCAACGCGCCCGAACGGCAGCGAGCACCTGGAGCTCGTCCTGGCCTTCGGCCGGCATCCGCACCATCCCGACACCGCCGCGAAGAGCACCGCCGACGGCGAGCACCGCCGCTCCGGCGTATGCCGACGAACCGGCGTGGATCCCGAGCACTCCCCGCTCGTACTTGTCGCTCGTACGCTGGGGAGACGGCAGCATGGCGTCCACGTCGCCGTCCTGCAGCGCCGTGGCTGCCGGCGCCGGCAACCAGGGGTCGAGCCCGATCTCCACCAGCTGAACCTGTCCGGACAGGGCAGCCGCCGGGTCCACCAGCTGCCCCACCTTGTGCGTGCCGAAGGTGACGGTCAGGTCGGCCCGGACGGCCGACCCAGCCAGCTGACCGTCGTCCACCCCGATCCCACTGGGCAGGTCCACCGCCACCACGGGTGCGACGTGCTCGGCGGCCGCATCTGCCAAGCGGTCCGCAGGGGGACGCAACCCGGGGGTCCCACCGATCCCGACGATGCCGTCGAGCACGAGGTCTGCACGGCGCACCATGGTGAGCGCGGCATCGGTGCCACCAAGCCCATCGGCCACCTGCACCTGCCCACCCGCGCTGAGCAGCGACGCCAGGCCCCCGGGATGGGTACGCCGCGGGGACAGCAGCACCGCCTGGACGAGGGCGCCGCGGCGGGCCAGCGTGGCGCCGGCGTAGAGGGCGTCGCCCCCGTTGTCGCCGCCACCGACCAGCAGGACCACCCGGTGGCCGTACGGGCCATGCAGCAGCCCGGCGCAGACGGTGGCCAGGCCAAGGGCGGCACGGGCCATCAGCGTGCCCGGTGGGACGCTCCCCATCAGCGCCGCCTCGGCGGTCCGTACGTCGCTCACCCGATGCGCCCTCAGCATCGTGCCCGCCTCCACTCCGTGCCTCGCCGCGAGCCTCCCATCGGCTCAGCGCACCGGCGACCGGCGGGTGCCCTCCCCTTCGAGCACGACGGTCGCCGTCGCCACCGGTCCATCATGGCTGAGCGAGACATGGATGGCCTGCACCCCCTGCCGTTCGCACTCGGCCGCGACGGATCCGCGAACCAGCAGGCTGGGACGGCCGTCGTCGTCCAGCACCACCTCGGCATCGTGCCAGCGCATGCCGGCTGGAGCGCCGAGCGCCTTGGCCAGTGCCTCCTTCGCCGCGAAGCGCGCCGCCTGGCGAGGTGCGACCAGGCAGGCCTCGGCTGGCGTCAGGACGCGTTCAGCCAGGCCAGGCGTCCGCGCGACGGATGCTCGCCAGCGCTCGACGTCGACGACGTCGGTCCCGATCCCGACGATCATGGGCGGCCCGGGTCGCCGGCGGCGGGGCAAGCGGCTCGGGACACGGCAGGGCCGACTACTCGACGGTGACGCTCTTGGCCAGGTTGCGCGGCTGGTCGACGTCGAACCCACGTAGTGCGGCCATCTCGCACGAGAAGACCTGCAGCGGGACCGTCGCCAGCACCGGCTGCAGGAGCACCGCCGTGCGTGGCGTGCGGATCACATGGTCGGCGTATGCCGTGACCGTCTCGTCTCCCTCTTCGGCGATGACGATGGTGACCGCGCCTCGGGCCCGCACCTCTTGGATGTTGGAGATGACCTTCCCGTGCAGCACGCTGCGACCGCGAGGGGACGGCACGACCACGAAGATCGGGAGGCCCGGCTCCACCAGGGCGATGGGCCCGTGCTTGAGCTCACCGGCGGCGAAGCCCTCGGCGTGCATGTAGGCGATCTCCTTGAGCTTGAGCGCCCCCTCCAACGCCACCGGGAACCCGACATGGCGCCCGAGGAAGAGCACGGAGGTCGCCTCGCGGAACTGCCCGGCCAGCGCCCGGACCGGACCCATGGTCTCCAGCACGGTCTCCAGCTGGCCCGGCAGCGCAGCGACCCCTTCCAGGATGGCGGCGACCTCGTCGCCCCACTTCGTCCCTCGTACCTGTCCGAGGTAGAGGGCCACCAGGTAGCAGGCGACGAGCTGGGTGAGGAAGGCCTTGGTCGAGGCGACGGCGATCTCCGGTCCCGCGTGGGTGTACAGCACCGCGTCGGACTCCCGCGGAATCGTCGAGCCGTTGGAGTTGGAGATGGCCAGGACGCGGGCCCCCTGCTCACGGGCGTAGCGCACCGCCATCAGGGTGTCCATCGTCTCGCCCGACTGGGAGATGGCGATGATCAGCGTGCGGCTGTCCACGATCGGGTCCCGGTAGCGGAACTCGCTGGCCAGCTCCACCTCGCACGGGATCCGGGTCCAGTGCTCGATGGCGTACTTGGCGACCATCCCGGCATGGAAGGCGGTGCCACAGGCCGTGACGATGATCTTGTCGACCTCGCGGAGATCCTCGTCGGCGAGGCGGATCTCGTCCAAGGTGAGGCGCCCGTCCTCGCCGAGCCGTCCGAGCATGGTGGCCGCGACGGCCCGTGGCTGCTCGGCGATCTCCTTGAGCATGAAGTAGTCGTACCCCTCCTTCTCTGCAGCCGCGGCGTCCCAGTCGACGTGGAACTGGCGACCCTGCACCTCGGCGCCGTGGAAGTCGGTGAGGTTGACGCCGTCGGGACGCAGATCGACCACGGTCCCGTCGTCGATCTCGATCGCCTCACGGGTGTAGGTGAGGAAGGCAGCGACGTCGGAGGCGACGAACTGCTCGCCCTCGCCCACTCCGACGACGAGCGGGGAGTTGCGTCGAGCGGCCACGATGCGATCCGGTGAACCGGCTTCCACGGCCACCAGGCTGAAGGCGCCGTGCAACCGCCGGCACACCGTCCGCATCGCCTCGGCGAGGTCGGTCGTGCCTGCGGCGAGCTGTGCGGCGACCAGGTGCGCGACCACCTCGGTATCGGTCTCGGACACCATCATGACGCCGGCCTGCTCGAGCTCGGAGCGCAGGGCGGCGAAGTTCTCGATGATCCCGTTGTGGATCACCGCGACGCGGTGCTCGGTATCGGTGTGCGGATGTGCGTTCACGTGGTTGGGCGCCCCGTGGGTGGCCCACCTGGTATGCCCGATACCGGTGCTCGTCGTCGGCGGGCGCTCGACGTCGAGCGCCTCGGCGAGGTTGGCCAGCTTGCCCGCCCGCTTGAGCGACACGAGCGATCCGTCACCGATCAGGGCGAGGCCAGCCGAGTCGTAGCCGCGATACTCCAGCCGTCGCAGCCCCTCCATGATCACCTCGACCGCGGGTCGGGTCCCGACGTAGCCCACGATGCCGCACACACCGACAGCCTACTGGTGGTGCCTGGGCCGCCCCGCTGCCCGACGTGCCAGGATCGTCTCGTGAGCAGCCCAGGAACGGCCGGCAGCGGGCCCTTTCTGGAGCTGGACCGCGCGTCCTGGGCTCGGCTCGCCGACGAGGAACCGATGCCGCTGAGCGCCGAGGACGTGCTTCAGGTGCAGGGTGTGGCCGACCGCGTCGACCTGGCCGAGGTACGTGAGGTGTATCTCCCGCTCAGCCGGCTGCTGAGCCTCCGGGTCCGGGCGCACGAGGCTCGATCCCAGGCCGAGGCCGCGTTCCTGCACGTCCCACGCCAACGCACCCCGTACGTGATCGGTGTCGCCGGATCGGTGGCCGGCGGCAAGTCCACGACGTCGCGACTGCTCGCGATGCTGCTGGGACGCTGGGGGGACCATCCCCGCGTGGAGCTGGTCACCACCGACGGGTTCCTCCTGCCCAACGCCGAGCTGCACCGACGCGGCCTGGACCGGCGCAAGGGCTTCCCCGAGTCCTACGACCGTCGGGCCCTGCTGTCCTTCCTCGTCGCGGTGAAGTCCGGGGTCGAGCAGACGCGAGCGCCCATGTACTCGCACCTGCGCTACGACGTGGTCCCCGACGAGCACGTCCTGCTGGAGCGCCCCGACATCGTCATCGTCGAGGGCCTGAACGTCCTCCAGCCGCCTCGGCTGACCCCGGGAGGGGGCAGCCACCTTGCCGTGAGCGACTTCTTCGACTTCTCCGTCTACGTCGACGCCGCCACCACCGACCTGCGGCGCTGGTACGTCGAGCGGTTCCAGCGGCTCCGTCGGACGGCCTTCCAGCAGCCCGAGTCCTACTTCCGCCGCTACGCGGAGCTTGACGAAGGCCAGGCGGTGGCGCTGGCCGAGGCGTTGTGGGACGAGATCAACGGCCCGAACCTCGAGCAGAACATCCTGCCCACCCGAGGACGCGCCAGCCTGGTGCTGCGCAAGTCGAGCGACCACAGCGTTCGGGGCATCCGGCTGCGCAAGAGCTGAGCCGGCCCAGGGCTCAGCCGAGCCGGCGACGTACGACCTCGGCCAGGTGCTCGGCTACCCGGTCGGCTTCCTTCGCGCTGGGCGCCTCGACCATGACCCGGACGAGGTTCTCGGTCCCGGAGGGACGCAGCAGCACACGCCCACGCCCGTGCAGGTCCTGGGCAGCCGCGCGGACCTCGTCCAGGAGGACGCGATCCGTGCTGGCCCGGCTACGGTCCACGTCGGCGACGTTGACCAGGACCTGCGGCAACGGTTGCACCACCGAGGCGAGCTCGGCGAGGGACTTCCCGGCCGCGGCCATCTGGCTGAGCAGGAACACGGCAGTGAGCAGCCCGTCGCCCGTGGTCGCGTGGTCGAGCATCACGATGTGCCCGGACTGCTCGCCGCCGAACGTGTAGCCGCCGGTGCGCATCGCCTCGAGCACGTAGCGGTCACCGACTGCGGTGTCGAGCACGTCCACCCCGTGCGCCCGCATCGCCACTCGCAGGCCCTCGTTGGACATCACCGTGGACACCAAGGTGTTGCCGATCAGCTGGCCGGCGTCGCGCCGCGCCAGGGCCAGCACGGCCATGATCTGGTCGCCGTCCACCATCGCCCCGTCAGCGTCCACCGCCAGGCAACGATCGGCATCGCCGTCGTGCGCGATGCCGGCGTCCGCGCCGAGAGCGACCACCGCGGCCTGCAGAGACTCCGGGTGGGTCGACCCGCAGCGGTCGTTGATGTTGAGCCCGTCGGGCTGGTCGTGCAGCGCATGGACCTCCGCCCCGAGTGCTCGCAAGGTGTATGGGGTCGTCGTGGACGCGGCACCGTTGGCGCAGTCGACGACCACGGACAGCCCCTCGAGGCGATGCGGGGTTGCGGCGACGACGTGGGACACGTAGTCGCGCCAAGCCTCGGCCTCCCAGACGATCCGGCCGACGTCGGCTCCGAGCGGCCGGTTCCACGGCTCCTCGAGCCGGGCCTCGACCTGGTCCTCGACCGCGTCGTCGAGCTTGACACCACCGCGGGCGAACAGCTTGATCCCGTTGTCCGGCATGGCGTTGTGCGAGGCGGAGATCATCACACCGAGGTCGGCATCGCGAGCCCCGACCAGGTGTGCCACCGCAGGCGTCGGGACGACGCCGGCGTCGGTGACGTCGACGCCGGCACTCGCCAGCCCGGCGACCACGGCTGCAGCGAGGAACTCCCCACTGGCGCGCGGGTCTCGTCCGACCACAGCAGTCGGTCGGTGCCCAGCGAACTCGCCGCGGTCCGAGAGCACATGAGCTGCCGCGACCGACAGGTCCAAGGCGACCTCGGCAGTCAGGTCACGATTCGCCAGCCCACGGACCCCATCGGTGCCGAACAGGCGCCCCATGGGTCGCGGATCAGCGCTTGCTGTACTGCGGTGCCTTGCGGGCCTTCTTCAGACCGGCCTTGCGCCGCTCCTTGGCCCGAGGGTCACGAGTGAGGAAGCCGGCCTTCTTCAGGTCCGCACGGTTGCTCTCGGTGTCGATGGCGCTCAGGGCGCGAGAGATCCCGTGCCGCACCGCACCAGCCTGACCGCTGGTCCCACCGCCGTGAACACGAGCGACGACGTCGTAGGCCTGCTGGGTACCGAGAGCCACCAGGGGCGACTGCACCCGCTGTTGGTGCACCCTGTTCGGGAAGTACTCCGCCAGCGAGCGCCCGTTGACGACGATCTGGCCGGTCCCGGGCTCCAACCGCACGCGGGCGACCGCTTCCTTGCGCCGACCGGTGGCAGCGCCAGTGCCGATGAAGGCATCGCTGGTCACGACGGCGTCGGCGGACTCGGTGCGGTAGGTCGAGGGGGCGTCTTCGAGGTCGGTGGTGCTCACGTCGGCGTCGGTGCTCACAGGCTGGATCCTTCGGCGTGCTGGTCGGGGCTCGGCAGGCGAGTCACTGGGAGATCTGCGTGATGTCGTACGGCACGGGCTGCTGGGCCGCGTGCGGGTGCTCCGGGCCGGCATAGACCTTGAGCTTGCTCAGCTGCCGCCGCCCGAGTGAGGTGTGCGGAAGCATGCCCTTGACGGCCTTCTCGACGGCCCGTCGCGGGCTCTTCTCCAGCAGCACGGTGTAGCTGGTCGCACTCAGACCGCCCGGGAACCCCGAGTGGCGGTACGCCAGCTTCTGCTCCCGCTTGCTGCCGGTCAGGGCCACCTTCTCGGCGTTGACCACGATGACGAAGTCCCCAGTGTCGACGTGCGGCGCAAACGTGGGCTTGTGCTTGCCGCGCAGGAGCACCGCCACCTGGCTGGCCAGCCTTCCCAGCACCACGTCGTCAGCGTCGATGACGTACCAGCGTCGCTCGACGTCGGTGGCTTTCGGGGTGTAGGTGCGCACGAACAGCCTCACATCAGTGTCTTGGTACTCGGGACTCGTCTGGGTAGAACTCAGCCGAAGGTCGCCGCAGGGGCGAGCCAGCAGTCAAGAGTACCGATCCGACGGGGACGGGGTCAAAACGCCCCTCATCGGTCTCGGTGAACATGCAGGATCCGATAGCCCTTGCGGCTGGCGGCGCGTTCGACCTGCCAGCCCTGCCGGACGAGCCAGGTCGCCAGCGAGTCCGCGCCGAGGTTCCGGGCCACGACGAGGCGGGCCAGCCCGTCCGGAGCCAGCCGTGGCAGCCAGGCCGCGAGCAGGTGATGCAGTGCCGGCTTGCCGATCCGGATAGGCGGGTTGGACCAGATCTCGTCCAGTCGCACCTGCTCCGGCACGGCATCCGGGGTGGCGACCTGGATCCCCGGCAGCCCCAGGCGCTCGGCGTTGGCAGCCGTCAGGGAAACCGCCCGCGTGTTCACGTCGACCGCCCACACCGTGGCACCGGGGCGCCAGCGTGCCAAGCTGACGGCGATCGGCCCGTAGCCGCAGCCAAGGTCCAACAGCTCCCGGCTGTCCGGCCGGGGGCGCTGGGACCGCAACAGCTCAGCCGTGCCCGGGTCCAGTCGCGTGCTGGAGAAGGTGCCACGACCGGAAAGCAACGAGGTCCCGTCAGCCAACGTGACCGTTCGCTCGGGACCGTCCGCAGCCTCGGGGCTCTGGAAGTAGTGCGAGAAGCCATTCACGACGGCCCCTGCCCCGCCGGCCGGACCTGCTCGATGCCGCCGCGGTAGCGACGTGCCGCTCGAGCCTGCTCGGCCCACTCCTGCGGGGGTGGGTAGTCGACGCCTTCCAGCGTGAGCCCGTGGGCGGGCGCCACCGGTGCCGCCGCGGATCGGCTCCGCGTGGCGAGCAGCTCGGCGGGCCAGGTCTGCGACCGGCGTCCGCGCCCAACCTCGAGCAGCGCCCCGACGAGCGACCGGACCTGGTGGTGGCAGAAGGCGTCGGCCGTGACCGAGACGAGCACGAGGCTCGTGCCATCGACGTGGCCGTCGCCGAGACTGCGACGCACCCGCAGCTCGCGAACCGTCCGAACCGTGCTCGCATCTGGCCGCGGACGGCAGTAGGCGAGGAAGTCGTGCTCGCCGAGGAGTGCTTGCCCGGCTCGATGCATCTGCTCGGCGTCGATCGACTCCCGCACGCTGAGGACCAGCCGCCGCAGCAGCGGGTCCGGGCCGGGTCGAGCGTCCGCGATCCGGTAGGTGTAGCGACGCCCGGTCGCGCTGAACCTGGCATCGAAGGTGGCGGGGACCTCCTCCGCGGCGAGCACAGCGAGGTCCGGCGGCAGCACACCGGCGAGTCGACGAGGCAGCGACTGCGCGGGGTCCAGGCCCGAACGCCCGGCGACGGCCCGCCACCGGGAGGAGGGCAGGTCGACGTGGGCCACCTGTCCGCGAGCGTGCACGCCTGCGTCGGTGCGGCCGGCCACCACGATCGAGACCTGCGACCCGTGCCCGAGCACCCTCAGCAACCCGGCCCTGAGCTCACCGGACACCGTGCGCAGCCCGGGCTGGCTCGCCCAGCCGTGGAAGTCGGTGCCGTCGTAGGCGAGACGGAGCCGGACACGCACGGACCCGCCACCGTCATCGGGAGCGGGTCCGGGCAAGGACGTGCTGACGCTCAGGCCTTGGGCTCCACTCAGGCCTTGGGCTCCTCGGCCTCGGCCTCGTCGGGCTCGACCGCGTCCGCATCTCCGGCCTCGGGGGCCTCGGGGGCCTCGGGGGCCTCGGGGGCCTCGGGGGCCTCGGGGGCCTCGTCGACCTGCTCCGGCACCGAGGACTCGGCGCTGGTCGGGGCGACGGCTTCGGGCGCCCCGGCGGCATCGACGGCCGCCCGACGGGTCGCCCCCTCGGCCTGCTCCACGGTCTGCTCTGCCAACGGCTCCACCAGCTCGATGACCGCCATCGGTGCAGCATCGCCCTTGCGCGGGCCGAGCTTGACAATGCGCGTGTAGCCACCATGACGGTGCTCGTAGCGGGGACCGATCTCCGTGAACAGCTCGTGCACCACGGTCTTGTCCCGCAGCACCCGCATCACCTGACGGCGCGCATGCAGGTCACCGCGCTTGGCCTTGGTGATGAGCCGTTCGGCGAAGGGACGCAGCCGCCGCGCCTTGGACTCGGTCGTGGTGATCGACCCGTGCTCGAAGAGCGCGGTCGCGAGGTTGGCGAGCATGAGGCGCTCGTGGGCCGGGCTGCCGCCGAGGCGAGCACCCTTGGCAGGGGTGGGCATGAGGTCGTCTCTCCTGTCGTGCCGAGTGGGCTCAGAACTGCTCGTCCTCGACGAGCCCGAGGTCCTCGTCGTCGTAGTTGGTCACAACGGCGGTGGGGTCGAAGCCGGGGGCGCTGTCCTTGAGGGTCAGACCCATCTCGACCAGCTTCACCTTGACCTCGTCGATGGACTTCTGACCGAAGTTGCGGATGTCGAGCAGATCGGCCTCGCTACGCGAGATGAGCTCGCCCACCGTGTGGATGGCCTCACGCTTGAGGCAGTTGTAGGACCGAACCGACAAGGCCAGGTCTTCGATGGGCCGGCGCAGGTCGACCAGCAGCTCCGGGTCCATCGGAGAGGGACCGATCTCGATGCCCTCGGCCTCGATGTTCAGCTCACGAGCCAGGGAGAACAGCTCCACCAAGGTGGAGCCGGCCGAGGCCACGGCGTCACGGGCCCTGGTACCGGGCTTGGTCTGCACGTCGAGCACGAGTCGGTCGAAGTCGGTTCGCCCTTCCACCCGCGTGGCCTCGACCTTGTAGGTCACTCGCAGGACGGGTGAGTAGATGGAGTCGACCGGAATCACGCCGATCGGGGCGTCCGAGCGCTTGTTCAGGGTGGAGGAGACGTAGCCGCGGCCGCGCTCGACGGTGAACTCCATCTCCAGGACCGCCTCGTCGTTGAGGTGGGCGAGAACGTGCTCCGGGTTGTGGACCTCGACCCCGGCCGGCGGGGCGATGTCACCGGCGGTCACCGGCCCGGCGCCATCCTTGCGCAGGTACATCGTCACCGGCTCGTCGTGCTCGCTGGAGACGACGAGGCCCTTCACGTTGAGGACGAGGTCGACGACGTCCTCGCTGACGCCGGGGATCGTGGTGAACTCGTGCAGCACGCCTTCGATCCGGATCGACGTGATCGCCGCGCCCGGGATGGAGGACAGCAACGTACGGCGCAGGGAGTTCCCGAGCGTGTAGCCGAAGCCCGGCTCGAGCGGCTCGATCATGAACCGAGAGCGGGTCTCGTCGATCGGGTCCTCGGACAAGAGGGGACGCTGGGTGATGAGCACCGAAGGACTTCCTTTCCGCGACGACCGCTATTTGACGCCGCGACTCATGGTGGTCGGTGAGGCTGGTCCGGTCACGGGTGTGACCGGTGGTGCCGGCCGCGGCCGGCAAAGCGTGGTGACGGCGGTGGCTACTTGGAGTACAGCTCGACGATGAGCTGCTCCTGGACCGGGATGTCGATCTGCTGCCTCGTCGGCAGCTGGTGGACCAGGATGCGCATCCGACTGGGCAGGACCTCCAGCCACGCCGGCACCACGCGGTCGCCGTGGGTCTCACGTGCCACGATGAACGGCGTCATCTCGACCGACTTCGGCCGCACGTCGATGACGTCGTGAGCGGCGACGCGGTAGGAGGGCACGTTCACCTTCTGGCCGTTGACCTGGAAGTGCCCGTGGACGACGAGCTGGCGCGCGTGGCGACGGGTGCGGGCGAAGCCGGAGCGGTACACGACGTTGTCCAGCCGCGACTCCAAGATCTGGAGCAGGTTGTCACCCGTCTTGCCCTGCCGACGATTGGCCTCCTCGAAGTAGCGGCGGAACTGCTTCTCCAGCACGCCGTAGGCGAAGCGGGCCTTCTGCTTCTCGTGCAGCTGAGTGCGGTACTCGCTCTCCTTCTGCCGCGTCCGGCCGTGCTGGCCGGGCGGGTAGGGGCGCTTCTCGAAGGCCTTGTCGTCGCCGACGAGGTCGACGCCGAGTCGGCGGGACTTCTTGGTGAGTGGTCCGGTGTAACGAGCCATGGTGATCGATCTCCTGGAGTTCCGGCGCTCAGACGCGACGACGCTTGGGCGGGCGGCAGCCGTTGTGTGGCTGCGGCGTGACGTCGGTGATGGAACCGACCTCGAGGCCGACGGCCTGCAAGGACCGGATAGCGGTCTCTCGGCCCGAGCCGGGCCCCTTCACCAGGACGTCGACCTTGCGCACGCCATGCTCCTGAGCTCGCCGTCCGGCAGCCTCAGCCGCCATCTGCGCGGCATACGGCGTGGACTTCCGCGAGCCCTTGAAGCCGACCTGGCCGGCGCTGGCCCACGAGATCACGTTCCCGGCGGGGTCGGTGATCGAGATGATCGTGTTGTTGAAGGTGCTCTTGATGTGTGCGACGCCGTGAGGGACGTTCTTGCGCTCCTTGCGGCGCACCTTGGTCTGACGAGGCTTGGGAGGCATGGTGCTGGCTCCTGGGATCGAGGGCTGATGGGGTCAGGGACGGATGGGCTGAAGGTCGAGCAGCCGACGAACGGCTACTTCGTTACCTTCTTCTTGCCGGCCACCGTCTTGCGCGGGCCCTTGCGGGTGCGCGCGTTGGTGTGGGTCCGCTGACCCCGCACCGGTAGACCGCGCCGGTGGCGCAGCCCCTGGTACGAGCCGATCTCGATCTTGCGACGGACGTCGGCCTGGACCTCCCGGCGAAGGTCGCCCTCGACCTTGTACTGCCCCTCGATCCAGTCGCGGAGCTTGACGAGGTCGTCGTCGGAGAGGTCGCGAACTCGCACCTCAGGGTCGACGCCAGTTGCGGCGAGGCATGCTCGGGCGCGGGTACGTCCGATGCCGAAGATGTAGGTGAGCGCCACCTCTACACGCTTCTCGCGTGGGAGGTCGACGCCGACAAGGCGTGCCATGCGGGCTGTTCTTCTCCTTCGTTGCGGAGGTCTCCTCGTACACCGACGTCCCGTCTGCATGCCCGCCTACGGGCCCCGGCCTCCGTCCAGGGGTGACGTCGTCCGCGGCCGCTGGCCGGTCCGACGAGTCGGTGCACCTGGTGGTGCTCGTCCTGCTGGTGGTGCTCGTCCTGCTGGTGGTGCTTGTCCTGCTGGTCGTGCTTGTCCTGCTGGTCGTGCTCCGGTACTGGTGGCTCAGCCCTGCCGCTGCTTGTGCCGCAGGTTCTGGCAGATCACCATGACTCGACCATTCCGACGGATGACTTTGCACTTGTCACACATCGGCTTGACGCTCGGCTTCACCTTCATGGCTGCTCTCCCCGGGGTCCCGGCCGCGGAGCCAAGGGCTCCGGCGATCTCATCACTTGTAGCGGTAGACGATGCGTCCGCGGGTCAGGTCGTAGGGGCTGAGCTCCACCACGACCCGGTCCTCAGGAAGGATCCGGATGTAGTGCTGGCGCATCTTCCCGGAGATGTGCGCCAGCACCTTGTGACCGTTGGCCAGCTCTACCCGGAACATCGCGTTGGGGAGCGCCTCGACGACGCTGCCCTCAAGCTCGATGACCCCTTCCTTCTTCGGCATGTCCTCCACAATCGGTCGTGCCGGGCCGGCTGGGGCCTGGACTCGGCGTGCTGGTCGTGCTGCTGTTGGTCGTGCGTGCCTGCCGGCTCAGGCCGTGGCAGCACGGCAGGACAGGACAACCGGAGACCGGCTGACGGCAAGTGTACGCGCACCCACGCCGTGGACCCAAACGGGCCACCGGGACGCACACCTCGGGCCGGGAAGATCAGGTCGGCTCGGTGCTCCCGAGCTCGGTGAGCACCCACGGCCCTGCCGGAGTCACCGCGACGGTGTGTTCCACGTGCGCGGATCGCCGGCCGTCGACGGTGCGCACCGTCCAGTCGTCGGCGAGCACCTCCACGTCGGGGGAGCCCAGGGTGATCATCGGCTCGACAGCGAGCACGACCCCCGGTTCCAGACGAGGACCACGACGCCTGGTCCGCAGGTTCGGCACGAACGGGGGTTCGTGCATCTGGCGGCCGATCCCGTGCCCGGTGTAGTCGGCGACGATCCCGAACCCGGCCGATGCCCCATCGCCGGCACGCTCGGCTCGTACGCTGTCCTCCACCGCGGCCCCGATGTCGCGCAGCCATCCGCCCGGCTGCAGCACGGCGATCCCCGAGCTCAGGGCTCGTCGGCAGGCGTAGACCAGCGCGACGTCCTCCTCGCGGGCCGCGCTCTCGCCGCCCACCAGCACGGTGACCGCCGCATCGCCGTGCCAGCCCTCGACGATGGCCCCGCAGTCGATGCTGATGAGGTCCCCGGCCTGCAACGGCCGGTCGTCGGGGATTCCATGCACCACCACCTCGTTCACCGAGGTGCAGATGGTCGCCGGGAACCCGTGGTAGCCCAGGAAGGACGGCTTCGCGCCGGCCTCGTCGATGCAGCTCGAGGCGACCGCGTCCAAGTCCTTCGGGGTCACCCCCGGTACGACCGCCTCACTGAGCCGCTGGAGGGTGCGTGCCACCACTTGACCGGCCGCGTGCATGGAGCGAACCTGCTCCGGCGACTTGCGCCTCACCGTGTCGGCGGTCTGGGTGGCGGCTCAGCCCGCAGCCGAGAGCGCGGCCAGCGCTCGCTCGGTCACCTCGTCGATCTCGCCCATGCCGTCGACCTGGACGAGGACGCCGCGATCGCGGTAGACGTCGAGCAACGGCGTGGTCTGCTCGGCGTACACCTCCATCCGACGGCGGATCGTCTCCTCGTTGTCGTCGGCCCGGCCCTCGATCTCAGCTCGTTTGAGCAGGCGGGCCACGACGGCCTCGGTGTCCACCGTGATCTCCAGCACGGTGTCCAGGGCGAGCCCGGACTCCTGCAGGATGCCGTCGAGCGCGCCGACCTGGTCCAGGGTACGAGGGTAGCCGTCGAGCAGGAAGCCCTCCGCGGCGTCGGGCTCGGCGAGCCGATCCCGGACCATGTCGTTCGTCACGCTGTCCGGGACGTACTCCCCCGCGTCCATGTACTGCTTGGCCTGCACCCCGAGCTGGGTCCCCGCGGCCAGGTTGGCTCGAAAGATCTCCCCGGTCGAGATGGTGGGGATCCCCAGCCGCTCGGCCACGACCTTGGCCTGTGTGCCTTTGCCCGCCCCCGGCGGCCCGACGATCAGCATCCTCATCAGCGCAAGAACCCTTCGTAGTTGCGTTGCTGGAGCTGACTCTCGATCTGCTTGACGGTCTCCAGCCCGACCCCGACCAGGATCAAGATACTCGTCCCTCCGAACGGGAAGTTCTGGTTCGCGTTGACGAGCACGATTGCGATCAGCGGGAGCAGGGCGATGAGGCCGAGGTAGATCGAGCCCGGGAAGGTGAGTCGCGACAGGACGTAGTCCAGGTACTCCTCGGTCGGCTTCCCGGCCCGGATACCCGGGATGAACCCGCCGTACTTCTTCATGTTGTCGGCGACTTCCGAGGGGTTGAACGTGATCGCCACGTAGAAGTAGGTGAAGAAGACGATGAGGAGGAAGAAGACGACCATGTAGATGACGGAGTCGCCGGTGCCGAAGTACCGCTGCAGCCAGACGGACCAGTCCGCCTCGGGGTTGAGCAGCGAGAGCAGCTGTGGCAGGTAGAGGATCGATGAAGCGAAGATCACCGGGATGATGCCCGCCTGGTTGATCTTCAGCGGGATGTACGTCGAGGACCCGCCATACATCCGCCGTCCTACCATGCGCTTGGCGTACTGGACCGGGATCCGGCGCTGGGCCTGCTCGATGAAGACGACGGTCGCGATGACCACGAGCCCGACCACGCAGACGAGGATGAACGTCGGCCAGCCCTGGCTGAGTCGGATGCTCCACAGCGCCGCCGGGAAGGTCGCCACCACGGACACGAAGATCAGCAGCGACATGCCGTTGCCGACGCCACGGTCCGTGACGAGCTCACCGAGCCACATGATCACCGAGGTCCCGGCAGTCATGACAACGATCATGACGACCTGCGTCCACACCGAGTCGTCGGGGATGAGGACCTCGTTGCAGCCAGGGAACAGGTTGCCCGTGCGGGCAAGGGTGATGATCGAGGCCGACTGCAGGATGGCCAGACCGATCGTCAGGTAGCGCGTGTACTGCGTGATCTTGGCCTGGCCGGACTGACCTTCCTTCTTCAACGCCTCCAGGCGCGGGATCACGACGGTGAGCAGCTGCAGGATGATGCTCGCGGTGATGTAGGGCATGATCCCCAGCGCGAACACCGCCAGCTGGAGCAGCGCACCCCCGGAGAACAGGTTGACCAGCCCGTAGATGCCGGCGTTGCCCGCCTGGTTGAAGCAGGAGTTCACGGCCACGAAGTCCACGCCGGGGACCGGCACGACCGAACCCAGCCGGAACACCGCGATGACGCCCAGCGTGAAGAGCAGCTTGCGGCGCAGATCCGGCGTACGGAAGGCCGAGGCGAAGACGGAGAGCACACAACCTCCTGCGGGACGCCACGATGGACGCCGGACGACGGCGAGATGACCATACCCCGGGACCGCCCAGCCTGCGGGCTGGGCGCACGTCCCGTCAGCCGGTCAGCGGACCTCCGCCGAGCCACCTGCCGCGGCGATCTTCTCGCGCGCGGAGGCAGAGTAGGCGTCCACCTTGACGTGCAGAGCAACGGCGAGGTCACCGTCGCCGAGGATCTTCACCGGCTGCCCGCCGCGAACCGCGCCGCGAGCCACCAGGCTCGACACCGTCACCTCGCCACCGTCGGGGAACAGGGCCGCCAGCTTGTCCAGGTTCACCACCTGGTACTCGGTGCGGAACGGGTTGCGGAAGCCCTTGAGCTTCGGCACGCGCATGTGCAGCGGCATCTGGCCGCCCTCGAATCGGGCCGGGACGGTACCGCGCGCCTTGGTGCCCTTCGTCCCGCGTCCGGCCGTCTTGCCCTTGGAGCCGTCGCCGCGACCCTTGCGGGTCTTGGCCGTGCGGGCACCGGGCGCCGGCCGCAGGTGGTGCGGCTTGAGTGGACGGTGACCGGCGGCGGTGGTGGCCTCCGGGGCGTTGCCGGGCTCCTGCTCGGCGGTCGCCGACGGGGGGGTGCTGTCGAGCTGTTCTGCCATGGGGCTACTCCGACTCCTCGACCGTGACCAGGTGGGCCACGGCACGGACCATGCCACGGAACTCCGGGCGGTCCTCCTTGACGACGACGTCTCCGATGCGACGCAGCCCGAGGGCGCGCAGCGTCCCACGCTGCGACTCGGTGCCACCGATCTCGCTCCGGACCTGGGTGATCCTCAGCTCGGTCATGGGCTGACCTTCTCCTGCTCCATCTGCCGCAGGATCGCCGGCGGAGCCACGTCCTCCACCGCGAGACCGCGACGGGCCGCAACCTGCTCGGGGCGCTCGAGCCGCTTGAGAGCGTCGACAGTCGCGTGCACGATGTTGATCGCGTTCGAGGAGCCGAGCGACTTGCTCAGCACGTCGTGCACCCCGGCGCACTCCAGCACCGCACGCACGGGCCCGCCGGCGATGACACCGGTTCCGGGTGCGGCCGGACGCAGCAGCACCACGCCAGCGGCCTTCTCGCCCTGGACCGGGTGCGGAATCGTGCCCTGCACCCGGGGAACGGCGAAGAAGCTCTTCTTGGCCTCCTCGACGCCCTTGGCGATGGCCGCAGGCACTTCCTTCGCCTTGCCGTAGCCAACCCCGACGGTGCCGTTTCCGTCACCGACGACGACAAGGGCGGTGAAGCTGAACCGACGTCCACCCTTCACGACCTTCGCGACGCGGTTGATCGCGACGACGCGCTCGAGGTAGGGAGTGCGGTCGGAATCGCCACCGCGGTTCCGGCGGTCCGAACCCCCGGAGCGACGCTGCGCTGCAGCCATGTGATCTCGTCCTGCCTGTCTGCTCGTGTGTGCTGTCTGCTGGGTGCGTGTGGACTTCTGCTGTGAGGGTACGGGCCGGCTAGAGCGCCAGCCCCTCCTCGCGGGCGCCGTCGGCGACGGCGGCCACTCGACCGTGGTACTGGTTGCCGGAGCGGTCGAACACCACGGCCGAGACCCCGGCGTCCCTGGCGCGTCGAGCCACCAAACGGCCGACCTCGGCCGCCTGCGCGGTCTTGTCCCCGGCGCCGCCACGGACCGCCGCCTCCATGCTGGAGGCCGCGGCCAACGTCCGGCCGGTGCTGTCGTCGACCACCTGGGCAACCATGTGCCGCAGCGATCGGCTGACCACCAGGCGAGGCCGTTCTGCCGAGCCTTGGACGCGCTTGCGCACCCGCAGGTGCCGCCGGTCCCGAGCCGCCGAACGGCCATCCTGGCGGGTCTTGGAGATGGAGATTCCCATGACTACTTCCCGGCCTTCCCGGCCTTGCGCCGAACTTGTTCGTTGGCGTAGCGGATGCCCTTGCCCTTGTACGGCTCGGGCTTGCGCAACTTGCGGATGTTGGCAGCGGTCTCGCCGACCTGCTGCTTGTCGATCCCGGCAACCGTGAGCTTCGTCGGCGACTCCACGGCGAAGGAGATGCCCGCAGGCGGCTCCACCACGATCGAGTGGCTGTAGCCCAGGGCGAACTCCAGCGACTGGCCCTTGGCCTGCACGCGGTAGCCGACGCCGACGATCTCAAGCTTCTTCTCAAAGCCCGTCGTGACACCGGTCACCATGTTGGCCAGCAGGGACCGGATCAGTCCGTGCAGCGCCTTGCTCTCGCGCTGGTCGTCCGGGCGGGTGACCGAGACCGTCCCCTCCTCGCCGGACTCGATCCCAATACCACCGGGCAAGGCCTGCGTGAGCGTGCCCTTCGGGCCCTTGACCGTGACGACGTCGTCCACCACGGAGACGTCGACACCAGCCGGCACCGTGATGGGCAGCTTGCCGATTCGCGACATCGCGTGTCCTTCCTTCCCTGTGCCGGACTACCAGACGTAGGCGAGGACTTCCCCGCCCACCCCTTGCTTGGCAGCCTGCTTGTCAGTCAGCAGGCCTTTCGACGTCGAGACGATCGCAATCCCGAGCCCGCCGAGGACCTTGGGCAGGCCGGTGGACTTGGCGTAGACCCGCAGCCCGGGCTTGGACACCCGGCGAAGGCCGACGATCGCCCGCTCGCGCTGAGGGCCGTACTTCAGGTCGATGATGAGCTTCTTGCCCACCACCCCACCGTCGGCCGGTTCCTCTACGCGCCACGCTGCGACGTAGCCCTCCCGTTGCAGGATGTCGGCGATGTTCGACTTGATCTTGCTGTATGGCACCGCCACGTCGTCGTGGTGAGCGGTGCTCGCGTTCCGGATACGGCTCAGCATGTCCGCAATCGGGTCGGTCATGGTCATCGTGGCCACTCGGCCTCTCTCGTCGCGGTTTCGTCCGGGTCGTCCCGGCCGACCTGCGACGTCGTTGTCACCAGCTGGACTTGGTCACGCCCGGCAGCTCGCCGGCGTGCGCCATCTCGCGCAGGCAGATCCGGCAGAGGCCGAACTTGCGGTAGACCGCGTGCGGACGTCCGCAGCGGTTGCACCGCGTGTACCCCCGCACCTTGAACTTGGGCTTGCGTGCGGCCTTGTTGACCAACGCCTTCTTCGCCATCTCACAGCTCCTTGAACGGGAAGCCGAGCAGCCGCAGCAGCGCCCGGCCTTCCTCGTCGGTCGTCGCGGTCGTGACCACGGTGATGTCCATACCCCGCACCTTGTCGATGCGGTCCTGGTCGATCTCGGGGAACACCGCCTGCTCGGTCAGGCCGAAGGTGTAGTTGCCCCGCCCATCGAACTGCCGCGGCGACAGACCACGGAAGTCACGGATGCGAGGCAGCGCCACGGAGATCAGCCGGTCCAGGAATTCCCACATCCGATCGCCTCGGATGGTGGTGTGCGCGCCGATCGGCATGCCTTCGCGCAGCTTGAACTGGGCGATGGACTTGCGGGCCTTCGTCACCTGCGGCTTCTGCCCAGTGATGAGCGTCAGGTCGCGGATGGCGCCCTCGATGAGCTTGGCGTCACGGGCAGCGTCCCCGACCCCCATGTTCACGACGACCTTGGTCAGGGTCGGGACCTGCATGACGTTCGGGAAGTCGAACTGCTCCTGCAACGAGGTGACGATCTCGGCGCGGTAGCGCTCCTTGAGCCGAGGACGTGTGCGCTCGGGCGCGTTCTCCTCGGTCTGCACTGCGGTGTCGCTCATCAGATGTCCTCACCCGTCCGCTTGGCGTAGCGCACCTTGGCCCCGCCAGGGTCGACTCGGTACCCGACCCGCGAGCCGACGATCTGCTTCTCGCCGTCGATCTCGACCTCGACCGCGAGCATCACGTTCGACGCCTCGATCTTGGCCTCGGTGTGGATGATGCCCCCGGTCTTGGCGCCACGGGTGCTCTGCCCGACCTTCTCGTGCTTGACCATCCGGTTCACGCCCTCGACGAGCACCTTCCCCTCCTTCGGGAAGGCGGCCAGCACCGTGCCGGTCTTGCCCTTGTCCTTGCCGGCAACCACGAGCACGCGGTCACCCTTCTTCACCTTCATCTTCGGCTCTCCGGTAGCCATCAGATCACCTCCGGGGCGAGCGAGACGATGCGCATGAAGCGCTTGTCCCGAAGCTCGCGGCCCACCGGTCCGAAGATGCGAGTCCCACGTGGGTCCCCGCCCTCCTTGATGATGACCGCGGCGTTGTCGTCGAAGCGGATGTAGGAGCCGTCGGGTCGCCGACGTTCCTTCGCGGTCCGCACGATCACGGCGCGGACCACCTCCTTCTTCTTCACGGTGCCGCCCGGGATGGCGTCCTTGACGGATGCCACCACGACGTCACCGATGCCGGCGTAGCGCCGACCCGAGCCACCGAGCACCCGGATGACGAGCAACTCCCTCGCCCCAGTGTTGTCGGCGACCCGCAGGCGCGTCTCCTGCTGAATCATCGGTCTCCTGCGCCCCTTACTTGGCCTTCTCGAGGATCTCGACCAGCCGCCAGCGCTTCGTCGCCGACTGCGGACGGGTCTCCATGAGCAGCACGCGGTCACCGGTACCGGCAGCGTTCTGCTCGTCATGTGCCTTCAGCCGGCTGGTGCGCCGGACGACCTTGCCGTACAGAGGGTGCTTGAACCGGTCCTCGACCGCGACGACGATGGTCTTGTCCATCTTGTCGCTGACGACATACCCCTCACGCACCTTCCGGAACCCTCGCTCGGGCGCCGTCATGGCGGCTTCCTCTCTCTGCTCTGTCATGCCTCACCATCCGCCTGCAGCACGGTGGTGATGCCCAGCTCGCGCTCTCGCATGATCGTGTAGATGCGGGCGATGTCCTTTCGCACGCTGTTCAGTCGTCCGTGGCTCTCCAGCTGCCCGGTGGCTGCCTGGAAGCGCAGGTTGAACAACGACTCCTTGGCCCGAGACAGCTCCTCGACGAGCTCGGTGTCGCTCTTGGTCCGCAGGACCTGCGACGACAGCTCCTTCGCCATCAGCCTTCACCACCTTCACGCGTGACGATCCGGCACTTCATCGGCAGCTTGTGGGCCGCCCGCGTCAACGCGGCCCGAGCGACTGCCTCGTCCGGGTAGGACAGCTCGAACATGATCCGGCCTGGCTTCACGTTCGCCACCCACCACTCCGGCGAGCCCTTGCCGGACCCCATCCGCGTCTCGGCCGGCTTCTTGGTCAGCGGGCGGTCGGGGAAGACGTTGATCCACACCTTGCCGCCACGACGCACGTGCCGAGTGATGGCGATGCGGGACGCCTCGATCTGCCGGTTCGTGACATAGGCAGGCTCGACCGCCTGCAGGCCGTACTGGCCGAAGGCGAGCTCCGTGCCGCCCTTGGCCTTGCCCGATCGCTTCGGGTGATGCTGCTTGCGGTGCTTGACCCTGCGCGGCATCAGCATGATCAGGCCTCCTTCGGCGTCTCGGCCGCGGGTGCAGCTGGTGCGGCAGCGACCACGGGCTCACTCGGCGCGCTCGCCTCGGCCGGGGCGAGCACGGCCTCGGGGGCCTCGCTCCGGACCGGCCGACGACGCTCCGGGCGACGACGCTGCTGCATGCGCTCGGCTGCCGCGGCGGCCTCGCGCTCGGCCCGGGTCGCCGCAGCCTCACCGCGGTAGATCCACACCTTGACACCGATTCGCCCGAAGGTGGTCTTCGCCTCGTGGAAGCCGTAGTCGATGTCGGCGCGCAGGGTGTGCAGCGGCACCTGACCCTCACGGTAGAACTCGGTCCGGCTCATCTCGGCCCCACCGAGGCGGCCTGACACCTGGACCCGGACGCCTTTCGCGCCGGCTCGCATGGTGTTCTGCAGTGCCTTGCGCATCGCCCGCCGGAAGGAGACCCGGGCCGCGAGCTGCTCGGCCACTCCCTGGGCCACCAGCTGAGCGTCGACCTCGGCGTTCTTCACCTCGAGGATGTTCAGCTGCACCTGCTTGCCGGTGAGCTCCTCGAGCTTGCCACGCAGCTTCTCGGCCTCCTGGCCCTTGCGACCGATGACGATCCCCGGCCGTGCGGTGTGGATGTCGATGCGGACCCGGTCACGGGTTCGTTCGATCTCGACCGAGGAGATCCCGGCCCGCTCCATACCGGTGGTCACCAGGCGACGGATCGCGATGTCCTCGGCGAGGTAGTCCTTGTACTGCCGGTCGGCGAACCAGCGGCTCCGGTGGTCGGTGCTGATCCCGAGCCGGAACCCGTACGGGTTGATCTTCTGACCCATCAGCTGGTCGCTCCCTTCGACTCGACGACGACGGTGATGTGGCTGGTGCGCTTGCGGACCCGGTACGCGCGCCCCTGAGCACGCGGGCGGATCCGCTTGAGCGTCGGTCCCTCGTCGACGTAGACCGTGGAGACCCACAGCGAGTCGGGTGAGAGCCCCTCGTTCTGCTCGGCGTTGGCCATCGCGCTCTCCAGCACCTTGCGCACCGGCTCGGCAGCCGCGATCGGGGCGTGACGCAACGTGGCGACTGCCTCGTCGGCCTTCATGCCCCGGATCACGTCGACGACTCTGCGCGCCTTCATCGGCGTCACCCGGACGTACCTCGCCTGGGCCCTGGCTTCCATCGCTGTGTACTCCTGTTGTTCGGTCGTGTCGTTCGGACGAGTGCCGGGCCGCCTAGCGGCGGCGCGCCCGACGGTCGTCCTTCTCGTGCCCGCGGAAGGTTCGCGTGGGCGCGAACTCCCCGAGCTTGTGGCCGACCATGGCCTCGGTGACGAACACCGGGACGTGCTTGCGGCCGTCGTGCACCGCGATGGTGTGGCCGATCATGGCTGGCACCACCATCGAGCGGCGGGACCACGTCTTGATGACGTTCTTCGTGCCCTTCTCGTTCTGGACGTCCACCTTCTTCATGAGGTGGTCGTCGACGAAGGGACCCTTCTTCAGGCTGCGCGGCATCCGATCGAACTCCTGTTCAGCGCTTCTTGCCGGTCTTGCGGCGGCGGACGATCTGACGGTCGCTCGGCTTGTTGGCCTTGCGCGTACGGCCCTCGGGCTTGCCGTTGGGGTTGACGGGGTGGCGGCCACCGGAGGTCTTGCCCTCACCGCCACCGTGCGGGTGGTCCACCGGGTTCATGGCCACACCCCGCACCGTCGGGCGCTTGCCCTTCCAGCGCATCCGGCCGGCCTTGCCCCAGCTGATGTTGGACTGCTCGGCGTTGCCCACCTCACCGATGGTGGCCCGGCAGCGTGAGTCGACGTTGCGGATCTCTCCCGAGGGCATCCGGAGCTGGGCCCAGGCCCCCTCGCGGGCGACCAGCTGCACCGAGGCCCCCGCGGAGCGAGCGATCTTGGCTCCCCCACCCGGGCGCAGCTCGATGGCGTGGACCACGGTCCCGACCGGGATGTTGCGCAGCGGCAGGTTGTTGCCGGGCTTGATGTCCGCGCGCGGGCCGCTCTCCACCCTGGCGCCCTGGCGGAGCTTCTCCGGGGCGAGGATGTAGCGCTTCTCACCGTCGGCGTAGTGCAGCAGCGCGATCCGCGCCGTGCGGTTCGGGTCGTACTCGATGTGCGCGACCTTGGCCGGCACGCCGTCCTTGTCGGCCCGCCGAAAGTCGATGACCCGGTACTGCCGCTTGTGCCCGCCGCCCTGGTGCCGAGTGGTGATGCGGCCGGAGTTGTTCCGGCCACCCTTCTTCGGCAGCGGCTTGACCAGCGACTTCTCGGGCGTCGAGCGGGTGACTTCGACGAAGTCGGCCACGCTCGAGCCGCGTCGACCAGGACTGGTCGGCTGGTACTTGCGGATAGCCATCGGTGGGGATTCCCCTCGTGCTCGTGAGCTGGTCTGGTCGGTGGGCTGCTCGGCGGTCTAGCTGACCGGCCCACCGAAGATGTCGATGCGCTGGCCGTCGGCCACGGTGACGATGGCCCGCTTGGTGTCCTTGCGCTTGCCATAGCCGTGACGGGTGCGGCGCCGCTTGCCGACGCGGTTCAACGTGTTGACCCGCACGACCGAGACGTCGAACACCTCCTCGACGGCGATCTTGATCTCCGTCTTGTTCGCGTCGTCCGCCACGACGAAGGTGTACTTGTTCTCGTCGAGCAGGCCATAGCTCTTCTCCGACACCACCGGCGCCACGAGCACGTCGCGGGGGTTCTTCGCCTGGATGCTCATGCGGACTCCTCCTCGACGCTCACACGGGTCTCGGGCTCCTCGCCCGTCACGGCCACGCCGGTGGCCCGGGCCACGAAGGCGTCGAGCGCCGAACGGGTGAAGACCACGTCGTCCGCGCACAGCACGTCGTAGGTGTTGAGCTGGTCGGCCGCGAGCAGGTGGACGTCGGCGGCGTTGCGCAGGCTGCGCCAGGCGAGGTCGTCGCCGCGCTCCAGCACCACGAGCAACGCGCCCGTGCTGAGCTCGCTCAGCCGCGACAGCGCGGCCTTCGTCGAGGGCGCCTCGCCGTCCACGAGGGAGTCGATGACGTGCACGCGCCCGTGGGCGGCCCGGTCAGACAGGGCGCCTCGGAGTGCTGCCGCCTTCATCTTCTTCGGCGTGCGCTGGGCATAGGAACGAGGCGTCGGGCCGTGCACGACACCGCCACCGGCGAACTGGGGTGCGCGCACCGAGCCCTGCCGGGCTCGGCCGGTGCCCTTCTGGCGGTAGGGCTTGGCGCCACCACCACGAACCTCACCGCGGGACTTGGTGTCGTGCGTCCCCTGACGGGCGGCGGCCAGCTGGGCCACGACCACCTGGTGGATCAGCGGAACGTTGACCGCCGCACCGAAGAGCTCGGCGGGCAGCTCGACCGTGCCGGTCGCGTCCTTGACCTGGGTCACCTCAGGCTCCCTTCGCCATCGCCGGCTGCTGCTTGGCGGCCGACGTGATGAGGACGACGCCTCCGGTGGGCCCAGGGACCGAGCCGACGATGAGCACGAGGCCCTTCTCGGCGTCCACCGAGTGGACGGAGAGGTTCTGCGTCGTGACGCGCTCCCCGCCCATCCGGCCGGCCATCTTCAGGCCCTTGAAGACCCGGCCAGGCGTGGCGCAGGCACCGATCGACCCGGGCGAGCGGTGCTTGCGCTCGACGCCGTGCGATGCACGCAGGCCGTGGAAGCCATGACGCTTCATCACCCCGGCAAAGCCCTTGCCCTTGCTGGTGCCGACCACGTCGATCACGGCGCCAGGCTCGAACACCTCGGCCGTGACCTCTTGGCCCAGCGTGTAGTCACTGGCGTCGTCGGTCCGAAGCTCGACCAGGTGACGCCGCGGCGTCACGTCGGCCTTGGCGTAGTGACCGGCCATCGGCTTGGTGACCTTCCGGCTGGGCACCGCACCGAACGCCAGCTGCACGGCCGAGTAGCCGTCCACCTCGGGCGTGCGGACCTGCGTCACCACGCAGGGACCGGCCTTCACCACCGTCACCGGGACGATGCGGTTGTCCGCGTCCCATACCTGTGTCATGCCGAGCTTCTCGCCCAGCACGCCCTTCATGTGCTTTGCCATGGCAGCTGCGTCCCTGTCAGAGCTTGATCTCGATGTCGACCCCGGCCGGGAGGTCGAGGCGCATGAGCGAGTCGACGGTCTTCGGCGTGGGGTCGATGATGTCGATCAGCCGCTTGTGCGTGCGCATCTCGAAGTGCTCGCGGCTGTCCTTGTACTTGTGCGGCGAACGAATCACGCAGAAGACGTTCTTCTCCGTGGGCAGCGGCACGGGGCCGGCCACCTTCGCACCGGTGCGCACGACCGTGTCCACGATCTTTCGGGCCGAGGAGTCGATGACCTCGTGGTCGTAGGCCTTCAGCCGGATGCGGATCTTCTGTCCCGCCATGGATGCTCGTCCGTCCTTCGTTCTCGTCTCGTCCGACCCACGCGGTCGGGCGTGTCGCGACCGGGCCCCAGATCCACGCTCGCGCCCAGGGAGACCCGGGTGCAGACGTGCATTGGGGCTGGCCGTGCGGTCCAACTTCCGGCTCCGCTTCGGCACCGGCCGGCCGCGACCCTGGCACGAGCAGCACATGCCAGCAGCACGCTGGGCTGAGCGAACGCGTCAGGTGGTCGGACTGGTGATCGGCGCCCCGGCACCGGGGCCAGGCAACCGCTCCAGTATGCCAGAGCAGCCGCCAAGGGTGAAATCCGCACCTCGGCCCGGGACCAGCCGGTCCCGGGCCGAGGTGACGGGTAGGTCGTGGTGCTACTTCAGGATCTTGATGACTCGGCCGGCGCCGACGGTCCGGCCTCCCTCGCGGATGGCGAACCGCTGCCCGTCCTCCAACGCGATCGGCTGGATGAGCCGCACGGTCATCTCGGTGTTGTCACCGGGCATGACCATCTCGGTCCCCTCCGGCAGTTCGACCACCCCGGTGACGTCCGTGGTGCGGATGTAGAACTGCGGCCGGTAGTTGTTGAAGAACGGTGTGTGCCGCCCGCCCTCGTCCTTGGACAGGATGTAGACCTGCGCCTCGAACTCGGTGTGCGGGGTGGTCGAGCCGGGCGCCACCACCACCATGCCGCGCTCCACGTCGTCCTTCTTGGTGCCGCGCAGCAGCAGGCCGACGTTCTCGCCCGCACGGCCCTCGTCGAGCAGCTTGCGGAACATCTCGATGCCGGTGACGGTCGTCTTCTGCGAGGTGTCGCGGATTCCGACCATCTCGACCTCTTCGTTCACCTTCAGCACACCGCGCTCGATCCGGCCGGTGACGACCGTGCCACGCCCGGTGATAGTGAACACGTCCTCGATCGGCATGAGGAACGGCTTCTCGATCTCCCGCTCCGGCTCGGGGATCGCGCTGTCGACCTCGTCCATGAGCTCGAGCAGCTTGGCGCTCCACTCCGGGTCGCCCTCGAGTGCCTTGAGCGCCGAGACGCGCACCACCGGCAGGTCGTCGCCGGGGAACTCGTACTCGCTGAGCAGCTCCCGGACCTCGAGCTCGACCAGCTCGAGGAGCTCCTCGTCGTCGACCATGTCGGACTTGTTCAGTGCCACCACGATGTAGGGCACCCCGACCTGGCGGGCGAGCAGCACGTGCTCCTTGGTCTGCGGCATCGGGCCGTCTGTCGCCGCGACCACCAGGATCGCGCCGTCCATCTGCGCGGCGCCGGTGATCATGTTCTTGATGTAGTCCGCGTGCCCCGGGCAGTCGACGTGGGCGTAGTGACGGGCATCCGTCTGGTACTCCACGTGCGCGATCGAGATGGTGATCCCGCGCTGCCGCTCCTCAGGGGCTTTGTCGATCTCCTCGAACGGCGTCATGGGATTGAGGTCGGGGTGCTTGTCGTGAAGCACCTTGGTGATGGCCGCCGTCAGCGTCGTCTTGCCGTGGTCGATGTGACCGATGGTGCCGATGTTGACGTGCGGCTTCGTCCGCTCGAACTTGGCCTTCGCCACTGGTGTCCTCCTCCAGGACTCGTCGTACGCGAGCGCTTACTCGCCGCGCGCCTTCTTGATGATCTCGTCCGCAACGTTCCGAGGAACCTCAGCATACGAGTCGAACTGCATGGAGTAGCTGGCCCGTCCCTGGGTCCGGCTTCGAAGGTCGCCAACGTAGCCGAACATCTCCGAGAGCGGCACCAAAGCCGTCACCACGCGGGCTCCAGCCCGCTCGTCCATGGCCTGGATCTGGCCACGGCGCGAGTTCAGGTCGCCGATGACCTCGCCCATGTACTCCTCCGGCGTGATGACCTCGACGGCCATCATCGGCTCGAGCAGGGCAGGGTCGGCCCGGCGTGCGGCCTCCTTGAATGCCATCGAGCCGGCGATCTTGAACGCCAGCTCGGAGGAGTCCACGTCGTGGTAGGCGCCGTCGGTCAGCGTCACCTTGACGTCGACCAGCGGGTAGCCGGCCAGGACACCGAACTCCATCGCCTCCTGGCAGCCCTCGTCTACCGACGGGATGTACTCCTTGGGGATGCGGCCACCGGTCACGGCATTGACGAACTCGTACCCGCCATCACCTTCACCGCCGCTGGGTTCCAGGTCGATGATCACCCGACCGAACTGCCCGGAGCCCCCGGTCTGCTTCTTGTGGGTGTACTCGACCTTGGTGACCTTGCGCTTGATGGTCTCGCGGTAGGCGACCTGCGGACGCCCCACGTTCGCCTCAACCCGGAACTCGCGGCGCATCCGGTCTACCAGCACGTCGAGGTGCAGCTCGCCCATGCCGGCGATGATCGTCTGACCGGTCTCCTCGTCGGTCCGGACCTGGAACGTCGGGTCCTCCTCGGCCAGACGCTGGATGGCCATGCCAAGCTTCTCCTGGTCGCTCTTGGTCTTCGGCTCGATCGCCACCGAGATCACCGGCGCCGGGAAGCTCATCGACTCCAGGACGACGGGTGCGTCGGGGGTGCACAGCGTCTCACCAGTGGTGGTGCCCTTGAGCCCCATCACTGCCACGATCTGCCCGGCACCAACCGCATCCACCTCTTCGCGCTTGTTGGCATGCATCCGGTAGATCTTGCCGATCCGTTCCTTGCGCCCCTTGGTGGGGTTGAGGACGTTCGAGCCGGTCGTGAGCTGGCCGGAGTACACCCGGATGTAGGTGAGCTTGCCCAGGTGCGGGTCGCTCATGATCTTGAACGCCAACGCGGCGAACGGGGCGGCGTCCTCCGGCCGGCGCACCACGACCGCGTCCTCGTCGTCCACCTCGTGGCCCTCGACGGCGTCCACGTCGATCGGCGACGGCAGATAGCGGATCACCGCGTCGAGCATGGGCTGGACACCCTTGTTCTTGAACGCCGAGCCGGTGAGCACCGGCGTCAGAGCCCCGGCGATGGTGGCCCGCCGGATGGCGTCCTCGAGCTCGGCCTCGACAGGCTCCTCGCCCTCGAGGTACTTCTCCATCATGTCGTCATCGGCCTCGGCGATGGTCTCCAGCAGGCGATCACGCCACTCCCGAGCAGCCTCGGCGTGCGAGGCGGGGATCTCCTCGACCACGTAGTCCTCGCCGATCTGGGTCTCTCCCGGCCAGACGAGGGCACGCATCTTCACCAGATCGATCACACCGCGGAAGTCGGCCTCGGAACCGATCGGGATCTGCAGCACCAACGGCACCGCGTGGAGCCGGCTGACGATCATGTCCACGCACCGGTGGAACTCCGCACCGATGCGGTCCATCTTGTTGACGAAGCAGATCCTCGGCACCTTGTAGCGGTCGGCCTGGCGCCACACCGTCTCCGACTGCGGCTCCACCCCGGCCACACCGTCGAACACTGCGACGGCGCCGTCCAGGACCCGCAGCGAGCGCTCGACCTCGACCGTGAAGTCGACGTGCCCGGGGGTGTCGATGATGTTGATCTGGTGGTCCTTCCAGAAGCACGTCGTCGCGGCGGACGTGATCGTGATGCCGCGCTCCTGCTCCTGCTCCATCCAGTCCATCGTCGCGGCACCCTCGTGGACCTCGCCGATCTTGTAGTTGATCCCGGTGTAGAAGAGGATCCGCTCCGTCGTCGTGGTCTTGCCGGCGTCGATGTGCGCCATGATGCCGATGTTGCGGACCCTGGCCAGGTCCACGGCGGTGTCCGTCGCCACGTGCGTCTCGTCTCTACGTCGTCGGTGCGTCAGGGGGCCTGCGGGGGTGGCAGCCGGTTCGGCTCACCTCACCAGCGGTAGTGCGCGAAGGCCTTGTTCGACTCAGCCATCTTGTGGATGTCCTCGCGCTTCTTCACGCTGGCACCCAGGCCGTTCGAGGCGTCGAGGATCTCGTTCATCAGCCGCTCGGTCATCGTCTTCTCCCGCCGCTGACGGGAGTACTGCACGAGCCAACGCAGCGCAAGGGTGGTTGAGCGCTGCGGGCGGACCTCCACCGGCACCTGGTAGGTGGCGCCGCCGACGCGGCGGCTGCGGACCTCCAGGCTGGGCTTGACGTTGTCCAGGGCGCGCTTGAGCGTGACCACCGGGTCGGTACCGGTCTTCTGCTCGCACCCCTGCAAGGCGCCGTAGACGATGCTCTCGGCGGTGGACTTCTTGCCGTCGAGCAGGATCTTGTTCACCAGCTGGGTGACGATCGGGGCGTCGTAGACCGGGTCTGCGACCACCGCACGTCGCGGGGCAGGGCCCTTGCGAGGCATTAGCTCTTCTCCCTCTTGGCGCCGTAGCGGCTGCGAGCCTGCTTGCGGCCCTTCACACCCTGGGTGTCCAGGGAGCCGCGGATGATCTTGTAGCGCACACCGGGCAGGTCCTTCACCCGCCCGCCCCGCACGAGCACCATCGAGTGCTCCTGGAGGTTGTGCCCCTCGCCGGGGATGTAGGCGGTGACCTCGATCCCGCTGGACAGCCGGACACGGGCGACCTTCCGCAGCGCCGAGTTCGGCTTCTTGGGCGTCGTCGTGTACACGCGCGTGCACACCCCGCGCCGCTGTGGGCTGCCCTTCAGAGCGGGGGTCTTGGCCTTGGCGGCCTTGTCCTGGCGGCCCTTGCGGACCAGCTGCTGGATTGTCGGCACTCGCGTCTCTCTCGCTGGGTCGGGTCGTGCGTGGTTCAGGGACGTGCGTCGAACGTGCTCAGGTGCTCGGCCGGCGGGTCAGAGCTCCGCAGACAGCCGGCGACGGAACGGCCATGACGGACCGCTCCGCACCCGGAGGATACCGGCCGCCCGGCAGGGGGGTCAAAACGCCTCCTGCCGGACGGAGGCATCAGTAGCTGCCGTAGTCGAAGTCGTCCAGTCGGACGGCCTCACCGCTGCCCGAGCCGAAGGTGTACTCGGAGTAGTCGGCCCCGTACTCCGGCAACGAGTACATCGCCGCCTTGGCCTCCTCGGTCGGCTCCACCCGCTGGTTGCGGTAGTCGGCCAGCCCGGTACCGGCGGGGATGAGCTTGCCGATGATGACGTTCTCCTTCAGGCCGACGAGGTGGTCCTCCCGAGCGCCGATGGCGGCCTCGGTCAGCACCCTGGTCGTCTCCTGGAAGGAGGCCGCCGACAGCCACGACTCGGTCGCCAGCGACGCCTTCGTGATCCCCATGAGCTGAGACCGGCCAGCGGCCGGCTGCCCACCATCGGCCACAGCGGCGGCGTTGGCCAGCTCGAAGCGGCCTCGCTCGACGAGCTCTCCGGGCAGCAGGCTGGTGTCGCCGCTCTCCAGCACCGTCACCCGTCGCAGCATCTGCCGGACGATGATCTCGATGTGCTTGTCGTGGATCGACACGCCCTGGGACCGGTACACCTTCTGCACCTCGTCGGTGAGGAAGCGCTGCACGTCGCGCTGGCCGCGGACCCCGAGCACGTCGTGGGGGTCCTCGGTCCCGGCGTGCATCTGCTCACCGAGGGCGACGGTCTCGCCGTCCTGGACCCGCCACTGGGCGACGCCCGCATCCCGGCCGCGGGTGAAGTCGGAGACTCGCCGGGTGATCGGGTACACCCGCTCCTCGGACCCGTCGTCGGGTACCAGGACGATCACCGGTCCCTTGGAGCCCTCCTCGATCCGGACCCGACCGGCCGCCTCGGCGATCGGCGCCTTGCCCTTGGGCTGGCGGGCCTCGAAGAGCTCGACCACCCGGGGCAGACCATGGGTGATGTCCTCACCCGCGACGCCGCCGGTGTGGAAGGTGCGCATGGTGAGCTGGGTCCCGGGCTCGCCGATGGACTGGGCCGCGATGATGCCGACCGCTTCGCCGATGTCCACCGCCTTGCCGGTGGCCAACGACCGCCCGTAGCAGGCCGCACACACACCGACCGCGCTCACGCAGTTCAGGACGCTGCGCACCCGGACGGCATCCACGCCCTGCTGGATGAGCCGATCGATGTCCAGATCGGTGAGGTCCGCCCCACGTGGGACGAGGACCTCACCCGTGCTGGGGTCGACCGCGTCCTCGGCCAGCGCCCGGGCGAACACGCTCGTCTCGCTGTCCTCCCGGCGGACGAGGCTCCCGTTGGTGCGGTCGGCGATGGGCAGCTTGAGGCCGCGCTCGGTCCCGCAGTCCTCCTCACGGATGATGACGTCCTGCGAGACGTCCACGAGGCGTCGGGTGAGGTAGCCGGAGTCGGCCGTCCGCAGAGCGGTGTCCGCCAGGCCCTTGCGGGCACCGTGGGTCGAGATGAAGAACTCCAGCACCGACAGGCCCTCACGGAAGCTGGCCTTGATCGGACGCGGGATGGTCTCACCCTTCGGGTTGGCCACCAGGCCGCGCATCCCCGCCAGCTGGCGGATCTGCATCCAGTTCCCTCGTGCACCCGAGTTCACCATCACCGAGATGGAGTTGCCCGGGGCGAAGCCCTCGCGCATCTCCTTGTCCACGACGTTGGTGGCGTCGGTCCAGATGTCGATGAGCTCCTCACGGCGCTCGCCCTCCGAGATGACGCCCCGCTGGAAGTTGCGCTCGACCGTATCGGCCTTGGCCTCGAACTCCTCCAGGGTCGCCCGCTTGCTGGCCGGGGTGATGACGTCGTCGACACCGATCGTGACACCGGAGCGGGTAGCCCAGTGGAAGCCGGCTTCCTTGAGCCCGTCAAGGGTGACGGCCACCTGGATCCGCGGGTAGCGGGCAGCAAGGTCGTTCACCAGTGCGCCGAGGACCTTCTTGTCCACGACCTCGTTGACGAACCGGTAGTCCTCGGGAAGCGTCTCGTTGAACAGCACTCGCCCCAGCGTGCTCTCGGTCAGCACCGGACCCTCAGCAGGAACGAAGTCCTGGTCCACGAAGCCGTCCACGCGGATCCTGATCGGCGCCCGCAGGCCCAGCTCCCCGCGGTCGAAGGCCATGAGGGCCTCGGCCGAGGAGGTGAACACCCGCCCCGCGCCAACCTCGTCGGCGCCGTCGGAGGTGAGGTGGTAGATGCCAAGGACCATGTCCTGGGTCGGCATGGTCACCGGTCGACCGTCGGCCGGCTTGAGGATGTTGTTGCTCGAGAGCATGAGGATCCGGGCCTCGGCCTGGGCCTCGGCCGACAGCGGGACGTGCACCGCCATCTGGTCCCCGTCGAAGTCGGCGTTGAAGGCGGTGCAGACGAGCGGGTGGATCTGGATCGCCTTGCCCTCGATGAGCTGTGGCTCGAATGCCTGGATCCCCAGCCGGTGCAGCGTCGGTGCCCGGTTCAGCAGGACCGGGTGCTCGGCGATGACCTCCTCGAGCACGTCCCAGACCACCGGACGGTGGCGCTCCACCATCCGCTTGGCGCTCTTGATGTTCTGCGCATGGGAGAGGTCGACCAGGCGCTTCATGACGAACGGCTTGAACAGCTCCAGGGCCATGATCTTGGGCAGGCCGCACTGGTGGAGCTTGAGCTGCGGCCCGACGACGATGACCGAGCGGCCGGAGTAGTCCACGCGCTTTCCGAGCAGGTTCTGCCGGAACCGGCCCTGCTTGCCCTTGAGCATGTCCGAGAGCGACTTCAGGGCCCGGTTGCCTGGCCCGGTGACGGGGCGGCCACGGCGCCCGTTGTCGAACAGCGCATCCACCGACTCCTGCAACATTCGCTTCTCGTTGTTCACGATGATCTCGGGCGCACCGAGGTCGAGCAGGCGCTTGAGGCGGTTGTTGCGGTTGATGACGCGGCGGTACAGATCGTTGAGGTCGGACGTGGCGAACCGACCTCCGTCCAGCTGGACCATTGGGCGCAGGTCTGGCGGGATCACCGGGACGGCGTCGAGCACCATGCCGCGAGCGTCGTTGGTTGTGGTCAGGAAGGCCGAGACGACCTTGAGCCGCTTGAGTGCCCGGGTCTTCTTCTGTCCCTTGCCGGTCCGGATGATCTCCCGCAGGAGCTGAGCCTCGCCCTCGAGGTCGAAGGACTCCAGTCGGTCCTGGATCGCCGCGGCACCCATGCCGCCCTTGAAGTATCGGCCGTAGCGGTCGCGCATCTCCCGGTAGAGGGACTCGTCGCCCTCGAGGTCCTGGACCTTGAGGTTGACGAACCGGTCCCAAACCGCGTCGAGCCGGGCGATCTCGGCGTCAGCCCGCTTGCGCAGCTGCGCCATCTCGCGCTCGGCGGACTCCTTGACTCGGCGACGCTGGTCGCCGCGTGCACCCTCGGCCTCCATCTGGGCCAGGTCGGCCTCGAGCTTGGACGCGCGGGCCTCGACGTCGGCGTCACGACGCTGGGCGATGCGCTGGCGCTCGACGTCCAGCCTGGACTCCATCGACGGGCGGTCCTGGTGGCGGCCCTCCTCGTCGACCCACGTGATCATGTAGGCCGCGAAGTAGATGACCTTCTCGAGGTCCTTCGGTGCCAGGTCGAGCAGGTATCCGAGCCTGCTCGGCACCCCCTTGAAGTACCAGATGTGCGTCACCGGGGCAGCCAGCTCGATATGCCCCATCCGCTCACGCCGGACCTTGGCCCGGGTGACCTCCACGCCGCAGCGCTCGCAGACGATGCCCTTGAAGCGCACCCGCTTGTACTTGCCGCAGTAGCACTCCCAGTCCCTGGTGGGACCGAAGATCTTCTCGCAGAAGAGGCCGTCCTTCTCCGGCTTCAGGGTGCGGTAGTTGATGGTCTCCGGCTTCTTGACCTCGCCGTGGGACCATGCCCGGATGTCGTCGGCCGTGGCCAGGCCGATGCGGATCCGGTCGAAGAAGTTGACGTCGAGCACTTGGCTTCCTCAGCTCTCTTTGCTGGTCGTGCTGGTCCGAAGGGGGACGGTGGGCTCGGCGGCGATCGCCACCGAGCCGGGTGCCGTCAGACCTCCTCGACGCTGCTGGGCTCGCGCCGGGACAAGTCGATGCCCAGCTCTTCTGCGGCGCGGAAGACGTCGTCGTCGCTCTCCCGCATCTCGATGGTCATGCCGTCGCTGGAGAGCACCTCGACGTTGAGGCACAGCGACTGCATCTCCTTGATCAGCACCTTGAACGACTCGGGGATGCCGGGCTCGGGGATGTTCTCGCCCTTCACCACTGCCTCGTAGACCTTCACGCGACCGAGTACGTCGTCGGACTTGATGGTGAGCAGCTCCTGCAGCGCGTAGGCCGCGCCGTAGGCCTCCAGCGCCCAGACCTCCATCTCACCGAATCGCTGCCCGCCGAACTGGGCCTTCCCGCCCAGCGGCTGCTGCGTGATCATCGAGTAGGGGCCGGTGGACCGGGCGTGGATCTTGTCGTCGACGAGGTGGTTGAGCTTGAGCATGTAGATGTGCCCAACGGCAACCGGCCTCGGGAAGGGCTCACCGGAGCGTCCGTCGAACAGCCTTGCCTTGCCCTCCTCGTTGACCAGTCGCTGGCCGTCGTACTCGCCGCCGGCGTGGCGAAGCAGGCCGTCGACCTCGTCCACCCGCGCACCGTCGAAGACAGGAGTCGCGAGCTTGGTGCCCGGCTCGGCCCGGTCCAGGCCGATCGTGCGCAACCGTTGCGCCCACTCCTCCTCGAGCCCCTCCGGAACCACCCAGCCCTGGTCGGCGACCCACCCGAGGTGGGTCTCCAAGACCTGGCCCAGGTTCATCCGGCTCGGCACGCCCAGGGGGTTCAGCACGATGTCGACCGGGGTCCCGTCGGCCAGGAACGGCATGTCCTCCACCGGCAGGATCCGCGAGATCACGCCCTTGTTCCCGTGGCGGCCGGCCAGCTTGTCGCCGTCCTGGATCTTGCGCATCTGCGCGATGTAGACCCGGACAAGCTCGTTGACGCCGGCTGGAAGCTCGTCGCCCTCCTCGGCGTTGAACACGCGGACGCCGATGACCTTGCCCGACTCGCCATGGGGCACCTTCAGCGAGGTGTCCCGGACCTCACGGGCCTTCTCGCCGAAGATCGCCCGCAGGAGGCGCTCCTCGGGGGTGAGCTCGGTCTCACCCTTGGGGGTGACCTTGCCGACCAGGATGTCACCCGGGACGACCTCGGCGCCGATCCGGATGATGCCCCGCTCGTCGAGGTTGGCCAGCACGTCGTCGGCGACGTTCGGCAGCTCGCGGGTGATCTCCTCCGCGCCGAGCTTGGTGTCGCGGGCGTCGACCTCATGCTCCTCGATGTGGATCGAGGTGAGCACGTCGTCCTGCACCAGTCGCTGGCTCAAGATGATGGCGTCCTCGTAGTTGTGACCCTCCCACGGCATGAACGCGACCAGCAGGTTGCGACCGAGTGCCATCTCGCCCGTGTCCGTGCAGGGCCCGTCGGCCAGGACCTGCCCAGCCTCCACCCGGGTGCCCGCCTTCACGACCGGCTTCTGGTTGATGCAGGTACCGGCGTTGGAGCGCTGGAACTTGGCCAGTCGGTACGTCCGGTAGGTGCCGTCGTCGGCCATGACGGTGATCTCGTCCGCCGTGACGTCGGTGACCGCGCCAGCGACCTCGGCTACGACGACGTCCCCGGCATCCACCGCGGCACGCAGCTCCATGCCCGTGCCGACGAGCGGAGCCTCGCTGGTCACCAGCGGGACGGCCTGACGCTGCATGTTCGACCCCATCAGGGCGCGGTTGGCGTCGTCGTGCTCGAGGAACGGGATCATCGCGGTGGCGACCGAGACCATCTGGCGGGGTGAGACGTCCATGAAGTCGATCTGCTCACCAGGGACGAGGTCGACCTCACCACCACGCTTGCGGACCAGCACCCGCTCCTCGGCGAAGGCGCCGCTCTCGTCGAGCACGGCGTTGGCCTGGGCGATGACGAAACGGTCCTCCTCGTCTGCAGCCAGGTACTCGATCTGGGTGGAGACCACTCCGCCCACGACCTTGCGGTAGGGAGTCTCGACGAAGCCGAACGGGTTGATCCGGGCGAAGGTCGACAACGACCCGATGAGGCCGATGTTCGGGCCCTCAGGTGTCTCGATGGGGCACATTCGACCGTAGTGCGACGGGTGCACGTCGCGCACCTCGAAGCCCGCCCGCTCACGGGACAGGCCACCGGGCCCGAGGGCGGAGAGCCGACGCTTGTGCGTCAGCCCGGCCAACGGGTTCGTCTGGTCCATGAACTGGGACAGCTGACTGGTGCCGAAGAACTCCTTGATCGCCGCCGTGACGGGCCGGATGTTGATCAGCGTCTGCGGGGTGATCGCCTCGACGTCCTGCGTCGTCATCCGCTCACGGACGACGCGCTCCATCCGGACCAGCCCAGTGCGGATCTGGTTCTGGATGAGCTCGCCGACGGTCCGCAGCCGGCGGTTGCCGAAGTGGTCGATGTCGTCGACCTCGATGGGCACGGGACGGTCAGTCGTGCTGAGCTCGACCTCACCCGCGTGCAGCCTGACGAGGTACTGCAGCGTGGCGATGAGCGTGCGGTAGGTGGGCTCGCCGTCGACGTCATCGGCCAGGGTGGTCGCCGTCAGCGGCAGGTCCAGGCCCAGCTTCTTGTTGACCTTGTAGCGACCAACCTTCGCCAGGTCGTAGCGCTTCGGGCTGAAGTAGGCGTTGTTGAGGAGGTTCTCGGCGGCCTCGCGGGTCGGTGGCTCCCCTGGTCTCATCTTCCGGTAGATGTCCAGCAGCGCCTCGTCCTGCGAGGTCGTGTGGTCCTTCTCCAGGGTGTCCGTGATCGGCGCGAAGTCGCCGAACTCCTCGACGATCTGTTCCGAGGTCCACCCGAGAGCCTTGAGGAAGGTGGTGACGTGCTGCTTGCGCTTGCGATCCAGCCGGACCCCCAGCAAGCCCTTCTTGTCGATCTCGAACTCCAGCCAGGCTCCCCTCGAGGGGATGATCCGGGCCAGGTAGATGTCGCGGTCAGAGGTCTTGTCCGGCGTACGCTCGAAGTAGACGCCAGGAGAGCGGACCAGCTGGGAGACGACGACGCGCTCGGTGCCGTTGATGACGAAGGTGCCCTTGCCGGTCATCAAGGGGAACTCCCCAAGGAAGACCGTCTGCGACTTGATCTCCCCGGTCTCGTTGTTCATGAACTCAGCGGTCACGAAGAGTGGGGCCGAGTACGTCAGGTCGCGAACCTTGCACTCCTCGACGGAGTACTTCGGTTCCTCGAACTTCGGTTCGCTGAACGACAGCGCCATCGACTGGGCGAAGTCCTCGATCGGGCTGATCTCGTCGAAGATGTCGGCCAAGCCGGAGGCGATGTCCCCCAGGATGGCGTTGGGGTCGGCGTCCTCCCGGCCGATCAGACGGTCGAAGCTGGCACGCTGCAGCCCGAGGAGGTGCGGCACCTCGAGGGGTTCAGCGATCTTGGCGAAGGAACGTCGCCCTGTGGGGCTTTCGGAGCTGGTGCGCGAGGCGGCCAAGAGTGGTCCTTCCGGGGCTCACGGTCGAGGCGTGGAGGCTCATCCGGCGCTCGACGTGCAGCGGGCACCGCTCGGCAGCGAGCACACGCGTGGCGAGTGCAGGACGCACGAAGCAGGCCGGTCACGAGGAGGCAGGAGGAGCGCAATGAGGCAGCATACGCCCAAACGCGGGCAGGCTCAACTAGAGCCTTACGACCCCGGCTTCGGCAGACTATGTCGGTCCATGCCGCCCTGGTCAAGAGCCACACAGGCCGAACGTGCTGCAGATGAGCCGGACCCCCCGCGTCCGAGCTACCGCTGCTCGGTGTCGGACGGGATCGGACGTCGGCGAGGAGCGGCAAGCCGCCCCCAGCGGCGTCCTACTTGAGGGAGACCGAGGCGCCAGCAGCCTCGAGCTGCTCCTTGGCCTTCTCGGCGGTCTCCTTGTTGACCTTCTCGAGCACGGCCTTCGGGGTGCCGTCGACCAGGTCCTTGGCCTCCTTGAGACCGAGGCTGGTCAGGGCCCGCACCTCCTTGATGACCTGGATCTTCTTCTCGCCCGCGCCCTCGAGCACGACGTCGAACTCGTCCTGCTCCTCAACCTCGGCAGCTTCTCCGCCGGCGCCACCGGCGGCCGGCGCCGCAGCGACCGCGACCGGGGCGGCGGCAGTGACGCCGAAGGTGTCTTCGAACTGCTTCACGAACTCCGACAGCTCCAGGAGAGTCATCTCCTTGAAGGCGTCGAGCAACTCGTCGGTGCTCAGCTTGGCCATGGTGGTCGGTTCCTTCCGAGTAGTGCGGTGGTGGGGAGTTGGTCTTGGTCGATCAGGCGTCGTCGGCCGGAGCGTCGTCGGCCGGGGCGTCGACAGAATCGGCAACCTGCGCCCGACGGGCCTCCACAAGCCGGGCAGCCTGAGAGAGCGGCGCAGCGAGCAGCGAGACGGCCTGCTGCAACGATGCATTCATGGCGCCGGCCATCTTGGCCAGCAGCACGTCGCGGGAGTCCAGGTCGGCGAGCCGCCGGACCTCGTCGGCCGTCAGCGGCCGCCCGTCCAGGATTCCCGCCTTGACGACGAGGGCCGGGTGGGCCTTCGCGAAGTCCTTGAGGCCCTTGGCGACCTCGACCGGGTCGCCGGAGACGAACGCGATAGCCGATGGCCCCTGCAGGCTCTCGATGACCGACTCCGCGCCTGCATCGGTCGCCGCACGCTTGGTCAGCGTGTTCTTCACGACCGCGTAGGTAGCGTGACCGCGCAGCTGGCGCCGGAGGTCGCTGATCTGGGACACGGTCAGCCCGCGGTACTCGGTGAGCACGACGGCGTTCGAGCTGCGGAAGTGCTCGGTGAGCTCGGCGACGGCGGCGACCTTGTCGGGCCTGGCCATGGGACCTCCGGGAGAAGCGATGGTGGACGTGCAGGACTCGCTCTGCGTGCAGGGCAACGATGGTCACCCGCCGCTGGACCAGGGCCACGCATGACGAACGCCCCGGCGCAGGGCCAGGGCGCAACCCCAAGGGGCTGGTGCTGCCGAGCAGCACACTGGGACCTGCGCGGGCCGCCCGCCGGAGCGGGGCCTTCAGCGGTTCGGCAGGGTGGTGACCCGAGCCGTCCGCGACCTGCGGTCTTCGGCGACGCCGATGCTACGCGGTGGCGCGCCGGCGGCCAAATCGCCGGCCAGTGCACCCACGTGGTGTTCGGGCGACCCCTCAGTCGTGGTCGGGCTCCCCGCGGGAGCCGGCGAGTGTCGTCTCGGTGGCGATGCCAGGACCCATGGTGGTGCTGATCGTGGCCTTGCGCACGTAGCGGCCCTTGGAAGCCGACGGCTTCAGCCGCTGGATCTCGTCGAAGGCCGCTCGGTAGTTCTCCAGCAGCTGTTCCTCGGAGAACGAGGTCTTCCCGATGATGAGGTGCAGGTTGGCGTGGCGATCCACTCGGAACTCGATCTTGCCACCCTTGATGTCGCCGACCGCCTTGGCAACGTCCATGGTGACCGTGCCGGTCTTGGGGTTCGGCATCAGGCCGCGCGGACCCAGCACTCGACCCAGACGCCCGACCTTGCCCATCAGGTCTGGGGTGGCCACGACCGAGTCGAAGTCCAGCCGACCGTCGTTGACCTCGGCGATGAGCTCGTCCGAGCCGACGATGTCCGCGCCAGCCTGGCGAGCCTCCTCAGCCTTCTGGCCAGCCGCGAAGACCAGTACCCGGGCCGTCTTGCCGGTCCCGTGGGGCAGGTTCACGGTGCCGCGGACCATCTGGTCGGCCTTGCGCGGGTCGACGCTGAGCCGGAAGGCCGCCTCGACCGTCGAGTCGAACGCCGTCGACGCGGTCCTCTTGGCCAGCGCGATCGCCTCTGCTGCCGGATAGACAGTGCTGCGGTCGAGCTGGTCGACGGCAGCCCGGTAGGACTTGCTGCGCTTCATGATCTCTCCTGGTTCTGGCCATCGGGCCGGGTTCGTGCTCGAGAGTCGTGGTGCGGACGAGCGCGCCGTCCTCCCACTGCACCGGGGCGGTCAGTCCGCGACGGTGATGCCCATCTGTCGGGCGGTGCCGGCGATGATCTTCTCGGCGGCGTCGAGGTCGTTGGCGTTGAGGTCCGGCATCTTCTGCTCGGCGATCTCGCGGACCTGGCCGCGACTGATCGAGGCGACCTTCGTCTTGTGCGGCTCACCGGATCCCTTCGGAACGCCGGCGGCCTTGAGGATGAGCTGGCTGGCCGGCGGGGTCTTGGTGACGAAGTCGAAGGAGCGGTCCTCGTAGACCGTGATCTCCACCGGGATGATGTTCCCGCGCTGAGTCTCCGTCGCCGCGTTGTAGGCCTTGCAGAACTCCATGATGTTGACGCCGTGCTGGCCCAGCGCCGGGCCGACCGGCGGAGCCGGCGTGGCCGCACCGGCCTGGATCTGGAGCTTGATCAGGCCAACCGGCTTCTTCTTCTTGGGAGGCATTCCTGGGTCCGTTTCCTGTTGCTGCTGCGGTGTGGTGCTGCTTGGGCGCTTAGAGCTTCTGGATCTGGCTGAAGGCCAGCTCGACCGGGGTCTCCCGACCGAAGATCTCCACCAGACCCTTGACCTTCTGGCTGTCCGGGTTGATCTCGTTGATGGTGGCGTGCAACGAGGCGAATGGGCCGTCGATGACCATGACGGAGTCCCCGACGGAGAAGTCCGCGACCTCGACCGTCGTGGCCGAGGTGCTCGGGGTCGCAGCGACCTCGGCCGGAGCCGGGGCCAGCCAACCCTCGACCTCCTTCAGCGTGAGGGGGTGGGGGTGATGTGCCGGGCCGACGAAACCAGTGACGGCAGGCGTGTTGCGCACCGCCGACCAGGATTGGTCGGTCATGTCCATCCGAACGAGGACGTAGCCGGGGAAGCGGGTGCGCTTGACCTGCTTGCGCTGGCCACCCCGGATCTCCATGACTTCCTCGATCGGCACCACGACCTCGAAGATCTCGTCCTCCATGTGCAGGCTGCCGATCCGGCTCTCGAGATTCGTGCGCACCCGGTTCTCCATCCCGGAGTACGTGTGCACGACGAACCAGTCCCCCGGCTTGGCCGCCAGCGCGGCCCGGAACTCCGCCAGCGGATCCTCCTCCGCAGCCTCGACCTCGTCCACGGCGGGCTCGACGCCCTCAGGTGCGTCCGCGGCCTCGATGGGCTCAGGGCTGTCGTCGCTCACGTGGTAGTCCTCGCTTCGGTCGATCGGTGCAGTCGTGTCATTCGTGTCATGGATCGCAGCTCGGCCTACCCGAGCACCGCCCGGACGGCCTCGCCGAAGGCCAGGTCCAGCACGGTCACGATGGCGATCACGATCGCGACGAACACGAGCACGACCGCGGTGTAGGTGATCAGCTGCTCCCGGGTGGGGTAGACGACCTTGCGGAGCTCGGCAACCACCTGACGCAGGAACAACGTCACGCGCGCCCAGGGGCTGCGCCTTGTCTCCGTCACGGTTCCTCGTCCCTCGGTGGTCACGGGCTGCTGGCTGCACCGGGAGCAGGCATGCGAGCCCACCTCCGGCGTGCAGGGCAGGAGGGACTCGAACCCCCAGCCGCCGGTTTTGGAGACCGGTGCTCTACCAATTGAGCTACTGCCCTGGGCAGGCTGGAGCCTTCGACTCCGAGCCGACCAGGGAAGTGTACGCGGCAGCGGGGCGTCCGGTCGAACCGCGCCGCACTGACGTGGAACGATGACCCGATGAGCGAAGGCGCCCCCAACGACCCCTCCCCGGCGGCACGACCGGAGGAGCAGAGCGTGCCCACGCCGGCCCCCCGAGCACGAGTGTCACGGCGGATCGGGTCCATCGCCGAGAGCGCGACCTTGGCCGTCGACGCCAAGGCCAAGGCCTTGAAGGCGGCGGGGCGCCCAGTGATCGGATTCGGCGCGGGTGAGCCAGACTTCCCGACGCCGGCCACCATCGTGGCCGCCGCCGAGCGCGCCTGCGCCGACCCACGCAATCACAAGTACACGCCGGCCGCCGGGCTACCAGAGCTCCGCGAGGCCATCGCGGCCAAGACCGCCCGTGACTCCGGCTACCACGTCCCACCCAGCCAGGTCCTCGTCACCAACGGCGGCAAGCAAGCGGTCTACCAGACGTTCGCCACCCTGCTCGACCCGGGCGACGAGGTCCTGCTGCCGGCTCCGTACTGGACGACCTACCCCGAGGCCATCCGACTGGCTGGCGGGGTCCCGGTGGAGGTCTTCGCCGACGAGCACCAGGACTACCGGGTGAGCATCGACCAGCTGGAGGCCGCGCGTACCCCCGCCACCAAGGTGCTGCTGCTGTGCTCCCCGTCGAACCCGACCGGCGCGGTGTACCCCTCCGATGCCCTGGCCGCCATCGCGGCGTGGGCCGAGGAGCACGAGCTCTGGGTGGTCACCGACGAGATCTACGAGCACCTCGTCTACGACGAGGCGACCTTCTCCTCGGTCCCGGTCCTGAACCCCGGCATCGCCGATCGCACCGTGGTGCTCAACGGGGTGGCGAAGACCTACGCCATGACCGGCTGGCGGGTCGGCTGGATGATCGGGCCACCGGACGTCATCAAGGCGGCCACCAACATGCAGAGCCACCTGACCAGCAACGTGGCGAACGTCGCGCAGCGGGCGGCCATCGAGGCCGTCTCCGGCGACCTGGCCGCCGTTCAGGACATGCGCAGAGCCTTCGACCGGCGCCGCCGGACGATGGTCTCGATGCTCTCCTCGGTCGAGGGCGTCCACTGCCCACGGCCCCAAGGCGCCTTCTACGCCTATCCCAGCGTCGCCGGAGTGCTCGGGCGAGAGATCCGCGGTCGACGGCCGCAGACCTCGGCCGAGCTGGCCGGGCTCATCCTCGAGGAGGTCGAGGTGGCGGTCGTCCCGGGCGAGGCGTTCGGTCCGAGCGGGTACCTACGGCTCTCCTACGCCCTGTCCGACGACGACCTGGTCGAAGGCGTCAGCCGGATCGCGGCCCTGCTCGGGGACGCTGTCTGATCGAGAAGGACCTCACCACCCTGCCCAAGGCGCACCTGCACCTGCACTTCACCGGCTCGATGCGCCCGACAACGGTCCTCGACCTGGCCGAACGCCACCGCGTCCGGCTTCCGGAGGCGCTTTCCGGTCCGCTGCGATCCGGGTCGAGCCCCCACCTGAGCGCTGCCGACGAGCGCGGCTGGTTCCGGTTCCAGCGGCTCTACGACGTCGCCCGATCCGTCCTGCGCGAGCCGGAGGACGTCCGTCGCCTCATCATCGAGGCCGCGGAGGACGACCTTGCCGAGGGCTCGGGATGGCTGGAGCTGCAGGTGGACCCGTCGGGCTACGCTCAGCGCTTCGGTGGCATCACCGCCTTCACCGAGCTCGTGCTGGACGGGGTTCGCGCGGCCACGACGCGTACAGGTCTGCCCATGGCCGTCGTCCTGGCCGCCAACCGCACCCGCCACGAGCTCGACGCCCGAACCCTGGCCCGGTTGGCCGCGCGATACGCCGATCGAGGGGTCGTCGGGTTCGGGCTGTCCAACGACGAGCGTCGGGGTCCCCCGAAGTCGTTCTCGAAGGCGTTCACGATCGCTCGCCGGGCGGGGCTGGCGGCGGTCCCGCACGGTGGTGAGCTGCTCGGCCCCGACAGCGTGCGCGACACGCTCGACCACCTCGGCGCCGAGCGCCTCGGCCACGGGGTACGCGCTGTGGAGGATCCAGCGCTCCTGGCCGAGCTGGTCGATCGGCAGGTCACGCTCGAGGTGTGCCCTGCCTCCAACGTCGCCCTCGGCGTGTACCCGAACGAGCAGGCCGTCCCAGTGGCCACCTTGGCCCGCGCCGGTGCTCGGCTGGCGCTGGGCGCCGATGACCCGCTTCTGTTCGGGAGTCGTCTCACCGCGCAGTACGAAGCAGCCAGGCGGCAGGGGCTGGACGACGACGCCCTGGCGGGGCTGGCGCGTGACTCGGTGAACGGCTCACGGGCGCCCGACCCGGTTCGGCGTGGCCTGCTGCGGGCGATCGACGACTGGCTGGCAGGCTGAGCGCGTGGACCGCACCGCCGCACTGGCCCTGGCACCTGTGCTCCTGCTCGCGCTCGGCTTCGTGGCCTGGGTGCTGGTGGACATCGCCCGGTCCCCTGCGACCAAGCACCTGCCTCGCTGGGCGTGGGCCGTGCTGAGCATCCTCTCGATCCCGTTGGGCGGGATCCTCTACCTCTTCCTCGGCCGGAGCGACGAGCGTTGAACGCTTCCCTGGCGCTGAGCACAGCCGGCTTGACTCGGCAGTACGGGCCCGAGGCCGGGGTCTTCGGGGTCGACCTGGCGGTACCGCGCGGCAGTGTCTACGGCCTGGTCGGGCCCAACGGCGCCGGGAAGACCACCCTGCTGGACCTCATCACCGGCCTGCGGCACGCGGACGCCGGCACGGTCGACCTCCAGATCAGCCCCAGCCGGGTCAGTCTCGTCCCGGACGTGCCGGAGTTCGAGCGGTGGCTCACCGCCGCCGAGGTCCTCGGCCTGTCCGGCTCACTCGTTGGGCGTGCGCCGACGCGTTCGCGGGTCACCGAGGAGCTGCACCGGGTCGGCCTGAGCGACTCGGCGGACCGGCGGGTAGGCGGCTTCTCCCGCGGGATGAGCCAGCGCCTGGCCCTCGCTGCAGCGTCCATCTCCGACCCCGAGCTGGTGCTGCTCGACGAACCCAGCTCGGCGTTGGACCCGGGCGGTCGGGCCGCCGTACTCGACCTCATCGCCGAGTGGTCCGTACGTGCCACCGTGGTGCTGTCCAGCCACATCCTCAGCGACGTCCAGCGAGTGGCCGACACGGTCGGCGTCCTGCGCGCCGGCCACCTCATCTCCCAAGGGCCGCTGCAGCAGCTGCTCGACACCCACGTGCGCCCGAGCTGGCTGATGCGCGTGCGCCAGCCCTCGGTCGAGCTGGTCACGCGCCTGCGGCAGCAGCCTTGGGCCGAGGAGGTCGCGGACCTCGGTGGCGGCGCCCTGAGCATCAGGGCTCGTTCGTTGGCCGAAGGCGAGCAGGGAATCGTGGCGGTGGCTGCCGCCGCGAGCGCCAGCGTGGTCTCGCTGACGCCCGCGGAGGCCGACCTGGAGTCGGTCTTCCTGACCATGACGGCACCGGAGGCCACGTGAGCACCCCCGACGTCATGCGCATCGGCGCGGCTGGGCTGGAGTGGCTTCGACTGTGGCGAACCGGGCGGCTGATCGTGCTGCTGGTCGTGTTCGCCTTGTTCGGCCTGCTTGGACCGCTGACCGCGGCCTACCTTCCGGAGATCTTGGGTGCGGCGACCCAGGCCGAAGGCGTGGTGGTCGAGCTGCCCGAGCCGGTCCCCGCCGACGGCCTCGTGCAGTACGTCGGCAACGTCAGCCAGCTGGGGCTGCTTGCGGTTGTGGTCGTCGCCGCGATGGCACTCGCCGTCGACGCCAAGCCTGGCCTGGCTACCTTCTACCGGACTCGCCAACCAGTAGCCTGGCGGCTGGTGCTCCCCAGGTGGGTCGCCAGCACGCTGGCCGTCGTCGCGGCGTGGACGCTGGGTCTGCTCGCCGCCTGGTACGAGACGGTCCTGCTCATCGGTGACGTGGCGCCGCAGGCAATCGCGATCGGCTGGCTCCTGTGGGCGCTCTACCTCGCCTTCGCCGTCGCGGTGGTGGCCCTGGCGGCCGGGCTGGCGCGGTCCACCATCGCCGTCAGCGCCATGTCCTTGGCCTTCCTGCTGGGCCTGGCACTGGTGGGTCTGATCCCCCCGATCGCCGAGTGGCTGCCCAGCCGTCTGGTCGGCGCCCCGGCTTCGCTGGCCGCCGAGAGCACGAGCGCCGGGGACTACACCAGCGCCGCCCTGGTGACGGCCGTGGCCACCGCCGGCGCCCTGGTCGGTGCTGCGTGGCTGCTCGCCCGCCGCGAACGCTCAGCCTGATGGGTCCCGAACCAGCGTTCGAGCCGGCGAGGAGAGGACCACAGTCAAGCATGCCCGGCACGGCGTCCTCGCTCGAGCGCCAACACGTGGTGAGCCTCCCCCGGCACGTGCTCGGGGTCGCGGGTGTCGTCGTGGACGAGCGTGGACGCGCCCTCGCCGTCCGCCGCCGGGAGCCGGACCGGTGGGAGATGCCGGGCGGGGCCCTGGAGCTGGGCGAGCAGATCGCCGTGGGACTGGTTCGCGAGGTACGGGAGGAGACGGGCCTGGACGTCGTCCCGCTGCGCCTGACCGGCGTCTACCAGAACCTGGCGCTCGGCCCGGTCGCACTGGTGTTCCTGTGCAGGCGGGTCGCCGGAACCAATGTCTGACGGCGGAGACCCGCGAGTGGCGATGGGTCACCAGAGCCGAGGTCGCCTCGCTGATGCCGCCGGCATGGGCGGTACGTTTCACCGACGCACTCGACGCACTCGACGCACCCGCGCCTGCGACGATGGGGCCGGGCCCCCGGGGGACCGGGGCACAGGATCAGGCAGGGCGTACGCCGGTGCCGGTGCGCATGCATGACGGACGTCGACTGGTCCAGGCGCCAGGCCCAGCGGATGAGCACTCGACCGGCGCCGGCAAGTAGCCGGATCAGGTCGGCAGGCGAGTCCCGACGAGGACGGGTTCGGGCTCCAGGTCGATGTCGAACCGCGCCCTGACCCCGTCGCGGACCTGGGCTGCCAGCGCCAGCACGTCATCGCTGCTGGCGCTGCCGCGATTCGTCAGAGCCAGCGAGTGCTTCGTGGACAGGCTCGCCGGAGCATCCGGGCCGGGGTAGCCGCGATGGAAGCCGGCATGCTCGATGAGCCAGGCGGCGCTGGTCTTCACCAGGGCAGGTGCTGCCCCGGTCATGGACTCCAGCGTTGGCAGCGTGGGTTGCAGGGGCCAGCTTGGTGCGCCTGCCGGCACGTCAGCGGGGGGAAGCACCGGGTTGGTGAAGAACGAGCCAGCACTCCAGGTGTCGTGGTCGTGCTCGTCGAGCACCATGCCCTTGCTCGCTCTCAACTCCAGCACGGCCGCGCGGACGTCTGCCAACGGCGCCCTCGCGCCGACCTCGACACCCAGCGCGTCAGCGAGCTCGGGATAGCGCACCGGCTCCCCGGTGCGGCCCAGCCGGAGCTGGAAGGTCACGTCCAGCACGACGAACCGCGCGTCGTGGCGGAACCGGCTCGTGCGATAGCCGAACCGGCAGTCGAGGTTCGGGAAGGTGCGGATGCGGCGCTCGGCTCGGTCCCAGACCCGGAGTCGAGCCAACGTCTGAGCGATCTCCTGGCCGTAGGCTCCGACATTCTGCAACGGTGTGGCCCCGGCGCTCCCCGGGATCCCGCTCAGGCACTCGATCCCGGACCACCCCGACGTGCTGGCCAGCGCGACGACATCGTCCCACGGCTCTCCTGCTGCCACCCGAAGGAACGCCCCACCGCAGGAGTCCACCCGTTCGACTCGAGCCCCGCGCGTGCGCACGTGCACGACAGTGCCGGGTACCCCCGCGTCTCCCACGACCACGTTGCTGCCTCCACCGAGGACGAGCAGCGAGCCGCCGCCCTCGTCGATCGCCCGCACGAGGTCGATGAGCTCCGCCTCGGACTCAACCGCGACGTAGCGCTCCGCGGGACCGCCCAGGCGAAGCGTCGTCAGCTCGGAGAGCAGGACGGGATCGTTCACGTCCCCACCACCGCAACCTGCGGTGCCACGGCATCCCCGCGCCCGCCCGGCCGGCCGCACGCGATGAGGCCTGCCAGGACGTCCGGGCTCACCTCAGCGGGTCTCGCGATGTGGCGTCGACTGGTTGCAGCGGGGGCAGAACTTCTTGAGCTCGAGCCGGTCGGGGTCGTTGCGCCGGTTCTTGCGGGTGATGTAGTTGCGCTCCTTGCACTGGGTGCAGGCCAGCGTGATCTTCGGCCGGATGTCGGCGCTCTTGGCAGCCACGTCGCAGGTCCCGTCCTCGTGTTGGTGGTGCAGGTTCGCGATGGTTCGGCACGACGACGTCGTCGTGCTTGGTGCGCCTTGCTGGGTCGTGCTGGGTAGCGGTGGCCGGACTCGAACCGGCGACACAGCGATTATGAGCCGCTTGCTCTACCGTCTGAGCTACACCGCCACGGGAACGGCCGTCCAGGGACGCCGGGCCCGAGAGCCCCACTACGGAATCGAACCGTAGACCTTCTCCTTACCATGGAGACGCTCTGCCGACTGAGCTAGTGGGGCGTGAGCGCGACGATGCTACCCGAGCGGGCAGGCGCAGGCCGAATCGCCCGACTGAGGGCCAGCAGTGCGATGCATGGTGGCAGGTGTTGGATTCGAACCAACGTAGGCTGAGCCGGCGGATTTACAGTCCGCTCCCTTTGGCCGCTCGGGCAACCTGCCGTATCACTCCACCCGGTCACCGGGCCTGAAGCCGGGTGGCAGGATAGCGCACATGCCTGCAGAGTCTTCGTTCGACGTCGTCAGCAAGGTCGATCGCCAAGAGGTCGACAACGCGCTCAACCAGGCGGGCAAGGAGCTCTCGCAGCGCTTCGACTTCCGCAACACCGGAGCACGGGTGCAGTGGACCGGCGACTTCGCGGTCGAGCTGGAGGCGAGCACCGAGGAACGGGTCAAGGCGGCGCTCGACGTCCTCCGCGACAAGCTGGTCAAGCGCGGAGTGTCGCTGAAAGCGCTCGACGCCCAGGAGCCACGCGCCTCGGGCAAGGTCCACAAGATCGACGCGACCCTGCAGGACGGGCTGACCAGCGATCAGGCCAAGCAGGTGGCGAAGATCATCCGCGACGAAGGCCTCAAGTCGGTCAAGACGCAGGTGCAGGGTGACGAGGTCAGGGTGAGCTCGAAGAGCCGGGACGACCTCCAGCGGGTGCAGACGCTGCTGCGAGGGGCCGAGCTGGACTTCGCAGTCCAGTTCGTGAACTACCGCTGAGCTCACGGCCCGTCCTGGGGCGCCGACTCGGGCCACCACGTCTCGAGCCGTTCGCGCTCGTGCACGAGTCCCGCAGCGGTGGTCGCTGACACCTCCCGCTCTGTACTCCACGCAAGCGCGTCGTACGGACACACTTCGATGCAGATCCCGCAGAACATGCACAGCCCGAAGTCGATGGCGAATCGGTCCAGGACCTTCACCACCCGCGACCGGCCCCCCGACGCGGGCTGCACTCGCTCCTCGTGCCCCTCGATGTGGATGCACCAGTCGGGGCACTCCCGTGCGCAGATCATGCAGACCGTGCAGGCCTGTGGGTCCAGGCCGATGAGGCCGTTCCCCTGCTCGCCGATGCCCGAGGCTGTGGCTGGCTCGGCATCTGGCCTCGTCATCCCGCCGCCTCCGGCCCACGCCCGAGCGGCTCGGGTGCGCGACGCCGTCGACGGCCGTGCGTCTCGGGTTCGTTCGCACCAGGCCAGTCAGCCGAACGCGCCGCCAGCGGGAAGCCCTTGCGCAGCGGCCGCCCCTGGAAGCCGTCCGGGAGCAGCAAGGGCGCCAGCCCGGGATGCCCGGAGACCGTGATCCCGAACATCTCGTACAGCTCGCGCTCATGCCAGGCTGCCGCTGGAAGAACGTCGCTCACGGTGGAGATCGTCGGATCGGGGCTCTCGGCCAGGACGGTGCCCAGCCAGCAGTGCCGGAGCGGGCGACGATCGACGTCGACGAGGTGCAGGACGACGCGCACCATCGGTGGTTCGTCGACGGCAGAGAGGAAGTCCAGGAACCGGTAGCCGTCGGCGACGGCCCCTGCCACTGCGTCGTGCCAGTCAGCAGTGTCCACCAGGCGCGCAGCAGGTTCAGGCACCAGACACCAGCTCGCGGAGGGCGGCGACGAACGAGGCCGGCGGTGGCGGGCAGCCAGGGACGTATCGATCCACCGGGATCACCTGGTCGACGCCGTTGCACACGCTGTAGGAGTCCCAGTAGGGACCACCCGTCCCGGCACAGGCCCCGAAGCTCATCACACGTGGCCTGCCGAGCTCCTCGTACGTGGAGAGCAGGTCCGGCAGCACGACGTCGGTCACGGTTCCCGCCACCACCAGGACCTCGGGAGCCGCGGCAGCAGGCCCCTGGGGCCCCCGAGCCGGCGCGATCCGGCGCAAGGACCGAAGCAGGCCGGAGGTCCAGGCTGCGGAGAGCTCCACAGCGCAGCAGGCCAGCCCCACGTCGACGACGCGGACACGTACCGTGGTGGCCGATGCTGGCGTTCCCACGTCCACGAGCAGCGAGGGGAACTCCACCATCGCACTGTAGGCCGCGCCGGGTACCGGCGCTCGACTCGACCGGAACCGCCTGGGAAGCCGGTCGACAGACGACCTCGTACGATGGGCCCTCGCCGCACGGGGACCCGCCGAGCGAGCATCATCCCGGCGACATCGACGAAGGAGCTGGCCCCAGGTGAGCAAGCCCATCTCGTCCCTCCCCGGGGTCGTGATCCGCTTCGCCGGGGACTCCGGGGACGGGATGCAGCTCACCGGGGACCGGTTCACCGCCGAGACGGCGGCCTTCGGCAACGACCTGGCCACCCTGCCGGACTTCCCGGCCGAGATCCGCGCGCCGGCCGGGACGCTGCCCGGCGTCTCCTCCTTCCAGGTGCACTTCGCCGACCACGACATCGTCACCGCTGGTGACGCACCCCACGTGCTCGTCGCGATGAACCCGGCCGCCCTGCGTGCCAACGTCGGTGACGTGGTCCCCGGCGGGTCGGTCATCGTGGACACCGCCGACTTCACCAAGCGCAACCTGACCAAGGCGGGCTACGCAGCTGACCCGCTCGCCGACGGCTCGCTGGCCGACTACCGCGTGCACGCCGTGGACCTGACCGGCATGACGATGACGGCACTCGCCGAGTTCGGACTCGGCCGGAAGGACGCCGCCAGAGCCAAGAACATGTTCGCTCTCGGGCTGCTGTCCTGGCTCTACCACCGCCCCGTCGATGGGACCGAGCACTTCCTGGCGACCAAGTTCGCCACTCGGCCGAGCCTGCGCGACGCGAACCTGGCGGCCTTTCGAGCCGGCTGGAACTACGGGGAGACCACCGAGGAGTTCGCGGTGCGCTACGAGGTGCCGCCGGCACCCACCCCCCCGGGCGTCTACCGCAACATCACCGGGAACCTGGCCCTGTCCTTCGGGCTGGTCGCCGCCGCCCGACAGTCCGGGCTACCGATGCTGCTCGGCTCCTACCCGATCACGCCGGCCAGCGACATCTTGCACGAGCTGAGCAAGCATCGTGCGTTCGGCATCAGGACGATGCAGGCCGAGGACGAGATCGCCGGCATCGGTGCGGCACTGGGTGCCTCCTTCGGCGGAGCGCTGGGCGTCACCACGACATCAGGACCCGGCCTCGCGCTGAAGTCCGAGATGATCAACCTCGCGGTCATGACCGAGCTGCCGCTGGTCGTCATCGACGTGATGCGAGGGGGCCCGTCCACCGGCCTGCCCACGAAGACCGAGCAGTCGGACCTGCTGCAGGCCATGTTCGGTCGCAACGGGGAGTCACCCGTGGCCGTGATCGCTCCGCGGGCACCGGGCGACTGCTTCGACGCTGCCCTGGAGGCGTGCCGGCTGGCCCTGCGCTATCGCACGCCGGTGCTGCTGCTCAGCGACGGCTACCTGGCCAACGGATCCGAGCCGTGGGCGGTTCCGGACGTGCGTGCACTTCCGGACCTCACCCCCGAGTTCGCCACCGAGCCGAACGCGACTGGCGAGGACGGTAGCCCGGTCTTCCATCCCTACCTGCGGGACCCGCAGACGCTGGCCCGCCCATGGGCCGTCCCGGGCACCCCCGGCCTGGCCCACCGGATCGGGGGGCTGGAGAAGGCAGACAGAACCGGCGCGATCTCCTACGACCCGGTGAACCACGACCGCATGGTGCGGCTGCGCCAGGCCAAGATCGACGTCATCGCCGAGGACATCGACCAGCTCGGGGTGGACGACCCGCACCAGCCCGGTGAGGCCTCGGTGCTCGTCCTTGGCTGGGGATCGACCTACGGCCCGATCACCGCCGCGGTGCGGCAGCTGCGCGCCCAGGGACGCGCCGTGGCGCAAGCGCACCTGCGTCACTTGAACCCCCTGCCGAGGAACACCGGCGAGGTGCTGACCCGCTACGACCAGGTCGTCCTGCCGGAGATGAACTCCGGCCAGCTGGCCATGCTGCTGCGCGCGAGGTTCCTCGTCGACATCCAGGGCATCAACCAGGTTCGTGGCCTGCCCTTCAGAGTCGACGAGCTCGTGGGCGAGCTCGATCTGCTGCTCAGCGAGCAGGCCCGGCACGCCGACCAGGTCGACGCGAGTGACCGAGGAGGGGCACGATGACGACCGACGTCTCGCTCTCACGCAAGGACTTCACCAGCGACCAGGAGGTTCGCTGGTGCCCTGGCTGCGGTGACTACGCCATCCTCGCCGCGGTTCAGAGCGTCCTCCCCGAGCTCGGCATCCCGCCCGAGCGGCATGTGTTCGTCTCCGGGATCGGCTGCTCCTCGCGCTTCCCCTACTACCTCAACACCTACGGCCTGCACTCGATCCACGGGCGCGCCCCAGCCGTGGCCACCGGGTTGGCGGCCACCCGTCAGGACCTCTCGGTCTGGGTGATCACCGGTGACGGTGACGCCCTGTCCATCGGCGGGAACCATCTCGTCCACACCATGCGCCGGAACGTCGACCTCACGATCCTGCTGTTCAACAACCGGATCTACGGACTGACCAAGGGGCAGTACTCGCCGACCTCGGAGATGGGCAAGATCACGAAGTCCACGCCCACGGGTTCCCTGGACGCCCCGTTCAACCCGGTCTCCCTCGCCCTCGGGTCCGAGGCCAGCTTCGTCGCGCGCACCATCGACTCCGATCGGGCACACCTGACCGAGGTGCTGCGCGCTGCTCAGGCACACCGGGGCACGTCGCTGGTCGAGATCTACCAGAACTGCAACATCTTCAACGACGGCGCGTTCGACCTGCTGAAGAAGCGCGAGTCCAGCGAGGAGGCCGTGATCCGTCTGGAGCGAGGGCAGCCGATCCGCTTTGGCAGCCAAGGCGAGCACGCCGTGGTGCGCGATGCCACGAGCGGCTCACTTCGAATCGCCCGCGACCTCGTCGAGGCGAGCCCTGAGGCACCGGTGGTGGTCCACGACCCGAGCGACCCCGACCCCTCGACCGCCTTCGCCCTCAGCCGGCTCTCGGAGCCCACGACGTTGGCGCACACGCCGATCGGCATCTTCCGGCAGGTGGAACGACCCACCTACGACGGCCTCATGCACGAGCAGGTGGAGGCTGCGGCCCTGGCCCAACCGGACCTGTCCGCCCTGCTCCGCGGCCGGGACACCTGGGTCGTTCGCTGAGCACGCCCGACACCCCGAGGGACGAGGAACACGAGGCCGCTCGAGGCTACGCCGCGGGTGTGACCGCCTACCTTCTCTGGGGACTGTTCCCGCTGTACTGGCCGCTCCTGGAGCCAGCGGGCGCAGTGGAGATCCTGGCGCACCGGATCGTCTGGTCGATGCTCGTCGTGGTGTTCCTGCTCCTGGTCACGGGTGGGCTGGGCTCGCTGCGCCGCCTGGTCGCGGGCAACCGCCGCGCGGTGGGGCTGCTGACCGTTGCCGCAGTCGTGATCTCCATCAACTGGGGGACCTACATCTACGGCGTGAACAGCGAGCAGGTGGTCGAGACCTCGCTCGGCTACTTCATCAACCCGCTGGTGACGGTGCTCATGGGCGTTGCGCTGCTCGGCGAGCGACTGCGGCGGGCTCAGTGGGCCGCGCTCGCCTTGGCCGCGATCGCCGTCCTCGTCCTGGCCCTGGACTACGGCCGCGTCCCGTGGATCGCCCTGACGCTGGCGTTCTCGTTCGCCACCTATGGCCTCATGAAGAAGAAGGCTGACGTCGGCGCTGCCGAGAGCCTCGCCGTGGAGACCGGCGTCCTGATGCTCCCGGCCGCGGCGTACCTGCTGGTCCTCTCGGCGCGCGGCGAGGGACAGCTCGGCACCGCCTCCGCGAGCTCGGCGTTGCTCGTCGGGGCGGGGTTCGTGACCGTCCTGCCCTTGCTCGCGTTCGGGGCTGCCGCCACCAGGATCCCGTTGTCCTCGCTCGGGATCCTGCAGTACCTGGCACCGGTGGTGCAGTTCCTCATCGGCGTCGTGCTCTTCCAGGAACCGATGCCGGCCAGTCGGCTCCTCGGCTTCGTGCTCGTATGGGGGGCCCTGCTCGTGTTCACCGCCGACGCCGTGCGTCATCGGCCGCGTGCCAGGTACGGCGGGGCTGCCGAGACCGCGGCGCAGGGTGCGGGCACGCCCAGCCCCGGGGTCAGCCCGTCCGATCGATGACGGCCTGGCAGATCGCCGTGAGCGCGTCCTTCGCCGGACCGGCGTCCAGCGGCGACAGCGCCCCCCGGGCACGCTCGGCGTACTCGCGGACGCCTCGGCGTGCCTCGCTGAGCGCGGGGTGTCGCCGAAGCAGCCCGAGGGCCTCCTCGACCTCCTCGTCAGCCTCCAACGGTCGAGCGAGCAGGTCCACGAGGCGCCGGTCCTCCGGGTCGGTGGACCGGGCGGCATACAGCGACGGCAGCGTCGGGACGCCCTCGCGCAGGTCTGTCCCCGGGGTCTTGCCCGACTCGTCGGGACCGCTGACGATGTCGATGACGTCGTCGGCAAGCTGGAAGGCCACCCCGATCAGCTCGCCGTACTGCGTGACAGTGGCAACCACGTCCGGGTGGGCACCGGCGAGCATGGAGCCGAACCGGGCCGACGTCGCGATCAGCGACCCGGTCTTGTCCGCGAGCACATCGAGGTAGTGCTCGACCGGGTCCTGGCCGGCCCCCGGCCCGATCGTCTCGGCCATCTGACCCCGGACGAGTCGGGCGAACGTCTGGGCTTGCAGTCGCACGTAGTCCGGGCCGAGGTCCGCCACGACCTCGGCCGCACGCGCGAAGAGGTAGTCACCGGTCAGGATGGCCACCGAGTTCCCCCACCGACCGTTGGCGCTCTCGGTCCCGCGACGCACGCTTGCCTCGTCCATGACGTCGTCGTGGTACAGCGTCGCCAGGTGAGTGAGCTCCACCACCACCGCGGCGTCGATCACCCCGGGCGCCGATGGGCTGCCGAGCTGCGCGGCGCTGAGCACCATCATCGGCCGGAAGCGCTTACCGCCAGCGTCGATGAGATGCGCCGCCGTCGCTGTCAGGAACTCGTCTCGGTCCCTGACCACGACCTGCAGCCGAGCTTCCACCTCAGCCAGCCCGCTGGCCACCGCCTCGTCGAAGGCGGGGTCGACGACCGGGATCGGCATGGCCGAGGTCGTCGGGCCGGGGGTGCTCGGGGTCATCGCCTCGTTCCTTGTCGACAGTTGGCTGGCAACGCCTCGGCCTACCCGAGGAACGCCGCGGAGGCCTCGGCGACATCGATCACGCTACCCGGCAAGACGCCCAGCAGCACCGTCAGGACCGCAGTGACCGCCAGGGTGACCGTGGTTCCGATCCCGGGCAGGGCCACCGTCGGCGCGCCGGGGGGTGGTTCGGTGAAGAACATCAGCACGATGACGCGCACGTAGAAGAAGGCGGCGACTGCACTGGCGAGCAGGCCGACGACGACAAGGGCAACCGCCCCGGCGTCCACAGCGGCACCGAAGACCATCAGCTTGCCGATGAACCCCGACGTGAGCGGGATGCCGGCGAAGGACAGCAGGAAGAGCGCGAACACGCCGGCCAGCAGTGGCGCCCGGCGGCCCATGCCGGCCCACTGGGAGAGGTGCCCCGCCTCACCGCCGGCATCACGAACCAGCGTGACCACTGCGAACGCGCCGACCGTGGACACCCCGTAGAGGAGCACGTAGACCAGGACGGCGGCCAGTCCCCGTTCGTCGGCCGCAACGACGCCGACGAGGAGGAACCCAGCGTGCGCGATCGAGGAGTAGGCCAGCATCCGCTTCACGTCGGTCTGGGTCAACGCGAAGAGGGATCCGACGATCATCGACACGACGGCAACCGCCGACATCACCGGCACCCAGCTGTCGCTGATCCCCCCGAACCCGACGTAGAGCACCCTGACCAGCGCGACGACGGCCGCAGCCTTGGTGGCAGCGGCCATGAACGCCGTCACTGGGGTGGGAGACCCCTGGTAGACGTCGGGGGTCCAGACGTGGAAGGGCGCAGCCCCGACCTTGAACAGCAGTCCGACCGCAATCATCCCCACCCCGACGAGCAGGATGCCGTCGACGCCGACTCGGCCGCTGATCGCGGCGTCGACCTCGATCAGCGTCACCGAACCCGTCCCGCCGAAGACGAGGGCGACCCCGTAGAGGAAGAACGCCGACGCGAAGGCACCGAGGAGGAAGTACTTCATGGCTGCTTCCTGGGACAGCAACCGCTTGCGCCGGGCGAGCCCAGCCAGCAGGTACAGCGGCAACGACAGCACCTCGAGCGCGACGAACATCGTGAGCAGGTCCCCGGCGCTGGCCATCAGCATCATCCCGCCGGTGGCGAACATCGTCAGGGGGTAGACCTCGGTCTGCCGGACCCGCTGCAGCGTGAGGACCCGTTCTGCCTCGCCACCCGGGACGGTGGCCCCCGACGGAGCGAACGGGTCACCCGCCGGATCGATGCGCTGGTCGCCGTAGAGCAGGAGACCGAGGAGGGCGAACAGCACGACGCAGCCCTGGAGGAAGAGGGCTGGGCCGTCGAGCACCAGCGCCGAACCGAAGGTGACCGTTGTGGCTCCTGCCTGCCAGAGGACCAACGCACCCGCGACGACCAGCGACCCGAGCGCGAGCCCGGCTTGGAGCGGGCCGCGACTGCGGGCGGGCGCGAATGCGTCGACGAGGACGCCGACGACGGCGGCCAGCAGCACCAGCGCGATGGGGGCGACAGCCGTGAAGTCGATCACCGGCTCGGTGAACTCCTGAGTCCCGAGCTGGCTCAACGGCCCGTTCACTCGGTCCCCTCCGCACTCGCAGCTTCGCCGTCCTGGCTCTGGAGGTCCGGCGTGGCAGCCGTGAGGTCGAAGACCGGTGGCGGGTCGGACACACCGACTTCGGCGAGCGTCGGGACAGTGCCGTGGTCGATCACGTCGAGCATCGGCTTCGGGGCCACCCCGAGTACCACGAGCAGCGCCAGCAGCGGTGCCAGCACCAGGACCTCGCGGCCGCGCAGGTCATGCATCCCCTCGGTGTCCTCGGTGGTCGGACCGGTCATCGTGCGCTGATACATGATGAGGATGTACAACGCGGCCAGCACGATGCCGAACGTGGCGACCGCCGCGGCCACCTGGTAGCGGCTGAAGGTGCCGACCAGGACCAGGAACTCGCTGAGGAATGTCCCCAGTCCCGGCATCGCCAGGCCGGAGAGCCCAGCGACCAGCAGGAAGCCCGCCAGCAACGGCGCCGGCTTCTGCACGCCGCCGTAGTCCGACACCAGCCGTGAGCCCCGGCGGGCGATGAGGAAGCCGACCACGATGAACAGCGCCGCCGTGGACAGGCCGTGGGTCACCATGTAGTAGGTCGAACCGGTGGTGCCCTGGCTGGTCAACGCGAAGATCCCCAGCACGATGACGCCGAAGTGCGAGATCGAGGTGTACGCGATCAGCCGCTTGAGGTCGGTCTGACCGATCGCCAGCAAACCACCGTAGAGGACGCTGATCACCGCCAGGGTGACCATCACCGGGGCGAAGCGGCTGGCCGCGTCCGGGAACAGCGGGAGGCACAGCGCCACCATGCCGAAGGTTCCGACCTTGTCCACAACACCGGACAAGTAGGCCGCCTGCGAGGGCGGCGCCTCCCCAGCCGCGTCGGGCAGCCAGGTGTGGAACGGCCAGAGCGGCGCCTTGATCGCGAATGCCACCATGAATCCGGCGAAGAGCCATGCCTGGGTGTTGGCGTCGATGTCCAGAGCCACCAGCTCCGCCAGGGCGAACGTGCGCCCCCCGGGCTCGGACTGGAAGTACAGGGCGAGGACGGCGGCCAGCATGAGCAGGCCACCGAGCAAGTTGTAGAGCAGGAACTTGACTGCGGCGTACTGGCGGCGGGGTCCCCCGTACATCCCGATGATGAAGTACATCGGGATCAGCATCGCCTCGAACAGGATGTAGAACAGCAGGACATCCGTGGCGAGGAAGGCCCCCGTGGTCATCGCTGACAGCAGGAGGACGAGGGCGTAGTAGCGACTGGTGCGCTCCTCCTCGACCTCGTGCCACATCGCCCCCATGACGATGGGGGTGGCGACGGCGGTCAGCGAGACCAGCGCCAAGGAGATACCGGTCAGCCCGAGGGACCAGGAGACTCCGAGCGGCTCGATCCAGCTCACCTGCTCCGCGAGCTGGTACTGCCCACCACCGAGGTCGAACTGCAGGCCCGCGCCGATGACGAGCCCCAGCCCGAGCAGCGCGACGCCGATGGCCACCTGCTTGGCCAGGGCTGCGCGCTCGCGCGGGAGCACCGCCACGACGATCGCGCCGAGCACCGGCAGCGCCACGATCACACTGAGCAGACCCATCTCAGGCAGCCCTCCTCACAACCGCACCAGCAGGAGAGCGGCCACGACGACCACCAGCCCGCCGAGCATGGACAGGGCGTAGGACCGCACGAAGCCGGTCTGCCAGCGACGGGCCCGTGCCGAGCTCCCGCCGATCACGGCGGCCGTGGTGTTCACGACGCCGTCGATGCCGCGGTTCTCGACGAAGACGAGCGAACGAGTGAGGTACTGGCCGGGACGCATGAAGACAGCCTCGTTGAAGCGGTCGCCGTAGAGGTCGGCGCGGGCTGCACGGGTCAGCGCCGAGCCGGTCGGCGCCACCACCGGGACGTCCTGGCGGGCGTAGAGCCACCAAGCGACACCCGCCCCGAACAGCACGAGCGCCAGGGTCGCCAGCTGAAGGGCCACCGGGGAGACGACGTGCTCGGTCTCGGCGTAGCCCACGGCCGGCTCCAGCCACTGCTCGATCCCGCCGCCGGGCATCCAGCCGAACTCCAGGGCACCACCCACCACCGAGAGCAGACCGAGCACCACGAGCGGGCCCACCATGACCGGCGGTGACTCGTGCGGGTGGGCGTCCTCACGCCACCGCCGGTCACCGAGCCAGGTCATGAGCATGATGCGGGTCATGTAGAAGCCGGTGACCCCGGCCGCCAGCATCGCGGCCGACCCAGCGAGCAGTGAGGTGTCGAAGGCGACCTCGATGATCTTGTCCTTGGACCAGAAGCCCGAGAACGGCGGGACGCCGAGGATGGCCAAGTACCCGGCCCCGAAGGTGACGAACGTCCACGGCAACAGCTTCTGCAGGCCACCGTAGCGACGCATGTCCACCTCGTCGTCCATGGCGTGCATCACCGAGCCGGCTCCCAAGAAGAGGTTCGCCTTGAAGAAGCCGTGGGTGAGGAGGTGGAAGATCGCCCAGACGTACCCGACCGGGCCCAGCCCGGCCGCGAGCATCATGTAGCCGATCTGGCTCATCGTGGATCCGGCGAGGGCCTTCTTGATGTCGTCCTTGGCCGTGGAGATGATCGCCCCGAAGATGAGCGTCACCGTCCCGACGACCATGACCGCGGCAGCGGCGGCCGGCGCCCCTTCGAAGATGGGTCCAGAACGCACGACGAGGTACACCCCGGCGGTCACCATGGTGGCGGCGTGGATCAACGCCGAGACCGGCGTCGGTCCCTCCATCGCGTCGAGCAGCCAGGACTGGAGCGGCACCTGTGCGGACTTGCCACACGCAGCGAGCAGGAGCAGCAGCCCGATCGCGGTCAGCCACGACTCCGAGACCGTTCCGGCCGAACCGGTGACCTCGGCGATCTGACTGGTCCCGAGGGCGGCGACCATCGCCATGATCCCCAGGGACATCCCGACGTCGCCGACACGGTTGACGACGAAGGCCTTCTTCGACGCCGTGGCCGCGCTCGGTTTGTGCTGCCAGAACCCGATGAGCAGGTAGGACGCCAGACCGACACCCTCCCAGCCGACGTAGAGCAGGAGGTAGTCGTCGGCCAGGACGAGCAGCAGCATGGCTGCGACGAAGAGGTTGAGATAGCCGAAGAAGCGGCGACGACGGAGGTCGTGCTCCATGTAGCCCATGGCGTAGACGTGGATCAGCGTGCCCACCCCAGTGATGAGCAGGACGAAGGCCATCGAGAGCTGGTCGACCTGGAGCGCGACGGTGACCTGGTAGCCGCCGAGGTCGAACAGCTCGTACAACGTCTGGACGACAGCCCGCTCCTCGGCCTCTCGACCGAGGAGCCCCACGAAGAGGAACGCCGCCACGATGAAGGAGGACAGGACCATCAGGGTCCCGAGCACGTGACCCAGAGCGTCCGTCCGACCACCGCCGACCAGCAGCACCACCGCGCCGACCAGCGGGAAGGCCAGCAGCAGCCAGGTCCACACGAAGACGCCCTCGGCTGCCACGGCGGTCTGCGCCGTCATCAGCATCGCCACGTCGCCCCTCACCAGCGCAGCAGGCTGGCGTCGTCGACCGACGCGGAGCGCCTGCTCCGGTAGAGCGTCATGATGATGGCGAGCCCGACCACGACCTCGGCCGCCGCGACGACCATGACGAAGAAGGCGATCACCTGGCCGTCCAGCGTCCCGGTCGAGCGAGCGAAGGCCACGAACGCCAGGTTCGAGGCGTTGAGCATGAGCTCGACGCACATGAAGACGACGAGCGCGTTGCGGCGCACCAGCACGCCGAGCGCGCCGACGGAGAACAGGATCGCTGAGAGCGTCAGGTAGGCGGTCACGCTCATCGGGCGTCCTCGCCATCGCCGGCCACGCCGGTGCCCTCGTCGCGGACGGGCGGCTCGCCCACCGCTGCTCGCTGCTCCTCGGCCGACCCGGGATCGCCCTCGGCGGGCACCTCGTCGCGACCAGCGTGCGTCGGGATCACGGCGGCGCCCGCGCGGGACAGGTCCTCGGCTGTGCCCGGCGCCGACCGCACCGCCTCGCGGGCGGCCAGCACGCGAGAGACCGAGGCCGCTGCCGGCGTCCCGTCCGGGAGCAGTGCAGGGGTGTCCACGGCGTTGTGGCGGGCGTACACGCCTGGCGCAGGCAGCCCCGCGGCCCCGGAGAAGTCCCCGTCGGGCGGGGTGAAGCGACGCTCGGCCAGCTCTCGCTGGGTCGGCTTGTTCGCCTGCTCTCGGTGGGTCAGGACCAGCGCACCGAGCGCGGCCGTGATGAGCAGGGCCGCGGTGACCTCGAAAGCCAGCAGGTAGTCGGAGAACAACAGGGACGCGATGCCCTCGACGTTGGCCTGGCCGTCCGGCAGGATCCCTTCGCCTGGTGGCGCCGCTGGCAGGGTGGCCCGACCGAGCACGGCGATGAGCAGGACCACAAGCCCGGAGCAGGCCAGGATGGCGGCCGGGCGCTGCCCACGGATGGTCTCCACCAGGGAGTCCGAGGCGTCGACGCCGACCAGCATGATGACGAACAGGAAGAGCATCATCACCGCGCCGGTGTAGACGATGACCTGCACGACGCCAAGGAACGGCGCGTCCAGCGCGATGTAGAGGACGGCGAGGCCGACCATGGTCAACGCCAGCCAGAGGGCGGAGTGCACTGCCTTGTGCGAGAGCACCAACCCGAGGGCACCAAGGACACAGGTGGGGCCGACGACCCAGAACACCAACGCCTCGCCGCTCACGAACGCTGCTCCTGCTCCACGCCGGTGAAGTAGTCCCGCTCGGAGTCACCCAGCAGCATCGGGTGCGGGGGCGCCTCCATCCCGGGCAGCAACGGGGCCAGCAGGTCGTGCTTCTCGTAGATGAGGCTCTCGCGGCTGGCGTCTGCCAGCTCGTACTCGTTCGTCATCGTCAGCGCCCTCGTCGGGCACGCCTCGATGCAGAGCCCGCACAGGATGCACCGCAGGTAGTTGATCTGGTAGACGCGCCCGTACCGCTCACCCGGGGAGTAACGCTCCTCCGGGGTGTTCGACGCACCCTCGACGTAGATCGCATCAGCCGGGCACGCCCACGCGCACAGCTCGCAGCCGACGCACTTCTCCAGCCCGTCGGGGTGCCGGTTGAGCTGGTGGCGGCCGTGGAACCTGGGCGCGGTGGGCCGCTTGTCCTCCGGGTAGGACTCCGTCACCACCTTGCGGAACATCGTCCGGAACGTGACGCCGAAGCCGGCGACCGGGTCGAGGAACCTAGGCATCGCGGCGACCCTCCTCCGGCTCGGACTCCTCGACGTCTGCGGCTGCGTCTTCGGGCACCGCGACGCTCACCGCGACCGGCTCGAGCCGGACCGCCTCGGCCGCCCCGGGCATCGGTGGGACAGGGTAACCGGCGGCCCAGGCAGGCTGATCATCACCGGCACGCGCGTGCGTGACATCCTCCTCCGGCACCCCGTCGACCGCGGGACGACGCAGGGACGGCACCAGGCTCAGCAGCACGGCCAGCACGGCCAGCGCCCCGAGGACCCCGAGGATCACCGGGCGATCGAACTCCTCGGTGGCCAGGCGGAGCCCGGACACGATGACGACCCACACCAGCCCCAGCGGGATGAGCACTCGCCAACCGAGAGCCATGAACTGGTCGTAGCGAAGCCGGGGAAGGGTCCCGCGCAGCCACACGAACAGGAACAGCAGCGAGAGCACCTTGAGCATGAACCACCCGAAGCCGAACCACCCCGAGTCGGGGAGGAAGCCGACCGGGGAGTGGTAGCCGCCGAGGAACAGGGTCACCGCCAACGCCGAGACGTTGACCATCGCCACGTACTCGGCCAGGAAGAACAGGGCGAACTTCAGCGAGGAGTACTCGGTGTGGAAGCCGCCGACGAGCTCGCCCTCCGCCTCGGGCAGGTCGAAGGGCGCGCGGTTCGTCTCACCGACCATCGAGACGAGGAAGATGCCGAAGGAGGGCAGCAGCGCGACGGCGTACCACAGCGCCTCCTGGGCCTCGACGATCTGCGAGGTCGACATGCTCCCCGCGTAGAGGAAGACGGCCACCAGGGAGAGCCCCATGGCGATCTCGTAGGAGATCACCTGGGCCGTGGAGCGCAGGCCGCCGAGCAACGGGTAGGTGGAGCCGGAGGACCACCCAGCCAGCACGAGGCCGTAGACGCCGAGCGAGGCCACCGCAAGGGCGTAGAGCACGGCCACCGGGCTGTCGGTGAGCTGCAGCGGCGTGGTGACCCCGAAGAGACTGACCTCCGGGCCCAGCGGGATGACGGCGAACGTGAGGAACGCGGGAATCACCGACAGTGCCGGCGCCAGCCAGAAGACCACCTTGTCGGCGTTCTTCGGGACGACGTCTTCCTTGAAGGCAAGCTTGATGCCGTCGGCCAGGCTCTGCAGCAAGCCGAAGGGCCCGACCCGGTTGGGCCCGACCCGGTGCTGCATCCGGGCCACCACGCGTCGTTCGGCCCAGACGTTGAACAGCGTGAACAGCACCAGGAGCACGAACACGAACAGCACCTTGATGAGGATGACCCACCATGGGTCGCTGCCGAAGCCCTCGATCATGCGTGCTCACCTGTCCCTTCGGCCGTCGGTGCGCCCGGCGCCAGAGCCACGACGTCCCCGGCTCGGGCCCCGAGGACCTCGGCCACGAAGGCACCGGGGCTGGACTGCGGCACCCAGACGACGCCGGGCGGCAGATCACCGAGCTCCAGCGGGAACGTCAGCTCCCCCTGGTCGGTGCGAAGCGTGACCGGGTCGCCAGCCGCGACCCCGAGCTGCTCGGCCGTCTGCGCTGCCAGCCGGAGCGTGGGGCGCCGAGCCGTCCCGGCAAGGTTCGGTTCGCCATCCTGAGCCCGTCCACCGTCGAGGAGCTGACGCCAGGTCGCCAGCACGGCAGCCGCCCCCTCGGGTCGGTCGACCGGACCGGTGGCCACCGACGGCACCGCTGGGCGGGCGCCGTCCCACTGCCCGAGCTCGGCCACCTCGACGCGGCAGTCGGCGGCGCCGCCGAGACCCAAGGAGAAGCCCAGCTCCTCGGCCAGCAACGACAACACCCACGCGTCGGGCTGGGTGCTGCTCGAGAGCGCGGCCTCGAAGGTGCGCGGACGCCCTTCCCAGTCGACGAAGGTGCCGGCCTTCTCCGACACGGCTGCAACCGGGAAGACGACGTCGGCGTGCTCGTGCACGCTCGAGGCCCGCAGCTCCAGGCTCACCAGGAAGTCCACCGAGGCCATCGCCATGCTGGCGCCGGCTGGGTCGGGCAGGTCCCGAAGCTCGACCCCGGCGACGACCAGCGCGCCGAGCTCACCGGCGGCAGCAGCCGCCAGGATCGCCTCGGTGCCACGGCCAGGCTGCTCCGGCAGCGAGGAGACCCCCCAGGCAGCGGCGACGTCCACCCTCGCGGCCGGGTCCGAGACCGGACGTCCACCCGGCAGCAGGCTCGGGAAGGCCCCCGCGTCCAGCGCCCCTCGCTCCCCGGCACGGCGGGGGACCCAGGCCAGCCGCGCCCCGGTGGCCGCGGCGAGTCGATGGGCTGCAGACAGCCCGCCAGGGACACCGGCGAGACGCTCCCCCACGAGCAGCACGCTTCCCGGCTGGCGCAGGGCTTGGGCCGCCGCGCGGATCTCGTCGCTCCGGCCGGCGCCGCCGGCTGCCAACGCGTCCAGGACCTCGCCATCGGTCCCCGGAGCGGCCGAGAGCAGGGTCGCGGCCAGCTTGCGGCTGGAGTCGCTGGTGAACGGCGCCACCGTGATGACCGAGGTCGTCCCCCGACGAACCGCCCGTCGCAGGCGGAGGAACAGGATCGGCGACTCCTCCTCCGGCTCCAGCCCGGCAAGCAGCACCGTCGGGGCCGCATCCAGGTCGGCGTAGCCGACGGCGCTGCCGTCTCGGACACCGGTGGCGGCAACCGCCGCGGCGAGGAAGTCCGCCTCCTCCGCGCTGTGCTCGCGAGCACGGAAGTCGATGTCGTTCGTCCCCAGGGCCACCCGGGTGAACTTCGCGTAGGCGTAGGCGTCCTCGCTGGTGAGGCGACCGCCGGTGAGGACGCCGACCCCATCGGCTACCTGCAGCCCGCGCGCGGCGGCGCGCAGTGCCTCGGGCCAGGATGCGGGTTGGAGCTCGCCGGTCGCGGCGTCGCGGACCAGCGGGTGCGTGAGGCGATCGTCCTGCGTGGCGTAGTGGAAGGCGAACCGGCCCTTGTCGCAGCTGAACTCCAGATTGACCTCGGCGTCCTCCCCCGCGAGCCGTCGCTGGACGGCACCGCGCCGGTGATCGGTCCGCAACGCACACCCGGAGGCGCAGTGCTCGCAGGCGCTCGGCGTGGAGACCAGGTCGAAGGGTCTGGCCCGGAAGCGGTAGTCGGCGCTGGTCAGCGCACCGACCGGGCAGATCTGGATGGTGTTGCCGCTGAAGTAGCTCTCGAACGGCTCGTCTTCGTAGATCCCCACCTGCTGCAACGCGCCGCGCTCCAGGAGCTCGATGAAGGGGTCGCCGGCCACCTGGTCGGAGAACCTCGTGCACCGGGCACAGAGCACACAGCGCTCGCGATCCAGCAAGACCTGGGAGGAGATGGCGATCGGCTTGGGGTAGGTGCGCTTCACCCCGTCGAAGCGCGACTCGCCGCGACCGTTGCTCATCGCCTGGTTCTGCAGGGGGCACTCACCACCCTTGTCGCAGACCGGGCAGTCCAGAGGGTGGTTCATCAGCAGGAACTCCATGATCCCCTGCTGGGCCTTGTCCGCGACGTCGGAGCTGAGCTGCGTACGCACCTGCATGCCCTCGCTCGCCGGGATGGTGCACGAGGCCTGCGGCTTGGGCATGAAGCGCACCTCGCCGCCGGAGCGCGGGTCCGGCGTGCCGATCTCGACGAGGCACTGACGGCAGGCGCCCACCGGCTCCAGGTGCGGATGGTCGCAGAACCGAGGGATCGCGATGCCGAGCTGCTCGGCGGCCCGGATGACCAGGGTGCCCTTGGGGACGCTGACCTGGTAGCCGTCGATGGTCAGCGTCACCAGCTGCTCCACGGCACCGCTGTCCACGGCCGTCGCTGGAGGGGTCGCGGTCATCAGGCGGGTGCTCCTGCGGGGTCGGTGGCGGGTCGGACCGGCACGATCGCCGAGGCCTCGTAGGGGAAGGCCTCCCATGCGGGGATGCTCAGCCCCGCCTCGAACTCGGACCGGAAGTGCGAGACGGCGCTGGTGACGCACGCCGAAGTCCCGTCGGCCAAGGCGCAGAACGAGCGACCTGCGATGTTGTCGCAGAGGTCCAGCAGCGTGTCCAGGTCGCTCTCGCGGCCCTCGCCGGCCTCCAGGCGACCCAGGATCTGCACGAGCCACCAGTTGCCCTCACGGCACGGGGTGCACTTCCCGCAGGACTCGTGCTTGTAGAACTCGACCCAGCGCAGCGTGGTGCGCACCACCGAGGTGGTCTCGTCGAAGATCTGCAGCGCCTTGGTACCGAGCATGGACCCGACGCTGGCCATCCCCTCGTAGTCAAGCGGCACGTCGAGGTGCTCGGCAGTGAGGATCGGGGTCGAGGACCCGCCGGGCGTCCAGAACTTCAGCGTATGCCCCTCGCGGACGCCGCCGGCCAGGTCGAGCAGCTCACGAAGGGTCACCCCCAGCGGGGCCTCGTACTGGCCGGGACGTTCGACGTGCCCGGAAAGGGAGTAGAGCGTGAACCCCGGCGACTTCTCCGAGCCCATCTCTCGGAACCAGTCCGCACCACCGCGCACGATGGCCGGGACGCTGGCGATGGACTCCACGTTGTTGATCACGGTGGGGCTGGCATACAGACCGGCGACCGCCGGGAACGGTGGGCGCAGCCGGGGCTGGCCCCGGCGCCCCTCGAGGGAGTCGAGCAGCGCCGTCTCCTCGCCGCAGATGTACGCACCCGCACCGGCGTGCACCACCAGGTCCAGGTCGTACCCGCTGCCGAGGATGTCCTTGCCGAGGTAGCCGGCCTCGTAGGCCTCGGCCACCGCGTGCTGCAGGCGTCGGATGACGTGCAGCACCTCTCCGCGGACGTAGATGAAGGCCTGACTCGCCCGGATCGCGTAGGAGGCGATGATGACGCCTTCGACGAGCGTGTGCGGCGTGGCCATCATGAGGGGGATGTCTTTGCAGGTCCCCGGCTCGGACTCGTCAGCGTTCACGACGAGGTACTTGGGCTTCGGGTTGTCCTGGGGGATGAAGCCCCACTTCATCCCGGTCGGGAACCCCGCCCCGCCACGCCCGCGCAGACCCGCGTCCTTCACCAGGGCCACCACGTCGGCCGGCTCCATCCTCAGGGCCTTCGGCAGTGCCTGGTAGCCGCCGGCGCGCAGGTAGCCGGCGCGAGTGAAGGAGTCGCTGTCCCCCCAGTGCGCCGACAGGACCGGCGCCAACCCCGTCACGACTGCACCCCGTGATCCACCCCGTCGGTGCGAGCAGGCACCGGTTGTTCGGGCGGCAGCGGCGGCGCGCTCCACCCACGCTCGGCCGCCAGCCGGAGCCCGCGCAGGGTCTCCTCACCGGCCTGGGGGCCCTCGATGGCCCGACCGTCGTGGAAGCCGGCGATGACACGCTCGGCCTCCCTGAACGTGCAGACCCTGGCGCCCCTGGTGGCGGTGACCTCCTGCTCGGCACGCAAGGCGTCCACGAGGTCCACCGTGCTCTGTGGAGACTGGTGGTCGAAGAACTCCCAGTTCACCATCACCACGGGGGCGTAGTCACAGGCCGCGTTGCACTCCACCCGCTCCAGGGACACCAGACCGTCCTCGGTGGTCTCGTCGTGACCGATCCCAAGATGGCCCGACACGCGATCCCAGATCGCGTCCGCGCCCATCACGGCGCACAGCGTGTTGGTACACACCCCTACGTGGTACTCGCCCATGGGATGGCGCTTGTACATGGTGTAGAACGTCGCGACGGCAGCGACCTCGGCCGCGGTGATGTCGAGCACATCGGCGCACAGCTCGATCCCCGCCTGGGTGACGTAGCCGTCGTAGGCCTGCACCAGGTGGAGCATCGGCAGCAGCGCCGAGCGGGGTTCGGGGTAGCGGGCCACCAGCTCGCCCATCTCGGCACGGGCCTGGGCCTGGCCCTGCGCCGTCTGCAGGGTGCTCACCGGTCGACGCCTCCCATCACCGGGTCCAGCCCGGCCACCGCCACGATCACGTCGGCCACCTGGCCTCCCTCGGACATCGCCGGCACCGCCTGCAGGTTGTTGAACGACGGGTCGCGGAAGTGGGCCCGCCACGGCTTGGTCCCCCCGTCGGAGACGAGGTGGACGCCGAGCTCCCCACGGGGTGCCTCGATCGCCGAGTACACCTGCCCGGACGGCACCCGGAACCCCTCGGTCACCAGCTTGAAGTGATGGATGAGGGCCTCCATGGACTCGCCCATGATGTGCCGGATGTGCTCCGGGGAGTTCCCCATCCCGTCCGAGCCGATCGAGAGCTGGGCCGGCCAGGCGATCTTCCGGTCAGCCACCATGACCGGGCCCGGCTCCTCGAGCCGCTCGAGGCACTGCTCGACGATCCGCAGCGACTCGCGCATCTCGTCCACCCGGATCCTGAACCGACCGTAGGAGTCGCAGGTGTCGCGAGTGGGGACGTCGAAGTCGTAGGTCTCGTACCCCCAGTAGGGCTGCGTCTTGCGCAGGTCCCACGGCAGCCCGGCGGCCCGCAGGACCGGACCGGTCATCCCCAGCGCCATGCAGCCAGCCAGGTCGAGGTAGCCGATGCCCTGGGTCCGTCCCTTGAAGATCGGGTTCTCGTTGCACAGCGCCTCGTACTCGCCGAGATGCTCGTGCATCCAGTCCACCACCTGACGAGTCTTGTCCAAGCCGTCGGAGGGGATGTCCTGGGCCAGTCCCCCGGGTCGGATGAAGGCATGGTTCATCCGCAGGCCGGTGAGGTGCTCGAAGAGGTGCAGGAGCTCTTCGCGCTCACGGAAGCCGATCGTCATGACCGTGAGCGCACCGATCTCCATGCCGCCGGTGGCCAGCGCCACGATGTGCGAGGAGATGCGGTTCAGCTCCATGAGCATCACCCGGATGACGGTGGCTCGTTCCGGGACGTCGTCGCTGATGCCCAGCAAACGCTCCACGCCCATCACGTAGGCCGCCTCGTTGAAGAAGGGCGCGAGGTAGTCCATCCGGGTGCAGAACGTCACACCCTGGGTCCAGGTCCGGTACTCCATGTTCTTCTCGATACCGGTGTGCAGGTAGCCGATCCCGCAGCGGGCCTCGGTCACGGTCTCGCCGTCCAGCTCCAGCACCAGGCGCAGCACCCCGTGGGTGGAGGGGTGCTGCGGACCCATGTTGACCACGACACGCTCGTTGCCGACCACGTCGGCCGACAACGAGTCCCAGTCCCCACCACTGACGTTGAAGACCGGCCCCTCGGTGGTCTCCCGCACGTCGGAGTAGGCGTCCATCGCCGCCGGGCCCTCGGCCACGGTCGGGCCCTGGGGCCCGACGGTGAAGTGGACGTCGTCCTGGCTCATCAGCGGTAGCTCCTGCGCTCGTCAGGCGGCGGGATGGTGGCGCCCTTGTACTCGACCGGGATACCACCCAGCGGGTAGTCCTTGCGCTGCGGATGTCCGGGCCAGTCGTCGGGCATCTCGATGCGCGTCAGCGCCGGGTGGCCGTCGAAGATGAGGCCGAAGAAGTCCCAGGTCTCGCGTTCGTGCCAGTTGTTGGCAGGGTACACCGACACGATCGAGGGCAGGTGCCGGTCAGCGTCGGGGACGGCGACCTCGACCCGCAGCCGGCGGTTGTGGGTGAGAGACAGGAACGGGTAGACCGCATGCAGCTCTCGGTCACGCTCGTCCGGGTAGTGCACGCCGTCGACACCCATGCACATCTCGAACCGCAGCGACGGATCATCGCGCAGGTGCTTGGCCACTGCGAGCAATCGCTCACGACGGACGAACAGGGTGAGCTCGTCCCGATCCACGACGACCTTCTCCAACGCGTCCTCCACCCCGTCCTGAGCGAGCACGAGCTCGAGGCGGTCGACGGCGTCGTCGAACCAGCCCCCGAAGGGCCGTGGGGTCCCTACCGGCAGGGTCGCGGGGTTCTCCTGACGACGTACCAGCCCGCCGTACCCAGAGGTGTCCCCAGACCCGGCGTTCCCGAACATCCCCCGCGCACTGGGGTGCGCCGGGAGCGGCTGGGGCGATGCCTTCTCGACCTCGGACATCTAGCGCAGCAGCCCCTTCATCTCGTGCGTCGGAGTGGCGGCCAGCGCGAGCTGCTCGGCTTGGGCCTCAGCAGCGAGCCGGTTGGCCCCGAGGGGGCTGGTCTGGATCTGGTCGTGCACCTTGAGGATTGCGTCGATGAGCATCTCGGGGCGGGGAGGGCAGCCCGGAAGATAGATGTCGACCGGCACGACATGGTCCACGCCCTGCACGATGGCGTAGTTGTTGAACATCCCGCCCGAGGAGGCGCACACGCCCATCGCGATCACCCACTTGGGGTTGGGCATCTGGTCATAGACCTGGCGGAGCACCGGCGCCATCTTCTGGCTGACTCGCCCGGCCACGATCATGAGGTCCGCCTGGCGGGGCGAGGCACGGAAGACCTCCATGCCGAATCGGGCGAGGTCGTAGCGCGGCCCGCCCGTCGTCATCATCTCGATGGCACAACAGGCCAGGCCGAACGTGGCCGGCCACAGCGAACCCTTGCGGAAGTAGCCGGCGACGCCTTCCACGGTCGTCAGCAGCACGCCGCTCGGGAGCTTCTCCTCGATCCCCATGACGAATCCCTCCTCGTGCTCAGTCCCAGTCCAGCCCACCGCGGCGCCACTCGTAGGCGTAGGCGACGGTGATGAGGACGAGGAACAGGGTCATGGCGTAGAAGCCGAACAGGCCGAGCGCGTCGAAGTGGACCGCCCACGGGTAGAGGAAGACGATCTCGATGTCGAAGATGATGAACATCATCGCCGTCAGGTAGTACTTGATCGGGAAGCGGCCGCCGCCCTCGGCCTGCGGAGTCGGCTCGATGCCGCACTCGTAGGCCTCGAGCCTTGCGCGGTTGTAACGCTTGGGCCCGGTGAGGGTGCCGGCGACCAACGAGAACACAGCGAAGCCTGCCGCCAGGGCAGCGAGCCCGAGCACAGGCGCCAGTGGGTTCATGCCGGGACTCCTCGCCACGCGAGCACCTTGGCTGGTGCGTCGACGGTGATCACTGGTCTCCCATGGTAGTCACCGCCGTGGCCGAGAAGACCACGGGCGCGCGCACCGCGTCAACGCCTGGCACGGTGCAGCGCCACGACACCGCCGGTGAGGTTGCGCCACTCGACCCCAGCCCACCCGGCCTGGGAGAACGACTCGGCCAGCTCGGCCTGCGCAGGCCATTCGCGCATCGACAGCGCGAGATACCGGTAGGCCTCCGGCGCACTGGCGACGCCCCGGACCAGCCACGGCAGAACCCCGAGCAGGATGTCGTCGTAGGCCCTTCGAGCCAGCGGGCCAGGTGGGTGACTGACCTCACAGACCACCAGTCGTCCGCCAGGCCGCGTGACACGGCGCATCTCGGCGAGACCGGCCACCACGTCGTAGAGGTTGCGCAGCCCGAAGGAGATCGTGACGGCATCGACGGACTCCGAGGCCAAGGGCAGGTGGAAGGCATCACCAGCGACGAAAGCGAGGTCCGGGTGCTGGCGCCGGCCGACCTCCAGCATGCCGACGGAGAAGTCGCAGGCAACCACCCGCGCTCCGGCCTGCACGAACGGCACGCTGGAGGTGCCCGTCCCCGCCGCGAGGTCCAGGACCGTCTCCCCCGCCCGGGCCGCCACGGCTCCGAGGACGGCGCGCCGCCACCGGCGAACCTGGCCTGCCGTCATCACGTCGTTGACCACGTCGTAGCGCCTGGCCACCGCGTCGAACATGGCGGCGACCTCGGCTGGATCCTTGTCCAGGCCAGCCGCGGCGGTGCCGGCCGGCACGGGTGCTCTACGGGTTGCCACGGCGCGCAGGCTACCCAGCGGTTCCGTACCCTTGGCGATCATGGCCACCGGCGTGCTCAGCCCCGCGGCCAGTGCACAGGTCGATCCACCGGCGCTGGTATCCCGCACCGTGGCCCTGCCAGCGGCAGATCGAGCCATGCTCGGTGGACCGACCGGCCTGCTGGAGCTGTTGCCGCCGATGCCGGGTCCGGCCGCGTCGGAGGTCGCGCCAGTGGCCTGGGTACGCCACGGCGAAGGGCTGGTCGGCTGGGGCGCGGCCGCCGTGCTGCTGACCCGCGGCCCGCACCGCTTCGACGAGGCCTCTCGTTGGTGGACGTCCGTCTCCACGAGTGCCGTGGTGCGCGACGAGGTGCGAGTCCCTGGGACCGGGCCGGTGGCCTTCGGGACCTTCACCTTCGCCGACGGCTCCACCCGCGACTCGGTCCTGGTGGTTCCCAGCGTCGTGGTGGGCCGGCGAGGGGACCTGGCGTGGGTCACCACCACGGGCCCGGCCGACACCATCCCGGGCCCGGCCGGCTCGGGGATCTCGGCCGGCCTGCTGCCGGCTGATCGTCTCGGGCGTCGGCCGGCACAGCCCAGCGACGTCGCCTTCACCGACGGCGCGCGCAGCAGTGCCGACTGGGTCGCCGCCGTTGCCGACGTCGTCGGCCTGATCGGCCAAGGACAGCTGGAGAAGGTCGTGCTTGCCCGCGACATCATCGCTGAGGCCGGCGACGAGATCGACCTTCGTTGGCCGCTGCAACGCCTCGCCAGCGCCTACCCGCGCTGCTGGACCTTCCACGTGGACGGTGTCCTGGGAGCAACCCCGGAGATGCTGGTTCGGCTCGACCAGGGACTGGTGACGTCTCGCGTGCTGGCCGGGACCATTCAGCGCACCGGCGACGACCTCCGTGACCTGGCCTTGGCCGCCTCGTTGGCCCGGTCGAGCAAGGACCTCGAGGAGCACGAGTACGCGGTTCGCTCGGTGGCCGATGCGCTCGCGCCCCACTGCTCGAGCATGAACGTGCCAGAGACCCCGTTCGTGCTGCACCTGCCGAACGTGATGCATCTGGCGACCGACGTGACCGGCTCGGTCACCGACGGCATCTCGGCCCTGGAGCTGGCGGCGAGCCTGCACCCGAGCGCCGCGGTGTGTGGCACGCCGACAGCGAGGGCAGCCGAGGTGATCCAGGCACTCGAGCAGATGGACCGCGGACGCTACGCCGGACCGGTCGGCTGGACCGATTCCCGCGGCGACGGGGAGTGGGGGCTTGCGCTCCGCTGCGCCGAGACCGACCCGGCGTACCAGAACCGGCTACGGCTGTTCGCCGGGTGCGGCGTGGTGGCCGGCTCGGACCCGCAGGAGGAGCTCGCCGAGTCCGCTGCGAAGCTCATCCCGATGCGTGACGCGCTCGGCTGAGCGCGTAGACAGCTCGCGCGGCGCGCAGGTTCGCCGCCACACCCACGCGAAGCGGCCGGTGGTGCTCGTCCAGCAGGACCCGCCGATCCACGTCGAGCTCAAGATCGGCGACGAGGGCCTCCAGATCGGGCAGCGTCGACAGATGGATGTTCGGCGTCTGGTACCACGGGTACGGCAGCTCGGCCGACACCGGCATCCGCCCCCCGACCGCGAGCGACACCCGATGGCGCCACAGGCCGAAGTTGGGCACCGACAGCACCACCCGCGGCGAGATCCGGGCCAGCTCGGCAAGGACTGCCGCGGGCCGGCGCATCGTCTGCAACGTCTGGGACAGCACCGCGACGTCGTAGCTGTCCGTGGCCAGGTCTCGCAACGCGGAGGGGTCGTCGAGGTCGAAGGACAGCACGGGGACGCCGTTGGCCACCGCCGCGAGGAAGGCCTCGCCGTCGATCTCCACGCCGGTCCCCCGGCAGCCATGCTCGACGATCAGGCTCGCCAGCAGCGTGCCGTCACCGCAGCCGACGTCCAGCACCCGGGAGCCCCACGGGACGAGCTCAGCCACCAGCTCCAGGTCGGGCCTCATCAGCGTGCCGTCTTCGCCAGGGGCGCCGAGCGGGCGAGGAAGGCCTTGACCACGGCGTGGTACTCGGGGACGGGCAGCAGGAACGAGTCGTGACCCCACGGGCTGCGGATCTCCCGGAAGGACACCGCGGCGCATGCCTGCTCGAGCCGACGAGCGATCCGGCGGCTGTGCTCGGTGTCGAAGCGCCAGTCGCTGTCGAACGACAGCAGCAGCACCGGCGTCCCCAGCCGTGCGAGCCGGTCCAGGCGCTCGGCAGTCCCCTCGTTCCCGAACGGGTCGAAGTAGTCCAACGCGCGCGACAGGTAGAGGTAGGACAGCGCGTCGAAGCGGCTGAGGAACGATTCCCCCTGGTGGCGCAGGTAGCTCTCCACCTGGAAGTCCACGTCGAATCCGAACCGTGGGCGGTCCGCCCCCTGGATCCGGCGTCCGAACTTCTGGTCCATCGCCTCGTCGGAGAGGTAGGTGATGTGGGCCATCATCCGAGCGATCGACAGCCCCAGGTCAGGAGCACGCCCGCTGCCGTGGTAGGCGCCGTCCTGGAAGTCCGGGTCACGCATGATCGCCTCGCGAGCCACCGCCGAGAAAGCGATGTTCTGCGCCGTGAGCCGGCTCGAGGCGGCCACCACGACGGCCGAGCCAACCTCGTGTGGGGAGGTGAGCACCCATTCCAGGGCCTGCATCCCGCCGAGCGAGCCGCCCACCACAGCGGCCACCCGATCGATCCCCAGCACTCTGAGCAGTCGCCGATGGACGGCGACGAAGTCGGCCACGGTCAGCAGTGGGAAGCCCATGCCGTAGGGGCGTCCGGTGGCCGGGTCGACGGTGGAGGGGCCGGTGGTCCCGGAGCAGCCGCCGAGCAGGTTGGCCGAGACCACGTGGAACCGGTCGGTGTCCAACGCCCGGCCGGGCCCGATGAAGTTGTCCCACCACCCGCGACGTCGCGGGTCGCCGTGGTGACCAGCGGCATGAGCGTCTCCGGTGAGGGCGTGGCACACCACGACGACGTTGTCGCGGGTCCTGCTCAGCTCGCCGTAGGTCTCGTAGGCCACCTCGACGTGCGGCAACGTGCGACCCGAGGCGAGCCGCAGCGGGTCGTCGCCGGTGGCGACGACGACCCGCTGGGTGGTGACCTCGCCGATCTGCCTGCTCAGGCCTTGGCCGCCTTCGCCAGCGCCTGGTCCAGGTCACGGACCAGGTCCTCGAGGCTCTCGATCCCCACCGCAAGTCGGACCGTGTCCTCGCGGACACCAGCGGCGGCAAGCTCCTCGCTGGTGAGCTGGGAGTGCGTCGTGGTGGCGTTGTGGATGGCCAAGGACTTCGCGTCACCGATGTTGGCCAGGTGGCTGAACAGCTCGAGCGAGTCGACCAGGACGCTCCCACCCTGCCGACCGGTCCGGACACCGAAGCTGACCAGGCCGCCGTAGCCACGGCCGGTGAACATGCGGTCCGCGACCGCACGATAGGGGTCCTCCGGCAGACCGGGATAGCTCACCCACGAGACCGACTCGTGCGCGGACAGGTACTCGGCGACGCCGAGCGCGTTCTCGCTGTGCCGCTCCATCCGAAGGTGCAGCGTCTCCAGGCCTTGGAGGAACAGGAAGGAGTTGAACGGCGCGATCGCCGCACCGGTGTTGCGGAGCAGCACCGTACGGGCTCGCATGGCATAGGCCAGGTTGCCGACCGCCTCGGTCCACACCACGCCGTGGTAGGCGGGGTCCGGCCGAGTCAGCCCCGGGAACCGCTCGGCGTGGGCACCCCAGTCGAACGTGCCGCCGTCGACAAGCACCCCCCCGATCGAGGTCCCGTGCCCACCGATGTACTTGGTGGCCGAGTGCACGGCGACGTCGGCGCCGTGATCGAGCACTCGGCACAGGTACGGCGTGGGAGCGGTGTTGTCCACCACGAGCGGCAGCCCCAGACCGTGAGCGGCATCGGCCCAGGCAGCGACATCCACCACGTTCAGCCTGGGATTGCCCACCGTCTCGGCGAACACCAGCCTGGTCCTGTCGTCCACGGCGGACGCCAGGTCCTCGGGCCGGTCCGGGTCGACGAAACGAACCTCGATGCCGTACTGCGGGAGGGTGTGGGCGAACAGCGCGTACGTCCCGCCGTAGAGCGTCGACAGGGCGACGATGTTGTCCCCGGCGTAGGTGAGGTTCAGCACGGCGTAGGTGATTGCCGAAGCCCCCGAGGCCGTGGCGAGCGCGGCCACGCCGCCCTCCAGCGCGGCCACTCGTGCCTCGAACACCGACTGCGTCGGGTTCATGATCCGCGTGTAGATGTTGCCGGGCGCGCGCAGGGCGAACAGGTCCGAGGCATGCTCGGTGCTGTCGAAGACGTACGACGTGGTCTGGTAGATGGGCACGGCCCGGCTGTTCGTGGCCGGGTCAGGCTCCTGGCCTGCGTGCACGGCCAAGGTCTCCGGGGCCAGCGCGGGCGGGGGAGCAGCGTCGGTGACGGCAGGATCGGACATGGTGGCACCTCTCGGTGTCGGGTCCCGGGACGGCAAAGGCCCCTCGGGGTTCCGAAGGGCCTGGCACGACCGCGCGGCCGCGGCACCACATCTGCCAAGTGACGTCCGGGACGACGCCACTCGCTGGAAGGAGCACCCGGCGGTGTGCGCCAGCGGCGACACACCCGGCTGCTGCGGCGTCCTCGGGCCAGGTCCCTCGGCCGCTCGTGATGCTGGTGCGTGCCAAAGCGTACCTGGCCCGTCGGGGGCCGGGAACCCGGCTCAGCGCAAGGCCTCCGCCGTCGCCGCGCGCAGGCGTGCATGCGTCGTTCTGGCCTGCGAACGATCGGTCCGGACCTCCAGCACCCGCAGACCACCGCCGGGACGTCCAACGCTCACCGCGTCCCGCAACGCCTGGGCCGAGGCGATCAGGTCATGGCGGACCCCGGCGGCCCGGCACAGCTCGGCCAGGTCGACGTCGACCGGCGTGCCGAACACCCGCTCGAACGCATCCGCATAGGCGGGACTGCCCTGCTCCAGCAGACCGAAGATGCCGCCCCCGTTGTTGTTGAGGACGACCACCGTCAGATCAGGGCGTGGCTCGGCCGGACCGAGCACGAGACCGGTGGCGTCGTGCAAGAACGCCAGGTCTCCCAGCAGTGCGTAGGAAGGGTCGCCCGAGGCGAGCGCCAGCCCGGTCGCCGTCGACACCGATCCGTCGATGCCGGACAGGCCACGGTTGCCGAACAGGTGCAGGCCCGGGCGTGGGGCGGCAGCCAGCATCACGTCGCGCACCGGCTGGCTGGCGCCCAGGAAGCAGGTCGACCCTGGGGGGAGGGCAGCCACCAAGTCGCGCGCGACTCCCGGCTCGACCGGCCAGGGCATCGCGTCGATCGTGTCCCGCACGGCAAGCCAGGCCTCGGCCCCCGACGAGCGCCACTCCGCCGCCCAGCCACGCCTCGGGCGCCCGCGTGGCACCGGCGCCGAGGCGAGGCGCGCGGCCGTGCGGGTGGGGTCCGGCCATTGCCGGCCCGCTCCGGGGACCACCACGACCTCGACGTCCTCGACTGCGAGCAGGGCGGTGACCGATCGCGCCAGCGTCGGCCGACCGAGGACGACCACCCGTTCGGGACGGTGCTCGGCAAGGAAGGACTCCGACTCGAGCAGCCAGGTGCCAGCCGGCACCGACTGGGGGCTGCCCCAGGCACCACTCGTCGGCTCGGCCAGCAGCGGCCAGTCCCCTTCCTCGGCCAGGCGTGCTGCCTGCTGCCCCGCGCCGTGCCCGGCAACGACCAAGGTGGCGATGCCCCGGTCCAGACGCGAGCCCCGATCCGGACGGGCTGCCTGGGCTGGGCTGCCCGCCTGGCCGGTGGTCCAGGCCGCCGTCTCCTTCCGCCCGCCCAGCGGCTCCAGCCAGTCAGCGCCTCCACCGTCTGGGAGCAGCGGCTCCCGGAAGCCGACGTTGAGGTGGACCGGCCCGGGCTCACCTGATCCGGCACCCCGAGCAGCGAGGAGGACACGAGCGACGGTTGACCGCCAGTGGGCCACCGCGCCTGGACGCTCCTCCGCGGCTGGGATGTCCACTGACACGCGGACGGCAGAGCCGAACAGGCCGGGCTGGTGCGTGGTCTGGTTCGCGCCGACGCCGCGAAGCTCCGGGGGGCGGTCGGCGCTGAGGACGACGACGGGCACTCCGTCGTGATGGGCCTCCAGGACCGACGGATGCAGGTTTGCCACGGCGGTACCGCTGGTACACACGACCGGCACGGGGCAAGCGGTGCCGCGGGCCAGCCCCAGGGCCAGGAAGCCGGCCCCCCGTTCGTCCACGCGTACGTGCAGCCGCAGCACGCCCTCCGCGTCGGCCCGGTGCAGGGCGAGCGCGAGCGGCGCGCTACGACTTCCGGGCGAGAGCACGACGTCACGAACGCCACCTCGGCCAAGCTCGTCCACGATGACCGTGGCCAACGCCGTGGAGGCGTTCATTGCGCGGCCTCGGTCAGACGTTGGACTCGTCTCACGCGCTGCTCCCACCAGTCGATCATGGCCTGCTCGGGCTGCAGACGACGAAGCCGGGCGGGACTCGGGAGGACGCTGCGCACGGACAGCGCCCCGAGCGCGGGGACGAGGGCCTCATCGGTGACGTCCTCGGCCAGCAGCCGGGCCGTCGCCAACCCGCAGGCATACGGCAGCTCCGGCAGGGCCGCAGCCAGCGCCACCCCAGCGGCGAGCCCCACACTGGTCTCCAGGGCGCTGGACACCACGACCGCGAGCCCGGCCTGCTCGGCCAGGCGCAGGCAGGCGCGCACCCCACCGAGGGGCTGGACCTTGAGGACGAGGATGTCCGCGGCCCCGGCTTCCACGACCCGCATGGGGTCCTCTGCGCGGCGGATCGACTCGTCGGCCGCAACCAGGACGTCCTGCTCCTGACGCACGGCGGCGAGCTCCGGGACCGTGGCGCACGGCTGCTCGACGTACTCCAGACCCCCGGCGGCCTCGGCGTAGCGCGGGAGCAGGCGTACCGCCTCGCGCACGCTCCACGCTCCGTTGACGTCGATCCGAACGCGACCGGAGGGACCCAGGTGATCCCGCACCGCCTCGAGGCGGGCCAGGTCCTGGCCCGCCGTCTGCATCGGCTCGCCCACCTTCACCTTCGCCGTTCCCCCACCCCCGGCCGGCGCCAACGGCCCGTAGGCCGCGAGCAGGGCACCGACCTGCACGGCAGGAACGGCCGGCACCGTGGCGTTGACCGGGACCTGCTCGCGCACCGGCGTCGGCCACCCTCGCTCCGCGGCCTCCCGGGTGGCCGCGAGCCACCGGATCGCCTCGGCGTCCTCGTACTCGAGGAACGGGGAGAACTCGGCCCACCCCGCGGAGCCCTCGAGCAGGCAGGCATACCGGACATCGATCCCACGGAAGGGAACACGCAGCGGCACGGCCACCACCTGCAGGTCAGACCACCATGCCTGCTCGCCCATCCCGATGACTCCGCCTCTCCGCCCGCTCGCCCTCGACCAGCGGCACCTATTCTCGCGTCGTGGCTGTCTCCGAGCTCTTCGACCCCCAGCGTTGGGAACCAGTTCCCGGGTTCGACCTGACCGACATCACCTACCACCGACAACGAGACGGGGGCAGCGTCCGGATCGCCTTCGATCGACCCGAGGTCCGCAACGCCTTCCGTCCGCACACGGTCGACGAGCTCTTCCGGGTTCTGGACCACGCCCGTCAGACGGCCGACGTGGGGTGCGTCATCGTCACAGGCAACGGTCCCTCACCGCGCGACGGTGGCTGGGCCTTCTGCTCCGGGGGCGACCAACGAATCCGAGGGCGCGACGGCTACCGATACGCCGAGGGGGACTCGGCCGAGACGGTCGACCCCGCTCGTACTGGTCGCCTGCACATCCTCGAGGTGCAGCGCCTGATCCGCACGATGCCGAAGGTCGTCCTGTGCGTCGTGCCGGGCTGGGCCGCCGGCGGGGGCCACAGCCTGCACGTCGTGTGCGACCTGACGCTGGCCAGCGCAGAGCACGCCCGCTTCAAGCAGACCGACGCCGACGTCGGTTCGTTCGACGCCGGCTACGGCTCTGCCTACCTCGCGCGTCAGGTGGGGCAGAAGTTCGCCCGAGAGATCTTCTTCCTCGGTCGCGCCTACTCCGCCGAGGATGCCCACCGGATGGGGATGGTGAACGCCGTCGTGCCCCACGCCCAGCTCGAGAGCGTGGCCCTGGACTGGGCCGACACGATCAACTCCAAGGGCCGGACGGCACGCCGGATGCTCAAGTTCGCCTTCAACCTGGTTGACGACGGGCTCATGGGCCAGCAGGTCTTCGCCGGCGAAGCCACCCGGCTGGCCTACATGACCGACGAGGCCGTGGAGGGTAGGGACGCGTTCCTCCAGAAGCGCGACCCCGACTTCTCCGACTACCCGTACTCCTTCTGACGCGCCACTCCTCAGGACGCCCGATGCCCAGCCTGCCGACGACCTGCCTCGTGGGGCCGGGCCAGCCGACCGCGAGGCTTGCCGACGCCCTGTCGATGGCCCTGTCCGGTGGACCAGCTGTCGCCGTCGTGCCTGACTCGCCTCCTGGCCTGCGGATGTCGGTGGCGATGGCGCTGCGCTCGGCGGACGAGGCGCAGGACCAGGACGCCGTCCTGCTCACCACGTCCGGCAGTACCGGACCACCGAAGGGCGTTCGCCTGGGGGCCAGCGCCGTCCGCGCCTCAGCGGTCGGCGCCGCCGACGTCCTCGGCGGCCCGAGTGGGTGGCTGCTGTGCCTTCCCACGAGCCACGTCGCCGGGGTGATGGTGCTGGCGCGCGCACTCGTGCACAGCCAGCCCTGGCACGAGGTCTCGTTGGCCGACGGCTTCCAGACGCAGGCCTTCAGCGCCGCTGCCAGTCGTGCGCTCGCCGAGGGCCCGGTGGCGACCGCCCTCGTGCCGACCCAGCTCCACCGACTGCTGGAAGATGTGGTGGCCACCAGCAGGCTGGCCGCGATGCGGGCGGTGCTGCTCGGCGGTGCTGCGGCACCACCGGCTCTGCTGCGCCGAGCCCGCGACGCCGGCGTCCCGGTGGTACGCAGCTACGGGATGACCGAGACCTGCGGCGGCTGCGTCTACGACGGTCGACCCCTGGCCGGGGTTGCGGTCCGGCAGCGCGGGTCACGACTGCACGTGCGAGGACCTGTGCTCTTCAGTGGCTACCTCGACGGCTCACCGGGACCCGGCCCGGACGGCTGGTTCGACACCGGGGACCTCGGCGCGATCACCGACGGGCAGGTCGAGGTGTACGGCCGCGACGGCGAGGTCGCCGTCAGCGGCGGGGTGAGCGTCCCGCTGGCCCGCGTCGACGTCCTCCTGCACGGGATGGAGGAAGTGGGTGAGGCTGCCTCGGCAGCTGTGCCGGACGAGCAGTGGGGCCAGCGCATCGTCGCAGCTGTGGTCCTGCGGCCCACTGGCGAAGATCCCCCGACCGCGGGGCATCTTCTGGCGCGCCTGCGCGAGGAGGCCGAGCCGGCGTTCGTCCCGCGCCAGCTCCTCGTCATGAAGGCGCTGCCACGACTGCCGAGCGGCAAGGTCGACCGCGGCGCGGTGGCCGAGCTCATCCTCGGCCCGGGTCGATCCCCTTGACCGTCACCCGGTCGGCGGCCATCCCGGCGGGTCCGGCCCCGACCTCGTTCGCCGAGCGGACGGAGACCCGGTAGTCGGTCCCGTTCACCAGCCCGGCGACGACGGTCGAGAGCGCTCCGCTGCGGGTCGTCCGCAGGGTCTTGGACCTCCCGGCACCGCCACCCTGAGGGACAACGGTCACCGTGTGGCGAGTGAGCACCGCCCCGTTCCCCGAGGGCGTCTGCCACGACACCGTCGCCGTGGTGTCGCCGCCGCGTGCGCTGATGTTGGAAGGAGCGCCCGGGACCTTGGGCGCCGGCGCGCCGCGGCGCACCCGGACCACAGCCTTGGACGCCGTGCTCGACAGCACCGTGAACCGAACGCCTTCAGGGCTGGTCCACGACGCGCCGGTCGGGATGACCGCGTCGGCGAGGTCCCGGCCGAAGACCGGCGTCTCGGTGCCTTCGCCGCCGTGGCCCGGCGATGGGTCGACCAGCTCGGTGCCGCCAGACCGCAGCTGCGTCCGCACCTGGACGCCGAAGGCGCCCGCCGGGAAGCCACGATCCTCCCCGCGTCTGCTGCGGTGCTCCAGCCAGTACGCCCGCTTGCCCGCCACGACCTTCAGGGCGCGCTTCCCGCTGGACCTCTCGGCCGCCACGAGCGTGACCTTCTTCGTTCGTCGACCCGCGGCGAGCGTGCGCACGTCCTTGGGGGGCAACCACCCCAGGGCCACCTTGGCCGACGTGGAGAAGTGCCCGGTGAACCGGTCCCCACCCATCACGTCGTAGGGGTCCCCGTACTCCACCGAGGTGCAGCGTCCGCTCAGCGAGCGCTGCCCGCACTCACGCGAGCCTGCATGCCTGAGCCCCAGGTTGTGTCCCTGCTCGTGCAGCGTCACCCGGTCATCCATCGTCCCGTTGACCCAGACGAGTGAGCCCGGGGCCTCGGCCCAGCCGGCGGCACGGGTGTTGCACAGCGGGAAGTACGCCACCACACGGTCGAAGGAGCCGACCGCCAGGCCGCGAGAGCGCGCCTTGCGCACCGCGGCCTCCATCACCCGACTCGATCCCGAGTAGCAGTCCGGCTTGGGCCTCGGCACCCTGATCCAGGTCTTCGCCACGGTGACGTCGACGCGGTAGCGCCCGCCGGACACCTCTTCCCAGTACTCGTTTCCACGAGCCTGCATCACGGCTCGGATGGACCTGGCCGACGTGCCGTCCTTCCCAGCCCAGCGCGTGCGCAGGACGAGCACCCGATCGGTCCCCCGCGCGGTGGCGACAGGGCCGGCGCTGCGAGCAGTCACGGCCCGCTCAGCCACCGGGGTGATCGACTGCACGAGCAACCCCCGGCGCGGATCTGGCCGGACGTCGGTGGCCCCCACCCGGACCAGGCTCCCACTCGCGGGCCGTGGCAGCCCAGCAAGCCGGAGTCGGAAGGTCTCGTCCTCGGTGTGCAGCAGGTCCAGCGTGGGGATCCTCTCGGCTGTCCCGCGACGACCGATGGCTTCGACTCGACGGTAGGTGCCGGTCAGTTCGAGCGTGCGGTTCCCGGAGTCGAGGGGCCTGCCGGCAACGCTCTCGGTTCCTTCGACATCGGCGGCTGCGAGCGCAGGCCTGGATCCCTGGTTCGGGACTACCGCCACGAGTCCCACGCAGAGGATCGGCACGAGTCCTGCCCGCACGAGCCCCCGCATGGGCCAACTGTAGGTCGCCACCGGTGCCGGCATCAGCAGCCACGGATGGCAAGATCGGTACCCGTGGCGACGCGGCAGCAGTGGGTGCTCGGCGCGCGCCCTCGGACCCTGCCGGCCGCCCTGTCCCCCGTCCTGGTGGGGACCGGCGTTGCGGCCACCAGCGACCAGGCCCACGTCGGCTACGCCCTGCTGGCACTCGCCGTCGCAGTCCTGCTGCAGGTCGGGGTCAACTACGCCAACGACTACTCCGACGGCGTACGGGGCACCGACGCCGACCGCGTCGGGCCCTTCCGCCTCGTCGGCTCGGGGGCGGCCAGCCCGGCCCAGGTCAGGAACGCTGCGGTGGGGTGCTTCGGCCTGGCTGCGGCGCTGGGACTCCTCCTCGTCGTGCTCTCCGGCAGGTGGTGGCTCCTGGGCGTCGGGGCTGCCGCCATCGCAGCAGCATGGTTCTACACCGGGGGTCGTTCGCCGTACGGGTACCGCGGCCTCGGTGAGCTGTCGGTCTTCGTGTTCTTCGGCCTGGTGGCCACCGCGGGCACCGCCTACGTGCAGACCGGCACCCTCGGGTGGCTGGCCCTGGTGGCGGGGGCCGGCATCGGCTGCCTGGCAACAGCGATCCTGGTCGTGAACAACCTGCGCGACCGAGCGGGCGACGCCGCGGCCGGCAAGCGCACCCTGGCGGTTCGGATGGGCGACCGTCCGAGTCGGCGACTGTTCGTCGTGCTGCTCTCGCTGTCCTACGTGGCGGCCGCCGGGATAGCCCTAGGCGGGTACCCGCGCGCGCTCCTGGCCTGGCTGTCCCTGCCGTGGGCCCTGCGGGCCGCCCAGCCGGTCGAGCAAGGGGCCGCCGGGACGGCACTCATCGCCTCGCTCAGCGATACCGGGCGGGCCGAGCTTGGGTGGGCGCTCGGCCTCACCGCCGGGCTCGTCCTCACCTGAGCCGAAGAGCCAAGAGGGACCGATAGGTCGGGGCTCAGGATCAGGAGTCGGGATCGTCACTCGACCCCTCCGCGGACGGCTCCTCCTCGAAGGCCAGACGCGCCGACACCGTGTCCCGGCGACGTTGCAGCGCCACCGCCATACGGTCGCGCAGGGGCCTGAGCGCGATGACACTGATGATCGCCGACCCGAACACACCAACCAGCAGCAGCAGCCAGATGTCCTCGACCCCGAGGAGCGCCGCCAGGGCCATCACCGCCAGGAACAGCCCGATCCGCGCGAGCGTGTAGAAGAGAGTCGCCAGCAGGGCGTCGTTCGAGTTGGCCATCGCGGAACGAGCGTACGCCGCCGGTTCCACCTAGGCTTGCCTCGGTACCCCCAGGCCAAGTCACCCGGCCATCGCGACGAGGGCAGAGGAGGTGGACATGCGTATCGCGCTGCCGGCAGTGCTGCTGCTGGCGCTGACGGTCTACGCCCTGGTGGACTGCCTGCTGACGAGGCGTGGCGCCGTCCCCCGACGGTGGGCGTGGGTGCTGCTGATCCTGTTGCTGCCGCTCATCGGCCCGATGGCGTGGCTCCTTCTCGGCCGCCCGCGCCGGCAGCCACCGAAGCCGCCCCCCGGCCGCGACCAGCCCCTCGCCCCCGACGACGACCCAGACTTCCTGCGCAGGCTTCGGCCACCCGACGACGCCGACCGCGCCTGATCCTCAGCCCCCTGAGCCTCAGCCCCCTGAGCCTCAGCCCTAGGGGACCCGCGGGTCGTCCTCAGCAGAGACGAAGCCCGGGGTCTCCTGGACGTAGCGCAGCGGGTGGCCGATCCGTAGGCGGTTCTCCCACGGGTCCAGCAAGACGAACTCCCGCATCGCCCACTCCCGATCACCCAGCGCCTCCAGCAGCACCCCGCCGGGGGCGGGATCCGCGCCCATTGCACCCTTGGTGCGGCGGTAGAGCGTGTCGACGTCGGGGACGTGCAGGTAGCACGCCGACGGGCCCCGGCGGGTGCTGTGGACGAGGTACAGCTCGGCATCGCCCAGCCTGATGGCGGCGAACTCACGGTGCCAGCGCCAGACCGTCATGGCCCCGAGCACGGCGTCGTACCAGCGGGTGGCTGTCTCGACATCGGCAACGGACAGCTCCGGGCACACGCGAGACGCACCCAGCGAGCGGGGCGTCCCGCTGGAGCCGGCCACGTGGGAGGTGGTCATCACAGGCCTCCGTAGGAGTGCAGCCCGACGAAGAAGATGTTCACGCCGAAGAAGTTGAAGAGCAGGGTGGTGTAGCCGACCAGTGCGACAACGGCAGCACGACGACCCTGCCAGCCCGCGGTGGTGCGCGCATGGAGGTAGGCGGCGTAGACGATCCAGGTCACGAGGGCCCAGACCTCCTTCGGGTCCCACCCCCAGTAGCGGCCCCACGCGTACTCCGCCCAGATGGCACCGGCCACGACGGCGAAGGTCCAGATCGGGAACGCGAACGCCACCACGCGGTAGGCCGTTCGGTCCAGGGAATCCGCGCTCGGCAACCGGCTCACGTAGCGCCCATCGGTCCGGCCGAGCCGCTCGGCGCGTCCGCGCACCAGGTACAGGGCACTGGCGACCATGGCAATCGTGAATGCGGCTGCCGAGACGATCGCGGCCGCGACGTGGATCACCAGCCAGGGCGACTGCAGTGCCGGGACGAGCGGCGCTGCCGGGACGTACAGCACCGTGGTCCCGAGCGCCAGGGTGAGCAGCAGCACGGCGGTGATCCACACCGCCAGTACCGAGAGGTCGAACCGCCGTCGAAGGGCGAGCACGGACACGGCGACCACGAGGCATCCGGTGAGCGCGAACTCGTACATGTTGCCCCACGGCGCACGGTCGGCAGCGACACCACGGGCCACGACCGACCCAGCCAGCAGCAGCGTGCCGAGCACGAACGTCGCCCACCCGATCCCGAGCGCTCGGCCCTGCGGCGCCGGGTCGCTCGGCGGCGGCTCAGCCCCGCCTGTGCGGCCCACGTCCTCGTGCTCGAGGTCACGCTGCTCGGCCCGTGCGGCCGTGGCTGCACCCGGGCCGACCAGGGTGGCGCTGCGCCTGGGCGAGTCCACACGGGGCACCGAGGGCCTAGCGAACGCGGCGTCGGCGGCGAAGGCCACCAGCGACACGGTCCAGGTGACCAGCGTGGCGTCGGCGAGCAGATCACTCAGCCGGGACGCGCTCTCGGCCAACGTGCTCACGTGCGGACCCCTTCCCGTTCGGGCGACACCGCGGTGGTACCGCCGAGCTGCTCGGCGAGGCGTGTCAGCTCTTGCTCGAGCTCGTGTGGTTCGTTGCCGGTGCGGTCGAGACCAGCGAGGACGACGGTACTCGACCCCGGCGTCGCCGCGCTCTGGGCCGCCACGGCCCAGACGCGCCGCCGACGCACGAACAGGGTCGCCAGCAGCCCGATGATGGCCAGCACCGAGCCAACGAGCACCACCTCGCGGCCGGCGTTGCGCCCGACCTGCAGGTTCACCCAGGTGTCGACCGCGTCCAAGGACACCGTCCCGGCACCATCGGGCAGCTCGGCCGTCTCCCCGACGCCAAGAGCAGTCCGGAAGGGCTCACCCGCGGACTCCAGCTGGTCCAGGCCGTCCTTCTCCAGCCGGTACACCGACTGCGGGACTCCGTCGTCGAGGCCCAGGTCACCGGTGTAGGCGGTGAAGACCAACCCCGGGTTGCGCAAGGAGGGGAAGGCCGACTGCGGGCCGTTCGGGCCGATGAACGCCGTCGGCAGGAACAACCCCTCGAGCGCAATGTCCGCCGGACCGTCCGGACCGTCCGGGAGTGGGACCTTGACCACCCCGGTCGAGGAGAAGTTCTCGTCCTGGGGCAGGAAGGGGACAGCTCCGGAGAACACCACGCGCCCCTCTCCGTCGGTCACGGTGATGACCGGCGCGTACCCGGGGTTGAGCAGGTGGACCGAGGTGCCGTCGATGGTGAGCGGCTCGTTGACCCGGATGGTCACGTCCTCGACGCCGGCTCCGGGGCTCGGCTCCAGGCGTCCCTGTGCACGGAATTCCGCCGGGCCTCCCGTCCCGGGCCCGTCTTCGACGAAGTCCATGGTGAAGTCGTCGATCTGCAAGGTGAAGGGCGGGATGTCCTCGACGTCGAACCGCGCGCCCGTGCTCAGCTGGTCGTACTGGATCGGCGTGTTGGCGAACCCGCTGCCCTCCACCACGAGCACCGATGCCCGGTAGCCGCCAAGACCACCCAGCGCTACCGCCAGCAGGACGACCACGACCGCAAGATGGAAGAGCAGGTTCCCAGTCTCCTTCAGGTAGCCCCGCTCGGCAGCCACCCCGCCAGGATGCACCTGCACCCGGTACCCGGACTTGACCAGCAGCCGGCGGACCTCGTCCAGGGCTGCCGCTGGTGCCACCGGGACCTCGATTCGACGGCTGACCGGGAGGCGGTCAAGGCGTCGTGGAGGGGCCGGCGGGCGGGAGCGCAGTGCCGCCACGTGCAGCCGGGTCCGAGGCAGGATGCACCCCACCAGCGACACCAGCAGCAAGAGGTAGACAGCCGAGAACCAGGGGGTGGAGTAGACGTCGAACAGGCCCAGGCGCTCGGCCCAGGCCACGGCCGTCGGGTTGGCCTGGGCCCACTCGCCCGCTGCCAGCGGGTTGGTGTCGCGTTGCGGGACGACCGACCCCGGGATCGCGGCTACCGCCAGCAGGCAGAGCAGCAGCAGTGCCACGCGCATCGACGTGATGGATCGCCAGGTCCACCGCACGAGGATGATGAGCTGGGCCGGCCTCGACGGCGACGGACCGGTCCTCACAAGGCCACCTCGAAGCCATCCACGAGGCCCTGGATCTCGGCCACCGCGTCGGCCCACAGGCCCGTGACCAGCGCCAGCCCGAGGACCATCAGGCCGATCCCGCCGGCAGCCTGAACCCCACGCTGGTGCCGCCGGACCCATGCCGAGGCCCGTGTCGCATGGCGCATCCCCAGCCCGACGGCGAGGAAGGGCAGGCCCAGCCCGATGCTGTAGGCGATCGAGAGGATCGCCCCACGCCCTGCGCTGGCCTGGTCGAAGGCCAGCACCTGCACCGCTGCCAACGTGGGCCCGATGCAGGGGGTCCAGCCGATGGCGAAGAGCATCCCCAGCATGGGCGCGGCGGCCAGCCCGGTGCCGGCACGGCCCATGAGGCGCACGTCGCGGCCGAACGCCGGCAGCCACCCCGCGAAAGCGACCCCGAGGACGATGGTGACCAGCCCGAGGACGACGCTGATCGGTCGCTGGAACTCCAGCAGGCGGCTGCCCAGACCACCGGCGATGGCACCGTAGGAGACGAGCACCGCGGTGAACCCGAGGACGAACAGCCCCGTGCCCAGCACGACCCGTGAGCGGACAGCGGTGGGCGGGTTCGTGGGCGGAGCGGTCGCAACCGGCATCCTGGGCCCGGGCGGTCGTGGGCCGGCGGTGGCACCGATGGCATCGGAGGCACGTGGGCGGGCGGGCAGGTCCGCGACGGCCAGACCCGTCATGTAGCTGAGGTAGGCAGGGACCAACGGGAGCACGCAGGGCGAGAAGAAGGACACCAGACCTGCTGCCATCGCCAGCGGGATGGCCAGGAGCAGTGAGCCGGTGAGCACGACCTCGGCCACCTCCGCGCTCATGAGGAGACCCCCGGATCGGGGTCCTCGGCCGCCACCTCGTCGATGATGGTCACCAGCGTCGTCTCGCTCACCTCACCGAGGATGCGTGCCGCAACCCGGCCCTGTGAGTCCAGGACCAACGTGCTCGGGATGGCCGCGGGGGGCAGCGTGTCGCGGAAGGCCAGCAGCAGGCGACCGTTCTGGTCCTCGATGCTGGGGTACGTGATCTCGAACTCCTCGACGAACGCCTGTGCTTGTGGGGGCGTGTCCCGAGTGTTCACACCGACGAACTCCACCCCGGCCGCCTTGGTGAGCAGGTAGGCCGACTGCAGAGCCGGCGCTTCGGCCCGGCACGGCGCACACCAGGACCCCCAGACGTTCAGGACGACGACCTGCCCTCGCAGGTCTGCCACGTCCAGCTCACCACCGCCGAGCATCGGCCCAGCGAACGGCACTGCCTGCTCACGTTCCGTTGGCGGCACCGTGGTCACGAGTCCGCCGGAGGACACGAAGCCCGTGCTGGTGCCCTCGTTCTCCGACCGGTCGACAGCGGTCTGCTCGGCGCAGCCCGTCCCGAGCAGACCCAGGAGCAGCGCCAGCCCGAGCGCCGGGACGGCCAAGGACCCCAGCCTCACCGTGCTGCAGCTCTCATGCCCCGGCCCCCACGGCCTGGCCGTCGTCCATCAGGTCCGCGGCCGGCTCGGCGTAGGACACCGCAACCACTCGGCCGTCGCTGAACACGAAGGTCGTGACCGACGCGAGCGCGCACTGGCGGCGCCGAGGGTCGTGCCACAGACGGTTGCCCTCCACCGAGGACCGCAGGGTCCAGATCGGCAGCTGGTGGGAGACCAAGAGCGCCTCGCTGCCCTCGGCCTGGGCCGCCAGGTCACGCAAGGCAGCCCCCATCCGCTCCGCGATCTCCACATAGGGCTCCCCCCACGAGGGGCGGAACGGGTTGCGGAGGTGCCGCCAGTACCGCGGTCGCTTGAGGATGCCCTCGCCCACACCGACCGTCATGCCCTCGAAGCAGTTGCCCGCCTCGATGGCCCGGTCGTCGAGGCGAACAGGCAGGTCGAGACGACCCGCCAGCGGCGCGATCGTCTGCCGGGCCCGCTCAAGCGGGCTGGACACCAGCTGGGTGATGGGTCGCTGCGCCATGACCTCCCCGATGCGTTCGGCCATCGCCTCGCCGACGGCCGAGAGCCGGAAGCCCGGCAGCCGCCCGTAGAGCACGCCCCCAGGGTTGTGCACCTCGCCATGGCGAACCACGTGCACCCTGGTCATGCTCACGTCACTGCCTCCTCACGGGAGTGCGCCGCACGAGCAGCCGCCCGGGCCGCCGGGGCTGCGGCGGCCAGCACGGCCTCGATGGCAGCGTCGTCGTGGGCGGCCGAGAGGAACCACGACTCGAAGGCACTCGGCGGCAGGGACACCCCGTGCTTCAGCATCGTGTGGAAGAAGGCCGCGTACACGTCGGTGTCCTGGCGACGCGCAGCAGCGAAGTCCGGCACGGCAGCCTCGTCGGTGAAGAACACGCTGAACATGCTGCCCGCACGCCCGACGACGTGTGGGACGCCCTCCTGCGCGAGGGCGGCCGAGACTCCGTCACGAAGGAGGCGACTGGCCCGGTCGACCTGCTGGTAGACCCCTTGGTCAGCCAGTCGGAGCGTCTGCAGGCCGGCAGTGGCCGCCACCGGGTTCCCCGACAGCGTCCCAGCCTGGTAGACCGAGCCGATGGGTGCCAGCAGGCGCATCAGGTCTGCGCGCCCACCGAAGGCCGCCACCGGGAACCCGCCGCCCATGACCTTGCCGAAGGTGAACAGGTCCGCATCCACCGGCTCCAGCCCGTACCAGCCGGCGGCCGACACCCGGAAGCCGGTCATCACCTCGTCCAGCACGACCAGAGCCCCGTGCTGGTGGGCCACCTCGGCCAGCATCGCGTTGAAGCCGGGGAGCGGGGCGACCACTCCCATGTTGCCGCACGCCGCCTCGGTGATCACGCACGCGATCCGGTCCCCGTGCTCGGCGAAAGCCGCTCGGACGGCTTCCGGGTCGTTGTAGGGCAGCACGAGGGTGTCCCGAGCGGTCGACTCGGTGACACCGGGGGAGCCGGGAAGGCTCAGCGTGGCCACGCCCGAACCAGCGGCGACGAGCAACGCATCGGCGTGGCCGTGGTAGCAGCCGGCGAACTTCAGCACCAGCGGGCGATCGGTGCTCGCCCGAGCGAGCCGGAGTGCGCTCATGGTGGCCTCAGTGCCGCTGGAGACCAGGCGGACCATCTCGACCGGCTCGACGCGGCTGACGATCTCCTCGGCCAGCTCGGTCTCGACCGGGGTCGGGGCGCCGAACGAGGTCCCGGCGGCAGCCGCCTCGGTGACCGCGGCAACCACCTCGGGGTGGGCGTGCCCCAGCAGCAGCGGCCCCCAGGAGCACACCAGGTCGACATAGGTGTTGCCGTCGACGTCGGTGACCCAGGGACCGCGTCCGGCGACCATCACCCGAGGGACGCCCCCGACTGCGTCGAAGGCCCTCACGGGGCTGTTGACGCCACCAGGGGTGACTCGGCGGGCCCGTTCGAGCACCGCCTGGGACGCCGTGGTGATCATCGCTCCCATCCTCGCGTGCTCATGCTCATCGGTCCAACTTCACCCGAGAGCCCCACCAGGCGCAGGTCGGACGTCGGTGCCGATCAGCCGAACCGCGTCGAGCGCCCAGTACGTGAGCACGAGGTCAGCGCCGGCGCGACGGATCGACAGCAAGCTCTCCAGCACGGCAGCGTCACGGTCGATCCAGCCGCGCTGGGCCGCTGCCTCGATCATGGCGTACTCGCCGGACACCTGGTAGGCCGCAACCGGGAGGTCCGTCTCGGCGCGTACCGCAGCGACGACATCGAGGTACCCCAGCGCCGGCTTCACCATCACGGCGTCGGCTCCCTCGGCGACGTCCAGCCGCAGCTCTCGTCGCGCCTCCCGCAGGTTGGCCGGGTCCTGCTGGTAGGCCCGCCGGTCACCCTGCAGGGCGGAGGCGACGGCCTCACGGAATGGCCCGTAGAACGCCGAGGCGAACTTCGCGGCGTAGGCCAGGATGGCGACATGATGCGCGCCGGCCCTGTCCAGCGCGGCTCGAACGGCACCGACCTGGCCGTCCATCATTCCGCTGGTGCCCAGCACGTGGGCACCAGCCTCGGCGAGGACCTGCGCCATCTCGGCGTAGCGGATCAGCGTGGCGTCGTTGTCGACCTCGCCGGCCCGCGGACCCTCCGGGACGAGCACGCCGCAGTGCCCGTGCTCGGTGAACTCGTCCAGGCATAGGTCGGCCATCACCAAGGCGGCGTCACCGACCTCGTCCACGGCGGCCCGCACCGCCCGGCTGAGGATGCCGTCGGGGTCGCAGGCCGCACTGCCGAGCGCGTCACGACGAGCGGGGACGCCGAACAGCATGACTCCGCCGAGACCCGCCTGCGCGGCCTGGTACACCGCCGCGCGCAACGAGTCCAGGGAGTGCCTGCTGACACCGGGCATGCTGGCGATGGGGACCGGCTCGTCCGCGGACTCATCGACGAACAGCGGGAGGACCAGCGACGAGGGCGGCAGACTGGTCTCGCGAACCAACCGGCGGTGGGCAGCCGAGGCTCGCCAGCGGCGCATCCGCACCGTTGGGAACGCCGCCGGCCGCGAGCCGTCGTCACCACGACCCGGACGCCTCACCAGAGCTCGCGCTCCGCTCAGGTCGCGTGCCGGCTTGACTTGCTGCGCCGCTGCGGCGTTCGGCGCCGTTCGGACGGCCGCGTCAGTGGCTCACCAGCATCGAGAGCCTCCTGCCGCCGCCGGGCACCGAAGTCCGCCAACGCATCGGTGAGCACCTCGACCGAGGGTGTCGGGGCGAGCACGTCCACCCGGAGCCCGAACTCCTCGGCCGTCTTGGCCGTCTGCGGTCCGATGCAGGCCACCACCGTCGCCGGGTGGGGCTTGCCCGCGATGCCGACGAGGTTACGGATCGTCGAGGACGAGGTGAAGACGACCGCGTCGAAGCCGCCGGTCTTGATGGCGTCCCGGATGCTCGCGGCTGGCGGCGCGGCCCGCACCGTGCGGTACGCGGTCACGTCGTCGGCCTCCCACCCCAGCTCGACCAGCCCGGCCGCCAAGGTCTCGGTGGCGATGTCGGCCCGCGGCAGGAACACTCGGTTGATCGGGTCGAGGTCTTCGTCGTAGGGGGGCCAGTCAGCAAGCAGTCCGTGACTGGACTGCTCGCCCGAGGGCACCAGGTCCGGTTCGATGCCCCAGTCCCGCAGCGCTTGGGCGGTGCGCTCGCCCACCGCGGCCACCTTCAGACCGGACAACGCCCGGGCGTCCAGGCCGTGTGCCTCGATCCCCCGTCGGACGGCGCGCAGGGCGTTGCTGGAGGTGAACGCGATCCACTCGTAGTTCCCCTCGACCAAGCCACGCAGAGCCTTCTCCATCTGTCGTGGGTTTCTTGGGGGCTCGACCGCGATCGTCGGGACCTCCTCGGCGACCGCACCGTAGCGCAGCAGGCGACGGCTCATCGAGCCCGCCTGCTCGCGGGTGCGCGGCACCAGCACTCGCCAGCCGAACAGCGGCTTGGTCTCGAACCAGGCCAGGGGCGCCGCGGGGCCGTACTCGTCCGCCCCGTTCGAGGTGGCCAGGGCGGGATCCAGGACGAGCATGCTCGCATCCTCGAGCAGGTGGCCCTCGCTCACCGCGCCAAGGCCCGCCGACACGGTCAGCTGCTCCAGAGTCGCGCCGCCCCGAATGAGCCTCACGGGCTGGTCGGTAGGCCACCCCAGCTCGACCAGACGGCTCGCAGCCACCGTCAGTGCGTCGGGCTCCCCCACCACGCACACCCGAGGTCCACCGCTGCGGCTCGCCCCGCTACGGGCTGCCCCGCCGCGGTTGCCGGCCGGCGTGGGCAGCCCGGCCAGGCAGTCGGCCGCCACCCGTCCGCCCAGGGGCGTCGAGCGAAGGTCGAGCACGATCAGACCGCCCCCGGCGTGCAGGGACACCCCGGCGTAGGCCGCCGAGCCCGTCACCTGCGCTACCCCGGGGACCACCTCGAACCCGATGCCCGCCTTGCGGCAAGCCGCGGCCTCGGCGACGCCGGTCGAGTCCAGGAAGGGGTCGCCGGTCAGCACCCGAGCCACCCGGTGGCCCGCCCGTGCCTGCTGCACCACGGCCTTGCTGCGCGCGGCAACGGTCAGCGGGAGTCCGGCGTCGTCGTGCCCGACCACCTCGACCTTCGGTGGCGACTCACGCTGCACGACGCGGAGCAGGGCCTCCTGCTCGGCGTGCTCCAGCAGGATGATGTCGGCATCGGCGAGCGCCTCGACAGCTCGTAGCGCGAGCAGTCCGGGATCCCCGGGACCGGCCCCGATGAACACGACCGAGCCGGAGCTCGACGGCCTGCTGCCTTGGCGCTGCATGGGTGTGTCAGTCACGACGTTCGTGCTTCCCTTCCTTCGGCTGGTCTCGCCCCGGAGACCAGGTCTGCTGCTCCTGCGGAGAACAGCTGTGCTGCACCGGCCCGCCCGATGCGGACTGGATCCGTGCTGAGGTCGTGGACGACGTCGGTCACGACCACGCGCAGCGCCGTGGTGCCGTCCGGGCTGGCGACCATGGCGTGCAACGTCAAGGTCTGCCCGGCGGCCTGCTCGAGCCGGGCCAGCGCCGCGACCGGCGCTGAACAACCGGCCCCGAGCTCGGCCAGCAGCGTTCGCTCGGCCGTGGTCTCCGCCCGTGCGCGCTCGTCGTCGAGGGCAGCCGCGACCACGGTGGCGACGTCATCGTCGGCCGACCGGCACTCCACCGCCAGCGCGCCCTGGCCGGGCGCCGGCAGCATCTGCTCGGGCGCCAGGTACTCGGTCACCGCCGCGAGCCGGTCGAGACGGGACAGCCCGGCCGCTGCGAGCAGCACCCCGTCCAGGTCGACGCCGACCCGACCTAGGCGGGTGTCGACGTTGCCCCGGATCGGTACCACCTCGAGATCGGGCCGCCCGCGCAGCAGCTGTGCGGCCCGCCGCGCAGAGCCGGTGCCGATGCGGGAGCCGGCGGGTAGCCCCGCAAGGGAACGCCCGGAACTCGCGCAGAGCGCGTCCCGGGGGTCCTCGCGAGGCGGCACACCGGCGAGCCGCCACCGTGGGTCTGCGGCGGTCGGCAAGTCCTTCAAGGAGTGCACGACCACGTCCACCTCGTCGGCGTCCAGGGCCGCGCGCAGCGCACCGACGAAGACGCCGGTCCCCCCGATCTCGGTCAGCGGAGACCTGTCGACATCACCGTGGGTGGTGATCTGCACCAGCTCGACGTCGCGTTCGCCGCGCTGGGCCAGCCGGTCGGCCACCCACCGGGACTGGGCCATGGCCAGCACGGAACGCCGGGTACCCAGCCTGAGCGCGCGACTGCGTTCGGTCATTCGCCGGCCACCGCCTTGGACGCCGGCTCCAGCGCCCCAGGGTCCAGCGCGAACAGGTGCCTCAGCGCCCGCTCGTAGCCCTCCCCGGCCGGTCCGGCAGGCGTCTTGACCCTCACAGTCGGTGCATGCAGGAGCTTGCGGGCGACGCGGCGGATGGCCGCGGCAACCTCGGCTCGTTCCCGCTCCTGCAGCGCCGGCAGCCGCGCGAACAGGCGGTCGACCTCGGCCTGCACGATGTCCTCGGCCATCTCGCGCAACGCGACGACGGTCGGCGCGATCTGGCCGACCCGCTGCTGCTCGACGAACTCAGCCACCTCGGCAGCGAGGATCTCCTGAGCCCGACGGATCGAGGGAGATCCGTCGAGGGCACCCGAGTCGGCCCCGGTGTGCTCGGCGATGTCGGCCAGCCCCCGCAGACTCACGCCAGGCAGCTCGGCGATCGCCGGGTCGACGTCGCGAGGCAGGGCGAGGTCGAGCACACCGAGGATGACGGGCGCCCCAGGGTCACCCAGCAGTCCGGCGGCCTCCAGGGTGCCCGGTCCGACCAGGAACCCCTGCGCTCCGGTGCAGGCGAGCAGCAGGTCGCACGCGACGAGGTGATCGACCAGCTCATCTGCTGGCGCCCACCGCACCTGGGCTGCCTCGGCCAGCCGCCGTCCACGCTGCTCGTCTCGACTGAGCAGCACGACCGAGCTCGGCGAGCGGCGCTGAAGGGCGGCCACCGCCACGCTTGCCATCGAGCCGGCGCCGAGGACCACCACCCGGGCCCCGGTGGCCGGAGCACCGTCATCAGCCAGCAGGTCCAGGCCTCGGTCGGCGAGCGAAGGGGCCACCCGGTCGACGGCTGCCTCGTGCTGCACGCGCTTGCCGGCACGCAGCGCAGCGGCGAACAGGGCGTGCAGCGACGGGCCAGCACCGCCGAGACCCTCGGCCCTGTGCAGCGCCTCCCTGACCTGGCCACGCACCTGCGCCTCCCCCACGGCCATGGAGTCCAGGCCCGAAGCCACGGTGAACAGGTGCTCGGCGGTCCGGTCGGCGTACTGGACGAACAGATGGGCGCGCAAGGCCTCCAGGGAGAGCCCGCTGTGTCTCAGCAGGACAGCCGTCATCGCCTCCACGGCCGGGTGGAAGGAGGAGACCTCGGCGTAGAGCTCGACCCGGTTGCACGTCGCGAGCACCGCGCACTCGGCCACCTCGTCGTGAGCCAGCAGGGCGGTGAGGACGGCGTCGGCGCGCTCGTGGGTGAGAGCGACGGCGTCGAGCACCTCCACAGGCGCGCTGTGGTGGGAGATCCCGAGCACGAGCAGGCTCACGAACCCACCGCCCGGGCTTCGGTCCCCGTCAGCAGCGAGGCTGCGCTCGGACCGGCAGCCTCCCGGACGGCCAGGTGGAACGCGAGGATCTGCAGCTCGACCGCCAGGTCGACGCGGCGCACGTCGACCTCCGGAGAAAGCGTCAGCGGCGTCGGCGCGAAGGACAGGATGGCGCTGACACCGGCAGCGACGAGTCGTTCGGCGACCTGCTGCGCGACCGGTGCCGGGGTTGCCACCACGCCGATGCACGGCCCGGCCTCAGCGAGGTCGACCATGACTGCCTCGAGCTGCTCGACGTCGAGGATCGGCACCCCGGCTGCCGAGGTGCCCACCACGGCCGGGTCGTTGTCCAGCAGGGCGGCCACCCAGAACCCGCGCTCGTCGAGACCGGCGTAGTCGGCCAGGGCCCGTCCGAGCTTGCCGGCCCCGATGATCACCACGGGTCGCCGCTGAGCCAACCCGATGCGCTCCTCGATACGGCCCCGCAGCTCAGCGACCTCGTACCCGACGCCACGACGACCGTAGGAGCCGAGGAACGACAAGTCCTTGCGCAGCTGGGCCGACGTCACCCCCGAGCGAGAAGCGAGGTCGCGGCTGGAGACAGTGGTGACCCCGGCTTCCTGCAGGGCCACCAGGGACCGCAGATACACCGGGAGTCGAGAAACGGTCGCGTCGGGGACACTTCGCTTCGCGTTCCGTCGCCGCGCTGGCGCCACGTGCTGGCCTCCGGGTGCTGTCCTGCCGTCGAAGGTGCGGGGGTGCCCGCGGCAGCAGGGTAGGCGCTTGTGAAGGCAGGAACAAAGTCGCCGCGTTCCGGACCCTCAGCCAAGGATGGCCGCCCGCAGCAGCGAGGGGTCGACCCGCCAGGCAGCCACCTGGCGGCCGTCGACGAGCACCACCGGCAGGAGGTCGGCGTAGCGGGCGACCAGCTCGGGCTCCGCGACCGCCTCCCGGTCCAGGTCAAGGACCCGCCAGGTCACCTCCAGAGCCGTGCACACCCGCTCGACCACGGCCAGCGCCTCCTCGCACAGGTGGCAGCCTGCACGACTCCAGACCAGGACACGCGCCGGGCTCACCGATCGCCGGGCCTCACCGGACGCCGGGCACGGCAGCGCTCGCCCGCCGTAGGGTTCCCTTCGCAACCTTCCCGGTCGCGGTTCGTGGCAAGGCCGACACGACGTCGACGATCGTCGGCCGCTTGAACCTGGCCAACATGCCCTCGCAATGGGCCATCACGTCCTCGGGGGTGATGCTGACGCCCTCCTCGGGCACCACCACAGCCTTGACGGCCTCACCAGTCGCCGGGTGGGGCACCGGCACCACAGCAACCTCCGCGACGCCGGGCAGGCCCGCGATGGCCTGCTCGACCTCGCTCGGGTAGACGTTGAAGCCGTTCACGATCACCAGGTCCTTGATGCGATCCACGAGGTACAGGTCCCCATCAGCGTCGGCGTAGGCCACGTCACCCGTGCGCCACCACCCCTCGTCGTCGGGACCACCGGCTGCCCCTGGCCAGTAGCCGCTGAACAGGTTCGGGCCCCTGATCTCCAGCTCGCCCGGGTCGTCCTCCTCCACCTCCTCCCCCGTCTCGTCGACGAGGCGGACCTCGACGTCGGGGAGCGGGCGGCCGATCGAGCCCGGCTTGGCGAACGGGCTGGCCAGCGTGGTCGTCACGACGGGCGCTGCCTCAGTCAGGCCGTACCCCTGGTGCACGGTGAGGCCCACCTGGTCCTCGAGCGCCCGGATGATGGCGACCGGCAGCGCCGCCGCCCCGCTCAGCACGGTGCGGACCCCGGACAGCCGACCGGCCAAGTCGTCCAGCCCGGCCCAGGCCACCAGGATCGGTGGCGCCACCGGGGCCATCGTCACCCCGGCCTGCTGCACCAGGTCGAGCGTCCCCTCGGGGTCGAAGCGCCGAGCAAGCGCAAGCGTCGAGCCCGCCTGCACAGCCAGGCCGAGCATCGCGTTGAGCCCGTACACGTGGAACATCGGCAGCACGCCGAGCACGACGTCGTCCTCGTCGAGCACGGGTGGCTCCAGCCGCAAGAGCTGGTCCAGGTTCGCCGCGAGCGCCCGGTGGCTGAGCATCGCTGCTCGGGGGTCGCTGCTCGTCCCAGAAGTGAAGAGCAGGACTGCCAGGTCCTCGCCGCTGCCCGGCGCAGGCCCAGGCGTCTCGCCCTCGGCGTGCTCGGCGATCAGGCTGGGCAGGCTCACCTGGCCACCCGGCGAGTCGGCATCTGGAACCTCCGCAGCGGCCACGACCAGCCGAGGGACGGCGACCTCTGACTGCTCGACGTGGCTCAGCGCCGTCCCGGCAGCCTGCAGCGACTCCTCCTCGACGACCACCACCCGGGGGGCGCAGCTGCGGATGACCTGCTCGACCTCGGTCGCCGTGGACGTCGGGTTCAGCGGCGCCGCCACCCCCCCGGCACGCAGCGTGCCCAGGTAGGACTGCACGAACGCCTCTGACGTCCCGAGGGCGAGCATCACGCGGTCTCCCGCCTCCACCCCGAGCGCCCGAAGACCCCGGGCGACGGCGTCCACCTGGGCATCGAGCTCGGTCCAGGAGACCGACCGCCCGTCGACCAGAAGCGCCGTTCGCTCGCCGAACCGGGAGGCAGTCGCGGCGAGCACGTTCGCCAAGTTGTCCGTCGCTGCACCCACGCGGGCCTGCGAATCGTGGTCTGAGTCACCCCTAGCCTGCACAACGGCAGTCTGGCATACGGCATGGGCCAGTCTCCGAAAGACCGACCAGTCGAACGGGCTGCCGGAGGACGACCGCCCTCCTTGCACGGCAGGAAGGCGGCAGCAACCACGCGGCTGGCTAGGCTCTGGCCATGACGACAGCGGCGAAGGAACCCCGCCAGCAACGGCTGTCGTCGCGGACCGACCGGGCGGCCCGGGTCGCCGCTCGGGCAGAGGCGATCCCAGCCCCCCACACACGTCACGTACGAGTTGCGCCCGACCCCTCGGCTGCCGCCTTCTTCGACGTGGACAACACCATCATGCAGGGTGCATCCCTCTTCCATTTCGCCCGAGGCCTGCATCAACGCGGGGTGTTCGGGCTCGGGGTCATCCTGAAGGCCGCGCTGGCGCAAGGTCAGTTCCTGCTCGGGGCCGAGGATCCGGACCAGATCGAGAAGGCCCGCTCGACGGCGCTGGCATTCATCCGCGATCGTCGGGTCGAGGAGATCAGCCAGCTCGCCGAGGAGATCTACGACGACTCCATGGCGGCCAAGATCTGGCCCGGTACCCGAGCCCTGGCCCAGCTCCACCTCGACCAGGGGCAACGGGTGTGGCTGGTCACCGCAGCGCCGGTCGAGATGGCCAGCGTCATCGCCAGGCGCCTGGGCTTGACCGGCGCGATGGGAACCGTCGCCGAGCAGGAGGACGGCGTGTACACCGGCAGACTGGTCGGCGGCCTGCTGCACGGTGAGGCCAAGGCGGAAGCGATCGTGGCGCTGGCCGAGCGAGAGAACCTGGACCTCGGCAGGTGCTGGGCGTACAGCGACTCGTTCAACGACGTGCCGATGCTGTCGCTGGTGGGGAACCCCTGTGCGATCAACCCAGACAGGGACCTGCGGTCGCTCGCCGAGGAGCACGGCTGGCGGATCCGGGACTACCGGGCCAAGCGACGCCGCAACGTGACGGTGGTGGGTGCGGTCGCGGCCGGGGCGGTAGCCGGGGGCTCGGCGGTCGCCATCACCGCAGCCGTCAGAAGAACACGCTCCGGCGCCGCCTGAGCAAGCCGTACAGCGACTGCTGGATCGACTCCCGGACCTGGTCCCCGAGGTCGAAGACTGCCATCGGGTCCTCGGCGACGCCGTCGGCGAGCCCGTCGGTCGCCAGTGGCTCCCCGAACTCGATGAGCCACTTCGACGGCAGCGGTACGAGCCCCAGCGGTCCGAGCCACGGGAAGGTGGGCGTGACCGGGAAGTACGGGGCCCCCAGCAGGCGCGCCAGCAGGGGGATGTCGCCGATGATCGGGTAGATCTCCTCAGCGCCGACGATGGCCGTGGGAATGATCGGCACGCCGGCCTGAACGGCCGAGGTCACGAAACCGCCCCGGCCGAACCGCTGCAGCCGGTAGCGCTCGGAGAACGGCTTGCCGATCCCCTTGATGCCCTCGGGCCAGACCCCGACGAGCTCACCGGCCGTGAGCAACCGGTGCGCGTCCTCGTTGCAGGCCAGGGTGGAGCCCGTCTTGCGGGCCATCTCCCCCAGCAGTGGCATGGAGAACACGAAGTCCGCTCCGAGCATCCGCAGCATGCGTCGCTCAGGATGTTCGTCGTGGATGGCCAAGGCCGTCATGGACGCGTCCACGGCGATGGTGCCGGAGTGGTTGGCTACGACCAAGGCTCCACCAGTGACCGGGATGTTCTCGATCCCCCGTACCTCGACCCGGAACCACTTCTGGTACAGCGGTCGCAGGATCGGCAGCAGCACCTGCTCGGTGAGCTCACGATCGAGTCCGAACTCGTCCACGTCGTAGTCGCCGGTCAGGCGACGACGGAGGAAGGCCATGACGTCGGCCAGGTGGGCGTCGGTCGACTCACCAAGGCCGGCGCTGAGCAAGTCCCCGACGGCTCCGAGCAGCTCGGCCGCCGGGGCCGGCAAGCCGGTGGTGCCCATGGCAGGGGCCTGCTCGCGGACCTCCTCCACGACCGGCTCGGGAAGCGGCGTGGGGATGTCCTGGGCCGGCGCGACCGCGGCCGCACTCGCCGCTGGCCGCCCCGCAGCACGGCTGCTGGCGGGCTTGGCCGCCAGACCACGCGAGGCCGAGGACGGCGTGCTCCCGCGGGCGCTGCCACGTCCGGGGGCGCCCTTGGTCCCGATCGGGATGATGTCGGCGTCAGGCATGCACGCGTCCTCTCGTGACGGCGGCGAGCACCGACTGCTCGATGTCGCCGATCTGCTGCCGGCCCAGCGGACTGTCGGCGCACCGAGCGGCGACGAAGGTGTCGAAGGCCTCGGCAGTCGTGTAGGTGGGGACGAACCCCAGCTCCGCTCGCGCCCTGGTGGTGTCGACGCCGCGTCCGAAGGTGAGCAGCCTCACCTGCTCCGGGGAGAAGTCGGCGAGTCCCGCACGTCGAAGCGTCGAGCCCAGCACCCCCGAGGCGATCCGTGGGACGGGTAGCGGCACGCGGCCGGCCCGGTGCACGGCCTGGGACAAGGTGAGGACGCCGTCACCGGCGATGTTGTAGGTCCCCGCCGCGCCGGTCAGCACGGCACGCCGGATGGCGTTCAGGCCATCGTCCTCGTGCACGAACTGGAGCCGCGCGTCGAAGCCGAGCACGGTGGGCACCACGGGCAGCGTGAAGTACTCGGTGAAGGGTGTTCGCAGACGGGGACCGATGAAGTTGGCGAACCGAAGCGTGCTGACAGCAACGTCGGCGCGACGGCGGGCGAACCCCCGCACGTAGTTCTCGACCTCGACCGTGTCCTTGGCATAGCCGGACCGCGGCGGCACCTTGGCCGCCATCTCCTCGGAGAACATCGCGGGGTCCTTGGCCGAGGCGCCGTAGACGGAGGTCGAGGACTTGATCACGAGGGTCCGGAGCCCGGGCAACCGCTGGCAGGCCGCCAGCAGCTGCATGGTGCCGATGATGTTGATCTCCTTCTGAGGCGCCCGTCCACCCAGAGCGAGCGGAGTCGCCAGCACGTTCATGTGGACGACCGTGTCGGCATCCACGCGGGCAAGCGCCTTGGCAATGGCCGGGCTGCGGATGTCGGCACGATGGAACTCCGCGTCGCCGAGGTCGCCGGCGGGCGGGATGATGTCGATCCCGACGACCCGATCCACGGCCGGGTCCGCCGCGAGCAAGGCGGCCGCACGGGCACCGAGGTGGCGCGCCACCCCGGTGACGACGACGACGTGACCCAACGGGCTACTTCCCCAGACGGCGCCGCTGCACGCGCGTCTTTCGCAGCAGCTTGCGATGCTTCTTCTTGGCCATGCGCTTGCGCCGCTTCTTGATGACCGAGCCCACGCGGGCCCCCTTTGCTCCTCGAGGACTGGCAGCGCTTCATCCTACCCGGCGCCAGGGCCTCCACCCGACGCCACAGACGGCTGCCCAGGGCCTGGCCAGCCGCGGCCACCCGGCGACCGGCGCCTAGCCCGCCTGGATGAGCGCGTCCCGCAAGTAGTCACGCACGGCCTGCTCCGGCACGCGCATGGACCGACCGACCTGAACCGCAGGCAGCCGCCCGTCGTGGATCAGCCGATACACGGTCATCCGGGAGACGCGCATGAGCGCCGCTACCTCGGCCACCGTCATGAACCGGATGGCGATGGGCGTGTCGCTCGAACCTTGAGGCACCCAGGCATGGTATCGGGATCTGCTGCCCGTTGCTGCTGGCCGGAGCTACCAGTGCGGGTCGAGCCCGTGATAGGGGAAGACCGCCTTGCGGGTGGCCAGCACCGCTCGGTCCAACCAGTCCCCGGGGTCGTAGCCGTCCTCCCAGGGGCGGAAGGAGGGCGAGCGGCCGTCGGTCATCCTTCGTGGCGCGCTCCGACCGGTCCGCTCGCTGACGAAGGAGCGCCACTCCTCCGGCACGTCGGTCTGCGGGTCAAGCGGGTCGCCGGTCACCACCGCGAGCAGGTGCGTCCAGGCGCGCGGCACCACGTCGATCACGGCGTACCCACCACCCCCGGTCGCCAACCATCGGCCGTCGCAGACCTCGTCGGCGAGCTCCTTGAGGGCGATCGCTGCCGCCTGCTGGCCGTCCACGGTGAGGGCCAGGTGAGCAAGGGGGTCCTCCAGGTGCCCGTCACACCCGTGCTGGGTCACGAGCACGGCCGGGCGGAAGTCACGGACCAGCGGGGGCACGACTGCATGGAAGGCGCGCAACCAGCCGGCGTCGTCGGTGCCGGGTGGCAACGCCACGTTGGCTGCCGAACCAGGGGCGTGGGGACCCCCGGACTCCTCGGCGTAGCCCGTCCCCGGGAACAGCGTCCTCGGGGTCTCGTGCAGGCTGATCGTCAGCACTCGGGGATCGTCGTAGAAGACCGCCTGGACGCCGTCCCCGTGATGGACGTCGACGTCGACGTAGGCCACCCGCGGTACCCCACCATCGAGCAGGGACCGGATCGCGATCGCCACGTCGTTGTAGATGCAGAACCCACTGGATCGGTCGGGCATCCCGTGGTGCAGCCCACCGACGATGTTCGCGCCACGCAGGATCTGCCCCGACGCGATCGCGGAGGCAAGCTCGGACGAACCCGACACCACTCGTCCGGTGGCCTCGTGCATCCGCGGGAAGCACGGGTTGTCGTCCGTGCCGAGCCCGAAGTCGAGCTCGACTCGGCTCGGGTCGGCACCACAGCGCCGAACCGCCTCGAGCAGCGCTGGGGTGTGCACGGTGGTGAGCAGACCGTCGCTCGCGTGACCAGGGGAGATCACCGAGACGCCGGCGCGATCCAGGATGCCGAAGGTCCGCGCCAGGCGCATCGTGAGCTCGACCCGTACCGGCGCCATCGGGTGTCCGCGACCGAAGTCGTAGGCCGTCAGCGCGTCGTCCCAGACGACTCCTACCGACCCGCTCACGTCGCCGACCCTAACGACCCGCCGGCGCCCCGGCGACGGCGCGCCGGAGCGACAGCCGAGGTCGGCTCCCCCAACCTGGGCACACTGGTCTCGACGTGGTCGTATGTTGCTCCCGCTCGCACGAGGACCGCGTGAGCGGCGCTTGCCCCGGAGGTGGACGTGCGGCTGCAGATCCCGACCGGGCTGCGAGAACCGGCGCGCCTGCTGCCCGTGGCGTTCCTGACGACCATCGCCTTGGGGACGGCGTTGCTCATGCTGCCGGGGACGACCGCCGGGCCGGGCGAGCCGAAGCTCGTCACGGCGTTCTTCACCTCCGTGTCAGCGGTGTGCGTCACCGGTCTGACCGTCGTCGACACCGGCACCTACTGGTCCCCGGTCGGGCAGGCGATCATCCTCGCCCTCATCCAGGTGGGTGGGTTCGGGATCACCGCGCTGGCCACCCTGGTCGTGATGGTCGTCATGGGCAAGCTCGGGATTCGCACGCGCCTGGCCGCAGCGCAGGAGACCCGCACCCTCGCCGTCGGCGAGGTCGGCCGGGTGCTCCGCCGGGTCGCCCTGACGATGCTGGCGGTCGAGGCTGCCGCCGCGGCCATCCTCACCCTGCGGTTCCGACTGGGCTACGGGGAGTCCTTCGCCCGGGCCCTGTGGGACGGGCTCTTCCACGCCGTGTCGGCCTTCAACAACGCCGGCTTCTCCATCTACTCGAACAGCCTGGTCCGGTACGCCGAGGACGGGGTCGTCGTCGTCGTCATCTGCGTCGCCGTAGTGCTGGGCGGCCTGGGCTTCCCCGTCCTGGTCGAGGTCTACCGGAGCTGGCGGAACCCGAGGCGCTGGAGCGTGCACACCTTCCTCACGGTGTGGGGCACACTCGCCCTTCTGGTCGTGGGCTTCTTGGGCGTGCTGGCCTTCGAGTGGCGCAACCCAGCCACCATGGGCTACCGCGACCTCGGGGACCGTCTCCTGGTCGCCATCTTCCACGCCGTGCAGCCACGAACCGCGGGTTTCAACACCGTCTCGATGGAGTCGCTACGTCAGGAGACGCTGACCCTGAACCTCGTGCTCATGTTCATCGGCGGCGGCAGCGCCGGGACTGCCGGTGGGGTGAAGGTGACGACGGTCGCCGTGCTCGCCTTCGTGGCGATCGCCGAGGCCAGAGGAACGCGCGACGTCGTGATCAACCGCCGTCGTATCGCCACCGAGACCCAGCGACAGGCAGCCACCATCCTCGTGATCGCCGCCACCGCCGTGTTCGCCGGTGCGATGGCGATCACTGCCCTGAGCCGCTACACCTTCGGCGAGGCGCTCTTCGAGGCGACGTCGGCCTTCAGCACGGTCGGGCTGTCCGTCGGCGTGACCGGGGCGGCGGGCGACGGCGCCCACCTCGTGCTCATCGTGCTCATGTTCATCGGTCGGGTCGGACCGGTCGCGGCATTCGCCCTGTTCGCCAAGCGAGCACACCAGACGATGGTCACCTACCCCGAAGCCCGGCCCCTGGTGGGCTGAGGGAGCACGATTCGACCCGGCACCACGAGCATGACCCGAGACGACGAGCACGACCCAGCAGCACGGACAAGGAGGCCACGATGAGCAACCGACGGGTACCAGCGGTCGAACGAGACGACGTGCTCGTCATCGGACTGGGCCGCTTCGGCGTCGCGGTCGCCGAGGAGCTGGAGAAGATCGGTCACGAGGTGCTGGCCGTGGACGAGGACTCGGAGAAGGTCCAGCTCATGGCGAACCGTTTCACCGCAGTGGTGCAGGCCGACGCCACCCGGGAGGCCGTCCTGAAGGAGCTGGGGGCCTCTTCCTACCGGCGAGCCGTGGTCGGCATCGGCGCCGTCGAGGACAGCGTGCTCTGCGTCGCGCTGCTCAGCGAGCTCGGTCTGCCGGAGATCTGGGCCAAGGCACTCTCGCCACGTCACGGCTCGATCCTGGAACGAGTGGGGGCGAGCCACGTGGTGCACCCCGAGTCCAGCGCGGGAAAGAGGGTGGCCCATCTGGTGTCCGGCAGCATGCTGGACTTCATCGAGTTCGACGACGACTACGCCATCGTGAAGCTGCTGCCCCCGCCGGAGGCAGTCGGACGCACGCTGGCCGAGTCCGCGATCCGCACCAGCTACGACATCACGGTAGTGGGCACGAAGCGTCCCGGCACGGCCTTCGTCTATGCCCGCCCAGAGACGGTCGTCGGTCCCGAGGACGTCCTCGTGGTCGCGGGTCGCACCTCCAGGCTGGAACGCCTTGCAGCTGCGAGTCTGGCGCGCCGTGGCGGCGCGGAGGCCGTGCCTACTCCGCTTCGGCCGACAACGCCTGCGAGCGAGCCCCGGCGGCGCTGATCGCCGCCAGGAACGCTGCCCGCACCCGGTAGTGCTCGAGCTCTGCCAGGGCGGCCGCCGTCGTCCCGGCCGGCGACGTGACCTGCTCGCGCAGGACCGTCGGGTGCTCACCGGTCTCCCGCAGCAGCTTCGCCGAGCCGAACAACGTCTGGACGACGAGGTCGGTGGCGGTCCGACGCGGCAGCCCGAGGTGCACGCCGGCTTCGATCATGGACTCCACCACGAAGAACACGTACGCCGGGCCGGAGCCCGACAGCGCCGTGACGGCATCGAGCTGACGCTCGGGTACCCGGATGACCCGGCCGACCGAGGCGAGCATGTGCTCGGCCCGGTCCAGGTGTCCCGCGTCGCAGTGCGAGCCCGGCGCCAGCGCCGACATCCCCTCGTCGACCAGGGCCGGGGTGTTGGGCATCACTCGAACGACCGCGACCCCGGACGGCAGCTGGCGCTCCAGGGTCGCGGTCGTGATGCCGGCCGCCAGCGACACGACGAGCTGGCCCGGGCTCAGGTGCGTCCGCACCTCGCCGAGCACAGCAGTCATGTCCTGAGGCTTGACCACGAGCGCAAGCTCCTCGGCCGCCTCGGCCGCCCGAGCAGCGGGCAGCACCTGGACGCCGTATCGCTGCACCATCTCCTCGGCCCGTTCGGGTCGAGGCTCGGCCACCACGATGTCCGCAGGCGACCAGCCGGCCCGCAGCAGGCCCGAGACGAGCGTCTCCCCCATCACTCCAGCACCGACCACGGCGAGCGTCATCCGTTGCTCCCTCGACTCAGGCCCTCCGGCGCGAGCGAGCGCAGGAAGAGCATCAGGTTGGCCGGCCTCTCGGCCATCCGCCGTACGAGATAGGGGTACCAGTCCGTCCCGTAGGGCACGTACACCCGCATCAGCGTGCCGGTCGCGGCCAGTCGGCGCTGGGCCTCTGGGCGGACGCCGTACAGCATCTGCAGCTCGTAGGAGTCCGCGGCCCGGCGCTCACGCGCGGCCAGCGCCCCGACGATGTCGACCAACCGCTGGTCGTGGGTCGCGAACATCGGCCTGCCCGGACCGGCGAGCAGGATCCGGGCGCACCGGACGTAGGACAGGTCCACCTCGCGTCGACCGAGGTAGGCGACCCTCTCGGGCTCGGCGTACGCACCCTTGCAGAGGCGGACCCGTGACCCCGCCACCGCCAGGGTGCGACAGTCGTCCTCGGACCGTCGCAGAGCCGACTGGATGGCCACCCCGGTGTCCGGGAAGTCCTGGCGAAGCTCGGCGAGTGCCGCCAAGGTCGTGTCCGTCGTGGTGTGGTCCTCCATGTCCAGCGTGACGGTGGTACCGGCGTTTCGAGCAGCAGCGCACACCGCGCGCGCCTGCTCCAGCGCCAGGCGAGCCCCGCCGCCGGACGGATGTGCCTCCAGGGCGGCCCCCAGCGCCGAGAGCTTGATCGAGACCTCGGCCTGGGCAGCGAACCCACTGCCACCGATCGCCGCCACCAGCTCCAGCAACCCCTGCCCGGCACGCCTGGCACCGGACTCGTCATGGACGTCCTCACCCAGCCGGTCGATCGAGACAGCCAACCCAGCGGCGTTGAGCACGCGGGCAGTGGCGATGGCGTCCTCGGGATGCTCACCCGCCACGTAGCGTCCGACGACCGGGCGGGTGACCGGCGAGCTCGAGAAGGCCTCCCGCAGTGCGGTGCTGCCCGCCATTGAGGTCATCGCCCGCCTCAGCACGGGCACGACGTTGTCGACACACGCATGAGGCTAGCCGCCACGACAGCCAGCTGTCGGGGCCAGCGGGCGGATCTGCTCAGGAGCGCGCGCTGGCGAGGTTGAGCCTGGTGAACGCCAGTGCCTCAGCAAGGTCGGCCTCGCGCTCGTCGGTCGTGCGGGCGCGGCGAGTGGTCACCTCGACGACGACCGTGCCTGGCCATCCGGCCCGCGCCAGACGCTCCAGGAGCAGGCCGCACGGCTGCCCGCCACGACCGGGAACCAGGTGCTCGTCGCGAGCCGAGCCGCTGCCGTCGGCCAGGTGGACGTGGGTGAGGCGTTCCCCCATGGCCGCGGCCATGGCGAGCGCATCCGAACCGGACACCGCGGTATGGGACAGGTCCAGCGTGCAGTGGGCGTAGGCCTCCGTCGTCGGGTCCCAGCTCGGGACGTAGGCGGCCAGCTCCCGGCTTCGGGCCCGCCAGGGGTACATGTTCTCCACGGCCACCGCGATCCCGGAGTCAGCCTCGAGCCGGGCCACGAGGTTCACGAACGTCCTGGCGTACTCCCGTTGCCAGCGGAACGGAGGGTGGACGACGACGACGTCGGCACCGAGCTGGTCGGCCACCTTGACCGAGCGCGTCAGCCGCACTCTCGGGTCGGGCGACCAGACGCGCTGGGTGATGAGCAGGCACGGCGAGTGCACCGCCAGCACTGGGACCTGATGGCGCTCGACCAGTCGGCGAACCGCCTCGACGTCCTGGCTCGCCGGGTCCGTCCAGACCATGAGCTCGACCCCGTCGTAGCCGAGGTCAGCAGCCATCCGAAAGGCCGCCTCGGTGGACTCCGGGTACACCGAGACGGTCGAGAGCCCGACCCGGGCGTCCGGGACCTGGACCGGGTCCCCCGGCGGCCACGTGGTCATGGCGACGGCACGACGCTGTGCGCCGCCGCAGCCTCGGCGTCGGTCGCCAGCAAGTCGAGCTGCCGAAGGATGACGCCCTCGCGCAGCGCCCAGGGACAGATCTCGAGCTCGTCGACCTCGAAGAGGTCCAGCGCAGCATCGGCCACCACCGCACCGGCGAGCAGCTGGGCGGCGCGACCAACGGAGACCCCCGGAAGTCGGGAGCGCTGCGCGGGCGAGGCGGCCGCCAGGCGGGCAACGAGCGACTGCGCGTCGGACCGTTTGAGCACCCGCCGGACGTAGGGACCCTCCGAGGACGGCGCTGCGCCGGCGATGCGCGCCAGCGATCGGAACGTCTTGCTCGTCCCGACGGCATGGTCCGGCTCACCGACCCGTCGAACCTGGCCGACCACCGTGGCGAGCTCGCGACGCACGTGCCGCCTCAGCTCGGCGAGCCGAGCGTCCTGGAGCGAGCCCTGAACCATCCAGTCACGGGTCAGCCGACCCGCGCCCAGCGGGAGGGAGACGGCAACGTCCGGGTCCTCGTCGATCCCGCTGGCCACCTCCAGGGACCCACCGCCGATGTCCATGACCAGGAGGCGGCGGCTGGACCAGCCGTACCAGCGACGCACCGCCAGGAAGGTGAGCCGGGCCTCTTCCTCACCCGCCAGCACCTTCAGCGCGACGTCGGCCTCAGCGGAGACCCGGCCCAGGACCTGGCTCCCGTTCGCCGACTCGCGCAACGCCGAGGTCGCGAACGCCACGATCGACTGCGCGCCCTTGTCCTCGGCCAGCAGCCGCGCCCGGCGGCAGACGTCGACCAGCCGGTCCTGACCAGCCTTGGTGACGGCACTCCGGGCATCGAGCATCTCGGAGAGCCGAAGCTCGGTCTTGTGCTTCACCGCCGGCTGTGGGCGCGCACCGGGGTACGCGTCCACGATGAGCAGGTGGACGGTGTTGGACCCCACATCGAGGACGCCAAGCCGCACAGGCGCAGCCTAGTGCCCGGGCCGGACTAGGCTCCGCGCGTGACCGAGGTCGAGCTGGACTTCCCCCGTGCGTGGATCGAGTTCATGGACCCGGCCGACGAGGCCCAGGTGATCCGAGCCGACCTCACCTGGTTGACCTCGAGCTGGTCGTGCATCTTCGGGGCCGGCTGCCATGGGATCGATGCGGCCGTCCCCTTCGCCGGCTGCTGCACGCTCGGAGCACACTTCGCCGACCGCGACGACCGCAGGCGGGTGGGCCGAATGGCCAAGGAGCTCACCGCCGAGGACTGGCAGTTGCGCGCCGAGGGTCGCCGCGACGGCATCGTGGACACCGACGAGGACGGGCAGGAGAAGACGCGCGTCCTCGACGGCGCCTGCATCTTCCTCAACCGCCCGGGCTTCGCCGCCGGTGCCGGCTGCGCCCTGCATGCGCTGGCACTGCGGACTGGCCGCTCGATCGTGGAGACCAAGCCCGACGTGTGCTGGCAGCTGCCCATCCATCGCTCCTTCCGCGAGATCGAGCGTGCCGACCACAGCACCTACCTGGAGGTCACAGTCACCGAGTACGACCGGCGAGCCTGGGGACCGGGCGGGCACGACCTGGACTGGTACTGCAGCGGCAGCCCCGAGGCGCACGTCGGCGCCGCCCCGGTGTTCGAGTCCTCCGCCGAGGAGCTGCGTGCCCTGCTCGGCGAGGCTGCCTACCGGGAGCTGGCCCGTCACTGCCGGGACCATCTGCACGCCAAGCGTCGCCTGCGGCACCCAGCCTCGCCGGCCGGGCGACGCGGCCGTGCCCGCTGAGGCAGGGGAAGTCCGGCCGAGCCCGAACATCTGGCAGCACCCGGACGTCTACGAGCGACTGAACCGGGCCGCCTTCAGCGACGGCCAGACGGCGGCTCTGGTGGCCGGCCTGCTCGCCGAGGCCCCCGAAGGGCCAGTGCTCGACGTCGGGTGTGGCACGGGCTTCCACCTGCCGTGGCTGGCCGACGTCGTCGAGGGCACGGTGATCGGGCTCGAGCCGAACGCTGCACTCCTGGGCCTTGCGCAGGGGCGGCGACGATCCGCCCGCGACGGCAAGCGGGTCCGGCTGCTCCTCGCCACCGCGCAGCGCACAGGGCTCCGCGACGGTGCCGTAGCAGCGGCCTTCTCTCACCTGGCCTACTTCTTCGGACCCGGCTGCGAGCCCGGTCTACGCGAGATGGACCGCATCCTCGTCCCGGGCGGCCTCCAGGTGGTCGTGGACTTCGACGCCACCGACCCGGGTGCCGGCTACGCCCACTGGCTGCGCCTGGCCCAGCCTGAGCTGGACGCCGCCGCACGCGATCGATTCTTCTCGGCCCGTGGCTTCACCACCGTCCGGTTCAGCACCCTGTGGCGCTTCGGGACCTGGGCCGAGCTCGGCGAGGTGCTGGCCATCGAGTTCCCGCCAGCGGTTGCCCGACGCGCAGCCCGTCAGGCCCAGGCACTCTCCGACTCGCCCCTGATGCGTGTCCCGATGGTCATGCGGTCTCGTCGGACCCCTGCCGTAGCGTCCAGGCTTGTGAGGCACGCGAGAACCCCCACGAGCACCCCCAGTCGGGCGCCTGCGCCCCTCCCGCCAGGGTGGGCCCGCATGGCGACGGGCAGGCGGGGATGAGCGGGGTCGGCCAGGGCGGGCGCTCCGGCCGAGCCGGACGCTCGGAGTTCGCCTGCACCGAGTGCGACTGGGTCGGGCCACGCTGGCTCGGCCGATGCCCGACCTGCAGCGCCTGGGGCAGCCTCCAGGAGACCGCGAGAACCCCGAGCGGGCCACGGGGGGCGTCCACGCTGCCGGGTCGGGTGAGCGCGCCGCCGCGGGCCACCTCCGAGGAGCCCGAGCGCGACGTCGCCCCCGTGCCGGTGGGGATGCCCGAGCTGGACCGCGTGCTGGGCGGTGGTCTGGTCCCCGGCTCGGCGGTACTGCTCGCCGGCGAGCCGGGCGTCGGCAAGTCCACGCTGCTGCTGCAGCTCGCGGTGGCAGTGGCCGACCGCGCCGAGACGGTCCTGTTCGTGTCCGGGGAGGAGACGGTTGGCCAGGTGCAGTCCCGCGCTGCCCGCCTCGGCGCCAGGCACCCCTCCCTGCTGGTCGCCGCCGAGACACGGGTGGACGCGATTCTGGCTCACCTGGACCTGGTGCAGCCTTCGCTGCTCGTGGTCGACTCGGTCCAGACCGTCAGCAGCGACCGGGTCGATGGTGTGCCCGGCGGGGTCAGCCAGGTCCGCGAAGTTGCCGGCGTGCTCGTGGAGGTCGCCAAGCGCCGCCACTGCACGCTGGTCCTGGTCGGGCACGTCACGAAGGACGGGGCCATTGCCGGCCCACGGACGCTGGAGCACCTCGTCGATGTCGTTCTGCACGTCGACGGCGAGCAGCACTCCCAACTACGGCTGCTCCGCGGGGTCAAGAACCGGTACGGCCCCTCGGACGAGGTGGGGTGCTTCGAGATGCTCGAGGAGGGGATGCGCGACGTACCGGACCCCTCCGGGTTGTTCGTCAGCCACCGCGGCTCGGAGTCCCCGGGCTGCTGCCTGACCGTCACCATGCAGGGCAGGCGGGCCATGCTCGCCGAGATCCAGGCGCTCACGCTCCCCGCGACCGGCGCCAACCCACGCCGCACTGCGGTTGGACTCGACTCAGCGCGAACGGCCATGCTGCTCGCCGTGCTGGAACGGCGCACCGCGACGCCGATGCGCGAGTCCGAGGTGTACGTGTCCACCGTGGGCGGCGCACGGATCACCGACCCCGCCGTCGACCTCGCGGTCTTGCTGGCGATGGCGGCCACGGCACGCGACACCGCACTGCCGGCCGGAATGGCCGCCATCGGCGAGGTGGGCCTCGGCGGCGAAGTTCGACGTTCGAGCAGCCTGACGCCCCGCCTGGGCGAAGCCGCTCGCACCGGCGTCACCACCGTGCTCGTCCCACCCGGCGTCGGCAGGGTCCCGGACGGGCTGGACGTGCTGGAGGTTCCGGACGTGCGCACGGCCGTCGAGGCCGCCCTCAGCGTAGGACTCCGGGCGATACCCGGCGGACGGCCCTGGGGGACCTAGACTTCGCCGGTGGCACCGCCCGAGAGAGCCGCCGCGTCTGCAGAGACGGACATCGCCTCCGAGGCCCTGCTGCAGCAGACGCTGGCTTCGGTCGCGCCAGGGACCCCGCTGCGCGAGGGCCTGGACCGCATCGTTCGTGGTCGCACTGGTGCCCTCATCGTGCTGGGGGACTCCCGAGCCATGGAGTCCATCTGCTCGGGAGGCTTCACCTTGGACGTCCCGTTCACCGCGACCGGGCTCCGCGAGCTGGCCAAGATGGACGGCGCCATCATCCTGGACGCGCGGGCGACCCGCATCCTTCGGGTTGCGACCCAGCTCGTCCCGGACGCGTCGCTGCCCACCTCGGAGTCCGGTACCCGGCATCGCACGGCCGAGCGGACGGCACGCCAAACTGGGCACGCGGTGGTGTCGGTCAGCCAGTCCATGAATGTCGTGGCCGTCTACGCGGGCGAACACAGGCGCGTCCTGGAGTCGCCGTCGGACATGCATGCGCGTGCCAACCAGGCACTTGCCACGCTCGAGCGCTACCGGGCCCGGCTGGACGAGGTGGCCGGAAACCTGGCCGCGCTGGAGGTCGAGAACGGCGTCACGTTGCGGGACGTGGCGCTGGTCGCCCAACGAACCGAGATGGTCCGTCGGATCGCCGACGAGGTCGCCGGGCTCGTCCTGGAGCTGGGGATCGAGGGCCGACTGCTCTCCCTGCAGCTGGAGGAGCTGATCGCCGGTGTCGAACCCGCAGTGCGGCTGCTCATGGCCGACTACGCCGAGCCGTCGCCCAGCACCGACGGGGTCATCGACGACGCGCCGGCCGATGCCCTGCTCGACGGTCTTGCTCGGCTCGACGCCAACCAGCTGCTCGACCCGGAAGCGGTGGCCGGCATCCTGACGGGGACCGGGCACGAGGCCGGCCGGAGCAAGGGCTCCGGTGCCGCCGAGAGCCTGGACCGCCCGGTGCTCGGGCGAGGATTCCGGCTGCTGTCGCGGGTCCCCAGACTGCCAGCCCCGGTCCGGGCGCGCCTCCTGCGGCACTTCGGCGGCATGAGCGCGCTGCTGGCCGCCGACGTGGCCGATCTGCTGGAGGTCGAGGGCATCGGCGAGGCCCGGGCACGGGCGATCCGTGACTCCCTGAACCGGATCGCTGATGCCGCCGGATCCGGCGGCATCAGCTCCCCCTCGACGCGATGAGCCAGCGGCCTCCGTCGCTCGACCTGCCAGCCCTCACGCGCTGGTACCGCGCCAACGCCCGCGACCTGCCATGGCGGGCACCCCAGACAGGTGCCTGGCCGGTGCTCGTCAGCGAGGTGATGCTGCAGCAGACTCAGGTGAGCCGGGTGCTCCCCGTCTACGAGGACTGGCTGGCGCGCTGGCCGAATCCGGCCGCCTGCGCCGAAGCGTCCCTGAGCGAGGTGCTGCGGGTGTGGGGGCGGCTCGGCTACCCGCGCCGAGCACGCCGACTCCACCTGGCAGCCATCGCCATCCGGGACGAGCACGGCGGCACGGTGCCGGCCGATCTCGATGCACTGCGCCGTCTGCCCGGAGTCGGCGAGTACACGGCGGCCGCGGTCGCGGCCTTCGCCTACAGCCGACGGCACCCGGTACTCGACACCAACGTCCGACGCGTGCTCGCCCGTGTCCTGTCTGTCCAGGCGTTGCCGCCGCCGGCCATCACTCGGGCCGAGCGGTCCGTCGCAGCCACCGTCCTGCCCGACGACGGCAGAGCAGCCGCGCTTGCCTCGGTGGCGCTCATGGAGCTCGGCGCGTTGGTGTGCACGGCACGCACCCCGAAGTGCCCGTCCTGCCCGCTGCGCCCCTCCTGCGCGTGGCGCAGAGCAGGATTCCCACCATCGGAGACCCGCCGCCCGCAGCCTGCCTACCAGGGGAGCGACCGCCAGGCCCGGGGCACGGTCCTGGCCGAGCTCCGCCGCGGCGAGCACCCTCTCGAGCTCGCCGACCTGAGCCGGGCCTGGCCGGAGGCCTCCCAGCTCGAGCGTGCCTTGGCCGGCTTGCTCGCCGACGGCCTGGTGGAGGCGGTCGGGTCTGCCTATCGACTTCCCGAGCCGGCCCGGGCGTCAGGGGACTCGACCCGAGCGAGCGCTACGCGGTAGTCCGCGCGAGGGTCCAGCGCTACCGCGATCCGGTAGTGAGCTGCGGCCTCGGAGTATCGGGATCCCCGCTCGCACACACGGCCGAGGACGAACCGGGAGTAGCTGTCGCTCGGGTCCTCGGCCACCAGCCGCGCGAAGGTCGCCTCGGCGCGTTTCAGCTGGGCGCTGTGGAAGTACGCCCGCCCGGCCACCTCGAGCACGGATCGGCTGTCGGGATGCTCAGCGAGCAGCGGCGCCAGCAAGGCCAACGCCGCCCGCGGTTGCCGCTCGCGCACGAGCACGTCGGCTCGACGCAGCGCGTCGACCGGGTTCGCCGAGGACACGGCTCAGCTCTCGGTACCGGCGGCCTCCACCGGCGGCGTGTCCGGAAGCTCGGCCTTGGCGCTGCCGGCAAAGGTGAAGGCAGCTTCCTTGCCCTCACCGGTGACGTCGACGAGGACGATCTCCCCGGCCTTGAGCTCGCCGAACAAGATCCGCTCGCTCAACGCGTCCTCGATCTCCCGCTGGATCGTCCGGCGCAGCGGCCGTGCACCCAGGACGGGGTCGAAACCACGCTCGGCCAGCAGGAGCTTCGCCGCCGAGGTGAGCTCGATGCCCATGTCCCGGTCCCGCAACCGTTGGTCGACCATCTCGATCATGAGGTCCACGATGCGGACGATCTCGGCCGGCGTGAGCTGGTGGAAGACCACGACGTCGTCGACCCGGTTGAGGAACTCGGGCCGGAAGTGCTGCTTGAGCTCGTCGGTGACCTTGGCCTTCATCCGGTCGTAGGAAGCCTGGACGTCACTGGCCTGGGCGAACCCGAGGTTGACCGACTTGGCGATGTCACGGGTGCCGAGGTTGGTCGTCATGATGATGATGGTGTTCTTGAAGTCCACCGACCGACCCTGCGCGTCGGTGAGCTTGCCCTCCTCCAGCACCTGGAGCAGGGAGTTGAAGATGTCCGGGTGCGCCTTCTCGACCTCGTCGAAGAGCACCACCGAGAACGGCTTGCGCCGCACCTTCTCGGTCAGCTGGCCCCCTTCCTCATACCCGACGTAGCCGGGAGGCGAGCCGAAGAGCCGCGAGACCGTGTGCTTCTCCGAGTACTCGCTCATGTCCAGCGAGATGAGGGAGCTCTCGTCCCCGAAGAGGAACTCGGACAGCGCCTTGGACAGCTCGGTCTTCCCGACGCCGGACGGGCCGGCGAAGATGAAGGAGCCGCCAGGGCGCTTGGGGTCCTTCAGCCCGGCTCGCGTGCGCCGGATGGAACGAGACAGCCCGGCGATCGCGTCCTCCTGGCCGATGACGCGCTTGTGCAGCTCGTCCTCCATCCGCAGCAGCCGCGAGGTCTCCTCCTCGGTCAGCTTGAAGACGGGGATGCCGGTGGCGGTTGCCAAGACCTCGGCGATGAGCTCCTCGTCGACCTCGGCCACCACGTCGAGGTCGCCGGCCCGCCACTGCTTCTCGCGCTCGCCCTTCTGGGCGATGAGCTGCTTCTCCTTGTCGCGCAGCCTGGCGGCGGCCTCGAAGTCCTGGGCGTCGATCGCGGACTCCTTCTCCCGCCTCGCGTCCGCGATGCGCTCGTCGAACTCGCGCAGGTCCGGCGGTGCGGTCATCCGGCGGATCCGCAGCCGCGAGCCGGCCTCGTCGATGAGGTCGATGGCCTTGTCGGGCAGGTAGCGGTCGGAGATGTAGCGCTCAGCCATCTGTGCCGAGGCCACGAGTGCGGCGTCGGTGATCGTGACCCGGTGGTGGGCCTCGTAGCGGTCACGAAGGCCCTTGAGGATCTCGATCGTGTGGGCGATGGTCGGCTCGTTGACCTGGATGGGCTGGAAGCGACGTTCCAGGGCGGCGTCCTTCTCCACGTGCTTGCGGTACTCGTCCAGCGTTGTCGCCCCGATCGTCTGCAGCTCGCCGCGGGCCAGCATCGGCTTGAGGATGCTGGCGGCGTCGATGGCGCCCTCGGCGGCGCCCGCACCGACCAAGGTGTGGATCTCGTCGATGAACAGGATGATGTCGCCGCGGGTGCGGATCTCCTTGAGAACCTTCTTCAGCCGCTCCTCGAAGTCCCCTCGATAGCGGCTACCTGCCACGAGTGCGCCGAGGTCCAGGGTGTAGAGCTGTTTGTCCTTGAGCGTCTCGGGCACCTCGCCCTTCACGATGCCCTGGGCCAGGCCCTCCACGACCGCCGTCTTGCCGACACCGGGTTCGCCGATGAGCACGGGGTTGTTCTTGGTCCGGCGGGACAGCACCTGCATCACTCGCTCGATCTCGGGCTCCCGGCCGATCACCGGGTCGAGCTTGCTCTCCCGGGCCGCCTGGGTCAGGTTGCGGCCGAACTGGTCCAGGACGAGCGACGTCGACGGCGCCTCGGCCTGCGGGCCGCCGGCTGCCACGCTCTCCTTGCCGCCCTGGTAGCCCGAGAGCAGCTGGATGACCTGCTGGCGTACCCGGTTGAGGTCGGCACCCAGCTTGACCAGCACCTGGGCCGCCACGCCCTCGCCCTCACGGATGAGTCCCAGCAGGATGTGCTCGGTACCGATGTAGTTGTGACCGAGCTGCAGTGCCTCACGAAGCGAGAGCTCGAGCACCTTCTTCGCGCGGGGCGTGAACGGGATGTGCCCGCTGGGCGCCTGCTGCCCGTGGCCGATGATCTCCTCGACCTGGGATCGGACGGCCTCCAACGAGATGCCAAGGCTCTCCAACGCCTTGGCGGCCACGCCTTCGCCCTCGTGGATGAGGCCGAGCAGGATGTGCTCGGTCCCGATGTAGTTGTGGTTGAGCATCCGGGCCTCTTCTTGAGCCAGGACGACCACCCTTCGGGCGCGGTCGGTGAACCTCTCGAACATCGCGGCATCTCCTCACCGTCGGCCGGCCTCGCACACGAGCGCTCGAGGACCATCGGACTGCTGGGACAACTCCACCGCAGGCGCCCCGTGTTCCGCCACTGCAGCCGCTACGCCGACGGCGAACGACGCGGCCTCAGCCGTGGGCGCTCTCGTAGGCCGCCCGAACCTCGGCGGACAACCGGCCACGATCGTTCACCGTCATCCCCTGCTCGCGCGCCCAGGCCCGGATGCTCGCCGTGTCGGAGGTCCCGGTGGGGACCGGCCGACTGCTCCGCCGCCCAGCGCTGCGCACCCGCCGTGCGTGAGCCAGATACGGGGCCACCGCGTCTCGAAGTGCCGCAGCGTTCTCGGCGGAGAGATCGATCTCGTAGGTGACGTTGTCGAGGGAGAAGGCAACGGTCTCCTCGGCGGCCGATCCGTCGAGGTCGTCGATGAGCACGACTTCTACTTTCTGTGCCACGCGCAGTCCTTTCGATGCGTCCCCAACGGGACGGCGGTTCCCGATCCATTCCCCCGAATTCCGTCACCACCTTATGGGTCCCGAGAACGAATGGCGAGCGGGAGGCCAGACTGACCCCACACCTGATATTCACCGCCCTACCCAGCGGGGGGCGTCCTGGCCTCCAGCTCCAGCAGCATGCGGGTGTTCCCGAGCGTGTTCGGCCGCACACGATCCAGGTCCAAGAATTCTGCAACGCCCTCGTCGTGGGAACGCACCATCTCGACAAAAACTTCGGGCGGGACTGGTGCTTCGGCAATCGTCCGGAATCCATGGCGTTCGAAGAATGCGACCTCGAAGGTGAGGCAGAAGACCCGTGAGACACCCAGGTCGCGCGCCGTCGCCAGCAGCTGCGTGAGGACGGCGGTTCCCACGCCCTGCCCGGCGTGGGCCGGGTCCACGGCCACCGAGCGCACCTCAGCCAGGTCTTCCCAGAGGACGTGGACAGCGCCGCAGCCCACCACGGCGGGGCGCGCCAGGCCGGTCGTGGCATCGGGGACCAGGAGCTCGGCGACCCAGAAGTCGGCCACGTCCTCGTACAGCGTGACCAGGTCGCGCAGCAGCAGGATCCTGTCCTGGGCGTAGTGCTGGACGAGGCGACGAACCGCCATCACGTCCTGCGTGCGAGCACGCCGGACGGTGACCACGCCGGAAGGCTACCCAGGGGTCACCGGACGAGCGGTACCCCCGCCTGCGACAAGGTCGCCAGGCCGGCGTCGACGTTGTAGACGGCTTCGAAGCCAGCCTCGGCCATCTTGTCAGCAGCGGTACGGCTCCGGTTGCCGCTCCGGCAGTACACGACGTAGGCCTGCGTAGGGTCGAGTCCAGCGATCCGCTCGTCGAAGTCCGGGCTCTCCACGTCGACGTTGAGCGCACCCTCGACGTGCCCGGCCGCGTACTCGCCCGGTGTGCGCACGTCGACGATCACGGCATCGGTCTCCTGGACCGTGCTGACCAGAGCATCGGCGCCGATGGTCGTCGTCGACGCGTCGGTCGACGAGCACCCCGCGAGCACCAGGGTGAGCGCTGCGAACAACCCGAGGAACAGCGAGGTGACAGAGCGCGAGGTGAGCATGCCGCCATCGTACCTGATACCCCCCGGGGTATCAGGTACGATCACCGAGACCGTCGGCACCGTTGTTGTGCTCCCACACCAGGGAAAGGCCGAGCAGCGTCAACCACGGCTCGTAGGCGTCGATGAGCGCCGACTCCTCCAGCACGAGCTGGGCGTACCCACCCGTAGCAAGCACGGTGAGCACCTGATCCTCGCTCACTGCCAGCTCTGTGCTCATCCGCGAGACCAGCCCGTCCACCTGTCCCGCGAATCCGTACAGCGCTCCGGACTGCAGCGCCTCGACGGTGTTCCGGGCGATGACCGAACGCGGGCGCGCCAGCTCGATCTTGCGCAGCTGGGCACCACGCTCGCCCAGCGCGTCGAGCGAGATCCCGATCCCGGGCGCGATGGCGCCACCGACGTAGGAGCCATGCTGGTCGACCACGTCGAAGGTGGTGGCGGTCCCGAAGTCCACCACGATGCACGGCGTCCCGTAGAGCCGAGCGGCGGCCAACGCGTTGACGATCCGGTCGGTCCCGACCTCGCGCGGGTTGTCGACCTTGAGGGGGATCCCGCTGCGGACACCTGGCTCCACGATGACCACGGGGACGTGCGGGAAGCCCGAGGACGCCACCAGTCGCAGCTCGTGCAGGACCGCCGGTACGGTGGAGCACACCGCGAGCCCGCTCAGCTCCTCGTCCGGAAGCAGCGGACCTCTGGCCAGCAGCCCGTCCAGGAGCACCATCCACTCGTCGGCGGTGCGCTGCGGGTCGGTGGCGACCCTCCAGTGCTCGATGACAGAGGAGGACCGGGGCCAGTCCGGGTGCGCGAGCTCGACGAGCCCCACCACCGTCTGGGTGTTCCCGACGTCGATCGCCAGCAGCATCTACACCTCGCCGTGGACGCTGGCGAAGTCCAGGCCGATGTCCAACGCCGCAGCCGAGTGCGTCAGCGCGCCGACGGCCAGGAAGTCCACCCCGCTGGCGGCCACCGCAGCCGCGGTGTCCAGCCGCAACCCCCCGCTGGCCTCCAGCAGACTTCGGCCCCTCACCAACGCGACCGCGCGACGGAGCTCGTCGAGGCTGAAGTTGTCCAGCAGCACGAGGGCTGCCCCGGCCTCCACGGCGGCCACCGCTTCCTCGACCGAGTCGACCTCGACCTCTACCTCCAACAACGGGTAGGCCCGCCGTACGTGCTCGAAGGCCGCCACCACGCCGCCCGCTGCGAGCACATGGTTGTCCTTGACCAGAGCGGCGTCGGCCAGCGACATGCGATGGCTCTGCCCGCCACCGCAGCGGACCGCGTACTTCTCCAGCACCCTGAGCCCAGGTGTGGTCTTTCGGGTGTCTCGGATCACGGCGCCGCTGTCGGCAACCGCGGCGACCCACCGCGCCGTGGCAGTCGCGATGCCCGACAGGTGGCCCAGCAGGTTCAGTGCAGTCCGCTCGGCCAGCAGCAAGGCCCGGGTGTCCCCCATCACCCCCAGCAGCGTCGTGCCTGCGCCGACCGATGAGCCGTCGGCGACCGCGGGCAGCAGGACCACCGAAGGATCGCAGACGACCATCACCAGCTCGGCGATGCCGAGCCCAGCCACCACCCCGTCCTCTCGGCAGACGAACTCGGCGCGGGCCCGTTGGCCGGCTGGGATGGTCGCCTCGCTGGTGACGTCGGTGCCGGCGGTCGGCAGGTCCGACGCCACCTGCAGGTCTTCCTCGAGCGCCTGCACCACGAGGTCGTAGAGCGCTCGGGGGTCGAGCCCGGCCTGGTCCAGACGTCCCCGCAGGGCCGCCGGGACGTCCGGCAACGGCGTCCAACGGCTGTGCCGTCCGACGCTGCGTTTCGCCCGATCAGTGGCGTACGACACGGTTGCCCTCCTCATCGGTCGACGGCTCGAGGGACGAGGAGGCCACGGGGACGGCGCGGACGACGAGCTCGTCGCCGACCAGGGCAGCGCGTTGCCGGACCCGCCATCGATCATCGTCGCGGTCCGGGTGGTCCGACCGCCAGTGCCCGCCCCTGGTCTCGGTCCGTCGTTCGGCCAGCGTCGTGACGACCGTCGCGACGGTGAGCAGGTTGGTGGTCTCCCAGGCATCCGTGCCCGGCGCTGCCCCGGACGCTGTGGTGCCAGGCAGCTCGGCAAGGCCCCGCCGGGCGGTGGCGAGTCCGTCAGCGTCTCGGACGACGCCGACGTGGCGACTCATCAGCCCCTGCACGCCTGGCCGCGCTGCCGGTTCGATGACCGCGGCATCCAGCAGTCCGGACCCGGGCCGCCCCGCCCCAACCGGGTCGGCCTGTCGAGGGAGGCCGTCACCGGCCATGGTCTGCGCCACTCGGTGACCCGAGACCAACCCTTCCAGCAGCGAGTTGGAGGCCAACCGGTTCGCCCCGTGGGCGCCGGTGCCCGCCACCTCGCCGCAGGCCAGCAACCCTGCCACGGAGCTGCGTCCCCACGTGTCCGTCGCCACCCCGCCAGACACGTAGTGCTGAGCCGGTGCCACCGGGACGAGGTCCACAGCAGGGTTGATGCCGATCGCAGCGCACGCAGCCACCACCGACGGGAACCGTCGGGTGAGCACCTCGGAGCCGAGGTGGCGCGCGTCGAGCCAGACGTGCTCTCCCCCGCCGGCCACGATGGCCTGATGAGTCGCCCTGGCCACCACGTCGCGCGGGGCGAGCTCAGCAAGCGGGTGCGCCTCGACCAGGAACCGTCGACCCTCCAGGTCACGCAGCACGGCTCCTTCGCCGCGCAGTGCCTCGGTGACGAGCGGGCGCTGACCGCGCGCGTCGGGGCCGGCCCACAGCACGGTTGGGTGGAACTGCACGAACTCCAGGTCGACGAGGTCCGCCCCGGCACGCAGCGCGGCCGCCATCCCGTCGCCGGTGACGACGATCGGGTTGGTGGTCGCTCGGTACACCTGCCCGAGTCCGCCGGTGGCCAGCACGACCGCTCGGCCCAGGGCAGCCCCGACACCGTCGTGCTCGCCTTCCCCGATCACGTGCAGCGAGGCACCACACACCGACCCGTCCGCGGCCGTGAGCAGATCGACCATGAGCGCGTTCTCGAGGACCTGCAGGCGCGGCCCCGCAGCAGCCCGGACCGCCGCGATCAGCGTGCGCGAGATCTCCGCACCAGTGGCGTCCCCGCCAGCGTGCAGGATGCGCTTGCGCCCATGCCCACCCTCGCGCCCGAGAGCCAGCGACCCTGACGGGGCTCGCGCGAACCGCGCCCCGAGGTCGGCGAGGTCCTGGACCCGCCGGGGGCCTTCGCGGACGAGGACGTCAGCGGCAGCCACGTCCACCAGCCCGTCACCGGCGGCGACGGTGTCAGCCAGGTGGTCCGGCGGGGAGTCCTGGGGGCCCACCGCGGCCGCGATCCCGCCTTGTGCCCAGGCGGTCGATCCGGCCTCGAGCCGGGTCTTCGTCACGAGCAGCACACGACCAAGGCGCTGGGCTGCCAGGGCGGCAGTCAGCCCCGCGATGCCGCTTCCGACGACCACCACGTCCGCGGTGATCTGCCAGCCGGGCGACGGGGACGCCAGCCGCGCGGGAAGGCGCGCGGTCATGGCTGCCCACCGGCACCCGGACGGGGTTCCCCGAGGTGGACCGGCGCGTTGTCCAGCAGCCGCGTGGTGCCGGCGCGGGCCGCCACCAGCAACCGGGCCGGCCCATGCTGTGGGGCCGGCCCGAGCTCCGGCGAACGGACCTCGACGTAGTCCGGCACCAGCCCCGCCATCTCCAGCTCTTCGCGCGCGCGTCGGCACACCGACTCGGCACCCCGACCGCCCGCCGCTGCCCCGGCCCGCAGCGCCCGTGGCATGGCGACCGCCCGCGTGCGCTCGAGGTCGTCGAGGTAGCGGTTGCGGCTCGAGCGGGCCAACCCGTCCGGCTCGCGCTCGGTGGGGACGGCCACGACCTCCACCCCGAGGTCGAGGTCGAGGCACATCCGGCGTACCAGGACCAGCTGCTGGTAGTCCTTCTCGCCGAACACGGTCACCTGAGCATCGGTCATCCGGAGCAGCTTGCACACCACGGTGAGCACCCCCCGGAAGTGCCCGGGCCGCACCAGCCCCTCCAGCTCGTCGCCCAGGGGCCCCGGGTCCACGGTCACGTCGGGGTCACCGAGCGGGTAGACCATCGAGGAGCTCGGCGCGAAGACCACGTCGACGCCGGCGGCTTCGGCTGCTGCAAGGTCCGCGGGCATGGCTCGGGGGTAGCGCCCCAGGTCCTCCCCCGGCCCGAACTGCGTCGGGTTCACGAAGATGCTCAGCAGCACCTGGCCAGCGGAGCCAACCTCACGGCGGGCCTGCTCGACGAGCCGCAGGTGCCCCTCGTGCAGGGCCCCCATGGTCAGGACCGCGGCACGCCGGCGGGTCCCGTCCGGATCGGCCCTGGTCCCCGACCGGGCGAGCTCCTCGCGAGCCCGTGCCAGCATCATGCCGTCAACCGGTCTCCGGCCAGGGCCTCGAGCACAGGGGCGGCGTCGACAGCGCGGAGTCGCCGAGCAGCCACCGCGCGGTCCGCAGTCCGGTTGGCCAGCACGCGCAGCACCTCCAGCACGTCCGGAGCCGCGGTGGCCACGGCGGCCAGGTGCGCCGCCAGCGTGCCGGCGTCACCACGCACGACCGGGCCCGTCAACGCCTGGTCCCCCCGGGAGAGCGCGTTGTCCAGGGCGGCGACCAGCAGCGGCCGAAGCGTCGCCGCCGGGTCCTCGACGCCCGCGGCGGCCAGCAGGTCAGCAGCGTCGGTCACCAGGGTGACGAGGTGGTTGGCGCCATGCGCGAGACCGGCGTGGTACAGCGGGCGGGCCTGCTCGGCCACGGTGACCGGCACCCCGCCGAGCAACGCGACCAAGGCGTCAGCGACCTCCCGGTCATCGTCGTCGCAGGTCACGCCGAACCTCGTGCCCGCAAGGCGAGCCAGGTCGCTGGTGGTGCCGGTGAAGGTCATCGCCGGGTGCATCGCGAGCACCTGGGCTCCCGCTGCCCGTGCCGGCTCCATCGGGGCCATGCCGTGGCGACCGCTGGTGTGCACCACCAGCATCTGCCGACCCAGTCCGACGTCGCGACCGAAGACGTTGTGCCTGGCCAGCCCGGCGATCAGCCCTGTCAGCGCATCATCGGGCACTGCCAGGAGCAGGAGGTCCGCGGCCTTGGCGACCTCGACCGGGGCCAGCAGCGGCACCCCGGGGAGCAGCTCGCCGGCCCGGGCTCGGCTGGCGTCGGAGACGCCGTGGGCGGCAAGCACCCTCATGCCGGTGCGAGCCATGGCGCTGGCCAGCACGGCTCCCACCCGACCGGCGCCGATGACGCCGACCGTGCGCGAGCGCAGTTCGTCGATCTGCATGTCCCAGCCTTTCCGTTCCGGTCCACCAGGGGTACCGGACGTTGCGCTGACGACAACCAGTGTACGCACCTCGGCTGGCTAGGGTCCTTGCCGTGCAGACCTGGTTCCAGGCATGGTCTCGAGCGGGAGGGCTGCAGACGGGGGTCGACGGACTCGTCCCGGCCGAGCACTACCGCACGGCGGTCATGGGGTACGCCGACGTCCTGGCCGACGTGGTCCTCCCGCTGGCCGAGGGGCTGCGTCGGCAGGGACGGCTGCGGCACGTGGTCGACGTCGGGGCCGGTGACGGTGAGCTGCTGGCGGCGCTCGGCGAGGCTGCCAGAAGTCCGGGCGATTCCCCCGCGGCCAGCTACGTGTCGCTGCGCGGCGTGGACCTCGGACCACGACCGAAGCGGTTGCCAGCGGAGATGGCCTGGCATCAGGTCGACATCCGCAGGGCTGCCAGCAGCGTCATCCCGCCACGAAGCCTGGTCATCCTGCACGAGGTGCTCGACGACGTCCCGGCGCCGGTGGTCGAGCTGGACGATGCCGGTCGGGCACGGGTGGTCCTGGTGAGCGACGACGGAACCGAGGCGCTGGGTCCGCGCGCCGACGCGGACGCGCTCGCCTGGTTGCAGCGCTGGTGGCCGTTGCGCGACGCCGGCCAACGAGCAGAGGTGGGCAGCACCAGAGACGCCGTGCTCAGGGCCGTGGCCTGGGCTTGCGCGCCCGGGGCGGTGCTGGTCGTCGACTACGGCCACACCCGGACCACCAGGCCGTTCGCCGGGTCGCTGCAGGGCTACCGGCGGGGTCGGCGCGTCTCGCCGGTGCCCGACGGGCGAACCGCCATCACGGCTGGAGTGGCGTTCGATGCCCTCATCGGCGCCATCCCGACAGACCTGCCGAGGGCCACGATCACCAGCTCGCAGGCGGCAGTCCTCAGCAGGACCTCAGCCGGCGGGCGGCGAGGACTGCCCGTCGATCTCGTGGACCCGTTCGGCTGGGGGGGCTTCCGCTGGCTGCTCGTCGATGTCGGTTGAGGCGGTGGGGAGGAGCCACCGTTGGGGGCTCGCCTCCAGCCTGGACTGCCTGGCGAGCTGGGCCTGCTGGTCGACGAGCGCTCTCACCGACTCGACCGGTTGGTGCAGGCCGAGGACGGCGACCGGGCCTGGCGCGATGTCGATCCGGAGGCTGGCCAGGCCAAGGCGACGCTGCCACGGGCCCTGCGTGAGGTGGATGCTCTGCGTCCGGGCCTGTGGCATGACTGCGGTTCGGCGGACGAAGCGACCCCGCCGAGCTGCGAAGACGACGGCGTCCTTGGCCACCGCGAGCTGCCGCCACTGGATGGGGGCGCGCCATCGCGCCCGCTCCGGGGCCGGGGCCCAGTCCATGGCCTCCAGGTCCAGCCCGGGCAGGATCCGACCCACCACCCCCATGGCCATCGACCGCGGTGCGACTGGGAGCAGCACGCCGGCGAAGCCCTGCTCCTGGTCCGATCCGGAGGTGCCCGCCAAGGTGAGCTCGACGCGCACCCAGCCCTTGGACCGCCACAGGAAGGGTTGGGTCAGCTGCACCGCGTGCACCCGTCCTGGCGGCACCGTCAGGCTCACCGTCGAGGTGAGCCCGCTCCGGATCCGCAGCCCGTCAGGGGACTCGGCCAGGGTGAAGCCGAAGTGGCGGACGAACTCGCCGATGACGGCCAACGCGGGCAGGCCACCGGTGAGCAGCAGGGCGAGGAGCCCGACGAAGCCCTCGGACAGGGCAGCGAGTGTGATGACGGCCCCGGTGAGCAGCACTCCCCACACGGCCGCCGACGAGCGCAGGAGGCTGTGTGCCAGGACCCCCGGGGGCACCGTCGTGAGCACGCGCTCGGGAGCCTGGCCGACGTCCGGCCGAAGACCGGCCGCCCTGGCCAGGACCTCCTCGCGCAGTCGCCGGGCGTCCTGCTCGCTCAGGTACTGCAGACGGGCCCTGGAGTCCCCGGCGCCAGCCACTTCGATGGTCAGCGCGGCAAACCCGAAGAGCCGAGCGACCAACGGCTGCACCACGTCGACCGACTGCAGCCGCGAGAGCGCCAGGCGGCGCTCCGTACGGCTCAGCACGCCGGAGTCGAGCCGGAAGTCCCCTGCCTCGTCGAACCAGAACTCCAGCCGCCGCCAGCCCAGGTAGCTGAACCCCAGGACCACGAGGCCAAGCACGAGGACACCGGCCGCGATCAGCAGGACCCCGCCAACGGCCGGGAAGTCGGCGCCGGCCAGCTCGTCGGGGGCGCCGCTGTCCAGGCCGAAGGCGATGATGGCCAGGACCAGGACCGGAACCGTTCGCACCACCTGCAGGACCGGCGTGATCGGGTGCGTGCGGCGGCGCGCCCCCTGAGGGCCGTCCTCGGTCACAGACCTGCCGACCGCTCTTCTCCCCTGGCAGCCAGGCGGTCCCGCAGGTCTGCCGCCTCGGTCGGTGGGAGTCCCGGGATGGCGGCGTCGGAGGTGGCGGCCGCCGTGTGCAGCTGGACCGTCGTGATCCCCAACGCACGGTCGATCGGACCGGCTACGACGTCCACGAGCTGCATCCGCCCGTAGGGCACGACGACCAGTCGCCGGAAGAGGATGCCGCTGGTCACGACCAGGTCGTCGTCCCGCTCGGCGTAGCCGTAGGAGCGGACGCGGCGCCGGATCAGCCACCACACCCAGCCGAAGAGCACCGCCCAGCCAAGCAGGACCGGCACCCAGGCCCAGGCCGGCGCGGTGAGCACGACCAGCAGGAGCACGCCCAGCGCCAGCAGCGGGACAAGCAGCAGCGCCAGCACCAACCGCCGAGCGGTGATGAGCCGGTCCGAGACCCGGCGCCAGTCCTCCTGCGGCGCTGCGAAGACGTCGTCCACCGTCATCGTCGGCTGCATGCGCCCAGCCTATGTGGCGCTGCTGCGGTGCGGCCGTTCATCCGGTCTGCCGCGGTGCGACACTGCCTGCCGTGGGAAGCACGGCGAGGACGCTGACGCTACGACTTGGACCACACCACCCGGCCACGCATGGTGTGCTGCGGCTCGCGGTCCAGGTCGGCGGCGCCCCCGGCGAGGAGGTGATCGAAGCTGCCGACCCCCGGATCGGTCTGGTGCACCGCGGCGCCGAGAAGCTGTTCGAGGCCCGGGACTACCGCCAGGTCCTCGCTCTGGCCAACAGGCACGACTGGTTGTCGGCCGTCGCCGGGGAGCTGGGCGTGGCCTTGGCGGTCGAAGACCTGCTCGGGTTGGACCTCCCCCCGCGAGCCACGTGGCTACGCACGATGCTGGCCGAGCTCACCAGGGTCTTCAGCCACCTCGTCTTCCTCACTACCTTCCCTCGCCTGCCGATGGACCCCCGAGACGGGCCCATCGGAGGAGCCGAGCGCGAGGCCGTCCAACGGGTCCTCGAGGCCTACACCGGCGGTCGGCTGCACCTCATGATCACCCGGATCGGCGGGCTACGGACCACCCCTCCGTCAGACTGGCTGGACGCTGTCGCCGAGGTCGTCGAACAGGTGCGTTCACTGCTGCCCACCTTGGGCGAGGTCCTGCTAGCGCCCGAGCTGCGGCAGCACACCGATGGCCTCGGCCCCATCGACCGGCGCCTGGCGGTCGAGCGCAGCCTGTCCGGCCCGTTGGCCCGGGCGGCCGGCCTGGACCTGGACCTGCGCCGCGACGACCCCGTCCTGGCCTACGGTGAGCTGTTCGACCCCGAGGCGCCCGCAGCCCCGGGCCGCGTGGTCACCAGGCAGGCCGGTGACGCCACAGCGCGCCTGCAGGTGCTGCTGGAGCAGGTCGACGTCGCCCTCGACCTGGTCCAGGCAGCTGCGGGCAGGCTCGAGCCGATGGCGGGGGAACCCATCGACGTGCCCCTGCCGTCAACCCTGCGGGTCCCCGAGGGGGAGACCTACGTGTGGACCGAGACGCCGCTCGGCGTCGCCGGGGTCCACCTCGTCTCCCGTGGCGGCCGGTCGCCGTGGCGGCTGAAGCTACGGACGCCGTCGTTCGCCACCCTCGGCGCACTCCCGGAGATCCTGCCCGGCACCCGCCTGGACGAGCTCGACCTGGCGTTGGCCTCGCTGCCGTTCATCTTGGGCGACGCCGACCGCTGAGCTCGGCTAGAGCAGGCCCTCCGCCGTGAGCCACTCCGTGGCCACTTCGTCGGACTCGCGCAGCTCGATGTCGGTCTCGGTGTTCCACGCCAGCAGGTCCTCGGTCGTGATGAGCGCGCTGAGCGTGTTGAGGTCCCCGGCCAGCTGATCCCCGTAGGCGTCGAGCACCTCGGTGCTCACGACGGGCGCGATGTTCTGCGCCGGGAACAGCCCTTGGTCGTCCTCGAGCACCTTGAACCCGTCGGCCTCGATCTGCGGCGCAGTGGTGTTCCAGATGACGGCGTCGACCTGCTCCGCCGTGAGTGCCTCACCCAGCAGCGGCCCGAACTCGATCGTCACCGTGTCCTTGAACTCGATGCCATACACGTCCGGGTCGGTGAGACCGATGAAGCACTGGGGGCGCTCGAAGCACTGCGCGGAGGCACCGAGCACGAGACCGGCGTCGGCCGTCTCCGAGATCGTGCTGGCGTCCTCGTCCTCGCGGACGACGAACGCGTCCCCATCCACCGCGGGGGCATAGTCCAGCAGCGTCGCGCCGAGCTCGTCGATCGCCGGTGAGATCGTCTCGGCCACGGTGTCGGCGTCGCCGGAGGGGGGCGCGTCCGGCACCAGCTCGGCCTGGGCGCCGCCGATGTAGTCGACGATGAGGTCGAGGTCGTCGTTGCGAAGTCCGTCGAAGGCCTCGACCCGGAAGCCCGCTGGCGTCAGCAGGTCGATGTCGTAGCCCTTGGCCTCGAGGTACTGGCCATACACCTCGGCGATCGTGATGGCCTCGCTGAAGTCCTGGCCGCGTAGCCGGATCGTCGGGCCCTCAGGTGCGGCGGTCTCGGCCGGCGACGCACCGGCTTCCGGCTCGTCGCCACCGTCGCTGGCGCAGCCGGCGGTCAGCAGGCCGAACCCCGCCACCACCGCCACCGCCAACCACGTCGGCCGCGCGCTCAGTCGGGTGTCCTTCATGGTTGCTCTCCTCAGTTGGCGCTGGTGAGCTTCAGCCGTCGGACACCCCAAGGCAGGGTGACCCGCTCGATGAGACCGAAGACGAGACCTGTCAGAGCCGCAAGCGTAGCGATCAGGATCGCCCCGGCCAGCACCAGCGTGTCGTTGTTCTGCCCGAGGCCGTCCCGTACGTAGCGACCCATGCCGTCACCACCGAGGAAGGCGCGGATCGGCTCGGTGGCCACGACCTGCACGGCCGACACCCGGATCCCGGCGAAGATCACCGCGGTGGCCAGCGCGAGCTCGACCTCGAGCAGGATGCGCCGCTCGCTGAAGCCCATCGCCCGAGCCGCATCGACGGTTCCCGGGCCCACCCCACTGATCGCGGTGTACGTGTTGAGGTAGATCGGTGGGAGGGCCAGCAAGAACAGCGCGATGAAGATCGGCCAGGGCTCGAAGCCCCAGCCCTGCTGCAAGGAGACCGGGACCAGGAGACCGGCGATGGCAAAGGTCGGTACCGCTCTGGACAACGTCACCAGCCAGGTCACGCTCAGCTCGCCACGGCGATGGTGGGCCAACCAGGCGGCGAGTGGGACGGCCACCACGACAGCGGCCAGCACCACCAGGAAGCACAGGGACACGGTGTCCCAGAGCGAGGCGAGCACGCCGTCCGGCCCGGTCCAGGTCGCGGGGTCCAGCAGCCACTCGAACAGCCCGATGTCGCGCGGGACGGCCTGGCTGCCCGGCAGCATGTTCATGCGTCCCCCCGGCGTCGGCGGGTCCAAGGAGTGACCGCCCGGCCGAAGCGGAAGATGAGGAGGTCCAGCAGCAGAGCGAGCAGGATGGAGAGCAGGGCGCCCACGACCATGGGCGACCAGAACGCGCGCCGGAGCCCGTCCAGGATAAGCCGACCCAGGCCACCCTGGCCGATGATGGCGGCCACCGTGACCAGCCCCACGGTGGAGACGGTTGCGATTCGGATACCGGTGATGATGTAAGGCGTGGCCAGCGGCAGCTCGACCGTCAGCAACCGCCGCCGCGACGTGAGCCCCATGGCGTCGGCTGAGTCCCGTACTGCGTCCGGGACGGCGCGGAACCCGGCCAGGATGTTCGTGACGAGGATCAGCAGGGTGTAGCTGGCCAACGGGATCACCGTCGCCCATCGCGAGAGCCCGAGGACAGGCACGAGCAGCGCGAACAGGGCCACGCTGGGGATCGTGTACAGGAACCCGGTGAACCCCGTGATGGGCCCGCTCGCCCAGCCGTAGTGCAGTGCCAGCGCCGCCAAGGGGGCGGACACCAGCAGACCGAGGGTCACCGACAGGAACGTCAGCTCCAGGTGCTGGCCCAGCGCCTCGACGATGTCGTCCAGCTGCCCAGTGACCCAGTCCCACCGGATGAGGGGGTTGCGGTCCTGGCTCCCGACCGTCGTGATCAGACTCACGGCACCGTGCGCTCGGTGGGGTCCTGGGCGAGCCCGAGCGCCAGCCTGATGGCCTCGAGCGTCACGACCCCACCGAAGCGGCCCTCGTCCTCCACCACTGCCACCGACGAGTTGGAGGCCATGATCACCTCCAAGGCGTTGCGCAACGTGCTCTGCGGAGTGAGCACGCCGGCCGGCGGTGCGAGGTCGACGTCGGCGAGCGAGGCGAGCCCACCCAGGGCCTCGCCGTGGGCCCACCCGAGGAATGCGCCGTCGCGGACGACCCCGACCCAGTCCGAGGTCTCCTCGGCCATCGTGGCCCGAGCCTGCGCGATCGTGCACGCCGCGTCCACGACCGGGCCCTGGCGGAAGGGCAGCCGGGCCACCGTCGACAGCTGGAGCCGCTTGACGCCGCGGTCCTCGCCGAGGAACTCCTCGACGAAGGCATTGGCCGGCACACGCAGCAGCTCGTCCGGAGTGGCGTACTGCTCCAGCACCCCGCCGACGTTCAGCAACGCGATGCGGTCGCCGAGCTTGAGCGCCTCGTCGATGTCGTGCGTGACCAGCACGATCGTCTTGTGAAGCCGTTCCTGCAGCGCCAGCAGCTCGTCCTGGAGCCGGGCCCGCACGATCGGGTCGACGGCACCGAAGGGCTCGTCCATCAGGAGCACCGGAGGGTCCGACGCCAACGCCCGGGCAACCCCGACGCGCTGCTGCTGGCCACCGGAGAGCTCGTCCGGGAACCGGTCGAGCATCCCCGGCTCCAGCCCGACCAGCTCGCTGAGCTCCTCTATCCGGTCTTGGGTCCGCCGCTTGTCCCACCCGAGCGTGCGTGGCACGGTGGCGATGTTCTGCCCGACGGTGCGGTGCGGGAAGAGGCCCACCTGCTGGATGACGTAGCCGATGTCACGGCGCAGCTCGGTCACCGGTCGGTGGGTGACATCGACACCACCGATCTCGATCCGACCGGCCGTCGGCTCGATCAGCCGGTTGATGATCCGCAAGGTCGTTGTCTTGCCACACCCCGACGGTCCGATGAGCGCTGTGATCGACCCACCCGGGACATGCAGGCTCAGGTCCCCGACCGCGGGCTCGGCCCCGGGGGTGAACGTCTTGGAGATCGACTCGAGTCGGATCGCTCGTGCGGCCATGGCGACGGTGGCCTTTCCGATCGCGATCCCCGAGAGCGGGCCGACAAGTCTCGAGTCTAGACACCACCGTGGTGACGCGCTTGCTGCGGCACCGGACTCAGGCGGCATCTGGGGCGGCTGCGCCCGGGTGGGATCCGGGCGGCGTCTCGTCACCGTCCACCAGGCACTCGTGCTCGAGCCACAGCGCCGCCGCCAGCACCAGGCACGAGGCCAGCGCCGTCACGACGGTGCGAAGCAGGTAGCCCTGCCCGTATCCGGTGTCCACCCGGTCCAGCACCAGCAGCAGCAGGCCGAGGCAGGCGCCGGCGAAGCCAGCGCCGAAGACGGCCGCCGCCTTGGCCAGGGCCACCAGCCGAGCCATCCGCAGCGCATCTCCCGGCTCGATGAGGCGTTCACCAGCGGTCCAGCGGTACACGCGGCTGCGGGCGGCAGCCAACGCGGAGGCGAGGAAGACCAGGAGTGCGGGCGTGAGCCAGGTGAGCGCCGGCAAGGTGCCCACGAAGGCGTCCAGCATGCGAGCACCGAGGTAGCCGACGAACCCGCCGAGCAGGCCGGCCAGGAGCAGCGTCGATGCCCTCGTGGGGTGCACGGCGATGCCCGCGCTCGCTCAGCCCGGCAGCAGCAGCTGGTCGTCGGTGAGCCGGATGCCGGTGTCCCCGATCTTGTCGGCCAGCTCCCCCACCGACCCCAGCCTGGGCACCACGAAGCCGGCGTCGATGTCGGCCCAGGGACGCAGGACGAAGGCGCGTTCGGCCAGCAGCGGGTGTGGGACTCGCAGGTCAGGCTCGTCGATCTCCTCCGCGCCCATGGCCAGCAGGTCGATGTCCAGCGTGCGGGCCCCCCACCGCTCGTCGCGGCTGCGGCCGTAGGCATCCTCGACCGCCAGCGCACGTTCGACCACGGTGCGCGCGGTGAGCATGGTCTCGAGGATGAGCACCGCATTCAGGTAGGGCCCCTGCCCGTCTGGGCCGCCAACCGGCTCGGTCTCGTACACCGGCGAGACCGCGACGGGAGACAGATCCGGGGCATCGGTCAGCGTGTCCACCGCTGCCTGCAGGTACTCCATCCGGTCACCCAGGTTGCTCCCCAGCCCGAGGACGCACCGCCGGACCGGGCGAAGCTCACCAGTGAGGGTGTCGGCGTCGATGACGAACGGGTTGGGGACGGTGCTCACGCGCGGCTCCTCGAGATGGTCAGGGAGACATCCTGGCAAGGAACGTTCAACGGGGCGTCAGGCTTGTGCACGGTGACGGCTGCTGAGTCCACGCGTTCGTCGGACAGGCAGACCGTCGCGATCCGGTCGGCGAGCCGCTCCAGCAGTGCCACCGGCTCGCCCTGCACCACCGCCATCACGCGCTCGGCGATCTCACCGTAGTCGACCGTGTCCACGAGCTCGTCGCTCTCGGCTGCTCGCGGGGCGTGCACCTCGAGGTCGAGGTCGACGACGAAGAGCTGTCCGGATGCTCGTTCGCTCGCGTAGACGCCGTGGCGCCCGAAACCGCGCAGCCCACGCAGTCCGATGGTCACCCGATCCTCCACCGCGCGCTGCTCCGATTGCTCCGCCACGAAAGGGACAGTAGTCGAGCCCGCAGGGCGCGCGACTCAGCCCTGGCGGAGTCGGGCGACGACCCGCACCGCATCGGCGGCAGCCCGCGCGTCGTGGACCCGGACCGCCCACACCCCGTGCAGGGCCGCGGCAGCGGTCAGCGCCGTGGTGGCGTGCTCGCGCCGCCCGACGGGACGGTCCTGACCGTGCTCGTCGACCAGCAGCCGGCCGAGGAACGACTTCCGCGACGCCCCGAGCAGCAGCGGCAGCCCCAGCGAGCTCAGCTGGTCCAGGTTGGCCAGCAGCGTCCAGCTGTGGGCGGGCTCCTTGGCGAAGCCGAGCCCCGGATCCACCGCGATCCGGGCCCGATCGACACCGGCCTGCACGGCGGCGTGCACCACGGCGGTGAGCTCGGACACCACCTCGGCCACAACGTCCACGTACCGTGCTCGCTCCTGCATGTCGAGGGCGTGCCCGCGCCAGTGCATGAGGACGACCGGGACGCCCCAGCGGGCCAGGAGCGGCAGCATCGCAGGGTCGGCTCGACCGCCAGAGACGTCGTTGACCAGCACGGCCCCGGCACGGAGGGCCTCCTCAGCCACACCTGCCGTCATGGTGTCGACGCTCACCAGGACACCTGCCTCGACCAACCCGGCCACCACGGGGACGACCCGGTCGAGCTCCTCTGCTGGGCTCGGCCGCACTGCGCCAGGACGCGTGGACTCCCCACCAACGTCGACCAGGTCGGCGCCATCGGCCCACAGCGAGATGCCATGGGCGACGGCAGCATCCGTTGCGGCGTACCGACCGCCGTCGGAGAAGGAGTCAGGCGTGACGTTGAGCACACCCATGACGCCAGTGCGGCCGAGGTCGGCCAGTCCGTCAGGGCACCGCGGCGGCCGGGGCGCCACCGACCCACTCAACGGCCGAGGATGAGGCTCATCGCCTCGGCGCGGGTGGCCGGCTCCCGCAACACCCCTCGGACCGCGCTCGTGACCGTCCTGGCTCCCGGCTTGCGGGCGCCCCGCATGGTCATGCAGAGGTGCTCGCAGTCGAGGACGACGATGGCGCCAGCCGGCTCGAGGATGTCCATCATCGCGTCGGCCACCTGCGTCGTCAGCCGCTCCTGGATCTGCGGGCGACGGGCGAAGACGTCCACCAACCTCGCCAGCTTGGACAGCCCGGTGACCCGTCCGTCGCTGCCCGGAAGGTAGCCGACGTGGGCGATCCCGTGGAAGGGAACGAGGTGGTGCTCGCAGGTGGAGTACACCTCGATGTCCTTGACCAGGACCATCTCGTCGTGGCCGAGCTCGAAGGTGGTGGTGAGGACCTCCTCCGGAGACCTGTTCAGCCCGGAGAAGACTTCGGCGTAGGCCCTGGCGACCCGGGCCGGGGTGTCGGTGAGGCCCTCGCGGTCCGGGTCCTCACCGATGGCCACCAGCAGGTCACGCACGGCCCGCTCCACCCCACCATGGTCGAAGGCCCGGCCTCGTGCCGCTGGGTCGGCGGCGAGCTTCACACTCACGGGTGCTCCTTGACCGCTGCCGGCTCTGCCGAGCCCGACGGTTCCTGCGAGGCGGTTGACTTGCTCCCGTTGCCGTTCATCTGGCCAAGGGTGCGGGGTGAGTCGACCGGCGGCAACTCGGACGGGACGCGGGTCGGCGAGCCAGTCCAGGCTGGGCGTGCCGGCCGCTTCAGCAGGGGCTCGAAGACCTCGGCCACCTCGGCCTGGTTGAGCGTCTCACGCTCGAGCAGCGCGACGACCAGAGCGTCCAGCACGGCTCGGTTCTCGGTCAGGACGTCGAACGCCTCCTGATGCGCGCGGTCGATGAGGCCACGGACCTCTTCGTCGATCATCGAGGCGACCGACTCGGAGTAGTCCCGCTCGTGCGAGAGCTCGCGACCCAGGAACGGCTCGCCGCGCTCGGAGCCGAACTTGATGGCGCCCAGCCGTTCGGTCATGCCGTACTGGGTGACCATCCGTCGAGCGAGCGCCGTCGCCTTCTCGATGTCGTTGCCCGCCCCGGTGGTCGGGTCGTGGAACACGAGCTCCTCCGCAGCGCGACCGCCGAGCATGTAGGCCAGCTGATCCAGCATCTCGTTGCGGGTGGTGGAGTACTTCTCCTCCTCCGGCAGCACCATCGTGTACCCGAGGGCACGCCCGCGCGGCAGGATGGTCACCTTGTGGACCGGCGCCGTGTGGTGCAGGGCCGCCGCCACCAAGGCGTGCCCCCCCTCGTGGTAGGCGGTGATCTTCTTCTCCTCCTCACGCATGAGGCGTGAGCGCTTCTGCGGCCCGGCGACGACACGGTCCACCGCCTCGTCCAGGGCCGAGACGTCGATGGTCTGCTGCTCGCGACGGGCGGCGAGCAGCGCCGCCTCGTTGAGCACGTTCGCCAGGTCGGCACCGGTGAACCCAGGCGTCCGCCTGGCGATGGAGCGCAGCTCGATGTCCGGCGCCAGCGGCTTGCCCTGAGCGTGCACCTTGAGGATCTGCTCGCGCCCGTCGAGGTCAGGCGGCTCCACCGCGATCTGCCGGTCGAAGCGGCCGGGGCGCAGCAGCGCGGGGTCGAGGATGTCCGGGCGGTTCGTGGCGGCGATGAGCACCACGTTCGTCCGAGCGTCGAAGCCGTCCATCTCCACCAGCATCTGGTTCAGGGTCTGCTCGCGCTCGTCGTGCCCACCGCCCAGGCCGGCGCCGCGGTGACGGCCCACGGCATCGATCTCGTCGACGAAGACGATCGCTGGGGCGTTGGCCTTCGCCTGCTCGAAAAGGTCCCGAACCCGGGAGGCGCCGACGCCGACGAACATCTCGACGAAGTCCGACCCGGAGATCGAGAAGAAGGGCACGCCGGCCTCTCCTGCCACGGCCCGGGCCAGCAGGGTCTTGCCGGTGCCGGGTGGTCCGTAGAGGAGCACGCCCTTGGGGATCTTCGCCCCGACAGCCTGGAACTTCGCCGGCTCGGAGAGGAACTCCTTGATCTCGTCGAGCTCCTCGATGGCCTCCTGACAGCCGGCCACGTCGGCGAACGTCGTCTGTGGCATGTCCTTGCTGACGAGCTTGGCCTTGGACTTGCCGAAGTTCATGATCCGGCTGCCGCCGCCCTGCATCTGGTTGATGAAGAACAGGAGCAAGAGCCCGAGCAGCAAGAAGGGCAGCAACGCGCCCAGGATGGTCAGGAGTGTGCTCTGCCGGGGGACCTCGACGTCGTAGCCGTCGGGCAGCGAGCCAGACTCCACCTGCGACTGGAGCGTGTCGGCGATGGCCTCCTGGGTCCCCTCGACGTAGGCCGCCCGCATACGGTCGCCGTTCTTCAGCGTCAGCTGCAGCTCCTGCTGCTCACCGGTGAAGATCTTGGCCGACTGCACCTCCGCGCCCTCGATCGCGCTCAGCGCGACGGAGGTGTCGACGCGCTCGTAGGTGGCTCCGCCACCGATGACCTGGCTGGCCACGAGGAAGCCCACGAGGATCATGGAGACCCAGAAGAACGGGCCACGGAGGAATCGTCTGGCGTTCATCGCCCGGGCCTGCGCAGGCCCGACCCTTTCTCGTCTGCGCCGGCCGGACCGCGGCGGCCCGGTCGATCCGGCCGGGTGAGCAGCCGGGGACGGCTGCGACGGTACACCGCCCGCCGATCACCTTCCTGCCCGACCAACGACGGGCGCTACGTCTGGTGTTCCCGCCGGTCGGTGTGCCAGATCCAGGCGGCTCACTGGTAGCGCGCGGGGGCGAGCACTCCGACGCTGCGCAGGTTCCGATAGCGCTCGGCGTAGTCGAGCCCGTACCCGACGACGAAGCGGTCCTCGATGTCGAAGCCGACGTAGCGCACCGAGACGTCGGCGCGGGCGGCGTGCGGCTTGCGGAGCAGCGTGAGGATCTCCACCGACGCCGGACGCCTGGAGCGCAGGTTGGACACCAGCCACGACAGGGTGAGCCCGGTGTCGACGATGTCCTCCACGACGAGGACGTGGCGCCCGGTGATGTCGGTGTCGAGGTCCTTGAGGATCCGGACCACCCCGCTGGACTTCGTCCCCGACCCGTACGAGGACACGGCCATCCAGTCCATCTCGACGTGGCGGCCGAGCGCACGGGCGAAGTCCGCCATCACCATGACCGCACCCTTGAGCACGCCCACGAGCAGGAGGTCTGTCCCCTGGTAGTCCTGCTCAACCGAGGCTGCCAGCTCCCCGATCCGCGCCATGATCTGCTGCTCGTCCAGCAACACCTCGTCGAGGTCGTGCGCGACGTCCCGGCCATCCATACCGGCAGCCTGCCACAGGTGCTCACGCCCGAACGAAGGTCAGAGCACCCCCCGCCCGAGCGGCGCGGACCTCGCCCGGCAGATCGACCCGGCGCTGCCCGCGCCACCCCGTGACCAAGGCGTCCACCTCGAGGACGTGGGTGGCCGACAGGTCAGAAGGAGGCGAGCCCGCCAGGAGGGCGGCACGGCGCAGGACCCGCGTCCGTACGGCTGCCGGCAGCGTCTGGAGCACCGCGACGTCCAGCCGCAGCTCCGCCGCGGCCGCCACCCGTCCCGAACCGATCGCCCTGGTGAGGGCCTGCTCGGCCAGCCCATCGAGCGCGTCAGCGTCGGCGCGCAGCAGCGCGGCCGTGCGAGCCAGTGCCGCGCTGACGCCGGGGCCGAGCTCGGCCTCCAGCGTCGGCAGCACCCGGTGGCGCACCCGCGCACGGGCGAATGCCTGGTCGGCGTTGTGCGGGTCTTCCCAGGGGGTGCGAACTTCCTCGGTGACCGCGGCCCGAACGAGGGAACGTGTCAGGCCCAGGAACGGCCGCCGATAGCCCTCGGTCACCTCAGCCATGCCCGCGAGCGAACGGGCGCCCGATCCCCTGGCCAGGCCCAGCAGGACCGTCTCGGCCTGGTCGTCGGCTGTGTGACCGAGCAGGACAGCCTCAGCACCGAGTCTCCGTGCGGCCGCCGCCAGCGCATCCCGGCGAGCCGACCGCGCCGCCGCTTCCGGGCCGGGGCCCTCCCCGACCCGGACATGCACCACGTTGACCGGGTCGGCACCCGCAACCCTGGCCCACTCAGCGACGTCTCGGGCCAGGTCCCCTGATCCCGGTTGCAGCCCGTGGTCGACCACGATGGCCCCGACCCGGATGGCGCCCACCCGCCGGCCCGCGACTTCGTGCAGTGCGGCCTGGAGCAGCGCAGTGGAGTCCGCCCCGCCAGAGAGGGCGACGAGCACGAGCCCGCTCGTCCCGCCGCTGCCCAACGCGCGTAGGTGTCGCCGCACCGCCGAACGGCACTGTGACACAGCGGGATGGGGGCCCACGGCTCAATCCGATCGCTCAGCCGTGGACACGATCCAGCCATCGCCTGGGCTCGGCGACCTCGGTCGCACTCGGCAGCGTCTCCGGCGAGGTGAACACCGCGTTGAAGCCGTCCATGCCGACCCGCTCCACCACAGCGTTGACGAAGGCCGATCCGTCGGCGTACTGCTGGAGCTTGGCGTCCAGGCCGAGCAGCCGACGCAGCATCCGACCCAGCCCGACAGCGCTCCCCCGGCGTTGCTGGAAGCTCGACCGGATCGAGGCCACGCTCGGGACCACCTCCGGACCCACACCGTCCATCACGACCTCGGCGTGCCCCTCCAGGAGCGACATCATGGCACCGAGGCGGTCGAGCACCTCGCGCTGCTCCGGGGTCTGGACCAGGTCCAGCAGCGACGGCCCGCTGGTGCCGCGGCTCCGGGCGAGCTCGAAGGCCCCTCTCCCGGCGTCGGCCAGTCGGCCCAGCAGCTCGTCGGTCTGCAGCGGGGCCGCGTCGAGAAAGGAGGCAACCTCGTGGCGCATGTGCTCGCTCAGCCAGTCCACGGCGGTGAACTGCACCCGGTGCGTCTCTTCGTGCAGGCACACCCAGAGCGCGAAGTCACGCTCGTCGGCACGCAGCTCGGTCCCGATCTCGACGATGTTGGGTGCGACGAGCAACAGCTGGCCACCGAAGGGGTCGTACTGCCCCAGCACCTTGCTCGCCAGGTACCCGAGCATGGCGCCCACCTCGACTCCGGTGACCCGCGGACCGACGGCGTTCACCAGTGAGGATCGGGATGCTGCACGGGTCTGCAGCCGCTCGATGACGGGGCTGACGATCTCCTGCATGGCCGAGGCGTTGGCACGTGCCCAGCGAGACCTGTCGACGACCCGGACCGGGTGTTCGTTCGACGGCGCCACGAGCCCGGTGTGCTCGGCGACGAAGCCCTCGGCCTCGCGGGCGTAGGAGCGAAGGCGTGCGACGACGTCCTCCACCTCCTGGGCGGTCATCGACGGGCCGGGCCCCGCGATGCGCCTGGCGACCCCGGCGGCGAGGTCCCAGTCCACCATCCCGGGCGATCGAGCGGCGGCGTCCTCGGCGGCGTTGCTCATCCAGACACGCTAGGCGACGGCTTCGTGGGTGAAACGCCCACCCGAGCAACCGACCTGGGCCAGACTGAGCGTTCACCGTCAGAGGAGAGCAGCGTGGACTTCAACGTCACCATCGAGATCCCAGCCGGAAGCCGGAACAAGTACGAGGTGGATCACGAGTCTGGACGGTTGAAGCTGGACAGGCGGCTCTTCACGTCTACCCGCTACCCCTCGGACTACGGCTTCGTCGACGACACCCTTGGCGAGGACGGCGACCCGTTGGACGCTCTGGTGCTCATCGAGGAGCCCACCTTCCCTGGCTGCTTGGTTCGCTGCCGGACCATCGGCATGTTCCGGATGAAGGACGAGATGGGTGGCGACGACAAGCTGCTGTGCATCCCGTCCGGGGACCCACGCAAGGACCACATCCAGGACATCCACCACGTCTCGGAGTTCGACCGGCTGGAGATCCAGCACTTCTTCGAGGTCTACAAGGACCTCGAGCCCGGCAAGTCCGTCGAAGGAGCGATCTGGGTGGGCCGCGCCGCCGCCGAGGCCGAGATCATGGCGTCCTACGAGCGGGAGCGCGTCCGGATCGCCGAGGGCGGCACCACGCACTGACGGGCCAGCGGGAAGGAGGTCCGGCGACCCAGGACCAGCCGCCACGGCCGGCGCTGTCGCTCGCCGGGCTACTCCTCCGGAGGCTTGTTCCGCAGGTAGCGGACGAGCGAGCGCACGCTGCCGTCCAGCAACGTGCCGAGGAACGCCGAGCCCAAGATGACGAGCCACAGCGGGACGCCGTCGAACTGCAGCCAGAGGAACGAGATCGTGACGCCCTCGAAGTTCTGCGCCGCGAAGATGATGAGCGCAGCAAGGACAAGAGCGCTGACCACCCCACGTGCGGTGATGTTCAGGCTGCGCTCGGCGGATGAGTTCCCGAAGGCATTCCCTGCCCGGGCATCGTCCTTGGCCATCTCGGTCCTCCTCCAACCCCGGTGGGCCTCGCCCCGACGGGCGCAGGCTAGCGGCTGGGAGTGCCACATGGAGTGACGCTGGACCGGCTAGCGTCACTCCCGGTTGCTCGACCGGCGACCACCAGGCTGGGGAGGACCGATGACCAGGACGTCGATGTCGGCGCAGGACGCACTGTGGCTGACGATGGACCGGCCCAACAGCCTCATGGTCATCGACAGCGTGATGTGGTTCCGCGACGTGCCCGACTGGGACGCAGTGCGCCAGGTGATCGCTGAACGCCTCCTCGCGCGGTACCCGGTGTTCGCCCGCCGCGCCGTGCCCACCGGCGAGGGCTGGGCATGGGAGGTCGATCCCACCTTCCGCCTCGACGACCACGTCATCGAGGTCACCCTGCCGGACCCCGCAGACGTGCCGACGTTGCAGGCGTTCGTGGCAGCCCAGCGCAGCGTGGCGCTGGACAAGGCAAAGCCGTTGTGGACCATCCATCTCGTCGACGGCCTCACCTTCGACGACGGGGTCCGCGGTGCCGCCGTGCTGGCGAGGTTTCATCACGCGATCGCCGACGGCATCCGCCTCACCCAGGTCGCTTTCGGCCTGTGCGACCTGGAGGAACCGCCAGCACCGGTCGGCAGGCGCCTGCGCCGCTCCACCCGGCCGGCCGACGTGGCGGCCTCGGCCACCCGCAACCTCGGCGAGGCGGCGGCCGACTTCGCCGGCTCCGTCGTCGGCAGCGCCTCCGTCGGGCTGGCTGAGGCCCTCGGCAACGCAGGCTCGGCGACCAACGGGGACCTGAGCGAACGTGTCGGTGCCGTCCTCGGCACCGGGCTGCGGATGTTCAGATCGGCACGGGAGGCGGTGGCGCACCCGGAGCGGATCACCGACCTGGCTCGAGTGGTCAGCTCGCCCGGCAACCGCGTGGTCAACGATGTGGCCTCCGTCGGCAAGCTGGTCCTCGCCGGACCGAGCGTACGCACGGTCTGGAGCGGGACACCAGGCGTCGCCAAGGGTGCTTCCTGGGCGCCCCCGCTCTCCCTCGAGCAGGTGAAGGCCGTCGGCCGAGCGACCGACAGCACGGTGAACGACGTGCTCCTCGCCGCCGTCGCCGGGGCGATGACGCGCTACCTGCGCGAGCGCGAGGATCACTCGGTCGACGAGCTGCTCTGGATGGTGCCGATCAACGTCAAGCCCTTCGACGAGAACCTCACTCGCGACCTCGGCAACCACTTCGCTCTCGTGGCCTTCCGCATGCCGATCGGCCTCGACGACGTCCGCGAGCGCCTGGCCGAGGTCACCGAGCGGATGGATCGGATCAAGAACAGCGACGAGGCACTCATCACGTACAGCATCCAGCGGGAGATCGCGCGCGCCCCGATGCCGGTCGCCAAGGCGCTGACGAACTACTTCGCGAACAAGGCGGTGGGCGTCTTGACCAATGTGCCGGGTCCGCAGCAGCCGATGTCCCTCGCCGGCACGGAGGTGGCAGGCGTGCTGGGTTGGGCGCCGTGCTCGGGCGACGAGCCGATGACGGTCTGCATCGTCAGCTACAACGGCTCGGTCGGCGTCGGTTTCGGCACCGACGCCACGCTGGTCGCCGACGGTGACCGGTTGGGTCAGCACTTCGCCGACGAGTTCTCCCAGATGGCCCGCGAAGTGCTGGCAGAAGTGCCATGATCGCCGCCGAGCAGGCCTAGCCAGGCACCCGCAACGAGGAGGAACTGTGGCCAAGAAGTTCACCAACACCGATCCCTACGACGCCACCTTGGACCAGCTCTGGGCAATGATCTCGAACCAGGACTACTGGCAGGCGAAGTACGAGGCGATGGGGCACTCGGACATTACGTTCGCCGAGTTCAGCGCGTCCGACGACGCCATCTCCGTCAAGGTGACGCGCAGCGTCCCGGCCGACCTGCCCGGGTTCGCCAAGAAGATCGTCGGCGAGACCAACGTGGTGACCCAGACGGAGAAGTGGACCCGCGCCGGCGACAAGGCGACGGCGACCGAGGAGATCCTGGTGAAGAACGTGCCCGGCGGAACCACCGGCACGATGGAGATCGTTCCCGCCGGAGCCGGCAGCGAGTGGAGCGCCGACTTCGACATCAAGGTGAGCATCCCCATGGTCGGCGGCAAGCTCGAGGGCGTCATGCAGAACGAGACCGGCGCCACGTTCAAGCAGGAGAAGGCCTTCAACGACAAGTGGCTTGCCGAGAACGCCGGTTGAGCGACCCCACCAACGGCCGGACCGAGCCCCCCTCGGTCCGGCCGTACCTTGTGGTGTTGGCCGTCCTCGGCCTGGTCATGGGCCTGGCCGGCCCGGCGTCAGGCGGGTCACGCATGACGGACCGGCGTCCCGCCACCGCGATCGGTGACTCCATCATGCTCAGTGCGCGCACTTCGCTGCAGCGCGCGAGCACGAGCGGCATCGTGATCGACGCCGAGGTCGGACGACAGTTCACCCGCGGGCTGGCCATCACCCGGGCCCGGGCCGCCGATGACCGCCTGCGGCGCAACGTCGTCGTCCACCTGGGCACCAACGGACCGGTCACGCTGCCCCAGTGCCGGGCCCTGGTCCGCGCGAGCGGACGGGAGCGGCAGGTGTTCCTGGTCGACGTCAGAGTCCCACGGTGGTGGGGTCAGCAGGTGAACACGACGCTCCGCGCCTGCAACGACTCCTTCCAGCCGGAGCGGGTCAAGCTGGTTCGCTGGCGCCGCCACGCCGCGGCGCACCCGGGGTGGCTGGCCGCAGACGGCTACCACTTGTCAGCAGCGGGACGTGACGCCTACGCGCGGTACCTGACCACGCAGCTTCGGCAGCGCGGCCGGTGAGACACGAGCCCGCCCGACTGGCCGTGGCCAACAGCATCCAGCTGGCCTACGAGACGTTCGGACGCGCCGGTGATCCTGCGGTGATGCTCATCATGGGGCTCGGCACCCAGATGATCGCCTGGCCGGACGAGCTCTGCGAGGACCTCGCCAGACGCGGCCATCATGTCGTTCGCTTCGACAACCGCGACGTCGGGCTGTCCACCCATCTCACCGACGTACGGGCTCCCGGTATCGCCGACGTCCTCATCCGCCGAACGGCACCGCCGTACACGATCGAGGACATGGCGCAGGACGTGGTGGGGCTGATGGACGCTCTCGGGCTGTCATCCGCCCACGTCGTCGGGGCCTCGATGGGCGGCTTCATCGCGCAGGCGCTCGCCATCGGCCATCGCGACCGGGTCGCCAGCCTGACCCTCATGATGACCTCGACCGGGTCACGGCGGGTCGGCAACCCGCAGCCGAGGCTGTTCGGACATCTGACCCGCTCGAGGGTCACCGCCGACCGCCAGGGTGCCCAGGCCCGCGCCGTGGAGACGTTCCGCATCATCGGCTCACGTGGATACGCCTTCGACGAGGAGTACCTGTCCGAGGTAGCCGGGCGGTCCTACGACCGTGCGCACGACCCTGGTGGGTACTTCCGGCAGCTGGCCGCGATCATGGCCCAGCCGGACCGAACCGCACGGCTGCGGACTCTGCAGGTGCCCGCGCTGGTGATTCATGGGCTGCACGACCCGTTGATCGCGCCCAGCGGTGGCCTGGCCCTGGCCTCGGCACTGCGCAACGCGAGGTTCGTCGGCTTCTCCGGCATGGGGCACGACCTGCCCCGTCCACTCTGGCCCGAGTTCGTCGACCACATCGCCGCCCTCGTCGCACGAGCCCGATAGGACCTCTCAGCAGGCTTGTCAGCCGACGAGTCGCAGCACCAGCTAGAGCCCGCGCCGCGGCCCCGTGGTCCTCGGCAGCAGGAGCGTCCTGATCCCGATCGACGCAGCCCCCGAATCATGCTGGGGGCTGTCACCGACCATGAGGGCATTGGCCGCCGGGACGCCGACGGCCTCGAGGGCCTTCTGGAAGATCTCGCGGTTCGGCTTCACCGCGCCCACCTCCCAGGAGACCACGATCGCGTCGAGCAGCTCGGCGAGCCCGTCGTCTCGAGCACGCCACGGATGTCGATACCGGCGTTGGAGACGAGCACGGTAGCCACGCCTCGAGCCCGCAACGCGCTCAACCTCGGCACGGCGTCCTCGTAGCCGAACCACGGCTGGCGGATGACGGCGTACAGCGAGTCGGCGAGCCCAGGGTCCATCCCGGGGAGCCGCTCGACCAGGTCGTCGTACACCGCTCGGTGCCCGGCAGGGGACAGGTCGCGCCGGCTCTGCGGGTCGACGTCAGCCGCGTGTTCCCAGATGCGGTTGATCCAGTCGGCCAGCTCGGCGTGCTGGCGGCGGCCGAGCACACTGACGGGATCGCCCGCCCGCCCGGCGTGGCGCCAGGCCAGGGCCAGCCAGTGCGTCGGATCCCCCTGGTCCACCAGGGTCATGTGGAAGTCGAAGAGCACCGCGCGAATCGGCGCCGGGCGACCAGGCCCCTCGCCCTCCTCGACCGGCACCGGCGAAGCGTAGGCGGGTCGACGGGGTTCGAAGAAGGGCCCGCACACCGACAACGGGTCCCCTAGCCTCACCCAAGCGTTGCCGACCGGCGAAGGGGATACCGTGGCTGACGAGCTCGACCGGCTGTCTGCACTCGACTGGCAGTTCCTCGGGATCGAGGACAAGAGCCAGACCCACATGCACATCGGCAGCGCACTCGTCCTGGAAGGGCCAGCACCCACGCTGGAGGACTTGCGCGAGTTCATCGGGGTCAGGATCGGCCTGGCCCCGCGCTTCCGGCAGAGGCTCGTGATGCACCCGACGGACGGCGGCAAGCCGGTGTGGGCCGACGACCCGGACTTCGACCTCACCCATCACCTGCGTGCGGTCGGTCTGCCCGCTCCTGGCGGCGAGGCCGAGCTGGACGCGCTGATCGGGGAGATCTACTCCAGCCGGTTGGATCGCAGCAAGCCGATGTGGCAGATGTGGAAGGTCGACGGCCTGCCGGACGGCCAGTGGGGCCTGATCATGAAGATGCACCACTGCATGGTCGACGGGCTGGGTGCCATCGAGCTGTTCGCAGCGCTGCTCGACCTCGGCCCGGAGCCCCGCGAGGTCGAGGTGGCCGAGTTCGACCCGGACGCCCTGCCGGGGCGACGAGACGTGCTGGCCGCCCAGGCGCGACGCAGTGCCCGCACCGCCAAGGAGCTGGCCGAACGTGCCGTCTCCGTGCTGCGCAACCCTGCCGACAGCGCTCCGAAGATCTACGACCTGGCCAAAGGGATGAAGGAGACCGTCGAGGCCGCGCTGCCGTTGGCGCCGATGACGCCGCTCAACGTCGAGACCGGCCCGCATCGGGCCTTCCACGGTAGGTCGTATCCCCTTGCGGAGTTCAAGGAGATCCGCAAGGCACATGGGGGCTCCATCAACGACGTCGTCCTGAGCATCACGGCCGATGCCTTCGGCCGCTACCTTCGCGACACCTACGGCCACGACACGACCGACCTGGAGCTGCGGGCAGAGATCCCCAGCGCAGTTCGCGACTCCGGCGGCGACGCCGGCGGAGCCAACGTCTTCGTGGTCCTCGCCGTCGGTCTCCCGGTGGACGCGGCCCCCCCGTTGGAGCGCCACGCCGCTATCCGCGACCGGATGGCCGAGGTCAAGGCCTCCGGCATCGGGACGGCAGTCGCGGCCGTGCTCAGCCTCACCGACTTCCTCCCACCGACCATCCTCGCTCAGACCAGCCGGGTGTTCTTCGGTCGGCTGCTGTTCAACGTGCTGGTGACCAACGTCCCCGGCCTGCAGATCCCCGTCTACCTCAACGGCTCCAGGCTGACGCGGATGTCCCCGCTGCCGTGGGTCGGGCCGCAGCAGGCGCTGTCGGTCTCGGTGATCTCCTACAACGGCGAGATGTACTTCGGCTTCATGGGCGACCGCGACGTGGTCTCGGACCTCACCGCCTTCGGGGACACGATGGACTCCTCGTTCGCCGACCTGCTCGCCGCGGCACGTTCCGCCGGCTGAGCGGCGGGCCGCTAGGCTGCCTCCTCCTGAGAACAGTTCCCAGGAAGCGCCCGGAGCGTGATCGGAGCTGCCCGTTGGAGTGGTTCACCGAGCCGTTCGCCCTCGGCTTCCAGCAGCGAGCGCTGCTCGGCGGCATCATCGCCGGGCTGATGGCCTCGACCGTCGGGACCTGGTTGGTGCTGCGCGGCATGAGCTTCTTCGGGGATGCCTTCGTGCACGGCGTCGTGCCCGGTATCGCGTTCGCCGTGGTCCTCGACTTCTCGCCCATCCTGGGCGCGGCCGTCGCCGCGGCGGTGATGGTCGCCGGGATCGAGATCGTGCATCGCCAGACCGCGCTGACGGAGGACACGGCGATCGGGTTGCTGTTCGTGGGGATGTTGGCACTCGGCGTGGTGGTGATCTCGACCAGCTCGGCCTATACCGGCAGCCTCACCGCCATCCTCTTCGGCGACGCGCTCGGCGTCACAGCCCAGGACCTGCGCGTCCAGGCCCTGCTCGCCACGGTGGTGATCGGCGCCTCGATCCTGCTGTATCGACCGCTGCTCGCCCTCACCTTCGACCGGGACAAGGCTCAGACGCTCGGCATGCGCCCGCAGCGAACCCACGCCGTGCTGCTCGTCCTCATCGCCGCCGCGGTGATCGGGTCCTACCAGTCCGTCGGCACCCTGCTGGTGTTCGGCCTGCTGGTGGGGCCGCCGGCCACGGCGGCCCTCCTGGTGAGGTCGGTCCCGTCGATGATGGCAACGGCGGCCGGCGTCTCGATCCTCTCGGTCTGGGCCGGGCTCGTCGCCAGCTACCACCTCGGGACAGCGGGCTCGGCCACGATGGCCATCGTGCCGGTGGCCTTGTTCTTCCTGACCCTCGCCGCGACCCGGACCAGGGCCTTCCTGGCGACTCCCGAGCGCACATGAGGCCGCTCGTCTCCGGGCGGGACCTGGTGCTGCACCGCGGCGGCGCGATCGCGGTGGCGGCCTCCACCTTCACCGTCCCCGCCAGCGCCATCACCGCCATCATCGGCCCCAACGGGTCGGGCAAGACGACCCTGCTGCACGCCCTGGCTGGGCTCATCGAGCCCAGCCAGGGCGACCTCGAGGTGGACGGCGCGCCGGTGACGGCCGGGCGAGCTCGGACCAGCTATGTGCTGCAAGCCATCAACGTCCCCGCCGGGACCCCCCTGACGGTTGCCGAGGCTGTAGGCATGGGGCGCTACCCGTCCCTCGGTCGCTGGCGGCGGCGAGGGAGGCAGGACCGCGAGCGTGTCCGGGTCGCGATGCAACGCCTGGGCGTCGACGACCTGGCGCGCCGGCCCGTCAGCGAGCTCTCCGGTGGCCAGCGTCAGCGGGTCTTCGTGGCGCAGGGCCTCGCCCAGGACCACGACCTACTCCTGCTCGACGAGCCGCTCACGAGCCTCGACCTCGTGTCTGCGCGCACCATCGACGCCATCATCCACACCGAGCGGGACCAGAGGAACACCGTCGTCATCACGACGCACGACCTCGAGGAGGCCCAGGCAGCAGACCACGTCATCCTGATGAAGGGGCGCGTGCTGGCGACCGGGCCCCCAGCCGCGGTGCTGACGAGAGAGCACCTCGAGCAGGCCTACGGGCTCGGCGCTCTGCACACGCCCGAGGGCGCCGGCCGTCCGGACCTTCCGACGCAGGTCATCGACGACCCGGCCCACACCCGACCAAGCCCCCCCGGTCCGCCGGCTGAGGACGGGGTGAGGTGAGGTCAGCTGGGGACCGCGTTCGGTAGCACGACTGGGCTGCCGGACTCGACGTGGACCCGTTCGCCCTCGTGGACGATGTCGAGCCCCTCTCCCTCGGTGATGGAGTAGGTGGTCTGCTCCGGGGTAGCGTCGACCTCGAGCCTGGACCCACGAATCCGGATGGGGAAGCGGAGTCGCTTCACCCGTCGCAGCACCCTTGGCCGGAACGAGGGCGTGCCCTCGTCATCGATGCGCATGCCGGCGAATCCCATGACCATCGACATCCAGGTCCCCCCGGCCGAGGCGACATGGATCCCGTCGCGGACGTTGCCGGCGCGGTCGGAGACGTCCACCGCGACGGCGTCGATCAGGTACTCCTCAGCCGTGCGCATCCGACCGATCTCGGCGGCCGCGATGCTCTGGATCGACTCCGACAGCGAGGAGTCCCCAGTCGTCAGAGGGTCGTAGTACTCGAAGACCCGCTCTCGGTCGGCGTCGGTGAACCGATGGGGTAGCAAGACGGTGGCGAGCACCACGTCGGCTTGCTTGATCACCTGGTGTCGGTAGATGACCAGCGGGTGGAAGTGCAGCAGCAGCGGGTACTTGTCCGACGGCGTACCGGCGAAGTCCCAGACCTTGCGGTTGAGGAACGCCTCGTCCTGCAGCGGGAGCTGCCGGTCGGCGTCGTAGGGGACGTAGATGTTGTCCGCGGCCCGTTGCCAGGTCTGCACCTCACCGTCGCTCACCGCGGTCCGGTCGACCAGGCGCGCGTACAGCTCGGGGTCCGCCGACCGGACGTCGGCGACCGCGCGGGCTGCCAGCTGGAGGTTCTCGGCCGCCATGAGGTTGGTGAACAAGTTGTTGTTCACCACGGTCGTGTACTCGTCCGGCCCGGTGACGCAGTTGATGACGAAAGCCCCGCCATGTTGCTCGGAGAAGAAGCCCAGGTCCAACCACAGGCGGGCCGTCTCCACCAGCATCTCCACGCCGTAGCGGTGCATGAAGTCCCGGTCACCAGTCACCTTGGCGTACAGCGCCAGCGCGAAGGCGATGTCGGCGTTGATGTGGTACTGAGCCGTCCCGGCGGCGTAGTACGCGGAGGCCTCCTCGCCGCTGATGGTCCGCCACGGGAAGAGTGCCCCACGCTGCCCGACCTCACGGGCACGTTTGCGAGCAGCGTCGAGCATGCCGTAGCGGAAGAGCAGCAGGCTTCGAGCCACCTGCGGTGCGGTGTGTACCAGGTACGGCATGACGTAGATCTCGGTGTCCCAGAAGTAGTGCCCCTCGTAGCCCAGCCCGGTCACGCCCTTGGCCGCCACCCCGTGCCCCTCGGCGCGGAAGCTGGCCTGCATCACGCTGAACAGGCTGAAACGGACGGCCTGCTGGAGTCGTTGGGCGCCGGTGATCTCGATGTCGCCGTTCGCCCAGAAGTCCCGGACCACCGCGGTGTGGCGGTGGACCTCCTCCTGGTAGCCGCGGGCCCGTGCCCGGTCAAGGGTCGACTCGGTGCGGAACAGCAGCTCCTCGGCGTCCTCGTCGCCGTAGTGGTAGCTGATCCACTTGGTGATCCGCACCGGCTTGCCCACCCTGGCCTCGATCCGGTACCTCGACCGCGCGAAGTCGCCGTCCACGACCGAGTCGACGTGGGCGTAGTCGTCGCCTTCGATCTGGTGATCCATCCCGCACGCCACCGTGAGCCCGCTGTGCCGGGTCTTCAGCGCCATCGTCGCTCGCTGGTCGTCGGCGCGTCCGCCCTGCGGCTCGAACACCCCTCTGGCGAAGCCGAGCCCGCGACGTGGGTCGTCGGACTGCTCCTCCCCGCGGTAGTGCGTGACCATCTCCGAGGAGACCGTCAGGGTGGTGTCGACGTCCAGGGCGGTCACCTCGTACTGCAAGCAGGCCAGGTGGCGGTGAGCCAGGGAGACGAACCGCCGGGAGCGGACCCAGTACCGTCGCCCTCCCGGCAGCTGGAGGACGACGCTGCGTTCGAGCGTGGCCGACTCCATGTCCAACGTTCGCTCGTACTCGATGACCTCGCTGTTCTCGCAGTCCAGCGGGTCGTCATCGACGTACAGGCGGATGCGCGTCCCGTCCGGCGCGTTGAGGATCGACTGGCCGGTCCTGGCGAACCCGACCGCGTCCTCGGCGTAGTGGATGTCCCGGGTCTCGTGGAACCCGTTGAGCAGGACCCCTGGCATGTAGGCAGGCGCCCCTTCCTCGTGCGAGCCCCGTAGCCCGAGGAAGCCGTTGCCGAGGGCGAACAACGTCTCCGTCTGACCGGTGGACGTGGGGTTGTACGCCCGTTCCACCAGCCGGAACGGGTCGGTCGGGTAGTCGTCGGTGGTGGCCAGGATCCGCTGTGCTGCCTCGATGAGCCGGTGGGCCTTTGGCCCGAACGGGTGTTCCTCGCCAGCGGACTCCTTCAGCAGCGCCGACAGGTCCTCGACGACCACGTCGGCGCCGGCGCGCTCCAGGTCCTCACGGTGCCCGGCGCGGTCGACCCCGATCACCAGTCCGAACGCTCCGCGCCGACCCGCCTGGACTCCCGCGATCGCGTCCTCGACGACGACCGCGCGGTCCAGCGGGACCCCGAGGCGCTCCGCTGCCGCAAGGAACATGTCCGGAGCAGGCTTGCCGGCCAACCCTTCGGCGAGCGCCGTCGAGCCGTCCACCCGCTCGTCGAACAGCGACTCGATCCCGGCGTGGGCGAGCACAGCGGCGCAGTTGCGGCTGGAGGACACCACTGCAGTCCGCAGGCCGTCGCTGCGCAGCTGGCGGACCCAGGCAACCGAGCCGGGGAACACCTCGACGCCGTGCTCCTCGATCTCGCGCTCGACCAGGTGCTGCTTGCGGTTGCTGACCCCCCAGACCGTCTCGACGTCCTCCTCGTCGTCCGGGGCGCCCTCGGGCAGTGAGATCCCGCGGGAGGCGAGGAAGTCCCGGACGCCGTCCTGACGCTGCTTGCCGTCGACGTAGCGCAGGTAGTCCTCGTGCTCGGAGAACTCAGCGTTGTCCGTGCCATGCTCGGCGTCCCACCGCGACAGGAAGGCGTCGAAGGTGTCCTTCCACGCGGCGGAGTGCAGCGTCCGTGTCGTTGTCAGCACGCCGTCGAGGTCGAAGAGCACCGCGTCGTAGCGGGCAGGGGTCACGAGTTCGGGCACAGCAGACCTCCGAGTCCAAGAGGTCTCGATCTTGTCGGACTCCGCCGGCGGCCGCGGCGAGTCCGCCGAATCGAACGAGCCGAGGGGATTGATTTCAACACTCGTTGACTTCTGTGGCGCACGCTACTAGCGTCCGCGACGTGCGAGCCATGATCGTCAAGGAGTTCCGCGAGCTGCGCCGAGATCGTCGGACGATGGGCATGCTGGTCGCGCTGCCCATCATGCTGCTGGTGGTGTTCGGCTACGCCGCCAACTTCAAGGTCGACTCGATCCCGACGACGGCGGTCGGACCGCAGGCCCAGCTGGTCGCCGACCAGGCGCCACCGCTGTTCGACGTCGCGTCCGTGCACGCCAACCAGGACGCCGAGGACGCCGAGGACGCCGTCCAACGCAACGAGGTGGACGTGGCGATCGTCACCGGGACGACGCCGCCGCAGGTGCTGGTGGACGGCTCCGCGCTCTTCTCCGCGCAGGCGGCCGTGTCAGCGCTCAACACGCTGGGCGACCAGGTCGACGTCGAGGTGCTCTACAACCCGGACCTGGAGACATCCTGGGTCATGGTGCCGGCCATCATCGGGCTGATCCTCATGTTCATCGGCACCCTCGTGACCAGCATCGGGCTGGTCAAGGAACGGCAGAGCGGGACCCTCGAGCAGCTCGCCGTGATGCCCATCCGTCCCAGCACCGTGATCCTGGGCAAGATCACGCCCTACTTCGTGCTCGCCAGCCTCGACATGGCAATCGTCACCGTGCTCGGCATGGTCCTCTTCGACGTGCCATTCAACGGCAGCCCCGTCGTCTACGCCCTCGGGGCCGGCTTGTTCCTGTTCGTCGTGCTCGGCCTCGGGGTCTTCGTGTCGACGATCTCCCAGAACGTCGGCCAGGCGATCCAGACGGCGTTCTTCTTCCTGCTCCCCCAGATCCTGCTGTCCGGGATGATCTTCCCGCTCGAGGCCATCCCGTGGGCGGTGCGATGGATCAGCTACGGGCTGCCACTCACCTACTTCACCATGATCTCCCAAGGCGTCATGCTGCGCGGTGCCCCGTTCGACTCGCTGCTGCTCCCCTTCACCGTGCTGACCCTCATGGCCGTCGTCGTGTTCACCGGCGCCGTGCTGCGGTTCCGCCGGGACCTGGCGCCCAGCCAAGGGCCTTCGCGGCGAAGGGTCCCGGACGCCACCGCCGGCGCCGCCTCGTGACGCCGCCCCGCCGCGGGTACGGCGCCTTCGACCTCACGGTCAGCTTCGGCCACCACGTGGCCTTGGATCGGGTGACCCTGGCAGCCAAGACGGGGACCGTGACGGCCGTGGCCGGCGGGGACGGGGCAGGGAAGTCCACGCTGCTGCGCGCGCTGGTGGGACGCGTCCCGCTCAGCCACGGCGAGGTCGTGGTGCCACCAGAGAACGACATCGGGTACCAACCCGCGGCGGCCGGCAGCTGGGCCGACCTCACCGTGGCCGAGAACGTGGCCTTCGTCGGGAGCACGTACGGCCTCAGCCCGCCCGCAGTACGAGCACGCGGGGACGACCTGCTGGGACGAGCGGGGCTGAGCCAGGCGAGGGACCGACTCGCCCGACAGCTCTCCGGGGGCATGCGCACGAAGCTGGGCTTCTGCTTGGCGATGCTTCACGAGCCCAGCCTGCTCATCCTGGACGAGCCGAGCACCGGGGTCGACCCGGTGAGCCGGGTCGAGCTCTGGCGCCTGCTCGCCGAGGCGGCAGCAGGCGGGACGACGGTCATCATCAGCACCAGCTACCTGGACGAGGCAGAGCGAGCCGCCAGCGTCCTCGTGCTCGAGGCCGGAAGGGCGCTGCTGGCCGGCCCGCCCGACCAGGTGCTCGCCGACGCCCCTGGTGTCGTGGTGCAGACCACCGCGATCCGACGGCCCGAGTACGGCTGGCGCCACGGCAGGTCGTTCCGGGAGTGGTGGCCGCAGCTGCCGGCGGGCGCGACCACGGTCCCCAACGACCTGGAGAGCGTCACGATCGCCGCCTCTCTTCGAGCAGCCGCCGGGTTCGCGCCATGAGCGGGCCCAAGCTCGAGGCGGTCGGGCTCACCAAGGCCTTCGGCGCCTTGGTCGCCGTGGACGACGTGTCCTTCGCCGTCGGCAGGGGCGAGGTGGTCGGTCTGCTCGGCGCCAACGGCGCCGGCAAGACCACCACGATCCGCATGCTGCTCGGACTGCTCGCCCCCGACCGCGGTCGCGCAGCGCTGCTCGGCTCGGCCCCCTCCCGCGGCAACCGACGCCGGCTCGGGTACGTACCCCAAGGGCTCGGCCTCTACCGCGACCTCACGGTGGCGCAGAACGTCGCCTTCTCCGCCGGCGCCTACCAGGCCAGTGCGGCCGCCCTGGACGGCCCGCTGGCCGAGGTCACCGCGACCTTGGTCCGAGACCTCCCACTCGGCCTGCAGCGGCGGCTGGCGTTCTTCTGCGCGCTGCAGCACGAACCGTCGGTCCTGGTGCTCGACGAACCGACCTCAGGAGTGGAAGCGCTGGCCAGCACTCGCCTGTGGGACACGATCCGGGCACAGGCGGAGTCCGGGGCCGCCGCCCTCGTCACCACGCACTCGATGCAGGAAGCCCGCCAGTGCGACCGACTGCTGCTCATGTCGCAGGGGTGCCTCGTGGGGCAGGGCAGCGAGGCCGACATCGTCGCCGGCACCCCGGTCCTGGCCGTGCGGTCGGACTCCTGGGAGCGCTCGTTCGCGGTGCTTTCCGCCGCCGACTACGCCGTCACGCTGGACGGCCGGGCCGTGAGAGTGATCGGCGCCGACGCCGCCAGGCTGCGGCACCTGCTGAGCGAGCACGGAGTGGCAGCGGAGGTCGAACCGGTGACCGCCACGATCGAGGAACGGATGACCCAGCTCGTCCGGCAGCAGTGAGGCGGCGGAGCTGATGGCCGTACGGGGGCGCCGACCCGGGGACAGCGGCACTCGTGAGGCGATCCTCGTTGCCGCCCGATCGCTGTTCGCCCAGCAAGGGTACGACCGCGCGTCGGTGCGGGCCATCGCGGCTGAGGCCGGCGTCGACCCGGCCCTCGTGCTGCACTTCTACGGCAGCAAGGACGGCCTCCTCGCCGAGGCCATCGCGCTGCCTGTCGAGCCTGCTCAGGTGCTCGCCGACCGGCTCGCCAACGTGCCACCGGAGCGCGTGGGCGAAGAGCTCGTACGCCGGGTGGTCACACGGTGGGAGCAGCCGCTGGTCCGGGCCCACATGCTGGGCGTGCTGCAGACCGGCTTCTCCCATCCCACCGCGATGCGTGCCGTTCGCGAGCTCCTGCAGGGCACCGTGATCGCCGCGGTCTCCGCTCTCGTCGACGACGAGTCGGCGCACCGCCGAGCCGAGCTCGTTGCCGCCCAGATGGCCGGCCTCGCCGTGGCCCGCTACATCCTCGAGCTCCCGTCGATCGCCACCCTGAGCCCGGACGACCTGGCCCGCGCGGTCGGCCCGTCGGTCCAGCACTACCTCACCGGGCCGATCTGAGCGTGTGCCACAGTGACGGGGATGAAGAGCAGCGCCCGATGAACAGGCCCGACTACCACCCCGCGACCTGGGTCGTCGCCGGTGGGAGGCCCAGCGAACCCGGGGCGCCCCTCAACGCCCCGGTGACCTTGGCCTCCACCTACGCCTCTGGTGGTGAGCGTGCCTACGCCCGCGAGGACGGGACCCCCACCTGGATCGCGTTCGAGACCCTCGTGGGCGGGCTGGAGGATGCCGAGGCCGTCGCCTTCGCCTCCGGCATGGCCGCCATCGCCGCCGTGCTCGCGGGCCTGGCGCCCGGCGCCCGCATCGCCTACCCCGACGACTGCTACCAAGGGTTGGTCGGCCTCCTTCGCGATGGCGTGAGGCAGGGCCGCTGGTCGGCCACCCCACTCCCGGTCGACGACACCGAGGCCTGGGTCGACGCAGCCTTGAACTGCGACCTGCTGTGGGTGGAGTCCCCGTCGAACCCGTTGCTGAAGATGTCGGACCTCGCGCGTATCGCCGCCGCTCCGCGACGGTCTGGCGCGCTGGTCGTCGTCGACAACACCCTTGCGGGTCCGCTCGCGCAGCAACCGCTCGAGCTCGGTGCCGACGTCGTGGTCCAGTCGGCCACAAAGCTGCTGGGCGGACACTCCGACCTCATCGCTGGAGTGGTCACCACGCGATCGAACGACCTGCTCACCAACCTACGTCGGCACCGGGGCCTGAGCGGCGCCATCCCCGGTTCCTTGGAGTGCTACCTGGCTACGCGCGGCATCCGGACCCTGGCCGTTCGCCACGCTCAGGCTCAGGCCTCGGCCGGCGCTCTGGCAGCACGCCTTCGGGAGCACCCGGCGGTGGGACGAGTCCGATACCCAGGCTTCGCCACCGTGATCTCCTTCGACGTTCGTGGCGGCGCACGCGAAGCCGACGCGGTGTGCGCCCACCTCGAGGTCGTCCGCCACACCACCAGCTTCGGTGCGGTGGAGTCCACGATCGAACGCCGCGCCGCCGTTGCCGGGCAGGAGCACCTGCCGGCAGGGCTGCTCCGCCTCAGCGTCGGGATCGAGGACCTCGAGGACCTCTGGGCCGACTTGGACACCGCCCTCGGTCCAGGGCCCTAGGCCGCCAGTGACCTGTACGAGCACCCGCCTCACGGTTCGCCCATGGCACGCGAGTACACCCTGGCATTGCCGTCCTTGCCCACCACCTCGATCGCCCCGGTCCGCAGCAGGCAGTACGCCATCTGCTGCGCCAGCCGACGTGGCCGTGCGAGCTCGCGAGCAAGATCCGCTGTGCGGAACGTCGACGCGAGCCTGGACGGGAGCAGGGCCGCAAGGTCCGCCGAGGAGCACAAGAGGCGACGCTCACGGACGTCGATCAGGCGGCGCTCCTCGATGACCCACCCCTGGCGTCGCCAAGCCTTGGTCGCGTCGTGGCGGCGGATCTGCTCCTCGGTGATGAGGAGCAGATCGACGCAGAGGCCTGGGTGATCGATCAGCTCCGGGAAGCTCACCAGCTCGGCGAACACGTCGACGAACGCGCCGTGCTTCGGTGAACGTCGGCGTGCCACGACCACGCCGTCCTCGTCCACCTTGACGATCTGGGAATCCACGGCGATCGGGTGCACAACCCGAACGGCATGGGTCTCAAGCAGCCGGATGAGCTTGCGGCGCATCGACGTGAAGCCGCTCGTCTGGATCTCGATGAGCACGCCGTCGCGCACGATGTCGATGACGAAGCCCTGGAGAGGCTCCTCGACGCGATCCCCGGCTTCGGCGTACCAGGCCTTGAGCGCCGCATGCAGCGGCCCCTCATGCAGCGTTCCGACACGTGGCCGCGCCTCGTTCACGTGATCGACGCCCTGGGGTCGAGGCCGCTACGGCGTCGCCCCATCCTCCTCGTTCAGGGCGGCCGCGACACGCCGGTGGGCTTCCCAGATCTCCTCGGGGAGTCCGTCGAAGTGCTCCAGGTGTGCCTGGCGGTGCTCCATCTCCTGCTGCCAGCGGGGGACATTGATCGACAAGATCGTCTCCAGGTCCTCAGGCGCGATGTCGACGCCCTCGAGGTCCAGCTCCTCCTCGGTCGGGATGATCCCGACGGCGGTCTCGCGGCCTGTCACCTCCCCGTTCTTCAGCTGCATGAGCCACAGCAGCGGCCGCAGGTTCTCGCGGTACCCGGGCCACAGGAAGTGCCCGTCCTCGGGGTCGCGCTGGAACCAGTTCACGTGCGCGAAGATCGGCTGGTTCTTCGCCGAACCGATGATGTTCAGCCAGTGCCGGGCGTAGGCACCTTCCGGGTAGGACATGAACGGGCGCATCGACATCGGGTCGTATCGGAGCTCGCCCTCCTTGCCCTCGGCGGCAAAGGTGGCCTCGGCACCGAGGGTCAGCCCGTCGTAGACCCCCTCGGCCAAGTCGTGGATCGCCCGGATCAGAGGCTCCCGGTCACGGGTGCGGCCGCCGAAGATGATCCCGTCGATCTCGACCCCCTTGGGGTCCTCGAAGTCCGCAGCGATGTTGGGCACGTTCGCCAGCGTCGTGGTGAAGCGGCTGTTCGGGTGCGCCCAGGGCTCGTCGGACCCCTCCGGTCGGTCGGCGATGAGCTCACCCTTCCAGTCGCGCCAGCCGGTGACGTCGACCGGCGGGCGCGGAGTCTTGCCCTCCCACCAGACATCGTGGGTGTCCTCGTTGTAGGCGATGTTCGTGAAGAGCGCCTGGGTCCCCGAAGCCACGGACTCCAGCGCTGTCGGGTTCGTGGTCGCGTTCGTGTCCTTCGCGACCCCGAACACCCCGTACTCAGGGTTCATCCCGTAGAGCTTGCCGTCCTCGGGGTCGACCCAGAGCCAGGCGATGTCGTCCCCGTAGAAGGAGACGTGATAGCGCTCCCCCAACGAGTCCGGCGCCAGCATCATTGCCAGGTTGGTCTTGCCGGACGCACTCGGGAACCCACCGCAGATGTGGTAGGTCCTGCCAGTCTGCTTGTCCTCGATCCCGATGAGCATGAACTGCTCGACGAGGAACTTGCCGGAGGCCCATCCGTCGTAGGAGCCCTGACGCAAGCCGTGGGCGATCTTGCCGAGCAACGCGTTGCCCCCATACGAGGAGCCGTAGTGCAGGATCGTGCGCTCGTCGGCGACGGTGACGAAGTAGCGCTGGTCCTCGGGCGTCCCCTGACCGAGGTTCTCGAGGTCGCCGGTGACGTGGACCGCGCGGACGAAGCTGTCCTGATGGGCAAGCTCGTTGAGGTACTTCACTCCGACCCGAGCCATCCGGATCATGTGCAGTACGACGGTGCGGTGATCGGTCAGCTCGACCCCGGCGGCCCAGTCCTCCAGTGGTGACCCAGGCGGCGCCATGAGGTAGGGGATGACGTACATGGTCTTGCCGGTGGAGGCGCCGCGCATCCGCTCGGTGAGCAGCGGTCGCATCTCCGATGCGGGACGCCAGTTGTTGTAGATGCCCTTGTCCTCGGGGTTGTTGGTCGCGACGACCGTCCGCTCCTCAGACCGGGCGGTGTCCTTGAAGTAGCTGCGCGAGTAGTAGAGGCCCTCGCCGGCGGGAAGGATCTCACCAGCGTCCAACGACTCCTGGACCAGGCGAGCGTCGTCGGAGGCGTCGACCACCTCGACCCGGTCGGCCCCTGTGACGTCGGCCCAGTACCGCACGTACTCACGGACCTTCTCGTTCGTCAGACCCGCCTGGTCAAGGACCTGCTCAAGATCGTTCATGGTCGTAGGACGCTCTTCCCACCATCAGCTGTCGAGGACGCTGTCACCGTATCGCTCAGTCCAACACGCAGGCGTGTGAGACCAGCCACAAGGCCTGCCTTCAGGAAAGGGTCAGGAGCGAACCGGCTCAGCCTCAGAGCCCTAGGATGCTCCCGTGCCCGAGGTGCCGGAGGTGCCCGAGAAGCCCAAGGAGTCCGAGACGGAGCCGCCCGCTCAGCAGTCCCGATCCCAGCGCCGGCTCGAGCTCATCGCCGTGATCGTGCTCTCTGCCACCACGATCCTCACCGCCTGGTCGGCGTTCCAGTCGAGCAAGTGGGGCGGCGCGATGTCGATCGAGTTCAACCGGGCCTCGGCGCAGCGGATCGAAGCGGCTCGGCTGAGCGGGACGGCCAACCAGCGAGAGGCGGTCCACGTCGGCATCTGGACGCAGTGGGTCGCTGCCGAGGGGAGCGGCAACGAGCGCCAGTCCCAGTTCCTCATCGAGCGCTTCCCCGAGCCACTGGCAGTCGCGAACGCCGACTGGCTGGCCGCCGGCGGCGCCGAGGGTGAGGTGCCGTCCCCGTTCGCCATGCCCTCCTACGTGCTGTCCGAGCGAGAAGCGGCGGCGGCGGCCGACGAACAAGCCGATGCGCTCTTCACCGAGGCCCTGCGGAACAACCAGCGGGGCGACAACTACACGCTGCTGACCGTGCTGTTCGCTGCCGTGCTGTTCTTCACCGCCATGTCGAGTCGTGTGACACAGCCTCGCAGCCAATGGGCGCTCCTCGCCCTCGCCTTGGTCGTGGGGACCGTGGGCGTCGTGCTGCTCGTCGCCTTCCCCAAGCTGGTCTGATCCAACCGACGGCAGATCAAGGAACGGGGATCGGCACAAGTCGAGGCAGACAATTGATAGGGCGGCATCATCGGTGAGATGCCCCAGCCCTCGCACATTCCAGGAAGGTGACACATGTCGACTCCGTCGCTGCTCCCGTTGGATCGTCGGTGGTATCGCGAGCTGCTCGTGGTTGCGGCGATCGTGGGCGCGGTGGTCGGCGTGTTGGGCCTGGCCTACCTGGGTGTCACCGGGGCCATCGCGGAGGTCATCTTCGGCGAGCCTCGCACGCAGGTGTGGTCGGGCGAGTGGTGGTGGGTGGCCGTCACCGCCACCGGCGGGCTCGTCGCCATGGCGTTGCGCGGCTGGTGGGGTGTGCCGAAGCAGGTTCCCGGTGGTGTCGCGGTGATCGAGTCGGGCAGGGTCGACCACCGGGTGGCCTTGCCGTGGGTGGGGGTCGCGCTGGTGTCGGCCGTGGCCGGGGCGAGCCTGGGGCCATCGTTCGCCCTGGTGATGATGGGGGGCGGGTTGGCGTCCTGGATCGCCGCGCGCCGCTGGCCGGGGAACGAGGACGCCCGGCTGCAGGCCACGATGGCGGGTATCGCCGGCGGGTTCGGCGGGGCGTTCACCTCCCCACTGCTGGGCACCATCATGGTCAGCGAGCTCGGCCCCGTGCCGCGGGGGAAGTACATGCAGGCAGTCGTGCCACAGCTGATCGCGGCGACTGTCGGGTTCGGGCTGTACTTCGCGGTGGTCGGGACGACGTTCTTGAACAGCTTCGCGATCCCGGTCGAGGACTTCGCCCCGTCGCAGCTGCTGATCGGCGTCGTGCTCGGTGCCGCGTCCAGCCTGCTCATGATCACGTTCGTCGTCATCGTGAAGGTCGTCAACCTCGCTGCTGACAAGCTCACCCATCCCTACGTGCGCGGGACCGTGGGTGGCAGCCTGGTCGGGCTGATCGCCGTCGCGCTGCCGCTGACGGTGGGAGCCGGCAACGCCCAGCTGACGGCCGTGATCGACAACGCGGCCACGATCAGCACCGGGCTGCTCGTAGCCGTGCTGGCCGGGAAGATGCTGGCCATGGCGCTCAGCCTGGCCACGGGCTTCATCGGTGGGAACGTGCTCCCCATGCTCTTCGTCGGCGGCACCGCTGGGGTCATCGCTCACCAGCTCTTCCCGAGCATCCCTTTCGCCATCGCGGTCGGGTGCATGCTCTCCGCCGTCCCAGGAGCCACCATCCGCGCCCCTCTCGGGCTGACCGCGATCGCCGCCCTGTCCGTCGGCCTGGGCCCGGTCACCACCGCCCCTGTCGCCGCCGCCGTCGTCACCGCGCACGTCGTCACCGCCGCTGTCGTCAGGCTCATCAAGGCCCGGACACCCGTCCCCGCCGTGCATGCCTGAGCGATGCGGCGCGACACCGAGGGCACATCATCCTTTGTCGGCGATGCCTCGTGCCCGGCAGCCTCCCAGCGTGAAGTTGCCGTCAGCGCTGGGCTGCGCGGCGCGGACGAAGGGCTTGCCATGCCCAACGAGAGGCCGCTGCTGGACACCCTCGCGGCCATGACTGCGGCATCGGTCGACGCGTGCGACCTCGGGCCGCGCGAGCTCATGCTGGCCCGCATCGCGGCCCTGGCAGCATCAGATGCGCCACCGGCGTCGAACCTGGCCAACGCCGGGCCAGCGATGGACGTCGGGGTCACGCTCGAGGATGTCCAGGCGTGCTGGTCGGGATCGCCCCCATCATCGGCACCGCCCGGTCCGTTACCGCAGCAAGCGCCGTAGCGCGGGCCTTCGGCTTCGCGATCCTCGTCCTCGAGGACGAGATCGAGGCAGAGATCGAGGCCGACCCGCCTAGCGATGTCTAGCTAGGCCATCGGCACCGACCGGGGGTTGGGCGAACGAGCCCCGGTCCTCACACGGGGGCCGTACCAACGAGTGAGGGAGTGGAGAATGCAGGGTCTGGACACATACGCAGCGTTCGGGCCGACCTACGGGTCCGTCGAGGACGCCGAAGCCGACCACGAGGCCATCAAGTCGCTGAACGACGACGACGGAGTCATCGACACCTTCGACGCCGCCGCCATCACCAAGACCGACAAGGACAAGGTCAAGATCGTCAAGAAGCACGAGCAGCCCCTGCGACAGGGGGCCTGGGTGGTGGCGGCCTCGGACGAGCGACAGGCCTGTGCGTGGCACTGTTCCCCGCTGGCGCCGTCGTCGTCGCCGCCGGCGCCAGCGCCGAGCAGACGCCGAAGGGGTAGGGACCGGCCATGACCGCCAGCGCTGCCACCCGATCGGGTCAGACACCTGCTCGGCTGAGCCGATTCCCACCTCGCTGGGCTACGCCGCCCTCAGCGGCTCGCCCGTCCAGAACGGCCGCTACGCCCCCGCCGCTGGGCTGGTCGTCTTCGCCCTGTTCAGCACGTCGCGTTCGGTCACCCCAGGCCGGGGTTCCTCGACCGCACCGGTTCTCGGTGCGGCGGTGGTGTCGCTGGCCACGACGGGCTCGCCCGAGACGGTGGCGGTGGCGGCTGCGGTCGTGCTGACAGATAGCATGTTGTTCGTGGTGATGGCCGTGCTGAAGATGGGCTGGATCTCACAGTTCCTGTCCGGCCCGGTGACCTGAAGCCCTCTCACCTGACCGCCTACACCACCCGAGACCGGTTGTTGCTGGCCTGGTCGATGACCATGCGCGGCGTGCAGCGCACCCGGATGGGGCGTGACGCAGCCCACCTCAGCTGATCCGGACACAGCGGCCGCACACCCATCGGCTGCAGGATCTCCTATCGCCAGTTGCGTCCTGGTGGGCGGAATCGACGCAGGGTCGTGGTGCGTCCACAAGCGGCGGTGAGACGCGCCCAGAAGTCAACCGGATCGCGGCTGATGTGAGCGACGGCCGTCGGGTGGGTGGGTGGGAGGCTGCTAGGGGGATGGGGTGGCGGTAGCCGCGGTGGTGGTCCGGTCGTCAAGCTGGAGGATGACCAGGGTGGCGGCGGCGGTGCCGAAGTAGAGCCAGACGTTGGCGATGCCTTCGGTGGCTCCGATGAGTTGCTGGCCCCAGGCCAGCATCATGAACAGCACCAGGCCGAGGCCGATGCCGATCTTGGCCCATGCCTTCGGCCGGCCGGGCAGCCACTCCAGCAGCACGATGCTCACGAGCAGCACCAGCGCGGAGGAGGCTTCGACGACACCGGCGATGCGCCAGGACAGCTCGAGGCCGGGGAAGGAGGCCGCCCAGGTGTCGGCCCAACCGTCGAGGAAGAACTGGGGGACGTCCTTGGTGAGCTTGTCGATGGCGCCGCGGACGAAGATGGAGATGAACAGCAGATAGATGGCCACGTAGCGAATGATGTGGCCGACCAGGTTCAGAGCGGAGGACATCGGGTCTCCCAGCGGACTGTGGGTGGGCTGCTGTCGTGACTGTAGCCGGTGGGGTGTGCGTCGCCGGAGAACTCCCATTGGCGTGTCGTGGCCCCCAGCCGGTTCGTCGGCGGGAATCAGCGTCGCCACCCGCAGGTTGGCCGCTCGGGCTCGCGGCAGACCGCTGGGCGTCAGCCCCCACGGGCCATGGCCGAACCCCGGAGGACCGCCCGCCAACGAGGCACGACCATCGCGGGAGTGCTTGACAACCCCACCAACAGCGGCATGTGAGTGCGTCACTGGCGGCCGACCTGACGCACCCAGAGGTCGATCGTGTGCGGGTCGACACCGTAGAGCCCCCTAGTAGCATCAGGCAGTCCTACCGGGGTAGGACTGCCTGATGAAGCTGAGCGTGAGCGTGTCCGAGGAAGACGTCGCCACCCTGGACCGCTACGCCGAAGCGGCGGGACTCACCTCACGATCTGCGGCGATCCAGCGCGCCATCCGCACGACCTGCGCACGCACCACCCGCAGGTCAGCGCCGGCTGACCTGCGACGACACGCCCAGCGAGCCCGCTGAGTACGCATCCAGTACACGCCAGCGTGTGTACTGGATGCGTACTGGAGAGGTGCAAAGCGGACTATCCGGGCAGTAGTCCGCTGGGACGCCCATCGGAAACCCCTGCTGAACTGGGCAAACACTGGAGCCGCCTGTGGGAATCGAGCCCACGACCTACGCATTACGAGACCACTCCAGCCAGCCCCGTGACCAGCCCGAACGCCAGAGCATGCCACCTGACCTGCGCGGACGGCGCGCGTGCGTCCTGGTCGACTCGCGTCGTTGCGTGAGTTCTTGTGTACGCCATGTGTCGCGCGGCACCCCCGCACTTCGCGATGCCGGCCCATCACGACCGGCGCCGTCACCGGCTACCTCCAGGCCCGAAACCGGGAGAGGTGACGCCCAACAGATGCGTCACACCGGCACCCTTCTGTTGTCAACTGGCGGTTTGGAGGGGTTCTTGCTGGGGGCTCTGTCGGTGTCGGGGATCGGGTTGTAGCGTCGTTTTCGCGGGTCCGGGAAGTGGCTGATCCGAAGTGTCGATGGGCGGGGGCAGGTCGACCGCGCTGGATTCTGTAGACGCCCCGCAGTGCCCTCCCGGGCCCGCACTGACCCGGCTGCCTATCTGGTTGGCCGTCTCTGCGGCGGCGCGTGCGTCGGCGACGAACTGCCGGTAGATGGCGTCACTGATTCGGCGTTTCAGGCAGCGCATCGCCTCCAGGGGTTTCTTGCCCTCGGCCCGCTTGCGTCGGTAGTAGGCCCGTCCGTCGCTGTCCAGGCACAGTTGGGTGACCGCGGCGATGTGGATCATGTGGTTCATCCGCCGGTTCCCCGCCCGGGACAGCCGGTGGCGGTTCTGCTCCCCGGAGGAGGCATCCAACGGGGCGGTGCCGGTCCAGGACGCGAAACGGTTCCGGTCAGCGAAACGGGCCACGTCCCCGACGTCGGCCAAGACCCGGGCGGCCACGACCGGGCCGACACCCCGCAGGTCCATCAGCCGTGAGTGGCGGGCCAGCACCATCGCCTTGAGCTCGGCGGGCCTTCTTCATCTTCGCCTCGACCGCGACCAGCTCGGCCAGCTCGTCGGCGGCGATACGCCGGCGGGTCTTCCCAGCGATGTCACGAGGACGGACGCCGGCCAGCATGGCCTTCGCCTGACCTGCGGTGATGTCCTTCTTGGCCTGCCCCGGCAGGAGTTCGGCCAGCAGCGCCTGGAGCCGGTCCACGGTCTGCACGCGACGCCGCGACAGCGCCTCGCAGCGGTCGGTGAGCATCCGCAACGCCTCCAGCTCCCCGTCGACCTGCAGCACCCGCAGGTTGCCGGCACGCACCGCGGCCACCGCGACCGAGTGCGCATCATGGGCGTCGGTCTTGCGGCCGTGCCCGACATCGAGCAGCCTCGCGCGGGCGGCGAGCTTGGCGGGCACATCCACGACCCGTTCGACGGCCTCGAGGAGACGCTGAGCCAGTGGACTCCCCACCCCGTTCGCGCCTTCGACCGCCCACACCCGCTCCGGCCAGGTCTTGGCGTACCGGCGCATCGCCGTGTAGCCGGCCTGGTCGGTGGTGAACCGTCCGGACCCTAGGAGTTCCTCGTGCGCATCGACGACCTCGATCGTGGCCGACAACTTGTGGGGATCAACCCCGATGATCACCTGCTGCATTTGCTGCTCCCACCTTCACTCGTGCCAATAGGGACGGCGAGGCGGGCAGTGCTACTACGAGCAGAGCAGTCCCTTCTTGAGCCACGCCTCGTCAGCGGCGCCCGACGGGCTGCAAACCGATGGTGAGCCACACCTGAAGCAGGTGGGCAGCCCAATAGAGAGCGTCCCGCCGGGCACCTGGACCGAGTCTGGCCGGACATCGATCCTGAGCAGAATCATCTAGCAGCCCAGATAGGGCTACCTACTCAAACGGGTTGACGATGGTCAGCCCAGGCGTTGCAGAGAAGTCGCTGATGTTGCGAGTGGCCAGCTCATAGCCCCCTGCGAGGCAGATGCCTGCGATCTGGGCATCGGCCAGGGACATCGGTCGGCCAGAAGCCTCGGCCGTCACCAGGATCTCAGCGGTCTGTCGGGCCGCTGGCAGGTCGTAGACAGCGACTGCCTCGGCGAAGGTGTCCACCAGGCGGCTCCAGCGCTGCTCCAGGTCAGCGCGACGTCGCCCCGCGGGCAGCCGCCCCAGCCCTCGTTCGATCTCCTCGACCGTCACGACACAGATGGTCAGGTCCACCGGGCCGAGGCCCTGCGCCCAGGCGAGCACCGCTGGGTCTGGTGAGTCCCTCATGAACTCCGACACCACGTTGGTGTCAGCGATGATCACGCCAGGTCCACCCGGCGTGGTTGATCGGTGCGAGACGGCACGTCGAGGTCCGCTCCGCCGATCTCAGCCAAGGACGCATGCAACGACAGCAGGAGGTTCTGGTCGGGAAAGTCGACGGCCGCGTCCAGGATCGCCCGAACCTCGGCCTCGACCGAACGCCCATGCTCGGCCGCTCGCCCCCGCAGCCGTGCATGCGTCCGCTCGTTCAGCTGCCTGATCGTGAGAGTAGCCATCACCCACCTCCTGACAGCAATGCTAGCATCCAGCAGGACGCGGAGTCGCACCCCTGTGTGTGTCACATCGCCGACTGTGGACGCACCAGGGCGAGAGCGGTCTCGGCCGCACCGGGTGCCCCGCTTATGTGCGGGGTCTCATGGTGTCCGGCCAATCGGTCGCTCGGCGCGCCCACGCTATGCAGATCGACCAGGGTATCTGCGCGTCGATGTCGCGCACCGACCAGGCCCGGGCCAAGTAGCAGCAGGGCGGTGAGCCGGTTGGGTGGCCGCTGCCCCCGTCTACCGTTTCCGAATGTTCACCGTGAAAGCGCTCCTGAACGGGCACGAGTTCGATCTCCGAGCCATGGCCGACCTGTTCCCCAGCGGGGACCCGACCGTCACGAAGGACGACGAGGGGTATTGGCTGTCGTCCGTCTCTCTTGAGCACCACGAGGACGACGCCGCCGCCCTCGACAGTGCCGCGTCAGCTCTCCTGGAACGCGTCAACGGCGCGACACGGCTGGAGCGCCCTGGCGTTCGGCCCGCGACACTGGCCCACAGGTACTCAGTCGCCAGCCCAGAGGGGGTCAAGCAGCCCGCTGTCGTGCTGGCGGAAGCCATCGAGATACGCGCCAGGGTTGAAGTCGTTGCTGTCGCCGAAGTCAAGGGCGCTGCCCCCTCCGAACCTCCCGAACCTGCTCCGGAACCGGAATCGCAGCGTGCACTCCGCCTCGCAGGGACCAACAAGGACGTGGCAAGTGTTCTCCACTGGTTGGCAGGAGACCAGAGCTGGTACGACCTCTGGAAGATCTACGAAACCTTGTCCGGGGCGGTGGGGGGCCAGGACGTGATGGCCAAGCGTTGGGGTATGCCGAAGTCCAAGTTCAAAGCACTCAGAGTCTCCGCACATCGTGCAGAAGTCAGCGGTGAGGCAGCCCGACATGCCCCTTCGAAGGCTCCGCTGGACCCCAACATCAAGACCATGACACCCGCCGAGGGCCGCGAGTTCGTGCGGGAGCTTGTGGCGCGTTGGCTAGAGGACCTCGATGCGGAGGCCCCGCCCCAGCCGGCCACATAGCGGATGCGGGCCCGACTCATGCCCGAGATGCGAGCTGCTTCAGGCGGGACTGGCCTGCGCGCAGCGCCACACGGGTTTCCGCGACCTCGCAGCGCGCAGCCTCCAACTCCCGAGCGTCGTGATGCGGCGCCTCCTGATGAGGCGGCGAAGTGACGGGCACCTCGACCCGAGCAACCGAGACCAAGCCCTTCTTCGCCGCACATCCTGAGCAGTCGCGAACCCCGTGGGCGCGGTAGTAGCGGTCGATCTGGTGGACAGTGTCGAAGGAGTCGTGTCCGCACCTCAGCGTGTCTGCCGTGCGCGACCTCGGCTGCCGCGCCATTGCCCCAGTTCGCCGCGTAGCGGCAGTCGCTATGCGGAGGCTCGTAGGGGCTCGAGGGCGGCTAGGACGAGGTTGAGGCCGAAGATGAACTCCTCTGCCGGGTCGTAGCCGGCGGTGACGAGCGCCGCGGCGGACTCGTTGAGGTAGGGGAACTCGTCAGGAGGAAGCTGCGGCAGGTAGACGTCCCCGACCATGTCGGCGAGCTCGGTGGCGGTGTCGAATGGCAGGCTGGCTTCTTGCAGGGCGAACCCGTAGAGGTAGCTGTCGAGCAGCCAGTTAGCGTGCGTGGCCATCAAGACTGGGAAGCCGGCCTTGCGCAGGCAGGCGGTGACCGCTTCGTGGTGGCGCAGGTTTGCGGGCCCGGGCGATGTGCGCGTGTCCAGCAGGCCGATCGCCCACGGGTGTCGGGCGAGGACCTGTCGGGCGGATAGCGCCCGCTGGCGTATCGCCGACTGCCAGTCGGTCTCCTGGGGCGGGAGCTCGATCTCGTCGAAGACGACGTCGATCATGGCGTCGAGCAACTCCTCCTTGCTCGCCACGTAGTGGTAGAGCGACATGGCGCCCGCGCCGAGCGCGCCCGCCAGTCGGCGCATGCTCAGCCCGTCGACCCCGTCGCGGTCGGCGAGCCGGATCGCCTCGGCGACGACCCGCTGCTTGCTCAGTCCCGCGGCTGAGGCGACCTGGCGTTGTTCCTTCACAGACACGAGTCCTCCTCGCTCCCTCGCCCGGCTTGACAATCGTACAGCGTACGCCCATAGTACGGCGTACGGCGTACGCCGTACGAACCAGCGAGGGTCCACCTCGGACGTGAGGAGCTTCTATGCAGGCCGAACAGCGATCGAACGCCGCAGACCGAAGGGTGCCAGGGGCGAGTCCGGTCGGGGCGGCGACGATGCGGGCCGCCGTCCAGCACCGCTACGGCCCGCCCACCGTGCTCGAGTCGTGCGAGGTCGGGCTACCGCGGCCCGGTCCAGGCGATGTGCTCGTCCAGGTGGGCGCGGCCTCGGTGCATCCCGGCGACTACTTTGTCATGACCGGTGAGCCGTACCTGGTGCGCCTGGTGTTCGGGCTGCGCCGGCCGCGCCACCCCATCCCCGGCAGAGACCTCGCCGGCGTGGTGGCAGCGGTCGGGACGCATGTCACCGCCCTCCGCCCCGGCGAGGAGGTGTTCGGCTGGAGCACCGCTGGAGCACTCGCGCAGTACGCCTGCGTCCCGGCAGACAACCTCGTGTCCGTGCCTGCCGACCTGTCGGTCGTGCAGGCGGCAGCGGTGCCCACGTCTGCCATGACGGCGTTGCAGGCACTGCGCGACATCGCGAACGTTCGACCGGGCCAGACGGTGCTGGTCACGGGCGCTTCGGGCGGCGTGGGCTCCTTCGCCGTACAGATCGCCAAAGCGTTCGGCGCCGAGGTGACCGGTGTGTGCAGCACCGGCAACGTCGACCTGGTCCGCTCGATCGGTGCCGGCCACGTCGTCGACTACACGAAGACTGACTTCACCCGCACCGCGAAACGCTACGACGTCATCCTCGACAACGTCGAAGCCCAGCCCCTGGCAGATGTCCGCCGGGCGCTGACGCCCACCGGCATCCTCATCCCCAACAGCGGACGCGGCGGCCGCTGGCTCGGCCCCCTCGGTCGGATCGCCCAAGCGCGCGCGCTGTCCGGGTTCACCCGTCAGCAGCTGAAGCCCTTCACATCGTTCGGGAAGCGCCAGGACCTGCTCACCCTGGCCGACCTCCTCACGACCGGGCAGGTCACACCCGTCATCGACCGCACCTACCCCCTCGACGAAGCAGCCGACGCCCTGCGCTACGTCGGGGCCGGCCACACCCGAGGGAAGGTCGTCGTCACCGTCTGACGACCGGACCGACGAGAACGACCCCACCCGCCCGTATGCACGCCCAGACCTGCCGCCACCCCGGCGGACGGACACCTCCACGAGAAAGAAGAACCGATGACCATCCGAACGAACACCCCGAAACAGCTCGACAACCCGCCGATCCCCGTGCAGGCGAAGCTCGCGGCCGCCTGGACCAGCCTCATGTTCCTCGTCATCTACATCGACTACTTCCACCTCTACCAGCCCGGCGAAATCGACGAAATCCGGGGCGGCGTGATCTTCGAGTTCGACATCAACGCGACACTGATGACCATCTTCTTCGTGATCATCGCGATACCAGCCCTGATGGTGCTGCTCTCCATGACGCTGCCAGCCTGGCTGAACCGCGCCACGAACCTCGTCGTGGCATCGCTGTACGTCCCCATCATGGTGTTCAACGCGGCAGGGGCGTCCTGGGACTGGGCCTTCTACTACGCCCTCACCATCGGAGTCGAAGTGCTGCTCCTGGCCTTCATCCTGCGCTCCGCCTGGACCTGGCCCCCAACCCCCTCACCGTCGATGCCAGACCCCTTCGACCCCAACCACTCGATCCACATCGGACGGTAGGCACAAGGCTTCCATCCGAACCGCCCCGACCAAGAACGTCGGTGACTTCCGAGCCGTCAACGAGATCGACCTCGACCCGCCCGAGGGTGAGGCGGCCGGGCCCATCGGTCCGAACAGTGCGGCTCCACGTTGGCACCGTCCGGATGCTGTTCGTGACCGAACCGAACCGGCTCGTACGACCCGGACAACGTGTTCCACATCAACCACAACATCCCCCGGGATAGCCGACGAGCACGACTGCGAGGGCAGCCGATAGCCCGAGGCTTGCTGCTGCCCTTCATCCCTGGTCCGCCGCCCCGACGGTGCACGACCGTCGTCCACGCTTCCTCGCCTGCGTCGAGTCAGCCGGCAGCTCTGCCGGGCATCACTCTGCATCCTCAAGAATCGCGCTGGTCGTGGCGAGATCTGGTGGGTCCGTGAGCCGAAGCCCAGCTGAGCCGGGACCGACCCACGCTTCGGGAGTGGACATGAGCATCGCCCAGGTGGCGCTGAGCAGCGGCCTCACCGTCTCCTACGCCTCGATCGGTGGGCACTCGGGCCCGGCGCTGCTGATGCTGCCCGGACCGACCGACTCGTGGCGCTCGTACGCAGCCGCGCTCACGGAGTCCGCGTCATCGAGCTGCCGGGCCCGGGGCGAGCCCACAAGGCCCTGGCGCGGGACGTCTTGGGCTCCCGGGCCGCCCAGCCGAGGAGACGTAGGTGTGTCCCACCTCGAGGTCTCGTCGGGGCATTGACGGCGCTGCCCGGTGGGAGGACATTGGCGGCAACTCTGGAGCGTCTGCTCCCCGGTCCCTTCGGGCGCCAATCAGGAGGCCGCGATGAAGGACATCCGCTGCATGGTGAACTGGCATCACTGGAAGCGTCGGCAGGGTGAGGGCGGCACATGGGTGGCGTGCACGCGCTGCCGCACGGAGAAGCACTCGTCGGCGGCCGGCTGGTACGGGCGCCACCCGGCATGAACACGCCAACGTCCCGCCGGCCACGGCCGTAGGCGGTAGGAATGAGCAAGCACGGTGCCGGGACGACGACGGCGTTCCTGGCCTGCCGTGCCGGCCCTGTGGGGGCGTGGGCCGAGTCACGGACGGGGGTAAGACGGACCGCCGCCCGGCCTCGACGGGCGGCGGTCCTGCTGGTCGGTGGTGTCTGCCTAGTGCTGGCCGGGTGCACGGCAGGGCCGACCACCGACCAGGCGGGGACGCCGACGTCGCCACCGCTGATGCCGGCTCCGTCCTCCGCTGACCTGCCGGCCAGCCTGGGGACCGAGCTGCAGCAGGTGCTCGAAGACTGGCAGACCGCCGAGGACGTGCCGGGCGTGACAGCGGCTGTCGTCACCCCCGACGGCACCTGGGTCGGAGCGGTTGGTGTGGACGGTGCCGGGACGGCGCTGGTGCCGGAGTCGGCGATGGCGGTCGGCAGCGTCACCAAGACGTTCACCGCCGCGGAGGTGATGCTGCTGTCCGCGCGCGGCCTGGTCGACCTGGACGCCCCGATCAGCGACCACGTCGACCTCCCCTTCGACACGCGTGACGCAACCGTGCGGCAGGTGCTGAACATGAGCAGCGGCTTCCCCGCCGATCCGATCGAGGCCATCGATGCGGCCGTTGTCGCTGATCTGGATCGCGACTTCGCCGTCGGCGACGGCATCGCGTTCGTCGAGCCAGACGCGCCTGGCCGGGGCACGGCAGGCCTCGGGCAGGAGTACAACAACCTCAACTACGACGTCCTCGGAGAGATGATCGAGCAGGTCACCGGCCAGACGTACGCCGCCGCCGTCCGGGAGGACCTGCTCGCCCAGACCGACCTGCAGCGGGTATGGGTGCAAGACGACGAGACACCCCAGCCGCCGCTCACGGTCGGCGTGGTCCTCCCCCAAGACCCGGTCGTCGACGACGAGGGCCCGTGGATGCCCTCCCGAGCCATGGCCTCGGTCGCCGGCTCGGCAGGCGGCATCGCCGCCGACGCCCCTACGGTCGCCCGGTGGGGAAGCCTGCTCTACGGCGGACACGTCATCGACTCACCCCTGGTCGAGCAGATGACCGCCGGGCTCCAGGCGGACAGCGACTGGTACGGGCTGGGCACCTACCGCGGTGAGCTCGCCGGGCAGCCGTGGGTCGGGCACCTCGGCACTCTCGTCTCCTACCACGGCAGGCTCGTCGTCTTTCCCGAGACCGCCACTTCGATCGCCTATCTCGTTCCCGCCCCCGCCGGCTACGGCGTCACCCCCGACCTCACTGACACCGAGCTGGCCGTCCAACTGCACGACGCCACCACCGCGCCCGGCTAGCCCAGCGAGGTCATCCGGCTCCGAACGGTGTCGGGGAATGCCCCCAGCAGCGGTCCTTCCCGCAGCATCGGCAAACCAAGTCCTCGATTTGCCGCTTTGCCCAGACATGCCAACCGACCAGGCACGGCTCTGCTGCGTTGACCGATCGCGCCAGTGCCGTGATGGTGGCGCGGTGAAGCGTCCCGCACGTCCTGGTCAGATCGCGCCAGCCCGTTCGTCGTTTACCCCCCCAAAGGCCACACCGTCGGATCGGACACCGACGCTGCCCGGACCGTCACTCACCCCGACTGGCGCCCAGAGTGCTTCGTGCGGCAGGCACGCACCGGTGCCTACCGATCACGAGAACGACGTGTGTCACTTCGCCGCCTGTGGACGCAAGGCGACAAGACGCACCTGGTGACGCGGTTGTGTCAGGAGTTGGTCCTCTCGACGACCCAGCGGGCTCCGGCTTGGAGCGGGAGGCCCTTCTTGCTGATCACCGCCCGGCAACCCAGCTCATCGAGGAGGTCGCGTGTCCTGGCGCGGTCGTAGCCGGCGTCGAGGTGCACCTTGATCTGGTCGGGCAGTTGGCGAGTCGTTCGGCCCGCGGAAGGCCACTACGGTCCGTCCCATGGCGAGTGACTGGAGATCCGACACTGCTGACCGTGTGCGCGCGCTCATAGTCCAGGCCGAGCCAGACGTGGTCGAGGAGGCGAAGTGGCGCAAGGCATCGAATCCTGACGGGGTGCCGACGTTGTCGTACGCGGGGCTGATCTGCACGGTCGAGAACTACAAAGACAAGGCGAAGATCACCTTCGCCCGCGGCGCCTCGCTCGACGACCCGGGTGCGCTGTTCAACGCCAGCCTCGACGCCGGCACCCGACGCGCCATCGACCTTCACAGCCCCGACGAACTCGACCAGGACGCGTTCCTCGCGCTGGTGCGCGAAGCATTAGCACTCAACCAGGCCTGATCGCCTCGTTCCCCACCGGGAGCCAACCCAGAGCCATCGTCGTTTCCGCCGGGTGTCTCGGCCTCATGGTTGGGATCTGGCCTCGTCGCGGAGCAGTTGGCCGGCGGGGCTTGGTCGAGTCAGCCCCCACTGACATGGATGGTGCGAGCACCTCCCCATCGACTCATGCCGGCGCCCCTGCAAGCCCAGGGCGCACCCCTGAAGCGCGTGACTGCGTCGCCCCCGGACGCAGTTCAGGGCACGTCAGGCTGGCCCTTGCGCGGGGACGCGGCTCAGATGTCGATCGCGACGAGTTGTCCGTGCCCAGCGGAAGGATCGAAGTCTGGTCCCCAGGTGTTGGTGGTGACGTAGAGGACGCCGTCTCCGATTGTGCAGGCGAAGGCGCCACGGTCGAGCTGGACTGTGCGGCGAGCCTCGCCGCCGGCGTTGATGTTGACGCACTGCCCGGTGGCGACGTCGGCGTACCAAAGCGTGCCGTCAGGGGGCAAGCAGATCCCGTCGGGATGGTGGCCCGGGGTGGCGGCCCAGGTGCGCCCAGCAGCCAGGCCGCCCTCGCTGGTGATGTCGAAGGCGGTGATGCACTGCCCGTAGGACTCCGCCACCAACAAGGTGGTGTCGTCGAGGACGACCATGCCGTTGGGGAACTGGACACCACCGGCGACCACACGGGCCACCCCGTCCGGCGTGACGGCCGCAATGACGCCCGGTCGGGGCTGCTCCCCGCCCATGAAGTCGAACCCGATGGAGTTGACGTACACGGTGCCGGTGCGGTCGACGGTGATGTCGTTGAAGGCGAACGGGGAGAGGGCCGACAGGTCGGCGTAGCGGACGAGTCCAGTCCCCTCACGTACGCGCAGCTCGGTGCCGTGAACCACCAGCAGGCGCCCATCGGGGAGGAAGTCGATGCACATCGGGAACGACGAACCGGTTGCCACCACCTCAGATGTGCCGTCGACCGAAACCGCATGCACCCGCCCAGCGGCCCAGTCAGAGACGTACACCCGGCCCCGGTGCCACCGAGGGGACTCCGGGAAGCCAAGCCCGTCCATCAGGATGCGCGTCGCCATAACCGCCTAACCTAGGAGCCGACAGCGTCCCGACACCGCATGCAGCGGCTGACGCACGAGTAGATGACCCACTTCGCCGCCTGTGGACGCACCACGACCCTGGTCGACTCCGCCCACACGGACGCGGCATCAAGCTGGGATGCTCCTTCAATCTGCCTACCTGGTCGCCTGCGTTGCGGCTGGTCGGTAATTTGGCTAGAGTTACGGCTATGTCGGTGTCGGAGCAGATGGCTTTGGCGGACGTGAAGAATCGCCTGTCCGAGGTGGTCGACCAGATCGAGCGCGAGCACGGCCGAGTCATCATCACCAAGCACGGACGCCCCGCGGCGGTCGTGCTCAGCGTCGACGACATCGAGTCGCTCGAAGAGACCCTCGACGTGCTCAGCAACGACAGCCTGCTCGCCGACATCCGTGAGGCCCTGGCCGAACGAGCCCACACCCCTGCCCAGACGCTGAGCAAGGACGAGGCGCTTGAGTTGCTGAGCCGTCGGTGAGCGACTACCGGATCGACTGGTCCGGTCCGGCCCGACGAAGCCTGCAGCGCATCCCGGAGAAGGTCGCCACCGCCGTCGTGGAGTTCGTCTACACGACGCTGGCCGCCAACCCGCAGCGCGTGGGCAAGCCCCTCTCGCTGGGGATGGCGGGCCTGCACTCCTCACGACGGGGCGACTACCGCGTCATCTACGCCATCGATGACGACGAGCGAGCCGTCGAGATCGTCGCCATCGAACACCGAGCCGACGTCTACCGGCGCAAGTAGTGCCCACGTGCAACGCCCGCCCTCAGAGCGGAAGCGGGCGTTCTCAGTCGCCCTCGGGCTTGCGCCTTGTTGGGGACCGTCCTGATCCGGATGCGGGCGTTGCAGCGCAACCCGATCAACCACCCCGGGAACCCGCGTCACTGCGCCGCCTGTTGAGCTACTCGCGGCACGACCATGAACGCCCGAGGTCACTCACTCGGCCAGCAATGCTCGCTCAGGTAGTGCCAGCCGATGTGAGAGCGCTTCGGCGGCGCGGCTTCGGACGGGCCTATGGCCTGCGTCACGTCGCCCGGAAGGACATTGCCTGAGGCGGGACCGGACCCACGCTCAGCCGTTGATCGGGTCGTCGGAACGGCGCCCGCGGTTCCGCGACTGGCATCGGCTCGGGTGGTCTCTCGCTGCGCCAGGAAGGCCGTTCTCCTCTGGGTGCGCGAGGGGGACCTTGGGAGTGTTGAGGTGGTTGCCGGGGGAGGCAGCAGTGGCCGGTGCGCGGACGATGGTGAGTAGGTAGGTCGGATGAGGCTGGCGCGGCAGGACCGGCCGGTGTCGTGGCCGTCCGAACGCACGTACCGCGCGCTCCTGGGCATGATCATCGCCACAGTGATCATCGGGCTGGCGGTCTTGCTCGGCCCATTCGTCCAGATGCTGGTCCGGGGCAACTTCATGTCCCCGGCCGACTACACCGCCGGGACAGGTGCCTGGTTGACCGAACAGAACTGGTGCCCCGACGGCAGCACGATCAAGCCCCAGGGCCGTTACGAGCAGTGGCTCACCTTCGGGCGGGGCTACCCGATCGTGGTGGTCGCCGGCGGCACCGCCGACGGCCCGTTCGCCTACACCATCTTCCGAGACGTGCCCCCCGGGCCAGAGTTTCTCTCAGCCGTCTGGGCCGACACCAACGGCAACGGACGATTCGACGAGTCCGACGGCCCCATCCGCCACGCAGTGCTCTGTCCGACCGGGCGCGCAGATGGATCCCAACCGATGCCCTGAAACCGAACCCGTTCACCCTGACCCGCCGGTGCTCGCGCGGGAGGCGACGACGACGAGTTGCGTCACTGCGCCGCCAGTGACGCAGTGAATGGACCGCACACGGTCCCGACGTGAGCTCGTCGAGACGACCCAGGCGCATGACATGCGCACGCACGACACGTCGGTCAACCATCGACTGACCTGCGACGACACGCCCTCCCAGCCCGCTCAGGACACGTCACGTACACACCAGCGTGTGTACGTGACGTGTATTGGCGCGGTACAAAGCGGGCTATCCGGGCACTAATCGGCGGGGACAACCAGCAGAAAACCCCTGCTGACCTGCGGAAACACTCGGAGCCGCCTGTGGGAATCGAACCCACGACCTACGCATTACGAGTGCGTCGCTCTGGCCGTCTGAGCTAAGGCGGCGTCGCCGGCCAAGGAGTAAAATCTGATCGGCGGACAGGCCGAGTCTAGCGTTGTGCCTGCGGTCGATCGGCAGCCCGCCAGGCCTGCCGGAGCGACACCCGCTGCCCCACCGAGAGGATCGCCCCGGTGTAGATCCGACCCGCCAGCCGGATCATCCCGTAGGTGGCAACCACGAGGAGCAGGGCCGCAACCAACACCTCCCACCCGGGTACCTCCACGTTGGCAGCGCGCACCGGCATCACGAATGGTGAGAACGGCGGGATCAGCGACGCAACTCGAACGACAACGGTCTCAGCATCATTGGCGGCGATGATGCCGATGAAGTAGGCGGGCAGGATGAGGGCGATGGGGAGCAGACCAACGCTCTGTGCGTCCTCCTGCCGCGTCACCGTGGCACCCAGGCCCGCGTACAGAACCGCGAAGAAGACGAACCCGAGGAGGAACCAGCCGACGAGCGGGACGATGAGCCCGACACCGATGCCGGCACCGGCGGCGCCGCCGTCGAGCAGCACCCGGTCGGCCAGGAAGTACAGGGCCCCAGCAAGCACGATGATCTGCAGGAGTGCCAGCGCCCCGATGCCGAGCACCTTCCCAGCCAACAACTGGTAGGCCCTGACTCGCGACAGCAGGACCTCGACGACGCGGCTCGCCTTCTCCTCCATGACTCCGAGCATCACGAACTGGCCGAAGATCACGACTGAGAGGTACAGCAGCAGCATCGCGGCGAAAGAGACCCCTTGCTGGACAGCGACCGTCTCGTCCGTCGGCTCCAACGAACGGGTCTGCGGGGGCTCCGGCGCCAACAGCTGCTGCTGCTCGGCCGCGGTGAGGTCCAGCTCCGAGGCGGTCTCCTGCTGCCCGAGCGCGACGACCGCCTGTTGCAGGGCGAGCTCCAACGGGGGGTCCGCATCCTGCTCCCAGACGATCGACGGCGTGGGGTCCTGCGAAACGAGCAGCGCGTCGACGTCGCCCTCGTGCAAGGCCTGCTCCGCTGCCTCGAGGCTTTCGTAGGACTCGGTCCCCACTTCGAGGTCGAGCGCGGTTCCCGACGTCGCCACGGCGGCCGACGTGCCCGAGGGCAGTCCGCCGACGAGCCCGACGCTTCTGACCGGGTCGGGCTCGGCCAGATTCGCGATCAACGGCCCACCGACCAGGATCAGCCCCACGATAAGGATCATCGTGGCGAGGAAGGCCTTGCTCTTGGCCCGTTGGGTGAAGTCACGCCGGGCAACGAGCAGGATCTGACGCGTCCCGGTCACGGCGTGCTTCCGGACTTCTGAACCGCCTCGTGGAAGATGTCCGTGAGCGTGGGCGGTTCGAATCGGAAGACGTCCACCGCCCCGGCCGATCGAGCCTCCTCCAGCACGGCAGCGGGGTCGATCGATTCCTCGACGAGCAGGTGGCGGCGCTGACCCTCGCCAACCTGCGTGAATGGGATCGACCCCGGCTGCCACGGAGCCCCGTCGACCATGACGCTGAGGCGTCGGTGAGAGGCGGCTGCCCGGAGCTCGTCCAACGTCCCACCCGCCACCACACGACCATCGTTGATGATCACGACGTCGTCGCAGACGTCCTCCACGAGATCGAGCTGATGGCTGGAGAACAAGATCGCCGACCCCGACGCGGCAAGGGCGCGCAGCTCACGAGTCATGTTCTGGACCCCGATCGGGTCGAGCCCGGAGAACGGCTCGTCGAGCACGGCCAGTGCGGGGTCATGCACCAGGGCCGCCGCGAGCTGTACTCGCTGCTGGTTCCCGTGCGACAGGGCCTCGAGGCGGTCAGCGGCCCGATCATCGAGGCCGAGGCGCTGCAGCCACCTCGAGGTGGACGCCGCAGCCTCGTCCCGTGGTGCCCCGGCCAGACGGGCGAGGTAGGTGAGCTGCTCCCCGATCTTCATCTTCGGGTACAGACCTCGCTCCTCCGGCATGTACCCGAAGGCAAGCCGTTGCGCATGATCGACGGCTCGACCATTCCACGTGACGATGCCGCCGTCAGGCGTGACGAGATCGAAGATGCACCGCATGGTGGTGGTCTTCCCGGCGCCGTTGGGGCCGAGGAAGCCGAGGATCCGCCCCGGCCGGACCTCCAGCGACACCTGAGCCAGGGCGACACGGTCACCGAACCGCTTTGAGAGGTGCAGCAGCTCCAGCATCCGTCCAGAGTGCCATGTGACGGGTTCGGTTGTGTCGGGGGGCCCAGAGAGAATCGTACACATGTTCGATCAACCACCAGCGGCTGCGCCTGAGGCCGACTCCTCCTGGGAAGCGTCCTCACCAGAGCTTCAGCTCGACGACGTGGCAGCCCTTCGGTACCGCAGTCCGGTCGACCTGCTGCATCTGCTACCTCTCGTGGGGCAACGCAGCATCGAGCAAGAGGCTCGATCGAGCGTGCACCCGGAGCCAGCGGAAGGGCTGATCACGCTCGTGCACGCCTGGGAACGACTCATCGCCTACGCCGCCGCGAAGCAGGCCGACGCCGTGGCGGGCCTCATCGACCACAGCGCGCAGCCCGCACTGCCGCGAGGAGACCTGCAGCCCGAGGATATCGCCGCGAGTGAGCTGGCTGTGGCCTTGCGGTGGACGCACACGACATCGACCGACCGGGTCTGCCTCGCTCAGGACTTGCGGGCCTTCCCTCGCGTCAAGGACGCCATGACCGCCGGCGAGCTCGATCTGACCCAGGTGAGGGCCTTGCTCGGGAGCCTGGAATGCGTCAGCACCGAGCTCGGAGGCCGGATCATCGACGAGGTGCTCGACGACGCGACAGCCATGACGTCGGGCCAGATCAGAGCGAGGGTCGCCAAGGCGCTGATCGAGGCCGACCCAGAAGCAGCCGAGCGGCGGCGACAGGAGAAGCGCCGTGAGCGCAAGGTCGCCTGCTACCCAGGTCGCGACGGCATCGGGACCCTCTCGGCAACCCTCTCAGCCGAAGACGCCGTCGCATGCAGCGACGCGCTTGACGCCATGGTCCGGAGCGAACGGCCCTCGGGAGACGAACGGACCCTCGACCAGCGCCGCGCCGACGCCTTCGTCGCCTGCATCCTCGGGCCACGCACGGACGCCGGCACCGACATCTCGCAGCCTCGACGGCCATCGGCGCAGGTCACCGTGACGGTGCCGTTGTCGGCACTGGTGGGGGTGGACGACGCACCGGGCCAGCTTGCGGGGTTCGGTCCCATCCCGGCCGGCCTGGCCCGCGAGCTGGCCGGGCACGAGGACAGCACGTGGCGGCGCCTGGTCACCGACGAGATCTCGGGCGGCGTGCTGGATGTCGGACGGTCGAGCTACCGACCTCCTGCCAGCTTGGTCCGCCACCTCAGGCTCCGCGACGTGACCTGTCGCTTCCCCGGGTGTCGCAAGCCGGCCAAGCGATGCGACGTCGATCACCAGACACCGTTCCCCGAGGGCCCCACAAGCGCGGGGAACACCGGCGTCCTGTGTCGGCACCACCACCGCCTCAAGACCATGGGCGGATGGCGAGTGCGGCACCTCGAGGACGACAGCTTCCTGTGGACAAGTCCCCTCGGGCGCCGCTACCTGACGCGGCCGCATCCCTACGACTGACGTTTCGTGGAGCGCGTCTTGCCCTTCGTCCTGGCGCCGATCACCCGATCGCTCTCCCGCTTGGCATCTCGTGCTGCGATGGCCTGGCGCTTGTCGTACGTCTTGCGTCCACGGCCCACGCCGAGCTCGACCTTGGCGTAGCCGTCCTTGAAGTAGAGCGCCAAGGGCACCAGGGCCATGCCCTTCTGCTCCGTGGCCTTGATCAGCTCAGCGATCTCCTTCCGATGCAGCAGGAGCTTGCGCGTGCGCCGTGGCGGGTGGTTGGTCCAGGACCCGGCCGCGTACTCCGGGATGTGCAGATTGACCAGCCACACCTCGCCGTTGCGGATCTGCGCGTAGGCCTCCGCGATCGTCGCCCGCCCGGCCCGCAGCGACTTCACCTCGGTGCCGGACAGCACCAGGCCTGCCTCGACGATCTCGTCGATGGCATAGTCGTGCCGGGCCTTGCGGTTCTGCGCAACGACGGTGCGTCCGCGTTCGCGTGCCATCCCCGCAGTCTGCTACAGCCAGCCGGCGGGGTTGCTCAGCGAGCCGTTGGCCCAGACCATGAAGTGCAGGTGGCACCCCGTGGAGTACCCCGTCGTCCCGACGTAGCCGATGACCTGGCCGCGCGAGACCGACGTGCCCGAGGACACCGCGAAACGGGACAGGTGCGTGTAGGCCGTGGTCAGCAGCGTCCCGGAGACGAAGCCGTGGTCGATGACGACCTGGTTGCCGTAGCCGCCCGCGTACCCGGCCAGCACGACCCGCCCCGGAGCCGCCGCCCGAATGGGGACACCGCAGCCGGCACCGAAGTCGGTCCCGTCGTGCAGCTTCCAGTAGCCGAGCACCGGGTGCAGGCGCATCCCATACGACGAGGTGATGGGGGCCCCTGGGATGGGCCAGGACAGCCCCGACGTCGAGATCGCAGGACCGCCGCCACCTCCACCGGAGCCACCGGAGCCACCGCCCCCACCGGACCCACCGGAGCCGGAACCGCCGCCACCACCACGGCCACCACCGCCGGGCCGGGCAGCCGCAGCGGCTGCCGCGGCGGCAGCCTCGGCCTCCGCTTTGGCCGCCGCTGCGGCAGCCCGGGCTTGAGCACGCTCGATGCGCTGCTGGATGAGGGCCTCGAGCTGGCTGCGCTCGGACTCGAGCGAGCGATACTGCCGGAGATCTGCCTGTCGCGCGGACTCCGCGTCTACCAGCGCCGAACGGCGGGCTGAGACCAGCTGCCGGACCTCGGCCGCCGCTGAGCTCGCCTGAGTCTCCCGGACACCGGCTGCGGTAGATGCCTGCTCAGCCGTGACCCGCGCGGACTCCGCCTGGGCAAGGGCAACTTCGGCCGCCTGCCGAGCAGCCTGGGCGGCCTGGCGTGCCAGACGGGCCCGCTCTCGGGCCTCTTCGAGCAGGACGCGCTCGTTCGCCAGCATCGCCCTTCGGTCCTGCATGTCCCCCACGACGACGCCCTGAGCGTTGAGCGCGGACTGGGCATACGTGATCCGTGCGTTGAAGTCGTCCACGCTGTCGGCGCTGAGCACCATCGCCAGGCCCTCGAGCTCGCCTAGCGCACCACGTTGGTAGGCCCGGGCCGCGACCTGCCCCATCATCGCCTGGCGGTCCACGATGCGGCTGCTGACCTGATCAACCCTGGCCAGTGCCGACCGCACCTCCGCCCTCGCCTCGGCCAGCTCAGCCATCGCCCGCTGCTCAGCCGCCTGGGCGGCTTGGAGCTGTCCGACGGCTACCGCATAGGCAGCTTGCGCGCTGGCGAGCTCTGCCTGCGCGACCGCCAGCGCGTCTCGAGCGGCCGCCAGGGCCTGCTCAGCGCCGGGCAGCTGGGCCTCTGCCGACTCGAACTGGGCAGTCGCCGCTGCCAGCGCCTCAGTGGAGTGGTCCACGCTCTGCGAGGTCTGGGCCAGCTTCTGCTCGACCCGGTCCTTGCGCTCCCGCAGCTCTCCGGCCGAGCCCACCGGCGCAGAGACGGCGACCACACCGGCGACGAGCACCCCGGACACGACGGTGACCACGGCGCGGCGTGCGGGGTCGCCGAAGCGCCCGGACCGACTCGTCGGCCCGGGCCCGGCAGGGGAAGACCGCGTCTTCGACGCGGGCCGGACCTCGGAGGCCACAGGAAGCTCCTGTCGTCACTCGTGTCACGTGAACCACGGATGTTGCAGGTGTCACACGTGTCGCTCCAGCCACACGCGGAACGCCACGCTAGCGGCAGGTGGCCGATATGGAAAGCCCGACCTCAGACGCGGAGGTAGCGGCGCAGGGTGAAGAACGAGGCCAGCGCAGAGATGCCCACCCCGGCGATGAGCATCCACGGCACGATGCCCAGGACGTCGTCCCAGCCGATCCACGCGGTGAACTGGAACTGCGTCGCGAGGACGTCTTCGACGAGATAGTGCTGGAAGGCAACGATGGCGCCCGTTGCCAGCAGCGCTCCGATGAGGCCGGCGATCGCCGCCTCGAGGACGAACGGCAGCTGGATCAAGAAGTTCGACGCACCGACCAGGCGCATGATCCCGGTCTCGCGCCGACGGCTGAACGCGGCCAGCCTGATGGTGTTCGAGATGAGCAGGACAGCCGCCACGACCTGAACGATCGCGACCCCGATCGCCGCAGCCTGCAGCCCGTTGAGGATCTGGAAGAACCGATCGAGCAGGGCTCGCTGATCCACCACCTGGTGCACCCCCGGCAGCCCCGACACCGCCGAGACCACGCCCTCGTACTCCTGCGGGTCGACCAGCTTCACGCGGAATGACTCCTGGAGCTGGTCAGGGGTGATGCTGTCAGCAATCGCGGAGTCGAAACGCTCCCGGAAGAGGTCGTAGGCGTCCTCCTGGGTCTCGTAGAACACGTCGTCGACCTCGGGATGCTCAACCAGCGTGGCCTCGATCCGGGTGCGCTGCTCCGGGGTCACCGCACCGGAGGCACACTGAGCGCCGGTGTCGAACTCGTTGCACATGAAGACCGAGATCTCGATCTTGTCGTACCAGAAGTCCTTCATCGTCTCGGCCTGGGCGCGCACGAGCAGCCCGACGCCGAAGAGGGCCAGCGAGATGGCCACGGTCACCACGACAGCGACCGACATCGTGAGGTTGCGGCGCAAGCCTGTGCCGACCTCGCCGGCCAAGTACGACACCTGCATCAGCTCGCCCCCTAGCGCGCGAAGCCGTAGACGCCGCGGGACTGGTCACGCACGAGCCGGCCGGAGTCCAGCTCGATCACTCGGCGCCGCATCTGGTCGACGATCGACTGGTCGTGGGTCGCCATGACGACCGTCGTGCCCGTGCGGTTGATCCGGTCGAGCAGCTTCATGATGCCGACACTGGTGGCGGGGTCGAGGTTCCCGGTCGGCTCGTCGGTCAGCATGATGAGCGGGCGGTTCACGTAGGCTCGGGCAATCGCCACCCGTTGCTGCTCCCCGCCGGACAGCTCATCCGGCAGCCGGTCACCCTTGTCGGCCAGTCCGACGAGCTCCAGCGCCTCCGGTACCTGCTCGGCGATCTCCCGCTTGGACTTCCCGATCACCTGCAGCGCAAACGCCACGTTCTGGGTCACGGTCTTGCTCGGCAGCAGGCGGAAGTCCTGGAAGACCACGCCCAGCTGCCGTCGCAGGTAGGGCACCTTCCATCCGGCCAGCGTCTGGAGGTCCTTGCCGGCCACCTGGATCGAGCCGCTGCTCGCGTGCTCCTCGCGCAGGACCAGGCGCAGGAAGGTGGACTTCCCAGACCCTGAGGTGCCGACCAGGAAGACGAACTCCCCGCGCTCGATCTCCACGCTCAGATCGGCCAGTGCCGGCCTGACCTGACGGGGGTAGAGCTTGGTCACGTTCTCGAACCGGATCATGAGTCAGCCACCCCCTGCTGCCGTCGCCAGCGGATCGCCGCACCCAGGAACCCGTCGATGTCGCCGTCGAAGACGGCCGAGGGGTCGCCGACCTCGTACTCGGTGCGCAGGTCCTTGACCATCTGGTACGGGTGCAGCACGTAGGAGCGCATCTGGTTGCCCCAGGAGCCCGACGAGTCGCCCTTGAGCGCGTCCATCTTGGCCTGCTCCTCCTGTCGACGGCGCTCGAGCAGCTTGGCCTGCAGCACCTCCGTTGCCCGCGCCCGGTTCTGCAGCTGAGAGCGCTCGTTCTGGCAGGTCACCACGATGCCGGTGGGGAGGTGGGTGATCCGCACCGCGGAGTCGGTCGTGTTGACACCCTGCCCACCGGGGCCGGAGGAGCGATAGACGTCCACGCGGATCTCGTCCTCGGGGATCTCGACGTGGTCCGTCTGCTCCACCACCGGCAGGACCTCGACCTCGGCGAAGGACGTCTGGCGGCGGCCCTGGTTGTCGAACGGGCTGATCCGGACGAGCCGGTGCGTGCCCTGCTCGACGCTGAGGGTGCCGTAGGCGAAGGGTGCGTGGACCACGAAGGTGGCCGACTTGATGCCGGCCTCCTCGGCGTAGGACGTGTCGTAGACGTCGACGGGGTGCCCGTGCCGCTCGGCCCAGCGCAGGTACATCCGCAGGAGCATGTCCGTGAAGTCCGCGGCGTCGACACCACCGGCGCCCGCACGCAGGTTCACCAGGGCCGAGCGGGTGTCGTACTCCCCGCTCAGCAGCGTGCGGACCTCGAGGTCTGCGACCAGGCGCTGTACGGCGTCGAGCTCAGCGACGAGCTCGACGGTCAGATCGTCGGCCGATGCGGCATCGCCCATGGCCCGCGTCTCCTCCGCCAGCTCCAGCATCACCGGCAGGTCGTCCACCCGCCCTCGGAGCTCGGTCAGCCGGCGCAGGTCGATCTGGGTGTTCGAGAGCTGGCGCGTCACCCGCTGGGCGAGGTCTTGGTCCTCCCAGAGGTCTGGCCGCGAGGCCTCGGCCTCCAGCTCGGCGACCCGGTTGCGCATCGCGTGCGGGTCCAGCACTGCCTCCACACCGGCCAGGGTCTTGTCGACCGAGGCCAGGTCGGCAGGCAGGTCACGCTCGCTCACCTGGACAGGGTACGTCGGCCGGTCGCCGATCCCGTCAACGGACGAGCTCGACGCGCGCAGCGGCATTGGCATGGATCCTCAGCGGCCCGAGTCCATCCGTGACCGGGCCCGACAACGGCAGCCGCAGCGGGGCCGTGACCCGGATCACGACGCTGCCGTCCGGGCGTACCGCCACACCGTCGAGGGTGACCCGCAGCTCGGGGGGAGCCTGCCGCTCGAGGTAGTCAGCGACAGCCGCTGCGGCCGCCGACTCCCCCACGGGCAAGACCTCGCTGCCCGCGAGGCCGTCCCGGTAGAGGCGGGTCTCCGACACTGCCTGTGCCGCGGCCAGGGCCGCCCCGTCGGCCCATGAGCTGAGACCCCGACGGGCGAGGAAGGCCGCCGAGGCGTCCACGACGACGGTGACGAGGAGCAGCAGGACCACGCCGAACCCGATGATGAGCAGCGTGACGGTCCCCCCTTCTGCGTCGCGGCTGCCTCGGTGGCAGCTCACGCCGTGCTCGCGAACCGGTCGAACGTCGCCACGTGCACGGCTTGGACGGGGATGCGCGCCCGTCCCGCTTCGCCCAGAGCATCGGGGAGGAAGGGCAACCGCACGACCGTGCTCACGGTGACCGTGACCTCACCCCCAGCCGTCTGGCAGCTCGGAGAACAGGTGAAGGAGACGGTCGCATCCGCAGGGGTGAGGCCTTGGTCGGCGAAGGCGATCGCAGCGGCCGCTCGCGCGGAAGCCTCGTCCCCGGAGACGACGGCCACCCGACCTGCCTCGCGGGCAGCGTGCGTGGCTGCGAACGCGGTGCGCTGCACGTCCAGCGCCGTGAGCAGCACGTACACCAACGGCAGGAGCAGGAGGAGGCCGAAGGCCTGGAACTCCAGGATGGCGTTGCCCCGCTGCGAGCGAGCATCGACTCGCCCTTTCACGGCCGCTCCTCGATGGCATGAGCCGCAACCTGCAACCCCCGAGACGGCCCCGCCAGCCCTACGAGCGGGATCCTCGCGTCCACCTCGACGCGGACCAAGACCAGGCCACCGGACTGGACGTACTCCGCCCGGACGTCGCGGGCGTAGTGAGCCGAGAGCGCGTCGGTGATGAGGTCGCGGGTGCGGGCAACACCGTGCTCAAGGTCACGATCGGCGTTGGCCGCGTACCGAGCACCCTCGGCTGCACTGGCGACGAGGGTGTTGCGGACGTGAATGGCCAGCCCGAGCTGGGCTATCGCGAGCACGAGGACGACCAGCAGCACCGTCACGAGGACGAACTGGGCGACGGCCGAGCCTCGCTCAGCGCGGGGCGAACGCCTCACCGACCGACGGTGGAGTCCAGCGACTCGGCCAGGACGTCGCGCAGGTACGGCTCGGCGAACTGCCAGAGCACCGCGACGATGCCTGCCGTCATGATCGTGATGAGCACCCAGCCCGGGACGTCGCCGCGTTCGGCGTCCGGCCGAGACCGTGGTGCGCTCATCAGGTGGATGCTCACCAGCAAGGTCCGCAGGTGATCGAGCATGATGCCTCCTTGATCGATGGTGCCTCGTCGGTCAGTCACGGTGCGACTGCCTGGATCTGGGCGAGTCCGGGGAAGAGCGCGAAGAGCACCGTCACCGGCAGCACGAGGAAGACGACCGGGACGAGCATCGCGATCTCCTTGCGCCCGCCGATGTCGAGAAGGGCACGACGGCGGGCGTCTCGGACGTCGCCCGCCTGCGAGCGCAGGACATCCGCCAAGGGGGTCCCGCGCTCCACCGCAACCGCCACGCCGTCGACGAACCTCGCCAGCGGCGTCAGCCCGGTTCGCTCGGCCATCGCGTCCAAGGCGTTGACCAGCGGGACACCGACGCGGACGTCGTCCATGGCTTCCTGAAGCTCCTCAGCCAGCGAACCGCTCACCCTGCTGGCCACCCGCTCCAGTGCGCCCGCGGGCGTCTCGCCTGCCGCGACGGCAAGTGCCAGCAGGTCGGCCACCGTCGGGAGCTCCGCCAGCATCCGGCTCTCTCGGTCCCGCACCGCTCGACTCAGCCTCTGGTCGCAGGCGAGCACACCGGTGACCCCGCCCGCTCCAGCCACGACGGCCAGCGTCAGCAACGAACCCGAGCTGCCGTTGAGCAGCATGAGCAGCGATGCCCCGAGACCGAGCCCGACACCGGCCACGCCCCAGAGGAGCTGCTCGAGCCGGAAGGCTTCGACCGACTGCCGGCGACCGGCGCGCTGCAGGCGGACCCGGGTGGTCGCCGCCCCGCCCAGGACCCGGCCGAGCAGCGCGGCGCCGCGTTCGAGCCAGGGACGGACGAGGTGGTCGAAGGCGGGGAAGGGAGACAACGTCCGGCCCGGTGCAGGGGCCGTCATGAACCCGCCTGGCACCCGCAGGTACGGCTCGAGTCGGTCCACGAGCCTGGGTTGACGCAACGGCGGCATCCGCAGGACTGCCATGCTCAGACCGACGGCCGCGACGAAGCCGAGCAGCGCCCCCAGCGGTGCCGTCGCCGTCACCGCAGCACCCGCTCGTCCTCTGGCAGGCGCCCGAGCCGGAGCATGAGCTGATAGGCGAAGACAGAGCAGCCCAGGCCGCCGGCCAGCACCGCAATGCCCGCCGGGGCGGCGAAGGCGTGGATCGCCGTGGTACGCAACGAGAGCAGCGCAAGCAGGAGCCAAGGACTGGCCACTGCCAAGCGAGCGGCGTTCACCACCCAGCCCTGGCGGGTCTCCAGCTCGGACCGCGACCTTGCCTCGTCTCGCAGGAAAGCGGCCAGCGTTCGGAGCAGTCGGCCGAGGTCGGTGCCTCCGACGTCGCGCGCGATGCGCAGCGACTCCACGATCCGGTCGCCGGTCGGGTCGGCGAGGCGGTGCTTCAACGCATCCAGCGAGTCATGGAACCGACCGCTGACCCGGTAGTCCTCGCCGAAGCGTTGGAAGGGGCTCCGCAGTGGTTCCGGACCTCGTTCGCCCAGCTGCGCGATCGCGTCCGGCAGGGAGCGACCGGCTCGGACGGAGGAGGCGAGGTTGTCCACGACGTCCGGCCACAGCAGTCGGAGCTCGGCGCGTCGACGCCGCGCACGGGATCGCAGCAGGGCGATGGGGGCGTACCCCGCCACGACTGCGAAGGCGAGCGCGACGGGCCAGGTCTGGGAGACGACGAGGAAGATCAGGCCGACCAGAGCCGCGGCGAGCATCGACGACGCCAGCAACGCCCCTGGGCCGACGGCTTCGACGCCGGCATCGGCCATCAGCTCGCGCAACCGCCTGCGAAGTCGGTTGCGCCCAGCTTGTCCGACGTCGTCCGCCGGGTTCTCCTCGACCGGGACCGCGGGCGTCGTTGTCCAGGCGAGTAGCACCAGGAGCAGACCGATCCCGCCCATGAGCCCGACGAACGCTCCCATCAGCGACTCCGGGCCAGGTCGAGCACGGAGAGGATGTCGATCCCGGCTTCCTCGAAACGCTCCAGGTGGGGTGGGAGCCCACCGGAGCGCACCAGGACACCGCGCTCGGTGTGGAACACCGGCTCCAACGCGACCACGTCGCCCTCCACGCGACCCGGCACGGCCACGACCTCCCGGACTCGCCGGCGCCGCTGACGGTCGGTCGCCACATGCACGACGACATCGATGCAGCCGGCGACGGTCGGGACGACGAACCTGGAACCGATGTTCTCTCCGGCGAGCAGTGGCAGCGTGCAGGCCTTGGTGATCGCTTCACGGGCGGAGTTCGCGTGGATGGTTCCCATCCCGGGAACACCACTGTTCAGCGCAAGCAGCAGGTCCAGGCACTCCTCACGTCGCACCTCTCCCACAACGAGCCGGTCCGGCCGCATCCGAAGCGCCTCGGTCACGAGCGTGCGGAGGGTCACCGCACCGTTGCCCTCGAGACCGGCCTGCCGCGTCTGCATGGCGACCACGTCGGGCAGCGGAGCTCGCAGCTCGAAGACCTCCTCAGCGGTGATCACCCGCTCGCGCGGGGGGATGGCAGCCAGCAACGTGTTGAGCAGCGTCGTCTTGCCGGCCTGCGTACCTCCGGACACCAACACGTTCAGGCCCGCGACGACGCAGGCCTCGAGGAACCGCGCTGCGCCCAAGGGCATCGTCCCGAGGGCGACCAGGTCTTCCAGGCGGCTCGCCCGGACCACGTGCTTGCGGACGTTCACGGCCCAGTGCCGCTCGGTCACGTCCGGGATGACGACGTGCAACCGGCTCCCGTCCGCCAGCATGGCGTCGACGAACGGGCTGGAGGTGTCCAGGCGGCGGCCCGAGCTGCGGAGCATGCGCTCGACCAGGTCACGCACGCCCGCCGCGGTCAGCACGGTGGTGGTGAGCTCGCTGCGCCCGTGCCTGGCGACGAAGACCCGACCCGGTTCGTTGATCCAGAGCTCCTCGACGTCGGGATCGTCGAGATACTGCTGGAGCACGCCGCAGCCGGCGACGCCGTCGACGACCTGGCGGGCCAGCGCGGCCCGGTCCGTCAGGACGGGGAGACCCCCGACCAGCGCGCGCTCCTCGTACTGGTCGAGGACGCGCTCGACCACCGTGCGCACGTCCTCGCGCTGCTGCGTGGGATCGATCCCGAGGCGCCGAACCTGCTCGCGCACCTCCGCGTCCACGACCGTGAGCGGTCGGAGTCCAGCAACGGACGTGACCATCCCCGTCTCCCCCCGGCATGGATCGGCGCTTCGGTTCCGCGAGCGCAGGCTCTGAGCGGGGCGTGCCCCGTCCCCTCGTAAGCGAGGCACGCCCCGCAGGAATTTTGCCATGCTATGACCGTTTTGAACATGAATCAGGTGGATGCGCGGTGGATCTGTGACGCAACTGTGACTCGCCCCGCCGCGGCGTCCACTGTGGCAGCATCCCTAAGCGTGGAGATCGATGCGGTCCTGAGGTATCACGCACCCATCGACGCGGTGCTCGAGATGCTCACGGACGAGGAGTACGTCACGACGAAGGCTTTGGCGATGGGTGCCCTCGAGCACGACGTGACCATCGAGCAGTCCGCCGGAGGGGTCACCATCAACCTGCGGCGGGTGCTACCGGCGATGGTCCCCGACAACGTGCGGAAGTTCGTCGGGGAGACCATCACGGTGGTCCAGACCGACATCTGGAGCCCCAGCGAGGGCGACGGGACCCATGACGGGACGCTGAAGGCGCACATCGACAAGGCGCCGGTGAGCATCGCCGGCTCGATGCGGCTGTTCCACCACGAGGACGGCGGGACGCTGCACGAGGTGGACGCAAAGATCAAGGCCAGGATCCCGATGATGGGGTCGAAGATCGAGAAGGCGGTCGCTCACGTGCTCTTCATGGCGATCCGCAAGGAGGAGCAGGTCGCCGAGAGCTGGCTCAGCGAACGGGGACACCCACCGAGCTGAGCCGCTCGCGGGCGCCGCTGCTAGCCCATGTGCGGGTACTCGTGTCGGGTCGGCGGCACGAAGGTCTCCTTGATCGTGCGTGTGCTGGTCCAGCGCTGCAGGTTCTGCCGAGAGCCGGCCTTGTCGTTCGTGCCTGACGCCCGCCCGCCGCCGAAGGGCTGCTGGCCTACCACGGCGCCGGTGGGCTTGTCGTTGACGTAGAAGTTGCCCGCGGCGAAGCGCAGGACCCGGGTGGCTTGCTCGATCACTCCTCGGTCCCTGGCGATGACGGCTCCCGTGAGGGCGTAGTCGACGCCGGACTCCACCTGTGCCAGGACCCGGTCCCAGTCGCCGTCGTCATAGACGTGGAGCGAGAGGATGGGCCCGAAGTACTCCGTCGTGAACGCCTCGTCGGTCGGGTCGGTGCCGACCAGGACTGTCGGCCGGACGAACCAGCCCACGCTGTCGTCGTAGGTACCGCCGGCGAGCACGGACACCGAGTCGCTGGCGCGGGCGCGTTCGATGGCGGCGACATGCCTGGCGTAGGCGCGCGCATCGATGACAGCGCCGGTGAAGACCGAGAGGTCTCGGACATCACCGATCGGCAGGGCATCCACGAGTGCCAGGAAGTCCGCGCTCATCCGGTCCCAGATGGAGCGCGGGAGGAAGGCACGCGAGGCGGCCGAGCACTTCTGCCCCGAGTACTCGAATGCCCCCCGCACCAGCGCGGTAGTGAGGACTTCGACGTCGGCGGAGGGATGTGCCAGGACGAAGTCCTTCCCGCCGGTCTCGCCCACCAGCCGGGGATAGGTCCGGAACCCGGCGATGTGCTCACCGACAGTGCGCCACAGGTGCTGGAAGGTCGGCGTGGAACCGGTGAAGTGAATACCGGCCAGGTCAGGGTGGGTGAGCGCGACCTCGGACACGGCGAGGCCGTCCCCAGGGAGCATGTTGATCACGCCCGGCGGCAGGCCCGCCTCGGCCAGCAGGCTCATGGTCGAGTCAGCGGCAAGCTGTTGGGTCGGGCTCGGCTTCCACAGCACGACATTGCCCATGAGCGCTGGGGCAGTCGGGAGGTTGGCGGCGATGGCAGTGAAGTTGAACGGCGTGATCGCGTAGACGAAGCCCTCCAGCGGGCGATGATCCAGCCGGTTCCACACCCCCGGGCTCTGCAGCGGTGGGTGCTCGGCTACGAGCTCGGCGGCGAAGGACACGTTGCAGCGCAGGAAGTCGATCAGCTCGCACGCGGCATCGATCTCGGCCTGCATCACCGTCTTGGACTGGCCAAGCATGGTGGCGGCGTTCAGCGTCGCTCGCCACGGCCCGGCGAGCAGGTCGGCCGCCTTGAGGAAGACCGCGGCGCGGTCCTGGAAGGACATGGCCTGCCAGGCCGGAGCCGCCTGCCGAGCCGCTTCGATGGCCGCGTGGGCGTCGGCACGGTCGGCGTGTCGGCCCACCCCGAGGACGTCCCCATGGGCATGCGGCTGGACCACACGCAGCTCGCCGCCACCGGCAAGCCGGCGTTCACCGCCGATCACTGCCGGCAGCCGACGCTCGGTCGCGGCGAGCTCGCTCAGGCGGCGCTCGAGCACCTGGCGCTCGGGACTGCCTGGCCGGTAGTCCAGGACGGGTTCGTTGCGCATCGGGGGGACGTCCACACCCTGATGTTGGCACGCGATGTGCCCGCCGTCAGCCGCGCCAGTCCTCCACCAGGCCCGGCAGCTCCTGGGGGGCGTACCAGAGCAGCGCCCGGGTGGACGTCGGGTCGGAGTCCTCGGGATGCCCACCGTGGTGCCGCTCGATCGCCGCCCGGACGTCGTCGTAGGCAGCCGGTTCGTCGACGTGGGCGGAGGCGACGGACGCGAGCGACACCGGTCCGGCAAGCCGCACGGCCCCCGGCGTCGGGGGCATCGCGCCATCGCCGTCGAGCACATCGGCATCGACAGCCAGGACGACCCGCGCGGGCGGCCATCGGTCCTCAGCGCCGTTCTGACCGGAGTCAGCGGCCCTCGTGGTCTCAGCAGCCAGCAGGCCGAGCGAGCCGGCCGAAGCGAGGGTCATCGCCCAGTACTCGAGCTCTTCCTCAGTGGCCCCGGCGACCGCGGAGGCGTCTCGGTCCTCGGCTGCCTCGAGGGCCTCGGTCGCGGCGAAGCCCGGCAGCGAATCGGGCAGGAGACCGTCGTCGAGCAGCCGTGCCACCAGGCGGGGAGTCGCCGCGACGTACAGCCGCATCAGCCGGCGTGCATCGTCCGCAGCAGCGGGCTCGACGAGGTGAAGCCCTCGTCGTCACAGCTGTCCAGAGCTTCCCGACAGGTCTTGAGCGAGGTCTCCAGCACCATCGGGCGGCGGGTGTGGTCCATGACGTTGACGCCCATCGCGACGAGATCCTCGGGTCCGGGTCCGAGCAAGGTCACCTTGGCGCCTGCTCGCTGCACCTTGGCGGCCTCGGCGAGCGAGCGCTTCGTCACCTGGACCCGCCACCGCCGCTCGAGCTTGGTGAGCAGGGTGCCGGGGGCATCCACGGCGAAGGACACCATCGGGGCAACCACGAACACCTCGTCGAGGTCGAGGTCCGCCAGCACGTCGATGCTGGTCGCCGAGCAGGCCCCGCCGTCGATGTAGCGCTTGCCGTTGATCTCGGTCGGGGCGTACCAGGCTGGGATGGAGCAGGAGGCCATCACCGCCTCGGCGAGCGAAGCGGGTGGGGAGCCAGGCTGCCCGAAGACCACCCGGCGCCCGTTCTCGTAGTCCATCGTGGAGATCCACACACCGGGGTGCTGCGACCACTCCCCCGGGGGCGTCACCGCCTCGATCAGGTGGCCCAACCGTGCCAGCGAGCCGCGGCCTTCTGGCAGGAAGCCGGAGAGCAGTGCGGTGGCCGGCATCGAACGCATGCGACCCAGGTTGGAGGCCACCATCTTCATCCCGGCGGGGCCGAACTTCGGGACCTCCGGCCGGGACCGGCCGACGGCATGGTCGTAGTCCCACCAGAACCCGGCGAAGGGACCGCTGCTGAGCTGTTCTCCGCGCTGGTGGGCCAGCAGCTCCTCCGGGGTGCCCCCAGCGCCGAGCAGGGCCGCAAGCACCGACCCGGCAGACGTACCGACGAGGTAGTCGAAGTCCCTGACGTCGAAGCCGAAGCGCTCCTCGAGGGCAAGGAGCGCGCCGACAGACCAGGCCGCGCCGAGCATCCCACCGCCACCGAGCACCAGGCCGCGACGCTTGCCGTCACCCTCCCGATGCTCGGCCGGCAACTCAGCTGCGGTCACGGCCATCCCTACAGTGTCCCGATACCCTCGGAATCCGCAACCAGACTAGCGAAAGCGTCACGACGAGCGGTCCTCCGTCTGCGGCGAGAGGCGTTCGGCCGCCCCTCAGGATCGCGACGTACGCTTGGTGCTCCGTCGCCGACGTGCGTCGTCACGGACGGTGTCGAGCAGCTCGGCCAGACTCTCGCTCAGGGCCTCGGACAGCAGATCGAGGTCGCTCATGGCGTCCCGGTCGGCGTTCAGGCCGAAGAACACCCCACCGTTGTAGGACGTGACCCCGATCGAGAGGACCTGGCCACGGGCCAGCGGGACCACTGGGTAAGCCTCCAGCATGAGGGCTCCACCGGCATACAGCGGGCTCTGCGGGCCCGGGACGTTCGTGACCACCAGGTTGTAGGCCCGCCGGGACAGCCCCGAGGCGACCCGGGCGCCCATCGTGTGCAACGTCGGCGGGGCGAAGCCAGCCACCTCCGCGATGGCCTGGGCACCGACGGCCTGCCCGGTGTCTCGGTGTCCACGCATCGCGAACGCGATCCGCTGCAGGCGCACGACCGGGGACGGCTCGCCGATCGGCAGGTCCACCAAGTAGGCCTCGACCTCGTTCGTGGTCATGTTCGCCTGCTCGGCGCCGCGCACGCTGACCGGCACCATGGCGCGCACGGTCGAGGCGTTGCGCACCACCTCCCCGCGCATCTGCAACCAGCTGCGCAGCGCGCCCGCGACAACAGCCAGCACCGCGTCGTTCACCGTCGTTGCGTGGTAGGTCTTGATCCGGCGGAAGTCGGCCAGGCTGGCCTCGACCGCGCCGAACCGGCGGGCCTTGCCGATCTCGGCGTTCAGCGGGCTGGAGGGGGCGGGGCGGGTGGCCGTGCGGATCGCCGTGAGCAGCCCACCGGCAGCACCGGCAATGCGCGCGGCCCCGTGCTTCACGTCGGCGACGTTGGTGCGGACGGTCTCGACGAGCTCGGTGGGTCGCCGAACCATGTCCGCGGCAGCGCCCGCCACGAGCTCGATCCCGCTGGGCTCGTGCCGCGGACGCCACGCGTTCGGCCTGGCCTGCATCGGCTGCTGGCTGGCGTCGTAGATGACCTGGCCGATCTCGATCGCCGAGGCGCCGTCGATCATCGCGTGGTGCGTCTTGGTGAGGATGGCGAAGCGCCCGCCCTCCAAACCCTCCACCAGGTAGATCTCCCACAGCGGTCGGTCGCGGTCGAGCCGCCGGCTCATGATGCGAGCCACCAGCTCGCGCAGCTGGTCGTCGTTGCCCGGACGCGGCAGTGCCGACCGGCGAACGTGGTACGCGATGTCGAAGTCGCGGTCGTCCACCCAGACGGGGCCGGCGATGTGGCCCGGCACGTTGCGCAGTCGCTGCCGGTAGCGCGGGACGAAGGCGATCCTTTCCTGGATCAGGCGGACCAACCGGTCGTAGTCGAAGCCCTCGCTGGGCTCGGCGAACACCGAGACGCCCCCCACATGCATCGGGGTGTTGGCTTCCTCGAGGTAGAGGAAGGACGCGTCAGCTGGGCTGAGCCGTTCGGGCACGGTGTCACTATCCCAGATCGGCGCGAGTGCGCGACGCCCGGACTGGCGCGAGCGGCGTGGCGCTGTCCCCCACGAGCTCGACGGCCAGCGCTCGCAGGGCTTCCCGGGCCTTGGAGCGTGGCGCGACCTCCGGGAGAGACGCCCCCAACCGCAGGCACCGGTCGAGGCTGGCCTGGTCCTCCGGCACGACCCACGCCGTGCGGACCCCGGCGTAGCGGGCCAACGCCTGGCGCACCTGCCCGGCCGCGTCGGACCCCAGGACGGACGGGCGCACCCGGTTCACCACGACGAGTGGCGCCTCGACGCGCAGCGACCTGAGGTGCTCCACCCCCAGGACGAGGCGCTGCATACCCAGAGGATCCCCGGCACCCACCGCAATCATCACCTCTGCACCGTGGGCCACCGTCATCGCAGCCCCGTTGCGACGTGGACCCATCGTGTCCAGGAACGCCTCGTCGTCGGTCTCGAGGCCGAACCCGATGTCGACCACGACCTCGTCGTAGGAGCGACGCGCGGCGTCGAGCACGTGCTTCAACGCCGCTGGCCTGAGCTCGAGCCAGCGTTGCGGATTGGTGGCCCCGGTGAGCACGTCCAGGCCAGGCTCCAGCCTCCGCACGTGCTGGGACAAGGCGAGCGCATCCAAGCGCCCCACGGCGGCCGCTCGGCATGCAGCCAGGACCCCGGGAGCCTCATCCAGCAGGCCCAGGACCAGACCGATGGCGCCGCCGTACGTGTCGGCGTCGACCAGCAGGACCGAGCGCCCCAGCGCAGCGAGCTCATGTGCGAGCGAGACCGCCACGGTCGTCCTGCCGGGGGCCCCGGTCGGGCCCCAGACGGCCAGCAGCCGACCAGCAACGTCCTCTTCCGGCCCTGTGGACCCATCCGGCCGCCGCGCCTGCTGCTTCGGCTCCGGCGACGACGTGTGCTCGGCGTGTGCCCACGCTGCCTCGGGCGGCGCCGAGGTGCCACCCGGTCCGTCGCGAAGCGCCTCGTGCACCCCGGCACGCACGAGCGAGACCAGGTCGGCGTCCTGCAGGCCGCCCGGCGTCAGCGCAAGCTCGACGATCGCCTGGATGTCGAGTCGCTCGAGGTGTCGCAGCGCATCGAGGTCGCCGGCCGCGGCCACGCCGAGCACCCGCACGCGACCCGCGGCAAGCCGACTCAGCACGTCCCGATCCAAGCCGGGGAGGTCCGCCGTGACGACGGCGACCTGGACGACGCCGGCGCCCGCCGCGGCCGCCAGCTCGGCCACGTCGAGGCAGCGCCGCACCACGCGCAAGCCGGGGGCCGAGTCGAGCGCAGTCACGAGCCGGGTCTCCCAGGTGGCACCGCCAACCGCGAGGGCGACCGTGACCTGCCCTCCGCCCGGCTCGGGCAGGGGCAACCCGACGTGCTCGCTCATCCGGCTGCAACTCCAGGAACGCCCACCAGCGCGACCCTTCCCTCGCTCGAGGCGGTCACCAGGTCGGCGAGCAGGTCGGCGAACTCCTCCTCGTCCCGGCCCGCCCGGAAGACCGCGAGCACGACAGGCTGCTGACCCGAGCTCACCCCGAACGCCCCGCTCGTCGAGGGGACCTCGACGACGGGTGCCCCACCAAGGACCAGACGTGACATCGCGCCACTCCCGGGGGCTGCCTGGGTGCCGGGCGTGAGCCACACGTCGACGACCTCGCCGCGCCGCAGCCCAGGGGGAAGCACGTCCTCGGCAACCGATACGACCACGTGGCGCAGGTCGGGGGCGAGCGTGTCAGCCGGCGCGAGCGCCTCTCGAGGGATCAGCTCACCGGCACCCACCGGCCTGGTGAGGACGTAGCCGACCGGCAGCTCCCCCGTCAGGTAGGGGTTGTCCTCCACCACCAGGCGTCCGGTGCGGACCGTGACGCGCTCGGCCGTGAGCGCCGTGCCAGCGGCGAGGTCCCCGGAGGCGGCGAGCATCCCGACCGTGGTGTCCGCGGCAGACACCACGCGCGCGCCGAGCCCGACCGAGCCGACCACGAGCAGGACGCCGAGGATGAGTCGGGTGTCCCGCCAACGCGGGCGGGTCTGCCGGGACGCGGGCAGGACCGCGGCCGGCGGCGTCCCCGTCCGCGCACGACCAGCCGCGGTGTCCTCCTGCTGGTCCGGACCACCGCCCCGGTGCTCGTGCCGCTCTTGCCGCGATTCCCTGCTCCGCATGCCCGTGCCCCCGTGCTCTCGCGATCCCCCATCCAACGTGTCGAGAGGGCATTATGCCCGTTTTCTTGGTATTCAAGAACACTCGGTCGCCCGTTGGCGGCCCGCTCCTGCACTCAGCCAGCGCCACCACGGCGTACCTCACGGCATTGCAGCAGGGATGGCAGGATGGCACCCATGAACGACAAGGGCCCTGCCCGCTTCCTGCTCCCGAGCGACGTTGCCCACGTCCTCAACATCAGCGAGACGCAGGTCTACACCCTGATGCGCAGCGGGGAGCTGCGTGCGATCAAGCTCGGGGCGCGTGGGCAGTGGCGCGTCGAGGCCGCCGAGGTCGAGGCGTTCATCGAGCGTCAGTACGCCCGAACCGCGCAACTCATTGCCAACGGGCGCGACGGCCAGGACTGAGCCGGACGCCTCACCCGGCGGCCCGCAGCACCGCCAGGGAGCGCAGCGGAACCGTACGCACCACCACCGGTCGTCCAGACCCTCGCCAGGTCAGCGGCGCGACATCGACCACGTCAGCACCGACGCGGCCGAGCACTCCCTGCACCACCGTGCCGTCGCGCAGGTCGACCTGCAGCTCGACACGCTCCCGAGCCAACCAGCGCAGGGCCAGGGCGAGGTCCAGACGCTGGTCCAGGACCCCGACTGCCGCCGCTGGGACGGCGTGGTCCCCCAACCCGACGAACCAGGACACTGCAGCCAGCGGGATCACCGCGTCCCGCCCGCTCGGCTCGGCCTCCGTCAGCAGGAACCAGTCAGGCCCGACCAGTCCGATGCGGCCGGTCAGCGGCGGCGTCGTACCGACCTGCACGCGCGCTCCGCGCGCCGCCCGGAGTCGGCCGAGGACCGTGGTCTCGGCGACCTCGGCACGGATCCGGTCCGCGACCTCAGCCTCCTGCTCCTCAGCCGCTGCAGCGGCCATCTGGCCAGCGAGGTCGGCGAACAGCTGCTCCCACCGTGGCGGTCCCACCCGGGCACGGTAGCGACCATCCACAACGCCAGGACCCACTTGACGAGAACGGACATCTCGGCGTAGAACTCCTTAGGAACACGTACATCAACGCATACCGTCTTACTTGGACGTTTATGAGCCTGGAGCATCGACGATGGACCCACTCTCCGCTCTTGACCACCACCTCGCGCAGCTTGGGCCGCTCGCGGCCCAGACGCTGGCCGCCTGGCTGGCCCTCGTCGGGTGTGTCGAGGTCCTCGCCTCCCGGCACGGCGGTCCGGGGCAGTTCGCCCAGCGGCTCGCCCCCGTCATGGCTCCGGTACTCGTCCGTGCAGCGGTGCGGACCGTGCTGGGCACGGCTGGGCTGGGGCTGGGTGCGGTGTGTGTGGCTGGGCCGGCAGCGGCCGCCCAGGCCACCATCGGCCCTGGGGGCCCGGACGACGAGCTGGGCGTCCATCGGCCGGTCGTGACGGCGCCGGCGCATCCCGACGGCGACGTGCCCGACCGGCAGCGACCCTGCGCCGTGACCGTGGCGCCCGGCGAGAGCCTATGGGCCATCGCCGCCGAGCACCTCGAAGCCCGGCTGCACCGCGAACCCTCCGACCGTGCCGTCGCCGATGCCTGGCCAGGGTGGTACGACCGCAACCGTGCACGCATCGGGCACAACCCGCACCTCCTGGTGCCTGGCACCAGCCTGCGGTGCCCCAGATGAGCACGGTCCACCCGATCCGGCCTCGACCGCGTCCGGTGCCAGTCCCGAGGCCGCGAGTGCCTGCCGGAGGCGCACCGCACGTGGACGGTGCCCTGGCCCTGACCCTGCCTTTCCCTGTGCCGACCGGCCTCAGGGCCGCCGAGGTGCCCACCTCGGACCCTCTGGTCGCACCGGTGGTGACTGGCGGACAGGCCCTCCCGGACCCGCAAGGCTGGGCCGAACGGATCGCTCAGGCCGTGGTCGAGGTGATCGGGGGCCGTCGTGCGCCCCAGCAGCTCCTGCGCTGGACCGACGAACCCATCTACCGATGGCTGGTACGACTCGCCGCTCAGGGGGCCCGACGGCCGCTGGCCCCCTCGCGGGTCCGCACCGTGCGCACCTGCAAGGTGGAGGACTGGGCCTTCGAGGCAACGGCCGTCATCGACGACGGGCGTCGCTGCCGCGCGATGGCGCTGCGGTTCGAGGGCCTGGACGGCCGATGGGTGTGCACCGTCCTCCAAGTGGTCTGAGCCTCAGCGCTTGCGGCGAGCCCGCGCCTCGCGTCGGGCTTGGGCGCGGTTGCGTGGACGCCTGCCGTCCGTCTCGCTCGTTGCGCCGGCCTCGCCTCCGGGATCGACGCCGGTGCCTCCGTCGGTCGTGACCGTCCGACTGGCCACGCCGTCCTTGGTGTCCAGCGTCGGCGCGGTGTACTGCAGCTCCTTCGGTCCACCCGCCCGGACGAGCCCCTTGGCCACGAGCACCGGCGGCGCACCACCCGCCGCCGGCTCGGCCGCTTCCGGGACCTGCACCGTGACGTTGAACAAGAGCCCGACCGACTCCTCCTTGATGCCGTCGGTCATCGTCTGGAACATGTCGTAGCCCTCGCGCTGGTACTCCACCAGCGGGTTGCGCTGAGCCATGGCGCGCAGGCCGATGCCCTCGCGCAGGTAGTCCATCTCGTAGAGGTGCTCGCGCCAGCGGCGATCCAGGACGGACAGCAGCACCTGCCGCTCCAGCTCGCGGAGGACCTCGGCGCCCAGCTCCTCCTCACGCTCGGTGTACCGGGCCTGGGCATCCTCGGTGAGGACCTGGAGAAGGAAGTCCGTCGACAGGCCGTCACGTCCGCCGGCTTCCGCCTCGACGTCGGCAAGCGTGACCTTGCCGGGATAGAGCTGCCCGAGCCCGGTCCACAGCTGCTCGAGGTCCCAGGACTCCGGGTAGCCCTCGGCGGTCGCGCCGGTGACGTAGGCCCGCACCACGTCGTCGATCATGCCGCGGACCTGGTCCTCCAGGTCCTCGCCTTGCAGGACCAGGCGCCGCTCGTCGTAGATCACGTGTCGCTGGCGGTTCAGGACGTCGTCGTACTTCAGGACGTCCTTGCGGATCTCGAAGTACTGCGACTCCGCCTGCGCCTGCGCGCGCTGGATCGACTTGCTCACGCTCTTGGACTCGATGGGCACGGAGTCGTCCCCGGCATAGGACATCGCCTTCTCCATCATCCCGATGGCACCGCCGAAGCGACGCATCAGGTCGTCCTGGAGCGAGACGTAGAAGCGGGACTCACCGGCGTCGCCCTGACGACCGGCGCGCCCGCGGAGCTGGTTGTCGATACGACGGGACTCGTGTCGCTCGGTACCGATGACGCACAGCCCGCCGGCATCAACCACCTCGGCCCGCTCCGCAGCGACCTGGTCCTTGAACCTGGCCTCCACCTCGGCCACGGCGGCCGCGAAGGCGTCCGGGTCCCCGTGCTCATCCACGCCGCGGGCACGCACCTCAGCAGCAGCCAGGAACTCGGCGTTGCCGCCGAGGAGGATGTCCGTCCCGCGACCGGCCATGTTCGTGGCGACCGTGACCGCCCCCCGGCGACCAGCCTGAGCGATGATCGCGGCTTCCCGCTCGTGGAACTTCGCGTTGAGGACCTCGTGGGCGATGCCACGCTGGCTCAGGATGGCGGACAGCAACTCGGAGCTCTCGACCGTCGCGGTGCCGACCAGGACCGGCTGACCCTTGCCGTGCCTGGCGATGATGTCCTCGGCCGCTGCCCGGTACTTGGCCTCGGCCGTGCGGTACACCAGGTCCGGTCGGTCCTCGCGGACCATCTCCCGGTTCGTAGGGATGGGCACGACCCCAAGCCCGTAGATGCTGTTGAACTCGCCAGCCTCGGTCAGCCCGGTGCCGGTCATGCCGGAGAGCTTCTCGTAGAGACGGAAGAAGTTCTGCAGGGTGATGGTCGCCAGCGTCTGGTTCTCCTGCTTGATCTCCACCCCCTCCTTGGCCTCGATCGCCTGGTGCATACCTTCGTTGTAGCGGCGGCCGGCCAGGATGCGCCCCGTGTGCTCGTCGACGATGAGGACCTCGCCGTTCATCACGACGTAGTCCTTGTCGATCAGGTAGAGCTCCTTGGCCTTGATCGCGTTGTTGAGGTACTGGATGAGCGGGGTGTTGGCAGCCTCGTAGAGGTTGTCGATGCCCAGGTGGTCCTCCACCGCAGCGATGCCAGGCTCCATCACACCGACGGTGCGCTTCTTCTCGTCCACCTCGTAGTCGACGTCGCGCTTGAGCCGTCCGGCCAGCTTGGCGAACTCCCCGTACCACTTCGTCGGCTGGTCTGCTGGCCCAGAGATGATGAGCGGCGTGCGGGCCTCGTCGATGAGGATGGAGTCGACCTCGTCCACGATCGCGAAGTGGTGGCCGCGCTGGACCATGTCCTCGGCCGACATCGCCATGTTGTCACGGAGGTAGTCGAAGCCGAACTCGGTGTTGGTGCCATAGGTGATGTCGGCCAGATACTGCTCGCGACGCTGCGCCGCCGGCATGGCTGACAGCACGACGCCGACGTCGAGGCCGAGGAACCGGTGCACACGGCCCATCCACTCGGCATCGCGCTGAGCCAGGTAGTCGTTGACGGTGATGACGTGGACCCCGCGCCCGGTGAGCCCGTTCAGGTAGGCCGCCAGCGTGGAGACCAACGTCTTGCCCTCACCCGTACGCATCTCCGCGACGTAGCCTCGGTGCAGCGCCGCCCCACCGATCACCTGTACGTCGAAGTGGCGCATGCCCAGCGTGCGTTTGGCGGCCTCGCGCACGACGGCGAAGGCCTCCGGCACGAGGTCGTCAAGGGTCTCACCGGCATCCAGGCGCTCCCGGAACTCATCGGTCATGCCGGCAAGCTCGGCGTCGCTGAGGTCGACGAAGTCGGGCTCCAACCGGTTGACCTGGTCGGCCACCAGGGTCAGCTGCTTGAGGATCTTGCCTTCACCGGCACGAAGGATCTTGTCGAGGAGAGCAGGCACGGTTCCGCATCGTAGGCCCCTGGACTCCCCGAGGGCGGTCGAGCAACCTCACCCGACGCCGTTCCCGCTGGCCAGCACCCGGGCGATGGCCGGAGCGAGGTCACCAGGACCGACGACGACGACGTCCCGCAAGGCCAGCCAGTCGGCCAGCTCATGCAGGCTGGTGGCCAGCGCCGTCGCGGTCTCGGCCGGGCAGCCCGGCTCGGCCCAGGCCGCTTGGACCAGCAGGAGTCGCGCCTGCCGGTCAGCCTTGAGGTCGACCCGAGCCACCAACCGGTCGCCGAGCAGGAAGGGCAGGACGTAGTAGCCATGCACGCGCGCTGCAGCCGGGGTGTAGATCTCCAGGCGGTACCGGAAGTCGAAGAGCGACTCGGTTCGCGATCGCTCCCAGACCAACGGGTCGAAGGGTGCCAGCAGCGCGTGGGCGTCCATGCTCCGCGGCACTCGAGCCTTGGCGTGCAGGTAGACGGCACGGTTCCAGCCACGAACCTCCCCCTGGACGAGCTCGCCCTCCTCCACCAGCTCGGCCACGGCGCTGCGGGTGAGGTCCGCAGGGAGCCGGAAGTAGTCACGCAGGCAGGCCAGGCTTGCGACTCCGAGCGCCCTGGACGCCGTGGCGACGAGATGGCGGACGGCGTCCGGCTCGCTGGGCGTCGGCGTGGCCAGCACGGCGGCGGGCAGTACCCGCTCGGGCAGGTCGTACCACCGCTCGAAGCCGCTGCCGCGTCGTGCCGCGCTCAGCTCGCCGGCCCAGAAGAGGAACTCCACGGCGCGCTTCACCTCGCTCCACCGCCATCCCCATCCCGTTGCCGGGCGACGGCCCTGCCCGAGGCGCCGCTCGACGTGAGCCGCCGGCAGCGGCCCGTGCTCGGCCACGACCGATCGAACACCGTCGAGCAGATCAGGGCGCCGCGTCGCAACCTCCCGGAGCCCACTCCAGGCCCCCTGCTGGGCTCGTGCCATCCGCCACCGGAACCAGGGCTGAGCCTGGACCGGCAGCAGCGAGGCCTCGTGCCCCCAGTACTCGAACAACGCGCGCGGAGCCCGCTGGCTCATGGCGTCCAGCAACGAACGGTCGTAGGCCCCAAGTCGACTCAGCAGCGGCAGATAGTGCGCGCGAGCCAGGACGTTCACCGAGTCGATCTGGATCACACCGAGCCGTCGCACGGTGCTGGCCACAGTGGCCCCGCCAGGGCCGGACCGCTGCCGCGAGCCAGGGTCCCGCCCCCCGGCGAAGCCTTGAGCGGCCAGGGCCACCCGACGAGCCTCTGCGAGGCTCAGCGACCGCGGCTCAGGCGCCGAGGCGGATCACCCCGTAGTCATAACCACGGCGGCGGTACACCACGCTGGGACGCGAGGACGCCTCGTCGACGAAGAGGAAGAAGTCGTGGCCCACCAGCTCCATCTCGTAGAGGGCTTGGTCGAGGCTCATGGGGATCGCCTCGTGCACCTTCTCGCGGACGATGAGCTCGCCCACGTCGGCGAAGCCCGGCTCGTGCTCCTCGGCGACCTCCTCGGCGACCTCGGCAGCGCCGAGGTTCCCGAGACCGCGCGAGGGCAACGGCACCTCCACCGGCACCTGGGATGTCCGCGGTGATGCGCCGTTCCCGCGGCGTCGGTCCCGCCGGCGCTCCATGGCCCGACGCATCCTGGCCTCGAGCTTGCCCAGGGCCAGGTCCAGCGCACCGTAGACGTCTGAGGCGGCGGCCTCAGCCCGGATCACGGGGCCACGGGAACGAACCGTCACCTCGATCCGTTCGGACTCCTCCGCTCTGCGTGGGTTCGACTCATGGTTGACCTCGACGTCGATCATGATGATCCGGTCGTCGAACCGTTCCAGGCGCGCGACCTTCTCCGTCACGTGCCGGCGGAAGCGCTCCGGGACCTCGGTTCCGCGACCTCGAACGACGATGTCCACGCCCACCTCCCAGTAACGTGCTGACCGGCACGGGCGCCGATCTGGCCCCGCCACGGTATCGCCCATGGGCCCACTGTGGGAGCGGTCCAACGTCCTGAGGTGCCCCCGCTACACCAGCGCGACGGTGGCCGCGAAGGCGACGCCGGAGCCGCTGTCGTGGACCGCCCGCACCGCCTCGCTCAAGGTGGCACCGCTGGTGGAGACGTCGTCCACGACCACGACCACCCAGGGGCAACCCGATGGCGGTGATGCCGGGAGGGGCTGGCAGCAGAAGGCACCGCTGACGTTCTGCCAGCGGGCCGCACGACTCAGGTCGGACTGGTCCCGGACCCGTCGGCGGTGGCCCAGCGCCGAGGCCGCGCGCGCCGGCGTCCCGGTCGTGGACAGGACCGCCGCGCACCGCTCCGCAAGCCTGCCGGTGTGGTCGAAGCCACGGCGACGCCGCGCCGACGGCGTGGACGGCACCGGCAGGAGGAGGAGCTCCCCGCGGATCGACCCACCCGCAGCTTTCTCCAGGCCGTACGCCACTGCGCCGGCCAGCAGCCGCGCCAGCGGATCACTCAGTCCCAACCGCCCATGCTCCTTGTGCTGGAGGATGGCCGCGCGCAGGACCCCTCGGTACCGCCCGGCCGCATGCACGGGGACGCCGATCCGGGCATCGGGCGCTGGCTCGAGGGGGTCAGCGCCGAGCAGCACCAACGTGCATGCCGGGCACAGCCCAGCAGCCGGAGCGGCGCAGCCGGGGCAGCTGAACCCCAGGGCCAGATCGGCCGCGGCCCAGAGGGTCTGCTGCAACGAGCGCATGCTCGGAGGGTATGACGAGGCCCAGCGCCCGCTCGTGGCTCGTCCACAGGCGGGACTCGCTCACCCCGGGTAGGCCGGCGCCCGACCCGGACCCAGCTCGACCCACTCCAGCAACGGGTCCTGCTGGACGACTGCTGCGGACTCCAGCCCGACGACGAGGGCCGCGCCCGGGGCAGCGGCCACCGTGGCCGCCCGAGCCAGCTCCCCGCGCGGGACGAAGGCCTGCGTTGCGAGGTCCAGGGCGTAGGGCTGGATGTCCCCGGTGGTCTCCTCGCGCATCAGCAGGGCCAGCGACGTCGGGGACGCCCACGCCGCAGCGATGGGGTCGGCGCCGGGCAGTAGCACCTCACGGAAACGACCGAGACTGGCCTCCTCTCCACGAAGCAGCACCAGGCCGATCAGCAACGAAGTGCGCCCGCGCTGCCGCACCACGGCGGCCGCCCGGACCCCGTCCGGGCCGATCCGCAGCGCCGTGACCCGTCGCGGCGCCAGCTGGTCAGCGGGTACCGCCTGCGTGACCGCTGTGCTCACCCGGCTCACCGCGCTTCCCTCGCGTGTGCGGTCAACGACCCAGATGTTGTCGGAGCGGTCCCAGGACGGGGGGGACAGGTCCCTGCCGGCGAGGACCGTCTGCGCCACAGCCGCCTCCTGGATCGGGGCCCGGACCAGAGCAGTCCCGTCTGTGGTCACCACGGCAGCCTGCTCGGCGCTGAAGGCCACGCCGACCGAGCGGGAGGCGACCGAGGCTCCCAACGGGCCATCCACCGCGTCGGCAACCCCGTCGACCAGCATCGCGACCCGACGGTCTGCCACCACGTACAAGGCGTTCGCTGCCGGGACGAAGCCGGCGTCGTAGCGATCGAAGGCCGTGACGGCAACCGCCTCGCCGGAGTCGTCGGACAGCACCAACGGTCGGTCACCGGCCGTGATCGCGACCTGCTCGACGCCCGGTACCTGCCGAAGCGTCCAGACGATCTGAGCGGCCAGGCGTTCACGCTGCTGCGGCGAGGCGGCTGCCGCCTCGGCCGAGAGCTCCACGCGGGCGGTGGACTCACGCACCGGGACCTCGCCGGTGACGAGTTCGGTCCCGGCCGGGATCGCTGAACGCACCGCCGGGGACAGCCACTGCGTCGGACCGGCCAGCAACCGCTGGACGACCTCGGTGGCGGTGTTGCCCCGAGTGGGCAGTCGGACCAGGTCGGGTACCAGGACGGTGCCGGCCTTGTCGAAGAAGTACGTGATGCTGGTGAGGAACTCGCGGTCGAAGTCGAAGGAGGACATGAGCACGCCTGGCGGCGGGTTCTCGATCCGCCACTGGCCGCCCACCTGGGAAAGCCGCAGGTCGAGCGTCTGACGGACCGCTGGGCTCGTCGAGACGAAGGCATCGTCGGCTCCCACCTCGCCCACCTGTGGGTACGTCACTCGCACGTCCTCGCCGTCCCCGGCAATCGTGCGCTGGGCGGCCGAGAGGTCGTACACGGCGATGCCCGCCTCCGGTTCCCAATCCCCGCCTGCCTGAGGAGTCAAGAACTGACGGGCCGTCGGGTAGCCCGGCTCGTAGGAAGCCATCGCGGTGAAGAAGCCCTCGACCACCTGCTGGGGATCATCACCCGGCTGTGGCCCCTCGGCGATGACACGAACGTAGGCGGGGGCCGGGACCTCGCCCCCAGGCCCGCCCTGCACGACCGGACCACTGCTCGGAACCGCTGCGCACCCACTGAGCAACGCCAGGAGCAGCGCCACTGCGACGAGCGCGGCAGGCTGGCGTCCCAGAGCCCCCCGCGGCCTCACGGTGAGCCGTCCGTCGGCACCTCGACAGGTGCAGGCGTGGGCGGCCTTGCGCCAGGGAGATCATCCGCGGCATCTTCCGCCTCCCCGCCGGGGACAGCCGAGCCAGCGGCCGGCTCAGTCCCCCGAACGCGCGTGCCGGTCGCCACGGGTTCCAGAGGAAGCGGCGAGGTGAGCAGCCGCCCGCCCGGCTCACGCGGGACGGTCAGCCGGAAGACCGACCCTTGCCCGGGCATCCCCCAGGCCTGCAGCCAACCGTCATGCAGTCGCGCGTCCTCCAGCGCAATACTCAGGCCCAGACCGGAGCCCCCCATCGTGCGGGCGCGCGACGGGTCGCCACGCCAGAAGCGGCTGAAGACCCGGGATGCCTCGCCCGGCTTCAGACCCACCCCATGATCGGTGACCGTGATCGCGACTGCCTCCTGATTCGAGGCCAGCTCCACCTCGATCGGCTGGGCCTCGCCGTGCTCGATCGCATTGGCCACCAGGTTGCGGACCACCCGAGCGATTCGCCGTGCCTCCACCCGCGCCTGCACAGGCTCCTCGGGCATGGTCAGCTGCAACGGGCACGAACGGCTGGCGGCCAGCCCGGACATGGACGTGACCACGGACCGCGTCACGTCGCGCACGTCGATGTCGTCCGGCTCCAGCGAGGCGGCGCCAGCATCGAAGCGACTCATCTCCAGCAGGTCCGCCAGCAGGGTCTCGAACCGGGTGAGCTCGTTCTGCAGCAGCTCGGATGTGCGCTGCATGGTGGGGTCCACGGGTGCTGCGGGATCCACCGACGTGGAGTCCTCGTGCAGCACGTCGGCTGCCATCCGCACCGTGGTCAGCGGCGTCCGGAGCTCGTGGGAGACGTCGGAGACGAACTGCTGCTGCAGCCGAGAGAGCTCCTCGAGCTCGCTGATCTGGAGCTGCAGGGTCTCGGCCATGTGGTTGAACGAGACCGCCAGCCGGCCCACCTCGTCGTGGGGAAGCCGCTGGGGGACGTGCATGCGCTCCTGGAGGTCGCCGGCCGCGAGCTGCTCAGCGGTGGCGGCGGCCAGCCGCACCGGGGTCGCCACCTGTCGGGCGACCAGGTACGCCACGACGGCAAGGACGACGACCAGTGCCAGCCCGACCAGCCCCACCGATCGCTGCAGCACAGCGATGGTCTCCTGCTGCTCGGTGGTCGGGAACAAGTAGTACAGCTCGAAGAGCCCCGTGCCGGGCACCTCCACCTGACCCCCGACCACGATGCCGGGTTCCCGGCTCCCGTCGGTGAACAGGATCGGTGAGTACGTGAGGAAGACGCCCGGGTCCGCCAGCACCTGCTCGCGCAGCCGTGCTGGCACGCTCGTCGGCACCACCTCGCCAGAGGCGCGGGTGGCCCGCGAGGACGCCGCCACCTCCGAGCCCGCGCCCTCGGCCCCGAGCAGGACGACGTCGTACTCCCCGATACCGGCGCCCGAGCCGGCCAGGTCCTGAGTGACCTGTGTCAGCAGCTGCCCGACCGTTGCGGGGTCCACCTCGTCAGCGCCGGCGAGCAGGGCGCGGGCCGAGGCCACCCCGGCCGCGGTGTCGTCCACCGCCGCCTCCTCACGCAGCTCCAGCAGGGCAGAGGACATCTGCGACAGCAGCGTCGAGCCGAGCAGGCTGATCGCCAGCAACGACAGCAGACCGGTGGTCGCCACGACGCGCAGCTGGATCGAGGACCGCCAGGCCGCGACCGCCCGGGCCAACGGCAGCGACGCCTGCCGGGCGGGGTGGCTCCCGCGTGGGGTGTCCATCAGCGGCCCGTCAGGATGGCCCAGCCTTGTACCCCACCCCACGTACCGTCAGGACGACCTCGGGATGCTCCGGATCCGTCTCGATCTTGGAACGAAGGCGCTGGACATGGACGTTGACCAGACGGGTGTCCGTGGCGTGACGATACCCCCAGACCTCCTCCAGGAGCTCCTCCCGCGAGAACACCTGCCACGGCCGACGTGCCAGGGTGACGAGCAGGTCGAACTCCAAGGGCGTGAGGTTCACCGTCCGAGTGCCGCGGCGCACCCGGTGGCCGGCCACATCGATGCTGACGTCGCCGATGCTGAGCATGACCGGTTGCGTGGGCTCCCCGCGACGCAGGCGCGCCCGCACCCGGGCAACGAGCTCCTTCGGCTTGAACGGCTTCATGACGTAGTCGTCGGCGCCGGACTCCAGGCCCAGCACGACGTCGACGGTGTCCGTCTTGGCCGTCAGCATGATCACCGGGATGCCGGACTCCTGCCTGATCTCACGGCACACGTCGATGCCGTCCTTGCCGGGCAGCATCAGGTCGAGCAGCACGAGGTCGGGACCGAACTCGTGGAAGGCGGCCGCGACCTCGTCCCCGCGCGCGACGGACGTGGTCTCGAACCCCTCGCCCCGCAGCACGATGCCCAGCATCTCCGAGAGCGCGGTGTCGTCGTCCACGATGAGAATGCGACCTTCCACGCCCTCCATCGTGCCACGCCGTGGCTGCGACGGCGGGAAGCACGCGTCAGCGACACTGGTACCCATGAGCCGCGACGAGGAGCCAGGCGGTGGCTGGGGGCAGCCCAGGGACTGGGGCGCGCCCAGTGGCTGGGAGCCGGCCGAGGCGTGGCAGGCTCCACCCGCACCCCGTCCGGGCACGATCCCGCTGCGCCCGCTCGGGGTGGGTGACATCCTCGAAGGCACGATCCGGACGCTGCGTCGGGCACCTGGGGCGACGTTCGGCGCGTCGGTCGTGGTCTTCGGGATCGCTGCAGCGGTGCAGGTCCTCGTGCTCCTGCCCGGGCTGCGCGCCGTGACGTCCCTGCCGGATCCCGGCCTGCTGGACGGGTCGCTGGCCGCCCGCAGCCCCGAGGAGGTCGAAGCCGCCCTGCGCACCTTCGGTGAGGCGGTCGCCGCCTTGCCGTGGAGGACGATCGTGATCGGTGTCAGCGTGGCCAGCGGCGTGGCGCTGGCGGCCTACGCCGTGCTCGTCGGGGTCGTGGTCCTGGCCACCAGCGAGGCCGCGATCGGCCGTCCCGTCGGGCTGCGCTCAGCCGTGGCCCGCGCCGCGCCTCGGTCGCCGCGGCTGGGCGTGACCGTCGTGCTGGTGGCGCTCGCCGTGGCCGCGCCGTGGATCGTGGTGGCACTGGCCGCGCTGCTGGCCGCGGCGCTGGCCGACGTTGTCCTCGCGGCCCTCGCCGCTGCGGGGAGCCTGCTCGCCCTTGGCGTGTCCGCCGTGGTGGGCGTGCGGCTGTCGTTGAGCACGACTGCGGTGATGCTGGAACGGCGCGAGCTGGTCCGCTCCGACACGCCCCGACCGATCAGCCCGTGGTACGCGATGCGGCGCTCGGCAAGCCTGGTCCGCGGCGCCTGGTGGCGGACGCTGGGCATCCTGCTGCTCGCCAGCCTGGTGGCCGGCGCCCTGGCCCAGCTGCTCGCGCTGCCCGTGAGCCTTCTGCTGGGTGCGGGCGTGGCCAACCTGTCGGTGACGATCTGGGCGACCCTGATCGCGTCGGTCCTCAGCCAGGTGGTCGTGATGCCGGTGACCACCGTCGTGCTCGCCCTGGTCTACCTCGACCGGCGGATGCGTACCGAGGGCCTGGCCGAGGCGATGATCCAAGCGGCGGAGGTCCCGCCCGGCCAGGCATGAGCCTCAGTAGCGGTACTGATCGGTCTTGTAGGGCCCCTCGACGGGGACACCCAGGTACTCAGCCTGCACCTTGGTGAGGTCCGTCAGCCTGACACCGAGGGCCTCCAGGTGCAGCCTGGCGACCTTCTCGTCCAGGTGCTTGGGAAGCACATGCACGCCAAGGGGGTATCGCTCGGGAGACCCGAACAGCTCCACCTGAGCGAGCACCTGGTTGGTGAACGAGTTCGACATCACGAACGAGGGGTGCCCGGTGGCGTTCCCCAGGTTGAGCAGGCGCCCCTCGGACAGCAGGATCACCGAGTGGCCGTCCGGGAACCGCCACTCGTCCACCTGCGGCTTCACCGGGGCCCGGACGACTCCCGGGTAGCTGGCCAACCCGGCCATGTCGATCTCGTTGTCGAAGTGACCGATGTTCCCCACGATCGCCTGGTGCTTCATCGCCACCATGTGCTCGACAGTGACGACGTCGCGACAGCCGGTGGCCGACACGACGATGTCGGCGATGTCCAGGACGTCCTCCAGGCGCGCCACCTGATACCCGTCCATGGCGGCCTGCAGGGCGCAGATCGGGTCGATCTCGGTGACGATGACGCGGGCCCCCTGCCCACGCAAGGACTCCGCGGAGCCCTTGCCCACGTCGCCGTACCCGCACACCACGGCAACCTTGCCGCCGATGAGCACGTCCGTGGCACGGTTGATCCCGTCGACCAGCGAGTGCCGGCAGCCGTACTTGTTGTCGAACTTGCTCTTGGTCACCGAGTCGTTGACGTTGATGGCCGGGAACAGCAGCGTCCCGTCCCGGTCCCGCTCGTAGAGCCGATGCACGCCGGTGGTCGTCTCCTCGGTGACGCCGCGGATACCCTCAGCCACGCGCTGCCACCGGGTTGGGTCCTCGGTCAGGGTGCGAGCGAGCACCGTCAGCACGACCTCGAACTCCTCGGACTCGGCAGTGGACGGCTCGGCCACGAAGCCAGCCCGCTCAGCCTCGACTCCGAGGTGCACGAGCATCGTGGCGTCGCCGCCGTCATCGAGGATCATGTTCGGGCCGCTGGCAGCTCCGCCCCCGGCCGGCCATGCGAGCGCCTGCTCGGTGCACCACCAGTACTCCTCCAGCGTCTCGCCCTTCCAGGCGAAGACCGGGACCCCCTGCGGGTCCTCGGACGTCCCCGAGGGGCCGACGACCACAGCAGCGGCGGCGTGGTCCTGGGTGCTGAAGATGTTGCAGGAGGCCCAGCGGACCTCAGCGCCGAGTGCGACGAGCGTCTCGATGAGCACCGCTGTCTGCACCGTCATGTGCAGGGAACCAGTGATGCGGGCCCCGGCGAGGGGCTGCTGGTCGGCGAGCTCGGCCCGCATGGCCATCAGACCGGGCATCTCGTGCTCGGCAAGCCGGATCTCGTGGCGGCCGAAGTCGGCCAAGGACAGGTCGGCGACCTTGAAGTCACCGGGGGCGAGCGGGCTTCGGGCAGACGACATGGTGATGGAACTCCTGGCAGTGGGTACGAGGTGGGGTCACCGGCCTGCGCACACGCATCCATCCGTACACGCATCGGACACTCGGTGACCCGGCACGGCCCCTCTGGGCCTGCGACCACGCGCCTGCGCCGGCCACATGATGCTACTCGCTGTCGCGGGTGGGTGCAGAACGGCGCTCCGCGGGCAGGTCAGCCTCGGCCGCGGCGGCGTCTCGGTAGGCATCGGGCTCCAGGAAGATCGTCCGGGCCACCGGGACCGCCGCGCGGACTCTTGCCTCGGCAGCGTCGATCGCGGCGGTGGCCTCGCTCAGGGTCTGCACCCGCAGCTCGATCTTGGCCCCGAGCAGGAGGTTGTCCGGGGCAAGGTAGAGCGTGCGCTGATGGATCACGCGAGCGACGTCCCCGGAGTCCAGCAAGGCAGCACGGATCGCGGCGTCGTCGGGCCTGCTCGCGCCCTCGCCGACCAACAGGCTGCCCATCTCCACGGCCAGCACCACAGCGACCGCAACGAGGAGGAGGCCGATCATCATGGTGCCGATCGCGTCGTAGATGCCGTCCTCGGTGACGAGGGCGAGGGAGATCCCGAGGAAGGCGAACGCCAGACCCAGCAGGGCGGCAGCGTCCTCGAGCAGCACCACCGGCAGCTCCGGAGCCTTGGCTCGGCGAATGAAGGCGACCCACGACTGGCGGCCTCGCACCTTGTTCGACTCCTGCACAGCGGTGCGCAGGGAGAGCCCCTCCATGACCATCGCCGCGGCGAGGACGAGCAGCGGCACCCACCACCACTCGGACTCCAGCAGCTCGTCCGGCTCCCCAGCACGCACTGCTTCGGCCTTGTGCCAGGCCTCGTAGAGCGCGAAGACACCGCCGAGCGTGAACAGCACGATCGAGACGACGAACGCGTACAGATACCGGGCACGTCCGTAGCCGAACGGGTGCTGAGCATCGGCGGGCTTCGTCGCCCTGCGGTTGCCCCACAGCAGCAGCAGCTGGTTCGCCGAGTCCACCAGGCTGTGGATGGCCTCGGCGAGCATCGACGAGGCCCCCGTCAGCATCCAGGCGAACAGCTTGGTCACGGCGATGCCGAGGTTCGCGAGCAGGGCGGCCATCACGGCCTTGGTGCTGCCCTCAGCGCTCATCGGCGTGTCCTAGTGCGAGCGCGAGATACACCGACGCGTAACGCCCCGTCATGACCAGCGCGGCGTAGCGGGCCAGGTCCGACCCGAGGTCGTCCGCGACCGCCTGAACCCGCAGCACCCGCACATCGTGGCGGCGGGCCTCCTCCACCAACGTCTCCGTCACCGCAGGGTCGTCGCGCCCGTCGTCCATCACCACCAGCGCAGGACGTTGCGCCGCCTGCTCCACCTCGTCCAACGGGTCGGAGAACGGGTCGGCAAAGGGGTCCCGTGGTGGCGCCGCCCGCAGCAACGGCAGCACCTGCCCGGTCTCCCCGGCGACGGCTGGGCGTCCGCTCGCCGTCCGCAGGGACTCGGCAACCCGTCGGGCTGCTCGTGCGGCCAGCACGGATCCACCCCACACCACCGGGACGGCCTCGGCAAGGCCGATCGCCAGTTCCTTGGCCTGGTTCCCCGCCGTCTCCGCCGCCGGTCCGCAGGCCACCGCCACCTCGTCCAACGCCCGCGCCACCTCCTCGGGCTCAACGCGTGGTCCGAGCCCCCACCGATGCAGCAGAGCAAGGACCGGGACGGCCAGCGCCAGTGGTTCCTCGGTGCTGACGGGGAGGTGGATCACCGAGGAGGTGGGCGCCGCGGCGCTCGCCTCCCGCAGCGCAGAGGTGGCCGGAGTAGCCAGCACCACCAGACAGCCTCGCCGGAGGGCTTCGGTCAGCACCGGGACGAGCTCGGAGTCCGCCCTGGCGCGGCCAATCGTGGCGGGGACCACGACGAGGTCCAGCGGCCCCGCCCATCCCGGCAGATGGGCGAACGGCCAGGCGACGAAGGGCACCGGGCAGGTGGTCTCGAGCACCGCACGCAGCAGCCGGCCGTCCGGCCCGGCGGCCAGCACAGCGCGCGGACGGGCGGGCAGCGCGTCGGGGCGTAGACCCTCGCCAAGCCCGACGGCTGCTTGGCGGACGTCCGCGCCCGTCTGCGCCAACCGCCGCAACGGGCCGTCCACCGTGGCGAGCATCGCCGGGTTCTCCAGCGCGCCGTCGTCGAAGAGGTCCATGCTCAGCCGGTCGGCTCGTCTCGGTGCCGCGCCTCTTCCAGTAGCAGCACCGGGATCCCCTCCCGCACCGGGTAGGCACGGTCGCACGCGGTGCACCAGAGCTCGGGCGTTCGACCGGGTGCCGCCGACTGCAGGGTGAGGCGCCCCTGGTCGGGGCCCGGGCAGCGCAGGATCTCCAGCAACCACGGCTCGAGCTCGAGCCCGTCGGGCGGGCTCGGCGAGTCTCGCCGACTCATGGTGCTTCTCCTTCCGACCGGACGAGGGACAGCACCTCGTCCACGATCCTGGCGACTGTCGCGTCGTCAGCGGCCTCGACGTTGAGCCGCAGCAGTGGCTCGGTGTTGGACGGGCGGAGGTTGAACCACCAGTCGGCGTGCTCGACCGTGAGCCCGTCGAGCAGGTCGATGCTGACGCCCTCACGCTCGGCGAATGCTGCCCGCACCTGGACCGTCGCCGACGCCACGTCGGGGACGGTGGAGTTCCGTTCGCCCGAGGAACGGTAGCGGGCGTAGGTCGCCAGCATGGCCGACAACCGAGTTCCCTCGGGCCGCTCCCCGAGGGCAGCGAGGACGTGCAGCGCCGCGAGCATCCCGGAGTCGGCACGCCAGAAGTCTCGGAAGTAGTAGTGACCGGAGTGCTCGCCACCGACGACGGCCCCCGTCTGTGCCATCGCCGCCTTGATGAAGGAGTGCCCCACCCTGGTCCGGACCGGGTGCCCGCCGAGACGACGCACCAGCTCTGGCACGGCCCGGGAGGTGATGCAGTTGTGGATGACGGTGGCTCCGGGCTCGACGGCCAGTGCCCGTTCGGCGATGAGGGCGGTCACCGTGGAACCGTCCACGAGCGAGCCGCGCTCGTCGACGACGAAGCAACGATCAGCGTCTCCGTCGAAGGCCAGACCCAGGTCGGCATCGTTGCTGATCACGGCGCGCTGCAGGTCCACGAGGTTGGCCGGGTCGAGCGGATCTGCCGGATGGTTCGGGAAGCTCCCGTCGAGCTCGAAGTACATCGGGACAACGGCGATCGGGCTGTCCGCGAGGCTGGCGGGCACCGTCAGCCCAGCCATCCCGTTGCCGGCGTCGACCACGACGCGCAGCCGGCGAAGCCCCTCCAGCGGCACCAGCTGGTGCAGCTTCGCCACGTAGTCGGGCAGCAGGTCGACCCGTCGGACGTCAGCCGTGCCGGGGAGGTGGTCGGGCGCAGAGGCCGCCAGGCTCGCCATCTCGGCCAGGCCGGTGTCGAGGCCGACGGGGCTGGCCCCAGCCCGGCAGAGCTTGAAGCCGTTGTAGCCGGCTGGGTTGTGACTGGCCGTGATCATGACCCCGGGCAGGCCCAGGGTGCCGGAGGCGAAGTAGAGCAGGTCGGTGGAGGCCAGGCCGAGCAACGTCACCGAGACCCCTCGGCTCGCCAGGCCGTCGGCGAACGCCGAGGCCAACCCAGGGGAGGACGCCCGCATGTCGTGCCCGATGACCACTTCGCGTGGTGGGGTGTCGCGCCGTTCTCCGGCGACAGCAGCGAAGGCCCACCCGAGCGCCGCCGCCACGTCGGCGTCCAGCTGCATCGGCACCAGCCCACGCACGTCGTAGGCCTTGACCACCGCCCCGAGTCGCTGGGCGCGGCTGCTGACGTCGTTCAAGCGCCTGGTGTCCGACCTTGGAGCACGCGAAGGTGCCCGCGCCGCCCGACCTCGACCACGCCGGCCTCGGTCGTCGATGAGGGCGAGGGGCCGCGGGCAGCATCCCGTACCGCGGCCACCAAGGCATCCAGGTCGTCGGCGGTGGGCTCCAGCGCCTCCGGGTCGATGGGCAGCCGCAGCACGTCCCATCCCCGAGGTGCCGTCAGACGTTCGGCGTGTCCCGAGCACAGGTCGTAGCTGTGCGGCTCGGCAAAGGTGGCGAGTGGGCCGAGCACGGCCGTCGACTCGGCGTAGACGTAGGTCAGGGTCGCCACCGCCGCCCCTGCGCACCCAGCGCGCGAGCACCGACGCCGACCGGTCCGAAGCGTCTGTACGGATGCCACGGCGCTCACCGTAGCGCCCATGGTGGCCGCCGCCGCGGAGGGGACCGACGCAACGCGCCCGTGTCGCCGCCGGCTGGCTACCCTGCCTCACATGCCCGCTCGACGTGATCGCCACGGACGCGGCATGCGAGGCCCACTGGCTCCCGCCACCGTCCCGGTCGCTCGTTCGCGGGCAGCGTCCTTCGACGAGATCGCCACTGCAGCGGTCGCCAGGCTGGACCGTCGCTGGTCAGCCGAGCTGCGCCAGGTCCACTTCCTCGTCGAGGACGTCCCTGAGGTCGGCGACGGCGAGGCAGTACCGCTCGGACGGACGGTGGCCAGGCAGCCCGGACGAGCCACCAGGGTGGTCCTGTACCGACGGCCGATCGAGACCCGCGCCCCTGGCGTCGTGGCGCTTCGCCGGCTCGTGCTGAACGTCCTCGTCGAGCAGGTGGCCGAGGCCTTGGGTCTTCCGCCGGAGGAGGTCGACAGCGGCTACCGGGCACCGGATTGAGCCGTCCACGGGGGTAGGCCCACCCGTAGGTCCTCACGCACGGCCACCACCGGCAACGTCGCCGACGGTGTGGCCAGCACCAGCACGTCGAGCACGTCGGCCTCCCGTGGCTTCTCCTCCCGGACTCGGCCCGGGGCCCTCACCCCACCGGTGCTGGTGAGCGCCGCGGCGACCAAGCCCGGCTCGGACGGGGTGAGACGCAGCATGGCCGGTCTGGCGCGAGTGGTCGCGCCACTCCGGACGAGCAGGTCGGTCAGGTCCACGTCCAGCAACCGGTCTCCGGCGACCTGCACCGACTCGCTCAGCAGGACCTCCCCCGTCTCCGCGAGCACCGCAAGCTCGACAGCGACCTGGGCGCCTTCGGTGGCCAGCAACGTCAGGCGGCCGAAGGCCCCGCCCGGGATGGCCTGGGCAGGCTGCTGCCGCTTGGCCGACCGGCCCTCCGCATTCTTGGGCACTCGCTCAGCCGGCTGCGGCGTGGCCACGAGCACGGTGACCGTCGGCCCGGTGAGCGGCTGGGCCACGCCCATCCAGGCGAAGTCTGGCAGGTCCGAGGCGGCCCCGGATGCACCCGAGTCCGCTCGCGCGCTGACCACCAGCGGCACGTCCGCCGCCACCCGCACCGCGGTCGGGGCCTTCAGCGCGGCACCGTCGAGCAGCACCCGCTCCACGACCGCTCCGGCAGGCACTGGCACCACGAGCTCATCGGTGGCACCGGGATCCTCGGCCAGCGGTCCGTCGGGGCCGAGGAGCGTCAGAGCCGCCACGGCGTCTTGGGTCGAGGGGTTCATCAGCCGGACCCGGCCCGTCGTGCCGGCCGGCAGCGACAGCAGCGTCGCCTCGGCTGCGGCCGCGATGGACGGGTCGAGCCAGGACAGCCCGGCCGGATCCAGTCCGTCCACCTCCCGCACCAGCACACCTGCCACAACCTGTCCTTGCTCGACGCTGACCTGAACCCCGGCAACCTCAGAACCGGCGACCAAGGGGTCGATCGCGACCACCCTGGCGGCGGAGGGGGCGATGCCCAGGTCCGTGGTGGCGGGGGCCGGCACCTCCCCCTGCCCGTCGAACACCGCCACGTCAACCATCGCGGGCGAAGCGGCCGGGTTGGCCAGGATGAGCTCGGTGCGATGCCCGACGATGCCGTCGCCGACCGGGAACCAGGCCGCGGCACCCGGTTCCGCGCAACGAGCGCGAGCCAGACCACTGCTGGCCAGTGCAGAGACCAGCAACCGCTGCTCAGCCATCAGGCCGGTGGCTGCCGGACCCTGCGCGGCCACGAGGACCGCGGTATCGGCCGGGGCTCGAGGACCCCCCAGCGATCCCGGCGGCACCGACGACGGCCCTTCCTGACCGAGCGGTCCCACCGTCACGCTCGAGGTCCCGGGGGTGATGCCTGGGGCGGGGGTGGCACTGACCCATACCGATCGCTCCCCGCCGACGTCCGACGGCAGGCAGACCCGCGCCGCATTCGTCCGCTCCAGCTCCGCGGCCTGCTGGACACCCGGTGAGGCCGCGTCGGCGCCGGCTCCCGCCGGGGCAGGCCCAAGCGCGGAGCTGACCACCAGCAGCGCAGCACCGAGTCCCAGCATGGCCACGGCCACCGGCCACCGGGGGCGGCGCGTCATCGCAGCACCTGCTCGTCCTGCGGCGCCGCGGGACCGGCCGCGGGTGGCTCGACAGGGGCGCGCGCCACGTGCCGGGAGCGCCTCGTGGCCACGACGTCGGCCCGCGGGCTGGCCACCGGCAGAGCGAGCAGGCTCACGAGCAGCACCGCGAGGGCCTGCAGGAGCAGCCAGCGACCGCGAGCGTCATCTCGATGCTCGATGACGAGCTTGTCGCCGGCTTGGGCGAGCGGGAAACGGACCTCGCCGACCGGAGCATCGATGCTCGGCTCACCGGCGCTCGCTCTCCCGAGCTCTTCGCCGTCTACGCTCGCGCGCCACCCTTCCACGGGCGGCTCGGCGAGCACGATCTCACCAGCGGCGGTCCTCGACGCCGGGAGCGTCGCCTCCACGGCCACGGGCCCGGAAGGAACCGGCCGCGAGCCGAGGCCGTCAGTCTGCCGAACCCGCACGGAGAGCCGCTCGACCCGCCACACGGCGCCGCCATCTGGGGCGCTGGCCCGCTGGAGATCTGCCTTGGCGTCGATGGCGCGCACCAGGGCGGGGTCGGCGGGCTCGGCCAAGAGGATGTAGCCGATCGCTGCCGCCGCCAGCGCCTCGGTGTCGATCGCCCCACGCCCACTGACGAGGTCGGACACCACCGGGTCCAGCCCCGCGTAGGCCGCCGGCGGCGGGGCGACCTCGGCGTCACCCAGCCGGGGCCCCACCCCGCGAACAAGGGTGTAGAAGACCCCGTCGGCGGCCGTGCCCTCCAGCTGGAGGGCGCGCACCGCGGCTGGGCCGGTGGTCTCCTGCTCGATGTAGACGGGCAACGTGCCGGTGGTGCCACGCGCGAGCGGTGCCGGGCCGGCAAGACCGCCGGAACCGCCAGCCAGCCAGCCAAGCCCGCCCAGCGCAACGCTGACCGTGAGCGCCCCCAGCGCCAGCATGCCCACCGAGCTGCGCAGCGCAACCGAGCGGACCCCGCCGGGCAACGGCACCCGAAGGACGCGCGGAGCCGCCCGTCGGCGGGCACGCGACGACGGTACGGAGCGCAGGGCCAGTGCCAGTGCCAGCAGCATCCCGGTGCCGGCCAGCAGCACGCTCGGCCCCGGCCAGCCGACGACGCCTGCCGATCCGGCCGAACCCGCGCCCACCGATCCGGAGCCCACGACCGGGAGCTCGGTCGCCGACACCAGGACGGCGGACAACCAGGCGAGGAGGACCAGCAGCCAGCTCACCCACACCGACGGCCGGACCGCTGGTCGGGCGGCGAGCGCAACCAGCACGGCAGCCACGAGGTAGCCGGCCAGCAGGCCGGTGGGTGCGGCGCCGGGCCCGCCCGAGTCGAGGAGCAGGATCCGCCAGGTCGGCAGGCCGGGCGACGCCAGGCCCGGCGAGGCCAGGCCGCTCTCGGACGCCAGGATGCTCGGCTGGGCCAACCAGGCCCCCAGCCATGGCCCCAGGACTGCCGCCGGGACCACTGCCACGACAAGCATGCGCCCAGCCCTGGCGACCAGCTCATGGCGCCCGCCACCGAGCACCGCCGCCAGCAGCAGGGCTCCCGCGACGGTCAGCGGCCATAGGACAGGGACGAACGCGGTGACCACGGCCAGCACCAGCCCTGCGAGCCAGGCCAGGTGCCACGGACCGCCATCGAGCACCCGGTGCAGCAGGACCAGCAGGACGGGGGCCAGCATGGCGAGAACGAGCGTGCCGATCCGTCCGGAGGCCTCGGCCCCGACCAGCACCGGGAGAAGCCCGTAGGCCACGGCGAGCAGCAGCCGCGGCCACCGAGCCAGCCTGAGCCGCCCAAGCGCCCACCAGCCGATCACCGCGGCGATGGGGAACGCGCCGAGCACGACCACGTCGACGAGGAACGGGACGTTGCCCAGCGTGGCCAGGGCGAGCAAGGCCAGCACGGCCGTAGACGTGGCGGCTGGCACCTCGCTGCCTGGGCCGACCGGGTGCCAGGACGCCAGGTAGGACTGCCACAGGTCGGCTGCCCCGGACGGGGGCGGGAGCAACGCCCCGCCGGCGAGGACCCCCGCGCCGAGCAAGGACCGCCCGCCGAGCACGGCCAGGACGCTGGCGAGGGCGAACAGCACCACGCCGTCGCGACGCCGCCGGCTCGACCCCTCCTCCACGAGCATGTCGATCGAGTGGTCCTCCGCCTCACCGAGACCGACGTGTCGTCCCGCCGCTCCCACGTCGGCCGCGGCGCGGCCGGCCGCGGCCGAACGCAGCGAGTCCGAAGCGGCACGGACCTGGTGCCCGAGCCGCGGGAGGTACGGGCGAAGGGCGGAGGCCGGCACCGACCGACGCCTCGAACGCGCACCGCGTGCGCTGACCAACCTTCGGACGCCGCCGACGGCCGAGGCCATGGCCCACAGCTCGTCGGCCGCCAGCGCCGGCGCCCGCCCCACCAGGAAGCCGGCGGCCCGAAGCAGGGAGTCCAGCAGCGCGGTCATCAGCGCCAGCGGGAAGCGCCAAGCAGTTGCGTTGGCCAGCAGGACGAGCAGGGCGTTCCGTCGATCGAGCACGGTGCTGCGGTGGCTGACGGCATCGACGGGCCGCAGCCCGGAAGCGGCTGCAGCGGCGTGCCGCATCCGAGCCGACGGGGCCACGACGACTCGGTGCCCGGCCGCTCGGGCCCGCCAACCGAGGTCCACGTCGTCGCGGAAGAACCGGTACATCGCGTCCAGACCACCAAGGGCGTCCCAGACGTCGCGCCGGACGAGCATGCCGGCCGTGCTGACGGCCAGCACGTCGACGCGATCGTCGAGCTGACCCTGGTCGGGCTCGTCGCGGTCCAGGCCGGTCTCCCGGTGGCCGTTCGGGGCGATCGTCACGCCGAGCTCGAGGATCCGATCGCCGGTGGACCAGTCCAGCAGCTTGGGCCCCACGATGGCGGCCTGCTGCGCCAGTGCGGTGACCAGGAGCGCCCGAAGCGCATCCGGTTCCGGCGCGCAGTCGTCGTGCAGGACCCAGACCCAGCTCTGCTCTGACTGCGCGGCAGCTTCGCGGCAGACGCTCAGACCTGTCGAGACGGCCTGGGCGAAACCGGCGTCAGCGGGCACGAAGGCCAGGTCGTCGACATCCGCGCCGGCCAGGAGCTCGGTGCTGCCGTCGACGCTGCCGACGTCGACCGCGAGCAGATGGTCAGGTCGGCGCGTCAGCGCCTCGATGGCCTGGAGCGTGCTCGGCAACCAGCGGATACCGTCGTGAGAGACGAGGACTCCGTCGACATGCTGAGCGGCCAACGCCTGCTCGTCGACCACGCCGCCTGGGCCTCGCAGCGAGTCGGCCGCCACCGCCTGGGCGTCGAGCAGCTCCGGAGCAAGCGCGGCGTAGAGACTGCCCGACCAGCCGTCCCCGCCCTGCTGCTCAGCAGGGTCGGCAGTCATGGGCAACGTCGTTCACGGCCCCACAACTGTACGTCCTGACCGGTGGTGGTCGCGCCGGCCAACGCGGCCGGCGGCGAGCTCAGCTGGCAGCGAGGCGACGCAGGCGCCGGCGCTCACGCTCGGAGAGACCGCCCCAGATCCCGAATCGCTCGTCTTGCTCGAGGGCGTACTCCAAGCACTCGCCCCGCACCTCGCACGAGGCACAGATCTTCTTCGCCTCCCGAGTCGAACCACCCTTCTCCGGGAAGAAGGCCTCCGGATCGGTCTGGGCGCACAGCGCGCGCTCCTGCCAACCCAGGTCATCAGCGTCGGGAAGGATCACGAGGTTCTCATGCATGGGGCGTTCCTCCTCAACGTCGACCCGAGTGCCCCGCGCCATCGGGCTGGCACGACCCGCGGCACGGGGGGAACCGCAGGGTTCGTGCGTCCGAATGACACGGTTGGAATTACAGACCTGAAACCTACCCCCGTCAAGTGATCCGGGAAAACCCGGGTGGATTGTCTCGATCGGCGCCGCCGAGATCCGCTGGATGCACCGGATGTACCGATTCGGTCGGCCGCTACGGCTGAACGGTCGGCACCAGCGTGTAGGTCGTCGTCCGCTCGGCGACGCCCCGTCCGATCCCACCGGCGATGGCTGTGAGCTCGCCGACGGTCTTGGCCGAGCCGTGCGGCGAGCCCGCCATCCGGCTGATCGTCTCCTCCATGAGGGTGCCGCCGAGGTCGTCGGCGCCGGCCTGCAGCATCGAGCGGGTGCCCGCGACACCGAGCTTGACCCAAGAGGTCTGCACGTGGTCGATGCGCCGGTGCAGCAGCAGGCGCGCCAGGGCGTGGACCGCGAGGTTCTCGCGAGGCGTCGGCCCGGGACGAGCCACGCCGGCCAGGTACAACGGCGCCTGCTGGTGCACGAAGGGCAGCGGGACGAATTCGGTGAACCCGCCCGTTCGCTCCTGGATCCCGGCCAGCACACGCAGGTGGGCGACCCAGTGCTGGGGGCGGTCCACGTGGCCGAACATCATCGTGCTGCTGGAGCGCAGCCCGACCTCGTGGGCGTTGGTGACCACCTCGACCCAGGTGGCGGTCGGCAGCTTGCCCTTCGTCAGCACCCACCGCACGTCGTCGTCCAGGATCTCCGCGGCCGTGCCCGGGATCGTGTCCACGCCGGCAGTGCGCAGCTCGGTCAGGAACTCGCGGACCGAGACCCGTGCCCTGGTTGCGCCGTTGACGATCTCCATCGGGCTGAAGGCGTGCAGGTGCACCGACGGGGCGACGGCCTTGATCGCCCGAGCGATGTCGAAGTAGGCGGTGCCGGGCAGGTCGGGGTCGATGCCGCCCTGCACACAGACCTCGGTGGCACCGAGGCCAACCGCCTCGGCGGCCCTCGCGGCGACCTCGCCGAGGGAGAGCGTGAACGCGTCGGCGTCGGAGCGCCGCTGAGCGAACGCGCAGAAGCGACACCCCGTGTAGCAGACGTTGGTGAAGTTGATGTTGCGGTTCACCACGTAGGTGACCGTGTCGCCCACGACTTCGCGGCGCAGGTCGTCGGCCAGTCGGGTCAGGACGTCCAGAGCAGGACCGTCGGCGTCGGCAAGGACGATCGCCTGGGCGTCGCTGAGGGCGACGGGATCGGTCTCGGCCACCCGAAGCGCGGCCGACATCGCAGCGTCCAGGCGTTCTGGTGCTCCGTGCGCGGAGGGCCCGGAGCCGGGCTGCGACCCGGCTCGAGCGTCCGGTCGGGCTCGCACCTGCTCGGCGAGGGCGACCCAGCTGCCGTAGACGTCGTCGTGGTCGCCACGACGGTCCTGCAGGCGGCCCTCGACGTCGATGGCGCGGTGCAGGTCGGTACGCCCACGCTGGTCCCACGAGGCGTCCGGCTCCTGCCACGGCAGGCCGGTTGGGTGCTGATCGTTGGCGAGTCCGGTGCTGAGGTCGGCCAAGGCGGCGACGTGCGGGCGCACGCGCGGGTCGAGCCAGGCCGCGTCTGAGGCCAGGCTTGCTCGGACGTACTCCGGGTGCACGGTCAACCTCGGGACCAGCTCCATCCCGGACCGCGCCGTCACCTCGACGAGGGCGTCCAGGCTGGGCCAGGGCCGTTCGGGGTTCACGTGGTCGGGCGTGAGCGGGCTGACCCCGCCCCAGTCGTCGATGCCGGCCGCAAGCAGCGAGGCCTGCATCGGGGGCAGACTCAGGTTCGGTGGCGCCTGCACGCGCGTGCTTGGGCCGAGCAGCAGCCTGGCCACGGCGACCGTGGCCAGGTACTCCTCATCCGGCAGATCCTCGGTCCCCGCCATCGCGGTCCGCGGCTTGGACCGGAAGTTCTGGACGATGACTTCTTGCACATGGCCGTGCCGACGAGCGGTGGCACGCAGGTCGAACAGCGCCTCGACGCGTTCGGCGCGAGTCTCGCCGATCCCGACCAGGATGCCGGTGGTGAACGGGACGCCGACGCGGCCGGCGTCCTCGAGGACCTGCAGGCGCACCGCCGGGTCCTTGTCCGGGGAGCCGTGGTGAGCCAGTCCTGGGGTGCGGAACAGCCGCTCGGAGGAGGTCTCCAGCATCATCCCCATCGACGGCGCGACCGGCTTGAGCCGGGTGATCTCCTCCCAGCTCAGCACTCCCGGGTTCAGGTGCGGCAACAACCCGGTCTCCTCCAGCACGAGCACCGCCATCGCACGCAGGTAGTCAAGGGTGGACTCGTAGCCGCGAGCCTCCAGCCACCTGGCTGCCTGCGGCCAGCGGGCCTCGGGTCGGTCCCCGAGGGTGAACAGCGCTTCCCGGCAGCCCAGCTCAGCCCCGCGCCTGGCCACCTGGATCACGGAGTCCGGAGTCCAGAACAGCTGCTCACCGGCTCGCTCCAGCGTCGCCGGCGAAGCAACGAAGGTGCAGTAGTGGCATCGGTCCCGGCACAGCCTGGTGAGCGGGATGAAGACCTTGGGCGAGTAGGTCACCACCCCGGCCCGCCCGGCCTCGGCGAGCCCTGAGTCGCGGACGCGGCCGGCGACGTCGCACAGGTGGCGCAGCGCATGCCCGCGGGCATGCAGCAACACCTCGGCCTCGGCCGCGTCCAGCGACACCCCGTCATCGGCGCGCCGCAGCGCGCGCCGCAGGGCGGTCGCCGAGGGCGCGGGCTGCATGGCGGTCACTGTAAACGCCGTCCTGAGCGCCGCCTGGCCGCACCTGCGCAGCCTGCTCCACCCGGGGGTAGCGTCACCCCCCGTGCCTCGCCCGACGTTCGCCCGCCCGCTCGTCTCGGCACCGACACCGCTGCACGTCGTCATTCCCGCCGGTGGCGTGGGGGCAGCCAGGTTCATCCGCGGACTTCGCCTGCACCTGGCGGCTTGTCGACCGGGGAGCCGTCTGACGGTGATCGGCAACACCGCCGACGACATCACGTTGTTCGGGTTGCGGGTCTGCCCCGACCTCGACACCCTCATGTACACCCTCGGCGGCGGGGTCGACGAGGCGCAGGGCTGGGGCAGGGCCGAGGAGACCTTCCGGCTGCAGGCCGAGCTGGCCGCCTACCGCGTCGAGCCGCAATGGTTCGCACTCGGCGACCTTGACCTGGCCACACACGTCGTCCGGACCCAGATGCTGGGCTCGGGGTTCCCTCTGTCGCAGGTGCAGGCGGCGCTGGGGACCCGATGGCTGCCGGAGGACCTGACGCTGCTGCCGATGACCGACGAGCGGGTGGAGACACACGTCGTCCTCGCCGAGGACGACGCCGAACGCCGGGCCGTGCACTTCCAGGAGTGGTGGGTCCGGCTGCGCGCCGAGCCCCCGGCCGAGCGCATCGTCCTGGTCGGGCTGGAGGACGCCCGACCTGCACCCGGTGTGCTGGAGTCTCTGACCACAGCCGACCTCGTGGTGCTGCCTCCGTCCAACCCGGTGGTCAGCCTGGGGCCAGTGCTGTCTGTCCCAGGCCTGCGCGAGCAGCTCCGGGACACCGTGGCCCCGGTGGTGGGGCTGTCCCCCATCATCGGCGGGCGTCCGGTGCGCGGCATGGCTGATGCATGCTTGCGGGCGATCGGCGTGGCATCCACGGCCACGGCAGTGGCCGGGCTGTTCGCCGACGTCTTGGACGGCTGGCTGGTCGACAGCAGCGACGCCGCCGAGCTCGCCGCCATCGAGGCACTCGGCATCACCGTCCGTGCCGTCCCGCTGCTGATGCACGACGAGGCAGCGACGGTGGAGATGGCCGCGCAGACCCTGGCGCTGGCCGAGTCGATGTCCGAGCCGCCGCGGACGGGCGGGCGATGACCGGCTTCATCGTCCTCCCCGTCCCTGGCCTGGGCGAGGTGCTCGCCGGGGACGACCTGGCCTTGCGGCTGCGCCAGGCCGTCACCGCAGCCACCGGAGCCGCCGGAGTCCCGGATCTGCAGGACGGCGACATCCTCGCCGTCTCGAGCAAGGTGGTGGCCAAGGCCGAGGGCCGCACCAGGTCAGCCGAGACGCGCGAGGCAGCGGTTGCCGAAGAGAGCGCTGCTGAGGTGGCCGCATGGGAAGGCCCGGCAGGACGGACGACGATCGCCAGGACGCGCCACGGCCTCGTCCTCGCCAACGCCGGCGTGGACGCCTCCAACACCGCCGAAGGCACCATCGTCCTGCTCCCTGAGGACCCCGACGCCTCGGCTCGACGACTGCGCGCCGCCTTGCGTCGGGGCGCTCCAAGGTTGCGGCTCGGCCTCCTGGTGACCGACAGCCTGGGTCGGCCATGGCGCGTGGGTCAGGTGGACGTGGCGGTCGGCGCAGCCGGGGTCAGCGTCGTGGAGGATCTGCGCGGCACCCCTGACGCCAACGGTCGGCCGCTGTCGGCAACGATCCGAGCCTTGGGGGACGAGATCGCGGCCGCCGCTGAGCTCGTCGCGCCAAAGGCAGGCGGTATCGGGGCCGTGCTCGTGCGAGGGCTGAGGTCGATGGTCCAGGACCCCGACGGGCCCGGGGCGGCCGCCCTGGTCCGACCGCCGGCGGAGGACCGGTTCGCCCTCGGTGTCGCCGAGGCGCGTCGCTCGGCACTCGCGCACCGACGCACGATCCGGCAGTTCCTCGATCGACCAGTCCCGCTCGAGGCCATCGAGCGCGCCGTGGCCGCCGCGGTCACGGCACCCGCGCCGCACCACACGACCCCCTGGCGCTTCGTCCTGGTCGCTCGAGGCGACCGGCGTCGCCGGCTCCTGTCAGCGATGCAGGCCCACTGGGAGCGCGACCTCGCCGGCGACGGCTTCGACGAGGCCGCCGTGGCCCGACGGGTGGGCCGAGGCGAGGTGCTGCACGCCGCGCCGACGCTGCTCGTGCCATGCCTGGTCACCGAGGGCGCGCACAGGTACCCGGACGAGCGGCGGGCCCAGGCCGAGCGGACCCTGTTCCTGCTGGCGATGGGTGCCGGCATCGAGAACCTGCTGGTCGCGCTGGCAGCGGACGGCCTCGGTTCCGCCTGGGTGTCGGCCACCCTGTTCTGCCAGCCTGTCGTCCAGCGGGTGCTGGAGCTCCCAGACGGCTGGCTCCCGATGGGCGCCGTCGCCGTCGGCTACCCGGCCCAGGAGCCCACGAGCCGCCCGGTGCGCGCGGCATCGGACTTCCTGCTTTATCGGTAGGCCGTCCTCAACGGGTGCGATGGTCCAGGGGCGCATACCGGGGACCGAACCTGGGCGTCGACAGCTCGGCGAGCTCGACCAATCGCTGCACGCGGTAGCGCTCGGGCCGGTAGGGCTCCATGAGCTCCAGCATGACCGCGTCGTCATCGCTGATCTGGCCGGTGAGCGCGTGCACCACCACCCGCGGCAGGTGAGCGTCGCCGACCGAGACCACATCGAGCGCGCCCGCAGCACGCTGCAGGGCCTCGGCCACGGTCCAGACACCAACTCCCGCGACCGAGCGCATACGCCGCTCAGCCACGTCAGCACCCAGCTCCAGCCCCTCCTGCAGCCTCGCCGCGACCCGGCAGACACGAACGAGGGTGGCTGCCCGCTGCGGGCCCACGCCGGCACGGTGCCACTCCCAGGAAGGAATCGCCAGGATCGCCGCGGCCTCGGGCAGCACCCGCATCCCGGCGGGGGCCGGATCCGGAGCAGGCTCACCGTGACGTCCCAGCAGCCACCGCCAGGCGCGGCGGGACTCACCTCCGGTGACCTTCTGCTCCAGGACAGCAGGCACGAGTGCGTCCAGCAGCAAGCCGCTGGCGCCGACCCGCCACCCGCGGTGGTGGCGATGGGTCGTGCGGAGCACCTCGTGCTGCGCCTGGAAGTCGGCCGGTCGGTCATGCTCGCCGACCCAGTCCGGTCCCCGCTCCAGCACCCAGTCGGCCCCGGGTCCGGCAGCCGCGATGCTCACCTGCCGGCCATCGACGCTCACGCGGGCGGAGGCCGCCCCGTTCGGTGTGCGGACGCACCGCCAGACCTGCTGCTGGCCACGGGGCGTGGGGACCACGGCGAAGGCCGGGTCGGCGCGACCTCGCCGGTGCACACCGAGCGTGGTGGCCAGGTCCAACGGCGCCGCCAGGTCCCACGAGCGCGACCTCACGAGGGGCGGGACCTCACGAGGAACGGATCGCCCCCGCCGGGAGGTGGACCCCCGGCTGCAGCCGCGCACCACCTCGGAGCTCGTTGCCCGCGCCGACCACGGCCGCGTCCCCGATCACACAGCCGCTGATGTGCGCCGTCGCCTCCAGTCGAGCCTGGAGCCCGATGGCCGACGAGGTCACCCGGGTGCCCTCACCGAGGTAGGCACCGGCCATCACGACCGAGCCTTCCACCACCGCGTCAGCCGCCACAACCGCTCCGGCAAGCACGGACGTCCCGCCGGACAGCCGCGCACGGGGGTGGACGTCCGCGCTCGGATGCACGAGGGCCTCCCCCGGCGGACCCGGGCGTGCGGACGGGGCGATGAGGCCGCGGACCAGGTCTGCGGACCCGCGGACGTAGGCCTGCGGGGTGCCGAGATCGATCCAGTACGCGCGATCGAGGTGCCCCAGCACGGTCCGCCCCTTCGCCAGCAGCGCCGGGAACGTCTCGCGCTCCACCGAGACCGGCCGCCCGGACGGGATCTCGTCGATGACGTGCCGCCGGAAGACATAGCAGCCGGCGTTGACGTGGTTCGTGATCGGGTCCAGCGTCTTCTCCAAGAAGTCCGTCACACGGCCGTCAGCGTCGGTGGGGACGCTGCCGAAGGCCCGGGCGTCCTCCACCTCGGTGAGGTACAACGTCAGGTCAGCCTGCCACTCGCGGTGGCGGGCGAGCTGGGCGGCGAGGTCGTGCCCGTCGAGTACGTCACCGTTGAAGACGAGCACCGGGTCCTCGGGCCCGCAGGTGAGATGGACGGCTGCGTTGCGGATGGCGCCGCCGGTCCCCAGTGGCTCGTCCTCCACGACGTACTCGAGGACGAACTCCGGCATCGAGGCGGTGAGCTCGCTGAGGTGCTCGGCAAGTCCTTCGACGAAGACCTCGGAGCGGTAGGACGTCGCCAGCACCACCCGACGGACACCAGCAGCAGCCGCCCGCGCGATCTGGTGCAGGACGAACGGGACACCCGCCACCGGCAGCATAGGCTTCGGGGTGTGCGCAGTGAGCGGTCGGAGCCTGGTGCCCAGCCCCCCGACCAGGAGGATCGCCTCGGTCACCCGGCCCAGGCTATCGACGGACCCGTTGGTGCGCCGCTGGGGGCACTGCTGGTGGACGCCTTCGCCTCGGACACGGCGGGAAGCCGGGCGCTCCCGCTCGTGACCAGCCGCCACGAGAGGCGGGGCGAGCGCGTCGAGCTCTCCAGGGCCACCGTCGCCAACTGGGTGGTCAAGGTGGCCAACCTCATGGAGACCGAGTACCGGCTGTCCGTCGGCAGCCGGCTGGCGATCGACGTCGGTGCGCACTGGAGCGGCACCGTCTGGGCGATCGCGGCGCTCACCCGCGGGTGGGTCATCACTGATCGAACCAGGATGCACGACGTCCTCGTCCTGGGGGCGGACGACGTTGCCGCCCTTCAGGGTGCCCTCGACGGCCCGCTGCCGGAGTCGACCGGCGTCGTCGCGGCGGTGTGTACCACGGGGCTGCTGGGACGCTGGGACAGCTCCTTGCCCTGGGACACGGCGGTAGAATGCATAGACGCCACCGTCGAGGCCCGGACGCAGCCGGACTCCCTCGTCGTTGCCCCGGCACCGCTGCACGCGACGTCGACGGCCTGGGAGCTGGACGGTCAGGTGGTCAGCCAGGTCGAGGCGGTGAGCGTCGCCGCGGCCCGCGCTGCCTCCTGCGGCAGCGCCGGCGGACGCATCCTCATCGATCGAGGTGCCGGTAGCAGCCTCGGTCTCCTCGACGGCGCGGTCGTACCGGCGCTCACCGGGGGGTCGGTCGTGCTGTGCGCGCACCTGCCGCCCGACGAGCGCGACCGGGTGGCCGCCGACGAGCAAGCCGACGTCGTGCTCCTGGCCGATCCCCGGCGCGGCTGAACCAGCCCGCCTCAGGACTCGAGCAAGCCCAGGATGCGTTCGGCGACGGCCTGCTTGCCGGCCACGATCTCGCCCATCCGCCCGCCGTACGGCGGACCGTCCAGCTTCCCGGCAGGAACAGGCTCCTCGAGGTCCTCTGCCACCGCCCATCCGCTGCCGAGGCTCGTGAGCGAGGCGTGCTTGGTGTCGTAGTAGTCGCCCGCGTTGGGGATCGCGACTCCCCAAGCACCCGCGGCGGCCGCCAGCAGGTGCGGATGGAACCGCGTCGAGATCCAACGCTGACCCAGCTTCACGGGCAGCCCGTCGCGCCAGAGGTCCTCGAACAACCGGACCGAGAGCCGAGGGAGGTGCGGCTTGAGCAGGCGGTACGCCGCACCGTCGCTGGGGGGCAGGCATTCCAGCAGGACCACCGGCTCGTCGGTGGCACCCCACGCGTCCAGCGTGCGCACGGCGTAGTCGACGACGTCCTCGACCGGACGCTCGATCAGGTCGTCCTCCAGCGACGCGTCCACCACCTCCTGCAGGCAGAGCACGTGGGTGAAGGGGTTCGTCCGGTCCACCGGGAGGTCAGGCAGCCGAAGGAACGCGTCGTCACCGCTGTGCGTGACGTGCTCACCGGCAGCCTTCACGAGGTCGAAGGACGCCTGGTCCCGGACGTCGACGACGCCGAAACCGCCCAGCAGGTCACCGAAGATCCCCTCGGCCCCGGGCGGAGCCGGGGTGAGGCCACCGCCGCTGAGCGCCACCTTGGTGCCGTGCCGCTCGGCCATCGCGGCGACCATCGCCAGCAGGGTGTAGTTCTTCGGCCAGATCCCGTTGATGTACCCCCCGCCCATGATGACCACGAGGTCCACCTCCGCCAGCCGTTGGACCGCCAGCACCTCCTTCGGCAGCACGTGCGGCGTCGCCAGTACCTGCCTCGCCCAGTCAGCGGCGGCGGCGGCGTCCTCGCCCGGGGTGTTCCAGCACGCGTGGTAGAGCGTGTCGGTGCATCGCAGGCGCGGATGCAGACCATCCATGAGGACGGCCGTCTGCCCCGGACGAGGGGTGTCCAGCCAGACGTCGGCCTCGGGGTACCGCTCGGCAACGAGCCGAAGCCAGGAGGAAGCGATGACCTCGTCGCCGTAGTTCGGGTGGCCTGCGGTGCCCACCAGGTAGATCACGGGTCGGCCGGACTGGCTCGTCATTGCTCGGTGCTCCTCGTCCTGGGGTTTCGGCGGCGCGCCTTGCGCCTGGATTCGACCACCTCGTCGGTGAGGGTGGCGATGACGTCGAGTGCAGCGCTCAGCACGGCATCCTCGCCGAGGTCGGCGGGCTTCGCCGGGGAACGGCTCGGCGGCTCGGTGGGCACGCGGAGGTCGGCGATCTCGCCGAAGAACGCAGCGCCGGCGGCCTGGGCCGTCTCGACGGCCGAGATCTGCTGCTGGGCGAGCTCAGCCACCCGTGGCCAGGCCGATCGAGGCAGCGTCACGGGCTGCTCGCTGGAGCGACGCTGCGGCAGCACCAGCTTGCCCAAGTAGGCACGGTAGGCACGGCTGTAAGCCTGCTCGTCCAGGGCGGCGACTGCTGGCCGTTGGTTGAGCCGACGCAGCAGCTCGGCAGAGGTCAGGCCGAGCGACTCGTTGGCCCGCGGGGCGGGCTCGAGGTCCAGCCGCTCGTGCCCCAGGGCGTGGGCGAAGCGGCGCCAGAGCAGGTCCGGCGGATCGGCGACCTTGGGGACCGTGACGATCATGATCCGCTTCGGCCCCACCGCGTCGGCCCAGGCGTCGAGGATCGAGGTGGTGTCGTGCTGACGCCAGAACGTCCGGCCGGCCGGGGTTCGGCGTGGTCGCCGGGCGAGCACGGCGTCCAGGAACTCCTCGTACGTCCAGTCGTGACGGAACTGGACGGACTCCTGCCACTGGGCCGGGATCACGCGGGAGATGTCTCGCAGTGTCAGGACGACGCGCACCTCTGTCCCGAAGGCCTCGACCGCCGCCTTGGCCTGCGCCGAGGAGGCGCGCACGAGGGACTCCATGGAGATGACGGCATCGGGCTCGACCAGGTCGGCGGCCGTGGCCGCGAGCTCCGCCCAGCTCATCGAGCTCTCTCCGCCGCGTCGCCGTCGCTCCATCAGCTGCAGCGAGGCGCGGATCTGGTCGGGCTTGCTGCCGGGCACGCCCACCCCGTGCGCACGTAGCGCCGCACGCTGCCCGAACAGCAGGGCCTGCACGTACGTCGTGCCGGTCTTGGGCTCGCCGACGTGCAGGTGGACCCGCTGGCTCACGAGGCTTCCTCCCCAGCCGCACCCGGCCGGGACCGACCGTGCCGGCCGCGCTTTCCTCCGCCTTCGCCACCGCCCCCGCGGCCCCGCTCCTGCAGCGCCCGTTCACGCTCCCGGCTGCCGGTCACGTCAGCCAACCCGGCCAGCGCAGCGACAGCGATCCTGGCGATCTCCTCCGCCGACGTCTGGGCCGGCAAGGCCTGGCTGCCCGGCTGCAGCTGCGGACGCAGGTCCTCGAGGTCTCCGACGACGGGCACCCCAGTGGCGCGGACGTCGGCGATGATGCGTGCGGACTCGTCCACACACCACTGGTGGTAATGGGAGGGAACCGCGATCGAGCCCCCGGACACGATGCCGGGGAGCACCTTGTGCGAAAGGTCTCGGTTCACCGCGTGCTGGTAGACCCAGCTGGGCATCCCCTGCTCAGTGGTGATCTCGTTCACGCGCCGCAGGAGCTCGACGGCTGCCGGGGCCAACGACTCGTTGCGGGCCTCGGACAGCACCAGGTCGACCCCGGCCAGACCCAGGGCCTGACTCAGCCTCGCCCAGAGCAGGCCGGGGTCCGCGCCGCGAGGCGGGACGGTCACCAGCGTCACGGCCGCACCAGCGTCGGTCCAGGCACGGATCATCGGCCCGAGGTCCTGACGCTTCCAGAAGTGCTTGGCGAACTTGCCTCGTCCGCTCCCGGCAACCTTCGCCAGGTAGTCCTCGTAGGTCCAAGGGCGACCGTTGCGAACGGCGGTCTGCCACTGAGCCGGCAACGCCCGCCCGACGTCGCGACCGGCCAGCACCACATGGACGGGGGTCGGCGCGAACGACTGCACGACTCGGCGGGCCCCAGCTGCACCGGCGAAGGACAGGAACTCCATGGAGAGCACCGCCTGCGCCCCCGGCCAGGCGTGCACCTGACCGACCAGCCCGGCCCAAGCACCCTCGACCGATCCCAGGGTGTAGCCACCGGACAGCTCCAGGACGTCACGAACGCCTTCCACCTGCGCCGACCACGGCGTGGGGTAGAGGATCCCCTGCTCGGCAAGCCCCTTCGCGTTCTTCTTGAGCTGGGCCTGGACGAACGTCGTCCCCGTCTTCATCGCCCCGATGTGCAGCCACACTCGCTCGGTCATGACCGCCCTCCCCACCAACGTCGGCGGTGAACGGCCGGCTCGGGCAGCACCCCCGAGTCCTCGACACGACCATTCGGGCGATCTTCGTGGCCGCGCCGGGGCGCCCGTGCAGCCAGGCCGACGCAGGCAGCCACCCCGCGAGTCACCAGCGCTCGGTCGAGCTCCGTCGGGGTGGGCCAGGCCAGGTCGCCAGTACCCACGCCGAGCAGGTCGTCCAGGTCGCCGACGACCTGGACGCCAGCGCTCGCCAGCCCGCTGAGCTGCGCCCGCGCCTCCGCCAGGACCCAGTCGCGGTCGGCCGCACGCAGCGTCAGCCGGCGAGCGTCGCGCCGGCCGGCGAGCAGGTGCTGGGCGAGGTCCTGCTTGACGAACCGGCGGTGGTCCGGGGACGTCCGAGCGCTCGCGATCCGGGTGTTGAGACGGCGCACGAACTCAGCCTCGACCAGCCCGAGCGAGGTGTTGGCCGAGGCAACGTCGGCGTCGTAGGAGTCGGCTTCGAGACCGCACACGTCGGCGAAGCGCTGCCAGAGCACCGCCGCTTCACTTCCCGCGGGCGGGGTGGTGACGAGGACGACCGAGCCGTCTGCGTCCAGCACGTCCTGCCAGCGCGCCAGCAGCGACGGCAGGTGCTGCTGGGACCAGAACCCCCGACCGCCGCCGACCACGGGCCGGGTCGCCGACCGGATGCGGTCGAGGTAGGCGTCGTAGGCCTCGGTGCTGCCGTTCTTCACCGATTCCTGCCACTCGGCGGGCAGCTGACGCTCCAGGTCGCGGCCCGTGACGACGACGACGACGCGACGTCCCGGGAACGACGTGACAACGGTGGCGATCTGCGCCGGCGTGGCGAACCCGAGCAGCTCGTGGGAGACGATGACATCACCCGGCCACTCGGTGACTTCAGCCAGCATCGTGGCCCATGCACCGCTGACCCGGTCCTCACGATGACCGCGGAACGTGAAGCCCAGCACGTCCTGGGCCGGGAAGAAGTGGTCGACTCGGTCACCGGGGTAGCAGACGCCGGCATCAGCCAGCCGACGGCGGTTCGCCGCAAGGACACGCTGCAGGAACGTCGTGCCGGACTTCGGGACCCCGATGTGGACGTACGCAGTGGGGGTGGCGCTCACGGCTCACACCCTAGGGTCATGCGGAGTCCTGTCCCGGGTCGCGACCCTCCGACCGGTGGTGGACCAGCACGGCGGCAAGGTCGAGGGCTGCCTCAGCCAGCATCGCCTCGCCCACGTCAGCCCAGTCTTTCGTCCCCGCCGGCAGGTGCAGGTCTGCGAGGTCTCCCCACACCCTGGTCGTGTGCTCGGCGACCCAGGTGGTGACCTCATCGGTGAACTGGTGGACGAGGTCGTCGACGGCTGGGCCGGCAGGCAACGAGGACGGGTCCCGGCCAGCCAGTGCGTCGGCGGCAAGTGCGGCGCTCAAGGGCGCCCGACACGTTCCGTGAAGGTCTTCAGCTGCCAGCTGGACCTGGACTCGCCGGGCGACCTCCAGGTGGGCCGGCGGCGGCGGCGGCGTGGAGGGCACCGGAGGGCGAGGTACCCCGCCGGTCGCCGCGGCCAGCAGCGTGCTGAGGCGCTGGGGCTCAGGGGACGCCACCACCAGCTCGACGGCACCAGGTGCGAGCCGGGAGGTCAGCGCCTGGAGCGGAGCCAGGACGTCCTGGGCTGCCCAGAAGCCTCGCCGACGACCGGGGGCGGCAAGGGCGGCCTCTGCCGCCGCCTGAACGAAGTCGGCGAACCCAATTGTCCCGCCCGCCAGGACGTGCTCTGCCCAGGCGTCGGCGAGCTGTCGCCTGAGGCCGCGGACGACGAAGAGGAACCGAAGGCCGTCGGGTCCGCCGAGAGCGGCCACCACTCGCCCGGGCCGCCGGGTGAGGACCTCGCGGAAGCCGTCGTGCCCCAGCGTCGCGTGCCGGCCATCTCGGACCCCCCGGGCCATGCTGGGCCACCGACCGCTTCGCCCACCCATCTGCAGGTCAAGGACGGCAGCGTCGACCTCGTCGACCGACAGCGGTCGTTGCTCGGCACGCGACTCGACAAGCGCCTGAACCTCGATGCCCGGGACGCCGGTGACGAGCAGGACGCTCACGAGCGGCGAACCGCCGCAGCCATGGCCATCCCCAGCAGGGCATCCAAGGCAGCATCGAGCAGCTCCCCATCCGCGGTTGCGGCCGGATCGCACCAGCGGCCCTCGGCTGGCATGGCGGCTTCCTGCACGCGCAGGTCGTCGAGGGACCCGACGAGTACGGGATCGATCGCTGCGATCGCCGACAGCAGCTCCTCCGTGGTGGCCCGCACCCAGGACAGCATCGTGGGGGGCAGGGAGACCGTGGGCTCGGTGGCCGCGCGAGCACCGAGCGTCGCCTTGGCCACACGAGTCGTGAGGACCTTGAGCGCCTCATCGGTTGCCCGGCGCCCCAGGGCGCGCTCGTTCAGTCGGCGCATGAGCTCGGCCGAGGTAGCCCCCACGGCTGCGTTCGGCGCCACGTCGAGGTCGAACCCCTCGGCGTCGAAGCCGCAGGCGCTCGCGAAGCGCTCCAGCAGAGCGGTCGGAGGACTCCCCGGGGACGGCACCGTCATGAGGAGCAGGTCTCCCTCGGGCACGACGGGCGCCCAGTTCCGCAGCGTGCGACCCCAGTCCTGGCGCCGCCAGAAGTGCCGACCGGTGTCGGATCCCCGGCGTCGACGCCCCTGCACACCCTCGAGGTACTCGGCGAAGGTCCACGCACTCCCGCTCTGGACCGACTCCTGCCACTGCGCGGGGATCGTGCGAGCAAGGTCACGCGCCCCGAGGACGGCACGCAGGCGGTGCGGCGACAGCGTCGAGGCGAGCCGCGCGGCACGCTCCGGGCTGGCCCCGGCCATGAACTCCATGCTGATGATGGCGGTGCTGCCGTCCCAGGCACGGATCTCCTCGAGCAGCGCCTCCCACATCGGCGCCGGGTGCTGGCCGGTCAGGGCCTCCTTCACCCCACCGACCTGGACCCCCCAGCGCTCGCCCGGCCAGAGCACTCCTTGGGCGGCCAGCCGGTCACGATTGGCGGTCATCACCCGCTGCAGGAACGACGTGCCGGTCTTCATCGCCCCGAGGTGCAGGACCACGGTCGTCATCGCGATCGCCGTTCCCGCACGGCCCGGCTGGCCTGGCGGCCGGACTCGATCACGGCGTCCAGAGCGCGGTTGCGGCCCTTCAGCGCGAGGATGCGTCCCTTGGCGAGCTCGACCCTCCGCGGCGACGGCTGCGCTCGGTGCTGGTCCTGTCGCCGTGCCATCTCCAGCACCAGACCGCGGATGCCACGGATCGAGACCTCGAGCAGCTCTGCGTCGCTCGGCGGCGCCGTGCCCGACGCACTAGTCACCGGCTGGAGCTCGTCGAGACTCCCGACGAGGTCGCAGCCGGAGCCCGCCACCGCGGCCGCTGCGCGATCGCGTTGAGCGGTCACGAGCGGTCCGAGGCCGGCCGGCACCTCGGCTCGGAATGGCTTGGACTCCGGGCTCAGCACACGCGTGCCGAGCAGGTCGCGCACGAGACCGACGTGGTGCCAGGATGCGAACTCGTCCGGGAGCTGGGCATTGAGGCGCCGGAGCAGCTCGGTCTCGGGGAGGCCGAGGGAGGTGTTGGCGGCCACGTCGAAGGAGGCGACCACGCTCGGGTCCACCCCGAGCACGCCGGCATACCGTCGCCAGAGCTCGTCGCGTGGTGAGCCCGGCGGCGGCAGGGTGATGACGTGGATGCGGCTGGCGGGCACCGCCTTCCCCCACCGTCGCAGCACACCGACCGGGTCGTGGACCCGCCAGAACCAGTTGCCCGGCCCATGCTCACGGTCGGTCAGGACCGCCGTGACCCACTCGTCGAAGGTCAGGGTTGATCGGTGCTTGACGTACTCCTGCCACTCCGAGGGGAGCAGGCTGGCGATCTCGCGCACCACGTAGACGACATGCACCTCGCGCGGTGCCAGCGAGGTGACCACCCGGTGTGCCTGCGCAGACGAGAGCGCGGCGAGGTGCTCGTCGGACACGACCACGGTGGGCTCCTCGGCAGCCCTGATGCGCTCGGCTAGGACGTCCCACGCACCCGTCCAGTCCACGCCCGGGTCAGCCGGGTTGAACGCGATCTCGCGCACATCCTTCCCTGCCCGGTAGTGCTCACCCTGGCCCCGGCCCGGCACCCGGACACCGGCCGCCAGCAGAGCCCGGCGGTTCTTCCAGAGCACGCCCTGCAGGAAGGTCGATCCCGTCTTGGGGGCGCCGACATGGATGAACGCACGACTGGTCACGAAGACCCCTCCGGTCGCGGGTCGGCGGTGGCGAACCGATGGTCTCGCCAGTGGCCCGTACCCTTGTACTCGGCCTCCTGGTGGACCCGCTGGAGCCGCCCGAAGACCACGTTGGCAGGAAGCACCAGACAGCTGGGCGGTGACCCGCTGCTCAGCCGCCGCGCCAGCACCGCCCGAAGGACCGGCGGACCGGTTCGGGCCAGCACGCTCCCACCCTCTTGCTCAAGGACTCGACGACAGGCCTCGTCCAGCACCTCGGCGATCACGTCGTTGCCTGGCACCGCCCCCATGAAGCCGTTCACGACGCGAAGCAGGTTCGGCACCGGTTCGGCCTCGGATCGGTACCGAGGAGCGCGGGTACGCCGGACCAGGACCAGCTCCCGGTCGACGGGCAGCGCCTCAGGCAGCGGGACTCGAGCGGAATGGTCCGCGTCGACGTACCAACCACCGTGGAGCAGCAGCCAGGCGTATCGGAAGAGGTCCGACCTTGCGGCCGGATGACCGCAGCCGGCGAAGGCCGCTGCACCTCGTGGGCCGGCTGCTCGGGTCAGCACGTCGTCGGCCTCGGCCACCGAGCAGAGTCGGTGCCCTCCCGACATCCCCAGCTCGGCCCAGGTGCGGACGTAGCCGGCCACGTCCGACGGGGGCGGGAGTGGGTCCCAGTACTGCACGAGCGCGCGTGGGATCTGCCGCGCCGAGGTCGGGCCGAATCGGAGCACCTCCTCGCCGCTGGTCACCAAGGCACCGATGCGCACGAGCATCGGCCCTGCGGCCCTCGGATCGGATCGGAGCGCGGTCTCGGCAGCGTCGACCAGGACAGCAAGGTCGCGGCCCCCCGATGCCGTCGATCGCTCGGCCATCCCGAGCTCACGCAGCACGTCGTGGGCCATCGCCTCCGCCGCGGCGGCATCGGCGTCGTGCGGCACGCCCGCAACGGGCGACAGATAGGCCTCGGCGTCGGCCTCGGAGAACAGCGGCGCGACCTCGGCCATCCGCCTGGACCACTGGTCACGGAGTGCACGAGCCCGCTCCAGGGGCAACCGGAAGCCGGGCTGGCCGAGCACCCTGGAGCGGATGATCGCGACGGACTGCTCCCGCTGGGCGTCGAGCCGCGGCCCCGGGTGCTTCGCCAGGGCCTCGTTGACCCGGCGGAGCGCCTCGACTCCGGTCGCGCTCAGCATGGGGTGGTCCTCATCGGTCCCCGGAGACGAAGGCTCGCGGCGAGGGGGGCCGAGGTCGCCGATCGCCAGCGAGGAGAGCAGCGCCCGAGTACTCCCTGCCACCCCGTCCTCGTTCGCAACGAGCCGGACCGTGATCCGGGCACCGCCTTGCGCACTCGTCGCCGCCAGCCAGCGGAGCACCGCTGGAATGGTGTTCAGGTCCCGCGTGCCGGCCACCGCATGCGCGGGAGTGAGCGGCCGCCAACGTCCCTTCAGGACGCGGTCGTGGTACCACCAGGCAACCATCTCCTCCGGCCTGCTGAGCAGGACGACGACTTCCACCGGCCCGACGGCACGCAGGACCTCCAGCGCTCTGACCTCGGTGCAGCCGTCCAGATCCGGCCGGTACTCGTTGGGGAGCGGCGGCGGAGAGAGCAGGAGCACTCGACGGTGCCGACGGCTCAGGTCGACGTCGTTCAGGGCCCGTCCGACGTTGGACGGCTGAACCCCTGCCTCCCGCAACGGACCCCGGATGCGCCGCAGTGCTGCCGTCGTGGCCGGGCCGCCGATCCCAGGGTCGGCCAGGTGCAGCAGGACGGGGCTCACCGACGGTCCTCGCGGTCGTCCTCGTCGTCGTCCCAGTCCTCGTCCTCGCGCCCCGGCGGCTCTGGCTCGGGTTGGCCCTTTCGGCGAAGCCGCTTGATGGCAGGGCCCACCGCGCCCTCGAAGTCGAGCCTGCCCTCCTCGAGCACCACGGCCCGAGTGCACAACCGACGCAGGTAGCCCCCGTTGTTGGTCACCACGACCAGACAACGGCCCTGCGCGGGTATCCCCTCCAGCATCCCCAACGCCATCTCACGGAACTCCTCGTTCCCGGTGACGACCTCCTCGTCGACCAAGAACACCTCCGCCGGTGCGTGCAGGGCGACGGTGTACGCCAGCAACCGCGCCTTGGTCCGGCTGATCTCGCTGAGTCGCTCGCGCAGCAGGTGCTCGACCCCGGCGAGCTCGGCGATCCTCGGGGTGAGCTCCTCGGCCTCCTGGCTCGTCATCCCGAGCATGAGGGCGCTGCGGGTGAGGTTCTCGCCCACCCGCGCAGAGCGGACGAAGCCGACTCCGGAGGCTGCCAGCCCGCTGGGCCGCCCGAGCACCCGAACCGTCCCGGTGTCGGCACGGTAGGTCCCGGCGATCAGCCCGAGCAGCGTGCTGCGCCCGGAGCCCGGACGGCCGAGGACGCCGACTGCCTCGCCGGCGGCCAACCTCAAGGTGAGGTCGACCACCCCTCGGTCGACGGCCTCCTCCCCTCGCCGCAGGGACCGCTGCGCCTGCCGGTTGGGGGCCCCGTCGCGCCGTGGGAACGACTTGGTCACCCCGTCGAGGACGACCGCGTCGGGTTGCGTCCCCACCGCCGCGGTCATGTCCACTTCGACCGCTGCACCATGCGCTGCCCGAGCCGAGAGAACGTCCAGGCGCCCAGCGCCAGCGTGAGCAGCGAGATGGCCACGGAGATGAGGGCAGGCGTCAACGGCAGCGGCGGGAGGGAGTCCGGCGGAACCGTCGCCTCCCAGAACCCCGCCCGGACGCCGAACGCCGCCACGGTGACCGGGTTGGACAGGTACACCGTCATCATCCACGTGTCGCCGAGCTGGTTCTGGACCAGCGTCCAGGGGTAGATCACCGGACTGGCCCAGCTTGCCAGCATCGTGATCACCCCGACGAGCTGCTGGGTGTCTCGCACGATCGTGTTCCAGGCCGAGAAGAGCAGGCCGAGCCCCAGAAGGAACACGCTGAGGTTCAGCATCCCCCCGACGGCGGCGGCGAACCCGCCGGCGCTGAGCCCAGAACGCTCGGGGTCCTGCAGCCCGGTCACGATCCCGGCGATCACCATGATGACGAACGGCTCGCGCAGCTGGACAGCTGCGGACAGCACAGCCGCGCTCGGCAGCAGCTCTCGCGGCGCGGTCGAGCGACGCACCACGCTGCCGTTCTTCACCAACGACTTCGTCGCGCCGGACAGCCCGGTGGTGAAGAACAGCACCGCCACCAGCCCGCAGAAGATGTAGACGGGGAAGTTCGGGGTGGCCTTGCTCCGCCCGAGCAGGACCCCGATGATGGCGACGTACACCATGAGTCGCATGAGAGGACGGATGAACCCCCACGCCCACCCCAGGATCGTGCCTTCGTAGGCGCGACCGAGGTCTGCCTTGGTCATGGACCAGAGCAGGGCGGGCCGGCGAGCGACGCCCAGCAGGCCGCCCTTGCGGGAGGGGTCCCTCAGCGCGGGCGTGGAGCGAGCGTCGTCAGCCGTCATCCGCGATTCCCCAGGTGCCTCGCCAGGCCTCTGGGCTCGTCACCTCGGGGCGGGCGGCACGGTAGGTGGCCGACAGCTCGTCCCAGCGACGGGCAAGCTCCTGGTGGGCCGACGCCGACTCGCGCATGAGGTCCAGGAAACGGTCACGGTCGCGCTGGTACCACGACGCGCCGGTCCCGTCAGCCGTCGACACCACCGCGGAGTCGAACTGGCTGAGCAGCCACCACTTGGCGTCCATGGCTGGGACCTGCGCCTCCGGGTTCTCGGTGCTGGCCGGACGGACCGGGCGCAGGGCCCGGACGAGGCCGTTGGCAGCCGACACCGCCCGACCGGGCAGGCCTCGCGGCTCCCCCGGGTCCTTGCCGCGCTTGGGCGGCTTGGCTCGGCGGACCTGGGGGAACCCGCCCGGGTCCTTCACCACCGCCGCATCGGCTTCCTGCGCCCGGTAGGCCCGGATCTCGCCGAGCTTGGTCGGCAGCGTCCGGTGCAGGTGCTCCGGGCCGGACAAGATGTCCCGCAACGCCCAGAGCCGCAGCTCGGCACTGCTGTACTGCATCGCCAGCCCGTGGCGGAGCTGCACGCCCATCGACTCGGCGACGACACGGCCACCACGCGGGTAGGGCGAGTGCAGCAGCGCCATCAGCACGCGGTTTCGCGCGTGGTGGTAGGCCTGCCAGTCGATCGTGTCGTCCTTGTCGGTCCACGGGACGTGCCACACCGCGGCCCCCGGGAAGGACACCGAGGGGACGCCGTGCGCCTTGGCGCGAAGACCGAAGTCGGCGTCGTCCCACTTGATGAAGATGGGCAGCGACAGCCCGATCGAGCGAATCACGTCGGCCGGGATCAGGCACATCCACCAGCCGTTGTAGTCGACGTCCACGCGCCGATGCAGCCAGTCGGTCTCACGCAGCGACTCGCTGGCGAAGTCGTGGGCCTCCTTGACCTTGGGTGCCGAGCCCCACATGAAGCGGTAGCGGTTGACCACCTCGCCCATCGTGTGCAGCATCGAGGGGATGTGCAGGTTGAGCATGTGCCCACCGACGATCGTCGGCTCGCGCGCCAGGTCGGCGAAGGTGAGCGCGCGAAGGATGCCCTCGGGCTCGACCACGACGTCGTCGTCGAGCAGCAGGACGTAGTCGCTGTCCCCGAGGTGGGCACCCTCGTACATGGAACGCGCGAAGCCGCCCGAGCCACCGAGGTTCGGCTGGCGGATCACGCTCAGCTGTGACGCCAGCGCGGATGCGACCCGGGGGTAGTCCTCGTGCTCCTCGACGAGCTGGTTGCCTTGGTCGACCACGACCACACGGTCCAGGCGCTCTAGCACACCCGGTGAGTCGGCGAGCTGGGCGAGGACCTTGGTGCAGAAGTCGGGGCGGTTGAACGTCGTGATCCCGATGGTGACGCGTCCCGGCGGCCTGGCCCCCACCTCGTCCCCCTCGACCGCCCAGGACGCCCCCTCCACGATGGCACCGGTGGAGCCGGCCAGCGCCTCGAACCAGTACCACCCGCCGTCGCCGAAAGGCGCCAGCGGCAAGGAGAAAGAGACCTCCTCGCCGAACGTCCCGGTGGTGATCGACTCGACCCGCTGCGAGCTGCCACGCGAGTTCGACCGGTAGACGGTGATCGTGGCCACCCCCGTGACCTGGACCCGAAGCGTCACCGACGTCGCGACCGTCCACCGACGCCAGTAAGAGGCAGGGAAGGCGTTGAAGTAGGACGCGAAGGACAGCCTGACGTTGGGCGGGACCTCGACCCGGTGCCTGCCCCGGATGATCTCGGGGTGGACGCCGCCGATCGTGGTGTCCAGGTACAGCGGCAGGACGTCGTAGTCGGCGTCCGCCGGGAAGACCAGGCGCGCCGCGGTCACCGACTGCGTCGAGCCGCCCTGCTGGCTCACTCCGTCACCCCGCCGCTGACCAGTGGCACGCCGTCGGTGAAGTGCGGTGCCAGGACGTTGTCGAACCGGCTCAGCGCCGAGCCGATGGCCATGTGCATGTCCAGGTACTTGTAGGTACCCAGCCGACCGCCGAAGAGCACGCCCGGCTCACCGGCTGCCAGGTCCCGGTAGGCCAGCAGCCTGGCCCGGTCCTCGGCGGTGTTGATCGGGTAGTAGGGCTCGTCCCCCCGTTCCGCGGCGCGAGAGAACTCCCGCATGATCACCGAGCGGTCCTTCGGGTAGTCGCGCTCGGGGTGGAAGTGGCGGAACTCGTGGATCCGAGTGAAGGGCACGTCCTCGTCCGCGTAGTTCATCACCGAGGTCCCCTGGAAGTCGCCGGTCGGGACCACCTCACGCTCGAAGTCCAGCGTCCGCCACCCCAGCTCGCCCTCGGCGAAGTCGAAGTACTGGTCCACGGGACCGGTGTAGACGACCGGGACCTGTCCGCGCAGCTCGTCGCGGAGGTCGAAGAAGTCGGTCTGCAGACGGACCTCGATCTTGGGGTGGTCGGCCATCCGTCCCAGCCACGCGGTGTACCCGTCGACGGGCAGCCCTTCGTAGGTGTCGTTGAAGTAGCGGTTGTCGAAGGTGTAGCGAACCGGGAGGCGCGTGATGATCTCCGCGGGCAGCTCCTTGGGGTCGGTCTGCCACTGCTTGGCCGTGTACCCACGGATGAAGGCCTCGTAAAGCGGCCGACCGATCAGCGAGATCGCCTTCTCCTCGAGGTTGGCCGCGGCGCCGGTGTCGATCTCGGCCGCCTGCTCGGCCACCAGGGTGCGGGCCTGCCCCGGGCTCAGCGACCGGTCGAAGTAGGCGCACATCGTCGCGAGGTTGATGGGCATCGCATAGGTCTTGCCCTCATAGGTCGTCCACACGCGGTGCTGGTAGCCGGTGAAGGCGGTGAACTGGTTGACGTAGTCCCACACCCGGGGGTTCGAGGTGTGGAACAGGTGTGCCCCGTAGACGTGCACCTCGATCCCGGTGTCCGGGTCCCGCTCGCTGTAGGCGTTGCCTCCGATGTGTGGGCGACGCTCCAGCACCAGCACGTCCAGGCCGAGCTGGGTGGCGGCACGCTCCGCGATGGTCAGTCCGAAGAAGCCCGACCCGACGACGACGAGATCTGTCACACCTGCTCCGATCCGGGGTTGCTCCCGGGAACCGGGGCAGTCCCAGGAGTGTGCAGCGAGGACCCAGCGTATCCAGCCGAGGACCGGGCGTCGCTCAGCGCCGTCATGGCGACCGGCTCCCAGGGGCTTCGGCTGATCGCGTGGGCGGCCTGCCAGCCGCGGAGCAGCGCACCCGTCCCTGACACCGTGTGCTCGACCGCGATCAGACGCAGCTCCTCCTTCAGGAAGGTCAGGGCGGTCCCGACGGCGAACCCAACCGGGTGGTAGGTGCCGAGGCGGCGCAGGTAGTGCGCCATGAAGCCCCGGTTTCGCATGACGTGGAAGCGGAACAGGTCCGAGGCGTCGTTGAGGTGCCGAACCGCCAGCGAGACCTGCCGCTGCACCCGCTGGCGCTGCAGGCTGTAGTGGTCGACGTAGGCAACCGTCGTGACTCGGGAGGCCACCAGTGCATAGACGGCGTCGTCCCAGGTGATGAAGAAGCGCGGGTCCGGCGGACCGATCTGTGCCACGACCTCACGACTCACCAGCATCCCCTCGAAGACGCCGGAGTTCGTCTCGAAGAGGTCCTGCCCGTCGGCGAACGGGTCCCGCAGGTAGGGCAATGGGATGCCAAGGCGCTCGTTGATCCGCGGCTGCCAGAAGAACGGCCCGCCGTGGAAGTCGATACGCCGGCCGTGGATGCAGCCGGCGCGGTCGGCGAACCTCAGCAGTCCCTCGATGCCGTCCGGCATTGCGGTGACGTCGTCGTCCATCAGCCAGAACCAGTCATGCCCGTCCCGGTAGGCCGCCACCACGCCGGCGTAGAAGCCACCCGAACCCCCGGAGTTCTCCGGCATGAGCAGCGGCTTGATGACCGGTTCGTCGGCAGCCAGCTCGAGCAGCAGCTGCCACGTCCCGTCCGTGCTTGCGTTGTCGATGACGTAGACGGCCTGCAGAGGGCGGCTCTGCGCCAGCAGCGTCGGCAGCAGCTGCGTCAGGTAGTCACGCCGGTTGTAGGTGACCACGACCGCCGCCACCGACGCGTGGGCCTCGCTCGCACCAGCGGGCGTGGTGCCGGCGGCTGGTGCGCCATGGGGTCCCATGCCCTTGCTCGTCTCGCCTGACTCAGACAGCGCGGCACACCAGCCCGAGCTCGGCCGCGCTGGGCGCCCCCTGCTGCCCCTTCTTCCCGGCGGCACCGGACACAGCCGACTCGGCACCGTCGTTCTCGGTCGACCGAGCCGGGACGCTACCGGTCTGGGCGGCCTCGGCGGACGAACCGCTGTTCCCCACGCCCCCGTCGCCGGTGGCCGTGCTCTCGGCAGGCTGCCCGTCCGCCGGCTCACCCGCCAGCACTCGTTCGACGATGGCCTGGATCTCGGTGAAGTCGGGCTGGGAGGGCTCGACCAGCGGTGGGACGAGCGACACCGCGTCCATCGGTTGACCCTGAGCCACTTGCGCAACGCGGAGCATCCCTGGGATGTCGGACTGCGGGATGTCGCTGCGCAGGAGGGCCGAGGAGGCGGTCGCAAGCGCCTCGAAGTTGCGCAGCACGGTCACCGGGCTCAGCTGGCGGGCCAGCGAGGCGGTGAGGCACTTCTGCCGCGCCATCCTCTCGTAGTCGCTGGATCCGGTCCGGGACCTCGCGAACCACAGCGCCTGCGTCCCGTCCAGCCGCTGGACACCGGTCTCGATCGTCCCCAAGGACGGCGTCCCGGGGGCGACCATCTCCACCGGCTTCCCGACATCCACCGAGACGCCGCCAACGGCGTCCACCAGCTGCTGGAACCCGCGCATGTCCACCATCACCGTGGAGGGGATGCTCAGCCCGGTGACCCCCTCAGCCGCCAGGCGGGTGGCTTCCATGCCGGGGTCCTCGGCTCCGGGCAGGAGCTCGACATGCTCTTGCCCGAACGTGTAGAGCGCGTTGACGAGGCACTCGTCCCCGCAGTCGTAGCCGTTCGGGAACCGCTCAGCCAACGGCGTGTCGGCCGGGAACGGTACGTCCTGCAGGTTGCGGGGGATGCCGATCAGCGCCGTTCGGCCCGACTCGGCGTCCACGCTGACGACCGTGAGCGAGTCGGGTCGTAGCCCGACCCGGGTCTTGCCGGCGTCACCGCCGACGAGGAGGACGTTGTAGCGGCCGTCGACGGTGCCGATCGCCGCCCGCGAGGAGAAGATGGTCCCCAAGGAGTCCTTGAAGACCTGCATGAGGTTGGCCGAGCCGCTGATGATTGCGGCGACCAGGAGGAAGGCCGCCGCCGTGGTGCCGAAGAGGACGAGGCGGCCACCTCGCGCCAGGCTGAGAGGTGCAGCGATCCGCCAGGCGTCGAGGACGAGGTAGAGCCACCCGACACCGAGGACGAGGATCGCGACCCGGAGAACCGTCAGGACGACGGAGTTCGTCACCAGAGCCACCGCCCACTCGGGGCGCAGCCAGCCGAGGCCCACGAACAGCACCGCGAGCACGAGGATGCCGGCGATCACCCGCAGGGCGATCGTGCCGATCCGTCGACTGCCCGCGTACCACTGCGCCGAGCCCGGCAGCAGCACGGTCGCCGCCACGAGCAGGAGCGACCGGAGCAGGGACCGGCGCTGGGAACGGTCACCGAAGAAGGGAGGCTTCGGCCCTCGGGGGGATCGAGCCGGGCCCCCGCGTCCAGAGGGGTCCGAGGCGGCGGAGGCCTCGACGGGGCTCGGGGGCGTGAGGGTCGTCATCCGTCTCCCATGTCCGGGTCCCGTCGGCCGCCGGCGCCCTTGCAGACCTGCAGGGCAGGCCTGCCGCACCGGGACCGGCGCAGGCCAGTATGAAGGCCACGGCGGCCCTCACCGCGGAGGCCGCGCGGAGTGTCGCGCCGCCCCGGACGGGGGCCGCTTGTCCCCGACGGTGGCGATGAGGCAGGCTTGTCCCTCTCGACCGCTGCCCCAGGAGCCTGACATGACCCTGCACCACTCTGAGGAGACCCACCGCAACCTGGTGGCCCGGATCCCCGAGGCCACCGGACGCGAGCTCCCGGAGTGGTTCCGGACGCTCGAGGACGGTCCGGCGTTCCTCCGTTTCGAGGATCGGGTCAACTGGCTCCGCAGCGAGTATGCCCTTGCGCATGGGCACGCGACGGCGATCGTCCACGAGCACGACCTCCAGCGCGCGCACCGGTCCTTCGGCGAGGCCTGAGCCCAGCTCACGACGAACGAGCCCCCCGCCGTCCTGGTGGGGGGCTCGTTCGTCGTCGGGGTGCTAGTCGCCGCTCTGCAGGATCGCGAGGAGGCGAAGGATCTCGATGTACAGCCAGACGAGCGTGACGGTCAGGCCGAAGGCCGCCGTCCAGGAGTACTTCTCCGGCACCCCGGCTTCGACGCTCCTCTCGATGAAGTCGAAGTCGAGCACCAGCGAGAAGGACGCCAAGGCGACCGCGAACAGCCCGATGGCAACGCCCATCCAGCCGTTGCGCAGACCCCAGCCGTCGCCGACACCGAACATCGACAGGACGAGGTTGAGCAGGCTGAAAGCCAGGTAGCCGAACAGGCCGATGATCACCATCCGGCGGAACTTCGGCGTCGCCCGCACCACCTTCATCCGGTAGGCGACCAGGGTGACGGCGAAGACAGCGAAGGTACCGAGCACGGCCTGGCCGACGAGGTCCAGACCATCGGCGCCGGCGTAGAGGGAGAACATGTAGCTGATCCCGCCGAGGAACAGCCCCTCGAACGCGGCGTAGCCGAGGATGAGCAGCGGGCTGGGCTCGCGCTTGAAGGCGTTGACCAGGCCGAGGGCCAGTCCTCCGAGCATCCCGACCCAGAACAGCGCAGGGTTCTGCGGGACGACCTGCCAGCCGATCACGGCAGTCGCCACGAGGACGACGAACGTCAACCCGGTCCGGACGATGACGTCATTGAGGGTCATCCGACCGGTGGCCAACGGCCCGGCAGCAGGACCGGCGTAGGACTGCTCGAGCCGTTCGATGGTCGCGGCGTCCACCGCCGCAGCCCCACTGCTCGACGACCCACGTGGACTGTCGAGACCTTCCATCCGGCCCAAGACCGGGTTCCTGCTCTCCATCGCATGCCTTTCGGAGGGGTTCGGAGCGGGCGAGCTGCTGTGGTGGCTCGAATATACCCACTGCGAGGCAGAACGACCTTTCGTGGCGGGTTGTTCCACGCCGCGTCGGTGCCCCCGGTGGGGCTCGAACCCACACTGGACCGCTTTTAAGGCGGCTGCCTCTGACCGGTTGGGCTACGGGGGCGGCGGGGTCCGCGCTGGAGCCCCCGGGGCTCCCGGCGATGCCACGTCGGAACTGATCGTAGCTGCGCCGTCGAGGTAGACCTTCCTGGTGAACAGGGCGTGGGCCCCGGCGACCCGATCCAGGAACAGCAGACCACCGCAGTGGTCGATCTCGTGCTGCAAGGCCCTAGCCTCGAATGCGTCGGTCTCGAGCTCGACCATCTCGCCGCTGCCCGGCAGGGCTCCTCGAACCCGAAGTCGAGTCGCCCGCTTCACGTCACCGGTGAGGTCCGGGACGGACATGCACCCCTCACGCGCCTTCTCCTGTCGCGAGGCGGCCACCACCTCAGCGTTGCAGAGGGCGAAGGTCCCATGGGTGGTGCGCGTCTTCGGGTGCGCGGTCACGTCGACGCAGAACACCTGTGCCGCAAGGCCGATCTGCGATGCGGCCAGTCCGACACAGCCGGGCGAGACCCGCATCGTGGCGATGAGGTCCGCAGCAAGACGAACCACGCGGTCGTCGGTGGGATCGACCAGCGGGCTCTGGGTGGACAGCACCGGGTCCGGTGCCGTGCGAACCGTCCGTACCGTGCCGACCCGTTCCAGCTTCTCGGGCCAGCCGGGCAGTCGGCGCCGCGACACTGCATGCTCACTCACGAGCGCGCCGTCACAGCACGTCCGGGTCCTGGGGGCGCAGGCTCACCCCGACACCGAGGCCCTCTGCGACGTGGACGAGTCGATCGGTCAGCGGCGCGATCGCCGAGTCCACCGACGACTCGGGCAGCTCGACCTCGGCCAGCACGACGTAGAGCTGCCCGCTCAACCTGGTCGACAGATCCGTGACGTTGCCGCCGGCGGCCGCGACCTCCCGCATCATCGCCGAGACGATGCCCGGACGGTCGCCCCCGTGGACGCTCAGCAGGAACGCCCGGCCGGTCGGCGCGTGCTCGGGCTCGGCCCGGACCGGACGGACGGCGACCTGCAGGGTTCCGTCGGCCGTGATCGGCGCCAGGGCGGACTCGACGGCTGCGGCACTTGGGGTACCAGCGTCCCCCGCACAGATGAGCATGAACGCGAAGTGCCCACGCAGGAGCGTCATCGTCGAGTCCTCGAGGTTGAGTCCCAGCTCGGCCAGCACCGCGGTGACCTCTGCGATGATGCCCGGGCGGTCGTGCCCCAGCACCGTGACGGCCAGCTGTTCCATCGTTGCTCCAATCCCGGCGGTGTCGGTCCGGCCCGCCGCTCGACGTTCAACGACCACGAGCCACCGGCCTGGTGGCCACCACCTCGTAGGCAGCCAGCCTGCCACCCTCGGCGGCAGCAACGCTCCCAGCGGCTGCCAGCCGCCAGGCGCGTCGGGGATCCGGGCCCTCGAGGGTGTCGGACCTCGCGGCACCTTCCTCCAGCCGTCGCGACCAGGACCTCAGGGTGGCCGCGAGCTGGCCCGAGCGCTCCTGGACCGAGGTGACGTCCAGTCCTCCCTCGACCAGGTCAGCCACCAGCGGCCCGAGATGAACGGGCGCCAGACCCGGGACGACGTAGGCATCGACGAAGGTTCGCGCCGGCCGGGGGGCCTCCGGTCGCGTCACGAGAGCCTGCAGGACGAGCCGTCCCCGCGGACGGAGCTGACGGCGGACCACGTCGGCGAGCTGCAAGACCTCGTTGGCAGGAAAGGGCGTCAGTAGGCTCGCACGGGCGACGGCGTCGAAGGACCCGGCATCGAGCTCTCGCCACGGCTGCAAGCTGACCTCGACCCGCTCCGCCAGCCCGGCCAGTGCCGCGCGTTCCCGGATCAGCTCCGCCTGCCCACTGGAGGCCGCCAGGGCTACCACCGCGATACCGGCGCCGGCGGCGTGCAGGGCCAATGCGCCACTGCTCGGGCTCAGGTCGAGCAGGCGACCCCTGGGCGGGATGGACAGTCGGTCCACGAGATGGTCCAGGGCAGACCTGCCGACCTGCAACGAGTCGGCCAACCCCTCACCCAGCACGTCCACGAGCAGGTCAGCCGCCCCAGGACCCTGCAGTCGGGCGGACCTCGTCTGGCTGAGCCGAGCCGGTAGCGACCGATCGGCTGGGATCTCCTCCTCCGGCGGCCGGGGTGCCGGCCCGACGGCACCGATGAGGACGGCTTGGCGCAACGCCTCCGTCCGAGCAGCCCCTTCCAGCCGCCTAGGCTCGCTGCCAGCGTCGCGAGTCCGCAGGCCGGCCTCATGAAGCAGCTCGACGGCCTCCAGCAGCGAACCTTCGACGTCGAGCTCCCCGGCCACCCAGGAACGCCCGATGCCCAGCTCGTCGGGCTGCCAGAGCATCCTCCGGACCGCCCGCCGCGATCGCACGTGCAGGGTAGGCGACGATGTCCCGGCAGCGCCGGGGCCCCCTGGCGCGCCCGCCCGATGCCGCACGACATGGTCTCCCACGTCCGTCGACCCGTCCCAGACCGTGATGGGCATCGGCACCGGCACCGCGAACAGGTGCTCCAGCAGCAGCCGCACCCGCGCTGCTGTCTCCGGCTGATGCCTGGGGCGTTCCGACACCGGCGAGACGCTAGTGCACGCCGATCTCGGCCAGCTCGACGGCTCGACCCACGACGGCGTCCAGCATCGGCTCGGTGAGCCGCCCCGTGAACGTGTTCTGCTGGCTGGGGTGGTAGCAGCCCACCAGCATGAGCTCACCGATTTCGCGCTCCTCACCGTGGCCGAAGCGCGGCCGGGGCCTGAGTGCTGGCACCCCCTGCACCTGCGCCAGCTCGACGAGTACCGCGTCCCAGGCGAAGGCGCCCAGCGCCAGGACGACACGCAGCGTCGGTGCCAGCAGCCTCAGCTCGGCCGACAGGTACGGCCGGCAGGTGGCCCGCTCCTGGGGCGTGGGTCGGTTCGCCGGGGGCGCGCACCGGAGGGCGGCGAGCACGCGGGTGTTCGACAGCTCCAGACCATCATCGATCGACCGGGACGTTGGCTGGTTGGCCTGCCCCGCCCGATGCAGCGCGGCGTAGAGCCAGTCACCGCTGCGGTCGCCGGTGAACACCCGACCGGTGCGGTTGGCCCCGTGAGCTGCCGGCGCCAGCCCGACGACGGCGATCCGGGCGTCGGCGGGACCGAACCCTGGGACCGGGCGACCCCAGTACGCCTGCTCGCGAAACGCCGCGCGCTTGGTCTCGGCCACTGCCTCACGCCAGGTCACCAGTCGTGGGCAAGCCCGACACCGAGTCACGGCGTCGTCCAGCGCCGGCAGGTCTCTGGCACGCTCCGCCGCGACGGCAGGGACGGCCGGGGCCCCGGCCGCACCCGCACCTGTCCTCACCCGTCCGCCCGCACCATGGAGAGGGCGATGCCGTCGAGGATGTCGTGCTCGCTGGCTCGGACTCGTCCGAGCTCGCTCCGATCGAGGATCCGACGCAGCACCAATGACCCGGCGGCGATGACGTCCACCCGCCCAGGGTGCATCACCGGGATGGCGGCCCGTTGCGCCCGCGACATCCCCAGGAGCGCGTCGCTGATGAGGCCCACCTCCGAAGCAGACACCCAGGTCCCGTGGATGGCGACCGGGTCGTAGGCGGACAGCCCGAGGGCCATCGCCGTCACTGTGGTCACGGTTCCGGCAAGGCCGATGAGGCTGTTGGCCCGGTGAAGCGGTACCAGCCGCTCGGCCTCGTCGAGCGCGGCGTCGATGTCTGCTCGGGCCGCCGCCACCTGCTCGGTGCTGGGCGGGTCCCCGGCGAAGTGCCGCTCCCACATCCGCACGCACCCGATGTCCATGCTGTGTGCGGCGATGACGTGGAACCCGTGGCCCAGCACCAGCTCGGTACTGCCGCCCCCCAGGTCGAACACGAGCCGCGGGGAGTGGGCCGTGCTCTCGGCAAGGCCGCTGACGGCGCCGAGGTAGGACAGCGCGGCCTCCTCCTCGCCGTCGACGACATCGGGCCGCACGCCGAGCACCGCGTGCACGGCTCGGCTGAACACCTCGGCGTTCGCAGAGTCCCGAGTCGCGCTCGTGGCGACGAGTCGCACCCGCTCAGCGCCGTGGTGGCGAGCCACCTCGGCGTAGTCGCGCAGCACGGCGATCGTGCGGTCGATGGCCGCTGTCTGCAGGCGTCCGGTCCGGTCCACACCCTCGCCGAGCCGAACCACCCGCATCCGCCGATCCAGGTCCACCAGCACCGGCGAGGATCCCGGCTCGACCTCGGCGACGAGCATGCGCAGCGAGTGGGTGCCGCAGTCGATGGCCGCGACCCGGACACTCACCGTGCCCCCGCCGGCACGACCTCGACGCACCTCGCGGCGTCCCGGCTCGCCAGCAGCGCCAGCGCCTCGTCGCCGAGCGGGTTCACCCCAGGGCCCACGGCCAGCGCATGGGCCACCAGCACATGCAGGCACTTGACCCGCGACGGCATGCCGCCGGCCGACACCCCGTCGATCTCGGGCACGTCCGAGACTGCCTTCCGATCGCTGAGGTACTGCTCGTGCGCTCGGGCGTATGCCGATGCAAGAGCCGGCTCGCGCCCCAGTCGCTCGGTCATCGCGGCCATCGTGCCCCCGGCCTCGAGCGTGCTGACGGCAGCCCGAAGCCGCGGGCAGGTCAAGTAGAACAGCGTCGGGAACGGGGTCCCGTCGGGCAGGCGAGGCTCGGTCTGGACGACGTCGGGGAGGCCGCAGGCACATCGATGCGCCACAGCCCTCAGCCCCCGGGGTGCACGGCCGAGCTGCGCCTCGACGGCTGCCCGGTCCGCCGGATCGAGCACGGGCGTCGCCGAACGCTCAGCCACCGACGCCGGGAGGGGCCGCGGCCTCGTCGGCCAACCCGCTGTCCAGGCCGCCGACGGATTCCTCCGGTACCGACGTCGGCCGGCCAGGGGAAGCCTCCCCCGGCTCGGCCGAGCCGGCCACTTCCATCCCGGTCCACAACGTGGACCACCAAGGCCGGTCCTGCTGCACCTCGGGCGTCACCAAGCCACCCGGGCCGGCGACGGGCAGGCTCGTAGTCTCGGGCTCCAGACCGAGCACCACCACGCCGACCTCGCCCGGCGTCACGTAGTTCAGGCGCTCTCGTGCCTGGGCGCGAACGAAGGCCGGATCACGCCAGCGCTGACGCTCCTCCTGCAGCTCGGCAAGGTCGTCCAGCAGCACTGTGCGCTGCGCGTCGACCGCTGCCAGCTGCGAGCGCTGGTACAACCAAGAACGCACCGGCATCGCGTAGCTGACCGCGAGGACGACCGCCACGATGGCCAGCACCGCTGCCCTGGTGGTGAAGGAAGCGGCGTCCACAGGCGGAGTCGGACGGCTGGCCGCGCCGCGGGTCTGGGGCCGGCCGTCGGGTGGACCCGCCGAACCGAGACCCGTCGACGACGAACCAGCAGCGCGCCGGGCAGGCGACGATCGGGGACCGGAGGCAGGCCGCCCGCCCGGTCCCCGACTCGCCGATGCCATCCTTCCCCGTGCTCCTCAGGCCGTGAAGCGAGGGAAGGCCGACGCGCCCGCGTAACGGGCAGCGCTGTCGAGCTCTTCCTCGATCCGCAGGAGCTGGTTGTACTTGGCCACGCGGTCGGTCCGTGCCGGGGCGCCGCTCTTGATCTGACCGCAGTTGAACGCTACCGCCAGGTCAGCGATGGTCACATCCTCGGTCTCACCGGAGCGGTGGCTCATCATGGTGCGGAACTGGGCACGGTGCGCCATCTCGACGGAGTCGGCCGTCTCGGTCAGCGAGCCGATCTGGTTCACCTTGACCAGCAGCGCGTTGGCCGTCTTCTCGGCGATGCCCCGCGAGACCCGCTCGACGTTGGTGACGTAGTGGTCGTCCCCGACGACCTGGATCCGCTCGCCCAGAGCAGCGGTGAAGGAGGCCCAGTCCGCCCAGTCGTCCTCGTACAGCGGGTCCTCGATGGACACGATCGGGAACGCATCCACCAGCTCGCCGTAGTACTCGATCATCTCGGCGGTGCTGCGGTTCGTGTTCTCGACGTGGTACTGCCCGGCGATGCCTTCCTCGCCGTGCACACCCTTGCCGTAGAACTCCGAGGCGGCCACGTCCATGGCCAGCGCGACGTCGGCGCCAGGGCGGAACCCTGCCGACTCGATCGCCTCGACGATGAGCTCGAGCGCCGAACGGTTGCTCGGCAGGCTAGGGGCGAAGCCGCCTTCGTCGCCGAGGCCGGTCGCCAGTCCCTTGGTCTTCAGCACCGACTTCAAGGCGTGGTAGACCTCGGCCCCCATCCGCAAGGCCTCACGGAAGGAAGGCGCCCCGATCGGCGCGATCATGAACTCCTGGAAGTCCACATCGGAGTCGGCGTGCGAACCGCCGTTGATGATGTTCATCATCGGGACGGGCAGGACGTGCGCGTTCGGACCCCCCACGTACCGGAACAGCGGCAGGTCCGCGGAGTCGGCTGCCGCCTTGGCCACCGCGAGGGAGACCCCGAGGATCGCGTTGGCGCCGAGCTTCTCCTTGTTCGGGGTGCCGTCCAGGTCGATCATGGTCTGGTCGATGAGGCGCTGCTCGGTGGCGTCGAGGCCCAGGATCTGCGGAGCGATCTCCTCCAGGACGCCGTTCACCGCCTTCTCGACACCCTTGCCGAGGTAGCGGCTCTTGTCGCCGTCGCGAAGCTCGACGGCCTCGAACTCTCCCGTCGAGGCGCCCGACGGCACCGCTGCACGGCCCCCGCTTCCGTCATCCAGGACGATCTCGACCTCCACGGTCGGGTTCCCCCGGGAGTCGATGATCTCGCGTGCTCCTACTGCCTCGATGGACGCCACAGCCGCTCCTTAGGTGTTGTTGGACGTACCGGTCCGAATCGGCAGCGTATCGACGCGGCAGGTCGCACGCCCCATGATTCCTGACAGCGGACGTGAACAAGCGGTGGCGCGCCGGTGAGGAGCAGGCTCGGCTACTGCGTCGAGGCCCGGCCGCGCTCGGCCAGCTCGGCCGCTCGCCCCGCCGCCGCAAGCTCGTTCGTTGCCTCGCGGAGCACCGTCTCAGGGTCGAGCCCCGCAGACACGGCGTCGTCGACCGCCGCCAGCAGGCGAGCCTGCAGCTGCCGGCGCTGGTCGACGGGCTCGGCGGTCGACCCGTCCACCACCTCCAGCCCGGCTCGACGCAGCCGGATCACCACCTTGGCGGCGCGGGCCAAGGCCGGCAACGCCGCCGGGATCCCGTCGAGGACGGACTCCCGCCGCTTCTCGGCCGCCTTGAGTCGCTCCCAGGACTGCTCCACCGCGTCCGCCGTCGCAGCGGTGGCCTGCCCGAACACGTGCGGATGGCGCCGGACGAGCTTGTCGCTGATCGCGTCGGCGACATCGTCGATGCCGAAGGGCTCGTGGGCGTCTTCCTGGGCCACCCGGGCGTGGAACACGACCTGCAGGAGCAGGTCCCCCAGCTCCTCCACGAGGTGGGCGCGGTCACCGGTCTCGATGGCCTCGAGGGTCTCGTAGGTCTCCTCGAGCAGGAAGGGGGCGAGGGAGCGGTGGTCCTGCTCGGCGTCCCACGGGCAGCCGCCGGGCGAGCGCAGGCGATCCATCACCGCAACGAGCCGCAGGAACGCCGTACCCGGGGGCGGGTCCATCGACGTTGGGGCGGTGGCGGTCATGAGCCGGCGACGGCGATGGCTCCGGTCCCGGGCACCACCGAGAGCTGCTCCCAGGTGCCGTAGCGGGGGTTCACCGTCACGGCGAGCTCGTCGGCCTTGGCCGTGACTGCCGCCTGCACGTCGACGCCTGCCTGCTGCAGCTGCTGCACGGCGAGGGTCTGCTCGACCGCGGACTCCAGCGTCTGCTCGGTGAGCAGGTTCTGCTCGAGAAGGACGTCGATGCCACCTGAGGCCGTACTGGCTTCCTTGATGAAGGCATCCACCGTGGCCGGCGGGACCTCGATGCCGGCCTCGTCGGCCACGGCGCCCACCACGACACCGACGAGCTGGCGGGAGAGCACCTGCGACTGGACACCCGACAGGTCGCCTTCCAGGTCCACCGCCCCAGGCGCGACCGCAGCGAGCTCGGTGACCTCGGCCTGCAGCTCGGCGACCGTGATGACGTCTGACCCGGCGGTTGCCGCGACACCCGGAGGTACGGCCGCGGTCGCACAACCGGCGAGAAGGCCGGCCACCAGGGCCACGCCGGCGAGCACAGGAGACGTCACCATGCGGGTCGCGGACACGCGCCGATGGTACGGCGAGACTGTCATCGGGCCAGCATCCGGTCCACCGCGACCTCGGCCATGATCCGCGAGGCATCCCTGACGAGCAGTGCCTGGGCGCCGAGCACGTGCGGATCCGACGCCGGGCCGTGGTCGACCACGATCGGATCATCCTGCCCGGCACGCGCTGCTCGCAGTGATGCCAGCGCCCCCTCCTGCCAGGGCCGCAGGCGTGGGTTACGAATGCTCACGACCAGGGTCGCGTCCGAGCGGGCGCGGACGAGCTCGACCGGGACGTCGTCGGCGGGCCCCACCCGCACCACCTCGGTGGCGGGGTGCCGGCGCCGGAGCGGGGCCCCGATGCCCCACTCGACCTCCCCCACCGCCACGTTCGCGGGGTCTCGGAGCTCGACCACGAGCGCCGGTCCGGCCAGTCTGGGCGAGCCGACGACGCCGATGGCTCGTCCGGCCGCCACCCGGGCAGCCGAGCCGCCGCCGGGCTCAACCTCCTCCTCCGATCCTCGAGCGACCAACCTGCTCAGCCGCTGGCCCGACAGGTGCAGGAGCTCGGCCGAGAGCCGACCAGCACGGACGGCCTCCTCGATCGCGAGCACCAGGTGCTCCAGGTGCTCCTCGGAGGCGCTCTGCCCACCGACGCAGACGGCGTCGACGCCCGCGGCCAAGGCCTGCACGGCACCTTCGAACGGGCCGACCGTGCGGCTGATCGCATGCATGTCCAGCCCGTCGGTCATGACGGCACCGTCGAAGCCCAGCTCCCCGCGGAGCAGGTCCTGCACCACCGCGCGGGACAACGTCGCAGGCCGCTGGTCCAGGGCGGGGTAGACCACGTGTGCCGTCATCACCACGTCCACGCCCGCGTCGACAGCCGCCGCGAACGGCACCAGCTCGCGTTGACGCAACGTCGCCAGCTCTGCATCGACCACAGGCAGGGCGAGGTGGCTGTCGGCGTCCGTGGCGCCGTGCCCCGGGAAGTGCTTGGCGGCGGTGGCGACGCCGACCTCGTGGTGACCGGCGATGGCCGCCGCGACGTGCCGGGCCACCTTCGTCGGCTCCGAGCCGTAGGCCCGGACCCCGATCACCGGGTTCGTGGCGCCTGCCGGCGGGGTGTCGACGTCGGCGACCGGCGCCAGGTTCAGACCGATCCCGGCCCGCCGAAGCCGCATGCCCAGCTCAGCAGCAACCGCCTGCGTCAGGGCCGGGTCGTCGACCCGGCCGAGCGCGGCAGCACCCGGGAAGGACGAGCCGTGCGCCGCATCGAGCCGAGTGATGTCTCCACCCTCCTCGTCGACCCCCACCAGCACCTCGGCCCGGGCCGACCGGAGTGCTGCCGTCAGGGCTCCCACTGCCTCGTCCGCCGCCCCCGGCTCGCCATCCCCGGCCGAGGCGTTGCGCTCGAACAGGACCACTCCGCCGAGTCCGCCGGCCAGTGCCTCCAGCAGCCAACCCGGAGGTGGTCCGGCCGGGAAGCCGGGCAGCAGGACGCCGAGCCCGAGGGCCCGGAGCTCAGCGGAGCCACTCGGGCCGCTCACGACCGACCGACTCCCGACCCACCCACCCGGACCGGCTCCAGTGCGTCCAGCAGGGAGTCGACCCACGCCAGCAGCTCCTCTCCCTCCAGCAGGCGCTGGCTCAGCCCGGCACCGGAAGCCTTCGGCCGTGGCACCAGGACCATTCGGGTATGGGCCTTGATGAGGGCCTTCGGGAACAGCCGGGTCAGCCGGACCTGCTGGGAGTCGGTGAGCGCGACCGGGCTGAGCCGGATGTTGGGCCCTTGCGCGACGATCTCGTGCACCCCCAGGCCACGCGCCCGCGCCCGCAGGGCGGCGACCCTCACCAGCTGCTGGACCGGAGGTGGCATGGGGCCGTAGCGGTCGACGAGCTCGGCCTGCGCAGCCTGCAGCGCCTCGGTGTCGGCCGACTGCGCCAGCCGCCGGTAGGCCTCCATCCGAAGGCGCTCGCTGGAGACGTAGCCCACCGGCAGGTGTGCCTGCACGGGCAGGTCCAGGCGCATCTCCGGCTCCGGCGCGCTCGCCTCGCCACGGAACTCCGCCACGGCCTCGCCGACCATCCGCAGGTAGAGGTCGAACCCGACATCGGCGATGTGTCCTGATTGCTCAGCGCCGAGCAGGTTGCCGGCGCCGCGGATCTCCAGGTCCTTCATGGCCACCGCCATCCCGGACCCCAAGGCCGTGTGCTGAGCGATCGTGCTCAGCCGCGCATGCGCCGTCTCGGTGAGGGCCGCGTCCGGCGGGAAGCAGAAGTACGCGTAGCCACGCTCACGACCACGCCCCACCCGCCCACGCAGCTGGTGCAGCTGTGACAGCCCGAACATGTCGGCTCGCTCCACGACCAAGGTGTTGGCGTTGGCGATGTCGAGGCCCGTCTCGACGATCGTGGTGCAGACGAGCACGTCGGACCGACGCTCCCAGAAGTCCAGGATGACCTGCTCCAGCGTCTGCTCCGGCAGCTGGCCGTGGGCCACCGCCACCCGAGCCTCGGGGACCAGCTCACGAAGGCGGACCGCCACCCTCTCGATGTCGGCGACCCGGTTGTGGACGTAGAAGACCTGGCCCTCCCGCACGAGCTCGCGCCGCACGGCCGCGGCAACCAGGGCGTTGTCGTAGGGGGTCACGGCGGTGAGGACCGGGTGGCGCTCCTCCGGCGGGGTGGTGATGGTGGACATGTCCCGGATCCCGGTGACCGACATCTCCAGCGTCCGCGGAATCGGTGTCGCCGACATCGTGAGCACGTCGACGTTGGCGCGAAGGTGCTTGAGCTGTTCCTTGTGCTCGACGCCGAAGCGCTGCTCCTCGTCGACGATCACCAGGCCGAGGTCGCGGTATCGCACATCCTTCGACAGCAACCGGTGGGTGCCGATGACGACGTCGACCTGCCCGTCGAGCAGCTCGTGGCGGACCTGGTCCGCCTCGGTGCCGGTCTGGAACCGAGACAGCGCTGCGACCCTGACCGGGAAGGCGGCGTAGCGCTCGGCGAACGTCTGCAGGTGCTGCTGCACCAGCAAGGTGGTCGGCACGAGCACCGCCACCTGCTTGCCGTCCTGGACGGCCTTGAACGCTGCCCGGACGGCGATCTCGGTCTTGCCGTAGCCCACGTCCCCGCAGATCACCCGGTCCATCGGCACGGCGCGCTCCATGTCGCGCTTGACCTCGTCGATCGTGGCCAGCTGGTCGGGCGTCTCCACGTAGCCGAAGGCATCCTCCAGCTCACGTTGCCAGGGGCTGTCCGGGCCGAAGGCGTGGCCCTTCGCCGCCTGCCGGGCAGCGTACAGCTTGATGAGCTCGGCGGCGATCTCCCGCACAGCCTTGCGCGCCCGTCCCTTGCGCTTGGTCCAGTCCGACCCGCCCATCCGGTCCAGCGCCGGGTCGTCCCCACCGACGTAGCGACTGAGCTGCTCGAGCTGGTCGGTCGGCACGTACAGCCGATCGGGAGCCTGGCCACGCTTGCGCGGCGAGTACTCCACGACCAGGTACTCCCGGGCGGCGCCGCCGACCGTGCGCTGGGTCAGCTCGACGTAGCGGCCGACCCCGTGCTGGTCGTGCACCACGAAGTCGCCGGGCTCCAACGCCAGCGGGTCGACCTGGTGGCGACGCCTGCTCGGGAGTCGGGTTCGCTCGTTCGAGGCTCCGCCGCGGCCGCTGAGGTCGCGCTCGCTCAGCAGCACCAGGCCAGCAGCCGGGTCGAAGAAGCCACTGCCGAGGCGGGCCTGGACGAGGTGCACGAGGTCTGGCGTCGGGACCTCGTCGAGTCGCCCGACCGACCGGGTCGGCAGGCCTGCCTCCGCCAGCACCTCGCCGATGCGCTGCACGGTCCCCGCCCCCTGCGCCGCGACCACGACTCGGGCCCCGGCCGCCAGCCAGGCACGCAGATCCGCGACTGCGCGTGTGGTGTCGCCGCGGTAGGGACCGACCGTCGTGATGCTCGAGCCGGGCGCCTCGGCCGGCTGATCAGTGAAGGCACTGGCGGTCCACCAGGGCAGCCCGGCGGCCGAGGCAGCCGAGCCGACCTCGTCGAGCTCGCGGAAGGCATCGCCGCCACCCAGGTCGACCGGGATCGCGCCGCCGGTGGCTGCGGCCGCCCACGAGGCTTCGGTGAAGGCGCGGTCGGTGTCCCGGAGGTCCTCCCCGCGTCGCCGGACCCGTTCGGGATCGCGTACCAGCACCAGGGTGTCGGGAGGGACCACGTCGACCAGGAGCTCGAGGCCTTCGGCCAGCACCGGCGCGAGCGACTCCAGGCCAGGCACGCTGATCCCGTCGGCGACCGGGCCGAGTACCTCGGTGAGCCCGGGGTACTGCGCCAGCAACGACCCAGCCCGGGCCCGCACCTCCGGGGTGAGCAGCAGCTCGCGGCAGGCGCTCACCTCGATGCGCTCGAGCAGCCCCAACGATCGTTGGTCGGCCACGGCGAAGGTCCTGATCTCGTCGACCTCGTCCCCGAACAGCTCGATCCGGCACGGGTGCTCCGCCGTCGCCGGGAAGACGTCCACGAGCCCTCCTCGAACGGCGTACTGCCCACGCCTCTCGACCAGGTCCACGCGCGAGTAGCCAAGCTGCTGCAGGTCGGCTGCCAGCGCCTCGAGGCCGACCGTGTCACCTGGTGCCAGACGAAGCCGATGACGGCCCAGGAGCCCCGCGACCTGCGGCTGGAGCAGGGCTCTCGACGAGGTCGTCACGACCCGGAGCGCGGTGCCCGGCTGGTGGAGCCGCTGCAGGACGTCGATGCGCTGTCCCATGGTCTCCGTCGAGGGCGAGAGGCGCTCGTGCGGCAGCGTCTCCCACGCGGGGAGGACGGCGACCGCGAGCGGGCCGAGTACGGCGATGATGGCCGCCGCCGCTTCCTCGGCCTCCCCCGCGCTCGGCGTGACCAGCAACACCCGGCGAGCCGCCCCGCCGAACCGGCGGTCGGCAGCCAGTGCCGCGACCAGGAAGGGATCGAACGTCGGTGGCAGGACCCAGTGGTGCCGGGAGGCCCCAGGCTGCCGCGCCGAGCCGACGGCAGCTCGGGCCAGGGCGCCCGCGAGCAGCTGCTGAAGCACACCGGCCAACGGACCGTCGGGCTCGACTCCTGGCGTCGTCTGCGGCGCATGCCCGCCGGGCTGCCGGCCGTTCACCATGCCTGCCGTCCGTTCCTGGTCGAGTTCTGCGTGATCAGTCGTTGAAGTCGTTCTGCGCCCGGGTCAGTCCTTCAGCGACGAGGGCCTCGACAGCGTCGGCGGCCCGTTCGACGTTCACGCCGAGATCGCGCTGCTCGGCTCCCGTGAACGCCCGCAGCACGTAGTCAGCAGGGTCCATCCGACCGGGCGGGCGCCCGATGCCCAGCCGGACCCGCAGGAAGTCCCCGGCGCCGAGGGATCGGCGCAGGCTCCGGAGACCGTTGTGCCCGTTGTCGCCGCCGCCTTGCTTGAGCCGCAAGGACCCGAACGGCAGGTCGAGCTCGTCGTGGACGACGACCAGCTGCTCGACGGGAACTCGGAAGTAGCGCAGGAGCCCGGCAACCGGCCCGCCCGACTCGTTCATGAAGGCACGAGGGCGGGCCAGGATGGCCGGGACATCACCGATGCGGACGTGCGCGAGCTCGGCCGACGTCCGCCGATGAAGGGCCAACCGGTCGTCCGCGCGCTCGACCAAGCAGTCGATGACCATCGCGCCGACATTGTGACGCGTCGCTGCGTACGGAGGGCCCGGGTTCCCGAGCCCCACCACCAGCCACGACTGCTCGCTCAGGCCTGCTCCTCGTTCTGCTGCCCGGCGTCGCTCTCGCCGACCTCGGGAACCTCGCCCGCGACCGCCTCGCCCGTCTCCGGCTCAGCCTCGACCTGTGGTGCGGCGATGGTCACGACCGTGGTGTCCGGCTCGACCGCGAGCTCGACCCCCGGCGGCAGCTCGATGTCGCCGGCGGTGATGCTGTCGCCCACCTGGAGCTCGGTGACGTCCACGTGCAGGCCGGACGGCAGCGCGGTCGCGTCGGCGCGCACGGCCAGGGTGGCCGACTCGATGGTCAGGACGCCTTCACCGGTGACCGCGCCGTCGACCACCACGGTCACGTCGACGACTACCTTCTCGCCACGGCGGACGAGGACGAAGTCCACGTGCCTGATGAAGCCCTTGAGCGGGTCGCGTTGCACGGCCTTCGGCAGGGCGAGCTCGGACCGACCGTCGAACTCCAGGCTCAGCAGGGCGTTGCGCTGCTTGAGGGCCAGCATCGCGTCGTGGCCGTCGACGGCCAGGTGCACCGGGTCGGCGCCGTGGCCGTAGAGCACTGCCGGCACCTTCGATGCGCGCCGGAGCCGGCGGGCGGCGCCCTTGCCGAACTCTTCGCGCAACTCAGCAGACAGGACGATCTCGGCCATGGTGACTCCTGGGGCGTTCGGCGGTCAGCGGGGCGGTACGCAGTCAGCGGGGACGTCGATCAGTCCGCGTGCTCGTTCCGGCACGCTCGCCGGAGGCTGCGCACCGCGTCGATCACGGACGGCCGAAGGCCGGCCCTCGCCGAGGCACGCTCATCGTACTGGGCGAGCGCCCAGCCTCCCAATCGGCGTCCGCCCGGCACCGGAACGCCCTCAGGCATTCCCGTCGAACAGGCTCGTGACCGAGCCGTCCTCGAAGACCTCGCGGACAGCACGGGCGATGAGCGGGGCGATGGGAAGCACCGTGAGGCGGTCGAAGCGCCGATCCGACGGGATGGGCAGGGTGTCCGTCACCACGACCTCGCTGATCCGCGAGTTCTTCAGCCGGTCCACGGCCGGCCCGGACAGCGCGGCGTGGGTGGCCGCGACGAGGACCTCGGCAGCACCGTTGTCGTACAGCGCGTCTGCCGCCTGGGTGATGGTGCCGGCCGTGTCGATCATGTCGTCCACGATGAGGCAGGTCCTGCCCTCCACATCGCCGACCACTTCACGGACCTCGACCTTGTGCGCGACGTTCCGGTCCCGACGCTTGTGGATGATGGCCAGCGAGGCGCCCAGCTTGTCCGTCCACAGGTCCGCGACGCGCACGCGACCAGCGTCCGGAGACACGACGGTGAGCCGGCCGGTGTCGTAGCGCTGGGCGAAGTACTCCGCCAGGATGGGCATGGCCCACAGGTGGTCGACCGGCCCGTCGAAGAACCCCTGGATCTGCGCGGTGTGCAGGTCGACGGCCATCAACCGGTCCGCCCCGGCGGCGTGGTAGAGGTCGGCCATGAGCCGCGCCGAGATCGGCTCCCGGCCCTTGTGCTTCTTGTCCTGGCGGGCATAGCCATAGAACGGGGTCACGACGGTGATGCGCTTGGCCGACGCCCGTTTCAGGGCATCCACCATGATGAGCTGCTCCATGATCCATTCGTTGGTGGGCGCCGGGTGACTCTGGATCACGAAGGCGTCGCAGCCACGCACACTCTCCTCGAAGCGAACGTAGATCTCGCCGTTGGCGAACGTCGTCGCGCGCTGCGGGACCAAGGCGATGCCGAGCTCGTCGGCGACCGCCTCAGCGAGCTCCGGATGTGCCCGGCCGCTGAAGAGCATCAGTGTCTTGCGGCCGGTCGCCTGGATGTGCTTCACAGATGAGCCCCCTTAGGACGTCTGGCCTGACGGCTTCGGACCTGCTACGTCGGGGTCAGTGTCGCCGATGCGTCCTTGCGCGGCGTCGGCGGCCTGAGCAGCAGCGGTACCGGCACGTCGACGCTGAACCCACGACTCCACGTTGCGTTGCCTGCTGCGGGCCAACCCCATCGCCCCGGGCGGGACGTCTTGGGTGATGACCGACCCGGCCGCCGTGTAGGCGCCGTCGCCGATGGTGACCGGAGCCACCAACATGGTGTCGCTGCCGATCCGGACGTGGTCACCCACCTTGGTCCGGTGCTTGGCAACCCCGTCGTAGTTCACGACCACGGTGGCAGCACCGACGTTGGAGTGCGCGCCGATGTCGGCATCGCCCACGTAGGACAGGTGCGGCACCTTCGAACCCTCCCCGACCGAGCTGCCCTTGATCTCGACGAAGGCCCCGACCTTCGAGCCCGGCCCCAGCACCGTCGCCGGCCGCAGGTAGCTGAACGGGCCGACCGCCGCCCCCGGCCCGATCCGTGCCGACACGACATGCGAACGCACGACCTCGGCACCGGCGGCAACCTCGGTATCGACGAGGGTGGTGTCCGGCCCGATCCGGGCCCCCCCGGCGATCGCGCAGGTTCCCTGGAGGTGAGTGCCGGGCAGGAGGACGACGTCGGGTTCGAGCCGAGCCTCGACGTCGACCCAGGTGGTAGCTGGATCGACCACGGTGACCCCGGCGCGCATCCAGTGCTCCAGCGTTCGGCGGTTGAGCTCGGAGCCGAGCTCGGCAAGCTGCACGCGGTCGTTGACCCCCCGGGTCTGAGCAAGGTCGTCGATGAGCATCGACGACACCACCCGACCATCTTTGCTGGCCAGGCGAACGACATCAGTGAGGTACCGCTCGCCCTGCTCGTTGTCGGTGTCCAACCGGGCAAGGCAGTCGTTGAGCACGTCGCCGTCGAAGGCGTAGATACCAGCGTTGATCTCGGTGATGGCACGCTGCTCGTCGGAGGCGTCGCGCTCCTCCACGATCGCCTCCACTGCACCATTGGCGCTTCGCAGCACCCGCCCGTAGCCCGTAGGGTCCGCGATCTCGGCGGTCAGGAGGGTGACCGCCGCGGCGGCCTCCTCGTGCCGGGCCACCAGGTCGGCCAGCGTGTCCCCGCTCAGCAGCGGCACGTCGCCGTAGGTGACCACGACCGTGCCCGGGCCGACGTGCACCTGCCGCAGCGCGCACTCCACGGCGTGCCCGGTCCCGTGCTGCTCCTCCTGCACGGCGACCAGGGCGTTGGGTGCGATCGCCGCAAGGTGCTGGGCCACCTGCTCACGGCCGTGCCCAACCACGACGACGAGGGTCTGCGGCTGCACCTGCTGCGCGGCCGCCACAGCGTGCCCGAGCAACGACCGTCCCCCGATAGCGTGCAGCACCTTGGGTGCCACCGAGCGCATCCTGGTGCCCTCGCCGGCTGCCAGCACGATCACCGCTGCCGGGACTGCGCTCACGACGTCCTCGCTTCGACGGGGGCAGGGGACCCGCCGAGGATAGCGGGGCGTGGCCCGCCGCGGACCTGGCCGCCGGGCAACGTCGAGCGTTCCCGGGAGAGGACTCGAACCCCTACTTGCGAGACCAAAACACGCTGTGCTGCCGATTACACCACCCGGGAAGGGCGGCCCATCCTCGCACGAGGGTGCGGAGCCCCTGGGCCGGCAGCGATGCCCCTGGCGCATGATGGCCCCCGTGAGCGAGCAACCGAGTACCAACGCTGGCCGGGCCCGCGTTCGGATGACAGGGCACGAGCGTCGCGAGCAGCTCATCGAGGTCTCGCGCGGCCTGTTCGCCGAGCGAGGCTTCGAAGGGACGTCGGTCGAGGAGATCGCTGCGCGGGCGGAGGTGTCCAAGCCGGTCGTCTACGAGCACTTCGGTGGGAAGGAAGGGCTCTACGCCGTCGTGGTGGACCGCGAGATGCAGGCCCTGCTGGCCAGCGTCAGGACCGCCCTGCAGACCGACGCAGGGTCACGGGTGCTGCTAGAGCTGGCGGCCCTGGCGCTGCTGGACTACGTCGAGACCTCTACCGACGGATTCCGTATCCTGGTCCGGGACTCCCCCGTGACCCAACGAACGGGGACGTTCGCGAGCCTGCTGTCTGACGCCGCTGGGCAGGTGGAGCACGTCCTGGCCGAGGAGTTCCTCGGGCGCGGCCTGGACCCGGCCCTCGCCCCGATGGTGTCGCAGATGCTGGTCGGCATGGTGGCGCTGACCGGGCAGTGGTGGCTGGACGTCCGCGAGCCGGCGAAGGAGACGGTCGCGGCTCATCTGGTGAACCTTGCGTGGAACGGCCTCTCGCGGTTCGAGAGCGACCCACAGCTGATCACGCAGCCGGTTCGCTAGCCTCGCGCGCATGCGCCGTGACGAGGTGGACCTGCTCGTCGAGGCCTGGCGACGGGAACGACCCGACCTGGACACCACCCCGCTGCAGGTGCTCTCTCGCCTCACTCGGCTGGCCCACCACCTGGACCGGGCGCGACGGCGCGCCTTCGACGACCACGACCTGGAGCCCTGGCAGTTCGATGTGCTCTCGGCGCTGAGGCGAGCCGGACCACCCTACGAGCTCTCGCCGGGCACCCTCATGACACAGACCATGGTGACCAGCGGCACGATGACCACGCGGGTGGACAAGCTGGCGGCGCGCGGGTTGGTCGCTCGCCGACCGGCCCCTGACGATCGCCGCGGGGTACTGGTCCGGCTCACCGATCAAGGAGCGGCGACGGTGGACGCGGCGCTGGTCGGCCTCCTGCAGGCAGAGAAGGCCCTGCTCATCGGACTCACCGAGCGGGATCAGCGCCAGCTGGCAGCACTGCTACGCGGCCTGCTGGCGCCTTTCGAGGACCACGTCGGGCACACTCGGACGGGCGACCATGCCGGTTGAGCAGCCGGGGGAAGCCCTCGACGGCTTCCACCGGGCGATCGCGCTCGAGCAGGTCGCCCCGACGACGTTCGCCGCGCAGGTGCCCAGCGGGTGGGACGTCGCCGCCGCCACCAACGGTGGGTTGATCGCGGCCATGCTGGCCGCCGCCGGGCGGCGGGCCACCGGAGGGCAGGACCCGATCACGATCACGCTGCACTTCCTTGCTCCAGTCCGACCCGGACCGGCCCGCATCGAGGTCGAGGTGCTGCGGCGCGGGCGTCGGCTACGGACGGCCGAAGCCCGACTGCTCGACGCCAGCGGGACCCCGTTGGTGGCCGCCCTGATGACGATGGAGACGCTCCCGGCGGCAGGGGAGCCACCGGGAGAGGCGCTCCTGATGTCCGGCGCCCCGCCGGAGCTGCCCGACCCGCAGGAGTGCCCGCTGCTCGCGCCGACCGACACGATGGCACCGGCCCTCATGGGGCAGGTCGCGATCCGCCTTGCGCCGGCTGCTCTTGGCTTCGCCACCGGCAACCCCGACGGGTCGGCCACCATGTCCGGTTGGTTCGACCTGCCCGACCGCCCCGAGCACCGTCCGCTGGACGGCCTGGCGGTCCTGCTGGCCAGTGATGCCTTCCCGCCCGCCGTGTTCAACGCGAACCTGCCGGTGGCCTGGACCCCGACGGTCGAGCTGACCGTGCAGCTACGCAGCCTGCCGCGGCGGGGGCCGCTGGCCTGCACCTTCCGGACCAGGTTCGTCGTGGGGCGCTCGCTCGAGGCCGACGGCGAGATCTGGGACTCCGCCGGGGGGCTCGTGGCGCTCTCGCGTCAGCTCGCGCTGCTGCCGCGCGGCTGACGCACGAGCGCCCCCTCCACCGGGCCGCTGGTGACGACCGGTGCAGGCGCCGAGCCCGCGACTTGCTGCCCCAGCGTCTCGGCGAGGTCGTACGCATGCGCGGCACCCTTGGCCAACGCCAGGCAGGTGGGCCCCGAGCCGGACACCAGGGTCGCCAGCGCACCACACCTCATGGCGCGCTCCAGCGTCCCGGCCAGGTCTGGCCGAAGGTCAAGGGCGGCGGGCTGCAGGTCGTTGACCAGGGCGTCGCCGATGGCAGGGACGTCACCGGCGGCCAGCGCCTCGAGCAGCGGCCGGAGCTCGGTGGTGGGGGGCCCGACCAGCCCGTCGGCACGCAGGGTGTCCAGTCGGCCGTACACCTGCGGTGTCGACAGCCCGCCCTCGGCCGGCATCACGACCCACCAGGTCGGCCTCCCGCCGGCCACCGAGCTGACCCGTTCTCCGCGGCCGGTTCCCAGGGCTACCCCTCCAAGCATCGCGAACGGCACGTCCGATCCCAGCTCAGCGGCCAGTGCCAGCAGTCGGTCACGCCCGAGGCGGGCGCCCCACAAGCGGTTCAGGGCGGCTAGTGCCCCGGCCGCGTCAGCGCTGCCGCCGGCCATCCCACCGGCCACCGGGATCCGCTTGGTGACCCGCAGATGGACCCCGAGGCGCTTCCGCTCGTGGTCGCCCAGCTCGCCAGCCAGCCGTCGAGCCGCCCGCACGGCCAGATGCCGCTCGTCGTCGGGGACCCCGGGCACCGGGTTGCCTGCGGGATCTCGGGTGGTGACCGTGAAGACCCCCGGCCGCGCCTCGACGGCTGCGACGTCGTCGAGGAGGTTCACGGCAAGGTACACGGTTGCCAGGTCATGGAACCCATCGGGACGGACCTCACCGACCCCCAGGGCCAGGTTGACCTTGGCCGGCACCTGGACCGACACCGCGCGCTCGGTCACGTCGCCAGTCCCCGCGCACGAAGCAGCGCGGCGACCCGGGCGAACGCCGCAGCGTCGAGCTGTTCGGCCCGCAAGCGCGGGTCGACGCCGGCCTCGGCGAGCACGTCCTCGGCGGTGCCCACGCCGCCAAGGGCACCGGCCAGCGCCGAGCGCAGCATCTTGCGACGCTGACCGAAGGCGGCATCGACGAGGGCGAAGGCGGAGGTACGCACCCCGGGCTCGCCGAGCGGCGCGTGCCGCACGAGCGACACCAACGCGGAGTCCACGTTGGGGACCGGCCAGAACACCGCCCTGGGCACCTGCCCGGACCACCGCACGGTCATGTCCCACGCGAGCTTGACCGTCGGGGCACCGTAGACCCGGTTGCCCGGCTCCGCAGCCAACCTGGCTGCCACCTCGGCCTGCACCATCACCACGCCGGTGTGCAGCGAGGGCAACCGCTGCACGAGCTCCAGCAGCACCGGCACCGCGACGTTGTAGGGAAGGTTGGCCACCACCGCCGAGGGCGGGGCAGTCAGGTCGTCGGGGCGGAGCCTGAGGGCGTCTGCTTCGCGTACGGTGAGCCGGGCCGCATGGTCAGGGGCGACGCGAGCCAAGGTCTCCGGCAGCGCCGCTGCCAGCACCGGGTCGATCTCGACGGCCGTCACGCTCGCCCCGGTCTCCAGCAGCGCCAGCGTCAGTGACCCCAAGCCGGGGCCAATCTCCAGCACGTGGTGCCCTGGACCGACGTCCGCCAGCCGGGCGATGCGTCGGACCGTGTTGGGGTCCACGACGAAGTTCTGACCCCAGCGCTTCGTGGGCCGCACGCCGTGCTCGGCGGCCAGCGCCCGCACCTCCCTCGGCGTCAGCGTCACCGCCCCAGGATGGCGCATCCTGAGCACTGGGAGCGCCTGGGGCGCCTGGCGCGCGTCGACAGTGGTTCAGCGCAGGCCGAGCTTGGCCGAGCACGCAGGCCACGAGCCGAACCCCGACGAGGCGCGCAGGCGCTCTGCAACGGCGATCTGCTGCTCCCGGCTCGCCTGGCTCGGCAGGGCTGCATACGCGCCGCCACCGTAGGCGAGCCAGGTGCTGGGGACGAACTGGAGCCCGCCGTAGTACCCGTTGCCGGTGTTGATCGACCAGTTGCCGCCGGACTCGCACTGGGCGAGGGAGTCCCAGACGCTCCCACCGGACACGGCCGGGGCTGCCGCCGAGCGCGCGGACGTACTCGGGGCCCGATTCTTCGACCCGGCGACGACGACCTCCGTGACCGGCTTGCGCACCAGGTCCCGGTCCAGGGTCGAGGTCCGCACCCGCTCACCGCCGAGGGTGACCATCCGAACCTCGAGCTTGGCCACACCGTCCTGGCCGGGCGTTCGCACCCGACGCTGGTCGGTGTACAGCTTGCCGCTGCGAACCGTGACCGTGCGATGCGGCACCGTCACGCGCTTGGTCTTCGTGGCGATGGTGAACTGGTCGTAGCGCACGGTGGCGCCGGCCTCGATGGCCTTGTCGGAACCCGGGCGCAGGACGTCACGCTTCCCAGGTTCGTAGCCGGCGTCCTGGAGCACCTCGGCAGCAGTCAGCCCCGTCGTCACCATGCGCTCACGCTTGCCGTCGACGACGAGGACGACCTTCTTGGGGCTGCGGATCTCCAGGTCCAGCCCTGCACGGCCGATCCCGGCCGACCGCGAGACCGACAGCTCGGCTCCGTTGGTCCGGACATCCAGCTGGGCGAGCAGCGCGTCCACCGACAGCGCGGTGGTCATCATGCGGCTCTGCCGACCGTCGACGGTCAGGGTGACCGGCCGGGCGAAGGTCACGGCGACCTCGCCCCCGTCGATCAGGTCCGAGGACTCGTCCGGAACGACGAGATCCTGCTCGCTCGTCGCCAGCCCACGCCGTTCGAGCAGCTCACCAACGCTGTCCGCGTAGGTCGTGACGGTGGTGGACTCCCCGTCGACCGTCAAGGTCACGCTGTTGGCGTTGGCGACGGCCACGGTGGCCCCGAGCCCGACCGTCGCCAGCACCGCCCCTGCCGTCACGGCGGCTCCGACGCCGAGGCGCCGACGGGAACGGGCAGCGCTGGTCGGCTCGTCGGTGGTGGACTCGTCAGGGGCGTGGTGCTGGGGCGTCGTCATCGGGAGCTCCTCGTATACGTCGAAGTGTCGAGACGGGGGCACGGGCCCCTCGAAGGCGGTCGAACACTTCGTTGTGTCACGAAATGGTAACGCGGACTCCCTGTCGGCCAAAATCCGCTGAGCGGCATGTATGCAGGTCAGGCGATCCGGCGTTGTGACGCCTGTCACTTCATAACGAAATCATCACACAGGGTCAACCGGCAGCGGGGTCCGGTCCGAACGCTCGCTCGGTGGCGACGGCCAGGGTGCGGCAGGTCAGCTCGAGATCACGACCTGTCACCTCGGCCAGTGCCCGGACGGTGTGCGGCACGAGGTAGGGCGCATTCGCCCGGCCCCTCCACGGGTGCGGCGTGAGGTAGGGCGAGTCGGTCTCGACCAGGAGCAGCCTCGGGTCGACGGCGGCGGCCGCAGCGCGAAGTCCCGGAGCGTTCCGGAAGGTGAGCGTGCCGGCGAACGAGCAGAACCACCCGGCCTCGGAGCACCGCGCCGCCATGGCTGCGTCGCCCGAGAAGCAGTGGAAGACCACGCGGTCCGGTGCCCCGGCGTCTTCTAGGACCCGCAGGACGTCCTCGTGGGCGTCCCGGTCGTGGATCACCAGCGTCTTGCCCAGCTCTCTGGCCAGCGCCACGTGGGCCCGGAAAGCGACCTCCTGCGCGGCCCGGCCGGCACCGGCAGGCGTCCAGTAGTGGTCCAGCCCCGTCTCCCCCACCGCTACCACGGCTGGGTCGGCGGCCATCCCTGCCAGCTGGTCGAGTGCCGCCTGCAGGCCGGCGTTGCCCCCACGATCGGCGATCTGGGCAGCCTCGGTGGGGTGCAGCGCAACCGCCGCCCGGACGCTGCCCCATGCTCGCGCCAGCTCGATCGCCCACCGGGCTGCGTCCAGGTCGCAGCCGACCTGCACTACGCCGGTGACGTTCACCGCCGACGCCAAGCTGAGGGCGACCTCGGGCTCCGGTAGCCGCGCCTGCCCGGAACGGCCGCCGGGGTCGATGTCGAGGTGGCAGTGGCTGTCGGTGACCGGCAGCGGCAACGGCTCGGGCAGCGGCGGGTACCCCGGCGGGGGTGCCGGCCGACTCACGGCTCGGCGCGCTCGAGCAGTCGAGCGATCTCCTCGTCGACCACGGACGGCTCCAGCTTGGTGAACACCGGCGACGGGCGCTCGATCGGCGTCCCCGGTACCACCGGCACCGAACCCCAGCCGCCCCTCGGGTACTCACCGGTGATGATCGGGTACGGCCGGCCGTCGTCGAGGTCATGGACCTCACGCGCGGTCGGCAGCGGGGCCAGGGCTGGGTCGCGTCCGATGGTCCGGGCCACCGCACGCGTGGAGTGCGGCAAGAAGGGGGAGAGCACCCGCATGCAGTCGTCGACGGCCTGCACCGCGACATGCAGCACCGTGGCCATCCGGTCCGGGTCGGCCTTGGCCAGCTTCCACGGTGCCTGCTGGGACAGGTAGGCGTTGGCCTCCCCGACGGTGCGCATCGCCGCCTGCACCGCCGCCTTCTGCCGATTCGTACCGATCAGCGAGCCCACCTCGTCGAACGCCTTCCCGGTCGTGGCGAGCAGCTCGTGGTCAGCGTCCAGGAGCGAGCCGGCTGCCGGGATGGCCCCCACGTTCTTCGCGATCATGGAGGCGGTCCGGTTCACCAAGTTCCCCCACCCCGCCACCAGCTCGTCGTTGTTGCGGCGAACGAACTCCGCCCAGGTGAAGTCCGTGTCCTGGTTCTCCGGTCCGGCGACGGCGATGAAGTACCGCAACGCGTCGGCGTCGTAGCGGGCCAGGAAGTCGTTGACGTAGATGACCACCCCTCGGGAGGAGGAGAACTTGCGTCCTTCCATCGTGAGGAACTCGCTGGAGACGACCTCGGTCGGCAGCTGCAGGTGCCCGAACCGCCCCGGTTGACCGCCACGTGAGCCGAGACCGGAGTAGCCGAGGAGCTCGGCCGGCCAGATCTGGCTGTGGAACGTGATGTTGTCCTTGCCCATGAAGTAGCAGGAACGAGCCGCCGGGTCGGTCCACCACGCGCGCCACGCATCAGGGTCGCCGCTGCGCCGCGCCCACTCCACCGAGGCCGACAGGTAGCCGATCACCGCGTCGAACCAGACGTAGAGCCGCTTGTTGGCGTTGTCCTCCCACCCAGGCAGCGGGACTGGCACCCCCCAGTCGATGTCACGGGTCATCGCGCGCGGGCGTAGGTCCTCCAGCAGGTTCATGGAGAACTTGAGCACGTTCGGCCGCCACGTGCCCTCGGCCGCTCGGGCTTGCAGCCAGGTCCCAAGGGCCTCCGAGAGCGCCGGGAGGTCCAGGAAGAAGTGCTCGGTCTCGATGAACTCCGGCCGTTCGCCGTTGATCCGGCTGCGGGGGTTGCCCAGGTCAGCCGGGTCCAGCTGGTTGCCGCAGGTGTCGCACTGGTCACCGCGCGCTCCGTCGGCGCCGCAGATGGGGCATGTCCCCTCGATGAAGCGGTCCGGGAGCGTTCGACCGGTCGACGGGCTGATCGCCCCGAGCATCGTGCGGTTCACCATGTAGCCGTTGCGGTGCAGCGTGCGGAACATCTCCTGGGCGACCGCGTAGTGGTTCCCCGTGGTGGTCCGAGTGAAGAGGTCGTAGGACAAGCCAAGGTTCACGAGGTCGTCCACGATCACCCGGTTGTAGCGGTCTGCCAGCACCTGCGGCGCAACGCCCTCGCGTTCGGCCTGCACCAGGATCGGCGTCCCATGCTCGTCCGTGCCGCTGACCATGAGCACGTTGTTGCCGGCCATCCGCATGTAGCGGCTGAAGACGTCCGAGGGGACGCCGAAGCCGGAGACGTGGCCGATGTGGCGGGGCCCGTTGGCGTATGGCCAGGCCACTGCCGTCAGGACGTGCTGGGACATGCCTGCCAGCCTACGGGGAGCGCCCTTCCCGGTGGGCCCCCACCGCCGCGGCATAGACGTCGCGTCGGCGCAGCCCCAGGGTCTGGGCCACCGCGGTGATGGCGTCACGCCGACTCAGGCCGTCGTGCTGGTGCGTGGCGACCAGGCCCGGCACCCGTTCCAGTGCTGCCGCCTCGGCGTGGGCGGCAAGCTCGGCGGCCCCCTCGCCGGTGCCCGCGCCGGAGACCACGATGGTCACCTCGCCCAGAGCCTCTTCGGCGAACCGCTCGGCCAGCGCGCCGAGGGGAGCTCGGAGGACCTCCTCGTGCCGCTTCGTCAGCTCACGGCACACGGCCGCCGGCCGCTCGCGGCCGAAGACCACGGCCAGGTCGTCGAGGCAGGCCCCGAGGCGTCGGGGCGACTCGAAGAAGATCATGGTCCGGGGCTCGGCGGCCAGCGCCTGCACCGCTCGGCGGCGCGCGGCGGCGGTCCGCGGGAGGAAGCCCTCGAAGGTGAATCGATCGGTCGGCAGCCCTGATGCCACCAGCGCCGTGGTGACCGCCGATGGACCCGGGAGCACATGGACCGCCACCCCGGCATCGGCAGCCGCTGCCACCAGGCGCTCGCCGGGATCGGACACCCCCGGCATGCCGGCGTCGGAGACGAGCAGGACCCGTCGCCCCGCCGTCAGCTCGGCGAGCAGCGACGCAGTCCGGCGCGCCTCGTTGCCCTCGAAGAAGGACGTGATCGGCCCTGCTCGGGCGAGCCCCGCCCTGGCGAGGAACGCCCGCAGCCGCCGGGTGTCCTCCGCGGCGACGACGTCGGCCTCGACCAGCCAGTGCAGCAGGCGCGCGGATGCGTCCTGGACGTCGCCGATCGGCATACCCGCAACCAGCAGCACGCCCTCACCCGCCACCCTCGCCACGGCGCAGAGCCTAGGGTGGCCCGCCGCCGACGGCGGCGCTTCGCGCGGGACCTCGCGCGCCACGGGGAGCCGCATACGATGCCGGGGTGCTCGCCGGCGAGGTCTCGATGCACGCTGCCGGCACGCCACCCGGCCGATCGCCCGAGCGTCTGCCGGACTCTGGCCGCGCCTGGGTGGCTGCGACGCTGGTCGGCCTTCTCGCGGGCGCGCTCCGCCTGGTGGGTCTGTCCCGACCCGAGGCGCTCATCTTCGACGAGACGTACTACGCCAAAGACGCCTGGGCCATCCTCACCACCGGCGCCGAACGGGCCTGGTCCGACGACGCGGACGACCTGATCCTCGATGGTGACCTCTCCGGACTCACCGGCGATGCCGCCTTCAGCTCACACCCACCCGCTGGCAAGTGGGTCATCGCACTGGGCGAGCAGCTCGTCGGCATGTCCCCACTCGGCTGGCGTCTCGGCGTGGCAGTGCTGGGATCGCTGGCCGCGGCTGCCCTGGTCCTGCTCGCCCGCCGGGTGACGAGGTCCACCTGGCTCGGCGTCGTGGCCGGGCTGCTGCTGGCGCTGGACGGGCTCGCGATCGTGACGGCCCGCACCGCCCTGCTCGACAGCAGCCTCATGGCCTTCCTCGTGCTGGGCACCGCCCTGCTGGTCCGTGACCGGGACGCCTATCGCGACTGGCTGGCCATCCAGCCCATCCCGGACGTGCGCCTCTGGCGGCCTTGGCGGCTGGCGGCCGGCGCCGCGTTCGGGATCGCCTGCGCCACCAAGTGGAGCGCCTTCCCGGTGCTGGCCACGCTGGGCCTGGCCTCAGTGATCTGGACCGCGGGCGCGCTGGCGCAGGCCGGGGCCGGGCACGCACGCTCCCGTGCCCTGCTCGAGGACGGCCCTGTCGGCGCCCTGACGCTGGTGGGCGCAGCGCTGACGACCTACACGGCGACCTGGGCCGCTTGGTTCGCCACGGCCGATGGCTACCTGCGGCAGTGGGCCACCGAGCAGGACTCGGCTTCCTGGGTACCCGCGCCGGTGCGCTCCTGGTGGCACTACCACGACGTGATCTACACGGCGGTTGCCGGGCTCGACGCCGAGCACAACTGGGCCTCCAACCCCGTCGGCTGGCTGGTGCAGGCTCGCCCGGTGCTGCTGTATCGCGAGCCGGTGGCTGCAGCCAGCGACTGCGGGGAAGACTGCGTCGAGCAAGTCCTGGCGGTGGGGACGCCTCTCACCTGGTGGCTGGGCGTGCTTGCCCTGCTCGTGATGGGGTTCCTTGCGCTGCGCCTGCTGGACTGGCGGGCGTGGCTCGTACTGACCGGGGTGGGGGCGACGTGGCTGCCGTGGTTCGCCTACCTGGACCGGCCGACCTTCGCGACCTACGCCGTGGCCACGTTGCCCTTCCTCGTCCTCGGCATCGTCGTGGCGGCCAAGGCCGTGCTGGAACGCTGGCCGGGCGCACGCCGAGGCGTCGCGCTGCTGCTGGCCACCCTGGTCATCCTGACCGTCGTGCAGGCCTGGTTCTTCTGGCCGGTGTGGACAGCCGAGCCGTTGCCGGCACAGGCCCGACAGGTCCGCCTCTGGCTGCCGGGCTGGGGCTGAGCCGAGACCCAGGACCCGAGGACAGGCCAAGGCCGTCAGGGTGGAGCTGAGGGGATTCGAACCCCTGACCCCCTCGATGCGAACGAGGTGCGCTACCGGACTGCGCTACAGCCCCTGAGGATGCGGCGAGCCGCGGGCGTCAGGGTAGCAAGCGCCCAGAACAGCTACTCGCCGACGACCCGTCGCCGCTGATCGCTGAACTCCGGCTCGGCTTCGTGCTCGAGGTCCGCGGGCGACTCGCTGCGGCTCTCGGCCGAGGGCTCGGCCGTCCACGACCCAGGTGCGGACAGGTCGATGCTGCGGATCCGGCGGGGGGCCTTCGGTGCGGTGACGTAGGACGGCAGCGGAACGGGCCGTGGCGTCCACGCCTGCGGGTCCTGAGCCACCGGCGTGGCGGGGACTGCCTGCTCGCCGGGGGCCCCATCCGAGGCCCGCCCACCGACCGACACGGTGGACTCCAGCTCAGCCGTGGTCGAGGCATCCTCGAGAGCCGAGGACTGAGGCGAACCCGACGACGGGTCAGCAGAACCGTGCGCGCTCGCCGGACGCGCTGCGCCCGGGCGAGTGATCGCCAGCAGGGCCAGATAGCCGACCAGCAGGGCCCCAGGCAGCGCCAGCCACAGCCAGCTCGCCGGAACCCCGGTGGCCTGCGCGATGGCGATGCCGGCGCCCGCGAGCACGGTGGCCGCGGCGAGGCTCAGCACGATGCGGCGGCGCTGCTGCGCGGCCGAACGTGCCCGCGTCCTCGCCTCAGCACCACGCCGAGCCCGGAAGGTCAGGGCAGTGGAGACGCGCGCCGTCTTCCCCGTGGCCGGCTCCTCTCGGCGTCGCACGAGGACCGATGCCACGGTCCGGGAGGTCCGACTCCGCGGCGCCACCGGGTCAGCAGCTACATCGGTCGCCTCCGCGCCGGCGGCTTGCGGCTCGAGGACCTCGACCGAGCCCTGCTCGCCGACCAGGCGCTGATCGCCGGCGAGCTCCACCGGATCGAGGGCCGCGCTGCGACGGCTCAGCCACTGGGGCACCAGGAACAGCGCCCAAGCGGCGACGATGACGACCAGGATCAACCCGCTGCTTCCCACGTCAGCGGACGATACGGCTGCCGACGGTGCAGACCCGGGAGCCCGATCGGAGTGTCGAGGTGCAGGTGCTCAGAATCGACCGTCCCGCGTGCGTCGCCAACGACCGAGCAGACCGTCGGCGTCGAGCTCTTCGGCCGTGATCGCGAACGCGTGGTGGTCGCGCCAGTCGCCGGCGATGTGCAGGTACCGTTCTCGCACTCCCTCGTATCGGAGCCCGAGCTTGTCCACCACCCGCAGGCTCGCCTGGTTCTCCGGCCGGATGTTGACCTCGATGCGATGGAGTCCGGCGACGAAGAAGCAGTGGTCGACGGCCATCGCCACCGCGGTCGGCATCACCCCGCGGCCGGCGTGCTCCTCGCTGATCCAGTAGCCGATGTTGGCCATCTGGGCGGCGCCACGTACGACTCCGGCAACACTGACCTGCCCGGCCAAGGCGCCGTCGACCGTCAGCACCCACGGAAAGGCCTCGTCGTGCCGGGCCTGGACGGCGTATCGGCGGACCATCTGCCGAAAGCTGAGCGGCGGGGACTCGGGGTCGGGAGCGGTGGCGTCCCAGGGCGCCAGCCAAGCCGCGTTCTGCTGTCGAGTGGCCAGCCAGGCCGTCCGGTCTCGGTAGCGCATCGGCCGGAGCCCGACCGGACCCTCGTGCAGCTGGGCCGGCCAGGCACCGGCAGGCGGCTCATTCACCCTCGCCGCCGCTCCAGCACGACGCAGTCGACCACGTTGCCCGCAGCCAGGGCGGTCGTGGTCTCCGGGACGACGATCAGCGCGTTCGCCCGGGCGAGGTCGGTGATGTGCGCCACATCGCGAACCGCCAGCGGCTGGACGCTCGGCTCGGCGTCACCCATCGACAGCCGAGCACGGGCGAACTGGCGAATCCCCGCGGGCGACTCGATCGCACCCAGGAGTCGGGCCGACACGCTCGGCCGGTGAACCCTCGTCATCCCCAGCATGCGTCGGATGGCCGGGCGGACGAACACCTCGAAGGCCACGAACGCACTCACCGGGGCCCCAGGCAGGGCGAACACCGGGATCTCGTCCTCCCCGATCGTGCCGAAGCCCTGCAGCCCGCCAGGCTGCACGGCCACCTCCTCGAAGGAGACCGACCCCATCCGCGGCAGCACCGATCGCACCACGGCATCGGTGTCGCTCAGCCCGCCACTGATGAGCACCAGGTCGGCACGGACCAGCTGGTCCGAGACCGTCCCGGCGACGACGACCTCGTCGTCCGGCAATGGTCCCACCCGGTACGCGACTGCACCGGCCTCCCGAGCAGCCGCAGTGAGCAGCGCCCCGGTGGAGTCGGTGACCTGGCCCGCCGAGACCGCCCGCCCCGGGTCGACCAGCTCACCGCCGACCGCCAGGACGACGACGCGGGGACGGGGCCGAACACTGACGCTCTCCTTGCCCACCGCGGCCAGGAGGCCGAGCTGCGCCGCCCCGAGGTGGGCACCGACGCGCAGCACGATGTCGTCGGCGTCGACGTCCTCGGCGCGACGGCGAACGTTGGCGCCCGGTTGGGTTGGCGCCCGGACGGTGACGCGCACCAGGCCGGCATCGGTGTCCCCGACGGGGACCACTGCGTCGGCCTGTCCTGGCATCACCGAGCCGGCTCGGACTCGAGCACTCAGGCCGGGTCCCAGAGCGCTGACCGCCAGGACGTCGCCAGGAGCGTCGGCCACCACCGCCAGCTCGACCGGCTCTGCCTCGGACGCATCAGCGACATCCTCGCTGCGGACGGCGTATCCCTCCACGATCGCTTGGTCGAACTGCGGAATCGCCCAAGGGGCCACCACGTCCTCGGCCGCGACCCGACCGTGTGCCTCCAGCAGCGGGACGTCGATCGGGGCGAGCGGACCGATCCGCTCCAGCACCTCGGAGAGCTGGTCGGCGACTCGCCTCACGCGCCACCGCCTGGCGGGCACGGGCAGAGCAGGGCTGGACTCATGCGCGCCACCCTAGGGTGTGCCGGTGCGAGAACGAGCGAGCAAGACGGCGCTTCGCGACCGCATCGTGGCTGCCAGGCACGGGTTGGACGCCACCGCTCTGGCCGAGCATGCGCACGCACTCGCGTCGGTCCTGCTGTCGACGCCGACTGTTGCGACTGCCCGGACGGTGGCGGCCTACGTCGGTGTCGGTCGCGAGCCGGGGACGGCGCCGCTGCTCGCTGGGCTGGAGCGCCGCGGCGTCGAGGTCCTGCTGCCGGTCCTGCCCAAGGGGCCGGAGCAGGAGCCCTTGGACTGGGCGCGCTACACCGGCCCGGACGGGCTGGTCTCGAGCCGCTTCGGCCTGCTGGAACCAGCCGCACCGCCGCTCGGGCCGAGTGCCGTACACCGGGCCGACGTGGTGCTCCTCCCGGGCTTGGCCGTGGACACCCACGGCATGCGGCTCGGACGTGGAGGTGGCTTCTACGACCGGGTGCTGGCCCAGGTGAGCGTGTGGACGTGCGTCCTGCTGTTCGACGACGAGGTGCTGCCGTCCGGTTCGGTGCCGGCAGAGCCGCACGACGTCCGCGTCGATGCCGCCGCCACGCCGGCCGGTCTGGTGCTGCTGCCACCGCGAGGCTGAGGGCTCACCGGTTGCCGGGGACGAGCTCTTGGGTGTGTGTGGTGGCGGCAGCCACCGCCTCGGCGCTCCACGTCATCGGGTACGTCTGCCCGGTCTGCCAGGAATCGACCTGGTCGACGTAGTTCGGGTGGAACGGGTGCCCGCTCTGGCCGGTGAGGTTGACCCAACGACCGCCATCGAGGTCGGCGAAGTCCACCACCATGCGCATCGAGGGCACGTTCTTGGTGGCGAACGGGGCCTCCTCGTCGGTGAGGTCGTAGGAGTTGGCCTGCACGATCTGCGACCCGCCACCAGCCTCGTAGGGTCCTCGGTTGAACAGCCACTCGATCGGCCCGATCCCAGACTCCCCGAGCGTGGACTCCGTCAGCGACAGCGCGTGCATCTGCCCCCACTGCCAGCCGGCAGGGTCCTTGCCCTGGAGCCTGGTCATCTCGTCCCGACCCTCGAGCATCGCCGCCAGCAGGATGTCGTCGCGCCCCTCGCGGACGTCCGTGGTCCTGGTGTCGTCCCAGTACCGGTCCTGCGGTCGGTCGAGCAGGCTCCGGACGACCTCGAACCAGCGGCGGCCCCCGTCCGGCCAGGCCGACTCGGGCAGCTCGTCGCGGAACGTCAACGACAGCAACGAGGCCCACACGGCGTTGAAGTAGGCCGCCGCACTGGAATCGATCGGCTGCCGGTAGTCCCAGCCGCGCAGCAGGTCCACGCCCGAGCTGACGTACTCGTCCAGGTCGGCAGCGTCGGCCACCGCCAGCAGGACCGGGACCAGCTGCTCGGCATTGGCGCTCCAGTCGTCCATCTGCAGCTCGACGCTGCTGTCCGGGGTCACCTGGTCCTGCTCGGCCAGGACCTCTCGGATCCGGTCGCCGCGGTGGGCGAAGTTGGCCTCACTGGTGATGAGATACGGATAACCCTGCGGCACCACGGTCTCGTTCGCGGTGGCCAGGTATCCCTCCTCCGGGTTCAGGGCGTGCGGCTTCGACGCGAACGGGATCGTGCCGCGCCACTCCTGCGTGCCGGTCCACCCCAGAGCCGGCAGGTAGCCGTCGTAGCCCCGACGAATCGGGATGTCCCCGGACACGTAGTAGCCGGTGTTGCCGTCGGCATCGGCGTAGACGATGTTCTGCACCGGGCTGGCGAAGGACTCCATCGCCGCGACGAAGTCGTCCCAGCCCCGGGCCTGGTTCATGGCGAAGACGGCGTCCCCGGTGGGCTGAGGCGTCAGCGAGGCCCAACGCAGTGCCACCTCCACCTCCGCACCACGTTCCCCAGCGTCCGCCTCCCCAGCGTCCTCGCCAGGAGCCAGGGGGACCCCGTCGGTGAGTGCCAGGGTGCCGGCCGTCGCCACCTCTCCAGCGCTGTCCAGCACACCGGAGATGATGGGACCGTGGCGGGTCGAGCGGACCTCGATCGTCACGGGATCCCCTCCGGCGACCTCGATCGTCTCGGTCCTGGTTCGGATCTTCCGGTAGCCGTCCTCGGTGCGGTACTCCTCCCCACGGACCTGCTCGAGCACCAGGTCGGCAGTGTCGGCATAGGTGGTCGTCAGGCCCCAGGCCACCCGTTCGGTGCGGCCGACGAACACGCCGGGCGCACCGCTGAAGGAGAAGCCCTGGACGTCGAAGGGGCACTGCTCGTCCACCGTGCTGCACCGCAGGTGCACCTGTGTCCACGTCGACGGCATCGCCGCCGCGAGATGGGGGTCGTTCGCGAGCATGGCCGAGCCACTGGCGGTGCGCTCCGGGGAGACCACCCACGAGTTGCTGCCAAGCCCGTCCCCGGTGCCGACGACGGGTGCCAGGGCCTCGGCGGCGTCGAGCGCTCGGGAGACCGCAGCCAGGGCCGGCGGCTGGACCTGGGAGCCGACTTGGTCGGCCTTCGCATCGATACCGCTGGCCACGAGATCGGCCTCGCTGAGGACGGTCCCCATGCGGTCGTAGGGGAAGTCGGGGTAGATCTGGCGGACGCGCCGCGGCGGCAGCGTCTCGGCCAGCACCACGCGCTCGGCCTCCTCCTCCCAGTTGGAGATCAGGTCCCAGGCGAGTGCCTTGAACCAGGCCAGCGAGTCGGCAACCGACCACGGCTCCGGGTCGGTGTCCACGCCCTGCAAACCGAGCAGCGCATAGGCCAGCCCCAGCTCGCCGCCGGCATGCTCGGCCAACCATGCGTTGACGCCCTCGGCGTAGGCCTCGTAGTAGCGCCGGGCCGTCGGGTCCAGCAGACCGACCTCCTCCTCGGCGATCCGCCGCCACCCCAGGGTCCGAAGCACGGCGTCAGTCTCGACCTGGCTGTCCCCGTAGAGCTCGGACAGGCGCCCGGAGGTGACGTGCCGACGGAAGTCCATCTCGTAGAACCGGTCCTGGGCATGCACGTAGCCCTGTGCCCGGAACAGGTCCTCCGGGGTGTCGGCCGTGATCGTCGGGACTCCTCGGGCGTCACGCTGGACCGACACGGCCGCCGTCAGCCCCGGAACCGCCAGCTGTCCGTCGTAGCTGGGGAACGGTCGGCGAACCGACCAGATGGCGGTAGCCGCCACGATGACAAGGAGGACCACCAGCACCGCAGCCAGGATGCCGAGCACTTTCCCGAGTCGACGCACGGCCGCAGGCTACGGGGCGAGCACTTCGATGGAGCACGTCCCCGGTCGATTCACCGCGGGAGCGTGGCTCAGGCGGAGGATGAGGCCGGCGCGGACCCCCCGGAGGGGCCCCCCTTGCCCTTCGAGCTGCCTTTCGAGTCGGCGGCCGGTCTGGCTGCCTCGGCGGTCGTCGTCGTCTCCTTGCCCGGCTTGGCGGCGGCCCCCGCCTTGCCCTCCCGACCGGGCTTCGCCTCGCTCGCCGTCCCGGCACCGTCGGAGCCCGGCTTGCCCGCAGCTCCTGGCTTCTCCCGTGAGTCCGTCCGGTAGAAGCCGGACCCCTTGAACACGACGCCGACCGAGGAGAAGACCTTGCGCAACCGGCCACCGCAGGCCGGGCACTCGGTCAGCGGTTCCGCGTCGAAGCTCTGGACGGCCTCCAGCGGCTGGGCGCACAGGGTGCAGGTGTACTGGTACGTCGGCACAGCCAACCTCCCGGACAGGCGTGGGGAAACGCAAGTGTCCCACTGAGCGCGCCCTGTGGACGACCCGGGCGCCGCCATCGCTGGCCGACCTACGCTCACCGGCATGCTGGCGGGTGGAACGGCTCCGACGGACCGAGGCACCCGACCCCTGGCGCGCTGGTGGCGACGCCGGTCACGACCGCTTCGCCGCATCGCCGCCGCGGGGCTGCTGGCGATCGCCGCTGGCCTGGCCCTCTCATCGACGACCGCACCGCCACCGAAGACGACCTCGGTGCTCGTCGCCTCGGCCGACCTGCCAGCTGGACGCATCCTGACCCCGTCAGACCTGCGTCCGCAGCCGTTCCTGCCGGCATCGGTGCCGCCGGGTGCCCTCAGCGCCACGAGCGACGGGCTCGAGCCGGGCGATCCGAGCGGACGCCGGCTGGCGCTCCCGGTGCCCGCGGGGCTGCCGGTGACCGAGGACGTCCTCGTCGAGGGCGGGATGGGCGCGGCCTACGGGCCAGGGCTGGTGGCCGCGCCGGTTCGGCTCGCCGATGCCGAGACCACGCGTCTGGTGCAGCCAGGAGACCTCGTCAGCGTCCTGGCCGCGCGTGCCGACCGACGAAGTGGACGAGTCAGCATCGAGGAGGTTGCCGTCGAGGCTCCGGTGCTCCTCGTACCACGCCGTCCACGAGCACAGGGGACGGTCGGCGCGCTGGTCGTCCTCGCGGTGCCTCCGTCCACCGCGCAGACGCTGCTCGCCGCCCAGCTGGAGGGATCGCTCGGCCTGGTGCTGCAGTAGGACTCAGCCGGCGTGAGCGAGCGAGCGAGCAGCCCGTACGGCGATCCGGAGGATGCGTTCATCACCGGCGCCCGACCCGGCCCCCAGCCGGGCCCCCAGCGTCGCGACGAGCTCAGCCTCGGACTGGTCGGTGTCCAGCCATGCCGCCACCCGTAGGACGTCCTCGGGCGGGTAGGAGTCCAGCGGCCGCCCGGTCGGGACCTCCGGCGCAGAACCGCGCGGCGAAGCAGTGGCGCCATCCGGTGCCTCAGGCATGGCATCTGCGGCTGGGCCCGCCCCAGGCGGGCTGTGGCGGGCGGCGTCGAGTGCGTCGGCGACCGCGCTCGCCTCGGCCAGCACGGCCATCACTCGGGTGACCTCGTCATCTGCCGCGCGGGCCCAGTCAGCGGCGTTGACGCGCAGGTGCCGCCAGCCGCACCGGGCCCACTGCTCAGGGAGGAGCCGTTCACGGGTCCGGGTGTCCTCGGTCGGGCTCCCGTCGGTGTCCAACGCCAGGACCCCGCGCCCCGGACGCCGGGGATGGTTGACCGCGATCGGGACGCGCAGCGCTCCCCGCCCGACTGGACCCGCCACCGGGAGCCCCGCCTCTCCGAGACGACGCAGCACCTCCTCCAGGAGGGGGTCCCGGCCGGGATCGCCCGGGTCCGGGTGCCCGGACGGGACGCTCGGGCGCTCAAGCCCCTGGGTCGCCGCGAACGCGAGCACCTCGCGAAGCCGCCAGAGCCCCGCGGCAGCAAGCCGCCGGGTCTCGAGCTCGTCGGCCACCAGGGTGGAGACCAGCTGAAGCCGGACCCTGGCCCGACTCAGGGCCAGCCCCAACCAACGTTCGCCGTCGGCTGCGTTGAGCGGGCCGAACCGGTAGAGCAGCCGGCCGTCCAGGGTCCGTCCGTACCCGACGGAGAAGATGATCGCATCGCGGACCTCGCCGCGCACGTCCTCCGCCGCAAGGACGAGCAGCGGCTCGTCAGGTCGCTTGGCCAGCTCGCCGGCAAGGCCGACCGTCCGCCCAGCGGCCGCAGCCAACGCCCGGCGGACGGCGTCCCCATGGGCTCGGCCAAGCGTGATCACGGCCAGGCTCTCCTCCGGCCGGTCACGGACCTGCTCCAGCACAGCCTCGACCACGGCGTCGACCTCGGCGGCGACGCTGTCTTCCTCCCCCTTGCGCCCGGGAGGCTGCCGGACGTGCTCGAAGGCGAGAACACCGTCGTCGGTCGCGCCGGGAGGAACCGCCAACCTCGCCTGGTAGAGGATGTCGTTCCACGGCTCGACGAGCAGGTGGTGGCGGGGCCGGTACGGAACCCGCAGCGGCAGCGAAGGCAGCACCGGCTCAAGGCTCTCCCAGACCGACGACCCGGGGGCAAGGTGCGGGCCGGGTTCCTCCTGCCCGCGCTCCGCAGTCCCGGTGTCCATCGCCATCGGCGTCAGCGCTGGGCTCGGCAGCTGTGGGTCGCCGAGGCAGATCACCCGGCGCGCTCGGGCCAGCAGGTCCGCGACGTGCGCGAGCGGGGTGGCGTGGGCGGAGAGGACGACGAGCAGCTCGAACCGCTCCGGGACCTGCTCGTCCGCGGTGAGCTCCAACGCGCCACCGACCAGGACCGGGCGCGTCCCGGCCGGGCCCGAGTCGCGCACAAGCCTGTCGGCGAGGGAGCGTGCAGCCATCCAGGTGCGTGCCACGTCGGCCATCGCATACTGCGCACGCACGTCGTCGAGGCGACCGGCCTCTGCCGCGAGCGCCGGTTCGGCGTCGAGGAGGTACTCCGCCGTGGAGGCGGCCCGACACCGGTCGAAGGCCTCCACGCTGGCGGCTTCGTCCGGGACACCACCTTGCTCGGCACGAGCGCGCAGCGCGGCGACCAGTGGGCCGAGCCCGGCGTCAGCCAGCGCAGCGGCGGCCTCAGTCAGCCGGGGAAGGCGGGTCAGGGTCGGGCCGTCGTCCACCAGGGAGTCGAGCCGGGTGAGAACGGCGGCGAAGGAGAGCTCAGCGAGATCGACACCTGGGTGCGCGGCCATGAGCTCGGCCTGCCCACGCTCGTACTCCTCCATGAGGCCCGCCAGCGCGGCAGCCGACGCCCCGGTACGAGGCAGCCGCCCGTCTCGGGCCCTGCTGGCCCATGCTTGTCTCGTGTCCCGGGCGTGCCGGAGCGCGTCGTGCAGCCTGGGGCGGCTGGCAGCCAGGTCGGGTCGCCGAGCCAGCCCCGCCGCCTCAGCGCGTAGTCGGCGGCGCTCGGCCAAGCCGACCGCCTCCTCCCCCCCACCGCGCCGCTCGGAACGACGTCCGGTCGCCGCCGTCAGCCGTTCCAGGGGCTCGACCCAGAGGTGCTGGTGGAAGCGCTGCTCCGCAAGGGCTACCCGAGCCAGCAGGTCAGCCGTGCCGGCCGCCGCCGCCGGACCGTCGGGAGCCGGCAGACCTACCTCCACAGCCGCCCTGGCCGAGACGTCGCGGAGCCGGGGCACGGTGCTCTCGCGCAGCGTTCGTACGGTCTCCAGCAGGTCCGCGGCTGCCTGCTCGTCGGCCGGCAGGGCGCCGAACCACGGCGTCGACGTCGCCGAGATGCTCAGCCCGCCGAGCTGCGTGAACTCGGCGAGGTCCTGACGCCGCGACGTTGGGTCCGAGGACTCCAGCAGCCGTAGCCCCTCGACGTCCAGCAGTGGAACGTCCACGGGATGAGACCGACCGATCGCGAAGGCCTCGTAGGCGGTGATGCCAGCCGGCGGCATGGCCTGGTGAACGGCACGCCTGGCGGCCAGCAGCTGGTGCTCGAGGTGCTCGGCACCCGCGGCCATGGCCTGCATGTCCGAGTCGCTGGACAGGGCGCCCATCGTGGGAGACGCCCCGTCGGCACGGATGCCGATGCCGAGGAAGGTGGCGAGCCGGTCCAGGCCCAGCCCGGCCAGGCGCTGCGCCAGTCGCTGCTGCTGAGCCAGGCTGTCGGCCACCACGACCACCCGGGTGGCATCGGTGTCCTGCGCGGCCACGGCCGCGGCCACGGCTGCGGCGACCTGGATCGAACCGGTCCCGGGCGGCGCCTGCACCAGCAGGCTGCCGGACCTCACCACGAACTCCACGGCGTGCCGCTGTCGACCGTCGAGATCGATCACGGTCGTGAGCGCCTCGTCCCCGGTCTCAGCCAGCAGTGGTTCAGGACGGTCCTCCGGCAGCGCCTGCCCTCCCAGAGCAGCCTCGAGGATGGCGCTCCCGGCGACGAGCCTGGCGTCGGCCGCCGTGCGACGAGCCGCCCGAGCGGCGGTCGGCGACCCCACGAAGAGCACCGCGCGGTGCTCGATGGCGAACCCGTCCACGACGTGGGACGGGACAGCGGACCGAAGACGCTCGACCACCACGGGGTAGCGCACGTCGCCGTCGGCATCGAGCAGCTCGGTCGGGTCGATCCGCAGCCCGAAGGCCTGCGTCAGCTCTTCCAGCAGGACCTCGCTCACGCGTGCCTGGCTGGTCAGCGTGAGGACGGGGTCCTGGCCGGCCACCGGCAGCTCGATGCGGGCCGCCCGGAGCAGCACCGGCACGCTCGGCCGACGAGCCGCGTACGGGTCGGTCCAGGTGGCCAGACCCATCCCCAGATGCACGACCGACGACGACATCCCCCGTGCGACGAGGTCGGCGTGCTGCTGGATACCGCGCGCCGACCGACCAGCCGAGGCCCGGAGCGGGTCGTGCGGGTACAGGCGCGACACCGGGACTGGCTCACCCGCGAGCAGCGCGCGCCGGGCCTCGCCGTCGGCGGACTCCAGGTCGAGGGTCCCGATCCGCAGATCACGGTAGTGACGGAACGGCAGGCTGCCGTCGAGTCGCCGGATGCTCTGCACCCACGACTCGACGGCAGCCTGTCCAGCGTCTGTCTGCGGCACCAGCGGCTCCTCGAATCCGTCAGCGGGAGCCTAACGATGCATCGGGCCGGGACCGGGCAGCGGTCCGGACCGGGCCCGATGCCCGGTCGGTCAGACTCGGCCGTAGGAGACCGAGGAGGTCCAGGCGGAGTTCTTCGCCAACGGCCGACCCGGTCGGGTGGCCTCCCACCACGTGTTGCCGCCGGCGTAGATGGCGGCATGGCTGATGCCACCCCCGCTGTGCACGAAGACCAGGTCCCCCTTGCGCACCTGCGAACGGCTGATCACCTTGGTGGCCGAGCGCTGCGCCGCCGCCGTGCGCGGCAGGGTGTAGCCGAGCTGGCGGTACACATAGCTGGTGAACCCCGAGCAGTCGAAGGCGCCGGGGCCTGAGCCGCCCATCACGTAGGGCTTGCCACGGTGCTTGCTGGCCTCGGCCAGCACCCGCTGGCCGAACGCCTTGGTACCGGGGGTTCGCACGGCCCGACGCTCCGCGCGCCGCTCCCGGCGGTCCGCGCGACGCTCCTGCCGCGCCTCCCGCTGGGCAAGCGCGCGCGCCGCGTCCTTGCTGTAGGACGTCCCGAGCGCGCGCCAGGTGCCGGCGCCGACCCGGCCGCCATCAGCGTTCATGCCCTGACGGCGCTCGAATCGGGCGACCTTGGTGCGAAGCGCCGGCGAGAAGGTCTTCGATCTCGGGACGTCGAAGATCTTGGTGAGGTAGATGACGGCGGGGCCGGAGTCACCAACCGAGAGCCGTGGGTGCGCCTTGGCGTGCCGGGGTGCCGAGATGCCCTCGGCGCTCACCGCCGCGCCGGCCGTCGGTGCCAGGACGAACCCGGTGGTGGCCAGAAGGCCGGTGGTGGCGAGCGCGATGACCGGGCGGACGCCGCGGCGGCCGGGTCGAGTCGGCGTTCGGGCGCACGAGTCCAGGGTGTTCGACATGGTGTGAGCTCCCAGTGCCTACGGGGTGAGCTGTCGGGCCCGGGCGGGACTGCCCGGCCACGCTTCGCGCGGCTTCGCCCCAAGGACGACAGGTCGTCCGGGTGGTCCTGTGGAACCGGGTGGTTCCCCCATCCCCGCCTGTCGTGGTTGATTGCCGACCAGTCGGAGGCGGGGTTCGGCGGCCGACCGGCCTGCGGCTCGTCTGAGCCACGGAAGTAATGTCACAGACAGATAACGTCCGTGTCAAGCCCAGGTCACGACATCGAGCGATCAGTCCAGGTCAATGGTCTGGATCTGCGGCATGATCCTGGCCACATCGACGTTGGTGAACAGCTCGGATCCACGGTAGAGGCAGGTCCCCGTGCCGCAGGCGACGCCGAGCTTGGCCGACTTCACCGTGGGGAGGCCTCGGGAAAGACCGGCGACCAGCCCCGCCACGGTGGAGTCGCCGGCCGCGACCGTGCTCTGCACGTCCACCTGCGGCGGCAGCAGCTGCACGCACTCGTCGGCCGTGACCACCACCACGCCCTCCGGACCCAGGGAGACGACCAGGGTCTCGACCCCGCCGGCCACGATCGATCGGGCCGCTTCGACCACGTCGTCCATGGCGTCCAGCGACTCCCGGCCCACCAGGAAAGCCAGCTCCTCCTTGCTGGGCTTGAGCACATGGACCCCGGCTTCGGCAGCGACCTTCAGGGCATCGCCCGAGGTGTCCACGAGCAGGGCCGCATCCCGTCGCCTGGCGATCTCGAGCACGTGCTCGACGAGCTCTGGCGGCACACCTGGCGGGAATGAACCGGAGAGAACCACGAAGGGCGGCAGGACGTCGAGGGCGTCCAGCCGCTCGGGGAACGCCCGCCACTCTGACTCGCTCATCCGCCCTGCCCGGCCGACGATCCGGTAGTTCGTGTCCTCGTCGGCCACGAAGACCGTCAGGCTCGGGCGGGTGTCGCGGCTCACGTCGACTGCGTGCAGGCGCAGGCCTTCCCCGAGCAAGAGCTGGCGCAGCGTCGCACCGGTCACGCCGCCCAGGGCCACGATCGCCTCCACCTCGCCGCCGAGCCGCCGAAGCGCTCGCGCAACTTGCACACCACCACCACCGGGCTCGACCTGCGTGACGTCTGCTCGGAGCTTCTCCTCGGGCTCGAGGTGCTCGAGGTGGACGCCGTAGTCGACGCTCGGGCTCAAGGTCATCGTCGCGACAGTCAGCACACGTGAACGGTAGCGGCCGCGGGTACCTCCAGGCCGGGGTTCGCCTCCGGCTCACCCGCGCAGACGGCTTGGTCCCGGACCAAGGCAGCGCAGCAGCAACAACGTCCCATCGTCTTCCCCGACCCGCAGCTCTGGCAGTGCCTTCAGCGCCTTGGCCAGCAGCACCGAGTCCTGCTGGCCTCCTTCCAGCCAGGTATTCACCGAATCCCGGACGGGCTGGCTGGCCACCATCGGGTCCTCGTGGCCGGTGAGGAGCCCGTCGGTGAGCAGGACTGCGAGGTCTCCTGGTCGAAGTCGGCTTGCCCGTGCGTGGAAGACCGGGTCCGCCCGAAGCCCCAGCGCCGCACCCGTCGTGGGCAACGCACGCCATTGGCCGTCGGAGCGACGAACAAGCACCTCGGGGTGCCCGGCCGAACGAGCAGTCAGCATCCCGGTCGTGACGTCCACATGGACCTCGGCAGCGGTGACGAAGTGCTCCATCCACCGCTGTCGCATGCAGTAGCGGTTGGCCGCAACCAGGAAGTCCTCCCCGCTCAGCTCGGCGAGCAACGCGCCGAAGGCGCCCGAGAGCTGGGTGGCTCGCGCCGCCGCCGGTGGGCCGTGACCGGAGACGTCGACGACTGCAAGCCGCAACGAAGGGCCCTGCAGCACCGCCAGCGCGAAGTCCCCGCGCAGGGCAGCACCGTCTGCGCTCAGGTGTACCTGGGCGAGGTCCCACCCCGGGACCGGCGCCGGGAGCCGCGCTTGACGCCGCAGCGAGTCCCGGAGGTCGAACAGGATCCGCAGGCCCTGCCGCGCCGAGAATCCCCAGCGCTCACGCAACGTGGCGTACCAGAAGGCCACCAGGACCCCGGCGAACACGACGATGCCGGCGACCAGGGTGGCGGGGTAGGGGCTGACGACCACGGCAGCGACCATCCCGACGAGCACCAGCACGGACAACGCTGCCAGCTGTGCCGGAACCAGCACGAGACCACCCAGGAGCACCGGGACGAGCAGGATGGACACCGGGACGTCCGCGGGGAACCACACCAGGCCCGCGACCGCGAGCAGGGTGAGGCCGGCAAGACCAAGGAGCACGCCGCCGCGCTCGGGCATGCTTCGAACGGTGATCCCCATCGGCACAGACCCTATGGCCGCGGCGGACGTGAGCCGAGGAACGCGGCCACGATGAGGACCGGACGGTGTGCAATGGACCGGTGACCTTCCACACCAGAGCACTGACGGACGACGACCTGGACGCCCTGCGGCGACTTGACGAGGAAGCCTTCGGGTTCACCGTCGACGACGCCCGGTGGGCGGTGTCCAGCTCGATGCTGGAGCGTCCGCGCCAGCTGGGGGCCTTCGACGGGGACCGGCTCATCGGCCATGTCGCGGCCTTCTCCATGGAGCTCTCGGTCCCCGGGGGGACCACGCCGGCCGCCGGCGTCACCTGGGTCGCCACTGCGCCCCAGGCCCGCCGTCGAGGGGTCATGCGCCAGCTGCTCACCACCCAGCTGAACTCGTTGTCCGAGGAAGGGGAGGCGATCGCCGTGCTGCACGCGTCCGAGACCCCCATCTACGGCCGTTTCGGCTACGGCGCTGCCAGCCGGTCGATGGGCGCCACCGTGCCGCGTCCGAACGCCGGGCTGAGCCGCGGGCTCACACCGGCGGCCGAGGGGTCGCCGAGGGTCACCGTGGACGACGTCGACGACTCGACGATGGCCTCGTGCGTCCAGGTGTACGAGCACGTCCGGCCACGGCGACCTGGCCTGGTCTCTCGTTCGAGGCAGGCATGGCAGTTCTCGACCTTCGACGCCCCCACCGTCCGCGGCAACGGCAGCGCGCTTCGGGTCGCACTCGCGAGGGGCCAGGAAGACGCAGGCGCCACCGGCTACGCCATCTTCCGGGTCCACCCCAGCTGGCTGGACGGGGTCCCGGAGGGCCGGGTCGAGGTCCAGGAGACGCTCGCGACCAGCCCGGGGGCCGAGCGTGCGCTGCTGGGCTTCCTTCTCGACCTTGATCTCACGACCTCGATCCACTTCGCCAACCTGCCGGTCGACGCCCCGCTGCTGCATCGCCTCAGAGACACCCGCCGGGCCAGGCCTCGCATCGGCGACGGGCTGTGGGTGCGCCCGGTCCGGCTTGCCGAGGCGCTCACGTCCCGGGCCTACGCCAACGAGGTCGACCTCGTGCTCGACGTCGTGGACGAGACCGCCCCGTGGAACGCCGGCCGATGGCGGCTGCAGGCCGGGCCGAGCGGATCTACCTGCGAGCCCAGCTCGCTGGAGCCGCACCTGCGGTTGGACGTCGCGGTGCTGGGCGCAGCCCTGCTTGGCGACCCGGTGCTCGGCCCGGCCGCCCGAGCAGGCGACATCGCCGAGCTGTCCGTCGGCGCCGTCGCACGGGCACATCAGGCGTTCACGGCAGACCCCCCGCCCTGGTGCCCGTTCATCTTCTAGTCGCGGGTCGGGGTCGTGCTCGGCGAGCGCCTGGGCGGCACCGGCGAGGTGCGTCGTCAGTGCAACGGCGGCAACGTCCCCCACCGCTCGTACTCCGTGAGCATTGCGAGGCGCCGGCTGTGCCGATCCTCGCCGCTGAACGGGGTGGACAGGAAGGCCTGCAGCACGGCCGTCAGGGTCGTCTCGTCCTGCATCCGGGCACCGAGGCTGAGCACGTTCGCGTCGTTGTGCTCGCGTGCCAACCGCGCGGTCTGCTCGTCGTAGGCCAGCGCTGCCCGTATCCCGTCCACCTTGTTCGCCGCCATCTGCTCCCCGTTGCCCGAACCACCGAGCACGACGCCGAGTGAGCCCGGGTCAGCCACGACCGCCTCCCCCACCCGCAGGCAGAACGGCGGGTAGTCGTCCAACGGGTCCAGCACGAAGGGACCGTGGTCCACCACCTCGTGCCCACTCGACCTCATGATCTCGACCAGCCGCAGCTTGAGGTCGAAACCGGCGTGGTCGCATCCGATGTGCACGCGCATGGTCAGTCAGCATGCCCCACTGGAAAGGCCCTCGGGAGACCGACTTGGCAAGATGGCGGGATGCCTGGACTCAATCTGACCCGCGCCGAGGCCGCTGATCGGGCCGCCATCGTTGCCGTGGATGCCTACACGGTTCACCTCGACCTCACCGGTGCAGCGACCGACCCGACGTATCGTTCCAGCACCACGATCACGTTCCGCGCCGGGCAGGGCGCCAGCACCTGGCTGGACCTGCAAGCACCCACGGTCCTGTCGGTCCGGCTCAACGACCAGGACCTGGACCCGCTGGACGTCGTCGCAGAGCACCGCATCCAGCTGGTGGACCTTGTCGAGCACAACACCGTCACCGTGGTCGCCGAGTGCGCCTACATGAACACCGGGGAGGGCCTGCACCGGTTCACCGACCCGGTGGACGGTGAGGTGTTCTGCTACACCCAGTTCGAGGTGGCCGATGCCCGACGGGTCTTCGCCTGCTTCGAGCAGCCGGATCTCAAGGCCACCTTCACTCTCACGGTCGACGCACCCTCGCATTGGACGGTGGTCAGCAACGAGGTCGGAGCGGCCGAGCCGCTCGGCGAGGGCAAGGCCCGATGGCGATTCGCCACCACCGGGCGCCTGTCCACCTACGTCACGGCTGTCTGCGCCGGCCCGTACCACGCCGTTCGCGACACCTACGAGGGCTCGGCGGCGACCATCCCCCTCGGCCTGCTGTGTCGGCCGTCGATCGCCGACCACCTCGACGCCGAGGACCTCTTCGAGGTGACGAAGCAGGGATTCGCGTTCTTCGAGGACGCCTTCGGCCGCGCCTACCCGTTCAGCAAGTACGACCAGGTCTTCGTGCCCGAGTTCAACGCGGGGGCCATGGAGAACGCGGGCTGCGTCACGTATCGGGACGAGTACCTGTTCCGGAGCCGAGTCACCGACGCCGCCCTGGAGCGTCGCGCCGAGACCGTGCTGCACGAGATGGCCCACATGTGGTTCGGCGACCTGGTCACGATGCGGTGGTGGGACGACCTCTGGCTCAACGAGTCCTTCGCCACCTGGGCCAGCGTGCTGGCGCAGGCCGAGGCCACCCGGTGGACACATGCCTGGACCACGTTCGCAACGGCCGAGAAGCTGTGGGCGCTGCGCCAGGACCAGCTGCCCTCGACGCACCCGATCTCTGCCGACATGCGCGACCTCGAGGACGTGGAGGTCAACTTCGACGGCATCACCTACGCCAAGGGGGCCTCCGTCCTCAAGCAGCTGGTCGCCTGGGTCGGCCGCGACGCCTTCCTGGCGGGGCTACGGGACTACTTCGACAAGCACGCATGGGGCAACACGACGCTGGCCGACCTGTTCGCCGAGCTGGAGGCCCGGTCGGGTCGCGACCTGCAGGACTGGGAGCACCAGTGGTTGCAGACGGCCGGGGTGAACGTCCTTCGACCCGTGGTGGACGTGGCTGAGGACGGGACCTTCCGCTCGGTGACCGTCGTCCAGGAGGCACCGGAGGAACACCCACGTCTGCGCGCCCACCGCCTCGGGATCGGGCTGTACGACCGGGACGAGTCCGGGCGCCTGCACCGACGGGACTCCGTGCACGTCGACCTGAGCGGTGAACGGAACGAGATCGAGGCCCTGCGAGGGGTCCGAGTGCCGGACCTGCTCCTGGTCAACGACGAGGACCTGACATTCGCACGCGTGCGCCTCGACGAGCGATCGCTCGCCACCGCCATCGAGAGCATCGCCAGCTTCTCCGAGTCGCTGCCGCGCGCGTTGGTGTGGACGGCCACCACGGACATGCTTCGCAGCGCCGAGCTCGCAGCGACCGACTACGCAGCGCTGCTGCTGGCCGGCCTCGCCGCGGAGGACGACCTCATGGTCGTGCAGACGCTGCTGCTCTCCGGCCGTGGCGCCGTCGAGCTCTACAGCGCTCCCAGCAACCGGGTCCAGCTGCGGACCCGATGGACCGACGGGCTTCGTCGGCTGGCCGGTGAGGCCGCCGCCGGCAGCGACCACCAGCTCGCCTTCGTACGTGCCTGGGCCTCGGCGGCTCACTCGGCTGCCGACCTCGCCGAGGTCCAAGCGCTGCTGCGGAGTGAGCCACCAGCCTCAGGGGCCTTCGAGGGACTCGCCCTGGATGCCGACCTGCGGTGGCACCTGCTGCAGCGGCTCGTCGTGCATGGTGCCGCCGGGGACGCCGAGATCGACGCCGAGCTGGCTCGTGACGCGACCGCGAGCGGCCAGAACCAGGCGGTTCTCGCCCGGGCGGCGCGGCCGTGGGACGAGGCCAAGGAAGCGACCTTCCAGGCCCTGCTCGCCCCGAAGCCGATGGCCAACCGGGACCTGGAGATGGCACTGGCCGGCTTCGTCCTTCCTGAGCAGGCCGACGTGCTCGCACCGTTCGTGGACCGGTACTTCGCCGCGGTGCCCGACCTCTGGCGCACTCGAACCCTGAAGACCGCCGAACGACTGGTCACCGGGCTGTTCCCACGCGTGCTGCCAACGCCGGCGCTCGCCCGTCGAGCCTGGCGTGCCGCCGAGGAGGCGGCCTCGGCCCCCGCCTTGGCGCGACTGCTGAGCGAGGGCGCTGCCGACCTGGACCGAGCCCTGGCAGCGCAGGCGTTCGACGAGGAGCGGGCGACTCCTCGCTGACCGCGATCCGGCGGGACCGACCGCACCCGCAGCGACGCCGGCCGGCCGACAGCGGCGTCGCTACCCGCGGCCGCCGACGATCCTGGCCAGGGCTGCGGCGCGCTCGCTGGCGACGACGTCCTCGACGCCGAGCCGACGACCCTTCTCGTCGGTCAGCGGGACGCGCCAGTTGGGGTACTCGTCGGTCGTGCCGGGCTGGTTCTGGGTGCGGCGGTCCCCGACGGCGTCGGCGAGGCTGAGGCCGATCAGGCGGGACGGCGCCCAGGTGAGGGCGCGGTGAAGTGCCTCGACGGTCGCCCGCACGTCCGCGCCGGATGCGAGCAGACCGCGCTCGCGCAGGATGGCGAGCCACGCGCCGCGCTCGGCCTCGTCGGCGACCTGCTCCTCCTGCATCGACCTGGTGAGCAGGCCGAGGGCGTTGCGAAGGGCGATGTGCTCACCCGCCAGGTACCCGGCGGTCGGCGGGAGGTCGTGCGAGGTGACCGTGGCGAGGCAGAGCTCACGCCACCGCTCGGGTGGCTTGGGAGAGCCGTCGTCGTCGTACTCGAACCACAAGATGGACGTCCCGAGGATGCCTCGCTCGGCGAGGTAGTCCCGAACCCACGGCTCCACCGTTCCGAGGTCCTCACCCACCAGCACCGCACCGACCCTCGCAGCCTCCAGCAACAGGATGCCCACCAGCGCCTCGTGGTCGTAGCGGACATACGTCCCCTCCGTCGGCGCCTGACCCTCGGGGATCCACCACAGCCGGAAGAGCCCGATGATGTGGTCCACGCGAAGGCCGCCCGCGTGTCGGAGCACGGTTCGCACGAGGTCCCGGTAGGCCGCGTACCCGGTCTCAGCCAGCCGGTCCGGGCGCCACGGGGGTTGGGACCAGTCCTGGCCCTGCTGGTTGAACGCGTCCGGCGGGGCACCCACGCTGATTCCCGGCGCGAGCACGTCTTGCAGGGCCCAGGCGTCCGCTCCGATGGGGTGGACCCCGACGGCCAGGTCCTGCATGAGGCCGATCTCCATGCCGGCAGCCGTGGCAGCGGCCTGGGTCGCGGCCAGCTGGTCGTCCGTCACCCACTGCAGCCAGCACTCGAAGTCGACATCCGTGGCGTGCTCCTCAGCGAAGGCCACCACGGCCGGTGACCGCGGACCGCCCAACCCGCTCGGCCAGTCCCGGAAGTCGGGGCCGTGCTCGACGACGAGCGCACACCACGTAGCGAAGTCCCGCAGGCCTTCGCCCTGCTCCCGTAGGTATGCCTGGTAGGCGATCTCCCGACCCGGGCTGCGCGGGACCCGGTGGACGTGACGCAACGCGGCCCTCTTGGCGAGCCAGACCGCGTCCCGCTCCACCTGCTCGCTGCTCTGCGCTGCAGCCCGAGCCTGCGCCAGCAGCGCCGCCACCTGCTCGCGCGCCTGTCCCGGGAGGTAGGCGAACTCCCGGATCGCCTCCGGTCGAACGTACAGGGGGTTGGCGAAGCGCCGGGTGGTGGGCAGGTAGGGGGAGGGCTCGAGCGGGGGCACCGGCTCACCCGCATGCAACGGGTTGACAAGCAGGAACGCCGCACCGTGCCGTACCCCGCTCCACGTCATCAGGTCGGCCAGGTCGGCCAGGTCCGCGATCCCCCAGGACCGTTGAGAGGTGAGGCTGTAGAGCTGGACGGCCAGCCCCCAGTCGCGCCGGCCGAGGTGATGCTGCGGGATCCGAGCGCGAGCCGGGGTGACGATGAGCGGGGCCTCAGCAACGGCCTGGCCCTCACTCTGCGCGAGCAGCCGGTGGTAGCCGACGGGGAGGTCACCGGGGAGGGCGAACGTGGCCTCGCCGACGAGCCGGCCGTCGATGACCTGGGGGTTCACCCAGTGATCTTGCTGGTTGAGGTCGTGGCGGACCGAGCCGTCCTCGAGCTCCACCCAGACCCGCACCGGCTGACCATGATCCAGGTGGACCCAGAACCACGGAGTCCAGCCTTGTCGGGTCACCATGCACACCGGCAGGGTCCGTCGCCAGCGCTGCGCCCAGGCCTGGTAGAGCTCACGTTGCACCGCTTCGGGCGTCTCGGCCGCGACACCGAGTGCGGCCAGCACCCGCACCAACGTGTGGGCGGAGACCTGACGATGCCGGCCCTGCCAGTCCCAGAACTCCGTCGCGACCCCGTGGCGAGAGGCGAGGTCGGAAAGCTCGGCAGACGGCGCGCTCATGGCGGTGGAGTCTGCCCGATCCCACCTGCCACGGTCAGGTCACCAGACCGGCGGCCGTCGATGCGACCAGGGTCGTGCTTCTTCGAGCGTTGCCGACAGCCCCAGCAGGAGTGCCTCCCCACCGACGGGTCCGCCGAGCATCACGCCGACCGGTAGGTCACCCGCGCCGGCGACGCGCTCGACCCAACCCAGCGGCAACGAGATCGACGGACGTCCCAGCAGGTTCCAGACGCTCGTCCACGGGGTGAAGCGCATCTGGGCGGCGAAGTCCGCAGCCGGGTCCGCGTCATCCCGCAAGGAGCCGACCGGCGCCGGAAGCTGGGCGAGTGTGGGGCTGAGCACGACGTCGAGGCCCGCCCATCGACGAGCCGCCTGCCGACTGACGAGCTGAGCCGCCGCCAGGGCGGCGACGTATCGCGTGGCGGATACCTCGGCCCCGGCCGCCCGGAGCCACCGGGTCAACGGGCGCAACCGCTTCTCGGCCTCAGCCGGCACGGGAGCCGAGGCGGCCAGCACCCCCCACAGGTCGCGGAAGGACGCCCAGTCCTCGGGCTCGAACGGCACCGGCGCCTCGGTGACGTGGTGCCCGAGGTCGGCCAGCAAGGCAGCGGTCTGGACGGCGGCGTCCCGGCAGGGCACCGCGATGTCGGCGTCCGGCACGATGACCGGCTCGAGCAGCAGGCCCACCCGAAGCGGGCGGACGCCTTCGGCCGCGGCTCGTGTGGTCGCCTGCACGAACGTGGTCGGCTGCCGGGCGAGCACGCCCGCCTCCTGGACGTCGGAGTCGGTCGGTGTGCAGAGGACGTCCAGGAGAGCGGCGGCGTCGGTGACCGTTCGAGCCAACGCCCCATGCCCGGCGAGGCCGCTGACGTCCACCCCGTGTGGGCCTGGGGCAATCCTGCCCCGCGACGTCTTGAGCCCCACGATGCCGCAAGCACTCGCCGGGATGCGGATCGAGCCACCACCGTCAGAGCCCAGCGCTACGGGGGCGATTCCCGCCGCCACCACGGCCGCTGCGCCACCGCTCGAGCCGCCCGCCGAGCGCGTGAGGTCCCACGGGCTGCGCGCCACGGGCGCCACGTCTGGCTCGGTGTAGCAGGGCAGCCCCAGCTCAGGGGTGTTGGTCTTGCCGGTCATGACCGTCCCGGCCGCTGCCAGGCGGGTGACGACGCCGTCGTCGACGGTGGCCACCTGGTCGGCGAAGGCGGCGCTCCCCAACGTCCAGCGCACCCCGGCGACCTGGTCGAGGTCCTTCACCGGGCACGGCACACCCGCGAGCGCAGGCCCTGGTTCGGCCGGTGATGACTCGAGCAGCGACTCCAGCGCCTTGGCTTGGGCGATCGCACGCTCGGGAGTCCGCGTGACGAACGCCCCGATGGTCGCGTCCAACGCCTCGGCCCGACGCAGGAAGTGCTCGGTGACCTCGCCTGGGCTCACCTGGCGCGACCGAACAAGGTCGGCGAGCTGCAGTGCGCTGAGCTCGTGCAGGTCGGGCATGGCCGGCATCCTGTCAGCCCACCGCCGGCGGGGATACTGCCGTGATGCCACTCGAGACGGGCCATGTCGACGTGCTGCACGGAGTCCACGTGCCCGACCCCTTTCGCTGGTTGGAGGATGCCACCACCCCACCGACGCAGGCGTGGATGCGCTCGCAGGCCGAGCTGCTCGAGGCAGATCGGCCGCACTGGTCGGCTCGGGACGCCATGGCCGCTCGGATCAGCGACCTGCTGGGCGCCGGCCTCGTCGGAGTACCCGTGTGGCGAGGTCGTCGGTGCTTCTTCATGCATCGCACGGCCGAGCAGGAGCACGCCGTGCTCATGCTGCTGGAGGTCCCGCCCGGTGAGGAGCCAGCCGACCGACCGCGCCTCGAGCACGCTCGCGTGCTCCTGGACCCGATGGTGTGGGACCCGAAGGGGTCGACCACGCTGGACGCCTGGCAGCCGTCCAAGGAGGGCCACCTGCTCGCCTACCAGCGCTCCAACGGTGGCACCGAGGAGTCCGAGCTGTTCGTCCTCGACGTGGCCTCGGGGACGACGATCGACGGGCCGATCGACCGGGTCCGCTACTCCCCCGTCGCCTGGCTCCCGGGCGAGCAGGCCTTCTGCTACGTGCGACGCCTGGACCCGTCGGAGGTGCCGCACGGCGAGGAGCAGTTCCATCGCCGCGTCCGGTGGCACCAGGTCGGTGGCGATCCCGACCTCGACGTCGAGCTGTTCGGGAACGGTCGCGACCCACGCAGCTACTACAGCGTGTCGATCAGCCGTGACGGTCGTTGGATCGTGCTGAGCTCCTCGGTCGGGACCGAGCCACGCAACGACGTCTGGATCGCCCGGCTGCGCTCCAGCCAGCCCCCGGCGGCCGAGGACTGGCGCCCAGTCGTGACAGGGGAGGACGCCCAGACCTGGGCCTGGGTGACCCGTGACGGTCGGCTGCTCCTGCGCACCGACCTGGCTGCACCGCGCGGTCGGCTGTGCTGGACCGACCCACACCATCCTGGCACTGCCCACTGGCGAGAGCTGGTCCGCGAGGACCCCGAGGCCGTTCTGGACGACGTCGCCGTGCTGGAGGACTCGATGCTCATCTCCTGGACCCGCCACGCCGTCGCCGAGCTGAGCGAGCACGACCCAGTCGACGGTCGGCTCCGCCGGCGCCTTCCGCTCCCGGGCCTGGGCAGTGTCGGGGCCCTGCTGGAGCATCCGGAGGGGAGCCCCAACGCGTGGTTCCGGTGGACCGACCACAGCACCCCCGGCAGCGTGCTGCGCTTCGACGCTCACGCTGGTGAGGTGTCGACCTGGGCCCGTCCACCCGGGCAGGTGCGGGTCCCACCGGTGAAGGCCGAGCTCGTGACCTATCAGTCCTTCGACGGCACACCGGTTCGGATGTTCGTGTACTCCCCCACGGGAGCTCCTGAGGGCTCCAGGCAACCTCGCCCCACGATCCTGTACGGCTACGGCGGGTTCGGGATCTCGATGACCCCGGGGTACAGCGCTGGCGTCCTCGCATGGGTCGAGGCCGGAGGCGTGTACGCCGTCGCGTGCCTGCGCGGTGGGGGTGAGGAGGGCGAGCAGTGGCACCGCGCGGGGATGCTGGCCAACAAGCAGCGCGTGTTCGATGACTTCGCCGCTGCGGGCGAATGGCTCATCGAGCAGGGATGGACCACGCACGAGCAGCTCGGGATCTCTGGCGGGTCGAACGGCGGCCTCCTCGTCGGCGCCACCATCACCCAGCGCCCGGACCTGGCCCGAGCCGCTGTGTGCTCCGCACCGCTGCTGGACATGGTCCGCTACGAGCGCTTCGGGCTCGGCGCCACCTGGAACGTGGAGTACGGCTCGGCAGCCGACCCGGAGCAGCTCGGTTGGCTCCTGGCGTACTCGCCGTACCACCATGCGCAGGAGGCGGGTCCGAACTGCCCGGCGATCATGTTCATGGTCAACGAGGGGGACACCCGCGTCGACCCGCTGCACGCCCGCAAGATGGCCGCGGCCCTGCAGGCCGCCCTGGCCGAACCCCCCGCAGGTCGATCGCCGTCCCGCTCGCGCGTACTGTTCCGCACCGAGCACGACGTGGGCCATGCAGGCCGGTCGGTCAGCCGCAGCGTGGCGGCGACGGCCGATGCTCTGGCCTTCCTCCACAGCCACCTGCACGTGCGTCGCTGACCGCCTCGCCCTCCACCGACCTCTTCCACGCCCAGGAGATCCCATGAGCCTCGCAGCCGTATCACTGCGCCTCGCTGAGCTGTTCACCCAGGACGGCGGTGGGAACAACGGCGGCAACGGAGGCGGGAACAGCGGAGGCACCGGCGGCAACGGCGGCCCGGAGGAGAGCCCAGCGCTCCAGCCGGAGGACGTGGTCGAGGTCGTCGACGACACCTTGCTGGACCAGGACTTCTGGATCCAGAACGTCGCCATCCCCGCCGCCTGGGCGTTCCTCCTCATCGTGCTCGGCCTGGTGTTCCGGTGGTTGGTCTACCGCGCCATCGACAGGACGGCCGCGGGCATGTCCGAGCCGAAGTCGAAGGACCCCGAGGGCGAGACCTCGCTGACCGCGCGCATGGTGATGGGCGAGGACCCGATCGCCGCGCAACGACGCGAGCTGCGGGCCACCACGGTGGCAACGATGGCCAAGAGCGTGTCCAACGCCGTCATCATGACCATCGTCATCCTCATGGCCCTGGCGCAGTTCGGGATCAATCTCGGACCGCTCGTCGCGGGTGCCGGCATCGCCGGGGTCGCGCTCGGCTTCGGCGCCCAGAGCCTCGTCGCCGACTTCCTCTCGGGCATCTTCATGCTGATCGAGGACCAGTACGGCGTCGGTGACATCATCGACATGGGCGAGGCGTCCGGCACCGTCGAGGACGTGGGGCTTCGCGTCACCCGGCTGCGCGCGGTCGACGGCGTGGTCTGGTACGTGCGGAACGGCGAGATCATCCGCATCGGCAACATGAGCCAGGGCTGGTCGCGGGCGCTGCTCGACGTCGGCGTGGGCTACGGCGAGGACGTCTCACGGGTGAGGACGGTCCTGGGTCAGGTGGCAGGCGAGCTGGCCACCGACGCCGACTGGAAGGACCTGCTCCTCGAGGAACCCCAGGTGCTCGGCCTGGAGGACCTCGCGGCCGACTCGGTCGTCGTGCGCCTGTGGGTCAAGACGCAGCCGGGCGAGCAGTGGGGGGTGGCACGCGAGCTGCGGCAGCGCATCAAGGCACGCTTCGACGCCGAGGGCATCGAGATCCCCTTCCCGCAGCGCACGCTGTGGGTGCGGAACGAGCAGCCCGCCGGAGATGCCGCCTGAGGCGTCACCCACCACACTGGGTCCATGCCGGGCCGAGCGCGTGTCCTCGTCACCGGGGCGAACGGGTACATCGGCGGTCGCCTCATCCCCGAGCTGCTGCATGAGGGGTTCGACGTCCTGGCCGGAGCCCGCGACCCGGGCACGCTGCGCGACCAGCCCTGGATCCAGCAGGTGACGCAGACCCACGCCGACGTGCTGGACCCCATCGTGATCCGCGCGGCCCTCGAGGGCGTCGACGTCGCCTACTACCTGGTGCACGCCATCGGGAAGGGAGCGGACTTCAGCGAGCTGGACCGTCGGGCCGCCCGGACGTTCGGGGCTGCGGCCCGCGACGCCGGCGTCGGTCGCATCGTCTACCTGGGTGGCCTGCTGCCCGAGGACGAGGACGTCAGCGAGCACCTGCTCAGCCGCGCCGAGGTCGGCGACATCCTGCTGGCCAGCGGGGTCCCGACCGCGGTGCTGCGGGCGGCCGTGATCATCGGCAGTGGCGGTGCGTCGTTCGAGATGCTGCGCTACCTGACCGAGCGCCTGCCGGTCATGGTGACGCCGCGCTGGGTCGAGACCCGCATCCAGCCCATCGCCGTGCGGGACGTGCTCCACTACCTCGTCGGCGTCGCCGACCTGCCCCCCGAGGTCAACCGAACCTTCGACATCGGTGGGCCCGACGTCCTCACCTACCGCGAGATGATCCAGCGATTCGCCGCCATCGAAGGGCTACCGCCCCGGCGAATCCTCGGGACGCCGCTGCTGAGCCCCGGTCTGAGCGGCCACTGGGTCCAGGTGGTCACTCCAGTGCCCAACGCCATCGCACGACCGCTGGTGGAGAGCCTGCGCAACACCGTCGTGTGCGGCGAGCACGACATCGACCACTACGTGCCACAACCCCCTGGGGGGCTGGCCGGCTTCGACGACGCCGTCACCTTGGCCCTGGCCAAGATCCGGCGAGGCGAGGTGGCCACGAGATGGTCCAACGCCGAGGTCCGGGGCGCCCCTGCCGACCCCTTGCCCAGCGACCCGGACTGGTCCGGCGGCAACCTCTACGTGGACGAACGCTCGCGCGTGGTGCACGCGGGGCCCGACGCCCTCTGGCGGGTGATCGAAGGCATCGGAGGGCAGAACGGCTGGTACTCCTGGCCACTGGCCTGGGCGGTCCGTGGTGCCCTGGACCGGCTCTCCGGTGGCCCCGGGTTGCGGCGCGGGAGGCGGCACCCGGAGGAGCTGCACGTCGGTGAGGCGTTGGACTGGTGGCGGGTGGAGGAGGTCGAGGAGGGAAGGCTGCTTCGCCTCCGGGCCGAGATGCGCCTGCCGGGCCTGGCTTGGCTGGACCTCGGTGTCGCCTCCGGGACCCGCGGGGAGACGGTGTTCACCCAACGCGCAGTGTTCCACCCCAAGGGCCTCGTCGGCCAGGCCTACTGGTGGAGCGTGGCGCCCTTCCACGGGGTGGTGTTCGGCAGCATGGCCCGCAACATCGCCAAGGAGGCCGAGCTGCTCGAGGCCACCGGAGGCGTGCCCCCGGGGACGCCGGCCGAGCGCGCCGACATAGCGTGAGCGTGTGAGCACGCAGAAGCCCTTCTTCGAGACGGTGGGCGGGCACAGCACCTTCGACCGCCTGGTCCATCGGTTCTACGCGGGCGTCGCCGAGGACGCGCCCCTTCGCGCGATGTACCCAGAGCAGGACCTGGGCCCAGCCGAGGACCGGCTCCGGATGTTCCTCGAGCAGTACTGGGGCGGTCCGAGCACGTACTCCGAGCAGCGAGGTCACCCTCGGCTTCGGATGCGACACGCCCCGTACCCCGTCACGCACGAGATGCGCGAGCGATGGCTGCGCCACATGCGGGTCGCCCTGGACGAGCTGCTGGCCGACGGCACGCTCGGGGTGAGCCAGGCCGCCACGTTGTGGGACTACCTGGACAAGGCCGCGCTCTTCATGGTCAACACCCACGAGGACGCCGACGGCGTCGCGAGGCCGGAGCGACCCTCCTAGGGTGGCGGCATGACCGAGCAGTGGTGGCGGGACGCCGTGGTGTATCAGGTGTACGTCCGATCCTTCGCGGACGGGAACGGCGACGGGACGGGCGACGTCGCCGGGCTGCGCTCTCGGCTCGACTACCTCGCGAGCCTCGGCGTCGACGCGCTGTGGGTCAACCCCTGGTACCCCTCGCCGCTGAAGGACGGCGGCTACGACGTCGCCGACTACCGCGACATCGACCCGCAGTTCGGCACGATGGCCGAGGCCGAGGCGCTCATCACGGACGCCCATGCACGCGGGCTGCGCGTGCTGCTGGACCTGGTGCCCAACCACACCTCCAGCGAGCACGTCTGGTTCCAGCAGGCCCTGGCGGCCGGGCCCGGGAGCGACGAACGGGCTCGCTACTGGTTCCGACCCGGCCGTGGCGAAGACGGCAGCCAACCCCCGAACGACTGGCGGAGCGTGTTCGGCGGACCCGCCTGGACACGCATCACCGAGCCCGACGGCTCGCCGGGAGAGTGGTACCTGCACTTGTTCGACAGCAGCCAACCCGACCTCCACTGGGAGAACCCTGAGGTGGTGGAGGAGTTCGAGGACGTGCTGCGCTTCTGGTTCGACCGCGGCGCCGACGGCTTCCGGATCGATGTCTGCCAGGGGCTGTCCAAGGATCCCGCGCTGCCGGACCTGTCTCGGGACGCATCCGCCCAAGCCGACGCCATCCTCGGGCCACCCGAGCACACCGGCCATCCGCACTGGGACCGCGAGGAGTCCCACGACGTCTTCCGCGGCTGGCGCGCGGTCGCCGACGCCTACGACCCGCCGCGGATGTTCGTGGGCGAGGTGTGGTTGGCGGACCCGCGCCGGCTGGCCCACTACCTGCGCCCGGACGAGCTCCATACGGCCTTCGCCTTCGACTTCGTCCGACCCTCCTGGGACGCCGCCCAGTTCCGGACGTCGATCGACGCGGCGCTCGACTCTGCCGGCAGCGTCGGGGCACCGGTGACCTGGGTGCTGTCCAACCACGACATCCTGCGTCACGTCACCCGCTTCGGCAGCGACATCACGGGGCCGAACCTCGGCGACCCCGACAGCTCGGTCGAGGACGCCGACCCGGTGCACGGGCACCCCGGCAACGTCGACGTCGCGTTGGGGCGGCGGCGGGCGCGGGCGGCTCTGCTTCTCATGCTGGCCCTGCCCGGCAGCGTGTACTTGTACCAGGGCGAAGAGCTGGGGCTGGAGGAGGTGCTCGACCTCCCCGACGAGGTCCGCGACGACCCGGTCTGGCACCGGACGAACGGCGCGGCCATCGGCCGCGACGGGTGCCGGGTCCCGATCCCGTGGGCGCGCGAGGGCAACTCGTTCGGCTTCGGCGACGACGGCTCCTGGCTGCCGCAACCTGCCTCCTGGGGCGATGTCAGTGTGGCCGCGCAGGAAGGGGATCCCGACTCGATGCTGGCGCTCTACCGAGCGGCGCTGAAGACGCGTCGGGCCCAGGCGGCGTTGGGTGACGGCGATCTGAGGTGGGAAGAGGCGGCCGAGGGCGTGCTGCGCTTCCGCCGCGAGCCCGGTCTCACCTGTGTCGTGAACCTGACGGCGGCCGAGGTCGCCCTGCCACCCGGGGAGGTCGTGCTCGCGAGCGCTCCGGTACCGGGGGGCCGGCTGCCCGCCGACGCGGCCGCCTGGGTGCTCGACGACTGAGCGACGCTCAGGCCGAGCTCAGCCCAGGGTCAGCAACCCGAGTCGCTCGCCCACACGTGTGAGCGTGGTCCCGTACGCCCCGTCGAGCCGACGCCATCGGCCGACGCGCGACAACCGGACCGGGTCGCCGCCCAGCAGCCCGAGGGACTGCGCGGCATGGGCCAGACGAACGGGCACGTCGCCGGCCAGCGACGTGGCCCACACCTCCGCGGCCACGCGATCACTGAAGGCCGGGTCACCGGTGGAGCGGTGCCGGAACTCCCCCACCGCCGCGGCAACCCGCCCGGCCACCGCCGCGGCCGGCAGGACCTCCAGGGCCTCCCAGCCGCCCGTCGGTGGCATGGAGGAGGCAAAGGTCGTCGGGGGCAGCGGTGTCGGGAGCGAGACCGCGTCATGGGCGCCGGCTCCGGCCAGCGCCTGGTCGAGACGCCTGGCCTCCAGCACGACATCCAGGGACTCGGCCCCAGGCACAAGGGCCTGGAGGGGGGACACCCGCATGGCCAGACACCCGAACGGCGTCTCGGCCACGGCCGCGACAGACCTGCCGCGGCCGAGCAGGCGGACAACGGTGCTCGGCTCCCGCTGCATGAGCCGTCCGAGGAACGTCCGGAGGTCGCCCCGCCACGGTTCCGTCAGGACCACAACGACTGGGCCTGCGGACGAGCTCACCCGCGCGTGAGCTTGCGATAGGTCACTCGGTGCGGTCGAGCCGCTTCTGCACCGAGCCGTTCGATCTTGTTCCGCTCGTAGGACTCGAAGTTCCCCTCGAACCAGAACCAGCGCGCTGGGTCCTCCTCGTCTCCCTCATAGGCAAGGATGTGGGTGGCGACGCGGTCCAGGAACCAGCGGTCGTGGGAGACGACCACGGCACAGCCGGGGAACTCCAGGAGAGCGTTCTCCAGGGACTGCAGGGTCTCGACGTCCAGGTCGTTGGTCGGCTCGTCCAGCAGGATGAGGTTCCCGCCGATCTTGAGGGTCAAGGCCAGGTTGAGCCGGTTGCGCTCGCCGCCGGAAAGCACACCTGCGGGCTTCTGCTGATCCGGGCCCTTGAATCCGAAGGCCGAGACGTAGGCGCGCGACGGCATCTCGACGTGGCCCACCTTGATGTGGTCCAGCCCGTCGGAGACGACCTCCCAGACGCTCTTCTTCGCGTCGATACCGGACCGGTTCTGGTCGACGTAGGAGACCTGCACCGTAGGTCCGACCTTGACCTCGCCGGCGTCGACGGGCTCCTCGTTCAGGATCATCCGGAAGAGCGTCGACTTTCCGACCCCGTTGGGACCGACGATGCCGACGATGCCGTTCCGAGGAAGGGTGAACGACAAGCCGTCGAACAGCGTGTGGTCACCGAAGGACTTCCAGAGGTTGCTCACCTCGACGACGATGTTGCCGAGCCGCGGACCGGGCGGGATCTGGATCTCGTCCAGGTCGAGTCGACGGGTCTTCTCCGCCTCCGCCGCCATCTCCTCGTAGCGCTCGAGTCGAGCCTTCTGCTTCGCCTGACGGCCCTTGGCGTTGGAACGCACCCACGACAGCTCGTCCTGCAGCCGCTTGCGCAGCTTGGCGTCCTTCTGCCCTTCCACCTTCAGGCGCGAGGCCTTGGTCTCCAGGTAGAGGGAGTAGTTGCCCTCGTATGGGTAGGCCCGACCCCGGTCGAGCTCGAGGATCCACTGCGCCACGTTGTCGAGGAAGTACCGGTCGTGCGTCACCGCGACGACGGTGCCCGGGTAGGCCTCCAGATGCTGCTCCAGCCAGAGGACGCTCTCGGCGTCCAGGTGGTTGGTGGGTTCGTCCAGGAGAAGGAGATCTGGTTGCTGGAGCAGCAGCCGGCACAGGGCGACACGACGCCGCTCACCCCCGGAGAGGACGCTGACGTCGGCCTCCGGGGGTGGGCAGCGAAGCGCGTCCATCGCCTGCTCCAGCTGGGCGTCGAGGTCCCAGGCGTTGCGGTGGTCCAGCGCCTCCTGGAGCGTGCCCATCTCGGCGAGCAGGGCGTCGTAGTCGGCATCCGGTTCACCCAGCGCCTCGCTGATGGCCTGGAACCGCTCCAGCATGGTCTTGGTCTCAGCAACCCCGTCCTCGACGTTGCCGAGCACCGTCTTGGAATCATCGAGCTCTGGTTCCTGCTCCAGGATGCCCACCGAGTAGCCCGGTGAGAGCGTGGCGTCCCCGTTGGAGGGCTGGTCCAACCCCGCCATGATCCGCAGGACGCTGGACTTGCCGGCGCCGTTGGGACCGACGACGCCAATCTTGGCGCCCGGGTAGAAGGACAGGGTGACGTCGTCGAGGATCACCTTGTCCCCGTGTGCCTTGCGCGCCTTGCGCATGACATAGATGAACTCAGCCATGGCGCAAGGGTAGGTCGCTCAGACCAGTGCCTCGGCCGCCGGGCTCACGTGCCCACCGATCCCGTCCTCGTCGATGTCCTCCCCACCGTCGAGGCGGTCCCCGCCGTCGAGGCGGTCCTCACCGTCTTGGTCAATGCTCGCGTGGAGGCCCTCGTCGGGCCGCGGGACAGCAGCCGACGTCTGACGCTCACGCGTGAGGCTCACAGTGCCGCGCGACAGGTCCGGCCCGACGCTGTCGGCGGTGACCTCCACATCCACGAAGGTCCGACCATCGGTCGCTCGTTCCTTCACGGTCAGCGTCCCGGTGACCACGACCGGGTCGCCCTTGCGCAGGCAGAACGCAACGTTCTGGGCCAGCCCACGCCAGCAGGTGACCGTGAGGAACGTCGTCCCGGCGTCCTCCCACCGGCCGTCCTCGGTGCGCCGGCGTCGAGATACGGCCACACGGAAGTCGGCCACCGGTACCCCGTTGGCCGTTCGTTGGCTCAGGTCAGTGGCGACGTTGCCGGTCAGGCTCACCTGGATCCCGTTGCGCATGATGTGCTCCCCTGCTCCCTCGATGGTGGACCGGTCGGCGCTCGTCCACCGGCCACGGATCGGTGTCCGTAGGGGCAACGCTGCCCGCACGATGCCGTCCTCGCGCCCCGCGGTCGGCCCCAGGTGGAGGACGCGCCGACCGCCAGTCGGCTGTGGACCATCGGAGTCGGTGGCAGCATCGCGCACATGGAGCCCTTCGACCTGAGCGACGCCACCGTGCTCCTGCGGGCGCCCTGCGATGCTGACGTCGACGCCATCGCGGCGGCCTGCCAGGACCCGGAGATCCAGCGGTGGACGCTGGTGCCGGCGCCGTACACGCGCGCCGACGCCGTCACGTTCGCCACCGACACCTCGCCGACCGGTTGGGCCGGGGACACCGAGCTCACCTGGGGGATCCGCCTGGTCGGGGCGCCAGCGGCCTTGCTCGGCATGATCGGCCTGAACCTCACGACCCGGGAAGTCGGCTACTGGCTCGCCCCGTCGGCACGAGGCCAGGGCCGGATGACGCGAGCGCTCGCCCTGGTCGCCGCGGCGGCTTTCGACCGGCTGGGTGCAGACCACCTGCGGTGGACGGCAGTGCTCGGCAACGAGACCTCCTGGGCGGTGGCCCGACGGGCCGGCTTCGTCCTCGACGGCACCGTCCGGCACGGCGTGCGCCAGCGTGGCCGCTGCCGCGATGCGCTGATGGCCACGTTGCTCCCGGGCGAGCTCGTCATACCCGATGCAGGCTGACCGGCCGGCAGGGCTCAGGCGGGGCGGATGCGCCCCCCTCGAGCTCGCCCAAGGCACTCCGCCGCCCGCTCGGCAGCGGTGAGCTCTCGCTCGACCGGCCCCTGGACGCGCTCCCGCGCCGCCGCACCGACTGCCTGCTCCAGCTGTGCTCGCACGTGTCGCCCGCGGCGGCGGGCACTTCGCCCGACCGCCCACCGCGATGCCGCCGCAACCAGGAGCCCAGCCAGCAAACCCCCGAGCAACGCCAACGTCGGGATCGGCACTGCGCCGACCGCCGGGGGTTCGGGCGAGGGGATCCGCAGCAGATCCATCGCCCCCAGACTCAGCAGCCAGGCGCCGCCGAGGACCACGAGGACGATCAGCACCACCTGCAGTCCGGACACGAGCGACCACCACCGCGGCGCTTCCCACTGGCTGACGTCGGAGCCGGTCACCGCCACATCGAGGGCGTCGGCGAGACCGTCGTGCGACGGTGCCAGGCGTTCCCGGGAGGCAACCCGCCAGGCCCTGGGCAGGGGCTGTAGGACGGCGTCCTCGTAGGTGCGCACAGCGTCCTCCACGACGGCTCGCTGCACCGGGCTCGCCGGCGCCAGCGACCCGATCCCCGAACGGGTCAAGACGTCACCCGTCGTGCCCTGGCGCCCGGCCGGCCGGTCCAGACCGAGCCGCCGCAGCGGGTCGGGGCGAATCCGCCGCGCCCACCGCGTCAAGGGCCACCCGGTCCGCCCACTGCCCACCCGCCGCGTCGATCCCTCGACGGCGGCGACCACGGCGTCCACCCCGGCCGCCGTGGCGAGCCCAGCCACCAGGCGACCTTCGGCCGCGGCCCGGTCCGTGGCCCGCGGCAAGTCGCTGGCGGCCGGCAGGCCCGAGGCCGCGGCCAGCCGATCGGCGGTGGCGGACAGGTCGGCGAGCACCCGAGCTGTGGCCGCCCGACGTTGTGCGAGGACCTGTTGGAGCTGGACGCGCAGCGCTGACACGCCCTGTCCACTCCTCGCCGAGGCGGTGAGGAGTGGGACCTCTTCGAGCCCCTCCTCGTCGAGGATCCGACGCAGGTCGTCTCGGCAGGCTCGATGCTGCTCCTCGGCCAACCGGTCGACCTGGTTGAGCACGACCAGCATGGAGCGGGCATACGGCGTCAGCCTAGACAGGTAGCCCGTGTGCAGGCTCGCATCGGCGTACTTCTGCGGGTCCACCACCCAGACCAGCAGGTCCACCAGCTCGACGAGTCGGTCGACCGCCAGGCGGTGGCCCAGGACCACCGAGTCGTGGTCCGGCAGGTCCACCAGGACGAGACCGGCAAGGTCAGTCCCTGCACGTGGCGCCAGCGGTCCCTCTCGAACGACCACGTGGCGCTGGTCGATGCCCAGCCAGTCGAGCAGGTCACCCGAGCCCTCGGCTCCCCAGACGCAGGCCATCGCGCGCCCGGTGGTCGGCCGCCGGGCCCCGGTCTCGGCGAGGTCCAGGCCGACGAGAGCGTTGAACACCGAGGACTTCCCCGACCCTGTCGCACCGGCCAGGGCCACCACGGTTCGCTCGTCAGCGAGGCGTTGGCGCTGCGCCGTCTTCGCGATCACCCCACGGGCCGCCTCGAGCTCATCGGTCGGCAGCCAGCTGGTGAGCAGGCCGACGGCCTCGGCGAGCGCGGCAGTCTGGTCGGGGACCGATGCGGTCATGGCTGCCCACCAACGGTCCCGACCTCCAGGGCTGCCATCTCGGCCCGAACGGCCATCGCCGCCGTGCGCACGGCCGACCCCTGATCGGCCACCGAGGGAACCAGGCTCAGGAGGTCATCGAAACGGGCCGCCTCCTCGGCCAGGAACGCATCGGCGGCGGCCGCAAGCTCCTCGCTGGCCGCAGCGGTCAGCCGGCGAACGGTCTGGTCGCCGAAGACCGCCTCCAGCAAGCGCTGTGCGACCACCGCCGTCCCAGCCGCGATGCCCAGCTCGGCGCCCGTCACACCGCCGGTCGAGGCGAAGGTGAGCATCATCAACGCCACACCCAGCCCGTTGACCCCGAAGGCGATCGCTCGCGCGCTCCCTCGTCGCGCGGGCCCGACCTCGCCCACGAGCTCGAGGACCCGGTCCTGCCATCGGCGGACCGCCGCCGCACTCCTCGCGTCGACGTCCTGGCCCAGCCGACCCATCTCCTGATCGCCCAGCAGGTGATCGCCGGCAGGTTCGGCCCGCCAGTCACGTTCGGTGGCCTCGGCGGCCCGAGCTGCGGCCTGCCGGAGCAGCGCGTCCAGACCCGTCGCGATGGCGTCCGAGGTCGCAGCAGCGACCACCTGCCCAGCGGGCTCTGCCCACAGGAACGCGCGGAGGCGCTCGCTGCTGCGACTGACGAAGGCGTCGACCGCCCGTCCGAGGTCACCCGCACCGACCAGCTCGCGCCATCGGGCAAGCACCTCCCCACGCAGCAGCGTCCCGTCGGTCGCGGCGACCACGAACCGCTCGGACGCCTCGCCGTAGCGCCGGCGGACCGCCCCGGCCAGGCGATCTCGAACCCGTTCCTGCTCGTCCAGCGCGGCCGCCAGGCCGTCCGCGCGCCGGCCCGTGTCCGAGATCGCCCCGGCCAACGTGGTGCGCACCACCCAGGCGCGGGTCTCGGCGTCGGCGGCCAACGCGGCCAGCCACGAACGAAGCAGCTCGACCTCATCCCCCATCAGCCGTCCGTCGTGGAGGACTACCTCCGGCACGAGGAACAGCGGGGCGTCGGGAAGCCCCCTGCTTCGCAGCATCCGGGCGAGGTCAGGGCGGACGATGTTCTCTGTCCCCGCAGTCACCCGGTTCAGGACGACGGCCACCGCCGCACCCCGAGCGGCCGCATGGTCCAGCACCTGCCACGGGACGGCGTCGGCGTAGCGAGCGGCGCTGGTCACGAAGAGCCACAGGTCTGCGGCGGCCATGAGCTGGTCGGCCAGCGCCCGGTTCTCCCGTACGACCGAGTCGATGTCTGGGGCGTCTACCAGTGCCATCCCCTGGGGCAGCGCGGCATCAGCCACCAGGGCGACCTCGTGACTGGACTCGGTGCCTGCCTGGCCCCGCACGTCCGATCGGACGCGCGCGAGGTCACGCAGCACGCGATCGCCGTCGAACGCCGCCGCATCATCAGGGTGATGGACCAGAACCGGTGCCCTCGTCGTCGGGCGAAGGACGCCGGCGCGCGTAACCGCCGCGCCGACGAGGGAGTTCACCAGCGTCGACTTCCCGGCTCCGGTGGAGCCGCCGACCACGACGAGCATGGGGGCATCGAGGCGGTCCAGTCGCGGCAGCACGTAGTCCTCCAGCTGCCGCTGCACGGCCCAGGACTCCGAAGCGGCAGCGGCGGCCGAGGCGACCTCAGCCGTCTCGGCGACCGCCAAGGAGAACGTCGTCTGGCTGACGAGGTCACGCAACGCACGGAGGGCAGCCTGCAACGGCTCCTGGTCCGTGGCCCCCGTTGGCATGGTCCGCATCCTGCCAGGACGCGTGGGCGAGGACCGTGGGCTCGCGCGGTGGTCCAGCCTCGTGCCCCACGCCGGTGACCGTTGGGTGTAGAACTGGTGAGAGACATGCTCCGAACACCTCCCCCCAGACGCTGGAGTGCAGATGGCACCGAGGACGCATCGGGCGGGACGCGCCCGGACGATGGGAACGACGATCGCCGTGGTGGCGCTGGCCCTCACCGGCGCCGGCGTGTCTGGCTGTGGCTCCGTCAGCGAGACACTCACGGAGAAGGCTGTGGAAGGTGCGGCAGAGGCCGCCGGCGAAGGCGACGTCCAGTTCGACGTCGACGACGAGGGCGTCACGATCGAGAGCGAGGACGGCTCCATCACCACCAAGAGCGACGGCTCGCTGCCGGAGGGCTTCCCCTCCGACATCCCGCTCCCGGAGGGCGAGATCCAGTTCTCCCAGGTGCTCGACACTCCGGAGGGCACCTCCTGGTCCGTCCAGATCGCGAGCACAGCGACGGTCGACGCGGTCACCGAGCAGATGCGAAGCGGGCTGGAGCCGGCCGGCTACTCGATCACCAGTGAGACCACCACCAGCGGCGACGCTGGCGACACGACCTTCCTGCTGGCCGAGCGGGACACGGACTCCGTGCAGTTCAGCGCCAGCGCCACAGAAGGTGGCAGCTCGGTCTCGCTGAACGCCGTCTCGACGTCGGCGGGCTGAGTATCACGTCCTCGGTGAGGAAGAATAGGCGCCGCACCAGCGCCCGTAGCTCAGATGGATAGAGCGAGTGCCTTCTAAGCACTTGGTCGGGGGTTCGAGTCCCTCCGGGCGCGCGTCCGTCCCTACCGGCTGCCTCGCCTGGAAGCCCGCGGCGCGGCGGCAGGCACCGGCGCGGCTATGGTCCTTGTCTCGTGACCAGCGCTGACCTCCCCACCGACCGCCTCGTCTGGATCGACTGCGAGATGACGGGCCTCGACCCAGCCAAGGACGCCCTCGTCGAGATCGCGGTGCTCGTGACCGATGGCGAGCTCAACGTCCTGGGTGACGGGGTGGACCTGGTGATCGCTCCCCCAGACGGAGCGTTGGACCTCATGGACGACGTGGTGCGCACGATGCACACGAGGTCAGGGCTGCTCCAGGCGCTGTCGACCGGCGGCGTACCGATGGCCGAGGCCCAGCGGGCCTGTCTGGACTACGTCAAGGCTCACGTCCCCGAGCAACGCAAGGCCGCGCTCGCCGGCAACACCGTCCACATGGACCGGCTGTTCATCGCCCGTGACATGCCCGAGCTCGAGGGGTGGCTGCACTACCGCAACGTCGACGTCTCCTCCTTCAAGGAGCTCGCGAAGCGCTGGTACCCCCAGATCGTGGCCAACGGCCCAGCCAAGCACGGCAACCATCGCGCCCTCGGCGACATCGTCGATTCGGTTCGCGAGCTGCGCTTCTACCGAGCCACGATGCTGGTCCCGGCACCCGGTCCCGCAGTCGATCTGGTGAAGGCGGCGGCCGCCGACGTCACACCACCGGCGAATTCCTGAGGACCGCGATGCGCCGGTACACTCCTGTGCGTCGCGCCTCGGACGGGGCGCCACGGTGGGTGTAGCTCAGTCTGGTAGAGCACCTGGTTGTGGTCCAGGATGTCGCGGGTTCAAGTCCCGTCACTCACCCGTTGGGGCAAGGGATACCCTGGCTCCGGCATCGCGCCGTTAGCTCAATTGGCAGAGCAGCTGACTCTTAATCAGCGGGTTCGGGGTTCGAGTCCCTGACGGCGCACCAAGGTCGCGTCGGCCGATCGCTGCAGGCAGGCTGGGCACCATGACCTTCAACCACGAGTCGGACCAGCTCGTCGTCGTCACCGGTGGCAACGGCCTCGTCGGCGCACGCATCTGCGCCGCACTCGCCGAGCGCGGCGCGACCGTGCGGGCCATGGTGCGCCGCGTCGGTACCGCCCCTCACCTCGACGGGGTGCATGAGCTCGTGGGCGACTTCACCGATCCGAGCACGGCTGCGGCAGCTGTGGCGGAGGCGACGGCGGTGGTGACGACGGTGCATCCGCTCGGCGGTCCCGAGCTCGAGCAGCGCCGGGTCGCCGTCGAGGGCACGCGCACATTCGCGCTCGCCGCCCGCGCCGCTGGCGTCCCGAGGCTGGTCCATGTCTCAACCTCAACGGTGTACCGCCGCTCTCCCGGCGGCGGCGACGTCACAGAAGCCTCGGCGCTGGTCGGCGACGATGCAGGGCCGTATCCCACCACGAAGCGCGACGCCGACGCCGCGCTCGCCCGGATCACTGGCATCACCCGAGTGCTGGTGCGTCCACCTGCCGTCCTGGGGCCCGGCCCGTCCTCGGTCTGGAACACGCTGCGCCCGGGTGAGATCGCATCGAAAGCGTCCGCTCGACGGGCCAACCACACAGCGTCGTTCCCCTGGGTCCATGTGACCGACCTGGCGGCGTTGACGGCGGCCCTCGCCGTCGGAGCGATCGATCTCGCAACCGATCCAGAGGAAGGACCGGTGCTGGGCGAGTGCACGGTCCTCAACGCCGCAGCCGGGACGGCGACGCAGCGTGACTACCTCGGCGCAGTGTGCTCGTCGCTCGGCGTCGAACCGGAGTGGACGGCCGAGCCCTCATGGGCAGGGCGGCTGGTGGCCGACCGTGCCCGACGGTGGGGTTGGCGCCCGAGGCTGACGCTGGCCGAGTCCGTTGCCGAGCTGCGTCGGGGGCTCCTCCAGCCCATGTGACGGTCCGAGCTGCGCTCGTCGTCGGGGTGCGCCTCGCCGACGTCAGGCCTTCGCGGGCCAGGAGTTGCTCACGCACCCGTACAGCGACTTCGTCTGCTGCACCATGACCGGCGCCGGCGCTCCGGGCGAGGGACACCCCACGTGCGGCTTGCCGAGGAAATGACCCACCTCGTGAGAGACCAGGTAGCTCCGGTAGCCGATGAGGTCCTTGCCGTAGCTGTCGGCTCCGGAGAACCAGCGGACCGCGTTGAGCACCGCGTCGGAGCCGTTGAAGCAGGAGACGTTGCCGTAGGTGAGCAGTGGCGCGCACATAGCGTCGGTCGTGACGGGCGAGGCAAGGACGACGTCGACGTCGCTCGGGCCGCGCGCGACGCGGGCGAAGCGGACGCCGTCGACGGCCTGCCAGCCTCGCCGATGAGAAAGCACGCCGTGCACGACCTCGGCGAAGGCCGCTCCGTCGACTGGGTCACCAAGGACCGTCAGCCCGTCCTCCACGAGCACGCGGTAGCGGATGAGTCGTCCCGATCCGGCCGGCGCATCGTCCCGGCCTGGGGCTGTCGTGAGCTCGCCGGACCCGGCGGCCGAGACCGCCGACACCGGCACCGGCAGCTGCCGGGCTGGCCGCTCGGACACCGGTTCATTCGGGACCAGGTCCCGGGGCGGTGCAGCGACCGGCTCCGGCGAGGCGGCACCAACGGTCTGCTCCGTGACCTCGTCGGCCGCCACAGCCTCCGGCGCAGGGGGTGCCGCCGTCGCGGGATCGCCTCCCCGCACCATCGCGGCGATGCCGCTTGCCAGTCGAACCGATCCCAGGAGCAGGACGAGCGCGAGCAGCACCACCCCGAGCAGCACGACACGACGACCGCGTCTCGTGAGCCGCAGCGGCGGCTGCGACCGTCCGCTCTGGACGCGCGAAGGCCGCTCGACCGGGCGTATGGACGATGGCGGCACACAAGCTCCTGGTCACGGTGGCTGAGAATGCTTCTGCAGCCTACGACCCGAGACCGCCGACCCCGAGACGCCTCGCCGTGGATCAGCCCCGTGGATCAGCCCAGGGCGTCGAGGACCTCGGTTGCGGCCCGGCGCCCGGCGTGGATGGCGCCCTCCATGTAGCCGCTCCACTGGGAGGCCGTCTCGGTCGATCCCCACTTGATCGCCCCCACCGGCTTGGCCAGCGCGCTGCCGAAGTGGGTCCAGGTGCACGGGCCCATGTTGGAGTTGTAGCAGCCACGCGTCCACTGCCGGTCCGCCCAGCCCCCCTCGACGAAACTGGTGTATTCCAGCGCCCTGGGGCCGAAGTGCCGGGCAAGCTCCTCGGCAAGCGCACGCTCGCGGGCGGCCGGCTCCCAGCGCCCGGCAACTCGGGCCGACTCGCCCTCGAGGAAGCCGAGGATCACGCCGCGACCGTCAGCCGGCGGGCAGACATCGTTGGACATCCGGGCGGGGCCGACCTCGGAGATCACTTGACCGTTGAAGCCGTCGCTCCGCCAGAACGGCTCGTCGTAGACGAGGAAGGCCTTGTGCGCCGAGGCCAGCGGCATGCGTTGGGTGAGCTGGTCCCGCACCTCCGGCAGCGGGGGGTCGTACATGATCCTGCCTGCCAGCGTCGGTGACAGCGCAACGATCACCTGTCGACCCCGGGCCACCAGCCCGCCCCGGCAGGTGATGGTGACCGAGCTCGCCGAGTGCTCGATCGCCAGGACCGGGCTGCCCAGCACGATCCGCTCGCCCAGCTGGGCGGCGAGGCGGTGGGGGAGCTCGCTCGTGCCCTCGACGAAACGCTTCGTCTGCGCTCCACCCTCGGACTCCGCGAACAAGTCGGCCGTGACGCCGCAGACAGCAACGTTGAACAGGAGGTCGAGCAGAGAGACCTCGACGGTGGGCACCGCCAGGATGCCCACGGTGCAGATCTCCAGCATCGTGCGCGCCACCGGGGACAGCCCTTGGGCGTCGTAGAAGGCACCCGAGGTCACCCGGTCCCAGGCGTTGGCCTCCGGGGCTGTCCAAGGGGCGTCGGTCGGTACCGTCTCAGCCATGCGATCCAGCGTGCGCAGCACCCGCTCGAGGTCTGCCAGCTCGGCGGCGTACTTGGCGTAGAACTCACGCTCCGGAAGGACCTCGCCGGCGAACTCGTAGGAGGTCTGGCCTTCGTCGTACTGCGGGAGGATGGTGAGGCCGAGCTCGGTGGCCAGGGCCTCGGTCTCGTGGTGGGTGTCCCCGATCCACTGAGCGCCCACCTCGAACAGGATCCCGTCGGACTCCTGGGTATGAATCCGCCCGCCGACGCGGTCGTCGGCTTCAACCACGAGAGGCTCGTGCCCGGCATCGAGGACCTGCTTGGCAGCGACCAAGCCGGACAGCCCCGCACCAACGACGATGACATCCGCCTCACGGAGGCGGGACCCAGTCTGCATGGCCGGATGCTAGGCCACAGGGGCGCCGAACGAGCACGATCGGCTGCTGCAGATGCCGCCGGGGACCCCAGATCCCCCGGCGTGCCCCCGGCAGGATTCGAACCTGCGACACACGGTTTAGGAAACCGTTGCTCTCTCCCCTGAGCTACGAGGGCGGGACGTGCGGATTTGCTGTGTGCATGGACGCACGAACCCGCCGAACGCTGGGTGGCGTCGGCTGCTCGGAGTCTACGGCCGCCGGTCGCTGGCTCTGATCAGGCAACAGGCGCAACAGGCGCAACAGGCAACGGGCATCGGGCATCGGGCATCGGGCATCGGGCATCGGGCAGGCGACCGGCAGCTCCGGCCCCCGACGCTACGACCTTCGACGCAACAGTGCCATAACACTCCTCGTCCTGGCAGCCCCGATGCGGCCTGCATGCGCCCGACCGTTGGGCGCACCCGCGGTCACCCGCAGATCCACGGGGCTCCACACGGCCCGCGGAGCCACCTCGGCCAGCGGACCCGAGACCACCCCATCCAGGTCCCACCCACGCCGTGCGCCCCGAGGCATCGTGCGGCAGTGTCGACCCATGTCCGTCGGCGCCGCGCTGCTCAGCTTGCTGCCAGTTGCGCTGAGCCCGCTCTCGATCGCGCTGGTACTGCTGGTGATCGCCGGCCAGGGAGGTCTGCGGTCCGGCGTGGCCATCGCCCTGGGATGGTTCACCGGAGCCACCAGCGTGCTCCTTGTCGGGATGCTCGGCTTCGGCGCCGCCCAGCCAGAACGCAGCGACGGGCTCCCGGCCTGGGCCCAGCTCGGCATCGGTGTCGGCGCGCTGGTCCTTGGCCTGACGGCCATGCTGCGAGCGCGCAGCCGTGGCTCGACGAAGGGCCCAGCACGGATGGCACGACTGGCCGACGTGCTCACTCCCGTGCGCTCGGCGCTGGTGGGCTTCGCGCTGGTCGGGCCGAGCCCGCGTCAGTGGCTGTTCCTGATCCCTGCGGCGGCCGCCTTCGCCGCTGCCGACGTGCCGGGGGGCCTGCTGGCACTGCCACTGCTCGGGGGGTCGGTCGCCACCCTGGGTGTCGCCGCGCCCATCGTGGGCTTCGCCTTGGTGCAGGCACGGCGTCCGGACGCGCTACAAGCGCTGCACACCTGGTGGGGCCGTGCCGGTGACGTGGTGTCCGGGGCTGCCGCCGCCGTCGTCGGCGTGGCCTTCATCCTGGCCGCAGCGGTCTGACGCAGATCACCCAACCGGTGACGCTCACAGGTCTCGGAGCTCGATCTGCTCGGGGTGCGCCTCCAGGTACTCCGGGTGATGCCCGAGCCACCGCAGGACGAAAGGGCACTCGACGATCACATGCAGGCCCTCGCCGAGCGCGTCGTCGAGCGCGCCACGAGCCAGCGCCGAACCCGCTCCACGGCCTTGGACGTCCACGGCGGTGTGGACGAGCCGGATGCGCTGCTCCCTGCGAATGTAGTCCAGGTGGCCGAGCATCTCCCCCTCGTCCTGAAGCTCGTAGCGGGACCCCTCGGGCACGTTCCTCACGACGGCAGTCACGGGCACTTGCATAGCACGCCTAGACTCCCGTCGTCGTGTCACCAACCCCGCCAGCCCCGCCGCTGCCACCGGGCCCACGAGCCCGAACGCTCGACCCGCTGGTGGGCACCGACATCGACCCACCGGACAACGACACCAGCCTGATCCGCCGGGTGGTCGACCGAAGCGACCTACTCGCCTGGACCTGGCGCTGGTGGGAGCGTTTCCGGGACGGCTACGGGACGTTGTCGGCGAAGGGCATCGCCTTCTACGCCTTCTTCAGCCTGCTCTCCGGGATGGCCCTGGCCTACGGCGTGGCCTTCACCCAGCTGGGGGACCTGCAGCAGATCATCACCCGAACACTGACGGAGGCGTTCCCGGGGCTCATCGGGCCGGACGGGATCGACCCGACCACCTTCTCCCAGCAGGCTGGGACGATCGGCATCATCGGCGCTGTCGCCCTGCTCTACAGCGCACTCGCCGTCCTGCGGGCGCTGGACAGCGGGGTCCGCCTCATCTACGGGGTCCAGTACGACCCACGGGGGCTGTTCGTCAAGTCCGCCCGCCACCTCGGGTACATGCTCGTCCTGGTCCCGCTGCTGGTGCTGTCCTATCTCGGCACCACGGTGGTCGCCGGCCTGTTCGGGGACGCACTCGTCGACCTCGGACTCACCGGGCCGCTCGCCATGGCCGCCCTGGTGTCGAGCAGCCTCACCCTGGCCGTCGGCCTCAACACCCTCGTCTGCTGGATCGTGCTCTCCCGCCTGACGGGCGTCCAGCCCAGCGCGCGGGCTCGGCTGGCTGGCGCGCTGCTGGGCGGGGTGTTGTTCGAGGCCGTGAAGTACGGGTCGGCCACCTACATCGCCTACGTCCTCGACGACGTCGGCTACACGGTCTTCGCGGTCCCGGTGGCCTTCCTGCTGCTCTTCTTCGTCATGGCCGCCACGATCCTCATCGCCGCGGCCCTCACGGCGACCATGAGCGAGGTCGACCCGATCATGGCCGCGCGTCGGCGCCAGGCGGGCTGAGCGGGCTCGCGTCCCTCACCGGCCCGCGGCGGCTCGGTTCAGCCGGTCACGCACCGCCGCAGCCAGCCCGGGTCCGTCCGGGGGGATGGCCAGCACACCGCCGAGGCCGAGGGCGTCGGCGTCGCGCAACGCTCGGTACAGGACCTTGGCATAGCCGGGCACGTCAGCCGGGGCGGCGAGGCGGACCATGCCCGACGGCGTCGGGACCTCCTCCATCGCCAGTACCCCCATCGATGCGTCCGGGACAAGATCAGCCAGGTCGTCCGCGCCGACCAGCACCCGCACCGTGGCAGCGGGGGCGTAGTGGGCGGCGAGCATCCCCGGAGCCCGGACCGGGCCGTCCGGGCTTGCCACGCCGAGGCCGGCCCCGGCGATCCGGACCACCTCAGCCGCCCCGATCGCCCCCGGCCGCAGGAGCACCGGCTGCTCCCCCGTGCAGTCCACGATGGTCGACTCCACGCCAACCCGCGCTGGGCCGCCGTCGAGGACCAGGTCTCGGCCGGGGACCAGGACGTCGGCCAGCTCGTCCAGCACGTGCTGCGCCGTGGTCGGACTCACCCGGCCGAACCGGTTCGCCGACGGGGCGACCACGCCAGTCCCGAGCTCACCGAGCACCACCGCCGTCAACGGGTGGTCGGGGACGCGCACGGCCACGGTGCCGAGCCCACCGGTGACCACGTCGAGCACCGACGCCGAACGCCGAAGCACCAACGTCAGCGGGCCGGGCCAGCAGGCCTCAGCGAGGCGGGCGGCCGCGGCCGGCACGTCGGCCGCCCAGTGACCCAGCACTGACCCGTCGGCGAGGTGGACGATGAGGGGGTGCTCGACCGGCCGACCCTTCGCCTGGAACACCCGTCGGACGGCGACCGGATCCGTGGCCACGGCGCCGAGGCCGTAGACCGTCTCGGTCGGGAGCGCCACCAGGCCACCCGACCGCAGCCGACGCACCGCCAAGGACGGGTCGTGGGTCAGCAGGGCGACGTTCACAGCAACCATTGTCCCGGTCGCTAGGCTCCGGCAATGCCCAACGCCTGGGACCGGGTCGGCACCCCGAGCAGCCGTCGCACCGCCTCGCGCGCCCTCATCGCGGTGGGCACCATCCTGCTGCTGGTCGCCGCCATCTCCGTGGTGTCCTACCGCAACCTGCTCGACACCGACACGTTCGCCACGAATGTCGACCAGGTGCGCCAGCAGCCGGCGGTCAGCCAGGCACTCGGCGAAGAGCTTGCTGCGCAGGTGATCCAGGCTCAGCCAGACCTGGTGGCGATCAAGCCGGTCATCGAGCAGGGAGCCGCCTTCGTGGTGGGCAGCGACGTGCTGTCCCCGCTGGTCCGCCAGGCGGCTGCCCAGGCCCAGCAGGCGGCGACCGACCCGGACGAGCCGTCCATCGTGCTGCGCGTCGCCGACGCCGGGGCGGTCGTCACCAGTGTGCTCAAGAACCTGGCCCCGGACCTGCTGGAGGACGTACCGGCCGACCTCTCGCTCACGCTCGCCGAGGTGGGCAGCGGCTCGCTCTTCGAGCAGTCGATCCGCGCCGCCCGCTACCTGTCCCTCGCCGCGTGGGTGCTGCCGGTGCTGGCCCTCGGATGCATCGTCCTGGGCGTGTGGATCGCACCGAACCAGCGGCGCGGCATGGTGCGAGCCGGGATCGCCTCGATGGTTGCCGGCGGCGTGCTCGGCCTGCTGACGTTGCTCGCCGGCATCGTGCTGGCCTCGCTGGGGACCGACTCGCTCACCGGCGCCGTCGCCAACGGCGCCTGGGAGGTGTTCGGGGACCCGTTCTGGGTCGCCACCGCAGTCCTGGTGATCACCGGCGCGCTGGTCGCCGCCGCTGCCGCTGCCCTGCTCCCCGACATCGACGTCGACGAGGTGCTCCGCGCAGCCTCGCAGCGGGTGCGTCAGCGCCCTGCCTCCACCGAGCTGGCCGCGCTGCGTGGGCTCGCCGTGATCGCCCTCGGCGTCGGCCTGCTCATCGATCCGATCCGACTGCTCACCTGGGCCGGCGTCCTGGTGGGCCTGCTTGTCCTTGCCTACGGGGTCTCGGAGATCACCGTCGCCGCCGTCGGCGCGAAGGCCGGTGAGCCGGCAGCGGCCGGCGGGGGAGCGAGGGAGCCGGAGCCCGAGTCGGGCGCCGGGCGCTGGATCCTGGGCACGGTGGTGTCCATCGTCGTCATTGGCCTGCTGGCCGGGGCGTTCGTGGTCGTTCGCGACGTCGACACGGACGCAACGGCCGCTGCGGTGGTGACCGGGGACGCCGCGACGTGCAACGGCTTCGAAGTCCTGTGCGAGCGGCGATACGACGAGGTGTCCTTCGCCACCACCCACAACGCGATGTCGGCGGCAGATCAGCCTGGATGGTTCTTGGCCGAGCAGCCGCACAGCGTCCTCGACCAGCTCGACGGCGGTGCCCGGGCGCTCATGATCGACGTGTGGGAGGCGCGGCCCGCCGGGGAGTACGTCTCCTCGCTGAGCGTGAACCTCACCGAGGGTCGCGCCGACCTCGAGGAGTCATACCCGCCGGAGGCGATCGACTCGGCGCTGCGGGTGGTCGAGGCCGCCATCGGTGAACCGACCGGACCACCGGCCCTCTACATGTGCCACGGGCTGTGCGAGATCGGCGCCACCGAGCTCGCACCGACTCTTCAAGGGATTGGCTCGTGGATGAACGCCAACCCGAACGAGGTCGTGACTCTTCTGGTGGAGAACCACGTGGAGGCCGCTGACATCGCTCAGGCGATCGTCGACGCCGGGCTGGCACCGATCGTGCACGACCCCTCCAGCGGGTTCCCGACGCTGCGCGACATGATCCTCACTGGCAAGCGCCTCGTGGTGATGACCGAGGACGGCGAGGGCGGCGCGCAGGCACCATGGCTGGACAACATGTTCGCCCTCACCCAGGACACGCCGTACACCTTCCCCAAGAAGGCGGACCTGTCCTGCGAGGCGAACCGGGGTGGCCCGGACGCGCCGCTGTTCCTGGTGAACCACTGGCTGTCCGGCTTCTCCAACCTGGTCTCCGCCGCGAAGCAGATCAACCCGGAGGACGTGCTGGGACCGCGGGTGGAGCAGTGCCAGGAGGAGCGGGGCATGCTGCCCAACTTCGTCGGGGTGAACTACTACTCGATCGGGGACCTGCTCCCCGTGGTGAACGAGCTCAACGGTGTCGCCTGAGCTCGTACCTGGCAACTGAGCGGCGATGCACCTCGTCCGGTCCGTCAGCGATCCGCAGCGAACGGGCGGCAGCGTAGAGCGAGGCCAGCACCTCGTCGTCGCTGACGCCGAGCCCGCCGTGGACCTGGATGGCGTCGTCGAGGACCTGGCAGACCACCCCGGGCACGACCGCCTTGATCCCAGCGATCCCGGCGGACGCTGCCCGGGCGCCTTCGGTGTCGATCTGCCAGGCGGTCCGCTGCACGAGCAGCCGCGCCTGGTCCACCGCCAGCCGGGCTCGGGCGATCTGGTCACGAACCACTCCCTGCTCGGCCAGGGTTCGCTGGAAGGCCGTGCGTTCTCCCGCCCGTCGGACCATGGCGTCGATGGCACGCTCGGCCATGCCGAGCAGCCGCATGCAGTGGTGGATCCGGCCGGGACCGAGACGTGCCTGGGCCATGGCGAAGCCCGCACCAGGCCTGCCGAGCACGGCGGTGGCCGGCACCCGTACCTGGTCGAACCGGACGACGCCGTGCCCGCCGTGGGCGTGGTCGGTGTAGCCGAAGACGGTCGTGGAGCGCTCACGCACGACGCCGTCGGCATCCATCGGGACCAGCACGATGGTGTGGCGCGCATGTGGCTCGGCGTCGGGCTCGCTGACCCCCATGACCAGCGCCACCCGGCAGCGCGCTGACATGGCCCCGGTGGACCACCACTTGCGGCCGTTGACGCGGTAGCCGCTGACGACACCGTCACCGTCACGATCCGCCTCGATCGTGGTGGCGATGTTCCGGGCGTCCGAGGACGCCACGTCCGGCTCGGTCATGCCGAAGCAGGACCGGATCTCCGCGCTGAGCAGAGGCTTCAACCAACGCTCCCGCTGGTCCGCGGAGCCGAACATCGCCAACAGCTCCATGTTCCCGGTGTCCGGCGCCGAGCAGTTCATCGCCTCCGGCATGATCCACGGCGACCAGCCGCTGACCTCGGCGACCGCCGCGTACTCCGAGACGCTCAGCCCGGCACCTCCAGACCCGTGCTCGCCGGGTGGAAGGAACAGGTTCCACAGCCCGGCATCCTGCGCCTGACGCTGCAGCTCCAGCACGACGGGCGGGGTGTCCCAGCTGCCGGCCTGGGCACCGGCCCGTGCCTGCTGATGGAACCTTGCCTCGGCCGGGAGGACGTGCTCGTGGAGGAATGTCGTGGCCCGCTCGGTCAGCTCGCGCGCACGATCGGTGGGGGCGAAGTCCATGAGAGCTCCTCGGTTCTCGCGTTCTGGTCACGCCTCGCGCAGCAGTTCGGCTGCCTGCTCGGCCAGCTCTGGGACGAAACGCCCGAAGCGTTCGAAGCCCTCGCCGACGGTGGCCCCGGCAAGGAAGCGGGCGTGCACTCCCTCGATGATCACCGCGAGCTTGAACACGCCGAAGGCGCGGTACCAGGCGATGTCGGTGAGGTCCAGCGAGCTGGTTGCGGCGTAGCGGGCGAGCTGCTCCTCGGGGTCGAGCAGACCGTCAGGTCTGGCGGTGCCGAGGACGCGGTCAGCAACGTCGGTGTAGGTGAGCATGAGCCCGACGTCGGCCAGCGGGTCCCCCAGCGTCGAGAGCTCCCAGTCGACCACGGCCGCCACCGCGGTCAGGTCCTCGGCGAACATCACGTTGTCCAACCGGTAGTCGCCATGCACGATCGAGACCACCTGCGGTTGCGGAACGCGTTCGGCCAGCGCCGCTGCGACGTGGTCCACCACCGGGAGCTCGCGCGTCTTGCTGTCGGCCCACTGGCGGGTCCACCGCTCGACGTTGCGGGCCAGGAAACCGCCGGGACGACCGAACCGGCTGAGCCCGACGGCTCCGGGGTCCACCCGGTGCAGCGCGAGCAGCGTGTCGACGAGCAGCTCCGCGACGCGGCGGAGCACCTCGGGCGGCCGACCCCGGAAGTCGGCCTCCTCACGCAGCACGACCCCTTCGACGTAGTCCATGACGACGAACGGCGCCCCCACGACCGAGCTGTCCTCGCACAGGTGCAGGACCGGCGGGACTGGGACGTCGGTGTCGGCGAGTGCGGCCATCACGCGGGCCTCACGAGCGACGTCGTGCGCGGTCGGGAGGACACCACCCAGCGGTGGCCGGCGAACCACCCAGGTCCGCCGGCGGTCAGTGACGCGATAGGTGACGTTGGAGCGACCTCCAGGGATGACGTGCGCCTCCAGGGCCGCCAACGGCGGCTCGGGCAGCACCGCGGCAAGGTAGCGGCGCAGGCGCACCAGCTCGAGCCCCGGTGGGCTGGTGGATGGGGTCACGGGCCTCAACCGACCGAGATCCGCACGGCGGCGCCCCCGTCGACCACGAGCGTCTGGCCGGTCATCCAGCGGGAGCCGGCGCCGGCCAGGAACGTGATCACGTCGGCGATGTCGTTCGGCTCGCCGATGCGCGCCAGCGGCAGCGACGCAGCGAGCTGCGGCTCGTAGGACTCCCACATGGCTCGCGCGAGCTGGGTGCGCACGATTCCCGGGGCGATGGCGTTGACGCGCGTGCTCGGCGCCAGCTCGGCCGCGAGCTGGCGGGTCAGGTGGATGAGGGCCGCCTTGGTGCCGTTGTACCAACCGATGCCGGGCTCGGTGAGCAGGCCACCCACGCTGGCCACGTTCACCACCGCACCCCCACGCTCGGCCATCCCGGCCCTGGCGACCAGCTGGGTCCAGAGCACCGGCGCCCACTGGTTGATCTCGACGGTCTTGTCCGCGCGAGCGCGGTCAAGACCGAGCATCGGGCCGAAGTAGGGGTTCGTCCCGGCGTTGTTCACGAGCACGTCGATAGGGCCGAGCTCCTGGCTCGCGGCAGCTACTGCAGCAGAGGCGGCTTCCTCGTCGCTGACGTGGGCCGCGACTGCCAGGAGGCGGGCCTGCGGAACCGCCTCCACGACGGCGGCGGCTACCTGTTCCAGGCCCTCGAGCTTGCGCGACACGAGGGCGACGGCGGCGCCCTCGCGGGCCAACGCCAGCACCGTGGCCGCACCGATTCCCCGGGAGGCGCCCGTCACCAGGGCGACCTTCCCCTCCAGGCCGGCATCCATACGGCTCACCCTAGTGGGGCGCTCGGACCCCCACCGGTCACCACGAGCTCAGGTGATCTGGCCGGCCTTCCCGCCGCTGCGGACCACGGGTAGCCCGGCCGCCGCCCATGCCTGCATCCCGCCGTGCAGGTTCAGCACGGTGAAGCCGTCCTGGCGCAGCTGCTTGGCCGCCGTTGCCGAGCGCCGGCCCGAGCGGCACACGGTGATCAGGGTGGCGTCCTTGGACAGCTCGCTCTGGCGGCGAGTGATGGACTCGAGCGGGATGTGCTTGGCCCTCGGCGCCCGGCCGGCGCGCCACTCCTCGTTCGTCCGGACATCGACGAGCACGGCACCCTCGGCCGCCATCGTCTGGGCCTCGGTCGGCTTGACCTGCTTCTTGGTGCGCGAGAACAGGCCCATCGCTCAGGCATCCCGCCCGAGGGAGACCGGGAAGCCCTGCGCCTGCCACTCGACGATCCCACCGGTCACGTTGCGGACGTCGTAGCCCTGCTGAGCAAGCCAGGTGGCACCGGTGAACGAGCGACCCCCGGTACGGCAGATGACGTAGATGGCGCGGTCCTTGGGCAGCTCGGAGTGCCGCACCGGAACCGTCGCCAACGGCATGAGCGTCGCCCCGGGGACGTGCCCGTCGTCGTACTCCTGGGGCTCGCGGACGTCGAGGACGAACGCGTCCTGCAGCGTGGACTTCAGCTCACTCACCGTGACGTGCACCTGGATGCCTCCTGGCTGGGGTTGTCGCTCCCGCGCATGCCGGGGCGGCACTCGGGACGCGGGCTTGGCGTGATCGTAGGTCAGCACATCGAAACGGTCAGGCCAGTGACAAGAACAGCCGCTCCAGTGTCTCGCGCGACAGCTCCGGGTCCTCGCCTCGCTCCTCGGCGGCGGCGCACTGGGACAACCCGGCGGAGACCACCTTGAATCCGACGCGGTCCAGGGCACGCGAGGCCGCCGCGATCTGCGTCAGCACCTCTGGGCAGGTCCGGCCCTCGTCGATCATCGCGATCACACCCTCGAGCTGACCGCGCACGCGTCGAAGCCTGGTGATGACGTCGGCGGCGATGTCCGGGTCGACCTGCATGATTGCCTCCTGTGGCTGGCGCAGGCAAGATCATACCCCGCGGGGTATCGGAGCGGGCGCTCCAGCGCGTGTCGTGGCGACGGGGCCAGCGCTACCGGGTGGCGACGAAGAGGTGAGCGGCGACGGCGAGCTCCAACGCGGCCTGACCCGTTGGCCCAGCCAGGTGGATCCGGTGCTGGGAAGGACGAACCTGGACCTGGGCACCTGGAACCGCACCGACCTCGCGCAGCGCACGCAGCGCGAGCACGTCGGTCTGCAGCGGCTCTGCGATGCGCACGAGGACCACCTCGATCTCCTCGGCCGTGCCCGCCTCGGCGAGCGCCTCCTCCAGCGACACGTTGCCAGCACGGAACTCCGGAGCCGGTGACGTCCCCGCCACCAGCTCCGCCAAGCCCGGGATCGGTGTGCCGTAAGGGGACTCCGTGGGACTGTGCAGGATGTGGACGAGGCGACGCTCCACCTGCTCGGAGATCACGTGCTCCCATCGGCAGGCCTCGTCGTGAACCAGCTCCCAGTCCAACCCGATCACATCGACGAGGAGCCGCTCGGCGAGGCGGTGCTTGCGCATGACGCGGGTGGCGTAGGCCCGGCCGTCCTCGGTGAGCTCCAGTTGCCGGTCGCCGGCGACCGTGACGAGACCGTCGCGCTCCATCCGGGCGACCGTCTGGCTCACGGTGGGACCCGACTGGTGCAACCGCTCGGCGATGCGAGCACGCAGGGGAGGTACGCCCTCTTCCTCGAGCTCGTAGATGGTGCGCAGGTACATCTCGGTGGTGTCGATGAGGTCGCCGCTCATGAGCGCACCAACCCTTTCGTCACACCGCTCGGATCGCTCGGATCGACCCTGCCGACAACAAGACTCGTCTCCTCAGCGTAGTCGGCAGCCCGCAACCGGTTCGTGTCCAGCGCTCGAGGCGCGCGCGGCACCGCCTGCGCCCTATCGTCGACGGATGACCTCGGTCCACTGGTTCCGACGCGACCTGCGGCTGGGCGACAACCCAGCCCTGCTGGCGGCAGTGGGCAGCGGTGAGGACGGCGTCCTGCCCCTGTTCGTGCTCGACCCGGTCCTGCTCGGCTCAGCCGGCCCGGTGCGCCGAACCTGGCTCGACGCGGGCCTGCGCGCGCTGGACCAGTCGTTGCAGGGGTCCTTGCACCTGCGACGGGGCGACCCCGCCGAGGAGGTCCTCGCCGCCGCGCGGGCGGTCTCGGCCACCACCGTGCACATCACCGGCGACGCCGGCCCGTACGGTCGGCGGCGCGACGCCCGCGTCCGGGCGCGCCTCGCCGAGGCCGGGGTCGAGCTCGTCGCGACCAGCTCGCCCTATGCGGTGGCTCCCGGGCGGGTGCGCACGAAGCAGGGGGACGGCTACGCCGTCTTCACCCCGTTCCGGCGCGCGTGGCAAGCCCATGGCTGGCCGCTGCCGGCGCCCACGCCCCCGCAGGGCTGCTGGCTGCCGGCTCCCGGAGCCCACGACCTCGACCGGGAGGGGTTGCGCGAGGAGCTCGAGATGCACCTGCCCGCCGTGGGTGAGCAGGCGGCGACGGTCCGCTGGGAGCGCTTCCGCGACGGCGGGGCCGATGGGGCGGATGGGTCGGACTTCCCGGATGGGTCGGACGGCTTGGACGGCTATGCCGAGCGGCGCAACCGTCCCGACCTGCCCGGCACCAGCGGGCTGTCGGCGGACCTTCGTTGGGGACACCTGCACCCGCGGACCCTGCTGGCGGACCTGGCCGGTCGGCAGGACACGTCAGCCGCCGTCTTCGTCTCGGAGCTGGCCTGGCGGGAGTTCTACGCCGACGTGCTCTGGCACCGCCCGGACTCGGCTCACGACTGGTACCGGCCGGAGTGGGCGCAGATGCGGCTGGACCAGCCAGGACCGGAGCTGGCGGCCTGGCAGGAGGGTCGCACCGGGTACCCGTTCGTCGACGCCGGGATGCGCCAGCTCCGCTCGGAGGGCTGGATGCACAACCGGCTCCGGATGGTGGTGGCCTCGTTCCTGGTCAAGGACCTCCACCTGGACTGGCGGCATGGCGCGCGCTGGTTCATGCGCTGGTTGCGCGACGGCGACCTGGCCTCCAACCAGCATGGCTGGCAGTGGGTGGCCGGCTCGGGCACCGACGCCGCGCCCTACTTCCGTGTCTTCAACCCAGTCACGCAGGGCCTGCGCTTCGACCCCGAGGGTGCCTACGTGCGGCGCCACGTCCCCGAGCTGGCCCACCTGCCTGGGCCGACGGCACACACGCCGTGGGATCAGCTGGACGGGTACGCCCACGGGTACGCGCGACCGCTCCTGGACCATGCTGAGGAACGGGTGGAGGCCCTGGCGCGGTACCAGGCCCTGCGCGGGCAGTGAGCCGTAGGGCAGGATGCTGACGTGCTCGTCGTCAGCGTGATCAGCCTCAAAGGAGGGGTGGGCAAGACGACACTCGCCCTCGGCCTGGCAGGCGCCGCGGCCAGACGAGGGCTGCGCACGCTCGTCGTGGACCTCGACCCGCAGGGCAACGCCACGATGGCGATGGACCCCCAGGAACAGCGCTTCACCACCAACGACGTGCTGGCCGACGCGCGACCCGGTGTTCTCGCCGAGGCCGTGACCGGTTCGGTCTGGGGCAGCGGCGTCGGGATCGTGGTCAGCGAGCCGGCCCTCGAGCTCCGCAACCACCCAGGCGACGGCCGGGCCGGTGAGCACCGACTGCGCACCACGATGCAGGGGCTCGAGGGCTACGACCTGGTGCTGCTGGACACCCCGCCGAGCGTGGGCGAGCTGACCAAGAACGCCCTGGCCGCCTCGCACCGGGTCGTGGTCGTGAGCGAGCCCACCGTCTTCGCCGTGTCCGGCGCACATCAGGCACTCGCCGCTGTCGACGTGGTTCGCTCCGGCTTCAACCTCCGCCTGCGCACGGCCGGCATCGTGGTCAATCGCTACCGCAGCCGATCTACCGAGCACGCCTTCCGTCACGGTGAGCTGGTGGACCACTACGGCCCGCTCGTGCTGGACCCCGTCCTGCCCGAACGGGTATGCCTGCTGCAGGCCCAGAGCGCCCACCTGCCGATCCAGGCGTGGCCCGGCAAGGCCGCCCGCGACGTGTCCCGAACGCTGGACGCCTACCTCAGCCACGTCGTCGCCTCGGCGACCGGCCCCGACGCCCCACTCACCAAGGGAGCCGCGCGATGACCCCGGACAGCACCGACGAGCACCGCCAAGCCCGGCTGGCCCCACGACCGGCGCTGGCCAAGGCGCCCGACGGCTCGGTCCACCCGGCCTCGCCCCACCTGTCGTCACTCGCCGTGAGCCTCCCACCCCCCGAAGCCCTGGCCAGCGGGCTGGCCGAGCTCCCCGGCGTCGTGGCACCGAAGACCTCGAGCACGGAGACGCCCCAACCCGGCCGCGCAGCGACCTCGAAGAAGTCCCGCAAGCGTGAGAAGACCGGCAAGGGCAAGCCCAGGGGGAAGGGGGACGCGAAGGTCGCCGGGCGGGCGGCGCCGACCGGCGACCTCGTCCAGCTCGTCGTCGCCTTGCCCAAGCCGGTCCGCAAGGCGTTGCGGCGGCGCTCCGCCGAGTACGGCTGGAGCGCCGAGGAAGCCGCCGCGCACGTCCTGCGGGTATGGGCAGAGAGCTGACCCGAAGGCCGGCATGACCGAGTCTGATCTGACGGACGTCGCGATCCGGCCTGCCTCCCTGGCCGACCCCGAGGTGCTGCCCATGGTGGCGGCGCTGCAGCTCGAGTACCAGCATCGCTACGGCTCCGGAGACGAGACGCCGGTGGACGTCTCGCAGTTCCTGCCCCCCCACGGCCTGCTCCTGCTGGCCAGGCACGGCCATCGCCCGGTGGCGATCGGGGCCTACCGCCGCCACGACGACGCCACCTGCGAGCTCAAGCGGATGTACGTCCCTCCCGAGCACCGGACCCGTGGACTGGGCCGGCTGCTCCTGGCGCACTTGGAGGAGGCCGCCGTGGCCGCGGGGTACCAACGGTGCATCCTGGAGACCGGGACCCGGCAACCCGAGGCGATCGCGCTCTACCGCTCCAGCGGGTACGAGCCGATCGCCGGGTTCGGCCACTACGCCGGGCTGCCGCTCAGTCGCAGCTTCAGCAAGGACCTGCGCGGCAGCACATGAGCCGGGCGGGCCTGGCCCCGAGTCTGGGCAGTTCCGGTGCAGCGGTGGCGGCGCCGTCCCCGTCGACGTAGCGTTCTCGGTACACGTGAAGGGAGGTGGTCCACCGAATGCATGGTTGTTGTTGGACTCGTGAGGTGACCGACTGCTGAAGCAGTCCACCTGATCGCAACGGCTGCTCGAGCAGTCCATCAGATCGGCTGTGGGTGCTTCGGCACTCCCAGACGGTCACCGCGACCCGCGGGCCCCGGGCCGTCCACCCGGGCTCCCTCCTGGGGAGAGGCCCGCGGGTCGTCTCATGCTCCCGTGCGCTGCGGACGCGGGCCGCGTTGTCCTCAAGGCTGCAGACGGTGCAAGGTCCAACCGGTCCCCGGCCCACGCCGGTACCTGAGCCGATCGTGCAGGCGCGCCGGTTGCCCTTGCCAGAGCTCGAGCTCCTCCGGGACCACTCGGTAGCCCCCCCAGAAGTCGGGACGGGGGACGGGGACGTCAGCGAAGCGCTGCCTGACCTGCTCGAGGGCGGCCTGCAGCGACCCACGGTCTGGGATCGGGTGGGACTGCCGGCTGGCCCAGGCGCCGAGCTGGGACTCCCGCGGCCGACTGACCCAGTAGGCGTCCGCGACCTCCCCTCCCACGCGCTCCACCGGTCCCTCGACGATGAGCTGTCGCGCCATGGGGAACCAGGGGAAGCACAGGCTCGCCCGTGGGTTCGCCGACAGGGCCGCCCCCTTGCGCGAGCCGTGGTTGGTGAAGAAGGTGAAGCCGCGTTCGTCGATCTGCTTGAGCAGGACGTGCCGTGCGCTCGGCCTGCCCGTCGTGTCGGCGGTGGCCAGCACCATCGCGTTCGGTTCGGGCAGCCCCGCCGCGGCGGCCTCGTCGAGCCAGCGTCTGGCCTGGCGCAACGGATCGGCGTCCAGCTCGGACTCCAGGAGAGGTCCGGGCGCGTATCGCACCCGCATCTCGGCCAGCGGCGGCGGCGGGGAGAAGTCCGACACGCCACGCAGCCTGCCAGGCCAGGCTGCGGGCCGGGACCCGGCTGGGGCAGGATAGGGGCGAACAGGGCCGCTTCAGCCGGTCGTTCCCAGGGCAAGGAGCAGATCGTTGGTCGAGGTCAAGCCTGGACTCGAAGGCGTCATCGCCTTCGACACCGAGATCGCCGAGCCGGACAAGGAAGGCAACGCCCTGCGCTACCGGGGGGTGGACATCGAGGACATCGTCGGGCGGATACCGTTCGAGAACGTCTGGGGCCTGCTGGTCGACGGCGCCTTCGACCCGGGTCTGCCGCCGGCCGAGCCATTCCCCATCCCCGTGCACAGCGGCGACGTCCGCGTCGACGTGCAGAGCGCCTTGGTGATGCTTGCCCCGGCCTGGGGCTTCCAGCCGTTGCTCGACATCGACGACGCCCAGGCGCGCGAGGACCTGTCGCGGGCCGCGGTCATGGCCCTGTCCTTCGTCGCGCAGTCAGCCCGGGGCACAGGCGTACCGATGGTGCCCCAGCGCGAGGTCGACCGTGCCCGCACGATCGTCGAGCGGTTCATGATCCGGTGGCGGGGCGAGCCCGACCCGGACCACGTGCGAGCCGTGGACGCCTACTTCACCTCGGCCGCCGAGCACGGCATGAATGCCTCGACGTTCACCGGCCGCGTGGTGGCCTCCACCGGTGCCGACGTGGCCGCCGCGCTCTCGGCTGCCGTCGGGGCGATGAGTGGCCCGCTGCATGGCGGCGCCCCGTCCCGCGTGCTGCGCATGATCGAGGAGATCGAGAGCACCGGTGACCCCGAGGGGTACGTGCGCCAGGTGCTCGACAGCGGTGACCGGCTCATGGGCTTCGGGCACCGGGTATACCGAGCCGAGGACCCCCGTGCGCGCACGTTGCGCCGGGTTGCCCAAGAGCTGCACGCCCCCCGCTTCGAGGTGGCCGAGGCGTTCGAGAAGGCTGCGCTGACCCAGCTCGCCGAACGTCGTCCGGACCGGGTGCTCGCCACGAACGTGGAGTTCTGGGCCGCGATCGTCCTCGACTTCGCCGAAGTGCCGGCCCACATGTTCACCGCCATGTTCACGTGCGCCCGAACCGCTGGGTGGAGCGCCCACATCCTGGAGCAGAAGCGCACCGGGCGCCTCATCCGGCCCTCGGCGCGCTACGTGGGACCCGAACCCCGCGGCCCGGAGCAGGTACAGGGCTGGCGCCCGGAGTGGCAGGAACTCCTGCACTAGGCTGGGCTGGCGACTTCGCAGTCGCTTCCCCACCGGAACTCCCCCAGGAGCCCTGCTGTGCCTGCGCCCGAAGCGATCGTGATCCCGGAAGACCTCAAGCCCGGCGACGGCCGATTCGGCTGTGGCCCGTCCAAGGTCCGCCCAGAAGCACTCCAGGCACTGGCGGCCACCGGAGCCGGCCTCATGGGCACCAGCCACCGGCAGGCCGGTGTCAAGGGCCAGGTCCGACGCGTCCGAGAGGGACTCGCCGACCTGCTCAGGCTTCCCGAGGGGTACGAGATCGTCCTCGGCAACGGCGGCAGCACCGCCTTCTGGGACGCCGCGGCGTTCGGCCTGGTACGTGATCGAGCCCAGCACCTGACCTTCGGCGAGTTCTCGAGCAAGTTCGCGAAGGTGACCGACGCAGCGCCCTTCCTGGGCAGCTCCAGCGTACGCACCGCCGAGCCGGGCAGCTTGCCCACGCCGGTCGCCGAGGACGGCGTGGACGTCTACGCCTGGCCCCACAACGAGACCTCGACGGGCGTCATGGCTCCGGTGCAGCGGGTCCCTGGCGCCAGCGCCGACGCGCTCGTCGTCGTCGACGCCACCAGCGGAGCCGGGGGGCTACCGGTCGACATGAACGAGGTGGACGTCTACTACTTCGCCCCGCAGAAGGTGTTCGGCTCCGACGGTGGGCTGTGGCTGGCGGCCATGTCGCCCGCCGCGCTGGCACGGGTGGCTGAGGTCGCGAGCTCCGGACGCTGGGTGCCAGACTTCCTCTCGCTGCCGACGGCCATCGAGAACTCCCGCAAGGACCAGACCTACAACACCCCAGCAGTGGCCACGCTGTTCCTCCTCGCGGAGCAGGTCGAATGGATGCTCGAGCAGGGAGGGCTCGACTGGGCGGTCGCACGGACCACCGAAAGCTCCGGACGCCTCTACGGCTGGGCTCAGCAGCACCCCGCCACGACCCCGTTCGTGGCGGCAGCGAGCGCACGCTCGCTGGTGGTCGGCACGATCGACTTCACGGCGGACGTGGACGCGGCGAACGTGGCGAAGGTGCTGCGCGCCAACGGCATCCTGGACGTCGAGCCCTACCGCAAGCTCGGCCGCAACCAGCTGCGGGTCGGGATGTTCCCCGCGGTCGAGCCAAGCGACATCAGCGCCTTGACGGCCTGCGTCGAGCACGTCGTGGAGCGAGTGACCTGAGCTCTTCCGGGGAGCCGCCGGGCGTGCACCACCGGGCCTTCGTCCGCGACCGCACCACCTGGCAGCTCTACCTGCTCTTCGCCAGCTGGGGCTGGTTCCTCTTCGCCTTCGGGCCTTCACTGGCGTTGCTCGGGGACGAGCAAGGCGCCACGGCCACACAGATCGGCCTGCACGGCACGGCACTGGCGGCGGGGACCCTGCTGTCCGGACTGAGCCAGGCGCCCTTGGTGGGCCGCTTGGGGCGGCGCGGCGTGCTGTGGGGCGGCGCTGCCGTGGTGGTCCTCGCGGTGCTCGGCCTGACCGTCCCCATCGGTCAGGGCGGTGTGGGCACACCGGCCGTGACGCTCTCGGCCGCGGCCTTGGCCGGCTGGGGTGGCTCCACCATGGTCAACGCCACCGCCCCGGCGCTCATCGACCATCACGGCCGGGCCGGCTCGGCTGCGTTCACCGAGGCCAACGCGCTGGGAGCAGGGGTGGGTGCGGCCGCCCCCCTGGTCATCGGTGCCGCGATCGCCCTCGGCCTCGGTTGGCGTACCGGTCTGCTCATGCTGCTCCCGATGCTGGCAGTCATCTGGTTGCTGTTCCGGACATGCCCGGTCCCGCCGGTGGTCGCGCACGAGCAAGACACCGAGCGTCGACTCCCGGGTGCCTACTGGTGGGCCTGGGGGCTGGTCGTGAGCGGGATCGGGGCCGAGTTCTGCTTCACGATCTGGGGCACGACGCTCGTCGCCGAACGTACTGGCGCCGCCGACGCATCGGCCGCCGGGACGCTCACGGCCTTCGTCCTCGGCATGGCGCTCGGGCGCTTGCAGGGAGCGAGGCTGAGCCTTCGGGTGCCCTCCGGACAGCTGATCCTCATGGCGCTGGGCGTCACCGCGACGGGGTGGGCGTTGCTGTGGACCTCGACGACGCTGGTGATCGCCGTGGGGGGCTTGTTCGTGGCCGGGCTCGGGATCGCGGTGCTCTTCCCGATCGGCGTCTCTCGGGCGATCGAACGCTCCGGCGGCCGGAGCGACCTGGCCACCGGCCGGGTCGCCATCGGGGCCGGCCTTGCGATCGGCCTGGCTCCCCTCACGCTCGGCCGCCTGGCCGACGCGGTCGGCCTCGAACGGGCCTTCCTCGTGGTACCAGCGCTCCTGGTGGTGGCGGTGAGCCTGCTCGGCATCAGCAGTGCGGGCGGCCGTCGCGACGCTCAGGCGCGAGGCGCTCGCACCGGGTAGCAGGCCAGCGGCTGGTACCCGGGCCGGGCTCCCGGCCCACCTCCAGCTGGCAGGACACTTCGCAGCAGCACGACCTCGTCCACCATCCACGCCGGGGACCGGAAGCCCAGCAGCGAAAGCTGGACCGCACGCGAGGTCTCTCGGTCCACGCCACGGGCCAGGGTGAGGTGTGGTCGGAACCGGCGTCCCTCGACTGGCACGCCGGCCCTGCGCCCGGCGGCGCTGGCACCCTCGGCCAGGCGCCCGAGCGGGGTGCCGGTGTCGGGCGGGCCCTCGGTCCCGGCGTGCCGGAGGCCCAGCCAGAGCACATCACCGCTGCGCCCGGTGAACACGCCGGCTCGGGCCAGCTGGACGTTGGCGGGCTGCCGTCGAGCGACCGAGCGGGCCAGCCGAGCCTGGAGGTCGCCGCGGCGATCGGGGTCGCGGACCTCGCCGTAGAAGGCCAGGGTGATGTGCCACTGCGGGCGACGCGTCCAGCGGGCGCGGGTATGTCCGCCACCGGCGTCGGCCAGAGCAGCAGCCACCGAGTCCAGCACCGGCGGTGGCGGCACGACGGCGGCGAACAGGCGCACGGCACCAGCCTGCCAGGCCCCACGCTCGACCCGGCACCTGCGCCGGCGGACTAGGGTGCGAGCATGGTTGAGCGACAGCCCGTCGAGGCGACGGAGCCGGCACCGCTGGACCTGGACGGTGTGACGGCGGTCCTCGTCGGCACCATTGCGTGGGCGGTGGCCACGGTGGTGCTGCTCCTGCTGCGTGAGCAGCTGGCGGAGTCGGATCGGGAGTGGTGGGTCTGGGTCGGCGTGAGCGGGGTCGGGCTCGGGCTGATCGGGCTGTGGTACACCCGGCGTCGCCGGGCGGCGATCGCTCGGGTGCGGGCCGCCGACGTCGCTCAGCGCAGGGCCAGCGGCTCCTCGGACAACGTGTCGTAGGCCAGCTCCGGCAGTCGGACCGCCTCGGCCGGCCCGACCGGCTTCATCGACGAGTGAGCTCCGCAGCCGTACTCCATCGAGACCACCTGCCCATCACGGGGGCTGGCCAGGTTGGTGCAGACGCCGAACCAGGCCCCGACGACCGTGGCCAGCGGGAGCCGGAACCCACAGGTCCGGCAGGGCTTGGGGGCGGCCTTCGCCATGGCCGACTCAGGGCCGCCATCGCCGTCCTCCCAACGCTCGATCGCCTCTTGCTGTCCGGCCAGGGAGAGCAGCCGCGCCCGGGTCAGGCCGAGGTCGGTGACGAGCTCCGCGACGCCTTCGCTGGGCAGGTCCGCCTGCTCGGCCACCGAGGCGATCGAGCTGTAGCCCGGCACGAGCCGCTCGTCGTCCAGCTCGGACGGCAGCACCGTGCCCGGCCCCAGGTCGCCGGCCTGGACCCGTTCGTTCCAGGGGACCCATTCGGGTGTGCGCAGGGCGCCTTCGCCGCGCAGCAGGGCCACCTCGTTCACCGTGGCTGTTCGCCCCCGAGGTACCCGTGTGACGGTGACGGCCCAGGTCCAGCCGGGGTAGCCCGGCAGCAGACAGGCGAATCGGTGGGTGAGCAGGCGCTCACCCTCCGCGACTGGGTCAAGCGCGTCTCCGACTGCGCCGACGCCGGCGACCTCCACCGCCGCCGCACGCGCGAGCTCGCTGGCTGACATCAGCGTCGGGTCGGGACGAGTCGTGGTCGTCACGGCGCGGCCCCTGCTCAGCTCTCGATGTCGTCGGCGACTGCACGCAGCAACCCAGCCACCTTGCCGGCCGACTTGGCATCGGGGTGACGTCCGCGGCGGTAGGAGTTCGACAGGTTGTCGAGCATCTTGATGAGGTCCTCGAGGATCGGCGCCATCTCCTCGGCCGGGCGCCGGCTGGCCGCAGCCACCGACGGAAGCGGGTCCAGGACCCGCACCGACAGCGCCTGCTCGCCCCGACGGCCCTCGACGACCCCGAAGTCCACCCGCTGGCCCTTGCGGAGCTTGTCCACCCCAGCAGGCAGGGCCGAGGAGTGCACGTACACCTCTCCACCGTCGTCGCTGGCAAGGAAGCCGAAGCCCTTGTCCATGTCGTACCACTTCACCTTGCCGGTCGGCACCGCGCTGCCCTTCGCTCGACGTGCTCCTCTGGGCCCATTCGGCCACCGGAGACAAGCCTACGTCCAGGCGAGGGTCCGGCGGGACACACACCTAGGCTGCTTCCTGTGCCGAGCTCGAACGCCGAGACCCGCCTGCTGCGCCTGACCCGCGTCGGCGGGGTCCTCGTCGTGCTCGGGCTCCTGGCAACGCTCGTGCTCGTGGGCTTCGGCTGGCGTACCGACGACCTGGGTCCGGAGTCGCTGGGTGCCTGGTCGATGCTGCTGGCCGGCCTGGCGCCGGCCGGTTTCGTGCTCGTACTCGTCGGCCTGCTCGGCTCGGCCCGCGCCCGTCGCCGATCCTGAGGCCGATCAGCGTCCGGCACCTCGGGCCTCACCCGTCAGCACCGACCGGTAGTGGCGGGCACGACGACCCAACCCGAGCATCACCACGCCCACGAGCGCGTCCTCGAGGAAGGCTCCGAGCACGACCCTGCAGTCCCGCAGGCACCCGTCGGCGGACCCCTCGAGCACTCGGATGTCGGCCGAGCCGAGATTCGGCATCCCAAGGGACTGGATGGTCACAGCGGTGGGAGCCGTGGCCCCCGTCGCCGGAAGGTGCAGGTCCGACCAGAAGCTCGGCAGCAGATCCACCGACGCGGTGGTGGGCTGCTCACCGGCGAGCCACGCCGCCAGGGCGCGCCCGGCAGCGCGACCGGTGTCGTGGGCCCACGTCCAGTGCTCCACCCGCGTACGCGTCGTGACTCCGCCGCTGCGGATCGGCAGGGCGGCCGCATCGCCGGCGACCACGAGGTCGGGGCGCGGGCCGTCGGCTGTCTCGAGCCGGAAGTGGGAGTTCCCGACCAACCCGCGCGCCAGCGGGTTCCCGGCCGGCAGTGCCGGATGGATCGGTGGCGAGCACGGCCGGGACCCGATGGCGAGCACGACCGTGTCGGCCACCCGGCTGCTGCCGTCGGTCAGCACCGCCTGACGATCCGAGGCCGAGCTCACGGCGAGGCCCATCTCGAGCTGAACCCCCGCCGCTGCCAGCGCTTCGGCGACCAGTCCGGCGACCGGCTGACCGAGCACGCCCAGCAGCGGTATCGGCTCCGGGGCCAGCAGGCGAACCTCGACCCCAAGGGCGAGCGCGGCGAGAGCGAGCTCGCACGCGAGGAATCCCGCACCGACGACGACCAGGCTGCTCCCCGGCTGGAGTCGAGCGGCCACCTCGCGTGCGTCGGCCAGGCTGCGCAGCGTGAGGGCGGGCTCAGCGCCAGGCAACGTCGGCAGCGTTGCGGCCACGACGCCTGGAGCCAGCACGAGTGCCCGCCAGGCCAGCACCGAACCGTCCCGCACCCGCACCACTCGATCGCCAACGTCGACGGTGACCACCTCGGCCTGCTCGCCCGAGCGCCAGCCGACATCGGACAGCACGGCGGGCAGCGGCAGCGCGGCGACGGCTTCGGCCGGTCGCCGACCCCCGTCCAGGAGCACTTCCTTCGACAAGGTCGGTCGGGCGTATGGCGCGTCGCCATCGGCGTCGAGCAGCGTCAGCGGGCCGGCGTACCCCCCGCGGCGCAGGCCCTCGGCGGCGCGTACGCCGGCCACCCCAGCCCCGAGCACCAGGACGGGAAGCTCGGTCTCGGACATCGCGACGACGCTAGCCTGACGTGCATGGCAGGCGCCGATCGGGCCGCGGGCACCAAGGTCGCGGTGCAGGTCGGCGGGCGCATGCTGACGCTGTCCAACCTCGACAAGCCGCTCTACGCCGACGGGACGACCAAGGGCGAGGTCATCGCCTACTACACCGGCGTCGCGCCAGCCCTGCTGCCGCACCTTGCTGGCCGACCGCTGACGGTGCGCCGATGGCCCGACGGGACCTCGACGGATGGCTTCTACGAGAAGAACCTGTCCCGGACCGCACCGGCGTGGGTCCGCAGGGCGACGCTGCCGACCCCGGGCAGCACGAAGGATCGAGGCAGCATCACCTACGTCGTCGTCGAGGACCTGGCGACACTGGTCTGGGTGGCGAATCTCGCCGGGTTGGAGCTGCATGTCCCGCAGTGGCGACTCGACGATGCCGATCGACCGCAGCCACCGGACCGCCTGGTCGTGGACCTCGACCCGGGGCCACCGGCAGACCTGCTCACCTGCTGCCGGGTCGCGATGACGGTGCGGGCCGCCCTGACCGAGCTCGGGCTGGACTGCGTCCCGAAGACGAGCGGCAACAAGGGGATGCAGCTCTACGCCCGGCTTGACCAGACCCAGCCGTGGACGGCGGTGCGCGACGCGGCGAAGGCGTTGGCCGAGCAGCTCGAGCGCCAGGACCCGCTCGTGGTCTCCCGGATGGACAAGCACCACCGGCGCGGCAAGGTGCTGCTCGACTGGAGCCAGAACCACGCGGGCAAGACCACCGTCGCCCCGTACTCGCTGCGCGGCACACCGCTGGCGCGGCCCTCTGCTCCGCTGCAGTGGTCTGAGGTGGAGCGGGCGTTGGCCGACGACGAGGCGGATTCGCTGCGGTTCTCCCTTCAGCAGGTGCAGCAGCGATGGCAGCAGGACGGTGACCTGCTTGCCGACCTGGTCACCGAGGGCTGAGCAGCATCGGCAGCCCACCACGCGGCCGCAGCGTGACCAGCGCGTCGACTCGCGGGCGAGGACGGCCTGCTGGCAGCGCGACGCTCAGGCGTCGAGCGATGGTGGCCAGCATGAGCGTGCCCTCGACGAGCGCGAAGTCCCGTCCGATGCACAACCGTGGGCCGGCGCCGAACGGGAGGTAGGCCCACCGCGGCGTCTCGCCATGCCACCGCTGCGGGGAGAAGGTCAGCGGGTCCGGCCAGAGCTCGGGGTGGCGATGCAAGGTGTAGGGCGAGATGAGCACGATGCTGCCGGCCGGCACGGCGAAGCCCGCCAGCTCGTCCTCCTCGATGGCCCGGCGGCTGAGCACCCACGCCGGCGGGTACAGCCGCAACGCCTCGTCCAGCACGGCCCTGGTGCGCCGCAGTCGCGGCAGATCGGCGAACGTCGGAGGGCCCTGCGGGCACACTTCGTCGAGCTCGGCCGCCAGTCCGGTGTCCTGGTCGGGGTGCTGTGCTAGCAGGTACCAGGTCCACGTCAACGCGCTGGCCACCGTCTCGTGCCCGGCGATCAGCAGCGTCACCACCTCGTCGCGCACCTCCCGGTCGGTGAGTCCGGCCGTCAGCAGCAGCCCCAGCATGTCCTCCCCCGGGTCGGCTCGCCGACGGCGCTCGGCCACGATGCCCGCCACTGCCTCGTCGATCGTGCCCAGCGCCCGGCGCAGCCGGAGATTCCCCGGTGTGGGCACCGAGAGCGGCGGCAGCCACGGAGACCTCGCCCGAACGACCACGTGATCCAGAGACGTGAGCACCGCCTGCACGATTCGCTCCGCCTGCCCGGTGAGATCGGTGGAGAACAGCGCGGCGCCCACGACCTGCAGCGCGGCATGCATCATCGCCTCGTCCACGTCCAGCACTGCCGGTCCGCTCCGGAGCCACTCCTGCACCACCCGCTCGGCTGCCAGCACGCTGTACCGGGCCACGGCGTCGAGGCGTTCGTGGTGGAACGCGGGCTGCATCGTGCGGCGGTGGCTGGTCCAGCGGGGCGGGTCGGAGACGAGCAGGCCGTCGCCGGTCACGATGCCGAGCGTGTCGTACTGGACCGTGCGCTTGGAGTAGCGCCGATGATGCTGCACGAGCACCCGGTGCGCGGCATCTGGGGCGTTCACCAGGACGACCGGGGTCCGCGGCATCGGGAAGGCGATGAAGTCGCCGTGCTGGGCCACCGCAGCGGACAGGTAGCGCAATGGGTCACGGATCATCGTCGGGGCATCGCGCAGCATCCGCGCCGGTGGCGGTGTCGGTGCCTCGGCAAGGTCAGCCACGGCGGTCACAGGTACAGCCCGGTGCGCCCGTCCTCGAGACGCTCAGAAGCAACGGCGTGAACGTCCCGTTCCCGGAGCAGGACGTAGGTTGCGCCTCCCACCTCCACGTCGGCCTTGTCCTCGGGGTCGAAGAGCACGCGGTCGTCCTCCTGGACGCTGCGCACGTTGCCGCCGGTGGCCACGACGCGAGCCCAGACCAGACGTCGACCCATCTGTGCGGTAGCCGGGATGACGATGCCCGCCGTGGAACGCCGCTCGGCAGACTCGCCGTCGAGCTGGACGAGCAGGCGGTCGTGCAGCATCTGGATCGGGAGCTTGTCACTCACGAGGTCAGGTTCTCCCACACCGTTGGTCGGGCCTGTCGAGGGCGGGGCATCCGCCGCTCACCAGCGCATCGTCCCGGGGGCACCCTTGAATGGCCCGGTGACCCCCGAGGTGATCCACCCTCCGTAGAAGGACCCCTCCTGGGCCCGGACGGTCTCGCCGTCGACCTGACATCGGTCCACCAGCTCGGGGTAGACGGCGACGTGCCCGACCAACGGCTCGAAGCCCGCCCAGGGCCGGGCATACCCCCATGCAGCCGCCGGCACGCGAACGAGTCCGCGGTCGGTGGGCACGAGGAGGTCGTAGTAGTCGGCATGCCCCTTGAACTCGCACGTGGAACGCCGCCCAGAGCGTGCGGCGACGAGCACACCGGCCAGGAAGTCCTCCACCGGCAGGTAGTAGGTCGGCGGGTGGCTGGTCTCCAGGACCCGGATCGAGCGCGAGGTCTCGGCGATCGCGACTCCGGCGTGCTCGACGACGACGTGCGCCGACGAGGGGTCCAGGGCCGGTGGACGCGGGTAGTCCCACACCGACTCGCTCACACCCCGCAGCCTACTTCTCACCGGCCGGGACCTCCGGCGCGGTGCCGGGGCGAAACCCGAACGGCAGCTCGAGTCGGTGCTGAGCGAGCAGTGCCTCATCGGTCAGCAGGGTCTGGGTCGGCCCATCGGCCACCACCACACCGTCGGACAGGATCACCGAGCGGGGGCACAGCTGGAGGGCGTAGGGGAGGTCGTGGGTGACCATGAGCACCGTCAGGTCCAGGCCCAGCAGCACCTCGGCGAGCTCGCGCCGGGCCGCTGGGTCGAGGTTGCTGGACGGTTCGTCGAGCACCAGCACCTCCGGGTCCATCGCCAGCACGGTGGCAACCGCGACTCGTCGCCGTTGCCCGAAGGACAGGTGATGTGGCGGCCGGTCGGCGAAGGCGTCCATCCCGACCTGCTCCAGGGCTCGATCGACTCGGGCGTCCAACGCGGCGCCGCGGACGCCGAGGTTGGCGGGGCCGAAGGCCACGTCCGCTCGGACTGTCGGCATGAAGAGCTGGTCGTCGGGATCCTGGAACACGATCCCGACGCGACGACGGATCTCCAGCAGATGCTCGGGCACCACCGGGAGCCCAGCCACCTCGACTGTCCCGACTCCACCGCGCAGGATGCCGTTCAGGTGCAGCACGAGGGTCGTCTTCCCCGCGCCGTTGGGGCCCAGCAGCGCGACCCGCTCACCGCGCCCGACCTGGAGGTCGACGCCGAACAACGCCTGGTGCCCATCGGGGTAGGCGAAGGCGAGCCCGGCGACGCGCAGCGACGGGGCTGACGCACTCACGTCGTCGCCCAGGCGAGCGCGGCAACGACGGCAGCACCCACCGGCAGGGCGGCGCCGACCAGCCACTGGGCCCCAGCCACCGGGACGGCCTCGACGTCGGGCATCCGTCCTTGGTAGGCGCGCGCCAGCATCGCCAGGTGGACGCGTTCGCCGCGCTCGTAGGAGCGAATGAAGAGCGATCCGGCCGAGGCGGCCAGGACGCTCACCTGCCGGACGTTCCTGGCCTGGTAGCCGCGCGATGCCAGCGCGATGCGCATCCGGGAGAGGTCGGAGGCGACGACGTCGCCGTAGCGCACCATGAACGAGGCGATCTCCACCAGCAGCGGCGGAACGCGCAGTCGCTGCAGGCCGATGAGCAGGCTGGACGCCTCGGTAGTCGCCGCGAGCAGGATGGATGCCACGACTCCCAGCGTGGCCTTGGCCACGATGTTCCACCCGGCCAGCAGCCCCTCCTGCGACAGGGTGAGCCCAGCCACCTCGACCGTTGGGCCTTCGGCGATGAACGGCAGCAGAGCGGCGAAGACGAGGAACGGCACCTCGACGACCATGCGGCGCAGGAGGAACCGCGGAGGGACCCGGGCGACCACGCCGACGGCCAGGAGCATGCCTGCGAAGGCGCCGAAGGCCCAGAAGGCCTCCCGCGGGGTGAGGACCACGGCAAGGACGAAGCTGAGGACGGCCACCAGCTTCACCTGGGCCGGCAGCCGGTGCACAGCGGTCGCACCGTGTCGGTAGACCCGATGCTCGTGGTCGCTGCCCGCCGGGGGTGCCGGCCACGTGCTGGTGCTCAGACCGACTCCGCCATCGAGGCGCCCTTGTGGCGACGCCGCAGCACCAGCATGGTCCCCGACGTCACCAGCAAGGTGGCTCCCACGCCCAGGACGCCGGCCAGCCCGACCGGGATCCCGCCGACCTCGCCGTAGTCAGCCAGGAGCGTCGAACCCAAGGCGTGCTGGACGGCGGCGCCGTCGAACCCCTGCTGCTCAGCGACGAACTCCAGCCCGTCGGGACTGGCGCTGGCGTAGGAGCTCGCGACGCCAGCCAGCACCAGGGTGGCCCCCACCGCACCGATCAGCAGGGCACGCCCCGGACGGGCGGTCGCGGTGCTGATCGGCGAGGCGGGGACCCACGATTCCGGCGACGCCGGTGGCATCCTCTGCTCCCCGGCCGAACCGCTGGAGTCCCGCAGCACCAGAGTGGGGCCCAAGCGCCGAGCAGCGTGGACGAGGTCGGGCCGTACGGCAACGACGGCACCAACGGTGGCGCCGGTGATGAGCGCCTCACCCAGGCCGATCACCGTGTGCCAGCCGAGCATGCTGACCATCAGCGGACCAACCGGCAACGGGGTTGCCCCACCGAGCAGGTACAGGACGACGAACACGCCTGCTGCCGCCGGCACGGACAGCAGCGCGCCAAGGAAGGCCGCTGGCACCACCGAGTGGGCACGAGCCGGCAGCGCCCGCAGTGCGAGGCGGCTCACGGCCCAGCCCACGACGACGGTGACGATCCCCATGAGCAGCACGTTCGTCCCCAGGGCGGTCAGGCCGCCGTCAGCGAACACCAACGCCTGGACCCCCAGCACCACGCTGAGCACGAGGATCGCCGTCCACGGCCCAACGAGGACGGCAGCCAGCGCACCCCCCATCACGTGACCGCTGGTGCCGACGCCGACCGGGAAGTTGATCATCTGAACCGCGAAGACGTAGGCCGCGGTCAGTCCGGCCAGCGGGGCAGCGCGCTCGTCGAGCTCGGCTTTCGAACGGTGCAGTGCGAGGGCGATGGTGCCGCCGGCCAGGGCAGCCGTCGCCAACGACGTCGGCGCGTCCAGGAACCCGTCCGGCACGTGCACGGCCACCTCCCGGGAGCAGCCTAGATGCAAATGGTTCGCAACAACATGTCAGGTGCCACCGTCGTGCCCCTGCAGCGGCAGGCCCGCGCTAGCGTGCGCCTCGTGAGCACCCCAGCCGATGTCGCGCTGCCCGGGCCGGGAGACCGCGCCCCCGACTTCACCCTCGAGGCCGACGACGGGAGCCAGGTCCGCCTTGCCGACCTTCGCGGGCAGCGCGTCGTGCTCTACGCCTACCCGGGGGCCTTCACGCCGGGCTGCACGACCCAGGCCTGCGACTTCCGCGACAACATCGCCTCGCTCCAGGGCGCGGGCATCACCGTGCTCGGCCTGTCACCGGACCCGGTGAGGAAGCTGGCCGACTTCCGCGCCGCCGAGGCGCTGCCGTTCCGTCTGCTCTCCGACCCTGAGCACGAGGTCCTCACCACCTACGGCGCCTTCGGGGAGAAGCAGAACTACGGCCGGACCTACCAGGGCGTCATCCGCTCGACCTTCGTGATCGACGCCGACGGCGTGCTCGAGATGGCGATGCGCAACGTCAAGGCCAAGGGGCACGTAGCGCGGCTGCGTGCCGAGCTGGGCCTGGACTGACCGACGGCCCGGCGCCTCTAGGCTGGTCCTCGGCACGCGGGAGTGGCGTAACTGGCAGCCGCGCTGGACTTAGGATCCAGTGCCCTCGGGCGTGCGGGTTCGAGTCCCGCCTCCCGCACGGCCGCCGACGGCGGCGATCTGCTCGGCCAGCGCACGCAGTGCCTTCCCCCGATGACTCAGCTCGTCCTTCTCCGCGGCCGGCATCTGCGCGGTCGTCCGGTGGTGGCCGTCCGGGACGAAGATCGGGTCGTACCCGAACCCTTCCTCACCACGGCGAGCCCGAAGCAGGTGCCCGCGCACCTGCTCCTCGCAGACCACCGCCGGCTGACCCGGCTGAACGTAGGCCGCGGCACACACGAAGGCCGCCCCGCGACGGCCGTCCGGCACGTCGCTCAGCTGGGCGAGCACCAGGTCCAGGTTGGCCTCGTCCTGGCCGTGCCGACCGCTCCAACGGGCCGACAAGACCCCTGGCATCCCGTTGAGCGCGTCCACCGCCAACCCGGAGTCGTCGGCGATCGCGGGCAGCGCGGTGAAGGCGGCGACGGTCTCGGCCTTCAGCACGGCGTTCTCGGCGAAGGTTGCCCCGGTCTCCGGGACGTCCGGGACGTCGAGCTCGGCCGCAGAGACGAGGACTACGTCGAGCTCGGCCGTGCTCAGGATGCGCTCGAGCTCCACCAGCTTCTTCCGGTTGTGGCTGGCCAGGACGACGCGTCGTGCCGCCATCGGTTCAGCCTCGGGTCGCGTCGGCAGCCGCCAGCGCAGCAGCCTGGATCCGCGCCAGCTCGGTGCAGCCGGTCGCAGCCAGATCCAGCAGGACGTCGAGCTCGGCTCGGTCGAACGGCGCCTGCTCGGCGGTCCCCTGGACCTCGATGAAGTGCCCGTCACCGGTCATCACGACGTTCATGTCGGTGTCGGCTCGAACGTCCTCGTCGTACGGCAGGTCGAGCAGGCCGATCCCGTCGACGACGCCCACCGAGACGGCCGCGACCGAGCTGCGCAGCGGGTCCGCGCGCAGCGAGCCGTCGGCGCGTAGGCCGGCCAGGGCATCGGCGAGGGCAACGTAGGCACCGGTGATGGCGGCAGTCCGGGTGCCGCCGTCGGCCTGCAGCACGTCGCAGTCCAGCACGACGGTCCGCTCACCCAGGAGCGAGAGGTCGATGATGCCGCGAAGCGAGCGGCCGACCAGCCGAGAGATCTCGTGTGTTCGTCCGCCGACGCGCCCCCGCACGGACTCCCGGTCAGAGCGGGTGTTGGTGGCCCGCGGCAGCATCGCGTACTCAGCGGTCACCCAACCGAGCCCGCTGCCGGTCCGCCACCGCGGCACCCCTTCGGTCACCGACGCGGTGCACAGCACCCGAGTGTCGCCGAAGGAGACCAGCGCCGAGCCCTCGGGGTTCTGCAACCAGCCCACCTCGAAGGACACCGGGCGCAGCTGGTCGAAGGCCCGTCCATCGGCACGCGGTCGGGGCGGGGCTGCATCGGGGGTGTGTGACGTCACGCGCGGAGGCTAGCCCAGCGCGGTAGTCAGCACTCCAGGACCATTCCCGGCTCGGCCAGCGAGCGTCGTCCGGCAAAGGTGGCGGCGGCCTCGGCGTCGATGGCCGCGCTGTCACCCCATGGCGGGATGTGGGTCAGCACGAGGTGGCCGACGCCGGCCTGCTCGGCGAGGGCGCCGGCCTGTGCTCCGCTCAGGTGCAGGTCCGGCGGGTTGTCCTCGTGCTCGGTGAAGGAGGCCTCGCACAGGAACACGTCGGCTCCCATCGCCAGGTCCGACAACGTGGGTGTAGGACCGGTGTCCCCGGAGTACACGACGACGGCGCCGTCGTGCTCGACCCGCAGGGCGTAGGCCTCCACCGGATGCGCCACCGGGACCGCCCGGACGCTGAGCGGACCGATCTGGAAGGGCTCCTCGGGGTAGGCCCGGAAGTCGAACTCCTCGGTCATCCCCGGGTGTCGGGGAAGACCGTAGGCGTGAGCCAGGCGCTTCGCGGTGCCCCGCGGCCCGTAGACCGGCAGGAGGGGCATGTGTCCAGCAGGGTGGTAGCGGCGCACCACGTAGTAGGAGGTGAGGTCGATGCAGTGGTCGACGTGCAGGTGGCTCAGCGCCACCGCGCCGATGCTGTCCAGCGGTGCGTGGCGCTGCAGGGCCCCGAGGGCACCGTTGCCGAGGTCGAGCACGAGCCGGAACCCGTCGGCCTCGACGAGATAGCTGGAGGCGGCCGAGGTCGGCCCCGGGTACGAGCCCGAGCAGCCCACGACGGTCACCTTCACCGAGTCCCACCGATCGCCGAGGCCGATTCCACCGAGACCACCTCCGGTCCCAGGAACCGTCGACCGAGTCGGGCGAACGTCGTCGGGTCACCGGTCGCCCGGAAGACATGCTGAGGGTGCGGCAGGTTGTCGTCCCTCAGCAGACCGTGCGCGCGCAGCGTACCGAACAGGTCCCTCGCGGTCTCGTCGGCACTCGACACCAGGGTGACGCTCCTGCCCATGGTGTAGGCGATCACACCGGCCAGCAGCGGGTAGTGCGTGCACCCCAGGATGAGCGTGTCGACCCCCGCCGAGCGCACCCCACCGAGGTACTCCTCGGCGGCCTGCTCCAGCGCCGGCCCGTGGGTGATCCCCGCCTCGACGAACTCGACGAAGCGCGGGCAGGCGGCCGTGGTGAGCTCCAGGTGGGGTGCCGCGGCGAAGGAGTCCTCGTAGGCTCGCGAGTCCACGGTCGCCCGGGTGCCGATGACGCCGACCCGCCCCGAGCGAGTGCTCGCCACCGCCCGGCGCACAGCCGGTTGGATGACCTCGACCACCGGCACACCTCGGGCGAGGGAGTACCGCTCTCGGGCATCGCGCAGGACAGCGCTGCTCGCGGAGTTGCAGGCGATGACGAGCGCCTTGACCCCCTCGTCGACCAGGTGGTCCATCACCTCCAGCGAATGGCGGCGAACCTGGGCGATCGGCAGCGGACCGTACGGTCCACGAGCGGTGTCCCCGACGTAGAGCACTGGTTCGTGCGGGAGCAGGTCGAGGACGGCGCGCGCGACCGTCAAGCCGCCGACCCCGCTGTCGAAGATCCCGATCGGCGCGTCGGACACGGGCGGAGCCTGCCACCTCTCCACGCCGAGGACCACGCGATCACGCCCAGAGCTGGCCCTCCAGCGCGTCCTCGGCCTCCTCCAGCGTTCCGTGGTAGGCCCCGGTGGACAGGTACTTCCAGCCCCCGTCGCAGACGATGAAGGCGATGTCTGCACGCCCGTCGGCCTGGTGGACACGTCGGGCCAGGCCGAGCGCGGCGTGCAGGATGGCGCCGGTCGAGATGCCGGCGAAGATGCCCTCCTGCTCCAGGAGCTCACGAACCCGCCGGACGGCGTCACGCGGACCCACGGAGTACCGAGAGGTCAGCACATCGGGGTCGTAGAGCTCAGGCACGAACCCCTCGTCGAGGTTGCGGAGCCCGTACACCAGCTCCCCGTAGCGCGGCTCGGCGGCCACCACCTGCACCTGGGGCACGTGCTCACGCAGGTAGCGCCCGGCCCCCATCAGCGTGCCCGTCGTGCCGAGCCCGGCCACGAAGTGGGTGATCGTCGGCAGGTCCGCGAGCAGCTCGGGCCCGGTGGTGCGGTAGTGGGCCTCGGCATTGGCGGGGTTGCCGTACTGGTAGAGCATGACCCAGTCCGGATGGTTCTCGGCCAGGCGCCGGGCCACCCGCACCGCCTCGTTCGAGCCACCGGCCGCTGGCGAGAGCACGACCTCGGCCCCGTACATCCGCAGCAGGTCGCGCCGCTCGCTCGAAGTGTTCTCCGGCATCACGCAGACCAAGCGGTATCCCCGCAGCCGCGCCACCATGGCCAGGCTGATCCCGGTGTTGCCGCTGGTCGGCTCGAGAATCGTTGCGCCCGGGCGGATCCGCCCGGTCTGCTCGGCCTCGGCGAGCATCGCCAACGCCGCCCGGTCCTTCACCGACCCGGTGGGGTTGCGGTCCTCGAGCTTGGCCCAGAGCCGCACAGCCGGGCTCGGGGACAGGCGGGGCAGACCGACCAACGGGGTCCCTCCGACCGACTCCAGCAGCGAGGCGAAGCGCACGGTGCGGGCCTCAGCCGCCGGCCACCGCCGGCAGCACGGTGACCGAGTCACCGTCGGCAAGCTCAGCCTGAAGACCGCCGAGGAAGCGCGCGTCCTCGTCGTTGACGTAGATGTTCACGAAGCGACGCAAGGCCCCGTTGTCCATCAGTCGCTCGCGCAGCCCGGGGTGGCGGGCGTCCAAGTCGGCGATGAGCTCCTGCAGCGTCCCGCCCTCACCCGTCACCACCTTCGCGCCGTCGGTGTAGTCGCGCAGGATCGTCGGGATCCGCACCTCGATCGCCATGCTGCTCGGCCTCGCCTTCGTCGCTGGATTCCCGCTCGCGCGCCCTCGCCCCGAGGTGCTCAGGTCAACGCAGGCTCACCTGGATTGTTCCCGCCCACCACCTGGACCGTCTCCTCGGTCACCACCCCGTCGACGATGCGGAACGATCGCACCTCGGAGGCGTCGTCCTGGGTCGAGACCAGCAGGTAATGAGCGTCCGGGTCGGCGGCCAGCGCGATGTCGGTGCGCGACGGGTAGGCCTCGGTGGCAGTGTGGGAGTGGTAGATCACGACCGGCCCCTCGTCCCGGTCGTCCATCTCCCGCCAGACCCGGAGCTGCTCGCCCGGGTCGAAACGGTAGAAGGTCGCCGATCGCTCAGCATTGGTCATGGGCACGTGCCGCGTGGGCTCGTTGCTCCCCAACGGGCCCACCAGCACGCCGCAGGCCTCGTCTGGATGGTCCGCGCGAGCATGCGCGAGCACCGCGTCGAGCAGCTCGCGCCGGAGCCGGAGGGTCGAGGCGTGCACGGGTGTCAGGATATCGAGGCCCGAGGAGGGGGAAGCCGAGCGGTGACGAGCGTCTCCTGCAGCCACCCCAGCCAGTCGTAGATCTGGTGGACGTAGCGTCGCGGGTCATCGGAAGAGAGCTGCTGCCACGTCCGCTCGTCGCCGTCCTGCACCTCCAGCCGGATCCCCAGCGCGAGGCGGAGGTCGGTCAGGGCCCGCATCCACGCGTCGGCGTCCTGCTCGCTCAGGCGGACGCGTCGGGTCTCGAGGCGGGCTTCCTCTGCGCTGGCGAGACCGTCGAGGACTCGCTGGGCGTGCTCACGCTTCTGCTGGCGCAGGCCGCGCTCGGTGTAGCGGCGGAAGTCGCGGGCGGCCTCGAGGTCCTGCTCGGAGTCCGCGGCGTAGGCATCAGGGAGGAGCCGGCGCAGGACCGGGTCCTCGGGCGGCTCGGGAGAGGCGAGGTCGAGCACGGCACTGAGCAGGTCCTCGGATTCGACGACCGGCTGCTCGTCGGCCACCAGCTCGATGAGCTGACCCAGCAACGAGCGCAGCAGCTCGACCTCGTGGACATGGAGTGCACCGACGATACTGCCGTCGCGACGGCGGCGGAAGGCCTTGGCCATCAGCCGACACGCGCTCGGCGCGCGAGCCTCGGACGGATCACCGGTCGGACCGCCGCAACGTCGCCCAGAGGCCGTAGCCGTGCATCGCCTCCACGTCGCGCTCCATCTCCTCCCGACTGCCGCTACTCACGACCGCCTTGCCCTTCTCGTGCACGTCCAGCATGAGTCGCTCGGCCTTCTTCCGCGAGTACCCGAAGTACGCCTGCAGGACGTAGGTCACGTAGGACATGAGGTTGATCGGGTCGTTCCAGACGATAGTCACCCAGGGAGTGTCCGGACGCACGACGGGCTCGACGTCCTCCTCGCTTCGTGGCTCGTCGAGCTCCGCCGGCGCAACTCCCACGGACCCCATGGTGGCATGACGGATGCCGAGGCGGGAGACGCCGGTGCCGGCCGGGCCGGCCGCCACGTGAGGACGAGGGGATCGCGCCCGCCCAGGGTGATCGTGATGACGCTTGGCGGCGGTTGACCGGCGGCCCCCAATCGAGGACTTGTGCCCCTGGCGAGGTCCTGCGCCTGCAGGCAGCGTGGAACGCAGCGCCTCGCGACCCGTGTTGGTCGGGTCTGCTGGTTGTTGGTCGGGTCTGTTGGTCGCGGCTCCAGCTGAGGGGTGAGCGGTCATGGCAGCCGAGGGTCCAGGTGGACGGAGATGGACGAGAGCGTCCGGGGCGTCGGTCCTGGCCGCGCTCGCACTCGTGCTGGCAGCGACGACGACATTGCTTCCTCCATCGAAGCGCTCGAACGAGGCGGAGGCACTCAGCCTGCAGGCCGTCGGCATCGCGTCCTCCGCGCCAGACCTGACGCGTCCGGTCGGCAGCGGCGCGTGGACCCGCCGACCCGACATCGTCGTCTTCCTGAGCGACGACCAGGTCCGCGGCACCTGGGACGCGATGCCGATCACCTCACGCCGCCTCCTGGGCCACGGCGTCCGGGTCAGCCACGCCCTCATCCCAACCTCGACCTGTTGCCCCTCCCGAGCTGCCCTCCTTACTGGTCAGCTCGCCCATCGCAACGGGGTCTACAAGAACGTCGGTGAGCACGGCGGTTGGAGCGCCTTCGAGGGGGAGGACCGGACGCTTGCGACAGCCCTCCGTGAGCGCGGGTACCGGACGGCGTTGTTCGGCAAGTACCTGAATGGCTGGATCAAGACTCCGCAAGATTTCGTGCCGGCGGGGTGGGACCGGTTCAAGGCGATCCGCAACCTCAACGGAAACCCGAACCTGGGAGCGGGCGCGTACTACGACTACCTCCTGACGGGCACCGGCCGGCCGAAGGCATATCGGCGCGCCCCTCGTGACTACTCCACCGACGTGATCGCCAGGCATGCCGTGAAGTTCATCTCTTCCACGCCGAAGCGCCGACCGCTGTTCCTGGTCGTGTCCACGACAGGACCGCACCGACCGTTCACCCCGGCTCCACGGCACGAGGGCTCCCTGCCGCTGGAAGCAGTACCAGACTGGTTCGCCAACAAGGTGAAGGGCATGCCTGCATGGGTACAGGCCCTGCCGAGGGCGGAGCGCTCCCAGACCCAGCGCAACCTGCGCGACATGAACGAGGCCCTCCGGTCGGTGGACGAAGCGGTGGGGTCGGTGCTGAAGGCCTTGGGTCCGCGGCTGCAGGACACCTTCTTCGTCTACATGTCCGACAACGGAGTCCAGCTGGGCTCTCACCGCTACCTCAACAAGTACGTGCCCTACACCCGGAGCTCCCGAGTCCCGATGCTCCTGCGCTTCGACGGGGTCCTGCCGGCCAGTTCCCGGCTTCATGCCCTGGTGACGAACACGGACATCAGCGCAAGCATCCTCGAGGTCGCGGGTGCCGCGCTGCCCGGAGTCGAGGGCCGCAGCATCTTCAGCCGGGACCGCAAGGGCTCCCTCCTCGAGGGGGCACCTTCCGTCGGTCCCGCCTACTGCGGCTATACGACCCGCCGCTACCTCTACGTCCACCACAGCGGTGGGACCAAGGAGCTCTACGACTACCGCCGTGACCCGTTGGAGCGCGACAACGTCGCCGACGATCGACGTTACCGCGACGTGCAGACGAAGCTCGAGGACAAGGTCCGGGCTGCCTGCATCCCGACGCCACCGCTCTTCGCCTGGTGAAGGGCCCTCCAGGCGGTCACGGCTCCGGCCGGATGGCTCCTTGGCGGCGACGAAGCGATGCGACATCCCTCCGCTGCCCCACGGGAAGGGATCCTGGACTCGCCAGGGGAATCCGTCGTCCACGTCCTAGGCTCCGGATCGTGGACGATCCGTCGTCGTGGACTGGTCTGCTCACCGACCGGTACGAGCTCACCATGCTCGAAGCCGCCCTCGCCGACGGCACCGCATCGCGGCGCTGCGTCTTCGAGGTCTTCACCCGCCGCCTGCCACCGGGGCGTCGCTACGGCGTGGTGGCCGGGACGGCGCGCCTGCTCGATGCGCTGGGACGGTTCCGGTTCGACGAGCAGGCCCTGGCCTGGCTGGCGAAGGAGCGCATCGTCGGGCCGACTGCGCTGGCCTTCCTGAACGACTACACATTCAACGGGGGCGTATGGGGCTACCCGGAGGGCGAGTGCCACTTCCCGGGGTCCCCGGTCCTGGTCGTGGAGGGCACGTTCGCCGAAGCCGTGGTGCTGGAGACCCTCGTCCTGTCGGTGCTCAACCACGACTCCGCCATCGCTTCGGCGGCCAGTCGGATGACGGCCGCCGCCGGGGACCGGCCGTGCATCGAGATGGGCGGCCGCCGGACCCACGAGGACGCCGCCGTGGCGGCGGCGCGCGCGGCCTACGTCGCCGGCTTCCAGAGCACGTCGAACCTGGAGGCCGGACGACGCTTCGGCATCCCCACCCGTGGCACCGCCGCACACGCGTTCACCTTGCTCCACGACGACGAGGAGTCGGCCTTCACCAGCCAGGTGGCAACCCTCGGCACCAGCACCACCCTGCTGGTCGACACCTTCGACGTCGAGCGCGGGGTCGACCGGGCGGTCCGGGTCGCCGGACCCGGGCTCGGAGCGGTGCGCCTGGACTCCGGCGACCTCATCGCCCTGGCCCACGAGGTCCGAGCCCGCCTCGACGAGCTGGGTGCCCAGGGAACGAAGATCGTGGTGACCAGCGACCTGGACGAGCACGCGATCGCGGCGCTGGCCTCGGCACCGGTCGATGCCTACGGCGTGGGCACCCAGCTCGTCGGCGGATCGGGCGCCCCCACCGCTGGATTCGTGTTCAAGCTGGCCGCTCGGCAGGACGCCTCCGGCACACTGGTGCCGGTCGAGAAGACCAGCCCCGCCAAGCACAGCCGGGGTGGCCGCAAGCAGGCCCACCGGCTGCTGGACGATGCCGGCCGTGCCACCACCGAGCTCATCAGCCCCGTGCCCGGCGAGCGGGCGTCGACCGACGAACGTCCCCTGCAGGTGCCGCTCGTCCTGTCTGGTGAGACGGTGTGGACCGAGGGGGCCGCCCAGGCCCGAGCACGACACCGCTCGGCGCGGGCCGAGCTGCCCCCGGCAGCGGCCCAGCTCAGCCCCGGAGACCCGGTCATCACAACCGTGTTCGCCACGGGAAGACGCCGCGAGCCCCGCTAGGGCAGGCTGACGGCATGGTCGGGCGGCCATGCGCCGAGTGAGGAGGAGTCGGGATGGCAGATGAGCACCGCGGGCTGGTGGTGGTGGACGTCCAACGCGACTTCTGCCCCGGCGGATCCCTCGCCGTCGCCGCCGGTGACGAGGTCGCTCGCCGGATCGGCGAGCTGCTGGGCCGCCAGCAGGGACGCCCGGTCGCCGACCGCCCCTACGACGCCATCGTGGCCACCCGCGACCATCACGTCGACCCCGGCGAGCACTTCTCCGACAACCCGGACTTCCTCAGCTCCTGGCCACCGCACTGCGTCGTCGGGACGCCCGGTGCGCAGCTGCACCCGGCGCTGCCGGCGACCGTGTTCGACGCCGTCTTCGACAAGGGGGCGCAGGAAGCCGCCTACTCCGGCTTCGAGGGCGCCGACGCAGACGGCGCCGACCTGGCCGGCTGGCTGCGAGCGCACCACATCGATGCCGTCGACGTGGTGGGCCTGGCGACCGACCACTGCGTGCGGGCCACCGCGCTGGACGCGCTGCGTCTGGGGCTCGACGCGCGCGTCCTGCTGGACCTCACCGCCGGCGTGGCCGAGCAGACCACGGCTGCTGCGATCGAGGAGCTGCGGGCCGCGGGAGCTGAGCTCGTCGGCGAGCCGGCACAACCATGACCGTCGAGATCCCGGCCCGCACGGCAGACTTGCCCGAGCCCCCGCTGCTCGACCGCATCCGGGACTCGGTCATCGGCGACGACCAGGTGATCCCGGGACCCTACGGGTCACGCCGGGTCACCTATGCCGACTACACCGCCAGCGGACGCGCCCTCGGCTTCCTCGAGGAGTTCATCGCGGACGAGGTGCTCCCCCGCTACGCCAACACCCACACCGAGTCCAGCGGCACCGGGCTGCAGACCACTCGGTTACGCGAGGACGCGCGCGCGGTCATCCATCGGGCACTCGGTGGTGACGACCAGACGTGCGTGCTGTTCGCCGGGTCCGGCAGCACCGGGGCCATCGACCGGCTGATCGGCATGCTCGGCCTGCGCGTGCCCTCGGTGCTGGAGGACCGATACGGCTTCGGGAAGTCCATCCCGGCACGTCAGCGGCCTGTCGTCCTGGTCGGACCGTTCGAGCACCACTCCAACGAGCTGCCGTGGCGGGAGTCGATCGCCGAAGTCATCCGCATCCGCGAGGACAGCGACGGGCACATCGACCTCCAGGAGCTCGGCGACCGCCTGCAACGGCTGCGGAGCGAGGACGGCGAGGACCGGCTCGTGATCGGGTCGTTCTCCGCCGCCAGCAATGTCACCGGCATCGTCACCGACACCGATGCGGTGTCGGCGCTGCTCCACCGCTTCGATGCCTTGGCGTTCTGGGACTTCGCCGCCGCAGCGCCCTACGTCTCCATGCGGATGACGGCTCCGGCAGACGGTGACCCGCTGGCATACAAGGACGCCATCGTCCTGAGCCCGCACAAGTTCATCGGTGGGCCGGGCACGCCGGGCGTGCTCGCTGTACGCCGGCCGCTGCTCACCAATCGGGTGCCGGACGTGGTCGGTGGGGGGACCGTGGCCTACGTGAACCCGAACGAGCACGTCTACCTCGCCGACCCCGAGCATCGCGAGGAGGGCGGGACACCCGCGATCGTGGAGTCCATCAGGGCCGGGCTGGTGTTCCAGCTCAAGGAGGCCGTGGGCACGGCAGCGATCAGGGCCCACGAGGAGGACTACGTTCGCCGCGCGATCGCCGCCTGGTCCGCCGTCCCCGAGATCAGGGTGCTTGGGAACACCGCGGCCGACCGGCTGTCGATCGTCTCCTTCGTCGTCCAGCGCGCCGACGGCAAGTACCTGCACCACAACGCCGTCGTGGCGCTGCTCAACGACCTGTTCGGCATCCAGTCGCGCGGCGGGTGCTCGTGCGCGGGACCGTACGGCCACCGGTTGCTGGCCATCGACATCGAGCAGTCCCACGCCTACGAACGCGAGATCACCCGTGGCTGCGAAGGCATCAAGCCCGGCTGGGTACGCGTCAACTTCAACTACTTCATCTCCGAGGAGGTGTTCCGATACGTCGTGCAGGCTGTCGCGTTCGTCGCCCGGCACGGGGAGGCGTTCCTGCCGGACTACACCTTCGACGTCACTGCCGGGCTCTGGCGGCACCGGGCCGGGCCTCCGGAGCCACCGCTGAGGCTGTCCGAGGTGACCTACGACGCCGATGGCGCGATGAGGTACCCACACCATCGCGAGCGGGCGCCGCGAGCTGCGCTGACCGGTTACCTACGGGCGGCCGAAGCGCTGCTGGCCGAGCGCGAGCACCGGTCCGCAGCGGGCGGGGGCGACGCGCAGCCGGCCACGATCAGGTCGGACTTCGACGCTCTGCGGTGGTTCGTCCTGCCGCAGGCCTGTCTCGCCCCGGCCTGACCGGGAGTCGCCGCCCCACTGCGAGCGGAGCTGCGCCCGAACGTCGGGGGATGGGGCTACCGTCGGAGCCATGGAGATGTCGGTGAGCCGGCGGATCGCGGCTCCACTGCCGGTTGTCTGGGAGCTGGCGACGAACTTGCCCGGGGCCCCTGAGGTGATGGAAGCCATCACCTCCGTGGAGATGCTGACGCCAGGACCGTTCGGCGTGGGCACGAGGTGGCGTGAGACCCGTCACGTGTACGGCCGCGAGGCGTCGGAGGTGATGGAGATCACCGATGTGGTCCAGGGACGCTCCTACACCGCCCAGGCCAGCTCTCGGGGCATGCACTACGTGTCGACATTCACCTTCGAGCCCACCGGCGACGGCGACGAGGGGTGCGAGGTGTCGATGCGCTTCGGGGGAACGGCCGACGCTCGCCTGGCAAAGGTGATCTCCGCCGTGACGGCGCGAGCGATGGCGGGTTCGGTCCGCAAGGCGCTGATGGCCGACCTCGACGACCTGGCGGCGGCAGCCGAACAACGAGCCGAAGGCGTATGAGCCGGTCTTCAGACGAGAGACCGAGCTGGCCGGTGGTGACGACACTGCTCGTGGTGGCCGCCGTCGTCGGCTTCTTCGCCGGCGCACTGCTGGCCCGGGTCTCCGCCCCTCGCCCGGTGGTTGCCGCCACGCCGTCGTCGCAGGCCACCCCCGAGCCAAGCGAGCCAGCTGCGCCCGGCCGGGTCACCCTGGCCGCGGACCGGAGCCGGGCGGCCCCGGGCGAGCTCATCCAGCTCTCAGGTCGGGTGAGACCACCTGACGTCGAGGCCGTCCTGCAGGTCGAACGTAGCCTGGGCGACGAGCAGCTCTACGTCGACTTCCCGGTGACCGCTGAGACGGACCAAGACGGCCGCTACGTGACCTTCGTCCGAACCGAGCAGCCGGGCCGGAGCCGGTTCAGGGTGGCCACCGAGCTCGACGGCGCACGCGTCGTCTCCGACCCGGTCACCGTCGTCATCGGTTGAGCAACTCCGTGCTCAGCCACGACCGGCGGCCCGCTTCTGCTCCTCGTAGTGACGGTTGACCTCATCCATGTCGAGCTGGCGAACCTGTCGGATCAGGTCCTGCAGCGTCGCCTGGGCCAGAGCCCCGGGTTGCCCGAACACGGGGATCCCGTCGCGGTAGATCACCAGCGTCGGGATCGAGCTGATCCCGTACTGCATGCCGAGCTCCCGCTCGGCGTCGGTGTCCACCTTGGCGAAGGTGATGTCCGGGTGCTGCTCGGAGGCCTGTTCGAACACCGGGGCGAAGGTCCGACAAGGGCCGCACCAGGCGGCCCAGAAGTCGATGAGCACGATCCCGTCGGCCACCGTCTCGTCGTGGTTGTCCTTGGTCATGGTGACGCTCGCCATGTGCCTGCTCCTCGTCTTCTTCCGCGGGACGGCCTGCCGTCTCCCGCCGGTCAGGATACCGGGAGGGGTATCTCGGGCCCGCCGGTTGGACAACCCTCAGCCGCGCCGGGTCATTCCCGTCGGCCTTGGCGCGTCCCAGGTCACCCTGGGGGCGGGCCGTCACCGTCGTCGCCGTCGTCGCCCGGGGGCATCCGCTCCCAGATCTCCTTGCAGGTCGGGCACACCGGGTAGCGCTGGGGGTCCCTGCTGGGCACCCACACCTTGCCGCACAGCGCCTTCACCGGGGTGCCGTTGATGATGGCGTCGGCCAGCTTGCGCTTGGGCACGTAGTGCGAGAACCGCTCGTGGTCGCCGTCGTCGAGGGTGGGCTTGGTCCTGACGTCCTGGACGGTCTGGGCGCCGGGACTCATCTGCGTGCTCACCCGGGACAGCCTACGACGCTAGAGGTAGTCGGTGATGTCGACCGGTTCTCCGTCGATCCGCAGCTCGACGTGGGCGTGCGGCCCGGTGGTGTAGCCCGTGCTGTCGATGTTGCCGATCTTGTCGCCCGCATCGACGTGGTCGCCCACGCTGACCTGAAGCCCTGGCTGATGGGCATACCAGGTCTCGACCCGATGACCGTTGATCGTCCCGTGGCTGATCTTGACCATGTTGCCGTAGGCCCCGTCGTACCCGGCGTACTTCACGGTGCCAGAGGCGGCCGCGTAGTAGTTCCCGTCGTTGCCCTCGAAGTCGGTCCCCGTGTGGAGCTTGTAGGACCCCGTGACCGGATGCACGCGCATCCCGAACGGGCTGGTCACTCGGCCGGTGGCCGGGGCCGCGATCCCATGATCGGCGAGGGACTTGCTGATCTGCTTGACCTCACGCTCGGCGGCCCGCGAACGCTCCTGCGCCTTGGCCTGGCGCTCGGCGACGGCCTTCACCTCGGCCCGGTTGTCAGCCCGCCGGTCATCGGCGCGCTGCAGCTGCCGCTCGGCGCGCTCGACCTCCTCAGCAAACTTCGCGTACTCCAGGTACGCCTGAGCGGCAGCCTCGTCGGCTGCGTCGACGTCCTGGTCTGCCGCCGCGACCCCAGCCTCGATCTCGCTGATCTCCTCGGCGCTCGGGGCGCCGGGGACCAGGGCCGCCACCCCGGACGCTCGGGCCTCGGCCTCGGCGAGGGCTTGGCGCTGCAGCGCGGCTTCCTGCTTGGCCTCGCCGAGGGCCAGCCGAGCATCCGCGAGCTCGGCAGCCTCGGGCGTGCTTGCGCGTTGGAGACGCTTGAGGTCACGCTCGGCCTCACGCTGCTTGGCCTCGGCCTGCTTGAGCTCCTGACGGGCCTCTTGCTTGTCCGCCCGAGCCTGGGAAGCCCGTCGGTCTGCCCGTCGCTGCTTACGCTCGGCGTCGTCCAACCGCTTCAGAGACTCCTCCAGACTCGGCGCCGAGGCTGCCTTGCCGGACTTCCCAGCCTTCCCGGACTTCTGCGCCTTGTTCGCCTTGCCGTCCTTCTTGGCCTTCTTGGCCTTCTGCGTCTTCGCCGGCCAGTGGTGCGCCGCCCCGGCCTCGGCAGTGGCCACGGCAACCGTGCTCTGCCCCGCGGCGCTGCTGACCGGGATCGCGACGCCGATCCCCATCGTCGAGGCAGCCACGGTGGCCACGGCCGCCACTCTCGCCTTCTCGGAGGAGATGATCCCGAGCTCGACCGCGTCGATCATCGTGATGACGTCGCACGGCGCCTCCTCCAGAAGGCGCCGGCCCATTGCCCCGACCTTGGGATCATCCAGCAGCATGCGGACCGATCGCTTCCGTCCCAGCTTGCGGGGCAGCCGGACGCCGCCGAGGTCGCAGGACACGAAGTCGTAGTCGGCCTCGCCGAGACGACGGAGCACGTCCTGGACCGGATCGTCCACCTCGCCCGCCGCGATCCAGCCGAGCTCGAGGCCCGCGTGGTCGTGGATGTCGATGGCCCGCTGGAACAGCTCGGTGCTGCGTCGGATCGGGATCTGCTGCAGGCGCAGCTCGCGGGTGGACAGGTCGACGTCGGGCGGGACCCCGAGCAGCAGGATGTCGACCGCCGCCCCGGTTCGCGCAGCGAGCCCGACGGTGAACAGCGCCGCAAGCCCACTGGTGTCCTTGGACTCCGCGTCCACGACGGCCAGCCCGCGTCGGTACTCCCGATGGGCGCGGGACTCTTCCACGATCACCATGGCCGCACCCGGGTGCTCGGCGTCGAGGTACTTGCCGGCGGCGACGAGCGCCTCACCCAGGAGCTCGGCGGGCTCGGCCAACGAGCGGGGCACCGCCAGCACGCTGGCGCCCAACCGATCGAGCTCGCCGAACGCCGCTCGAAGGGCCTGCTTGCCCGATGCCGTGGTGGACAGCTCGGCCAGGTGTCGGCTGTAGGGCCTGATCCGCACCAGTGCCGCGTCGCCGTCCTCGGCCGCCGTCACGACGGCGAGCGCCTTCGAGACCGGGTTTGTCACCGATGTCATCCGTCGAGCCTTTCCCTCAGTTCCACGTCGGGTCGGGAGGGTAGGTGGCGGCCCAGGCCAGCGGCGGGGGCTGGCGAGCCAGCACCCGCCGCCACAGGTCGGCAGGGTCGGCGCAGAAGACGTCCAACGGGCCGGCGTCGACCACGAACCAGGCGCCCTCGGCGACCTCGCCCTCGAGCTGCCCGGCCGACCAGCCGGCGTAACCGGCGAACACGCGCATGCTCCGCAGCGCCGGGGCGACCCGCTCGGGGGAGGCGTCGAGGTCGAGCACCGCCAGCTCGGCCGCCACCGGACGGACCCCGGGCGAACGCACCCCTGCGCCGACGCCGACCACGGCCAGGGCGCTGTCCTGGGACACCGGCCCGCCGGAGAACACCACGTCGGGAGCGGCGACCACGTCGGCCCAGTCCGGGAGGATGTCGGCCACAGCGACCTCGCTGGCGCGGTTGAGGATGACACCGAGAGCACCGGAGCCGTCGTGGTCGAGCATGAGGACGACCGACCGTTCGAAGTTGGGGTCGCCCAGAAGCGGGCTCGCCACGAGCAGCCGACCGCCCAGACGGGCGGTCCCGAGATCGGCGGGACCCGGCTCGCTCATCCCCCCATCATGGTCTGCTGGGCCGTGGCCGGGAGGGGAATTGCCAGCCCAAGGCCCATCCCAACGACGTCGGCGACCAGATCCGAGACCGAACCGGTGCGTCCGGTGAGCAGCAGAGCCTGCACCAGCTCACTGGCCACGGCGTTGGCCGCGAGCACAGCCAGGGCGAGGCGAGGCGCAGCACCGGCAAGTCGGGCAGCCCACATGACCAGCGCGAAGAGCCCGACGTGGACGACCAGGTCAACGCGAGGCACAGTGCTGGTCCCCGGTACCGACGGGAGGTAGAGCGCCACCAGCATGAGCGGGACCGAGGTCGCGAGCAGGAATCGACCGAGCCGCCTCGAGCGGTGGCCCGCAGCCGGCAGCGACGGGTCGGGGCTGACCATCGGACTCCCCCCTTGCGACCGGTGGTGCCAGGATGGGCACCATGGTCGAAAGCCTGGAACCGACCCCCGACGAGGACCTGCCACGTGAGGATACCGGTGAGGCCGAGCCGGCCGGCGACGGCGAGCTCACCGAGCGCACGGAGCCTTGGCCCGCCACGGCTGAGGCCAACCTGCGCATCAGTGTCGGCGCCTGCCGAGTTCGCCTGGCCGCCCAAGGCTCGCGGCCGGACCCCGCCGGTGAAGGCCGGGAGTGGGTGTCCATCCGCTACCAGGACCCGACGGGAACATTGCCCCTGTCGGTCACCCGCGACCACGGAACCGTACGGATCTCCCAGCACGCCCGCTGGTCCGACGTCCGTGGCTTCCGCGCCGGCGTGCCCGAGCTGACGGTGACGCTCTCCCCCGCGCGGGCGATGACCCTGACCGTGGACTCCGGCGCGAGCGAGGTCAACGTCGACCTCGGCGGGCTGTGGCTGCGGCGGGCGGGCCTGAGGATGGGTGCCGGGACGGCCACCGTCTCGTGCAGTACCCCGACGGTCGACGACGATGGCGGCCTGGCTCGCATGGACGTCGAGGCGGGAGCAGCAAGCGTGCTCATGACCGGCCTGGCCAACCTCGGGGCCGAGCAGCTGGTGGTGTCCGGCGGCGCGGCGAGCTACGACCTGTCCTTCGACGGGGCGCTTCGTGAGGACATCGCCGCTCGCGTCACGACCGCGGGCGCCTCGGTGGTGATCCGCGTCCCGACCTCGCTGCCGGCTCGTATCGGCGTGGTGTCCGTGCTGGCCGGCCTCACCGCTGGAGACGGCTACCAGACATGGGAAGACTCCTACTGGACCCGGCCGGGCGTGGAGGGGCAACGGCCGATGCTGTCCCTGGACGCCAGCGTCACACTGGGCAGCCTGGAACTGGCGGGCCCGGCAGAGCCGGACGAGGAGGAGGACGCCGACGCCGCGCCGTCGGGATGACGGCGCGGCGTCGGCTGGTGGAGCCGCCGGGAATCGAACCCGGGTCCCGCTGCTTCTTCACCGGTCTTCTCCGTGCGCAGTCACAGTGTCGAGCTCTCGGCTACCTCACCTCATGTGACCCAGTGAGGAACTCAGCCCAGCTGCTGTTCGGTGTCCCGCTCACTCCCGCAGCCGGAGTGGTTGGTGAGCCTCCTGGATGACGCCAGGCACCGGGTCGGAGGCCTCCCGGGCTGACGGCGTCTCACTCGCTCAGGCGGCGAGGGAGAACGCGGACTGCTGCTTGTTGGCAGTTGTGGTTTCCGTGACACGGTTAACGAGATCAGCCACGGCTTCTCGGCACGCTTCCCCGGATCCGACCTCAGCGGTCGAAACCGTTCGGCCCCTTGTTCACTTGTCAACCGTCGCGCAGCCACACGTCGACCAGGCAAGCGTACGCCTGCCCAGACCAACAGGGCCAACACCGCACGCAGCCGCCCTGTTCCGCCCCGGGGAGCCGCCGCTGCCTGCCCGTCCTGAATCTCGGCGGGACGGCTAGATTCCCCCCCGTGAGCACGGAGCTTCCTCACCGGGTGGGCACGGGCAGGCGCCAGGCGGCGATCGCCGCCGGCTCGGCTGCCGCCGTCGCTGCCGGAGCCGAGGTCCTACGAGCCGGCGGCAACGCGGTGGACGCAGCGATCGCCTCGGCCCTGGCCGCCGGCATCAGCGAGCCAGGGCTGGCCAGCCTCGGCGGAGGAGGTTTCCTCATCAGCCGGGAGCCCGGAGCCGACACGAACGTGCTCGACTTCTTCGTCGACGCCCCCGGGCTCGGCCGCCAGGCCGCCACGGACCCGGTCATGGAGGCGATCTCGATCCAGTTCTCCGGCGCCGTGCAGGTCTTCCACGCCGGCCCGGCCTCCACCGCAGTCCCCGGGGCCCTCGACGGCCTGGTCGCTGCCCACGAGCGGGCCGGGCGTCTGGGCTTCACCGACGTCGTCGCACCGGCCGCACGCCTGGCCCGGGCTGGGACGCCCGCCGAGCCGATGCAGGCCTACATCCTTCGGCTGCTGAGCGCCATCTTCACCGCACGTCCGGCCTGCCGGCAGGTCTACGCCCCAGCCGGCCGGACGCCCGAAGCAGGCGAGCTGCTGAGCAACCCGGCACTGGCCGAAGTCCTCGACCTCATGGGGCGAGGTGCTGTGCGCCGCATCGCCGACCTCCCCAGCCTCGCCCAGCTCGCCCGCGACGACACAGCCGGCCTGGCCATCACCGAGCTCGACGTGCAGCGGTACCGACCGCGTTGGCGAGCGGCGCTGCAGGTGGCCCACCATGGCGCCACGATCACGACCAACCCTGCGCCCTCCTTCGGCGGACCTATCCTGCTGGAGGCCACCAGGCTGCTCAACGAGGCGGGACGGGCTGGTGAGGACCCGCAGGGGATGGCCCGCGTCGTGCGGGCCCTGCACGGCGCCACCGACCGCGAGAAGCGTCTCCGTCAGCAGGCACCCGCCGCAGTGCGCGGCACCACCCACGTCTCCGTCGTCGACGGCGAGGGAGGGGTCGCCGCGCTCACCCAGTCCAACGGCAGCTGCAGCGGCGTCGTGGTCCCCGAGACCGGGATCCATCTGAACAACGTGATGGGCGAGGAGGACCTGCACCCCCACGGGCTGCATCAGGCCCCCGCCGGGGAGCGCATCGGCTCGATGATGGCGCCCAGCCTGCTGGACCTGCCCGACGGCACCGTGGTGGCGTTCGGGTCCGGCGGCTCGGAGCGGATCCGCAGCGCGCTGGTCCACATCGTCGTCGGGCTCGTCGATCGCGGCCTGACGCTGGCCGAGGCGGTCCACGCCCCCCGGCTGCACTGGGATGCCGGCACTGTGCAGGCCGAGCCGCCGCTGTCGGCCGAGGCCGAGGCCGTGCTCGTCCAGCTCGGCCCGGTGACCCGCTGGACCTCGCCGGACGTGTACTTCGGCGGCACGCACGTCGCGGCTCGCCACCCCGACGGTCGGGTCGAGGCCGTCGGGGACCCCCGTCGAGGCGGCTCGTCGATGGTCGTGGACCTCACCGCCTGAGGATCGATCGGCCGAGCTCAGCCTCCCGGCTTCACCAACGGGAACAGGATGGTGTCCCGGATCCCGAGCCCGGTGAGGTTCATCACGAGGCGGTCCACGCCGAGCCCCATCCCGCCGGCCGGTGGCATCCCGTGCTCGAGTGCTCGCAAGAAGTCCTCGTCGAGCCGCATCGCCTCCTCGTCCCCACGATCGCTGCGGGCGGCCTGGGCAAGCAGGCGCTCGCGTTGGTCCAGCGGGTCGATGAGCTCGGAGTACCCGGTGCCCTGCTCCGAGCCCCAGCAGACGAGGTCCCACTTCTCCGTGAGCCGCTCGTCGCCGCGGTGCACGCGCGTCAGCGGCGCGTTCTCCTTCGGGAAGTCCCGGTAGAACACCGGTGTCGTGGTGTGGCGCTCGACGTGCTCGACGTAGAGCTCCTCGATGAGCATGCCGACCGAGGCGTCCGGGGGCTCCTGCAGCCCGGCGGCCTCTGCGTGGCGACGAAGAACGGCGATCTCGGTGTCCAGGCTGATCTCCTCACCGAGGGCCTCGGAGACCGCCTCGGCAACCGTCCGCACCGGCCAGTCCCCGGACAGGTCGAACTCCTCGACGCTGCCGTCAGCCTGAGCGCGCCGGGCCACCGGCTCACCGAAGGCGGCCGTGGCCGCCGCTTGCACCAGTCGCTGGGTGAGGAGCCGCATCGTGTCGTAGTCGCCGTAGGCCTGGTATGCCTCCAGCATGGTGAACTCCGGGTTGTGCGAGGAGTCCGCGCCCTCGTTCCGGAAGTTCCGGTTGACCTCGAAGACCCGTTCGACCCCGCCGACCAGCAGGCGCTTGAGGTACAGCTCCGGTGCGATGCGCAGGTACAGCGGCATGTCGTAGGCGTTGATGTGGGTGACGAACGGGCGGGCGTTCGCGCCTCCATGCATGACCTGCAGCATCGGGGTCTCCACCTCGAGGTAGCCCTCGGCGTGCATCGTCTCGCGGAGTGCGCGAACCACAGCCGAGCGCAGATGGAGCATCGTCCGAGCCTCCGGCCGCACGATGAGGTCGACGTATCGCATCCGGACTCGGGCTTCCGGGTCGCTGAGCCCGTGGAACTTCTCCGGCAAGGGGCGCAACGACTTTGCCGTCATCGCGAAGGACGTCGCTCGCACCGACAGCTCGCCGCGCCTGGAGGTGACGACCTCGCCGACGACGCCCACCTGGTCTCCCAGGTCCACATCGGCCTTCCACGACTGCAGCGCCTCGGCCCCCACCCCGTCCAGTGGCAGCATCACCTGCAGGTCGGCGGTGCCGTCGCGCAGGGTCGCGAAGCAGAGCCTGCCGCCGTCCCGCTTGAGCACCACGCGCCCGGCAACCGAGACCTGGACCCCGGTGCTCGTGTCAGGCGGGAGGTCGGGATGGGCGGCGCGCACCTCGGCCAGCGTGCTCGAGCGGTCGAAGCCGACCGGGTACGGCTCGATGCCCCGTGCCCGCATCCGGGCGACCTTGTCGATACGGACCCGCACCTGCTCAGGGACCTGGTCGGCTCCCTGCTGGCCTGCTGGGGTGGTGGACTTGGTGGCCGGGGTCGCCGTCGGTGCCTCGCGCTCCATCCGGGCAGCGTATTCAGCCGCGGGTGCTCAACCGGGGTCGGGGATGGCCAGACCCGGGTCTGGAGGACCCACGCCACGGCGGTACTCGTTGAGCTCATCGGCACGTTCGCCCGACCAGCCCGCCTCCTGGAGCACCGCCGCCCAGGCAGCCGCGTGGGCGTGTGAGTAGTTGTGGCCGAACCCGGGCGGCACGATGCCGTTCGTGGTGAGGTCCACCAGCAGCTGCTCCCAGGTGAGGACCGGCCACCACACCATCCCCTCGAGGGCATCGGCGGTCGCCCCCTCGGCCAACCAGTCCGGCCGCAGTCGTGCCACCGAGCTGGACAGGAAGGCCACCGGGTCGCTCGGGGTCTGCAGGAAGAGGATCCGGCTGGGACCCCAGGTGGGGTCGTCGATGGCGATCCGCTCTGGTGTGGCTGCGAAGCGCGCGATCGTGCCGTCGGCCACCTGGGGCTCCCACGCCGGGGCCGCCGATGCCCCGACCCAGTCGCGCATGAGGTCGCTGGCAGCCGGAGTCCCCGCCCACAGCACCCCGTCGAAGCGGTCGGCCACCTGCTGCGGTGAGCTCCCGGCAAGGTACTGCTGGGAGCCGTAGGCCCCGAGGCTCTCGGCGTAGAGGACGACGTGTGGCCGGGCCTGGGGCGAGCGGGAGCCCAACCGTGGCTCAAGGGCCTCGAGCAGCGCCTGCGTCTCGCGCTCGGCGCCGTCACCGTTGAGGACCTGGGTCATCCAGGAGGGCACCGAGGAGAACTGGGTCGCCCCGGTCGCGACGTCTCCGTCGGCCACGTACTCCAGCGTCGAGGCGGCGGTCGGGTGCACGGACCCCAGCCCGCTGGTGACGACCAGCACGAGGTACTCGCGGTCGAAGCCGCCGGTGCGCTCCAGCTCGGCCATGAGCAGCTCAGCCCGCTCCTCGGCCGTCGACGCCTGGGCAAGCCCCGCGTAGGCACGGATCGGCTCCTGCGCCGCATTCCCGGTGAACCCGGCGATGTCAGCGACCGATGGCCCCTCCGAGACGAAGTACCGGCCCTGGCGGCCCAAGAGGTCCCAGGCCGACAGCGACGAAGGACTCCCGGAACGGAACGCGCTGGTCGGGGCGGTCTGCCCCAGGGTGGAGCGGTCCAAGTCGAGGAACCGGCTGTAGATCCAGGTCAGCGGGATGAGCAGCGTGAAGACCACAAGCAAGGCAGTCCCGACGACGGCGAGCGGAGCTGCGAGCCGTCCCGCCGGGCCCTGCCCAAGCCGGCCCTGCAGCCAGAGTCGCAGGCGCCCGGCCAGTGCGCGCACCGCTCGGCCCAGCACCACCAGGAGCACCACGATCGATGGCGTCAGCACGGCGACCGTCGTCCAGGAAGGGGGCGGCCAGCCGACGAGCTCGCTGCGCGCCTCCTGCCAGGCGACGCCGAAGCGGGTGAAGGCGAGCGAGGCGGCGATCGGAACGAGGACCAGGAGCCGTCGCATGCCGGAGCGGCCGCCGGGCCAACCTGGCGACTCGGCACCCGCCGCACTGCGGAGGCGGCGGAGCACGGCGCCGACGGCGGCACCGAGCGCGTACCCGGTCAGGCTCAGCAGCACCGACGTCAGCACTTGCACGGCCGTGGTGCGCGGCACCAGCGAAGGCGTGAGCGAGACGAGGTAGGCCAAGCACGCCAACCACACACCCGCGATCGACGGCGGCCGGCGGAAAGTGCCCGGCTTGGACCGCTTCGTCGCAGGCGCCGCGGACTCGGGTGGCGCCGAGGCAGCGGGACTCGACGGAACGGGCACGACTCCATTGTCCACGTCCCCACCGACCCGTGCTCGACCGCCGCCACGGGTCGCGCTCAGGAGCAGGTCCTCCCGTCCTGAGGCGGGTCGCCGTCCAGCAGGAAGGCCTCGACGGCCTCATCGATGCACTGGCTGCCGCCTCGGTAGGCGGTGTGAGGTGTGCCCTTGTACGTGAGCAGCACGCCGGAATCCAGCTGCTCGGCCAGCCCCTGGGCCCACCCGTAGGGCGTTGCCGGGTCACCGGTGGTCCCGACCACCAGGATCGGTGGGGAACCGGTCGCCGAGACCGGTGCCGTCACCGCCTCCTTCGTCGGCCAGCCGGGGCATCCCAGCTCGCCCCAGACGAAGAAGTCCCCGAAGGTGGGCGAGGCCTCGGCGAAGGCTGCCTGCCCCGCACGGACGTCGGCCACGTCGCCCGACCCCGGCCGGTCCAGACAGTTGACGACGGTGATGACCTCGTTCTTGTTGCTGGAGAAGCTGCCGTCGGGCTCACGCCCGAGGTAGCCGTCGGCAAGTCGCAGCAGGAGGCTCCCATCCCCATCGATCGCCTGGGCCAGCGCAGCCTCCAGGGCCGGGTAGCCGACCTCAGGGGGGAAGTAGAGCGGGTAGGCGATCCCGAAGAACGCCAACGGTTCGGACAGCGGCCGACCGTCGGTGGGCAGGGGCCGGGCATCGGCTGCGGCCAGCACGGCAGTGGCCGACGCCGCGACCTCCTCGGCTGTCTGCCCGAGCTCGCACCCGTCCTCGTCCGCCAAGCAGGCTTGCACGAATCGCTGGTAGGCGAGCTCGAACCCGCCGGCCTGGCCCAACGACAGCTCAGCCCCGGACAGCGTGGGGTCCACGGCCCCGTCCAGCACCATCCGCCCCACTCGGTCCGGGAACTGCGCGGCGTACTCCGCGCCGATCGTCGTGCCGTAGGACTTGCCCAGGTAGGTCAGCTCGTCGTCGCCGAGGACCGCACGCAGGACGTCCAGGTCCTGGGCGACATCGACCGTGCCGACGTGCTCGAGGACATCGCCCGAACGCTGCTGGCAGCCCTCGCGGAGGTCGTCCACCGCGGCGAGCAACGCCCGGACCTCTCGCCTGGTGTCGGGGGTGGCGTCGACGTCGAGGTAGGCATCCAGCTCGACGTCGGTCAAGCACTCGACCGGCTCGGACCTGGCGACCCCACGCGGGTCGAAGCCGACCAGGTCGTAGCGCTCCAGGACCTCGGGGCCAACCACCGCGCTGCCGGCACGCGCGTAGTCCACCCCCGAGGCCCCCGGACCACCGGGATTCACGACCAGCGAGCCGAGCCGGCCCTGGGCGTCACCGGCCGGTAGGCGCAGCAGGCGCAGCCCGATCGTGTCCCCGGCTGGCTCGCCGTAGTCGACCGGCACCGTCAGCGTCGCGCACTCGGCACCGTCGGCACCGCAGTCCCGCCACGTCAGCTCCTGGTCGAGGTAGCGGTCCAGTCCCTCGCCGCCCGCGGCCACGCTCGGCTCTGCGAAGGCCTCCTCGGGCAACGGTGGCGGCTCGCTCGCGGTACACGCCGTCAGCACCAGTGCCACGACGAGCACCGACAGCGGGCCGGCGCGACCCCTCGTCACGGCTCGCCCGCAGCATCGAAGCGCTCGAGGTGTGCCCGCCGGGCAACGCACACCTCAGCCTTGGGACAGGCGATGCGCCGCCCGGTCCCGGTCTCCCGGACCACGATCGTCGCCGCGGGCACGTTGTACCCGACGACGCGGCCATGCACCACCCCGTCCTCGGTGGAGACCTCCTCACCCAAGCGGGGCGCAGACCGTTCGAAGTCCACGTACAACGGGTGCTCATAGGCCAGGCAGCACATGAGCTTGCCGCAGGCGCCGGAGATCTGCAGCGGATTCAGCGGCAGGTCCTGCTCCTTGGCCATCCTGACGTCCACCGGCCCGAGGTCGGTGAGGAACGTCGAGCAGCACAAGTCACGCCCGCACGGGCCGATGCCACCCTGCAGCTTCGCTGCATCCCGCACCCCCACCTGCCGGAGCTCGACCCTCGCCTGTGCCGCGCGGGCCAGTGGGCCGAGGAGCCCACGGAAGTCCACCCGGCCAGGGGCCGTGTACGACACGACGGCCAGTCGGTCGACATCGGCGCCGCCCTCCACGTAGTCGACGGCGACCACACTCATCGGCAGACCCTGCTCGCGGACGAGCCGGCGTGCCGAGGACCGGATCTCCTGCTGTCGCTCGGCGCGGCGCTCGGCCCGGCTGAGGTCGGAAGGCGTGGCCCGACCAACGCAGTCGGCGAGCCCGCCCACCCGCTCGGAGACGGTGGTCGGCGGCCACACCACGGTGGCGACGTCCGAGCCGTGGGGGGTCGCCACGAGCACGTCGTCGCCCACCCGGCAGTCCAGCCCGTGGGGATCCACGTAGGTGAGCCGCCCGTGACGGGTGAACGTCACGGCCATCAGGGTCGACACGCGCTCACTGTAGGCCGACGTGCTCAGCGTTCGGCCAGCGCGATCGCGAGCGCCTCGAGGGTCAGCAGCGGGGCCGCGTTCTGCTCCAACGACTCGCGTGCGACCACGACCGCCTGCAGGTGACGAGCCGTCACCTCCGGCGAGGTCGCCCGAGCCATCCGCACCACCGACGGGGCCTTGTCCTCGTTGATGAGCCCGGGCACGTCCTGTGCGCTCGCATCGGCGAGCTGCATCCGCAGCACATCGCGGTACCAGCCGAGGACGTCGACGAGCGCTCGGTCCAGCGCGTCGCGACGGACCCGCGTGCGCCGGGCCTTCTGGTCCCGTTCGAGATCCTTGCGTGCGGTCCCGGCGGCCCGCAGCCGTTGGCGGCCGGGACCAGACCCGGTGACCAGCGCGAGATCGGCCGACTCCCGCTCCTCCAGCACGTCGCAGAGAGCGGCCGCGTCCTCCTGCGCGGCCTCCAGGAGCGCCCCGGCGGCAGCGAGGGCCGAGGCGAGCGAATCGACCCGACTGGGCAGGGTCAGCACCTCCTCGCGCCGGAGCCTGGCCTGCTCGTCGGTCGCCAGCGCCCGAGCCCGGCCGATGTGGCCCTGGGACGCGCGAGCGGCGAAGGCCGCCAACGGCGCATCCACGCCCTCGCTGACGAGCAGCGTCGCCACCGCCTCCGCAGGTGGGGTTCGCAGGACGACCAGCCGGCTCCGGGAACGGATGGTGGGCGGCACGTCCTCAGCCGTCGGCGCGCACAGCAGCCAGACCGTGCGCGCCGGCGGCTCCTCCACGGAGAGCAGCAACGCGTCGGCGGCCTCCTCGGTGAGCCGGTCGGCATCCTCCACCACCACCACCTGCCAGCGACCTCGCGCCGGGCGCAGGGCCGCGTCGCGCACCAGCGTGCGGACCCGGCTGACCGACAACGACAACCCTTCGGTCGCCACCAGCGTGACGTCGGGGTGCGACCCCGACATCGCGGTCCGGCAGTCCGCGCAGCGCCCACAGCCCTGCTCCAGGCACTGGAGGGCAGCGGCGAAGGCCCTGGCCGTCACCGACCGACCCGACCCGGGGGGTCCGACGAGCAGCCAGGCGTGGGTCATGCCCTGGGCAGCCGGGCTGGAGGAGAAGCCTCCGGAGACCAGCGTCGCCGCTTCGGCGACGGCCGCCTGCATGACCGGCACGACGGTCTGGCCGACCACGGCGTCCCACACGCTCACGGCACGTCCTGCGCTCCGCCTGGCTTCTCGGCCCGAGACACGATCCGCGGGCGCACCGCCGCCAGCACGGCAGCGGCAACCACCGCCGGGGACCCTGAGGCGTCGACGACAGCGTAGCGGGTCGGCTCGCGAGCCACGAGGGCGCGGAAGGCAGCGCTCACCCGCTCGTGGAAGTCCGGCGGCTCCTGCTCCAACCGGTCCTGGCTGGCGAGCCGGGCATGACCGACGATCGGGTCGAGGTCGAGCAGCACCGTGAGGTCGGGCACCAGGCCGTCCGTGGCCCACCGGCTGATCCGCTCGACCTGCTCCGCGCCCAGGCCGCGGCCTGCGCCCTGGTAGGCGACCGAGGAGTCGATGTAGCGATCAGAGATCACCACGGCCCCACGCGCGAGGGCAGGGGCGATGACGCCGGCGACGTGCTCGGCCCGGTCTGCGGCGTAGAGCAGAGCCTCTGCCTTGCTGCTCAGCCCAGCGTTGGCCGGGTCCAGGAGCAGCCCACGCACGGCCGGCCCGATCGAGGAGTCACCGGGCTCGCGGGTGAGCACGACCTCGTGGCCGGCCTGCTCCAACGCCTCGGCCAGCAGGCGGCCCTGCGTGGACTTGCCGGCCCCCTCGCCACCTTCCAGAGCCACGAAGTACCCGCCGCCGTGCAGTGCCTCGGCACCGGTCGTGGGTTCCATCAGCAGCCGCCCGCGTGGCTCAGCTGGTCTGGTCGCTCGGCGGGGAGGCGTCGCCCGGGCCGTCGCCAGGCTCGGCGACGGCCTTCTTGGCCGGCGACTTCCGAGCAGCCGCCTTCTTGGCGGGCGCCCTCTTGGCCGCCTTCTTGGCGGGCGCCCTCTTGGCCGCCTTCTTCACCGGGCCCTTGGCCCGTCGCTCGGCGAGCAGGTCCAGCGCCCGCTGCAGGGTCACGTCTTCGACGGCCTCCCCGCGCGGGATGGACGCGTTGGTGGTGCCGTCGGTCACGTACGGGCCGAAGCGGCCGTCCTTGAGCGTGACGTCGACCCCGGAGGCTGGGTCCTGCCCCATGACCTTGCCTGGCGCGGCAGCCGGTCGGCCGCGGGTCTTGGGTTGGGCGAACAACGCCTGAGCCTCATCCAGCGTCACCGTGAGCAGCATGCCTTCGTCCGGGAGCGAACGGGTCTCCGGCTGCTCGGTGCCCTTGCTCAGGTAGGGCCCGTAGCGGCCGTTGAAGGCCTGAACGGGCTGGCCGTCGAGCTCACCCACCAGCCTGGGCAGGGCAAGCAACGGGAGGACATCGTCCAGGCTCACGGTGGCCGGGTCCATGGACGAGAGCAGGGATGCCCGTCGAGGCTTGGCCTTCTTGGGTGCGCCATCCGGCAGCGACTCCTCGACATAGGGCCCGAAGCGACCGGTGCGAACACCCACACCCAGGCCGGTCTCGGGGTGTGGCCCGAGCTCTCGGTTGCCCGCCGCCTTGGCCGCGAGCAGGTCTCGAGCCTTCTCCGCAGTCAGCTCGTCCGGCGCCAGCCCGTCCGGCACCACCGCCGAGGTCTCCTCGTCGGCCTCGACGCTCGTCACCCGACGGCCGACCCGCACCGACAGGCCGGACGGGGTGCCATCCTGCTCCATGATCGGGAACGTGCTGATCCGGCGTGCGTCGATCTCGCCCATCGAGTCCAGCAGTCGCACGAGCCCGGGGAACTCCTGGTCGCCGCCCCAGAACCGGGTCAAGGCCTCGACCCGACGGGAGTCGCCGAGCGAGATCTGATCGAGCACGTCCTCCATGCGGGCGGTGAAGGCGTAGTCGACGAGGTCCGCGAAGTGCTCCTCGAGCAGCCGCGTGACGGCGAAGGCCGTCCAGGTCGGCACGATGGCCGTGCCACGCTTGTCGGCGAAGGTCCGCAGCACCTTGGCGATGGTCGCGGCGTAGGTGGAGGGTCGACCGATCTCCCGCTTCTCCAGCTCGGTCACCAGCGAGGCCTCGGTGAAGCGCGCCGGAGGCTTCGTCTGGTGGGGCTCGGGCCGCACCTCCCGGACCCCGAGCTGCTGACCCTCGGCGAGCTGAGGCAGCCGCCGCTCAGCCGCGTCCGTCTCGGCCTCGGGGTCGTCCTGGCCCTCGACGTAGGCCCTCAGGAAGCCCGGGAACGTGATGACCTTGCCACTGGCCGCCAGCACCAGCCCACGTCCGCCCGCCAAGGCAGCCGCGAAGCGCACGCTGACGGACTCACCGACCGCGTCTGGCATCTGCGACGCGATCGTGCGCATCCAGATCAGCTCGTACAGCCGGAAGGCATCGCCGGTCAGGCCGGTCTGGGCGGGGGTCCGGAAGGTCTCCCCGGCCGGCCGGATGGCCTCGTGGGCCTCCTGGGCGTTCTTCACCCGGTTGGCGAAGGTGCGGGGCTTGTCGGGCAGGTAGTCCGGCCCGTACAACGCCAGCACCTGGTCGCGGGCTGCCGTCACCGCCGTCGGGGACAGGGTGGTCGAGTCGGTCCTCATGTAGGTGATGAACCCGTCCTGGTACAGGCCCTGGGCTGCCGACATCGTGCGCTGGGCGGTGAATCCCAGCTTGCGGCCGGACTCCTGCTGCAGGGTCGTCGTGCGGAACGGCGCGTAGGGCGAGCGCTTGTACGGCTTCGCCTCGACCGAGCGCACGCGGACCACCGAGGATGCCAGCCCGTCGGCGATCTCCCGCACTGCCGTCTCGTCGAGGACCACCTTGGTGCGCTGCGCGGCCTCGCTGAGCCGGCCCAGGGAGTCGAAGTCCCCGCCAGTGGCGACGGCAGCACCGTCGACCTCGACGAGCCGCGCCACGACCGTCTCGGTGTCCTCGGTCGCCAACCTCGCCGTGAGGTCCCAGTAGCTCGCGGCCCGGAAGGCGATCCGGGCCCGCTCGCGGTCGACGAGGAGTCGGGTCGCGACACTGAGGACCCGGCCGGCCGAGACGTCGTTGGTGAGCTTGCGCCACAGGAGCTGAGAGATCGGGTAGCCGTAGAGCCGGTCCAGGATGCGCCGGGTCTCCTGCGCCTCCACGAGGTTGGCATCGAGCTCACGGGTGTCCTGGGCCGCCCGCTGGATCGCGTCGCGGGTGATCTCGTTGAACACCATCCGCCGGACCGGGACCTTGGGCTTGAGCTCCTCCAGGAGGTGCCACGCGATGGACTCGCCCTCGCGATCCTCGTCCGTGGCCAGGTAGAGCTCGTCGACCTCCCCGAGCAGCTCCTTGAGCCGCTTCACGTTCGGCTTGGACTTGGTGAGGACCCGGTAGTAGGGCTCGAACCCGGCCTCGACGTCGACACCGAGGTGGGAGGGGTCACCGAAGCGCTCGCGCAGGCTCGCGGGCACCTCCCCGGTCTTGGCCGGGAGGTCTCGAACATGTCCCACCGAGGACTCCACCACCCATCCGTCGCCGAGGTAGCCGGCGATGGTCTTGGCCTTGGCCGGGGACTCGACGATCACCAGCCGACGGACGGGGGCAGTCACGGCGCGACACCATAGGCGAGGACGCCGGGAACCCCACCAGTCGGCAGGGTTCCCGGCGCCATCGAGTCGCTGGGGTTCAGGCGGTCACCTTCTCCTCAGCCACCTCGGGCTCGTCGCTGATGGCCGATCCGCGACGCTTGGAGACGACGATCGCCGCGACGATGATGCCCACGGCCACCGCCGCGATCCCGCCGCCGAGGGCGGTGTTGGCGTCCTCGCCCACACGGACCGAGATGACAGCCGGGGCGACCAGCACCGCCACCAGGTTCATCACCTTGAGCAACGGGTTGATCGCCGGGCCGGCGGTGTCCTTGAACGGGTCTCCGACGGTGTCGCCGATGACGGTGGCTTCGTGCGCCGGCGAGCCCTTGCCGCCGTGGACGCCGTCCTCGACCAGCTTCTTGGCGTTGTCCCAGGCCCCACCGGAGTTGGCCAGGAAGACGGCCATCAGCGTGCCGGTGACGATCGCCCCGGCGAGGAACCCGGCCAGCGCGCTCACCCCGAGGCCGAAACCGACCGCGATCGGTGCCAGCAACGCCAGCAGCCCAGGTGTTGCCAGCTCGCGCAGGGAGTCCCGGGTGCAGATGTCGACGACGCGGCCGTACTCGGGCCGCTCGGTCCCGTCCATGATCCCTGGCCGGGTCTTGAACTGACGCCGCACCTCGAACACGACCGCACCGGCAGCACGGCCGACGGCGTTGATGGCCAGCCCGGAGAACAGGAAGACCACCGAGGCTCCGAGCAGGGTCCCGACGATGACCAGCGGGGAGTCGACGTTGCGGACGAAGGAGTCCACCGTCTCCCCGGCCTCGATGAGCGCAGTGCGCACGGCGTCGTTGTAGGAGCCGAACAGCGCGGTTGCCGCCAGCACGGCGGTGGCGATCGCGATGCCCTTGGTGATGGCCTTCGTGGTGTTCCCAACGGCGTCCAGCTCGGTGAGCAGTGCAGCGGCTTCCGCGTCGACGTCTCCGGACATCTCTGCGATGCCCTGGGCGTTGTCCGAGACCGGGCCGAACGTGTCCATCGCGACGATGACGCCAACGGTGGTGAGCAACCCCGTGCCGGCCAGCGCCACCAGGAACAGCGACAGCACGATCGAGCCGCCACCGAGCAGGTAGACCCCGAACACCGCCGAGGCGATGACGAGCGCGGCGTAGACGGCGGACTCCAGACCGAGAGAGATGCCCGACAGGATCACCGTTGCCGGCCCGGTGAGCGAGGTGCGGCCGACATGCTGCACCGGCTCGTAGCGCGTGTCGGTGAAGTACCCGGTCAGCCAGAGGATGACCCCGGCGAGGACGATGCCAACCAGGACCGCGGCGGTGGCCAGCAGGCGCGGGTCGTTGTCCAGGTTGACGTCCGGGCCGAGATCGGTGCCGAAGTCACTGAGCGCGCTGGGCAGGAAGGCGAACGCCGCCACGCCGGAGCCGACGGCGGCCACGGCCGCAGAGATGTAGAAGGACCGGTTGATGGTGCGCAGGCCCGGCTCGCCGGCGCGTGGCTTGGTGATGTAGATGCCGAGCATGGCGGTCAGCACGCCGATGGCCGGGACGACCAGCGGGAAGACGAGTCCGTCGACGCCGAAGGCGGCCTTGCCCAGGATGAGGGCAGCCACCAGGGTCACCGCATAGGACTCGAAGAGGTCAGCGGCCATGCCGGCGCAGTCGCCGACGTTGTCGCCGACGTTGTCGGCGATGGTGGCGGCGTTGCGGGGGTCGTCCTCAGGGATGCCCTGCTCGACCTTGCCGACCAGGTCCGCGCCGACGTCGGCGGCCTTGGTGAAGATCCCGCCACCGACACGCATGAACATGGCGAGCAGCGCCGCTCCGAAGCCGAAGCCCTCGAGCACGTTGGCCGCGTCGCCGCCGTAGATGAGCACGACGACGGCGGCACCGAGCAGCCCCAGCCCGACCGTGGCCATGCCGACCACACCACCGGTGCGGAAGGCGATCCTCATCGCCGAGTCCCGGTCACCGTCCCGAGCGGCCGCAGCGACCCGGACGTTGGCCCGCACCGCCAGCCACATGCCGAGGTAACCGATGCTCGCGGAGAACCCCGCGCCGATCACGAAGAAGATCGACCGGCCGAGCTTGACGTCGAAGTCGCCCGGCAGGACGAACAGCAGACCGAACACCAGCACGACGAACACCCCAAGGGTGCGGAACTGGCGGCTGAGATAGGCCGAAGCGCCCTCCTGGACCGCCAGGGCGATCTCTTGCATCTTCTCGGTGCCCTCGCCGGCCCGGAGAACCTCTCGCCGCAGTACGACGGCCAGCCCGAGTGCCGCCACCGCGATGACCGCGACGACGACGACGAGCGTGAGGTTGGTCCCGGTCAACGAGATCTCCGAACCGCTCTCCGCGGCGCGGACGAACCCGCTCATGCATCCTCCTTGAGTTGCCCCACCAAGCAACCAGACGTCGCCGATCGCTCATGATCACACGGTCGAAGGGGGAGCATCGCGCGACCTTGCACGACGCCATCGCCCCCTCAGCGTCGATGGGCAGTGTACGGCCCGGGGGGCAGTGGTCGGGTCAGCGGGCGGTCAGGCCCAACGAGACCTTGGCGGCCGCCCGGTCGGCGTGCACGACCACGAGGTCGTCAACGCCGGTCACGTGCAACAGCCGGAGCAGCCGCGGCTGGGCACAGACGAGATGAAGGGTGCCGCCCAGGGTGCCCTCGCCCGCCACCCGCTGCGCGCCGACGATGACGCCCAGGCCGGTGGAGTCGAGGAAACCGACGCCATCGAGGTCCACCACCATCGCCGAACCGGTGGCGGCGGCTCGTTCAGCCAGGGGCAGGAGCTCGGCCCGCACCGTGGGAGCGGTGTGGACGTCGACCTCACCGGCGAGTGCGACCAGCGGGACCTCCGGCGTGGCGTCGCCGAGCGTGCCGTCCGGGGCCGCGAGATCCTCCAGGGTGACGGTGACTTCGGCTGCCATACCCACCTCACTTGCCTCCAGGGCCCCACGCGGCAGGACGACTCGCCGCCTCGGTGGACACGATCGTGCCCATCCAACCACCAGCCATGGTCGTGCGTCGGGACCTGTGGGGACAGCGAGCCCCGGGCGGGCAGCCGACCGCGGCGGCGAGGAGACTTCGCGACGACGGGAGCACGACTCGGGACGAAGGGAGCGCCATGGTGCGTCGGCCGCCGGGAAGCGGGGAGGTCAAGGCTGCCGACGCTGAACGGCTGCGATCGCTCCTGGCCCCACGCCGCAGCGTCCTGGTGAGGCTGCCAGGACGCGAGGAGGTGGGCAGCGAGTGGCCGGCCTGGGTCGACCCCTCGCTGCGATCGTCGTTGGCCGCGACCGGCATCGCCCGCCCATGGCAGCACCAGGCCGAGTCCGCCGAGCTGGCCCATGGGGGCACCTCGGTCGTCATCGCCACCGGGACCTCCTCCGGAAAGTCGCTGGGGTACCTGCTGCCGGCGCTGTCGGCCATCCTGGCGGCCCAGGGACCGCAGTCGGAGCGGGCCACCACGCTGTACCTGGCGCCGACCAAGGCCCTGGCTGCCGACCAGCGCCACACCGTCGAGAAATTGGCACTCCCCGGGGTAAGGGTCGGCACGTTCGACGGGGACACCCCCGACGACGAGCGTGACTGGGTCCGGCGCTACGCCGACTACGTGCTGACCAACCCCGACATGCTGCACCGTGGCATCCTGCCCGTCCACCGACGCTGGCGGTCCTTCCTGCGAGCCATGCGCTTCCTCGTCGTCGACGAGTGCCATCACTATCGGGGCGTGTTCGGCTCGCACGTTGCGCTGGTGCTGCGACGGCTGCTGCGCCTCGCGCATCACTACGGGGCCGAGCCGACGATCGTGATGGCCTCCGCGACAGCCTCAGACCCGCAGTCGACGGCCCAGCGGTTGGTGGGGAGGCCGGTGGTCGGAGTCGTCGAGGACGCCTCGCCGCGAGGGCCGCTGACGGTCCTGCTGGTTGAGCCCACCACCGAGGATTCCGCGCCTGGCCTGGTCACGGTGGCCGGGACCGCGCTGGCGGACATGGTGGGCCACGGGGCCAGGTCGCTGGCGTTCGTCCGGTCCCGGCGGGCGGCCGAGACGGTCGCCGCCCGGGCCCGCGACCTGCTCGCCGGAGCGGGCGCGGCATCGCGGTACGGGCCCGACGCGGTGGCCGCCTACAGGGGTGGCTACCTACCGCAGGAGCGCCGCGAGCTGGAGTCGGCCCTTCGAGCCGGGATCCTCCGGGGGGTCGCGACGACGAACGCGCTCGAGCTCGGGGTGGACCTGTCGGGGCTGGACTCCGTCCTGGTGGTGGGCTGGCCGGGGACACGGGCCTCCTTCTGGCAGCAGGTCGGCCGCGCCGGTCGTGATCAGTCGCCGGCCCTGGCCGTCCTCCTGGCTTCCGACGACCCGTTGGACGCTTTCCTGACTCGACACCCAGACGCCGTGCTCGGCACCCCGGTGGAGCAGACGGTGCTGGACCCGGGCAACCCCGTCCTGCTCGGCCCGCATCTGTGCGCCGCTGCAGCCGAGCTGGCTCTCACGCCCGAGGACGCCCTTGTCGCCGGTGCGGCACCGGTGCTGGCAGAGCTCGGGGGACGCCGGCTGCTTCGGCGTCGCCCGGACGGTTGGTACTGGACCGGTCATGGCCGGGTGGTGGACACCATCGACCTCCGCGGCTCGGGTACCTCCCCAGTTCGTCTCGTCGAGCACGGCACCGGCCGCCTGCTGGGCACGGTGGATGCGGCGAACGCCGGCGCCACCGTGCACGCGGGCGCCGTCTACGTCCATCAGGGCGCCACCTACCTGGTGGACGAGCTCGACCTGGACGAGCTGGTCGCGACCGTGCACACGGCCAGACCCGACTACTTCACGGTGACCAGGCGGAGCTCCAGTGTTGCGCTGCCGGCTACCGGGGACCGCGCGGCGCGCCCGGGGGTCGAGCTGGCACTGGGACCGGTGAGCGTGCGGGAGCAGGTGGTCGCCTACCAGCGGCGAGCGTTGGGGACCGGCGAGGTACTCGCCGAGGTCCCGCTCGACCTGCCCGAGCACTGCCTGACCACCACGGGAGTCTTCTACACGGTCGCCGATGAGACCCTCGTCGGGGCGGGGCTGGCCCGCCACCGGTGGGCCGGCTCAGCGCACGCCGCTGAGCACGCTGCCATCGGGTTGCTGCCTCTGGTCGCGACGTGTGACCGGTGGGACGTCGGCGGGGTCTCCAGCGACGCCCACCCCGACACCGGCCGGCTCACCGTGTGTGTGCACGACGCCTACCCGGGCGGCGCCGGATTTGCGGCTCGGGGCCACGCGGCCGCTCGTGAGTGGTTGGGGGTGACGCGCGAGACCGTCGCGGACTGCCCGTGCGAGGCCGGCTGTCCCGCCTGCGTCCAGAGCCCCAAGTGCGGCAGCGGGAACGAGCCGCTGGACAAGGCGGGCGCGATCCTGCTCCTCGACGCGGTGCTGCCCGCCCTCTTCGCCTAGCAGCGGGCGCGGTCATCGATGAGGACCGGTGACGAGCCCGGCGCGGGCGGACCGCAAGCCCGCTTCGGCGTAGGGGCCGACCGCCTCGAGCCGGAGAACGACGCTGGCCTCGAGACCGGAGACCTCGCACCGAAGGAGGACCGCCTCGTTGGCGCGGGCGACTCGGTCGGCACGTCGGCAGGCCGACGGCTGCCCACGCACGACGTCCTGCGCGGCGGCAAGAGCCGCGAGGTCTGCGGCGGCAGCCGCCCGGTGCCGGACCAGCGCCGCACCTCCCACCGAGGCGCCGAGCCAACCCACCACGGCGAGCAGCGCCACCAGCGCGCCGACCCAGGGGGCCGTCATCGGAGGCCGCCCTGCCGGACCTCGCCCTCGTCGAGCATGGTGGCCTGCCCGAGCACCTCCGGCGGGCCGAAGGGCAGCACGAGCTCGGCCGCACCCGGCGCTGGGACGCGCACGGTGACTCGCACCATGCCGTCCTCACGGCCGACCGTGAGGACAGCGCCCGCCCGTTCGCGGCTGAGCAGGTCGCGGGCACGCCCCACGGGTTCGCCGCGTGCGAGCATCCGGGCCGACTCACGGGCCGCGTCCTGCGCCCAGATCCGCAGCGACGCCACGTGCAGCAAGGCCAGCAGCATCAGCGTCACGAGCAGCAAGGACACGACTCCGATCGCTGCCTCGGTGGTGACCATGCCGCTTTCGCCGGGCGAGCAGGCGACCCAGCGGGGCGGTCTTCGGGCGCCATCCCTTCGAAGGCGCCCGAAGACCGTGGCGGCCCCACCCACCGGACGAGAGGTGCCGACCGCCGAGCCCACTAGAGGAAGGCGCCGGTGGCCCGGTCGATGATCGACCGCACGATGCCCATGAACCAGTCGCTGGTGATCACCTTGAACAGCAGGCCTCCGGCCCCGCAGGTGGCGATCGTGCCGACGGCGTACTCGGCCGTCGTCATCCCGGCCTCGCCGGCGAGGTCCGGCGGGGGCGAGTGCAGGGCCTCCTGCTGGGGGTGCGCGGCGGTGGGCTCGATGGTGGGCTCGACGGTGATGACGGTCATGGTCGGTGTCTCCTTGGGAATCCGGCAACCGGCCGGTCGGACCCCGCCTGCGCGGCGGGACTCCCCGACTCTGGGCCGCCAACGCGACACCTCCCAGACCACGTCGTACGGCACGGGACGACGCGCCCGGCCCAGCCGCGCTGTGGAGATCACCGGTCACGGTCCAACCCAGTCGCCGAGCCCAGATGTCACCAACGGTGGCACCGTGACGAGCAGGAACGCGGGGAGGAAGCACAGGCCCATCGGCACGGCCGCTCGCGCGCCGAGGCCCTTCGCCTGGCCCAACGCAGCCGCCCGCAGGTCGGCGCGAGCGGTCTCTGCGGCCGCTCGGAGCTCGGCGACCGGTGAGCTCCCACGACGGGCGGCTCGCACGAGGGTCCGTCCGAGCTGCCGGGTCTCGGCGGTGGTCAGCAAGCCCAGCGCGGCCTGCTCCGGCGGGGCGCCGAGGTCAGTCAAGGAGGCGTAGGCCGCCAACGCCGGCCCCAACGGATCGCCGAGGGCGACCGAGACGATCCGGCTCGCCTGGGCGGGCGGCACCCCGACCTCGATCGCCAGGGCCAACAGCTCCAAGGCGTCCGCAGTTGCGGCGGCCACTGCCTGTCCCCGTGCCAGCGCAGCAGCGCCCGGGAGGCCGCGGATCCACCAGGCGGCACCACCGGCGGCCAAAGCCCCGCCGAGCAGGCCGGGAACCCCACCGATGAGGGCGCCAACCCCGAGGCCCGCCAGCGCCGAGGCGAGCAGCGGTGAGCGTACGAGTCGGGCACCATCTGCCCCTCCCGAACCGTGCTTGGTCGCAGCGCTCCCGGGACCTCGGAGGGCGCGAACCCGGCGGGCAGCCGCCGGCGTCGCCAGCAGCAGCCAGGCAGCGGCCACCAGGACACCCACGGCGATGAGGGTCGTCACTGCCGAGTCGTCCGTGGCCCTGCTGCGGAGGTGGTCAGGCGCTCGACCCAGAGCGCCCCGAGCGCGGCGAGCACCGCAGCCGCGGCCAGGCACCACTGCCCGACGACCCCGGTGAGGTAGACCGAGACCGGGTCCAGCCCCAGCATGCCGGCCAATGCCACACCCGCGGCCGGCAGGACGAGGAGGACGTGTGCGGTGGTCCTCACCGGAGCGAGCTCTTCGGCGACTTGTCGCTCCACCGCCGCCCCCGCCGCACGCTCGGCCACCAGGGCCGAGACAGCCCCGCTCAGCGAAGCCCCGCAGCGTGAGCAGACGCTCCAGCGGGCCGCCAGGCCCGCCAGGAGCGCGTGGCCGGGAATCCGGCTGGCGGCTACCAGGGCAGCAGCCGGGTCCGCGCCCCGCTGGGCGACGCGGGCGGCGGCCGCGAACGCCTTCGGGGCGCACTCAGCCGCCTCGACGAGCGCGTCACCGGGTCGCGCGCCGGCGCGAAGGTCGGACACCAGCAACGCCAGTGCCTCGTCCACCTGCTGCTGCCGGCGCTGTGCGCGTCGCCGGCCGACGCGTGCCCGCACCAGCAGCAGCCAAGTGCCCCCGAGGGCGGCGCCGGCGACCACCACACCCGGACCGGGCGCCCACCGGCCGGGCAGCAGCTGGGACCCGAGCGCGAGGGCGCCCACCAGCACCAAGGACGGCGCCGGACCAAGGCGCCAGACCGGCGAACCCACGCGTGACCAGGCGCGGCGCCCCTCGGGCTGCTCGGTGGCCCCCGACCTGAGGACCGCCGGCGACCGTCCACGCGTGGGCGACCACAACAGCATCGACACCAGGATCAGCGCACCGACGAGTGCACCCAGGATCACGCGGACACCTCGAGCCGCCGCTCCAGCTCGTCGGCGCCGGGACCGAGCCTCGGTCGTGATCGACCGTCCCACTCCACAGCTGGCCGCACCCGCAGGCCGCCGCGGTCGTCCTGGCACACCACACCCACCTCGGCCACTCGTCGCCGGCCGGACCCGCGGTCTCGGACGACGTGGATGACCGCATCCAGCCCCGCGGCGGCCTGGGCGGCGACCGCCTCCCGCGGCAGGCCGGCGGCGATGCCCAACGCCGCGAGGCGAGCAGGGACCTCGCCGGCGGCGTTGGCATGCACGGTGCCGCAGCCACCGCGGTGGCCGGTGTTCAACGCCGCCAGCAGGTCCACGACTTCTGCCCCGCGGACCTCTCCCACCACCAACCGGTCAGGTCTCATCCTCAGCGCCTGGCGAACCAGCGTGTCCAGGCCGACGCCGCCGGCACCGTCCACATTCGGTGTTCGCGCCTCCAACCGCACGACGTGTGGATGCTCGGGCCGCAGCTCCCCTGAGTCCTCCACCAGGACGATCCGCTCCTCGTCACCGACCAGCCCGAGCAAAGTGGCGAGGATCGTGGTCTTGCCGCTGCCCGTCCCCCCGGTGACGAGGAAGGAGCACCGCCGCTGGACGAGCTGCGCCACCAGGTGCGCCAAGTCGTCCTCGAGGGTGCCCTCGCGGACCAGGTCCTCCAGCGAGAACGGCCGACGTGCGGGGATCCGCAGGCAGATCACTGGGCCGTTCGGTGCCAGCGGCGGCAGGACGGCGTGCAGGCGGTTGCCCTCCGGGAGTCGAGCATCCACCCAGGGCACCGCGTCGTCCAGGCGTCGTCCGGCCCGCGCAGCCAGCCGGACGGCGAGGTCGCGAACCTGCTGGGGTCCTGCCAGGCGAACCGACGTCCGACACAGACCCGCCCCGGCGTCCACCCAGACCTCCTCCGGCCCGTTGACGAGGACGTCGGTGAGCCCTGGGTGCTCGAGCAGGGATGCCAGGGGTCCGTAGCCGTCGAGCTCGTCGTGCAGCGCGTCGGCCAACGCTGCCGTGGTCGCCTCCCCGACCACCACACCGGCGCGTCTGAGTGAGTCCGCAACCGAGGCGAGCAGCACCGGCTCCCCGCGCGCCACGAGGTCTCGGCGCACGGCCTCGAGCAGCCACTGTTCGACGATCACGAAGCCAGCTCCGCCAGCATCTGCCGGGCCGCCCGGCCGAGGGGGCTTCGGCGCCCGCGAGCGACGGGCTCGCCCCGCTCGAGGCGCCCGGCCAGACCTGGCTCGGCAGCCATCTCCAGCCACAGCGGCAGGCCGACGGTGTCGGCCACATGGTGCCCGAGCAGACGCCCGGGCGCCGGCTCGCGCACCACGAGGCGCACGTCGCCGACCGCAGCAGTCGCGGCCTCGGCGACCCGGACCGCGGCCGCGGCTGCCCGCAGCTCGGCCGGCACGACCAGGACGACGAGGCTGCATGCCTGGAGCGCCTCGCGAGTCGGGGACCCGTGCAGGCTCCGCGCCAGGTCGACCACGACGACCTCGGAGGCCCTGGCCAGAGCCGCCACCACCGACCTGGCCGCCTCGGGCCCGACGTCGAGCGCCCGGGTCCGGTCGAAGGCCAGCACCCGGACGTCGTCGATCGTCGGCAGGGCCTCCAGCAACGGACGTGCCGGGATCCGCCCGCGACTGCTGGCCAGGTCTGCCCATCGCAACCCGTGCTCCTGCTCGGCCCCGAGGGCAAGGTCGAGCCCTCCTCCGAGCGGATCGGCGTCCAGCAGCGTCGCCGTGAGCCCACCGCGGGCCGCCTGGTCGGCCAGCACGGTTGCCAGCACGCTCGCCCCAGCCCCACCACGCCCGCCCACGACCCCGACCACCGGCGTCGCCGAGGGCCTCGGCCCGGCCTCGCTGCACCGATCCACCAACCAGCGCTCGGCATCCGGCAGCACCGCCACGTGCTCGGCCCCGACGCGCACGGCCCGCTCCCAGACCGTCACGTCATCCTGATCGGTGCTCACCAGGACCACCCCCGTCCGCCTGGGCACCTGCAGGTCGGCCAGGTCCAGCCCGAGGAGCACGAGATCGGCCTCCTGCCAGCGGCGCAGCGCCTGTGCGGGCTCGCCCACGGCGACCGCACCCACCCCGGCGCCGGTCGCCAGGCTGATCAGCCGTGCCTGCAGGTCCTCGTCGGCGCTGACGACGAGGACCTGCGGCTGCTCCCGCGCGTCCGTGCTGTCCTTTGCCATCGTCGGGAGCGTGCCGGGCGCCAGCCACCGCGGACGCGTGCCGGCCGCACCGCGGGACGACACTCCGGGGACGCGCCCCCTGTGGATTCCCTATGCTCACCGGCGTGGCGGACCCACACCCAGCACGGCGGCACTCCGGCAGGCACCGGCGCCCGAGCGGTCCTGGCCCTGCCCGTAGCCACGGCGCCGCGGCCCCGCCTGTGGCGGCGTTCTTCGACCTGGACAAGACGGTCATCGCGCGCAGCAGCGCGCTGGCCTTCAGCCGCCCGTTCGCCAAGGTGGGCCTGATGACCCGCCGGTCGGTGCTGCGCAGCGCCTACGCCCAGTTCGTGTTTCTCGCCAGCGGCGCCGACCACGAGCAGATGGACCGTATCCGCCTCTACATGTCAAGCCTCGTGGAGGGCTGGGACGTGGCCACGGTGCGGTCGGTGGTCGAGGAGACCCTGCACACGATCGTGGAGCCGATCGTCTACGACGAGGCGATGCAGCTCATCCACGACCACCAGGCCGACGGGCACGACATCGTGATCGTCTCCTCCTCCGGCGAGGAGGTGGTGGCGCCCATCGGCAGGCTCGTCGGCGCCGACCGCGTGGTCGCGACCAGGCTCGAGGTCAAGGACGGCCGCTACACCGGCGGCTTCGAGTACTACGCCTACGGCCCGGTCAAGGCGGAGGTGATCCGGGAGCTGGCGGAGTCGGAGGGCTACGACCTTGCGCAATGCTATGCCTACACCGACTCGATCACCGACCTCCCGATGCTCGAGGCCGTCGGGCATCCGTTCGCCGTCAACCCCGACAAGGGGCTCCGCCGCGAGGCGAGCCAGCGCGGCTGGCCGGTCCTGGTGTTCGACCGGCCGGTCGCCGTCCACCCGGGCCGGCTGAGGCACCGCCTGACAGCGCGCTCCACCCTGGTGGCGGTTGGCCTGACCGGCCTGGCCGTCGGGGCAGCGATCATCTTCCTGGCGGGCCGCCGATCAGGGACGGCCCGCCCCGCGTAGGCGGTAGTTCAGCTCAGCTCACCGCGTCGGCCAGCTGCAGGCCGCGCTCGGCACCAGCGGCATAGGCCGAGCAGCAGTGCTCGACCCAGAACGCGACCCCCGAGGCGCCGCCCTCCAGGTAGGCCGCCGCCGCGTCCCGGTACTGGGCCGCAAGCTCGAGGTGGCCCACCTCCGGCACCGTCACGGCCTTCGTGTCCAGGCCCAGCGCCACCAGCACCACCCGCTCGGCTGCGCGGGCCACGACGTCGCCGAGCGGGTCGAAGGCCTCACCCGCCAACAGCTCGGCGTGGACCACAGCAGCCACCACGACGGCTGGGGCCCGGCTCCGGGCCTGGACCGCCTGGCACAGCCGCTGGACGCGGCGCGCCGCCGCCGGGGAACGCGGGCGCCCCAGCGTGGCCTGCTCGGCTACCCCGCCGGCCACCAGCAGGTGGGCGCGAGCCAGGACCTGCATCGGGGTACGCGGCCAGTCCTTGGCCAGGCGGATCGCCTCGACTGAGACCCGCACCGCCCCGGCAAGCACCGGGTCGAGGTCCGCCTCGTCACCATCGTCGGGTCCGAGGGGACGGTCACCGGTGGGCTCGTCCGCGGCCAGGAGACCTGCCAGGGCTGCCGGACCGACCGACGCTCCAGCCAGCCGGGCCGAGGCGTGGGCACCCTCGATGGCCGAGCGCGCCGCCACCGCCGCAGCGGACCGACGCATCGCCCGGTGGCCGAGCAAGGCGTCGATCGAGGCGCGCGCCTCCGCGGCCGCCCGCGGCACTCCAGCCAGGTCGGCCACCGCAGCGATGGGGTCCTCAGCGGGCACGGACCCACGGTATCCAGGCGGAGCCACCGGGGTAACCAGGCGAAGCCACCGGCCGGTCGTGGCATCACCGCCGTGGCAGCGCTACGGTCCATGACCGTGCCTGCTGCCGACTTCCCGGACTGGGCGGTCGGGGTCCTGGGCGTCGGAGCCGCCATCGTGGTCGCGCTCGTCATCGCCGCGGTCGTTCGGGGCCGCAGCGAGCTGGACACGCCCGCCCGATCGGCGACGTTCCAGGCGCTGCATGCGGCCAGCCTGGCCGCCCCGGCCTTCCGCGACGGGTTGTCCGAGCAGACCGCGGCCAAGGCCGTGCGCCCGCTGCGCAACCTGCTGGGCGCCGAGGCACTGGCCATCACCGACCGAGAGCAGACACTGGCTTGGGACGGCATGGGCAGCGATCGCTGCGAGCTCGCGGTCGGGCACGCCCAGGACGCCATGGCCGAGGCCCGCACGACGGTGGTGCCGCCCCGCGGCCTCACCGGGGCGCTTCCGGTGCTGCGCTTCGCGGTGGCCGCACCGCTGAGCACCGACGAACGCGTCGTCGGCGCCCTGGTCGCCTACACCGCTGGCCGGCCCTCGGCGACGACGGTGCGGGCCGTGGAGGAGGTGACCCGCTTCGTATCGGTGCAGCTGGATCTTGCCGAGCTGGACCGGACGCGGGCGCGCACCGCCGAGGCCGAGGTCCGAGCCCTACGGGCGCAGATATCCCCCCACTTCATCTACAACTCCCTCACGGCCATCGCGTCGTTCGTGCGCACAGACCCGGACCGGGCGCGGGAGCTCCTGCTCGAGTTCGCGGACTTCACCCGGTACTCCTTCCGCCGCCACGGTGACTTCACCACACTGGCCGAAGAGCTGCACTCCATCGAGCAGTACCTCATGCTCGAACGCGCGCGGTTCGGCGACCGGATGGAGGTGACGGTGCGCGTCCCACCGGAGACGCTGCCGGTGACGGTTCCCTTCCTGTGCATCCAGCCGCTGGTGGAGAACGCCGTGCGCCATGGGCTGGAAGGACGTCAGGGCGTCGGGCACGTCGTCCTGCTGGTGGAGGACCTGGGCTCCGAGTGTGTCATCAGCGTGGAGGACGACGGCGTGGGCATCGAGCCGGAACAGGTTCGTCGAACGCTGGACGGAGTCCCCGGCGGCGACCACGTCGGACTGCGCAATGTGGACGAGCGGCTGCGAACCGCCTTCGGGGACGAGTACGGATTGGTGGTGGAGACCGCCGTCGGTGCCGGGACCAAGGTCTCGATGCGCGTGCCGAAGTTCGCCGCCGGGGTGCGGGCATCGTGAAGCCGACCGCGCACCCCGCCGGAGTCGGGCTGAGCGTGCTCGCCGTCGACGACGAGCAGCCGGCCCTCGGCGAGCTGGCCTACCAGCTCGGCCAGGACGAGCGGATCGCTCAGGTCCGCACCGCTGGCGACGGCGCGACAGCGCTGCGCATCCTGCAGGAGGAACCCGTGGACGCGGTCTTCCTCGACATCCGGATGCCCGGGCTGACCGGGCTGGACCTCGCTCGGGTGCTGAGGAAGTTCCGTCAGGCCCCGCCGGTGGTGTTCGTCTCGGCCTACGACTCCCACGCGGTGGACGCCTTCGAGGTCAAGGCCGTCGACTACGTGATGAAGCCGGTCCGCGAGCAACGCCTGCGCGAGGCGGTCCGCCGTGTGCTGGAGTCCCGTGGCCCCGCGCAGGCCGAGCCGCTGCCGAACGACCCGGAAGAGACGATCCCCGTCGAGCTGGGTGGGGTGACGAGGTTCATCCAGCGCCGGGACGTGCGCTACGTGGAGGCCCAGGGCGACTACGCCCGCCTGCACACCGCCGAGGGCTCCCACCTCGTGCGAGTCCCGTTGTCGGTCCTCGAGGAGCGTTGGGGACCGGCCGGGTTCGTCCGGATCCATCGCAGCCACCTGGTGGCCGTCGGTCACATCGCACAGGTGCGGACCGAGTCGGGTCGCTGCACGGTGGAGGTCACCGGTGGGGCCGTGCTTCAGGTGAGTCGCCGCCACACCCGAGAGCTGCGCGACCGGCTCATCCGTCAGGTCCGCCCCGGTCGCCGTGAGGACGAGCCGTCGTGAGCCCCGCACCGCGCGAGACGATCCGGGGCAGCCGTGAGCCCCGGGCACACCGGCCGGGAGCGGACGTGGGTCGGGAGATCGACGAGCAGACCCAGCTCGGGGAGGTCTACCTGCAGTCGTTGGTCGCGACCCAGCTTCGGCTCGGGCTGGCGGTGGCCGCCCTTGTGCTCATCCCGCTCGTGTCCCTGCCCCTGCTGTTCACCTGGTGGACCGACGCAGGCAGGTTCGCCCTGGGCCCCTTGGCCCTGCCCTGGTGGCTCCTCGGCGTGGCCATCTACCCCACCCTGGTCTGCGCCGCCTGGTGGTACGCGCGCGCCTCGGCCCGAAACGAACGCGACTTCACCGAGCTGGTCCGACGAGGCACGCGGCGTTGAACACCGCGCTCACGCTGACCGTCATCGCCGCCACGGTCCTGGCCGCGGGCCTCATCGGCGCCTACGGCACGCGGCTCTCACGCACCACGAGCGACTTCTACGTCGCCTCCCGCACGGTGACGCCGGCCTGGAACGCCTCGGCGATCGGCGGGGAGTACCTCTCGGCCGCATCGTTCCTGGGCGTGGCCGGGCTCGTGATGGCCTACGGCGTCGACATGCTGTGGTTCCCGGTCGGCTACACCGTCGGCTACCTGCTGCTGCTCCTGTTCGTGGCAGCGCCGCTTCGCCGCTCCGGTGCCTACACGCTTCCCGACTTCGCCGAGGCCAGGCTCGGGTCGATGGCGGTGCGGCGCACCTGCAGCATCGCGGTGGTCGTCATCGGGTGGCTCTACCTGATCCCCCAGCTGCAGGGCGCCGGCCTCACGCTGAACACGCTGCTCGGCGTGCCGAGCTGGGTCGGCGGCACCGTGGTCGTGGTCGTCGTCGCGGTCGCCGTCCTGGCCGGAGGGATGCGCAGCATCACGCTCGTCCAGGCCTTCCAGTACTGGCTGAAGCTGTTGGCCATCGCCGTCCCAGCCCTCATCCTGCTGGCGGTCGTCCGTTCGGCCGGCGGGGTCGACCTGACCGGCGAGCTGCCGCCCGTCTTCCAGGAGCGCACCACCGTGGAGGTGACCACGTCGGTCGAGGTAGAGGTCGCCCAACCAGTCAGCGTCATCGTGGACGGCGAGGTGGATGGCCAGGAACGGACCCGCCGGGACGGACCGCTACGACTGCTCGAGGGCGAGCACGCCATCGAGGCACCGACGACGTTGACCTTCGCGGCCGGTGCGCAAGTCCCCCACGTGCTGCGCATCCCGATCTCCACCGGCGAGCAGTGGGCCAGCCCGCTGGAAGGTGGGTTGGACCACCCGGGCTACCGAACGCTGTCGCTGATGGTCGCGCTGTTCCTGGGGACCATGGGCCTGCCACACGTGCTCGTCCGCTTCTACACCAACCCGGACGGGCAGGCCGCACGGTGGACCACGGTGGCGGTGATCGCCCTGGTCGGCACCTTCTACCTGTTCCCTCCGATCCTCGGCGCCCTGGGCCGGTACTACACCCCTGAGCTGATGCTCACCGGGCAGACCGACGCCGTGGTCCTGCTCGTGCCGGGGCGCGTGGTGGACGGGTTCGGCGGCGAGCTCCTGGGCGCGATCGTCGCTGCCGGTGCCTTCGCCGCGTTCCTGTCCACGTCCTCAGGGCTGGTGGTCTCGGTCGCCGGGGTGATTGCCCAGGACGTCGTTCGCGCCCGGTCCACCTCCGGTGTCCGCGCCTTCCGCCTGGCCGCTCTGGTGGCCCTCGCTGTCCCGTGGGGCCTCACCCTGCTCGCGCAGCGGATCAGCGTGGCCAGCGCCGTCGGGATGGCCTTCGCCGTCGCGGCCTCCTCGCTGGCACCGTTGCTGCTGCTGGGTATCTGGTGGCCGCGGCTCACCGACATCGGTGCCATGGCGGGCGTCACGACGGGCGCGATCCTGGCCACCACCGCCTCACTCCTGCTCGTGCTCGGCGGGGAACGCGCCGACTGGGCGGGTGCGCTGCTGGCCCAGCCGGCTGCCTGGACGATGCCGATCGGCGCAGTCGTCATGGTGGTGGGCTCCTTGCTCACGCAGCGACGCCTGTCCCCTACTGTCGGTCGCACGATGATCCGGCTGCACACCCCCGAGGACCTCCAGCTCGGTCGCGCGGGGGGCCCATGAACGACGCCCCACCCCCGCCCAACCGAGCGAATCCCGCTACTGCCGCGCTGCTGGCCGGCTTCGCCGACGAGCTCCCGGCGCTGCAGGCGGTCGCCGCGCTGGCCGATCACTACGACGACGTGACACGCCAGGCCCTCGCCGAGGTCGAGCGGCGACTGGGCCCACCGCCGGTCCCCTACGCCTGGCTCGCCCTCGGGTCCCACGCCCGGCGTGAGCCCGGCCTGGGGAGCGACCAGGACAGCGCGCTCGTGCTGGGGGAGCTCCCTCCCGGCGCCAGCGAGCAGGAACGGGCCGCCGTTGCCGCGTATGCCACGGCGCTGGCCGAGCACGCCGTCGATGCCCTCACCCGGGCCGGGATGCGTCCCTGTGACGGCGGATACATGGCCACGACCTGGGCCTACTCGCACGCGGAGTGGCGCACCCTGCTCCGCCGCCGCATCGCTGACCCAACTCCCCAGGCGGTACTGGACCTGGACGTCCTGCTGGACATGCGGCAGGTGGGCGGCACCTTGGACGCCTCGGACCTGGCCCGGCTCGTGGTGGACTCGGCTGCCTACGGTCCGCTGCTGCACGGGATGGCGGTCAGTGCCGTGCAGTTCCCCAGTGCCATCGGTGCCTTCGGGCGGATCAAGACCGAGGACGGCCGCCTCGACGTCAAGAAGGGCGGCTTGGCGCCGATCACGCTCGTGGCCAGGGCCTACGCCCTCGTCTCCCGTTCGACCGAGGTCGGGACGCGGGAGCGGCTGGCGGCTGCCGAGCAGGCCGAGCTGCTCAGCCCCCGGGCCGTGGGTCGGCTCGGGTTCGCCCACGCACTGCTCACAAGGCTCCGCCTGCAGCACCAGCTGCGGCAGGCCAAGGCCGGCGACGCACTGGACGACCGGGTCCCGCTGACCACCATCGCCTGGCCGGACCGGCGGATGCTGCGAAACGCGCTGGAATCCATCAAGGAGGTCCAGCAGGCCACCGAGCTGAGGTTCCATACGCACGTGCAATGAGGACGACGCCTGCCGGGACGGAGGGAGCCGCGCACCATGCACATCAGCAAGACGACGCAGGTTGCGCTGTTCGCCATCCTCGTCCCTGCTGTCACGACGCTCGTCGTCATCTCCACGTTGGACGATGCCGCCCGGACCAGCCTGCTCTCAGCGTTGCGCTCCGAGGTGCCGGTCCTGGCCCTCGGGCTGATCACGCTCGTGGGCGGGGTGTGGTGGATCATGCACCGCGGCGTTCGCGAGCTCGAGGACGCGGCCCAGCGCCTGGCCTCCGCCGGCGTCGTCGCAGCCACCGCCAACCACGGACACCGGGCAGGCGGAGCCGACACCCCGTCCTTCCGCGGGTTCCGCGACGCGGCAGCCGCGATCGACACGCTGGCCGAACGGGTGGAACGCGCCGAGCGCGACGTGGCCGAGCGCATCCAGCTCGAGCACGCCGAGCTGATGGCCGAGCGAGACCGGCTGGCTGCCGTGCTCGCCGACCTGGACCTGTCGGTGATCGTCTGCACCCCCGACGGGCTCACGATGCTCTTCAACGACGCCGCCCGATCCCTGCTCTCCGAGCACGGCTACCTCGGGGTCGGACGCTCGCTCTTCGCCATCGCCCATCGCGACGACCTCGCGGACCCGTTCCAGCAGGCCCTGCGCGGGCAACACGTCGAGGCCGACATCCGCTGCGGCGAGGGCACCTGCACGTTCCGGATCGGGCCGGTCACGGCCGAGTCCGGTGAGGTGACGGGCCTGGTGCTGGTCGGGCCCCCGGCCCCGGACAGTGCGCTACGCCACGAACCGCTGGCGGACACGTCAGGTCCCCTGGCCGTCGGGCCGAGTCCCGCCGGGGTGAGCGAGCCGCCCGTGGTGGCCCGCCAGAGCGCCCGCCCCGTGTCCTACGACTTCCGCCTGCTGCGCTCCGGGCTCGCTGAGGGCGACGCGCAGGACACCGAGCTGACCGAGTGCGCGTTCACCGTGCTCGACACCGAGACGACGGGCCTGCAGCCCGAAGGCGGGGACGCGGTCGTCGCCATCGGCGCGGTGCGCGTGCACAGCGGCCGGCTGCGCGAGGACGACGTGCTCGACCAGCTCGTCGACCCCGGACGACGCATCCCGGCCACGGCCACCGCCGTGCACGGGATCACCGACGAGATGGTCAGGGGTCGGCCACGCCTGCCAGAAGTCCTGCGGATGCTCGAGCGCTTCGCCGCTGACTCCGTCCTGGTGGGCCACGACATCGGCTTCGACCTGGCCTTCCTCGGCCCGGTGGCCGACGCCGAGCGCGTCCCGCTGCCGGCCCAGGTTCTCGACGTCATGCTGCTCTCCGCGGTGCTGCACCCCGTGGAGGACGAGACGCACTCCTTGGACACCATCGCCGCCCGCCTCGGCGTCCCCGTCCTGGGACGACACACCGCCCTCGGCGACGCGCTGGTCACTGGAGAGATCCTCACCCGGCTGCTGCCGGCGCTGGCGGCGATCGGGATCACCACCCTCGGTGAGGCCATCGAGGCCTCGACGTCCACGTCGCTGGCACGAGAGGCCGCCCGGCGATTCAGCTCGCGGTGAGGGACCACCGGCCTCCTGGGCCCACTCGCCGCATCCGAGCGACCGCTCGTCGGGAGCCCTGGTCACCGAGCGGGCTGACAGGCAAGACTGAGCGGGCCAGGATGAGCAGCCCGGAGAGGGAGACGCCGTGAACGACGCCTTTGACAACCTGCTGCACGAAGACCGCCGCTTCCCGCCCAGCGAGGACTTCGCAGCGCAGGCGAACGGGGCAGCCGAGCTCTACGAGCAGGCCCGAGCGGACCGACTCGCCTTCTGGGACACCCAGGCTCGGGACCTCGTCTCCTGGGACCAGCCGTGGGAGCAGACCCTCGACTGGGACGACCCGCCGTTCGCGAAGTGGTTCGTCGGCGGGACGCTCAACCTCGCCTACAACTGCGTGGACCGGCACGTGGAGTCCGGGCACGGTGACCAGGTGGCCATCCACTGGGTGGGCGAGCCGGCCGACGACACCCGCACGATCACGTACGCCGACCTTCAGGGCGAGGTGAACCGCCTGGCCAACGCCATGACCGAGCTGGGTATCCAGCACGGGGACCGGGTGGCCATCTACCTGCCGATGATCCCCGAGGCCGTGGTGTCGATGCTGGCCTGCGCCCGGGTGGGGGCCGCGCACTCAGTGGTGTTCGGCGGGTTCTCCGCCGAGGCCCTCCGCTCTCGCATCGAGGACGCCGCGGCCAAGCTCGTCATCACCTCCGACGGTGGGTACCGCCGCGGCAAGCCCGCCGCGCTCAAACCGGCCGTCGACGAGGCCATCGAGCTCGGCGCACCGTCGATCGAGCACGTCCTCGTCGTCCGGCGGACCGGGCAGGACGTGGCGTGGAACGAGGGCCGCGACCTCTGGTGGCACGACCTCGTGGAGCGCCAGAGCACGGAGCACACGTACACGCCGAACGACAGCGAGGACACCCTCTTCATCCTCTACACCTCGGGCACCACCGGCAGGCCCAAAGGCATCAAGCACACGTCGGGCGGCTACCTCACGCAGGCGGCCTACACCTTCCGGTACGTCTTCGACATCAAGCCGGACGCTGACGTCTACTGGTGCACCGCCGACGTCGGCTGGGTGACCGGGCACACCTACATCGTCTACGGCCCGCTCGCCAACCGCGCGACCCAGGTGATGTACGAGGGCACACCCGACACCCCGCACAAGGGCCGGTTCTGGGAGATCGTCCAGGAGTACGGCGTCACGATCCTCTACACCGCCCCCACCCTCATCCGCACGCTCATGAAGTGGGGGGAGTCGATCCCCGACGAGTACGACCTCTCCTCGCTGCGGCTGCTCGGCTCGGTGGGCGAGCCCATCAACCCCGAGGCCTGGATGTGGTACCGCCGGGTCATCGGTGGTGACCGCTGCCCGATCGTGGACACGTGGTGGCAGACCGAGACGGGCGGCATCATGATCAGCCCGTTGCCCGGGGTGACTGCGACGAAACCGGGATCGGCACAGGTGCCGCTGCCGGGCATCGCCGCTGAGGTGGTCGACGACACCGGTGCCGTGGTCCCGGACGGGCACGGGGGCTACCTCGTCCTGACCGAGCCGTGGCCGGGGATGCTGCGCACCATCTGGGGCGACGACCAGCGGTTCAAGGACACCTACTGGGCGCGCTTCGAGCACCAGTACTTCGCCGGCGACGGGGCCAAGAAGGACGACGACGGCGACATCTGGCTGCTGGGCCGGGTGGATGACGTCATGAACGTGTCCGGCCACCGCATCTCGACCACCGAGGTCGAGTCGGCCCTGGTCTCCCACGAGATGGTCGCCGAGGCCGCCGTCGTCGGAGCCACCGACGAGACCACCGGTCAGGGCATCGTCGCCTTCGTCATCCTCCGCGGCGACGCCCACCAGGGCGAGGAGACCATCGCCCAGCTGCGCACCCACGTGGCCAAGGAGATCGGCCCGATCGCCAAGCCCCGCCAGATCATGGTGGTCGCCGAGCTGCCCAAGACCCGCTCCGGCAAGATCATGCGGCGGCTGCTCCGCGACGTGGCGGAGAACCGCGAGGTCGGCGACGTGACGACGCTGGCTGACTCCTCGGTCATGGACCTCATCAAGACCGGGCTCAGCAGCGGCGAGGACTGAGCCCCCGGGTCGCAGCGGGGCCCGCCCCTCACGCCGTCTTCACGGTCGGCTTCACGGTCGGTGCGTGCGGGATCAGTGCTCGTGCGGGTCGATCTCCGCGTCGTGGTGCGTGTCGTGCACGGTGCCCGGCAGGTGGTCCGCCGGCCCGTAGAGGGCGTACACCTTGAGGTCCTCGTCCCCGACGTTGGAGACGTTGTGCCAGGTCCCAGCGGGGACCAGGATGGCCGAGCCGTCCTGCACCGGCTCGTCGAAGGGCAGGTCCTCGGCCGTCGGGCCCATCTGGCAGCGCCCGCGCCCGGCCTCCACCCGGAGGAACTGGTCGTTCTCCGCGTGCACCTCGAGCCCGATGTCGTCACCAGGCTTGATGCTCATCACCGTCAGCTGCAGGTGGTTCCCGGTCCACAGGGTTGTTCGGTACGTCTCGTTCTCCAGCGTCGTCGCCTCGATGTCGACGACGTACGGCTCGCTCCCGTGATCGGCCATCGCAGACCCCCTTCCGAGTCCTCCCGACGGTATCGGGCGCCCGGGAGGAGCACGAGGGCCTTGGGACCCTCGCGCGATCAGTCGTCGAGAGCCCGACCGACCTCCACCCGACGGGTGTCCGGGGCCACGAGCCTGGCAGCGTCGGCGGCGTGGTCGTCAGGCTCGTCCTGGGACTGCCGCTCGGCCTCGACCCTGGCCAGGTAGACGTCGACCTCGGCCTGCATGCGTTCCGGGGACCAGTCGAGCAGGTCGGCGACCAACCCTGCAGCCGGCGCGGCAGCCTCGGTCCCCCGGTCGGGGGCCTCGATGGAGATCCGGGCTCGTCGTGCCAGCAGGTCGTCCAGGTGCAGGGCCCCCTCGTGGCTCACGCCGTAGCGGATCTCGGCCGCCAGGTACTCGTCAGCCCCGCTCAACGGCTCGAACAGCGCGTCGTCCTCCAGCGCCGGTGCCAGCACCTCGTCCACCATCGAGCCGTACCGGTCCAGCAGCCGGCGCATCCGCCAGATGGGCAAGCCCCACTGCTCGGCCAGGGCGGGCAGCTGGTTGAGCATCGCCCGGTAGCCGACCGCACCGAGCAGCGGGACGTCCTCGGTCACCGAGGACGGCAACGAGCCGCCGAGGTCGTCGGCAACCGCGTCGACCGCATCGGCAGCCATGACCCGGTAGGTCGTGTACTTCCCCCCGGCGACAGTGACCAACCCCGGCGCCGGACGGGCGACGGCGTGCTCGCGGGACAGCTGGGACGTCTCGTCGGACTCCCCCGACAGCAACGGGCGCAGCCCGGCGTACACGCCCTCGATGTCCTCGCGGACGAGGGGACGAACGAGCACCTCGTTCAGCGTCCCGAGCAGGTAGTCGATGTCGGCTCGACTCGCAGCGGGGTGCGCCAGGTCGAGGTTCCAGTCGGTGTCGGTGGTCCCGACGATCCAGTGGTTGCCCCAGGGGATGACGAACAGCACCGAGCGCTCGGTGCGCAGGATGATCCCCGTCTCCGACGCGATCCGGTCCCGTGGAACGACGAGGTGCACGCCCTTGGAGGCCCGCACGTTGAACCGACCGCGGGCACCGGACAGGTCGCCGACCGCGTCCGTCCACACCCCTGCACAGGCGACCACGGCCGAGGCGCGCACGTCCACGTATTCGTTCGTCTCGACGTCGCGCGCCTGGACGCCCACCACGCGACCGGCGTCGCGCAGCATCCGCACCACCTCCGTGGAGCTGCGGACGATCGCTCCGTACGCCGCGGCGGTCCGGGCCACCGTGAGGGTGTGGCGGGCGTCGTCGGTCTGGGCGTCCCAGTACTGCACGGCGCCCACGAGGGCATCGGCCCGAAGTGCCGGGCAGATCGCCCGAGCACCACGCCGGGACAGGTGCCGCTGCCGCGGCAGTGAGCTGGTACCGCCCAGGTTGTCGTAGAGGGCCAGGCCAGCGGTGACGTACGGGCGTTCCCAGCCGAGGCCCTTGAGCGGGTAGAGGAAGGGCACCGGCTTCACCAGGTGCGGCGCCAACCGGGTGAGCGCCAGCTCTCGCTCCCGCAAGGCCTCGCGGACCAGCGCGAAGTCCAGCTGCTCGAGGTAGCGAAGGCCTCCGTGGAAGAGCTTCGAGGACCGCGAGGAGGTCCCAGAGGCCAGGTCACGGGCCTCCAGGAGCGCGACGGAGAGCCCTCGAGTGGCCGCGTCCAGCGCCACCCCGGCGCCGGTGATGCCCCCGCCGATGACGACGACGTCGAACTGCTCGGTCTGCAGTCGCTCCCACGTCCGCTCCCGAGTTGCCTGGTCGAGCCGACCGTCACCGGGCATCCTCGACTCCCTCCGCCTCGTCCTCGTCCATCCAGTCCATGCTGCGCGACACCGCCTTGCGCCAACGACGGAGCTCCCGCTCGCGCCACCCGTCGTCCCGTCCAGGCTCCCACCGGCGCCCCTCGGCCCAGTTGGCCACGATGTCATCGATGGAGTCCCAGTAGCCGACGGCCAACCCCGCGGCGTAGGCCGCGCCGAGCGCCGTCGTCTCGCTCACCACTGGACGGACCACCGGCACGCCGAGCAGGTCTGCCTGGGTCTGCATGAGCAGGTCGTTGGCCACCATCCCACCGTCGACCTTGAGCTCGGTCAAGCGGACACCGGCGTCGGCCTCCATCGCCTCGGCGACCTCACGGCTCTGGAAGGCCACGGCCTCGAGCGAGGCTCGGGCCAGGTGTGCCTTGGTGACGAACCTGGTGAGGCCGGCGACGACGCCGCGAGCGTCCGGGCGCCAGTACGGCGCGAACAGCCCGGAGAACGCCGGCACCACGTAGACGCCACCGTTGTCCGGCACCGAGGCAGCGAGGGCCTCGACGTCGGCTGCGGAGTCGATGAGGCCGAGGTTGTCCCGTAGCCACTGCACCAACGATCCGGTCACTGCCACGGCCCCCTCCAGGGCGTACACCGGCGCCTGCTCGCCGAGTCGATAGGCGACCGTGGTCAGCAGGCCGTGCGTGCTGGTCACGGGCTCGTTGCCCGTGTTGAGCAGCATGAAGTTGCCGGTCCCGTAGGTGTTCTTGGCGTCTCCGACGCCAAAGCAGGCCTGGCCGAAGGTGGCGGCCTGCTGGTCCCCGAGCACGCCGGCGAAGGGCACGCCCGGCAGCAACCCGTGTGCCCGCCCGCGGCCGTACACCTCGGAGGAGGAGCAGATCTGCGGCAGCATCGCCATCGGGACCCCGATCTGCTCGCACAGCTCGGGGTCCCAGGCCAGCGTGCGCAGGTCCATGAGCAACGTCCGGGAGGCGTTGGTCACGTCGGTCACGTGGATGCCACCGTCGGGGCCACCGGTGGCGTTCCACAGCACCCAGCTGTCGATGGTGCCGAAGGCGAGCTCACCGCGTTCGGCCGCCGCCCTGGCCCCGTCCACGGCGTCGAGGATCCAGGCTGCCTTGGGGCCAGCGAAGTAGGTGGCCAGCGGGAGCCCCGTGCGCTCGGCGAAGCGACGCACCCCACCTTCGTCGTACCCCGCGGCCGCCAGCCGGTCGCACAACGCCTGGGTCCGGGTGTCCTGCCAGACGATCGCCGGGTGGATGGGGCGACCCGTGCCTCGTTCCCAGACGACGGTGGTCTCTCGCTGGTTCGTGAGCCCGACTGCAGCCAGATCCGCGGAGGTCAGGTCGGCCCGCGCCAGCGCACTCGCGACGACCTCGCGGGTGTTGGCCCAGATCTCCAGCGGTTCGTGCTCGACCCAGCCGGGGCGGGGGAAGGACTGACGATGCTCGACCTGGGCACTGACCACGACCGAGCCGTCGCGTCGGAACGCCATGGCGCGCGTGCTGGTGGTGCCTTGGTCGATCGCGAGGACGACCTGGCCGTCCCCACCGCCCGGGGCGGTTGGCTTCGTCATCGGCGTCCTTCCTTCCGCTGCCGACGACCAGGTCGGCAGACCGCTTGTCGAGCGCCCGGCACACCTTGCCGACGCCGCCCGGTGGGGGCGGGTGTTGGGGGCCGATCCGCTCCGTTCGTCCCCTAGTGTGCCGCCCATGCGCGCCCGAGACCTTTCCGACGCCGGACCCGTCGTCGGACTGGGTGACGACGCGCTGGCCACAGTGAGCGAGCTCGTGCGGCATCGCTGGGACGGGCTGGTGGTGGTCGACGACGGCGGCCGGGCCCTGGCGACGGTGTCGCTGGCTCAGGTCCTTCGGCTCGCCCTGCCCGACTTCATCGAGGACGACCCGGCCCTCGCCTCGGTCTACCAAGAGAGCGCTGCGGACCTGCTCGGCAACTACTTGCAGGGAGAGCAGCTCGGCCGGTTGCTCCCGAAGCCGTCCCACCCCCCGGTCGTCGTCGCGGCGGACGCGAACCTCTTCGAGATCTCGGTCGAGATGGCCGTGCGCCAGACCGCCATCGTCGCCGTGACCGAGCGACGCACCGGCGGAGGACCTGTCATCGGCGCGATCACCGCCTCGAACGTGCTCGCGGCAATCGTCCCGTCCGAGCAGGGCGGGACGCCCGGCGCTGCCGGCCGCGACGCGGACGACTGAGGGCGAGCAGCTGATGAGCAGCCAGGACGTCATCGCCATCGCGGCGGTGGCCATCTTCGCGGGCGCCTACGTCCTCATCGCGTCCGAATGGATCCACCGCACGGCCGCTGCGCTCGGCGGCGCGGCGCTCATGCTGCTCATCGGGGCCACCGACGCGGAGGCAGCGTTCTTCGCCGAGGAGAGCGCGATCGACTGGAACGTCATCTTCCTGCTGCTGGGCATGATGATCATCGTCTCCGTCGTCAAGCAGACCGGGGTGTTCGAGTACCTGGCGATCAAGGCGGCCAAACGAGCGCGGGGCGAGCCCTACCGCATCCTCATCCTGCTGTGCACGCTGACGGCGGTCGCCTCCGCGATGCTGGACAACGTCACCACCGTGCTGCTCATGGTGCCGGTGACCATCCTGGTCTGTGCTCAGATCGGCGTCCGCCCGGAGCCATACCTCATCGCCGAGGTGCTGGCGAGCAACATCGGTGGCACGGCCACCCTCATCGGGGACCCGCCGAACATCATCATCGCCAGCAAGTCCGGGCTGACGTTCACCGACTTCATCGTGAACCTGGCACCGATCGTGGCCATCCTCATGGTGGTCTTCCTCATCATGTCCAAGTGGCTGTTCCGTTCGGCCTTCACCTACGACGCCGAGCGAGCGGCCACGCTCATGGAGCTCGACGAGCGACGGGCCATCCGGAACCCGGCTCTGCTCCGGCGCTCGCTCTCGGTGCTCGGCGTGGTGGTGCTGGGGTTCCTCTTCCACGGCGTGCTCGACATCCAGCCGAGCGTCATCGCACTGCTGGGAGCAGGGCTGATGATCGTGGTCAGCCGGGTCCCGTCCGAGGAGTACCTCGAGGAGGTCGAGTGGCCGACGCTGCTCTTCTTCGCCGGGCTCTTCATCATGGTGGGCGCCCTGGTCAACGTCGGGGTGATCGAGACGATCGGCGAGTGGATGATCGAGACCGTGGGGGAGGACTACCTCGCCGCCTCCACCCTCCTGCTCTTCGGCTCGGCCGTGCTCTCGGCCATCGTGGACAACATCCCTTTCGTGGCGACGGTGGCCCCGCTGGTCGCTGACCTGGTGGAAGCCGGTGGCGGCACCCCAGAAGCCGAGTCGCTGTGGTGGTCCTTGGCCCTGGGTGCCGACCTCGGTGGGAACGCCACGGCCGTCGGCGCGAGCGCCAACGTCGTCGTGCTGGGCCTGGCGGCACGCAACGGGTTCCCCATCTCCTTCTGGCAGTTCACCCGCTACGGGCTCATCGTGGCCACGATCACCGTCACGCTGTGCTGGCCCTACCTCTACCTGCGGTACTTCCTGCTGGCCTGAAGATGGCCGGACGGCGAGGCCCAGGAGACGTCGATAGAGTCGTCCGGGTGGAGCAACCACCGCCGACCGACGCCTTCCATCGGCTCTCCCCGCCCGAGCGTGTCACGGTCCTCGACATCCTGCGCCAGGAGACCACCGGTGGATTCCTCCTGCTCCTCGCGGCCGCGGCCGCCCTGGTCTGGGCCAACCTCGGGGCGGACTCCTACGACGCCGTCACGAAGACCGTGGTCGGTCCGGCGGCCCTGAACCTGGACCTGAGTCTGGCCACCTGGGCCAAGGACGGGCTGCTGGCAGTGTTCTTCCTGGTCGTCGGCCTGGAGCTCAAGCGCGAGTTCGTGACCGGGGAGCTGCGCAACCCCCGCGAGGCGGTCGTCCCGATGGTGGCCGCCGTCGGGGGCATGGTCGTCCCGGCGGCTGTCTACCTCGGGGTGAACGTGCTCGGCGACGGAGACACGCGAGGCTGGGCCGTGCCGGCTGCCACCGACATCGCCTTCGCCCTGGCGGTGCTCGCCGTCATCGGCTCCTCCCTGCCGACCACACTCCGGGCCTTCCTGCTCACCCTGGCCGTGGTGGACGACCTGCTCGCCATCACCATCATCGCGGTGGAGTTCACCGTCGACCTGCAGACCTGGGCCCTGCTGGCCTCCTTCGCCCTCGTCGGCGTGTACGCGTTCTTGCAGCAGCGCCGCATCGGCAACCTGTGGCTGTACATCCCGCTGTGGGTCCTCACCTGGGTCCTCATGCACGAGAGCGGTGTGCACGCCACGATCGCCGGCGTGGCTGTCGGCCTGGCGACCAGGGCCAAGCCCGACGTCGGCGAGGACCACTCGCCGGCTGAGTCCTTCGAGCACCTGATCCGGCCGATCTCGGCCGGCTTCGCGGTCCCCGTGTTCGCCCTGCTCGCGGCCGGCGTGACGATCAGCGGTGACTCGCTCGTTGAGGTCTTCGTCAACCCGATCGGCCTCGGCATCGTGCTCGGGCTGGTCGTCGGGAAGATCATCGGGGTCTCCCTGGGCGCCTGGCTCGCCGTGCGGTTCACCCGGGCCAAGCTGGCACCGGACATCGCCTGGGTCGACGTGGTCGGGGTGGGTGCCCTGGCGGGTATCGGCTTCACCGTGGCCCTGCTCATCGGGTCGTTGGCCTTCGAGCCCGACGAGGCGCTCGTCGACCTGGCCAAGACCGCCGTCCTCGTCGCCTCGTTGCTGGCGGCGGTGGTCGCGGCGGCCATCCTGCTCCCCCGCAACGCCCACTACCGAGCGCGCCTGCGTCGCAAGCACGAGCAGTCGCAGGGCTGAGCGCCCTCCGCGGCCAGCTCGGGGGTCCTCCCCATTCCCGCCGGCGCACGCCCTAGGCTCAGGCACGCAGGAGCACGAGCAGGCCGGGAGCTCCATCACCGGCCGGATGTGGAGGAGCGCCAATGACCGAGCAGCAGGTGGCCGCGCAGCAGGCCCTCGGCAACACCGACCGTTCGATCGGCGAGCTGGTCGCCAGCGTCCGAGAGGACGCCATGACCCTCGTCAAGGGCGAGGTGGAGCTGGCCAAGGCAGAGGCGAAGATGTCTGCCCAGCGTGCCGGCAAGGGCGCCGGCATGATCGCCGGTGCAGCGTTCCTCGCCATCACTGGGTGGTTCCTGCTCAACGTGGCCGCCTCGTGGCTCCTGGCCGAGTGGCTGCCCACCTGGGCCGGGTTCGCCATCGTGATGCTCGTGAACTTCCTGGTGGCCGGCGTCCTGGCCCTGCTGGCAAAGCGCGAGTTCGACCGGGTCAAGGGTCTGGAGGCCACCCAGCAGAGCGTCGCGACGACCGCGGAGCAGCTCAAGGGGGCCATCAAGCCCGCGGCCTGATCGGCACTCCGACGTGCTCGACGAGTTCGCCCGCGTCCCTGGTCCCTGGACCCACCGAACGGTGGCCGCCAACAGCGCCAGGTTCCACGTCGCCGAGGCCGGCGAAGGTCCGCTGGTCCTGCTCGTGCACGGGTTCCCCGAGTTCTGGTGGGCCTGGCGGCACCAGATCCCGCTGCTGGCCGAGGCCGGCTTCCACGTGGCAGCGATCGACCTGCGAGGCTTCGGCGGCAGCGACAAGACGCCGCGCGGCTACGACCCGTTCAGCGTGGCCGGCGACCTCGCCGGGGTCGTTCGCGCGCTGGGGTACCGAGACGCCACGTTGGTCGGGCACGGTTGGGGCGCCTTCTTCGGCTGGGTCACCGCTGTCCTGCGACCGGAGCAGGTGCACGCACTCGGCGTGCTCTCGATGGCCCATCCCCTCCAGATGAGGGCCGCCACCCGAGACCTGGGGCAGATCCGCGCCGCGAAGCACCTGCTCGGCTACCAGGTACCGATGCTGCCCGAGCGGAGGCTGGTCAAGGACGCGGGCGCCGAGGTGGAACGGGTGCTGCGGGCCTGGTCCGCCCCGGGATCGGCGTTCCCCGACACCGAGGCGGCCACGCGCTACCGGGACGCGTTGAGCGTGTGGCCCTCGCCGCACTGTGCCCTGGAGTACCACCGCTGGGTCGTGCGCTCACTCGTGCGCAGCGACGGACGGCGGTTCGCCCGTCAGATGGCCGAACCGGTGCGCGTCCCCGTGCTGCAGGTGCACGGCCACCACGATCCCACGGTGCTGGAGCGGACTGCACGAGGGTCGGCGGACTACGTCGAGGCGCCGTACCAGTGGACCCTGCTGCCCACCAGTGGGCACTTCCCACACGAGGAGGTGCCGGAGGAGCTCACCCACCTCCTGCTCGAGTGGCTCACGGCGTACAGGCGCCCGTCGGCACCGCCGTGACGTCGGGGACGTCGGCGACGCGCATCGCCGCCGCGAGCTCGCTGTTGGCCAAGGCGTAGCCGGTGCTGCGATCGGTGAGTGAGGTCGCGAAGACCAGCCCGACGACGCCGCCCCTGGGGTCGAGCAGCGGTCCACCGGAGTTCCCCGGCGCCACCTCGCCACGGATGGCCACGACCTCGCGCTGGACTCGGTCCTGCCCATAGATGTCCAGCCCGAGCAGGGTGTTGGTGCCGCGCACGCGACCAGCCTCGGTGCTCAGCCCCCCGCCGCCCGGGAACCCGGCCACGACGACGTCGTCGCCGACGTCGATGCCGCCGTCGACGAGCGAGAGCGGTCGGGCCTCGGCGCCTGGCGCGTCCAGCAACGCCACGTCGACGGCAGCGTCGAAGTAGACGACCTGTGCGGGGACCGGTGGCCGTCCGGATGCCGCCACCACCACCTCGTCGCTGCCGGCCACGACGTGAGCGTTGGTCAGCAGCCGACCAGGAGCGACGAGCACGGCCGAACCCTCCTGGATGCGGTCGCAGACCGGTGCGGTCGTCGCCACCTTGAAGACCGACCCCAGGGCGCCACGCACCCGTTCGGTACGTTCTTGGCCCGGGTCCGGGGCCTCGACGGGGACGATCTCCTCCTCCACGAACGGCGCCACGACCTGGGGGAACCCGCCGGCCTCGACGACCGAACGAAACGCGTCGTTGAGCCGGTCCGGGCTGAGCGGCACCGTGTCGTCGATGAGCCCCAGCACCACCGAAGTCCTGGCCGCCGAGGCGATCCCCGGGATCCCGGAGGAGGACACCGCCAGGCCGATGCCCCATGCCGCCAGCAGGAACCCGACCGTGGCGACCACCGCGCCGGCCAGGCCGTCGACTCGCCGGGCCGATCCGGACCCGAGCCGGTGTCGCACCCGGTCCCCGATCATCGACAGGACCCCGTAGCCGAGCCCCGCGGCCAGCATGACGAGCAACGTGGCCAGCACCGCAGTGCCGAGCCCAGGTTGCAGCCCGTCGAGCGCCCGAGGGACCACGAGCAGCCCAGCAGCCGCGCCGCCGACGAAGCCGACGAAGGACAAGACGCCGACGACGAAGCCCTGCACCCACCCGACCAGGGCGAACGCGATGGCGAGCACGATGAGGACCCAGTCCAGGCCACCGAAGGACGACGGGAAGGAGAAGTCCTCGGCAGCCACGGCCAGCAGGCCGGCATGCTCCCCGCCCGTCATCGAGGGTCCGCGCCCTCGTCGCGACCGGAGGCGGACAGGTCCGCTGGGCCGTTGAGCACGAACCCGGGGTGCGCCTCGCTGCGCATCGCCAAGCGCAGCTGGTACTCGGGGAGGTCCTCCACCGTGCCGGCATCCCAGGCCTGCTCGAGCCCGGAGACCGCCAGCAGCCGGGACAGCAGACCAGCGGTGAACCCCCACACGAGCAGCCCCCGTACCCGGAAGGCCGGGCCGGAGAAGCCACTCGGGTGGCGAACGGTGAAGCGGTTCGCCGGCTCGAGCAGCTCGGCGAGCCGGACCCGATGGACCGAGGCCACCTCCCCGGGGTCCACCACCCGCACCGGGCTCGGTCGGCGCCACCAGGCAAGCACCGGGGTGACGACGAAGCCCGACGGTGGCAACCACAACGGGGGCAGCGTCGCCAGCACGTCGACGCCGTCGGGCTCCAGCCCGGTCTCCTCCCGGCCCTCCCGAAGCGCGGCTCCCACCGGGCCGTGGTCCTCCGGGTCCAGCTTGCCGCCGGGGAAGGCCGGCTGCCCGGCGTGGCTGCGCATGTCGTGGGCCCGTTCGATGAGGAGGAGGTCCGGCTCGCCGTCGGTCTCGCCGAAGAGCATGAGCACCGCCCCCGGCCGGCCCCCACTGCTCGGCGGGAGGAACGTGCTCAGCTCCTCGGGCCGCACGGCAAGAGCGGCCGAGGCGATCGGTTGCAGCCACCCCGGCACTGCCGACACCGGGATCCGTCGGTGCTCGTAGCTCAGCCACACGTCCTCGGTCATGCTCGGCCCTCGCTCCGCAGCAGGCGAGCGGCCTGAGCGGGGTCGGTGGGACCCTCTCCGTAGCTCGGGCAGGCGGAGCTGATCGGGCAGGCACCGCACGCCGGTCGGCGGGCGTGGCAGCAGCGTCGCCCGTGCCAGATGAGCAGCTGAGACGCCCGCGTCCAGTCACCACGGAGCAGGAGCCCACCCAGGTCGGCCTCGACCTTCACCGGGTCGTCGTGCTCGCTGAGCCCTAGCCGTCGAGCGAGGCGGCCGACATGGGTGTCCACGGTGATCCCCGGGACGCCGAACGCCTCACCCAGCACGACGTTCGCCGTCTTGCGGCCGACCCCCGGCAGGGTGACCAGCTCAGTCAGGGTTCGGGGCACCTCGCCGTCGAATCGCTCGAGCAGGGCCGCGCCGAGGGACACCAGCGTGGCGGCCTTGGCGCGGAAGAAGCCGGTCGGGGCGATGACCGCCTCGATGTCGGGCGCCGCGGCGGCCGCCAGGGCGACTGGGTCGGGGTAGGCCGTGAACAGCTGGGGCGTGACCTGGTTCACCCGCTTGTCGGTCGTCTGAGCGCTCAAGACGGTCGCGACCAGGAGCTCGAAGGGGGAGTCGAAGTCCAGCTCGCACCGGACGTCGGGGTAGGTCTCCTGCAGCACGCGCACCACGCGTCGTGCCCGGCGGGTCCGCGCCAGTGCCGTCTCGGGTCCGGCCGTACGAGGGCGCGGCCGGGCAGAAGGACGCCCAGCCGCCTGCGCGGCACTCGTGGTGGCCATGGACGGCAACCATACGAGGCGGGACCGCCACACCGATGCTGTGGGATGGGCCACAATGGTCCGGCGGCGCCGCCAAGCGTGGTGGTGCCCTGCCTGACATGGAGGTTGACCGGGTGGACCAGGCCGGAGACACGATCCTGCTGACGGCGCCGCTGTTCCGGGAGCTCAGCGGAGAGGCCGCCGACGGCCTCACGACCAAGATGGGTGAGGTGGAGCTGCCGAAGGGCGATGTGCTCTTCCACGAGGGGGACGACGGTGACCGCGTCTACGTGGTGGTCGAGGGCAAGGTCAAGCTCGGGCGCAGCGCTGCCGACGGGCGCGAGAGCCTGCTCGCCATCCTTGGGCCAGGCCAGATGTTCGGCGAGCTCTCGATGTTCTCCCCGGGGCCCCGATCGGCGACGGTGACCGCGGTGACCGACACCGTGCTCCGCGACCTCAGTCACGCTGGGCTGCTGGAATGGCTCAAGAACCACCCAGAGGTGGCGCTGGGCCTGCTGGGCCAGCTCGCCCAGCGCCTTCGACGAGCGAACGACATCGTCTCGGACCTGGTCTTCTCCGACGTCCCCGGCCGCGTCGCGAAGTCGCTGCTGGACTTGTCCCGCCGCTTCGGCGCTCCCGGGGAGGGCGGGATCCGGGTGGCCCACGACCTCACCCAGGAAGAGCTCGCGCAGCTCGTGGGCGCCTCCAGGGAGACGGTCAACAAGGCCCTCGCCGACTTCTCCAGCCGAGGCTGGATCCGGCTCGAGCCGCGCTCGGTCATCCTCCTCGAGCCCGAGCGCCTGCGCCGGCGGGCCCGTTAGTCAGCGCAGCGCAGGTACTCGAGCTGTGCGGCTACCGACAGCTCGGCCGCCGGCCAGAGGCTGGGATCCACCTCGGCGTAGACCACCGCGACCACCTCGCGTGCGGTGGCGGCGCCATCGCCCAGGGCCGCCCGAACCTCGGCCAGCCGCGACCGGCGGTGCGACCGGTAGTCGGAGAGGACAGCATGGGGCTGCCCGAGCATGGGCCCATGCCCGGGGAGCAGATGGGCGACCTCGCGCTCGGTGACCAGCGCCAGCAGCCGGTCCAGGGAGTCCAGGTACTCGCCAAGGCTTCCGTCCGGATGGGCCACGACGCTCGTCCCGCGACCCAGCACCGTGTCGCCGGTGAGCAGCGCCGAGTCCTGCGGGAGCCAGCAGCACAGCGAGTCCGACGTGTGCCCCGGCGTCGCGCGAACCTCGAGCTCCAGGCCGTCCAGCATCAGCTGCTCGCCGTCGCGCACCGGGCTCGCGGGTGGGCAGCGCGACGGGTCCAGCGCAAGCAACCGGGCCCCGGTCCTGCGGGCGAGGTCGACGGCGGACTCGGCGTGGTCGTAGTGGGTGTGGGTGAGCAGGACGACCTCGATCCGGAGCCCTCGCTCGGCGACGGCGCGCTGGATCGCGTCCTGGTGGCGTGGGTCCGCGGGACCCGGGTCGACGAGCAACGCCCGCTCCGCGCCGGGCTCGGCGAGCAGCCACGTGTTGGTGCCGTCCAGCGTCATCGGGCCGGGGTTGGGTGCCAGCAGGCAACGGGCGCGACTGGTGGCCTGCCCCCCGGTCCAGGCCGGTGCAAAGGGGCCCGAAGGCGTGGGGTCCGACTGGGTCATCGTCCCTCCAGGGGATCCAGTCCCGGGTAGCCCGGGTCGCCCGGCAGGACGATGGCGAGGGAGCCATCGGGCCGTCGGGTGACACCAGGGGCCACCGTGGGCAAGGCTCCGGCTTCCGCGACCCGGGTCGCCGACACCTGGGCCAGCCGGGCGGACAGCAGGGCACCGCTGAGGTCGGTCGCCACGCCGGTGAGCGTCGCCAGCAGGTCACCGAGGACCCGCACGGTCGGCGGGAGCATCGCCAGCTCGCCCGCCCGCACCTGCTCCAGTGCGGCGTCGGGGCTCAGCCACATGGTTCGGTCGGTCTCCCCGGACACGTCCACGGGCTCCACGGTGCTCGGCAGGACGCACACGAGGAACCAGGTGTCGAAGCGGCGGCGTTCGAACCGCGGGGTGAGCCACCGTGCCCAGGGATGCACCAGGTCGGCGCGAACGCACAGCCCATGCGTGAGGAGCCAGGCCCCGAACGACGTGGCCGCGTCCCGGTCGAGCAGGGACTGGCGCAGCGCCTGCTCGGGGCTGCCGAGGGCAGGCGCCCGATCGCCGAGCAAGGCAACCCCGGTCTCCTCCAGGACCTCGCGCACCCCGGCCAGCAGATGAGCAGAAGCCACCGACGGCGGGCTGGCGAACCAGGACGCCCAGTCCGCAGGTCTGGGGCCCCGCCAGGCCAGCCCGGGTACCTCGACGTCACCGCCATCGACGCGACCGCCGGGGAACACCGCCATCCCCGCTGCGAAGCCCATGCCCCCGTGCCGACGCTGCAGGTAGACCTCGAACCCGGGGTCTGACGCCGACCCCGGGTCCTGGCGCTCAGCCGTGGGGCGCACCAGGACGATGCTGGTGGCGCGTTCAGCCGGTGGCGCCGGGATGCGCCCGTCAGCGACCGCCACGGCACGCTCGGCCACCGCCGCGGGCAGCACGATCCGTCCGGGCCGCACCTCGGGCTCCGGTCTCAGCCGGCCGAGCCAGGCTGCTCGTGCAGCCGGACGACCAGCTCGACCTCGACCGGCACCCCCAGCGGCAGCTCCGCCACGCCGACGGCGCTGCGCGCATGCCGGCCCGCCTCCCCGAAGACCTCGCCGATGAGCGTGCTGGCCCCGTTGACGACGGCGGCCTGGCCGGTGAACCCCTCGGCCGAGGCGACGAACCCCACCACCTTCACCACCGCCCGCACCGCGTCGAGTCCGCCGAGGTCGGAGACCTCGGCGTCGATGGCTGCCAGCGCGTTCAGGGCGCACTGGCGAGCACAGGCGGCGGCCAGCTCGGGGTCGACCCCGTCCGGGCCCGCTGCTCCGACCTTGCCGACGGCCAGCAGCTCGCCGTCTCGCATCGGGAGCTGCCCGGCGGTGAAGACCAACGAACCGCTGCGAACCGCAGGGGCGTACGCGGCCAGCGGCGGGACCACTGCAGGCAGCGCGATCCCCAGCTCGGCCAGGCGGGCGGTCGGCCGGCCGCCCGCCGTCGGAGCACTCACGACCGCGGGCGCTTGAGGTAGGCGACGAGGTTCTCCGGCTGAGGTCCGGGGACCACCTGGACCAGCTCCCAACCGTCCAGGCCCCACTGGTCGAGGATCTGCTTGGTCGCATGGACCAGCAGCGGGACGGTGGCGTACTCCCATCGGGTCGGCCCAGCGGCCGTTGCCTGCTCCATGCCCGCCAGCCTACGCGGGCCACCACCGGCAGGCAGGCGCCCGCATCGGTGACTACCCTCTCAGTCGCCATGCCACCTCCTGCCACCGCTGCCACGGCTGCCGGCGCGGCCGCGTCCACGACGTCGGGGCTGTCCTCGGCGGCCGATCGCGCCTGGGGACGACTGATGACGTCCGGCGCGCGCCTGCACGTGGTGACCGGCAAGGGTGGCACCGGCAAGAGCACGGTGGCGGCCTCTCTGGCGCTCACGTTGGCTGCCGGTGGGAACCGGGTGCTGCTGGTGGAGGTCGAAGGGCGCCAAGGCATCGCCCAGCTCTTCGACACCGCCCCGCTTCCCTACGAGGAGCGCAAGGTCGCGGTGGCCCCGGGCGGGGGCGATGTCTTCGGTCTGGCCGTCGACCCCTACCAGGCCGTGCTGGAGTACTTGGAGATGTACTACCGCCTCGGCCGAGCCGGCAAGGTGCTGGACCGCCTGGGGGCGCTGGAGTTCGCGACCACGATCGCGCCTGGCCTTCGCGACGTCCTGCTCACCGGCAAGACCTACGAGGCCGTGCGCCGCCGGGCCACGGGTGGTGGCTTCCACTACGACGCGGTCGTGCTCGACGCCCCGCCCACTGGGCGCGTCGGTCGGTTCCTCAACGTCAACGAGGAAGTGCAGACCCTGGCCCGGGTCGGCCCGATCCACCGACAGGCTCGCTCCATCATGGAGATGCTGCGCTCGCGGACCACGCTGATCCACCTGGTGACCATCCTGGAGGAGATGCCGGTGCAGGAGACGCTGGACGCTGCGGAGGAGCTCGGCAACGCAAACCTGCCGATCGGCGGGATCATCGTGAACCAGGTTGAACGCTCGCCGCTCTCCGACGACGTCCGGGCCCGTGCCCTGGACGGGGAGCAGGACCCGGCGGGCCTGTCCGAGGGCCTGAAGGCCGCCGGATTGCCGCGGTCCAAGGGCGTGCTGTCCGGTCTCACCGGCGAGATCGTGAACCATGCTCGCCGAGTGGAGCTGCAGGCCGACGAGCTGCGCCGGCTGGAGGCAGCGGGCCACCCCCTGGTGGCGCTGCCGCGGCTGACCGAGGGCGTGGAGCTCGGTGGGATGTACCGGCTGGCCAGGCGACTGGGTTCCGGGGTCGAGTGGTGAGCCGGCAGCTGGAGCGCGAGCACTTCGACGTCGACGCCCTCATCGCCGACCCCGGCGTACGGATCATCGTGTGCTGCGGGTCCGGTGGCGTCGGGAAGACGACGACGGCGGCGGCTCTGGCGCTGCGGGCCGCCGAGCAGGGGCGCTCGACCGTGGTGCTGACGATCGACCCGGCCCGACGGCTCGCCCAGTCGATGGGGCTCTCCGAGCTGGACAACACCCCGCGGGCGGTCAAGGGCATGCGCCCCGAGGCGGCGCTGGACGCGATGATGCTCGACATGAAGCGAACCTTCGACGAGGTCGTGGCCGCGCACGCGAGCCCGGAGAAGGCCGAGCAGATCCTGACCAACCCCTTCTACGAGGCCTTGTCGACGTCGTTCTCCGGGACCCAGGAGTACATGGCCATGGAGAAGCTGGGTCAGCTGCGGGCCCAGGACGCCTGGGACCTCATCGTCGTGGACACCCCGCCCTCACGCTCGGCCCTGGACTTCCTCGATGCCCCAGCGCGGCTGGGGTCCTTCCTCGACGGGCGCCTCATCCGGGTCCTCACCGCGCCGGCACGGATGGGCGGAAGGGCCGGCTTGCGCTTCATCAACGCGGGCGTGGGCATCTTCACCGGCGCGCTCACGAAGATCCTCGGTGGTGAGCTGCTCACCGACGTCCAGACGTTCGTCACCGCCCTGGACTCCATGTTCGGCGGCTTCCGCGAGCGGGCTGAGCAGACCTACGCACTCCTGCAGGACCCGGAGACGGCCTTCGTCGTGGTGGCCGCCCCGGAGCCCGACGCATTGCGGGAGGCAACGTACTTCGTCGAGCGGCTGCTGGCGGACTCGATGCCGATCAGCGGCCTCGTGCTCAACCGGGTCCAGCGATCTGATGTGCCGACGTCGTTGAACGTGGAGCGCAGCCTCGTGGCGGCCGAGCGCCTCGAGCAGTCCGGCACCCACCCGGTCACCGCCGCCACGCTGCGGCTGCACGCTGGGAAGATGGCCCAGATCGAGCGCGAGACCCGGTTGGCGTCTCGATTCAGCACGGCGCACCCGTCGGTGCCCGTGGCCGAGGTCCCGGCCTACCCGGTCGACGTGCACGACCTGGACGGGCTGCGCGAGGTGGGCAACGCGCTGGCCGAGGCCGGCCCCTCGACCTAGGTCCGGACGCCCTCGCGATCGCGCTGCGGGCCCAGCTGCGCCGAAGCGGCGGGCCGGATCCGCTGGAGCGGGATGTGGTGCACGGTTGCCAGCTGCTCCCTCGCAGGCATGTCGGCGTCCTGCGGCAGTCCGGTAGCGGCCGCCTCGAAGCTCGTCTTGGCCGACTGCAGCACCTCGCGCCAGGAGGTGACGCCGGGACGACGCCGCAGCAGCGCCCGCCGTTCACGTTCGGTCATGCCACCCCAGACGCCGAACTCGATCCGGTTGTCCAAGGCATCGGCCAGGCACTCGGCCCGAACGCCGCACCCCCCGCAGACCACTTTCGCCCGGTTCTGCGCAGCGCCCTGGACGAACAGCGTGTCCGGGTCCTCACTCTGACATGCCGCCATCGAAGGCCAGTCCTCGTTCCATGCCATGTTGTGAGCTCCCTGTTCGCGCCGTTGCGTCCGGTTGCCGTGATGCGATCGGGGGACTCGTCGCCGAGGTGGCCGATCAAGATCAACAGTGAGGGAGTCTGGCGTGAAGATCACCTTCGAGGCAAGATCACGAACAAGGGCAAATCGGAATACCCGCAAGTAACCTTCCGGGCATCGGGCCCTCGGCCCGTCGATACCGGCGTCCGCCTGACAGGCGCAGTCGTGGCGAGCACGTATCCTGAGGTCATGGCAGAGAGCGGACTGTCCGGGCTGGCGGCTGCCACTCGGCACCTCCTTGGGGTCCTGGTGGTCGCGGTTGTCGCCGGCCTCCTCGTCGCTGGGCTCGCCCTCCCGATGGTGGCCGGGAGCAGCGTGGCCGCACAGCGGACCGTCGAGGCGTTCACCTCCCTCCCCGACGACTTCCAGGCCGCCCCGCAGGCGCAACGATCAGTCGTGCTCGATGCCAAGGGGAACACCCTGGCCGTCTTCTACGACGAGAACCGCATCTACGTGCCGCTGGAGAAGATCTCCCCGAAGGCCAAGGCCGCCATCCTTGCGGTGGAGGACGCCCGCTTCTACGAGCACGGCCCCATCGACCTGCAGGGCACCGTCCGCGCCCTCGTCACCAATGTGAGCGCCGGTGACATCCAGGGAGGCGGCTCGACGCTCACCCAGCAGTACGTGAAGAACGTGCTGGTCACCCAGGCCGAGGACGACGACGACGTCGCCGCTGCCACCGAGGCGTCCTACGCCCGAAAGCTGCGCGAGCTTCGGCTCGCCATGGCCGCCGAGGACCTGCTCACCAAGGACCAGATCTTCGAGCGCTACGCCAACATCGCCTACTTCGGCGGCGGCGCCTACGGGATCGAGGCGGCAGCTCGGCACTACTTCTCCACAGCATCGAAGAACCTCACCCTCACCCAGGCAGCCATGCTCGCCGGGCTGGTGCAGTCGCCCACGACGTACGACCCAGAGCGCTCCCCGGCCCTGGCCAAGCAGCGACGCAACGAGGTGCTCGACCGCATGGCCGCCACGGGCGCCATCAGCGACAAGCAGGCCAGGAAGGCGAAGCAGGCGCCGCTCGGACTGAAGATCTCCAAGTCCCCGAACGGCTGCGCGAGCTCCTACTCCCCATTCTTCTGCGACTACGTCTTCCGGGAGCTCCTGGACTGGAAGGGCCTGGGCCAGACGCCTGAGGAGCGAGAGCGGGCGGTACGCCGTGGAGGCTTGACGATCCGCACGACGCTCAGCCCGTCGGACCAGCGTGCCGCCGAGGCGGCCATCAGGCAGTACGCCGCCCCCGAGGACGAGGCCATCGCCGCCATCGGCGTCATCGAGCCCGGTACCGGCGAGATCAAGGCCATGGCGCACTCCAAGCGATACGGCACGGGCAAGGGTGCGACCTTCATCAACTACGCCTCGGACTTCGACCGCGGGGGCAGCAGCGGCTTCCAGGTCGGCTCGACGATGAAGCCGTTCGTCCTGGCGGCCGCGATCCGCCAAGGCATCCCCATCACGACGCCGATCGCCGCCCCCCAGACCAGGGTGTTCGAGATCAGCCAGTTCAGGACCTGCGACGGGGTGGCCGGCTACGGGCCGTACCCGGTCAAGAACTCGACCGGCGCCGGCACCTTCGACCTGCGCACCGGCACCTGGCGCTCGGTCAACACCTTCTTCGTGGAGCTCGAGCGCCGCACGGGCGTCTGCGGCCCGTGGAAGGTGGCCTCCAAGGGCGGGCTGACGCGCGCCGACGGCAACGAGCTCGGCCAGTACGCGTCGTTCACGCTCGGCTCGGACAACGTCTCGCCACTGGCCATCGCCGAGGCCTACGCCCAGTTCCCTGCTCGCGGCGAGCACTGCGAGGGCATCGTGGTCTCCTCGATCCGGGGTCCGGACGGGGAGAAGATGAACGTACCGCCGGCCAACTGCACACGGGTGATCCCCGAGCCGGTGGCAGACAGCGTGAACCAGATCCTTGCCGGGGTCATCGACGGGCCGGACAGTGGACGCACCGGTGCGCGGATGTCCATCGGCCGACCAGCCGGCGGCAAGACGGGCACCACCGACAACGCCACGGCCGTCTGGTTCACCGGCTACACCCCGCAGCGGGCTGCCTCGGTGGTCGTGACCTACCCGAACACCTCCCAACGTGGTCTGGACGGCGTTCGCCTCAACGGCGTCTACTACCCCGAGGCGTGCGGTGGCTGCATCCCCGGCCCCATCTGGAAGTCCTACTTCGACCGGGTGAAGGGCAACTTCCCCCCGAGGGGATTCTCGCAGCCGAACGGCAGCGCGGTTCGCGGCGTATCGACGACGGTGCCGGACGTCCGCGGTCTCACCTCGGCCACCGCGATCGCGACCTTGCAGGGTGCCGGCTTCGAGGCCTACGTCGGCGGCCAGGTGAATTCCAGCGTTCCGGCCGGGCTCGTGGTCTCCACCAGCCCGGGCGCAGGTGCTCAGTTCGCCTCCGGTGGCACGGTCCAGGTCTTCACCAGCACCGGCTTCGTACCCGCGCCGGCGCCGGCACCGGCACCACCCGGCGGTGGCGGTGGCGGTGGCGGTGGCGGTGGCGGTGGCGGTGGCGGTGGCGGTGGCGGTGGCGGTGGCAACTGAGCCGCTGACCAGGCCAGGCCTGAGTCGCACGACACCTCGGTGAACGCCTCCCGCCTGCTGTCCGGAGCGTTCGCGGCCGCCGCGATCGGTGGGGTCACCTACGCCGCCGGGTACGAGCCGCGCGCGTTCCGTCTCCGCGAGCTGACGGTGCCGGTGCTGCCCGCTGGCGCCAGCCCCCTCCGGCTGCTGCACCTGTCAGACCTGCACCTGGTCCCGTCCCAGCAGCGCAAGCAGCAGTGGATCCGCCGCCTGGCGACGCTGGAACCGGACTACGTGGTCTCCACGGGGGATCACCTCGCCCACCCCGACGCAGTCCCGCCGGTGCTCGAGGCGCTCGGTGGGCTGCTGGAGCGGCCAGGCGCGTTCGTGCTCGGCTCCAACGACTACTACGGACCGGTGGTCAAGAACCCGGGGCGCTACCTCCTCCCCGACGACGGCACCCGCCGACTGGACGGCGCCGCGCTGCCGTGGCCCGCGCTGGTGGCCGGCCTCACCCGGGCGGGCTGGTCCGACCTGGACAACGCGCGCACCACCGTCGAGCTCGGTGGGCTGATCGTCGAGCTGGCCGGAACGGACGACCCACATCTTGAGCTCGACGACTACGACGCCATCGCGGGACCCCCCGCGCCAGGCACGGACCTGCTCATCGGAGTCACGCACGCGCCCTACCTGCGGGTGCTGGACGCCATGGTCCTCGACGGCTGCCGGCTCCTGCTGGCCGGTCACACCCACGGGGGTCAGCTGTGCCTGCCCGGGGGGCGGGCACTGGTTACCAACTGCGACCTCGAGCCCGAACGCGCTCGCGGGCTGTCCCGCCACCCCGCCGGCCCGAGCGCGCCCCCGGCGGGGACCAGCGAGGAGTCGGCATGGTTGCACGTCTCGGCAGGCCTGGGCACCAGCCCCACCGCCCCGGTGCGCTTCGCGTGCAAGCCGGAGGCGAGCCTGCTGACGCTCGTACCCCGCCCGCCCGCCTAGGCTGGGCGACCATGGCCGTCACCTCCACCATGGTCCAGCTGTCCAGCCCGATGCCCGGGTTCGCCCTGCCGGACGTCACCGATGGGACGGTGCGCACGGCCTCGGACTTCACCGGGACGGCCATGGTGGTCATCTTCCTGTCCAACCACTGCCCCTACGTCAAGCGCATTGCGGCGGGCCTCGCGGCCTTCAGTGCCGACCTCGTCGAGCGGGACGTCTCGGTGGTCGCCGTCGCCTCGAACGACGAGCAGGCCTACCCGGAGGACGCCCCGGCGGCGCTGGCGAGGGTGGCCGCCGAGCAGGGCTACCAGTTCCCCATCGTGTTCGACGCCGAGCAGGAGGTCGCCAAGGCCTTTTCAGCGGCCTGCACCCCGGACTTCTTCGTCTACGGCCCGGACCGGACGTTGGTGTACCGGGGGCAGTTCGACAGCGCCCGCCCCGGCAACGAGGACCCCGTCACGGGGGCCGATCTCAGGGCCGCGGTGGAGGCCGTGCTCGGTGAGGCGCCGGCCCCGCTCGAGCAGCTCCCCTCGATGGGCTGCTCGATCAAGTGGCGACCGGGCAACGAGCCCCCACTCGCGCTGGGCTGAGCCGGGCGCACGTCAGGCCGGCCAGTGACGCTCGCTACACTGAGCCCGGCGACCGGGGTGTGGCGCAGCTTGGTAGCGCGCGTCGTTCGGGACGACGAGGTCGTGGGTTCGAATCCCGCCACCCCGACACGCGCGAGGAGGCCGGAACCAGCCTGGTTCCGGCCTCCTTGTCGCTTCGGGATCAGGCGAGGTGCTCCTGAGCGAGCAGCTCCGCGATCTGGGCAGTGTTCAGCGCCGCCCCCTTGCGCAGGTTGTCCCCGCACACGAACAGCTCGAGGCTGCGGGGGTCGTCCAGCCCTACCCGCACCCTGCCCACCCACGTGGGGTCGGTCCCCACGACGTCTGCGGGCGTCGGGTACTGCCCCATCGTCGGGTCGTCGTACAGGATCACGCCTGGGGCGTCGCGCAGCGTCCCTTGTGCGTCCTCGAGGTCCAGGTCACGCTCGAACCGCGCATGGACGGCCAAGGCGTGCGTGGTGATGACCGGCACACGCACACAGGTGGCCGACACGCGCAGCCCGGGCAGGCCCAGGATCTTGCGCGACTCGTTGCGCACCTTCAGCTCCTCGCTGGACCAGCCGGCGTCCTTCAGCGAGCCGGCCCAGGGGATGACGTTCATCGCCAGCGGGGCTGGGAAGGGTCCCAGGTCATCGCCGACGGCTTGGCGGACGTCCCCGGCCCGTGTGCCCAGCTCGCGGTCGCCGGCCACCTTCGCCAGCTGGTCGTGCAGCGTGTCGATGCCGGTCTGCCCGGCCCCGGAGGCGGCTTGGTAGGAGGCCACCACGAGCTCGGTGAGACCATACGCGGCATGCAGGGCTCCGACGGCAACAATCATCGACAGCGTCGTGCAGTTGGGGTTGGCGATGATCCCTCGGGGCCGCCGACGAATCGTGTGGGCGTTGACCTCGGGCACCACCAAGGGGACGTCCTCCTCCATGCGGAAGGCCCCGGAGTTGTCCACGACGACAGCTCCTCGCTCGGCCGCGATCGGCGCCCACTGGGCCGACACCTCGTCCGGGACGTCGAACATCGCCACGTCGACCCCGTCGAACACCTCCGGTGCCAGCGCCATCACCTCGAGCTCCTGGCCGCGAACGCTCAAGCGACGCCCCGCCGAGCGAGCAGACGCCACGAGCCGGATCTCGCCCCAGACGTCTTCACGCTCGGTCAGCAGCTCGAGCATGACGGTGCCCACGGCGCCAGTAGCGCCGACGACGGCCAGGGTCGGGCGGCGGCTCATCGGCCGGTCCCGCCGTAGACGACGGCCTCGGGCGAGTCCGCGTCGAGCCCGAAGGCCGAGTGCACCGCGGAGACCCCACGATCGACGTCGTCGGCGCTCACGACCACGGAGATCCGGATCTCCGAGGTGGAGATCATCTCGAGGTTGACCCCCGCGTCGGCCAGGGCCCGGAAGAAGGCGGCCGACACGCCCGGGTGCGAGCGCATCCCGGCGCCAACCAGGGAGACCTTGCCGATCTCCTCGTCATAACGGACCGAGGCGTAGCCGACGTCCGGGCGGATGGCCTCCAACGCCGCCAACGCCGCGGCCCCGTCAGTCTTGGGAAGGGTGAAGGAGATGTCGGTCAGCCCGGTGGAAGCGGCCGAGACGTTCTGGACGATCATGTCGATGTTGACGCCCGCCTCAGCCACGGCCCCGAACAACCGAGCGGCGACGCCCACCAGGTCGGGGACCCCGACGATGGTGATCTTGGCCTCGCTCCGGTCGTGCGCCACCCCTCGGATGATCGGTTGCTCCACGGGTTCCTCCTCGGTCCTGGCCTCGGCCGGGACGACATCGTCGGGGTGATCGGTGACCCACGTGCCCGTGCGGTCGGAGAAGCTGGAGCGCACGTGGATCGGCAGGTCGAAGCGTCGCGCGTACTCCACGCATCGCAGGTGCAGGACCTTGGCCCCGCACGCGGCCAGCTCGAGCATCTCCTCGTAGGTCACCGTCGGAATCCGCTGCGCGTTGGCGGCGATTCGGGGGTCGGCGGTGAAGACGCCGTCGACGTCGGTGTAGATCTCGCAGACACTGCCCCCCAGTGCAGCCGCCAGGGCGACGGCGGTGGTGTCCGAGCCGCCGCGCCCAAGCGTCGTGACATCCTTGCTGTCCTGGGAGACGCCCTGGAAGCCGGCCACGATGGCGACGGCGCCGTCGGCCAGCGCAGAGGCGATGCGCCCGGGCGTCACGTCGATGATGCGCGCGCTGCCGTGCTTGGAGTCGGTGATGACACCGGCCTGCGACCCGGTGAACGAGCGTGCCTCGTGGCCGAGATCGGCGATCGCCATAGCGAGCAGCGCCATGGAGATGCGCTCCCCGGCCGTGAGCAGCATGTCCAGCTCACGCGCCGGCGGGGTGTCGCTCACGCGCCGAGCAAGGTCGAGCAGCTCGTCGGTGGAGTCACCCATCGCCGAGACCACGACGCACACGTCGTGCCCGGCCTCCTTCGTGGCCACGATGCGATCCGCCACGACCTTGATCCTGGCGGCATCGGCAACGGAGGAGCCGCCGTACTTCTGCACGACGAGGCTCACGACAGGCTCCCGCAGACGGCGACTGGGACTCAGCCACCCCGCGCCACGACGCCAGGGCCGACGACGGCCGAGGCGTCGCCGGGGCGACCCGCCACAGCATAGTGTCGCGAGTCCTGGGCTCCGACCCGCGTCATGAGGCGGCGTCGGCCGTGCCGATGTCCGGCTGGGCAAGGTCCAGTCGGGTATGGGCGACGAGGGAGTGCAGAGACCGGTTCACGGCGCCCAGCACCGAGCCCCAGGACGCCAGGTAGGAGTACTGCCACCACCACATCGCCTCGAGCACGTCGCCCGCCTCGTAGTGCCGCCAGCCATGCAGGAGGTCGGCGGTGACGGCGGTGAGCTCGGCGGAGATGGTGAAACCGGTCGCGCCCCGCTCCGGGTCGAACGGGTCCACCACCTCGACGAAGGCGTCGACCTCCCCCAGGAGGTCGGCAAGCCCACTCCGGATCCGATCCAGGTCGGGGTCCGGGCCCGGCTCCGGCTCGAACGGCTCCTCGAGCACGAGGTCGTCCAGGGCCCCCAGCCGGGCGCCGGCAAGCGAGAGCTGCGCTCCTTCGATGAGCAGGATGGCTAACGAGATGTCGGGGTCGTCGCCACGCGCGACCGCACGCACGCCGAGGAGGAAGCCGAGCACCTGGTCGGCGACGCCGTCGGCGAGCTCGCGCAGCTCCTCGTCCATCGGGGCATCACCTCCTGCCCCTCAGCCTGGCACTCCGAGCCGGCCGGTGCGACCGGATGTCTGCCTTCTGTGGCCCGTCGGGGATCCGCCCGGCATCACGCATCGACGCGACGGCGCCCGTGCAGCGCTCGACCGAGCGTGACCTCGTCGGCGTACTCCAGGTCCCCCCCGACGGGCAGCCCACTGGCAAGCCTGCTCACCGCGATCTCCAGCGGAGCAATCCGCCTCGACAGGTAGGCCGCGGTGGCCTCACCCTCGAGGTTGGGGTCGGTCGCCAGGATGACCTCGCTGACCTGCGGATCACCCAGCCGGGCAAGCAGGCTCTGGATGCGGAGGTCCTCCGGCCCGATGCCGTCGATGGGCGAGATGGCCCCGCCGAGGACGTGGTAGCGGCCCCGGAACTCCCGCGTGCGCTCGATGGCGATGACGTCCTTGGCCTCCTCGACCACGCAGATCACGGTGGCGTCCCGTCGGGGGTCACGGCAGATCTGGCACTGCTCGGACTCGGTGACGTTGCCGCAGACGGAGCAGAAGCGGACCTGCTGCTTCACCTTGGTGAGCGCGTCGGCCAGGCGCTGCACGTCCTCGGCCTCGGCCGAGAGCAGGTGGAAGGCGATGCGCTGGGCGCCCTTGGGCCCGACCCCGGGAAGCCTCCCGAGCTCGTCCACCAAGTCCGCCAGCGCACCCTCGTACACGACGTGGCCTCAGGGCTGCTTCGGAGCAGGGAGGTCAGCGGCCGGTGGTAGCTCGGTGGGTCCCTCGGGCGAGGCTGCCGGTTGGTCCTCGACCCCGCCGCCCAGACCGCCCAGCAGGCCCCCGAGCGCGTCACCCAGGCCGCCAGTCGCCGCCGCCAGCTGAGCGGCCGCCGCTTCGTCGGCGTCCTGGCGCGCTGCCCGGACGGCGGCGACCACGAGGTCGCACAGCAGCACGACGTCTTCGGGGTCCGGCCCGAGCCCGGGCGTCTCGGGTGCCAAGCGCAGCTCGACCAAGCCACCCCGGCCGTCCACCAGCGCCGTCACGAGCCCGCCTCCGGCCACACCCTCGACACGGACGTCGTCCAAGGACGCCTGGGCAGCCATGACGCCTTCCTGCATCTGCTGCGCCTGGGCCAGCAATGCCGAGAAGTCGAAGCCGGGCTCTGTCACGGGTCCTCCCCCACGTCGATGACACTCGCTCCGAGCTCTCGGGCCAGCAGCTCGGTCCCGCTCACCTCGTCCAGCACGGTGTCGTCGGCTGCCGCCTCGGGCTCCGCTGCCCGCGCCGGACTCGCAGTCGTCTCCACCGGGTCCGCCACCTCGGCGCGCTCGGAGCCTGCCGGCGTCGGGCGAGGTCCGCGCCCGGGTGATGCCGGTGTGGTTCGGGGCTGGCGCCCCGCAGCCCCCGACAGAGCGCCAGGGGCGGGGGCAGCGGCACGGGCGTGAGTGTCCGGGCGCGAGGAGTCCGGATCTGGCGCACTCCCCACCACGGCGACGACGCGGTAGTCCTCCCCGAGAACGTCAAGGAGGGCCTGGCGGAGCAGGCTCGTGAAGTCGTCGCGGGAGACCAGGGTGTCACGCAGTCGTGGCGTGGCCACCGACAGGGTGATCACGTCGTCCTCCACCGCGAGCACGCTCGCGTTCTGGGAGATGAACGTCCAGGGTGTCTTCTTCAGCTGCCGCAGCCGCTCCAGCACCTCCGGCCAGCTGGCGCGGATCCGCGCCAGCGTGCTCGCCTGCGCCACATCGGCGGCACCGTCGCCGGCCGCCCCTGGTAGCGGCTCTTCCGGCGTGGCCGCCTCCTTCGGCGCGGCCGCCTCGTTTGGCGGTGTCGCCGCGGGTGGCTGCACCGAGGCCTCTCGGGGGGACGCCGCCTGGACCGGCGCGGACAGCCCGCGCTCCAGGCGCTCCACCCGCGTCGCCAGAGCGGTGACGTCCTGCGCGGCCCCGGGAAGCAGCAAGCGCGCCGATACCAGCTCGAGCTGCAGCCGGGTCGGGGTCGCGCCCCGCATGGAGGTGAGCCCGTCGTCGGCGATCCCCGCGAGTCGGACGAGGTCCGAGCGGGTGAACCGAGCTGCCTGAGCGGCCATCCGATTGGCCTGGTCGTCGGCAGCATCGACCAGCCCCTGCTGGACCGCGTCAGGCACGGCCTGCAGCAGGATGAGGTCCCGCAGACGCTCGAGGAGATCGGTCACGAAGCGACGAGGGTCATGGCCGGACTCCACCACGCGGTCCACCACGCCAAACACCGTGGCGCCGTCGTGGACGGCCAGCGCGTCCACCACATCGTCGAGCAGGGCGGCGTCGGTGAAGCCCAGCAGGTCCTGAGCGAGCTCGGCCGTCAGGCCCTCGCTGCCCGAACCGGCCATCAGCTGCCCGAGCAGAGACAACGCGTCCCGCACCGAGCCAGCCCCGCCCCTGGCGACCAGCGAAAGCGCCGCTGGCTCCGCCTGGACGTCCTCCTGCTCGCAGACCCAGCCGAGGTGGCGCTGCAGCGTGCGCGAGGGCACGAGCCGGAACGGGTAGTGATGGGTTCGCGAGCGGATCGTGCCGAGGATCTTGTCCGGCGACGTGGTCGCGAAGACGAACTTCAGGTGCGCGGGCGGCTCTTCGATGATCTTCAGGAGCGCATTGGCGGCCCCCGGGCCGAGCTGGTGGGCCTCGTCGATGATGTAGATCTTGAAGCGGGACCGCACCGGGGCGAAGTGCGCTCGTTCCCGCAGCTCCCGGGCGTCGTCGACGAGGCCGTGCGTGGCCGCGTCAAGCTCGATCACGTCGAGGCTGCCGGGCCCGTTCGGGGCCAGGTCCTCGCACGACTGGCACCGACCGCACGGATCCGAGGTAGGTCCCTGCTCGCAGTTGAGCGAACGAGCCAGGATTCGAGCGCTGGAGGTCTTCCCGCACCCACGAGGGCCGGAGAACAGGTACGCGTGGTGGACCCGGTCCTTGGCGATGGCACGCCCGAGCGGACCCGTGACGTGCTCCTGGCCAACCACGTCGGCGAACCGACCGGGTCGGTAGGTGCGATAGAGGGCGAGCGCCACGCCTGGACCATAGCCGCCACCCCCGAGGCAGCCAGAGACCCCTCGCGCACCCGGTAGAGCCCGCCTACCCTTGCTGCCTTCCGGCCCTGGGGGAGTTCGGCAGGATGCCGCCGCGCGAGGGGCTGAACCCAGTGTACGCGGCCTGCGTACCCAGGTGCCGGGGGGTTGCTCGGGTCAACCGCCGCGGACGTGCGCAACGCCCGAGCAGGTATTCTCCGCCGTGGAGGATTCGCCTAGTGGCCTATGGCGCACGATTGGAAATCGTGTTGGGGTTGATAGCCCCTCGCGGGTTCAAATCCCGCATCCTCCGCCGCCGAGGAGCGCGTTCGCTCCTCGGGCGATCGGGGCCGGGACGCCGAGGCCTCCCCGCCCCGATCGCCCACGCCTGCTCCTGACGGCCATAGACTGAGGTGCCTCGGCCCACCTGGTTGACGACGCGCTGACAGGAGGCAGGACCGGCATGACCGATCCGATCGAGGTGCCTCCGCCACCGCCGAACCGCTCACGCACGCGGCACCTGCGTACGGCCATCGTGCTGGTGCTGCTCCTGGCCGCCGTCGGGGCGGCGGGTCTCTACGGCTGGCGGGCACTCACCGAACCGGTCGACGGAGGCCTGGCCGCGACCCCGAGCTGCCCGGAGAAGCCGAAGCTGACGAAGAAGGAACGCAAGCAGGAGCGGAAGACGCGCAAGGTGGCCAAGCTTGCGGAGAAGCTCCCCCAACCGGACGACATCACCATCAACGTCTACAACGCCTCCTTCGTGCCCGGCCTCGCCGGCGATACCGCCCAGGCGCTGTCGGACGCCGGGTTCGTCGTCGCCGAGACGGAGAACGACCCGCTCGACGCCCAGGTCCGAAAGGCGCTCGTGCGGGCCTCGCAGAAGCAGGAGCCGGAGGTGGCGACGCTGCGCCTCTACCTCGGCCGCGTCGACGTCACGTTCGACTCCAGACGTGCCAAGGACCCCATCGACGTCGTGCTGGGCAACAAGTTCGACGGCATCACCATCCCGCCGACCTTGCCGGAGAAGGACGACATCCCCAACTGCTGAGGCACTCAGCCAGCAGAGCGCTCCTCGGTTCCAGGCGTGCCGCGGCTTCCCCGTCCGCGCCGACGCAGCAGTGCACGAAGCCGAGCCCCAGCCGGCCAGGTCCAGCGCAACGGGATCTCCGACGCGTTCGGCTTCGGCAGGTCCGGCGCCGCAAGCCAGGCCGCAAGTCGCCCTTGCCGGCTGATCTGCCGCAAGCGCTCCTCGGTACGAGCACGCTGCGCACGTGGAACGACCACCAGCAAGTCGTCACCGTGGCGGAGCGCGGTGGTCGGCCCGGGAACCAGGCTGGCGCCGTCGCGCAGCACCAGCGACACCGACACCTCCGGAGGCAGCCGCAGCTCGGCGATCTCGACACCGTGGAGCATCGAGTCCGGCGCCACCGAGACCTGCAGCAGGTCCGCATCCAGTCGGGCCAGCGGGGCCGCCTCGATGTCGAGGTCGCGCGGCTCGTTGACCTGGACGACGCCGAAGAAGCGCGCGAGGCGGGGCAGCGGCGGCGTCTGCGCCAGCGTGAACACGATGACGGCGATGAAGACCAGCGTGAACACATCGTCGCTCCCCGGGTAGCCGGCCGCGAGCGGGATCGTGGCGAGCACGACTGGGACTGCCCCGCGCAGCCCCGCGACCGAGAGGAACCCGCGCTCGGCCCACGACAGCTGGAAGGGCAACGCGCACACGACCACCGACAGCGGCCTGGCAAGCAGGGTGCTCACCAGCCCGACCACCAAAGCCTGCCCGACGAGGTCCCAGGTAAGGGTGAGCGGCCAGGCCAGCAGCCCGAGCATGACGAACAGCCCGATCTGGGCGAGCCAGGCCAACCCCTCGACGAAGGATCGAGTGGCGGGACCATGGGCGAGGTCGGCGTTGCCGAGCACGAGTGCCGCCAGGTAGACGGCGGCAAAACCGCTGGCGTGCAGCCCAGAGGCTGCACCGTAGGCCAGCACGGTCCCGGTGAACACCCCCAGCGGGTAGAGGCCGGAGGCGGGTAGGGCAAGGCGTCGGAGGACGGCGGCGGCCAGGAAGCCGAGCCCCAGGCCGACCGCGGAGCCGACGCCGAGCTCGTAGAACACCGTCAGACCGAACTCGATCGGGCCCGCCTCAGCGACGGCGCCCGTCGACAGCAACGTCACGAGCAACACCGTGGGCGCGTCGTTCAGGCCTGACTCGGCCTCCAGCGCCCCGGAGACCCTCGAGACCAGCGGTACCCGGCGCAGGACGGAGAAGACCGCGGCCGAGTCGGTGGCAGCGAAGATGCCGCCGATGATGAGGGCAGTGGTCCAGTGCTGGCCGAAGAGCAGGTGCACGGCGGTCGCCACCACGGCGGTGGCCACGGCGATCCCCACCGTGGCGAGCAGGACGCCCAGTGGCATGGCCGAGCGGACGTCGCTCCACCGAGTGGTCAGCCCGCCTTCGGCGAGGATCACGACCAGCGCGGCGAACCCCAGGGCGTGCGCGGTGCCGGGGTCACCGAACTCGACCCCGGCCGCACCGAGGAGCACGCCGATGACGAGGTAGGTCAGCAGCGTGGGCAGCCCGGTCGTCGCCGTGAGGCGGACAGCGAGGATGGCGAGCACCAGGACGGCGGCGCTGACGAGCAGGACGCGGTCGAGCAGCTCGACGTCCACTGCACCTCCTCCGGCCTCGCACCCGCCCGGTAAGGGCGACGGCGCCCCGCTGGGAGAGCAGGACGCCGTCGGTTGCGCGGTGGCGGTGGGATTTGAACCCACGGAGGAGTTGCCCCCTCACACGCTTTCGAGGCGTGCTCCTTCGGCCGCTCGGACACGCCACCACCGGCGAGAATACCCGAGCAAGGGGGGCCGTCCGGCTCGACTGACGCGAGCCCGGAACTGGGCCCAGGCGTGTCACTCAACACACGATCAGGGCGCATCGGCTCACCAGCGTCGGCGGACCCGCAGGTCAGTGGCGAGCGCACGCGACCTGAAGGGCCCGAATGGGGTGGTTTGTGTGTTGAGTGGCACGCCGTCGGGCGTGCACTAGCGCCGCTGGGCGAAGAACGCTCGCAGCAGCTCGGCGGACTCGTCCGCCAGCAGCCCGCGCTGCACCTTGGGACGGTGGTTGAGCCGCTGGTCGCGGACGACGTCCCACAGCGAGCCCACGGCGCCGGCCTTCGGGTCATCCGCCCCGTAGACGACGTGGTCGAGGCGAGCCAGCACCGCAGCGCCGGCGCACATCGTGCACGGCTCGAGCGTGACCACCAGGGTGCAACCTCCGAGCCGCCACGAGCCGCGCGCACCGGCCGCGTCCCGGATCGCCACCACCTCTGCATGCGCAGTCGGGTCCCCCGTGGCCTCCCGGGCATTCCCGGCGACGGACAGGACCAGCCCACGCTCGTCGAGCACCACGGCCCCCACCGGTACGTCTGTCTGCTGCGCGGCTCGGGCCGCCTCGAGCGCCCGATGCATCGCGGCTCGCAGCGTCGCCTCCTCCAGTGGCTCCGGGGCCGGCGAGCTCGTCACCCATCCGACGCTACCGACTCGGGCTGCCGGCGGTCGGTACCCTCGGCACGTGCACCTCGTCGTGGTCGACCACCCGCTCGTCAGTCACAAGCTCACCGTCCTGCGCGACGAAGTCACCGACTCCCCCACCTTCCGACGCCTCACCGACGAGCTCGTGACCCTGCTCGCCTACGAGGCGACCCGTGAGGTCGTCGTGCGCAGCGTCGAGGTCAGGACGCCGGTCTCCCCCGCCCTGGGGGTGCGACTCGCCCACCCTCGGCCGCTGGTCGTCCCGATCCTTCGGGCCGGGCTCGGCATGCTCGAGGGGATGACGCGTCTCATGCCCACCGCGGAGGTCGGCTTCCTCGGCCTGGTTCGCGACGAGGCAACCCTGCTGGCGAGCACCTACGCCGAGCGACTCCCTGAGGACCTCTCCGGACGGCAGTGCTTCGTACTCGACCCGATGCTGGCCACCGGCGGCACGCTCGCCGCAGCGATCGGCTACCTCGCCGAGCGAGGCGCCCGCGACGTCACCGTGATCTGCCTGCTGGCCGCCCCCGAGGGGCTGGAGCGCCTCGAGGAGGCCACCACCAGCCTGCAGCTACCACTCACGGTGGTGACGGCCTCGGTCGACGAGCGACTCAACCAGCACGGCTACATCGTCCCCGGCCTTGGTGACGCCGGCGACCGGCTGTACGGCTCCGCGGGCCCCTGACCGTTTCGTCGGCCCTCGTCGAGGCCTAGGCGGACACCCTGCTCGGCAGCGCAGCCACGATGTCGTCCACGCGCTCCTTGGCGTCGCCGAAGAGCATCTGGGTGTTCTCCTTGAAGAAGAGCGGGTTCTGCACGCCGGCGTAGCCAGTGGCCATCGAACGCTTGAAGACGATCACGTCACGCGCCTCCCAGACGTGCAGCACCGGCATCCCTTCGATGGGGCTTCCGGGCTCGTCGATGGCCGCCGGATTGACCGTGTCGTTGGCACCGATGACGAGCACGACATCGGTGTCGGGGAAGTCGTCGTTGATCTCGTCCATCTCCAGGACGATGTCGTAGGGCACCTTCGCCTCTGCGAGCAGCACGTTCATGTGGCCCGGCAGACGCCCGGCCACCGGGTGGATGCCGAAACGCACCTCGGTGCCGTTCTCGCGCAGCCGGCGGGTGAGCTCGGCCACCGGGTACTGCGCCTGGGCCACGGCCATGCCGTAGCCAGGGGTGATGATCACCGAAGACGCCTCGCTCAGCATGCCAGCCACCTCTTCGGCGTTCACCTCGCGGTGCTCGCCGTAGTCCTTGGCCTCACCGGCGATCTGACCGTCGGTGCCGAAACCACCGGCGATGACCGAGATGAACGACCGGTTCATGCCGATGCACATGATGTAGCTCAGGTAGGCACCGGAGGAGCCGACGAGCGCCCCGGCCACGATGAGCAGGTTGTTGTTGAGCAGGAAGCCCGTGGCTGCAGCTGCCCAGCCCGAGTAGCTGTTGAGCATCGAGATGACCACCGGCATGTCGCCACCACCGATGGATGCGACCAGGTGCCAGCCGAACGCCAGGGCGATGGCCGTCATGATCGCCAGCGGGAGGATGCTGGGCTCGACGACGAACCAGGCCATGAGGCCGAGGGACACCACGACGGCGGCGAGGTTGAGCCAGTGGCGAGCCGGCAGCACCAGCGGGGCCGACTTGATCCGGGCGCTCAGCTTGAGGAACGCGACGATGGACCCGGTGAGGGTCACCGCGCCGATGAACACCCCGAGAAAGACCTCACCGTTGTGGATGTCGGCCGTCCCGAGGGACTCGTACAGGGCCTTGACCGCAGGGTCGTCCTCGGCCTCGAGGAAGGAGTTGTAGGCCACCAGCACGGCGGCGGCCCCGACGAAGGAGTGCAGCAGCGCGATGAGCTCGGGCATCCCGGTCATCTCGACGCTGCGTGCTCGCCAGATGCCGATCATGGCGCCGATGAGCATGGCGGCAACGATGAAGCCGAGCACCTTCGCCCACTCGTCTTCAGCGCGGTCGATGGCGAGCCCGATCGTGGAGACGATCGCGACGGTGATCCCGGCGATGCCGAAGAAGTTGCCGTGCTTGGCGGTCTCGTGCTTGGACAGGCCGGCGAAGGCGAGGATGAACAGCAGCGCGGTGACCAGGTACGCCGCCGTCACGATGGTCGGGGTCGCGAACTCCATGTCTCAGGCCTTCCGGAACATCTCGAGCATGCGGTACGTCACGGTGAACCCACCGAAGACGTTGATGCTGGCAATGAGGACCGCCACGAACGCGAGCACCGTGATGAGCGTGTTCCCGGTGCCGAGCTGGAGCAGCGCCCCGACGACGATGACACCGGAGATCGCGTTCGTCTCCGACATCAACGGCGTGTGCAGGGCGTGGTGGACGTTGCCGATCACGTAGTAGCCGATGACGATGGCCAGCGCGAACACGGTCACCTGTGGCAGGAACGTCTCCGGCAGGAAGGGCGCGAGTGCCAAGAAGGCCGCGGCCCCGATGCCGACGTACCAGAACTTGCGGTTCGGGCGCTTGACCTTCTCCGGAGATCGCTCGATCGGGGCTGGAGCCGGGGCAGCGGGCGCGGCCGAGACCTGCACCGGCGGCGGGGGCCAGAGCACGTCGCCGTGGCGTACCACGGTCATGCCGCGCTGCACGACGTCGTCGAGGTCAAGGACGAGCTCGCCGTCTTTCTCCGGCGTCATGAGCCTCAGGAGGTTCACCAGGTTCGTGCCGAACAGCTGGGAGGCCTGGGTGGGCAGCCGGCCGGGCAGGTCCGTGTAGCCGAGCAGCGTGACGCCACGATCGGTGACCACCTTCTCGTCCGCACGTGAGCCGGCGACGTTGCCGCCGTTGGCTGCGGCCATGTCGACCACGACGCTGCCTGGCTTCATCGTGGCGACCATGTCCTCGGTGATGAGCCGCGGTGCGGGTCGGCCGGGGATGAGCGCGGTGGTGATGACGATGTCGACGTCCGCGGCCTGCTCGGCATACATCGCGGCGGCCTTGGCGTCGAAGTCGGCGCTCGTCTCGGTGGCGTAGCCGGTCGCGCTCGGTCCGGTGTCCTCCACGTCGATACGCAGGAACTCCGCGCCCATGGACTCGACCTGCTCGGCGACCTCAGGGCGGGCGTCGAAGGCCCGCACGATGGCGCCAAGACTGTTTGCCGTGCCGATGGCGGCCAGTCCTGCCACGCCGGCGCCGACCACGAGGACCTTCGCCGGCGGCACCTTGCCGGCGGCCGTCACCTGGCCGGTGAACAGCGACCCGAACTCGTTCGCCGCCTCGATCACCGCCCGGTAGCCGGCGATGTTCGCCATCGAGGACAGGACGTCGAGCGACTGGGCCCGCGAGATCCGGGGAACGGCGTCCATGGCGAGTGCGGTGACGCCGCGCGCAGCCAGGGCCTGGACGAGGTCCGGCGAGAGGGCGGGGGCGAGCAGGCTGACGATCGTCTGTCCGGCGTTCAGCCGTGCGAGCTCGCCTTCGTTCGGGGCATTGATCTTCAGGATGACCTCGGCGCGCCAGACTTCGGCGCCGACGACCTGTGCGCCGGCCTGTCGGTAGGCCTCGTCGTCGAAGGAGGCGGCCCGGCCGGCCTCGGCCTCGACGAGCACGGAGTAGCCGAGCTTCAGGATCTGATCCACCGTCTTGGGGGTCGCCGCCACCCGGGTCTCACCGGGCTTGGACTCGCGGGGGACACCGATACGCACGGTCGGTCCTTTCGGGCGGGGGCCAAACGGTCTGCTCGGACACGACGCTACTGGGATTGCCCGGGGGTTCAGGAAGGGACTCTCGACCCACTCAGGGAAGTGCTGTTGGTCACTCGGGGCCGCCCAGGCGGAACGCTCATGTCAGGCGGCGGGCGGGGAGCGATACACCGTGACCTGCCGGACCTCACTGCGCCGACCCCAGCCGCCCACCCAGGACCCGACGTCGAGCACGAACGCGAACCCCACCACCAACCAGTCGAACCCCATCACGTCACCGCTGAACCAATGGAACAGCACGTAGCTGAGGGTGGAGTAGGGCAGGACGAACCAGCCGAGCAGCGGAACCAGCCAGGACCCGTCGAAGGCCTTCGTGATCTCGTCGTTGAACACGGCCATGAGGAACAGCGTGAGCCGCGGGGCCATCGCCCCGAGCAGGACGACGAAGCAGCCGCACATCTGGGATCTCCTGCCAGGTGGTCCGGGGCGAGGTCACGCCCTCTGCCCAGCGCACGCTAGCCGACGGTCCGGGATGAGGTGGTCAGCGGCCCGCGACGAAGGCTTCGATGTCGTCTGCAGCGATGTCGAGGAGGTGGTGCGCCAGGGCAGCCATGGCCCGACCCGCTGCCAGCTCGTCGCCGATCTCCGGGACAGCCGGGTCCGCCGGGTTGCGGCGGGCGTAGCCCTCGCCCGTCACCCGGAGCGACCCCTCGGTCTCCAGGACCGCGTGAGCGCGGGTGCGGTCGTCGTCGGTCTCGCTGATCGAGATGGTGACCGTCCATCGTTTCGTGTGCATGGGCCGCTCCCTCCATCGGTGGTGCCGGAATGCTGCCGATCCTGCGCCCGGCCCGGTAGGCCGGCAAGGGTCCAGCGGCCCGTTCATCCGCCACGCAGCTCTCGGAGCGCATCCTGGACCAAGGTCGCGTAGCCGAGGCGCCCCTCACCAGGACGCAGGTGGATCTTGTCCGGGTACAGCCAGTCAGGATGCTCAGCGGCGACGGCGGCCCAGTCCAGGAGCGTCACGCCGTCGATGTCGGCGGCCACCCGCGCGAGGACGGCGTTGTTGAACGTCTTCCACGGCCTCGGCACGAAGGTGTTCACCAGCAGGACCTGGTGGTCCTCAGCAACTCGCAGCAACGCCTCACGCAGGGCAGGCTCGGCGACCGGGCCGTTCGTGCCCAGGTGGACGACGACGCGCGGCCCGAGACGGCCCTCGCGGGCGGCGTCGGACACCGCAGCCAGCGCCGCCGCTGCGCTGCGGCTCTCAGCAGCGTCGACCAGGACTCCCTTGACGAGCTGCTCGAGCTCTGCGCCGGCGCCCAGCATCACGGAGTCGCCGACGGCGGACACCCGCGGCGGGTCCGGCGCCACTGCTGGGCTCGGCTCCGGCTGTGCGGGCGGCTCGCTGCTGGCCGGCCGCTCGCTGAGGGCACTCGCCTGCCCGGTACCCTCGACCACGGCGGGGGACGGTCCGGCCCGGACGAGCCCCAAGGTGACCAGCCCCACCAGCAGCGTCAGCGAACCCGCCACGAGCAGGGTGCGCCGGGCCATCATCGTCCGCCGCGGCGGCGGGGCCTGGCGCATCGCCGCGAACCAGGCCCGCAGGCCGCCGCGGCGGATCGGCAGCTCGACGTATCGGTAGGACGCCTCGGCAAGCGTCAGGACCAGCCCGATCCGGAGCACCACGGAGAAGAACCCGTCGGAGTCCAGCTCGAAGCCCGGGCGGGTCACCATGAACACGGGCCAGTGCCACAGGTAGATGCCGTAGGAGCGTTCCCCCAGGTAGCGCCATGGCTGGGTCCCGAGCAGGCGCGCCAGCAAGGACTCCGGGTGCGACAGCGACGCGACGAGCACCGCCGTGAGCACGGCCACCAGCAGGAAGCCGCCCCGGTACAGGCCGGTAGAGAACTCCCCGACCTCGAGGAACGTCCACAGCACGGCGGCCAGTGCCACCAGGCCGACGGCGTCGAGCATGCGCACCGGTCCACGCCAGCCGCCACGAGCACTCGGCGATCGCCAGGGGACCCAGACGGCAGCCAGCGCCGCCCCGGCCAGCAGGCTCATCGCATGGGTGTCGGTGCCGAAGTAGGCGCGGCTGGGGTCGTTCGGGACCGGGAAGCCGGATCGGGCCGAGACGACCACCATCCAGACGGTGGAGGCCAGCGCGCCCAGGGCAGCGACCCGCAACAGCTGCGAGCGCCCACGCCAGCTGGCCAACGCCACGACCACGACGCTCGGCCAGAGCAGGTAGAACTGCTCCTCGACGGCCAGGGACCACAGGTGCTGCAGGACCGGCGGGCGCCCGGTGAACTCGAAGTAGGAGGTCTCGCCGAGGATGTACCACCAGTTGGAGACGTAGAGCAGGGCCGCCAGCACGTCCCCCCGCAGCTCGAGGAGCTCCTCGCGGAAGAAGAGCAGCCCCATGGTCGAGACCGTGAGCAGCAACAGGACCAGGGCGGGCAGCAGACGCCGGGCACGTCGTCGGTAGAAGGCGCGGAAGTCCAGCCGGCCCGTGCGCTCGACCTCCTGCGCCACCAGGCTGGTGATGAGGAAGCCCGACAGCACGAAGAAGACGTCGACGCCGAGGAACCCGCCCGGGATCCAGGGCAGGTCCAGGTGGTAGAGCAGCACCCCGAGGACCGCGATGGCCCGCAGCCCGTCCAGCCCCGGGAGGTAGGGCATGGGCCGGAACGGGGCCGGCGGCACTGGCGCGCGGGGACGCGCTTGCCCGCCCCGGTCGACCGGTGTCCGGAGGCCGAGGTCGGCGTCGAGTACGGCCATGGCTCCTCAGCACGCGTCGGGTCAGCTCTCACGGTAGGGCCGGTGGCCTGGAGCCACCTGCTGCGACACCCGTTCGAACCGAAGCCGACCCGCTGCGGGGGCGCTGCCCAGCCGCCGACGTACCCTGGGGTGCCCGCTTCCTCCTGCGCCACCACGAGGAGCCCTTCGGTGTCGATGACGCGCAAGGTGCTCGGCGTGACGGGCGAGCTGCTCATCACCGCCGGCCTCGTGCTGGCGCTCTTCGCCGTCTACACGCTCTTCTGGACCGGGGTGGAGACCCAGCAGGCTCAGGACGGGCTGGCCGAGCAGCTCGACGAGCCCGAGCTGCCGGCGGCCAAGAAGTCCAAGCCGCCCACGGAGGGCGACGCCTACCTGCGGATCCGCATCCCCAGGCTGGGCCAGGACTGGGAGTGGGTGGTCGTGGAGGGCATCTCCACCGAGGACCTCACGCGCGGCCCGGGGCACTACCCCACCAGCGCCGCGGTGGGCGAGGTCGGCAACTTCGCGGTGGCCGGCCATCGCGCGACGTACGGCGAGCCGTTCGCCTACCTGGACCAGGTGGTCCCGGGCGACGACATCATCTTCGAACGACAGGGGAAGCGTTGGGTCTACGAGGCGACGGAGTCGTTCATCACCGTCCCGACCGACATCAGCGTGCTCTACCCGGTCCCGGGACGGCCCAAGGCTGAGCCGACAGACGCCCTGCTCACGCTGACCACCTGCAACCCTCGATGGGGCAGCACCGAGCGGCTGATCGTGCACGGCACGCTCGTGAAGACCAACAAGGAGGCCTAGGCCGTGTACCCCTGGATCTGGGCCCATCTCCCCGGCCCTTGGCCGGTGAAGACCCTGCTCGCGGTGGTGCTCGTGGTCGCCGTCGTCCTACTGCTGCTCACGACCGTGTTCCCGGCGGTGGTCCAGCTGCTGCCCGGGACGGACGTCTCGGTGGAGTAGCCGGCGTCCGTCGTGACCACCAGAAGGCGCCCACGCCCGAGGTCGCAGCCAGTGCCCCCACCACGGCCAGGGCCATCGCCCCGCCGAGCTCGGCGGCCAAGGACTGGGCCAGCACGAACACACCCATGACGACGACGAACCAGCCGAACGCCTTGCGCAAGGTCTCCTGCGGCACCCGGCCACTCAGCGTGCTCCCCAGCACGCTGCCGATCACCGCAGCGCCGGTGACGGCAAGCGCCATGGACCAGTCGATCTGGACGCTGGCCAGGTAGCCGGCGAGCCCCGCGAACGACTTCATGGAGATCACCAGCAGGGACGTCCCCACCGCGACGCCCATCGGGAGTCCTCCGAGCAGCACCAGCGCCGGGACGACGAGGAAGCCGCCCCCGGCCCCGACCAGACCGGTGACCAGCCCGACGACGACACCGTCGAGGAGCACCCGGCCGACCGGCAGCTCGGCGTGCGCCGGGCGTTCCGGCACCGCGCGACGCCCCCGGATCATGGCCACCGCGGTCGCCAGCATCATGAGTGCGAACGCCACCAGCAAGACGGTCCCGGGCAGGAATGCGGCGAGCCGCCCGCCGGCGTAGGCCCCCACCATCCCGGCGACGCCGAAGAGCAGGCCCGTCCGCCAGCGGACCCGACCGGAGCGAGCATGGGGGACGAGGGCCGCGGCACTGGTGACCCCCACGACGAGCAGCGAGGTCGCGATGGCCTCCTTGGTGTCCATCCCGGCGACGAAGACCAGCAGCGGGACAGCGAGGATGGAGCCGCCGCCGCCGAGCAGGCCCAGCGAGACGCCGACACCAACGGCGAGGACGATGGCCAGCCAGGTCATCCGGACGACCTCTGCTTCACCGGGTCAGGCCGAGACGGGCACGGCGGCCGAGGCGATCGGCAGGCGCGCATCGGCCGCACCCGGGACGAAGCTGTCGTTGACGTAGACGACGTCGACACCGGCCGCCGCAAGCAGGGATGCCGCGATCGAGGCCCGGTATCCGTGGGCGCAGTGGACCCAGACCGCCCGGTCCTTGGGCACCTCGTCGACGCGCTGCAGCAGCTCGTGCAGCGGGATGTGGGTGGCACCCTCGACGTGGGCGTCGCGGTGCTCCTCGTCCCGGCGCACGTCGAGGACGACGGGCATGCCGGACTCGGCGACGTGGGCCGCGAGCTCGCCGAACCCAACGGCCGGGTAGCTGCCCAGCCCATGATCGCCGGCCAGCTCATCGGCACGGCCGGTGGCCATCGCGGCCGGTCGGTCGATCCCGATGCGCACCAGCTCTCGCTGGGCGAGTGCCACCTGATCCGGGGTCTGGGCCAGCAGCGTGACCGGCGTCCCCCACGGGACGAGCCAGCCGAGGTAGGTCACGAACGAGCCGTCGAGGTCGAAGCTCAGCGTCCCCTTGACGTGCCCGGCGGCGAAGACCGTCCTTGACCGCAGGTCCACGACCCACTCACCGGCCTCGATCCGCCGGGCGAGCTCGTCGGGGTCGGCGACCTGTGGCGGGGACAGGTCGATCTCCTTCGGACCGGCTGCATTCGTGGGACCCATGTGGGCGTAGTAGGCCGGGTAGGCCACGAGTCCCGCGATGAGCTCGGCGACATAGGTCTCCTCGTCCTGGGTCAGGACCGGGTTGCTGCCGGCCTCACGCGCCAACGTGGAGGACAGGCCCTCGCTCTGGGTGGCGGAGCAGAAGGAGCCGAACCCGTGGGTGGGGAAGACCGGGGTGCTGCTCGGCAGCTGCTCGGCGAGCCGGTGAGCCGACCGCCACTGGTGCCGGGCAAGGGTGTCGGCGTGCTCCAGACCAAGCAGGTCCGGGCGTCCGGTGGAGCCGTAGAGCAGCGAGCCGCCGGTGAAGACCGCCACCTGCTCGTGCCCAGCACTGGCGTCCGTCAGGGCGTAGGACAGGTGCGTGAAGGTGTGCCCGGGGGTGTGCAGCACCTTCACCTGCATGGAGCCGGACTCCAGGACGTCGCCGTCGCGGACCGGGTGGCGCTCGTAGGACACCCGGTCATCGGCATTGACGCAGTACAAGGCGCCGACCTGCTGAGCCAGGCGGTAGCCGCCGGTCACGTAGTCGTTGTGGATGTGGGTCTCGAGCACGTGGGTGATCCGCAGCCCGCGGGGCTCGGTGAGCGCCAGCACCCGGTCGATGTCACGCTGCGGGTCGACGACGACGGCCACCTCGCCGTCGGTGGCCAGGTAGGACCGGTCCCCGAGGGAGGGGGTGTCGATCGGGATGATCTCGATCATCGAGCGGCTCCTTGGGCGGTACGGGGGGCGGTACGGGGGGCGGTACGGGGGATTGGTACGGGAGCAAGGTTACCACCTGAGTACGGATGTCCGTACATTTGCCTCCTCGCGACGGCGCCCTGGCTACCCTTGCCCGGTGCCCACCCGAGCGCTGGACCGCGGAAGCCCGCTGCCGCTCTGGTCCCAGCTCCACGATGACCTGCTGCGACGTATCCGCAAGGGCGCCTTCAGCGAGGACGCCTTCCCCGGCGAGCACGAGCTCACGGAGGCATACGGGGTCTCCCGGCACACCGTTCGCGAGGCGTTGCGGCGACTGCGGGACGAGGGAGTCCTGGCCTCCGGACGTGGCCGACCCACCACGATCAGGCCGAGCGGGATCGAGCAGTCCGTCGGCAGCGTCTACAGCCTGTTCGCCTCGGTCGAGGCCCAGGGGCAGGTGCAGCGCAGCGAGGTCCTGACGTTGCGGACGGTGAACGACGCCGCCTGCGCCGAGCGCCTGGGGACCGCGTCGGACTCCCTCGTCCTGCTCGAGCGGATCCGCTTCGCCGACGAGGTCCCGCTGGCCCACGACCGAGTCTGGCTCCCGGCTGCGGTGGCCACGCCGCTGCTCGACGTGGACTTCACACACACCGCCTTGTACGACGAGCTGGCCGGGCGGTGCGGCGTCCGGGTCACCGGAGGGCAGGAACGCATCAGCGCCGTGCCTGCCGACAGCATGACGCAACGTCTGCTCGACCTCCCGGACGGCGTCGCCTGCTTGAGCATCGAACGCGTGGGGACTGCCGACGGGGTCCCCGTGGAGTACCGGCTCACCGATATCCGTGGGGACCGCTTCTCCCTATTGACGCAGTGGCGATCAGGACGTGCCGCGGAGCTAGTCCTCGGCGGGGGGCCGGCTCCCCCCTGAGCCGGGCATCCGGACGAGCCCGCGGGCCGTCCGGGCGGGCATCGTGGCCGCTCGTACGACTGCTGACGCGATGTCCTGCTCGACGACCTGCGGCAGCACTCGCTCGACCGAGGCGCGCACCATCTCGTCGAGCTTCAGCAGCCCGATCTCGTCGCGGAGCTTGTCCACCACGGCGGGCATCGAGGCGGCGACCACCTCTTCCATGGCGCCCTCGACGGCCGACGTCATCGCCGAGCGGACGACGTCGCTGGCGAGGACCTCGGCCACGACCATCGCGACGAGGTTCTCCACCGCGTCGGCACGAGCCTGCCGCCCGGTGGAGGCCAGCGACCTCACCGCGTCGGTGATGATGGACCGGGCAGGGGTCGGGAGGGCCTCGAACAACGAGGTACCGACCTCGTACCCCACGTCCTCTGCCCGCAGCGCCAGCCGGGTCGAGGCCTTCGCCGCCGGGACGCCGACAAGGACGCCCGCGCCCAGCGCCACGTCGCCGACCGTGGCCGCGTTGCGCATGGTGCGGGTTCGCGTCATGCGCGAGCTCGAGCGAACCCGCGGGCCGGCCGAGGGCCGGTGCGAGTGCGACGCGCCGCTGGCGGTCTTGCCGCTCGATCCTCGGGCGGTCCGGCCCGCAGCCCCGGCTCGCTTGGACGTGGCTGCTGCCTTGGCGTCGTCACCGCGTCCGGTGACCATGCCCGCGGCCATTCCGGCGGCGCGACCGGCTGCCTTGCCGGCAGCGCGGGCCGAGGTCCGCTGCGCCCTGGTGACCACCCCGGTGGTCGTTGACCGCACTCCCGAGCGCGTCTGCTCAGGCTCTTGCTGCGCCGGGCTCATCCACTCAGCCTAAGGCGCCTCGGCTCGGATTCGCTGCCGAACGGCCTCTGCCACCGCTCGACCGTCGGCGCGGCCCTTCACCCGTGGCTGGACGAGCCGCATGACTGCTCCCATGACCTGCGTGCCGCCGACCCCGTCGGCGGCGACCTGCGCCACCGCCTCGCCGAGGATCGCGTCGAGCTCCTCGGCCGTCAAAGCACTCGGGAGGTACTCGGCCAGGACCGCCTCCTCGGCCCGCTCCCGAGCCGCCAGGTCGGAGCGGCCAGCGTCCTGGAAGGCCTCGGCAGCCTCCCGGCGTCGTTTGGCCTCGCGCCCGAGGACGTCGAGGACCTCCTCCGCGGTGAGCTCACGGGCCTGGTCCCCGGCGACGGCCTCGGTCGACAGCGAGGTCAGCGCCATGCGGAGGGTGGCGGCGCGCACCTCGTCCCGGCCGCGAATGGCGTCGGTGAGGTCCTGCTGGAGGTCCGCCCGGGTGATCACCCAGCCATTGTGCCGGAACCGATCGAGCAGCCGGTACGTCCAAGCACCCGAACGGTCACCCCGCGACCTCCGCAGGAGGACGATCCAGCGATGAGCACCGATCCGCTCCACTCCCCAGGACCGCGACACCCGGCCACCCGCTGGGTCGCGGTCGGCGTCGTCGTCTTCGCCACCACCCTGCTGGGCGCGTGCGGGAACACCTCGGCCACGGGTCCCGACGACGGGCCGCGTCCCGCTTCGCCTTCGGAGCCGCTCGGCCTCGACGGGCGAGAGTTCGTCTCCCAGTCCGTCCTCGAGGGCGGGCAGGAGCGCGCGCTGGTCGACGGCACCCGGGTCCGGCTCGACTTCCGTGACGGGACGCTCAACGCCAGCGCCGGATGCAACGCCATCGGCGGGGCCTACGCCGTCGACGGCGCCACGCTGGTCCTCGAGGCGCTGTCGATGACGGAGATCGGCTGCGAGCCGCCCCTGATGGAGCAGGACGCCTGGCTGGTCGACTTCCTCAGCGACCAACCCACCATCGCCCTGACGGCGGACACCCTGACACTGAGCACCGAGGAGACCGCCATGACCCTGCTCGACACCGAGGCCGCCGAGCCGGATCAGGCACTCCTGGACACCAGGTGGGAGCTGGACAGCGTCGTCGAGGGCACCGGTGAGGACGCGACCGTGAGCGGGCTGCCGGTCGGAGTCAGCGCAGCCCTCAGCATCACTGAGGACCCGCAGGACCCCGCCACCTACCGCGCAGCGGTCGCCACCGGCTGCAACGCCGGCCGCGCGCAGGTGGAGCTCACCGAGGACGAGCTCACCTTCGGCCCGATGGCGCTCACCAGGAAGGCGTGCCCGCCGGCAGCGACCGCGATCGAGCAGGCCGTCGTCCAGACGCTCACCGGCACTGTCGGCTACGCGATCGACGCCAACCGGCTCGCCATCACCGGCGAGCGCGGTGGCCTGAGGTTCACCGCCGGCTGAGGCGGCGTACGCGGGGCCCTCAGGCGCGCCCGCGCATCCACCGGTACCGCGCGATGAGCCTGTTCGTCGAGGAGTCGTGCGCGCCTGCCGGCGGCTCCTCGCCCGTGAGCTCCGGAGCGATCCGCCCGGCCAGCACCTTGCCCAGCTGCACGCCCCACTGGTCGAAGGAGTTCAGCCCCCAGACGATGCCCTGGGTGAACACCTTGTGCTCGTAGAGCGCGACCAGGGCACCGAGGGTGAACGGGTCGAGGCGCTCGGCGAGGATCGACGTGCTCGGTCGGCCACCCTCGAACACCTTGTGCTGCACCAGGACGCCGGTGACGCCCTCGGCCTCCACCTCCTCGCGTGACTTGCCGAAAGCCAGCGCCTCCGCCTGGGCGAAGTAGTTCGCCATCAAGAGGTCGTGGTGCTCACCCGACCCCGGGTCCTCGAACCCAGGGCGGGCGAAGCCGATGAAGTCGGCCGGGATCAGCGTCGTGCCCTGGTGCATCAGCTGGAAGTAGGCGTGCTGCCCGTTGGTGCCCGGCGTGCCCCAGACGATGGGACCGGTCTCGTAGTCGACCCGCCGGCCGTCGAGCGTCACGCTCTTGCCGTTGCTCTCCATGTCCAGCTGCTGCAGGTAGTCGGCGAAACGGTCGAGCAGCTGGGAGTAGGGCAGCACCGCGTGGCTGTCGGCACCCAGGAAGTTGCGGTACCAGACACCCAGCAGCCCGAGCAGCACCGGCGCGTTGGCCTGCAGCGGCGCGTTGCGGAAGTGCTCGTCCATCGCCCGGAAGCCGTCGAGCATCGAGCGGAACTGCACCGGTCCGATCGCCAGCATGAGGGCCAGCCCGACCGCGGAGTCCATCGAGTACCGGCCGCCGACCCATTCCCAGAAGCCGAACATGTTGTCGGTGTCGATGCCGAAGGCCGACACCTCCTCGGCGGCGGTGGAGACCGCGACGAAGTGCTGGGCGACAGCGTCCTCGCCGAGTGCCTCGACCACCCATGCGCGGGCGGTGGCGGCGTTCGTCATCGTCTCCAGCGTGGTGAAGGTCTTGCTGGCGACGATGAACAGGCAGCTCGCCGGGTCCAGGCCGCGCAACGTGCCCGCGATGTCGTCGCCGTCGACGTTGGAGACGAACCGGACCTCCAGCTCATCGGTGACGTAGGGGGCCAGGGCCTCGGTGGCCATCGCCGGACCGAGGTCGGAGCCGCCGATGCCGATGTTCACGACCGTGACGATGCGCTCGCCGGTAGCGCCGAGCCACTGGCCGCCCCGGACCCGTTCGGCGAAGGCCGCCATCGCGTCCAGCACCGCGTGCACCGCTGGCACGACGTCCACGCCGTCGACGACGACCGGCGAACCGATCGGAGCCCGCAGCGCCGTGTGCAGGACCGACCGGTCCTCGGTGGCGTTGATCCGATCGCCGGCGAACATCGCGTCGCGCGCGGACTCCAGGCCGACCGCGCGAGCCAGGTCCAGCAGGAGGCCGATGGTCTCGTCGGTGACGAGGTGCTTGGCGTAGTCGACGTACAGCCCGGCGGCCTCAGCCGTCAGACGCGCCCCACGATCGGGATCGGCCTCGAAGAGCTCGCGCAACGTGGTCGTGCGCATCGACTCGGCGTGAGCACGCAGCGCCGCCCACTCGGGCGTCGAGCTCACCAGCGCGGAGGCAGGGGTGTCAGCAGCAGCATCGGCAGGCATGGGTACAAGCATGGCGAACCCGGACCGCCACCGTGGCCGAAACGGGTCGAAGGTCCCCCATGGACGGGGACGTCGGAGGGCTACCAGACCGCGAGCGGCACCAATACGTTCGTCGCACCGCACCACGAACGCTCCCGCCCAGCGGTGCTCGGCCCGGAAGGACCTCCCCGGATGAAGATCGTCGTCCTCGTCAAGTACGTGCCCGAACCGACCGCGGAATGGAAGGTCGCCGACGACCTGAGCCTGGATCGCGCGGCGGTCGACGGCCGACTCTCCGAGCTGGACGAGTACGCGGTGGAGCAGGCACTCAAGCTGACCGAGGGCGGCCTCGACGCCGAGATCGTGTATCTCACCGTCGGCCCGGCCAAGGCCACCGACGCCTTGCGCAAGGCCCTGGCCATGGGTGGGACGAGCGCCGTGCACGTCAACGACGACGCCGTGCACGGCTCGTGCGCGCTGACCACGTCCCTGGTGCTGGCCAAGGCGCTGGAGCACGTCGGCTACGACCTGGTGATGACCGGTATGGCCTCCACCGACGCCGAGATGTCTGTGGTCCCCGCCATGCTGGCCGAGCGCCTCGGCGTCCCGCAGGCCACCTTCGCGGCCTCGCTTGCCGTCGACGGCGGCACGCTCACCATCACCCGCGAGGGCGACCTCGCGGTCGAGACGGTGACCTGCGCGCTGCCTGCCGTGGTGTCGGTCACCGACCAGACCGGCGAGGCTCGCTACCCATCCTTCAAGGGGATCATGCAGGGCAAGAAGAAGCCCATCCAGACGCTGACCCTCGCCGACCTCGGGCTCAGCCCGGACGAGGTCGGCGCACAGTCGGCCTCGGTGGCTGTCGTCGAGGCCGCGCCTCGCCCCCCGCGCCAAGCCGGCACCGTGGTCGAAGACGACGGCGAGGCGGCCGCCGCCCTGCGCGACTTCCTGGTGGCCGGCAAGTTCGTCTGAGCAGCGCCAGGCCGGCCCGAGGCGCCAGCAGCGACTCCCCCCACCTCACCCACCGAACTCGACCGAGCAGAAGGAGAACCCAGTGCCCGAGGTCATCGTCCTCGTCGAGCACACCGATGGACAGGTCCGGAAGCCGTCCTTGGAGTTGCTCACCATCGCCCGCCGGCTCGGCGAGCCGGCGGCCGTCGTGCTCGGTGCCGCCGAGGAAGCCCTCGTCGAGTCCCTCGGCGAGTACGGCGCCACGAAGGTCTACCAGGTCGAGGTGCCGGCGCTGGACGAGGCGCTGATCACGCCCAAGGTGCAGGCGCTCGTGGACGTCGTGCGCCGGGCCGAGCCGGTGGCCGTGCTCCTCACCGCTGGCCCCGACGGGACGGAGGTCGCCGCCCGAGCCGCCGTTCGCCTGGAGTCCGGTGTGCTGACCGACGCGGTGGACGTCGAGGCCTCCGCCGATGGCCCGGTGGCGACCAAGTCGGTGTTCGCCGGCTCCTGGGTCAGCAAGGCGAAGGTCGTGACCGGGACCCCGATCATCGTGGTGCGACCGAACGCCGCCGCCCCCGAGGCCGCGCCGGCACGCCCCGTCGTCGAGACGGTCCAGCTGGAGGACTCGGACGTGCCGAGCGCGAGCATCACGAACCGGACGGCGAAGACCTCGACCGGTCGCCCCGACCTCAACGACGCCAGCGTCGTGGTCTCGGGTGGACGCGGGATGGGCTCGGCCGACGCCTTCTCGATCCTCGAGGAGCTGGCCGACTTGCTCGGTGGAGCCGTGGCGGCCTCGCGCGCCGCCACCGACGAGGACTGGTACCCCCACGACATGCAGATCGGCCAGACGGGCAAGACCGTCGCCCCGTCGCTCTACTTCGCCGCCGGCATCTCCGGGGCGATCCAGCACCGAGCGGGCATGCAGGGTGCTCGCACGATCGTGGCCGTGAACAAGGACCCCAAGGCACCGATCTTCGGCATCGCAGACTTCGGCGTCGTCGGAGACCTGCACAAGGTGATCCCCGCCCTCATCGAGAACCTCAAGCAGCGCTGAGCATCATCCCGCCGCTTCGAGGTCGGCCGCACACGGAAGGAGCCGCGCAACCGTGACGGTTCGGTTCATCATCGGCGTCCTGCTCACTGCTGCCCTGCTCACCGTCGCAGCCCGCCGCGCCTGGCTGCTGGTACGGATCACCCGCACCGGCAAGCCGGTGGAGCCGTGGCGGACCGAGAACGTCGGCGCCGCCGTGAAGGCGGAGATCACCGAGGTCCTCGGCCAGAAGCGGCTCCTGCAGTGGACGGTGCCCGGCATCGCCCACGTGCTCGCCTTCTGGGGCTTCCTGCTCCTGGTGCCGACGATCATCGAGGGCTTCGGGGCCCTGTTCGTCCGCGACTTCTCGATCCCGATCATCGGCGAGCAACCGTGGCTGGGCTTCCTGGAGGACCTGGCCATCGTCGGCACGTTCCTCGGCGTGCTCATCTTCGCGGTCATCCGGTACCGCCACGCGCCGGCCCGCGAGGGTCGGCGCTCGCGCTTCTTCGGGTCCCACCTTGGGATGGCCTGGGTCGTGCTGGGGATGATCCTCGGCGTCCTGGCGAGCCTGCTGCTCTATCGAGGCGCACAGATCAACACCGGGTACTTCCCGTTCGAGTCCGGGGCGTTCGCGTCCGAGGCCGCAGCCGCCGTGCTGGCGCCGCTGGGTGAGACGGCCAACGAGGTGCTCGAGCACGCCGGCGTGATCCTGGCGATCGGGATCCTGCTCGTGTTCCTCGTCATCGTGCTCTACAGCAAGCACCTGCACATCTTCGCCTCGCCGATCAACGTGTTCTTCGCCAGGCGGCCGACCGGGCTGGGTGCGCTGCTGCCGGTGCGGGTGGACGGCAAGGACATCGACTTCACCGACGAGGAGGTGCTGGAGTCCCTCGACCCCGACGCCACGTTCGGCGTCGGGGTCGTCGAGGACTACACCTGGAAGACCCTGCTGGACCTCGGATCGTGCACCGAGTGTGGCCGTTGCCAGTCCCAGTGCCCGGCCTGGAACACCGACAAGCCACTGAGCCCGAAGCTGTTCATCACCGACCTGCGTGATCACGCGCTGGCGAAGGCCCCCTACCTGCTGGCCGACTCCGACGAGGCCCGGGCCGCACTTGCGCAGTCCGTCCACGCCGAGGTGGAGCGGCCGTTGGTGGGCGAGCGCACCAGTGGCCCGAAGAGCGGTCACGGCGAGGAGGGCGAGGATCACCCCACCGGTGGCGTCATCGACCCCGACGTCCTGTGGTCCTGCACGACCTGTGGCGCCTGCGTCGAGCAGTGCCCGGTGGACATCGAGCACGTCGACCACATCCTGGACCTGCGTCGCTACCAGGTCATGGTCGAGTCGGCGTTCCCGAGCGAGGCCGAGGTGATGCTGCGCAACCTGGAGCACGCCGGTGACCCGTGGGGCAGCGGAGCCTCCAGCCGGATGGACTGGGCCGCCGAGCTGCCCTTCGAGGTGCCGGTGGTGGGGGCCGGGGACAGCGACCGCCTGGGCCAGGGCGACCTCGCCGATGTCGAGTACCTGTTCTGGGTGGGCTGCGCAGGAGCCCTGGACGACGCGGCGAAGAGCACGACGCAGGCGGTGGCCCAGCTGTTGCACGAGGCCGAGGTCCGCTACGCCGTGCTGGGCGAGGGTGAGGCCTGTACCGGAGACCCCGCCCGCAGGATGGGGAACGAGTTCGTCTTCCAGATGCTCGCTCGGCAGAACATCGAGACCCTCGACGCAGCCGGGGTCGTGAAGATCGTGGCCACCTGCGCGCACTGCTTCAACACGCTGGCCAACGAGTACGGCCAGCTCGGTGGCGAGTACGAGGTGCTCCACCACACCGAGCTGCTGGCCCGACTGGTTGCCGACGGTCGGCTCACCCCGGTGACGCCGATCGAGGAGACCATCACCTACCACGACCCCTGCTACTTGGGTCGGCACAACCGGGTGTTCAGCCCACCACGCGACATCCTGGGCGCCCTGCCCGGCGCGACCGTGGTGGAGATGCCGCGGACCCGCGAGCGCAGCTTCTGCTGCGGCGCCGGCGGCGCCCGGATGTGGATGGACGAGAACCTGGGCTCGCGGATCAACGTCAACCGCAGCGCGGAGGCTCTCGAGCTCAAGCCCGACGTCGTCTCGGCTGCCTGCCCCTTCTGCATCGTCATGCTCACCGACGGCGTGACGGCGCTGTCCCAGGAGTCCGACACCGGCGACGGGGCCTCACCGGCCACCTCGGTCAGTGACGTCTCCGAGCTCTTGCTCCGGGCCGTGACACCGGCCGCCGCCCCTACGAACGACGACTCCACCGAACCCGCGTCCTGATGAAAGGCACACCATGACCAGTTCCGGCACCCTCGGCGGGGAAGGCCTCGACCTCGAGACCCTCAACCTGATGCTCGAGGCGCTCACCGACTTCGTCGGCGACGCGCTGCCGCAGGACAAGCAGCTCGAGCTCGACCACGAGGACGTCTGCCCGGAGGACGTCGTCCGCGCGATGCAGAGCGACGAGCTCGGCGTCCAGCTGGTGTTCCTGTCCGAGGACTACGGCGGCATGGGCGGCGGGGCCTTCGACGTCTACCGCGTGTGCGAACGGATGGCCGCCATCGACCTCGGGATGGCCACCAGCGTGCTCGCCACCTTCCTCGGCAGCGACCCCGTGGTGGTCGGCGCAACCGAGGAGCAGAAGCAGCGGTGGCTCGGTCGCATCGCCGAGGAGGGCATCCTCTTCGCCTACGGCGCCACCGAGCCCGACGCCGGCAGCGACCTTGGGGCTCTCACCACGACTGCCGACCCCATCACCGACGACGACGGCGCGGTCACCGGCTACCGCATCAACGGACGCAAGCAGTGGATCTCCAACGGCGGGATCGCCGACTGCACGACCATCCTCGCCCTCACCCCCGGTGGGCCCAGCTGGTTCGTCGTGGACCGCGGGACCGACGGCTTCGCCTACGGCAAGCCCGAGGACAAGCACGGGATACGGCTGTCCAACACCGCCGCGCTGTTCCTCGACGAGGTCGAGGTCCCCGTGGAGAACCTCGTCGGCGGCATCGAGGGCGCGGGCCTGGTGCAGGCCCAGGAGGTCTTCGGGTACACCCGCCTGATGGTGGCCGCCTTCGGGCTCGGCTGCGGCTGGGCGGCCGTCGAGCGCGCCATCGCCTTCTCCCAGAACCGCGAGCAGGGCGGCAGCCTGCTGTCGGAGAAGCAGGGCTACACCCACAAGCTCATCGTCCCGCACGTCGCCCGCCTCGAGGCGGCTCGCGCCTACATCGAGGAGGTCGCCGCTCGGATCGACAAGGGCGAGGGCGAGAACGGGGCCCTGAACACCGAGGGCGCCATCGCCAAGTACCTGGCGACCGAGGCCGGCAACAGCGCCGCCGAAGCAGCGATCCAGGCCCACGGGGGCTACGGCTACACCCGTGAGTACATGGTCGAGAAGATCAAGCGGGACGTTCGCATCACCACGATCTACGAGGGCACGTCGGAGATCATGGAGATGACCATCGGACGGGACCGGTGGCAGCACCACCTCAAGACCCGCGGTGAGTACTACCGCGACCAGGCCCGCGAGCTCAGCGCGCTGCACGCCCAGGCACCCCAGGTCGGCGCCGGTGCGGCAGCCCTCGCTGCGGAGTCCTTGGCCGGGGTGTTCGCCGCCTGCCAGGCGGGTCGGCTCACCCGCAACCAGCACATCCTGTTCCGTCTGGGGGAGCTGGCCGCCTACGTGGAGGGGGCAGGCGCGATGGCGCGCCGAAGCGCCGCCGCGGGGACCGACACCCTGCCGGTGAAGGCCGACCACCGGGTCGGTGCCGAGGCGTCGGCGACGTGCAGCCGCATCTTCGCCCGCGAGGCTGCGCTCAAGGTTGCCCAGGAAGGGTTGCGCTGGGTCGCCGGCGGCGTGGCCGCTGCCGGTGCCGACGCTGCTGACCTGGGTGCCTCACTGGGCGCGCAGCTTCGGATGGACGAGATCCGCCTGGCGCAGGCCGGCCTCGTCGCCGACATGGACGCCCTTGCCGACGCCCTCTACGACCGGACCTAGGTGAGCACGACGCCGAGCCCCTGCACCCTCAACCACCCGAGGAAGTCACGCTGATGCCACTCGCCCGCCGCCCGCTCACCCCCATCGCCGTCGTCGGGGTCGGGGCGATCATGCCCGAGGCCCCGGACGGGGCGACGTTCTGGTCCAACATCACCTCCGGCCGCTACAGCATCACCGAGACGCCGCCGGAGCGGTGGGACCCGGCGCTGTACTACGACGCCGACCGCAGCGCGCCGGACAAGACCTACTCGAAGATCGGCGGCTGGGTTCGAGACTTCCACTGGGACCCGATGAAGTGGCGCCTGCCGATCCCGCCCACCGTGGCGGTCCAGCTGGACGAGGGGCAGCGCTGGACGGTCTCGGCCGCCCGCGAGGCCCTGACCGACGCCGGTTGGCCGGACTGGTCGGTGGACTCCGACCGGGTGGCGGTGATCATCGGCAACGCCATCGGCGGGGAGAAGCACTACCAGACGAACCTGCGAATCGAGTTCCCCGCGTTCGCCGAGGCGCTTCGTTCCTCACCGGTGTTCGCCACGCTGGACGCCGCCACCCAGGCGGCGATGCTGAGCGATGCGCACGAGGCGATGGTGCGCGATATCCCCGTCATCAACGAGGACACGATGCCCGGCGAGCTCGCCAACGTCATCGCCGGCCGCGTGGCCAACCTGTTCAACTTCCGTGGACCCAACTTCACCACCGACGCCGCCTGCGCCTCCGGACTGGCAGCGACCACCGCCGCCATCGACGGACTGGTGGCTGGACGCTACGACGCCGTCATCACCGGCGGTGTGGACCGCAACATGGGGGTCGGCGCGTTCGTGAAGTTCTGCAAGATCGGTGCGCTCTCGGCCACCGGCACGCGACCCTTCGACGAGGGCGCCGACGGCTTCGTCATGGGCGAGGGCGCCGCGCTGTTCGTCCTCAAGCGACTGGCCGACGCCGAGCGCGACGGCGACCGCATCTACTCGGTGCTGCTCGGGATTGGTGGCTCCAGCGACGGCAAGGGCAAGGGCATCACTGCCCCCAACCCGGTCGGGCAGAAGCTGGCGGTCCAGCGAGCCTGGGACAGCATCGGGATGGACCCGGCCAGCGCCGGCTACGTCGAGGCGCATGGCACCTCCACCCGCGTCGGGGACGCCACCGAGCTCGGCAGCCTCAACGAGGTCTTCGCCAAGGCCGGGGCCCAGCCCGGCAGCATCGGCCTCGGGTCGGTCAAGTCGAACATCGGCCACCTCAAGGCGGCCGCCGGCACCGCCGGGCTGTTCAAGATGGTGAAGTCGCTGCACGAGGGCGTGCTGGCCCCGAGCCTGCACGTCGAGACCTTGAACCCCAACGTGGACTGGGCAACCACCCCCTTCCGAGTGAACAGCGAGCTCCGCGAGTGGACCCGACCGGCCGGCGACGTCCGTCGCGGCGGTGTCAGCGCCTTCGGGTTCGGTGGCACGAACTTCCACGCGGTGCTGGAGGAGTACGTCCCCGGCCGCTACCGCGAGGAGGACGCCGCAACCTCCTTCGCCGGGGCTGCCGTGCCCGCCGCACGCACCGAGCCGCCGTCGGTCACCTCGAGTGCCGTCAGCGGTGCCGCTCGTCCACCGTTGCGCCCGGCGCTGGTGCTCGGCGGCGTGGACACCGCCGACATCGCCCGCCAGCTCGAACGCGCCGCCGCCGAGGCCAAGGCCGGCAGGGTGCCGCCGCTGGCGCCGCCGGACCCGGCCCTGGCCGACGCCCCGGTCCGGCTTGCGATCGACTTCGCCGACGCCGAGGAACTCGCGGCCAAGGCGGTCAAGACGCTCAAGGCGCTGGCCTCCGACGCCGCACCGCTGTGGAAGATGCTGCGCGCCCAGGGTGTCTTCCTCGGTCGAGGGTCGGCTCCGAAGGTCGCCTTCCTCTACACCGGGCAGGGCTCGCAGTACGTCAACATGCTCGACGAGCTTCGCCGGGCCGAGCCGCTTGTTCAGCAGGTGTTCGACGAGGCTGACGTCACCATGGCGCCGCTGCTGGGCAAGCCGTTGTCAGAGTTCATCTTCATCGACTCCGACGACGCTCACGCCCGCGAGGCGGCCGAGCAACAGCTGCTGCAGACCGAGATCACCCAGCCGGCGGTTCTCGGCACGGACCTGTCCCTCACCAGGCTCCTCGAGGCCTACGGCGTCCTGCCGGACATGGTGATGGGCCACAGCCTCGGCGAGTACGGCGCACTGGTGGCAGCGGGAGCCCTGTCCTTCCCGGCGGCTCTGGAAGCCGTCAGCGCGCGCGGCCACGAGATGGCCACCCTGGACGTCGGCGACAACGGTGCGATGGCCGCGGTCTTCGGTCCGCTGCCGGAGATCCGGCGCATCGTCGAGAGCACCGAGGGCTACGCCGTCATCGCCAACATCAACAGCAACAACCAGGCTGTGATCGGCGGGGCGACCTCGGCTGTCGAGGCGGCCGTCGCCCGATTCGGGGCCGAGGGCATCACGGCAGTGCGGATCCCGGTCAGCCATGCCTTCCATACCTCCATCGTCGCGCCGGCCAGCGAGCCACTCAAGGTGCAGCTACGCCGCCTGGAGCTGCGCACGCCGCTGCTGCCGATCGTGTCCAACGTGACGGGCGAGTTCTACCCGCCGAACGCCGACGTGGACACGATGCTGGACCTCCTCGGCCAGCAGGTCGCCTCACCGGTCCAGTTCGTCACCGGCCTGCAGACCCTCTACGCCGCTGGCGCGCGCGTCTTCGTCGAGGTCGGTCCCAAGAAGGCGCTGCACGGCTTCGTCGACGACGTGCTCAGCAGCGAGCACGACGACGTCCTCGCCCTGTTCACGAACCACCCCAAGCTCGGCGACGTGCCCTCGTTCAACCAGGCCCTGTGCGGCCTGTGGGCCAGCGGCCTCGGCTATGGCATCCCCGAGCCGACGCCACCGACCACGACCACCGCCGCCGCACCGGCACCGACAGGAGCCCCCGTGACCCTCCCAGCCGTCCAGGCTGCCTCCCCCACCGCCGCCGGCTCGGCAAGCGACCAGATGGCCGCGCTCGGGCGTATCTTCGCCGACGCGATCCAGCAGGGCGTCGGGCTGCTGGCCACCACCGACCAGACCGCCACGGTCGCTCGGCCCAGCACGCCCGACGAGCCCGTCGTGATCACCGGTGCTGCGCTCGGCCTGCCTGGGGTACCCAAGGTCTTCGACGACGAGAACATCGCGAAGATCCTGGCCGGTCAGCAGTTCATCGAGTCCATCCCGCATCGGATCCGCAAGCAGATCCTGGACCACCGCATCACCCGGCTGGTCAAGCGCGCCGACGGAGACGCCACCTTCGAGACCATCGCGGACGAGGGCGAGGTCATCAAGCTGGCCGGACGACGGGCCCCGATCGACGTCGTCGACGAGTTCGGCGTCGACGCCGCTCGCGACGCGGCGCTGGACGACGTCACCCGTCTTGCCATCGGCGTCGGCATCGACGCGATGCGTGACGCGGGCATTCCGCTGGTGATGCACTACCGCACCACGACGCTGGGGACGAGTCTGCCCGAGCGGTGGGGGCTGCCGGATGCGCTGCGTGATGACACCGGGGTCGTCTTCGCATCGGCGTTCCCTGGTTACGACGCCTTCGCCGAGGACCTGGAGGCCTACTACGTCGACCGAGCCCGGCGCGAGCACCTCGAGGCACTGCAGGTCGTCCGCACCCGGATGACGGGCGGCGACTCCGCAGCCGCGGAGGTCGACCGGCAGATCGGCGAGCTCGAGCACCTGCTGCGCACCGAGCCCTTCATGTTCGACCGTCGCTTCATCTTCCGCGCGCTGTCCATGGGCCACTCGCAGTTCGCCGAGCTCATCGGTGCTCGGGGCCCGAACACCCAGGTCAACGCTGCCTGCGCCAGCACCACGCAGGCCATCGCGGTGGCTGAGGACTGGATCCGCGCCGGGCGTTGCCGTCGGGTGATCATCGTGTCTGCCGACGACGTCTCCTCCGACAGCCTGCTGCCCTGGGTCGGCTCCGGCTTCCTGGCCTCGGGTGCGGCCGCGACCGACGACGTCGTCGAGGAGGCGGCCACACCCTTCGACCGTCGTCGCCACGGGATGATCGTCGGGATGGGCGCAGCCGCGCTCGTCGTCGAGGAAGCGTCCGCGGTCCGTGAGCGGGGTCTGCAGCCCATCTGCGAGGTGCTCGCCTCGGTCACGGCCAACAGCGCCTTCCACGGCACGCGACTGGACGTCGAGCACGTGGCTGAGGTGATGGAGCGCGTCGTGCGGGGCGCCGAGGCTCGCGGGGTCGAGCGGCAGGCGATGGCACCGAACACCGTGTTCGTGTCCCACGAGACCTACACGCCCGCCCGCGGCGGCAGTGCGGCCGCGGAGATCAACGCCCTGCGCCGCGTTTTCGGCCCGGCTGCCGACTCCATCGTCATCACGAACACGAAGGGATTCACCGGGCACGCCATGGGTGCCGGGATCGAGGACGTCGTGGCCGTGAAGGCCTTGGAGACCGGGATCGTCCCCCCAGTGCCGAACTACAAGGAGCCCGACCCCGAGCTGGGTCGGCTCAACCTGTCCACCGGCGGTGCCTACCCCGTGTCCTACGCCCTGCGGCTCGCTGCCGGGTTCGGCTCGCAGATCGCGATGGCCCTGCTGCGCTTCACGCCCATGCCGGATGGCCGCCGTCGCAGCCCGCACGAGCTGGGCTACGCCTCCCGCATCGTCGACCCGGTCGCCGCCCAGCGTTGGCTGGACAGCACCAGCGGGCGCCCTGACGCGACCCTCGAGGTCGTGCAGCGCCGGCTGCGGGTGGCCGACACGGGCGCTCCGTCTGCCCCGGTCAGGGCCCCGGTCCAGGCGGCGGCGCCTGCTGCCCCGCCCCCAGCGCCACCCGCCCCGGCGGCACCCGTGGTTGCCCCGCCGCCCCCGATGGCACCTGCTGCCCCTGCGCCGACCGCACCGGCATCTGCACCGCCCCCGCCTGGAGCACCGCCGGCGGCCCCACCGAGTGACCCGGTGACCGAGAAGGTGGTCGCGCTCGTGGCCGACATGACCGGCTACCCCACCGAGCTCCTCGACCTGGACCTGGACCTGGAAGCCGACCTCGGCGTCGACACCGTCAAGCAGGCCGAGGTGTTCGCCGCCGTCCGCGACGAGTTCGACGTCGAACGCGACCCCAACCTGCAGCTGCGCGACTTCCCCACCCTCACCCACGTCATCGGCTGGGTCCGCGACAAGACCGGCATCCAAGCCGCCCCACCAGCAGCAGCACCGGCACCAGCAGCACCCACCGCACCGGCAGCACCAGCAGCACCAGCAGCGGCCGGGGACCCGGTCGCGGACAAGGTCGTCGCCATCGTCGCGAACATGACCGGCTACCCCACCGAGCTCCTCGACCTGGACCTGGACCTGGAAGCCGACCTCGGCGTCGACACCGTCAAGCAGGCCGAGGTGTTCGCCGCCGTCCGCGACGAGTTCGACGTCGAACGCGACCCCAACCTGCAGCTGCGCGACTTCCCCACCCTCACCCACGTCATCGGCTGGGTCCGCGACAAGACCGGCATCCAAGCCGCCCCACCAGCAGCAGCACCGGCACCAGCAGCACCCACCGCACCGGCAGCACCGGCAGCACCAGCAGCACCAGCAGCGGCCGGGGACCCGGTCGCGGACAAGGTCGTCGCCATCGTCGCGAACATGACCGGCTACCCCACCGAGCTCCTCGACCTGGACCTGGACCTGGAAGCCGACCTCGGCGTCGACACCGTCAAGCAGGCCGAGGTGTTCGCCGCCGTCCGCGACGAGTTCGACGTCGAACGCGACCCCAACCTGCAGCTGCGCGACTTCCCCACCCTCACCCACGTCATCGGCTGGGTCCGCGACAAGACCGGCATCCAAGCCGCCCCACCAGCAGCAGCACCGGCACCAGCAGCACCCACCGCACCGGCAGCACCGGCAGCACCAGCAGCACCAGCAGCGGCCGGGGACCCGGTCGCGGACAAGGTCGTCGCCATCGTCGCGAACATGACCGGCTACCCCACCGAGCTCCTCGACCTGGACCTGGACCTGGAAGCCGACCTCGGCGTCGACACCGTCAAGCAGGCCGAGGTGTTCGCCGCCGTCCGCGACGAGTTCGACGTCGAACGCGACCCCAACCTGCAGCTGCGCGACTTCCCCACCCTCACCCACGTCATCGGCTGGGTCCGCGACAAGACCGGCATCCAAGCCGCCCCACCAGCAGCAGCACCGGCACCAGCAGCACCCACCGCACCGGCAGCACCGGCAGCACCAGCAGCACCAGCAGCGGCCGGGGACCCGGTCGCGGACAAGGTCGTCGCCATCGTCGCGAACATGACCGGCTACCCCACCGAGCTCCTCGACCTGGACCTGGACCTGGAAGCCGACCTCGGCGTCGACACCGTCAAGCAGGCCGAGGTGTTCGCCGCCGTCCGCGACGAGTTCGACGTCGAACGCGACCCCAACCTGCAGCTGCGCGACTTCCCCACCCTCACCCACGTCATCGGCTGGGTCCGCGACAAGACCGGCATCCAAGCCGCCCCACCAGCAGCAGCACCGGCACCAGCAGCACCCACCGCACCGGCAGCACCGGCAGCACCAGCAGCACCAGCAGCGGCCGGGGACCCGGTCGCGGACAAGGTCGTCGCCATCGTCGCGAACATGACCGGCTACCCCACCGAGCTCCTCGACCTGGACCTGGACCTGGAAGCCGACCTCGGCGTCGACACCGTCAAGCAGGCCGAGGTGTTCGCCGCCGTCCGCGACGAGTTCGACGTCGAACGCGACCCCAACCTGCAGCTGCGCGACTTCCCCACCCTCACCCACGTCATCGGCTGGGTCCGCGACAAGACCGGCATCCAAGCCGCCCCACCAGCAGCAGCACCGGCACCAGCAGCACCCACCGCACCGGCAGCACCAGCAGCGGCCGGGGACCCGGTCGCGGACAAGGTCGTCGCCATCGTCGCGAACATGACCGGCTACCCCACCGAGCTCCTCGACCTGGACCTGGACCTGGAAGCCGACCTCGGCGTCGACACCGTCAAGCAGGCCGAGGTGTTCGCCGCCGTCCGCGACGAGTTCGACGTCGAACGCGACCCCAACCTGCAGCTGCGCGACTTCCCCACCCTCACCCACGTCATCGGCTGGGTCCGCGACAAGACCGGCATCCAAGCGCAGGCACCTTCGGCCACGGCCACGGTGACCGTACCCACAGCAACCGGCGTCCCGGCACCTCCTACGACCGGCGGCGTCCATGCCGCCCCGGCGGCGATCGGCGACTTCGCCGCCACCGACACGCTGCCCCGGCGTGTCCCGGTCCCGAGCCTGCGACCGACGCTGGACCATTGCATCCCAACCGGCGTGACGCTCGACGGCGACAGCCGCGTCGTGGTCATGCTCGACGAGGGCGGCATCGGCAAGGCACTGGTCAAGCGACTGGACAAGCTCGGTGCCCACACGCTCACCCTTGAACCTGGGATCAGTACCGAGGACCTCCTGGCCAAGGTGGAGGCCTTCGCCGTCGATGGGCCTGTGCAAGGCGTCTACTGGCTCCCCGCCCTGGACGATGAGGGCGCGTTGGAAGACATGGACCTTGCGGGCTGGCGCGAGGCGCTGCGTCGTCGGGTCAAGGCGCTCTACACCACGATGCGGGCGCTGTACGAGCAGAACCCGTTCCTGCTCAGCGCCTCGCGCCTGGGCGGCTACCACGGCTACGACGATGCCGGCGCCACCGCGCCGATGGGTGGCTCGGTCACCGGCTTCACCAAGGCCTACCAGCGGGAACGGTTCGACGAGGCACCACTCGTCAAGGCCGTCGACTTCGGCGCCAGCCGCAAGACCGCGGCCCTGGCCGACATCCTCATCGCCGAGACCACGACCGACCCTGGCTGCGTGGAGGTCGGGCACGCCGACGACGCCCGTTGGACCGTCGGGCTCGTCGAGCGTTCCTTCCCGACTGAGCCCACCGAGTCCGCTGTGCAGCTCAACGGCGACACCGTCGCCCTGGTGACCGGGGCAGCGGGCAGCATCGTCTCGGCGATCGTGGCTGACCTGGCCGGCGGCGCCGGCGGCGGGACGTTCCACCTGGTGGACCTCACCCCCGAGCCGGACCCGAACGACTCGAACCTGAAGGCCTACATCGAGGACCAGGACGCCTTCAAGCTCCAGGTGGCGGGCGAGCTCAAGGCCAAGGGCGAGCGTGCGACCCCGGTCGCCATCGAGCGTGAGCTGGCCAAGTACGAGCGGCTGCAGGCTGCCCTGGCGGCTATCCAAGCCGTCGAGGCCGCTGGCGGGTCGGTTCGGTACCACGCCATCGATCTCACCGACCCGGCGCAGGTCAGCGGCGTCGTGGAGGAGATCCGCGAGCAGAACGGACGCATCGACCTCTTGCTGCACGCCGCCGGCGCGCTGGCCGACCGGCCGCTGCCGAGCAAGGAACCGCGGATGTTCGACCTCGTCGTCGACGTGAAGTCCGACGGCTGGTTCAACCTGCTCAAAGCCGCAGAGGACCTCCCCGTCGGCGCCACCATCGGCTTCTCATCAGTCGCCGGGCGTTTCGGCAACAGCGCGCAGACCGACTACGCCGCCGCCAACGACCTGCTGTGCAAGACCACCAGCGCCTTCCGGCGAACCCGCCCGTCGACCCGGGGCCTCGCCCTGGACTGGACCGCGTGGGGCGGCATCGGCATGGCCACCCGGGGATCCGTGGCGAAGATCATGGAGATGGCCGGCGTGCAGATGCTGCCGCCGGAAGCCGGCGTTGCCTGGATCCGTCGCGAGCTGACCGCCGGGACCCCGCCCGGGGAGGTCGTCGTCGCGGGGACGCTGGGGCTGATGGCCACAGAGCCGCACGAGTCCGGCGGCCTGTCGCTGGACACGCTCAGCACCGAGGGCACTGGGCCGATGGTGGGCGAGGTGGTGACGGCCAGCGTCCTGGACGGGATCACCGTGCGCACGACGATGGACCCGAAGCAGCAACCGTTCCTCGACGACCACCGCATCGACGGCACGGCCGTCTTCCCTGGCGTCATGTACATGGAGGCCTTCGCCGAGGTGGCACACCTGCTGCTCGACGACTCCTGGCACGTGGTCGCCGTCGAGGACGTGGACTACCTGGGCGCGTTGAAGTTCTTCCGGGACGAGCCGCGGACCCTCACCGTGACCGCGCTGCTGCGACCGGACGCCGAGCACCCCGACGACCTGGTGGCCGAGTGCACCCTCTCGGCCGAGCGGACGCTCCCCGGCTCGGACACCCCGCAGCGGACCGTGCACGGGCGCGGCAAGGTACGGCTGTCCGGCAAGGCACCGAAGCAGCCGAAGACCCGGAAGCCCGCGCTGACCGGCGACCCGGCGCTGTCGGACGACCAGATCTACTCGGTCTACTTCCATGACGCCGCCTACCAGGTCCTGGACTCGGTGTGGCGGCTCCACGGCGACGGGCAGGGCGCCTGCGGCCGCTTCGCCGAGGACCTGCCGCCCAACCACCAGCCCATCGACGCCCCGCTGATGGTGGGCCCGCGGCTCGCCGAGCTGTGCTTCCAGACAGCCGGTATCTGGGAGATGGGCCGCGAGGGCAAGAACGCCCTACCGCTGCACGTCGGCTCGATGCGGGTGTATGGCACCCCCAGCGAGGCAGGTCCGCTGGTGTGCACCGCGCGGCCCACCGAGGCCGGCTTCGACTGCCTCGTGCAGGCCAAGGACGGCAAGGTGGTGCTGGAGATGACCGACTACTGGACGGTGGTCACACCCAGCGCACTCCCCGCCGAGCAAGCGGCCACGCTGGCCGCCGTCATGGCCGACGAGAAGGAGCACGGGTGAGCGACAGCGAGCGCGCGGTGCGGGGGGCCGGACTGATCCGTCGCCTGGGAATCGTCAACCGCGGAGAGCCGGCGATGCGTGCCCTGGGTGCCGTCGCCGAGCTCAACTTCGAGCGGCGAGCAGCTGGCCAGCCCACCATCACCAGCGTTGCCCTCTACACCGTGCCTGACGCCGAGGCGTGGTTCGTGCGGCAGGCCGACGAGGCCATCGCGTTGGGCCCGGCCACCTACACCGACCCGAACGACGGCCGCCGCAAGTCCGCCTACCTCGACGAGGAGCGCGTCGTGTCCCTGCTCGTGGAAGCGGCAGTGGACGCAGTGTGGGTCGGGTGGGGCTTCGTCGCCGAGCACGCCTCGTTCGCCGCCCGGTGCGAGGAGGCGGGCATCATCTTCGTCGGGCCCACCAGCGCCACCATCCGGCAGGTCGGGGACAAGATCACCTCCAAGCGCATCGCCGAGCAGGCCGGCGTCCCGGTCGTGCCCTGGAACGGAGGCGCCGTGAGCGACCCGGCAGCGGCCTCGACCGCGGCCGAGGAGCTCGGCTTCCCGGTGGTCCTCAAGGCCTCCTCCGGCGGCGGCGGGCGCGGCATCCGCATCGTGCGACGACCGGAGGACCTCGCCGACGCGCTGGTCTCTGCCCAGACCGAGGCCGAGCTCGCCTTCGGCGACCCGGCCGTCTTCATGGAGGAGTTCGTCCCGGCGGCCCGTCACGTCGAGGTCCAGGTCATCGCCGACGCCGAGGGCACCACCTGGGCGCTGGGGCTGCGCGACTGCAGCGTGCAGCGGCGCAACCAGAAGGTGCTTGAGGAGTCCGCCTCCACCGTTCTGGACGCGGCCCGGGAGCAGCAGATCAAGGACGCAGCGGTCCGGCTGGCGAAGGCCGCCCACTACCGAAGCGCAGGGACCGTGGAGTTCCTCGTCGCCCCCGACGGCAGCGCCTTCCACTTCATGGAGGTCAACGCCCGACTCCAGGTCGAGCACCCGGTGACCGAGATCACCACCGGTGCAGACCTGGTGAAGTTGCAGCTCCTGGTCGCCGAGGGCGGCACCCTGCCCGGCCCCACGCCCCCCCCGGCCCGCGGCCACGCGATCGAGGCTCGGCTCAACGCCGAGGACCCCGAGCAGTCCTTCGCCCCCGCCCCGGGCCGCCTGTCCATGCTGCGGATGCCAGCCGGCACCGGGGTCCGGGTGGACAGCGGGGTCCAGGAAGGCGATGCGATCGCCCCGGACTTCGACTCGATGATCGCCAAGGTCATCGCCTACGGCGCGGACCGCCCCGAGGCGCTGGCCCGGCTCCGCCGTGCGCTGGCCGACACCGTCGTCGTCGTCGACGGCGGCACCACCAACCGCTCGTTCCTGCTGCAGCTGCTGGACAACGAGAAGGTCCAGTCGGGCGAGGTGGACAACCGGTGGCTGGACCGGTTGACGGAGGTGGGCGAGCACCTCCCACCGATGGACCCGGTCGCACTCGTCGCAGCGGCCGTCGAGGTCTACGACGCCGAGCACGATGCCGTCCAGACGGCGTTCCACACGCGGTCACAGCGCGGTCGACCGAAAGACCCCGACGAGGTCGGCCACTCGTTCGCGCTTCGCTACCGCGGGCAGGCCTACCGGCTGAGGGTGCTCATGACCGCGCCTGGCCGCTACCGGGTCAAGGACCCCGACGGCCACGCGGTCGACGTCGCCGTCGTCCGGCTCAACGAGTACGAACGCTTCCTGACCTGCGCTGACGGCAGCCGCCGACACGTCGTGGCCGACAGCCGCGCCTCGGGAACCAGAGTCGAGGTGGACGGCATCGCCCACACGGTCAGCCGCGACGACGGCGGCACCGTCCGGGCGGCCTCGCCCGCGTTCGTCGTGTCCTACCTCGTGGAGCCTGGTCAGCAGATCCAGACCGGAGACCCCATCGCAGTGCTCGAGTCCATGAAGATGGAGTCCATCATCACCGCGCCGTACGCCGGCACCGTGATGGCACTGGAGGCCCCCGTCAACGCGCAGGTGGACGCCGGGAACGCCCTGATGCGGATCAAGCCAGACGGAGCCGCAGCTCAGCACGCCTCCAGCGAGACCCGCGTGGACCTGGCGTCGCTGGCCGCAGCGGCCGTCGGTGCCCAGAGCCGCGCAGCCGAGGTCTACGACGCGCTGACCTGGTTCCTGCTCGGCTACGACCTCGACGATGCCACCCAGCGCGCGCTGACGGCTCGACAGCGCGCACTGGGTGAGGAGCTGGCTGCCGACGACCCCGAGCTCCTCGAGAAGGAGCGCCGCTTCCTCGGGCTGTTCGCCGACCTCGCCTCGCTGTCGCGCCCGCGCAGCGAGGCTGACCCGGAGCAGGAGCTCAGCGCCACCAGCCCTCAGGAGTACCTCAACGCCTTCCTCCAGTGGCTGGACCGCGACCGCGCCGGCCTGCCAGAGGCGTACGCCGAGCGGCTGGAGCACACCCTGGAGCACTACGGGGTGGTCGGCCTGGACCACACGCCCGCCATGGAGGCCGCTGTGCCCTGGCTGTTCCGGGGAACCACTCGAGTCCAGACGATGGTCCCGGCGGCCACCGCGATCCTGCAACGGCGGCTGCGATGCCGGGACGTCCTGCTGCCCGACACCGAGACCGGTCAGACCAGCCTGCGGGCCGCCTACGACCGGCTCGCCGACGCCACCGTGGGGCGCTACCCGGCCATCGCCGAGCTTGCCCGAGACGTGCGGTTCCACTACCTGGACGAGCCACGGTCCGAAGCAGCGGCGGCAGAGGTCTACGCAGGTGTGGAGCTCACCCTCGACGAGCTGGCGGATCAACCCGACGAACCCAGGCGCAGCGCCCTCATCGCCGAGCTTGTCGCCTGCCCACAACCGCTCCGAGCCACGTTGCTGCACCGCTGGTGGGAGGTCGCGGCCCAGGGGGATGCCGGCGAGGCGACCCGGCGAGCCCTCCTGGAGACCCACCTGCGCCGCTTCTACCGGATCCGCGACGTGCACGAGCTGGCCAACGACACCCATGGGAACGTCGAGCTCTGCTCCGCGGTGTACGACTACGGCGTCAAGCATGTCGCCGTCGTCGTCGCCTACCTTCCCCTTGACGAGGTGGCCGGGCTGGCGCCCATGCTCGCCGAGCACCTGGCCGAGCGAGACGACGACCGCAAGGTGGTCCTGGACCTGGCCACTTGGCGAGCAGGTCCGATGGCGGACGTTGCGTCACTGTCCGACCAGGTCAAGACCCTGCTCACCGAGCTCGGAGGCGCGCTGGGCCGTCCGTTGTGGCGGGTCGACGTGACCGTGACGAGCACCGAAGGTGCCGTCCCGCAGCACCTGCGCACCCAGCATGTGACCTTCCGGCAGAGCCCGGAGGGGGACTTCTTCGAGGAGACCGTCTACCGCAACCTGCACCCCATGCTGGCCAAGCGTCTGGACCTGTGGCGCCTGTCGAACTTCGACCTGAAGCGACTGGCATCGCCGGAGAACGTCTACCTCTTCCGCGGCCAGGCGCACAGCAACCCTTCCGACGTCCGACTCTTCGCCCTGGCCGAGGTGCGCGACCTCGTCCCCCTGCGTCAGACGAGCAGCTCGGGGGAGACCGTGACCTATCCCTCGCTCGAGCGGGTAGCCACGACGGCGCTGGCAGCCATGCGCGACGCGCTGGCGGCCATGCCGGTCAAGCAACGACCGCTGGCCAGCAGGTTGGTGCTCTACGTCCGCCCCGAATGGCAGATCCCGACGGACGCGGTGCCCGCGCTGGCGCACTCCCTGGAGGCGCTCGGCAGCGGCATCGGGCTGGAGAAGGTGGTCCTGCGGATCACCCGGACGAAGCCGACCGGCAAACGCCATGACAGCGTCCTGCACATCGAGGGCGGGAGCGGTGCGGGCGTGACCGTGCGCGAGCGGCCGGTCGGCGAGGCCCCGATACGCCCGCTCACCCCCTATCGTCAGAAGGTGCTGCGAGCCGCACGCTTCGGGGTGCCCTACCCCTACGAGATCGTCCGGATGCTCGCTCCGCGACCGGGGTCGGCCGGGGACTTCCCCAGCGGGAAGTTCGTCGAGCACGACCTCGACGAGCAGGGGCAACTCGTCCCGACCGGCGATCGGGACCTGGGCAGCAACACAGCGAACATCGTCGTGGGCACGATCACCAACTACACCGACCGCGTGCCCGAGGGCATGACGCGCGTCATTCTGCTCGGCGACCCCACCCGGGGTCTGGGCAACTTGTCCGAGCCGGAGTGCCGTCGGATCAACGCGGGGCTGGATCTTGCCGAGGAGCTCGGGGTGCCGTTGGAGTGGTTCGCCGTGTCCTCTGGCGCCCGGATCGCCATGGACTCAGGCACCGAGAACATGGACTGGATCAGCGCGGTGCTGCGCCGGATCATCGAGTTCACCCAGGGCGGCGGGGAGATCAACGTTGTCGTCACCGGCGTCAACGTCGGCGCTCAACCGTACTGGAACGCCGAGGCCACGATGCTCATGCACACGAAGGGCATCCTGGTGATGATGCCCAACAGTGCCATGGTGCTCACCGGCAAGCAGGCCCTGGACTTCTCCGGTGGCGTCTCGGCCGAGGACAACCTCGGCATCGGCGGGTTCGACCGGATCATGGGCGTCAACGGGCAGGGCCAGTACTGGGCAGCCACCCTCGAGGAGGCCTGCCACACGCTCCTGCGCCACTACGACCTGTCCTACGTCGTCACCGGCGAGCGCTTCCCCCGGCGCGCACAGACCAGCGACCCGGTGGACCGCGACATCCGCACGGCGCCGCATGCCAGCATCGCTGGCTTGGACTTCACCGTCGTGGGCGACGTCTTCTCGGCGGAGAAGAACCCCGAGCGCAAGCGACCCTTCGACATGCGCTCGATCATGCGGGCAGTCACCGACACCGATCTGCAACCGATGGAGCGATGGGGGCGTTGGCGCGAGGCCGAGACCGCCATCGTCTGGGACAGCCAGGTCGGCGGGATCCCCGTGGCGATGCTGGGCATGGAGTCGGTCACGCTAGCCCGACGTGGCTTCGTGCCGGGCGACGGGCCGACGAGCTTCACCTCCGGCACGCTCTTCCCGCAGTCCTCGCGGAAGATGGCGCGAGCCATCAACTCCGCCAGCGGTCGCCGACCAGTCGTCATGCTCGCGAACCTGTCCGGCTTCGACGGCTCACCGGAGTCCATGCGGCGCTGGCAGCTGGAGTACGGCGCGGAGATCGGCCGCGCGGTGACGAACTTCCGGGGCCCGTTCGTGTTCGTGGTCGTCTCCCGGTACCACGGCGGAGCCTTCGTGGTGTTCTCCAAGAAGCTCAACGAGTCCGTGGAGATCGCCGCCGTCGAGGGCTCCTACGCCTCTGTGATCGGGGGCGCCCCAGCGGCAGCCACCGTGTTCGTCCGCGACGTACGCCAACGAACCGAGCACGACCCGCGAGTGGTCGCGCTGCGCGAGCGGGTAGCCGCGGCGGAGGCGACCGAGGCAGCCGCCCTCCGGGCGGAGCTGGCCGAACTGACCGAGGCAGTCCGGTCCGAGAAGCTGGGTGAGGTGGCCGACGAGTTCGACGCCGTGCACGACATCAACCGTGCCCAGCGGATGGGCTCGGTCGATCGGATCATCGCGGCCAAGGACATCCGGCCCTACGTGGTGGACGCCCTCGAGCGGGGGATGGCGCGCCTGGCGTGAGACGCCACGCCTGGCGTGTCACTCAATACGCATTCAGCTGCAGGGCTGGCCTGGAGTCCCGACAGCGGGCTGCTGACCTGGAGCGCCAACGGACCCCCGACGCTCGAACTGGGGCAATGTGTAGTGAGTGACACGACTCAAGCGTTAGTCGCGTAGTGGGGCCATCAGCCACGAGTGCACTGGCGCGGCGCTGGCCAGCGCCGGCGGGGTCTCCAGCGACTCGGGCAGCGGCGCCACGCCCCGGCTGAGCACCGACAGGACGAACTGCCCGTGGCGGGCCCACCACCCGTCGAAGGTCTCGCCCTCCACCGAGTGCACCCGCAGCGGCGACCAGCATCCGAGTGCGTCAGGGTCGCCGCTGCCGGCCGCCGCCAGCTGGGCGGCGTCGCCGACCTCCACCCGCACGCTACGGGTGTCCCGTCGCAGCCCGGTGCGAAGCACCTTCAGGGCACTCTCCTTGCTCGACCAGACGAGGTTGGCGGCCAGGTGCTGGGGCTCACCGGCGGGTTGCGCGCACACAAGGTCGCGCTCGGGCTCGGTCAGGAAGTCGCGCAGGAAGCCGGGACTTCGCGGCTCGACGACCTCCAGGTCGACGCCGAGCAGTCCCAGACCCTCCCCCACCAGGCACACCGCCCAGCCGGCCCGGTCGGTGAGCGAGACCTCCACATCTGCTGCCTCGGCTCCGTCGATCAGCAGGTAGGGCGCGCCACGTCGCTGCGCGTCCAGATGGTTGCGGATCTCCACCCGCCGCAGCGTTGCGACGGCGTCCGGACCCGAGACCGCACCGAGGCCAAGGGCCTTCACGACCGCCGCCTTCGCCGTCCACCTGTTCACGAGGAACTCCTGGTAGCGCTTGGCATAGCGCATCCGGGCCGCCCAAGCCGCTTCGAACGGCCCGAGGAAGTCGGCGTCAGCCGGCAGGTGCACCTCGCCTCGCGCCAGCCACCGCATGGGTCCGAGCATGCCGGACGCCGCCCCCGCCCGCGAGGAGGTGGTCTCAGCCAAGACCGAGCACCGGGCTCGCCACCACGGCGACGGCGACCACGGCGATGGGCGGCAGCCCGCCCACCCGCAGCAGCAGGAACAACCCGCCCGCAAAGGCGGCGTCGACCCAGGAGCCGATGCTGCCGGCGACGATCGGGTCCACCAGTGCTGCTGCAAGCACCCCGACCACGGCGACATTGACGCCGACGAGGGCCGCTCCGACGCTGGCATTCGCCCGCAGGCGCGCCCAGAACGGCAGCACCCCGAGGAGCAGCAACGTCCCGGGCAGGAAGATCCCGAGCGTGGCCACGACCGCGCCGGGGAGCCCACCGGCGACCTGGCCGACGTAGCTGGCGAAGCTGAAGAGCGGCCCTGGCACGGCCTGGGCCGCTCCGTAGCCCGCAAGGAAGGCCTGCTGGTTCAGCAGGTCGGGGACCACCTCGGTCTCCAGCAACGGCAGCACCACGTGCCCGCCGCCGAAGACGAGGGCACCGGCCCGATAGGTGGCGGCGGCCAAGGTGCCGAGCACACTGCTCGGGGCCAGCACCAGGGCCGCGACCATCAGCGCGGAGAACGCGCCCAGCAGGCAGGCCCCCACCGACGTCGCCGGCCCGACGGGCAGGGGCGACCCCGACGCCTCGCCCACCGGGCGCCCCGGCCGAAGCAGGGCAGCGCCCACCCCACCGGCAACCAGGAGGCAGCCCGGTGCGGCCCAGGGCTCCGTCAGCAGCAGGACCGTCGCCGCTGTCGCCGCGGCCGTCGCCAGAGTCGGTGCGGTGGCAGTGAGACGCCGGCCCATCCCCAGGACGGCGTCGGCGACGACCACGACCGCGACGAGCCGCAACGCGTCCAGCCAGGTGGCCTCGGTGACTGCTCCTGACCCCCCCACGACCGCGAACCCGGCCATCAGCAGCACCGACGGGAGGGTGAACCCCACCCACGCGGCCAGCGCCCCACGTCGACCCGCACGATGCAGGCCGACCGCCATCCCCAGTTGTGACGACGTGGGGCCGGGCAGGAACTGGCAGAGCGCGACGAGCTCGGCGAAGGCGTCGTCGGAGAGCCATCGGCGACGCTGCACGTACTCGGTGCGGAACTAGCCCAGGTGCGCCACCGGTCCGCCGAAAGAGCTGAGCCCGAGGCGAGTCGCCACCCACAGGACCTCTCGTGCGTCGCCCTGCGCCACCGGCCGAGCGTATGACACGCCGTCGCCATGTCGCCCGGCTCAGGACCTGCCAGGCGCTGGGTCGCTACCGTGCCTCCGTGACGATGCAGGCCTGGCTCACCGCGGGCGTGATCCTGCTCGTCCTCGGGTCCCTCGTCCGCGGACGCCTGTCGCCGGCCGTGGTCGTCTTCGGCGGGGTGGTCATCCTCCTCGTGACCGGTGTGGTCGACCCCGCGGAGGCGTTCTCCGGGTTCTCCAACCCCGCCCCGATCACGGTCGCAGCCCTGTACGTGCTGGCCGCTGCGGTGGAGAAGACCGGCGCCCTGACACCGATCCTGCAAGGAACGCTGGGCGAGAGCGGATGGATCCGTCGACCGCTGATGCGGCTGATGCCGCCCGTGCTCGGGTCCTCGGCATTCCTGAACAACACCCCCATCGTGGCGATGCTGGTGCCTCAGGTGAACGCGTGGGCGGACCGTCGCGGCGTCTCGGTGTCCAAGCTGCTGATGCCGGTCTCGTTCGGGGCCATCCTCGGGGGGACCGTCACCGTGATCGGGACCTCGACGAACCTGGTGGTCGCCGGGCAGATGGGCAGCCTGGGGCTCGAGCCGATCGGCTTCTTCGAGATCGGCCGCCTGGGTCTGCCGATCGCCATCGTCGGGATGCTCCTGGTCGTCGCGCTCGCCCCGATGGTGCTGCCCGAGCGCCGCACCGCCCGCGGCGAGCTGCAGGAAGCCGGCAGGCGCTTCAGCGTGGAGATGGTGGTGGTTCCCAACGGCCCGGTGGACGGCCAGACGGTCGAGGAGGCCTCGCTCCGGCACCTGCAAGGCGTCTTCCTCGCCTCGGTCGACCGCGGAGACACGATCATCGCTCCGGTCCGCCCCGACACCGTGCTTCGTGGCGGCAACCGCCTGCACTTCGTCGGCCGCGCCGGGGACGTGATCGACCTGCAGGAACGCCGGGGCCTGAGCTCGGCCGAGCTGCAGCACGTCATGGAGCTCGACAGCCCGCACGTGCGGTACTTCGAGGCGGTCGTCGGCTCACGCTCGCCGATCGTGGGCAGGACGCTGGCGGAGGTGGGGTTCCGGTCCCGCTACCAGTCGGCCGTTGTGGCCATCCACCGCGCCGGGCAGCTGGTCGACGCCAAGCTCGGCTCGGTCCGGATCCGCGTCGCGGACACCCTGATCCTCGTGGCGGACCCCGGCTTCGGTGAGCGGTGGCGCGACAAGGCCGACTTCCTGCTGGTCGCCGAGATGGACGGCTCGCCCCCGGTGGCCACCAAGCGCGCCTGGGTCCCGATCGCCACGCTGGGCGTCGTGGTACTCCTGGCCGCCACCGGGATCGTGCCCATCCTCGAGGGCGCCCTGCTCGGAGCCATCGCGATGGTGCTCCTCGGTGTGCTCAGCCCGCTTGAGGCCAGGCGCGCCGTCGACCTCGAGGTCATCGTGGTGATCGCCTCGGCCTTCGGGCTGGCTGCGGCCATGGAGTCCTCGGGGCTCGCCGAGACCATCGCCTCCGGACTCGTCTCGGTGTTCGAGGACTACGGCGATCGAGGTGTGCTGCTCGGCGTCGTCCTGGCGACACTCGTCCTGACCGAGCTCGTCACGAACAATGCTGCGGCGTTGCTCATGCTGCCGATCGCAGTGGCCGCGACTGGCGCCACCGAGCTCGACCCTCGAGGGGTGGCCATCGCTGTGGCGATCTCCGCCTCGGCGTCCTTCCTGAGCCCCATCGGGTACCAGACGAACACGATGGTCTATGGGCCGGGGGGCTACCGGTTCGGCGACTACGCCCGCCTCGGACTCCCGCTGACACTGCTCGTCTTGGTCGCCACCGTGTTTGGTGTGCCGTTGCTCTGGCCCGCCTGAGCAAGCGCCTGAGGCTGCCCGGGCTCGTCCGGCACAGGTCCCGGCCCCGTAGGACCGATGGCCACTAGGCAGGCGGCCGAGCGCCTGCCAGGGTGCCCTGAGGCACCCCACGGACGGAGCGAACGTGACCGGCTGGCTGCTGCGATACGACGGGTACGACCCCGGGAACGAACCGCTGCGCGAGGCGCTGTGCACCCTCGGCAACGGGCGCTTCGCCACCCGAGGAGCCGCGCCCGAGTCCCGAGCCGGGGGCGCCCACTACCCGGGCACCTACGCCGCCGGGGTCTTCAACCGACTGAGCGTCGAGATGTCCGACCACGTCGTCGAGAACGAGAGCATGGTCAACCTGCCGGACTGGCAGTCGATGAGCTTCCGGATCGGTGACGCCGACTGGTTCGACGTCGACACCGCCAACCTGCAGGACTACGTGCAAGAGCTCGACCTTCGGCGCGGCGTGCTGACGCGGCGGTTCCGCGTGCTCGACGCCGAGCAGCGGGTCACCGCGGTGGCACAGCGACGCATCGTCTCCATGGCCGACCCGTACTGCATGGGCATGGAGATGACCTTGGTCCCGGAGAACTACTCCGGCACCATCCACGTGCGTTCGGGGATCGACGCCCGGGTTCGCAACAGCGGAGTGGCCCGCTACGCCGGGCTCGGCGACGAGCACCTCATCTGCTTGCGCGCCGAGTCGGTGGACAAGGTGGCGGTCGCTGTCGACGTGAAGACGACCCAGTCCCGACTGGAGGTCAGCCTGGCCGCGCGCCACCGCGTGCTGCGGGAGGGGCGTCCCGTCGACCTGGCCTTCGTCGATGTCAGCGAGCCCGGACTCGCCGCCCACGAGATCGAGCTCGAGGTGAGCCAGGGCCAGGCCTGGACCGTGGAGAAGGTCGCCACCCTCTACACCTCGCGCGACCACGCGCTCAGCGAGCCCGGGGAGGCAGCCCGCGATCATGCGTTGTGCATGCCCGAGCTGAACGTGCTGATGGACCGGCACGTGCTGGCCTGGGACCACCAGTGGTCGCGTTGCGACCTGGAGACCGGCGCCGACGACCGCACCCAGATGGTGCTCCGTCTGCACCTGTTCCACCTGATGCAGACGGTGTCGGACCACAGCGTGGACCTCGACGTGGGGATCCCCGCTCGCGGCCTGCACGGGGAGGCGTATCGGGGCCACATCTTCTGGGACGAGACGTTCGTGTACCCATTCCTGAACCTGCGAATGCCCGAGATCAGCCGGGCGTTGCTCCTCTATCGGTGGCGCCGGCTCCCCGAGGCGCGCAAGCTGGCTCACGCTGCCGGCTTCGAGGGCGCGATGTTCCCCTGGCAGAGCGGTGCCAGCGGCCGCGAGGAGACCCAGACCCTGCACCTGAACCCCCAGTCGGGTCGCTGGCTGCCGGACAACTCCCACCTGCAGCGCCACATCAACGTCGCCGTCCCCTACAACACCTGGCAGTACTACGAGGCCACCGGCGACCTCGACTTCCTGGCCCAGCACGGTGCCGAGCTGATCTTCGAGGTGGCGAAGTTCTGGTCGAGCATCGCCACGTACGACCGCGCCGCCGACCGCTACGACATCCGCGGCGTCATGGGCCCGGACGAGTACCACGACGGCTACCCATGGCGCGAGGAGCCAGGCATCGACAACAACGCCTACACGAACGTGATGGTCGTGTGGCTCATGCAGCGCGCACTGACGTGCCTGCAGATCCTCCCGACGCGGCGCTGCCGCGAGCTGCAGGACCTGCTCGAGATCCGGCGACAGGACATCGAGCGGTGGGAGCACATGAGCCGCAAGATGCGGCTGTGCTGGCACGACGGCGTGCTCAGCCAGTTCGAAGGGTACGAACGGCTTCCGGAGCTGGACTGGGAGGACTACCGCGTCCGATATGGGAACATCGGTCGGCTGGACCGCATCCTCGAAGCCGAAGGCGACTCCTCCAACAACTACCAGCTGAGCAAGCAGGCCGACCTGCTCATGCTCTTCTACCTCCTCTCGGCCGACGAGCTGGCCGAGATCATCACCTCGCTCGGCTACAGCTACGACGACCTGCTGATCCCCCGCTGTGCCGACTACTACCTGCACCGCACCGCACACGGATCCACCTTGTCGAAGCTGGTGCACGCGTGGGTGCTGGCCGACACCGACCACAAGCTCGCCTGGCAGCTGTTCGAGGAGGCGCTGGAGAGCGACGTCGCCGACGTGCAGGGAGGGACGACGCAAGAGGGCATCCACCTCGGCGCGATGGTCGGCACGGTGGATCTGCTCCAGCGGGGATTCACCGGACTGGAGACGCGCGGCAACAGGCTCCGGTTCGACCCGTTCATGCCGGAGGGCGTGGCGTCATTGCGCTTCCGGATGCGCTACCGGGAGCACTACGGGCTCGAGGTCTCCGTGAGCCACGACACGCTCACGCTGAGCGGACACCGGCACGGCCCGAACCCACTCGAGCTGCAGGTTCGGGGACGCCCCTACACCGTCGACCCGGGAGGGGCCCTGGAGGTCGCGCTGTCCTAGGGCTCGGGCTGCTGCGGCTCCGGAGCTCGGGCGCGCTGCACGAGCAGCACGGTCAGCATCGCGACGACCGCACCGAAGAGCGCCACGGACGTCACCGCGAGGCCAGCCGGCGCACAGAGCAACGTCGCCAGCAGGGCGCTCACGAAGGGGAGCTTCGTCACCGCCACGGTGGCGGCCGCGGTGCACCCCGCGACCAGACCGGCGCTCAGCGTGGAGCCGCCGATCGCGGACGGGAGCACGGCGATGGACACGGCAAGGAAGATGGCGGGGAAGACCGGGCCACCGCGGAACCCGGTACCGAGACACAGGGTGAAGGCCACCCACTTGCCGAGGATGGCCAGCACGACGACGACCACGGAGGTGGTCCCCACCATGCCCGCCATCCCGGACTGGCCGGAGAACAGGATGAACTCCAGCGGGACGTCGGCGATCGCCCGCGCCGACGCGGCGATCACGCCGATCAGCACTGCCGCCCCGAGCATCGCACCGGTCGAGCTCGGCCCGATCTTGGCATGCAGTCGCCTGGCGAGGCCGAGGGCCCCCAACGTCACCAGCGCAGTGGTCGCAGCCATCGGGACCACCAGCAGAAGGTCCTCGAGCAGTACTTCCGGGTAGGCCGACAAGCCCGGGACGCCGAGCTGGGTCTCCCCCAACCCGGACCTGTCCTCGAGCCCCACCTGGATCGTGTAGCCGAAGGCCAACGCCACCGCAGGTACCCCCAGGACGATGGGGCGCCGAATCGGGATCCCGTTCAGCAGCGCCGCCTCCACCAGGAAGAAGGCTGAGACGAGCGGGTTGCCGAGGACGGCACCGAAGGAGGCGATCCCGCCAGCCAGCATGAGGAGCTTCTGCTCGGAGGAGCTCGCCGGACTCCGGCGGCCAACCCGTGCCGCCACGAAACCGCACGCAGTCCCCAGCGCCAGCAAGGGCGCCTCCGGCCCCAGCACGGCGCCGAACGCAAGCGAGGCCAGGGCGGCGGCGAGCACGGAGCCGATCTGGCTCGGGCCGATGTCGAAGCCGAAGCCGTCCAGCGGGGAGTGCCCGCCGCGCCCTGGGAGCCGGAGCGCCAAGGCGGTGAGCATGGCACCGACCACGAGCAGCCCGATGACCCACCACCAGGGCGCGGAGCCGAAGCCGGCCCGCGCCGGCAGCTCGAACCACAGCGTCGTGAGCAGCTCGTGCTCGACGAAGACGTAGGCCGAGGCGAGCAACGCCACCACGCCCCCGAGCACGGACGCCCGCACGAGCAGCTCCACGACGACCCGTGGCGTCGGCGGCACCTCCGGATGCCTCGCCTCCGGTCGCGAGTGCAACCCGTCCGACGCTGCCGGTTCCGGTGCCACGCGGGAACTGTAGAGCCCGTCCGCAGTCGGTCGTGCGGGTCTACCGTCAAGGGGTGCCGGACTACAGCGTGCTGCGCTCGATGCCCACCGCCGCCCGTCGACGCACCGTCGACGGGCTGCAGCGGCTGCGGAGCGACCTGGCCGAGCAGGTCCCGGCGAAGACGCTGGACCGCACCATGCTGCTCGCCACCTGGAACATCCGTGAGCTGGACTCGTCGAAGTACGGCTGGCGGAGCGAGGAGGCCTACCTCTACCTGGCCGAGGTCATCAGTCACCTGGACCTCGTCGCCGTCCAGGAGGTCCGTGAGGACCTGCAGGCACTGGAACACCTGACCTCCGTGCTCGGCCCGATGTGGAGGTCGATCGTCACCGACGTGACCGAGGGGCGGGCCGGCAACGGCGAGCGGATGGCCTTCCTCTACGACAGCCGCACCGTGCGCTTCGGGGGGTTGGCCGGAGAGCTCGTGCTGCCGACGCTGTCAGATGGCACCTCCCCCGTGCAGGTTGCGCGAACACCGTTCATGGCCGGCTTCCACGCCGGCTGGAGCCGCTTCCAGCTGGCCACCGTCCATGTCATCTACGGCAGCGACAGGGCCGAGGACGAGCGCCGCGTCGCCGAGATCGCCGAGATCGCGACGTTCCTACGCAAACGCACCGAGGACAAGCACGCGTGGACGTCGAACCTCGTAGTCCTGGGCGACTTCAACATCTACGCCCGCGACGACCGCACGATGGACGCCCTGACCGACGAAGGCTGGATGGTGCCACCGGAGCTGCAGTCGATTCCGGGGAGCAACGTGCCGAAGGACAAGCACTACGACCAGATCGCGTTGCGCTCCGAGCCGGAGCGCCGCCATCGGTTCGAGACGACCGGGCGGGCAGGGGTCTTCGACCCGTTCGAGTCCGTCATGCGGGTCGAGGACGAGGTTGCCTACACCGAGGACCTCGGCGATGGCTACGCCCACACCCGGGCCGGTCGGGAGCGGACCGAGGCGGAGCGTCACCGCTACTACCGCGAATGGCGGACCCACCAGCTCTCCGACCATCTCCCGATGTGGTTGGAGGTTCGCACCGACTACACCGAGGACGAGCTCACGGCAACGCGCGGCTGACGCGACTGGGGCGCCCGAGCAGCAGCTCGGGCGCCCCAGCGCCGATGCCGGTCAGCCCGGCGGTGGTGCTAGATGACCTTGCGGTGCACCGTCTCGACGGCGGTGCTGCGGAAGGTCTCGTCCGCGATCCACGGGCCGGTGCCCTCGGTGAGGTCCACGATGCCCTCGTCGAGCCAGGTGTAGGCGCCGTCGACCAGCTTCGCCGAGAACTTCATGTCGTCGGCGTCGGTGTTCGTCCACAGGGCGTCGAACAGTCGCTCGACCCGGACCTTGGCCTGCTTGGCGAACAGGTCGGCCAGCTCGTAGGCCTCCTTGCCGCGCTCGCCACCGTGCTGCTGCTTGATCTGCTCGGCCTTCATGATGGCCGCGGACACCGCGAACAGCTCGGCACCGATGTCGACGATCCGGCCGAGGAAGGCCTGCTGGAACTCCAGCCGGCCCTGCCAGCGCGACATCCCGTAGAACGTCGAGCGGGCGAGCTTGCGCGAGCGGCGGTCCACCCAGCGCAAGTGCTTGGCCAGCTCACCGAACTCGTTGTAGGCCGTCGGGCTGTTGCCCTTGCCCACCGCGAGCTTCGGCAGCCACTTGGCGTAGAAGCCGGTGGCAGCCGCCCCCGCCTTGGCCTTGGCCTTCACGTCGGCCTTGGGGTCGATGATGTCCCCGGCCACCGACAGGTGGGCGTCGGTCGCCTCCCGCGCGAGCAGCAGCCTCATGATCTCGGTCGAGCCCTCGAAGATGCGGTTGATGCGCATGTCGCGGAGCTGCTGCTCGGCCGGCACGGCGCGCTCGCCGCGGGCCTTGAGCGACTCAGCGGTCTCGTACCCGCGGCCACCGCGAATCTGGACGAGCTCGTCGGCGACCATGTAGGCCATCTCGGTGGAGTACAGCTTCGCGATGGCCGACTCGATCCGGATGTCGTTGCGACCCTGGTCGTTCATGATCGCGCTGATCTCCTGCATCGCGTCCAGCGCGAATGCCGTGGCGGCCATGAACGCGAGCTTCTCGGCCACGGCGCCCTGCTTGCCGATCTGCCGGCCGAAGGACTTGCGCTCGGCCGACCACTCGCGGGCGATCTTGGTCGACCACTTGGCGCTGCCGGCGCTCATCGCCGGGATGGCCAGCCGGCCGGCGTTCAGCGTGCTGAGCGAGATCCGCAACCCGTCTCCCTCACGGCCGAGCAGATTCTCCCGGGGCACGAACACGTTGTCGAAGCGCGTGACGCCGTTCTCGATACCGCGCAGGCCCATGAACGCGTTGCGGTTCTCCACGGTGATGCCCGGGGTGTCCATCTCCACGACGAAGGCCGAGATGCCGCCACGGTTGTTCTCGCTCTTGGGCACTCGGGCCATGACCACCACGAGCTCGGCGACGACACCGTTCGTCGTCCAGAGCTTGAGCCCGTTGAGGGTGTAGCCGGAGCCGTCATCGGTCGGCACGGCGGTGCTCACCATGCGGGCCGCGTCGGAGCCGAAGCCGGGCTCGGTGAGCAGGAAGGCCGTGATGGCGCCCTTGGCGCAGCGTGGCAGGTACTTCTCCTTCTGCTCCGCGGTGCCGTAGTTCTTGACCGGCTGCGGGACACCGATGGACTGGTGGGCCGACAGCAGCGCGCCCAGCGAGCCGTGCACCTGGGTGAGCAGCATGAGCGCGCGGTTGTAGGACAGCTGCGACAGGCCGAGCCCGCCGTACTCCTTGGGGATCTTCATCCCGAAGGCGCCGATGTCGGCGAGGCCCTTGAAGACGTGCTCGGGGATGAACGAGGTGCGCTCGATCTCGGCACCCACGTCCCGCCACTCGCCTTCGCAAAGCGCCCGGACCTTCTCCACGAATGCGTCGCCCTCGGCGCGGACATCGGCCGGCTCCTCGGGGAACGGTGAGATGAGGTCGAGGTTGAGACGACCGAGGTAGAGCTCCTTGCCGAAGGACGGCAGGTGCCACTCCTTCTGCCGGGCAGCCTCGGCGACCTCACGGGCCTCGAGCTCGGCCTGGCGGGTGGTGCTTTGCGCCATGACGGGACTCCTTGGGTAGGCGGTGCTCCGACGCGCGGCGGCAAGACGCCGACCGGCTGGATGCGCCCATGTTACCGGCGAGTAACTGAGTGCGCAAGATTCCCTTCGGTCGGACTCAGGCACGCCCGATGGGGCGTCCGGGGGCGGGGGCTCCCAACGACCGCAGGGCGGAATCCGCTGCCGCCTCCCGGCCTTCTCACTACCCTCCGAGCACAGGAAGAGAGCGCCAGGAAGGGGCACCGATGTCTGGTCGCCGTGATCTCAGCCCAGCCGACGCGGTCTGGCTGTACTCGGAGTGGGAGAACAACCACCAGACCGTGTCGGCGTTCTTGTGGACGGACCGGCGGATCGACCCGGACGAGTTCCGCGAGGTCGTGCGAACCCGCCTCGTCGATCGGTTCCGGGTCTTCCGGCAACGAGCCGTGATGTCGCGCAACCCGCTGCTCATGCCGCACTGGGAGGACGACCCCGACTTCGACCTCGAGAACCACGTCGAGGTGGTCCGGCTGGAGGCTCCAGGGGACAAGGCAGCGCTCGAGCGGCTCGTGGGGGAGCAGCGCTCCCTGCTGCTCGACCGGGATCACCCGCTCTGGAAGCTCTACCTGATCCAGGGCTTCGACGGTGACACGAGCGCCGTCCACGCCCGCATCCAGCACGCGATCGCCGACGGCCAGACGCTGGTCCGGCTCTTCCTCTCGCTGGCCGACGAGTCCACCGACGGCGAGGAGACCGCCGGCAAGCAGGCTCCGGATGCCGCAGCGGTCCGGAGCGCGCCCACCGAGGCATCAGCGACCGGCGACTCCGAGGGGCGCCGCGCACGTGGCTTCATCCCCCAGTCCCCGCTGCAGTTCCGTCGGCGTGCGCGCGCCGCCGGAGGTGCGGTCGCGGGCTCCATCGGCGGCGCCGTGCAGTCCTTGCCGGCGCGGATCGCCTCCACCCAGGACGCGCTGGAGCAGACGCTCGACCTCGCGCTCGACCCGTCGAGGTTCGTCGAGTTCGGGTCCGAGGTCACCGACACGATGCGCGATCAGGTGGAGGAGGCGGCCACCGGCGCCTTCGAGGCCGCGAGCGGCGTGGCGGGCAAGGTCTCGGAGACCACGACAGCCCTGCGGGAGAACGCGCGCCTGGCCCGCTACGGCGTCCGGGACGGTGTGGCCTTCACCTTCCCGCCGCGGCCGGGCAAGACGATCCTGCACGGGAAGGTCGGGGGGACCAAGCTGGTCACCTGGATGGAACCGATGCCGATGGCCCCCGTGAAGGCCGCCGGGAAGGCCTTCGGCGCCACCATCAACGACGCTCTGCTCGGCTGCCTCACGCACGCCCTGCGCCGATACCTCCTCGAGAAGGAGGCCCTCAGCGCGGACGAGCTCTTCACCGCCGTCCCGGTCAGCCTGCGCAAGCCTGACGAGCCGCTCCCGGAGAACCTCGGGAACCGCTTCGGCCTCGTCCCGGTGCTGCTGCCGGTGCACGAGGAGGACCGTGTCGAGCAGGTCCTCGAGATCAAGCGTCAGGTCGACCGGATCAAGGCCGGGATGATGCCCGTGGTGTCCTTCGGTCTGACCGGGTTCTCCGCGCTCACCACCCCGGACGTGGAACGGCTGATCCACAAGCTCAACCAGGCCCACTCGATCGGGGTGACGACGAACGTCCCGGGGCCCCGTGGCGAGACGACGATCGCCGGCGCCAAGGTGCTCGGCATGTGGGGCATGGGTGGTGTCTCCGGCCACATGAACCTGTCCTTCGGCATCTTCACCCTCGACGGGGAGCTGAACTTCTCCGTGCACAGCGACGCGGCGATCACCGAGGACCCGAAGCGCATCGAGGAGCTGTTCGTCGAGTCCGTCCTGGAGCTGCAGGAGGTGGCCGGGGTTGCCTAGCGGCTACCACGTCCCGGGGCCTCGCGGCGTGCCGGTACTCGGGCACACCGTGCCCTTCCTGCGGGACACCCGCGCCCTCCTGCTCGGTGCCCAGCACAGCTTCGGTGACACCTTCTCCCTCACCGTGCTGGGGCAGCGGACGGTGGTGTTCCTCAGCCCCGACGCGACCCGGACGATCTACCTCGACGCCGACCGGGCCTTCTCCTCCGAGATCGGGTGGTCCTTCACCATCGGACCGCTGTTCCGGCGGGGCCTCATGCTGCGCGACTTCGACGAGCACCGCCTGCACCGACGAGCCATGCAGCACGCCTTCCGACGTGCGGCCCTCAACGGGTACATGAGCGACATCCACGACGTCATCGACCGCCACCTGGCCCGTCTCGGCTCCGCCACCATCAACGCCTACCAGCTCATGAAGCAGCTCACCCTCGACATCGCGGGCGAGGTCTTCGTCGGTCTGTCCCTCGGCCAGGGCGTCGCCGAGGTCAACGAAGCGTTCGTGGCGATGATGCGGGCCTCGGTCAGCCCCGTTCGAGCCGACCTTCCCGGGACCGCCTTCCGCGCCGGCCTGGCGGCCCGTCGACGCCTGCAGCAGCGCTTCGGTGAGCTCGTGCGGCAACGCCGCGAGCAGCCCGAGGGCAGCGACCTGCTGTCACGGCTGAGCCACGCCACCACCGCCGAGGGCCGACAGCTCGGGGTGGACGAAGTCGTCGACCACATGATCTTCCTGCTGCTCGCGGCGCACGACACCACCACCTCCACCCTGGCCGTCATGCTCTGGGAGCTGGCCCAGCACCCGGCCTGGCAGGACCGGGTGGTCGAGGAAGCGCTCGCGCTGGACGGGCAGCCGGTGACGATGGACAACGCCGCCGAGCTGCCGGCGACCGGGCTGGTGATGAAGGAGGCCCTGCGGATGAGCCCGCCGGTCCCGGCGTCGCCGCGCGGTGTGCTCGCCGACAGCGACATCGACGGCTGGACGATCCCCGCCGGCACGATGATCACCGCGGCCAGCCTGGCCCTGCATCGCCACCCGAGCTACTGGAGCGACCCCGACCGCTTCGACCCCGAACGCTTCGGCCCCGAGCGCGCCGAGGACAAGCAGCACTCGCACCTCTTCGTGCCGTTCGGCGGCGGTGCCCACCTCTGCCTGGGCAACCACTTCGCCGAGCTCATCACCAAGGCGATCGTTGCCAGGCTCCTCGCTCACCACCGCCTCCGGGCACCGGCCGGCGCCACGCTGGACATGCAGGCCGTGCCCATCCCGAAGCCCCGTCGGGACCTGCTGCTCACCCTGCGCTGAGGGAGCCGATCGGGCCGACGGACTCGACCCTCACCACGGCTCGGCCCAGCGCGTCGCAGGCGTCGAGGTCCACCGCTGCGGTGATGGCCCAGTCACGGTGCCCGGCAGGGTCATCGAGCACCTGGCGGACTCGCCACTGGCTGACCCGACCCGCGCGCTGCTCGGCGTCCCCTGGCTGCTCGTCGAGCTGGAACAACGCCGGCCCACGAGCGTCGGGTCCGGTCAGCAGGGCGCCGTGCTCGGCGGTGAACGCTGCCATCCTCTCGGACCAGCGGGACTCGGACCAGCCGACCTCGGACCAGCGGGACTCACCAGGGCCCTCGTCCCCGTCGGTGGAGTCCAGCGCCGCCAGGGCTGCGTAGTCGTGGCGGGCGAGGAGCTGGACGCGATGGAACATGGCGTTGCGCACCAGGACCCGGAACGCTCGAGCGTTGGCGGTGACCGGTGGGGGTGCTTCGGTGAGCCTGCCCCGCCCCGGCGAGGGGAGCCCACCGCTGACCAGCTGCTCCCACTCCTCCAGCAGGCTGGAGTCGGTCTGCCGGACGACCTCCCCGAGCCAGGCGAGGAGATCCTCCAGCTCCTCCGTCCTGGCCTGCTCGGGAACGGTCTGGCGCAGCGCCCGGTAGGCGTCGGCGAGGTATCGCAGCACCACGCCCTCGGACCTGGCCAGCTGGTAGGTGCTCACCAGCTCGACGAAGGTCAGCGCCTGCTCGGCCATCTCCCGCACCACCGACTTCGGGGACAGCTCGTAGTCCCCGACCCAGGGGTGGCCCTGCCGGTACAGCTCGAAGGCAGCGCCGAGCTCTGCTGCGAGCGGCTGCGGGTAGGTGACGTCCTCGAGCAGCTCCATCCGCTCCTCGTACTCGATCCCCTCGGCCTTCATCGCCGCCACCGCGGCTCCGCGGGCCTTGGACTCCTGGGCCCGAACGACCGGCCGCGGGTCCTCCAGGGTGGCCTCCAGGACCGAGACCACGTCCAGGGCGTAGGTAGCGGAGGATGGGTCGAACAGCTCGATCGCCGCCAGGGCGAACGGCGAGAGCGGCTGGTTGAGCGCGAAGTCGGCCTGCAGATCCACCGTCAGGCGGACGCGACGCCCGGCCTCGTCCGCCTCGCCCAGCTCCTCGAGCACGTCCCCGGCGCGCAGCGAGCGGTAGATGGCCACCGCGTCATGCACGTGGCGGCGTCGGTTGTCGGGCTCGTGGTTGTCCGAGACCAGGTGACACATCGAGCGACAGAAGTCAGCAGGCCGCGCCAGCACGTTGACGAGCATCGCGTGGCTCACGCGGAACTGGGAGCGCAGCGGCTCCGGCTCCGCGGCCACCAGCCGCTCGAACGTCTCCTGCGACCAGGAGACGAAGCCCGCCGGTGGCTGCTTGCGCACGACCTTGCGGCGCTTCTTCGGGTCCTGGCCGGCCTTGAGCAGCGCCCGCTCGTTCTCCACCACGTGCTCGGGCGCCTGGACGAGAACCCGGCCGAGGGTGTCGAAGCCGGCCCGGCCCGCCCGGCCGGCGATCTGATGGAACTCCCGGGCGTTGAGCCGCCGCTGCCGGATCCCGTCGTACTTGCTCAGCCCGGTGATGAGGACGGTACGGATCGGGACGTTGATCCCGACACCCAGGGTGTCGGTGCCGCAGATGACCTTGAGGTGCCCGCCCTGAGCGAGCCGTTCGACCAGCCGGCGGTAGCGCGGGAGCATCCCGGCGTGGTGGACCCCGATGCCGTGCCGGAGCAGCCGGGACAGGGTGCGACCGAACCCGGTGGTGAAGCGGAAGTCGCCGATGACGTCGGCGATCGCACCCTTCTCGGCCTTGGTCGCCACGTTGATGCTCATGAGCGCCTGGGCCTGCTCGACGGCCGATGCCTGGGTGAAGTGCACGACGTAGACCGGGACGTCGCGGGTCTCCAGCAGGTCGGCCACGGTCTCGTGCAGGCCCGTGGTGAGGTAGCCGTAGACGAGTGGCACCGGGCGGGGCGCCTCGGTGAGCACGGCCGTCGGCCGCCCGGTCCGCCGTTGCAGGTCCTCGGCGAAGAAGCTCACGTCGCCGAGGGTGGCCGACATCAGCACGAACTGCGCGCCGGTGAGCTCGAGCAGCGGCACCTGCCACGCCCATCCCCGGTCCCGGTCGCCGTAGAAGTGGAACTCGTCCATGACCACTTGCCCGACGTCGGCAGCCGACCCCTGCCGAAGGGCGAGGTTGGCCAGTACCTCTGCGGTGGCGCACAGCACCGGCGCCTCGGCGTTGACGCTGGCATCCCCGGTGAGCATGCCCACCTGGTCTGCACCGAGGACGTCGCACAGGTCGAAGAACTTCTCCGAGACGAGCGCCTTGATCGGGGCCGTGTACCAGGTCCGGCGACCTGAGGTCAGCGCGGCCACGTGAGCCCCCAGCGCAACCAGGCTCTTGCCGGAACCGGTGGGGGTGCCGAGGATGACGTTGGCTCCGGCCAGCACCTCGAGGAGGGCGTCCTCCTGGTGCGGGTAGAGAGTCAGCCCGCGATCGGCGGCCCAGCCCACGAAGCCGTCGAGCACCGCCTCGGCGCCACTGCCGGGGCGGATACGCTCGAGCAGCTCCATGATCGCGAGGGTACGGCCTGGGCGTCCTTGGCTGCCGTTGTGAGCGTCGTGACAGCGATCGACGCTCGCGTCGGCCAGACTTGAGGCCGGACGACGTCGAAGACCCGGGAGGACGCCATGAGGGCCGGCGGACGCGACCAGCGCGCCGCGATGGAGCGGCTGGTCCGGCTGGCCGCGGCACTGTGGAGGGCCGAGCGCGAGGGGGTGGACGCCGACGTCCTCGTCCAGGTCGGAGGCTACGTCGGGCAGCCTGACGGCAACCGGGAACAGCTCGCGCGCGACCTTCGGCTGCTCTCCCGCCAAGGGTGGCTCGTGGAGAACATCGCCGAGGACGGCAGCACGGCCCGCTACCGGATGGTGACGATCGACAACCGGCTGCGCCTGCGCCTGAGCCCGGAGGAGAGCGCGGCGCTGCAGCGGGCCGGCCTGGTCGCAGACCGGCCCGACCTGCTGGCGCGACTCGGCCTGGACCCGTCCACCGACGTCCTCGAACGCCCCTTCGTCGCCGAGGCACCCCCGGCCAACGACGAGCTCTCCCGGGTGCTGACCTCGCTCACCCAGCACAGCCGGCTGCGCTTCGTCTACAAGGGGCGACCGAGGGTTGCCGACCCGCAGTCGGTCCTGCCCCGCTCAGGCTCGTGGACGCTCGTGGCGGTCGAGGTCGGCCAGCAGGACCCGAAGCACTTCGTGGTGGACCGGATGCGAGAGGTGAGCCTGGACGCCCCAGGCACTGCCGCCGTGCGGGGGCGTGAGCCCCGCGCCACGTTGGACCCGTTGTCGTGGGTCGTCGAGGCGCCGCTGGCCGTGTCGGTGACGACCTCGTCGGCCTTCCGCGGCGACGTGGAGGCCCTGCTGGGCCGCCCGACCTCGGCGCGGGAGGACGCTGCTGGAGACGGCCACGTGCAGCTGACGTACACGGTCAGCAACGCCTCGGCGTTCCGCTCCAGGCTCTACGAGCTGGGGCGGCGGGTCCGTGTCCTGGGACCAGCCGAGTTCCGCGAGTCCATGCTCGCCGAGCTGCGCGCCGTGGCAGGCGGTGGCAGGTGACCGACCCCGCGACGCCGCGCTACGCCCAACGCTTCGCCCGCATCCCCGCCGTCCTGGCCAGGCTGGAGCACTTCCCTGACGGCCTGGCCATCTCCGAGCTGGCGGCGATGTTCGCCGTGGACCCCGACGAGCTGCGAGAGGACATCCTCGCCTTCTACACCGCCGATACCGGGCCAAGTCAGCCGGCGGGGTACTTCCGCCGGGCCGTCGTGGAGTTCCTCGGCGCGGACGGCAGCGAGGCGTTCCCGGACGAGGCCACCGTGGTGCGGGTCACCGACCCCCGCCCCGCCGAAGAGCTGGGCGTGGTCTATGTGGACGCCGCTGAGCTGGCCTTGCTCTTCCAGGCGGCAGCCGACCTGCTGGCGCTGGAACCGGACGACGAGGAGCTCGCCGGTGCCGTCCGCGTGCTGCAGGACACGATGCTCCCCCCGGATCAGCACGGGGACCACGACGTGGACCAGTCCGAGCCGGCGCCGCTGGCCGACGCCGGCATCCCGGCGCTGGTCACTCGCGCCAGAACCGAGCGTCGCGCTCTGCGCATCCGGTACTCGCGGGCATGGGAACCTGGGGTGAGCGAGCGAATCATCGAGCCCTACGTCATGCGGCACACCCGTCGCGGCTGGGAGGTGGACGCCGGGCCGCTGCAACCCGACGGCTCCGTCCGCACCTTCCTGCTGTCCAACGTTCGCTCGGCCGAGCTGCTCGAGGACACCTTCGACGTACCGTCGGCCGCCGCAGCGGCCATCGAGGCGAGTCGCCGGGCAACCACGGCCGAGGTGGTGCTGCCGCAGTCAGCGCGGTGGGCGGCTGATCGCTTCGCCGAGCGAGTCGCAGTGCTGGAGGAGGACGAGGAAGCCCTTCACCTGCAGGTCGAGCTGCTGCCGCCCCTGGTCCAACGGCTCGGGCTTCTGCTGACGATCGCGGGCCCGTCGGCGTTCGTGGTCGCCCCGAGCTCGCTGGTCGACGCACCCCAGCAGGTCGCCACCCAGCTGCTCGAGCACCACCAGCGTGACCCTCGGCCCTGAGCCCCAGCGAGGACGCCACACCATCGCCCGGACCTGTCGGCGCGGCTCTCGACCGGCCAACGTGTGGCGTAGCGTCACCGGCCGTGCCCACGCAGACCGACCTGTCGATCATGTCCCCGGCACCTGACGTCCCCACCGCTGCGCGGCTGGCCGCCACCCTCGTGTGCGCGAGTCCGCAGGCCGAGCCGAACGACCCGGCCGCGAACGGCAGCGGCGTCCTGTTCGTGCACGGCCTCGGCAGCGACCGACTCACGAACGCCGACCGTGCCGCTGCCCTGTGCCTGCGGTCCGGTTCGACCAGCCTGACGATCGACCTGCGCGGGCACGGCGGCAGCAGCGGCCGCCTCTCGGCGACGACCCCACGGCAGAACCTGGCCGACGTGGTCGCGGGTTTCGACACGCTGGCCGCACAGCCACAGGTCGACCCGACCCGGATCGGTGTCTGCGCAGCGAGCTACGGCGCGACGCTGTCAGTGCTGCTCACCACCCAGCGCCCGGTGGCCCGCCTCCTGCTGCGGGCACCTGCGCTCTACACCGACGAGAGCCTGGACGTACCACTGGGGCGACGACGCCCCGGCGGGTCAGCGACATCGCCGCGCTTCCTCGCCGACCTGCAGGCCTACGCCGGGCCGATGCTCGTGGTGGAGTCCGAGCGCGACGAGGTGATCGAGCCCGACGTCATCCAGACCTACCTGCGCACCCGACCGGGAGCGGAGCACCTGGTCCTCGCCGGTGCCGCGCACGCCCTCACCGACCCGGCGTGGCGAGCTCGCTTCACCGAGGTCGTGCTGGCGTTCTTCGCCACGCTGTAGGAACGGTGCAGACGCAGCGCCGCGGTGCGGGATGCTTGCTCCATGCCGAACGCGGCCGCCCCGGTCCTGCTGCACATCGGCCTGCCCAAGACCGGGACCACCGCGCTCCAGCAGATCCTGCGGACCCACCGCGAGGTGCTCGCCGAGCACGGGGTGCTGTACCCCGGCAACCGGGCGGACCACTTCTACCCGGCGCTCGACGTGCTCGAGCAACGCATGGGAGCCCTCCTGGAACGGCATGGCTCGGAGCAGGACGAGCCGGAGTCGCCCGAGGGACCTCGCGGCTACGACGACCCCCGCACCGAGGGCGCGTGGCGGCGACTCGTGGCAGAGACCACCACGGCTCCCGGGCCGGTCCTCATCTCCCACGAGGTCTTCAGCCGCGCCCGCGGGGCGGCCATCGAGCGCATCGTCAGCGACGTCTCCGGGCCGGGCGACCGTCCGGTACTCGTCGTCGTCACGGTGCGCGACCTGCTGCGACACGTCCCGGCCGCCTGGCAGGAAGCAGTGAAGAACGGTGGGACGGCGAGCTTCGCGGAGTACTTCGCCAAGGCGCGCGAACGACGCCGCCGCGGCAAGCGACGCACGGTGCTGTGGCGCGGGCAGGACGCGGTCGGCGTGGCCGAACGCTGGGCGGACGTCGTCGGGACCGACGCCGTGCGCCTGGTGACCGTCCCGCCGGCTGGCAGCCCGCGGGACCTGCTCTGGCGACGGTTCGCTGCGGCGACCGGCCTGTCCGAGGTCCCGGTCGACGTCGAGGCCGTCGGTGGTGACGGCACCGCCAACACCTCCCTCACCCCGGGACAGGTCGCCGCCGTCCGGCGGCTCAACGCCCGCTTGGCCGGCGAGCTCGACTGGCCGGCGTACTCGAGCATCGTCAAGGTCAGGCTCGCCCAGCAGACGTTGGCCGGGCATGGCGAGCGCGACCGCCGTGGCCTGCTGCCGGAGCAACAGGCCCGGCTGGCGCGGTGGTCCAACCACATGGCCGACGAGCTCGCTGAGGCGGGCTACCCGGTGGTCGGTGACCTGGACGACCTGCGCGTGCTCGAGCCGGCGCCGGGGCCGACACAGCCCCCGAGCACCGAGCAGGGGCTCGACGACCCGCCGCCCGGCGCCGTCCGCGCAGCGCTCGCCGCGATGGTCGAGGCGCTCGGGGCGACCTCGGAGGCCGAGGAGATCCATGCCGGCGATGACGACCTCGACGAAGCTGTCGCCCTGCTGGCCGACCTGGTGCGCCGCGAGGCGGGCAGGCCCACCCAACGGCTGGCCCGCAGCCTGCCGCCGCGCATGCGTGAGGTGGCCGACGGGCTCGGCCTCTCCCGGCGCCTCGGCGCCGGCGACTGACCCGACAGCCTCGGCCGGCGGTCAGCCCGCGTCGCTGCCCGTGCCCGGACGCCGGGACGGGCGGGGACGCAGTGCGACGTTCGGCAGCTCCGGCGCCGGCAGGGGTGCGTGCTCGTCGTCGACGACAGCCCCGAACCGACGACCGCCCTGCCAGTCCTGTCGTGCAGCCACGATCTCCTCGTGGGACCGGGCGACGAAGTTCCACCACATGAGCAGCTGCTCGGCGAGCGGCTCTCCGCCGAGCAGCAGTGCCGTCGCGCCTGAACGTGAGGAGAGGTGCAGTCGGCTTCGGCCCCAGCCCTGGTAGCGCAGCGTCCCGAACGGCACGGCCGAACCATCCACCTCGACGTCCCCGTCCGCGGCCAGGAGGCCGTGCTCGAGGTCGCGCTCGAGGTCCAGGACCACCTCGGCCCCCGGTCCCAGCCGCAGCTCGGCGCCGAGGATCGGGCTGTACGTCGCCGCCGGTGAGCGCACGCCGGCCAGCTCACCCAGCAGCACCGTCGCCGTGAGCTCACCGTCGCTGAACGTCGGCAGGTCGTCGTGGTGCTCGAAGTGCGGCGCCTGCGCACGGTGGGCCTCCGGGAGCGCCACCCAGAGCTGGATCCCGAACAGACCCACGCTTGCACGCTGGTCGGCGAGCGAGTACTCCGAGTGCGCGATGCCTCGCCCAGCCGTCATGAGGTTGAGCTCGCCGGGGCGGACCACCTGCGCGTTCCCCACGCTGTCTCGGTGCGCCACCTCACCCTCGAGCAGCCACGAGACCGTCTGCAGCCCGATGTGCGGGTGCGGCGGGACGCTCATCGTGTCAGCCACCGCGCCACGCACGCCGTAGTGGTCGACGAAGCACCAGGCCCCGATGGTGCGGATGTCCCGGTGCGGCAACGTGCGTCGGACGAGCATCGCGCGAGGTCCCCCCAGGGGAACCTCGCGCGGTTCCAGCAGCGACGGCGGTGGCGACGGCTCGAGGACGTCGACCCCCCCGCAGCCACGCTCCACCGGGCGGGACTCCAGGTTGCTCATGGCCACGACGCTAGCCGCCCACCGGCGTTCCGGCAGGCCCGGCCGGCCCGGTTGTCGACCTCAGCGCGTGCCGGACAGGGCATCCGGCATCGGGTCGGCGTGCCCAGCCGGGATGACGAGGACCGGGCATGAGCCGAGCCGGATGCAGGCCAGGCTCACCGTGCCCAGCACCGGGTTGCGCAGCTTGGACATCCCGTGGCTGCCGAGCACGACCATGTCGGCTGAGCGGGAGGCGTCGACCATCACCACCGCCGGGTCACCCACGACGACTTCCATGGCCACCGAGGGCTTGTCCGCCGACGCCTCGAGCGCGTCTGCGACGATGCGGCTCAGCCGATGCTCGGCCTGGAGCAGGACGTCGTTGGCGCTGGCCTCGTCGTGCCCGTCCGCGTCGACCGTCATGATCGCCTGGACACCGACGTCACCCAGGACCGCGTAGTGCAGGGCGAGCGACAAGGCGCGCTCGGACTGCTCCGACCCGTCGACGCCCACCACGATCGTCACGTCGCCACCTCCGACTCGCTGCAGGCCAGCCGCTGCTGCCTCGGCACGACAGCACCGCGACCCGAGTATGGCAGAGCGCCTCAGCCGGGGCTCAGCCCGACCGCGGAGGTCAACCAGGTCCACGGCTGAGGCCCGCTGCCGTAGGCCTGGTGGACGTTGATCACCTCGAAGCCGGCGTCGGACAGCAGCGCCAACGGGTCTCGCGTGAGGTGGCACCCGTCGGCCACCACCTTCTGCACCGGCTCGACCAGACGCTGCACGCGTGCCACTGCCCGTTCCGGCGAGAGCCCGTGCTCCAGGACGTGCAGCGCAGCCCCGGGACGCAGCACCCGCAGGATCTCGGCCAGCGTCTCCTCCACCCGCGGGATCGTGCACAACGTGAAGGTCGACAACGCACCGTCGCAGGAGTCCTCAGGCAGGTCGATCTCGGCACCGTCCGTACCGACATGCTCCACGCGCAGGTGGGCGTCCTGCCGAGCCTGCTGGATCCGCGGCTCGGCGATCTGGCGAGCCAGGAAGGCCGGCTCGACGGCGTACACGAGGTCGACCGAGGGCGGGTAGTGCGGGAGGTTGAGCCCGGACCCGAACCCGATCTCGACGACGGTTCCGGACAGCCCGGTGGCGGTGCGCTCACGCCAACCCCTGAGGTCGGCAGACCCGCAGGTCCAGTCCACCAGTCGTGGTAGCAGGTGCTCGCGATACAGCCCCATGCCGGCACTGTGCCATCCTGCGCCGGTGAGCGTGCCATCGGATCCTGGCCGGGGACCCGCCGGTGGGCTGGACCCGGCCCAGTGGCGTCCGGACACCGTGGCGGTGCGGGCCGGCCTGCAACGATCGCCGTTCGAGGAGACCGCGGAGGCCCTCTACCTGACGTCGGGCTACGTCTACCCGAACGCCGCCGAGGCCGCGGCCGCCTTCGACGACGAGATCGACCGCTACCTGTACTCGCGGTTCGGCAACCCGACCGTGGAGATGTTCACCGAGCGCATGCGTCGCCTGGAAGGGACGGAGGCCGGATTCGCCACGGCCACCGGGATGGCCGCCGTCTTCGTGGCGCTGGGAGGACTGCTCGGCGCGGGAGACCGGGTGGTCGCCAGCCGTGAGCTGTTCGGCTCCTGCTACGTCGTCCTGAACGACATCCTCCCCCGCTGGGGGGTCCAGGCCGACTTCGTCCGCGCAGGCGACCTCGATGCCTGGGAGCAGGCGCTGGCCACCCCGGCGCAGGCCGTGTTCTTCGAGACCCCGAGCAACCCGATGCAGGAGCTCGTGGACATCGAGGCCGTGAGTGCGATGGCGCACGCTGCCGGGGCGACCGTCGTCGTGGACAACGTCTTCGGTACCCCTGTGCTGTCCCGGCCGGTGGAGCACGGCGCGGACGTGGTCGTCTACTCCGCCACCAAGCACATCGACGGCCAAGGGCGGGTGCTCGGTGGGATCGTGCTCGGACCGGCAGAGCTCGTCCACGGCCCGGTCAAGCACCTCATGCGCAACCTCGGCCCCTCGATGTCCCCGTTCAACGCCTGGGTGCTGGGCAAGGCGCTGGAGACGATGGCGCTACGGGTGCGCGCTCAGACCGCCTCCGCGCTGCGGGTCGCCGCCGAGCTCGAGGCCCACCCCCGAGTCCGGGACGTGCGCTACCCCTGGCTGACGAGCCACCCGCAGCACGAGCTCGCCCGACGGCAGATGCTCGGGGGCGGGACGGTCGTCACCTTCGAGCTGGACAGCGCGCCCGCCGAGGCACAGGCGGACGCCTTCGCCGTGCTGGACGCGCTGCGGCTGGTGGACATCTCGAACAACCTCGGGGACACCAAGTCGCTCATCACCCATCCCGCCACCACGACGCATCGCCGCATCGGTGCGAGCGCTCGCCGCGAGCTGGGGATCGGCGACGCGGTGGTGCGGCTCTCCGTGGGGCTGGAGGACGTCGAGGACCTGCTCGCCGACCTGCACCACGCGCTGCAGGCACGGCCCTCCGGCGACTGACCGACCAGCGGTCCGCCGCTGCCCCGGTCGCCGGCCAGTGGCACGCCAGCGGCGCCGGCAGGCATACCCTTGGGATGCCGTTCTGGCACCGCAGACTCCTGGAGGTGTTGATGCGCGCGTTCCCCGCCGTCCTGGTCGACGAGACCCACAGCCAGGCCTGGACCATTCGCCCCGAGATGGCCTCGGTCCTCAACCCGGTCAAGCCCGACGACGCCTCCTACGCGAAGGCGGCCATGCTGCTGCGTCACGCCGGCCACCTGGTCCAGGCCAACACCGATGGCAGCCTGGATGCTGCGGCTCTGGCCGACTACGACGTGCTGGTCCTGGCGCACGCCTCCGAGCCGACATGGGAGCGCGTCGTGCCGGGCGGGTCACCCAAGCTGGAGGCCGAGGAGCTGGCAGCGGTCGAGTCCTTCGTCGCCAGCGGCGGCGGGCTGGTCGTGCTCGGCGAGTGCGACCAGGACAAGTACGGCAACAACCTCAACGAGCTGCTCGAGCGCTTCGGCGTCCAGGTGGTCACCACGACGGTGCTCGACCCGCAGCACCGCCACGGCGACGTCGACACCTGGGTCCTGGCCCAGCCAGGGCCGACCCCTGAGCACGAGGACCTGCTCGCCCGGGTCGCCCAGGTGTGCTGCTACCGCTGCGGCGTGCTGGCGGTGGAGGAGTCCCGACCGGAGGTGCTCGTCCCGCTGCGCACCTCGGGGAGCGCCTCCACCCCGGACGCTCCGCTGGCGGTGGCGCTTCGCCACGGAGCCGGACGGGTCGTCGTCTTGGCCGACTCGGACCTGTTCGGCGACGACTCGATCGGCGAGCTCGACCAGGCCGCGCTCTGGGTCAACCTCGTCACCTGGGCGGCCGGTACCGCCGCCGAGCAGCACAGCGACGCACCGGTCAGCCCGCTCGTCGCCGACCCTGCCTGGCAGCGGCTCAAGGACGCCGTCACCGGCCTACGAGGGATGCAGGTCAAGGACGGCAGCCTCGACGCCTCGGCCGAGCACGCCGGGGCCGAGGTGCTGGTGAGGCAGGTCAGCGCGGCGATCGGCGACCTCGCCAGGCACGTCCCGCACGACGCCGAGTACCTCGCCCGGGTCCGCACCGACCTGCAGCGCTGGGCCGAGGCCGGTTTCGGCGTCCCGGACTTCCTGGACTCCCTGCTGGCCTTCGCTCCCGAGCAGCGACGCGAGGACGGGCTGGAGCATCTGGTGGTGTTCCCGATGTACACCCAGAACGGCAACCCGAACCGGGTGCTGGAGGCAGTCGCCCTGCGGGTGGTCTGGCCGGACTGGCTGGCGACGCTGGAGCGCGACCGATACGACAACGCCGCCTTCGTCCCGGTCGCCTTCCTCGACTTCACCGAGGGCTACGACACGCACTCGGCCGTGCTCTTCCCCGAGACGGTGGCCGTCCGCGAGGTGCCGCGGTTCACCTGGGGGGCGATCTTCTGCGACCGCGAGGCCGCCCGCTTCCGCGCCGTCTGTCGGGCCGCGGCCGACACGCTGCGGCTGGCCCTGCCGCCCGAAGCAGCCCGGCTGCTCGCCGACCAGGCCCTGGCCCAGGACACCTATGTGCTGTGGGACCTCATCCACGACCGGACGCACAGCCGCGGTGATCTGCCCTTCGACCCGTTCATGATCAAGCAACGTATGCCGTACTGGATGTACGCGCTGGAGGAGCTGCGCTGTGACCTGACGACGTTCCGAGAGGCCGTCGGGCTCGAGGCCGAGGGACTGGCGCACGCGCTGATGGTGCAGCACGCCATCGTCTTCGATCGGCTGTTCCGCTTCCCGATCACCGGCGACCGGGTGCGCAACTACGACGGCCTCGGCGGACAGATCTTGTTCGCCTGGCTGCACCAGCACGACGTCGTGCGCTGGACGGACAACCGGCTGCGGGTCGACTGGGCCCGGCTGCCCGCTGCCGTGGTCGCGCTGTGCGAGACGGTGGAGGACCTCTACCACCGCGGGATCGATCGCTCCAAGGTCGGGCAGTGGCTGGCCGCCTACGAGCTGGTGGCCGGCCTGGTCCCACCCAGCCCGGCTTCCCGCTGGGCCAAGGGGCCGACCGCGCTGCCGGTGGACGGCGAGCCGCGTGAGCTGGTCAACCTCGTCGCGCCGGACGAGTTCCCGCTCAACACGTTCTACGAGGCGCTCCGCCGCAAGCTGACCGACACCGTGGACTCCACGAAGGGGATCACCGCATGACCAACCAGCACACGAACCCGCTGACCGACGCGGTGGTGGCGATCGCCGGGGCCGGTGGGGGAGCCGGCGCCGCGGTGGCCGAGGCCCTGGCCGACGCCGGCGCCACGGTGCTCCTCAGCGACACGGACCTGGACCGGCTCGCGCCGGTGGTCGAGTCCGTCCGGGCCCGCGGCGGCAACGCCGAGCCGGTGGTGGTGGACCTGCTGGACGAGGAGGCCGTACGTGAGTGGCTCGACGAGGCCAGCGATCGGCTGGGCCGCCTGGACGGGATGGTGCATCTCGTCGGCGGCTGGCGCGGTGGCACACCGCTGGCCGAGGCCGACCTCGGGGACTGGGACGCCCTGGAGGGCCCCCTCGTCCGCACGGTCCTGCACACCACCCGAGCCAGCCAGGAGGCCCTGTCGGCCGGGCCCGCCGGGAGGTTCGCCCTGGTGTCGTCTATCCAGGCCAGCCGCCCGACCCAGTCCAACGCGGTCTACGCCACCGCCAAGGCTGCCGCCGAGGCCTGGACGCTCGCCTTCGCCGACGCCCTGGACGGTTCGTCGGCAGCAGCCAGCATCCTGGTGGTCAAGGCGCTGCTGACCCCAGCGATGCGGGCAGCCAAGCCGGCGGCCGCCTTCGCCGGCTACACCCCGGTCGGCGAGCTGGCCGAGCAGGTCGTGGCGCTGTGGGACCGACCGGCGGCCGACGTGAACGGCCAGCGCATCTGGCTCACGGAGGAGCGATGACCCGCCTGCACGACCCGTCGGTGCGCAGCTTCGCCAGCGACAACTACGCGGGGGCGCACCCGCAGGTGCTGGCCGCTGTCGCCGAGGCCAACGAGGGGCACCAGGTCGCCTACGGCGAGGACGCCTACACCCAACGGCTGCAGGCCGTCATGCGCCAGCACTTCGGCGAGCAGGTCCTCGTCTTCCCGGTCTTCAACGGCACCGGCGCCAACGTGGTCGCGCTGCAGGCGATGACGCGACGGTGGGAGGCCGTCATCGCCGCCGAGAGCGCCCACATCCACGCCGACGAGGGCGGCGCACCGGAGAAGATGGGCGGGCTGAAGCTGCTGACCGTTCCCACGCCCGACGGCAAGCTCACCCCGACGCTGGTGGACCGGCAGGCGTGGGGCTTCGGCGACGAGCACCGAGCACAACCGGCGGTCGTCTCCCTCACCCAGAGCACCGAGCTCGGCACCGCGTACGCGGTGGAGGAGCTGGCGGCAGTCGTCGACCACGCCCACAGCCTCGGCATGCTCGTGCACCTGGACGGGGCGCGAATCGCCAACGCCGCGGCGAGCCTGGGGGTCCCGATGCGTGCGTTCACCACCGACGTCGGTGTCGACGTCGTCTCCTTCGGTGGCACGAAGAACGGTCTGCTCGGCGCGGAGGCCGTGCTCGTGCTCGACCCGGACGCCCTCGGTGCCGACCGCCGGCTGGACTACCTGCGAAAGACGTCCATGCAGCTGGCCTCGAAGATGCGCTTCCTCTCCGCCCAGCTGCTGGCCCTGCTCACCGACGAGCTGTGGCTGGACAGCGCCAGCCACGCGAACGCGATGGCTCGACGGCTGGCGGCAGCCGTCGAGCACGTGCCCGGGCTCACCATCACTCGCCCGGTCCAGGCCAACGCCGTGTTCGCCGTCCTGCCGGCAGAGGTCACCGCCCGGCTGCAGCAGCGGTTCCGCTTCTACACCTGGGACACCCACACCGGCGAGGTCCGCTGGATGTGCGCCTTCGACACCACCGAGAGCGACGTCGACGCCTTCGCGGCTGCCATCAGCGAAGAGCTCGCCGCAGCAGCGCCGTGACCGACCGCCCCGCGCCGCGACCCGCAGCCGGTGTCGCGGCCGGCCGTGCGGGGTCCAGGGCGCGGTAGTCACCCGGCACGAAGCGACGGGCCCGACGCCGGAAAGCGGTCGTCGTCCCCGGCCACAGGGCTGCCAGCCGTCCGGTGTCGTCCTCGTACCAGCTGTGGCACCCACCCCGCCGCCAGACCGTGCGCTCCAGCCGACGGTCCACCTCGGCCACGAACCCCGCCTGGGCCGCCGCGGTCGGTTCCACCGCGGCGACACCGCGCTCGCGCATCCAGGCGAGCGCGGCTCGGAGGTGCTCGACCTGCGCCTCAGCCATCAGCACGACCGACGAGTGGCCGAGTCCGGTGTTCGGGCCCATGAGCAGGAACAGGTTCGGGAACCCGGCCACCGTGGTGCCCAGGTGGGCCGTGGGGCTGCCACCCCAGGTCGCAGCGAGGCTCCGGCCGCCGAGACCGACGAACCGATCGGCGATCGGGTACTCGGTTGCCCGGAAGCCGGTGCACAGGACCACGGTGTCGACCGGCCGCTCGGTCCCGTCGACGGCACGGATGCCGGAAGTGGTGAAGGCCTGCAGGGCGCCGAGGAGCTCGGTGCCCGGGCCGGCGATCGTCGACCAGTAGTCGTTGGACGGCGTGATCCGCTTGCAGCCGGGCAGGAAGTCTGGCCGAAGGCGGGCGCGCAGGTCCGGGTCGGGCACCTGCGCCCGAAGGTGGCGCTCGGCCATACCGCGGGTGAGCGTCCGGCTCACCCACGGTGAGGTGAAACCGATCAGCTGGGCCTCACGCTCGGCCTGGATGGCCCGACGAACGAGGCGCTGCACGCGCGGCGCCCTCCGGTAGAGCCGCCGCGCCCGGGCGCTGATCGGGTGGTCGGGCTTGCCGAGCACCCACGCGGGGGTGCGTTGCAGCAGGACCAGGTGCTCGACCAGGCCGGCGATGGCGGGGACCACCTGCACGGCCGACGCGCCAGTCCCGACCACGGCCACCCGCCGGCCCGCCAGGTCCAGGTCGGCGGGCCAGCGGGCGGAGTGGAACACCAAGCCCCCCGCCGCCTCGAAGCTCGCCCGCCCCGGCACGTCCGGTACCGCCGGCTCGGACAACCCTCCGGGGGCGGCGACGAGGACTCGGGCTCGCAGCGCGCCACGGTTGGTGCGCACCACCCACTGCGCATCGACCGGCTCCCAGGTCGCCTGCTGCACCTCGGTGCCCAGCCGGATGCGTCGATGCAGGCCGAGCTCGCGGACGGTGCGGCGCAGGTAGGCCAGGATCTCCGGCTGCTGGGAGAAGGAGCGTGACCAGTCGGGGTTCGGCGCGAAGGACAGCGAGTACAGGTGGGACTGGACGTCGCAGGCGCAGCCGGGGTAGGTGTTGTCTCGCCAGGTGCCGCCGATCTCCTCGGCCCGCTCCAGGACCAGGCAGCCGCGCTCTCCCTCGAGCGCGGTGTACCCGTCCTCGACCAGCCGCGCGGCTGCGGCGATGCCGGAGAAGCCGGCACCGAGGACGACCACCTCCACCTGCTCGGGCAACACCGATGCCGCTGGGACCTGCGACGCCGGTTGCTCCATCGCCGCGAACGTAGCAGGCCGGCCGCTCGTCGACGCCCGCTCACAACGTGCGCTGACGCACCACGGTCGCGATGTCCAGCCGCCGGATGGCGCGCAGGCCAGGGACCTGTGAGAGCAGGGCCACCAGCACCACCGCGAGAGCGGTCCACACCATCGTCAGCGGATTCATGTCCAGGTCGAAGGAGAAGAGGTCGGAGGAGAAGCTGGCCATGAACGCCACGGCCGCGAAGTAACCCAGCAGCAGCCCGATGGGGATGCCGATCAGCGTGAGCAGCAGGTTCTCCATCGTCATCATCCGGTTGACCTCGGCCACCGAGAGCCCGCTGGCGCGCATGGTCGCCAGCTCGACGGAGCGCTCGGCCAGCGTCGCCGTGATCATGTTGAAGATGAGCGCGAACGCGAGGACCCCGCCGAGGAGGAGCATCACGCCGACGAAGGCGTAGAAGAACCTGAAGTACTCCTCGAAGAGGTCGCGCAGGGCGGTGGCACTCACGGCGGCGGCGACCTGCGGCTCGCGCTCCAGGGCTGCCAGGACCTGCTCGGGGTCGGCGTCCGGGACGAGCTGGACGAACGCCGAGGAGACAGCCGGCGAGGCCAGGGCCTGGGGCGGTACAGCTGCGCGCTCGAGCGCAGCGCGCAGCCAGCCACGCTCGGCATACGCGTAGGTGCCCAACGGCTCGTCGACGAAGCCGCTCACGACCGTGTCGACGGACACGTCCAGCGACGGCAGCCGCAACGTGACCGGCACACCCTCGGTGAGACCGAGCTCGTCCCGACTCGCCTGCCCGACCAGCAGCCCCTCCTCCGGCAGCGCCAGCTCGTCACCGTCCAGTCCCACGAAGCCGTGCACGGCGGTGCCCGCTGCGAAACCCTGGAGGTCGGTGGTGTACTGGTCCTCTGCGGTGACGATCGTCACCGGCAGCTCCAGGACGGGCTCGGCGCCGGCCACCCCGGGGACGGCGGCGACCGCGGCGACCGCCTCGTCCCCCATCGGGACCGACAGCACCACCCGCACGTCCTCGAGCGCGACGACGTCGAACTGCTTGGCCACGAGACGGTCGACGGTGTCGATCATCCCCCAGGAGACGAGCACGAGGATGACCGCCAAGGACACACCGCCCACCGTTGCCGCGCTCCGGGTCTTGTGCCGACCTACCCCACGCAACCCGATGCGGTAGCGGACGGGAAGCCCGGACGAGGCCGGGACGAGGCGTTCGAACAGACTCGGCCCTCCCTCGACCTGCTCACCGAGCTCGCCGCGCATGGCCTGCGCTGGTGGCAGCGCCACCGCGGCCCGCGCTGGCGCCCAGGCCGAGAGGACCCCCATGAGGACGCCGAAGAGCAACCCGACCACCGGGGTGGTCCAGTACAGCTGGACCACGGTGTCGGGGATGGACAGCAGCCTGGTGTAGCTGGAGGTGATGAGTGCCCCGACGGGCACGCCCACCAGCAGCCCGAGGCCCGCCCCCGCGAGCCCCAGCACGAGGCCGTAGGCCAGGTAGTGCCGCAGCACCTCACGGCGTCGCAGCCCGCTGGCCAGGAGCACCCCGATCTGCCCGCGTTGGCTGGACACCAGCCGGTTGAGGATGATGAAGGTGGCGAAGCCGGCTCCGCTGAGGAAGAGCGCCGGGAACATGAACGACAGCTCACCGAAGGCTGCCAGGTCTTCGGACAGCGCCGCGTTCGACGCCTGGTCCGCCCTGGTGACGATGTCCGCGGCGCCGTTGCGCCGGGCGACATCGGACAGGACGGCGTCCAGCTCGTCGACATCGGCCCCCTCCTGGTAACGCACGACGAGCTGCGGCACCTGCGCGGCCGGTGACGTCTTGGCGACCAGGGCCTCGGAGGTGAACATCACCCCGAACTCGTCCGGGAGCGAGAAGATCGACTGACGATCCTCGGCCGGCCACAGATACTCGGCCGACGCGACCGTGCCCCGGACGGTGAGCTCCTTCGGCCCTTCGGCGAGCAGCGCCGTCAGCCGGTCACCGGGGCTCAGGCCGAAGTGGTCGGCCATGTGCTTCTCCAGCAGGATCCCCCGTGGGTCGTCGGGGTGCAGGTAGTCCCCGGTCAGCACGTGGACCCGATCGACGTCGGGCTGTCGGTCGGCCGGCATCCCCACCAGTCGGCCCACCATGCTGTGCTCGCCGTCATCTCGGGGGACTCGCACCGGCACGTCGGCCTGTCGACGTCGCTCCTGGGACGCCACCCCCGGGGTCGTCGAGACGCCCGCGGAGATCGCACGCTGGTCGCCGCCGCTGATCGTGAGGTCGGCGAACGCGAGGTCGTGATAGGTCTGCTGGTAGGAGGCGGTGAGGTTGCGGAAGGCGTCGAACGACGCGGCGAACAGCAGCACGCCGAGCGTGACCGTCACGACCACAGCGACGACCTGCCAGCGCATAGCGACCATGTCACGGCGCAGCTTGCGCCGAAGCAGCGGGCGGGGGCTGCTCACCAGACCAGGTCCGCCGCGGCCACCGGGTCCAACTGCCGCCGGTCCTCCACGACATGACCGTCGGACAGCCGCAGCACCCGCGTGGCCATCCCCGCGATCGTGGAGTTGTGCGTGACGCACACGACGGTGCGCCCTTCTTCGGCCAGGCCCGCCAGGACGCCCAGCACGATCCGGCCTCGGTCGAGGTCCAGTGCGCCGGTGGGCTCGTCGCAGAGCAGGACCGACGGCTGCTTCACGATGGCTCGAGCGATGGCGACCAGCTGCTGCTGGCCGCCGGAGAGCTGTCCGGGGAAGGAGTCGGCACGCTCGGCGATCCCGACGCGCTCGAGCGCGGCACGAGCCCGCTGCTCGCCGTCCTCACCGGTGATCTCGGCGACGAGCTGGACGTTCTCCAGCGCCGTCAGGCTCGGCACGAGGTTGTAGAGCTGGAACACGAAGCCCACCTCGGATCGCCGGTAGGCGCTGCGGCCCGGCTCATCGAGGTCGTCGAGGTCGTGCCCGGAGACGGACAGCCGACCCGAGGTGGGCTCCTCGATCGCCCCGATCAGGTTGAGCGTCGTGGTCTTGCCGGACCCGCTCGGACCGAGCAGCACCACGAACTCACCGGCGTCCAGTTCGAACGACACGCCGTCCACCGCCCGGACGAGCGTCTCGCCGTCGCCGTAGTGCTTCGTGAGGTGCGCGACGCTGATGGTGGGGTGGTCTTGGGTCATCGTCGAGCCTCCGTCAGCGGGGCGCGTCACGGATACGCGGCCAACCTACGCCGGTCAGCCGGGAGGCGAGCGGCGCGGGCGCGTGGCACGCCTCGTACGGCAAGATCGTGACGTGCCCGCCGAACGCGACCTCGCAGTCCTCCTCGGGTCGCTCCGCCCGAAGCAACGGGCCGGCCGCTTCGTCTTCGTGTCGCTGAGGGAAGGCGACCAAGCCGTGCCGGTGGTGGCGACGGTGCTCGAGGACGAGGGCCTCACCGGCGTCGTCACCCAGGAGGACGCCGACCGCCACGGCCTGGACTACGACCTCGTCTGCGGCTGGATCACCCTGCAGGTGCACTCGGCGCTGGATGCTGTCGGCCTCACGGCGGCCGTGGCCACCGCACTCACCGAGCGGGACATCCCGGCGAACGTCATCGCGGGCCGACACCACGACCATGTCCTGGTCCCGGCCGAGCGCGTCGATGCCGCGATCGAGGCGCTGGAGGCACTCGTCGCCGGGTGAGCATCACCGGCCTCAACCGTCCAGGACCTCCGCAGCCACGAGCCAGTCCTCCTCGAGCTCGGTGCGACGGCGCTGCACCACGCGCAGCTGCTCGGTGAGCTCGGCGAGGACGCTGTAGTCCGCGGCCTGCGCCGTCATCTCGGTGTGCAGGCGCTCCTCCTCGGCATCGGCCCTGGCCAGCTCCCGTTCGAGCCGGGCCATCGCCTTGCGAGCCGCCCGCGCCTGCGCGCTGCTCAGGCCGGCGGGGGCCGGCGCCGCAGCGCCGCCAGCGCGGGCCGGGTCGCTGGCCGTGGAAGGCTCCGTCCGAGCAGCCTGCTGCCGGTCCTGCTGCGCCACGGTCTCCCGGCGACGACGCACGTACTCCTCCACGCCGCCCGGCAGGTCGCGGACACCTCCGTCGCCCAGCAAGCCGACGTTGCGGTCGCAGACCCGCTCGAGGAAGTAGCGGTCGTGGGAGACCACGAGCAAGGTGCCGGCGAAGGAGTCCAGCAAGTCCTCCAGGGCCGCCAACGTCTCCACGTCGAAGTCGTTCGTCGGCTCGTCCAGGGCAAGCACGTTCGGTCCGGCCATGAGCAGCCTCGTCAGCTGCAGGCGACGTCGCTCCCCGCCGGAGAGGTCGCCCACCGGCGTCCACTGCCGGTCCGGGCCGAAGCCGAGGCGTTCGCACAGCTGGGACGCGGTCAGCTCGCGGTTGCCGGCCAGGGCGACCCGGGTGGCCACCTGCTCGACCGCCTCCAGCACCCGCAGCCCGGGCTCGAGCTCGTCGAGGTGCTGGGACAGCAACGCGGCCTGCACCGTGACCCCGCGAACCACTCGGCCGGCGTCCGGGGTGGCCTCGGCGAGCAGCACCCGCAGGAGCGAGGTCTTCCCGGCACCGTTGACGCCGAGGATGCCGATCCGGTCACCGGGCCCGATCGCCCAGCTGACCCGGTCGAGCAAGGTCCGCCCCCCGAGGCTGAGGGAGACGTCGTGCAGCTCGAGGACAGTTCGGCCGAGCCGGGCGCCGGCGAAGCGAAGCAGCTCCACGGCATCGCGGGCCGGTGGCTCGGAGCCGATGAGCTCGTTGGCAGCCTCGATCCGGAACTTGGGCTTGGCCGTGCGCGCCGGCGGGCCTCGGCGCAGCCAGGCCAGCTCCTTGCGGAGCAGGTTCTGCCGGCGGGCCTCGGCGGCGTCGGCCTGACGGGCTCGCTCGGCCTTGGCCAGCACGTAGGCGGAGTAGCCGCCCTCGTACTCCTCCACCGTGCCGCGCCCGACCTCCCAGGTGCGGTCGCTGACGGCATCGAGGAACCAGCGGTCGTGCGTGACGACGACCAGAGCCAGACGAGGCCGGGAACGCAGGTGCTCGGCCAGCCAGGCCACCGCCTCGACGTCGAGGTGGTTCGTCGGTTCGTCCAGGACGAGCAGGTCGAGCTCCTGGAGCACCAGCGCCGCGAGCTGTGTCCGTCTCCGCTGCCCGCCGGACAGCGTGCCCAGCCGCCGGTCGAGCACGCCGTCGTCGAAGCCACCCAGCAGCTCGCTGAGCACGGTGCGCACCCGCGGGCTTCCCGCCCACTCGTGCTCGACCGCCCCGGCGAGCACGAACTCCCGCACGGACACGTCGGCCTCCCCGGTGTCGAGCTGGCCGAGCACCCCCACCCGCGTGCCACCTGCTCGAGACACCCGGCCGCGATCGGGTGCCTCGACCCCGGACAGCAGCCGAAGCAACGTGGACTTGCCGCCGCCGTTGCGACCGACGACGCCGATGCGCTCGCCCGCGCCCACCCCGAGGGAGACCTGGTCCAGCACCGGGTCACGACCGTATGCCTTGTCGACCCGCTCGAGGTTGACCAGGTTCAGCGGCTGGCTCACGGGCTGGACCAGCCGGCGAGCAGCGCGGCACGTCCCGCTTGACGACCGAGGTCGAGCTGGCGGAGGAAGTAGGTCTGGTCGAAGAGCACGTAGCTCAGGAGCTCCTCACGCCCGGGGCCGTCGCCGGCACCGCGCAGGAGACGGCTGAGCACGACGTCGTCCGTGCTGCGCCACCACGACCACGGCCGGTCCAGCTCCTCGGTCACCACGTCGCGGGCCAGTCGCCCGAGCTGGCCGGGCTCCGGGGAGGCGACCATCACCGGCAGGCCCGTGTCCCGCAGCGAGACCAGGTCACGCGCCAGGTCGTCGGCCAGAACGGCGTGCAGCGTCAGTGCTGCGGTGTCGGCGACGTCCGGGACCGGGCCTCGCGCCGCGGCCGGGTCCTCCGGCGGGAGCGGGCCGGGGCAGGACGTGGAGTGCGCGGCGATGACGACCACGCGGTCGGCCCCGAGCGCGACCGCCGGGCGTACCGGCGTGTTCAGCCGAGTCCCGCCGTCCACGTACCACCCGCGGGCACGCTCCGGCCTGGGCACCCAGACCGGGGGAAAGGCCACCGGGATCGCCGCCGAGGCGATGACCTGCTCACGTCCCAGGGGCCCGGGGGCGACGTCCACCCCCCGGTCCGGGTCGTTCAATGCCTCGGTCGGCAGGCTCCCGTCGAGGAAGACAACCGTTCGCCCAGCGGCGATGCACCCACCGCACACCGCGGTCGGCACCCGCACCGCCACCGCCCCGACCGCCTCGAGCAGACCCGCCGACACGTTGGCCGCCAACGCGTCCACGTCGAGCTCCTCCTCGGCGGTGGCGACCAGAGGGGAGGTGTCGAACAAGGACTCCACCCCGCCGCCCAGGTCGACGGCGCTGCGCAGGAAGTCCCAGCCAGCTCGCAGCAGGGAGCGGGCCGGATGTGCCACCACGTCCCGGCGGCTCATCCGGGCCCAGACCTGGGTGAGCGACTCCGCCGCCGCCACCGGCCCCTCGTGGAGGTAGGAGCCGTAGAGCGCAGCGTTGATCGCTCCGGCACTGGTGCCGAGGAAGACCGTCGGCTCGTGCCCGGCTGCCACCAGCGCGGGAACAACCTCGGCCAACGCGCCGGCCTGGAAGGCGCCTCGTGCTGCCGCACCCGAGAGCACGACCGCGACGCGCTCGCCGCTGCGGTGGGAGTCCTCACGCCGATTGGCTGCCATGAGGGCATCTTGCCGTGCGGCCTACAGCGGCCATCCGGTGCGCTGCTCGAGCCAGGCCTGCAGGCGCGGCATGGCGCTCTGGTAACCCTTGTCGGCGACCTCGTGGATGCGCCGGGGTAGCGCGTCCCGCCGGAGACCTTGGAACGCAGGGCCTGCCACCCCGAGACCGACAGCCCGAGGTCGGCCTTGGCGTGCGGCCCCTTCACCGGTGCCGACTCCACCGCGATGATCTCGGCCGTGGGGTGCAGCCGCCGCATCACGTCGACCGGCAGGTTGTTCGTCACGCCCCCGTCGACCAGCAGGTCCTCGCCGTCGGCGACCGGTGGGAACGCGCCGGGGATGGCGATGGACGCCCGCACGGCCACCGTGGCCGGCCCGCTGCGATGGATCTGCTCCCGTCCCTGCGTCAGGTTCGTGGAGAGCCCGAAGTAGGGGAGCCAGAGGTCCTCGATGTCCCACCCGTCGAGCTGGGCGCGGATGGAATGGGCCGCGCGCTGGCCCTTGAGCAGCGCTACCACGGGCAGCGTGTAGTCGAGCACGTGACGGAAGAGCAGGTCGGCCCGCTCCAGCATCTCCGCCGGCCCGAGCCCTTGGGCGATGGTGGCGGTCAGCGCCGCACCGATCGAGGAGCCACCGACCACGTCGACCGGGATGGGCAGCCGGATCTCGCCTGGGTCACCGGGCGGGACCGAAGCGATCCCGGGTCGGTCCGCAGTGCCTCCACGCGATCGAGCGACAGGTGCGCCGCACCGGCTCCGGCCAGAGCGGCGCTCACGTCACCGGCTGCCGTGGCCAGGTGTTCGACCGGGCTCGCGGTGGCCAGCGCGATGGTGCGGTCCAGCAGCCGCCGCGGCGGTCGATGGCCCCACGGCACGCACCGTTGCGGTGCGCTCACCACCGACCAGGGCGACGTACTCCCCCACCAGCGTCCCGGCGCCGAGCACGGCAAGCACGGACCCGTCCTCGGCAACCGCCTCGAGGGCTCCGAACTCCACCCAGTAGGCCTCCCCGGCCCGGGAGGCACCCCCGCCTACCGAACCCTCGGCGGCCGCGGTCCCGCGGGCCAGCAGCAGGTCCCCGGCATCGAGCTCACGCAGCGGCAGATCCGAGCAGCCACGCGCCGCGATCGCCTCGGCCAGGGTCGGCGACGGTGAGGCCCTCACGCGTCATGAACGTAGCGGGCGAGCCCGGTGGCGCGGCGGGAATCGAACACGCAGGCGGGGCGCGGTGACGGGCCGTCGGCACGCGACACACCGGCGCAGAGGCGCTATGGTGGCCTGGTTACGCCCGCGTAGGTTACGCCACCGTAGATCAGTGGCGTGGGCCTGCAGTCCTCGGCCGAGCCAATGCGCCCAGCCACCTCCTCGCGGAAGCCGGCTCCTGATGGCAGAGATCGCTCCCCGCCTCGCCCCCGAGACCACCTGGGCTGACCGCTCGCCCGTACCCGCTCCACGGGCCGCGAGCAGGTCTCCCGTGGTCTCCCCGCGCGAGGGCGCAGCGCTCCCCCGGCCGCCGATCATCCAGGGTGGCATGGGGGTTGCGGTCTCCAGCTGGCAGCTGGCCAGAACCGTCTCGATGGCCGGCCACCTCGGCGTCGTCTCCGGCACCGCACTCGACATCATGCTCGCCCGCCGACTCCAGGACGGCGACCCAGGCGGGCACCTGCGCCGTGCGCTGGCCGCCTTCCCAGACCAGGCCATGGCCCAGCGGGTGCTCGACACCTACTTCCTTCCTGGCGGGAGGCCGCCAGGAAGCGGCTACCGAACCGTGCCGATGTTCACCCTCACGCCGCCCGTCGCGCTGCAGGAGCTCACCGTCCTCGGGCACTTCTGCGAGGTGTTCCTGGCCAAGCAGGGCCACTCCGGCCCGATCGGGATCAACTACCTGCGCAAGATCGAGCTGCCCATCCCGTTCGGTCTGCTCGGCGCGATGCTGGCCGGGGTCGACGTGGTCATCGTCGGCGCCGGGAGCCCGGCCGAGATCCCGTCGTTGGTCACCCGCCTGTCCAGGCGCGACGGCGTGTCGCTGTCGGTGCGGACCCAGGGCACGACGAGCGCGGACGGGACGTTCGCGATCCGATGCAGCCCGCGCGCGCTGCTCGGCCGCGGCCCAGACCTGCGGCGCCCCCACGTCCTGGCCATCGTCGCCTCGACCGACCTGGCGGCCGGGCTGGCCGGGGACGAGGCCTCACGACCCGACGGCTTCGTCGTGGAGGCACCGACCGCCGGAGGGCACAACGCGCCGCCACGCGGCCCGCGTCGGACGACGCCCGAGGGCGAACCCATCTACGACGATCGCGACACCGTGGACCTCGACGTGCTCCGTGGCCTGGGGCTGCCCTTCTGGCTGGCCGGCAGCAGGGGCACCCCTGCTGGCCTGCGGGCCGCCCAAGCCGCTGGCGCGGTCGGCATCCAGGTCGGCACAGCGTTCGCGTTCAGCGCCGAGTCCGGACTGGCCGAGGAGCTGAAGCAGGCGGTGCTGAGCGACGTGGTGGCCGGCGAGGATGTCGGCGTCCGCACCGACTGGCGAGTCTCCCCGACCGGCTTCCCGTTCAAGGTGGTCCAGGTGGACGGCACCCTCTCGGAGCAGGAGGTCGCGGCCGAACGCAAAGCCGTCTGCGACGTCGGTGCACTCCGATCGCCCTACCGCAAGCCCGACGGCACGATCGGCTACCGGTGCCCGGCCGAGCCGACCGCGATCTACATCGGGCGCAAGGGCGGGCGGGAGGCCAACACCGAGGGCCGGGTGTGCCTGTGCAACGCGCTGCTCTCCGCCGCTGCCGTGCCGCAGCAGCGCCCGCGCGGCTACTCCGAGCCGGCCATCGTCACCGCCGGCAACGACTTCTCCGCAGTCACCGAGATCGCCACCGCACGCAACGACGCGACGCCATACCCGGCGCAGGCGGTGATCGACTACTTGCTCGACGTGGGAGAACCAGCAGCCGCTGGGTCGGTGGGTGGGCCCGACGTGGCCACCTGAGGCGCCCCGAGACGCAGCCGCACCCGCGCGCCCCCGTCGGGGCCTGTCTCGCGAGTCAACGCCCCGCCACTGGCCTGAGCCGTCCGGCTGGCGATCTGGAGGCCGAGCCCGCTCGTCCCGGGCCGGTGAGGGCCATGGCCGGACCCCTGGGCCGCCCAACCTGGCCCGCGGTCGGTGACGACCACCTCGGTGCCGCGCGCCGACTCGTCGGCGCCGTCCGGCCCGGCGCGGGGGACGACGTCGACGGAGAAGCCCACGCCCTCCGGGGTGTGGACGAAGACGTTCTGGATGGTGATGTCGATCGCCGTCTCGAGGTCCTCTCGCGTCAGGCGCACCGGCTGGGGCGCCTTCGGGAGGCGCACCTCGAACGCTCGATGCTGGTCCTCCGCCAGCACCGCCCAGAACGCCGCGCGAGCGCGCACCACCTCGACGGCGTCGCAACGGGCCCACACCCCCTCGCGCTCCGGGCGGCGACGGGCCGCGATGATCTCGTCGACGCTGAGCTGCATCGCGGTCAGGTCATCGCCCAGGCGAGCCCGCACCTGATCGTCGAGGACGGCGTCCAGGTCGACCGCCAACGCGGTGAGCGGCGTACGAAGTCGATGGGCCAGGTCGGCCGAGGAGCGTCGCTCTTCGGCAAGCAGCTCAGCGACCCGGGTCGCCAGCCGGTTGAGCGCGACCCCGACCTCGGCCACCTCTGGGATGCCGCTGGTGCTGGCCCGGACACCGAGGTCACCGTCGGCCATCTGGTGGGCGACGTCGGCGACCTCGACGATCGGGGAGGCCGTGCGGCGCGCGAGCACCACGGCGGTGATGCCAGCCGTCGCCAGCAGCACCAGCGCGGCTCCGGCGAGTGCCGCCACACTGGCCGCCAGGCCGGTGCGCAGGTCCGCTGCGCTGAGCCGCACGAGGACGACGGCAGTGCGGCCGTCGGCGGCAACCACGGGGGAGGCGACGACGACATCTCGCCCCGCCGCCACACTCACGGCCCGGCCGCGCTGGGCCGCAGCAACCGCCTCCGCAGAGCCCTCGCCGGAGGCGTCCCCCAGCACCGTCCCGTCCGGGAGCACCACGCCCATCGTGCCGACGCCGGTCGGCGCACCCGGCAGCAGCTGTGGGACGTCGTCCGGGTCTGCCCCGGTGAGCAGGATCGCCGTCTCCTGTGCCCGAGCCTGGGCAGCCTCCACCGCCCCGTCGCGCGCGGTGTCCCGGGCAGCGAACGCCAGTGGGAGCACCAGGGCGAGCACGGCTGCTGAGCAGACCACCAGGCCGAACAGCACCAACCGCCTGGTCATGGCTGGCGGTCCTCCAGCTGGACGCCGACTCCTCGCACGGTGTGCAGGAATCGTGCGTCGTCGGCCCGGTCACCGAGCTTGCGGCGTACCCACGACAGGTGCACGTCCACCGTGCGCCCCCCGTCCGTGCGTTGCCACACCTCTCTGAGCAGCTCGCGCCGGGTCACCACGCGACCCTGGTTGGCAGCCAGGTAGGCCAGGAGCTCGAACTCGAGCGGGGTGAGGTCGAGCGCACGACCGTCCACCTCGGCGTGGTGTCGGGTCGGGTCGACCAGCAGCCCGCCGACGCGGTAGACGACGGGCGCCTCGCCAACGCTCGTGCCAGCCCGCCGCAGGACGGCCCTGAGCCTGGCCTCGAGCTGAGAGGGGTCGAACGGCTTCACCAGGTAGTCATCGGCACCGGCGTCGAGCAGGCGCACGACGAGGCCCTCGTCGTCGCGGGCAGTGGCGACCAGGACCGGGACGTCACTGACGGACCTGATCATCCTCAGCAGCCGATCCCCCGGGAGATCCGGCAGACCGAGGTCCAGGACCACCACGTCCGGAGGTGCGGCGACCACCTGCTGCAGCCCGCTCATCGCGTCCGGGGCCGAGTCCACCGCGTGCCCGCGTCTGATCAGCGCCCGTGCGAGTGCGCTGCGGATCGCCGCGTCGTCCTCGATCAGCAGCACGTGCGCCACAGCGACACCCTAGGACGCTCCGAAGCCTGGCATCCTGAGCAGATGCGTGCGCCGACGAACCGAACCTGGCCAGCGGCTCGCCAGCATGGCCTGTTGGTGCTGCTGTGGGCACTGGCGGTCCCGTTCGCGGCCGGGCTCGCCGTCGTGGCCCTGCAGTCGGCCGGCGGACCAGCCGCCGAGGACGTCGTCATCTCCGCACCCCAGGCACTCGCGCTGGCGGGTTCACCCGCAGCCCAGCCACCCACCGCCACGCCCACGCCCACGCCGGAGAAGACCACGCGGCCGAAGGAGAGCACCACTGGGTCCCGGACCCCGGCGGGGACGCCGAACCCGTCACCACCTGACGGCGAGGCGCCGGTGACGGACCAGCAGCGGGCACCCCGGGACTCGGCCGGCACCCAGGCGCCCACCCCGCGGCCGACTCCGGCCAGGACGCCACGTCCGAGCCCCCCGCCCGCCGACGACGTCGTCCAGCGCCGGGTGACCGGCGCCGTGCTCGGGCTGAGGTGCGCCGCTGGACGGGTCGACCTCGTGTGGTCGGTGCCGGACGACGGGTGGCGCGTCGATGAGGTCGAGCGGGAGGAGCGCGGCCTCAAGGTGCGCCTGGAGGCTGACGAGCGCGAGGTCACCGTCACCATCGCCTGCCGCCAGGGTGTACCCACCGTCGTTGCCGCCGAGCGCGACGAAGGCGAGTCCGGCGGCGACTGAGCACGCGGCTCAGCCGGTTCGCCGCTGCATCGTGAGGGCGGCCGCCGGGCAGGATGCGACCGCCCAACGGGCGCCATCCACGAGCGGAGCCGGTACGCCGACCTCATCGCTCCCGCCGAGGTCGGGGTATCCCCAGGGATCTTGGCGCGCCAGCTCGGGAAGCGCCGCCAGACACACGCCGTGACCGGCGCAGCGCTGCCAGTCGATCGCGAGGGTCCGCTCGCCGCCGCGCCCACCCGGCAAGGACGACGCTCTCGGGCGCCTCATGCCGGCCACCCCGTCGCCGTGCAACGGCCGGCTCGATGGGCGTCGACGTCCTCCTGGGCCCACTGCAACGCCGACCTCAGCGCTTGCGCCGAGGCCGTCGGGTGGGCGCAGATGCCCCGACCCTCCAGCGATCGCAGCTCCTCGGCGATGACCGCCGGCTCCGGCGGAGCGTTCGGGTCACCCAGCCGAGCTGCCAGCTGGGGCAGACCCGAGCGGCAGGGCCCGCACTGGCCTGCGCTGCCCTCTGCGAGGGTGGCCGCCACGGCCCCGACGACAGCGACCGGGCACAGGCTCGCGGGGACGGCGACGAGGACCCCCGCTCCCCAGCGACCACCGGCCTGCTCGATGCCGGCTCGGTTCAGCTCGGCCCCGGTGGCTGCCGGCGAGGGCGCCGTCCACCGTCCGTGCCAGCCACCGAACACGAGTCCACCCAATGGCCCGCGTGGGCCACCAGCAGCCGCGAGGGCGTCTCGCACGGTCCTGTCCGACGCCAGCTCGACCACTCCTGGGGTGGCGACGCCTCCCCCCACGGTGAGCAACGCGCTGTGGCTCGGAAGACCACGAGCCACCAGGGCCAGGCGTGCGCAGGTCTCGGCGTTGAGCACCAGCGCCGGCCGGGCGCGGTGCCGCAGCGTGGCCGGGACGCGTGGTGGGCGGCCGAGCCTGCTGGGCAGTGGCGCCCGTCCCAGCACCCCGTTCACGACCGCGCTGGCCTCACCCGTGGTGAAGGCCGTCGGGCCGACGGAGACTCGAATCTGTCGCTGCGGCCCCCGTGCTGACCGTGCCGCCAGCACGACACCCGGCAGGTCCGGTCGGTCCTCGGCCAGGCGGACCGTCACCTGATCCGCGCCGAGCGCATCGGCGGCGGCCAAGGCACCGTCGAGGACGAGGTGCGGGACGTGTCGCAGCAGGACACCGTCCTTGGCGCTCGCCTGCTCTCCCTCCGCAGCGTTCACCACGACCAGCGGAGGCCGCCGATCCTCGCTTCCACGAAGCTTGCGTGCGGTAGGAAACCCGGCCCCGCCGAAGCCACGAAGCCCGGCGTCCTCGGCTCGCTGGGCGAGTGTGCTGAGGCTGGCCCGCGGCACGGGGCCGAAGCAGGCGAGGTGGTCCTCCCAGGACACCGGTCCCCACGAGCTCGCCTGCCGCAGCAGCAGGGTCCCGGGCGCGAGCAGGCGGTCCGGGCGCGGGCCGAGATGGCCGCCAGGGAGCCGGACGCCGGGCAGCACCCCCTCGCGGGCCCCAGCTGGTTCTCGTTGGTCAACCAGGAGCACTGGTGGAGTCCTCATGCCCTCGTCCTGTCGACGGCCTGCTGCCGACGGTCGGCCACGCCGACCGGCCGAGAGCTCCGGACGGCCATGACCCGAACCGCCGCGGCCACCCCGACCGCCACCACCCCGGCGAGCCCGATCGCGAGGTACGGCGAGCTCGTCGCGTCGGTCCCCACCGCGAGCGCGTGCGCGGTGGCCAGCAACCACGCGGGGTAGGTCAAGACGTGCAGCGACCACCACACCCAAGGCCCCCGTCCGCGAAGCGCCGAGCTGACGGCCACGACAACAAGCAGGTCCAAGGCCACCGCGCCGACGCCCACCCAGACGGGCTCCCAGCGTGAGACGCCGGGTACCACGGCAGCCAACGCAGGGACGTCGACGTAGGAGTCGAGGACAGCCAGCACGACGTGGGCGCCGGTGAGGGACAGCCCGACGATGGCGCTGGATCGGTGGATGGCGACGAGCACCCCGCGACGGACCGGGTCGCCGACGCCGGGACCGGCCAGACCAGTGGCCACCGACACGGTGAGCGCTCCCAAGGCGACCAGCCCCGCTACCCGCAGCAGGACCCACACCAACTCCGGGCCGCTCATCGCCCGCCCCCCGCTGGTGTCGGCCACGCGCCGACGAGCGTGGCCGGACCATCCATCATCGGCACCAGGCGGGCGCTGAGGCCCAGCGCGGCCAGCCAACGTCCGCCGTCGGTCCCGAGGATCATCGCCGCGGTGCTGGCCGCGTTCGCCTCCGCCGCCGTGGCGGCGTGCACGGTCACGGCGCGCCACGGGCTCCGTGCCGGCAGCCCGGTTCGCGGGTCCACGATGTGGTGAGCCGGGCCGTCAACGGTCTGCCACGCTCGGACGTCCTGGGCCGAGGTCGCCACGCCGCCCACCGTGATGGTGACCACCTCCCGACGGCTCGGGAGACCGATCCGCCACCCGCCGACCGGCGGGTCACCGTGCACGGCGAGGTCTCCGCCGAGGTCGACGAGCACGCCACCGCCGAATCGCGCCGCCAGCATGGCCGCCGTTCGTCCTGCGAGCCAGGCCTTGGCGACCGCACCGAGGTCGAGTTGGACACCCGGGGGGACAGACACCCAGGTCCCGTCTGATTCCGGCTGTACCTGCACGTCCCTCCACGAGTACGTCGGCGCACGCGGTGGGGCGAGCCGGCCACTGATCGACGGCATGGACCGGAAGGTCCGGTCGTACCCGGCTGCCACGACGGCACGCCCGACGGTGGGGTCGACGAGCCCGTCGGTGGCCGCGGCCATCCTCAGGCTGACCGTCAGCACCTCGGCCAGCAGGGGGCCCACGCGGACGCGGTGGCCCGCGGCGGCATTGAGCACGGACAGCTCGGAGTCCGGACGGAAACGGCTGGCGGCGCGGTCCAGCGCGTCCACCTCGACCTGCAGGAGCTGCGTCATCACCTCGAGGGAGCCGGCCAGGGACTGCGTGACCACCAACCGGGTCCTCGTCCCGAGCGCCGTACCGACGGCGGCCACGCTGTCGCCCAACTCCGGCGGCCCAGGGTTCGGAAGGTCGGTGGCCCAACCCCGGTCGATGGTGTGGCGGCGGGTCACCGTGGCGGTCCTCACGAGGCCTGCGTCGTGGTGTGGGGGGCCGGCGCCGGTGCCGGCTTGGGAGCGGGTGCCGGCGCGGGATCCGGGCGAGCTGGGGCCGGCTGTGCCGGGGGCTGAGGCGCAGGAGCCTGCGGCGCGGAGGCCTGAGGGGCGGGCGCCTGCGGCGCAACGGGCGCTGGCCGCAGTGCGGGCTGCGGAACGGTCGGAGCAGGCACCGCCGCTACTGCCTCGGCTCGCGCCTGCTGCCGCGCCAGCCGCTCCCTCGCTCGGGCGCGCTGCCGCTTGGCCCGTTCCTTGGCCCGCTCCTTGGCTCGCTGCTCCTGGCGCACCTGCGTGCGTTGGTCCTTGCGCTCCTGCTGACGTTGTGCGACTCGCCCGGCCTTGGCCTCCACCCGAGGCGCCGCGTCCGCCCCTGGGCCAGGGGTGGCCTCGCCGATCGCACTCGCCGCCAGGCCCTGCTGGAGGTCCGCCGCAACGAGTCCCGACGTGGTGGCGGCGAGCAGGACGACGGCGGCGCCGGCCGCGCCGGCGGTACGCCGAGGTCCGGATGGTTGCCTCATGGCGCGAGCATCGTCGGCCCGGCCCTAGGACGGGGTTCAGGGCGGGTCAAGAGCACGTCAACCGGACCTTGCCCACGGCTTGACATGACCGAGACCCCCTCCAGAGACACGACGTGGGAACGTCGGGCAGCTCCTCGGCCACCACCGGTCATCGGGCCCGACGCAAGGGAGACGCCATGCGACGCATCCTGACCACCATCGGCATCGGCGCGGGCAGCCTCGCGCTGGCCTTCGCCGCCTACTCGGCAGTTGCCGGAGCCCCGGGCCAGGCGTCCACCGAGGACCCGCTCCTGACGAGCTCGAGCGAACCGGAGCCGGTCACGGCCGGAGCAGCCGGGGGAGCGGGAGACGAGAACGACGACAAGGCACGTCGCACCAACAGCCGGTCACAGGCCCGGACGTCAGCACCGCAGCGGGTGGTCCCTGCGCCAGCGAGCTCAGCCACGGCCACCGCCGGCACGCCCGCGCAGCAGCCCGTCGTAGCGCCCCCACCCTCGACTCCACCGTCGCCGACGCCACCCCCGGTGGCGCCCCCACGCACTGGGGGCAGCCCGGGACCCGACCGATACCACGAGACCGAGGAGTCCGACGGCCCTGATGAGTCCCACGAGTCCCATGAGTCTGATGACCACGCCGATCACGAAGATCCTGAGGACGACCGGAGCGAGGACGATCACGGCGCGGAGGACCGGGCCGGGGACGATGACGCTGAGCACGCTGAGCACGAGGACCGCTGAGGGCCGCCGAGCCACCGTCCGAACGCCGATCCGCCCCCTCGGGCGGGCGACTCAGTCGGCCAACCGCACCCGCACCGACTCGCCCGACTCGATCGTGCGGCTGACCGTGCAGGTCCGGTCGTGCGAGGCCGCCATCGCCCGGGGCAGCACGGCGCGCGCTGCGTCCCCAGCCTCCCCGGCGGCGAACCGCACCCGGAACGTCACCTCGATGTTGCGCAGGACGTTGCCGGTCTCCTGGCGCACCTTGTCGGCCTCGGCCACCACCTCGAAGGCCTCGGGCTCGGCTCGCCGACCAGCGACCACATCCACGTCGACCGCCGAGCACCCGGCGATGGCGGCCAGCATGAGCTCGACGGGTTGGAAGTCCTCGCCGGCGAACGACCCGAACCGAAGCGTGCCACCGCGGGCGTTGCGCGCCAGGTAGACACCCTCCTCGAGGCGCTCGATCGAGACCTTGCGGTGCGCCGAGCCATCCGCCGGGGCCTGGTCAGGCTGCTGCGTCATGGCGAGCAGTATTCACACCACCCAGATCAGGGCGCGCGAGCCCCACCGGCTCGGCCATCCCGAACGGCGTCGGGTCTGAGAACGGCGTCGGGTGCGGCGACCCGCTGCCGCTGGACCAGCGGGAGGTCGGGGTTCGGGCGCAGCGCCGTCTTCACGCTGCCGGCCCGCGGCCCGGCCGAGGCCGTGGCCAGCGCCTCGGCGAAGTCCCCGAGAGCAAAGGTGTGCGTCAGCAGACCGTCGACCGGGTAGGCGTCGTCGCCGAGCCACTCCACCACCTGGGCCATGGTGTACCGGCCGCCGAGCTTGGCCTCGGGCCCGGAGTTGTGCGTCCCCGACACCGTCAGGCGACGGTTCCAGACGAGCGACCAGTCGACCGACTGCTTGCCGGCGGCGCCGACGAGCACCAGCTGACCGCTCGAGCGCAGCAGGTGCAGGCTGAGGTCGATGGTGGCCTCGCTGCCAACGCAGTCGAACACGGCGTCGACCCCCTGCTCGAGGATCGGCGTGCGGGTCATCGTGGGCCGCAGCACTCGACCACCGTCACTGGCTGCCAGGCGCTCCACCGCGCCCGGACCGCTCGTGAGGACCCGGCTCGCACCAGCGGCCATCGCCCTGGTCGAGCCGAAGTCGTCGGGGCTCAGCACGATGACGTCCAGGTCCGGATGCAGCACGCGCAGCGAGGCCGTCGCCAGCAGCCCGATGCTGCCGGGACCGATCACCACGACCCGGTCACCGCCGGCCAGCGAACGACGGTCCCACTGCAGCACCGCGTGCAGGGCGATCGAGGCCGGCTCGGCCAGCACGGCGCGGGCCGACGGGATGGCGCCCACCGGGAAGAGCTGACGCTCGTGCGCGACCAGCTGCTCGGCCCACCCCCCACCGAGACGCGCGTCGAACCCCAGCCCGACGGCCTCGCAGCCGGAGCTGCCCGGCTGGTCGAAGCGCTCGCACACCCCGGCGAAGCCGTCGGCACACGCACGGCAGATCGGGTCGAAGCCTCGCTCGACGCAGGAGAGCACCGGGTTCACCGCGACGCGGTCCCCCACCATCACCGAGCCGACACCGGGGCCGGTCTCCTCGACCACCGCCACGGTCTCGTGGCCCGGGATCAACAGGTCGGCCAGGTAGTAGACCGAGAGCACCATCGACATCTTGGCGTGGGCCAGACCCACGTCGCTGCCGCACACCCCGGACAGCTCCGGGCGCAGCCGCACCCAGCCGGGCGCCGCGGGCAGCACCGGGTTCGGCTGCTCCTCGGCGAGGCTGAGCATGCCGCCCCGCCCCCACCCAGCGGACGTCCCCAGCCCCCCCGGCAGCCGCTGGGCGGCCGCCGTCAGGAGGTAGCGGGGGACTGATCGATTCGCGACGACAGCACGCACCTCACACCAACCCTTCTGCTCGCACCCACGCCTCGGTGGTGGCCTTGCCCTCGTCCATGCCCACCCGTGGCTCGAACCCCAGCACCCGGCGAGCCTTGTCGATGGAGTAGCCGCCGGGCCGCGCCAGCAGCATCATCGAGGCCGCCGCCAGCACCACCGCCTCGGAGTTCACCCGGGTGTCGGGGTAGCCGTGCCCCACGAACCGACGGGCACCGGCTGCCGCTGCCGCCTGCTGGACCCGGCGCGTCCCCAAGACGTTCAACCGCCAGGCATCGTCGTGGCTCACGGTGTTCGACACGATCGCGGCCGCGTGCAGGACGGTGCGCACACCGCTCAACGTCGGTGACCAGGACGCCGGCACGGTCGAGCTCACGCCAGCAAGCCGCGGAGCCCTGCCAACGGGCGACGCACACGGTCGACGAGCGTCTCCTCCGGGCGGCGCGCCCGCTCCTCGTGCATGGCCCGCACGTAGGCCCAGTAGTCGACCTGCATGGTGTGCCGCTGCGAGCGCACGTAGCGCTTGGCCATCCTCGCTTGGTCCTCGACGATCCAGGTGCGCATGGCCGCCTCATCGGGCAGCACGCAGGCCCCGGCAAGGAGGTCGGCGACCCACTGGGCCTGCTCCTCCATCAGCCGGACGTTGGCGCCAACGGTCTGCATGAAGCCGACGAAGAACAGCCCCGGCAGGTCGGGGGTGAGCACGCGGCGGTAGAGCGGCATCCGGTTGCCTGCAGGGTCGAACACCGCCGGGTCCAGGAACGGCAGGCTCACGCGGTACCCGGTGGCGAGCACGATCAGATCGACGTGTTCGACGGAGCCGTCGGTGAAGCGCACCTTGTCGCCCTCGCACGCCTCGATGCCCGGCTTCATCACCACGTCGCCGTGGCCGACGCGGTCGTGCAGCTGGGCCGAGACGGTCGGGTGGGCCTCGAGCACCCGGTGGTCCGGCCTGGGTAGGCCGCGGGACTCGGGGGACCCGGCAACGAGTCGCAGCAACGCCTGGGTCTTGAGCCGGACGAGCGCCGGCGGCAGGTAGGCACTGTCCCGGGTGTCCCAGTGGTCGATGGGGCGACCGAGGCCGTACTTCGGGATGACGTGCACGCCGTGGCGCGTGGAGAGCAGCACCGAACGCGCGAGGTTCGCCGCGTCGCAGGCGATGTCCATCCCGGAGTTGCCGACACCGACCACCAGGACGTCCCGGTCGGCGAACACGGACGGGTCGCGATACTGCGAGGAGTGCATCGTCTCGCCGGTGAGCTCGCCGGGGAGCTCGGGCATGCTCGGGGTCCCGTGGTGACCGTTGGCGACCAGGACGTCCCGGTAGCGCCGGGTGCGTCCCTGCGCGGTCACCGCCCAGCCGTGCGCACCCGGTCGGCCGTCACCGGGGAGCGGCTCGACCGCCGTCACCTCGGCGTTGAACGTGATGCGCTCGAGGAGACCGTGGTCCTCGGCGAACCGCTGGAAGTACTGGGCCACCAGCTCATGGCTGGGGTAGTCCGGCCAGTCGTCGGGCATCGGGTAGGACGGGTACTGCGTGCGGTGCCGGGAGGAGTTCAGGTGCAGCGTCCGGTAGGCCACCGCGGCACCGTTGTCGTTGTCGATGCGCCACAGCCCACCGACCATCGAGCCCTTCTCGAACCAGTCGACCGCGACGCCCCGTGCCAGCAGCGCCTTCCCCGCCGCAAGCCCGGCCGGCCCGGCACCGACGATGCAGGCATCGGCGTCGAAGGTCTCCTCGGGCACGGCCATCCAGCCTCCTCGTCCACGGGTGCCCGGAGCCTAGGTGAGGACAGCGGATGGTGTCAACGACATCAAAAAACGGCTTCTTGGTAGACCAGCCGAACCTGCCCCGCTAGGGTCGCTGCGTGTCGTCCTACACGCTGGTCGAGCTCGCTGAGCGTGCCGACGTGACACCGCGAACCGTTCGCTTCTACCAGGCGACTGGGCTGCTGCAGCGCCCCCACCGGGCCGGTCGCGGGGTCCACTACGACGACGGCCACGCCGACCGGCTTCGCCACATCGCGGATCTCCGCGCACGCGGCCTCAAGCTGGAGGCCATCCGCGATCTGGTGCAGGCGAGCTCGGTGGGTAAGCCGCCCGCCGTGGCCCTGCTGGGTCCCGAGCTCGCAACCGAGCAGTGGCTCAGCACGTCGGCCGTGACCGTGAACGCCGTCGAGCTGGCCGAGCTGCTCGGTGAGCGTGCCCTTGGCCTCGTGCCCGAGCTGGCGGAGCACGGCTACCTGGAGCTCGTGGAGACCGACGACGGGCCACGCTGGCGGGTCGAGGACCTGCCACTGCTGCGCGGTGCCCTTCAGCTTGCCGAGCTCGGGACCGACATCGAGCTCAGTGCGCGCGCCCGGGACCTGCTGCGCCGGCGGACCAGGAGGATGGCCCGGGACTTCGTCCGGATGTGGGCTGCCGGGGCGGGGGCCCTCGACGAGGGGGAGGCGACCTCCGCGGAGCTGGAGCTCCTGCTCGACCGAGTCCGGGCGGTGGCGTGGCAGTCCGCGGCGCACGTCATGGCCACCGAGATCGACCGGGCCGTTCGACGGGCGGACGCGCTCTCCAGGTCCGAGGACGCCGATGCGGACGGGGGACGGGCATGACCGGCGGGCACCCGCCGAGGCCGGGGCCGGTCCTCATCACCGGCGCGAACAGCGGGATCGGACTGGCGAGCGCGTTGCGGCTGGCCGGGCGCGGCTGGGAGGTTCACGGCACCGTCCGCAGCCGGTCCAAGGTGGCGGTGCTGCGCCAGGCGGCCGGTGAGGCCGGCGTCGCCGACCGGGTCCACGCCGTGGTGCTCGACGTGTCCGACCACGACGCGGTCAAGGCACGCTGGCCTCGCCTGCCGGACTTCTTCGCCGTGGTGAACAACGCCGGCAGCGGTCTGACCGGAGCGGTGGAGGAGGTCTCGGCCGATCAAGCGAAGGCCCTCCTCGGGATCAACGTGGTGACCCCCGCCGTCGTGGCCGCCTGTGCGTTGCCGAGGATGCGCGCCCGCGGCTCCGGTCGCATCGTGATGGTCTCCTCCATCGCCGGGCTCGAGGTGCTGCTGCCCCTCAACGGCTGGTACCACGCCTCGAAGTTCGCGCTCGAAGCACTCTCGGACGTGTTGCGCCTGGAGGTAGCGCCGTTCGGGGTGAAGGTGAGCCTTGTCGAGCCCGGCTTCTTCTCCACCGAGCTGCTGCACAAGGCCGACACCCAGATGAGCGATCGCGCCGAGGGCGCCGGGGGTCCGTCGCCGTACGCGCGCCCCTACTCCCGCATGCGCCGCCTCGCCGAGGTCGTCGAGCGTGTCGCCCCGCCGCCGGACGCGGTGGCCAAGGCCATCTGCTCCGCGGTGGAGAACCGGCGCCCCAAGCGCCGCTACCGAGTGGGCCGAGAGGCGATCGCCGTACGCGGCCTGGGGGTCGTCCCGGACGAGATCAGCGACCGGGCCATCGCCTTCGCCACCGACCTGCGACGGTGACCCGCATGCGCACCCTGCCGCCCTCCGCCGCACCATTGCCGCTCGCCCTGGTGCTGGCAGCCGTCGTGCTCACTCTCGGCGCCTGCCGGTCCAGCCCAGCCGCCGACCAGGACCCCGAGCCCTCGGCCCAGACACAGCCCTTCGCACTCCCGGTGGAGGGCACCTTCTGGCTGCTGGAGGAGGTCGCCGACCAAGCCGGCGCGTTGACTGCCCTGCCATCCGGGGTCCAGGCCACAGCACGCTTCCAGGACGGCACGGTCAGTGGGTCCAGCGGCTGCAACACCTTCTCCGCCGGCTACTCGCTCAGCGGCCGGTCACTGGAGGTCGGCCCCGCCATGAGCACCCTCATCGGCTGCGAGGACCCGGCCGCCTCGACGGAGACCCGAGTGCTGGCTGCCCTGGATGCCACGGCAACGGCCACCACCGACGCCGGCAGGCTCAGGCTCGGCGACGCCGACGGCGCACCGCTGCTGGTGTACCGGGCAGCGGAGCCGGACGCGCTGGTGGGGACGCCCTGGTCAGCCACCAGCGTCAACAACGGGACGGGGGGCGTGACCAGCCTGATCCCCGGCTCCACCATCACCGCCGAGTTCGCCCAGGACGGCACGGTGACTGGGTCCAGCGGCTGCAACACCTACCGAGGCGAGTACGCCGCCGACGGTACGAGCATCCAGATCGGCCCCCTGGCCACCACCAAGCAGTCGTGCCCAGAGCCGTTGGGCGTGGACGAGCAGGAGCAGCAGTTCCTGGCCGCGATGCAGCGTGCCACCGAGCTGCAGCTCGAGCCGAGCGGGCTCTCCTTGCGTGCCGACGACGGCTCGCTCCAGGTGGCGTTCGCTCCGGCCGGCTGAGGCCACTGGGGGGCGAACGCGTGTCACTCACCACACAAAGCCCCCTTGCAGGCAAAGGTGCCAGCGAACGCGTCGGCTTCGCCCCAGGTCGTAGGGGTGGACGAGCCGGCCACCGGTCGCTGGACGCCCGATTGTGTGGTGAGTGGCACAGCTCGCGCAGCACACTGGCCCCATGGACGCCAGAGACGAGCGAACGATGCTCCTTCAGCACGCGCTCGACCACGCCAACCGTTACCTGGACTCCCTCCCTGAGCGTCCGGTGCCGGCGCGAGCCACCACCGAGGAGATGCTCGAGCGCCTCAGGGGTCCGCTCCCGGAGAACTCCAGCGAGTCGGTGCGGGTGCTGGACGAGCTGGCGACGCTGGCTGAGCCCGGGCTGACGGCGCACTCCTCCCCCCGCTTCTTCGGGTTCGTCATCGGAGGCACCTACCCCGTGAGCCTCGCCGCCGACTGGTTGGCAGCCGCCTGGGACCAGAACGTTGGGCTCCGGGAGGTCACGCCCGCCCACAGCGCCGCGCGCGAGGTGGTGCAGGACTGGCTGCTGCAGCTGCTCGGCCTGCCGGGCGGCGCCACCGTCGGCACCGTGACCGGCGGGACGATGGCGAACTTCACCTGCCTTGCCGCCGCGCGTCACGCCGTGCTGGCCCGCATGGGCTGGGACGTCGAGGAAGCTGGGCTGCAGGGGGCGCCCCGGGTGCGAGTGCTGGTCGGCGAGGATCGCCACCACACCATCGACCTTGCGCTGCGGTACCTGGGCCTCGGGGCACCCGAGCCGGTGGCGGTCGACGAGGAGGGACGCATCCGGGTGGACGCGCTGCAGGCTGCACTGGGCAGGGCGCCGGACGGTGCTGGCGCAAGCCCGACGATGGTGGCGCTGCAGGCCGGCAACCTGCACTCCGGCGCCTTCGACGACTTCGCGGCCGCCATCCCGATCGCCCACGAGCACGGGGCCTGGGTCCACGTGGACGGAGCGTTCGGGCTGTGGGCCGCCGCCAGCCCGGCGACCGCGCACCTCACCGCCGGCGTCGAGCTCGCCGACTCCTGGGCGACCGACGCCCACAAGACCCTCAACGTCCCGTACGACTCCGGCTTGGCGATCGTGGCCGATGCCACCACGCATCGAGCGGCCATGGGCGTGCACGCTCCCTACCTCATCCACAGCGCCGGCCCCCCCGACCCGCTGGAGCTCGTCCCCGAGTTCTCCCAACGGGCACGGGCGTTCCCGCTGTGGGCGGTGATCCGCACGCTCGGGAGCAGTGGCGTGGCCGAGCTCGTGGAGCGCCTCGCCGGGCACGCCCGCACCTTGGCCGCAGGAGCCGCCGAGCTCGGCGGGGAGGTCTTGCACGAGGTGGTCTTCACCCAGGTGTGCGTGGTCTTCGACGACGACGCCACCACCGAGGAGGTCGAGCGCCGCTTGCTCGCCGGTGGCGAGACCTGGATGACGGGCTCGACCTGGCAGGGTCGACGAGTCCTGCGGATCGCCGTCAGCAACTGGAGCACGACCGACGCCGACGTGCAGCGCTCGCTCGAAGCCCTGGCGCAGGCCGTCAGCCGCGCGCGGAGCGAGCGGGAGGCGATGCCCTCATGACCAACGCCTCCGACCCCGGCTCCGTGAGCGCAGTGCGCGACGACGCCCTCGGCGACGACGACACCGTCGGCCTCCTGCGACGGCTCGAGCGCCGCGAGGTTTCGGCCGAGGAGCTCCGCGCGGCCGCGCTGGAACGCGCAGCCACAGTGAACCCGCAGCTCAACGCGCTGACGCTCACCCTCGTCGAGCCACCCCGCACCGAGGTGGCGCGGCGTGAGGATGCCCCGTTCACCGGCATCCCGACCGTCATCAAGGACAACGAGGACCTCACCGGCTCGCCCACCCTGCAGGGCTCCTGGGCGATGCCGGACACCCCGGCGACCCGGTGCAGCCCCTGGGTCGCCCAGTTCCTGGCGATGGGGGTCAGCCCCATCGGCAAGTCGACGCTGCCGGAGTTCGGCCTCACCGCCAGCACGGAGTCCCCCCGCTTCGGGGCCACCCGAAACCCCTGGGACCTGGGACGCTCGGTCGGGGGGTCCAGCGGCGGCTCGGCGGCGCTCGTCGCTGCCGGGGTCGTCCCGATGGCCCACGCCAACGACGGTGGCGGCTCGATCCGTATCCCCGCGGCCTGCTGCGGCCTCGTGGGGCTCAAGCCGACCAGGGGCCGCATCCTGGACCGTCCCGAGGTCCAGCAGCTGCCGGTGCGCATCTCCGCCCAGGGCGTCCTCACCCGCACGGTCCGCGACACCGCCCGCTACCTGGCCGAGGCCGAGCGGGCGAACCGTGTCCTGCTCGGCGGGGCTCACCGGCCACCCGGGCTTCGCGCAGACCTGCCGGAGATCGGCCACGTCGAGGGGCCGAGCAGGCGACGCCTGCGAGTCGGGGTCGTGCTCAGTGGGTTCCGCGGGATGCCGATCGGCCCCGAGACCCTCGACGCCGTCCGGGCCGCGGGCGAGCGCTGCGAGCAGCTTGGCCACCACGTCGAGGAGATCCACGTCCCGGTCGAGGAGCACTTCGGTCCGGACTTCCTCACCTACTGGGCCTTCCTGGCCTTCCTCCTGCGCTTCGGCGGGAGAAGCCTCTACGGGCCGGGCTTCGACGGCAGCCGCACCGACTCGGTGACCCAAGGGCTGGCCGCCATGTTCGCTCGTCACGCCCCCTTCCTGCCCGCGGCGCTGCGGCGCCTGCGCCGAGTGCACCTGCACGAGGCTCAGGTATTCGAGGGCCACGATGTCGTGCTCTCACCCGTCCTCGGCCACGAGGCCCCGCCGATCGGCTTCCTCGGCCCCGACGTGCCCTTCCGTACGCACCTGCCCCGGCTGCTCCGATTCTGCGCGTTCACCCCGGTGCAGAACGTCACCGGCGCCCCAGGGATCTCGCTGCCGATGAGCCACTCCAGCAACGGCATGCCGATCGGCGTGCACGCCACCGCGCCCGCGGGTCACGAGCGACGCCTGCTGGAGCTCGCCTACGAGCTGGAGGAGGCGGCCCCCTGGCCACTCACGCCAGCGTCCGCCTCCGTCTGACGCGCCCGCCGGCGCCGACCACGGCGTCGCACGAGGCGCAGCACCAGCCACACGAGCAGGACGACCACGAGCACGACGACGCCCAGGATGATCCCCAGCCAGCCCAGCAGGCCGATGCGGAAGGACTCGTGGGTGTCGGGGGCCGGCTGCGCGACGACGCCGGCAGGCCCGGCCGTCACGTCGACGACCGCCACGATGCCGGCGTGGTCGGTCGGCAGGCAGACGCCTTCACCGGTGATCGCCTCGGCCACGCCGGCCTCGGCCAGGATCTGTGAGGACTCCTCGGTGGTCGCCACCTGCGCAGGGTCCTTGCAGGCCCAGAGGTCATCGCCGTTCGGCCACTCGTTCCCGATGATGCGGGCCTGGACCGGCTCGGCACCGTTGGTCAGGAACACGTGGTCCAGCCGCTCGGTGAAGCCGGCCTCGTTGCCCAGCTCCAGCGCGGCCGAGAGCCGCTCAGGGTCCGGGCCGGCCAGGTCGGCCGCACTCCCCCAGGTGTAGTTGGCCGAGTCGTTCTCGTCTGGGCCCGCCGAGGCGTAGCCGTTGGTGATCATCGTCCAGTAGGCGTTGCAGTCCGGGTCGGCGGTCTCGGCAGTGGCCTGCGGGGGCTGGGCAGGGCAGGCCTGGCTCGCCGTGGGCTGCTCAGCCGGGTTGGGATCCGCTGGCGGCCGAGGGTCTCGCGGGTCGGCGTTGAAGTCCCCCAGCACGATCAGTGGCGCCGTCGTCGAGGCGAGGTCCTCCACGAGCTGCTGGGCCTGCAGGGCACCGGGCACCGGGTCGCCCTCGGACCACAACGACTCCAGGTGGGCCGTGACCACCCGCACGGTGGTCCCGGCCAGGGCAAGGTCGGCCCATGCGTAGCCGCGATCGATCGTGAACACCACGGGCACGACGGCGTAGCGGTCGGTGAGCTCGCTGGTGCCGGCGGCCTGAACCGTCGGCGCCAGGTCCGCGCGCACGAGCAGAGCGTCGGCGATGGTGAACCCGCAGTCGGCGGTGTCGGAGCCGAACAAGGGCTGGAACGTCTGCGGATCACGGACCTCGGTGAGGAACGGGATCGCCGGGATCTCGTACCCCGGGTTGTACGCCCGCTCCCCGTCGCTCTCGGCGACCACGTACTCCACGCCGGCAGCCGCGGTCGCCTCGAGGAACTGCTCGGTGAAGTCGAAGACCGGCCGTGGGGCGCTGACCGGGCTGGGCCGGCAGGCCCACACCGTTGCTTCCTGCAAGGCGATGACGTCCGGCCCGTAGCGGGCCGCCTCGGCGGCCAGCTGGCTGACACGAGCGTCGAAGTCCGTGGCCGCAACCTGCTCCCACATGAACTGGGCCGCCGCCGGCAGATCTGGCAGCAGGTCCAGGGCGACTCCGACATCGGCACCGAGGTAGAGGTTTCGGGCCATCACGGTCACCCGTTCGTCCTCGGCTGCCCCCGCGGGGAACGCCAGCCCGGCGAGGAGAGCGCCGCCCAGCACGAGCGACCACAGCAGTCTGCGCACCCTGGTCACCGTATCGGCCCCCTGGCCGCCGGAGCAGCCCTCAGGCGTTGATGGCCGCGATGCCGAAGATGGCCAGCAGCGTCACGGCAGCGAGCGCCATGAGCACGAGGCCGACGATCGACAGGATCCGCGCCACCTTGGCCATGCCGTCCCCGGCCAGCTGGCCGTTGGACGCCTCGATGGCGGCCAACGACTGGTTCGCCAGGACCAGCCCGACGATCGACAGCACGAGCGGGCAGACGAAGAATCCGCCGATCGCGCAGACCAGTGCCCAGACGGCCTTGGGCTCGGTCGGGGCAGCTGCAGGTGGCGGGGTGGCTGACGGGTCGTAGGTCACGGCTCACAGCCTGGCACACACCGCCCGCGGTTCCCACCGACCGCACCGCCTGCTTCGATACCGAGATGGATGCCGCCCGCTCCGAGGCCCTTTCCCAGGCCCTCGGCGATGCCCGGGAGCACCTGCGCGTCAGCGTGCAGGAGGGTGTCGCTACCGTCGAGCTGACCCGTCCGGACAAGCACAACGCGATCTCGTTCGCGATGTGGCAGGCCTTCGCCCGGCTGATGCCGATGCTCGACGCCGACGACGAGGTGGAGGTCGTGGTGGTGCGCGGCACTCCAGGCGGGCCCTTCAGCGCCGGCGCCGACATCGCCGAGTTCCAGACGCTGCGCAGCGACCCCGCCGGAGCACGTCGCTACGGCGAGGCGGTCGAGGCGGGCGAGGAGGCGATCGTGGCGTTCAGCAAACCCACGGTTGCGCTGGTGGAGGGCTTCGCGATCGGTGGCGGCACCCAGGTCGCGGTGGCGTGCGACCTCCGGATCTGCGGGGAGCACGCTCGGTTCGGCGTCACGCCCGCCAAGCTCGGCATCGTCTACGCCCTGCCGTCCACAGCCCGACTCGTCCAGACCGTCGGCGCCGCGTGGGCACGCTGGATCCTGCTCACCGCAGAGCTGGTGCCCGCCTCGACCGCGTTGCGGATCGGGCTGGTGCACGAGGTCGTCCCGGACGACGAGGTGGCCGCTCGGGCCTACCAGGTGGCCGCGACGGTCGCCTCGCGTGCCCAGGTCTCCCTGCGCGGTGGCAAGGCGATGGTGCAGCGCGCCGCCACGGGGCGCCTGGCGGAGGACGACGAGGTGCTCGCCATCTACCAGGACTCCTGGGCCAGCCCGGAGTACGCCGAAGGCGTGGCCGCCTTCCTCGCCAAGCGTTCGCCGGACTTCCCGACCGCGCGGCTCCCGGCTGACTGAGCTGGAGCATCTGACCGCCCAGGACGAGCCCAGGCGCCGGTCGCGACGTCGTCGTCCGATGGCCTCCAACGACCTACCCGCGCAGGGCAGAGGCGAACAGTCCCGGCAACCGCTTGGGGCTGGGGTCTGCGGCGAAGTGGGTGAACTGTCGCGCGGCGCTGATGGAGGTCGCGTTCTCCAGGAACCACGGCGGGGGCCGGATGACCCCTGTGCACGAGCTCGACGCTCCGTACCGTCGGCCCATGCGGTTCACCGCGGTCACCGAGCGCCTCACCTCCGACGAGCCGGCTTCCTCGCCCCACCAGCCCGAACCGACGATCCATGCCGTGCCCGGACCCGCACAGCGCTACCTGCGCCACGCCATCCCCGCCGGAGTGGTGCCGCCGCAACGCGTGCTGCTGGACCTCAGCGGTTCGGTCGTGCAGGCCGGCCGACGGCTCGAGCTGACCGCCAGCGAGTGCCTGGCCCCGCCGATCGGCTTCACCTGGAGGGCCAAGGGCCGCCTCGGCCCGGTGACGGTGGTGATCCGGGACCACTACCTGGCCGGCCAGAGCGCCGTCGATGTCCGCCTGTTCGGCCTGCTGCCGGTCGACGGAGAACGCGGTGCCGACACCGCCGCCAGCTCGCGGGGACGACTGGCGGCCGAGTCGGTCTGGATGCCCGGAGCGCTGCTGCCCGGAGACGGGGTGCGCTGGCAGGACGTCGACGAGCAGCACGCCCGGGTGACGCTACGGATCGACGGGGCCGAGGAGACGTTGCTGCTGTGCGTGGACAGCCACGGGGCCCTGCTCGAGGTGAGCATGCAGCGCTGGGGCCAGGCCGAGGACGGACGGCACGCACGGGTCCCCTACGGCTTCCGGGTCCGCGCCGAAGCAACCTTCGGCGGCATCACGATCCCGTCGGAGCTGCACGGCGGCTGGTGGTACGGCACCGAGCGCTACGACAGGTCCAGCGCGAGCCACTTCTCGGTCCACGACGCGGCCTTCTCTCCCGCCCGACCGGTCGGTCGACCCGGCGGTGACGGCGCGCCGGGCTCGCCCACCGGCGACCACTAACGTCTGCGCTCATGCGTCGGACCCCTCTCCGTCCCAGCCGCAGCATCCGCCCCGCTCGCCGCATCCGATCCACGCTGCACCCCGAGGGCTACCACGGTGACGCCCAGACGGGCGGGTTCTTCGAGGGCTGGTACGTCAAGCTCGTGAGCGCCGACCGGGCGCATCGCTGGGCCGTGATCCCTGGGGTCTTCCTCGGTCCCGACGGCGACGGCGAGGCCTTCGTCCAGGTGCTCGACGGCTCCAGCGGGGACTCCACCTACGTGCCCTACCCCCTCGAGGACTTCTCCGCCCGCAGCGACGGGTTCGACGTCGTGGTCGGACCGAACCGCTTCGCCAGCAGCGGCGTCCACCTCGACCTGCCGGAGGCGAGCCTGTCCGGCGCGGTGCGTTTCACCGACCCGCTCACCCCGTGGCCGGTCCGCCCGTGGAGCCCCGGGATCATGGGCTGGTACGCCTGGGTGCCCTTCATGGAGTGCTACCACGGCGTCGTGTCCTTCGACCACGGGCTGGTCGGCACGCTCACCCACGACGGGACGCCGCTGCGCCTCGACGGCGGTCGCGGCTACCTCGAGAAGGACTGGGGCCAGGCCTTCCCGGCTGGCTACGTGTGGATGCAGACCAACCACTTCGCCACGCCGGGGACGTGCCTGACCGCGTCCGTCGCCCTCATCCCCTGGCTTCGCGGGGAGTTCCGGGGGTTCATCGTCGGCCTGCGTCACGGGGGCCGGCTGTACCGCTTCGCCACCTACACGCGTGCCCGGACCACCCAGCTCGCCATCGACGACGCCCACGTCACCTGGTCGCTGCGCTCGGCAGACGGGATGACGTTGGACCTGCGTGCCGAGCGGCGGCGCGGTGGGCTGCTGCACGCGCCGATCCGCACCGAGATGCACCGGCGGGTCGAGGAGACGCTCGACGCCCGGGTCCACGTGCGGCTGGGCGACACCGACGGGCGCACCCTGCTCGATGACCGCGGCGAGTGCGCCGGGCTGGAGGTGCACGGAGACCTGCAACGGCTGCTCGCCACCAGCTGAGCGGCCGCGCCGCCCCGCACCCGGCGACGATGGCCCGTCATCCCCGCAGGCCCACCCGCTGCAGGATCCGGTCGACGAGCACCAGCTGGCGAGCAGGCGGGAAGCTCGACGGGTCGGCCAACGCGTAGACCGCGACCCCGTCCACCGCGGAGAGGATCTCGTCGACGAGCAGGTGCAGGTCCGCCGGCTCCAGCGTCCGGCCGAGCTCGGCCAGCCGCACCCGGAACGCCTCCCGCAGCGCGGTGTAGGCCTCATCGCTTCGACGGACCAGCGCGGCGGCCAGCGCGGGGTCGTGCTGCGCGGCGGCCAGCTGCGCCAGCCAGACCGCTCCCTCGAGTCGGCGCTGCTCGTCCAGGGGGAGCAGCTCGGCCAGCGCATCGGCCAGCAGGCCGGCCTCCAGGGCGGTCGCCACCCGGGCAGTGCTGTCCTGGAACACCAGGTCCAGGGCGAAGTCGAGCAGGTCCTGGCGGTCACGGAAGTGATGGGTCAGCGATCCGGTGGTGCACCCCGCCTCCCGGGCGATGGCACGCATCGACGCCCCGGCCAGCCCCTGCGCAGCGATCACCCGCCACCCGGCGTAGGCCAGCTCGCGGCGGCGCCGGTTGCCGTCGTCGGTCATCGTCGGATACCGTAACGCACGTTACGCAGCATAACGCTTGTTGTGCCACGCGCCGTGCCAGACAGGACCCTCATGAGTACCGCCACCCGCACCCCGGCCTCGAGACCCGCCCGCAGCACCACACCCGCCGGCGGCGCGCGCCTCGGCGTCCTGGCCGTCCTGGTGGCCACTGCCGGCCTCGGGCTGGCCTACGGCGTCGGCTACACGATCACGGCAGTGCAGTTCGAGGCCTGGGGCACCCCGGCCTGGATGGCCGGCCTCGCCGGTGCCGCCCCGTCGGTGGCAGTGCTGCTCATGGTGCCGTTCGCCCCGATGATCGGAGCCCGGGTCGGGACCGCCAGGGCGATGGTGCTCGGCGCCGGAATCGCCATCGCCAGCTACGCCCTGATGCCGCTGATGCTCGCCCCGGAGGCGTGGCTCGTGCTGCGCTTCCTCGCCGGCGTCGGCCTCACGCTGCCATGGCTGCTGGGCGAGACCTGGATCAACCTGGCCACCCCCGACGCCGTCCGCGGCCGCGTCCTCGCCGCCTACACCGTCGCGCTGTTCGGCGCCTGGGCCTTGGCCCCGGAGCTGCTCATGAACCTGGGCTCCTCACCCACCACCGCCTCGACGCTCGGGGTGCTGGGCATGGCGGTTGCGGTGCTCCCGCTGACGCTGGCCCGCCGGCTGGCGCCCCGCCTGGCCTCTGCCGGTCCCGTACGTCCCCTGCGCGCACTGCGGCTGGCCCCGTTCGCCATGGCCGCCTCGCTGGTCGGCGGCATCGCCGAGTTCAGCACGATCGCACTCCTGCCCACCTATGGCCTTCGGGCAGGGCTGACCCAGGACCAGGTGCTCCGGCTGCTCACCCTGCTGCTCGTCGGTGGCATCGTGCTGCTCCCCGGCCTCGGCTGGCTCGCCGACCGGGTCGACCGACGTCGGATGCTCGGCGGTCTCGGCCTGGCGTTGTCGGTGCTGGGAACCACGTTGGGCGCCACGATCCACGATGCGACGCTCGCCGGGGTCGTCGTGTTCGCCCTGGGCGGTGTCGTCATGGGCTTCTATGCCGTGGGGCTGACGTTGCTGGGCGAGCAGGTGCCTGCCCACCGGATGGTCCTGGCCAACGCGGCGTTCCTCATCGCCTACGAGGCCGGGGCGACCGGTGGACCCCTCGTCGCCGGTGCGGCGATCGACGCCTGGCCGGCCTTCGGGCTCGCGGGCATCCTCGTGGTGACTGGTGTCGCCTACGCCGCGTCGGTGCTGCGCCGCCCGGCAGCGGGCCGTCACTCGTAGGAGACCGCGGCCAGGACGTCGAGGCGCGCAGCCTTTCGCGCCGGCAGCGCCGCCGCGAGCACGCCGGCAACCGCAGCGACGAACAGCCAGAGCACGAGCTGTCCGCCAGGGACGGTGAACGTGCTCAGCCCTTGCGCCGCGAAGGTCTGCACCATCAGCCAGCCGAGCCCGACGCCCAGGACCGAACCGACCACGGCTCCGAGCATCGCCGTCATGACCGACTCGTGGGTGACCATCCAGCGCACCTGCCCGCGCGACATCCCCACCGCCCGGAGCAGCCCGATCTCCCGGGTTCGCTCCACGACCGACAGGGCCAGCGTGTTCGCGATGCCCAGCACGGCGATGAGCAGGGCCAGCATGAGCAGGCCGGTGAAGAGGACGAGCATCGCGTCGACCATGCCCTCGGCGGCCGCGACCTGCTCTGAAGCCGTGCTGACCAGCAGCGACGGGAACCCCGCGAGTGCGGCCGTGACCGCGGCGTCGCCGTCCGGCAGCGCCACGCCGTCGTCCAGGACGACGAAGACCGAGCTGGCCTTCGAGCCGCCGCCGAGCCGCTCCCAGACGTCTTGGCCGATGACGTAGGAGCCGAGCACGGCGTCGTCGTGGGTCCCGGCGACGAACAGGTCGGTGAACGCTCCGTCGGGGAAGGCCACCGGGACCCGGGCCCCCAGCGACAACGAGCCGTCCTCGACGAGCGCCTCGTCCACCACGAGACCGTCCTTGGCCGAGCTCCCGAGGGCGGACAGCGGCACCGTCGCGGTCGAGACGAAGACCTCGTCGACGGTGGTCGGGTCGACGGCCGTGACCAGGGCTTCCTCACCGCCGACCAGGGCCGGTCCGCCCCGGACGGCCGAGGTGGTGGCAACCTCTCCGACGTCGGCGACGGCGCGCTGCGCCTTCGGTGACACCCCGAGGTAGACGTTGCTCGAGGCGACGTTGAGGTCGGCAGTGAAGCTGTCCTCGACGGCGGCCGTGACCGAGTCCTTGGTGGAGGCGGCGAAGATGGCGGTGAAGACGACGAGGGCGATGCCCACCGTCAGTGCCGAGGCCGTGGCCGCGGTCCGACGCGGGTCCCGTCCGGCGTTCTCGCGTGCGAGCCGACCGGCGACGCCCCGTAGCGGCCAGCCCAGGACCCGCGTCACCGGGCGGGCGATGGCGGGTGTGAGCATGAGGACGGCTGCGAGCATGGCCACGGCGCCGATGCCGACCACGACGGGCAGCGCTCGCGCGAGTCCCAGCACCACCGCAGCGGCGGCGCCGACCCCCAGCAGCGGGACCAGGACGCGACGACGACGCGCAGATCCGGAGGTCTGCGCAGGCGTGCCGGTGGCCGACATCGCGGTGACCGGGGCCACCCTGGACGCCCGCACGGCCGGCATGGCCGCCGCGGCGACGGTGACGAGCACGCCGACACCCATCGCCAGGAGCACCGTGGGCACCGTGAGGGTGAGCGGCCCGTCCGGTGGGCCGAAGCCCACCGCGCCCATGCCGGCCTTGATCAGCTCGGCGAGGCCGACTCCCAGCACGACGCCGACGGCGGAGGCCAGCAGTGCGACGGCGACGGCCTCGACCAGCACCATCGACACGACCTGCCTGGCTGAGGCGCCGAGCGCGCGCAGCAGCGCCAGCTCCCGGGTGCGCTGGGCCACGATGATGCGGAAGGTGTTGGCGATGATGAAGGCCCCCACGAGCACGGACACGCCGGCGAAGCCGAGCAGCGCCGCGGTCATGAACCCCATGCCCTCGGTGAACCCGTCGACCGCCTCGGCCGTCTGCCGCGACCCGGTGACCACCTCGGTGCCCGGGGGCAGCAGCAGGGCGACGGCATCGACCAGCTCGACCGGCTCGATGCCCTCCGCGGCGGCGATGTCGATGTTCGTGACCTCACCACGCATCCCGAGCAGGCGCTCGGCCTGCGCCCGGCTCACGACCGAGATGGTGGCGCCGGCGAGGTTGTTGGACTCCCCGAAGGAAGCCACGCCCACGAGCGTGAAGGTCTCGGTCCCTCCGGCCAGCTGCACGGGCACGTCCGCGCCGAGCCGGTAGCCCGCGCGGTCGGCGGTGGCCACATCGAGCACCAGCTCGCCGGGACCGGACGGTTCACGCCCGTCACCGTCGCCGATGGTGAAGGGGTTCAGGGCCGGCTCGCTGATCCACGAGTAGAGGTAGGTGGGCGGTCCGTTGCCACCGACGGGGACGCCGTCGGCGTCGATGACCTGCCCGAAGCCGCGCAGGTAGCCCTCGGCGGTCTCGGACTCGGGCAGGGCCAGCACGTCGTCGACGAGCGAGGCCGAGAACGCGCCCGCCTCGTCGGTGACGTCGCCGCCGAAGTCCGGGCTCTGGGCCCGCACGGTCACGTCGACGCCGGCGTAGACGTCGTCGAAGAGCGTCTCGAACCGGGCCTGGATGGTGTCGGTGAACACGAGCGAGCCGGCGACGAAGGCGACGCCCAGCATGATCGCCACCGAGGTGAGGGCGAGGCGAGCCTTGTGGGCCAGCACGCCGGAGAGTGCGATGCCGATCACCGTCTCACACCCCCAGCAGCTTCATCCGGTCCAGCACTGACGAGGCGGTCGGGGCGGCGAGCTCGTCGACCACCGAGCCGTCCTGGAGGAAGACGACCCGATCGGCGTGACCGGCAGCGACCGCGTCGTGGGTGACCATCACGATGGTCTGGCCGAACTCCTCCACCGCCGTCCGCATGAAGCCGAGCAGCTCGGCACCGGAGCGGGAGTCGAGGTTGCCGGAGGGCTCGTCGGCGAAGACGATCTCGGGTCTGGACACCAGCGCCCGCGCTGCGGCAACCCGCTGCTGCTGCCCACCGGAGAGCTCAGACGGACGGTGCTCGAGCCGGTCGGCCAGCCGCAACGTCGCCACGACCGTGTCGAACCAGCCGGGATCGGGCCGACGACCAGCGATGGTGAGTGGCAGGACGATGTTCTCGGCGGCGGTCAGCGTCGGCACCAGGTTGAAGGCCTGGAACACGAAACCGACCCGGTCGCGGCGCAGCCGAGTCAGGGCACGCTCGCCGAGCGAGCCGAGCTCGACGTCGCCGATCCAGACCTGCCCGCCGTCAAGGACGTCCAGGCCGGCCAACGTGTGCAGCAGCGTGGACTTGCCGGACCCCGACGGACCCATGATGGCGGTGAAGGCAGCGTGCTGGAAGGCCAGGTCGACCCCGTCCAGGGCGTGGACCTCGCTGCCACCGAGCTGGTAGGTCTTGCGCCCGCCCGCCATCCTGGCGGCATCTGTCGGCGGGGCAGTGGTCGGGGCGACGGCGAGGTCTGCGGGTGCGCTCATGTCCTCAGCATCCGACGCCCCGGGGGCGGTGTCGTCCCCCCGTCGAACCGTTGTGCGCTCGCCCGCAGGTGGACGCCCGAGCCCGCGAGCTCCACCCACGGGAGGACGGTCGGCTCAGCCTCCAGGTCGGACGAGCCCGGACTCGTAGGCCGCGACCACCAGCTGTACCCGATCCCGCAGCCCGAGCTTCATGAGGAGTCGAGAGACGTGCGTCTTCACGGTCGACTCACCGAGGAAGAGCCCCTGAGCGATCTCGGCGTTGCTCTGGCCGCGAGCCACGAGCTCGAGCACCTCGGCCTCTCGTTCGGTCAGCCCCTCCAGTCGACGGGGGGCCTGCGCGTCCGGCCGGGCAGCGAACTCGGCGATGAGTCGCTTCGTCACCGAGGGGGCGATGAGTGCGCCACCGTCGGCGACCACGCGGACGGCGGCCACCAGGTCGTCGGCCGGGGCGGCCTTGAGGAGGAACCCGGATGCGCCGGCGCGCAAGGCGCCGTAGACGTAGTCGTCGAGGTCGAACGTGGTGAGCACGATGACGGCCACGGCGGGGTGCTCAGCCACCACCCGCCGGGTGGCCTCCAGGCCGTCGGTGCCCGGCATCCGCACGTCCATGAGGACGACATCCGGCTGCAGCCGGGCTATGGCCCGCACGGCTGCCTCGCCGTCGCCGGCCTCGCCGACGACCTCGACGCCCGGCTCCGCTTCGAGCACCATCCGCAACCCCGTGCGCACCATGTCCTGGTCGTCGACGATGACGACGCGGATGGGGCTCACGCAGGTGCCCCGACGGGGATCGTCGCGTGCACCTGGAACCCGCCACCGGGTCGTGCACCAGCGTCGAGTCGGCCGCCCAGCAGCACCGCCCGCTCCCGCATCCCGAGCACGCCATGGCCGCCGCCGGCGACCGAGACAAGTCCACGTCCGTCGTCGCTGACGAGGATGTCCAGGCAGTCCGGCTGGTAGTCCAGGCGCACCTGGACGCCTGCCTGCGGCCCGGCGTGCTTGAGCGCGTTGGTCAGCGACTCCTCGACGATGCGGTAGGCCCCGAGGTCGATGCCGCCGGCCAGCGCTCGAGGGTCGCCGACGAGCTCGACCGAGACCGCCAGCCCCGCGGCACCGAAGCGCTGGGCCAGCGCCGGCAGGTCGTCCAGCCCTGGTTGCGGTGCCAAGGACGGCGGCCCTGGGCCGAGCGGGTCGGCGTCCTCGCCGTCGGTCCGCAGCACCTGGACCATCCGACGCATCTCGGCCATGCCCTCCTGGCCGGTCCGGCTGATGGTCTCCAGCGCTTCCACGATCCGCGGGTCGGCGTCCGCGGCGAGTCGGCTCGCCCCCTGGGCCTGCAGCGTCATCACGACCATCTGGTGCGCCACCACGTCGTGCAGCTCGCGCGCGATCCGGGCACGCTCGGTGGCGACCGCCACCCGCGCCCGTTCCTCACGTTCGCGCTCGGCGGCCTCGACCCGGGCCTGCAGGCCGCGGGCCTGCTCGCGCCTGCTGTGCACCTCCCGGCCGAGGAAGAGGGCCAGGAGCCCGGTGGCGAGCACGAACAGCACGTCGTCGAGGCCCACCGACTCGTAGAGGAGTGCGCCGAGCACCGTGTAGAGCGCCACGCCGACCACGATCGTCAGACCGACTCGCGCGGACCGGTCCCGCGGCAGCTCCGAGCCGATCGCGTGGATGGCCACCACCGTGGCGGCGCCGGCGAACGTGGAGGGGTAGTCCAGGCCCCGGTCGAGCAGGAAGCCGAGCACCACCACGACCGCGACCGGCACCGGGTACCGCCGCCGCAGAGCGAGCGGCAGCGTCTGCAGGGCGATGAGCGCCACTGCGAGCCAGTCGGCCTCACGTGTGTACACGTCGGCGACGGCAAGCGTGGTGAAGTCGCTGAGCGCGTTCACCGACAGCAGGAACAGCCCGCCGGCGACGAGGCTGTCGGCGACCAGGGGCGAGACTCGGCGTTTCATCACCGTCGATCGTAGGTCGGGTCGGCCCTGCCGGTCGTCCGTCTCGGGGGGGAGCGGCGCTCCGCCTCCAGGCGGAGGCCGCTCCGCGCGCGGGGCTCCCTCAGCCGCCGGCGCCCGGAAGCCGTCGGCGCACGTTGTCGCGGAACTCCGTCATGAAGACCTCGCGGATCGCCTCGTTGTCCAAGGCGCCGGACACCGAGTCGAACTTGCCCTGCGAGATCCGCACGCAGACCGTGGTCCAGGCCTGCCCGATCGACCAGGTGAGCGCCGAGGCCACGCTTGCGGCAATGGCCCCACCCACGATGGAGCCGAAGCCGGGGACCATCTTGATGAGCCCGGTCATGAGGCTCCGCCCGGCTGCGGTGGCCGCGGCTGTGGCAGCCAGGGCCGCCGTGGTGGCCTTGTCCAGGTTGATGTCGTAGGTGTGAGAGATGGTCGCCATCATCGTGAGCTGCACCGGCACCAGCACCGCGGCGTCGGAGAACGGGATCGGGGTGGCACCGGCGGCCGCGGCCGCCGCGGTGGCGACCCCGATCGCTCGATCGGCCTCAGCGCGCTTGCGCCTCATGTCGATCTTCTGCGCGGCGACCAGTGCCGCCTGCACGCCTACCGGAGCGAGGCGAAAGGTGGCATCGAGAAGCTCCTGGAGGCCGTGCGGCTCGAAGCCCTGGAACTCGTTGGCCTTGGCGTAGGTGAGGAACACCGGCTCGCCCTGCAGCGGCAGGTCGCGCTCTGCGATGCGAGCGCCGAGCTCGAGCGCCTCCGGGTCGTAGTGCTCCTCGCGCTTGGCCACCTGGGTGAGCACGAGCAGCACCGGCAGGCCGAGGTCGTCGAGCCGGCGGATGAAGGCCTCCTCGGATGCCTCGAAGCGACGATCACCGGCGCGGACGCAGTACCAGGCCACGTGCAGCTGCTCGGCCTGCGGGAGCCGGCGCATCGCCCGCACGAACGCCTCCAGCTCAGCGATGATCTGGGCATCGTCCTTGCCGATCTCCAGGCCCTGGGTGTCCATCACGCCGAGGTGGCCGGAGGAGTGCAGGTAGAGGTGGCTCCCCTGGGTGACCGGCTCGCCGATACCGGTCTCGGCCACGTCCTCGCCGAAGATCGCGTTGATGAGCGTGCTCTTGCCGACGCCGGTCTTGCCGAAGATGGCAAGGTTGAAGCGGCCGATCTCCTTGCTCTTCTCCTCGAACTTCTCGCTGAACTGCCTTCGCAGCCAGTCGGTCGAAGTGCCCGCCATGCTCACCCTCCCGCTCGCCCTGACGTCCCAGGGCAGACGGTACGGGCAGACAACGGCTCCCGGTGAGGGCCATGATGCCAAGCGTCGCCGGGACCTCGAGCCGAACCTGGTCCAGACCGTCACGGGCTGTTCCGCGCACGAGCCCACGCGACGGTTCTGGCGACGGCGCGTTCTCAGGAGGTGGCGGCGGCGGTGGGGGCGGCGGCGTCCTCCCCCGCGGCCAGGAACGAAGCGATCTCCTGCGCGAGCTGTTCGGGTGCCTCCAACGGCAGGAAGTGGCCATATCCGCGCAGGTGCGCCACACGGCGGGCCCCGAACCGATCGGCGACCCAGTCCGGGATGTAGGGGTCATCTCCCTGGATCACCATCGTCGGCAGGCTCGCCGTCCTGGCGAGCATCCGCCGCTCCCACGACCCCCACTCCTCGGGCGAGAACCCGCGGTAGAGCCGCAAGATCATCTGCTTCGTCACCGGTGTGATCCGGCGATACATCGCCCGGACCTGCTCGTCGGTGATCCTCGGATTCGCCTTGCGGAGGGCGTAGCGCATCCCCGGCTCGTTCATGAGTGCCAGGCTCACCTCACCGACCACCGGGGTGCGCCATCGCCGAGCGTCGGGATGCAGCGGGAAGTCCTGGACGTAGGCGGGCGTGGACACGAGCACCAGCCGACGCACACGTTCCGGATGATCGATGGCCAACGAAAGGCCGAACGCACCACCGAAGTCGTGTGCCACGACGTCGACGGGCTCGCCGACGCCGGCAGCATCCAGGAGGGCAGCGGTGAAGGCGCCCACCCCTGCGGGCGAGGCCTCGAACGTCTCCGGGACCGCCGAGCGGCCGAAACCGGGCAGGTCGGGGACGAGGCACCGCATCGCCGGGGCCAACCGTTCGACCACCCCCGCCCACGACTCCGCCGACTCCGGGTTGCCGTGCAGGAACAGGGTCGGGTTCCCGGTGCCCTGGTCGTCCAGCCGGATCGGGGCGCCGCCCACGAGCGGCGTGAAGGGGATGGCGCCGGCCCCGATGAGCTCGTCCTTGATGCCCGGGAACATGGTCTCCAGCCCGTCGGAGCCGGACTGCAGCATCGCGTGGGCCATCCGGCCCTGGGCAGCGATGGAGGTACCCGGTTCAGGTTCGGGCTGACGCTCGAGAACGGTGACCTGGTCGAAGTGCCGGGCGGCGGCGCGCGCGGCCACCAGCCCAGCCATGCTCGCGCCGATCACCACGGCGTGCGCCGACGAAGCTCTCGCCATGACGTCTCCCCCGAGGTCTGTGGCAGGGCCGACTCCTGCTCACCACGTTGGCGCGTCAGCCCACCGAGCGCGAGATTTGTTGACGCGCTTGTTACTGATTTGTTATTCGTTCGTGATCCGCGATACCGTCGTCACGATCGCTCGGGCACCGGCAAGCGTTTGTCGCCGGCCCGAGCCGGGTACACCGCCACTACCGGCGTGGCCCGCGCACACCGACGTGCGTCACCGAAGTCGACGCTCCGACCGAGCAGGTCGGACGACGTCGAGGGCGGCCCGAGGAGAACGGCACCGAAGGTCACCAGAGCACCGACGAGCCAGAGGACCCGTGATGAACGACGCCCGACTGCAACGACGCGCCTTCCGCGCACCGGTCGCTGCCGCCTGTGCGGCCGGCCTGGCGCTCGCCCCGTCAGCAGCCTTGGCCGCGCCCGTCGAGACGACCGCAACGCCCTCGACCTACCTGCAGACCATGCAGTCCGCCGACGAGACCGGCATCGACCAGTACCTGCTGCCGATCCCCGCCACGCTCGACCTCGAGATCGAGCAGGCTCGCGACGCCGCCACCGTGTCCCGGTTCCTGAGCAGGGAGCCGCTGGCCACCAAGCTCGCCGGCAAGCAGGACGCGCGCAAGAACACCGAGCGCGTGGTCGGCACCCGCTTCACCACGGCGCCGCTCAACGTGCGCAAGACCCCGACACGCGACGCCAAGGTCGTGACCGTGCTCGACCCCGCCGAGAAGGTCAAGGTCACGAAGGTGACCAAGGGCAAGTACCGGATGGTGCGCCACGCCGGCGAGCAGCGCTGGGTGAGCGCGGCCTACCTGTCCAAGTCCAAGCCCAAGCTGCGTCAGGCCGGCGCCGCCGGGTCCGACGGCGGGCTGTCCTCGTCGCCGTGCCCCACCGGGTCGGGCGTGGAGAGCGGCCTGGTGCCGAACGCCGTGGCCGTGCACCGCTCGGTCTGTGCGGCCTTCCCCAGCATCACCGCCTACGGCGGCTACCGGGCCGAGTACGGCAGCTTCCACGGCACCGGCCAGGCTGTCGACATCATGGTCAGCGGTGCCGCCGGCGACGCCGTCGCCGACTACGTGCTCGCCAACGCCGCCGCGCTGGGCGTTCAGGAGATCATCTGGTCCCAACGCATCTGGACCGCGCAGCGTGCCGGGGAGGGCTGGCGAGCGATGTCGGACCGAGGGTCGGCCACGGCCAACCACTACGACCACGTCCACGTGTCGGTCTACTGAGACCCCAGACGGTCGCCGGTCACGACGCCGAGGCGAGGTGCTCGAGCAACAACGCCGCGACCTCTTCGGCATGTGCTTCGGGCAGCCAGTGCCCCGCGCGGTCGAGGACCTCGAACCGGTACGGGCCACTGACGTAGCGGGCCGTGGCCTCGGCCGCCGCGCGTCCGAGCACAGGGTCCTCTGCGCCCCAGACGTACATCGTCGGCACCGTGATCCGGCCCCCGCGCACCGACGGCGAACGCAGGTCGGCGGGCATGGCTCGGTACCAGTTCAGCGCCGCGCCGAACGCGCCCGGCGGCGACATCCGCTCCGTGTAGCGCGCCAGCTGGCCGGGAGGCAGCCCGTGCAGGAACCGGTTCCAGGCGGACGAGCCTGGGCGTCCGAGTCGCTCGACCAGGCCCGGGACCATGAACACCGGCATGTACCAGGACTTCACCGCCTGGCCGTGTCGCAGCGCTGCCACGAAGGCGGCAGGGTGCGGCACCGACAGGGCGCACAGCGAGGTGATGCGCGCCGGATCGTCGGCGGCAGCCAGCCATGCCACGTTGGCGCCCCAGTCGTGGCCCACCAGGTGCACCTCCTCCAAGCCGGCGGCGTCGAGCAGCGCCCACAGGTCGTCCACGACCTCGCGAGTGCGGTAGGCCGAAGCCGACTTCGGCCGGGCCCCCGGCGAGTAGCCCCGCTGGTCCGGCGCCAGCGTCCGGAAACCGGCGGCATTGAGCGCCGCACTCACCTGGGTCCACGCGGTGGCGTCCTGCGGGAAGCCGTGCAGGAGCACGACGGTCTCAACGGTCTCGGGTGGCTCGGTGGCGTTGGTAGGTGGCTGGTCGACGACGTCGAAGCGCAACCCGGCCCGCTCGTAGGTGTCCATCCCGCCTCAGCCTGCCACGACAGCCCACCGGCTGAGCCCGCCCGCCGAGCCCGCCCGCTCAGCTCGCCGAATGATCACGTCAAGTGGGGGACTTGGGCCTTTGCGAGGCCTGCAGCCCGCACAAAGCCTCAGGTCTCCTCGTCGAGCGGCGAGAACGTTGGATACGCCTCGTCAAGCGGCGCCTGAACGTCTCGCGCGGCCGGTCGCCCTCAGCCGGCGGGAGCCACGGCTTGCACGATGGCGCTGCTCATCCCCGGCACCACCTCGTGGGTCCGGGTGACGGCGACGTCGACGAAGCCGGCCTGCTCCAGCAGGGCCCGGTACTCCGAGACCGTGAGCGCACCGGCGATGCAGCCCGCCCAGGACCCGCGCTCGGATCGCTCGGCGGGGCTGAGGCCCTCGTCGGCGACGATGTCGGTGATGCCGAGTCGCCCACCGGGCGCCAGCACACGAGCGACCTCGGCCAGCACGGCTGACTTGTCCGGGCTCAGGTTCACCACGCAGTTGGAGATGACCACGTCCACGGCGCCATCGGGCAGGGGGACGTCCTCGATCTGGCCCCTGAGGAACTCGACGTTGGAGGCGCCCGCCTCGGCAGCGTTGCGGCGGGCCAGCGCCAGCATCTCGTCGGTCATGTCGACCCCATAAGCGAAGCCGGTGGGGCCGACCCGTTGGGCCGAGAGCAGCACGTCGATCCCGCCGCCTGACCCGAGGTCCAGCACCCGCTCGCCGGGCTGCAGGTCGGCGACCGCCGTCGGGTTCCCGCAGCCGAGGCTCGCGGCGACGGCCGCGCTGGGGAGCTGCTCACGGTCGCGCTCCCCGTAGAGCTTCGCGCCCAGCCCGGGTTCGAGCTCGATCGGGGCGCAGCAGCCGTCACCTCCGTCACTCGGCTCGCAGCTCGCGTCCACCGAGGTGGCCGCCGCGGCGTAGCGGGTCCGGACGATCTCGTGCAGGTCCTGCGTCATGGTGCTCCTCCCGGTGCTGTCGTCTCCGTACTGTGGGCCACATATCGACACTAGTCAATAGTGACACCTATCAATACAGGTTCTACGCTGTCGTCCATGGAGATCTGCTGTGCACCGCTGGCCGCCGAGGTGCCGGACGAGGGCGGTTCGGCGAGCTTGGCCGCGGCCTTCCGCGCGCTCGGCGACCCGGTGCGCCTTCGCCTGCTCGGCATGCTGCTGAACGCCGACGCCGGCGAGGTCTGCGCCTGCGACCTCACCCTGCCGTCGGGCCGCTCGCAGCCAACGGTGTCGCACCACCTGAAGGTACTGAGGGAAGCAGGACTGGTGAGCTCGAGGCGCCGCGGCACCAACATCTGGTACACGGCGAGGGCGGAGCAGATCGAGGCCCTGCGATCGGTGCTGGGGACGGGCTGAACGGGCCCCCGTCGGGACGCCCTCAGCCGAGGCCCGCCCGACGGTAGGCCTGGTAGTTGCTGTTGCCGCCGGAGAGGTTGTGCACCCGGGCGAAGCCCAGGTTGCGCAGCACGTTCTGGCCGGCGTTCCCGGTGACCCCCTTGTTGCAGTAGGTCACCGTCGGCAGCGTCGCGTCCAGCTCGGCGACCCGCGTCCGCAGCTCCTTGAGCGGGATGTTGACGGCCCCGTCCACGTGAGCCTTCGCGTAGTCCTTCGCCGAACGCACGTCGACCACCTGCCAGGTCTCCCCCGCCTGGGCACGCGCGATCAGCTCCGCGGGCGTGATGAGGGGCGCGTGCCCGTTGATGGCTCCGTCCAGGGCCATGCCGGTGTAGTGCACCGGATCCTTGGTGGTGGCGAACGGTGGGGCGTAGGCCAGGTCGAGGTGGAACAGGTCGGCCACCGTCGCGCCGAACGTGATCGCCGTGGCGAGCACATCGACGCGCTTGTCCACGCCCTGCGGACCGATCACGGCGGCGCCGAGCAGCCGCCCCGAGGCACGGTCGGCGACCGCCTTGATCACCAGCTCGCGGCCCCCGAGGTAGGGCGAGCGGGCAGGCTTGATGTTGTGCAGCACCTCGACGTCGAAGCCGTCGGCGCGCGCCTGCGTCTCGCTCAACCCCGTCTGCCCGACGGCGAGGTCGAAGACCCGCAGGATGGACGTGCCGAGGATGCCGCGATGCTCCAGCGCGCCCCCCGTGATGACGTGCCCGGCGATCCGCCCGGTCTTGTTTGCCGTCGAGCCGAGCGGTACCCACGTGGGGTGACCGGTGATCACCGAGAAGGACTCGGCGACGTCTCCTACGGCGTAGACGTCCGGCACGGACGTTCGCTGCCGGGGGTCGACGGCAACGGCACCGGTCTCACCGAGCTCGACCCCGAGCTGCTCGGCCAGCTCCACGTTCGGCCGGACCCCGACCGCCAGGATCACCACCTCGGCCTGCACACGGGCTGAGCTGGACAGCGTCACCGCATGGACCCCGGTGTCGTCGCCGAGGATGGCCGTGATCGACGTCGACGTCCGAAGGTCCACCCCGTGGCTACGCAGCTCGGCGTCGACACGGGCAGACATGTCCGCGTCCATCCGGGGCATGGCATGGGCCTGGGCCTCCAGCAGGGTGACCGCCAAGCCCCGCCGGACGAGCTGCTCGGCCATCTCCAGCCCGATGTAGCCGGCCCCGACGACGACCGCTCGCGAGGCGGCCGGACCCAGCCGGTCCAGGTGGGCCTGGATCGCTGCGGCGTCGCTCGGCGCCCGTACGGTGAAGACTCCCGGCAGGTCGTTGCCCGGGATGGGAGGCACGATGCTGCGCACCCCGGTGGCGAGCACGAGCACGTCGTAGGTGTCCTCGAGCTCTGCTCCGGTATCGAGGTCGCGCACGCGCAGCGTCCGGGACTGCCCGTCCACGGCCACGACGTCGTGGCGCGTCCTGACGTCGACGTCGAAGCGGCTGGCGAACCAGGCAGCGTCACGCGGGCGCAGCTCCTCGAGGTCCTCGACCTCGCCCCCGACGAAGTACGGCAGGCCGCACCCGGAGTAGGAGATGTCTCGGTCTCGGTCGTAGACGACGACCTCGGCCGACTCGGTGTTGCGGCGGGCCTTCGCCGCCACCGAGGTACCGGCAGCGACCGAGCCAACGATGACGATGCGCATCCTCAGACCGACTCCGCCGGGGCTGTCCGCACCGGGACCCCGAGCTCGCCGAGCAGGCCGAGCACCCGTCCCTCGATGGCGTCGCGGATCGGCCGCACGGACTCCACCCCCAGCCCGGCCGGGTCCGGCAGCTCCCAGTCCTCGTACCGCTTGCCCGGGAAGATGGGGCAGGCGTCACCACACCCCATGGTGATGACGGCGTCCGCTGCCCGCACGATCTCGTCCGTCCAGGGCTTGGGGAACTCGCCGGAGATGTCGATGCCGATCTCGGCCATCGCCGCGATCGCAGCGGGATTCACCTGCGTGGTCGGCTCGGACCCGCCGGACCACCCGATGGCTCGGTCACCGGCGTGGTGCTGCAGGAAGCCCATCGCCATCTGCGAGCGGCCGGCATTGTGGACGCAGAGGAACAGCACGATCGGACGGGTGTCCGACGAGTGCCCCTCGACCCGCGCCAGCGCTCGGAGCCGGATCTTGGCGAAGCGCTCGGCAAGCAGCGGGAGCCACTGCTCCGAGACGGCCCGGCCGGCGAACTCGTCGTAGGAGGAGTGGAGGAAGCTCTCGATCGTCTCGAGCCCGAAGACGCCATCGAAGCGCTTCTGCAGCTCGGTGGCGGCAGCCCGCAGGGCGAGCTGCTGGTCCAGGGAGATCTCGGGACGGGGACGGGCGCGTTCTGGGCTCATCGTTCGGCTCCTGAGGTTGTGAGGTGTTCGGCGAGACGGACCACCCGGCTCGCGACGACGTCGTAGGCCTGCTCGAAGGCATCGACCGTGCCGGCGCGGACCGGGTCCGGCACCGACCAGTGCACGTGCCGGCGGCCCTCGCCGTCCAGAGCCTCGTGCGCGGCGTCGCAGACCGAGACGACGTAGTCGCCGGCCTCGAGGACGTCATCGACCGCCTGAGGGCGGGCCCGGTCGAGGCGCAGCCCGTGCAGGCGGGCGACGCGGACGGCCTGAGGGTGCACCCGCCTGGCTGGACTCGTCCCCCCAGAGGCGACCGGGACGTCGCTGCGGGTGCGCCACACTGCGGCTGCGAGCTGTGAGCGTGCCGAGTTGTGCGTGCAGACGAAGACGACGCGCCCGGCGCTGATCGCGTGCCGTCCCGGGAGCAGCCCGTCGAGGGCCTCGGGGCGGAGCTGGAGGTAGGCCCTGCGCCGGTCGGCCTCCGAGGAGCGCCGCCGCAGCAGGCCGGCGCGTTCGAGCACCTTGAGGTGGTGGGCGAGCAGGTTCCCCGCGACCCCGAGATCGGCGGCGAGGTCTCCCGGCGAACGATCTCCTGTGGCGAGCGCGTCGAGCACGCGCAGGCGCACCGGCTCACCGAGCGCAGCCAACCGCTGCGCCCGCTCGGAGGTTAGGTCAACCATCATTGAACCAATGTAGGGGAACCCCGGCACGTTGTCGACGCGGCAGCCCAGGACCTTCGCCCGTTGAGGACCAGCAGAGCAGGGGCGAAGGTGGGAGCCTCGAGGGAGGAGCTCCATGGCCGACAGCAACGCGGGTGCGGCCGCCGGCGGCGGCGCGATCTACGGGATCGGGATCTTCGGAGCCCTGGTCTACTTCTGGCAGCAGGCCGACGGCCTGTGGGAGTACCTGCTCGCGATCGTGCAGGGCCTCTTCTGGCCTGCCTTCATGGTGTACGAGGCCTTCGCCGCACTGGCCGGGTAGCCGCCCTGGCCGATGTCCGGCGGAAGGTCGTTGGACCCTCGTCCACGCCCGGTTGCCGCGGGACTGTGGGCAGGACGGCTGGGAGGCGCCAGATGCCCGATCCGATGCCCGACTCGGGGCCCCGTTCGGTCGAGGCCGAGGACCTGACGTTCGCCTACGGCGACCAGCTCGCCGTCGACCACGTCAGCGTCCGCGTCGACGCCGGTGAGGTCCTGGGGCTCCTGGGACCCAACGGTGCCGGGAAGTCGACCACGATCAAGATGCTCACCGGGCAGCTCACCCCCAGGAGCGGACGGATCACCGTGCTCGGCATGCCCATGCCCGCCCGACGGCGTGAGATCCAACGCCGCATCGGGGTGTGCTTCGAGGAGAAGAACCTCTACCTGGCGATGACGGCCGCGGAGAACCTGCGGTTCTTCGCTCGCCTGTTCGGCATCGGGGACTACGACCCGATGCCCGCGCTGGAGCGGGTCGGCCTGGCCGAGCGCGCCAAGGACCACGTCGCCGACTACTCCAAGGGCATGCGTCAACGGCTGATGATGGCCCGGGCCCTGGTGAACACCCCCGACGTCCTGTTCCTCGACGAACCCACCGACGGGCTCGACCCTGTCTCGGCGCGCAACATCCGCGCCCTGATCGAGGCGGAGGCCGCCCGCGGGGCCGTGGTCCTGCTCACCACGCACGACATGCTGGAGGCCGACGAGCTCTCCGACCGCGTGGCCTTCGTCAACGAGGGCCGCGTGCTCGCGCTGGACACCCCCGAGGCGCTGAAGCTCGTGCACGGGCAACGATCGGTGCGCGTTCGCCGTCGAGGCCCGGACGACCGGGTCACCGAGCAGGTCGTCGCGATGGACGGCCAGGGCGAGGAGCTGCGGCAGGCGCTGGCCGGCGACGACGTGCTCACGATCCACAGCGAGGAGGCAACGCTGGAGGACGTCTTCGTCCACTTCGCAGGTCGGGGTCTGGCATGAACCCGGCCATCGTCTCCGCGATCGTCGGCAAGGACCTGCGCGAGTTCCGCACCGACCGCTTCTTCCTGCTGCTCACGGTCCTGTCGATCCTGCTGTACCCGCTGATGTTCTGGCTGCTGCCGGCAACGGTGGACGAGACGCTTCGTCTCGGCATCGTCCAGCAGGGGTTGGACCCGGCTGTCGCTGCCCTGGCATCCTCCGACGGCCTCGAGGTGATCGAGTACGCCGACGACGACGCCCTGCAGGACGCCCTGATCAGCGGCGAGGGCGATCTGGTCGCAGGGCTCGAGTTCGGCCCCACGTTCGTGTCCGACGTCGCGACTGGTGAGCAGGCCGACGTCACCCTGCTCGTCACCGCCGACGTGCCGCCGCAGGTCGAGTTCGCCCTGGAGGCGTTGGTCACCGAGCTCACCGTCGCGACGACGGGGCAGGCTCCGCCGGCCGACCTGCTCGGGCAACCCATCGTGCTCGGCGAGGACCTCGTCGGCGACCAGGTGTCCCTGCGTGAGCAGCTGCGCCCGCTGCTCGCCTTCTTCGTCATCATCACCGAGACGATCGCGCTGGCGACGCTGGTCGCCGCTGAGGTCCAGTCGCGCACGGTCACGGCCGTCCTCGTCACGCCAGCAACCCGTACGGACTTCCTGGCCGCCAAGGGCCTGGTGGGGACGGGGGTCGCCTTCACCGAGGCGACGCTCGTGCTGGCACTCATCGGCGGCTTCGCCAGCGGGTGGCCGATCCTCGTCGTCACGCTGCTGCTCGGGTCGGCCCTGGTGACCGGCGTCGGGATGGTCGCCGGCGCCTTCGGCAAGGACTTCATGACGGTGCTCTTCACCTCGATCGTGTTCATGATCCCCCTCATGGTCCCTGCCTTCGCCGCGATGTTCCCTGGCAGCGCCGCCGGGTGGGTGCAGGTCATGCCCAGCTACGGCTTCGTGCAGACGGTGATCGCGGTGAGCACGACCGGCGCCGGGTGGTCCGACGTCGCCGCCGACCTGGCCCTGCTGGCCGGCTGGGCGGTGGCGTTGTTCACCACCGGCACGGTCGTCCTCGGTCGACGAGTGGCGACGCTATGAGCCTGCGCCAGGCCGGCCTCGTCCTCGCCAAGGACCTCAAGCTCGGGCCCCGCTCACCAGTCTTCCTGTGGGCGCTGGCGCTGCCGCTCGTCTTCACCTTCCTCATCGGTGCGGTCTTCGGCGACCTCTTCGCACCCGCGCCCCGGCTGGCCGTGCTCGACGCAGGGAGGGCCGGTGCCGTCCGCGGTGACCGAGGCGCTGCAGGCGGCCCCGGGGATCGAGGTGACGGTGCTGACCGACGAGACCGAACTGAGGCAGGGCGTCCAGGCTCATGACTACGACGCCGGCCTGGTCCTCCCGGCCGGCGCGGGCGACGCCTTGGCCACGGGAGCACCGGTGTCGCTCACGTTCTACGTCTCCGGCAGCAGCCTGGCTTCCACGCGGCTCGTGCTCGGCGTGACGACGCTGGAGGAGCTGCGCGGCGTCGCCGGGACCAGCCCTCCGGTGGACGTCACGGTGACCACCGTCGGCGACGAGGACTGGGTCCCTGTCCAGGACCGGCTGCTCCCGCTCGTGGTGGTGTACGCGGTGGTGATCGCCGGACTGTTCCTGCCCGCCTCTTCCTTGGTCGAGGAGCAGGAGAAGCGGACGATGGACGCCCTGCTGGTGACGCCGCTCGGGATGAACGACGTCCTGCTCGGCAAGGGGATGCTGGGGGTGCTCCTCGCCACCCTCATGGGCTGGGTCACCCTGCTGCTCAACACCGCCTTCGGTAACGAGCCACTGGCCCTCACCGTCTTCCTCGTGCTGGGCGCGGTCATGATGGCCGAGCTGGGCCTCATCGTCGGGAGCTGGGCCAGGAACAGCAACACGCTGTTCACCGCGGTCAAGGGCGGTGGGCTCCTCGTCGTCGCCCCGGTCCTCTTCACCATGTTCCCGGACCTGCCGCAGTGGCCCGCGCGGCTGTTCCCGACCTACTACTTCCTGCAACCCATCTTCGACCTCGCCGTCGGCGCGAGCACCATCGGCGAGCACTGGCGGGAGCTGCTGGTCGCCGTGGCGATCTGCCTGGCGTTGCTGCCGGCAGTGGTCTCGATGGGGCGGCGGCTCGAGGACCGGCTGGCCGCACAGGTCTGAGCTCAGCCGGAGGGGGTGGTCACGTCGGCGACGTCGGCCCGCAGGGCCTCGATCGCCCAAGGTCGACTCCCACGATCCTCAGCCTACGAGCCTGGCGCGGCCTCACCCGAGCAACGCACGCCCGAGCTCTGCTCCCCAGGAACGGGCACGTTCGGGCTCACCGGGCTCCAGCGGGCCTGTCATGTCGGCGACCCGGAAGTGCTCCGCCGGTGCCAGCCGCCGGCCCCCGAGCTTGGCCAGGGCCTTCTCGATGCTCTTCGACGCATGGTCCATCGCGACCACTGCCTTGGGGTGTGAGCCGCGCGTGTCGTAGGCGACGGTGCGCACGCCGGCCGGCAGGGATGCCTGAGAGAGCCACTCACGAACGCCGATGCCCCGGCTGACGAGCGGTCGGTCGGTCTTGGTGGCCGCGTCGGCCCGGGTCGACTCCCTCGGCAGGCTCCACGCGTGGTTCGGTGAGCCCACGACGACGAGCCCGACCTCGTCGTCGATCGTCGTCGGTGCCGCACCCACCTCGACGGCCTCGGCCGCGACACCCGTGGCGGCCAGCCCGCTGGCGATCTCGCGCGCCACCTGCTGGTTGTCCCCGAACATCGACTCGTAGACCACGACTGCTCGCACGACGGTGCCTCCTCTGCCCGATCGCCATCCTCTTCAGGTCCACCGCGGGCCTGCCCCACCACCGTGGGCGGCCACAGCCGGGGTGGCCAGGGACCGTGGTCCCGACCAAGGCCCTGGCGCAGGCTCGTCCTCGCCTGCTACAAGGGAGCGATCATGCTCACGGAGTCGAGCACACTCAACCAGGGCCTTGGGGAGCTGCTGCCCACCGCCCTGCTGGAGATGTCCCTGCTGCTCGGAGCTGCTGTGCTCGTGGGCCTGCTCGCCCAGCGCATCCACCTCCCGCTGACGGTCGTGCTGGCCGTCGCCGGCATCCTGGCCACCCAGCTCGGGATCGACCTGGCGCTGCTCGACCTGCTCAGCGGGGAGGGCTTCGAAGAGCTGCTCGTCAACCTCTTCCTCCCCGTCCTGGTGTTCGAGGCCGCCCTCGGGCTCTCCACCCGAGAATTCATGCGCAACCTGGTGGCGATCGCGGCCCTGGCCACCGTGGCCCTGGTGATCTCAGCCGTCCTCGTCGGGTACGGGCTCGTGCTGACGCTGACCCTGCCGCTGGCCGGCGCCCTGCTCTTCGGCACGCTCATCTCGGCAACCGACCCGGTCGCGGTGGTGGCCGTCTTCCGCGAGCTCGGCGTCTCCCGGCGGCTCCTCACCCTGGTCGAGGGCGAGAGCCTGCTCAACGACGGGGTGGCCATCGTCCTCTACCAGATCCTGCTGGTGGCCGCCCTGGGCAGCGTGGTGACCGTGGGCGAGGGGGTAGCGGCCTTCGCTCGCGTCACCGCCGGCGGCCTGCTGGTGGGGGCCGTGGTCGGCATCGCAGCGGTCATGCTCATGCCGCTGCTCTCACGGCTGCCTGCCGCGGCACTCTCGGTCGCGGTGGCGTTCGGCTCCTTCGTGCTCGCGGAGAACGCCTTCGAGGTCTCCGGCGTCATGGCGACGGTGGCCGCGGGCATCGCCGTCGGTGGCATGATCGAGAGCCGCGCGGTCCCGAGCGTCCGTGACCTGCTGCACGAGCTGTGGGACTCCCTCGGCTTCATCGCCAACGCGCTGCTGTTCCTCTTCATCGGCATGGCGCTGGACCTCACCCTCATCCAGGACAACCTGGCCGCCATCGGCATCGCGATCCTGGCGGTGCTCATCTCCAGGCCCCTCGCGGTCGTCCCGGTGGTGGCCCTGCTCGAGCGGTGGGCACACATCCCCCGCGTGGGCCAGCGAAGCACCGCCGTCGTCGTCTGGGGCGGCCTGCGTGGCGGTGTCGCCCTCGCCCTGGCGCTGGCCCTCCCGGTGGAGCTCGAGGAACGCGAGCTCTTCATCGCGATGGCTGCCGGGGTGGTGCTGGCCACGCTGCTCATCAACGCGACCACGTTGCCGTTCGTGCTGCACGCGTTGCACCTGGACGAGCCCAGTCGAACCGAGGAGCACCTCAGCGCGCTCGCCAGGCTGCTGGCGGTGAAGGCGGCGCGGGATCGCCTGGCCGAGCTCGGGCTGCACGACGACCTGATCGAGGCCCACCTCAACGTCGCCGAGGTCGACGCCCAGGAACAGCTCGACATCGCCCAGCTCGAGGAGTGGGAGCAGGTCGAGGCGTTGGTGATGCGTGGTCTGCACATCCAGCGCGAGACCTACCAGGGCCTCAGCGACGCGGGGCTGCTGGCCCCCATCTCGACGCGGACGCTGCTGGAGGAGATCGACATCGAGATCGACGAGGCCCACCAGGGGAGTCTGCGCGTGGACGCTGCCCGTCGCTCGGCGCTGCCGTGGTACGCACGGCTGCACCGTCGGGTGCTCGGAGCGATGCCCGAGCCCCTCGGCGAGAACATGCGCGACGTCGCCTACAGCGAGCTGAGCGCCCGCCAGCTGTCAGCCCGACGCGCCGCCGAGGAGCTGAACCGCTTCACTGCGCTGCCCGGCGTGCACGCCGACCTGGTCCTGGAGGCCAAGACGGTGTTCGAGTACTGGGAGACGGCTGCTCGGGAACGGCTCAGCGGCCTGGAGGAGAAGGCCGGGGTGGACGTGCGGGTGATGCATCGACGCCAGGCCAAGGCGTTGACGAAGATCGCCGCTGTCGGGGCCCTTCGAGACTTGGCCGCAGCCGGCATCGTCTCCGACCAGGTCGCCCAGCGCGCCTCGGAGCGGGTCGTCCAGGAGATCGACTCAGCGGGGCAGTGAACGGCGTCGGACCGGGTGCCAGAGGGGTGGCGAGCCGAGGGATGCTGCAGCAGACTGACTGCGAGAAGGCTCGACGAGGGCCCACGACGCTGGAGGAAGGGAATCGACATGACGGATGACGTGAACGCGGAGGAGACGCTCGGGCACGGGCCACGTGACGGCGGCGCAGACGGCGGCGCAGACGGCGGCGCAGACGGCGGCGCAGACGGCGGCGCAGACGGCGGCGCAGACGGCGGCGCAGACGGCGGCGCAGACGGCGGCGCAGACGGCGGCGCAGACGGCGGCGCAGACGGCGGAGCAGACGGCGGAGCAGACGGGCACGCGTGAGCGCTGACCTCTCCGAGCGCGACACCAGCCCCTCCTGGGCGGCCGACGCCCAGGAGGCGGCCCACGCGGGCTCGGGTCTGGCCCGGCTCTGCTCAGCCCCGAGGGACGTCTTCGCCGAGCAGTTCTGGGCTCGTCGGCCGTGGCTCTCGAGCGGCGCAGAGCTGCCGGGTGAGCTTGACGGGCTGTTCTCCGCGGGCGCCGTCGACGAGCTGCTGAGCAGGCGGGGCCTGCGCACCCCCTTCCTCCGCCTGGCCAAGGGCGGTCGGCTCGTGCCACCGGCCCGCTACACCGGTTCGGGTGGTGCGGGCGCCACCATCACCGACCAGGTGCACGACGACGCCGTGCTGCGGCTGTTCGCCGACGGCACCACCGTCGTCCTGCAGGGTGTGCATCGAACCTGGGCTCCGGTCGGCGCGCTCGCCGCTGACCTCGCCACCGACCTCGGCCATCCCGTCCAGGTGAACGCCTACGTCACACCGCCGCAGTCGCAGGGGTTCGCGTCGCACTACGACACCCACGACGTCTTCGTCCTGCAAGTCACCGGGCGCAAGCAGTGGCGCATCCACGAGCCTGTGCTGGTCGACCCGTTGCCGGAGGAGCCGTGGGAGCAGGTCGGCGAGGCGGTTCGAGCCCGCGCGGAGGAACCGCCGACGATCGAGGCGGTGCTGGAGCCCGGCGACTCCCTGTACCTGCCCCGGGGGTTCCTGCACTCGGCGAACGCGCTGGGCGGGACGAGCATCCATCTCACCTTCGGCATCCATGCCGCCACTGAGCGGGACGTCGCCGCAGCGGCCCTCGCCCAGCTGGGCACACGCAAGCGGCGCGCCTCGCTGCCCTTGGGCTGGGACCCCACCAGCGAGGCCGGGCGGAGCGCCATCACCGCCGTTGTCGCTGACGTGATGGCCTCCCTGGCCGAGCTCGACCCCGACGACGTCGCCTCTTCCATGCTCACCGAGCGCACCGCTCGGCAGCGACCCGAACCGGTCTCCCCACTCGCCCAGGCCGAGCTTGCCCGCTCGTTGCACCGCGACGACGCCGTCCGGCTGCGCCGTCACCTCGGCGCTCGTCTGCTGCCGGGCCGGCTCGAGCTGGGTGGGCGACGGATCGACGTGGACGAGAAGGCCGTGCCGGCAGTGGAGCGGATGCTGCAGGGCAGCGCCGTGACCGCCGCTGCCTTGCCGGGGCTCGCCGAGACCGATGCGCTGGGGCTGGTGCGCCTGCTGCTCAGCGAGGGTGTCGTCGTGCCCGACGTCGACCACGCTCGGTGAGGGCGGGCGCCGGGTTCCGCTGCTCGGACGCGGCCGCAGCCCGTGGGGACTCGATGGTCGCGACCGCTCCGCCGGCACAACGCTGGCTGCTGGTGGAGCACTCCGGTCCCTGGCCGATCAACGCCCTCGACGCCCTCGGTCCGCGGCTGGCCCGAGACATCGCCACCCGAGCGGCCCGTGAGCAGGCGCGCGTGTCCCTGATCCGCCGACCGGGGCGCCACGCCCGCGTACGGACCCCGACCCACTGGGCGGTCGCCGACGTGCGACCCGGGTTCGAGGGGATCCGGTGGTTCACCGGACGCGGCCCAGAGGAGATCCTGGAGCAGGACTGGGACGTCGAACCCTCGGAGGGCGAGCCACTGGCACTCGTGTGCGCCCACAGCCGCCACGACGTGTGCTGCGCGGTGCGTGGCCGGCCCGTCGCCGCCATGCTCGAGCAGGTCTGGCCCGGCCGCGTCTGGGAGTGCTCGCACCTGGGGGGTGACCGCTTCGCCGCCACCATGGTGCTGCTCCCGGACGGCCTCTGCTACGGACGTGTGGAGCCCACCACCGGACCTGCGATCCTGCAGGCCCACGAGCGCGGTGAGGTCCTCAGCACGTTGCTCCGCGGGCGGTGCGCGTACCACCGGCGCGAGCAGGCGGCCCAGGCGTTGGCCCGGGCCGCCGGCCATGGACCCAACGCCATCGAGGCCTTGCGGCCGCTGTCCCTGACCCAGCTGGCGCCCGACACCTCCGAGGTCGTGCTCGCTCAGCCTTCGCTGCACGTCGTCGTACGTGAGCGAGTCGTGCAGCTGGGGACGCCGGCCACCTGCCGGTCCAGCATCGACGCCATCGGCTACGAGTTCGACCTGGTCTCGATGACCCCTGGTGACGAACCTGGGCCGTGACGGCTCCTCGGGTCGCGCCCAAGACGGGCACCACCTCGTTGCAGGCGACGTTGTCGGCCCGTGCGGGGGACTTGGCCGAGGACGGCGTGCTGTTCCCGATGCCGTGGTTCACCAGCCAGGCCCGGGCGGTGCGCGCGGTCCTGGAGACGGGCGAGGACCACGACGTCCACGGGCCGGTCGGGGTGCCCGATCGTTGGCGCGCGCTCGCCGCCACGATCGGTTCGTGGGACGGCCATGCAGCCGTCGTCTCGATGGAGGCCCTGGTGGACGCCGACGGCGAGCAGATCGAGGCCATGACCTGGAAGACCTCCGACCGGACCTCGACCAGCCGGACGAGGAGCCGACGGCGGGCGAGCCCAAGCAGCTGCCGTCGCTGAGGTCGCCGTCGAGGCACTGGCACGGGCAGTCGTCGAGCTGGACGCCCAGCGTCGCCGTCGGCGGCCCTAGGCGTTCGGCTCCCGGGCGTCGACCACGCCCTGCTCATCGGGGGACTGCTCGCCTGAGGGTGGCTCAGGCGCCGGCGGTGGCCTTCCGTGCTGCCAGGGCTGCCTCCCGGATGCGGGCAAAGTCCTCGTCGGTGTAGACGCCGTTCACCCCGGAGATCGTGGCGAGCTTCATGCCGTGCTTGAGCCCCAGCCGGTAGATCTCCTTGACCTTCTCCCACTCGATGTTGCGGCCCACCGTGAAGGTCTCGTACCGACCCTCGAGCGCGAGCACCACGGTCTCGGCGAGGCAGGCGTAGACGACGCCCTTCGGCAGGCCGATGTTGCGCATGTGCACGTCTCCGGGCAGCTCGATCTCGCCAGACTCCACGACGAGCACGTCAGGCCGCCTGGCCACGTCCTCGGCGGAGAGGTCCAGCGGCCGAGCCACGTCGGTGATCACGCATCCCGGCTTGACGGCCATGATGTCCAGCACACGCTTGCCGGCGCCAGAGGTCGCGGTGACGATGAGGTCCATGTCCGGCAGGGCGTCGTCAGGGGTCGCCGCCACGTGCACCACCGCTCGCGGGTGCTCCCGCTCGATGTCGCGCTTGAGCGCGAGCAGCTTCGCCGACTCCGGCGAGACCAACCACAGCTCGTCGCTGGCCAGCGCGAGCAGCCGGGCACAGACCGACCCGATGGCGCCGGTCGCCCCCACCACCATGGCCGTGCCGCGCATTCGGCCCTCCTCGTCGACCTGGTGGATGCCCAGGCGGTCCAGCGCCTCGTGCGCGGCCCACAGCGCCCCCGACGCGCTGTAGCTGTTGCCCGTGGTGATCGGCAACGGTGCGCGCTTGGCCACGGTCACCCCGGCATCGCCGACCACCTTGGTGAAAGCCCCAAGGCCCATCACCTGGGCACCGAGCTTCTTCGCCGTCTCGGCTGCGGCGAGCAGGCGCCCGTACGTGAACTCCGGGCTGTGGGCCATGAGCTCCTTCGGCGTGCCGCCGACCGTGATGAGCCACCCCTCGGCCTCGGCGCCGGTCGGGGACACGATCCCGGTGACGTGGCTGTAGGTGAAGGGCGGGATGTAGGCGGCAACCTTCTCCACCACATCCATCACCTGCGATGGTGCCACCTTCGCGATCGTCGTCAGCGGCTCGACGTAGAAGTACTCCTGCGAGAGCGGGTGGATGACGAACGCGAACCGACTCTTGCGCTTGAAGCCGTTCGGGTAGAGCAACCTCGGCTCGAGCTCGGCGTCCACGATCATGTCCAGCAGGTCGTCGTTGGTGAGGGTGCCGGCATGGCCGGCCAACGCGACCATCATCGCCTCCAGCGTCCCGGCGTTCACGGTCACGTCGAACGGTTGGGGGGTGGAGTCGAGCACCATGTCCACGCCGCGATCACCCAGCTCGGCCAGCCGCTCGTCGGAGATCGCCGCGGACACCAGCGTCTTGCCGGCAAGGTCCTCCAGGTCGAACCCGATGAGCTCGTCGTAGGTCGCGACGACGACGTCGGCGTCCCGCGCGGCCTTGCGCGCCTTCGCCCCGGCGCGACGGTGCCCCGGCGCCTTGATCCGGGCCTGCACCGGCCCCGGCAGCGCACGCAGGGCCGCCAGCCCGGCGTCCACGGTGAGCCGCAACGCGGGGTTGGCGTCGCTGCGGGCGGGCAGGTCGAAGTGCAACAACGGGTCGGCGAACTCCAGGTTGTCGGTGTGCTCGCGCAGGATCCGGGTGGCCCGGTCGTGGTTGACGCCCCCGAGCACCACGGTGCGGGCGTTGGTGAAGAAGCCCGGCATGTCGTCGGCCACATGCCGGATCGCCCACTCCTGCAGCACGTCGCGCAACGCGTGCCCGTCGACGAGCGGGACGGCATCGGTGGCTCGGCGGACCTGGTCGATCGCCTCGAGCTCACCGTCGTAGAGGCCCGCCGCGCGCGCCTCCCGGATGCCGGTGACCGCGATCGCATCGGCGTCCTGGGCCCACTTCAGCACCAGCTCCTCAGCGGCTGCGACGTCACCGTCCGTCCCGAGCCGCACCAGGCGGAAGTCACGGTGAAGGAACTCGACCTGCTCGTCGTAGTCGCGCTCGGAGGTGGCGAGGCTGACGTTGACGACGAGGACGGGATCGGCAGATGACATCGGGGGCTCCTGCGATGGTTCGGGGTGGCATCACAACGTGGCACCAACGCTCGTCCGGCACGATCCCGGGCGCAAGGGACGAGTGTCCCGTCCGACGCGACCGTCCGCCACGCCCCATCGTCCCGGCCGGCTTGACCCGCGGGAGCTCCCGTCCGACACTTGCCGCCTCAGCGTGTCGCCCCGTCGGAGGTGCGCCAGATGACCAGACCCGCCCTCTCCACCGCGGAGGCCGTCACGCTCGCCCGCACCGGAGCGATCCCCGGCTGGCCGGTGCCGCAAGCCGCGCGCTACCGGGACCCGCACGGGCTCTTCGAGGCGGCGTTGCGCCAGTGGTTCGAGGTGCACGTGCGCCGACCCCCCCGGCGTTGGCCCCTCGGGCTGCCCAGCACGGCGGTTCGCGACGCCTGGTCGGTGGTGGCCGCCGACCCCGGCTACCCCGCGTTCTGCGACCGGCTCTTCGGGCGCCTGCTGCCCGTCGAGGAGGACAGCACCAGCATGCCGCGCACCTGGGAGTCGGCCTGCCACGCCGAACAGCTGGACCCGCTGCACCCGGCGCACCTCCCGGCGCTCTTCCTCCTCGACCAGACGCTGCGGGTGCCGGGGGGCCGGTCCTACACCAGCCAGTGCACCGGGCGGATCTGCCGGGTGTTCCCACCGGAGGTGTGTGTGCGCCACGCCTTCGCGCCGCCGCGGTTCTGGAGCCTCTACCGCGACGACTCCGGCGGCACTCGGCCGAGCTGATGCAGCCGACGGCCTTCAGCTTCGCCGCACCAGTCTGGGAGCACGAGGGCGAGGCTGCCTGGTACTTCCTCAGCCTCCCGGAACGTGTGGCCGACGAGATCGCCGACCTCGCCGAGGGGCGCACGAGCGGGTTCGGGTCGGTGAGGGTGGCGGTGAGCATCGGCTCGTCTGCATGGTCGACGTCGCTGTTCCCGGACTCCAAGCGCGGGACGTACGTCCTGCCCCTCAAGAAGGCGATCCGTCTGGCCGAGGGCCTGGGCACGGGGTCGGTGGCCGACGTCACCCTCACCGTGCTCCTGTGACGCTGCAGCGGCGGCCGTCTCGCGATACGGCGGCGCTGCTGTCGCCAGGGCAGCAGTGATCCACCCGTATCCCGGGACGCGGCGGCTCAGCCGAGGGTGAGGAACCAGAGCAGGGCCAGGCCGAGCGAGTTCGTCGCCAGGTGGACGAACATCGAGGGCAGGAGGCTCCTGCTGCGATGACGCAGCCAGCCGAGGCCAAGCCCACTGGCGGTGGTGAACACCACCGTGCCGAGGACGGCCAGCCACACCGGCACGGTGCCGTCGGGGTCGGCGAGGGCAGCAGCGAGGCTCGGTGCGACGTGCCAGAGACCGAACAGGACGGCGGAGCCGACGATGGCCGCCTTCGTCCCTGCTCCGGCCCGTCCGAGCAGGGCCGGCAGCGCCCCCCGGAAGGCCACCTCCTCGATGAGCACCGTCCCCAGCGGGATCGTCACCAACGCCTGCAGCGCGATCGTCTGCATCTGCGGGGCCGCGACCTGCAGGGAGGTCACCCAGGCGGCAACGGCCGGCAGCACCTTCGCGGCCAGCGCGAACAGGGCGAACCCGACGGCGAAGATGCTGAAGAAGGCCACTGACCACAGAAGTCCGCGGCGCAGGGCCGTGCGGCTCAGCCCGAGGTCGTGCAGGCTGGCGCGTCCGGGTCTCGTCGCCACCAGCAGCACGCCACCGGTGGCGAGGACACCGAGGACGGCACCCGTGATCCCGAGCACGGCGGTGCCGATCTTGAGCACAGCCAGCACCGCAAGCACGGCGAGGATGGGCCACCAGTGCTGGGGGCGAGCCGGCCAGCGGGCGCCACGAGGGGCGTCTGCGCTGTCGCCTGCCGCGCCTGATGGAGCGTGTGACGACGCGGTTGCGTTCGCTGTCCCCCCAGCACTCACGTCTGCCCCCGACTCCCGGCGGCGGTGCGCCCGGTCCCCCGACTGTAGGGCACTGGAGCTCCCCCACCCAATCTCTGCGTGCGCCGGTCTCACGAGCTCCAACGCAAACACAGCGAAGCCAAGGTATTGTGGGGCGACTCGGGCAGCCAGCCACGACAGGCGGGCCGGCCACTGGCACCGCGCGGAGGATACCAATGGCGCTCTACGCCGAGGAACGTCAGCAACGCATCCTCTCCCAGGCTCGCACCGACGGCCGCGTCGAGGTCTCCGCGCTGGCCGAAGCGCTGAGCGTCACGCAGGAGACCATTCGCCGCGACCTCGACCGACTGGAGCGCCAGGGCCTGCTGCGGCGTGTCCACGGCGGAGCGATCCCCACCGGACGCCTGGACTTCGAGCCCGAGCTCAGCGAACGAGATGCGACCGCCTCCGGGCAGAAGACGCAGATGGCCCGAGCGGTCCTCCCGCTGCTACCTCGCGAGGGGACCGTGCTGCTCGACGCCGGGACCAGCACCGCCAGGGTCGCTGCTGCCCTCCCCGAGGACTGCCGGCTCACCGTCGTCACCAACGCCGTGCCCATTGCCACCCAGCTGGCTACCCGCCCGGCCCTGACCGTGCACCTCGTCGGCGGCCGCGTGCGCGGACGCACGATGGCGGCTGTGGACACCTGGGCGCTGGAGGTCCTGAGCCGACTCAACGTCGATGTCGCCGTGGTGGGCACCAACGGCATCTCGGTGGTACGCGGCTTGACGACGCCGGACGTCTCCGAGGCAGGCGTGAAGGCAGCAATGGTGGCCGCCGGGCGTCGAGTAGTGGTCCTCGCCGACTCGTCCAAGTACGGCAGTGATCAGTTCGCCCGCTTCGCCGAGCTGCGCGAGGTGGACGTGGTGGTGAGTGACGCCGGGCTCGACGACGAGGCCCGCGAGGCCATCAGCAGCGCGGGGCCCGAGGTCATCCTCGCCTGACGCTCGGCGACCCTCGGGCACCCTCGCGCACCCTCCCGCGTCGCCTGGGCTGCCTCATGATCCAACATGACCGCAGATATTCTCTGTCTGACTACTTGACATACTCTGCGCTTCGGAGTAGAACAGTCAGTAACAGAGGAAAACAAAGAGGTTCTCAGACCCGAACGGGCTGAAAGCAAGGAGGACCGATGATCGTCACGCTCACCCCGAACCCGAGCCTGGATCGCACCATCGAACTGCGTTCGCTGCGCAGAGGCGAGGTGCACCGTGCGACGTCGAGCCGAGTGGACCCCGGCGGCAAGGGGGTCAATGTCTCCCGAGCGCTGGCCGCTCATGGCGTCTCGACGGTGGCGGTCGTCCCGGCCGGTGGAGCAGAAGGCGCCCAGCTCGCAGACCTGCTCGTTCCCGCCGGCATCCCCGTCGTCACAGTGGCGCTTCGGTCTCCCACCCGCAGCAACGTCACCCTGGTGGAACCGGACGGGACGACGACGAAGATCAACGAGCCCGGCCCCACGCTGTCTGGCGAGGAGGCCGAGACGATGGCCGACCGCGTCGCTGCCCTCGCCGGTTCCGCCGACTGGGTCGTCCTGTCGGGCAGCCTGCCGCAGGGCGTGTCGGACGAGTACTACGCCGACCTCGTGCGGCGCATCCACACCCTCGGTCGTCGCGTCGCGGTCGACACGAGCGGCGCCCCCCTCGTCCACGCCGTCGCGGCCAGACCGGACCTGATCAAGCCGAACACCGAGGAGCTCGCCGAGCTCACCGGCGCGTCCCTCACGACTTGGGGGGACGTGGCCAAGCAGGCCCAGGCCCTGCGCGGGCAGGGCATCGGCACGGTCCTGGTGAGCCTCGGGGGTGACGGTGCCCTGCTGGTCGACGACGAGGGGGTCCGCCGAGCGTTCGCCCCCGCCGTCGACGTCCGCAGCACCGTCGGCGCCGGTGACAGCACGCTGGCCGGCTTCCTTGTTGGCGGTGCCCACGGTGACGAGGCCCTGCGGACTGCCGTCGCGTTCGGGACCGCCGCCGTGACACTCCCTGGCAGCGCCATGCCGGGGCCCAACGATCTCTCCCCCGTGCACGTCACGGTGGAGGAAGACCCAGACCTGTCCCACCACCTGAAGGGAGGCGTGGCATGACTGCCACGAACGAGAGCACCGACACCGGTGCGCTTATCACTGCCGAGATGGTCGATCTGAATCTCGAGGCACCGGACAAGGACACCGCGACCCGGCGACTGGCCGAGCGACTGGTGGCCACCGGGCGAGTCATCGACCTCGACGGCTTCCTGGCCGACGTCCGGGCCCGTGAGGCCCAGATGCCGACCGGGCTGGAGGGTGGCATCGGCATTCCGCACTGCCGGTCTGAGCATGTGAGGATCCCCACCGTCGGGTTCGGCAAGTCCGAGGCCGGCGTCGACTACGGCGCCGCCGACGGGCCGGCCCACCTCATCTTCCTGATCGCCGCACCCACCGGCGCCGACAGCGACCACCTCAAGATCCTGGCTGCCCTGGCACGACGCCTGGTTCGACAGGAGTTCAAGGACACCCTACGAGCGGCGACCGACCCGGCCGCCGTGGCCGACTACATCCGCACGGAGGTGACCCCATGAAGTTCGTAGCCGTCACCTCGTGCCCCACCGGGATCGCGCACACCTACATGGCTGCCGAGTCCCTGGAGCAGGCCGCCAAGGCCGCGGGGCACGAGATCGTCGTTGAGACCCAGGGGGCAGGTGGAGCTGAGCGGCTCGACCCGGCCGTCATCGCCGAGGCCGACGCGGTGATCTTCGCCGCCGACGTCGAGGTCCAGGCGCGCGAACGGTTCGCCGGCAAGCCCACGATCACCTCCGGGGTGAAGGGGGCCATCAACAACGGGCCATCGCTCATCACCCAGGCCGAGCAGGCTGCCCTCACGGCCCCGGCATCCGCCGCCGTGCCGGCCGGCGCAGCGGCCGGCGCCGCCGGCGATGGGTCAGGCCCGGCGCTGGCCAACAAGGTGAAGGAGAGCGACAGCTGGGGCACGAAGTTCCGTCAATGGCTCATGACCGGGGTCTCGTACCTGATTCCGTTCGTGGCAGCCGGCGGACTGCTCATCGCGCTCGGCTTCGCGCTCAACACGATCGCCGTCGGCGACCAGGGCTACCTGGTGACCGACGCGCCGCCGGTCACCGAGCAGTTCTCCATCACCAGCCTCAGCGACTGGGCTGCGCTCTGCTTCCAGATCGGCGCCTTGGCGTTCGGGTTCCTGGTACCGGTCCTGGCCGGGTTCATCGCCTTCGCGATGGCCGACCGCCCCGGCATCGCCCCCGGCTTCGCCGCTGGCGCAGTTGCCGTTGCCGTCAACGCCGGGTTCCTCGGGGGCATCGTCGGTGGTCTGCTCGCGGGTGCCATCGTGATGGGGTTGAAGCAGGCCAAGCTCCCATTCGCACTGGCCGGGGTGTGGACGGTGGTGGCCATCCCCGTGGCCGCCTCGTTCGCCGCGGGCGCGATCATGTTCCTGGTGCTCGGCAAGCCCATCGCCTCGGCGATGGAGGGGATGACGAACTGGCTCGAGGGCCTGTCCGGCGCAAACACGATCCTGCTCGGCGTCATCCTTGGACTGATGATGGCCTTCGACATGGGCGGCCCGGTCAACAAGGTGGCCTACTTCTTCGCAGTCGCCAGCCTGACGACCAGCCTGGACAACGGCACGACGTCCGGCCTGGAGATCATGGCAGCCGTGATGGCCGCTGGCATGACCCCGCCGCTGGCCCTTGCCCTGGCAGCAACGCTGCGTCCGAGACTGTTCACTCCCTCGGAGCAGCAGAACGGCAAGGCCGCTTGGCTGATGGGCGCCTCGTTCATCACCGAGGGGGCGATCCCGTTCGCCGCAGCTGACCCGTTGCGCGTCATCCCGTCGCTCATGGCCGGCTCGGCCGTGGCGGGCGGCATGGTGATGGCGGTGGCCTCCACGCTGCAGGCCCCCCATGGCGGCATCTTCGTCGTGCCGTTCATCGGGAACCCGTGGCTCTACCTGCTCGCGATTGCCGCCGGCGCTGTCGTCAGCGCGGTGCTCGTGATCGCGGCCAAGAGCACGAAGCGAGCTGAGGAGCAGTTCGTGCAGGCCGAGGTGGCGGCCGGGATCCCCGTGACCACCTGAGCACGCACTCGAAGGGCCGCGCCGGGTTGCTGATCGGCGCGGCCCTTCGAGCATCTCCGCGTGATCGCCCACCTCGTCGCTGCTCCCACGGAGTCCGCGGTGACACAAGGGCTTCACGGACCGCCCGGATCGGCCTAGGTTCAAACGCAACCAGGCCATCCGCCTGGGCGACCCAAGGAGGGCACATGCTGGCAGACAACACGCCGATCGCCGTCGCACCAACCACGGACATGGGACGCGCGCGTGCGTTCTACGAGGGGGTTCTCGGCTTCGCCGGCGGGGAGGAAGAACCTGACGGTGGCGTGCGCTACCGCTCCGGCTCGAGCTTCGTCATGGTCTACCCGTCGGAGTTCGCCGGGACGAACAAGGCGACCGCCATGTCCTTCGACCTCGCCGCCGAGGACTTCGACGACGAGGCCACCCGGCTCCGTGCGGCCGGCGTCACCTTCGACACCTTCGACATGGACTACCCGGGCGCCACCTGGCAGGACGGCGTGCTGAGCATGGGTGAGGCCAGGGCGGCCTGGTTCCGCGACCCCGACGGGAACATCATCGCGATGGCGACCGGGCTGGACCCCCGCGCCTAGGGCCCGCACGGAGACGGACCACCAGCAGCTGTGACGACGCACACCCAGTGCCGCACATGGTGGGCGTGGGTGAAGGCGTGGATTCGGCTGCAGCCCGGGATCACGCACCCACCGTCGCGGGACCGCAGGGCTGTCAGCTGGGACGCCGAGACCGTGCGGCTCGAGCGGCCGACCGCCATCGGCAGCCAGGCGCCAGCCCGCCTCACAGCCCCCACCCTCGAGTAGCCGTGCCAGCACCGAGGTCCACGGCAACACCGCCACGCCGTCGGACTCCAGGGTGGCCGCTCTGCCGACTCCGGATCGAGCACGGGGCGACATCGTGGTTGCTCGCGACAACCACGCCGCCTCGAGCCTGGCCTGGGCACGCTGCAACCGCTGCACCACGGCCCCATGGGCATCCGGTCCCGACACCCCGCTCGCCGGCAGCCGATCCAACACGTCGTCCAGCTCCTCGACCAGGCACAGCTAGCGGGTGACGTTCGACCCACGAGGACAGGGACACCTGCGCCAACGTCCGGGCCGTGCGCATCTCGGTCCTGGGGCCGATGACCCTCCTCGACGGGGACCAGCGCGGTCCTCGCGGTCCTCCATCGGTTGGAGTCCGCCACCACGACGGCGGACACCGGCGATCCAGACCTGATCCAACCTGATCAAGGCCTGATCCGGGTGCCCGACGAGCACACACCCCCGGTCCGGGGGACGATGATGGCGGCGAGGAGGAACGGAGACCGGCCATGACCCATCGCGACTACGTCCATCACGCGACCGACGGCGACGGCATCGTCGTCCACTGGGACTCCGAGAGCTGCATCCACTCGGGCGTGTGCCTGCGCCGGCTGCCCGAGGTGTTCCGGGCCCGCAAGCGGCCCTGGGTCGACCCGATGGGCGCCGACGCCGACGCGATCGAGGCTGCGGTGCGCGCCTGCCCGTCCGCGGCCCTGGAGTACAGCCGGTTCGGGCCGGGCGAGGACCCGCCGGTACGCCACGGCGCCGACACGAGTTCGAGCCAGGACGCGCCGGGCGCCCCACCGGTGAGTGTGGCCGTACTCGGCCGTGGCCCGTACCTGCTCAAAGGGCCGGTGGAGATCCTGGACGCCGACGGCAACGTCGCGCGAACGGTCAGCAACGTCGCGCTGTGCCGCTGTGGGCACTCCAGCACCAAGCCGTTCTGCGACGGCAGCCATCACCGCCACGACTTCGACGACGCGGGCATCGTGCCCGCCGAAGGCTAGAGGTCCGGAGACACCATGACCGAGCAGCAGCCCTACGACGTGCTGGAGACCCACCCGGGCTTCGAGCTGCGTCGCTACCCCGCCCACGTGCTGGCCGAGACGCAGGTGGAGGGCTCGTTCGAGCACGCGGGCCTCGCCGGGTTCACCCCGCTGGTCCGCTACATCAGCGCCGGCGGCGTGGCGATGACGGCGCCGGTGCTCCAGGACACCGAAAGCGCCCCCGAGCCGACCGACCCCACGGCTGGGACCGCTCACCGCATCGCGTTCGTCATGCCCGCCGGGGCGGGGGTCGACTCGCTCCCCGTCCCCACGGACACCCGCATCACCATCCGCGAGGTGGACGAGGAGGTGCTGGCCGCCGCCCGCTTCTCCGGACGATGGACGCGAGGATCCGCCCGACGCCATGGCCGGGCGCTCCTGTCGGCCCTGGCAGCCGCCGGCCTGGAGCCCACGGGACCCCTTCGCTGGGCCCGCTACGACCCGCCGATGACGCCGTGGTTCCTGCGCCGCCACGAGGTGCTGGTTCCGGTGGCCTACCGCGAAGGGACCTGAGCGCCTTCGCGGGCGCTCCAGGAGTCCAGCAGCCCCGTGACCTCGGCCCGGTAGAACGCCTCGCCGTCGGGGTAGATCCAGTCGAGCTGGCCGAGCACCTCCAGCGTCACCATGCCGTGGATGTGCGCCCACGCCCCGACGAAAGGCGTCAGCCAGGGCGCCGGGAAGTCGGGGGCCACCTCGGCAAGGAACGACTCCTCGTTGCCGGTGGCCGTGCGGGACACCACGGGCAGGCTCAGGCTCCCGTTCCGCCAGCCCTCGTTCACCACCTCGAAGAAGGCCTGCCCGATGCGCCGGTTGGCCTGGACCGTAGGCCCGTCCTCGGGCGCGACGTAGCCCGGGATGGGTGTGCCGAAGATGAGCAGGAACCGGTTGGGGTGCTCCACGCACCACCGGCGGTAGGCCAGCATGCCCCCGGCCAGGCGCTCGCGCGGTGATCCCCGACGCCCGGTTCCCGCGACGACCGCGTCGGCCAGGTCGTGGTAGGCGTCGGTGATGAGCTCGGTGAGCAGCGCGTCCAGGCTGTCGAAGTAGCGATAGAGGCCTGCCGGGCTCATGCCGATGTCCCGGGCGACACCGCGGATGGACAGCGCACCCGCTCCCTGCGCCGCGATCTGCGCCAACGCAGCTTCCTTGATCTCGCCCCGGGTGGCCAGCCGGAGCCGCTCTCGTCGCGTTGTCCCCACAGGCCCGAAGCATCGCGTACATGCGACTACGAAGCAAACACCGTTGACAGGTCACTGACTCGGGCCCACACTTGTGCGAACAGTGTTCGCAACTTGTGAAGGAGGAGCCCGATGAGCCGTCCCCTGCACGTGGTCCTGGGCGGATCCGGAGGCGCCGGAAACGCCATCGCCCGCGCCCTGGACGCCGCCGGCCACCAGGTCCGGGCGGTCAACCGGTCCGGGTCAGCAGACCTGCCCGGCGAGGTCGCCACGATGGCGGCCGACATCTCCACCGCCCAAGGCGCCCAGCAGGCCATGCAGGGCGCCGACGTGGTGTACCTGGCCGCCCAGCCCGCCTACCACCGATGGGCCCAGGAATTCCCGCCGATGCTCGACCAGGTCCTGCGGGCCGTCCCCGACGGGGCGAAGCTGGTCATGGTGGACAACCTCTACGCCTACGGCCCCGCGTCGAGCCCGATGTCCGAGCGCACCCCCGAGCAGGCCACCGACGGCAAGGGCCGCCTGCGCAGGGAGCTGACGCGGCAGTTGCTGCAGGACCACCGGTCCGGGCGTATCCGGGTGACCATCGGACGCGCCTCGGACTACCTGGGGCCGCGGGCGGAGGTGTCCGCCATCACGGCGCTGGCCATCGAGCCTGTCACCACCGGCAAGAAGCTCCGCTGGGTGGCGGCGTTGGACGCTGAGCACTCGGTGGCCTACCTGCCCGACGTCGCCCGCGCCTACGTCGTGCTCGGCACCCGCGACGAGGCCGACGGGCGAGTGTGGATCCTCCCGCACGCCCCGGCGGTCACCGGTCGGGACTTCCTCGAGCTCGTCAACCGCGCCCTGCCCGCCCCGCAGAAGACCGGCGTGCTCACTGCCACCATGCTGCGAATGGCGGCCCCGTTCCACCGCATGTCGGCCGAGACGCTGGGGATCCTCTACCAGTGGTCGCAGCCGTTCGTCGTGGACGACGCCGCGTTCCGGGATGCCTTCGGACCGTTCGCGCTCACGCCGATGAGAGAAGCAGTGGAGACGACGGTGCAGGCCCACCTACGACCCGCCGAGGCCGGCAGGCACTGATCGCTGCTCGCTCACGCAGAGGTCCGGCCCACCAGCCTCCTCGAGCGAGGATGAACCGGAATCCCGCTCAGCGCCAGCCGAGCTCGGGGGCGAGGTGTCGCAGGACGCTGTCGAGCAGGTGGGCGTTGTAGTCCACCCCGAGCTGGTTCGGCACGGTGAGCAGGAGCGTGTCGGCCGCTGCGACCGCCTCGTCGTCGGCCAGCTCCTTCACCAGGACCTCCGGATCCCCGGCGTAGGTGCGCCCGAACCGGGCGTTCCCGCCGTCGAGGAGACCGACGGAGTCCCGGCTGCGGGACTCGTGGCCGAAGAGCGCGGCGTCGGCATCGTTGACGATCGGAAAGACGCTGCGGCTCACCGAGACCCGTGGCTCCCCGGGATGGCCAGCGGCCTTCCACCCGTCGCGGAATCGCTGAATCTGCTCGGCCTGCAGCTGGTGGAACGGCACACCGGTGTCCTCGGTGAGCAGGGTGGAGCTCATGAGACTCATCCCCTGCTCCGCGGCCCACTCCGCTGTCGCGCGGGATCCGGCGCCCCACCAGATGCGCTCCCGCAGCCCCGCAGCATGCGGCTCCAGGCGCAGCAGACCCGGGGGGTTGGGGAACATCGGACGCGGGTTCGGCTCGGCGAACCCGTCCCCCTTGAGCAGCTCGAGGAACACTCGGGTGTGCTCGCGGGCCATCGCGGCGTGGTCGGAGCCCGCCGGCGGGGCGTAGCCGAAGTAGCGGTAGCCGTCGATCACCTGCTCCGGAGACCCTCGGCTGATCCCCAGCTGGAGGCGCCCACCGGAGATGAGATCGGTGGCCCCGGCCTCCTCAGCCATGTAGAGCGGGTTCTCGTAGCGCATGTCGATGACGCCGGTCCCGATCTCGATCCGCTCGGTGCGCGCGGCGACCGCCGCCAGCAGCGGGAACGGCGATGCCAGCTGCTGGGCGAAGTGGTGCACCCGGAAGAACGCCCCGTCGGCACCGAGCTCCTCGGCAGCAACCGCGAGCTCGATGGACTGCAGCAGCACGTCGGTGGCCGAGCGTGCCTGGGAGTAGGGCGAGCTGCTCCAGTGGCCGAAGGACAGGAAGCCGATCTTCTTCACAGGGGTGCCAACCGGCGCGATCGACGATCGCTTCCCGGCAGCACCCAGCATGAGCAACAGCCTTGCGCCTCCGCTGTCACCGATATATCGTCCGACAGTCGAGAAGAGGAGTTGCGTCATGTCGACAGCAGCAGCGTTCGGGCCGGCGGACTGGCTCGGCAGACTCGTGACCGAGGTGACCTGCGGAGACCGGGTGGCGATGAGCAGCGGGCGCTCGAAGGGACGCGGCGGCGGGCACCCATGGGGTGGCTGGGGTGCTGCTCCGTGGGGCAGCGGCTGGCCACGATCGGGCGACTGGTGGGCCGGTGGCCCAGGCAGACCGCGGGCCGGTCGTGGCGACGTGCGCAGCGCGATCCTGGCGCTGCTCGCCGAGAGCCCGCGGCACGGGTACCAGATCATCCAGGACATCGCCGAGCGCAGCGGCGGCGCCTGGCGCGCCAGCCCCGGCTCGGTCTACCCCGCCCTGGCTGCTCTGCAGGACGAGGGCTTGGTCGATGACGAGAAGGTGGACGGCCGGCGCGTGTACACGTTGACCGAGGCGGGTCGGGCGCATGTCGACGAGCGCGCCGCGGAGCTCGCAGCGGTCTTCTCCGCCTTCGGACCGGCCCAGGACCGTGTGCACGACGAGGACTACGGTCGCCTGCTCTTCAGTGTGGGCGCGGCGGCCGTCGAGGTGGTGCGGACCGGCTCGCCGGGGCAGGTGGCCGCTGCTCGTCGGCTGCTGACCCAGGTGCGCCACGACCTCTACGGCCTGCTCGCCGGCAACGACGACCCCGACGACCCCGACGACGGGGAGGCGCCAGCGCCATGAGCACCCCCGTGGGCGCGGACGGCCAACCCAGGGCAGGCGCGCTGCGCGCCGGAGACGTCGACCGTGAGCGGGTCCTCACCCAGCTCGCCGAGCACTACGCCGAAGGCCGACTCACCCTCGCAGAGTTCGACGAGCGCAGCTCCCGGGCCATGGACGCCACCTACCACCACGAGCTCGACGCACTGGTCACCGACCTGCCCGGCAGCTCGGTGGCGATCTCGCACCACGCCCGGGGATGGCGCCCGCCGCCGACCCCGGCGCAGCCGAGCAGGCTCGGCCCGAGGACGTTCGGCCCCGGCAGGTTCGCCCCGGCGCTGGTGCTGCTCATCGCCATGCTCGTGCTGACGCGAGGTGCCGTGATCTGGCTCGTCCCGCTGCTGTGGTGGGTGGCGGCGACGGGCTTCCACAACCGAGGCGGCGGATGGTGCGGCCAAGGGGCCCGAGGCCGGTACCGCGGGAGGACGCCCGCCCCCTCCCGTGCGCGCCTCGACCCGCGCTAGCGCCCGAGTGCTCTTGCCTGCGCGCCCCGACGCCGACCACGCGATCGTCGGTGCCGGGCTGTCCGGGCTCCTGCTCGCCGAAGCGCTCCTTGCCGAGTCGGCGGCGCACGGGCAGTCCCTGCGCCTCCTGGTCGTCGACCCACGGCCGCCGGATCACGCGCCGGCAACCCTCGCCTTCTGGGCGCAGCGCCCGACGCCGCTCGATGCGTCGATGGTCGGCTCCTGGACCTCGATCCGCCTGGTCGACCACGAGGGCGTCCAATCGCGCGTCGGGCTGGCGGGCTGGCGCTACGTGGCCGTCGACTGGGGGCGGGAACGCCGGGCCCGCCTCCGGCGGCTGGCCGAGGACCCGCGCGTCACGGTGGTCCAGGATGTCGTCACCTCGACCCATGACAGCGGCACCCGAGGCGTCGTCGTGATGGGAAGCGGCGAGGCCACCGCCAGGTGGGTGTACGACAGCCGGCCACCCAGTGGGCCCGACCTCGCCAGCGACCTCGGGCGTCTTGCCCCTGGCGGCGAGCCCGTGCTGACGCAGGCGTTCCGCGGGGTCTGGGTGTGCGCCGAGGTACCGGTCGTGGAGACAGACGCGGCCACGCTCCTCGACTTCTCGACCGATGAGGGGCCTGACCTCGGCTTCACCTACGTGCTGCCGTCGTCGCCGACGTCGGCCATGGTCATGGCGGTCCGCATGGGCACGGACCCGGCAGAACCCGACCCCCTGCCCGCGGCCGAGCGACTCCTCGGGACCGCGACGTGGCAGGTCGTCGCCGAGGAGCGGGGCGCCACGCCGCTCGTGGCCCGCCGCCCGACCCGACGCCTCGGTCGCCACGTGCTGAGCCTCGGGCGCCGCGGTGGACGGGTGCGCCCAAGCACCGGATACGCCGTCGTCCGGATCATCGACGACACGAGCGCCATCCAGCGGTCGCTGCAGCGCGAAGGACACCCGTTCGGCATCCCACGCGACCAACGATGGCAGGTGAGCCTCGACACGATCTGGCTTCGCGCCCTGGCTGCCGAAGGCGCGTGCCTGGAGCCGGCGTTCCTCTCCCTCTTCCGACGCGCCGAGGCCGGCTCGGTGCTGAGGTTCCTCGACGGTCAGGCGGGGGCCCGCGATGTCGCTGCTGTCATCCGCGCCCTCCCACCGCGACCGTTCCTCCGGGCGGCGAGCCGACGGCCGTGACGCCGACGGCGTCACGGCCGCTTCGGTCGCGGCACCGGCCCTGTCGCCCGCGCGCTACCCCGAACGCGCTGCGGCATGAGGAGTCCCACGGCATCAGTCACCTCGAAGCCACCGCCGGGCTTGCGAGAGATGCTCCAACGGCTCTGGTACCGGGCACGATGGTGGTGCGAGCACCGGCGTCAGGCAAGCACGGTCCCCACCCCCTCCGACGCCAACCGCAACCCCAGGGGCAACCCTGATGAGTGTCGCTCTGCTCGAACGGGCTGGCATGATGGCCGAGCACCGCCGCTCGCCGAGACGAGCCGCAACGACATCCCCGGAGGCATCGCATGACGGTCACCGGCACGTCGAAAGACGCCGAAGCCAACGCCATCACGTTCACCTGCGAGTTCGACGCCAGCGTCGAGCAGGTCTGGCGGATGTGGACCGACCCACGGCTGCTCGAGCGGTGGTGGGGCCCGCCCGGGTACCCAGCCACCGTCGTCGACCACGACCTGTCCCCGGGCGGCGTCGTGCGCTACTTCATGACCGGCCCAGACGAGGAGCGCTACCCCGGCGGCTTCCGCATCACCCACGTCGAGGGCCCGGCCCTGCTGGCGTTCGACGACTTCTTCGAGAACGACGAGGGCGGGCCCGACCCCAACCTTCCGACGAGCACCACCCGGGTCGAGATCGTCTCCGGTCCGGCCGGCACCACCAGGATGACCCTCGTCACCACGGCCCCCACTGCCGAGGCACTGGCCCAGCTCGAGGAGCTGGGCGCCGTGGACGGCATGACGGGGGCACTCGGCCAGGTGGACGACCTGCTGCGCGAGCTGGCCACCTAGCGGGCACGGTGAGGAGTGGGTACCTCCGGGGGCGACACGTGGTGATCCGTCGCCTCGTGGTGGCCGAAGTCGTCGCGCTGTCTGTGGTTCTGGCGCTGGCTGTCCCCGGCTGCGGCGGTGATGCCCTGGACGCCGCCGAGCCCGCCGCTGGGCCGGCGCCGACCCAGGAGCCGGCCGGCAAGGTCCGGACGGTGGCGCCCGGCCCCGAGGGCCTCGTGTACGACCCCTCGTCGGGCTCCCTCGCCGTGGCCGTGCGCGACCCCGAGCGCCTGCTGATCCTGGACCCGGAGACGCTCGAGGAACGCCTGAGCGTGCCGCTGCCCGGCAAGGCGCGGCACCTGCAGGTGACCGGCGACGGGCTCGTGCTGGTTCCGAGCGAGCCGGCGAACCAGCTCCTCGAGGTCGACCCCGAGCAGGGCCTGGTCCAGACCACGGCGGTGAGCGAGTACCCGCATGACGCCTCGGCGGCCGACAACGGCGACATCGTGGTGGCCGAGGAGTTCGGTGGCTCGGCCTCGGTGCTGCGCGACGGCGAGGTGGTCCACCGCTTCGACGACCTCGCCCAGCCCGGCGGCGTGGTCGTCGTCGGCCGAGTCGCCGTGGTCATCGACGTCGAGGAGTTCACCGTCAGCAGCTACGACCTGTCGGTCCCGACGCGGGTCGGCCGCCTCGACGCCGGCGAGGGTCCGACGCATGTGGCGGTCGCCGGGCAGAACCGGGTGGCGGTCACGGACACCCGCGGCGACCAGCTGCTCCTCTACTCCGTCGAACCGCTGCGGCTGGTGAGCAAGTTCGCGCTCGAGGGCCGCCCCTACGGCATCACAGCCGACCCCGTCAGCGGGACACTGTGGGTGACCCTCACCGGCCGCAACGAAGTCGTGGAGCTTTCGGTGGTGGACGACCGACCGGTCGAGATCGAGCGGTTCCCCACGGTCCAGCAGCCGAACACGGTCGCCGTGGCACCTGGCGCCACCGCGGTGTGGGTGACTGGCACCGAGAACGGCGAGATCCAGCGGATCCAACGCTCCACCCGCTGAGGGCGCCACGGCGCGGGAACCGCTGACCTGCAGGCACGTCGACCAGCAGTCAACGCCGAGTTCCGCCGGACCCTGGTCAGCGAGGTCCTGGGCGGGATCGTGTGCGGTTGCGCACTGGACGCGATCTTCCCGGACGTCATCATGCTCCGTGCGATCCTCAGGCCACCGGCAGACGCCGCGCCCGGGAACAGCCAGTGCCATCCCACCGACCAGGAGCCGCTCGTGATGACGCTGCTGGCCCTGGCGTTGCTCGTCCCCGTGGTCTGGGGCCTGCTCGGCGCACCACCGGTGCCGGCGGCGTTCGAGCAGCTCGACGCCCTCAACGCCCCGCCCCCACCCCCGCCGACGCCGTGGATGCTCACGGCCTTCGTCCTCGGCGCGCTGCTCAGCCTCGGGAGAGCCCGCGGGGTCACCGTGCATGTCCTGACGGCGGCGCACGAGGCCGGTCACGCGCTCACGGCAGCCTTCCTCGGGGCTCGGCTCAACCGGATCGCCCTGCACCGCGACGGGTCCGGCGTTGCCTACTCGACGCTGCCGCGCGGGGCCCGGTTCCGAAGCCTGCCGATCTCGGCTGCCGGCTACCTCACACCGGGGCTGCTGGCCTTGGCCGGGGTCTCGGCAGCGATCGCCGGGTTCGCCTCGGCATGGCTCGCCTACCTCGTGGCGGGGACCGCCCTGGTGCTGGCGCTCGCGGTGCGCTCCTGGTGGGGCGTCCTCGTGGCGACGTTGCTCGTGGCCTCAGGCTGGGGCGTGCTCGCCCTCGGTGGCCGAACCCTGGAGGCCCTCGTCGTCGCGCTGCTGTCCGGGCTCCTCGCCGCAGGCGGCATCGCGGACGCAGGCAACCAGTGGCGGCTGCGCCGAGGTCCGGGCAGGACGGACGCCTCGGCGATGGCTGGACGGACGCGGCTGCCGGCCGGGGCCTTCGCCGGTGCGCACCTGCTCGCGGCGACAGTGCTGGCCGGGGCCGCGACGGCGGTCACGATGGGGATCTGGGCCGGGCCATTGGCCCCTGACCTGCCGGGAGGCCAGGCCAGCTCCTGGCAGGATCACGGCGTCGGAAGGACCCCGCCATGACCACGACGCAGGCACCCGAGCCCGGAGGCTTCTCCCGCGCCGAGCGTGAGGCCATGCAGCAGCGCACGGCCGAGCTTCGAGCAGAAGGCAGGAAGGCGCTGGCCGAGCGTGTCCACGCGACCGTCACCGCGAACGCTCCTGGTCTGTCGCCCAAGACCTGGTACGGCATGCCGGTACGCGACGTTGGGGTTCGAGGACGCCGCCAGGCTCGACGACGGTCCCATGTGGCCCACGTCGTCCGCGCTCGTCGATTGGAGCCCAGCGGCCGAGCAGCGGGTCGCCGCCCTCGTCAGAGCCGCCGCGTCCTGAGGCACGGCCAGGTCGCTCCTACTCCTCGCCCTCCACCATGGACTTGAGGCGCACCAGCGAGTCGGCGAGCTCTGCGGAAAGTCTGCGCGCCACGAGCTGCAGGGGCGACTCGAACCGCCGATGTGCGGCCAAGCCCTGCCGGTAGGTCACCCGGGTGCCGGTCGTCGTCGGCTCCACACGCAGCGACTCGGCCATCCGAGCCAGGATCGGCAGGGTGGAGGAGGAGATCGCGAAGGCGAAGTGCCGTTCGGGCTCCCACGCGGTGAACACCTCGTCGAATCGCAGCGCCCCAATGCGTACTCGGCGCCGCCCGCCCACTCCGCTGCCCCGACCGGTCACCACGACGCTGTTGGCAGCGGTGAACCACCGAGTCCACCCGGCGTGGTCGGCGATGAACGGCCACACCGCCGAGGGCGGCGCGGCGATCTCGACCGTCTGCTCCACCCGGATCGGCGCCTGCTCGACCCATTCCAGGGTGGGCAGGCCCAGCACGCTCTCGGTGGGCAGGTCCGGTGGCAGCTCGAGCCGCTCGCTGAGGAAGGCCAGCTGGGAGGCAAGGAAGTCCTGGGACGCACGCGGAGCGGTGACCGCGTCGAAGCCGTGCGGCGCACCCTCGACGACGACCAGCTCGACGGGCACGCCGGCGGCCTGCAGCCGTTCCGCGTACGTGCAGACCTCGTCGTGGAACAGGTCGGCCGTGCCCACGCCGATCCACGCGGGTGGCAGCCGCGACAGGTCCTCGCGCCGGGCCGGTACGGCGTAGGCGGGCACGTCGTCCCGGCCCGCTCCGCCGGCGAGGTAGGAGGACCAGCCAGTGCGGTTGCTCCCGTTGCTCCACACCGCGTGGCGCGGCTCGTCCAGCGAACGATCCGCGGCGGTGTGGTCGTCGAGCATCGGGTAGACGAGCAGCTGCCCCACGGGCTGGCGGCCGTCGGCGTCGCGGAGCCGTTGGGTCAGGGCTGCGACCAGTCCGGCTCCGGCGCTACCACCACCGATGACGACGCGCTGAGGGTCCACCCCCAGGCTTTCGGCGTGCCGCTGCAGCCAGTCCCACCCGGCCTGCACGTCGTCCAGGGGGGTCGGGAAGGGGTGCTCCGGGGCCAGTCGGTACCGGACCGAGACCACGACCACCCCGAGGGCGGCCGCGATGCCGGAGGCACGCTGGTCGTCCATCTCCGGTCGTCCGATGATCAGCCCGCCACCGTGCACCCACAGCACGGCTGCCGGTGCCGAGACCGCCGCGGGCCGGTAGACACGCACCTGGGCACCGCCATCGCCTTGGTTGCTGGCGGTCACGCCGTCGACCGGCCGAGTCGCTCGCGCGGACAGGTCGGTGGCTCGGCGAACCAGGCGCAGATTCCGCTGCTCGATCGCTGGGAAGGGCATCAGCCACCGCAGGAGCCGGTACTCGGGGCTCACCATCGTGGGTCCAGCCATCAGCCGGGTCCTGCCTCGAGCATGGGACCTCCTCCCGGCCCGGCGCCAGCGAGTCGCCGCCGGACTTCGACAGTAGTCAGCGCTCGTGCCACGGTGGACGCAGTTCGGGCAGACTCGGCGGCGGGTTCGCGCTGTCGCTGGCTCCCGGCCACGGCTTCGACGCGGTGAGCGCCATCGACGGTCAGCTACCGAAGCATGCGAGCAGCACCTCGTCGGTGCCAGCCCGATCGTCGCGAGCTACGGCGCGCGGGACCGTTCCCTGCCGGGGGCCGCAGCCAAGCTCCGGGCGCGTTGACCGCCGACGGGTCAGGGCTGCTTGCCCGCCAGCCGCGCGATGAATCGGTCCCGGTCGACGATCACCCGCTCCAACCGGCCACGGGAGACCACGTCGACGCCGTCGCTCGCCTCGGCCGTGAAGACCAGCCGTTTGCCCGCGACCTCGACCACCTCGATCGTCGCCGAGAGCTCGAGGCCGGGCGGGGTGGCTGCCTCGTGACTGACGTCGACGTGCGTCCCGAGCGTCTGCTCCCTCGGCCAGTCGAGGTAGGGGTTGACGGTGCGGATGCAGCACCACTCCAGGAAGCCGACCAGGAACCCGGTCGCCAGAACCTCCGGCATCGCCTGGAACTCCGGCGCCTCCGGGTACAGGTGCGGGACGGTCTTCGTCTCGGGCACCACGAACCGGTGGACGGTCCGGATCCCAGGCTGCAGGCCTTCGTGCATCGCGAGCTCCCTCAGCGGCTGACAGATCCCCACACCCACCCACCCGCGCCTCATGGTCGCTGGGCCACCCAGCAGCGTCAACACCCCTGCACCGGACTCGTGCGGACATGCGCAGACGACCTGCGTGGCGTGCACGCGCGGCCGTTGTGTGCAGGGCGCTCAGGACCTCGAGCACTAGGCTCACGCCGAACCGAACCCACCAATCGAACGGAGAAGCCCTTGTCCGCCACCCGTCCGACTGCCAGGCCCGGCAGCGTCACCACGGTGATGGTGCTCACCTGGATCGTCGCCGTCTTCTCGATCCTCGCCGGCGTCCTGCTGCTCGTCGCTTCGGACCAGGTGCTGTCCGACGCCGGGCTGAGCTCCGCCAACGCGAACGTCTATGCATGGGCCGAGATCGTCATTGGGGTGATCACCGCCCTCGTCGCCGTCGGGCTGGGCAACGGCAACAACTTCTCCCGCCTGCTCGTCACCCTGCTGATGGGTCTGCGGGCCGCGCTGTCGTTGTGGGTCGCCATCGTCCTGTGGGGCCATGCCGGGTTCTGGTCGGCGGTGCTCGCCGGCCTGATCGCGGTGATCGTGCTCGCCCTGCTGTGGAACGCCCGGGCTAGCGAGTTCTTCCGGACGAACTGAAACCCGTCCGAACGGGCGTGGAGGCTGAACCGCGGCTGGGCCGCCAGCTCGGCTTGTACCTCGGTGGGCTGCGATCTTCCTCGTGCTCATGTTCGCCCCGACAGCGGGGGCGCTGCTGGCTGGGCTGCTGCCGGCCTTCACGGTGGCCATCGCCGGGTTCACCCTGTTCGTCGGTGTGCTCACCGATCGGTCGAAGTCGCTGTGGCCCAGCGTCGTCGCCCACGGAGCCTGGAACGGGCTCGTCAGCTTCGCCGCCACCGAGGGAACCGAGCAGGTCCCCGCGCTCTCCGGCAGCGATGCCCTCCTCGGTGAGTTCGGCTGGCTCGCCGCCATCACCATGATCACGCTCGGCCTCGCCACCACCTGGTGGCACACCCGGCAGCACTGACCGAGCAGGAGCGCGTCAGTCCCGTTCGACCCACCGGTCGACGGCCCACAGCACCGCCAGGGCCAAGCCGGGGTCCACCCCATCGGCGACGTCGAGGGTGTAGGCATCGCGGACCGTGACCCACTTCTGGGTGATCTGCACGACTGGTCGTCCCTCGGAGGCGATCGCGTACTCCTTCTCGATGAAGCTGCCTTCCAGCTCCCAGGTCTGCCCGTCGCTGAGGGTCAGTGTCATGCGCGACTTGATCGGGGAGAACATCTGGGCCTTCAACGAGGCCACCTCGGTGCCGGCAGCGTCGGAGATGGTCATGTGCTTGGGGATGCCCATCAGGCGCCCAACCACGTGGTAGATCACCGCGTCAGCGCTGTCCGGATCTCGGCCTTGGGGCGCGCGCCCATCTTGCCGTCGACGAAGAACTGCTGATCCTCCGTGCCCGGGTCGAGGACAGCGAAGTCCCTCCCCGCCCCGAACTTGCTCTTCACCAGGTAGCGGTTCCACCCTGCGGGCGGTGGTGGCAGCGCCATCGGAGGCTCCTCGGTGCGTCGCGGTGTATGGGTGTGTCGAGCTGGGCTCAGTCAAACAGGCCAGGCACCGGCCACGGATGCCGACCTCACGCCGCCCCCATGATCCCTCAGGTCTGGACGAGGTGCTGCGGGGCATACATGTCGACGGGCTCGTTGTCAGAGTAGGCAACGGTGTACCGCGCGTACTCGTCATCTCGTCCGGGGAAGCAGGGAAGATCCCTCGCCGGACCCAAGCGGTCACCAGGCGGGCCGAAGACCGCGCTGAGACGCACCGTGTGCATGACGGCCACCGGCTTGGCAGCGATCCCCAGGTCGCGGATCTGCTGCGCCACAGGGTGTGATCCGAGCTCAAGGTGTGCACCGGCGGCGCCGAATCGCAGATGGGAGTGGCCGCACGAGGGGCTCGCCATCGTGCGCAGCTCGCCATCGACGGCGAGGAACTTCGGCATGCCGTAGATGCGACGACCCCCGTCACGGGCCTCCCGGCTGGTCACCGGCAGCTGGAGGATGATGCTGCCTTCCTTGCCGAGCAGGTCCCTCCGGGCCGTCCGGACCCGACCAGGTGATCTTCTGCCACCGGTAGGCGGCCACCATGATCAGTGCCCGCCCGTCGAGCCACCGCAGTGGCGTGATCGCGTCACTCGGCAACACGTTCGTGACCTGCTCCACATCGGCGGTGAAGAGCCCGAAGAAGCTGTCGCTGTCGTGGTAGCGAAGGGGCAGGTAGACCTTGACCCCATCCGCCTCCTACGGCACCGGCTCACCATGCCACTCGAGCGGGTTCGTGTTTCGCCCCATTGCCATCGCCTCCCAGCACGACGGGACGCCTCAGCCCTCGAACGTCGGCTGCCTGGTCACGTCACCGCAAGGGCCCGAGGTCCTCGGGTTGGTGCTCGGCCTGGGGCCGGCGCGGGGGTAGCGGACGGAGACCACGCGTGCCCAACCATCGGCTCCACCAGCGTCATGAGCCCTGATCGTCCTTGGCTACCGAGATGACGATCTTGCCGGTGTGCTGCTGGGCACCGAAGCGGCGAAAGGCGTCGGCGACGTCGTCGATGGGGTAGACGCTGTCGATGACGGGAGCCAGCGCACCCCGTTCGATCAAGCCGGCGAGGGTCGCCATCTCCGCGGGATCGTTCGGCTTCCAGAACGGCAGTCCGATCTTGACGTCGCTCACGGCCGACACAACGGGTCCGGCCGCCATCGCCCAGAAGACCCGGGGCAAGGCTCCGCCAGTGATGGCGCAGACCCCGCCCGGGCGTAGGCAGCGTCGGTACTCACGCAACGAGCGGTGGGAGGCGACATCCACGAGGAGGTCATAGGTCTCGCCGCGCTTCGCGAAGTCCTCCCGGCGGTAGTCGAGGACGTGGTCGGCGCCGAGGGAGCTCAGCCCGTCGGCCTTCCACGCGGCGTCGACAGCCGTCACGCTGGCCCCGGCCGCCTTGGCGATCTGCACCGCGAACGTCCCCGTTCCTCCGCCCGCGCCGTTGACCAGCACGGCGTCACCCGGCTCGATCGAGCGCCAGCGCGTGCAGGCCATGGCGGCCAGCTCACCGGCCTGCGGTACCGCCGCGGCCTGCTCGAACGTCAGGCTCGCGGGCTTGCGCGACAGCGCGGCCTGCGGCACGACCACGTACTCGGCGAAGGCACCGAACCCGTGCGGCGACATGTCCGCCATCACCGCATCGCCGAGCGCGAACCGGCTCGCCGCGGATCCCACGGCCACGACTCGCCCCGCGACGTCAGACCCGAGCACCACGTTGGCGGGCTTGGTGAATCCGGGAGCACGGTTCAACCACGGCTTCCCGGTGAGCAGGTGCCAGTCGTAGTCGTTCACCGACGAGGCGAGTACGCGCACCAGCACCTCGCCTTCACCCGGGGCAGGCGTCGGCACCTCCTGGACCCCGAGCACGTCCGGGGATCCGTACTCCCGATACGTGACCGCCCTCATCGCCACCTCCTGACCCGTGGACGCACGCCACGGTCCGGCCCAACCGTCGCATGCGACGGCCACGCCTGGCGAGACCCCCCGGCCCTGCACGATCAAGGACGGCACTTCGGCAGGTGTGACACAGTGTCGACATGAAGTGCAGCCGGTGCGGACGAGAGGCCACGTTCACGAGCTCGGGCGGCGAGCGGGTATGCGACCAGCACTACCACGCCGTCTTCGCGGTGGCTCCGACGATCCTGAGCACGGGGACCACTGCAGACGCCGTGGGGGCGAAGGCCGTCGGCGCAGCGGCAGCGTTGTCCTCCGGGAGTCCTGAGCAGATGCCGACGCGAACTGGCCGGCTGGCACAGCTCTGGCAACGACTGCGACGACGGTAGTTCTCCTAGCCTTTTGGCTATTGACATTAGCCCTTAGGCTAGGCATAGTACCTACATGACTGATGCCGCTGACAGCTCCGCTCCCCGCACGTTGTTCCTCGATCGGCCCGGTGGCCGGATCGCCTACGAGGTCTCCGGCCATGGACCACTGCTCGTCCTGGTGCCTGGCATGGGAGACCTGCGTTCCACCTATCGGTTCCTCGCCCCGCGTCTCGTCGCAGCCGGCTACCGGGTCGCGCTGAGCGACCTGCGCGGGCACGGCGACAGCGACCCCACGTTCGGCTCCTACGGCGACCTGGACACCGCGGGTGACATCGTCGCGCTGATCTCGGCGCTGGGCGGCCCAGCGGTGGTGGTCGGGAACTCGATGGCGGCCGGCGCGGCAGTCTGCGCGGGTGCTGAGCACCCCGAGCTGATCAACGGCCTGGTACTACTCGGGCCCTTCGTGCGCGACGCCGAGGTGGGCGTCCTCACTCGCGCGATGATGCGGGTCGCGCTGGCAGCGCCGTGGGCCGCAGCCGCCTGGGGCGCCTACCTGCCGCGGCTGTACGCCGGCCGCACGCCGCAGGACCACGAGGCCTACCTGCGCCTGGTGGTCGACAGCCTGCGCCGCCCCGGCTACGCCCGCGCCTTCTCCCGGACCACGCGCCTGTCGCACGCCCCCGCCGAAGCCCGACTCGGGCAGGTCCAGGCACCCACCCTGGTGGTCATGGGCGAGCAGGACCCCGACTTCCCGGACCCGCAGGCCGAGGCCGCCTGGATCGCCGACACCCTGGGCGGACGGGCAGTGATGGTCCCCGAAGCCGGGCACTACCCGCAGTCCCAGCAACCGGACCTCGTCACCGAGGCCATCGCGGGCTTGCTGGCCGTCGTGGGCCGGCATGCCTAGGGCCGGCTTGAGCACCGACCGCGTCGTCGTGGAGGCCGAGCGCCTCGCCGACGACGTCGGCCTCGGCAGCCTCAGCCTCGCCGCCGTCGCCGCCTCCCTCGGCGTCCGTCAACCGTCGCTGTACAAGCACGTGGACGGTCTTCCCGCCCTCAAGCGAGCCATCGCCGTACGTGCCAAGGCCGAGCTCGCCGACGTCCTGGCCCGTGCCGCGGTCGGCAAGTCCCGCGGCGATGCTGTCCGTTCCCTCGCCGCCGTCTACCGCCACTGGGCCCACCAGCACCCCGGCCGCTACCAGGCCGCCCTGCACGCCCCGGACCCCACCGACCCTGACGACGCGGTCGCCAGCACGGCCGCCGTGACCGTCGTGCTCGACATCCTCGCCGGCTACCACCTGCACGGAGAGGACGCCATCCACGCTGCCCGCGCCCTGCGCTCAGCCCTGCACGGCTTCGTCTCCCTCGAGGCAGCGGGTGGCTTCGGGCTACCCCAGAGCCTCGACGACAGCTACACCCGACTCGTCGATGCCTGCATCAGCACCCTCGCGGCCAACGCTCGGACAGCCACCACGGTGGAGTGACGCCACTCGCGCCCCTGCCAGCGACCCGCCGGCGCGGGGTGCGCCGGTCACCACTCGGTGTGCGGGCCCAGGGCTTCGAGGACGGCAGCGAGGTCACGCTCGTCCGCGATGCTCCGGCGAGCCGCCCGCGCGAGGTAGGCCGCAGTGCGGTCCAGAGCGGCAGTGGCGCCGACGTCGACGACGCGCTGGGCAGGTCGGCCATCATGGTCTCGATCCGCAGCGAGGAGACGATGTGCGCAGCAGGCGCGGTGAGTACTGGCTCGATGCCACCTGCAGCGCCACCACATGCGGGATGGACCCCAGCGCCATGACCGTCAAGGACGACCCGGCCAGGACCTCTGGGAGCCCCTGTGCAGACGATGGTTCACCCGGCCGCCAGGACGGCCGCGAGCCAGGCGGCGAGCGCGGGGATCGGCCACAGCCCAGACTGCAGCCGCTCACCGATCACACCCATGCATGGCACCCCAGGACCCTAGGGCGCCGGCACGGTCGGCATCGGCCTAGCGGGCAGAGCGCCCGAGGGGAGATGCTGGTGCCATGACGACTCCCCGACGAACCCTTGGTCGCGGCGGAGCCGCGCTCGACGTCTCCGCCCTCGGGCTGGGCTGCATGGGGATGAGCGAGTTCTACGGCACCGCCGACGAGGCCGAGGCCACCCGCACCATCCAGCGTGCGCTGGACCTCGGCGTGACCTTCCTCGACACCGCCGACATGTACGGGCCGTTCACCAACGAGCAGCTCGTCGGGGCGGCCATCGCCGGACGCCGGGACGAGGTGCAGCTGGCGACGAAGTTCGGCAACGAGCGCAACCCGGACGGCTCCTGGGTGGGCCTCAACGGCACCCCGGAGTATGTCCGCAGGGCCTGCGAGGCCTCGCTGCAGCGACTCGGCGTCGATCACCTCGACCTCTACTACCAGCACCGCGTGGACCCGAAGGTGCCGATCGAGGAGACGGTCGGCGCGATGAAGGAGCTGGTCGAGGCGGGGAAGGTCCGCTGCCTCGGCCTCTCGGAGGCGTCGGTCGCCACCATCCGTAGGGCACACGCCGTGCACCCGGTCACCGCCCTGCAGACGGAGTACTCGCTCTTCACCCGGGACCTCGAGGCCGAGATCCTCCCCACCCTTCGCGAGCTCGGCATCGGTCTGGTCCCCTACAGCCCGCTCGGCCGGGGCCTGCTCACCGGCGCGCTGACCGCCGAGTCGCTGGATGCCGGCGACTTCCGGGCGAGCGCCTACCCGCGGTTCATGGGCGAGGCCCGTGCGGCGAACCTCGCGCTCGTGCGGGCGCTGGTGCGACTGGCCGAGCAGCAGGGCTGCACCCCGGGACAGCTGGCGCTGGCGTGGGTGCTGGCCCAGGGCCCCGACGTCGCCCCGATCCCCGGCACCAAGCGGGTCCCCTACCTCGAGGAGAACGTCGGCGCCCTCGACGTCGTACTCGGCGCCGAGGAGGTGGCGGCGATCGAGGCAGCCGTCCCCGCCGACGCCGTCGTGGGCGAGCGCTACGCCGACATGAGGTCGATCGACCGCTGACCCAACGGAGGCTCGTACGACCGATATCGGTGCCCGGTGGGGGTGATGGTCTCGACCTCGTGGCCGGCAGCGGTGGGATCGACCCACGCGCGCCAGCCCGCCGCCTGCTTGGCGTAGTTGCAGGCCTCGCACAACCCCTGCCCGTTCCTCGCCTCCGTGGCCCCGCCGTCGACGACGGCCCTGATGTGATCGAGGTGTCGGATCGGGGCGTCGCACCATGGGGTGCGGCAGCGCTGGTCCCGCAACTGCAGGAACCGGCGTAACCCCTTCGGGAACAGCCGTGCCCGCGATTCCATCCCGACCAGCGCCCCCGTCTCCGGGTGGGCGAAGAGGCGACGGACCCAGGTACGGCACCCGGGTTGCGTCGCGGCGGCGACCAGCCCTCGCGCCAGTCCCGAGGGCACCACGGTGCCATCGGCGAGCATGCCGGGCTCCTCCGCCGACCCGAGCAGCGTCGCATCGGTCATCACGAGATCGAGCGCGACCGGGACCGCGTCGGCCTGGGCCTGGCCGGTCAGCCGCTGGACGAGCACGTCGGCCATGATCTGGCCCCGGGCGCGCCCGTCGCCTCCGACCGTGGCGTCGGCCTCCCGGCGGAGCGACCCGTACACGGCAGCTGCCTGGGCGACGGGCAGCAGGGCCGTCAGATACGCCATCGTGTCCGGGGCCGGGCGCACCGTGACCCTCCGATCAGTGACCGCTCGGGATGCGCGTCGCACGGCCGAGTGCGGGTCCAGACGGTAGGTCACGCTGCGGGCGCGAGCCACCAGCCGTCGGTCACCCAACCCCTCGAGCTGCCGCGGATCCCCAGCCAGGGCGCGGTCGGCACGGCGACGATCCTCGACCCGCAGGCACGCCGTCTCGCGGACCAGCAGCGTTGCCCGCCACTCGCTGATGCGGCCCGAGGCCAGGGCGGCGAACGTGCAGGGCATCTCGTGGACGAGCGCCCTCGCCATGCCGAGATGACGGCCGCCCCGGGCCGGGCTGTCCCGCCTGGCCAACGCCACCTGCGCAGCGACACCCCGACCGCGCTGATCCGCCGGCACGCCCGCGGCCGCCGCGGCCGATCGTTGCGAGGCGTCGAAGTCCACCGAGACCTTGGCCTGGGTGGCGGCCGCGGCCGCCTTGAGCTCCTCCAAGGCCCGAAGGAGGTCCACCCGAGCCACGTCGTCCAGGCCGCTCCCCAGCTCGCGCAGCTCGTCCACCCACGAGGTCACCACCTGGACGCTCGGACCCGCGCGGTCACCATTCCTCACGATCGAGACCCCCGGCCGACCTTCGTCATCGAACTCATGTTCGAACAGTGCCCGAACCCCCCGACACAACGCGCATCCCGGCAGCCCCGATGGGTCAACCGACCCATCGGGGCTGACCGCCGGCTGGGCATCCTGCCCGAAGCGGTGACCGCCGTGGTCTTCCTAGCGTCGAGGCAACACCCGAGGCGAGGAGGAACCATGTCCACCGAACACATCGAGACCGTGATCATCGGAGCCGGCCAGGCCGGCCTGTCCACGGCATACCACCTGGCGAAGCAGGGCCGCACCTGCGTCGTCCTGGACAGCAACGCCCGGGTCGGCGACAACTGGCGTCGACACTGGGACACCCTGCGGCTCTACAGCCCGGCGAAGTACGACGGGCTCCCCGGGATGGCCTTCCCGGCCGACCCCTGGACGTTCCCCCAGAAGGACGAGGTCGCCGCCTTCCTCGAGCGCTACGCCCTGGAGTTCGACCTACCGGTGCGGATGAGGACCCGGGTCGACGCCCTCGAGCAGCGGACCGGCGGCGGGTTCGAGCTCCACATCGGCGACAGCACGATCACCTGCGAGAACGTGGTCGTGGCGACCGGGACCTTCGGGCAGGCGCCGAACGTCCCGGCCTTCGCTGCTCAGCTCGACCCGACGATCCGCCAGCTGCACTCGAGCGAGTACCACCGTCCCGACGACCTCGCGCCCGGACCGGTACTCGTGGTGGGTGCCTCGCACTCCGGCACGGACATCGCCTACGAGGCGGCGCGGACCAACCCGGTCACGCTGTGCGGTCGGGACCCCGGCCAGCTGCCGTTCCGGCCCGAGGAGCGCCGGGCGAAGCTCCTCTTCCCGATAGTGGTCTTCGCGTGGCGGCACGTCCTGACCCGGCGTACCCCGATGGGACGCAAGGAGCTCCACGAGGTGCGCGCGCACGGGGGACCGATGATCCGGGTCCACCGCGAGGACCTCACCGCGCGCGGCGTCGAGCGCCGCACGGCCCGCGTGGTGGGGGTGCGCGACGGCATGCCGCTGCTCGACGACGGCACCGTCGTGCCGGTCAGCAGCGTGGTCTGGGCCACCGGCTTCCGTCAGGTCTTCGACTGGATCAAGATCCCGGTGATCGCCGAGGACGGCTGGCCCGTGGAGATGCGCGGGGTGGTCGACCAGGTGCCTGGGCTCTTCTTCTGCGGCCTCGCCTTCCAGTACTCGTTCAGCTCCATGGTCTTCCCGGGTATCGGCCGAGACACGGCGTACGTGGCGCGCCGGATCAGCGAGCGGGTTCAGGCGCCGGAGCGGCGGCACCAGGCTGCCTGAGCGCCCTATGCTCGCGACGAGGTGAGGCGTCGTGAACGTCGTCGAAGAGCTGCTGCAGGCACGTGAGGCATTCGACCGTCGCGACTGGGTCGCTGCCTACGAAAGGCTCTCGGCCGCCGGCAGCGACGCGCTGCTGGCAGCCGATTTCGCCGATCTCGCCACCGCCGCGTTCCTGGTCGGCCGGCACAACGACTGCATCCAAGCCCTCCAGCGGGCCTACCAGGCGAACCTCGACGCCGGCGACCGGCGGGCCGCGGTGCGGTCCGCCTTCTGGCTGGCCATGACGCTGGACGACCGCGGCGAGCACGCGGTCGCCAGCGGCTGGATCTCGCGTGCCGAGCGGCTCCTGCAGACCTTCGAGCAGGACACCGTCGAGCACGGGTACGTCCTCTTCCACCGGATGCTCGGCCACATCCTTGGCGGCGACCCGGTGACCGGACTCGACGAGGCCGCCACCCTCACGTCCTACGGCAGCCGTTTCGTTGACGGAGACCTGCTCGCGGCGGGCTTGATGGCGCAAGGGCGGTGCCTCCTCTACCTGGGGCGGGTGCCGGAGGGCGTGCGCCTGCTCGACGAGGCCATGGTCGGCGTCATCACGGGCGAGGTGTCGCCGATCTTCGCCGGGCACACCTACTGCTCCCTGATCGAGGCCTGTCAGGAGATCTCGGACTTCGACCGGGTGGAGCAGTGGACGACGGCGCTGTCCAGCTGGTGCGGCGCCCAGGTGGGACTGGTGCCGTTCACCGGTCAGTGCGCGGTCCACCGCGGCCAGGTGATGCGGGTGCACGGTGCCTACCAGCAGGCCATCGACGAGCTCGACGGCGCGGCCGCGCGCTACCTCGCGGCGGACACCCCGGCTGCCGCAGGGCTGGCCTTCGCCGAGAAGGGCGAGCTGCTGCGCATCCGTGGGGAGTTCGACGCAGCCGAGGAGGCCTTCGAGCAGGCCGTCGGCCTCGGCCACGACCCACAACCCGCACACGCCCTACTCTCCCTCGCCCAGGGCCGGATCGAGGCGGCGTGTGCTGCGGTACGCCGGGTCCTCGGCGAGCCGCGTGACCCCATCCATCGCTCGCAGCTGCTGCCGGGTGCGATCGACGTCCTGCTCTGCGGCGACGACCTGGCCGGAGCACGCCCCCTCGTCGCCGAGCTGGAGGCGGTCGGAGACGCCTTCGACTCGAGCTCGCTCAAAGCCATGGCCGGGTACGCCGCCGGGGCGCTGGCCCTGGCCGAGGACCGCCCCGAGGACGCCCTGAACGCGCTCCGCACGGCGCTGCACCGATGGCGGGAGCTGGGCTGGCCCTTCGAGACCGCTCGGACACAGATCCTCGTCGGTCGCTCCCTACGAGAGCTGGGCGACGAGGAGTCCGCAGCCGTCGAGCTCGGGGCTGCGGCCCGGGCGCTCGCGACGCTCGGGGCCACCCCGGCCGCACAGGAGGCGGGCCAGCTGCTGGCCCCGGGGCCGCTGCCAGCCGGCCTCACCGCCCGTGAGGCCGAGGTCCTGCGGCTCGTCGCGGCCGGCCGGTCCAACCCGGAGATCGCGGCGGCCCTGTTCCTGAGCACGAAGACCGTCGCGCGACACCTGAGCAACATCTTCACCAAGCTCGGCGTCACCTCCCGCACCGCGGCGGCCGCGTACGCCTATCACCACGGGCTGAACTAGGGAGCTGCGTGGGGACGAGCCGCCGGCGCGGTGCGAAGCAGCCCGGTGATCTCCTGGGTGGTCGGGACGCGGCCGGACATGACGAGGGTGTCGTCGACGACCAGCCCGGGGGTCTTCAGCACGCCGTACCCGGCGATGGCGGCGTAGTCGGTGACCTTCTCCACGCTCGCGTCCAAGCCCAGCGAGGCGAGCGCCTCGCGGGTGCGGGTCTCGAGGTTCTGGCAGTTCTTGCAGCCTGGTCCGAGGATCTTGACGTTCACGGTGCCCTCCCTGGCTAGGTGACGACGTTGAGCAGCAGACCGACGGCGACGATGCCGGCGGTGATGATGGCGGTGAAGAGCACGAGCAACGGCATGCGCAGCACGCGGCGGAGCATGACCAACGAGGGCACCGACAGGGCGACGACGCTCATCATGAACGCCATGACGGTGCCGAGGGCGACGCCCTTCGCCCACAGCGCCTCCGCCAGCGGGATCACCCCGGCCGCGTTGGCGTAAAGCGGGATACCGGCCACCGTGGCGACCACCACGGCTAGTGGGTTGTCCGAGCCGGCGTATCGGGCGAAGAAGTCCGCAGGCACCCAGCCGTGGATCAGCGCCCCGATGCCGACCCCCAGGAGCACGTAGGGCCAGACCTTCGCCACGATGTCGCGGGTCTCGGCCCGGGCAGCCTCGACCCGGACGCCCAGCGTCGGCGAGCCGCCCTCGGCGCTCAGCGCCGCGACCGGGGTGGAGAAGACGAATGGCTCGACCCAGCGGTCCAGGTCGACGCGCGAGAGGACCCATCCCGCGGTGACGGCCAGCAGCAGCCCCGCGGCCACGTAGACGGCCGTCACCCCCCAGCCGAAGGTGCCACCGAGCATGACGACGGCGACCTCGTTGATCAGTGGGGAAGCGATCAGGAAGCTCAGCGTGATGCTCAGCGGCACCCCAGCCGCGACGAACCCGATGAACAGCGGGATCGACGAGCACGAGCAGAAGGGCGTCACAGCACCGAGCAGCGCCGCCAGCACCAGCCCGGCCAACAGCCCCCGCCCCGTCAGCACGTCCCGGACCCGCTCCGGGGACAGCGTGGTGCGCAGCATGCCGATCACGAAGATCAGCCCGACCAGCAGCAGCATGATCTTGACGGTGTCGTAGAGGAAGAACGCCAGGCTCTCCCCTGTGCGGCCGGCAACGTCCAGACCAAGCACGTCGCCGAGCAGCACCGGCCACAACCGCTCGTTCAGCGCGTACAGCAGCACCCACAGCGACCCGGCCCCCACCAGGCCGAGCCACTGACGGCCGGTGCCGGCCTGCTCGGGCGCGGGTGGGCGGGCGATCAGGCTCACCTCGCACCCCCCGGAACGGCGGAGTGCACTCGGTCGAGCGCATCCTCGACGAGCGTGTAGTCCATCCACCGGCCGCGCCGCGTGGCCGTGACCAGGCCGGCGTCGCGCAGCACTTTCAAGTGGTAGGACAGCACGTTCGAAGCCACCCCAGCGACCGGCTGCAAGTCACAGACACAGCGGGTGCCCCGCCGCGCGAGCTCGGCCAGCAGCCGCCACCGCACCGGGTCGGCCACCGCCGCCAGCAGCTCGACCGCTTCGGCCTGGCGGGCCGGGCTCGGTTCGACCAGCATCGATTCGACCACGATCGAATCGTCTCTCGATCCGTCGGGCCTTGCCTGGGCCAGAGGTCCCGACCCCCGCTCCAGGCCACCGAGCCGTCAGGAGCCGGCGACGTCGAGGGACACGCCCGTCTCCCGCTCGGAGACCTCCCACAGGGTCGCGATCGCCGCGGCGTTGCCAGGACAGAGCACCGGCAAGCGCACCGGTCGACCAGCGTTGACGAAGCGAGGCCCGTAGAACTCCCCTCCCCTGGCCTGCGGGTCGGTCGCCGCGCGGATCTGTGGCATGGCCCCGTCCTCGACGTCCATGCCGGTGGTTCTGGCCATCCAGGCGAAGAAGGGGCCGAGCGGGCCACCGCCGCCGTGGGCGACCGTGGTCGTCTGGAGCTCGCTGTGCGACAGCCCGGGTGGGCCGCGAGGCCCTGCGCCCTGACACCCGCTTGCTCGAACTCGTGCTGCAGACCCAGCGCGAAGTGGTAGTTCGCGAGCTTCGACTGCCCGTAGGCCCGCCACGCCTCATACCTGCCGTGCAGGTGCTGCCAGGATCCCCGGCATCAGCAGCGCGGTGAGCGTCCAGTGCCCGAGATGGTTCACGCCGAGCTGCATCTCGTAGCCGTCGGAGGTCTGGCGCTACGGCATCGCCATGACGCCGGCGTTGTTGACGAGGATGTCCACCTGGTCGTGCGTGGCGAGGATCGCCTCGTCGGCGGCTCGCACCGACGCCTGGGACCCGAGGTCGATCCCGACCAGCTCGAGGCGGGCCTCCGGGGTCTCGGCCGCGATCGTGGCCCTCGCCTGGGCCGCCTCATCCTGGTCGCGCACGGCCATCACCACGGTCCGTCCGTCCAGGTCCGGCACCGCAGGTCGAGTGAAGGACATCTATCGCTCCCTTGGCATGTCGTCGACCCGCGCAGGCGCGCCCGCGACGTCGTGCGACATCACCTAGACGGCGTACTCGTTCCCTTTGTGCGCCGGGAAGTCACCCAGCTGATCCAGCGGCGGGAGGACGGGCTTCGGCATCTTGGGATCGAGCTCGACCCCGCCTTCGACGAGCTCGGACTGTGCTCCCCGAGCAAGCTTCGACGACGCACTGTCCACGACGTCGGGGAAGATCTCGTCCACGCAGACCTTGTGCAGCACATTGTCCTGCCACTGCTCCAGGGGATGCAGTGTCCACCCAGCTGCCTCGGTGTGGTGCCAGATCGACGTCGGGACCAGCTGGAGGATGTCGTCCAGGGAGTGCGTCTCATCCCCCTCGTGGGCGATGTGCTGGACGGAGTCACGGCTCATCTGGGACGCCTCCGCTGCGAGCTGGGCGCCCAGTGGCCCGGACTTGGTGAGCAGCGTGTCATCGCCGCCGACCTGCATGACATCGCCGCGTTGGTTCGACACCGACAAGCCGCGCTCGTTGAAGTAGTTGTGCGTCTCTCCAGCGGCGAGCTGCAGGAACGAGCTGTTGAGGAACTGGAGATAGGCGCGGTAGGCCTGCTCCTTGCTGCGGCCTGCGGCCGCCCGGACTCCACTCCCGGCAACCCGCTGCTCCCGGGTGAAGCGTTCCTGTGCCGTCTGTGGGTTCGTCACGCTGGCGCCCAGGACCCGGTCCTGAGAAGCGGTGGTCGCGCCACGGACTCCCGAGTAGAGGTTCCTGCCCGCGACATCCGGCTGCTGCGCGGTGCCCATGGTCTCCATCACGTCCTTGCTCGGCATCCCGTACCAGGGCTGCGTGTTGTCCAGCCCCCACCACACGACGGGCCCGAGCAGGTCCCACCACCTCGATGCCATGCCGTTCAGGTAGTCGACGAACCACTGCATCACCAAGGTCTTGTTGATCAGGTGACCCGCCGCGAACGAGTCCTGGAGGAAATGGTCACCGTAGCCGTTGTTGAGCCAGGCCTGTCTCAGGTCGGCGTCTGCAGTGGTGTCGAGGTTCCGGATCGCGACCGTCTCCCCCTTCCGAGCGTGGTAGGCGCGCGCGTGCTCGATCGCGGTGTTGTGGAAGTGGACCCATCGCTCCCAGCTGAACGGCGCGAAGTGGCACGCATTGCGAGCAACGAGCCCCATCGCCCGGTTCCCCTCCAAGGACGCCGTCGCGCGGTCCATCGCCTTGGCCTCCGCGACCGCATCAGGGAGGAACTCGTAGGCGCCAGCCTCCGCCGCTCCCTCCATGTCCAAGCGCACGAACGGATGCAAGGTGCCGGAGATCTGCGCACGCATCCGCTGGAGGACAGGAAGCACCAGCGACTGTGGCTGTGTATCGACCGTCGAGGGGTCCGGCAGGTAGTCGGCCAGTGCGTTGAGCTCGCCGTAGCTCACCCACAGCCCGCTGCCGCTGAGCTTGATCCACCGGACGTCGGGGAAACGCGTGCGCGGATCGGCATTCGGGTTGGTCTGGAAGAACTTCGCCATGCGCCACTGCTGGGCGGAGACATGGATGGCCTTCTCCCGTGTGACCGCCGCTTCACGTAGCTGCCTGGGGTCGGTGTCACCCATGAGAGCGTGCTCCCACGATGAATGCCGCTGGATGACGGGATCAGGTCGGCCTGCCGTCGGCGCCGTTCTTCCGGCGATCAGCTCGGCCGTCGCTCGGTTCCCCGCCGATCGCTGCAGGTCCAACACCGCATGGCGGTGTGGATGGCGTGGGCTCGATTCGCGTGACGCCGGTGAGGTCGCGCTCGGGCGTCTCGTCCGAGTCGCTGCGGTCCGGATCCCCATGCAACGAATGTAGGAGCCGTTGCACCGATTGTCAGTACCACACCGCCGAGGTGCGGATGGATCCAGCTCCGCTGCCAGACGCTCCACGACCTGAGTCCAGGACCCATGGCCTCCATGCCCCCCCTCGACGCCGGTCTTCCCACCGCCTGACTCAGGATCGTCTGGTCTCCTCGGGTCGCCGGCATCACTGAGTCGTCGTCCGGGTTGGTGGCGCCGAGTCTCCGCGGGACCGGGGTGCACGATCCGATGCGCCACGGCGAGCCAGACGTCAGGGTCAGGGCCGAGGCCGGTGTGCGTGGAGCGCACGTCCACGTGCTGCATGTGTGGGTGCAGCGTGTCGATGCTGCCCCGCCAGGCGACCACACCGTCTGCACCGACGACATCGTCGCGGCTGGGATAGACGGACACGGCAGGAGCTGCTGGTGCGGTGGATGCAGGAAACGATCGTCGCCATCGACGGACTGCCGTAGCGCGACCATGGCCTCGGCGAGGTCACTCGGCGACGAAGTTCGGCCAGCGGCGCAGGTACTCGACGAAGGCCGGTGAGACACCCTCGGCTGCCAGGTGTGCGCGGCTGACCGGGATGCGCATGGGGACGAAGTCGGGGTCGGCCCGCAGCCGATTGGGGTAGTCGTGGTGCAAGATCGCGACTCGGCCCAGGATCGGGAAGTCCGCGCCGAGCTCCAGCACCCGCTCGATGTCGGAGGGGTCGTGGATGTTGCCGGCCACGCCGACGGGGACCGGCCGGCCCTGCGGGTCGGTGCGGTGGTGCAGGTCGGTCGCGACCTCGCACAGGGTGCGCCCGGCGAGGTCGGGTCGGTCCCTGGCCTCTTCGGGTTCCTTCATGCAGTCCCACAACGACAGGTCGAGGAAGTCGACCTGCCCGGTGTCGATCAGCCGCTGCGAGACGTCTCGGATCTCGTCGATGCGCATGCCGAAGCGCTCGGGCGAGAGCCGCACGCCGATGATGAACTCGGGCCCCGTGGCCGCTCGAGCTGCTTGCAGGATGTCGAACAAGAAGCGGCTGCGATTCTCCAGCGACCCGCCGTACTCGTCGGTGCGCCGATTGAGCGTCGAGGACAGGAACTGGCAGATCAGGTAACCGTGGGCGCCGTGCAGCTCGACCCCGTCGAACCCCGCCCGCTCCGCCCGCGCGGCTGCGGCGGCGAACGCCGTGATCGTCGACTGCACGTCCTCCGCTGTCATCCCGCGGGCACCGTGCTTCGGGTCCTCGGACGGGCACACCGGTGTCGTGCCGATCAGGTCGACCGGAGAGCGGTTGCCTGCGTGGTGCAACTGAGCCAGTGACACCGACCCGGCAGCGTGGATGTCTTCCGCCAGCGCTGCCAGACCCGGCAGCTGCTCGTCGCTGAAGACGCCGAGCTGGCCCGGGAAGCCCTGGCCTGCTCGCTGGACATGGGCGGCAGCGGTCATGGTCACGCCGAACCCACCCTCGGCCCGCATCGTGAGCCAGCGATGCTCCTCCCTCGACAGCGTCCCGTCGGGGTGGCTCTGCGTGTTGGTCAGCGGCGCCAGCATGAACCGGTTGGGCATGGCGGTACCTCGGGGCAGGGCGAGCGGCTCGAAAAGGGCCACGAGAACCTCCATTCCTCGGTCGGCCGACGGGGAGCCTACGGCTGCCGTCGGTGGCGTGGCCGACTCGCATCCCGTGGAGTACGTCGACGGCGACAACCGCCTCGTGGTGCGCCGGAGCTGGAGCCGTCGTGGAAGCGGTGGTGTGGATCCACTCTGTCTTGAACAGCCCGATCACGTACTCCATCCGCACGTTGCCGACGGCGTCGCCGACTGATCCGCCGGCTTGGTCGACCGGTACAACCAGCGCCGCCTGCACAGTAGTCTCGGCTGCCTGACCCCCACCGAGTACGAGCAAGCCCACCACGCCGACCTCGACCGAGAGCCGTCGCCATGACGGCGACGCTGGCGTGGATCGTCGGCTCAGGTCTGCTCATGAGCCTGCTGGCCTTGTCGGGCAGCCTCACGCTGGTTCTCCCGCAGTCGTGGTCCGACCAATTGGTGCTTCCGCTGGTGGCATTGGCTGCAGGGTCGCTGCTGGGTGGCGCTCTCTTCGTCATGGTGCCCGCGGCCGTGGCGCAGCTGGGGAACGGGGTGATGGTCTATGCCGCGCTGGCTGCAGGCGTGGTCGCCTTCCACCTGCTCGACCAGTTCCTGCGCTGGCACCACTGCCACCAAGCCGCGTGTTCGCACGCGCCGGTTGGCACCCTGGTGTTGGTGGCCGATGCCGTGCACAACTTCCTCGGCGGGCTGGCCGTGGGATCGGCGTTCGTCATCGACTTCCGGCTCGGCGTGGTCACCTGGCTCGTTGCCGCCGCGCACGAGGTGCCGCAGGAGCTCGGAGACTTCGGGATCCTCGTGCACAGCGGGTGGAGCCGCCGCTCGGCCCTGGCCTACAACATGCTGTCGGCCTTGACGTTCTTGCTGGGTGGGCTCGTCGCGTACGCCGCGTCGGCCAACCTCGACGTCGCGGTGCTGGTGCCGTTCGCGGCGGGCACGTTCATCTACATCGCCCTGGCGGACCTGGTTCCGGAGATCACGACCAGCCCGGCCGGCCGCGAGAAGGTTGTCCAGACAGCCTGCTTGCTGGCGGGCCTCGGGCTGCTGCTGGCCGTCGCCGTTCTGACGACGTAGGGGCAGCGCCCAACCGAAACGGCCCTGCCGGCCGAACTGGAGGGAGGGGTGTCGACCGTGGCTGGCTCGCGGCAGGGACCTCCGGCCGTAGACGCCTACCGGCCGCACGCCGAGCGTGGGAGCCGCCGCCGGAGACCGGCTTGGTCACCCACGCTGCGGCAGACCAGCTGGTCGTGTTCCTGACCGGGTGGCCGATCGAGGTCACTGTGGCAGGTGAGCATCAGCAGGTGTCGGCTGGGACGGTGCTGCTGGTGCCAAGGGGCGTGGAGCACCGCTCGTCAACTGCGGCAGCCTGGCCGTCACGATCCTCAGTGCCTTCGCCCCGCCAAGGTTCGCTGAGGGCGCTGTGACGGAGACGCGTTCCTGACGGCTGTCGGTCCCCTGCAGCAGGCTGCCCGGCGTGTGGCCTGGCCGGTGGATACGCCGCGGGCTGACCACCCCGGCAGTCACATCCCCCGGTGCAGTGGATCGGCGGGGGCTAGCCTCAGCCCATGACGACCAGCAGTCAACGGATCGTGGTGGGTGTCGACGGCTCGGACGACAGCAAGCAAGCCCTGCGATGGGCCGTGGCGCAGGCGGCGAGGACCGGCCAGGACATCGTCGCCGTGACGGCGTGGGAGGTCCCCGTGAGAATCCTGGTTCTCCCCACGGCGACCGAGCAGGACTACGCCGACCACGCCGCACGGATCTTGGCTGAGACCGTCCGCGAGGTGCTGGGTGAGGCGCCCAGCGTCCCGGTACACATGGAGGCCATCCAGGGCCGACCGGCACGTGTGCTCACCCGCGTGGCCACATCGCAGGACACCTTGGTGGTGGGTAGTCACGGTCGCGGCGAGCTGCCCGGGATGCACCTGGGATCAACCGCTGCCTACTGCGTCCACCACGCCCCCTGCCCCGTCGTCGTGCTCCGCGGGGCCCCTGCATGACGGGGTAGCCAAGAACGCGACGTCTGCAGCGAGCTAGCACGCGGAACCGGCGCCGCTCCAGCTCGAGGTGCGATGAGGTGAGGTATGGACGATCGACGCGCTGCGGTTGCTCAGCGGGTCTTCCGTCGCAGCATGGCCGCGTTGACCGCCGTCCTGGTGGTCGGCGTCGTTGGCTACCTCGTGCTGGGCCTGACGCCCCTGGACGCCATCTACCAGACAGTGACCACGGTGACGACGGTCGGGTTCGAGGAGGTCGTACCGTTCGGCACGTCGGAGAAGACCTTCACGATCGTCCTTGTCGTGGTGGGGGTCGGGGTGGCTCTCTATGCCTTGACGGCCGTGCTCGGGCTGGCCATCGAGGGGTATCTGGGCAACGCGTGGGGAAGGCGAAGGATGGACCGTGAAATCGCCCGGCTGGAGCAGCACGCGATCGTCTGCGGGTGGGGACGGGTCGGTCGTTCCGCTGCCGAGCAACTCATCAACGCGGGGAAGGGGGTCGTCGTCGTCGATGCCGACGATCACCGGCTCGCCGACTGCCCCCACCCGTTCATCGTGGGCGATGCAGCGCGGGACGACGTGCTCCAGCAGTGCGGCATCGATCGGGCGAAGACGCTGCTCGCCAGCCTCGACACCGACGCGGCGAGCCTCTACGTGACGCTGACAGCTCGCCACCTCAACCCGGACCTGGTCATCATCGCTCGTTGCCGCACCGAGGACGCTGAGCAGAAGCTGCTGAGGGCTGGAGCTGACCGCGTGGTCAACCCCCAGCACATCGGTGGCTCACGCATCGCGGCCTTCGCCCTGCAGCCACACGTCGTGGACTTCCTCGAGGTCGCGATGCACGACGCAGACGTGGCGTTCCGGCTCGAAGAGGTCGAGATCGCGGTGGGCTCGACGCTGGCCGGGTCCACCATCCGTGAGGCACGCCTGCACGAGGGCGACGGAGCACTCCTGATGGCCCTACGACAACACAACAGTGGCGGCTTCGTCACCAACCCTCCTGGGGACCTGGTCATCGGCCCAGGCGACGTGGTGATCGCCGTCGGCACCGATCAGCAGCTGACGAACCTCCGGCGCTCAGCGAGCCAACCCGGTCAGGACCGGTAGGGCCCGGACCATCAAGCACTCTGGCCAGCACCGCCGTCGAGCGCGCCAGGGCTCACTACGGTCACTGGACGGGCAGCACGACCTCGTTGTGGCGCAGGCAGCAGGGGTCCAGGGCGCTTCGAACCTCGCCCAGCGCAGCGGGCCCGATGGTCACGTCCCGCGACGAGGTGCGTTCCTCGCTCCGAGGTCGCTCTCCACCGCGAGTCCATCTTCACTCTGAGAGATCTGGAGTGACCCGCTCGACTCCAGCCGGGGGTGAAGCTCTGGAGTGACTGCGAGAGAGGCTCGGAGTGGGAAAGGTAGGACATGAGCCGGCAGATCGAGGTCGACGATGAGGTCTTCGCCGTTCTTCTGCGGGAGGCCGAGCCATTCGTAGAGACGCCGAACGGCGTGCCGCGTCGGAAGTTGGGCCTTGATGCCAACGAGGAGGGACCGGTCTCGCCACCCCCGAGCGACAACCCGCGGATCGGGACCGGAGGAACGGCGATGACCACAACGCAGCACGCATCCTTGCCGATGACGCCTCAGGGGACTTCCGCCCGGTGATCCGCGGCGCGCTCAAGGAGAGCGGTGGCGGGCGCAGCATGCACGAGGTGTTGCGTGAGGTTGAGAGCCGCATAGGACCGCGCTTCTGGGCGGGCGACCTCGAGCCCGTGCCGAGCACCGGCGAGATCCGCTGGCGCAACGCGGCTCGCTGGGAACGCATGCGGATGGCGTAGGAGGGCCTCATCAAGACCGGCACAGAGTCGGGATGGCGGGAACTCACCGAGGATGACTGGGACGCCTGAAACCTGCTCTGGCTCACGACCCGAGACCTAGGTAGTCCCTCCGCGCATCTCGGGCAGCAGCAGCTCACGCCGCATAGAGCGGGCGCGCGTCGGCGAGCGCCTGCTTGCAGATGTCCTTGTCGACCGACTTGCGGGAGACGAGGTCGACCGGTCGGCCGAAGGCGGCGGCGAGCTCCTCCTCAAGTCCGAAGAGCCTGAACCCGAGGCGGGCATGGGGCTTCAACACGTAGAGCAGGTCCACATCGCTGTCCGGCAGAGCCTCGTTGCGAGCGGCCGAGCCGAGGACCTCCAACGAGGCGACCCCGTAGCGCTCGCACACGTCGCGCAGTCGCTGCGGTCGATATCGACGATCAACACGCGTCAAGGGTATCCCCGCGTCGCAGTCACCTCGCACCCGTTCGCCCCGCCATCCGGGCAGGTGCGCCGACGGTCCTTCCAGCGTGGCCCGTTCGGGCCACTCGGGAGTCGAGCAGGGATGGCCTGTCCTGCCGACGCGAGTCTCGCCCTGTCAGGTCGAGACTCCTTGGATTGGTTCCGCATCAGCGTGGAGCCCGACAGAGGGAGATCGCCGTGCCGTTCATCCAGGTCAAGGTCATCGAGGACGTCTTCAGCGACGAGCAGAAGCAGGAGATCGTTCGCAGCCTCACCGACGCCATGGTGGGCATCGAAGGCGAGAACATGCGTGCCGTGACGTGGTGCGTGGTCGAGGAGATCCGTAGCGGTAGCTGGGGGATCGCCGGCAACCCGCTGACCACTGCGGACGTGAAGGCACTCGCAGCCGGCGTCGGAGTCTGACCCGGACACCGCTCGCCGTGCCTGGAGCGGGTGTAGGCCGGCAATGGCACGGCGAGCCGGGGGCCATACTCACCAAGATGACGTCACTGGTGTCGGCGACCTCCGCCCTGCGTGCGGGTTCGTGGCAGCTCGCCCGGACCGCGTTCCAGGCCATCGCCGAGCAGAGCGCCGACCCCTTGGCCTACGAGGGCCTGGCCCAGGCGGCCTGGTGGCTCGACGAGGGTGAGACGTGCGTCGCGGCGCGCGAGAGGGCATACCGGCGTCATCGTGAGTCGGGAGACCCGTGGGGTGCGGCGCGTGCTGCGACGAGCCTGGCGTGGGACTCGCTGCTCTTCGGTTACGGCGAGTCCGTTGCCCTCGGCTGGTGGGGGCGGGCGGAGTCGCTGCTCGCCGGACTCGATGAGTCACCCGAGCACGGGTGGCACGCCGTGCGGGAGGCGGAGCTCGCGCTGGAGGTGGGTCTCGACCCCGATCGGGCGTTCGCGGCCGCTCAACGAGCGTCGGCCATCGCCCGGCGGCTCGGCCTGGGAGACCTCGAGGTCGTGGGCCTGGCGCTGCAGGGGCTTGCGATGACGAGCCGCGGAGACATCGAGGCGGGGATGGCGCGCCTGAACGCATCGGTGGCCGGTGCGACGTCGGGTGACGTGGCCGACCCGATGTGGATGGGCAAGGTCTGCTGCTGGCTCATCGCGGCCTGCAGCCAGAACAGAGACCTCACGAGAGCGGCGGACTGGTGTCGTCGGGTCGAGGCGATCTGCCTCGAACGCGACCTCGCCCCGCTCTTCAACGTGTGCCGCATCCAGTACGCGACGGTGCAGGTGGCGCAGGGCTCCTGGGGTGAGGCCGAGCAGACGCTCACCGCAGTCGCCGACCGGCTCGCGTCGTCACACCGAACGGCTCGCCACTCGGCCGTGGTGCAGCTCGGGGAGCTACGGCGCCGCCAAGGTCGGTGGGATGAGGCGGAGGCACTCTTCGCACAGGCCGAGTTCCACCCGACGGCGATCGCCGGACGCGCACGGATCCACCTGTCCCGCGGCGAGCATGCGGCCGCCTGGACGACCATCCGGGGCCTGCTGGACTCGCTGCCGACCACCAGCCGCCTCATCCGCGCCGACGTGCTCCCCCTCGCCGTCCTCGCCGCGCACGCCGCAGGACAGGAGACCGACGCCCACCAGCTCGCCGCCGAGCTTCGCGACACCGCGCAGCTGACGGGAACCGACTCATTGATGGCCACGTCCTCAGCCACTGACGCCGCCCTCGAACCGCCGGAGGCCGCCGTTGCCCTCCTGACCGAGGCCGTCCGCGGTTTCAGCGCTGCTGGCCTGCGCTTCGACGAGGCCCACACCCGCCTCTGCCTCGCAGAGACGCTCCTCGCGACAGGTGACGGGGCCGCCGCCCGACGTCACCTCACTCTCGCGACAGACGTCCTGACCGAGCTGGACGCAGGCGACGACCTGGCACAGGCACGACGGCTCGCCGAAGCCGCCGGCCTGTCGACCCCCGGCCCGCTGTCGACGCGCGAGCGCGACGTGCTGCGGCTGGTGGCACAGGGCATGAGCAACCACGAGATCGCCGCCTCACTCGTCCTCAGCCCGCACACCGTGCACCGGCACGTCGCCAACATCCTCACCAAGCTCGACCAGAACTCCCGCACCGGCGCCGCGTCCTACGCGATCCGCGCCGGCCTGCTCTAGCCCTCGATCCACCGGGATGTGGGGCTAGCAAGTGCAACCGGCGCAGAGCGCTACGTGGTGGGCGACCGAGCGCGGCCGACCAAGCACAGCGGGGAACGGGCGGCCGCAGCGACGGAAGCCAGAGACGAGGACGGCGGTGCGGACGGGCCAGGACGGGCTGGACGCCTCACCGCGCCACGCTCCCCGCCCCGACGCGATGAGTCAACGCAACAGTGCCCCTTCGCTGGGGCTCACTGCTGCCGTCGTCGTCCCGTCGGTGTGAACCGTCGTCGCCGCCGGCTGCTGGGTCGACGTTGGATGGTGATGCTTCGGCATCACCATGCCGGTCGGCCGGCAGTCTCAGCTCATGCTGTCGATGGCCGCCGTCGCGGCGAGGATGAGGACGACGTCGGTCCCCGGTTCGACCTCGACTCCGTAAGTGTCGCGCACCCGCACCCAGCGCTTGGAGACCTCGGCGACCTTCGTGCCGCTGCTCTCGAACGTGTACTCGTGGTCGACGAGGTTGCCCTGCGCCCGGATCTCGCCGACGTCGTCGGCCTCGATCGTGTAGCGCTCGCGTAGCGGCGTGATCATCGCCTTCTTGATGGTGGCCGACGGCTTGCCGGGGCGGTCGATCTTCAAGGTGTCCCGGACGCGGGCGACACGCTCCTGCATGGTCGCCACCACCTCGCCGCCTGCGTCCCGGATCGTGAAGGTGTCTCGTACCCGCAACGCCTTCCCGTCCACCTTGTACGCCCGCCGCCCACCGGTCGTCTCGACCCAGTAGTCGTCACCGATGTCGACCAGCTTCTCGCGAATCTGGAAGACCTCAGGATCGGGGGTGCCACCGCCCCGTCGCTCCTGAACGCGCTCCTGTCGTCGGTCCCGTAGACCCATGGCTTCCTCCTTCTGCTGGTGCCGCTCCGTCCGCGCATGCGTACCGACCGAGCCGCAGCCGATGTCACCTGTCGCAGTCAAGACTGCTCGGGGCCGAGGTCAGCAACATCGCCCCATCAGGGTGAGGCCGCTTCGAGCAGCGCCGGACGACACTGGACTGTGGTTCTGGACCGTCAGGGAGGCGAGTTGGAGGTGGCCGCTTCCGGTATGGACGAGGGGACTATCGACTACGCCGTCGTGGAGTTCCCCCACGGGACAAGCACCTTCGGTCGCGACCTGGTCGCCGAGCTGGTTCGGCTGTCGTTCGAGGGGCTCATCCGAGTACTCGACCTCGTGGTGATCCAGAAGGCCAGCGACGGGTCCGTCGAAGGCTTCGAGATCCAAGACCTGGAGGGCGACGAGATCCGAACCCTCGAGTCAGATCTGGACGAGGTCCTGTCGACGCGGGACGTCGCACGGCTCGCCTCGGCCGTGAGTCCTGGAAGTGTCGCCGGTGTGGTCGTCTGGGAGAACCTGTGGGCGGTACCCCTCGTCGCAGCCGCCAGGCACCGTGGAGGCCAGCTGCTCGAGAGCGGACGACTCACGATCACCGGACTCGATGACGCGAAGGCGAACCCCGGCAACTGAGCGACGACGAGTCACGCCGGCGGAAGCAGACCTGCTCGGCGCGCGTGGTCGATGGCCTCGCTGCGGGTGTGGACCCCGAGCTTGCGGTAGGCCGACAGTGCCTGCGTCTTGATGGTGTTACGGGAGACGAAGAGCTCCTCGGCGATCTGGGGGAAGGTCAGGTGCGTCGGTAGGTACTGCAGAACCCGAACCTCAGCGGTGGTCAGCGACGACACGCCCACCAGGCTCGTCGACACGGCCGAGACCTGCTCCCCGAGCTCGGCGTACATCCGGTCGAGGCGGGGGGAGATCGTGGTCGGTCCGCGGACGTCTCTGGCCTCGTCGAGGAGCACCCTGGCCCGCTCGGGGTCCCCCAGGGCGACGTTGAGGTGTGCGAGCGCGAGTCGTCCCTGCACCGCATGCCACGGCACGACAGTGCGCATGAGGGCAGTCAGACGCAAGGCCCGTGCCGCTTCGCGACGCGCGTCAGCAAACCGTCCTTCGTGCAAGTACCCCAACGCTGAGGTGGTGAAGATGGGGGCGGTGGTGGCGATCGCGTCCATGTCGTATCGTGCGGCGAGCTCGCGGACCTCCCGGATCCCCGTCAACGCCTGCTGGTCCCTCCCCTCGGCCAGCCCGATGTCGGCCAGCGCGGCGAGCGCGTGTGCCGACATCACCGGCAGGTCAAAGGCTTGGGCGACCCGGGCAGCCTCGTGGAGAGCTGCCTGCGCCGGCCCGGACTCGTCCCGCAAGAACAAGGCCACCCCCAGCAGGTAGTGCGCCACGGTCTGCCAGGGGTCGTCGACCGGCTTGCCGTGGATGAAGGCGCGTGCGCTGGCTTCGACGTGGTCGAGCCCATGTGCCCCGATGGTGGCGAGGAGCAGATCCGCGTCCAGGACGCACTGCCGGTCGTCGTGTGCGGCACGCTCCGTCGCGGTCAGCGCGAATCGGTGCATGCGGACCATGTCGCCGGCGTGCGAGGCGGTCCAGGCCGCGCTCAACGCGAGGCCGCAGCGAGCCGAGAGCCGGTCGTCCTCGACTCCCTCGAGCCATCGCGCGAGCACCGCCGTCCGCCCCGAGGCGAGCATGAAGGGGGCTCGGGACCAGATCAGGTTGGCAAGTCGGTCCTCGTCACCCGCCAGCTTGGCGTGATGGACCGCGCCGTCGAGGAAGCCGCGGCGTTCGTCGGCGCGGCTCGCCGCGGCGTGCGCGGCGTGCCAGGCCTCCGGGTTCTCGCGAAGCTGCTCCGTCAGCGCCTCGGCCAGCAGTGGATGCATGCGAAAGCGTTGGCCGGCATCGTCCTGGGCCGAGAGAAGACGGTTGCCGGCCGAGAGTCGACGCAGCCGCGCCAGCGACCCCGTCGTCGAGGCGACCTCGTCACACGAGTGCTGCTCGAGAACGGAAAGAACAGAGCATCGAGACAGGAACGCGGCGTCGTCGGCAGGCAGCCGTCCGATGACCTCCTCACGCAGGTACTCCGCCAGTCCGCTGCCGTCGGGCACACCGGGGTGAGATCGCGGCCATGGCTTGCGCCCATCTGCCCGCGGCAGCGTAGACAGGTACACGGCGACCGGCCAGCCTTCGGTCTCTGCGAGCAGTGACCGCGCGTGCTCGGTCGTCGCGCGAACCCCCACTGTGGACATCAGCTCTCGCGTCTCGGCCTCGTCGAAGGCGAGTACCTCCGGACCGATCACGACCACCTGCCCCCGGCTCTGCAACCTCCACAGTATGGGCGGCACCGTATCCCTGGTCGTCAGCACCAGCTGAGCGCCTGCGGGCAGGCTGGATGCCAATGACTCGAGCAGGCACTCCCACGCTGTCCCGGTCAGTGAGCCGGCGTCGTCAACCGCTACGACGAACGGCTCCGCGGCTTCGCGGACTGCCTGCTCGACTGCGGGCAGCACGCTGAGGTGCCAGGTCAACGGGTCAGTCGCCGCCGTGACCGGGACGCGGTGCGAGACCAGCCCGCGATCCCCGAGGTCGTCCAGAAGGGCACGCGCCAGCCACTCGGCATCCGCGGCGCCAGAACTCACCGACAGCCAGATCACCGGTCGAGTGTCATGTGCCAGCCACTGCGCAAGCACCGTGGTCTTGCCGTAGCCGCCCGGTGCCTGCAGACACAGCACGGGGACATCACGAGCCTCGTCCAAGACCTGCAGGACACGCTCCCGACGCAGGAGCTGGCCCGACACCGGTGGCACGGCGTGACGGCGCCCCGCGGTCGAGCCGTTGACGAGCGGCAACGCCATGCTCACACCTCCGCCGCGCAGCCTAGACGCCCCTCGAGACACGCGCGGGGGCGTGAGATCACCGGATTGGGAGCACGAGACCGGCGACCCCCCATGGTCCCCGAGCAGCGGCGGTCGCGACACGTTCGCGCACCTGGACGAGCTCTCCCCGACGCCGGTGTGCTGACCCATCCGCGCACCTGGGCAACGTGGTCGAGGTAGAGCTCGCCGGGCCCACAGGGGTGTCTTCCTAAGTGGTCTTGGCGGAGGGACTCTGACCGGCGCCGGTGTGGGGGCGGCGTGGCAGTCCGCGAACGGGCAGGTCGGCGGCCGGGTCGACCGGCTCAGGTGCCATTCCGGTGGCCCCATGTCCGTATCGGGTGGCCAGTGGCGCGGCGGTGAGGCCGTGGGCGAGGACGCTGAGGAACACGGTCAGCCCGATGACGGCTACCGCGCTGTCTGCTCCGGCGCCGAGCTCTTCGAGGGCGATGAGGGCGAAGACGAGGGACGCCAGTCCGCGGGGGCCGAACCAGCCCACGAACAGGACCGTGTTCCGGTCCAGCCCTGCGCCGAGAGTGGCGAGGGCGACCGGGACCATGCGCACGAGGGTGAGGCTGAGCACCGCGTACAACACCATGGTGAGGTCGACGCGGTCGGCCATGATGGGGATCGCGACGGCGCCGAACGCAGTCCACACCAGAAGTGACACCAGGCCGCTGGCCTGCTCGAGGAAGACCAGCTCGGTGGGTCCCCGTCGGCCGGCGACGGCGCCGAACGCCAGGCCTCCGCAGAAGGCGGCCACGAACCCGTTGCCGTGCAGGCTGACGGCGGTGGCGTAGCTGAGCACGGCGAGGGCGAGGACCGCGATGCCGGTGAAGTCCTCAGCCGCCCAGCCACTGCGGCGCGCGTGGCGCAGCAGCCATCCGCCGCCGAGCCCGACGGCGATCCCGATGGCCGCACCGACGGCCAGCTCGAGCAGTGCCCCACCGATGTCCTCGGCTCCGGCGAGACCCTCCGCAGACGCGACGCCGGCGATGGCGAGCATCACCACCGGGGTGGCGATCCCGTCGTTGAGACCGCTCTCGACGGTGATCAGCCGGCGGATCCGGGAAGGGACCGCCGGGTTGGTCACCACCGGGATGCCCAGCGCCGCGTCAGTGGGTGCGAGCGCGGCGGCGACCAGCAGCGCCAGCCACAGGCCCATACCCGGGAACAGCCACACGGCGATGAGCCAGCCGGCCAGGATGGTCAGCGGAAGGCCGACGCCGAGCAGCCGGACATACTGCCCCATGTCGTGGCGCAAGTCCTGGACCCGGATCCGGGCAGCGTCGGCGAACAGCACCCACACCAAGGTGATCTCGACCAACGGCTTCAGAGCCGCCGACTCCGACGGTGTGTCCAGCAGGTCGAGGGCCGCCAGCAGTGCCCCCACCAGCGTGAAGACGATCGGCGCAGAGAGGTCGGCTCGTTCCAGCCTGGCCGAGACCGTTGCCCACACGAAGATCGCCGCCATGACCAACACGACCGCCACGTGCTCCACGCCGACCACACCTCCTCCGTCGCACCCGGAACGTCAGGACCCTTGCCGGTCAGCCCTCCGCCGACCGTCGCGCCATACGGACCGAGCAGCGCCGCGCAGTGTTCGGCTGCCACTGCCACGCGGACCGGCTCACCCACGTCAGGAGTCAGCGTGACCAACCGCCGGGTCGTCACCCAGCCGGTGCAGCTTCTTCAGCTCCTCCGGCTCCAAGACCCCGACCCGGGCGGCGGTCACCTGGAAGAGGTCCCTCGCTCCAGGCCGCCGGGCTGCCGCGCCAGGCGAATGGCGCACAGCCACAGCGGCACCCCCAACAGCGCGAGGATTGCCCAGACGATCTCGCCACCTCCTCACAAGGCCGAAGCCTCGACGTTGACGTCGACGCGGGTGACCGCCGGACACCGCCAAGCACCCTCCAGAACCGTGCGCCGGGGGCGGTACATCCGGAGAACGAGGAACCACGGTTGGGTCCCGGAGGTCGGCAGCCAGTTCCCCTCCGCGCCACCGGCCGGTGCCTCCGGCTGCAGGTACAACGTGAGACCACCGTCGGCATCCACGATGAGGTTGGAGGCGTGGTCGCCGACCGCGTACCGGTCCGCCGGGTTGGGGATCAGGTTGAGATCGGCGGAGGTGTAGGCGGCCAGGGACCAGAACGCATCCACCGGCGGCAGGTCGTCGGCGCCGAAGTGCAGCTGGTAGCGGCCCTGTGGCGCGTATGGCGCCCCGTCGGCGTCCTGGAAGTTCAGCAGGTAGACCGACTCGGCGGGGTCGTTCGCGGCGATCCCGGCCAAGCACTGGTCAGCGGCCCGCCGCAGGAAGTCGTCGCCGAAACGGCCCTCCTCCGCGGGTGGGTAGCGCCAGCCGGCGACCTGCTCGGCCCAGTCACCGCTGACGAACTGCCGCCGTAGCAGCGCCATCCCGGCGGCAGCAGCGCGGCCCAGCGCCTCCTTGACCACTGCAGGTTGCGCCTCCACGTCCAGACCTGGGCCGATGCCGATGTCCCGGACCTGGTCCAGCACCAGACCGTGATGGGGCGGCGGCGGGTTCTCGACCAGCATCGCGTTGAGCGTCTTCCACGGTCCCAGCGGGTCGGATGCCGACGGCGGGGCGTACACGTCCCGACGCTCCGGGACGACCGCGTCCGGGACACCCCACAGGCTGAGCGGGGTGAGCCGGTACTGGCCCTGCAACTCCCGCGCCGCCGGCAGGTCGGCGGACCCAGTGACTGCGGTGCGGCCCAGCACCAGCACCCACGGCGTCGGAGCCGGCTCCACCCGCCGTACCCCCGGTGGCAGGTGTCCGTGCCACCCCGGTCCGACGATGGCGAAGTCACCGGCGGCAGTGCCGGTGGTGCGCTGCCCGACGTAGCCGAAGTTGTCGGAGCTGAACCCGGCCAGCTGGAAGGTGAAGTAGCGCTCCCCCATGTCGGGGTGGGACAAGATCACCGGTTCCTCGCGGACGTCCACCCAGGCGAAGGAGTAGAGACTGTCGGTGCTCGGGGAGCCCCCGTCCCGGTAGGTGGCATCCAGCAGACGTCCGGCGTGCCAGAAGTGGTTCACCGCCGCGTAGGGAACCACCGCTGGGTCCCGCCTGGTCGTCACCCACGCGTGCCGCAGCTGGGCGTAGTAGATGTAGGGAAAACCGTAGACGAAGGCCTGCACTCCGGCGGTGTAGGCGAACTCCTCCCGCCAGTCAGGACGCAGCGTCTGGGCGTCGCTGCCGGACGCGTGCTGTGCGGTGTCTGACATCGTGGTGCCACCCTTTTCTCTGGACCGCTGTCGGCCCTTGTCGTCCAGGCGACCCGAACTCGCGTCGCAGTCGGTGGCCTACCCGTTCCGGAGGCGCTGGTAGTTGTTCTCCAACTCGTCGAGGACGATCGTGTTGGGCGGGTCATCGTCGTAGGTGGCCCGCATGACGAGTTCCTCCTCGAGCGTCCGGGCCCGGTAGGTCCATCCCTGCGGCAACGCCAGGCGCTGGCCGAGTGTCGGTAGCGCGTCCACCGTGTTGCCGGCGTCCAACCTCAACGAGGCGCTCTGCATGACGTACACGATGCCCTCGGGGGACACCAGCTCGTACACCTCTGCGCCAGCCTCGAAGAACCAGGTTGTGGTCCGCCGAGAGACCGTTTCCTGGTAGGGCGTCTGCTTGCCGGCGATGAACGCGTCGAAATCCGGAACGACGAACGTGCCGTACAGGTACATGGGGATCGGGCCAACCATGCTGACCTTGCCCCCATCGAAGGCCTCCGCGGTGAACCGGTCGGCCAGGAAACGCCGCGGACCATTGAAGCGGACCGCGTCTCCGCCGTACTCCTCCCTCAACTTCGCCGGGTCAAGGGCCCGGAAGCGCGCGTCGAACTCCTCATCGGAGACGTCATCGACCACCCCGAGGGAGTTGTAGTAGTTACCCGCTCCTCCGGGTCCGTCTGCCTCCCGGTTCATGATGAGGACCTCACAGTGGTGCTTTGCGTGCGTGTTGTCACCGGAGACGAGAACGGATTGCTTCTCCTGGTCCTGGCTGGTGGTCATGGTGCACTTCTTCCCTTCGTAGCTGCTCCTTGGGCGCGGCCGGGTATCCAGTCTTCGCTTGGCGGGCGCTCCGGACATCACCCGACTCGGGTGATTTGCCGCCGGCGCTGCGAGCCCGCGGGGGGGCGTTCGCCGTCAGACTTCGGCGTTGCCGGGGTGCAGCGTCCCTGTCTGGAGTGCGGGCAACGCCATGCTCGCGGGGTCGAGGTCGTAGGTCCAGGGCAGTCCTGAGGCCTTCCAGCCGTTCTTCAGGCGCGTGCCGTGAAAGACGCTGTCTGGGTCGTCGACCTTGCTGCCCTCCATCCCGTCGAGGATGTTGTAGGCGTTGCGGTAGCCGGCGGCGGCGAGCGTGTTGATCGCGATCACCGATCGGCCGCCTGAGCGGCAGGAGACGAGGATCGTGTCATCGGGTGCGAACCGCGCCTGCACGAGCTCGACGAAGTCGGGGTTCAGCTGCCACAGGTATCCGCGCTTCTCCTCGTCCCAGGCGCCTGCGCGATCGAGCGGCCGGAGCGTGTCGCGGAGCTCATCGCTTGCTCCTCACTAGCCCAGTCGCGTGCCCTCGACCTCGGCCCGCCGCCCTCGGGGAGCTTGCTCCAGCTCCGGCGCTGCCACTCCTCCTTGAGAACCTCCTCGGCGGCCTGCTCGAGGAACTCCTGGCGCACCCACTCATCCACGTCGAAGTCGTTGGGGATGTAGCCGTGGCTGACCACGACGTCCATGCCGATCCTGATGCACTCGACGTTCCGTGCGCCAGCGGAGTGAGGCGGGCCGAGGAGGTTCCCGTGCTCCCGGAGCTCGCCACCGCGACATCCCGTACAGAGCAAGTAGCTGCATCGAGACGTCATGACACAGACCACGCCGGCCCTGATCCGTGACCAGTCCTCGTCGCCGAGGACCAGATCGATGTCGCCACGTCCGGTCCTGTCCATCGTGGTGCTGATCCGTGCGCGTCTGGAGCCTGCGGATTCCCCGTGACCAGAGACGATCATGCACGGCACCGTTCCCACAGATGGGGGCCACCAGCAGTGAAAAGGGGGCCAGTCCGTTCCCGCGCCGTTCCCAGTCGCCAAGAATCGCCCGGAATCCGCGGGCTCTTGTGCTGCCTGGTCCAGGAGACCTGCAGGTCACAGCGGTGGGCCCCGTGGGACTCGAACCCACAACCCGCGGTAACAGCTGATCCCGAATCCGCTGCTCAGACCTTGAAAGTGCCCGTGAACAGGAGAAACGCCTCTCAGGCACTCTCGTCCATCCTGGTCCGACTCGAACCTCTTGCGGACTCCCTGCGGACACCCAAACGGGTGCTCACCGTGTCAACGACAGGCAAGGCACCCAAGCCCGACCGCAGACGCGATCCTCGCTCATACCCTCGGATCTGGCCGCGTGACCCGACTCCGCCCCTGAGTAGGTCCACGGCGACCTCCTACGTGCAGCTGAACGTACCGGGGAGTGCCCGACCGGCGCAGGCCATGTGAGAGCCACACCCCGCAAGAGCGGGCAGCGGCGACAGGGGCAATTCTCAGCTGGCGGCGATGTACCGGCTGAGCCATCTCGAACGACGTCGCTGACAGCGCGGTCCTGACTCCTGGCGAGTTGCCTGAGCGCGTTCAGCGTGTCGTGCCGGCACGAATCCACTCATCGACCTGCCCCACAGTGGGCGCTGCGCCGGTGTCCCACACTGGGCCGGCGTCGACGCCGGGTCGTGGTGCATCCACAGGCGGTGGCGTGACGGAGCGCGGCAGGCGTCAAGGTCGCAGGGTCTTGAGTGTGGCCGCGCTGCCGGCGTGGTCGGAGGGCCACAGGTTGTCCGGGTCGGTTCGGTCGCGCTGCTCCTCGCCGATCACCTCGGTACGGATCGCGGTGAAGGCCTGCGGGTCGACCATGACCACGTCGATACGGTGGTCCAGGGTGCTGGCAGCGTTAAGCAGGTCGGCGTCCTGCCCGCTGGTGTAGCCGCCGCACGGGTCACGCGGGTACACCAGCGGCCACACTTCGACCAGTCCGGCGTCGAGGAGGGTCTGGAAGGCGACCGTGTTGGCCGAGCAACCGGGGGGCCGGGAGTTGATGTCCCCGACAAGCACGACGGGGTGCCCGGCAGCCTCGATGATGCCGGCCAGCTCGGCGGCCTGCAGGTTGCGCACGGTGTCGCCGCCGAAGGCCTCCAGGTGGGTGTTGAGGAAGGTGAAGGACACACCCTTGACGGTGACGTCGATCGAGGACCAGCCGCGTGGCACGGCGAAGTCAGGGACGCCCGGGACACCGGAGGGGATGGTCAGCTCGGCGGTGAAGTTCGCCTCCATGACACTGCTCGGGTCGACTGACAGGTGCCGCTCGGGGAGCCCGGCGCGGGTGATGATGACGTCGCGGTCGGTGAACTGGGCCCATGTCGCGCCCGAGGCGCTCACGGCGATGGGAAGAGTGCCGGTGAAGTTCTCGTTGGTGGCCACCTCCTGGTACGCGACGCCACGCTCGGCCAGGGCGTTCAGCAGGAGCTGCAGGAAGTCATAGGTCGTGGTGAAGGGCGCGGTGGGGGTCTGGGCGGTGCCGGGTGCGGTCGCCCACCGGGCGACCTCCTGCAGCCCGACCACGTCGGGGCGCTCCTTGGCGATCAGGGCGGCGATCGCCTCGGCACGTTGCGGGAAGTCGGTGGCCTCCATCGCCGCATAGACCTGGCCCGCCCGCGCAACCAGGTCCAGATAGTCACTGGCCCCGAACAGCGGATTGAGGTCCGCGCCCAGGTAGACGTTGTAAGAGGCCACGTCCGCGATGGCGCGCGGCGGTGCAGTGTCCGGCCGGCCGCCCGGTGTCGCAGCAGCCGTCATAGGCATCAGCACGGCAACCGCCAGGCCGATCAGCCCGGCAAGACGACGCCAACGTCGGTGAGCCATCCCCATGAGATCTCCCTCCACGTCCCTCGGTGCGATCGTGCCGGTGCCCGTCGTCCCCGTCAACGACCCCGACGTCATCAGCAGCAGCGTCCCTCGAATCACCCTGCCGACCGCAGACCGCGCCGACGACCCGCACACCGCCCGCATGAGCCGCACGGGTCAGCTGCCTTCATGGTCCACAAGGCCTCGCGAGAACGTCCCGGAACGCACGACCCGCGGCAGGCGACCGGCAACCGGTAGGCGGAACTCATCGCGGCTGAGCGTTAGCTCAGGTCGCCACGTAGGCGCGTCATGCTGGGCGACCCAGCGCGGTTTGAGATGCGCCCACAGGCGGCGAAGTGGGGCACGTTCGGAGCGCCGGGATCGTACCGGAGCTCGCGGTCCTCACGGCTGTCGGGTCGTTCCGGAAGCCGAATCTGGCGGTCACCATCGACCGGGTAACTCCTCACGTCCGTGACGGTCGCGCGCTCCGCCATCCGGGTCAAGGCGATGCTCATCGCTCCGAACGACGACCTCACCGCGCACACGGTGAGCGGTAATCCTGCAACCGCTGAGAATCCACGGGGTTCCACCGCTTGATCGGCGGCAGCGTCGAACTCGGGGAGTCGCATCGCGATGCCATTGTGCGCGAGGTGAAGGAAGAGCTGGGCGCGACGGCACTGCTGCATTAGGGCGGAACACGCCCATTCGCTTGTCCGTCGAGTCAGATTGCCAGCGCGAAATCGGTTTATATGCCGTGTTTGCCAGCCCCGAAATTCTCTCGAAAGACGCCCGCGGTGTCCGGTTGGCGCTCAACGCAACAGTGCTCCTTGACGCCGGTCACGCGCACCGTGCAGTGTCGTGAGGTGGAGGTGGGCCGATGGCGCTGACTGAGCACTGCAGCATGTACGTCTCGATCCACGAAGAGGCGTTCAATCATCTCGTGCGGCACGTGCAGCGCCAGCGACCGTCACTGTTCGCCTACGCAACCTCAGCGTTCGAAGGCCTCGAGGCCGAGCGGTTCTGCTGCCCGATCGAAGTCGACGAACGGGTCATCAAGCTCAAGGAGCCGCTGTTCAGCGTGCAGGACCCTCTCCCGGTGCTGGGTACGCCCTATTCGATCGGGCTGAACTGGTGCCTGCAGTTCACCGAGGTGCAGCTCGACCTGCATCCCGCCAATGTCATCGATCTCCCTGCGCAGCTGCGGCCGCTTCCTGAACAGGGGATCGTGCTGCGGCTCGCCGGATGCTTCGGGCTCGACTGCGCTGAGGCCGACTTCATCGCGGAGCAGCTCAAGCTGATCGAGGCGGAGGTCGTCGCCGAGGGTGACCTGCTGGCCACGACGTTGTGGAGCAAGGGACCACCTCGAGACGAGCGACCCGAGCCACCGAAGAGCAAGGACGACCCGCGTAAGGAGGATCGACCCGACGAGGAACGAGGGGTGCTCACTCCGCCGCTGAGCGAGAAGCTTCGATGCGTCCGGCTCGCAGTGGTGGCGGTGTTGCACGCCGAATGGGGTGAGGTCGCCGGCCAGGAGCAGTCCTACCTCAAGCTCAAGCTCGACGGGCTCGAGATCGTCGACATCGAACCGTCCAACCTTGAGGACACCATCGAGTGCTACCTGGCTACGACGCTCCGCCTCGGCGTCCTGCCCCAGCTGACCACGTCGATGGAGAGCCTCACCCTGGACATCACCGCCACCATGCGCGAGTGGGGGATCCGGCTGGACCAGGCGGTATCGCTGCATCCCACAGCCACCAGCGATGCCCTTCCGCGCAACCCCGAGGTCGCCGACGACGAGCTGCGCGGCTTCATCGAGTTGTCCGTGGAGGAGATCTGAGATGGCGCACATCCAGGTGGCTCTCGCGGAGAAGACGTTGGTCACGGCGCTGGGCCTGCTGCGGGGGAACTTCCGGATCCGAAAGGTGTCCACCCTCGACTTCGACACCTACACCGCCACGGTGGATCTTGATGCCCACCTGAGCGGCGGCGATATCGGCATCCGTGACGACGGCCTCGTCCAGCTGAAACAGCTCGACCTGCGCTGGGACCGGCTCATGGTCACCCTCGACATACCGATCCCTGAGATCTGTGTCGGAGGTGGGTGCGTGTCGATCCCCGGTCCGTTCCCCGCCACGATCTGCCTCCCACCGGTGTGCGCGTTCAGCGACGACCCGGTGATCACGGTCGGCATCGACCTCGCCCCCTACGTTGCGCAGGAGGTGTCGGTATCGGGCAAGGTCGACGTCCGACGCTGGGATCCCGAGGCAATCGAGCCGGGTTTCGATCCGTGCCAGCCGCTCGTCGGACTGCTCGATGCCGACACGGTCGCCGACCTCGTCGCCGACCAGCCGCTCCTGGCCGACTCCGGCATCCTCGCGCCGTTCCCGACCGATCGCCGCCAGTGGCACGTGCACCTGGTGCCCGGCCCCCTCGATCTCGATCTGATCGATCTGCCCGACATCGTCGGAGATCTGCTGGAGAAGGAGATTAGCGACGCCATCAGTGCGCTGCTGCCCGCCGGCTGGGCGCGAGCCGTGATCCTCAACGCCATGGGTGATCTGGCGGAGTTCTCCCGATGGCTCCTCGACATCCCCGACACCACCGAGGAGTGGTTGATGGACCTGCTCGACGTGTCGTTCGGCCTGCACGACTCGACCATGCACGCAGTCGGTGCCTATCTCGGTGAGTGCCTGCCACTGTTCCGACTCGAGGACCCCTTCGAGATCCTCCCCGAGGACGACGACCACATCGCCGTGCTGGTCCCCGTCGATCACATTGAAGTCTCGGCGAACGACGACGAGCTGGTCTTGTCGATCACGATCGGAGCGCCGTCGTGAGCGCCACCATCGCGGGCCGGCTGAACCGCGGCCTCTTCGCGACGAGGTCGGTCGCCACCGACCGGCTCGTCGTCGGCGCCGGCGTGGTGCACCGTTGCCAGGACGAGGGCGACCACGAGGTGCTCGTGACGCGCGACGGACGGCTGGTGCACCGCGACGTCGTGCGCGTAAGCCGCTCCGGACGCCTGTCCCAGACCGACGTAGTGCTCGGCGACCGAGCCCACGAGAAGGCCGGCGCGTGCCGGACAACCCACGGCAGCACCGACGACCTCGCCGTCGGTGGTGCCATCAACTGCGGTGTGACTACCGGATCAGGCACGTACCGCGTACAGATCACCCGCCGATCACCGGACACTCGCGAGGTTCAGGACGTGCTGGACACCGATCGCGGGATCTCACCGGACGACATGTTCTGGACTGTCGTGATGGCGCCGGGAACCTACGAGCTGCGCAACGGCCGCGGCACTACACCGATCCAGGTGGTCCTCCCTAGGACCAGCTCGAAGCGCCCGCCCGAACCGACCTTGGTCCGCATCGGCGGGCAGTCCCGACCGAACCCGATCGAGGTCGTTGCCGGCTCCGCGCTCCTCGTCACCACCACCGCCGGTGGCCGCATCGAACTGGTCCCCATCCGCGTCGAACAGCGCCCCGGCCGTCGCTGACGGCACGGATGCATTGAGCTCGAACCTGATCAGTCAGTTCGCCAGCGACGATGTGTGCGACGCCGTCGTATGTGCCCTGGTTGCCCGGGCCCGTGACCTCGAGCTGACCATTGGTCCACCCGACGACGACCTCGCGGCGGGCCAGCGGGAGGGCTGGATCCACGTCAGCTGCGAACCCATTGACCCACTAATCAAGACCGGCTGATCCAGTTCCCCGACCGGACCGGCTGGTGACTCCTACCGACTTCCGCCTCCTCCACGTCGGAGTGGTGAGTCCTATCGCCGCCTGCGGAAGCACTACGGCGAGACCAGTTCCGGCCGCCAGCGTCGCTTCGGCGGACAGTGACGTGGCCGAGGATGTCATCCCGAGGGGTCCGGACGAACCTCGAGCGCCCCGCCGGTGCCGCCACAACGCCCGACGGCCGCTCGACTCAGGCGCGGCGCTTCCGGGCTGCCGCGTCATCGGAGGAGTGCCGGTCGACCCTGACGACATCGTTCCCTCGCAGCGATGCTTCCTCCGCGCGGACCTCTGTCCGCCACGACCTCGACCGCATCCTGCGCCACGAGACACGCCCGCGTCCGATGTGCGGCGGTACCACAGAAGGGCCGCCCTGCCGATCGACCCCGGCGTCGACAGGCCGCCGGTCGACTGGCTGGGGCTTGGCAGTTCCACAACCACCCGGAGGTCCGTGCTATGTCACGCACCCACCCACCGTGTCGCCAACCTCCGTGGTCAGTACAGCTAGCCGTCCTCGGGGGGCTCGTCGGCGTGCTGGCCGCTGACCCCGTAGAACTGCGCGTCGTGCGGGGACTGCGCCGCAGTGGAGTGCGGCGGCACTCGCTTGATCTGTCGGCCGAGCGCGGCGTACACGAATGACAGCACCGGGTTGATGAGGTTGAAGAAGGCGAAAGGGGCGTAGGCGAACGTCGCCACGCCCAGAACCCCGGCAGCGTAGGCGCCGCAGCTGTTCCACGGGATCAGCGGAGACGTTACGGTGGCCGTGTCCTCGATCTGGCGGGACAGTGTCTGCGGGGCGATCCCTCGGTCGGCGAACTCCTGCTTGTACACGTTGCCGGTCAGCACGATGGCGAGGTACTGGTCGGCGGCGACGACGTTGATGCCGATGGCTGTCGTGCCGGTGGCTGCCATCACGCCGCGGTCGGTCTTGGCTCGGCGACGCAGCGGCTCGATGAGCTTGGCGAGGAACCCGCAGTGGTTCATGATCCCGCCGAAGCCGAGGGCGGTGATGATCAGCCAGATGGTGACGAGCATGCTCTCCATGCCGCCCCCGGACAGGAGGTCGTCCAACCCCGGTGCACCGGTGTCGGCGACGAACCCCGTGGCCATCGCGTCCCAGACGCCCTTGAGCATGATCACAGGGGTGGGCAGCGAGTCGTCTGCCACAAAGCCACGCACCACGTCGGGCTGCAGGAGGACGGCGATCAGGCCCCCGGTCAGAGCGCCAGCGAGAATCGCCAACGTCGGTGGCACCTTGCGCACCGCGAGCACGATGACCACCACCAAGGGCAGGAGTGGTACCACACCGACGGTGAAGTTCGCCTCGATCGTCTCCAGCCCGGTCGCGAGGTCGATGGCACCCTCAGGCTGGGCCTGCAGGCCCAGGACGAGGTAGACAGCCAGGGCCATCACGATGGACGGGATCGTCGTGGCCATCATGGATCGGATGTGCTTGTAAAGGTCTGTGCCGGCGACTGCTGCGGCGAGGTTGGTCGTCTCGGACAGCGGCGACATCTTGTCGCCGAAGTAGGCGCCAGAGATGACAGCGCCCGCTGCGAGCGCTGGGCTGAGCCCGAGCGCTTCAGCGATCGCCACGAGGGCGACGCCCAGGGTGCCCATCACGGTCCACGAGCTGCCAATTCCGAGCGCCACGACCGCGCAGATGATCGCCGCGGTGACGAAGAAGAAGTCGGGGCTGAGCACCCGAATGCCCCAGTCGGTCATGGTGGCGATCGTCCCGGACATGTTCCACGTGCCGATGAGGGCGCCGACGGTGAGCAGGATGAAGATGGCGCCCATCGCGGACGCGACACTGTCCACCGCTGCCTTGGACATGTCGGCGACGGTGTGCCCGTTCTTGTAGCCCACCTGTGCGGCCACGGCCGCGGACAGGAACAGCGCGACCTGCACGGGCCCGAGAATCGCCTCATCCCCGTAGATCCAGATGGCAACGACGAGGGACACCACCAGGAACCCCAGCGGGATGACGGCGTCGCCGAGAGACGGTCTGCGCGGGGTCCGCGCCGGTGAGGTCGTGGCGTCCATAGGGTCCCCCTACGGTCGGACCTGCCCTGTGCTAACCGTAGTGGTGGGAACGGTCGGCTAGCGAGCCTCCCACCAGCGCCTGCTTCCAGGCGCCTGATCCGCACGGGTCCTCCGGCGCGGATGCTGGCGGGCGGGGCAGGGCATCGTGATCGTCCCACCGTAGTGCCTCAAGTCAAGATGAGCCGCCCCGGCGAGTCCGGAGACTTCTGTTGTTGGATCACCCTGCCCTCGGCAGGGGATGTCTGTGAGCGTAGTGAAGCTTCTCGACGGTCTCGGGTGTGAGGTCGTCGAGGTGCTCGTGGGGGCGTTCGGTGTTGAACCAGGCGACCCACTCGGCGGTGCCGAGCTCGACCTGGTCGACGTCGCGCCAGGGGCCCTGCCGGTGGATCAGCTCGTTCTTGAACGAGCCCACGGTGGTCTCGGCCATCGCGTTGTCGAGCGCATCCCCGACCGACCCGACGGAGGGGTCGATCCCTTCGTCGAGGACCAGGCTGGTGGTCATGGACCGGGCGGCGCGCCAGCCCACGATCCGGCGGGAGAACACGTCGACGACGAACGCGACGTAGACGAACCCGGTCCAGGTCGGCACGTAGCTGAAGTCGGCGACCCCGAGCCGGTTCGGTGCTGGTGCCCAGAAGTCGCGGTCGACCAGGTCCGCCGCCCGGGGGTGACCCTCGTCCGGGATCGTGGTGCGGTGCTTGGAGCCGTACCGGGCGCCTCCCCAGCCTTGCTCGCGCATGACCCGCTCCACGGTGCAGCGGGCCACGTCATGGCCCTGCCCGCGGAGCCGGATCCACATCTTGCGTGCCCCCAGGGTCTGCACGAACTTGCCGGTCTTCTTCTCCTCCCGCTGCGCCCGGATCACCTCCACCAGGTCGACGTCTCGTAGCTGGCGGCGGGTCGGCTGCTTGTCGACCCATTCGTAGAACGTCGACGGGCTGATCGTGATCCCGTGCTCAGACAGCACGGTGCACATGGGCTCGACACCCCAGCGCAGCCCCACCCCACGCCGGGGGTCGGGCTCGCGGTGGTCCTTGTGCTCGGCGATGAACCTGATCACCGCTTCTCGGGCCGGTCGAGCTCGGCGATGCTCCTATGTCAAGCCGCGACCGGGATGCCGCCTGCCGGGAGGTGACATGGGGCGCCGGCTTGGCGTGGGCGCTGGTCGGCTCGCAGTACGGTGAACACGGTGTCAGACAGGCGTCGGCGCAGCAGCCGGAAGGCGGCGGTGCGATCCTTGCCTCGGTCGGTCTGGCGTTGCAGGTAGGTCTTGCCGGGGCCGACGCCTCGGGCTGGGGTGACTGCGATCATGTGGAGTGCCCAGTCGGCCTGCCGGTTCCCGCCCCGGTTGAGCCGTACCTTGCCGGCCGAGGCGCCGGACCAGACCGGGACTGGTGCGGTGCCGGTGAACCGGGCGTAGGCGTCCTTGCTGCGGAACCGGTGCACGCCAGCGGTCTCGCCGAGGAGGACCGCGGCGGACAGCACCCCGCACCCGGGGATCTCCAGCAGGCTGGGCGCGAGCTGGCGCACCAGCCGTCGCAGCTCGGCCTCAAGGGCGCGGATCTGCGCGTTGAGCTCGGCGCAGCGTTCCAGCTGGGTGCGGGCCAGGCGGGCCACGACCCCGTCGAAACGGTCCAGCTCGGTCAGCACTCGGGCGACCACGCTGGGGTTGCGGAATCCGCGGGACGGCACGACCAGGTCCGGGTCCAGCTCGTGCAGATACCAGCGGACCTGCGCGGCGATCCGGGTCCGCTGCCGGACCAGGTCCTGACGATGATCAGACAGCAGCTTCACCTCGCGGGCTGGCCCGTCCAGCTCGGCGATCGGCAGGTCGGGGTAGCGCAACGCGGCGATGGCGACGGCCTCGGCGTCGATCGGGTCGGACTTGCCCGGCGTTCTCGAGCCGCGCCGGGCCTCGGCCATCAACCGGGTCGGTACCCGGACCACCCGCACCCCGGCTCGCAGCAGGTCGGCTTCGAGTCGGCGGGTCAGGTGCCGGCAGTCCTCCACGGCGAACGCGACGTCGTCAAACTGCGCCGACCAGGCCACCAGGTCCAGATGACCGTCGCTGTTGGTCCGCACCGTCCTCTCCCCGAGCCGCCGACCGACGTCGTTGACCGCCACGACCGTATGCGTGCGCTTGTGGGAGTCCACCCCGATGATCACCATGTCCAACCTCCACGTCTGGGACCGACTACTGAAGCCCCGGAGGACGCCGGGCCGGGCACGCCTCAATCCGGCACGGGAAGCAGGCTCCGACCCGCTGGCCGATGAACACGGCCCCTTCGACCAGATCGTCGCCTCGATCGGGGGCGGTGGCTGGGAACTCGGCCCACTCCAGGCAATGCACGCCGAGATGTTCGCGACCGTGCTACGCGATGGCATCACCGCGCACTGGCAGGCAGCCCAGACCCTTCGCCCCTACCTGAAACCCAACGGCAGCCACGTCTTCATCAACGGTGGGGCCGCACACGACATCGTCCCCGGCACCGGTCCGCTCTCGCTCGTCGCCCGAGCCCAACTCACCATGGCCGAGATCTTCGACCTCGAGCACCCGCCACCCAAACCCCGAACCGTCAGCCTGATCCTCGGCTCACCCATCGCCACTCCCCAGCGCGGCTCCCGGGTCGAACCGCAATGGCTGACACCCGGCGATGTCGGTCGCGCCTGCGTCCAGATCCAGCACAAGGTCAAGGCCAGCGGACCGATCACCATCACCACCCGGGCCGACATCACCCAACTCGGCACCGAGCACCGAACCGACCCCACGGCCTGAAGCGCCCGGGTCCCAAAATCCTCACCAACAGCCTCCGAGCTGGAACGCTGGTCCCGAACGCCCAACCAGCCGCTTGAACGGGAACGCTGGTCCGGAGACCGTCCGAACAGACGCGTGTCACTTCGGCAGCGTGTCGGGCGTGGTCCAGGGCCGTTGGCTGGGACTGCCCGCGGACGAACCACGCGATGATATCTTTTGATATCGGAGGTGGGTCTGATGGCAGACGTTCTCGTTCGTGACGTGCCCGAGGGAGTTCTGGCTGGGGTGGACGCGCACGCGGCGCGTCTGGGTCTGTCGCGGGTGGAGTACATCCGACGCCGACTCGCCGCGGACGCCGCCACGTCCGCCGATGCGGTGTCGGCTGCCGACTTGCGCTCGTTCGCCGAGGCGGCCGAGGACCTGACCGATCCGCAGGTGATGGGTTCCGCGTGGCAATGACCTGGCTGATCGACAAGTCGGCGCTGGTCCGTCTCGGCGGCAGCCCTGACGCCGATCAGTGGGCGCAGCGGATCGAGCGGGGTCTGGTTCGGATCTCGACCGTGACGCGACTTGAGGTCGGCTACTCGGCTCGCAGCGCGAAGGACGCCCGGTCAATGTTCGCCCACCCTCCACTCTCGGCGATGCCAGTGGAGCACCTCACCCCCGCGATCGAGGATCGCGCGGTCGAGGTCCAGTTGCTGCTCGCAGGCCAGGCCCAGCACCGCGCGCCGTCCATCCCTGACGTGCTTATCGCCGCTACAGCCGAACTGGCCGGGCTGATCGTCCTGCACCTTGACAAAGACTTCGAACTCATTGCTGGCATCACCGGACAGCCCACCGAACGACTCCTGGCCTGAGGCCAAGCGGACCATGCGGCACGCTGCGGTGCGTCATCCCGCCGCCTGTGGACGCACCACGGCCCCGCGTCGACTCCGCCCATTGTGGGCTACTCGTTTGGAGCGCTCCGGAGGGCGATGCGCTCGGCGCTCGAAGTGATTCTCCGGTCTGTCACGCAGGTGCCTCGGCTGCGCCGCAAGGGAGGCGTTGGCGGTGATGTTAGGTGAGTCCCGTGGAGTGGTGGGGTTTGAGCTCCAACGGCGGGGCTGCGTGAGGTAGGCGGCCATCGGCGGGATCTTCGGTGTGAAACGACCAAGTCACGCACCGAGGAGGACCCACCGATGGCCTTGTCCCAGTCTGCCCTGTCCGAGCTGCTTGAGGCGTTCCGCGCCGGTGATGGTGTCGACATGATCCGCGAGTCGGTCCGGACTGTCTTGCAGGAGCTCATCGAGTTTGAGGCCGCGGGGGTGATCGGAGCCGAGCGCTACGAGCGCACCGCGGACCGGGTGACCGAACGCAACGGCACCCGTCCCAAGCTGTTGGCGACCAAGGCCGGCGATGTGCAGGTGCGGATCCCGAAGCTGCGCAAGGGCTCGTTCTTCCCCTCGATCTTGGAGCCCCGCCGGCGCATCGACCAGGCGCTGTACGCGGTGGTGCTGGAGGCATACGTCCACGGGATCTCCACCCGCAGTGTCGATGACCTGGTCGTCGCCCTCGGGGCGGACTCCGGCATCAGCAAGTCCGAGGTGTCCCGGATCTGCGCGCAGCTCGACGAGACGGTCGGCGCGTTCCGCACCCGACCCTTGGACCACACCAGCTTCCCCTACGTCTACCTCGACGCGACCTATCTGCATGTGCGCAACAAGCCCGGCAAGCCCGGCAAGGGCGGCCGGGTGGTGTCGATGGCGGTCGTGGTGGCCACCGGGATCGCCGCTGACGGCGCTCGAGAGGTCCTCGGGCTCGATGTCGGGGACAGCGAGGACGAGGTCTTCTGGCGTGGCTTCCTGCTCTCCCTCAAGCAGCGCGGCCTGGCCGGGGTGCGGCTGGTCATCTCCGACCAGCACGCCGGGCTCGTGGCCGCCCTCACGCGTTCCTTCCAAGGCGCGGCGCACCAACGCTGCCGCGTCCACTTCGCCCGCAACCTGCTCGCGCACGTCCCCAAGACCCACGCCGACATGGTTGCCGCGGTGTTCCGTACGATCTTCGCCCAGCCCGACCCCGACGCCGTCAGCCACGCGTGGGACGAGGTCCGCGACCAGCTCGCCACGTCCTTCCCGAAGGTCGGTCCACTGATGGACCAGGCGAAGCCCGAAGTGCTGGCGTTCACCGGCTTCCCCCAAGCCCATTGGCGCAAGGTCTGGTCGACCAACCCGCTCGAGCGGGTCAACAAGGAGATCAAGCGACGCTCCCGCGTCGTGGGCATCTTCCCCAACGCCGCAGCCGTGATCCGACTCGTCGGCGCGGTCCTCATCGACACCCACGACGAATGGATCGCCGGCGACCGTCGCTACCTCTCCGAGGAGTCCATGGCACTCCTCAACGAGGAGGTGGATACTGGCACCCACGCCGCAATCGCCAGCGGCGAGTAGGGCACCGAGGATCACCTCAAAGCCCACCACCCCGCGGGGCTCTGTCTGGCCAACTACCGAACGTCCGACCTCGGCGTCCAGGGCCTTGTTGTCGGACCGATCAGCGGTTGGATCGGTTCGAGGCGTCGTAGCCGATCATCCCGTGGAAGGTCAGATCTGTGGTCCCGACTTGATCGGCAGGGACCTCCGGCGCGTCCGTGTATGTGACGGCGGACCCTTCACCGGACCCGCTGGGTTCCGCGAACCGCCCGGTCCCGCTGGACGCAGTCCACGAAGTCTCGAACAGGGCGGCCGGGTCGCCGGGCACGTACTGGGTGATCTCGCCGGTGTAGTCCAACACCAAGGTGTCACCGTTCGCAGCCGTGAGGGTCAGCACGCCCTCGGTGATTGTGAAGTCCACGTGGAGGCAGTGCGTGAACACGTAGTCGACCTTGCCCAGGTGGGATACCCGCCCGGTGCCCTCACTGGTGAACCGCCAGAGCAGGTCCGCTTGGCCCTCCTCGAGGGTGCACCCCGTGGAGTCGAAATCTCGCTCATCCTGGCCGACACCGGCACCCTTGATGGGCACCATGGCGTCGGGTTGGCCGTGTGTGGCCGCCGCCACCGAGGCGCTTCCGATCACGAGCAGCAGCGCGCACAGGAGCACGCGCAACAACTTCAACATGTCTCTCTCCCTCCTCCGATCCTGTCGGCCGCCGGCCGGTGGCCGGTGGCCGGTGGCCGACACCTTCAGCGTCCGACGGTGAGCTGCGACGTCAAGGGCCGAACGGCCATCTCGCCAGGACCCTGCACGCCGACTCCGTGAACGCCTGAACGCCTGAGCATCGCCGCGCAACTCGAGCGACCACTGACCGGCCACCTGACCCACTTCGCCGCCTGCGGACGCAGTCGTGCGTGGCGTAACAGACGAGGGTCGCTGCCTCCCGCAGTCCAGAAGGGCCGCGCCCATCTGCCCACCGATTGGGTTCTGGCCCACCGACGATGGTGCGCTCCTGCTCGAACGAGTCCCATTTGAGCGAGTTGGTGCCGCTGGGCCGCAGGACCGTTGCCGCTCAGCAGATCGTTCCTACGAGCACTCTGATCGTGTGGGAGGCGGTGTGGTCGTCGCTTCCTGTGGCAGCCCCGCGGTCAGGGTTCGATGACTGGTCCGACGTTGCGTTCCACGCGCCTCGGGTTGTCTGAGTTGCCGAGGATGAGCCCCTTGCAGTCGTACTCCGCTCCGCCGCTAGTCTCGATCGTGAACCGCCAGGACGCGATACCGAGGATCAAGGTGGTGCGCTCCGCGTCAGTGATCCAGCGATACGCGAAGGTTCCATCGGTGATGACAAAGGACTCCGGGCTTCCCGCTGGTCCGTCAACCTTCTGGTACTCCACGCCAGTGAGGTAGAAGATGTGGCGCTCGTAGTTGCGGCCGATCCGGGACTCGGTCCGGACGGTGGTCTCCGCGCGGTACTCCGTCACGCCGAACCCGAAGTCGGCAAACCCCGTGGTGTCCCAGTTGTCGGTTTCGGATGCGGATGCCGTGCTGACGCCTGTCAGCAGGAGGAGCAAGGCCAGAATTGCGCCGATGATGCCAAGACGTTCTCTCATCTTCTCCCCCGTTCCCACGGGCTACGGTGAGCCGGTCTCCTTCTCAGTACTCCGTAGCGGCAGCAGACGCCAGGGGCGTCCGGCACGCTGCACCCCGCTCAACTCGGCATCAGCGAGCATTGCTGCGCAACCCGTGCGACCACGCCGGGCCCCGCGTCATTCCGCCGCCTGTGGACGCACCACGACCCGCGTCGACTCCGCCCACGAAGACGCATCCGTCCTCTGTGGACGGGACCAGGTCCCGCTCGCCTACGTCCTTCACCCTCGGAGGCAATCGTTGCGTGCGGTGGGTGCTGTTCGGTCGCTGCGTCTGTCACAGCCTGGCCTCTGGATTGCCTGGATTGGGGGCTCGCTGCTCTGGTCTTGGACCGGTGTCAGGAGTAGGCAAGTTTGTGTGACTCACGCCACGGCCTTGGGTGTTGTTGCCGCGCCGGCGGGTGGTGTGAAACCGGAACGACACGCGTAGGGGGATACGACGACTTGGGCGTTGCCCTGCGTGGCGGGCTTCGCCCGGGGGAGGCGAGAAGCTGTGAAACGACTACTCATCGTGCTGGCCGCGGGCCTGCTCATCCTGGTTGGTGTCGCAGCACCGGCCAGCGCCAAGCAAGACCCGGTCTTCGTCCGCGGAGGTGACTTGGCGGGTTCAGCGAACGGGATGTCGTTCGCGCCTGACGGCACGCTGTACGTCGCCAGCGTGTTCGGCGCAACCATCACCCAGGTCGACCCGGACAGCGGGGAGATCCTGAGCAGGCTGACCGCTACGGACGGTGTGCTGTTCCCCGACGACTTGGTGGTCGCCGGCGACGGCACGGTCTACTGGACAGACATCTTCCTGGGCACCGTGTTCAAGAAGCCGGTCGGCCAGCCGGCCGTCCCGCTGCTGCCGCCCGGTGAGTTGGACAGCGCCAACCCGCTGGCACTGTCCGACACAGGCCGGCTGTTCGCTGCCGGCTGCTACGGCCCGCCGCCAGCCGACAACTCCTTCGTGGAGATCGACCCGGTCAAAGGCGGCATCATCAACACGCTCTTCGGACCCGTGGCCGGCTGCGCCTCCAACGGGATGACATGGTCCGCGGGCTCCCTGTACTCGCCGCAGCCCTACCTCGACAGTGTGCTGCGCGTCGACCCCGACACCGGGGAGAGGACCGAGGTCACCACAGGGTGGCCGGTCCCCGTCGGAACGGCAGTCGACTCGCAAGGCGCCCTCTACGCGATCGCACAGGGTGTCGGTGAAGTCGTGCGGATCGACGTGGCGAACCCGGACACGGCCAACAACCGCGCGGTCATCGCGAAGATCCCGGTGGGATGGGCGGACAACATCGCGATCAACGCCGATGACCGCATCTTCATCTCCAGTACCAGCGACTCCACGATCGCCGAGGTCTTGCCCAGCGGTGAGCTGCGCACGGTCGTGCCCGGGCAGTTCGCGATCCCGCTCGGGGCGAGCGTGATCGGTGACACCGTCTACACCGCCAACTTCGCCCAGGTCGTGGGGTTCGACCGGAAGACCGGCGAGCAGACCAGCGTGTTCCGGGCGCCCTTCGGGTTCGGTTTCCCGTTGGTGACCAGCAGCATCGCCTGGGGCGACACCCTGGTGCTCATGTCGGGCATCACCGGTCAGATCGTGATCTGGGACCCAGTCACCAACGTCCCCCTCGCCGAGGGCCCACCGCTGTTCCCCATCGATGCGCAACCCTTCAACGGCGACCTCCTCGTGACCACGGCGACCGGAGACATCATCCGCATGGCCGACGACCTCACCCCGATCGACGTCGTGGCAACCGTGCCGGGCGCGACCGGCATCACCGCCAGAAAAGGTGACGTGTACGTCGCCGACGGCGACGACGGCACCATCGTCCAGATCATCAGCGACGACGCCGTTCTCCCCACACCTGTCGAGGTGATCAACAACCTCGTCGCACCGGAAGGGATCGACCTGAAGGCCAACACGATGTACGTCGTCGAGGGCGGAACACAGGAGCTGACCAGCATCCACCTGAAGTCAGGCAAGCGGAAGACGATCGCCACCGAGTTGGGCCTACAAGCGCCACTGGCGGGGCCGTACGGATTCCTGAACACCGTCACCGTCGACCACAACGACATCTACCTCAACGCCGACCGGGCCAACCTGATCTACAAGTACTGACTGACCGTCCGCGAGGGCACCCGCCCGGAACGCGCTCACCACCGGGCGGATGCGTCATTGCGCCGCCTGTGACGCGCAAGCCCTAGATCGGTTCATCGGTCTCGCCTGTGCCTGTGCGCAGCGGGACTGCTCTCTGGGCTGTCCGATCAGCCTTCTTGGGGAGCGTGTCATGGGTTCGCAGGCACTCACGGTCCTGGGTCAGCGGGCGTTGGGGTACGCCGCGAGCGGGGTGCCGGTGTTTCCGTGCGTTCCGGGCGGGAAGGCTCCGCTGACCCCGCGCGGTTTCCACGACGCAACGACCGACCCGGTGGTGATCGCCGGCTGGTGGACCCGGCACCGGCAGGCCAACGTCGCCGCCCCGACCGGGGCCCCTGCCTTCGACGTGCTCGACGTGGACGTGCGACCCACCGGCTCGGGGTGGGACGCCCTGCACGAAGCCCGAGCGGCCGGGCTGATCGACGGATGGGTACGGGCGGTGCAGACCCCGTCCGGTGGGCTGCACCTGCACTACCCCGGCACCGGGCAGCGCAACGGGACGATCCGCGGCCGGCACGTGGACTTCCGCGGTCAGGGCGGCTACGTGCTGCTCCCACCTTCGTTGGGGCAGACGAAGGCCTACTCGCGGGAGTACGTCACCCTCGACCAGCGCCCCGGCGGCCGCCCGTTGGACTGGCCGGCGATCGTGCAGCTGCTCGACCCACCCGCCCCGCCGCTGGACCGCTCGGAACGACCTGCCGCGTCCCGCAGTGGCGAGCGACCCGACCCGGTGGCTGGCCACCCATGTGGCCCGCCAACCCGAGGGCAACCGCAACAACGCCCTGTTCTGGGCCACCCACCGCGCCGCCGAAGCCCGAGTCGCCGATTACGAGCCACTCATCACTGCCGCCGTCCACGCGGGGCTGCCCGAGGCTGAGGCGCGCCGCACCGTCACCAGCGCCCGCGCCGCCGCCGCCGCCGCCGGCCAGCCCACCCCACCTCGGCGAGCGCCCAGCGTGCACCGGGATCCGGCACCCGTCGTCGGCCGCTGAGCATGCCCGCCGACACCGGAACCGCAGGAGGAACCATGGCCCAGGCCCCGCGACGCGCGTCCCACCACCGCGCCGGCGGCCCGCAGTGCGACCGGCTGTGGACGGTTCGCGAGGTGTCGGAGTTCCTGGCGATCCCCGTCGCTACCTTGCACCAGTGGCGCTACCTGGGCACCGGACCGGCGGCGTTCCGGGTCGGCAAGCACCTGCGCTACGACCCCGACACGGTGCGCACCTGGCTCACCGAGCAGTGCACCAGCCCACGCAGCGCCTGAACCCGTGGCCGGCAGCGTCTCCCGGCTGAAGTCCGGACGCTGGCGCGCCCGCTACCGCGACTCCACGGGCCGTGAGCACGCCCGCCACTTCCAACGCAAGACCGACGCCCAACGCTGGGTCGCCGCACACACCGCCTCCGTCGACCGCGGCGACTGGATCGACCCCGCCCTGTCCCGCACCACCATCGAGGAATGGTCCGCGGTGTGGCTGCAGACCAAGTCCCACCTGCGACCCAAGACCCGCGACAAGTACGAGAGCGGACTGCGGATCTGGATCCTGCCCCGCTGGGGGAAGGCCCAGCTCGGGTCCATCACCCACGCCGACGTCGTCGCCTGGGTCGCCGACATCCAACGCACAAGGAGCGCCGGCCTCACCCGGCACACCCTGGCGATCCTGTCCCAGATGCTCGAGCTCGCCGTCCGCGACGGACGCATCCCGCGCAACGTGGCCCGCGGAGTCCGCAAGCCGCGCCCGTCCCGCCCCGTCCAGCGGTTCCTCAGCCCTGACGAGGTTGCACGCCTGGCCCACCAGACACCCCCGCCGTATGACGTGCTCGTCATCTTGCTCGCCTTCACCGGGCTGCGGTTCGGAGAAGCCGCCGGACTCACCGTCGGCGACGTCGACCTGGACCGCAGCCGCCTGACCGTCAACTGGTCTGTCACCGAGTCCGCCAGCGGCCAGCTGCACCGAGACTCCCCCAAGACCTACCGCCGCCGCAGCGTCCCCATCCCCGCGTTCCTGCGTGACCGGCTCGCCACCCACATCGCCGGAAGAGCCCCCGACGAGCCGCTGTTCCGCTCCCCCAAGGGTGGGCTGCTGCGCAACTCCAACTTCCGCCGCACCATCTTCGACCCCGCCGTGCGGCGCGCGGGACTGGCTCCACTGACCCCGCACAACCTGCGCGACACCGCCGCCAGCCTCGCCGTCGGCTCCGGAGCCAACGTCAAATCCGTCCAACGCATGCTCGGCCACGCCTCCGCCGCGATGACCCTCGACGTCTACTCAGGGCTCTTCGACGCCGAACTCGACGATGTCGCCACTCGCATGGACGACTCGGCCGGAGACCACTTCCGCCACTGACTCACCACGGTCCCGAACCGGTTTGCGGACTGTTTGCGGACTCCTGGCCCTCAAGCGGACACCCCGACACCCTCACAGACCACGAAACCGCAGATCAGACCGGGTGGGCCCCGTGGGACTCGAACCCACAACCCGCGGATTAAAAGTTGATTTCGAATCCGCTGCTCAGACCCCGAAAGTGCCCGTGAGCAGCAGAAACGCCTCTCAGCCACTCTCGTCCGTCCTGGTCCGACTCGAACCTCTTGCGGACTCCCTGCGGACATCCAAGCGGGTGCTCACCGTGGCAACGACACGTCAAGGCAGAGAAGCCCGACAACAGACGCGGTCCTCGCCGATACCCTCGGAACTCGCCGCGTGACTGCAACTCCGCCCATGATGGGGCACGGCGGGCTGCTACACGCGGCTGAACGCCCAACCGGGTCAGCGTCTGCAGCGAAAGTCTTGTAGTCGGTACCGAACCAAGCGCTGGGTTGCGCGTCCTACGCGGCGAAGTGGGGCACCTTTCCCGAGCTACAGATCTCGTTCGTGGGCAAGCATGAGTGGACGGCCTTGTCCTCGGTGCGGCGGAACCCGGTCGCATGGTGGAGCCGTTGGGCGCGTTCATCGTCCTGACTGGTGATGGGGAAGGCGCTGGTGGCGTTTCGCTGTCGTGCCGCCCGGATGGCTTTGGTGATCAACTCCCGCCCGTTGCCCCGGCCCCGCTGGTTCGGCCTGACGTAGAACTCGGCCAGGTAGGCCTCCTGGGTGTTGCTCCATAGCGACGGCAGCACTCGCATCACCGCAACTGCGACCGCGGTGTGGCCTGCGGGCTCACGTGCGAGGAGAACCACGACGTGGCGGCCCCGATGAGCGTGTCCAACCGAGCCGCGATCTCGCCAGGCGCAGGTGCCGGTTCGTCGTGTTCCACGTTGAAGTCGTGCAGGAGTTGCGCCGCCCTCGGCGATCGTGGGCTCGCCGGGCCCGGCGTTGATCGTCTCGACATGTCCATGATTCGGGAGCGGCGGGCCACCGGCCGTCGCTCCTGGAGCAGGACCGCTGTCGCGGCGGTAGGACACTCGGGTTGGCATTCGCCGCCACGATGGTTGGCGTGTTGACCCCAGTCCTGTGGGCTGACAGTGTGCTGAGGGTCCTGCACGTGACGTCGGGTCGCGGTGGCTGTCGGGGCGCCAACGGGTTGGGGCGACGATGCGCACGGTGGGATCGATGACAGACGTTGTCGGCGCGACTCCGGTGGTTCGGCTGTCGAAGGTCGTTCCGGCTGGGGCGGGCGATGTGTTCGTGAAGCTGGAGTGGTTCAGCCCGACCGGGTCGTACAAGGATCGGATGGCGCTGGCCATGGTGACCGAGGCCGAGCGCCGGGGTGATCTGCGCCCTGGGATGAGGGTCGTGGAGTACACCGGCGGCAGCACCGGGTCCTCGTTGGCCTACGTGTGCGCCGCCAAGGGATACCCGCTGACGGTCGTGACCTCCGATGCCTACGCCGAGGAGAAGCTGCAGACCATGCGAGCGCTCGGGGCGGACGTGGTGGTCGTGCCCAGCAACGGGCAGGGCATCACCCCTGACCTGGTCGGGCGCATCATCACCCGGGCCGGCGAGATCGCCGAGGGGCCCGACACGTACTGGACCGACCAGCTGAACAACACCGACGCCCTCGTCGGTTACCGCGGCGTCGGACACGAGCTGATCAAGCAGCTGGATCGCCCGATCGACGTCTTCTGCGCCGCCGTCGGCACGGCGGGGCTGGCGATGGGGGTCTCCAGCGCCCTGGCCGAGCACGGCTCGAATACCCGGATCGTCATCTTCGAGCCCGCATCCACGCCGGTGATCAGCACCGGCACCGCCGGCACGCACCATGTCGAGGGAGTCGGGATCGGCTTCGTCCCACCGCTGCTGGAGCGCGCCCGCTACGACGAGGTCCGCACCATCGACGAGACACAGGGACGGGCCATGGCCCGTCGCCTCGCGACCGAGGAGGGCCTGCTCGCGGGAACCTCCTCCGGGCTGAACGTCACCGGGGCGATCCAACTCGCCCACCAGCTCGGGGAAGGACACACCGTGGTCACCGTTGCCTGCGACACAGGCCTGAAGTACCTCGCCGGCGACCTGTACCACGCTGCGGAGTGACGCGGCCGCGAGCGGATGCTACGCGGCCGGGGTATCCCGGCGCGGGTTTGACCGTGATCCGTCCCCTCTATCCGTACGGGCCCATCGCGCCAAGAGCGCCAGGGTGCTTCTCCTTGCCGCAAGCGACGGCACTGTAGGTAGGAGTCGCTGTCAGCCACCTTGCGGCGCTGCCAGTGGTGCCAGTTCAGGATGCAGCGGATGTCTTTCACGTCGCCTCCTCGGTGTGGCCGACGGTACGCCGACCGCCGTTATCGAGTCCAGGGGGAGCGCCACGCATCCGCCAGGCGATGTCTGGCGGCTGGGTGGAGGACCGCGGTCAGGGCAGTGCGGTCCGGAGAGGCACGGCGTCGGGGCAGGATCGGGCCGGGACAATTCCGCTCCTTCACGGGGATGCGCGCAGTGAAAGCGGCCGGCGCAACCCCGAAGCGTCGAGACGGGCGTTCGAGATCAGCTGCGGCTCCTCGCGGCCACCACGGGACTATTGCCTTCTCATGTAAGAGATTGCGCGAGTAGGTCATGGTCCTCGGCTGGGCCGGGTGTCCCAGCGGGGGTGGTCCATGCGGTGCGGATGATTCCTCGGATGAGGATCACGGCGAGGGCCAGGAGCGATGAACGGCTCGATGAGGCGGGGGCGTCGCCCTGTTCAGGTCAGCGCCTTGGCGATGCCGCGGTTGTGCCAGGAGTTGGTGCGTTCGACGACCCAGCGGGTGTCGGCCTGACTCGGGGGTCTGTCGGTCAGTGGTGCGTTGACTTCGAGTGGGGGTGGGAGGACAGTCGCAGCACGAGATCATCCGCACGCCGACACGGTCGTTGCGACGGGTGGGAGGCATGACGATGGACACACGTCGCCCGGGACTGCTGGTCAGTGTGGTGTGTCTTGTCGTGGTGGGGTGCTCGGGGGCGTCTGATGCGGATCAGCAGGCGGGTGGGCCGACCTCGCCCCCGTTGTTGCCGTCCCCGGCGTCGACACCGCTGCCGGAGCCGGACGCAGCCGAGCTGGAGCAGGTGCTGGAGGACTGGCTGGCCGCTGAAGGCTTGCCGGGAGTGACCGCCGCGGTGGTCACCCCGGACGGGACGTGGGCCGGGGCGGTCGGCGTGGACGGGGTCGGGGCAGATCTTGTGCCGGAGTCGGCGATGGCGATCGCGAGTATCACCAAGACCTTCACCGCGGCAGAGGTGATGCTGCTGTCGGCGCGGGGACTGGTCGACCTTGACGCCCCAGTCGTCGACTACGTCGAGCTGCCTTTCGACGCCGGTGGCGCGACCGTGCGGCAGCTGCTGAACATGAGCAGCGGCTTCCCCCGCGACCCGCTCGAGGCCGTCAACGAGACAGTGCTGGCCGACCCGGAGCACGACTACGCCGTCGGGGACGAGATCGCGTTGGTTGACCCGGACGCCGGCCGGATGGGCGCCGTGGGGTACGGCCAGGAGTACAACAACCTCAACTTCGCCGTCCTCGGTGAGCTGATCGAGCAGGTCACCGGCGGCACGTACGCCGAGGCAGTGCGGGCAGACCTGCTCGACACCGCCGACCTCGAGCGCATCTGGGTCCAAGACGACGAGACCCCGACGGACCCGGTCGCCGTTGGCGAGACTCTTCCGCAGCTACCGGTCGTCGACGAGGACAGCCCATGGATACCCTCACGTGCGTTCGCCTCGCTCGTGGGGTCCGAAGGCGGCATCGCCGCCGACGCGCCCACCATCGCCCGGTGGGGGGCCCTGCTCTACGGCGGTCATGTCATCGACGCGGGCCTGGTCGAGCAGATGACTGCCGGCCTGCAGGAAGAGGACGACTGGTACGGCCTGGGCACCGCCCGCGGGCAGTTCGACGGCGAAGCATGGGTGGGCCACCAAGGCGACATCGTCTCCTACCACGGCAAACTGACCGTGTTCCCCGACACCGCCATCTCGGTCGCCTACCTCGTCCCGGCCCCCGCCACCCGCCGCTTCACCCCCGCCCTGCTCGACACCGACCTCGCCGTCCAACTCCGCGACGCCGCCATCGCCGCCCAGCCGTAGCCCGATGGCCGAGCGCACTACCCCTGGCTGGGACAGCCGGGCCTGGGCTCCTTCCCAGAGGCAGGCCCCCGACGAAGGGACGGGGCCATGAAGGACCTTCGCTGCGCGCTGGGCCTGCACGCATACGTGAAGAAGCAGATCGAGGACTCCCAGTACGTGGAGTGCCGCCGGTGCGGCGAGGACAAGCCCACCCACGTACACCAATCGCCCGGAGGCGGATTCGACGCAGGCTAGCCAGCCAGCGTCAGTGACGGCCTTCCCCGGCGAGCCGCAACGCCGCAGTGGGCGGCGCTACGAAGACGGCCGAACCCGGGCCACCCATCATCGACCCGACAGCCCTCCACGCCGCGACGACGGGACCACACATCCGCGACTGCCCTCGGAACGCCACAACATAGCCGCGAGTCGGGCGTTCTTGGTCGTGCCGCGAGTAGCCCAACAGGCGGCGGAGTGACGCACGTCGGCTTCGTCGTGTCGCTCGCCTTGCACGGCGACGCTCGCTCATGCTGACTTGAGGGCCTTCAGACATGGGTGGCAGAGGTGTCCGGCCACGGGTAGTTGTGTGTGTCCCGGCTCACGGTGGCGCCATCCCTGGGACTGTAGGGCGGTGAGCCGCGCCGGTGCACCCTTGGTCGCGGGACACGTCCGCTATGGCACCCGAGCCGGTTGGGGCCTGCTGCTGGCTGTGGTGACCGGGAGCGCGATCGCCTTCCTCGACGCCACCGTGGTTAACGTCGCGCTGCCCACGATCGGGGCGGATCTCGACGCTACCTTCGCCGAGCTGCAGTGGGTCGTGACCGGGTACACGCTCACCCTGGCGGCGTTCATCATGGTGAGCGGCTCGCTGGCGGACCGGTTGGGGCGCCGCCGGGTGTACGTGTGGGGAATCGTGGCGTTCGCGGTCACGTCCGCGCTGTGCGCGGCGGCACCCACTGTCGAGGTCCTCATCGGTGCCCGCGTGTTGCAGGGTGTCGCCGGTGCCCTGGTGACGCCCGGCTCGCTGGCCATTATCCAGGCCAGCTTCGTCCGTGAAGACCGCGGGCGGGCGATCGGCATGTGGGCGGGCATCGTGGGCCTGGCCCCGGCTGTCGGGCCCCCACTCGGCGGATGGCTCACCGAGGTCAACTGGCGATGGGTGTTCTTGGTCAACGTCCCTGTCGCTGCTGCCGCGCTGGTGCTGACCTCCCGGTTCGTCCCGGAGAGCACTGACCCGTCGGCGCAGAGGCACATGGACTAGCCGGGGGCACTGCTCGCCGTGCTGGCCCTCGGCGCGTTGACGACCAGCCTTGTGTTTGCCGGCGGGGAGGGGACGTCCAGTGATCCGCTCGTCGTTGCTGGCGCTGCCGTCATGGGCGTTCTCGCCGGCGTCGCCTTCGTCTGGTGGGAGGCCCACGCGCCCGCGCCGATGCTTCCTCTCGGGCTGTTCGGCAACCGCACGTTCGCCGTCACCAACCTGGTCACCCTCGGTGCATACGCGGCACTGAGCGGCATGCTGTTCTTCCTCGTCATCCAGCTGCAGACCTCGCTGGGCTACCGTCCAGTCGCGGCAGGGCTGGCCAGCCTGCCCATCCCGATCGTTCTACTGCTGTTCTCCGCACGGGCCGGCGCACTGCCCGAGCGGGTCGGACCACGCCTGCCCCTTGTCGCCGGCCCGCTCGTCGCGGCCGTCGGTGTGGCGTCGCTGGCCACGATCGACAGCGACACCTCATACCTGACCGGGGTGCTGCCAGGCTTGCTCGTCTTCGCCACCGGCCTCGTCATCCTGGTGGCGCCACTGACCACCACGGTGCTCGCGGCCGCGCCAAACCGGCTCGCGGGCACAGCGAGCGGGGTGAACAACGCGATCAGCCGAACTGGAGGACTCATCGCCATCGCCGCGCTTCCGACCGTCGTGGGTCTGTCCGGCGAGGACTACGCCGACCCGACCGCACTAACGGCCGGGTTCGCGCCGGCCATGCTCATCTGCGCAGGTCTGCTGGCCGTCTCCGGCCTTGCTGCGCTGGCCATCCCCAACACCCTCGACGAATGCCTCCCCAACGATCAAGCTCCAGATGGGCGGTGATCGGCTCGTTGGGCCGCGTCCTTCCGGGCGCCAGCGACGCTGGTGAGGCACCGCTCGCTTCCTCGAGGTTCGTCCGCAGGCGGCGGTGTGACGCAGTTGGGGGCGTTGTTGTCGCTTGCCTTGCGAACAGGGACGCCCGACACCACCGCTGACACCCACGAACGGTGGGTCGCTAGCTGCTGGCAGCGCGCCGCCGCCGGGCCGGATTCGGCGCCCGGCGACGACCGAGTCGGCCCCTCTGCCCTCGGTAGCCCCCGCTGTGCAGGTCTGCCGGGCACTACTGCTGACTGGGGAGCATTCGCGAGATCGTGCGGTCGAAGCCGTGCTGCTTCGGCAGGCCGACGCGGGACTTCTTCGCGCCCTTCGGGTAACGACGGATGTTGTTGCCGTCGCTCGGGCTGGTGGCGCTGAACCGTGGGCCACCGTCGCGGTTGCGGTGTTGACGCGTCATGTTGCGTCTCTTGGCTGCTCCGGTGCTGGCTCTCGCACTTCCTGCTTGTGCAACGGGAGAACCTGGCCCGGTACAGCGGTGGTGGCGCGTCGGCCGGGCGTGTGGTGGTCCAGGAAGGCGGTGATGGCGGCGGCCAGCTGGTTGGTGTGTGTGAGTGCCAGGGAGTGGTCGGCTCCGGGGATGGTGACGTCTTCTGCCTGGGGGAGCCAGTCGAGCATCAGTTGGTGGACCTGGTTGAACCAGGGGCCGCTGTCGGAGCCGCCGACGTAGAGGACCGGGGCCTCGATCCTGGCGGCATCGGCCGCAGTGAACTCCCAGGACAGCAGGGCTAGGAGGTCAGTGCCGAAGAAGGTGTCGGCGTTGCGGGTGATCTGCTCGACACCGTCGGGGAGGTAGCGGGTGATGTCGCGGCGCCAGTCGGGGCCGACGAGGCGGGACAGAAATCGGTCCACGGCCATCTGGGGGCCGCGCGTGCGGTAGTCCTCTCCCATCTCGGTGTTGGCGGCGCGGAACTCCTGGGCTGAGCGGATATGTACTGGGGGCGGTTCGATCACGCACACACTTGCGACCCGGTCGGGGAGATCGGCGGCCAGCTGTAGGGCGACGGCGGCGCTGTAGGAGACCCCGACGACGTGGCTGCGGTCGATACCGAGCGCGCGCAGGAGCGAAGCGCAGTCGTGGGCGTCACGGCGGATGGATCCGGGGCCGGTGGTGGGGCTGCTGCTGGCGTAGCCGCGGCGGTGGTAGGCCACTGCCTGGTAGCGCCCGCTGTGTGAGACGAGGCGGGCTGCCGGGACCAGTTCGTCGGCGATCAGTGCCGTCTGGATCCACACGACGGGCTCACCCGCCCCGGCCATGCTCGTCTCCAGGACGATCTCGCCGACTCGCACGCCATGCCACTCACCCCCGGCGGGGGTGGCCGGGGTCATCGCCGCCGGCCGTGGTGTGCGCCGAGCAGAAGTGTGCTCACCCCGGCGCGGTGGCTCACCCATACCTGCACCCTCCTGGCCGTGCCGCGATCCCGAGCAGGGATCAGCGCGGCTGGACGTTGTGGTTGCGGTCGAACACGTTGTGCCCACCGCTGCGCACCGACATGACCAGGGCGCGGTCGCGGGCAAACCGCACCGCCGCCGCCACATCAGCAGCCGACCCGCACATCGCGATCAGGGCAGGACGCTTGTCGATCATCCCGTTCCAGACGCGTCGCGCCTCGGCATATCCCGGCGACCTGCGGCCGAGCAGATCACCGTCGATCGAGCTCGCCAGGTCGGCGACCGACCCGGCAGTCAGCTCAACAGTGCAACCGTCCCTGGCAAGAGCGGTGACGACGTCCTTCATGCTGAACTCCTGGCTGCTTGGCGGTGCAGGCGACCACGGGGACTGCCCGTCTGTCGCCGACTTGGTGACTCGCGGCAGCACCGACTGTCTCGCGCCGCCCGGCCCGGCCCAGTCGAGCCGGCGGACGCAGGACGGCGGCGTGGCTGTCAGGCCTTGGCGTAGGTGTCGGCGCTCTCGAACTCGACTAGCACGGCCGGCTCCTCGCCGACCACCCAGGCGTTGTGGCCGGGTTCGATGACATACGCGTCCCCGACAGCGACATCCATCTGGCTGCCGTCGTCGTGAGTGACGTGCAGCGTGCCGGACTGCACCGACCCGACGTGGCGGGCCTGGCAGGAGTCGGTGCCGGCGACCGGTGCGATGTCGGTGGACCAGCGCCATCCCGGCGCAAAGGTGAAGCGGGCCACCGCATGCGTACCCAGGTGGACCACGTCCACCACGGTGTTGGGCGGACTGCGCTGCTCGTCGGGGGTGCTGAACGACTTGCTGGTGGCGCCGGTCATGGCGGCCTCCTCGGTGAGGGGCGCCTCGTCGGCTCCCGGATGTCTTCGACGCTACGCCCCCACCATGGCAATAGATAGGCAGCGGACCCCGCCATATCGGCCACCGCAACCCCGGCATGCCGCGGACGCCAGCGCCGCCAGCCTCCGCCGGGGTCCGCCTCGCACCTGGGTTGACGACGACTACTGCGATCCCAGCGCGGTCATCGGGCCGACGGTGGGCGTGGTCTTGAGCCCGACGAAGATGACGTGGGTGTCCCTGTCGCCGGAGTTCTCCCCGTGCTGCCGCTGGGCCAGCAGCCAGTGCGCACTCCCGGCCGCGATCTGCACATCGCGGAACATGTCGTTGGCATACAAGCGTCGGGTGGACGAGCTCAGCGTGACCATGCGTCCTCAGGCGGCGCTAGGACGCACGCGCGGGGCCGCCGCGCCCTGAATCGCTTCGGGGGGATGCCTGTCCGGGCTCGCCGCGCGTGGTCGCCAGCGGTGGGCCAGGCTCGTGGTCACAACGTCGTCGGATGTGGGGAACAGATCATGATCAAGAAACTGTCCGCTGTGGCCGCAACAGCGGCCCTCGCTCTGGTCAGCGCTGCTAGCGGCGCGCTCGCAGGCCCGGGTGGGACCACCGGCGGCCAACCGTTCGACGTGAACCTCGTCGCCGGAGAAGAGGTCGCACCCTTCGTTGGTGTCGTAGGCGCCTCGGGTGAAGGTGTCGTGCGCTTCAACCGGGGGCAGGAGCGCATCTGCGCTGACATTGAGATCGACAACTTCACACCCGTGCTGGCGCACATCCACGTCGGGGCAGCGGGCACGAACGGGGGTGTGGTCGTTGACCTCACTCCGCTGATCACTGCTTCGGGTGACCTCGTCGGATGTGTTGATGCCGAGCGGTCGCTGGTGAAGCAGATCAGCAAGAACCCCGAGGGCTACTACGTCAACACCCACGGCGGCCTTCCGGGGTCCTCTGCGTTCTTCGAGGGTATTCGCGGCCAGCTGGCCTGATTCAGCGTCAGGCCTTCGTGGCCGGGGTCGAGCCGTATGAGATCGCCCAGCTGAGCGGTCTAGCCATGCGGCAGGTGCTGGCGATCCTGGGTCAGCCGGAGAGCTGATGGCGTGAGCCTGGTTGAACGTCCCGGAACGCTTGCCCGTCGGCGGATGAGTGCTGCACTCGCGGCCGAAGTGGGGCACGTCGGTTCCGTGGTCGTGTCGCATCGCCGCCTCTGGCGCAGGCACCCCGGGAGCGTCACTGTGGGCGGCGATGCCTGCCCCGACGTGCGCGAGTGGTGCCGGTATCGGTTGCTGCCTCGGACGGGTCTCCCTCAGCCAGTTTGGGCGCCTTCGGCGTCTGGCCGCTCAGACCCCGACGCTCTGGACCAGTCATCAACAGCCACCGCCGGGTGGCCGCTGCCGGTCCGGCTAGGAGACCGTCACGGTCACGGTCGACGTGGTGCCGTCCGTCGCCACGATCGTCACGACCTCGACCCCCGGCGCCAGCGCGACAGCGCCCGGGTTGAACTGGGCGCTGCCGTCCTCGCTGCCCTGGGTGAGCTCGACAATGTCGGGTCTGTCGGTGCTGACCGTCGTGTTCGCCGGATCGGGCTGGTTGAACACGATGGTCGCGCCCACCGACGCGGTGGCCTCGGCCTGGCCCGGCTCGACGATGACCGGTGCCGGCAGCCCGACCGTGGCGGATGCTGCTGCCGGAGACGCCGCCCGGCTGCCCACCGGCTGCGCGGGCTCCTCAGACGAGCAGCCAGGCAGCACAGCCAGCGCCAGCACCGCGACCACTGCGAAGCCTGCAGCGCCGCGGGGCGAGAGTCCGCGGATGTCCATGGTGGCCTCCTGCCCGGCTCCGAGGCGGGCACGGGGCCAGCGACTGAATCATCCGCCCGTCCAACAGCGGCACGCGTCACCGGGCCGGCGCAACCTGTGCGGGATCCTCCGGGATCCTCGCGCACGACCTGCAGCTACCGGACAGCAGTCACGTCGCCGCAGCCGATGACGGCCGCGTTGTCTGCTCGGAGGAGCAGGTCGAGGTCGACGTCCAGCACCTGTCGACGCGGCGGAGGGTGAGCGTTTCACCCCGGGCCGCGGTTCCGACCGCCATCAGCACGGGACTGGCGGTGTGGGGCGAGCGCCTCCCGGTTCCCGCCGGCACCTGCCAGGATCGGGCCTCGTGGAGCTGGTTGCCTGGCTGGGTGTCGCCGTCGCTGGTGTGGCGGCGGTGGTGGCGCTGTGGGCAGCGTGGCAGGCGCACGCCGCGTCCAGGCGTGCAGCGCGAGACACCGCGTCAGCCCGGCAGCACGCTCAGGTCGCCGGACAGCAGGCCGAAGCCGCCATGCAGCGGGCGGCGGAAGCGGCGGACCAATCGCTGGCCGTGACGGCGACTGTCGACGCGGCCCGTGAACAGCTCGCGGTGTCCCGCCAGCAGGCAGGCAATGTCGGGGCGGTCGACGTCGCCTGGGTGCAGCAGTGGCGGCATGGGCCGGTCTTCGGCCTGCTGCGCCTGCAGGCCGTCGGGCATCACACGCTGCGAGAGGTGTCCCTGTCGATCGTCGCGCCTCGGAACCGGGTGGGCGGAGTGCCCGCCGTGGCCGTCCTGGGTGACAGCCCGGTCGACATCGCAACGGCCGAGGAGAGGATCGGCATCCCCGAAGGAGCCAAGACCGCGCTGCCTAGCGTGCTGCGCACCGAGGTGGTGGTCGGTGACCTTCAGCCGGCAGTGCCCTGGCACGCGGTGCTGATGTGTCTGTCGGAGGCCGACTCCATCGTGTTCATCCTCGACTGGACCGTCGGCCCCGGCCACGAGCGGGAGCGGGCTCGGAAGGACCTCGCTCTGCCGCCACCGCGGCGCGACACAGCAGCGCACTGAGCTTCTCTCACCCCGGCTCCGGGACGCGCAGGCCTCACCCCGGCAGCACCTGGCCCGGTCAGATCACGGGGCGAGCGGTGAACAGCAACCCCACGATGATGCTGGCGGGCACCGCGACTGGCGTCCCCACCGGGCGGGGCAGGCGCAACCGCCGCTGATGAGGCCGGCGGCAGCAGCGCGCGTCGCTACGCGGCGGAGTGACCCACGTCGGTCTTGTCGTCACTCGCCGCGTTGACCCCGCGTTGCGGCGGTGCGATCGTGGTGGCTGGCGACCGAGAGCGGGGGTGAAGCTGGAATGGCTGTGGCTGGGCTCCTGATCGTCGTCGGTGCCATCGTCTCGTACTTCGGTGCCATCTTCGTGCTGCACAAGTTCACCTACCGGACCTGGGTCGTCGACGTCGCGGTCGTGGCCGGATGCACCATCGCTGTGGTCGGGTCGCTATCCGGTGGGGCCGGGGGCGAATGGGTCGCCGTCCTCGCTGTAACGCTGAGCATCTGCTGGTTCGTCATGTCGCGGATGGAACTGCACCTGCATGGGTCACCGCGACTGGCGCTCACCCGAGGTTCCATGCTTCCGTCTTTGGCGATGCGCACGGTCGACGGTGCGCTGGTGACCGACCGGGATCTGATGCGTGAGGCGCCGGCTCTGCTGGTCTTGTACCGCGGCTGGTGGTGCCCGTCGAGCAAGCTCCAACTCGGCGAACTGCTCGACGAGTACGACCGGCTGGCCGCCGCTGGGCTCACCGTCTACGCCGCATCAGTGGACTCCCCGGAGCAGGCCGCGCCCATGCAGGAGTACGTCGGCGGCCGCATCACGATCCTCTGCCAGATCCCGGCCGAGGTGCTCGAGAGCATCGGCGCCCGCGATACGCGCGGGGCACCCTGGTACGACCGCCTGCTGTTCAAAGCGCCAAAGCGCGACATTGCCATGCCCACCTCGATCGTCATCGACACCGACGGCCGCGTGACGGCTGTGCACCGCGCAAACAGTGTCGGTGACCGACCGCATCCTGAACCGCTCCTGGCTGAGGCAACTGACCTGAGAGGGCGACCACGCGATTCCCGGTGAGAAGCCGTACCTGGATGCAGCCGCCGAACTGCGCTCAGTCCAGGGGCTGAGCACCCCCTCTCGAGCGACACCCCGCCGGTGACCGGCCAGGCGACATGCCATGTGAGAGCCACACAAGGCAAACACCAGACGTGGGCCCAGTCCAGGTGCGCTCGTCCCCACAGCTCGCCCTGTTGATCCTCTGAGCCGCTCATCACTCTCCGGCCGCGTGGGGGCCGACACCCGTGGTTTCCGACGCCGGTGGGTCGACCGAGCCGCCGACTGGCAGGCGCAGCCGATGAGTGGCCATCCCCAACGTCGAGCGTGTTCCCGTCGTTGGTGTTCGGTCAACAGCCACGCGGTAGGTTCACGATCACAGCGATGAGGGGGACGCCATGCGGGTGCGCGAGCCGATATCGGAGCTCCTCACCGTGGCCGAGGACAGCCGGCGCTGGCGGCATGTCACGCTGCGCCCGGATGACATCGTGATCTCGACCCCGCAGAAGTCGGGCACCACCTGGATGCAAGGCGTCGTGGGCTCGCTGCTGAGGTGGTCCGACGACGATCTGGGAGGCGTCTTCCACGGGACGGCGTGGCCGGAGTTCCGAGCCGACTCCGTCCAGGACCTGATCGACAGGTTGGCAGCGATCGACGGTCGGCGTTCGTTGAAGTCCCACGCGCCTGCCGACTGCATACCGGTTGCCGACGAGGGCGTCTGCTACGTGTTGGTGTATCGACACGGACCCGATGCGTTCGCGTCGTGGATCAACCACCGGGCCCGATTCAGCCCCGACGCCCTCGCGCTGCTGAACGAACGCGCCGCTCGCGACGGTCTGCCCCCGTGGCCGACCTACGACGGCGACGTTGCCGGCTTGTTCGAGGAATGGCAGCACGACTGCAACCCCGTTCGCCACCTCGCGTCGTGGTGGCCCCTGCGCGACCAGGCCAACGTCCTGTTCGTTCACTACGCTGACCTCACAGCCCACCTCGACGTGGAGATGCGGCGTGTCGCGCGACACCTGACCGTTGAGGTTCCCAGGGAACGCTGGCCCACCATCGTGCAACGCTGCACGCTCACCTCCATGCGCGCCACCGCCACCCGATCTGGCGAGTTCAACTGGGCCTTCGATGGCGGTGCCGACGCCTTCTTCTACAAGGGAGGGCACCACCGGGGTGAACAAGTCCTCGACGACGACCTCACGGCTCGGTATCAGCAGATGACCTCGATCCTGCCCGCCGACGCCGCCGCATGGCTGGCCGCAGGCACCCACAAGACCGGAATCCGACCCACCAACGACTGAGCCCGACGGCGGCCGCCTGTGGAAACGCGCATCCGCCGCTGCGAGGGCGCTTCTCAGCTGACGGCGCGGTCCTGACTCCTGGCGAGTTGCTGTAGCGCGTTAGGTGTCGTCGTCGGCTCGGACCCGCTGATCGACCTGCCCCACTCTGGGCGGAGTCGACGCGGGTCGTGGTGCGTCCACAGGCGGCGAAGTGACTCAAGTCGGTTCCGGCGTCGCTCGTCCTGAGTGGCAACGCTCGCTCATGCATGCCGATGTCCGAGTGGATGGTCCCGTCTTTGGCCCTTATGTTCGGCACCCGAGACGACCCGGTCATCGCGGTCCGGTTGGTCGGACCGGAGCGTGATCGCGGGTTCGCTGAGTCGGCGTCCCGCCCATCGCGGCGGCATGGGCTGCGGGTCTGTCGTGGGCGAGCGTCGGGGACGTCGGAGGGATCTCCTGGATAGAACGCGGCATCTGCGTACTCTGACGAACTTCGGGCGGGCGGGCATGAGCTCGATGCCCTCAACCTCGGCCAGGCCAACCTCCAGCAATCGACCAGTCCGGTCTCCCCCGATCAGCATGACGAGAACGCCGACAGCCGATTGCCCGCCGGCTCGGCGGGGCAGGGGCGTCTGGGCTAACGCGTGAGGGAGCGAAGGAGCCACGCGGTGTAGGCCTGGCGACCGTCAGGGGCGACGAGGTGGATGCGGTCGTCGTAGAGCCATGCCGGGTTGGCGGCTGCGACGCTGTTCCAGTCCAGCAGCCGGACGTTCGGGTAGTCGGCTGCGGCTCGGGCGAACAGGTCGTTGTTGTAGCGCTCCCACGAGCGTGGGACGTGCAGGGTGAGCAGTACCACGTCGCGGTCGTCGAGCTGGTCGAGCAAGCTCCGCAGGTCAGTCTCGGCGATGGCACCGTTGTTGCCGGTGTGCAGCACGACCGTGCGACGCAAGGAGCCATCGGCCTGCGCGACGCGCACCGCGTCGAACACGTCTGCGTAGTTCATTCCCTCGCCAGCTGTGACGGTCGCCCCGCGCGACCGTAGGTAGTCGACCGCCCCGAAGATCAATGAGTCTCCGAAAGCGGAGACCTGCCTGGCGCCGCCGCTGCCTGGACCGGGCTCCGGCTTGGGGTCCGCCGTCTTCTCGGGCTTTGCCTCTGCCGTCGGTGCGGGCTTCGCTTGTGCCTTCGGTTCGGCTGTTGGCTCGACTGGGGCAGGGGACTCGGCGGCGGGGGACGGGCGCAGCCCGCTGCCTACGGCACGGGTCTGGTCGCCGCTGCTGAGATCACGTCCAGCCTCGGTGGGTGCGCTCGACGCAGAAGACTCACCCACGCCGACGCTGACAGAGCCCGTCAAGCGGTCGGCCGGTGGATCGGCGCGCACCAAGCCCAGCCCGATTGCCCACGCCGCGAGGGCAAGGGCGAGGACGCCGCCGATGAGACGGGTGGCGGCAAGCCGGCCCGCTGGGGTGCGGGTGCGCGCCCGGCTCACGAGCCGGGCGATGGCACCTTCCCGGATGGGGGTTTCCACGTATCGGTAGGACAGCTCTGCGATGCCCAGGGTCAGTCCGACCCGCAGCAGGTGTGCGGGCCACCCGTCGAAGCCCAGTTCGAACCCTGGCCGCGTGACCATGAACACCGGCCAGTGCCACAGGTAGATGCCGTAGGACCGTTCACCGAGGTAGCGCAGAGGCTGCACCGCCATCGCCCGTCCGAGCAGCCCCGCCGGGTGGGCCAGGGCCGCGATGAGTGCGGCGGTCACGGCGGACAGCGCGAGGAAGCCGCCGCGGTACAGGAGGTCGGAGAACTCCCCAACGTTGAGGAAGAACCACACGACACCGACCAATGCCGCCACGCCTATCACGTCGGTGACCAGCACCCGGTAGCGACGCCCGGTGAACGAGCGTCGGACCCATGCTGGGGAGGTGTCATACCTCCGCCACGGCGACCAGGCAGTCGCCAACGCCGCCCCCAGGAGCAGGCCCATGGCGTGCGTGTCGGTGCCGAAGTAGACCCGGCTCGGGTCGTTCGGCACGGGGTAGGAGTAGCGGATCGACGCCACCGCCATGGCTGCCGTCGACATCACCGCCAGCACGAGAGCCACCCGGCGCACCCGGTGACGACCGGTCGCCATCGCCGCGACGACGATGACCGGCCAGATCAGGTAGAACTGCTCCTCTACGGCCAGCGACCACAGGTGCTGCAGAACAGGCGGGCGCCCAGTGAACTCGAAGTACGAGACGTCGGAGGCGATGTACCACCAGTTGGACACGTACAGCAGCGCGGCCAGCACGTCTGCGCGCAGTTCGACGATCTCCTCACGGAAGAACAGCAGCGCCGTGACCGACACACTCGCCAGCAGCAGCCACAGGGCCGGGAGCAGCCGCCGAGCCCGACGCAGGTAGAACTGCCGGAAGCTCAGCCGCCCGGTCCGCTCCACCTCCTCGACCACCAAGGTCGTGATGAGGAACCCCGACAGGACGAAGAACACGTCCACCCCGAGAAACCCGCCCGGCATCCAGGGCAGGTCCAGGTGATAGAGCACGACACCAGCGACCGCCAACGCCCGCAGACCATCCAGCCCAGGCAGGCGCGGCATCCGCGCCGGCACCGTCAACGAGGCCCGGGGTACCCCGCCCGCTATCGGCCTGGTCGACAGATCATCGCGCTCCAGAACAGGCATCAGTCGGTCCGTCCCGAAGGCCGGCCTCGCGTAGAACCCGTCCGGACCTGAACTGCTCCGCACGCCGAAGTAGGTGACCCAGCCATCAGCGACCCCCTCACCACCTCGCGGAGCGTAATCGCCATCTGCTCCGACACTCGTGCAGGACCCTGACGATGCAGCCGGGGCGTGACCTCAGCGAGAACCGGCGACAGGCATGCGGCGCGTCGTCCGCGTCCTCCCTCTGGGTGCTGTTTCGGGGATCGCACCTGGCCCCGGTCAAAGGGCGGTGAGCTCACGAGAGTCGCGACAACGCGACCGGCCCGCTCAACCACGTCGGCTGCCGGCTGCCGCTGCACCTCGGTCGCGGGCCAGGCGACCGAGGACACCATCGGCGCTAGTCGCGCTCAACCCACCGGTCGACCGCCCACAACACCGCCAGGGCGAGGCCGGGGTCGGTGCCGTCGGCGACATCGAGGGTGTAGGCGTCGCGGATCGTGACCCACTTCTGCGTGATCTGCACGACCGGGCGGCCCTCGACCGCGATCGCGTACTCCTTCTCCAGCAGGCTGCCCTCAAGCTCCCAGGAAGCCCCGTCGGCCACCGTCAGAGTCATCCGGGATTTGATCGGAGAGAACATCTTCGCCTGCAAGGAGGCGACCTCGCCGCCCTGCGCATCAGTGATCGTCATCTGCTTCGGCACCCCGAGCAGCCGACCCCGCACCTGGTAGACCACCTGCCCTGCGGCGTCGCGGATCTCCGCCTTGGGCCGGGTCCCCACCTTGCCGTCGACGAAGAAGCGTTCGGCCTCCGTCGTGGGGTCGAGCACCGCGAAGTCACGACCGGCGCCGAACCGGCTCTTGACCAGGAACCGGGACCAGCCCGCCGGCGGAGGAGGAAGGGCCATGACGATGCTCCTGCTCTGGCTAGGGGGCGTTGGTGGAGAAGAACGCGTTCGCCTTGTCGTTCCACAGCAGCACGATCGCCGTCACCGCCACCGCCATGCTCACGATCGCCTCGGTCAACTGGTGCGTCCCGAAAGCGACGATCGCCCACACCGCGAACCCGATCCGTACCAACATCACGATCGTCACCAGCATCCGCGCAATCGTGCTGCCCTGGCTGAGCAGGTACACCACCAGGGCCAGGATCGCCGCGAGCACCAGCCCCACGATCCCCATCGTCCGGGCTGTCGACTCATCCGCACCCAGAGCGCTGGTGACATCGGCGTTCCCGGCCAGCACAATGAGCGCGACACCACCCACCGCATCGAGGAGCACCGAGATCCAGCCGACGGCGATCGCGACCGTCACACTCGTCGGTCGAGGTGCAACAAGCGGGTTCGGAACGGTCATCGGGCAACTCCTGCTCAAGTGAAAGCACTGGCGGGCGGGCGAACCGTAGCAGCCTCGGACGTGGCGAGAGTCCGCGCCACGCCCCGCACGCCCGCATGTCGATCTCGGGGAGCATCGAGACATGTCAGCAACCGGGCCCGTGTCGGCACGGAGTACCGCCAGACTACGACGCCATGCTGCTCATCGAACTGACCGTGGGTGAGGTCCTGGGGATCCTCACGATGCTCGCGGTCGTGGTGGCGATCTTCTACCACCGCTACCACGTGCTGGCGGCTGCCGACTTCGCCATCGACCCACCTCCCGTGCCTCGGTCGGTGGTGGTGGCGATCAAGCACGCTGAGGCGTTCGCCTACGCCCAGGAACCCTGGTACCGACAGGCCGCCGAGTACGCCCAAGACGTCCTCACCTTCCTCGTCCCCCGCTTGACCTACCGGCTGGACTTCTCGGTCGGCCGGTACCGGATCAAGCCCGCCACAATCGAGGCTCTCATCCCGTGGGCCGAGCAGGAGGGCTACCTGCAGATGTACGGCATCCCAGACACCCGGCTGCGACACCTGTTGCCGTACTTCTCCGAGCAGCCGGTCATCAACGACTGGCAGGTCGCGGTCATCCTCGAATCCCTGCGCCGCGACCACCCCGGGCTACGCGACATGACCTGGGACCAGATCGCTGCCGACGCGTCGCTGGTCGCCAAGCTCTACTCCGGCTACATGGGCGCCGGCGGAGACTGGGAGCAGTGGCGTGCCACCCTCACGCCAGGACCGATCGCCCACGCACGCATGCAACTGGCCGGGTGAGCGCGGCAGTACCCGCGGTGTCGCCGTAGCGCCAGATGCGATGGGCGACTGACCTAGGGCGGGCTCGCTACTCCGCCCCGCCATCCGCGCTGCCACGGAGTTGATGCGCGAGTTCCTGCTCCCTGTCCGGGTCGGGCCCGCCAGGGCGCGACTGCTGCAGCGCCAGACGTGCGATCGCGCAGCGTTCGCGGTCGAACTGTCGACGCTGCTCGCGGGGCAGCTGTCGCCGACGGGCCATCACGCCGGACCAGCTGGACACGACCCCGGAGTCCCACGAGGACGGGCCGAACCGGTCCACCACAGCAGGTGCCCCCGCGTCGAACCGGGCGACGTCCCGGCGCCGGGCTCCCATTGCCACCACGATCGCTGCGACGAGCAACACCACCATCAACGCCACACCGAGCGGCGGGAACGGCTCGTCGGCCACCTCCCACGTCTCGTTCAGCAGGGCATGCCCCGCCACGGCCAGGGCGAACCCCCACCACGCCCACACCAGGGGGCGGCGACGGTACACCGCGATCCCCACCGCCAGACCAGTCCAGAAGGTCAGCATCGGATGCGCGAACGGGCTCAGCAGTGCCCGCAACAGGAACTCCTGCAGCTGCTCGCCCTGCCCCTCGGCGCCTGCGAAGTAGACCATGTCCTCGACCACCGCGAATCCCAGGCCAACCCAGCCCGCGCACAGGATCCCGTCCATCACCCCGTCGACCTCGCCGCGGCGCACCGCCCACACCACACCCAGACCCTTCATGGCCTCCTCGACTACCGGCGCCACCGCCACCGCGGCCACGCTCACGCCCAGAGCCTCCTCAGCGGACGTGTTCACCACCGCCGTGACCGCCACCGCGACGGTGCTCCCCCACAGCAGCGCATGGATCCGGGTCCACCACGGCTGCGGGTGCACTCGGTCTAGCCACCACAAGGCCGGCGCCACGATCGCCACCGGCACCAGCGCCAGCAGCACCGCCTGCGGCGCCGACGCCACCTCCAGACCGACCAACACCACGACCACGGGCGTGGCGAGCACCACCGGCCAGCTCAACCACCTCGGCAGAATCCGACGACGCATCGGCGCGGTCTGACTCATCGCCCCAGTGTTGCAGGGGCAGTCCTTTGAGTATCCGGATCGGCTCATCGGACGTTGATTCGGTCGCACCCCCACCGAGACCTACCAAGACTGGCTTGCGCAGGCAGAGCAGGCCCGCGTGATAGTCAACCCAACTGTCCAAGGGACCCGCGGGCGTGGCGCACCGGCGGCGGGCTGGCCGGTCGGCCCGCGCCCAGGCGGACCGCAGCGGTGATAGGCGCGTCGTCACACTTGTTGAAGATCGACTCGTGCAGCCTTTCGGGCCGGAACCCAGTGTCCGACGTCCACCATGACGAGGGCGTCGTCCGGGGACAGCTGCGACGGATCGTCGTGGCCGCACGCTCGGGACAGCACCATGAGCTCGTTCAGCAAAGTCGTGGCATAGCGTTCGACCCGCTCCGCGGCGGCATCGACGTCAAGAACCTTCTGACGGTTCTCATCCTGAGTGGCGATGCCGGTCGGACAGGTGTCCAGGTGGCACTTCAAGGACTGGATGCAGCCCAGCGCCAGCATGAACCCGCGCGCCGTGCCGATCGCATCAGCCCCGAGCGCCAGGGCCAGAGCGGCGTTCGCCGGCTCGACCAGCTTGCCTGACGCGAACACCGTGACGTCATCACGGACGTTCCATCGCTTGAGCGCGTCCGTGACCACCACGAGAGCCTGCCGCAGCGGGAGGCCGGCGTGTGACATCAGCACGTGCGGTGCCGCGCCAGTTCCGCCTTCACCGACGCGCACGGATGCTGCAATCGTCCGCTGGATCCCGGAGCGGGACGTCCCACCGATCGACGCCGCCGCGATCGAGGCCGAACTGACCTGACGGCAAACCGGTAGTCACCCATGCGCCGCGCCGGCATCGCCACACATCGCCTACAAGACCTCGCGCAACGATGCGGCTCGTCCCTGACGCACACGTGCCGTCCACGCTGGTCAGCTGCTCCCGACTCCGTGGATCATCGGGGGGCCCGATATCAATCGTGGTCCGCTTGTAGCCAGAAGGCCGCTGCTCACACGACGCGCCCATGCCGCAGCTGCCTCCGGCTTGACAGAACCCTGCGCTCGGATAGCCCGGGGGCCTAGCCCTAGCAGGTCGGTGCAGTTGCCATTCCACCAGGACCTGCATCGGCAACCCCCTCGCCCCCTCATCAGAGGATCCGGGCGTTGGAGGCTGCGTCTATCTGGGCGATACGACGCAGGTCTTCATCCCCTCGGAAGACGTACTGCGAACGCCTCAACTCGCAGGTACGAGCGAGCGTTGCCGCGCAAGGCGAGCGACGACGAAACCGACCTGATTCACTCCGCCGCCGGTGCGCCTATCGGCCAGCGTTTCGACGCACTCCGGCACCGGCGGGTGTGCCTAGCGTGCACGGATGGGACGTCCACCTCTGGCGCTGGGTGCCCACGGGCACATCGACTTCCACACCGACCCAGGCTCGGGACGGGTGCGGGCCCGGGCGAGGTTCCGCTGCTTCGACGGGGTGTGCCGGCCGGTGACACGGTGGGGAGCCAGCCGGGCCGAGGCCGAGGGCAGGCTGCTGGCCGCGCTGGCCGAGCAGGCGGCCTTCCCCACCGGGGACTGGGCAGCAGGGACCCGGGCCGCTGCCGCCATCCGGTTGTGGACGGCCGATCTGGAGGCAGGTTCGCTGGCTCCTGCCACCCGCCAGATGTATGAGGCTGCGGTCCGGCTCTACGTCCAGCCGGCGTTCGGTGAGGTCCGTCTCGCCGAGCTCACTCCCGCCGTCATCGACCGCGCCCTCAACCTGGTCCGCGTGAACAAGGGAACCCAGCCGGCCCGCGCCGCCCGCCGGACGCTGTCCAGCCTGTGCGCCGACGCCGTGCGCCACGGCGCGATCGGCCACAACCCCGTCCGCGACTCCCGACCCATCGGCTGCCAGCACCGCCAGGCCCGGGCCCTGACCCCAGCCGAGGCCGGCGAAATGCAGCAGTGCCCTCGAGCATCGGGTCGTCGAGGAACGCCCGGGCAAGAGCGGCCGCGGCTGTGTCCAGCAGCGCACGATCGAGCGGGGCGATGTCGATCGGCTGGCCCACCGCAGTCCTCCCACCCGTATCCGGAGCATCGACGAGGCGAACGTACCCCCCGTCGCATGCGAGCGGCCGCCGGTGGCGGTAGTCCTGATCGAGCGCAGCAGCGGCACGGTGGCCACGCCCGGGGTGGGGCTAGGGTCGATCGTGGCTGTTCCTCCCTTGACTCGTTCCGATCACCCGCCGCGGCAGGCGCCCGGCCCTGCGGGGCCGCAGGGGTCGGTGCGGCAGCGCTGCGGCTGCCGCGACCCCGACACCGGCAAGCAGCTCGGGGTGTTCTGCCCTCGGCTGGCCGACCCGGCCCACGGGGCGTGGTCGATCGACGTCACCGTGCCAGGAGCGTTCGGGGTCGGGCCACCGGTGCGGGTCCGCCGCGGCGGCTACCCCAGCCGACAGGCCGCGCAGGGCGCTCTGGACGAGGTCGTCGGCCGCGCCAACGGCGACGCGGCCGGTGCAGGGTGGACGGTGCAGCGGTGGCTCGGCCACTGGTTGGCCACGAATCCCCGCATCCGCCCGGCCACCCGCGCGTCCTACGAGGCGCACGTACGCGTCCACCTGGCCCCGACCCTAGGACGTAGAAGGCTGGACGAGCTGACCCCACCAGTGGTGCAGGCCGCGTTCACACAGATCGCGGCGACGCGGACGCGCACCGGTCAGCCGCTGTCCGCGGCCACCGTGCGGCGTGTCCACGCCACCCTGCGCGCAGCCCTCAACGCCGCGCTTCGGGACGGGCTCATCGCGACCAACCCCGCCTGGCACACCCGGCTCCCCCTCGCCCAGCCGAGCCGCCCCGAGGTGTGGACACCCGGGCGGGTCGCGATCTGGCAGGCCACCGGCGAACGCCCCACCGTCGCGGTCTGGACCCCCGATCAGCTCGCCACCTTCCTCGATCACCGTCGGCAGGCACGCGACCCGCTCTACCCCGCCTGGCGGCTCATCGCCCTGCGCGGACTGCGCCGCGGCGAGGCATGCGGACTGCGCTGGGCCGACCTCGACCTTGATCCTGAAGACGACCACGCCACCGGCGGGACGACGGCGGGCGGGCATGGCCGACTGCGCGTCGTGCAAGCCATAGTGCAGGTCGGCGGAAGCATCACCCCGGCACCGCCGAAGACCCCCGCCAGCCGGCGCACCATCAGCCTCGACGCCGCCACCACCGGCCTGCTCCGGGACATGCGCGAGTCGGCCGTGAGGCGGTCCGGTGGGTGGCTCGACCCCACCTCAGCCGTCCTGGCCGATCAGGCCGGGCGCCCCATCCAGCCGCAGCGGCTCAGCGTCGCCTTCCGGCGCGCCGTTCAGGCCAGCGGACTGCCCCCGGTCCGGCTGCACGACCTGCGCCACGGCGCAGCCAGCCTCGCCCTCGCCGCCGGGGCGGACCTCAAGACCGTCCAAGACCTCCTCGGACACTCCACCATCATCACCACCGCCGACATCTACACCTCCGTGCTTCCCGAGGTGCACGACCGCTACGCCGACGCTGTCGCCGACCTCGTCCAGGCGGCGCAGAATCGGCGACCCCACCCCCAGTACTGAGCACCGCGGGCCGCCTCCGCACACCCGTCGCGCGGCACACCCGCGTCACACCTGCGGCACACCCACGTCACACCCGGCCTTGCCGAGCGGGTCAAGCCGAACTTACGGGCAGTGTTCACGCAGGTCAGACGGGGTGGGCCCCGTGGGACTCGAACCCACACTTCGCGGATTAAAAGCCGGATCAGTTATGACTCGTCCGTCCTGGTCCGGCCTGGTGCCGTTTCCGCTGCTCAGACGCTACTCCCGCGTCCGGGGTGGTGTCCATGGTCCGCCGTCGTGCTGGGCGGTCCGTTCCCATTGCGTTCCCAGTCCCGTTCCCACTCCGGTGCCCAATCCGGCACCGCGGCGCTGTCCCTACACCGCTTCCAACCGCTCTCCCTGGAGGTACCCCATGACGTCCACCCACGCCCACATCTCAGAGCCGGGCGACACGCTCGTGGTCGAGCCGCAGCGGTTCGCCATCGTCCCCGAGTGGGTCCTCGACCTCGACGTGTCCGACGCCGCCCTGCGGCTGTACGCGCTGCTGCTGCGCTACGGCGGCACCTAGCGGCTCGCGGATGCCGTCGCGGCGGCTGCTGGCCGAGCGGATGCGACGCTCCGTCGACTCGGTCGACCGGGCCATGCGCGACCTCGAGACCGCCGGCCTCGTCCGGGTCGAGCGCCGGCGCCGCGGGCGGGAGAACCTCACCAACCGCTACCACGTGCGCACCACCAACCCCACCGAGAAGCAGAGGCCGACAGCAGCTGCCCAGCCTCGCCCCGATACCGAGTGAGACCCCCGACGGGGCCGAGGGGGGTGGCCGCAGATCTGCGGCTACCCGCACCACTGCGGCTACCGGCACTCCTGCGGCCAGGGGCACGGCTGCGGCCAGGGTGGCCGCAGATCTGCGGCCCAACCGAAAGCAAGTGACCGAGAGTCCTCCTCCCCCCACCCCTCCACCCCGACCACCGCGACAGCCGCGCACCACGAGCGACGGCGGAGGAGGAGCCGACGCCCGATCGAAGCGACGAGGTGCTCGCCCGGTGCGGCATCACCGACCTCGCAGCGCTCGCCGAGCGCTGCCAAACCGCACGACAGGCGCTCGGCCTGTCCCCCACCCGGTGGGCGGCCCCGTGTCTGCTCGCCGCGATCCAGCTGGCGGTGCTGCGCGGCTGGCCGGCCGAGCAGATCCAGCCCGCCCTGCTCGCCCTCGCCGCCGACCGCGAGACGCGCTCGCCGATGCGGGTGGCCGAGGCCGGACCGTGGTGGGACCAACCCCCACCCCCACCGCCCGAGCTCGACGGGGTCGACCTCGCCGCGCTGGAGGCCGAGCTCGACGACGTCGCCGAACACCGCCCCGCCCTCCAAGCCAAGGCCCGCGCCGAGCTCGCCGCCGAGCACCTGCCGGTCACCCGGGCCACCGTCACCGCCCGCGCCGTCCAGATCCTCCACCGATCCCGACAGGAAGTCGCATGACCACACCCCCACTCCCCCTCACTGACCCGCCGCACGACACCGTGCGGCCACCCAAGCCGAGACCAAGTGAAGATCACAGAACCCACCTGAGCGGCGGAGCAAGATATGCGTCTGCCAGGCAGACGCCGCCGGGCCGGCGGTGTGCTTGTGACCGGGCGCGGTCACCGCACGGACGTCGAGCACGTCGAGCCGGGGGCGGATCGTGAGGAGGCCGCCCGCGAGCCGAGACCGGCCTCACGGCACGCCGCGGCGCGTCCACCAGATCTACGTCCGCTGCTCACCGAGCCGAGTACGACGCGATCCGGACTGCGGCGATCTCAGCGGGACTGACGCCGCGGCGGCTACGCCGCTGAGGCCGCGCTTGCCGCGGCCCGTGCCATCACTCCAGTCGACGGACCCGAGCGGGAAGTCCTGCCTCGAGTTGATGACAACGCGCGCCCAGCTGCGCCGCTACGGCAACAACCTCAACCAGGCCGCCCGGATCCTCAACGCCGGCGGGGACCCACCCGAGTGGCTCAAGAACGCCATCGCCCTGACCGACCGGGTCGTTCAGCGCATCGACGAGCGCCGTCCAGAACCTGCTCGACCCGCCCCGCCGGCGCACATGACCTTCTCTCGACCGGCTTGTCGCAGTGGAACGGCCACGATGTACAGCTCCAGAGCGATCACGTTCACCAGTGCGGCTGGACCCTACGAGTCCGCCCCACGGACGACGCCGGCACTGTTGCGTTGACTGATCGCGTCGGGGCGGTGAGGGTGGCGCGGTGAAGCGTCCAGTTCGTCGTGGTCCTGTCTCACCATTGCCTTCGTCGTTCTCCGGCTTCCGGTTCCCACCAGAAGTGATCCTGTTGGCGGTGCGCTGGTACCTGCGGTACTCACTGTCCTACCGGGACCTGGAGGATCTCCTGGCCGAACGCGGCATCGACGTCGACCACGTGACCCTGTTTCGCTGGGTGCAGCGCTTCACCCCGGAGCTGATCGACGCAGCCCGCCCGGGCCGGCACCTGGCCGGTGACCGCTGGTTCGTCGACGAGACCTACGTCAAGGTCGCCGGGGTGTGGCGCTACGTGTACCGGGCGGTGGACCAGTACGGCCAGGTCATCGACGTGTACGTGTCGAACCACCGCGACATCGCCGCGGCACGCACGTTCTTCACCGCCGCTCTGGCCGCCCACGGCGAGCCGGCCGAGGTGGTCACCGACCGTGCCGCGCCCTTGGCGCACGTGATCGACGACCTGCTGCCCGGGGCGCTGCACACCACCGAGCAGTACGCCAACAACCGGGTCGAGTGCGATCACGGGCGGCTCAAGGCCCGGCTACGACCGATGCGCGGTCTGAAGACGAACCGAACGGCGAGCGTGGTGATCCGTGGTCACGCCTTCGTGCAGAACCTGCGCCGCGGGCACTACGAACTCGGAACCGACACGACACCCGCGCTCCGGTTGGCCACCGCCTTCGACGATCTCCAGGCAGTGATCTGACCGCGACCCCCTGTCGCCGCGAGCCCTCACGCCCTGCGATCGACCAACGCAACAGAGCCGACCGATCACAGCCGGGCGGTGGATTCGGGCTAGGCGAGCACCACCGCACAATGCCAGCGACGACGAAACCGACTGCGTCACTTCGGCCGCCTGTGCGCGCACCACGACAACAGCGGTCTTGGCCTCCCCGGCGAGAAGGCACTGACCAGCCCCGCCACTGCAACCCGACGCCCATCTGGAGGATGTCGTCGGCCAGGGTCCGCGACGCGCTGCCCGTGGGTATGGGCGAGCGCCGTTCGTGGCCGTCGTCTGTTGAGCTCAGGCCGACAGCTCGGCCCCCTGGGCGGCGTCCCAGGAGTCCAGCAGGCGCTTGACCTCGGCTCGGTAGAAGGTCTCACCGTCGGGGTAGATCCAGTCGAGCTGGCCGAGGATCTCCAACGTCACCATGCCGTGGAAGTGGGCCCACGCGCCCACGAAGGGAGTGAGCCATGAGGCGGGGAAGTCCGGGTCCACCAGCGCGAGAAACGCCTGCTCGGGCGGGGTGGCGGGACGAGGCCGGGCCGGCAGGTCGAGCGTGTCGGTGCGCCAGCCGTCGAGGACCACGTCGAAGAACGCGGCCCCCACCCGGCGGTTCGCCTCGACCGTCGGCCCCTCCTCGGGGGCGGCGTAGCCGGGAATCGGGGTGCCGAAGATCAGCAGGAACTGGTTGGGGTGGTCCAGGCTCCATCGGCGGTAGGCCAGCATGCCGGCCAGAAGCCGCTCGCGAACCGTCCCTGGGCCCGTCGTGGCCGCGACGACGGCGTCGGCCAGGTCGTTGTATGCGTCCGCGATGAGCTCGGTGAGCAGGCTGTCGAGGCTGTCGAAGTACCGGTACAGGCCCGCCGGGCTCATCCCGATGGCACGGGCGATTCCGCGGATCGACAGCTCGCCGGCCCCGGCGGTCGCGATCTGGTCCAGCGCCGCCTGCTTGATCTCCGCGATCGTGGCGAGGCGGAGCCGTTCTCGCCGTGTGCTCGTCACGGCCCCAGCATGGCGTACGCCTGACTGCTCTGCAAACACCGTTGACAAAGAGGTGGTCATTACCTAATCTGTGAACGGTGTTCGCGCTTTGAGATGGAGCGCCCCGAGACCAGGAGATGACCATGACCCCCACCCAGCACGTCGTGCTCGGCGCATCCGGCGGTGCCGGCAACGCCATCGCCCGAGCCCTGCACGACCTGGGCCTCGCGGTACGCGCGGTCAACCGCTCCGGGTCGGCAGACGTGCCCGCCGGCGTGAGCAGCGCGGCCGCCGACATCAGCACCCCCGAGCGCGGCTGGCCGTGCCACGGCGGGAGCCGACGTGGTCTACCTCGCTGCCCAGCCCCCGTACCACCGCTGGCCGCAGGAGTTCCCCGCCATGCTGTCGACGGTCCTCGACGGAGTCCCCGACGGCGCGAAGCTCGTCATGGTCGACAACCTCTACGGCTACGGTCCGAGGGTCCAGCCCCATGTCGCAGAGCACCCCGGAGCAGGCCACCGACCGCAAGGGCCGGGTGCGCCGCGCGATGACCCAGACCCTGCTCGACGCTCACCGGTCGGGACGGATCCGGGTGGCGATCGGACGGGCGTCGGACTACGTCGGCCCCCGGGCAGACGTCTCGGCGATCACCGCCCTGGCGATCAAGCCGGCCGCCACGGGTGGGACGCTGCGCTGGACGGCGTCGCTAGACACGCCTCACTCCATCGCCTACCTACCCGACATCGCCCGGGCCCACGTGCTGCTCGGCACCCGGGACGAGGCCGACGGCAGCGTCTGGATCCTCCCGCACGCCCCCGCTGTCACCGGCCGGGAGTTCCTCCAGCTCGTCAACCAGGCACTGCCGACACCGCAGAAGACCAGCGTCCTACCCGCCGCGATGCTGCGACTGGCCGCACCCTTCCACCGCATCTCGAAGGAGACCCTCGGCATCCTCTACCAGTGGTCGCAGCCCTTCGTGGTCGACGACGCGGCATTCCAGGACGCCTTCGGGCCGTTCGCCGTCACCCCCCTCGACGAGGCGGTACGGGTCACCGTCGAGGCCTATCGCTCCGCCGAGACCACCGACGCGTAGCCCCGACGGGCGGCGCGGGCGAGCCCCCATGGCGGTGGTCAAGCGGTCCCCCTCGGTGGCGATGTCACAGTCCCGGGTGGGGATGTCTCTCATCTTCTGACAGCAGTTGGCGATGAGAGGAGCGACATGTACGTGGAGATCGTGATGATGGCGGTGCGCCCCGAGGACGCGGCGCTGTTCCTGGCGCGGCGGGACGCGGCCATGGCCGCGATTCGGGGGCGCTTCCCCGAGCTGTCCACCGCGACGCTGGTGCGTCTGGACGAGCGGCGGTGGGTGGACTGGGTCGAGTGGGCCTCGGCGGAGCAGGCCCACGCCGCGGCCGAAGCGGCACCGGGGATCGAGGCCGTCGCGGAGTGGTTCGGGTTGATCGAGTCGGTCGAGTCGATGCAGCACGGCCAGGTCGTCCACCGTTTCGGGCCCGACTCAGCAGCCGCCGTCGGCGCCGATGGGTGACGATGGCGCCATGGACGAGTCGGAGGTGAGTCTGGAGGAGCACGCCGCGCGGGCCGCCGAGGGGGACTCTGCGTCGCTGGAGGCGGTCTGTCGGGGGGTGCAGGACATGGTGTACCGGCTGGCGCTGCGGTTCTTCTCCGAGCCGGCCGACGCCGAGGACGCCACCCAGGAGATCCTGGTCAAGGTGGTCACCCACATCGGGCAGTTCGATGGCCGGTCGAAGCTGACCACGTGGGTGTACACGATCGCCTCCCGGCACCTGCTGCGCGCCCGACAGGGCCGGGTGGAGGGCACGGTGGCCAGCCCGCAGGCCTTCGCCGAGTGGCTCGACACCCACCTGCAGCCCGAGCCGGACGTCGTCGACGCCGTGGCCTACGCGCAGCTGTGCGGGGACGTCCGTATCTCGTGCACGTACGGCATGCTGCAGTGTCTGTCGCGCGAGCAGCGCATCACCTACCTGCTCGGTGACCTGGTGGGCCTGAGCGACACCGACGGCGCGATGGTGCTCGACATCAGCCGGGCCGCCTACCGCAAGCGCCTGCAACGGGCGCGAGACACCATGCGGGAGGTGATCGCCAACCGGTGCGGCCTGGTCAGCGCGTCCAACCCGTGCCGGTGCGGGGGCATCATCGAAGCCAGCATCGACCACAGGCTGCTTGACCCCGACCGGCCCGTGTGGGCCGCCCACCCGAGGGTCGACCCGGGTCCGATCCCGTCCGGGGTGCTGGCCGAGGCTGCCGGGCAGCTCGACACGGTCGAGCAGATCGCCGCGATCTACCGCAGCGACCCCGACTGGCTCACCCCACCCCGCGTCCTGCAGCAGCTGACCGCCACGGCACCGGCACTGTTCGGCGCCGACTGAGAGGTGGTGCGCTGGGACGCCGACGCCCCGGCTGTCGAGCGGCGCTCAGCCGGCGGCCAGCTGGTCGATGGTGTCCCAGTCGGTGAGGCACACGACCTGCCCGTGGCGGGGGTGGGTGGCCAGGGCGGGGAAGACCGGGCCGAGGGCGAGGGTGTCGCGGGCGGCGGGGAACCCGAGCTGGTTGCTGAGCCGCCTGCGGGGGCGACACCGACGTGCACGCAGGCGGTGGTGACGTGCACTCCGTCCGGGCCCTGCTCGGCGGCCAGCCCGGAGGTGAGCGCGCTGACCGCGGCGTTCTTGACGGTGCCGAGCCACAGCTGCGGCGCCTCCGGTGGGACGCCGTGCGCGAAGCCGCCGCTGACAAGGGTGAACGACGGGCTGGTCTCCGTCGGCCTGAAGCGGAAGCAGGGCCTGGGCGAACCCGATGTTCGGGTACAGCCCGTCCTGCATGGCCTGGCGGGCGACCCCCAGCGGCGTCACGCTGGGTGCGTCGGCCATCGTGACGAACCCGAGCGCGGACACCGCGTGGTCGACCGGCGCCCCACCCAGAGCAGCCTCACGTCAGCGCGCAGCCGCAGCACCGCGTCGTCGTCGACCGGGTCACCGACCACGCCGCGAAAGTCGGCGCCGGCCGGCAGCACGGCCTGCAGCTCCTCCAGCCGCTGCGCCGAGCGGGACACCCCGACCACGGTTGCGGCGGCGTCGAGGAACGCCCGGACCGCTCCGGACCCGACGGCACACCCGTCGCGCCACCCACCACCACTGTCTGACCGTGCAGTT